>NZ_SHLC01000001.1:0-2400000 GCF_004217495.1 Microterricola gilva
TCCAACGACAAGATCGCTAAGCAGCGCCTGAAGGAAGCCGCTGAGCAGGCCAAGAAGGAGCTCTCCTCGAGCACCAAGACCAGCATCCAGCTGCCCTACCTCTCGCTCACCGAGAACGGCCCGGCCAACCTCGACGAGACGCTCACCCGTGCCGAGTTCGAGAACATGACCAGCGACCTGCTCGACCGCACGAAGAAGCCTTTCGAGGACGTCATCCGTGAGGCGGGCGTCAAGCTCTCCGACATCGCGCACGTCGTGCTCGTCGGTGGCTCGACCCGCATGCCGGCCGTCAGCGAACTCGTCAAGAAGGAGACCGGCCAGGAGCCCAACAAGGGCGTCAACCCTGACGAGGTCGTCGCCGTCGGCGCCGCACTGCAGGCCGGCGTTCTGCGCGGAGAGCGCAAGGACGTTCTGCTGATCGACGTCACCCCGCTGAGTCTCGGCATCGAGACCAAGGGTGGCATCATGACGAAGCTCATCGAGCGCAACACGGCCATCCCGACCAAGCGCAGCGAGACCTTCACGACGGCCGACGACAACCAGCCGTCCGTCGCGATCCAGGTCTTCCAGGGCGAGCGCGAGTTCACCCGCGACAACAAGCCGCTCGGCACCTTCGAGCTCACCGGAATCGCCCCGGCCCCTCGCGGCATCCCGCAGGTCGAGGTCACCTTCGACATCGACGCCAACGGCATCGTGCACGTGTCCGCCAAGGACAAGGGCACCGGCAAGGAGCAGTCGATGACGATCACCGGCGGATCCTCGCTGGCCAAGGACGACATCGAGCGCATGGTGCGCGAGGCAGAGGAGCACGCGGCAGAAGACAAGGCCCGTCGCGAGTCCGCCGAGGTGCGCAACAGCGCAGAGCAGCTCGTCTACTCGATCGAGAAGCTCATCAAGGAGAACGACGACAAGCTGCCTGAGGACGTCAAGTCCGAGGTGCAGGGCGACGTCGACGCTCTGAAGAGCGCGCTCGCCGGAGACGACGACGCCGCGGTCAAGACGGCCTTCGACAAGCTGGTCGAGAGCCAGGGCAAGCTCGGCGAGGCGATCTACGCCACCTCGCAGGCGGATGCCGCAGCGGCCGACTCGGCCGAGCAGCCCGCCGACGCGGCCTCTGACGAGGACGTCGTCGACGCCGAGGTCGTCGAAGACGACGAAGACAAGAAGTAATCATGGCTGACAACAACCAGCCGATCGATCCGAACGAAGGCAACGGCCTGGATGACGACATCATCCAGGCCGAAGGCCCCGACGTGGAAACCCACGACGACGAGGGTCTGGGCGCGGAGAGCCTGGGGGAGGAAGAGCTCACAGTGGACGACATCCTGAATGCCGTCGCGGCTGAAGAGGCAGACCCCAGCGCCGAGCACCTGGCCGACCTCAAGCGGGTGACCGCCGAGTACGCCAACTACCGCAAGCGCACCGAAGCCAACCGTGAGGTTGAGCGCGAGCGCGCGGTCGGATCGGCCGTCTCGGTCCTGCTGCCGGTTCTCGACGACCTCGACCGTGCCGAGAAGCACGGAGACCTCGAGGCCGACAGCCCGTTCGCCACCATTGCGGCGAAGCTGCGGGCCAGCGTCGAGAAGCTCGGACTCAGCACCGTCGGCACCGTCGGTGAGCCGTTCGATGTCGCCGTGCACGAGGCGATCTTCCAGCAGCCCACCCCTGGCGTTGAGGTCGAGACCGTTGCCGACGTCGTCGAAAAGGGTTACTACCTCGGTTCCACCCTGCTCCGACCTGCGAAGGTCGTCGTGCAGGTGCCCGCCTAACAGCAGGCTCGTGGGGGCGGATGCCGCGGCATCCGCCCCCACATTCATAGACTTTCAGTGCCGCTCGCGGCGGCACAGCACAGACTCATCACAGACATTCATCACGGAAGGAGGCGCGCATGGCAAGCCAAGACTGGTTCGACAAGGACTTCTACAAGGTTCTCGGCGTCTCGAAAGACGTGAGCGAGGCCGATCTCAAGAAGACGTATCGCAAGCTCGCCCGCAAGTACCACCCCGACTCCAACCCGGGTGACGCCAAAGCCGAGGAGAAGTTCAAGGAGATCAGCGAGGCGCATTCCGTGCTCTCCGATCCCGAGCAGCGCAAGGAGTACGACGCCGTACGCGCCATGGGTGGCGGGGCTCGCTTCACCGCGCCGGGCAGCGCCGGTGGCAACGGCGGCTTCGAGGACGTCTTCGGCGGTATGTTCGGCGGCGGCCGGGGCCAGCAGCAGTACACCTTCCAGCAGGGCGGCGGTGCCGGTTACGACGACCTGCTCGGCGGCCTGTTCGGCCAGCAGGGCGGTGGCCGCTTCGGCCAGCCGAGCGGCGGATACCGCGGATTCGGCGGACCGAGCCGCGGCAGCGACATCACCGCGAGCGCCACCATCGACTTCATCACGGCCACCCAGGGCGACACGATCACGCTGCAGACGAGCGACGGCCGCCCGATCAAGGTCAAGATCCCCGCCGGCGTGGCCGACGGGCAGAAGATCAAGCTCCGCGGCAAGGGCCAACCGTCGCCAGACGGCGGTGAGCCCGGCGACATCATCCTCACCGTCACCGTGCGCAAGCACCCGGTGTTCGAGCGCGACGGGCTGAACCTGCGCGTCACCGTTCCGATCACCTTCGTCGAGGCCGCCCTGGGCGCCACAATCGAGGTGCCGACCCTCGGCGGCGACCCGGTGAAGCTGCGCGTCGCGCCCGGAACGCCGAGCGGCCGCGTGTTGCGCGTCAAGGGCCGCGGCGTCACGACAGCCAAGGGCGTCGGCGACCTGCTCGCCGTCGTTCAGGTCGCGGTGCCCTCCCACCTGTCGAAGGATGCCGAGGCGGCCCTCGAGGCCCTGCGCGAGGCCCTGCCGAACGAGAACCCCCGCGAGGATCTCCTCGCCAAGGCACGGGGCTGAGCATGAGCGGCGGCGCGCACGGCATGGACGAGCACGCACCGATCTTCGTGATCTCCGCGGCCGCCGAGCTGGCCGGCATGCACCCGCAGACGCTGCGGCAGTACGACCGGCTCGGCTTGGTCGAACCCCAGCGCACGCCGGGCAAGTCGCGTCGCTACTCGATGCGCGACGTGCTCCAGCTGCGTGAGATCGCCGAGCTCAGCGCCGCGGGCGTGAGCCTCGAGGGCATCAGGCGCATCCTCGAGCTCGAGAACCGGGTGAACGTGTTGGCGCGGCGCGTGCACGAGCTCGAGGGCGCCCTCGCCGATGAGATGCTCAACCGGCCTGGCCGGCGCGTGTTCGCCGCCGGGGCGGAGGGCGACGTGATCTCTCTCAAGGCCGGCACGCGCGTGCGGCGCTCGAACGCCGTCGTCGTCTGGCGCCCGCTCGGCAACGGCGAACGCCACTAGGAAGCGCAGCCGGGCTCTCGGGGCGCCGCCACCGTGCGCCGCTCGGCCGTCCGTTGTGCGCCGGTTGCCGTGATGTGCGCCGGTAGATTCCGGCGCACATCGCGGTACCTGGCGCAGTGCTCGCCGCAGCTGCACCGCGGTGCGCGCGGCGATGCTGTGCGTCGTATTCGGATTTCGCCTCGGCTCTGGTGCCGGTGGTGCGCACGCGCTACGTTGTTGCTCAGCTCACGAGACGAGGAAGTGCCATGGCGCAATTTGAATTCGGTCCTGTTGACATCTCGGTTGTGTCCTTCGCCGGGGATCGCCCCGACGACGCCACGATCGCGGCCATCGAGGAGCTGGTTGAGAGTGGCGAAATCGCCATACTCGACCTCCTGTTCGTGTCCCGCGCGCTGAACGGCGATCTGACCGTCACCGAGTTCGAGGATGTCGGCGAGGAGTGGGGTTTCACCCGGATCGAGCTGCCGGCGTCCGGCGTGATCGGAGACGACGACGTCGACGACCTCGTCTCGATGATCGAGCCGGGACGCTCGGCAGCCGTCATCGCGATCGAGCTCGTCTTCGCCAAGCGGCTGACCTCGAAGTTGGCCGCATCGGGCGGCCTCGTTCTGCACAGCGAGCGCATCCCCGCCGCGGTCGTCAACGCGGTGCTCAGCGACGCCAGCGACGACTGACCGCTTCCCTATTCGTTCTGATCCGATCCACTACTGAGGAGTCGACATGCCACTGAGAAGAATGGGCCGTCCCGGTCTGATTGGAATGGCGGCCCGCACGGCCGTCGTCGCTGGAACCGCCACCGCCGTCAGCGGCGCCGTCGCCGGCCATCAACAGCAGAAGGCCCAGGAGCAGGCCGAGGCGAACGCCTACGAGCAGCAGCAGCAGCAGGCAGCGATGCAGCAGGCCGCCCAGGAAGCCGCGGCACAACAGGCAGCGATGCAGCAGGCCGCCGCGCCGGCACCGGCCGCAGCGCCAGCAGCTCCCGCGGTCGATGGCCTCGTCGCCCAGCTGCAGAATCTCGGCTCGCTGCGCGACCAGGGTCTGCTGAGCGACGCAGAGTTCGCGGCGGCCAAGGCGAAACTGCTGGGCTGAGCTCGACGGAATCGCGGCTTCCCCGGTTAGCCTTGGCCTATGGATCTTTCGGCTCTGCGGCGTTGGCCCGACATCGAGGCTGAGAATCTCTTCGCGGTCGACGCGAGCGATCGCCTGATTCTCGACGAGGCTGCCGACGCGCTTGCGGGCGCGACGGCCAGCGAAGTGGTGGTGATCGGTGATCGCCATGGTGCCCTGACACTGGGTGCACTCGATCTGCTCGCCGAGGGCGGGCCGGATGCCGCCGTCATCCGCGTGCACCAGGACGCTCTCTCCGGCGAGCTCGCCCTCGCCTCGAACGCCGCCGCATTCGGGTACGAGAAGGGCTACCGCTCGATCGCGCTCGGTGTGGAGAAGCACTCGCGTGAGCTGCTCTCCGGCGCGCGCGTCGTTCTGCTGCAGCTGCCGCGGGGGTTGGACGCGCTCGATGAGATCGCCTCGGCGATTGCGGCGCACGCCGACCCGGATGTCGTGGTCGTCGCCGGTGGGCGCATCAAGCACATGACACCGGCGATGAACGATGTGCTCGGCGAACACTTCGCGCTCGTCGAGGCGAGCCTCGCCAGGCAGAAGTCACGGGTGCTCCGGGTGCGGGGGCCGCGCCACGACGTCGTCGGAGGCTGGCCGCGCACGCAGCAGCACCCCGACCTCGGGCTCGTCGTCGCCGCCCACGGTGGGGCGTTCGCGGGAACGTCGGTCGACATCGGCACCCGCTTCCTGCTCGGGCACCTCGCGGAAGCGGCGCTCGGCGCGCGCACGGCGGTGGACCTCGGCTGCGGGACCGGCGTGCTCGCCACGAGCCTCGCGATGCACCGCCCTGGCTTGCACGTGCTGGCCAGCGACCAGTCGGCCGCCGCGGTGGCATCCGCCTGGGACACGGCCCTCGCCAACGGGGTCGGCGAACAGGTGAAGGTGGTGCGCGACGACGGCCTGAGCCGGCAGCCGGACGGGAGCGCCGAGCTCATCGTGCTGAACCCGCCGTTCCACGTCGGCGCGGCCGTTCACGCCGGCATCGCCCTCAAACTCTTCGAGCACGCCGCCAGGGTTCTCGCCCCCGGCGGCGAGCTCTGGTGCGTCTGGAACTCCCACCTCGCATACACGCCGGCCCTGCGCAGCATCATCGGTCCCACCCGGCAGATCGCGCGCAACACCAAGTTCACGATCACGGCCTCGACCCGCGCCCAGTAGCCCCGAACTCTCCCGAGCCGCCGCGTGCATCGCCTTGGCGTCGGCGCGCCGCCGGCAGCGTGCGCATCGCGGCCGGGATTCGTCACCGCTGCCAGGCGGATGCCGTTCCCACGCGCCGTGGCGGAGCGGCAGCTCCCGCTATGGGATGATCGCGAACATGGATGTGGGGACGGCGGCGCAGGGAGCGACAGAGGGCACGGCAGGGGCCAGACGATCGGTGGCCGGGCACGACTGGTGGCGGCTGGATCCCGCCGGTGTTGTGCTCGGCTTCGTGCTCGCCGCGCTCTCGCTCACCCCGTCGCTGCTTCCGCGCCCGGCGCTCCTCCAGGGCGTGATCGCCGGCCTCAGCTTCGCCATCGGCTACGCCGTCGGCGCACTCCTGCTCGCCATCGCCCTGCCGTTGCTTCGCCGCGTGACCACGTGGCGACCGACGCCCGCCACGGTGCGGTGGGCGTGGAGCGGCTTCGGCATCGTCGCGCTGAGCCTCGGCGCCTGGTACGGGGTGCTCGCGCTCGGCTGGCAGAACGAGGTGCGCACGCTCGTCGAGATGCCTCCCGTTGACGGCCTAGCCATCGCCGCGTTCTTCCTCGGCGCCGTGCCGGTCGCCGCGCTCTGCCTGCTCATCGGCCGCGGGATCCGCGGGCTGTACCGCGCCACCGCGAGGCTCATCGGCCCGGTCCTGGGCGTTGCGGGCAGCGCGCTGCTCGTCGTGCTCGGCGGTTTCGTGCTCGTCGCCGCGCTCATGGGGGCGATCGACGCCATCTACGCCGAACGGAACGCGGCGCCAGCCGACTGGGTGAGCGAGCCGAGCAGCGAGTTCCACTCCGCCGGGGAGGATTCCCCGATGGACTGGCAGACCCTCGGACGCCACGGCACCGCCTTCCTGGGAGGCGGACCGGCTGCTGCCGACATCGCCGAGGCGACCGGCAACGCGGCGCTCGAACCGATCCGCGTCTACGCGGGGCTGCACACGGGTGACAGCACGGAGGAGCGCGCGGAGCTGGCCGTCGCGGAGCTCGTGCGCACGGGGGCGTTCGACCGTTCGGTGCTCGTCGTGGCCACCGCCACCGGCTCCGGGTGGCTCGAGCCGCAGACGACCGACGCCATCGAGTACCTGCACGGCGGTGACACCGCGATCGTCTCGATGCAGTACGCCTACACGCCGAGCTGGGTGTCGTTCGTCTTCGACCCCGATGCACCCGTCGACGCAGCCAGGGTGCTCTTCGACGCGGTGCACGCCGAGTGGGAGGCGCTGCCGGCATCCGATCGCCCGCAGCTCATCAGCTACGGCCTCAGCCTGGGCGCCCACGGCAGCCAGTCGACCTTCGCCGACCTCGAGGATCTGCGCAGCCGCACCGACGGCGCGCTCTTCGCAGGCAGCCCGAACGGCACGCCGCTCTGGCGCGAGCTGCAGGCGACCCGCGACGAGGGCAGCCCGGCCTGGCAGCCGGTATTGGACGGTGGGGCGGAGGTGCGCTGGCTCTCGCACGCAGGCGACTTCGGCGCCGTCGATGGGCCGTGGACCGCGCCCCGCGTGGCGTATCTGCAGCATGCGACCGACCCAGTGACTTGGCTCGGTCCCGAGCTCCTCTGGGCGGAGCCGGACTGGCTGAAGCCCGATCAGCGGGCGGACGACGTGAGCCAGGCGATCCGCTGGATCCCCGTCGTCACCGCGCTGCAGGTGGTGGTCGACATGCTGATGGGCGAGACCGTTCCGGCCAGCCACGGCCACAACTACGGCGACGTCGTACTCGACGGCTGGGGAGCGGTGACCGGCGACGGCGGCCTCGACGCGGCCGCGATCGACCGCATTCGCGCGATCATCGCCGAGTACGCCGCCGTTCAGCCCGTCGGCAGCTCGGTCACCGAGTAGCCGGCCCCTGCAGCGCAGGGGAGGGGAGGCTAGGCGAAGCGGGCCGGGTCGATGAACGCCGTGTCGACGAGCTGCGGCTCGTCGAGGGCGAACCGGGCGAGGATCTCACCGAGCGCCGGCGCGTGCTTGAAGGCGTGGCCGCTGTCCCCGCCGCCGACGATGACCCGCGGATGCCGGGGCGAGCGCCCCACCACGAACTGGTCGTCTGGCGAGATCGTCACCATGCACGGGTCGACGCGGGCGGGCAGCGGCTCGATGGCGGGAACAGCCTCGGCGAGCAGCGCGGACACCTGGCGCCAGTCGGCCGGCGTCACACCGCGGTCCAGCTGCTCGGGGTCGATGCGCACGCGCTCCTGCCAGATGTCGCCGACGCCCGCCTTGATCAGTGCGCCCTTCTCCGGCCCGGCGACGGCGCCGACCGAGCCGTGGCCCCAGAGCACCTCGCTCTCGCTCAGCTGGCGCACGAAGACGGGCAGCCGATCGAGTGCGAACTCGGACGCCGGCGCCGCATCCGGGGCGGCGGCGTTCGGCGTCGCGCGCGGCTCGAACCAGGTCATCGGGGTGCGGATCGGCTGCAGCTCGACCCACGGCAGCTCGGCAGCAAGCCAGGCGCCCTGCGCCAGGATCACGCGATCGGCGAGCCACTCGCCCGTGGCCGTGCGCACGAGCACGCCGTCGTCGCCGGCCTCGACGGCGAGCACGCGGGTGTTCTCGACGACCTCGGCGCCGAGTGCCAGCGCCCGGTCGACGGCCGCGCGGATGGTCGGCTCGGGGAACGCCACGCCAGCACCCGGGTCGAGCACTGCGACATCCGTCGGCGCCAGCTCGGCCAGTTGCGGGTAGCGCTCGGCCAGCTCGTCGTGGCTGAGATCAACGAGCGTCAGGCCGTGGGCGGATGCCGCTGCGCGCGTTCCGGCGATCACATCGGAGTCGGGTGCGCCCATCATCACGCCGCCGGTGATGCGCAGCAGCTCCTCGCCGCCGTGCGCCTCCAGCTCGCGGTACAGCGTCTTGGCGAGGCGCGCGATGGGGGTGAGGTCCGGGTGCTCGAGGCACGCCTCGCGGAACAGTCGTGTGGCCCCGTGCGAGGAGCCGAGCGGGTGGGCGACGGTGAACTGCTCGAAGCCGACGACGCTCACCCCGCGCTCGGCGAGCCGCCAAAGGGCGTTCGCGCCCATCGCACCGAGTCCGACAACTGCCACATCCACGCGTTCAACCACTCATCGACCGTAGCAAGCGGTGCGTGGCCGCTCGGCGGATCGGCCGGGTGGGCGTCGTCGAGGCTGCACGGATGCCCGCGCGTCGCCGCATCATCCACGATCCGCGGCGCCTCCGCGCGAATGGCCGCCCAGCTGCCGGCGCTGCCACACACCCGGGCGGGTGGGCGCGGCCGGCGCGTGGGAGACTGGGAACGATGTCGAAACTGCTGGAGACCACCGAGACGGGCACGGATGCCGCGACCGCCAGCGACGCCGCTGCGCGTTTCGCCACCCCGTGGCTCGTGATCGTCTGGGACGACCCGGTGAACCTGATGAGCTACGTGAGCTACGTCTTCCGCAGCTACTTCGGCTTCAGCCGCGAGAAGGCCGAGCAGCTGATGCTGCAGGTGCACACCGAGGGCAGGGCCGCTGTTGCCAGCGGCAACCGCGAGCAGATGGAACGCCACGTCGAGGCGCTGCACGGCTACGGCCTGCAGGCGACCCTCATGAAGGACGAACTGTGACGGAGCACGTGGTGACGCCGCACCCTGGGGTGGGCGCAGCATGAGCCGCATCACCGCAGCCGGCAGTCGCAGCGACCTGTTGGCATCCGGCGGCACCCGTGCCGTGCTGCTGCAGTTCGACGAGGACGAGGCCGAGGCGCTCGCCTCCCTCGCCGCACAGATCGAGTCCCTGCTCAGCGAGACCGACCCTGCCGCGCCCGAGCTCACCCGGCTGTTCCCCGTCGCATACAGCGACGATGCCTCAGCGGCTGCCGAGTTCGCCCGCTACACCCGCCCGGAGCTGCAGAAACGCAAGATCGACGCAGCCGTCGCCGTGCGCGAGGCCGTCGAGGCGGCATCCGCCCTCGGCATCGACGACGAGCGCTACACGCACAACATCGAGCTGGGTCCAGACGCGGTGCTGCCGTGGCTCACCTTCCTCACCGATCTGCGCCTCGTGCTCGCCGACTCGATCGGCGTCGACGACGACGGCTCGATTCCGGATGCCGCGGACGCCGCGAGCGAGGAGCTCGCCCAGCTGCGCGAACTGCAGCATGGCGTCTACGACTGGGCGGCATTCCTGCAGGACTCGCTGGTGTCGGCCCTCGAGGACGAGCTGCCGTAGCCCGATCGCACCGGGCAGATGCTGCCCGGTGCGATCGCTCTGGCTACTTGCCGGTGTAGACCGACTGGATGCCGGAGTCGACAGAGAGTGCGACGCCGGTGGTCGACCCGGCGAGCGGGTTGGCCAGGTAGACGATCGCGTCGGCGACTTCGTCTGCACTCACGAGTCGGCCGTGTGGCTGGCGCGCCTCGAGGTTGCGGCGCTCCTGCACCGGATCGGCGGCGGCGGCCAACAGACGCTGGATCCACGGCGTCTCCGTCGTGCCAGGGCAGACCGCGTTGACGCGCACGCCGTCCTTCAGATGGTCGGCGGCCATCGCCCTGGTGAGCGCGACGACCGCACCCTTCGTTGCGCTGTAGAGCGCCCGGTTCGGGAATCCGGTGACCGCGACGGCGGAACCGACGTTGACGATGGCGCCGGAGCCGGTCGCGATCAGCTGCGGCAACACCGCACGGGTCACCCGCACGGTGCCCATCACGTTGATGTCGAGAACGCGCTGCCACTCGGCATCCTCGTTCTCCAGCACCGTTCCGGCAGCGCCGATACCCGCACCGTTGACGAGGATGTCGATGTGCCCCCAGCGTTCGAGGGTCTGCGCGACGGCCGCGTCGATCGCGGCCTGATCGGTGATGTCGACCCGCGCGCCGAAGACGGAGTCCCCTGCGCCATCGATGGGGGTGAGCTCGTCACGGTCGAAGACGGCGACGTTCGCGCCCTCACGCAGCAGGCGTTCGACGGTCGCCCGGCCGATTCCCGATGCGCCACCGGTGACGACGGCGACCTTCCCAGAGAAGTTACCCATGGTCGCTACTCGGCCGACAGGACGCGCTGGCGCTGGAGACCGAGGTTCTCGATCTCGAGTTCCATCACGTCGCCTGGGGCGAGGTAGGGGAAGCGGCCGGAGAGCGCGACGCCCTCCGGGGTTCCGGTGAGGACGACATCGCCCGGCTCCAGCACGGTGAACTGGCTGAGGTCGCGGATGATCGTCGCCACATCGAAGATGAGGTCAGACGTGCGGGAATCCTGGCGGTGCTCTCCGTTGACCCGGCTCTGCAGGCGCAGGTTGCCCGGGTCGATCTCGGCGGCGGGCACGAGGTCGGGGCCGAGCGGCAGGAAGCCGGGGCCGCTCTTGCCCTTCGACCACTGGCCGCCCGAGATCTCGAGTTGCCAGAGACGCTCGGAGAGGTCGTTGGCGAGCGTGTATCCGGCGACGTGGTCCATGGGGTCCGCTGCGTCATCCAGCTGCCAGGCGCGCTTGCCGATGACGACGGCGAGTTCCACCTCCCAGTCGAGCTTCGGCATGCCGCTCGGCGCCACGAAGTCGTCGTCGGGGCCGGCAACGGTGTGCGGGGGCTTCATGAACATGACGATGCGCTCCGGCGGCAGCGATCCCCCTTCGAGGGCGTGGGCCGCGTAGTTCATTCCGATGCAGTAGATCGCACCGGGCCGCGCGACCGGCGCACCGACGCGCAGGGAGTCGGCGTCGTCGAGCACTGGCAGTTCGGCGAGTGCGCGCTGCACGGTGCCGACCGGGTCGTTCTCGAGGAACGCGCCGTCGATGTCGGCCGTCAGCGGGCGCAGGTCGTAGACCGTTCCGTCGATTGCGACGACGGGGATCTCAGCGCCGAGGGGGCCGAGGCGTCGGAATTGCATGAAGTTCTCCTTGATTCGATGAGTGCTGATGGGGAGGTGGATTACGTGAGCTGGATGCGATCGACACGGATCGTCGAGACGAGCGACTCGCCGCCAGGCAGGGTGGTGCCGAGGCCGCCGCGTTCGCGGCCGTTGGCGGCGACGCCGTCGCCGGGGAGCACATTGGCCGGCTCCACCGCGATCGAGAACAGCCGCTTGAACCAGGGCCAGCCGGATCCGGCGTTCGCCTCGATCCAGAACCAGGCGTTCGGGTAGACGGCGCGGTCCCAGCTGATCCGCATGCCGAAGCCGTGCGTCGGGCTGCAGAACGTCGCGCCCGTGCTGTCGTCGCCGGCGGAATCCGGTGCTGCTGCATCCGCCTCGAAGTCGGTGAGCGCGCCGAACAGCGCCTGACCACTGCCCGGACCGGGCAGCGCGACGCTGTTCGGAACGGGGCCGGCCGGCAACAGCGCATCGGGGCGGCCGACGGCATCCGCCGCGGTCAGGGTGCCGGGGGCGTTCGCATCGGTGATGAGGGTGGCGGCTGCGGTGACGACGTAGCTGTGCTCGTCGAGGAACGGCGTGCCGAATGCCGGGTGCTGGCCGAGCCGGAAACTGCACGGATCCGGGGAGAGGTTGGTGACGGTGTCGGTGACGGTGAGCCGCGCGCCGGCGAGCGAGACGGTGCGCTCGACCCGCAGTGGGGCGGTGAACAACGAGGTCGCGAGGGTGACGGATGTCGCGCTCTGCTCGAGCACCGTCCACCTGGCCAGCGAGGCCTCGCCGTGGTAGCCCTGGGCGACCCCGTCGTGCACGCGCTCCGGGCCGGCGTTCGGCACCATCAGCTGCCAGCCGCCGGGGTAGCCGTTAGTCCACTGCACCATGGAGTCACCCGAGATGAAGTTCGACGCCGCGAACGGGGAGGGCGTCACATCGCCGGTCGGGGAGACGGCGAGCGTCTGCACGCCCGTCGCCCGGTCGATCAGGCGCACGATGTCGGCGCCACGCTCCGGCGTGATGGTGACCTCGAGGGCGTCCGAGCCCAGTGTGATCGTTCGGGGAGCGGCGGTCTCTGCGGGTGTCGTCATGGTTCAGCCTCGGAAGTTGGGGACGGGGAGCCCGGTGGCACCGTGATCGTTCACCAGGAACACCGAACCGGCGTGCGGGTCGTCGCCCTCGTTCAGCCCGGCCGCGGCCGAGGTGACCCAGAGCTGGTCGAGCTCGGCGCCGACGAACGCGCAGGACGTCGGCTGCGCCGTCGGGATCGCGATGGTGCGCAGCCTGGTGCCGTCCGGGGCGAACTCGTAGAGGGCCGAGCCCGCGAACTCGGCGATCCAGAGGTGACCGCGGCTGTCGACGGACAGGCCGTCCGGATAGCCGGGGAAGGCATCGGGGCCGATGAGAACCGTCGGCGTCGGCGTGATGGTCGACGTCTCCGGGTCGAACGGGAAACTGAGCACCGTGCGATCCTGCGTCTCGACGAGGTAGAAGGTGTGCCCGTCCGGACTCCAACCCAGGCCGTTCGGCTGGGTGAGGCCGGGCAGTACGAGGTGCGCCTCCCAGTTCTCGTCGAGCATCCAGAGCCCGCCGTCGCCGGCGAGGAAGTCCATCGCGCAGCTGCCGGACCAGTATCGGCCCGCCGGGTCGGTCTTCGCATCGTTCATGCGCACGCCCTGCCCGAGGCATTGCACGCGGTGGGTCACGGTGCCGGCATCGTCCAGTCCGACGAAGCCGGAGCTGACGGCGGCGACCATGCCCCCGCTCTCGCGCGGGGCGACGGCCCCGACCATCTCCGGGTAGCCGAGCACGCTGGTCTCGCCGCTCTGGGCATCGGTGCGCAGGATCTCGCCGCGCACGATGTCGACCCAGTAGACGGTTTCACTTGCGGCGTGCCAGAACGGCCCCTCGCCGCACTCCGCTCGCCAGGGGACAGTGATGGTGACGTTGTCGTTCATGGGGTTCCTCCTCGTTGAGGGACGGGCATTCTGGGATGGGTTTCGGTTCTCGAGCCGAGGCGGTCGTCAGCGCCGGCTCACTCGGCGAAGAAGCTTGGATGGGCGGCGCGGTGCATCTCCATCACGTCGAGGATGCGGGTTGCGTGGGTCCGGATGACGTTGAGGCCTGCGGCCTCGTCCTGGTCGCGGAGTGCGTCGACGATCTGCTGGTGCTCCTCGACGAGCTCCGGGTTCAGCACGGCCAGAGACAGGTTGAGCTGGCGCAGGCGGTCCAGCTGCATCTTCGTGCCGCGGACGACGTGCCAGAGCCTGGGCATGCCCGCGAGAACGAAGACGTTCTGGTGGAGCTGCTCGTCGGTGTCGAAGAAGGCCTTGATGTCGTTGTCCTCTGCTGCGCGCCTGTTGGCGTCGACGAGCCGCTGGATCTCGGTGGTGTCCGGCGCGCTGCCCTGGATCGCGCGCTGGAATGCGCTCGTCTCCAGTGCGGTGCGGATGAAGACGGCCTCCTCGACCTCGCGGAGCGAGATCGGCGCGATCTGACTGCCCACCTGCGGCACGACGCTGATGAGCCCGAGGTCGACGAGCCGGGTGAACGCCTCGCGCACGGGGGAGCGGCTCACCTGCAGCCAGCTGGCGATTCCCGGTTCGGAGATCGGGGTCCCCGGCGGCAGCTGCAGGTTGCGAATGGCCTCGCTCAGTTGCTCGTACACGGCATCGGAGATGCGGTAGCGCGATGACGGCGGAGACAGGGGTGAGAGCGCGACCACGGGTGCCGGCGCGGCCCCAAGGCCGCCGGGAGCCGGTGAGCTGGCGGCGGTGTCTTCGGCGTTCGGTGCACTGGTCATCGGATCATCCCCTTCGATAATGTGGCTTGCGCACTAGTATACAAGTGGATATATTGACTTTGCAATCGTTCACATTCAAAGGAGATAGACGATGAAGTTCGCCAAAGTTCTCGCCACAGTGGCCGGCACAGCCGCCCTGGCGCTCACGCTCGCGGCCTGTACTGCTCCGGCAGCCACGCCCGCTGACGGCGGGTCCGACGCCGGCTCGACCGACGCACTGCAGATCGGTCTGATCATGCTGCAGGGCGACACCTACTTCCAGGGCATCCAGACCGGGCTCGAAGAGGCCGTCAAGGCCGACGGCGGCACGGTCACGACCGGCCTGTCGAACAATGACCCCGCGCAGGAGAACCAGGTCGCGCAGAGCATGATCCAGAAGCAGGTCGACGCGGTGCTGATCCAGCCCACCGCCGACGAGGCATCGCTCGCGACGATGAAGGCCATCAAGGATGCCGGAATCGCCCTCATCTGCTACGGCAACTGCATCGGTGCAACCGCCGACCCCGCGAACGTCGACGGCGTCATCCAGTCCGACAACACGGCGCTCGGCACGGGAACCGGCGAGTTCGCGGCCACCTTCATCAAGGACAACATCGGCGACTCCGTCAAGCTCGCGATCCTCAACTGCGACATCGCCTCGGCGTGCAAGCTCCGCAAGACGGGCTTCCTCGACTCGCTCAAGGCCGCCGGCATCACGGTTGACATCGTCACCGACCAGGAGGCGTACCTCACGGACAAGGCGACCCCGGTAGCCGAGAACATCCTCGCCGCCAACCCGGACGTCGACATCTTCTGGGCCTCCAACGACGGCGGAACCGCCGGCGCTGTGATCGGCACCAAGGGCTCGGGCAAGCCGGTGTTCGGCACCGACATCTCGACCCAGATCGCCGAGTTCATCGTCGACCCGGAGGGCAGCCTGCAGGCCACGACCGGACAGGACCCGGTCGGCACCGCTCAGGGCGCCTACGAGATGGCCAAGAAGATCATCGCCGGTGAGACCCTCGACCAGTTCAGCGTCGAGCTGCCCGGTATCACCTACGACCGTGCGAACCCGGAGACGGCTGAAGCCTTCCTCGCACAGTAAGCAACAACACCCCAGCGGCATGGTGGGTCGGCGCGTGTAGGGCGCCCGACCCGCCATTCCCAGGAACAAGGATGTGACGGGAATGAACGAAACGGTACTCGCGTGCCGCGGGCTGACGAAGCGGTTCGGAACGGTGACCGCGCTCAGCGCGGTCGACTTTGAACTCCGCCGCGGCGAGGTGCGCGCCCTGCTCGGCAAGAACGGAGCGGGCAAGTCCACGATTGTGAACCTGCTCTCCGGCTCGCTGCAGCCGGACGCGGGCACGATCGAACTCGACGGCAATGTTGTGGAGTGGTCGGGGCCGCGTGCAGCTCAAGAAGGCGGCATCGCCGTCGTCCACCAGGAGTTCAGCCTGGTGCCAGGGCTGAGCGTCGCCGAGAACATCACACTCGGGCGCTGGCCACAGAAAGGTGGCTTCGTCGACAAGACCGCGGTCAAGGACCTGGCCCGCATCGCACTCGGCCGGCTCGGCGTCGAGATCCCGCTCACGATCGAGGTCGGTCTGCTCCCGCTGGCCGAGCAGCAGATGGTCGAGATCGCCAAGGCGCTCGTCGACGAGCCGCACGTGCTGATCCTCGACGAGCCGACCAGCGCGCTGAACACCCACGAGGTCGACGCGCTCATCAAGCTCATCCGGCGCCTCGCCGCGACCGGCATGTCGATCATCTACGTCTCTCACCGGATGAAGGAGATCCCGCTCGTCGCCGACACCCTCACCGTGCTGCGTGACGGCGAGGAGATCGGCACCCACGAGGTCGCGAGCATCAGCTCCGACCAGGTTGCCGAGCTCATCAGCGGCGACGCCAAGGAAGCAGCCGTGCACGCCAAGCACGATCGCACGAGCGCCCCCGTCGTGCTCGAGGTGCAGAGCCTCACCGTGCCCCACCGACTGAACGGGATCTCGTTCACGCTGCATGAGGGCGAGGTGCTCGGCATCGCCGGTCTGCTCGGCTCCGGCCGCACCGAGCTGCTCGAATCGATCTTCGGCCTGCGCGACGACGCGGAGGGCGAGATCATCGTCCACGGCACCGCGCACGGCCGCCGCCACCCGCGCAAGATGCTCGACCTCGGAGTGGCGTACACCTCGGAGGACCGCAAGGGCTCCGGGATCGTGCCGCTGCTCGGTATCGATGAGAACCTGCTGCTCTCGGCCCGCGGCCGCGTGCTGCCGAAGTTCTGGCTGAACGCCAAGGCGGAGGCGCGGATCGTCGCCGAGGCGATGACGTCGATGTCGGTGCGCGCATCGTCGCCGCAGCAGGAGATCGGGACCCTCTCCGGTGGCAACCAGCAGAAGGGCGTGATCGGCAGGGCACTGGCCGCGAAGATGCGGATCCTGCTGCTCGACGAGCCGACGCGCGGCGTCGATCTGCACGCCAAGGCCCAGATCTACGGCCTGATCCGTGACCTCGCCGACAACGGGGTCTCGTCGATCTTCGTGTCATCCGAACTTGAAGAGATCGCAGAGGTCTGCGATCGCGTGCTCGTCCTGCGAGACGGCCACATCCATGAAGAACTCATCGGTTCCGAGGGAACCGCAGAACGAATTCTCGCACTCGCCATGCGACAGGAGAACAACTAATGACAACAGCAACAGCCACCGCCCAACGGAGCTCCTTCGGAGACGTGCTGACCCGGATCAAGAACTGGCAGAGCCTCGGCCTGCTGATCGTGCTGATCGTGTTCTACATCGTGCTCTCCATCTCCTCGCCGATCTTCTTCACGCTCAGCAACCAGCTCGCGATCCTGCAGAACGCCGCGTTCTTCGGAATCGTCGCATTCGCGATGACGCTCGTGATCGTCTCGGGCGAGATCGACATCTCGGTCGGATCCATGGCCGCCCTGTCCTCATCGCTGCTCGGCGTCTTCGTCGTCAACCAGGGTGTGCCCTTCCCGCTCGCCGTGGTGTTCGTCATGGTGATCGCCGTCGGCATCGGTGCATTCACCGGCGTGATGCGGGCCTACTTTGGGGTGCCGACATTCATCTCGACGCTGGCGATGTTCCTGGCCCTCCGCGGCCTGGCGCAGCTGCTCACGAACAACTTCCCCCTCCCCATCCCCAGCGCGGACTTCTTCTACTGGGGCAGCGGCAAGGTGTTCGGCATCATCCCCGTCGCGGCCATCTACTTCGTGATCGCGGCCGTCGTCGTCGGCATCATCGCCCAGAAGACCGTGTTCGGCCGGTCCATCTACGCGGTCGGCGGCAACGCCAAGGCCTCCACCCTCTCCGGCATCCCTGTGCGCCGCGTCAAGATCGTCGTCATGATGATGTCCGCGTTCGCGGCATCCATCGCCGGCCTTCTGCAGAGCGCCCAGCTCTCCTCCGGCAACAGCACGATCGCCGTCGGCCTCGAGTTCGACGCCATCGCCGCCAGCATCATCGGTGGCACCGTGCTCTCCGGCGGCAAGGGCACCATCGTCGGAACCGTGATCGGCGTCGTGTTCATCGCCGCGCTGCTCAACGGCATGGTCCTGCTCGGCGTCAATCCCTACGCACAGCAGGTCGTGCGTGGAGCGGTCGTGCTCATCGCCGTTCTCGTCAATGTCTGGCGCACCCGCCGCGCTCCCATCAGCTGATCGCCATCTCCGAACGAAAGACAGACACATGACCACCAGCACCGACACTGAACTCTTCGCGACCATCCGCGCCCAGCTCTACACCGCCGTCGTCGGTGACATCCTCGACACCCTCGGCCGCACGCACCAGTTCCTGCCGCCGGAGATCCGCCCGCTGCGCCCGGAGATGAAGCTCGTCGGCCGCGCCATGCCCTCCGTCACCTCCGAGGTGCACGGCCCGCAGAAGAAGCCATTCGGCTTCCTGACGGAGGCGCTCGACCAGCTCGAGCCCGGTGAGGTCTACATCACGCCGCGCATCGTGCAGCCGGTCGCGCTCTGGGGCGAGATCCTCACCGCCACCTCGCAGCAGCGCGGCGCGGTCGGCGCGGTCGTCGACGGCTACTACCGCGACACCGCCCAGGTGCTTGAGCGCGACTTCCCGGTGTTCGGCTGGGGAACGTACGCCCAGGACTCCTCCGTGCGCACCGTCGTCTCAGACTACCGCGTGCCGGTCCGGGTGGGCGGAGTGCTGGTCACCCCCGGTGACCTGATCATCGGCGACATCGACGGCGTCCTCGTCGTGCCTCAGGAGGTCGAGGCCGAGGTGATCGAGGCCGCTCTGGCAAAGGCATCGACGGAGAACGTGGTGTGCAAGGCGATCGACGCCGGCATGAGTGCGACAGAGGCCTTCGCCACCTACGGCGTACTGTGACGGTCGGACTCCCCGACCAATCCCCGAATGAAGAAGGTGCACTGAAAATGACTACGACACAGCGACACGACGGACGCGTCGTGATTGTGACCGGCGGATCGGCCGGGATCGGCCGGGGAGCTGCTGAGGTGTTTGCAGCCGAGGGCGCCCGCGTCGTCGTCCACGGGCTCACAGAGGACAACGTGCGGGAGGCCGTCGACGCCATCGTCGCGGCCGGCGGCATCGCGGTCGGCATCCACGGCGACGTCGCGGAGGAGGACACCCACCGCCGGGCCGTCGAGCTCGCGCTGAAGGAGTACGGTCGGATCGACCACCTCGTCACCTCGGCCGGAATCCAGACCTATGGCGACGCCGCGACCACGAGCCCGGCAGACCTCGACCGCGTCTACGCCGTCAACGTGCGCGGCGTCTTCCTGGCCGTGCACGCCGCGATCGAGGAGATCCGCAAGAACCACGGAACGGTCACGCTGATCTCCTCGGTGCAGGGCGTCGCCACCCAGAACAACGTCGTCGGTTACACGATGACCAAGGGCGCGCTGAACGCGATGGCCAGGGCGCTCGCCGTCGACGAGGCCGCGTACGGTGTGCGGGTGAACGCCCTCCTGCCCGGTTCGGTCGACACGCCCATGCTCCGCACCTCGGCCGCTGAGTGGTCTGACGGCACCCCGGAGGGGATCGAGCAGACGATCGCGACCTGGGGTACATCCCACGCGCTCGGACGCGTCGGGCAGCCCCGCGAGATCGGGGCGGTGTGCTCCTTCCTCGCCAGCAACGAGGCGAGCTTCGTCACGGGCGCGGAGATTCGCGTGGACGGTGGCCTGCTCGCCCGCATCGCGGCCGCGCTGCCCGTCAAGGACTGAGCTCGCGGCATCCGCCGACGAGAAGATTTCTGAAAGGACCCAACCCCATGCTTCAACTCAGTGAGTTCCTCCCCCCACGGCCGGAGTCGTCGTGGAAGCTCATCCGGCAGGCCGGCGTCGACAACGTCGTCGGTGTTCTGAACGGCGCGGAACAGGACCAGCGCATGTTCGCCTCGGTCGGCAGCGCCGGCTGGAAGCCGGACGATCGCGACGAGGTGCCGTGGAGCGTCGCGGCGCTCAAGCACAACATGGAGATCTACGAGAAGTGGGGCTTCACGCTCATCGCCACCGAGGACACGGCGCCGATGGACAAGATCCGCCTCGGCCTCGACGGCCGCGACGAGCAGATCGACCAGTTCATCGAGCAGATCCGCTCGCTCGGGCACCTCGGCATCCCCACCATGGCCTACAACTGGATGGCGATCACCACGTGGGGTCGCACCGACACCCGCCTGGTCGACCGCGGCGGCGCCTTCGTCACCGGCTACAACCAGAAGATCGCCCAGGCCGGCCCCGCACTGGCCCCGGAGGGCGAGATCTCCCGCGAGCAGATGTGGGATGCGCTCGACTACTTCCTCAAGGCCGTCGTGCCGGAGGCCGAGAAGGCCGGCGTGCGCCTCGCGATGCACCCGGACGACCCGCCCCAGCAGATCGACCGTGGCGTTCCCCGCATCATGAGCTCGGTCGCCAGCTACCGCCGCCTGCTCGAGATGGCGCCATCCGACTACAACGGCATCACCTTCTGCCAGGGCAACTTCGCCCTGATGTCCGAGGTCATCGACGGCGAGGTCGCGATTCCAGAGCTGATCCGCGAGTTCGGCACGGCGAAGATTCCCTTCGTGCACTTCCGCGATGTCAAGGGCACGGTCGAGGACTTCCGCGAGACCTTCCACGACAACGGGCAGACCGACATGGCCGAGTGCCTCAGGGCCTACCACGACATCGGCTTCGAGGGTGCGATGCGCCCGGACCACGTGCCGACGCTCGAGGGTGAGACCAACGACCGTCCAGGCTACGAGATGCTCGGCCGCCTGTTCGCGATCGGCTACATCCGCGGGCTCGAGCACGCCGCCTACGGGCACCCCTCGGCGCGCTGATGACGGAATCGGCCGCGCCAGAGCCTGAGCTCGTCGAACTGCTCGAGCGCATGGCGCTGGTGGAGCCCGGTGAAACGGTTCAGGCCGAAGCGCTGACCGGCGGAGTCTCGTCCGACATCTGGCTGGTGCGGAGTGAAGCTGGCTCGTTCGTCGTCAAACGCGCCAGGGCGCGGTTGAAGGTCGCGGCCGAATGGCACGCGCCCATCGACCGCGGTGCAGCGGAGGAGGCGTGGCTGACGTTCGTCGCCGGCGCGGTTCCCGGTTGCGTGCCCCGGGTGCTCGCCGTCGACGAGGAGAGCTTCGCCATCGCGCTCGAGTACCTGGATGCCGCGGAGTATCGCAACTGGAAGGTCGAGCTGATGGCCGGCCGCGTCGACGTCGGCGTCGCGGCCGCCCTCGGCAGCACGCTCGGGCGGATCCATGCCGTGAGCGCCAGCACGCCGGGGCTGCCAGCACAGTTCGCGAACCAGGATCTGTTCGAGTCGCTGCGCATCGAGCCCTATCTGTTGCGCACCGTCGAGGCGGTTCCGGAGGCGGCTGCGGCTCTGGATGCCGTGATCGCCGGCCTGCGCGAGCCGGGCCGTGCCCTCGTGCACGGCGATCTGAGCCCGAAGAACATCCTGGTCGGGGCTGGGCCCGTGATCCTCGACGCGGAGTGCGCGACGTGGGGGGACCCGGCATTCGATGCCGCGTTCTGCCTCACCCACCTCGCGCTGAAGCAGGTGCACCTCCCCGAGCACGCGGCGGAGCTGCGCCTGGCCGCCGAGGCCTTCGAACGGGCGTACCTCGACGAGGTCGTCTGGGAGGACGCGGCAGAGACGCGGGAACGGATCGCGCGCATCCTGCCGGCGCTGGCGTTGGCCAGGGTGGCCGGCGCCTCGCCGGCCGAGTACCTCGACGACGCCGAGCGCGCGCGGATTCGAGCAAGTGCGGTGCTGGCCCTCAACACGGGGCGGGCACTGGGAGATGTGTTGGGCGAACAGGCTGGAGAGACAATGACTGGAGTGCGGCAATGAGTGGCATGATCACGGCGGTTCACGGCCGCCGGGTGTGGGATTCCCGCGGACTCCCGACCGTCGAGGTCGAGGTCGAGACCACGGGTGGCGCACGCGGCAGGGGCATCGCCCCGGCCGGCGCGTCGACGGGGCGCCGTGAGGCGATCGAGCTGCGCGACGGGGGCAGTCGCCTCGGCGGCAAGGACGTCTCCCAGGCCGTCGGCCTCGTGCGTTCGCTCGTCGAGCCGGCGCTGCTGGGTCTGGATGTCGCGGACCAGGCGGGAATCGACGCCGTCCTCGACGGGCTCGACGCCGATCCGCAGCGCGCGAACATCGGCGGCAACACCACGACGGCCACCTCGCTCGCCGTGCTCAACGCTGCGGCTGCCGTGCGCGGCATCCCGAGCTGGCAGGTGTTGAACGCGGCTCCGAGCCACATTCCGCGCCCGCAGATCCAGATCATGGGCGGCGGGGCGCATGCGGCACACCGCACGGCGGTGCAGGACTTCATGGCCTACCCGCTCTCCGCAACTTCGATCGGCGATGCGCTCGCCGACGTCGCCGAGGTCTACCGCGCCGTCGGCGAGGTCATGGCCAGGCGCGGTCCGAAGCACGGTGTGGCCGACGAGGGCGGGCACTGGCCAGACGTCAGCGGCACGGAGGACGCCCTCGACGTGCTCGTTGCCGGCATTGAGCTGGCGGGCATGAAGCCGGGCGTCGACATGGGTATCTCGCTCGACATCGCCGCCAGCCAGTTCCACACCGCAGGCGGCTACCGCGTCGGCGAGGAGAGCTACTCGAGCGCCGAATGGATCGAGAAGCTGCTCACCATCTGCCGCAGCTACCCGGTGATCACGCTCGAGGACCCGGCCGATGAGGACGACCCGGCCGGGATGCGGCTCGCCGTCGCGGGCGACGCGGCCGTCATCGTCGGCGACGACTACCTCGTGACGAGCGCCGATCGCGTGCGCCGCGCTGCCGACGCCCGCGAGGTCGACTCCGTGCTGATCAAGGTCAACCAGGTCGGCACCGTCAGCGGGGGCGCGGCCGCCGTGGCCGCGGCGAGGGAGAAGGGGCTGAGCGCGATCGTCTCCGCACGCTCCGGCGAGACCGAGGACGTCGCGGTCGCACATCTCTCCACCGGCTGGTCGGCCGACATCGTCAAGGTCGGCTCGATCACCCGCAGTGAGCGCACGGCGAAGTGGAACGAGCTGATCCGCATCGACGAGGCGCTCGGCGGCCTGCCGCTCGCCCCGGTGGTGACGCGCGCTCGCTGATCCTCGCCCACCCCGCGTGCCACGAGGCGCCCCGTCATCCGACGGGGCGCCTTTCGCGTACAGCCGACTCCCAGCCACCTGCCTTTCGCCTGCGTCCACAATTTGGTAAACTTGAGTCACATCGACTCAAGTTTCATCGACCGTCAGCCGCCGATGCGGCATCCGACGGTCGAGCAGTGCACGGAAAGGAACACACAATGCAGCCAGGCCAACAGCCACCCCAGGAAGACGCCAAGAGCGCCCTCGAACAGTACGGCGTTGACCTGACCGCGATCGCGGCGAGCGGCAAGCTCGACCCCGTGATCGGGCGGGACGCCGAGATCCGCCGGCTCAGCCAGGTGCTGACCCGGCGCACCAAGAACAATCCCGTGCTCATCGGTGAACCGGGCGTCGGCAAGACCGCCGTCGTCGAGGGCCTCGCCCAGCGCATCGTCGCCGGCGACGTCGCCGACTCGCTCAAGGGCAAGCGACTCGTCTCGCTCGACCTCAGCGCGCTCGTGGCCGGCGCCATGTACCGCGGCCAGTTCGAGGAGCGGCTGAAGAGTGTGCTCAAGGAGATCAACGAGTCCGACGGTGAGATCATCACCTTCGTCGACGAGCTGCACACCCTGATGGGTGCAGGCGGCGGCGAGGGCTCGGTCGCGGCCTCCAACATGCTCAAGCCGATGCTCGCCCGCGGTGAGCTGCGCCTGATCGGCGCGACCACGCTCAACGAGTACCGCGAGTTCATCGAGAAGGATGCCGCCCTCGAACGCCGCTTCCAGCAGGTGTTCGTCGGCGAGCCGAGTGTCGAAGACACCGTGGCGATCCTCCGCGGGCTGAAGGGTGCGTACGAGGCGCACCACGGAGTGACGATCAGCGACGGCGCACTCGTTGCCGCGGCATCCCTCAGCAACCGGTACATCACCTCGCGCCAGCTTCCAGACAAGGCGATCGACCTCGTCGACGAGGCGATGAGCCGACTCAAGATGGAGATCGACTCCTCCCCGGTTGAGATCGACCAGCTGCAGCGCCAGGTCGCGCGGATGAAGATCGAGGAGCTCGCCCTCAAGAAGGAGAAGGACGACGCCTCAAAGGAGCGCCTGACCAAGCTGCGCGAGGAACTCGCGGAGAAGAGTGCGGAGCTGGGCGTGCTCGAGGCCAGGTGGGCCCGCGAGAAGGCATCGCTGACGGCCGTCGGTGACCTCAAGAAGCAACTCGACGAGGCCACCCGCGCCCGTGACCGTGCGATGCGCGAGGCCGACTACACCGAGGCGTCCAAGCTCGAGTACACGACGATCAAGCAGCTGCAGGAGCGGCTGGCGGCAGCGGAGCAGGCCGAGAACGACCCGATCGAAGACCGCATGGTCAACGAGGAGGTCACCGAGGAAGACATCGCAGCGGTCATCGCCGCGTGGACTGGAATCCCCGTCGGCCGCCTGCTGCAGGGCGAGACCGAGAAGCTGCTGCACCTCGAGAACGAGCTCGGCAAGCGCCTGATCGGCCAGAAGAAGGCCGTCGCCGCGGTGTCGGATGCCGTGCGCCGAACGCGTGCCGGAATCTCCGACCCCGACCGTCCAACCGGCTCGTTCCTGTTCCTCGGCCCGACCGGCGTCGGCAAGACGGAGCTCGCCAAGGCTTTGGCCGAGTTCCTCTTCGACGACGAGAAGGCGATGATCCGCATCGACATGTCCGAGTACGGCGAGAAGCACACCGTTTCGCGTCTCGTCGGCGCCCCTCCCGGCTACGTCGGCTACGAGCAGGGTGGACAGCTGACGGAGGCCGTGCGGCGGCGCCCGTACTCGGTGATCCTGCTCGACGAGGTCGAGAAGGCGCACCCGGAGGTCTTCGACGTGCTGCTGCAGGTGCTCGACGACGGTCGGCTCACCGACGGTCAGGGCCGCACGGTCGACTTCCGCAACGTCATCCTGATTCTCACCTCGAACCTCGGTTCGCACTTCCTCGTTGACCCGTCGTTGACCTGGAACGAGAAGGAGACGGCGGTGCAGCAGTTGGTGCGCCAGGCCTTCAAGCCCGAGTTCGTCAACCGACTCGACGACATCGTCGTGTTCTCGGCGCTCTCGCAGGAGGAGCTCGGCGAGATCGTTGAGCTCTACATCGACCGACTGTCGAAGCGGCTCGCCAGCCGCAGGCTCACGCTGGCGGTGACGCCGGACGCCAGGCGCTGGCTGGCCGAACGTGGCTACGACCCGATCTACGGGGCGCGACCGCTGCGGCGGCTCATGCAGCACGAGATCGACGACCGGCTCGCGAACGCGCTGCTCGGCGGCGCCGTGCGAGACGGCGACCTCGTGCGGGTCGACCTCGCGGCGGACGGCGACAGCCTCACCGTCGGCTCTACGGTATAGCAGCGAACACCAGACGTGGCCGTCCCGGATGCCGGGGCGGCCACGTCCGCGTTCCCCACTCCACGGCGGCTGAGCGAGGAACGAGCGAAGCCCTGATGCCCTGGATTCGGCCACTGTGCCGCGCGCAAGCGTAGGCTCGTTCCATGCGCGCAACAGTGATCCACGGTGAACGAGACATCCGCCTCGACGAAGTGCCCGACCCGGTGCTGGCTCTGCCGACCGACGCCATCGTGCGGGTCGTCGCCGCCTGCGTCTGCGGCTCCGACCTCTGGCCGTACCGCGGCGTCACGCCCACCCACGAGCCGCGCCGCATCGGCCACGAATTCGTCGGCATCGTCGAGGAGGTCGGCGGCGCCGTCACCGCGGTCAAGCCACGTGACTTCGTGATCGCCCCCTTTTATCACTGCGACTTCAGCTGCGCGAACTGCCGGAACGGCGTCAGCACCTCCTGCCTGCACGGCGGCTGGTGGGGCGCCACCGACGAGTCCGGCCACTTCGTGGACGGAGCACAGGGCGAGTTCGTGCGGGTGCCGAACGCCGATGGCACCCTCGTTGCGACCCCGTCGCTTCCGGATGCCGCGCTCGTGCCGAGCCTGCTGACACTGGCCGATGTCATGGGCACCGGCCACCACGCCGCCGTCTCGGCCGGCGTCACCCCCGGCAGCACCGTCGCGGTCGTCGGTGATGGCGCCGTCGGCCTGTGCGCCGTGATCGCGGCGAAGCGCCTCGGCGCCGCCCGCGTGATCGCGATGTCACGGCATCCCGAACGGCAGGCCCTGGCCCTCGAATTCGGGGCGACCGACATCGTCGAGGAGCGCGGCGACGAGGGCATCGCGCGCATCCAGGAGCTGACCGACGGCATTGGCGCCGACTACGTGCTCGAGTGCGTCGGCACCAAGGAGTCGATGGACCAGGCGATCCGCTCCACCCGCCCCGGCGGCATGGTCGGCTACGTCGGCGCCCCCAACGGCGGCCCTGAGCTGCCGGTGCGCCCGCTGTTCAACCGCAACGTCGGTGTCAACGGCGGCGTCGCTCCCGTGCGCAACTACATCGACGAACTGCTGCCGGAGGTGCTGGCCGGCGTGATCGAGCCCGGCCGTGTCTTCGACGTCGAGCTGCCGCTCAGCGAGGTCGCCGAGGCGTACGCCGCCATGGACGAGCGTCGGGCGACCAAGGTGCTGCTGCGGCCGTAGCGGACACCCGCTCCGCTAGGCCGACTCCGAGCGCTCGGATTGCCGGGCGCGCCGCATCACCAGATGCGAGTCCTCGGGCGAGCCGGCAGCGTCGACGAAGCACAGGTGGCGGTAGAGGCGGTGCGCGGCACGGTTCTGTCTGAGCAGGCTCAGCGTGACCGGCACGTCGTCCGCGTCCACTCGGCGGAGCAGCTCGATGAGCGCCGCTGTGCCATGCCCCGCGTTCCGATGCGCGGCAAGGACCGCAATGTCGACGATGCGCACGCGCTCCGGCAGCCAGTGAACCAGCAGACGCCCGACCGGCATGCCTCCGTCGGGCGCCGGCGAGAGGATGATGAGGCTGTCCGCCTCCGGGTAGAGGCGCTCGTACTGCGTGCTCTGCGCCGCCCACTGCATCGAGAGGAAGAGCTCCCGGACGCCGTCGTCAGGCAGCGCAGCAAGCTCCGCTTCGCGGCTCTCCGCGAAGAGATCCCTGAGCAGCCCGGTGTCGTCCGGCGAGGCTGCCCGGAGCACGGAGACGCCAACGGGTCGGCGGTCAGTCACGGTGCCAGGTGCTCGATCGGGCCGCTATGGGCGTGGAGGGAAGACGCCCTGCAGTGCGATGGCGAAGTAGAGCGTGAGGTAGGGCGGCATGTTGTTGTGCGGCTGATCGTCGCCGGCGGACGAGAGGCCGGCTGGGCTGAGCTTGGTGATGCCGGGGGCGTTTTGTTCGGCGTAGCTACGTTCCTGCGCACGCCCGTAGCGTGGCGCCGCAAGCATTCTGCCCTCCGCCGAGTTCGAGGTTCCGGAGATGGGAAGCGCGTTCAGTGCGTGCCCGTGCGCGGGGATCTCCGATTCGAGAAGCGTCACGGTCTGCCGGCCGCCCTGCTCGCCGAGAGAGCGGAGGCTCAACCCCGGGCCTTGCCCTGGGTGCATCGGAAAGGAGCCGTTCAGGTTCGGAAGAGCGAAGGTGGTCTTGCCGTCACCGCCATAGGTGGTTCCGAGCAGCGAGAACAGGGCGGTGTTCTGCGACAGCGGCAGCAGCTGACCGTCGCACCACGCCCACCCTTGGGGCGCGAAGTTGAACGGGAACATGCGAATCTCGGCGACGAACGGATCGGCCATGCTGGTGTCCTTTGGATCGAGAGGTGGGTCGCCCAGCTAGTTGCGGCTGGGGAAAATGCCTACAAGCGCTATGCAGAAGTTGAGGGTGAGATACGGCGCCATGTTGAGGTGCGCCTGGCTGCCACCCGTGTGGCCGCTCGACTCCGCGGCCATCGCGACGACACCTCCGGAGCCGGGTGCGGCAAAAGCCGGCTTGCCCGGACTGGCCAGTAGCTTGCCGGCGGCCGTGAGCGTGGATGCCGTCGCGGCGACGTTGACGCTGTGGCTGTGTCGGGGGAGCTCGTTGACGCTCAGCGTGTGTGCTTCTTCGCCGCCCCTCTCTCCGAGGTCGTGTCCGTTGCCGACGTGCAGTGGTGAACGGCCACGCAGGTCAGGAAGGGCGAAGTTCGTCTGCCCGTTGCCGCCGTATGTCGTGCCGAGGAGTGAGAACAGCGCCTGATTCTGATTGATCGGCAAGAACTGACCGTCGCACAGAGCCCAGCCCTTGGGCGGGAAGCCGAAGCTGAAGAGACGGATCTCGGACAAGAAGGGCTCAGCCATGACGTGCCTCTCTGGCGGGTGCGAAGACTTCGGACAGCTCGGACATCTCGATCATGTCTGTGAGGGGAAGAGGCCGAACAGCGAGATGATGAAGCTCACGGCCAGGAACGGCGGCATGTTGTCGTGCGGCTGGTTCCCACCGGTCGCGGCCACGGCCGTCGGCGACAACGCAACCGGGGCGCCGGGCGCCGGGGCGACAGGCGTTGTCGCGTATGGGGTGTCCGCCCACGTTGCGAGCACATTGCCCTGCGGGCTGGCGCTTGTTCCCGAGGCGGCCGCAGCCAGCGTGGGGTGGCGGTGAGCGGGAATCTGCTGGCTGCTGAGTGTGACCTCTTCAGCGCCGCCGGTTTCGGCCAGAATGTGTCCACCGCTGCTCTGATGCAGGGGAAGCCGGCCCTGCATATTCGGCAGGGCGAATGTCGACTGGCCATCCCCGCCATAGGTGGTGCCGATCAAGTTGAACAGCGTCTCGTTCTCGGAGATCGGCAGCAGTTGGCCGTCGCAGAACATCCACCCGGCCGGGGCGAAGTTGCCCGCGAACATGCGGATCTCGCCGACATAGGGTTGCGCCATCGTCAGGCCTCCAGACTGTTGAAGCTCGCGGTGTACTCGGTCCCGGCGGCATCCGCACGCGAGGGTACGAGGAAGAGGTGCAGCGTGCCGAGCCCCGGATGCCGCAGCTCGAAGATCCCTTGTTCGCGCACCGTGTCGTCGCCACGGAAGCCGAGGGAGAACGAGGAATAGCCCCCGGAGCGGAGCTCATCGCTGCACGTGATCAACGTCAGAGGGGTGCGCACTCCTGCGCTGTCGGCGGCGTCGAAAACGTCACCGACGACCCGGAGGAAGTCGGCGTGGGACGGCAGCTCCTGGCTCATACGAGTCGGTTGACGAGTGCTTGAAGCTGCCGCCGTTTGCCTGCGCCGATCGGCGACGCGAAAAGCAGTGCGGCCGGAACGCTGGGGTGGGTGATCTCGTAGACGTCCTGGGCTGGCAACGCCGTGCCCTGCACCGAGAAGATCAGGTTGAAGCGATTCTCGTCCTCCGTGCCGATGGCGGGAGGCACATCATCGATCTCGGTGAGTGTCAGCGCGAGGGCGGCGCCGTTCGCCGTGGCGACGAACGTCTCCCCTTCGTGTCCGGCGAAGTGTGAGCGGAGCGGCAGCTCCGCGGCAGCGGCCGGCGTGAAGACCGGGAGCGCGGCAGCGGGAGGGGTGGGCGCGCCACCCGCGACGGCCGGCGTCGCGAATGCGCCTACGGCGACGGCTCCGACCGCGCCGGCGCCGAAAGCCATCACGGTCCGGCGAGAAACCTCAAGCATGGAGCTCCCTGGTCAGACTGTGGACGTCGTTCATTCTCGCCCCTGCCGGCGATGTCGCGCACGGCGGGAGTCACCCCAATTCGGGGACCTCGCGGCGCAGCGGAACACCGACTATGTTAACGCTGCTGGACACCGTCCATCTTTCGACGCCGGGGGGCGTGTCGTGCCCTTTCCCTAGCCTGGCCCCGATCCCAGAAAGCGCTGACACGCATATGATTCCGACCCCTACCGTCGGCCATTCTGTTCGCTCGCGCGCGTACCGCGCACTCGCCCTCGCGACGGTTGTCACGCTCGCTATCGGCGGGGCCGTCGTCGGCGTTGCCGCGCCGGCCGTCGCCGCGCCCGCAGCGTGGACGGTGACGAGCACGGAGGACAACGGCAACCCGGCATCCTGCACCAACCCAGCGATCACCGTGCCAATCGAACCCACGCTGCGCGACGCGGTGTGCGCCGCCAACAACCGTGGCGCCGACTCCACCACGATCACCCTGCAGGCTGGCAACTACCAGCTCAGCGCCGGCAACGGCTCGCTCCTGCTCGGAAAGAACAGCGGCTCGAACATCACCCTGCAGGGCCCGTCCGATCGCAGCGCGAAGATCATCGGCGACGGCCAGACCTCCGTCCTCGTGCTCGACCCCGACCTCGTCGGCGGAGTGACGACGACGATCACGGGAATCACCATCACCGGTGGCGTCGGCAACGCCTTCGGTGGCGGAGGCATCCTCGGCGGTTCGGCCGGAGCGGGCGGCTCAGGAGACACGCTCACCATCACCAACAGCACCATCACGGACAGCCGGGCGAACACCACCGGCTCCGCGACGAACGCCCCGGGCGGCGGCATTCAATTCATCGGCGGTCAGCTCAGCATCTCCGACTCGACGATCAGCGACAACGACTCCGGCACCAGCGGTGGCGGCGGTGTCGCCTACGCCGCGACGGAGGTCGTCAACCAGAAGTTCCTGGTGAGCAACACCGTGTTCAGCGGCAACTCGGCCCGCTCGAATGACATCGCGGCGATCGGCGGTGGCGCGATCGAATTCAGCGCCGGCCAGTCCCCGACGGCCGTCGAGGCGAAGATCACCGACAGCACCTTCTCTGCCAACACCGTGGCGGGCGCGGCCGGCAAGCCCGCGCGCGGCGGCGCCATCCTGCAGAACAGCGGAACGCTGGAGATCACGGGCACCCGCTTCGCGGCCAACACCATCACCGGTGCCGCCCCGGCAGCCGGCGCCGCGATCCACGTCGCCGGTGGCACGCTGAACGCACACTTCAATAGCTTCATCGGCAACACGGGCACCAACGCGAATGCCGTCGTTGACGGCGACGGAACGACAGGCGGCATCGTCGTCAATGCCGAGAACAACTGGTGGAACTGCAATCGGCTCGCCGTCGGCGCAACCGGCTGCGACACGGCATCCGCCGGCGTCACGGCCGAGCCCTCGCTCGCGCTCTCTGTCTCGGCGAACCCCGTGCTGATTCCGCTCGGCTCGAGCACCGCCGTGCTCACCGCCTCGGTGCTGAAGAACTCCACGGGCGGCGTGATCAGCCCCGCGTCGCTCCGGATCTTCAGCGACGCCACCGTGGCCTGGTCCGGCGTGCTTCCGAACGGCGCCACGATCTCGGCATCCAGCACGCCCCTGACCGGGGGGACGGCGAACACATCATTCGACGCGCATGCGCTGCGCGGCCCGGCATCCGTCACCGCGGGCCTCGGGAACGCGAAGGCGGTCGCGAGCTTCGGCATGGCGAAGGTGCCCGAATTCCCGGGTCTCGTGAACCTCGACGCGACGATCGGTGTTCCTGTCTCCGCCACCGTCAGAAGCGACGGCTACCCCTTCCCAGCGCTCACCGTCTCCGGTGTCGCGCTGCCGGCCGGCTTGACGTTCGTCGACAACGGCAACGGCACTGCAACCATCAGCGGCACGCCGAGCGCGACCGGCATCACGAACACCTCGCTGACCGCCGTGAACTCGGTCGGCACCACGCCGCAGGCGTACACCGTGACGGTACGGCAGCCTGTGGCATTCACCTCGGCGCCCGCCGCCACGTTCACGGTCGACCAGCCGGGAACGCACACGATTTCGACGACGGGCTTCCCGCTGAGCGCCCTCGTCACGAGCGGCGCCGCCCTGCCGGGGGGCGTGAGCGTCACGGGCGGAGCGGCCGGGCAGGCCACCGCCCTGCTCAGCGGCACCCCGGCTGCCGGAAGCGGCGGCGTGTATGCCCTGAGCTTCACTCGCAACAACGGCCGCGATGCCGACGTGGCGCAGAACTTCACCCTGACGGTGAACGAGAAGCCGGCGTTCAGCAGCCCGCCGAGCGGGGCGCTGCATGTCGGCGACGCGACGAACCTGAGCTTCGCGGCGGGCGGCGGCTACCCCAACGACGCGAAGGTCACGCTCGCGGGTGCGCTGCCTGCTGGCGTCACCACGGTCGTCGACCCGGAGCGCGGGGTCACAGGGCTGCAGGGAACCCCGGATGCCGGGGCCGGCGGCGTGTACACGATCACGCTCACCGCCACGAACAGCGCGGGGCTCAGCGTGCCCCAGACGGTGACGCTCACCGTGAACGAGGACGCGTACATCTCGGTGGAGCCCGGCGATGCCGCCGTGCTCGTCGGTAACACGGCCAGCTTCACGGTCGGCGTCGGCGGCTACCCCGCGCCGAGCGGGGTGTGGCAGCGATCGACCAACAACGGGCTGAGCTGGACCGACCTCCTCGAGACCGGGCCGACGCTGACCGTCGCGACGAGCCAGGCCGACAACGGTTCGGTCTACCGCTACTTCGTCACCCTCGCTGCGAAGAGCCGCGCGGCGCTGCTGACCGTCGGCACCGGGCCCGTGATCGGCAGTGCTGGAGCCGCGAGCTGGGCCGTGGACAGCGCGGAGCACTCGTTCGACGTCTTCGCGAGCGGCATCCCCGACGCAACGATCACCGTCACCCCGACGGCGCCGGCCACCGTGCCCGGCTGGCTCAGCGTGGGCACGAGCGAGGGCGGCCGGCTGACGATCTCCGGAACCCCGCCCGTCGGTGCTGGCGGCGTCTACGTCTTCGACGTCGCGGCCAGCAACGTCTTCGGTACAACGGCGGCGAGCACGCTGAGCATCACCGTGCTGGAAGCACCTGTGATCAACGCACCGTCCGGTCTCTCGCTCGAGGGGGGTACCCCCATGAGCAGCCTCAGTGTCACGGCGAGCGGCGGTTACCCCGTGTCGGCGTCGCTCGAGCTTGACCCGAGCAGCACGATCCCCGCCGGAGTGAACGTTGCTCCGGGTGGCAACGATGATGCATTCACCCTCAGCGGCACCCCGACGGTCGGCGGAGATTACGTCCTGACCTTCACGGCGAAGAACTCCCCGACCGGACCGGCCTCGACCGTGCAGCTCCCCATTCGGGTTACGACGGCGCCGATCATCACCGCACCCAACGCAATTGAGCTTGCGCTCGGCGGCAGCGATTTCGCGCAGATCACCGTGACCCCCGGGTTCCCCACGGCAACCACCATGGGACTGATCGGCGCCCCATCGGGCTTCAGCCTGACGGGGTCCGCACCCGACAGCTACCGGCTCGCGGCCGACGCGACAGTCGCGGCCGGCGATTACAGCTTCCAGCTGCGGGCATGGAACGGGGTGTTGGCCTCCACGAAGAACATCAGCGTGACCGTACGGCAGGCGCCCGCCGTCACCGTGCAACCACTGCCGCAGACGGTGACGGCCGGTGCCATGGCAACCTTCACAGCCACCGCCAGCGCCGCCGTGCCGTCGACAGGAACGATGACAGCGCAGTGGCAGCGCTCGGGTGACGGATCCACCTGGACCGATGTTCCCGGCGGCACGCTGAACGCCGGCGTTGCCTCGCTGAGCTTCACGGCGACACAGCTGATGAGCGGTGCGCAGTACCGGGTCGTCGTCACCGACGGCGCGAGCGCGACGAGCGCCGCGGCGACGCTGACCGTCGGCACGCCTCCGCAGCTGACGAGCGCGGCATCCGCCCCGTTTGAGGTCGGCATCGCCGGCAGCGTCACGGTGACAGCAACGGGAACGCCGACGCCAGCCATCTCCGCCGGCGGCCTTCCGGCCGGCCTCGGCTTCGTCGACAACGGCAACGGAATCGCGACCATCTCCGGCACACCGGAACCGGGCACCGGCGGCACCCACACGGTGACGATCGGGGCAGCGAACGGCTTCGGGGTTGATGCCGCCCAGCCGCTGGACGTGGTGATCGCGGAGAAGCCCGCGATCACCTCGGCAAGCACCGCGACGGCACCGGCCGGTGCGCCACTCTCGTTCACCGTGACGAGCAGCGCGGGATACCCGGGTGCCGTCACGCTGGCCCTGGGCGGCACGCTGCCCACCGGTGTCAGCTACGTCGACAACGGCGACGGCACCGCGACGATCGCCGGAACGCCCGCCGCCGCGACCGGGGGCGACTACGCGCTCACCCTGACGGCGACGAACGGTGCGGGATCGAGCGCCCAGAGCTTCACGCTGACCGTGACGGAGGACCCCGCGATCACCTCGGCGGATGCCGCGACGATCGGTGTCGGCTCCGCGGCGACATTCACGGTGACGAGCAGCCCCGGCCACTCGGGCGCCGTCACCCTGACAGAGGGCGGCGCGTTGCCGGCCGGCGTCACATTCACCGACAACGGCGACGGCACCGCGACGTTCGGCGGCGCGGCGGCGGTCGGTACAGGCGGGGCATACCCGCTGACGCTGACGGCGACGAATGGCACAGGCTCCAGCGCCCAGTCGTTCACGCTGACGGTGACAGAGGACCCGGCGATCACCTCCGCGGATGCCGCGACCATCACGGTGGGCGACCCGGCGACCGTCACCGTGACGAGCAGCCCCGGCTACTCGGGGGCAGTGGAGCTGAGCGTGACGGGCGCGCTGCCGAAGGGCGTCACCTTCACCGACAACGGTGATGGGACGGCCGTGCTTGGCGGAACCCCGAAGGCCGGCAGCGGCGGCGACTACGCGCTCGCGCTGAAGGTGAAGAACGCCTCGGGTGCGGTCACCCAGGCGTTCGCGCTGACGGTGACAGAGAAGCCGGCGATCGGCAGCGCGGATTCCGTGCTCGTCAAACGGGGCGTGCTGAGCAGCTTCGCGGTCACCACCGACGGTGGATTCCCTCACGCCATCACGCTCGCCATCACCGGAGCCCTGCCGGACGGCCTCAGCTTCAGCGATGCCGGTGACGGCACGGCCAGCATCCGTGGAACGACGACGGCGCCCGCTGGCGACTACCCCGTGACGCTGACGGCAACGAATGCCGCCGGTCTGAGGACGACGCAGACGCTGACCGTCACGCTCGAGGAGCTGCCCGTCGTGATGCCGCCCGCGACGGTCCCCGGAGGGAGCGGAGCGCTCGAGGGTGTCCCGGCTGACGCCACGCCAGGCACAACGCTCGACGTCAGCGCATTCGGCTTCGCCCCTGACTCGCCCGTCGTCTTCTCGATCTACTCGAGCCCGACTGTGCTGGCGACGGTGACCGCGGATGCCGCAGGGGTCGCACGCGCGACGGTCACGATCCCGGCAGGCTACTCCGGCACGCACTCGATCGTGGCGTCGGGGACGTCGCCGACGGGCAACGTGCTGTTCATGCGCAGCGATGTCACGGTCACCGCGGATGACGGGGGCACCGACCCGGGCGGCAACCCTGGTGGAACCCCGGGCGGCGAGAAGCCGGCGACCGGAGCAGGGCTGCCAGCGAGCGGCTTCGACGGCGGGGCGCTGTTCACCGCGGCGCTCGCGCTCCTGCTGATCGGCGGGGCCGTGGTGGTCACCGCTGTGCTGCGCAGACGCCGCACGCGCACCGGCGACTGACACAGCGCCCACGGGCCCGGATACAGTGCAGGGGCCCGGTGAAATCACCGGGCCCCTGCACTTATCGCGGGCCCGCGCCGGGCGTCCGCAGCGAGCGACTAGTCGTTCAGCAGCACGATCTCGTCGAGGGCGAGGCGCTGACGCGGGGCGATCTCGCGCTCGCGCAGGGCGTCGGGCAGGGCGGCGGCGTCGCCGAGCTTGCCGATCGTCATGACCGAGGTCGGAACGAAGCGCTCCTCGAGCTCAAACGCTGCGCTGATCGCGTCGCGGTCGAAGCCACCCATCTGGTGCACGTGCAGTCCCTCGGCGTGCGCCTGCACGCTGAGGTGGGCGACGGCCTGGCCGAGGTCGTACTGCGCCCACGGAGTCGGCTTGCCGTCGGCGTCGGCGACGATCGCGACGTTCACGACGAGGGCGGCCGCGCTTCCGGCCCAGGCCTGGTTGAAGCCCATCAGTGCGTTGGCGATGGTGTCGAAGGTCGCGGTGCCACGGCGGGCGATGATGAAGCGCCACGGCTGCGAGTTGTTCGCGCTCGGTGCCCAGCGGGCCGCCTCGAACACGCCGGCGAGTGCACCGGGCTCCAGCACGGCGTCCGGGTCGAAGGCGCGCGGGCTCCAGCGCTCGGCGAGAACGTCGAGCACGGGGGCGCTGGTCTGGGCGGTACGGGGGGCGGCGTCAAGCAGCGTCATGAGATTCCTTGCAGTGAGGTGGTTGAGAGTGCGCCACAACACTGGGGCATCGGAGGGTGAAACGCGCTTGTGCCCGCGACTATTCCGCGTGCGCGGAATGTGGTGGGCGGATGCCGGCGGCACCGGCATCCGCCCCGCGATCCGTTACCGGGCAGCGAGCTCGCGCTTCACCGCGGCGACGAAGGTGTCGATGTCGGACTCGGTGGTGTCGAAGCCGCACATCCAGCGCACCTCGTTCTTCGCGGCATCCCAGTCGTAGAAGCGGAAGCTTTCGCGCAGGGTGTCGGCGACGCCGTCGGGCAGCACGGCGAAGACGGCGTTGGACTCGGTGGGCTGCGAGAAGCCGAGGCCGGTGATCGAGCCGTCGGCGATGCCGGCCTCGAGTGCGCCGCGGAGTCGGGCGGCCATGGCGTTGGCGTTGGAGGCGTTGCGCAGGTAGAGGTCGTTCTCGAGCAGTGCGATGAGCTGCGCCGAGACGAAGCGCATCTTCGACGAGAGCTGCATGTTCATCTTGCGCAGGTACTTGAGGCCGGTCGACGCCTCGGGGTTCAGCACGACGATGGATTCGCCGAACAGCATCCCGTTCTTGGTGCCGCCGAAGCTCAGCACATCGACGCCGGCATCCGTGGTGAAGGCCCGCAGCGGCTGGCCAAGTGCGGCGGCGGCGTTGGAGATGCGCGCGCCGTCCATGTGCAACTTCATGCCGAGCTTGTGGGTGTGCTCGGCGATCGCGGTGACCTCGGCCACCGAGTACGCGGTGCCGAGCTCGGTGGTCTGGGTGATCGAGACGACGCCGGGCTGCGCGCGGTGCTCGTCGCCCCAGCCCCAGGCTTCCTTGTCGATGAGCTCGGGGGTGAGCTTGCCGTCCGGTGTCTCGACGGTGAGCAGCTTGATGCCGCCGATGCGCTCGGGGGCGCCGTTCTCGTCGCTGTGGATGTGGGCGGTGCTCGTGCAGATGACCGCGCCCCAGCGCGGCAGCATCGACTGCAGTCCGGTGACGTTCGCGCCGGTGCCGTTGAACACCGGGAAGGCCTGCACGCCGTCGCCGAAGTGGGAGGCGAAGACCTGCTGCAGCTTCTCGGTGTAGACGTCGTCGCCGTAGGCGATCTGGTGGCCACCGTTGGCCGCGGCGATGGCCGCCATGATCTCGGGGTGCACGCCCGAGTAGTTGTCGGACGCGAAGCCGCGGGAGTCAAGGTCATGCAGAGTGTCAGTCACCGCTCTAGTCTGGCACCGCGACATCCAGCGATTTCGTGCGCCACACGCACACTTCGTGCCTGATCGCCCGCCCCGCGCCACTCTTCCCCGCTCCGAGGTCGTTCACCCTTCGCGCTCCGAGGTCGTTCACCCCTCCCGCTGGTTGAGCCTGTCGAAACCTCACGAGCGGATGTCGACAGGCTCAATCAACGGAGGTCAGGCACTATCGACGGAGGTCAGGCGCTATCGACGGAGGTCTGGCTCAATCAACGACAGACGGGCAGACACAGAGGGGCGGATGCCGCGTGCTGCGGCATCCGCCCCTTCCCCCGGGCCGAGGCGTTACCCCTTGAGTGCCTCGGCCAGCTTGACCCTGGCGCCGAGACGCAGCAGGGAGTTGCTGTAGATGCGCGAGCCGAGTGCCAGCACGAGCACCGTCGTCGCCACCAGGATCGCGAGCGAGAGCAGCGGCTCCCACCACTCGGCCGTGCCGAGGAACACACGCATCGGCATGCCGACCGGCGCTGAGAACGGCACGTAGCTCATGATGCCGAGCACGAGCGGGTTGTCGTTGAAGAGAATGACGAGGAAGTACGGCAGCATCACGAGCATTGTCACCGGCGAGGTGACGGAGCCGATGTCTTCGGCGCGGGAGACCATCGACGCCGTCGCCGCGAACAGGGCGGAGAGCATGACGAAGCCGACGGCGAAGAACACGATGAACCAGATCACCGACGCGCCAAGGGTGCCGAGCAGCACCTTCTGACTCGTCACGACCATGCCGAGGATGGCGAGCACCGCGATGGCCACGATCTGCAGGAATGCCATCGCGCTGTTGCCGACTACCTTGCCGGCGAGCAGCGCGCGCACCGGTATCGTCGACATCAGGATCTCGACGATGCGGGTCTGCTTCTCCTCGACGACACTCGATGCGATGGTCGAACCGAAGGTGATCGCCGACATGAAGAAGACCAGCCCAAAGCCGAGCGCGACGAGGTAGATCAGGAACGAGTCCTGGCTCGCCTGCTCGAGCAGCACGACCTCCGGCCGGATGCTGAGCGCTCCGACGACGTCGCCGGGGGGCTGGTCGAGCCCGATCACGGTGACGGGGTTCGCGGCATCCGCGGCCTCGCTGGGCACGACGATCGCGCTGACCTCGCCGTCGCGGAGCATCTGCTCCGCGTCCTCGCGCGAATCGGCCGTGACGCCCTCGAGCCCCTCGGCCTGGGCGATGGCGGCGCTCGCGGCATCGGCGGAGGTTCCGATCAGGGCCACCTTGGTCTGGTCGGGGTTCTGGCTGACGAGACCGCCGATCACCACGGAGGCGAGCACGGCGAGCATGAGGATGCCGGTCGAGATCAGGAACGCCTTGCTGCGCAGGCGCATGGTGATCTCGCGGCCGGCGACGAGGCCGACGCTGTGCGCGAAGCTGGGCGTGCCGCGGTCGGCGGCGCCGCGCGGTGGGGTGCTCTGGTGCGTGCTCATCAGCGGATGACCTCTCGGAAGACCTGGGCAAGGGAGGGTTCGTGCGGGCCGAAGCTCACCAGCTCGCCGCTGGCCACGGCGCGGGTCAGCACGGCGGCGCGGGCGTCGTCGCCGGCCTCGAACAGGGCGTAGCCGCCGTCGAAGTCGATCACCGTGACGCCGGGCACATCGCGCACCCAGCCGGCGTCGCCTCCAGCACGAGAGCCGCCGAGCAGCAGCTCGTGCCGGGAGGAGCCGTGCTCGCGGCGCAGACCCTCGACCGAGCCGTTGGCGCGAATCTCGCCGTCGGCGATGATCACGAGGTCGTCGCAGAGCCGCTCAACGATGTCGAGCTGGTGCGAGCTGAAGAGCACGGGGGCCCCGGATGCCGCGTGCGACTGCAGCACGCCGAGAACCACGTCGACCGCCATGGGGTCGAGTCCGCTGAACGGCTCGTCGAGCACGAGCACCTCGGGCTCGTGCACCAGTGCGGCCGCGATCTGGGCGCGCTGCTGGTTGCCGAGCGAGAGGCTCTCGACCGTGTCGTTCGCGCGCTCGCCGAGGCCGAGCTGCTCCAGCAGCGCCGCGGCGTTGCGATTCGCGGCGGCCGAGGTGAAGCCGTGCAAGCGGGCCAGATAGACGAGCTGCTCCTGCACCTTCATCTTCGGATAGAGGCCGCGCTCCTCCGGCATGTAGCCGAAGCGGCGGCGGTCGGCCGCAGTCAGGAGCGTGCCGTCGAGGCTGACGCTGCCGGCATCCGGGGCCAGGACGCCGAGGATGATGCGCATCGTCGTGGTCTTGCCCGCGCCGTTGCCGCCGACGAAACCCGTCATGCGGCCGTGGCCGACGGTGAAGCTGACGTCCGTGAGCACGGCGCGATCGCCGTAGCTCTTGTTGACGTTCTGGATCTCTAACACTGAGTGCACCTTTCGCTGCTGTGCACTCAGGCTACGAGGAGCGACCTCGTGCCGGCATCCGCCGTGCGGAGGGTTTCCGCTCTCCGCCGCGCGGTCGAGAGGCGACGCTGGTCGCGCGCGTCGTGCGCGGGCGGCGGGGACGCCCTCTCGTCAGGTACCGGATGCTCGAGAGTGCAGAAATTGCGCTGGATCCGACGTATTCAGCGCAATTTCTGCACTCTCGCGGGCGGATGCCGGTGCGCCCGCAGCTACTTGCCGATGATCTGCTGCTGCACCTGGCGCCGGAGCACCTTGCCGATGAGGGAGCGGGGCAGCTCGTCGACCTGCACGAAGCGGCGCGGAACCTTGTACGGCGTGAGGCAGGTCTTCGCAAAGGTGCGGAGCGCGTCGGGGTCGAGCTCGACGCCGGGCGCGAGCACCACGGCGGCGGTGACGACCTCGGAGCCATCGGCATCCGGGGCGCCGACGACGGCGATGTCGAGCACATCCGGGTGGGCGAGCAGCGCCCCCTCGACCTCGGTGGGCGAGACGTTGAAGCCTCCGGTGACGATGAGCTCCTTGGCCCGGTCGACGATGGAGATGAAGCCGTCGGCGGAGACCGTGACGATGTCGCCGGTGCGCAGCCAGGGGCCGCTACCCGCGGCATCCGCGGTGTCCAGAGGATCGACGGAATCCGCAACGACGTCGGCGCCGAGCAGCGCCTCCGCGCTCTCGCTCGGCCGGTTCCAGTAGCCGGAGAAGACCTGGGGACCGCGCACGAGGAGCTCGCCGGCCTCGTCGAAGCCGCGCTGCACTCCCGGCCGTTCCGGGTCGACGACGCGGATCTCGATGTTCGGCAGCGGCAGCCCGACGGTGCCGGCGCGCCGGTTGGCGGCCACCGGGTTCACCGCGATGATCGGCGAGGACTCGGTCATGCCGTAGCCCTCGACGAGCAGGCTCTCCGTGCCCGCCTCCCAGCGTTCGACGAGCGCGGGCGGCAGGGCCATGGCGCCGGAAATGGCGAAACGGATGCTGGCGAGGCTCACGCCAGCGGCGTCGGCGGCCGTGAGCATCCGGTCGTAGATCGGCGGGACGGCCGGCAGGAAGGTCGGCGGATTGTGCCGCGCCGCCTTGAGCACGAGCTCAGGATCGAACGCCGGGAACAGCACGAGACGCGCCCCCATGCTCATCGCGGAGGTGATGCAGAGGGTGAGCCCGAAGGCGTGGAACATCGGAAGCACGCCGTAGAACACCTCGGCGCCCGGTTTCGGGCCGGGCAGCCAGGCCTGGCCCTGCAACGAGTTGACGAGCAGATTGCGGTGGCTGAGCACTGCGCCCTTGGGCGTGCCCGTTGTTCCGCTCGTGTACTGCAGCAGCGCGACGTCGTCCGCCTGCGGGCGCGGGTGCTCGGCGGCGATGGGGCCGCTCTTGAGCAGGCTCGCCCAGACGACGGCACCCGGAGCCGGGTGGCCGAGCGTCAGCTTCGCGCGGCCCGTGCGGGCGGCGGCGACCGGCATCCGGAGCTTGGCCCGCATGCCGAACGGCATGGCACGGGTCACGTCGACGGCGACGACCGTCTCGACGCCCATGGCCGACGGGAAGTCGGCGATGGTGGCGGCGAGTTTGTCCCAGACGATGGCGATGCTGGCGCCGTGGTCCTCGAACTGGTGCAGCAGCTCGCGGGGCGTGTACAGCGGGTTGTGCTCGACCACGATGGCGCCGAGGCGCAGTACGGCGTAGAAGGCGATGATGTGCTGCGGACAGTTCGGCAGCACGATGGCCACCCGGTCGCCGGCCGAGACGCCGAGCCGGCGCAGGCCCTCCGCCGCACGGTCGATGGCGGCGCCGAGCTCGCGGTAACTCGTGGTCGCGCCGAAGAACTCGAGCGCGACGTGGTTCGCGTATGTCGTGGCCGAGGCCTCGATCACGTCGACGAGGGAGTCGTCCGGCACGTCGATGAGGTGCGGGACTCCGGGGGAGTACGAGGAGAGCCAGGGCTTGTCGGCGAAAACGCTCATCGGGCGGCTCCGCGGCTGAGCGAGTGCATCATGCCTCCAGTCTTACATTGCCCGCACCGCGCCGGTGCTGGCGCGCGCCGAGAATCGGGAGGATCATGTCTCTCGTGTCCTCATCAACCCGCCTTTCGGGCGCGGCACCATGAACACCGCCGCCCGCCGCATCCAGCGCATCTACCTCGGCCTCACGCTGGGCAACACGCTTGCCGCCTCCTTCATCTGGGGCGTCAACACGCTCTTCCTGCTGGATGCCGGGCTCAGCTCGCTCGAGGCCTTCGCCGCCAACGCGTTCTTCACGGCCGGCATGGTGTTGTTCGAGGTGCCGACTGGCGTCGTGGCGGACAGCTGGGGCCGCCGCGCCTCGTTCCTGCTCGGAACGATCACCCTCGCCGTCTCCACCTACCTGTACTACCTGATGTGGCAGCTGCACGCCCCATTCTGGGCGTGGGCGGTCATCTCGGTGCTGCTCGGTCTCGGCTTCACCTTTTTCTCCGGGGCCGTCGAGGCGTGGCTCGTCGACGCCCTGCGCTTCTCGGGCTACGAGGGCGGACTCGAGGCCGTGTTCGGCCGCGGCCAGATCGTCGCCGGGGTCGCCATGCTCGTCGGCTCGGTGGCCGGCGGTGTGATCGCCCAGGCGACAAACCTCGGCGTGCCCTTCCTCCTGCGCGTCGGTGTGCTGATGGTGATGTTCGTCGTCGCGTTCGCGCTGATGCGTGACATCGGCTTCACGCCGGAGCGTTCCGTGCACCCGCTGCGCGCGACCAAGGAACTGCTCGTCGCCTCCATCGATGGCGGGCTCAAGAAGCCGCCCGTTCGTTACATCATGCTCGCGGCGCCGTTCACCGCCGGCGTCGGCATCTACGTCTTCTACGCGCTGCAGCCCTATCTGCTCGAGCTCTTCGGTGATCCGAAGGCCTACGCGATCGCCGGGCTCGCGGCGGCCCTCGTTGCCGCCTCGCAGGTGCTCGGCGGCTGGCTCGCCCCGCGTGTCCGGGCGCTGTTCCGCAAGCGGACGACCGTGCTGATCCTCAGCGTCGTCGTCAGCGTGGTGATCCTGGTCTCGCTCGGCATCAACCGCGTGTTCTGGCTCGCGCTCGTGCTGCTGGCCGTGTGGGGTGTCGTCGCCGCGGCGGCCGGACCGGTGCGCCAGGCCTACCTCAACGACATGATCCCGTCGAAGCAGCGGGCGACCGTGTTGAGCTTCGACTCGCTGATGGCCTCAAGCGGCGGCGTGGTCGTGCAGCCCGTGCTCGGGCGCTCGGCCGACCTCTACGGCTACCCGGCCTCGCTGGCGTTCGCCGGCCTGATCGAGGCCATCGCCATCCCGTTCCTGATCGCGAGCCGCCGTCAGCATGCCCCGGCCGATGTGGCGAGCGATGCGGGCGTGGCCACGGCGGTTCCGGATGCCGCGGCCGGCGGCCCAGCGGATGCCGGAGCGAGTGACCAGGCCCCTAGGCCCGATGGGCAGCCGTGATCCCGTGCTCGTAGGCGAAGATCACGGCCTGAATGCGGTCGCGGAGCCCGAGCTTCATCAACACCTTGGACACGTGGGTCTTCACCGTGGACTCGCCCACGTAGAGCCGGCCCGCGATCTCGGCGTTGGAGAGGCCGCAGGCGAGGAGTTGCAGCACCTCGGCCTCCCGCTCGGTCAGCGTCGCGAGCGCGGTGTCTCCGGTGGGCTGCGGGATGTCGAGAGGCTCACTCAGCGGCGAGACCGGCTCAATCAGCGGGCGTTCGTCGGTTGGGCCTGTCGAAACCCCGGCGGTCGCCGCGGCGATCACGTGCCGCGTGACATCCGGCGACAGCAGCGCGTCGCCGCGGGCGAGCACCTGCACGGCGTTGACGAGCTCCTCCGGTGAGGCGTTCTTCAGCAGGAAGCCGCTCGCGCCGCTCTGCAGGGCGCTGAACAGGTAGTCCTCGCGGTTGAAGGTGGTCAGCACGAGCACGCTCGCGGCGAGCGTCGGGTCGGCGACGATGAGCCGGGTGGCCTCAAGGCCGTCCATGCCGGGCATTTGAACGTCCATGCAGATGACGTCCGGCGTGAGTGCGCGCGCCTGCGCGACGGCCTGTTCGCCGTTGCCGGCCTCGCCGACGACCTCGATGCCGGGTTCTGACTCCAGGATGATCCGGAAGCCGGCGCGCATGAGCTGCTGATCGTCGACGATCAGCACGCGGATGTCGGCAGGGCTCGGTGACTCAGACATTCTCGGTGCTCTCGGTTGTGGTGATCTCGGCAGGCTCAATCAGCGGGTGTGTGGGCGCGTCTGCGGAAACCGCGTTGGTTGCGCCTGTGGGAACCGCGCCGGGATCGCCTGCGGAGACCCCGTTGGTTGAGCTCGGCACGCCCTGGGCCTGAGCCTGGGGAAGCGGCGAAGCCACGGCTGCCGGCAGCGGGAAACGGGCCCGCACGCGGTAGCCGCCGCGGGGGCGCGGGCCGAGTTCGATCGTCCCGCCGACGGCCGCGACACGCTCCCGCATCCCCAGCTGGCCGAGCCCTGACCCGACGGCGCCGCGCCGCTGCGCGCTGGCGCCGACTCCGGTGTCGCTCACCTCGAGCTCCACCGCGTCTGGCAGGTAGCGCACCCGCACATCAGCCGTCGCCGCACCGCCGGCGTGCTTGCGCGTGTTGGTCAGTGCCTCCTGAGCGACCCGGTACACGCTGAGGCTGATGCCGCCGGGCAGCGTGCGGGCGTCGCCGATGACGCTGAGCGTCGCGGGGAGGCCGTTGCCTGCGGCATCCGCCACCAGATCGGCCACCTGCTCGACGCCGCGCGTGCTGTTGTCGAGATGGGCCGGCACCGTGCCGGTCTCCGTCTGTTCAGAGCGCAGGGCACCGAGCAGCAGCTGCAACTCCTCGACCGCGCTGCGGGCATTCTGTTCGATCATGCTGAGCGCTGCGCTGGCCTGGGCCGGGTCGCGGTCGAGCACACGGCGGGCGGCCCCGGCCTGCACGCCCATCACGGAGACGTGGTGGGCGACGACGTCGTGCAGCTCGCGTGCGATGCGCACCCGCTCGAGGGCAACGGCCTGCTGCTGGGTGCGTTCCCGCTCCTCGGCGAGCTCCACCGTGCGCTGCTCGAGGAGCGCCCTGGCGCGCGCCGAGCGGTATGCGGCCTCGCCGAAGAACCACGCCCCACCGAAGTAGAGCAGGTTGGTCATGACGTTGATCAGGCCGTAAGCGAGGTAGGGCGAGAGCGCGCCGTCGCGGGGCAGCTCAGGCAGGTAATCCTGCACGGCGGAGTAGAAGATGAGCTGCCAGAAGACCCAGGCAAGCATGCCGGAGACGATGATGGCGCGCACCACGGTTGCGACACGGCGGCTTCGGCCCCAGGCCCCGACCGAGTAGATCGCGACGAAGAGGGAGATCTGGCTGAACAGCATCTCGCCGGTCTCGAACACGAAGGCGACGGTGAACGCCAGCGAGGCCACGATCGCGACCGCCTCCGGCCACCGCCGGCGGAACGCGAGCGGCAGCGTCATCGCGATGACCCAGAGCGTTGACTGCCAGCCGGCGGTGTCCTCGTAGGTTCCCGTCACCCGGAACAGCACCAGGCTGATCGTCGTCGCGACGGCCAGGACGAGTGCCAGCAGCAGGTCGTTGCGGTAGCCGGTGCGGCCGGGACGCGGGCGCACCCACTCCTCGCCGGGCAGGGGTGCCGCCGAGTTCGCCCTGGCTGCCCCGCTCGGCGCGGTCGTGGCGGTGCTGTCACTCATGCCTCAACGCTAGCGGGGCGGATTCCGCCGCGAATCCGCCGCGCGGGGGATTCCGACCGTGCGGCATCCTGACCGGTGGATGGCTCGTGAACAGGGATTTTCACGAAACCCTTGTTTAAAGGAAGATATGTGCCTATGGTTTCCTCATGGCACGACGACGACCAGGAACGCTGTTCCCCCTCGAGATCGACATTCTGGAGTGCGGTCTCGCGCTGCAGGCGCACGACGGTGACTTCTACGGCTTCGCGCTGGCCAAGGCGATGGCCGGACGAGACGACGGCAAGGGCCTGACCGCACACGGCACGCTCTACAAGGCGCTGGCACGTATGACGGATGCCGGCCTGCTCGAGTCCTCGTGGGAGGACGCCGAGACGGCCGAAGCCGACGGTCGCCCGCGGCGCCGGCTCTACACGGTGAGCGGAGAGGGCGAACGGGCCTATCGTGTGGCGACGGCCGCGTCCCAGGGTTCGGCCGCGCCGGGTCGGGCGGCATTCGCGTGAGCGGCTCGGGGGGAGCGAGCGCGGTGCGCTCGCGGGGGAACAGTGCCGCTGTGCACACGGTGTTGGACTGGTGCGCGTGGTACACCCGCGGACTGCCGGAGCAGGTTGCAGGGGGGCGACGCGACGAGATCGCCTCCGACCTGCACGAGCACGCGACGTGGGCGGCCGAGCGGGGCATTGACCCGCGCAGGGTGGCACGCGGCATCCGCCTGCGCGCACTCGGCGGGGTCATCTCCGATCTCAGCTGGCGGCGCCAACAGCTCCGCCGCCACGAGACGCCGGAACAACTCGGTCTGCGCCGGAGCGCCCGCGGCGGCCTGCCGATTCTGGCGTACACGCTCGCCCTGATGCTGGTCGTCGGCAGCGGTTTCGTCGTCATCCGCGTCGCGATGAGCCTCGCCCGCCAGGATGGCTGGTTCGACGCCGCGATCATGGGGTCCTCGCTGCTCGCCCTCGCAGTCGGTGCCTGTGCGCTCGGCCTGCTGGCTCGGGCACGCACCCGCTGGCTCGGCGCCCTCTGGATGATCGTCGCCCTCTACTGCCTGCTGCGCTACGGGGCGAAGGCGCTGCTCTTCTCCAGTGCCAGCTACCAGCAACTGTTCTATACGGCGCCCTTCTGGGATCTGCTGAGCAAGGTGCTCATCGTGGGGCTCAGCCTCTTCTTCCTCGGAATGGCCGTCCGCTGGATGCCCGAGCGGCACGCCACCACCGTTGCGGCGGCACGACAGGAGGTGCGCGCGTGAAGCACGGGATCAAGGCGGTGCTCGGCACCACGCTCGCGACCGCTGGGCTGATCGTGACCATCGGCGCTGTGGCCGGTCTGGCGGTGGCGGCATCGTCGACCCCGATGGTGCAGGCCGCACTCTCGAGTGCTGAGCCGGAGTCCGAGCAGGGCTCAGAGACTGACGCGGTCGCGGACGTCGACGCCGTGGATGCCGGCGACCCCACTACATCGGGGGCGGAGCCCGTCGTCACTCCCGCCGAGCAGGCGGAGAGGACGGCCTGGTTGGAACAGCAGGCGATCGTGCGCGACTGCATGGAGGAGCAAGGCTTCGAGTACCTCTATTTCGAGTGGTGGTCCCCGGAGTTCCTGGAGGCGTTGCGGGTGTTCCAGTCGAGCGACGGGCAAGGCGATCCACTCCCGCCGAAACCCCCAGGGCTGAGTGCCGAGGAGCGGGCGGCGTGGGAGCTCGCCGAGGGCGGTGTCAACGACGGCGAGGTCTACGACTGGAAGGACGCCGGGTGCTGGGGGTACGCCGTGCACGTCATGGGCAACGACGAGAGCAACTAGACAGTCACACGCGCAGGGGAGGCCGGGCAACCGGTGCTCGATCGAAGGGGATCAGGATGAACAGGGTGACACCGAATGGAGCGGCACCGAACAGACGAACGCTCAGCAGACGAACGCTCAGCGTGCTCGTGGCCGGCTCTGCTGTGGCCGCGGTCATAGGCGGAACGGTGGCGGTCGGGCTCTCGGCGCAGGCCTCGGATGTTCAATCGGATTCGGCTCAGCAGGCCGAGCCCTCGCAGCGGCCGACGCCGGAGCAGACGCCCGCGGCGACCGTCATCGACGAGCCGACGAGCTACGAGGCGACCGAAGCCGTCGCCGTCGACCCCCTGTCACCGAGCTACAACCCGTACACGGATCCGGCCAGCCCGGACTACGTCACGCCGGAAGCGAAGGCCGCGTGGTACGCGAAGGATGCCGTCGTCGGCACGTGCATGACCGATCTCGGCCTGGGCTACGTGACCGCCCCATGGTGGACGGGCGGCACGGGCCCGCAGCCGACGGGGCTCGACTACAACCAGAGCATCGAATGGTTGATCGGCTACTACGGCGAGAACTACATGCAGCCGACCGGGGTGCCGGAGGAATCTGGCTGTTCCGGGCTCGGGATACTCATCGACGATGGCGCGCTGGCGGCCCCGCCGGTGCCCGTGCCTGCCGACCCGGTCGGGCTCCCGACCGAGCGTGAGACCTGGCTCGCCTTCCAGGAGCTCGTGCGCGGATGCATGACCGAGAAGGGCTTCGAGTACCTCTACTGGGAGTGGTGGAACCCGGAGTACCAGACGCCATTCGACCCGCTCGCCACCGAGCCGGCGCCTGACCCCGCCCAACCGGAGGGCCTCAGCGAGGAGCAGCTCGCGGCATGGGGGCTTGCTCTGGGCGGCGATGCAGGGCTCGGCGGAGAGTACCGCTGGGAGGACGCCGGCTGCTGGGGATACGCGGTGCACGCGTCCGGCAACGACAACATGCATTAGAGCCACCACTCCGTGCGGGGGCACGGTGTGGTCACCGATGGTGGGAGTCGCAGGCTTCGCGAGTCCGCCGTTCGGAAAAACAGGAGGGGCACTGCCGGCTGGCAGTGCCCCTCCTGTGCTGAGCGGGTGCGTGCTCGCGTAGAGCCGCTAGAGCTGCGCGCTCCGGCGGCGGTGAGCGACGAACAGTGCGGCGCCGAGCAGCAGCATGAGCGATCCGGCGCCGAGGGGCAGCATCGGGTCGACACCGGTCTCGGCCAGGCCGGCCGTGACGCTCAGCGCGTACGCCTGCACGGTCTTCGAGCTCTGGCCGACGACGACCAGCGTGTGGTCGCCGGCGCTCAGCTGCGTGAGAAGACCGGTGCTGAGGTCGATCTGCACGGAGCCGTCGACCACGGCGAAGGTGCCGACGAGCACGGGGCTCGAGTAGGCGTAGACGTCGACGAAGCTGTCTGCGCCATCCCAGACGATGCTGGCGGTGTGGTTCGCGCCGGCGTTGAGCGATCCGGCCGGCAGGCCGGCTGCATCCTGAGGCTGGACGCCGGCAGGCGCGTTGGCCGCGAGGAATGCGTCGAGGCCGGAGGAGTCGGCGACGGGTGCCGCAGCTGCGGGCTGCTGGGTTGCGGTCACGGCCGCGGTGAGCTCGCTGTTGAGGGTCGTGGGCGAGAAACCGTCAGCGGTGCCGGTCACGACAACGCCGAGGAAGCGGCTGACCAGGTCACCCGTGACGGTGTAGCTGGTGCCAGAGGCGCCCTCGATGCCGCCGCCCATCATGCCGCCGTTCCAGAACCACTCGTAGCTGAGCTCGGTGCCTGCCGGCCATCCGGCGGTGGCCACACTGAGGGTCTGGCCGACGACCGGGGTGCCCGTCAGGGTGACGGTCACGCCGTCGAGCGGGAGGGACGGCGGGCCGCCGAAGGTGAATACCGTGCCGGCGATGTCGAGGGTGCTCAGGTAGCTGGCGCTCCGCTCGGAGTAGATGCCGTAGCCGGCGACGTCGGTCATGCCGGCAGCGTCGAGGGCGGGGAGAATCGTCTCCAGCGGGGCCGCGGCGCCGAAGGTGAGGCCGGGAACCTCGCCCCAGACGATCCACGACGAGTCCAGACCCGGCGTATTCGTGCCGGAGGTCGCGCCGACGTAGCGGATGGTGGCGGTCTCATCGAGATCACCGTTCAGCACGGTGAGTTCGAGCGCCGAGGGGCCGGTGTCGTCCGTCGTGGTCCACGAGATCAGGTTCTCGGCGAAGGCATCCGAGTAGCTGGTGAGGGGTTCCGGCGTCTCGAGCGTGTTCGTGATCGAGCCCGAGTACGCGATGCTCAGTGCCCCGCCGACATCCTGCAGGCTGTCCGGAGAGTACGTCTGCCAGCCGGTGGTGCCGAGCTCTGAGCCGATGTCGGCCTTCGCGATATGTGTGGCGACGGGTACGGCCTGTGCCGGTGCCGCGGCCGCGAGTGCCCCGCCGGAGAGCAGCACGAAGCCGAGTCCGAGTGCCGCGCCGCGGCGGAACCGCGCGCTGAAGGTGGTCTGATTCACGTGTGCATTTCCCATTCGTCGAAGGCAGATCAGCCGTACCGCGAAGTGGGCGAGTTGCAGCGTCAGCTCGTCGGACGAACGCCGGTTCATCCGGCGGGATCGGCCCGAGCCTATCGACAGCCGGGGCGCGGGATGCCACGAACGGTCGAATGTGACTCGGAGTGGGGGTTCCTCAGCTTCGGCGGCCAAGCCGGGCGGCCGGGTCAGGCCGGCTCAGGCGTCGCCGAGGCGAATGTGGCTGCCGTTGAGCGCGGATGCCGGCTGCTGCCAGAGTCCGACAACGGCTGATGCGAGTTCCTGCTCGAGACCGGCGAGAGCCTTCACCACGAAGATCACCGCTGCGGCATCCGGTTCCGCCGGTGCTGCGGCCTTCGCGAAGCCCTGCGCGACGGCCCGTGCCCACGCGTCGGCCGCGGCCTTCGCCGCGGCGTAGTTGGCCCCGCCGGCCAGCGGGCGATCCACTGAGACGCTCGACACGATCGCGAGGCGGCCGGCATCCGATGCCAGCAGCTGGTCGTTGAAGGCGCGGGTGGTGTTGCGCAGGGTGCCGAAGGCGGTCTCGAGCACCTGCCAGTCCTCGTCGCTCTGCCCGGCGAGCCCGCCGCCCCCGCGCCAACCGCCGACCAGATGGATGAGCCCGTCGATGCCGGCGTGCCCGTGCTTCGCTGCGGTCACCCGGATCTCCTCGGCGAGGGCGGAGACTGCCGCGAAATCGCTCAGATCGCAGACGCGCGTGATGACGTCGGGAACGGCCTCCGCCAGTGCGGCGAGACGCTCGGCGTTGGACCCGACGGCGATCACCCTGGCGCCGGCAGCGCTGAGCGCGGCGGCGCAGGCGTGCCCGGAGGCGCTCGTGGCGCCCGCGATCAGAACGGTGCGCGCGGCAACGCCGAGCGCCAGTGCGGAGTCGGTCATGCTCATGCTCTCAGGCTAGACAGTTCGCGATGGGGCGGCACCCCTCGCGTGTAAGGAGAAAGCACGATTGCAAGGAGGCTTCTCGCGAAACCGTCCTTGCAATCGCACTTCGTCCTTGCTTCCCGGGCGCGAGGCCCGGGCCCCGGCTGCTAGGCGTCGGGAGTTGTGGCGGTGATGCCGATGGTCGACTCGATCACGGGCTTCATCTTCTTGTCGAGCGCCTCGAAGAACATCGAGAGCGGGAACTCGTCGTCGAGCACGAGGTCCGTGTAGCCCTTCGGCGCGCCGGCGAGCACGTCATCCGGAAGACCGCGGGCCCAGGCGGATGCCGGGTTCGGGGTGAGCGTCTCGGCGATCATGTCGTAGGCGGCGAGCCAGTGCGCCTTCTTCGGGCGGTCGATCGACTTCCAGTACAGCTCGTCGATCTGGGCGCCGAGGGCGACGACGACATCGGGCACGGCGTCCCAGTCGAACGCGAGCTGGGTGTCGGTCCAGTGCAGCACGTGGTGCTGGTGCATCCACGCGAACAGCAGCTGCCCGCCGAGGCCGTCGTAGTTGCGCACCCGGCTGCCGGTGATCGCGAAGCGGAAGATGCGGTCGAAGATCACCGCGTACTGCACGAGCTTGGCGTGCTTGCGGGCCTCTGGGCTCGCGTTCTCGTCGCGCTCGATCGCCACCGACTCGCGGAACGCGGTCAGGTCGCAGCGCAGCTCCTCGAGCGAGTAGAGGAAGAACGGCATGCGCTGCTTGATCATGAACGGGTCGAACGGCAGATCCCCGCGCATGTGGGTGCGGTCGTGGATCAGGTCCCACATCACGAAGGTCTCTTCGGCCAACTTCTGGTCGTCGAGGAGCGATGTGGCATCTCCGGGCAGTTCGAGCTTGGTGATCTCGGCTGCTGCACGCACAACGCGGCGGTAGCGGGCGGCCTCGCGGTCCTGGAAGATCGCGCCCCACGTGAACGTCGGGATCTCGCGCATCGCGACGGTCTCGGGGAAGAGCACGGCCGAGTTCGTGTCGTAGCCGGGGGTGAAGTCGACGAAGCGCAGCGGCACAAAGAGCTTGTTGCCGTAGTCGCCGGCCTCCAGCTCGCCGATGAACTCTGGCCAGATGACCTCGACCAGCACGGCCTCGACGTAGCGGTTCGAGCTGCCGTTCTGCGTGTACATCGGGAACACGACGAGGTGGCGCAGGCCGTCGACGCGGTGCTTCTGCGGCTGGAAGGCGATCAGCGAGTCGAAGAAGTCGGGCACGCCGAAGCCGCCGACGCTCCAGCGCTCGAAGTCGGTGACGAGCGCGGCGAGGTACGCGGCGTCGTGCGGGAAGAGCGGGGCGAGCTCGCGCACGGAGGCGGCGATGGCGGCAACGTTCTCGGCGGATGCCGGGTGCTCTGCGGCATCCGGAACCGAGCCGTCCTGGGCCTGCACGGCCTGCAGCGCGACAGCGGCCTGCTTGAGGCGCGCCCACGCCGGGCTGTTCTCGGCGTCGGCGGCGAGTGCGATGGACTCGGCGGTGACGGTGGCGTCTTCGACGACCTCGGGCTCACCGACCAGTGCTTGTGCAATGTAATTCGACATGGGAACCTCCCGTCCTCGTGAAGAGCGCGGCGTGCCGAGAAGTGTGGCAGGCGACAGCGCGTGCGCCGATATGGCGTGCTCTTCAGCGTAATGAGAAGGCTGCTGCATTTTCATGCGGGCGTGCGCAACGAAGCTGCGTCGTCGCCGGGTTTCGCGCGTGGGACGAGCGCGCCGTTACTCCAGCAGCTCGCGGATGTCGGCCGCGCTCAGCTTCGCGCCCGGCGCCGCGCCCTCGGTCATCACGCTGTCGAAGAGCTTCGCCTTCGTGGCCTTCATCGCCATCACCTTCTCCTCGATCGTGTCCTTGGAGACGAGGCGGTACACCATGACGTTCTTGGTCTGGCCGATGCGGTGGGTGCGGTCAACCGCCTGCGCCTCGGTCGCCGGGTTCCACCACGGGTCGAGCAGGATCACGTAGTCGGCCTCGGTGAGGTTGAGGCCGAATCCGCCCGCCTTCAGGCTGATCAGGAAGACGGGGTTCGTGCCGTCCTTGAACTCGGAGATCGTCTTCGCGCGGTTGCGCGTCGAGCCGTCGAGGTACGAGTATGCGATGCCAGCGGCATCCAAGCGCGCCCTGGCCTTCGCCAGGTAGCCGGTGAACTGGCTGAAGATGAGGGTCCGGTGCCCCTCGGCCACGGTGTCGTCGAGCATCTCGAGCAGGGCGTCGAGCTTGGTCGACGGCACATCGGAGTACTTCTCGTCGTAGAGGCTGGCGTCGAGGCTGAGCTGGCGCAGCATCGTCAGCGAGCGGAAGATTTCGAAGCGGTTCGTGTTCATGTCGTCGATCAGGCCGAGCACCTTCTGCCGCTCGCGTTGCAGGTGGGTCTCGTAGACCTTGCGGTGCTTCGGGTGCAGTTCGAGCTCGAGCACCTGCTCCTGCTTCTCCGGCAGGTCGGTGGCCACCTCGTCCTTGGTGCGGCGCAGCATGAAAGGGCGGATGCGGCGGCGCAGCTGCGCCAGGCGTTCCTCGTCGCCGTCGCGCTCGATCGCGCGCTGGTAATACTCGCCGAAGGTGCTCGGGCTCGGGAACAGCCCAGGCGCCGTGATCGAGAACAGCGACCAGAGCTCCATCAGGTTGTTCTCGAGCGGCGTTCCCGTGATCGCGAGCTTGAACGGCGCGCGCAGCCGCCTGGCGCACTGGTGCGCGCGGGACTGGTGGTTCTTCACGAACTGCGCCTCGTCGAGCAGGAGGCCGGCCCACTGCTGCCTGTCGTACTCCTCGAAGTCGAGCCGGAACAGCGTATACGAGCTGATCACGACATCCGCGCCGGCGATTGCAGCTGCGAGTGCCCCTGAACGCTTGGACGACGTCGCCGTGATCGCGACCACCTTGAGGCTCGGCGCGAAGCGGGCGCACTCGGCCGCCCAGTTCGGCACGACGCTGGTCGGCGCGATCACGAGGAAGGGTGGGGCGGATGCCGCGGCGCCGGCCGCAGCGTCGCCGGCCGCAGCGTCGCCGGCGTCGCCGGCCCTGGCGTCACCATCGGCCCGCCGCGCCTCGGCGATCAGCGCGATCACCTGCAGCGTTTTGCCGAGTCCCATGTCGTCGGCCAGCACGCCGCCGAGTCCGGCATCGTGGAGGAAGCTCAGCCAGTCGAAACCCTGCTGCTGGTACGGGCGGAGCTGGGCGTGCACGGTCTCCGGCAATGCCCTCGCCGTGATGGCGGACCCGGAGGCGAGCCCCGCGACGGTCTCCCGCCAGGCCTCGGCCTGCTCGCCGACGACACCGAGTTCGACGAGCTCCTGCCAGAGCTCGGTCTGGAATCGGCTGATGCCGAGTCCGTGCGCGTGCGGTTCCTGCAGGCTGCGCGCCTCGGCGATCAGTGTGCGCAGCTGCTGCAGCTCCGGCCGGTCGAGGCTGAACCAGGTGCCGTTCTGCAGGATCATGACGTCCTGCCCGCCGGCGAGGGCGCGGAAGAGATCGTCGAAGGGGATCTTCTCGCCGTCGACGGTGATCTCGACCGCGAGGTCGAACCAGTCGCGATCGTCCGGCCGCTCGTGGGTGGCGAGGGTGATGAGGGGTGGCTCCGCCGCCTCGCGGTACTCGGGCATGTTGTCGCTGAAGACCACCGAGAGGTCGGCGGATGCCTCGAGCTCCGGCACGGCCGTGGCGAGGAAGTCCAGCATCGCCGAGCCGGCCAGGGTCGAGCTCTCGGCCAATCGGGACGGGCTTGGCACCCCGCCGGTCGCGCCCGCCCAGCCAGGCGGCGCGGCCTCGACGAGGGCGGGGAAGCGCTCGAGCACCGGGCCGATCGCGTCGAGGATCGCCTGTTCGCGCGCGGCATTGCGGTAGCCGCCCGCACCGGGCTGACCCGCCCCGACGTGGAGGGTGCGCACGAAGGCGGTGTTCTGCTCGCCCTCCGCCGCGCCGGCATCCGCGTCACGCGTCAGGTAGCGCCAGTGCCAGCCGAGCTGGACGCGCGCGTCTGGCAGGCTCGTGACGCTCAGCACGAGGTGCGGTTCAGGCACGGCGGCGAGCTCGAAGGAGCCGTCGCTGCTGCTCAGGCTGAGCTGTGCGCGGAGGTGCGGGTAGTACTCGGCGAGGAACTGCTTCTCGTCGTCCGGCGGAACGACGAGCGCCGTTCCGGCCGCTGCGAGTTCGCGCAGGGCCGGGCCGATGGGCGCGGAGAGTCGGGCCAGCGTGAGAGCCACCTCGGTGGACGGCGCGGATGCCGCCGAGCTGCGCTTGGCCGGCGCTTCGTCGACCCAGCTGGCGATGCCGTGTGCGGGGTTTCCGAGCAGGATCAACGTGCGGGCATCGAGGGGGCGATCGCCGAGGGAGAAGGAGGGCGTCATGGTGAGCCCGGCCTCCCCGCGCGTGATGTCGAGCGAGAGCTCGGCCGCTTCGCCGGAGAACGCAACGGGGTCCTGCTTCTTGCTCGAGCTGATCAGCGCGATCCCGGCCGCGCTCGCCTGCTGCAGCAGGCTCCAGAGCGCCGGCGACGGGAAGGACTCCAGGTGCAACCACTCGCCGGAGGAGTACTGCTGCGCGGTGGCCCGCGAGCACTCGTCGTGGATGCGGGTGAGGATGGCGCGTTGGGCCAGATTGACGCCGGTGGAGTATCCGAGGTTCTGCCAGCTGAGGTTGCCCTTGATCCACCGGCCGCTGCTGCCGAGTGTCATCGGGCGCACGCCGAGCCGCGGCGGAGCAAGCGGATCGGCCGGGGCGCGCCAGTTGCGCTCCGGCGCGCGGAGCTCGAACTGCAGGGCGAGGGGGGTTCCGGTCTCGAGCGGCCTGCCGCTCGTGGTGAGCGGCGCGAGGGCCTTCTGCCAGCTGCGGGCCGAGCCCGCGGCGGGGCCGGCGACGTCGGACGTCCGAGCACCGGCTGTCGCGGCATCCGCCCCTTGCACCTCGGCGCTCTCCTCGCCCGGTTTGCCCGCCCGGCTCGCGATGAGCAGCGCCGCGACGTGCTTGCAGTTGCTGCCGATCGGGCAGGTGCACGAGCCGACCGGGTTCACGAGCTCGCCGGATGCCGCGCGGTGGAACGAGACGCTGGCGACGTAGCTGTTGGGGCCGCTGCCCGCGATCGTGGCGAACACGCGTGTTCCCGACGCCGCCCAGGTGATGCGGCCGACGTGCCCGTGCTCGGCGAAGTTCTCGCCGCGGGAGAACGCCTGCGCCCCGACGAGGCGCGCGATCTGCAGATCGGTGAGGGAGTGGGCCATGAGGTGTCCGTGCGGTCGAAAGAACTGAGACCTTCTAGTGTCGCAGCTTCGGCGGGGGCCGCGGGCCGCGAGCGGTCCTGCCGCTGCCGGCGCGGCCCTTAAGCTTGCCCGGTGCAGTTCTCTCTGTGGTTGGCCCTGCTCGGCGCGGGCACCCTGATCAGCTTCACGCCCGGCGCGGGCGCGATCAACACGATGAGCAACGCCCTGAACTCCGGCTTCCGCCGCTCGATCTGGGGAATCTTCGGGCAGCAGGCCGCCCTCGTCGTGCACATCGTCATCGTCGCGCTCGGCGTCGGCGTGCTCGTGGCCAGCTCGCCGATCGCCTTCAACGTCATCCGCTACGCGGGCGCCGCATACCTGGTCTACCTCGGCATCCGGCAGTTCCTGGCCAAGCCGGCCGTCGACGAGGCAAGCGTCGACGCGCTGCGCAATGAGCCGGCGTGGTCGATGTTCCGCCGTGGCATGTGGGTGAACCTGCTCAACCCGAAGGCGATCGTGTTCTTCCTCGCCTTCCTGCCGCAGTTCATCCGGCTCGATCAGCCGCTGCTGCTGCAGTACCTGATCGTGGCCGCGACGGTGATCGTCATCGACATCCTCGTGATGTGGTTCTTCTTCGCCGGAACGGCGCACTCATTCCAGCGTTTCACCCGTGACGCCAAGGGGCAGCGCGTGCTCAACCGGGTCTTCGGGGTGCTGTTCGTACTCGTGGGCGTGCTGCTCGCCGTCATCCACTGACCGTGGGTTCAGGGCGCTCCGGCGTCAGCGAACCGTGAGAACCGCGTGTGGAGCGCTCGCCGGGTGGCGGTTGGCAATTCAGGCAGGCTCGTCGTGCCTGGCTGCTCTGCCGCGCCGCCGCGGGGCGGGAGCCCACCGAGTGCGCGCTGTGCCTGAGTTGCCAACGGCTCGCGGCGTAGAGTGCTCGCTATGACTGCTGCGACATCCGCAGACGCCGCACTCTCGGCCACCGCCGTGCAGGCGGCGCTCGCCGAGCTCGCCGATCCGGCTAGAGGGCTCTCCAGCCAGGGCTTCTTCAAGACCGCGCCTGGCCAGTACGGTGCCGGCGACGTGTTCATCGGCGTGACGGTGCCGCAGCAGCGCACGGTCGCCCGCGCCTTCGCCGGGCTGCCGCTCGCCGAGCTCGATGTGCTGCTCGACAGCGAGGTGCACGAACACCGTCTGACGGGCGTCATCATCGCGACGAAGCAGTTCGAGCGGGCGAGCGGCGCGCGCGGCTTCGACGACGGTCGGCGCGCGGCCATCGCCGAGTGGTACCTCGCCGTGGTGCGCCGCGGGCGCGTCAACAACTGGGACATCGTCGACAGCTCGGCGCCCGGCATCCTCGGCGGCTGGCTGTTCGACCGCCGGCGTGACGTGCTGTTCGAGCTCGCCGCGAGCCCGGTGCTCTGGGAGCGCCGCGTCGCCATGATCGCGACTCAGGGCTTCATCAACCGGGGCGACGCCTCGACGGCGCTCGAGCTGGCGGCCGTGCTGCGCGACGATCCCCAGGACCTCATGCAGAAGGCCGTCGGCTGGATGCTGCGCGAGCTCGGCAAACGCGTCGACCCGGCACTGCTCATCGCGTTCCTCGACGAGCATGCCGCCAGGATGCCGCGCACCGAGCTCAGCTACGCCACCGAGCACCTCGCCCCCGAGCTGCGGGCCCACTACCGCGCGCTGCGCTGACCGGCTGCCCCCGCGCTGACAGACCCGCGCCCGCCGGCCCCTGCCCACGCGTCGGCCCGCACGAGGGGCGTCGTGGCCCGCGAAAACTGCACGGGCCCGGTGAATGCCCCGGGCCCGCGGAGTTTTACCGGGCCGCGAGCCGGCTGCCGCGGGGCTAGGCGCTCGCGCCGAGCCGCCAGAGCGAGGTGATCTCGCGGGCCCGGGCCGCGTGCAGCGGGTCGCTCGCGTCGCTGCTGCGTGCGTGCGTGGGGCGGGTGTCGTGGCGTTCGATCACGCGCAGCCCGGAGTCTTCGATGAGGTCGAGCAACTCGCCGCGCGACCGCAGCCCGAGGCGCTCGGCGAGGTCCGAGATGATCAGCCAGCCCTCGCCGCCCGGGTTCAGGTGGGCGCGCAGGCCGCCGAGGAAGCCGCGCAGCATCTGGCTGTCCGGGTCGTACACCGCGTAGTCGCTCGGGATGCGCGCCTCGGCCGGCAGCCACGGCGGGTTGCACACGATGAGATCGGCCAAGCCGGGGGCGAAGAGGTCGGCCGCGACCACCTCAACCTGACGGGCGTAGCCGAGCCGGTCGACGTTCTCGCGGGCGCAGGCGATCGCGCGCGCATCGAGATCGGTTGCTGTGACGTTCCGGATGCCGCGATGCGCCAGGATCGCGGCGATGACGCCGGTTCCCGTTCCCACGTCGACGGCGCGGCCGATCTCGGCGGCATCCGCCGGCAGCGGCGCCGTCGCGACGAGCTCGAGGTACTCGCCGCGCACCGGCGAGAAGACCCCATAGTGCGGGTGGATGCGGCCGGGGCGCGCGGGCTCACCCGGCACGCGCACGTCGAGCTCCGGCACCTCGACGCCGCGGCGGCGCCACTCGTGCGCACCGATCACGCCGAGAAGCTCGCGCAGGGCGACGACCGAATCGCCGGGGACCGGCGTCGCTCTGGTCGCTCCGGATGCCGCAACACCGACCGCAGCCGCGCCGTACGCCTCGCTGCAGGCGTCCGCCACCTGGGGCGCCCGACGGAGCAGCACGGTGTAGTCCGCATCCAGCGGAACCAGCAGCAGGCTCAGGAGCCGCGCCCGGTGGAAGCTCTGCTCGCGGTGCTGCCGGAACGCCAGGGCGAGGTCGCGGGGCGCGCGCCGATTGCGCTTGTCGATGCGCGTTCCGAGTGCGCTGAGCAGCTGCCGTGCGGCCTGGAAGTCACCGCGCCAGAGCAGCGCGGTTCCGGCGCTCACCAGCCGGAATGCCTCGTCGGCGGCGAGCTTCTCATCGGCGATGGCGACGGTCTCCGGCGCGGGCCAGCCACCCTCAGAGCGCCAGCGCGCCTGCCGCTCGACGCCGCCATCGCTCCAGCGCACCGTCGCGGGCGCAAGCGCGGTCGCCTGCTGCTTGTCGGCGGGTGGGGGCTGGGTGCTTGGCATGGTGGCCGATCTGTGACACGACACGCTGCAGGGTCGGCTCCGCCGCTCGTGCGCGGCGGAAACCGTGGAGCGCGAACGCCCCTGGCTGGAACTCGAGTATCCCAGCTCGGGCTGGGAGCGGCGGCATCCGCTGTGTTGCAGCACCGCCACCGATTGCGGGGCGCGGCGCCCCCGAATGGGGGAGTGACGGGGGCCGGTGACCTTGCCAGTCTGGGGAGGCTCCCGCCGGACGGCGGGACGATCGTGCGCCACCCGGTCGCGCCGCAGCCGCGCATCCCACTCCTTAAGGACACCGCCATGACCACGCCCACCGCCGCCCCGAGCACCACCGCCGTCGCTCCGGAGAGCACCAATGTGCTCTCCGTCGTCGCCTTCGTGCTCTCCCTCGTCGGCTTCAATGTGATCGCCATCGTGCTCGGGTTCATCGGCCTCAGCCAGGTGAAGAAGACCGGGCAGCGCGGGCGCGGCTTCGCACTCGCCGCGGTCATCATCGGCTTCGCCTCGATCGTCCTCTTCGCGCTGATCTTCATCCCGCTCGTCGTGATGGCCGCATCCAGCAGCGTCGCCATCAGCTGACGCCCGGCGCCGCGGCGCTCGCGACACCAGCAGAACCCTCGCCGACGCCGGCGGGGGTTTTCTGCGTCCGCGGCCCGCGCTCGCCCGGCGGGCGGGGCTGGACGGGCGCCTCACGCTGTGATGCGAGAATGAGGCCATGTCCCGAACTGTTCGTGGTGCCCGCGTACTCATCACCGGAGCCGCCAACGGCATGGGGCGCCTCTACGCCGAGCGCGCGGTGGCCGAGGGTGCGGCATCCGTTGTGCTCTGGGACAGGGATGCCGCGGCGCTCGCCCGCGCGGTCAAGGAGCTCGGCGACGCATCGCAGGGGCGCACCAGGATCCACTCCTACGTGATCGACCTGGCCGACCTCGGCGCCATCGCCCAGACGGCGCAACGCGTGCGCACCGAGGTGGGCAACCCGGACGTCCTCATCAACAACGCCGGCATCGTGCGCGGCAACCAGTTCTTCTGGCAGAGCGACAACGGCGAGGACACCCGCCAGACGATCCAGGTCAACACACTCGCGCCGATGTACGTGACCCGCGAATTCCTGCCCGGCATGATGGCCGACGCCTATCGCGCCGCGCGCATCGTCAACGTCGCCTCGGCGGCCGGCACGCTGTCGAACCCGCAGATGAGCGTGTACGCCGCGTCGAAGGCCGCGCTGATCGGCTGGAGCGACTCGCTGCGGCTGGAGCTCGAACGCGAGGACCACGGCAATGTGCGGGTCACAACGGTGTGTCCCAGCTACATCTCGACCGGCATGTTCGAGGGCGCCCGCGGCCCGCTGCTCACCCCGATCCTGACCCCGGAGTACGTCGTCGACCGGGTCTGGCGCGCGATGCTCGCCGGCAAGCCGCAGCTGCTGCTGCCGTGGTCGGTCGGGCTGTCCAGGGCGCTCCGCGGTGTGCTGCCGGTGCGGGCGTGGGATGCCGTCGCCGAGGTCTTCGGCGTGTACCGGTCGATGGCGGGCTTCAGCGGCAGGCGGTAGCTCGCCGTAGACTCGTCCGGTGGATACGACAGCACTGAAAGAGTTTCTCGCCGACATCGAATTCTCGGGCGTCGTGCTCGTGCGCCGCGGCGATCAGACGCTCTTCGAGGCGGCCAGCGGGCTCGCCACGCAGCGCTGGGGTGTGCAGAACACCCTCGAGATGCGCTTCGACACCTCCGCCATCACGAAGCTCTTCACGAGCGTCGCCGTGCTGCAGCAGGTCGTCGCGGGCAAGCTCGACCTCGAGGCGTCCATCCACGACTACGTCGACCTCGATGGCACGACGATCGGTCGCGATGTGACCCTGCTCCACCTGCTCACCCACACCAGCGGGCTGGCGGATGACGCGGACGAGGCGGCCGGCGAGGACTACGCCGATCTGTACCTCGACACCCCGAACTACTCCGTCGTGGAGACGCGCGACTTGCTGCGCTTCTTCGGCGACAAGGAGCCGCTCGAGGCGCCGGGCGTCGAGAGCCACTACATCAACGCCGGCTACGTGCTGGCCGGCCTCGCCCTCGAGTCGGTGACCGGGCTCAGCTACCGCGCGTACATCGAGCGCGACGTGTTCGCCGCGGCCGGCATGACGAGCAGCGGCTTCTTCGACAAGCGCGACGCCACCGCGAACGTCGCGGAGGGCTGGGACCAGGCCGAGGACGGCAGCTGGGAAGCCAACATCTACAAGGCCCCGCCGATCGGTGGGCCGGACACCGGCGCGCACGCGACGGCCGAGGACCTGCTGCGCTTCCTCCACGCGCTCCGCACCGGAGTGCTGCTGAACCCCGAGTACACGAGCGAGTTCTTCACCCCGCAGATCGAGCACGACGAGGAGACGTCCTACGGTCTCGGCCTCGAGTTCGACATGAACGAGGACGGCAGCGTTCGCTCCTACTTCAAGGACGGCATCAGTGCAGGAGCCAGCGGCATCCTGCGCCACTACCTCGAGGAGGGCATCGACGTCGTCGTGCTCAGCAACGCCGAAGAGGGAGCCTGGGACGTCATCCGCGAGCTCGACGAGCGCCTCGGCGGCTAGACGGTTTCGCAGGATCCCGCCTTGGGCGTCCGCTGCTCGCTAGGCTGACGTCACGGAGCGGAGGGGCCCATGCTGAACAACCTGAGCGGATGGCACGCGGTGATCATCCTGACGGTGCTGCTTGTGATGGCAGCGGTCGCCGTCGGCGTTGTGCTGCTCGCGCTGTTCATCGCGCGCCGCGCCCGCCGACACGGCTCACAGCCGCCGACGGGGTCGGATGCCAGGGCAGCCCGCCTAGCGGAGCTCGCCGAGTTGGGTGAGCGCGGCCTGCTGAGTTCCGAGGAGCTCGCGGCCAAGCGCGCCGAGATTCTTCGCGAGGTCTGAGGCCGGCGCGCCTCGACCGCTAGCGGCTGAGCAGGCCGTTCCGCGGTGCTCCGAGCGGCTTCGCCATCTCGAACTCGAGCTGCGCGGTGTTCAGCGGGTACGGCACCACCCCTCCCGTCTCCTCGAATCCGTGCCGCTTGTAGAAGCGACGGGCCGCGATGCTGTCCTGGTGCACCTCGAGCGTGAGCACGTCGCCGTGCGTGGCAGCCCACTCCTCCACGGCGCCGAGCAGGGCGTCACTGACCCCGGATGCCGCTCCGCGCCAGTCGGCGGCGACGTAGACGCCGACGAGGTGCGCGCCGGCTGCGCCCTCCGGCAGGTAGGCGGCCATCGTGCCAACCCAGCGCCCTGCCTGCTCGCCGTCGGTCAGCACCGCGACGACCCCGAACGAGCCGGGGTTGCCGTTGCGGGCCGCGCGCATGCGCCACTCCGCCTCGTCGTTGGCCTCCGCCGTCTCGAGCGTCTCGAGGTATGCGTGCGGGGTGTCGGCGATCATCTCGAGCCGGAGCGCCCGCACCTTCGGCCAGTCGGCCTCGACGACGCGGTGCAGGGTGAATGGCTGTGTGGTCATCACTCCATCGTTGCAGCTCCCGCGCGTGCCGTGCGCCGGAGATTCGCTCGCCACGTCGCACGCGGTGCCGGTCGAGGCGGCGGGTGTGCCGAAACATCGGCCGACGGCACGCGGCAGTGGTGGCGGTGGCGGTGGCGCGTGGCTCGCGAGCTCAGGCGCGCTCGGCCGAGTCGGCCAGGTACCGGGTGATCGCGTCCCGGTTGCGGCTGAGGCAGGAGATGCGGCGTTCCAGTTGCTCGCGCTGCTCGGTGAGCGACTCGACGATCTCGGGGTCGAGCTCGGTGATGCGGATCGACGGGCTGCCCGTGTTCAGGCAAGGCAGCAACTGCTTGATGATCCGGGTGGGGATGCCGGCCTCGATGAGTCCGCGGATCTGCTCGACCCTGTCAACGGCAGCCTCGGGGTACTCGCGGTAGCCGTTGTGCGCCCGCTGGGGACTCAGCAGATCCTGCTCCTCGTAGTAGCGCAGAAGCCGGGTCGGAGTCGCGGTTCTGGAGGAGAGCTCCCCGATGCGCATGGCAGACCTTTCGACGGGATTTGACCTTAACACTAATGGCAAGGTTTGACACTGGGGTCATGTCATCCACACTCGCCGTTCCGGCCACGGGCCGGGCCCCACTCCCATCCGCGCGGCTCCCCCTCGGCGGCCTGCTCGCGCTCGCCGCCGTCGTGTTCACCGGGGTCGTCACCGAGATCCTCCCCGCCGGCCTGCTGCCCCAGATGAGCGCCGACCTCGGCATCTCCGACTCCCAGGTCGGCGCCCTCGTCGCCGTGTACGCCATCGCGACGGCCGTCACCGCCATCCCGCTCACCGCACTCACCCGGGCGCTCCCGCGCCGCACGCTGCTCGTCTCGCTGGTTCTCGGCTTCGCGCTCGTCAACGCCGTGACCGCCCTCGCGCCGAGCTACGCCGTCATCCTCGTCGCCCGCGTCATCGGCGGCATGCTCGCCGGCCTGCTCTGGGCCATGGCGGCCGGCTACGCCATGCGCATGGTCGCGCCCGAACGCGCGGGGCGCGCCCTCTCGATCGCCATGGTCGGCACGCCGCTCGCCTTCGCCTTCGGCCTGCCGATCGCCACCGCGCTCGGCTCGGCCCTCGGCTGGCGGGAGGCGTTCGGGGCGATGGCCGTGCTCAGCCTCGGACTGGCGCTCTGGGCGGCACTCGCGCTGCCGTCGTTCCCGGGTGAGCGTGCAGGCGAGCGGCCGTCGCTCCTCGCCGTGTTGCGGATGCCGGGGCTCGCGATCGTCCTCGCGGCGACCGGGGCGTTCGTGCTCGCGCACAATGTCGCGTACACCTACATCGCCCCGCTGACCCGGGAATCCGGGCTGTCGGCGCACCTCGACGTCGCCCTGCTCGTCTTCGGAGTGCTCGCCGTCGGAGGCGTGCTAACGGCCGGCGCACTGGTCGACAGGCACCTGCGCGGCATGGTCGTGATCGCCGCGATCCTGCTCGGCGTTGCCATGCTGGCCATCGGCCTCTGGGGCGGCAATCCCGTCGTCGTCTTCCTCGCCATCGGGCTGTGGGGCTTCGCCTACGGCGGTGCCCCGACCCTGTTCCAGTCCGCGCCCGCACGCATCGCCGGGTCGTCGGCCGATGTCGCCCAGTCGATGGTCGTCGCCACGTGGAACGGTTCAATCGCGATCGGCGCGTTCCTGGGCGGGGTGGCGCTCGATGCCGCCGGGGTCTGGCTCCTGCCGTGGTTGACGATCACGCTGTTGGCGCTCGCCGCCGGTCTCGCCCTGAGCTCGCGCGCCGCGTTCGCCCGCGTGCACTGACGCCGGGCGGCGGCGGCCGCCAGCCCGTTGCGCGGCAGAAACTGCCTAATCGCGGCAGTCGGTTCTGGCGCGGTCCGGTAGTTTCTGCCGCGGGTGGCGCGGGTGCCGCGCGGCCTAGTAGAACATCGGCCGATCGTCGTCGTCGCCCTCGAGCTCGACGTCGACGACGACGGGCACGTGGTCGCTCGGGGCGTCGCCCTTGCGCTCCTCGCGGTGGATGGCGGCATCCGTCACCGCGTCGGCGAAGGCGGGCGAGCCGAGAATGAAGTCGATACGCATGCCCTCGTTGCGCGGGAAGCGCAGCGCCTTGTAGTCCCAGAAGGTGTAACCCTCCGGCACGAGCGGGCGCACCACGTCGCTGACGCCGGCGGCCTCGAGGGTGGCGAAGGCGGCGCGCTCCGCTGGCGAGATGTGCGTCGAGGCGCCGGGCACGAAACTCGGGTCGCCCATGTCTGCGTCGAACGGCGCGACGTTGAAGTCGCCCATCAGGGCGAGGGCGAGCTCCGGGTTCGCGGCCAGCTCGGCGCGGGTGTGCTCGGTGAGTGCGGCGTACCAGTCGAGCTTGTACGTGTAGTGCGGGTCGCCGAGCGCGCGCCCGTTGGGCACGTAGAGGCTCCACAGCCGCTGCTCGTTCACGGTCACGCCGAGCGCCCGCGCCTCCTGCGGCTGGTCAGGCCCCTCGAGCCCCTTCTGAAAACCGGGCATCCCGGCGAAGCTCGTGCTGACGTCGGTCATCGGATGCCGGCTGGCGAACGCCACGCCGTTCCACTGGTTCAGGCCGTGAACGGCCAGCTCGTAGCCGGCCTCCTCGAAGGCCTCGGCCGGGAACTGCTCCGGCTTGCACTTGATCTCCTGCATCGCGAGCACATCGATGTCCTCGCGCACGAGCCAGTCGACGACGCGGCCGACGCGTGTGCGGATCGAGTTGACGTTCCAGGTGGCAATGCGCATGGCACCAGCCTATTTGGCCGAACGGTGCACAGGCACATCGGCGCTGGTGCCAGCTCAGCTGGCAAGATGGGGCTGTGACGGGATTGCAGATCGGCTACGCCGCCATGCTGGAGCGCTTCGCCCCGGCGGAAGCCGTCGCGCTCGCCGCACACGCCGAGGCGCACGGGTTCTCCGGCGTCATGGCCAGCGACCACTTCCAGCCGTGGGTTCCGGCCCAAGGCGAGTCCTCCTTCGTCTGGAGCGTGCTCGGCGCGATGGGGGAACGCACCAGGGGTGCGCTCGGCACCGGGGTGACGACGCCGGGGTACCGGATGCATCCGGCCACCGTCGCCCAGGCATCCGCGACGCTCGCCGCGCTGAACCCTGGCAGGCACTGGCTCGGCATCGGCTCGGGTGACGCGCTCAACGAGCACGTCGTCGGCGGCTACTGGCCGGAGGCCCCCGACCGCATCAACCGCATGTTCGAGGCGGTCGATGTGATCAAGAAGCTCTTCACGGCCTCCGCGGCCGGGCGCGACGTCAAGCATGCTGGGCAGTACTTCCGGCTCGAGTCGACGCGGCTCTGGACGATGCCGGATGTCGCCCCGCCCATCTACGTGGCGACGGCGGGGCCGATCACGGCCAAGCGGGCGGGCAAGACGGTCGACGGCCTCATCACGACCGGGGCCCCGCGGGAGAAGCTCGAGCACCTGCTGTCCCGCTTCGCCGGCGGCGCACGGGAATCCGGGCGGAACGCGGCGACGCTGCCGAAGGTGCTGCAGTTGCACCTCTCCTGGGCGCCCACCGACGAGGAGGCGACGGCGAACGCGCTCCGCGAGTGGCCCAACGGCGGGATGCGCTTCGCCGGGAGCGACATCCGTTCGCCATTCGAATTCGACCAGATCGCGCGCATGGTGCGACCGGACGACTTCGAGGGGCGCATGCTGATCTCGAGCGATCCCGACGCGCACCGCGCGCACATCCAGAGTTTTCTCGACCTCGGCTTCGACACCGTGCACCTGCACAACGTCGGCCGCAACCAGCGAGAGTGGATCGAAGTCTTCGGCCGAGACGTTCTGCCGAAGCTGCGGAGGTGAGGCAATGACACTGAACCGTTTCATGGCGCGGCTGACCACGTGGACGCTCCCCGGCATGCCGGAGGTGCGCCCCGGCGACGACCTCGTCGCGATGATCGCGGATGCCGCGCGCGCGGCCGCCGAGCCAGGCGACCCCGAATTGGGGCTGCTGGACGGCGACATCCTCGTCGTCACCTCGAAGATCGTCTCCAAGGCCGAGGGCCGCATCGTCGCCGCCGCCGACCGGGAGGACGCGATCACGGCCGAGACGGTGCGCGTCGTCGCCACCCGTGAACACCCGGGAGGCGTCACTCGCATCGTCGAGAACCGGCTCGGAATCGTGGCCGCGGCCGCCGGCGTGGACGCGAGCAACACCGAAGACGGCACCGTGCTGCTGCTGCCGCTCGACCCAGACGCCTCCGCCCGCGAGCTCGCGGCCGGGCTCCGCGCGTTGACCGGCGCCCGCGTCGGCGTGATCCTCAGCGACACCCTCGGCCGGCCGTGGCGCGAGGGCCAGACCGACGCCGCCATCGGGGCAGCGGGGGTGCACGTCTTCGACGACCTCCGCGGTTCGACGGATGCCGCGGGCAAGCCGCTGCAGGTGACGATGCCGTGCGTGGCCGACGAACTCGCGGCCGCCACCGACCTCGTCAAGGGCAAGGCGAGCGGCTGCCCGGTCGCCGTCGTGCGCGGGCTCGACCGTCTCGTCGGCGAGCTCGACCTGCCGGGAGCCGCCTCGATCGTGCGGCCCTCCGAGCGGGACATGTTCAGACTCGGCAGCGAGGAGGCACGCGCGGAGGGCGTCGCGGAGGGCTACGAGGCCGGCCTCGTCGAGGGCCGCGGGCTCGGCTACAGCGACGGCTACGCCGACGGCTTCGCCGAGGCCGACGCCGAAGACGCCTGACCGCCGAATCGCGCGCCGTGTGTGGCCTCCGTGCGGATGCGCGGAAGCTCATGCTCGCGGAAACCCACGCTGGCTCGAGGGAGCAGCAGAGGAACGAGGCCGCCCCCGAAGCCGAGTGCGCGTCGTGGTCGTGGCGCCGCGGATGCCTGGGCCGCCGTTCGGATGCGCGAGTCGCACGCCCCGGCACAGCGCGCATCCGCGCGTCGAGGCACGCCGCACTGTCGCCGGGGGCGCGCAGCATGAGAGCATCGGAGGCATGACCCTCACGCTCGGATACAAGGCCTCTGCCGAACAGTTCTCGCCGCGCGAACTCGTGGAGATCGCGGTTTCGGCCGAGACGCACGGCTTCGACTCCGTCGCGACGAGCGACCACTTCCAGCCGTGGCGGCACGAGGGCGGGCACGCCCCGTTCTCGCTGGCCTGGATGGCCGCGGTCGGCGAGCGCACCTCGACGATCCGCATCGGCACCAGTGTGATGACCCCGACCTTCCGCTACAACCCGGCTGTGATCGCCCAGGCCTTCGCCACGCTCGGCTGCCTCTACCCGGGTCGCGTCATGCTCGGCGTCGGCACCGGCGAGGCGCTCAACGAGATCGCGACCGGCTTCCGCGGTGCGGGCGAGCAGGAGTGGCCGGAGTTCCGCGAGCGTTTCGCCCGGCTGCGGGAGTCGATCCGGCTGATGCGCGAACTGTGGGCAGGCGAGCGGGTCAACTTCGACGGCGAGTACTACTCGACCCACGACGCCTCCATCTACGACCGGCCGGAGGGCGGCATCCCCGTCTACATCGCCGCAGGCGGGCCCACCGTGGCCAAGTACGCCGGCCGCGCCGGCGATGGATTCATCTGCACGTCCGGCAAGGGCATGGAGCTGTACACCGAGTCACTCATTCCCGCCGTCACGGAGGGGGCCGAGGCCTCCGGGCGCACCTTCGAGCAGATCGACCGCATGATCGAGATCAAGCTCAGCTACGAGGAGGACGAGCAGACCGCCCTCGACAACTGCCGCTTCTGGTCGCCGCTCTCGCTGAGCGCGGAGCAGAAGCACGACATCACCGACCCGATCGAGATGGAGCGGGCCGCCGACGCGCTGCCGATCGAGCAGATCGCCAAGCGCTGGATCGTCGGCACCGACCCGGATGCGACCGTCGCCGAGATCAAGAAGTACACGGATGCCGGCTTCAACCACCTCGTCTTCCACGCCCCCGGTCACGATCAGGAGCGCTTCATGCAGCTCTTCGAGCGCGACCTGGCGCCGCGGCTGCGCGCGCTCTGACCACGCGGTCCAGGCCGATCCTGAGTGTTCTCCATTGATCGCTTGCGCTCACGGGGGACGGGCGTAGCCTGAACACATGCGCGCCCAGAGCACCAGGGCGTCCGGCGCACAACGGCGCTGGATCCCCGCAGCCGTCATCCCGGCAATCGTCGCGCCGATCGCGATCGGCGTCGGGGTCGTGCTCGTGCCGATGGCGGCCAACGCCGCGGTCGACCTCCCCGATCTGACGCCGGCGGAGCTCATCCAACTCGCCGCGTCGAGCGACGTGGACGCCCTCTCCGGCACGATTGAGCAGCGCTCGGAGCTCGGCCTGCCCGACCTCGCGGCGCTCGGCGGCGCGATGGGCGGCCCGGCCGGCGGCGGGGGCGACGACGGCGCCGCGGCATCCGCCAGCGATCTGGACGACCTGCTCTCGCTCGCGACGGGAACGCACACGGCCAAGGTCTACCTCGACGGCCCGAATGCGCGGATGCAGGTGCTCGACCGGCTCGCGGAGCGCAACGTCTACGTCTCGCCCGACGGCGTCTGGATCTACGACTCCGCCGAGAAGGCCGCCACCCACGTCACCGTCGACACGGCCGCGCTCGCCGCGCTGCAGGCCGAGCTGCAGGCGACGCACGACGCCGACGCGTCGGCCGCACCGCTGCCGACCCCCGAGTACACGCTCGAGCAGGCGTTGGCCGCGGTCGACGAGACGACAGAGGTCACCGTTGGCACCGACGCCCGCGTCGCGGGCCGCGAGGCATACGAGCTCGTGCTCACCCCGCGCGACCCCGAGACCCTCGTCGGCGAGGTGCGCGTCGCGATCGATGCCGAGACCGGCGCGGCGCTCGCGGCATCCGTCACCGCCAGCGGCGCGGATTCTCCCGCGTTCAGCGTGGCATTCACCGACGTCTCCTTCGCGGCGCCGGACGCCTCGGTGTTCGCGTTCACCCCGCCGGAGGGAACCGCGGTGACCGAGCACGCGATTCCGGTGCCGACCGCCGCCGAGCTGCAGCAGCTGAAGGCCGACCGCGAGGCGGGCGCCGACGGCACCGACAGCGGCCAGCGGCCGATCGTGCACGGCGACGGGTGGAGCACGGTCATCGAGCTGCCGGCCGGCCAAGACGGCGTCGGCCAGGGCGCGGACGGCCTCGCGATGCTCGACACGATCGCCCAGCCCGTGGACGGCGGGCGGGTCGTGGCGACCTCGCTCGTGTCTGTGCTCATCACCGACGACGGGCGGGTGTTCCTCGGCTCGGTGAGCCCGGAGCGGCTGCTCGCGACCGCCGCCGCGAGCGGGCGCTGACGGGCGCGGCGAGTGGCCGACTTCGCGATCGAGACGCAGGGCCTGTCCAAGCGTTTCCGCTCGCAGCTCGCCGTCGACGGCATCGACCTCGCCGTGCCTGCGGGCGCCGTGTTCGGCTTCCTCGGCCCCAACGGCTCAGGCAAGACCACCACGATCCGCATGCTCCTCGGTCTCGTCGCGGCCAGCTCCGGCTCGGCGCGGGTGCTCGGCACCGAGATGCCGGGCGGGGTCGGCCGGGTGCTGCCGCGGGTCGGAGCGCTCGTTGAGGGGCCGGCGTTCTCGCCGTTCCTCTCCGGCGAGGCGAATCTGCGCCGCTTCGACGCGGCCGATCGCGGCGCCCCGGGTCGGAGCAGGGGCGCCAGGGTCGCCGCGGCCCTCGACCGGGTCGGGCTCTCGCACGCGGCGGGCAAGAAGGTGCACGCGTACTCGCTCGGCATGAAGCAGCGGCTCGGGCTCGCGAACGCCCTGCTGATGCCGCGGGATCTCCTCGTGCTCGACGAACCGACGAACGGGCTCGACCCGCAGGGCACCCGCGAGGTTCGTGGCCTGATCCGCTCGCTCGCCGACGACGGCACGACCGTGTTCGTCTCGAGCCACCTGCTCGCCGAGGTGGAGCAGATCTGCTCGCACCTCGCCGTGATGCGGGCAGGGCGGCTGGTGGCCCAGGGCACCCTCGACGAGTTCCGCAGCGCCGGAGACGCCAGCGTGCGGGTGCAGACCCCGGACCCGGAGGCGGCGCGGGCGGTGCTCGCGGGCCTCGGCCTCGAGCTGGAGCAGGCGGCAGGGGCGGATGCCGCGGCGCCCCCGCCCGGCGGCGCGCTCGTGGTCGCCCGCCTCGACGAACGCCCACCCGAGACCGTCGTCGCCGCACTCGTCGCCGCCGGTGTGCGGGTGCGCGGCTTCGAGGCGGCCCACGCCAGCCTGGAGCAGCGCTTCGTTGACCTCACCGGGGAGGGGTTCGACGTTGTCCAGTGAAGCCCAGTCCAGTGAAGCCCGGTCCAGTGAGGCCCAACCCAGTGCAGCCGAGCCCACTGAGGCTCGACCAGCCGGCGCCGCCCTCGGCGTATCTGCGCCCGCCGCGCCGGCCGCTGTGGGGACCGCCGCCAGCCGTGTCCGAACCGGCTCGGGCGGCGTCGCGGCATCCGCTGCGCTGTTCGCTTCGGAACTCGCCACCCTCTTCCGTCGGCGTCGCACCGCGGCACTCGGGGCTGCGCTCGCCCTGATCCCGATCCTGATCGGCGTCGCGATCCGCCTCGCCGGGGACGGGGGCAGTGGCCGCGGTCCGGCGTTCCTCGACCAGATCACGAACAACGGGCTCTTCGTCGGCGTCACGGCCATCACCGTCGCGACCCCGCTCTTCCTGCCGCTCACGATCGCCGTCGTCGCCGGCGACACGATCGCGGGGGAGGCGAGCCATGGCACCCTCCGCTACCTGCTCATCGCACCGGCGGGGCGGGTGCGGCTGCTGCTGGTGAAGTATCTGAGCGCCGCCGTGTTCTGCCTCGCGGCCGCCATCACGGTCGTCGTGGTCGGCACGCTCGTCGGCTGGGCGCTGTTCCCGATCGGGCCGGTCACGCTGCTCTCTGGAGCGACGGTCGGGGTCGGGGAGGGGCTGCTCAGGCTGCTCGGCATCGCCGCCTACGTCGCCGTGTCGCTGCTCGGCCTCTCCGCGATCGGGCTGTTCTTCTCGACGCTCACCACCGTGCCGGTCGGCGCGATGGCGGCAACCGCGATCCTCGCCGTGACGGCGCAGATCGTCGGTGCGCTGCCGCAGCTCGAGTGGTTGCATCCGTGGCTGTTCACGAACAACTGGTTCGGATTCGCCGATCTGCTGCGGGCCCCCATCGCCTGGGGCTCCTTCGCCGACAACGCGCTGCTCCAGGCCGGGTACATCGTCGTGTTCGGCGCGCTCGCCTGTGCCAGGCTGCTCACCAAGGACATCCTCTCCTGAGGGCCAGCCCGAGCCGCACGATAGTCTGTCGGAAGCATTGGCTGGGCCGATCTCAGCGCGCGTGACGACGGATTCGGCCGCAAGATGAGGAGTGTTGGCGTGCCAGGGACGACATCGATCATCGAGCACCCCGGTGACGTCGGCGATGGCTTCTCGGGCTCGGGGCCGGGATCGGCGACCGCCACGCGCCACGCCGCCTGGGACCTGCTCGATGGCCCGGAAGCCCTCGTCGTCATTCGCGCCCTGCCCGGCATGGGCAAGACGCGATTGGTGCGCTCGTGGGTCGAGGAACGACGCAGGCGCGGGGGTGACGACGTCCTGTTCCTGAGCGCGCGTGAGCTGGGGGCGCCTCTGCGCGATGTGCTCCGCGATGACCCGTGCCGGATCGTCGTGATCGACGACGCCGATGCGCTCTCCCGAGCAGAGCTGGCCGAGCTCTACGCTCAACTGCTGGCCGACGCGATTCTCAAGGTCGTCGTGTGCGTTGCAACGCTGGGCGGGTTGCGGGGCGCGAACGCTCCCGACGGCCTCGCGGTGCGGGAGCTCGGCGCCGCACACCTCAAGATCTCGCCGGAGCAGATGCCAGCCGCGCTCGCGCACTGGACGGACGGCACGGTGTCCGCGGAGTGGGCCCCTGCCATCCACGAGCTCTCCGACGGGTGGCCGGGGCTGGCGCGGCTGCTGGCCTCCGAGATGGCACAGCCGTCGACCGAACCGACGGTGGGCGAGCGTGTCGACCCCGCGGAGCTGATCGCGGTGCCCCCGGTGGCGAACTGGATCCGCGCCGCACTCGATGCGGCGATTGCCGACGCCGCGGCGCGATCGGTGCTGCGTCGGATGTCGCTGGCCCCCGTGCTCGTGCCGCGCCACCTCGAGCTCATGGCGACGCACGACGGCGCCGCCGTCGACGACGCACTCGTGCGGGCGCTGGCCGAGCTGGGGCTCTTCGATCAGGCGCGAGCCGGTGACGGCCACGGCCGCCTCCGGCTGGTGCCCGGCGTTCGCGCGGTGGTGCACCACGACACCCGCAGCACGCACTCCGCGGAGTACCGACGCTGGAATCGGCTCTTCGCCGATGGCCTCGTCAGCCACGGCGGGCGGGACGAGATCTGGATCGCCCTGACGCACGCCAGGGCCGGGGAGGACTGGGACCGGATGGCCACGCTGTGGCCCCGGCACAGCCTCGGCCTGCTCAATCGCAACTTCGCGGCATCCGTCGCCGCCTACTCCAGCCTGCCGGACGAGGCCGTGCAGCAGCACCCCGGACTGCGCCTGGCCCAGGTCGTGCTCGCGAGCATCGGCGCATCGTCCGGAGACGGCGCGGGCATCTGGCTGCGCTCCGCAACGGGGACGGCCAGGAAGCTGGCATCGGCCCTGACGGCGGTGCCGACCGCCGACGGCCTGATCGGCCTGCTGAGCGCTGTCGTCGTACACCAGCGCGTGACGGGGACGATCGAGGCCGCGCGCGATACGGCGAACAACGTGGAGAGCGAGCTGGAGCTGCGCGCGGGGCGCGGCGACCTGCCGACCGACGCGAATCGGGCGTGGTGGCAGCTGCAGCGCGCCGTGACGCTGCTGCTGCTCGACGAACTCGCGGAGTCGATCGCGCTGGCCACCGACGCATACGAGCTCGCGGTCGGGGCCGGCATCGACGCCGAGCACGTCACCGCGAACGCGACGTCCCACCTCGCCCTCTGCAATGTGCTCCTGGGCTCGGAGCGCGAGGCGGCGGAGTGGCTCGCCCTGGGGGCGCCGACGGGGGCGACCCGCTGGCACGACTCGGTCACGAGGGCTCCGGCCCGGGTGGCGGAGACCCTGCTGGCGACGGAACGGCTCGAACGACAGCGTGCGGCCGGGGCGGTGGCTGCCATGGGCAACGGCGCCGGGCCACTCGAGATGTGGCCGTTCATCGCCACCGCCGCTGCCCGCCACGAGCTCACCTTCGGAGACCCCGTCGTGATGCTCGCCGAGTTCGACAGGGTCGAGCGTGCCCAGACGTTGATCGGTCGGATCGGCACGGGGGGCGGCGCCCTCATGCTTGCCCGCACCCGCGCGGACGGGCTGATCGCGAGCGGGGAGGCCGGCCGGGCTGTCGACGTGCTGGAGACGGCAGGTAACGAGCTCTACGGCGCGAAAGCGGAGGAGATTCCGGAGCTGCTGCTGCCGCTCGCCAGAGCGCAGCTCTACGGCGGGCAGAGCAAGAAGGCGGCGCGGCTGGCGTTGCGCGCCGTGAACTCGACGCGCGTGTGGCACGGCGACCAGCTCGAGGCGTATTTCGTCGCCGCCGAGGCGCAGCTCCGCGTGGGCGCCAAGCAGGGGGCGGCCGCGACCTTCGCCCGCGCGCACGCGCTAGCCACGCGGAGGAACAACTGGCGGGCGTACCTGACGATCCCGACGGCGTCGCTCCGCACGCTGCTCGCGGCGATCGGCGCTGCGCTGCCGGATGCCGCGGAGGCCGGCATCCGCGCCGCCACACCGTTCTACCCCGAATCCGAGTCGATCGCCGAGCTGTCCGGGCGAGAGACCGTTGTGCTCGGCGCGCTCGCAGACGGGGGGTCGACGGCGTCGATCGCCGCGTCGCTCTCGGTCTCGCCGAACACCGTGAAGAGCCAGATCGCCTCGATCTACGCCAAACTCGGTGTGCGCGACCGCGCGGCAGCACTCGTCGTCGCCGAACGGCGTGGCCTCATCCGGCGTCGGGACTGAGCGGAGCCTCCCGCGCGGCCACCGGCACGGATCCGGCCAGTGCGATGGCATCGGCGGCGATTGCTGCCGTCTCCTCGACGGAGTGGAACCAGAGCGGGCGCACGAGCGGGCGGATGCCGGCCGCCTCCAGCCGCCCGGCGGCCGCCGCGTCGGCCGGATCGACGAGCCAGCCATCGATGAGCCCATCGTGCCCGCGCGCGCCGTAGTGTTCGGCGACCGCCAGCGCGCTCGTCTCGACCCCGATCGCGTGGAGGCAGGCGTCGGCCATGCCGCGCACGACCGAGCCGCCGATGATCGGCGAGACGGCGATGACGGGGGCGGTTGCGTGGCGCACGGCGTCCGCGATGCCGGGAATGCCGAGGATCGTGCCGATCGAGACGACCGGGTTCGACGGCGCGAACAGCACGAGGTCGGCATCCGCGATCGCCTCGAGCACGCCGAGGGCCGGGCGCGCGGCCGCGACGCCCTGCTGCGTGAAGGCGATGGCAGGCAGGGCGGCACGGTGCCGCACCCACCACTCCTCGAAGTGCATCTGGCGCGTGCCGCCGGTGTCGTCGGCGACGGTGACGAGCGTCGGGACCTCGTCGTCGGTGGCGGGAATCAGCGTGACCCCCGGGTTCCAACGGGCGCAGAGCCGCCGGGTGGCATCGCTGAGCGGCACGCCGTCACGCAGCCACGAGCTGCGGGCGATGTGCGTGCCGAGGTCGAGGTCGCCCAGCGTGAACCACGGCCAGCCGACGCCGTAGGCGGTGAGTTCGGCGCTCACCCGCTCGCTCTCGTCGCGGCGCCCCCACCCGCGCTGCTCGTCTGCCGCGTCGCCGAGGGCGTACATGATCGAGTCGAGGTCGGGGCAGACCCGCAGCCCGGCCAGCCAGAGGTCGTCGCCGGTGTTGGCCACGACGGTGACCGAGGCGGTCGTTCCGGAGCCCGGCACACTCTCGTCCGCGGCGCCGGATGCCGGCCACTCCGCGCGCAGGTGGTGCAGCAGCCCGCGGGTGAAACGCGAGCCGCCGACGCCGCCGGCGAGCACGACGATGCGCGGCGGCCGGCCGTGCACCGCGCCGACGCCGCTGACATCGTTTGCGCTGCTGCTGCCGCTGCTGCTGCCGCTCATGCCCGATGCGCCGTTCACAGTGCGCCCTCCGTCCGAGTCGACCGGGGACCGGATTCAGCCGGCAGCGTCGCGAAGGCGAGCAGCGGGCGACCGGTGCGCGGGTGCTGCAGTACCGTCGCGTCGACGCCGTACACCGTGCAGATCAACTCAGCGGTGAGCACGGTGGCCGGTGGCCCGGCGGCAACGACCCGGCCGGCGGCGAGCACGATCACGTGGTCCGCGAACGCCGCGGCCAGGTTGAGGTCGTGCAGCGCGGCGAGGGCGGTGAGTCCGCGCTCGGTGAGACCGCTGACGAGCGTGAGCGTGTCGAGCTGGGCCCGGATGTCGAGGTGGTTGGTCGGCTCGTCGAGCAGCAGCAGCCGCGGCTCCTGGGCGAGCGCCCTGGCGAGGTTGACCCGCTGACGCTCGCCGCCTGAGAGCGTTCGGTATAGCCGCCCGGCCAGATCGAGGGCGCCGACGTCGGCGAGGCAGCGCAGCGCGAACGCGCGGTCGTCGCCGCCCGGTGCCGCGAAGAGGCTGCGGTGTGGCGTGCGGCCGAGCAGCACGGCATCCGTCACCGAGATCTCGAGCTGGCTGTCGGCGTGCTGCTCGGCCAAGGCCACGACGCGGGCCCGGCTGCGCCGTGAGGCGGTGTCGAGCCGTTCCCCGTCGAAGTGCACGGTTCCCGGTGGTGTCGGGACCTGGCGGCCGGTGCCGTCGGGGCTCAGCACCCCGGCGATCAGGTGCAGCAGCGTGCTCTTGCCCGCACCGTTCGGGCCGACGAGCGCGCCAAGGCGGCCGCTCGGCAGCGTGCAGTCGACGCCGTCGATCACGAGGCGGCCGGCGCGGGTGAGCTGCAGACGCTCGGTCTGCAGGCCGGGCGCCGCGGCATCCGCGAGCCCAGGGGACGCGAGCCCGGGGAGATCGGGCGCCGTTGTGCGTGTGATGGTCATTGCGTGCTCCGATTCTTGAGCAGGATCATGGCGAAGACCGGGCCGCCGACGATGGCCGTGAGGATTCCGACCGGCAGTTCGCGCGGGTCGAAGAGGGTGCGGGCGCCGGTGTCCATCCAGAGCAGGAAGATCGCTCCGGCCAGCGCCGAGAGCGGCAATAGGCCACGGTGGCCAGGGCCGATGAGCAGTCGAACGGCGTGCGGCAGCACGAGCCCGACGAAACCGATCGCGCCGCTGACGGCGACGAGGGCGCCGGTGAGCAGCGCGGTCGCGCCGAGCAGGATCCAGCGCACCGCCGTCACCGGAACGCCGAGCGCCGCCGCAGCCGTGTCACCGAAGGCGAAGGCGTCGAGCACGGTCCCGCTGAACAGCAGCGGAACGCCGACCACGAGCAGCGCGATGCCGGCGATCGCGACGGCCGGCCAGCGTGCGCCGGCCAGCGAGCCGAGGAGCCAGTTGAGGATCTCGCGGTAGCTGTCACCGGTGGCACTCCAGAAGATCACGAGGCTGGTCAGCGCACCGAAGACCGCCGAGACGGCGAGGCCGGCCAGGATCGTGCGGCTCGGGCTGAGGCCGCCGGCCGCACCGGCGAGCCCGAGCGTCGCGACGAGCGCGAGCAGGGCGCCGACGAAGGCCGCGATCGGCAGCGCGATCGCCGCGCCGAGCACGATCACGATGACGGCGCCGAGCGAGGCCCCAGAGCTCAGGCCGAGCAGATACGGGTCGGCGAGCGGGTTGCGCATGAGCGCCTGCATCACGGTGCCGCAGAGGGCGAGGCCGGCGCCGACCGCCGCGGCCGTGAGCACGCGGGGCAGGCGCAGCTCCCAGACGATGCCGTCGCGGAGGGCCGAGGGGGCTTCGACCCCGAACAGCTCGCCGAGGCCGAGGTGGGTGAGCACGCTCGCCAGCACCTCGCTCGGGCTGAGCGCGGCAGGGCCGATGGCGACGGCCAGCAGCACGGATGCCGCGAGCACCAGCGCGAGCACCCAGGCCACGAGCCCCGTGCGCCCGCGCCAACCCGCCCGGCGCCCGGTCTCGGGGAGCGGGGCGGTCAAGGCGGCGCGGGCCGGGGCGGTGTTAGTCACCGAGTGACTCCAACTGGGCGTTCAGCGTGGCGACGGCCTCGACGTTGCGTACTCCGGCCTCCCCGGCGGGGAACGGCACGATCAGGTAGTTGCCAGCCTGCACCGCACTGAGATTCGCGGTCGCCGGGTTCGACTCGAGCAGCCCGATCTTCGACTCTGCGGTGTTCCACGCGGCGTCGACAAGCACGATCACGTCGGGATCGGCGGCCACGATGGCCTCCCAGCCGAGCGGCGACCAGCTGTCCTGCACGTCGGCGGCGACGTTCTCAAGCTCGAGCGCGTCGAGGATCATCTGGGGCGCACCGATTCCGGCGCCGACGTACGGAGTGTCATTCCCGGAGCTGTACCAGAGGGCGCTGCGCCCGTCGCCGGCCGGCTCGACGGCGGCGAGCTCGGCGCGCTGCGCGGCGACGAGCTCCGCCGCGGCATCCTGCACATCGAAGATCTCGCCGATCTGCGTGATCTCGGCGAAGACCTCATCGAAGTCGAGCGGGTTCGGGCGGTAGGCCTCGCCCTTGCATGCGGCTGGCGACACGAGGCTGTTCACGCCGAGGGCGGCGAGCGTTGGGCGATCGCCCGCACCCTCCGCGCTGAGGTTGGACTCCCAGCCGGCGTAGACGAGATCCGGCTCGAGCTCGAGCGTCGCCTCCTGGCCGGGCACCTTGTCGCTGAGCACGGGGAGCGCGGCGGCCTCCGCCGCCCAAGCCTCAGCGGCCGGCCCATCGCCGAAGGCGGAACCGACGATGCGTTCGCCGAGGCCGAGCGCCAGCAGCATCTCGGTCGAGGTCGACTTGATGCTGACGACGCGCTCCGGAGCCGCCGTGAAGGTGACCTCGGTTCCGCAATTGTCGATCGTGAGCGGGTAACCGGTCTGGCTGGTGTCGGCCGGCTCGTCGGCCGCGGTGCCGATCGTGTCGGATGCCGGTGCGGCACAACCGGCGAGCAGGGCGAGCGTCGCGGCGGCGGTGACCGCGCCGGCCACGCGGCGGCGATGGGGGCGCGCGGCGCGCGGCGTAGCGGGGAATGGCGTGACGGGGAGCATGGAACCTCCGGACAGGGTGATGGCAGGGAGATCCGAACACAGTCGGTGACCTGCAGCCCAAATCCAGGCCGGCTCGACCCCGCCATGCAGGCGGGGGGTCGGGATCAGCCTAGAGGTTCCGCGCGGGCGGGCGCCAGCGCCAGCGCCAGCGTGCCCGAACTCGACGTATCGGCGCCCCGTCCGCCGCGAACGCCGCTGATTCTTCGAGTTCGTAGATCTCCGCCGGCCTCAAGCAGTCAGTGCGGGCGCCCTGGTGCAGCACCTCGCGGCATCCGAACTCGACGTATCGGCGGCCCACCCGTTGGAAACGCCGCCGATACTTCGAGTTCGGGGTCGGGTGCTGGGTGGGTGTCGGCGCGAACGGACTACGCCTCGAGCGTGTAGAACGCCGGTGGGCCAGGCAGTGCGGCGGCGGCCAGGGCCTCGGCGACCTCTGCAGCGTTGCCGCGCACCATGCCGGCCGTCACCCGCACGAAGCCGGGGCCGACCCCCGGCACCGAGCCGAGGCCGCGTGCCGTGCCGCTTCCCGCGCCAGCGTGCACGGCCCCGCCGGCGAGGAACGGCGAGCCGGGGGCCACACGGATGCCGACCGCCGCCAGTTGCACGAGGGCCGCGCGCTCGTTCGCGACGGGCAACCACAGGTTGATGCCGTCGGGCAGGGCGGTGCCCGGCTCGCCAGGGCCGGACGCCGTGTGCACCCCGCGGAGGGCGAGTTCCGCGCTCAGTGCCTTCTGCCTGGAGTAGTACTGGCGCCTGGCCTCCGTCACCTCGTCGAGCGCGGTGCCGTCGGTCAGCAGATCGGCGAGGATCCGCTGCACCATGCGGGAGGTCCAGCCCGGGCCGAGCATGCGCCGTGACACGATGCGGTCGATCAGCTCCGCCGGCCCGCCGAGGGCGGCGATGCGCAGATCGGGCCCGTGCGACTTCGAGAAGCTGCGCACGTGCAGCACCTGCGCCGGGATCCACTGGCCGAGACTCACCGGCGGCGCCGTGCTGATGGCGCCGGAGTGGTCGTCCTCGATCACCATCACCCGGCTGCCGTTGCGTGAGGCCGTGATCAGCCGCGCCAGCTCATGGGCGCGCTCGACGGGCATGGATGCGCCGGTCGGGTTCTGCGCCCGCGGCTGCAGGACGACGGCCGACGGCCCCTGCTTCAGCGCGGAGGCGAGTGAGCTCGGCACGATGCCGTTCTCGTCGATCGCCACGGGCACGACCGTGGCGCCGAGGGCGCTCACCAGGTCGAAGAAGGCCGGGAATCCGGGATTCTCGAGCACCACCTTGTCGCCGAAGCGCACAACGGCCTCGAGGCTGCGCGAGACGGCGTCGAGGGCGCCGTCCACCACGGTGAGCGATTCGGCGCGGTACGGCCAGCTCTCATCGAGCACCCGACCGAGCGCGGGGATCACGGGCAGCTCGTGGTAGCTCGCGGTCTCGGCGTGCACAGAGACGCGGGAGAGGGCGGGCCCGAGCGTCGGCAGCAGCAGCGGGTCTGGCGTTCCACGCGAGAGGTCGAGGTGGGCGGCATCCGGGGCCAGCTCGGCGCCTGCGGCCAGTCCGAGCATGCGCGGCGGCAGCCAGGCCCGCGGATGCTGGCGCACGAAGCTGCCCGCCCGACCGCGTGATTCGATCAGCCCGGCCTGGCTCAGCGCCTGCCAAGCGTGGCTGACCGTTGCCGGGCTCACGCCCAGCGTCGCACCGAGTTCGCGCACCGTCGGCAGCCGGTCTCCCGGCGCGAGTTCGCCGCTCGTGATGTGCCTGGCGATGGCCGCGGCGATGCCGCGCGGCGAAGAATCGCCGATCAGTTTCCAGATCTCATTCACGAAACTCTTGCCTCCCGGAGCTTTCGGCAACATGATGATTAACGCGTGTGTCACACAGTGAAACAAAAGAGAAATGTTTACGCCGAACAATAACAGAACGAGCAACGGAGCTCGGTTCGGCTCGACCGCTCGGCGTTGGTGACTCACACGATTTGCCACCGCCGGCACCCCGCAGTGCGAAGCGCACCGCGGCTCAAACCCAGTTTGATCAGGCGCAGTGGAGGCAAACATGACGGCAAACACGAGGACCGGCGACACCCCCAACATCGTTCGAGCAGCACTCACCCAGACCACCTGGACCGGCGACAAAGAATCGATGCTCGACAAGCACGAGCAGTTCGCCCGCACCGCCAAGGAGCAGGGCGCCGAGGTCATCTGCTTCCAGGAGCTCTTCTACGGCCCGTACTTCGGCATCACGGAGGACGCCAAGTACTACGACTACGCAGAGCCGGCCGACGGCCCGGTCGTGCAGCGCTTCGCGGCGCTCGCCAAGGAGCTCGGCATGGTGATGATCCTGCCGATCTACGAGGAGGACCAGCCGGGTGTCTACTACAACACCGCCGTCGTCGTCGATGCCGACGGCACGATCCTCGGTCAATACCGCAAGCACCACATCCCCCACCTCGACAAGTTCTGGGAGAAGTTCTACTTCCGTCCAGGCAACATGGGCTACCCCGTCTTCGACACCGCCGTCGGACCGATCGGCGTCTACATCTGCTACGACAGGCACTTCCCGGAAGGCTGGCGCGAGCTCGCCCTGAACGGCGCCCAGATCGTGTTCAACCCGAACGCCACGAAGCCCGGTCTCTCCAACCGACTGTGGGAGATCGAACAGGCGGCGGCGGCAGCGGCCAACGGCATGTTCGTCGTGGCGTCCAACCGCGTCGGCCGTGAGGACAACGAGTACGGCGACCTCGCCGTCACCTTCTACGGGCGCAGCCAGGTGCTCGACCCCCGCGGCAACTGGGTCGGCGAGCTCGGCTCTGACACCGACGAGGAGGTGCTCGTGCGCGACCTCGACATGAGCCTGATCCGCCAGGTGCGCAACGACTGGCAGTTCTTCCGCGACCGCCGCCCGGAGTCCTACACCTCGATCCCGAAGCCGTAATCGCGAGACCACACGCAAGGAGGATGACATGGCAACGACTCTCATCACCGGCGGCACGGTGGTCACATCGACGGGCAGGGCGGATGCCGATGTGCTCGTCGACGGCGAACGCATCGTCGCGGTGCTCCAGCGCGGCAGCGTGCTGCTCGGCACCGACCTGACCGCCGGCGTCGATAACGTGATCGACGCGACGGGCAAGTACGTGATTCCCGGCGGCATCGACGCGCACACGCACATGTCGCTGCCGTTCGGGGGCACGGCGGCATCCGATAACTTCGAGACCGGGACAAGGGCGGCGGCCTGGGGCGGCACGACGACGATCATCGACTTCGCCGTGCAGAGCCACGGCCAGAAGGTGCAGGACGGCCTCGCAACCTGGCACGGCATGGCGGCCGGCCAGTGCGCGATCGACTACGCCTTCCACCAGATCATCGGCGACGTGAACCCCGACTCGCTGGCGGCCCTCCGTGGGCTGCCGGACGAGGGCATCTCCAGCTACAAGATGTTCATGGCCTACCCCGGTGTGTTCTACAGCGACGACGCCCAGATCCTGCGGGCCATGCAGGTCGCGGCCGACACCGGCATGATGACGATGATGCACGCCGAGAACGGCCCGGCCATCGACGTGCTCGTCGAGCAGCTCCTCGCGCAGGGCAAGAGCGACCCGTACTACCACGGGGTCGCGCGCGCCTGGCAGATGGAGGAGGAGGCGACGCACCGCGCGATCATGCTCGCCAACCTCACCGGGGCGCCGCTCTACGTCGTGCACGTCAGTGCCAAGCAGGCCGTCGAGCAGCTGGCCGCCGCCCGCGACAACGGCCAGAACGTCTTCGGCGAGACCTGCCCGCAGTACCTCTACCTCTCGCTGGAGGACAACCTCGGTGCCAGCAGCGAGGAGTGGGGCAGCTTCGAGGGTGCCAAGTGGGTGTGCTCGACGCCGCTGCGTTCCAAGGAGGAGGGCCACCAGCACCACATGTGGCAGAGCCTGCGCACGAACGACATCCAGATGGTCTCCACCGACCACTGCCCGTTCTGCATGAAGGGGCAGAAGGATCTGGGCCTCGGCAACTTCTCCAAGATCCCGAACGGCATCGGCTCGGTCGAACACCGCATGGACCTGCTCTACCAGGGCGTCGTCGACGGCCAGATCTCTCTGGAGCGCTGGGTCGAGATCACGAGCACGACCCCGGCGCGCATGTTCGGCATCTACGGCAAGAAGGGCGTCATCCAGCCGGGCGCGGATGCCGACATCGTCGTCTACGACCCGAACGGCCACACCTCGATCGGTTACCCCGTCGACAAGGACGGCAACCCGACCGGGCGCAGCCACCACATGAACATGGACCACTCCGCGTGGGAGGGCTACGAGATCGACGGCCACGTCGACACCGTGCTCTCGCGCGGCAAGGTCGTCGTCACCGACCGGCAGTACGTCGGCGCCAAGGGCGACGGCCAGTTCGTCCGGCGCGGACTCAGCCAGTATCTGATCTAGGCAGTACCCGCACACAGCGCAGTCTTCGCACTCGGAAAGGGAAACAGATGGATTTTGGAGCGGTACTGCAGACCAACCCGCCGTCGGCACGCACGGTGCAGCTGGCCAAGCTCGCCGAGGACCACGGCTTCACCCACGTCTGGACCTTCGACTCGCACCTGCTCTGGCAGGAGCCGTATGTGATCTACAGCAAGATCCTGGCCGAGACGCGCAAGGTCATCGTCGGGCCGATGGTCACGAACCCGGCGACCAGGGACTGGACGGTCACGGCCTCAACCTACGCCACGCTCAACGAGATGTACGGCAACCGCACCATCTGCGGCATCGGGCGCGGCGACTCGGCCGTGCGCGTGACCAACGGGGCGCCGACGACGCTGAAGACGCTGCGGGAGTCGATCCACGTCATCCGCGAGCTGGCGAACTCGCGCCCGGTCGAGTACAACGGCGCGACGCTGCAGTTCCCGTGGAGCACCGGATCGACGCTCGACATCTGGGTCGCCGCCTACGGTCCGCTCGCGCTCAAGCTGGCCGGCGAGGTCGGCGACGGCTTCATCCTGCAGCTGGCCGACGTCGACATCGCCGCGTGGATGATCAAGACGGTGCGGGATGCCGCGGAGGCGGCGGGCCGTGACCCGATGTCGGTCAAGTTCTGCATCGCGGCGCCGATGTACATCGGCGACGACTGGGAGCACATGCGCGAGCAGTGCCGCTGGTTCGGCGGCATGGTCGGCAACCACGTGGCCGACATCGTCGCCAAGTACGGCATGCACGGCGACGTGCCCGAGGCGCTCACCGACTACATCGCGGGGCGCGAGAGCTACGACTACAACGAGCACGGCCGGGCGGGCAACACCCACGCCAGCTTCGTGCCGGACGAGATCGTCGACCGCTTCTGCATCATGGGAACGGCCAAGGAGCACATCGAGAAGCTCGAGGCACTCAAAGCGCTCGGCGTCGACCAGTTCGCCGGCTACCTCCAACACGACAACAAGGAGGAGACGCTGCGGGTATACGGGGAGACCGTGATCCCGGCGCTCAGCGAACACATCACGGCCAAGGCATGACGATGACCGTCTCCCCGATGGGTGACCAGCCGACCTCGCTGGCGGAGTCCGCTGCGCCGGTTGAGCCTGTCGAAACCCCGCGCGCCGACCTCGACCCGTCGACGGGCTCAGGGCGTGCCAGGCGGGGACAGCGCCGCGCCCCGGCACGTGGCGTGCGCGAGCTGCAGGCCTGGGGCTACGGCGCGCTCGGCCTCGCCGCGATCGTCGTCGTCTGGGAGCTGTACAAACTGCTCGCTCCGGCCGACGGCGTCGTGATCGGCGAGACCCGCGTGCTGCCGCGCACCACCGACCTGGCCATGCCGCACATCTGGGACATGCTCGCGCGCCTGTTCGAGCCCGTCACCCGCGCCGACGGCGCCGCGCCGCTCTGGGCGGCGGTCGGCGCCGGCGCACTCGTCACCCTCGGCATCGCCGCGGTCGGCTGGCTGGTCGGCCTCGTCGTCGGCATCGGCCTCGCCCTCGTCATGCTCCGCTGGCGGCTGGCCGAGTGGGGCCTGCTGCCCTGGATCATCCTCAGCCAGACCGTTCCGCTGATCGCCTTCGCCCCCATCGTGCGCAGCTGGGGCTCCCGCATCGAGATCGGCAGCTTCCACTGGGACGACTGGATGTCGGTCGCACTCATCGCCAGCTACCTGGCGTTCTTCCCGATCGCGATCGGCGCGCTGCGCGGCCTGCAGTCGCCGGACGTCATCCACCTCGAACTCATGCACAGTTACGGCATCGGCTGGTGGCGCACGCTGCTGAAGCTGCGGGTGCCGGCATCCGTGCCCTATCTGCTTCCGGCGCTGCGCCTCGGCGCGGCCAACGCGGTGATCGGTGCCGTCGTCGCCGAGGTGTCCACCGGGCTGCAGGGTGGGCTCGGCCGCATCCTCATCCAGTACGCCGGCCAGTCCAGCGGAGACCCGGCCAAGGCGTGGGGCCCGATCTTCGGCGCCATCGTGCTCGGCCTCGTCGTAGCGGGGTCGATCGCCCTGCTCGGCGTCTTTCTCAAGAACTATCGACGCGTGGAGGTCAACGCATGATTCAGCACCAGCCACAGGCCCGGGCCGCCGCCGTCACCGTCAGCGGCGTCGACAAGACCTTCGAGACCCGCAGCGGCCAGGTGCGCGCGCTGCAGGGCATCGACCTCACCGTGCAGGCCGGCGAGTTCGTGTCGCTGATCGGGCCGAGCGGATGCGGCAAGTCAACGCTCATGCGCATCATCGCCGACCTCGACCAGCCCACGGTCGGCAGCGTCGCGGTCTTCGGCAAGAGCGCCGGTCAGGCCCGCCTCGACCAGGACTACGGCATCGCATTCCAGCAGGCCGGACTGCTGCCGTGGCGCACCGTCGCCGCGAACGTCGCCCTCCCGCTGGAACTGCACGGCGAAGCCTCCGGAGCCCGGAACGCCCGCGTGGCCGAGCTGCTCGACATGGTCGGACTCTCCGAGTTCGCCGACCGCTACCCCGACCAGCTCTCCGGCGGCATGCAACAGCGCGTCGCGATCGCCCGGTCGCTCGCCGAGAGCCCGAGCCTGCTGCTGATGGATGAACCGTTCGGTGCACTCGACGAGATGACGCGCGAACGGATGCAGACGGAGCTCGTGCGCATCTGCGCCGAGACGAAGGCCGCCGTCGTGTTCGTGACCCACTCGATCCCTGAGGCCGTCTACCTCTCCGACCGGGTCGTCGTGATGTCGGCCAGGCCGGGTCGGATCCAACAGATCGTGCCGATGCGCCTCGGCGGCGGCGACCGCGCGGAGAGCCGCACGGAGGCGCTCAGAGAGGACACGAGCTACTTCGAGATGATCACGGCCGTGCGCGAGGCGCTGCACGCGGGCAACGCCGGGGGACTGGCCGGGGCGGCAACCGGGGGAGTCGCGACCGCCGGGCTCGGAACGGCGCCGGTCTCGGTGCGCGGAGCGGAGACGCGCTGATGAGTGCGGCCAGCGTCTCGCCAACGGCACCGGGCAGGAGCCGGGCGCCGATGAGCGCTCGCACCGAGGCGTGGCTGCGGGTGATCGCGCCGGTCTCGGTCGGCGTCTTCGTGCTCGGGCTCTGGCAGTTCCTGGTGAGCGTCGTCGGCGTCAGCGAGTACCTGCTGCCGAGCCCGGCATCCATCGCTGAGCAGTTCGCCCTGTACCTGCCGTCGATCCTCTCCGCCATGGCGATCACCGGCACGAACGCCCTGATCGGTCTGCTCGTCGGCTCGATCCTCGGCATCGGCTTCGCCGCCCTCGCCGCGAACTTCCGCCCGATCGACGGCATGAGCGCCCCGGTGGTCGCCTCGCTCGCGGTCATCCCGATCGTCGCGCTCGCTCCCGTGCTGAACTCGATGTTCGGCGCAGACAGCCAGTTCAGCCGGCAGGCCATCGCCGCGCTCGCCACCTTCGTGCCCGTGTTCATCAACACCCTGCGCGGCTTCCGCCAGACCAGGGCGGTGCACCGCGATCTGATGCGGGTGTACGCGGCGAGCTCCGGCCAGGTGCTGCGCACCGTCACACTGCCGACCGCCGCACCGTTCATCTTCACCGGCATCCGCATCGCGTCATCGCTCGCCGTGATCTCCGCGCTCGTCGCCGAGTATTTCGGCGGGCCGCGCGGCGGGCTCGGCGGGCTCATCTCCACCTCGGCGGCCTCGAGCGCCTACGCCCGCGCCTGGGCGTACGTCGTGGCATCCATCGTGCTCGGACTCGTCTTCTACCTGGCGACGCTGCTCCTCGAGCGTCTCGCCAACAGGCGGAGGGGCGGCTCCTAGCCGGCACAAGCGTCCCACCGCTCACAAGGCGACGGGCAGGCAACACAACTCAACAGTTACAACCCACTAGGCACAACCCGATCGGCACAAGCTACCGGGCACAACCCGATTGGCACGGTTCCACACGCAGCACCTCATGCATCACTGGAGCAGGGAAAGGACTGAAAATGAAACACAGCACACGTCGCATCGCGACACTGGGCGCATTCACTCTGTCGGCAGCGCTCGTACTCTCCGCGTGTTCCGGATCCGGCGACACCTCTGGCGGTTCAACGGAGGGCTCGGGTGGCGGCGAGCTCACCCCGGTCAAACTGCAGCTGCAGTGGCTTCCGCAGGGCCAGTTCGCCGGCTACTTCGCCGCCGCAGACCAGGGCTACTTCGAGGAGGAGGGCCTGGACGTCGAGATCATCCCCTCCGGCGGTGACATCGTCCCGCAGGACGCGCTCGCCAACGGCGACGTCGACTACGCGATCGCCTGGGTGCCGAAGGCGCTCGGTTCGATCGAGGCCGGAGCCGAGATCACCGACATCGCGCAGATCTTCCAGCGTTCTGGCACCCTCCAGGTGTCGTGGGCGGATTCCGGCATCGACTCGGTCGCCGACTTCGAGGGCAAGAAGATCGGCTCGTGGGGCTTCGGCAACGAGTGGGAGATCTTCGCGGCCATGGCAGCGGAGGGCCTCGACTCCTCGACCGTCGAGATCATCACGCAGGACTTCAACATGAACGCCTTCCTGCAGGGTGACATCGACGCGGCGCAGGCGATGACGTACAACGAGTACGCGCAGCTTCTCGAGGCGATCGATCCGGACACCGGCAAGCAGTACACGGATGCCGACTTCAACGTGATCAGCTACCAGGACACGGTCGGCGCCATGCTGCAGGACGCGATCTGGGCCGACAGCAACCGCCTCGCCGACGACGCCGACTACCAGGACACGACGGTCAAGTTCCTGAAGGCCGTCGTCAAGGGCTGGATCTACGCGGCGGAGAACCCGCAGGAGGCCTCGGACATCACCATCGCCGCGGGCTCCAGCTGGGGCCCGAGCCACGAGCTCTGGATGGTCAACGAGACCAACAAGCTCATCTGGCCGTCGCCGGACGGCATCGGCATGATCGATGAGTCCTCGTGGGACGCCACGGTGAAGGGCGCGCTCTCGGCCGTCAACGAGACCGGAGCATCGCCGATCACGAAGGAGCCGCCGGCATCCGCCTGGACGAACGACTGGATCACCAAGGCTCTCGATGAGCTGAAGGCCGACGGCGTCGACGTGACGGGCGACGGCTTCGAACCCATCGAGGTCACCCTCAACGAGGGCGGCAACTAGCAACAACCCGTCCGTTGGTCGAGTAGCGAGGAACGAGCGTATCGAGACCTGGTCACCAGGTCTCGATACGCGCCGCAGGCGGCGCTACTCGACCAACGGTAGTCACCACACGAAAGGCAACGCAGCCCATGTCTGAGCCGTCCGATTCCCAGACCAACCCCGATCTCGACTCCCTCACCGGGGAGCTCGACCAGCAGCATGTCTTCCATTCCTGGTCGGCGCAGGGTCCGCTCACGCCGTTCGTGATCGCCAGCGGCCGGGGTTCGCGGGTCTGGGACCATGCGGGCAACAGCTACCTCGACTTCTCGAGCCAGCTGGTGAATGTGAACATCGGCCACCAGCATCCGGCGGTCATCGGCGCCATCCGCGAGCAGGCCAGCCTGCTCGCCACCGTCGCACCGGCCACGGCGAACCTGGCGCGTGGCGAGGCGGCCAAACGTGTCGCCGCCCTCGCGCCAGACGGCTTCAAAAAGGTGTTCTTCACCAATGGTGGTGCGGATGCCAACGAGAACGCCATCCGCATGGCGCGCCAGTTCACGGGGCGAGACACCGTGCTCAGCACCTACCGCTCGTACCATGGCAACACCGGGGCCGCCGTCGTCGCGACGGGCGACTGGCGCCGCATCCCGAACGAGTTCGCCCGGGGACACGTGCACTTCTTCGGACCGTACCTCTACCGCAGCGAGTTCTGGGCGGACTCCCCCGAGCAGGAATCCGAGCGTGCCCTGCGGCACCTCGAGCGCGTCATCCAGAGCGAGGGTCCGTCATCGATCGCGGCCATCCTGCTCGAATCGATCCCGGGAACGGCCGGCGTGCTGGTGCCGCCGCCCGGCTACCTCGCCGGAGTGCGCGCGCTGGCCGACCGCTACGGCATCATGCTGATCTTCGACGAGGTCATGGCCGGCTTCGGCCGATCGGGGCGCTGGTTCGCCTTCGACGGGCACGACGTCGTGCCCGACCTCATCACCTTTGCCAAGGGCGTGAACTCCGGCTACGTGCCCACCGGTGGTGTCATCATCAGCGACCCGATCGCGCACTTCTTCGACGACCGGGTGTTCCCAGGCGGGCTCACCTACAGCGGGCACCCGCTGGCGATGGCCTCGATCGTGGCTGCACTCGACGCGATGGCCTCGGAGGGGATCGTCGAGAATGCGGCATCCGTCGGCCGGGATCACATCGCCCCGGCGCTCGCGGCCCTCTTCAACGACCACCCGATCATCGGCGAGGTGCGCGGCGAGGGTGTCTTCTGGGCGCTGGAGCTGGTCGCGGACCGCAGCACCCGCGAGCCAGTGAGTGCGGCCGTGATGGGGCGGATCAAGAAAGAGCTGCTCGCCCGCGGCCTGCTGCCGTTCCTGGCCGACAACCGCATCCACGTCGTCCCGCCGTGCGTCGTCACGCCGGAGGAGGTGGCCGAGGCCGCCGCCATCTACGACGAGGTGCTCTCGCTCGACCTCCTCTCGTGAACGACCGACCGCCAGCATCGGCGCCAATTCCATAGATTGCCTGACCTCGGGCTGCCGCCTTTCGCAACGCTTCGCGTTGCGCTGATTGAGCTTGTCGAAATCCCTCACACTTTCCACAGATAGGACCAACTCATGACCGACCTCCCAACACTCGACCACTGGATCAATGGCGCTCCGGCATCCGGGGCCTCGACCCGCACCGCGCCCGTCTTCGACCCCGCCCGCGGCGTCGCGCAGAAGAACGTGCGCATGGCCAGCGCCGCCGACCTCGGCACGGCCGTCGCGGCCGCCCGCGCGGCGTTCCCCGGCTGGCGTGACACCTCGATCGCCAAGCGGCAGAGCGTGCTGTTCACCTTCCGCGAGCTGCTCAACAAGCGCTCGGGCGAGCTGGCCGCGATCCTCACCAGCGAACACGGCAAGGTGCTCTCGGATGCCGGCGGCGAGATCGCCCGCGGCCTCGAGGTCGTCGAGTTCGCCTGCAGCATGCCGACGCTGATCAAGGGGGAGTACTCCGAGAACGTCTCGACCGGCATCGACGTCTACTCGCTCAAGCAGCCGCTCGGCGTCGTCGGCATCATCAGCCCGTTCAACTTCCCCGCCATGGTGCCGCTGTGGTTCTTCCCGCTGGCGATCGCGGCCGGCAACACGGTCGTGCTGAAGCCGTCGGAGAAGGACCCGTCGGCGGCGAACTGGATGGCTGAGCTCATGAAGGAGGCCGGGCTGCCCGACGGCGTGCTCAACGTCGTGCACGGCGACAAGGAGGCCGTCGATGCCCTGCTCACGCATCCGGATGTCGCCTCGATCTCCTTCGTCGGATCGACCCCGATCGCCCGCTACATCTACGAGACCGCGAGCGCCAACGGCAAGCGGGTGCAGGCGCTCGGCGGCGCGAAGAACCACATGCTCGTGCTGCCGGATGCCGACCTCGACCTGGCCGCTGACGCCGCGGTCAACGCGGGCTTCGGCTCGGCCGGTGAGCGCTGCATGGCGATCAGCGTCGTGCTCGCCGTCGACGCCGTCGCCGACGCCCTGATCGAGAAGATCACCGAGCGCATGGCGACGCTGAAGACCGGCGACGGCCGCCGCGGCTGCGACATGGGCCCCCTCATCACGGGCGTGCACCGCGACAAGGTCTCCGGCTACATCGACGTCGCGGCGGCCGATGGGGCCACCGTCGTCGTCGACGGCCGTGGGGTCACCCCGGACGGTGACGCGAACGGCTTCTGGCTCGGCCCGACGCTGCTCGACAAGGTGCCGCTCAGCTCGGCCGCGTACACGGACGAGATCTTCGGGCCGGTGCTCTCCATCGTGCGGGTCGAGGGCTACGAGCAGGGCCTCGACATCATCAACTCGAGCCAGTACGGCAACGGCACGGCGATCTTCACGAACGACGGCGGCGCGGCCCGCCGCTTCCAGAACGAGGTGAGCGTCGGCATGATCGGCATCAACGTGCCGATCCCGGTGCCCGTCGCGTACCACTCCTTCGGCGGGTGGAAGGACTCGCTCTTCGGCGACTCCAAGGCGTACGGCCCGGCCGGCATCGCCTTCTTCACCCGCGAGAAGGCCGTGACCTCGCGCTGGCTCGACCCGAGCCACGGTGGCCTGAACCTCGGCTTCCCGCAGCACGACTGAGAGTCTGCCCTCCGAGCTTGCGCGCCAGAAACCGCGTTTCGCCGTAGAAACAACTACCGCGAAACGCGGTTTCTGGCGCGTAGCCCCGGTGCGGGACGGGCGGATGCCGCAGACCGACGGGAGTGGTCTCGACTTCGCTGTCGGGCAATGCCAGACTCGAAGAGGGGTCGACCACGTGTCGGGGGATGTCGCACCGTGGCGGCAACGGTACGGGCGCCCCCGAGGGGGAGCCGCAATGACAGCCGACGACAACCGCACAGCCGCATCGGTGAAGGCGAAAGCGCCGCTCCCGGCGGCGCCGATTCTCCCCTTCCCGCCGAAACCAAGCGGCAGCGTCGCAGGCATCACCATGCAGCAGTCGACGTACTCACCGCTGCCGCATCGGCAGTCGCTGCCCGATGATGCGCCGAACATTCTGATCGTCTTGATCGATGACGCCGGTCCTGGCCTTCCATCGGCGTTCGGCGGCGAAGTGAACACCCCGACCCTGGAACGCGTGCACGGCGCCGGCATCGGATTCAATCGCTTTCACACCACAGCGATGTGCTCACCGACTCGGGCGTCGCTGCTCACCGGCCGCAACCATCACCGTGTCGGCGCAGGTCAGATCGCCGAGTTCGCCAATGACTGGGATGGTTACTCCGGCCTCATTCCCCGCGACGCCGCGACCCTGCCGGAGATTCTGAAGCACTACGGCTACGCCACCAGCGCCTTCGGCAAGTGGCACAACACCCCGACCACCGAGACCTCGGCGGCCGGGCCATACGACAACTGGCCGACCGGCCTCGGATTCGAGTACTTCTACGGATTCCTCGCGGGGGAAGCCTCGCAGTACGAGCCCAACCTCGTACGCAACACCACGAGCGTTCTGCCCCCGAGGAGCGCGGAAGAGGGCTATCACCTCTCTGAGGACCTCGCCGATGACGCCATCTCGTGGCTGCGCCGCCACAAGACGCTTCGTCAGGACTCGCCCTTCATGATGTATTGGGCCAGCGGGGCCATCCACGGCCCACACCACGTGCCGAAGGAGTGGGCGGACAAGTACGCAGGCAAGTTCGACGACGGCTGGGATGCCTATCGCGAACGCGTGCACGCACGGGCGATCGAGAAGGGCTGGATCCCCGAGGGCACCGTGCTCACCGAGCGCGACGAGGCGCTCGATGCGTGGGACGCCATCCCCGAGGATGAGAAGCCGTTCCAGCGTCGCCTGATGGAGGTGGCAGCAGGCTTCGCCGAGCATGTCGATCACCAGGTCGGGCGACTGCTCGACGAGGTGGACGCCCTGGGTTTCGGTGACAACACGCTCGTGCTCTACATCTGGGGTGACAACGGTTCATCGGCCGAGGGCCAGGGCGGCACCATCAGCGAGCTGCTGGCGCAGAACGGCATCCCGTCGACGGCGAGGCAGCACATCGATGTGCTCGACCAGCTCGGCGGGCTCGACGTGCTCGGTAGCCCAGCCACCGACAACATGTACCACGCGGCGTGGGCCTGGGCTGGCTCGACCCCCTACAAGGGAATGAAGCTGCTCGCCTCGCATCTGGGCGGAACGCGCAACCCGATGGCGATCAGCTGGCCGGCGCGCATCGCCCCAGACGACCGGGTGCGGAGCCAGTTCCACCACTGCAATGACGTGATGCCGACCATTCTCGAGATCGTCGGGATCACCGCGCCGCAGATCGTGAACGGCGTCACCCAGAAGGCCATCGACGGCACGAGCTTCGCCTATGCGATCGATGATCCGGATGCCGACGGTCAACTGCGCACCCAGTACTTCGAGATCATGGGCAGCCGCTCGATCTACAACGACGGCTGGATGGCCAGTGCCCGCGGTCCTCGGCTGCCCTGGGTGCCGGGGCTGCCGCCGGGAATCCAGACGTGGACACCGGAGGAAGACGTCTGGGAGCTCTACGACCTCGAGAATGACTGGTCGCAGTCGCGAGATCTGGCGAGCGAGCACCCCGAGCGGCTCAAGCAACTCCAGGACCTCTTCTTGGTGGAGTCGACGAAGAACGACGCGCTCCCCATTGGCGGCGGCCTCTGGGTGATGGTGCTGCATCCGGAAGACCGGCCGCAGCCGCATTACACGGAGTGGGAGATGTTTGACAGCACACTCCGCGTGCCGGAAAGCGCGGCGCCGACACTGGGCAACCGCTCCAACGTCGTGACGATCGAGGCGACGTTGCCCGAGCGCGCATCCGGAGTGCTCTACAAGCTTGGCGGCGGTGCTGGCGGGCTGACGCTCTTCATGGACGAGGGTGTGTTGCGCTTCGAGTACAACCTCTTCATGATGAACCGCACCAAGATCGCATCCGAGGTGGCGCTCGCCGCCGGCCCTGCGCGCATCACGGTGACGACGGTGCGGCACAGTGCTGCGCCAGACTCCGGCCTGGACATCGAGCTCCGCGTCGACGGCGAGGTCGTCGGGTTCGGCGTCGTGCCGTTGCTGGCCGGTATCGGCTTCACCGCCAACGACGGCCTCGACATCGGCCGTGCCCTGGGTTCGCCGGTGTCATTGGACTACCGTGATCGCGCCCCGTTCCCGTTCACCGGCAGCCTGGAACGCGTGCACATCGCCTACTCCTGACGCTGCGCGCGCCGCCTGTGCGCCGCATCCGTCATCGAACTCGAAGAATCGGCCGCCTTCTCGCTGGAGATCGCGCCGATTCTTCGAGTTGGGCACGGGCGTGTAGCGTCAGGCGACCGTGACGACGACCTTGCCGGCCGGGTGGTCGTCGCGCCAGTGGCGGATCGCCGCCGGAGCCTCCGCCAGCGGGTAGCGGGACTCGACAACGGGCGCCAGCGTGCCGGCGTCGACGAGCTCCGTGATCGAGTGCAGCAGCCCCGCGTTCTCGCCAGCCGCCAGCATCCGCAGGTTCTGCCCGACGAACGGCGACTTCAGTGAGGCACCGATCGGGCGCCCCATGCCGCCGAAGACCGGGGCATCGACCTCCGACCCCACGATCACGAGGGTGCCGTGCGGCGTGAGCGCCTTGCGCAGCTCGGCGACGGAGCGGTGCCCTGCGGTGTCGATGATCACGTCGAAGAGGCGGATGCCGGTCGTGAACGACTCGCGCGTGTAGTCGATCACGTGGTCGGCGCCGAGCGACCGCACGAGCTCGAGCTTGCCGGTGCTGGTCACGCCCGTCACGCTCGCGCCGAGTTCCTTCGCGATCTGCACGGCGAAGGCCCCGACGCCGCCGGCCGCCCCGATCACGAGCACGCTCTGGCCGGCCTTGACGGCGCCGCTGTCGCGTACGGCCTGGACCGCGGTTCCCGCCGAGATCGGCAGGGCCGCCGCCTGCTCGAAGCTCAGCGAGGCTGGCTTCGGCGCGATCCGGTCAGCCCTGGCGCAGACGAATTCCGCGAAGGAGCCCTCGCAGTATCCGTAGACCTCGTCGCCGACCGTGAAGCCGTGCGCCCGCTTGCCTGGCGCGCCGATCGCCTCGACCACGCCTGCGAACTCGCGGCCCTTGATCTTCGTCTTGGGCCGGCGCAGGCCGAATCCCATGACGCGGGCCAGGTAGGGGAGGCCCGTCATCAGGTGCCAGACGCCGGCATCGATGCCGGCCGCCTTCACCCGGATGAGGACCTCCCCGGCGCCCGGTGTCGGCGTCTCGATGTCAGCCAGCCGCAGCGCATCGACGTCGCCGTACTCGTCCTGGATGATTGCTCGCATGATCCTGCTCCCTACGGTTGCTGCGGGTACTGGAAGACCGCGTCGAGCGGCACCCCCAGCGCGTTGGCGATCTGGAACGCCATCTCGAGCGATGGCGAGTAGCGCCCCTGCTCGATCGCGATCACGGTCTGCCGGGTGACGCCGATGCGGTCGGCGAGCTCGGCCTGGGTCATCTCGCCGCGCTCGAAGCGCAGGCGGCGGATGTCGTTGGTGACCTGCGTCGGCTTCACCATGACTGGAACCCCCGGCGGTAGGCGATGACACGGGCCGTGCAGCTGAGGATCGCCGAGAGCACGAAGCACAGGTAGAGCACGTTCGCGATCCAGAAGTAGCCGAGCTCGAACATGGCCAGCAGCATCGCGGCCACGCCGCCGACCACGAGGAACGACTGGCCGATGCGCTCGCTGAACTGGTAGATCTCGCGGTCGCGCTGATCCTTCTTGCCCTCGCTGCCCGGGGTGAAGATGCCCCAGATGATGCGCAACACGATCGACGCGACGATCGCGCCGCCGATCGTCCACAGCATGGCCGGAACGTAGTCGACCTCGGCCAGGGGCGCGGCCGACGTGCTGGCAGCGCCGAGGATGATGACGAGATAGACGAGGTAGCCGCCGATTGCGACGACGCCCATCACCCACGCACTCTTCTCTTCGGATGACATGACCACTCCGTCCATGTAAAGAACTCTCGACACCGAATGTATGCCTTTCCAGACATCGTGTCAAGAGTTCTTTACATGCCGATGGCGGCGCCTGCGGCATCCGGATACAAGGACACAGTGCGATTGCAAGGACGTTCCGGCCGGAAGCGTCCTTGCAATCGCACTGTGTCCTTACGCGGCGCGGGCGGGCCCTAGCGGCTGAGGGTGATGCCGACCGTGGCGAGTGTGCCGAACACGACGCCCCAGATGGTGATCGCGATGACCTGCCAGAGGATCACGGCGTTCTTGGATGCGCCGAAGGAGACCATGGCTGCCGAGGTGAACTGGCTCGGCAGGATGACCGGCCCGACCAGGCTCACGCCGGCGACGCCGTACTTGTCGAACCACGACCGCACCTTCTGGCGGCGGGCCGACTCCTCCGTGGGTGCCTTGCCGTTGACCACTCCGGAACGCACGCGGTGTGCGGTGAACACGAAGATCAGCATCGCAATGACGTTGCCGACGATCGCCGCGGCGATCGCGACCACCGGGTTGAGGCCGGCGACAACGCCGACCACCGAGCCGAAGTAGGAATCGATGAAGGGGATGGCTGCGACGAGCATCACACCGACCCACTGGAGGTACGTGGGGAAGGAGGCGGTGAAGTCCTGCAGCGTTTCAATCATTCGAGGTGCCTTTCGTGGCGGTGGTGGTGGTGGTGGTGGGGTGAAGCGATGTGTCCATCCTCCAAGCGCCGCCGGGACCGAGGTAGTGCCGCGCTGTCACCGCGTTCGTGGCGTTTCTGCACGCGAGATCGTGACAAATGTCACTGCTCTACGCTGGACGGCATGCAGCTTTTCGACCCCACTCCATCGTCGTATCGCCGGGCGCGAGCCTGATGCCTGCGGCACGTCGGGCCCCTCACGGCGCTGAGCCGGTACGCCCCGAGATCGAGAACGAGATTGCCGAGCAGCCCGACCACGGGCGCGGGGTGCACGCCACCTGGACGTACACGCTCGGGTCGATCGTGTTCGTGGTGCTCGCGCTCGCCAGTGTTCTCGTGCTGATGGCCGTCTCGGAGTTCAACGAATCGCCGACGCTGGCGGCCGGCGCGGTGCTCGTGGCACTTCTCGCCTCCACCGCGGTGCAGTTGCGGTACTGCTGGTTCCTGCGGCGGGGGCGTGGCGGCGGGCTGCCGCGCACCGCGTGGACGGTGGCATTGCTCGCCTCGGCGAGCGCCGTCTGGGTGCTCGGCCTCTTCGCGCCCGGCCTCGGACTCGTCTCCGCCTTCCCGCTGTGGATGGCGCTCTGCCTCATGGCCTGCCTGCTGCCCAAGCGGCAGCGTCGGCTGGTGCTCGCCGCCGGTCTCGCCGCGGTGGCGGTGCACCCGGCGCTGACCGTCGCTCTCGGCGGCGCGCCGGCCGTGTTTCCGGGCGGCGACGGCCCCTGGCTGCTGATTTGCTACGGCGTGCTGTTCCCGGTGATGCTGCTGAGCGGCCTCTGGTGGTGGGAGATCGTCGTCGAGCTCGACCACAACCGGCGCGCGGCAGCCGAGCTGGCCGTCGCACGCGAGCGTCTGCGCTTCGCCTCGGATCTGCACGACATCCAGGGCCACCACCTGCAGGTGATCGCGCTCAAGTCCGAGCTGGCCGAGCGGTTGCTCGACATCGACGTCGACGCGGCCAGGGCGAACATCCACGAGACCCGGCTCATCGCGAAGCAGGCGTTGGAGGAGACCCGGTTGCTCGTGGCCGGATACCGCGAGGTCGCGCTCGACGAGGAGCTGGAGAACGCCCGCGAGGTGCTCGCGGCTGCCGGAGCCGACTGCGAACTCGACGTCGACGTGCTCCCCGCGAACGCCGAGCTGCACCGCGCGCTCGCCCTGACGGTGCGGGAGGCGACGACCAACATCCTCCGGCACAGCACTGCGACCCGTGCGGCCATCCGGCTGCGCGTCACCCCCGGCGGGTGCTCGCTGTCGATCAGCAACAACGGTGTGTCCGATGCGGGCGCTGCCGACGATTCGCCCGGATCAGGCCTGGCCGGCCTGCGCGAACGTGTCGCCGTTCTCGACGGGCAGTTGGATGCCGCGGCCTCCGGCGACAGCTTCGAGCTCCGTGTGGACGTTCCGGCGCGCGTGGGAGCGACGGCATGAGTGCGCAGACGGAGCCGCGCGTCATCCGGTTGCTCATCGCCGACGACGAACACCTGATCCGCGGAGCCCTCGAGGCGCTGCTCGGGCTGGAACCGGACATCGAGGTGGTGGCCAGCGCCGACAACGGCGTGACCGCCGCCGAACTCGCCCTCGAGACCCGGCCGGACATCTGCCTGCTCGACCTCGAGATGCCCGGCGCCGATGGGCTCGAGGCGGCCACGCGCATCTTGGCGACGGTGGCGACGCGGGTCATTATCGTCACGCGCCACGCCAGGCCCGGTGTGCTGCGGCGCGCGCTCGCGACCCGTGTCTCCGGTTTCGTGCCCAAGTCGACGCCGGCGCAGGAGCTCGCGAACGTGATCAGGGATGTCGCGGCAGGCAAACGCTACATCGACCACGAGATCGCTGCCGCAGCGCTCACGGCCGAGCGCTGCCCGCTCACCGACCGCGAGCTGGACGTGCTGCGCGTCAGCCGCAGCGCCGTTGGCGTGCAGCAGATCGCCGACCAGCTGCACCTGGCATCCGGCACGGTGCGCAACTACCTCTCCTCGGCGATGACCAAGCTCGACGCCGCATCGCGACACGATGCCGCCGAGCGGGCCTGGCAGCAGGGGTGGATCTGAGCCGGCCCGGATTCCCGGCGGTCGCTTACAAGGACGAAGTGCAGTTGCAAGGACCGTTTCGCGCGAGGCGCCCGTGCAATCGCACTATGTCCTTGTTTGCCCAGTCGTGCAGGAGCCGCTGGAACAGCAGGTGGTCCTGCCACTCGCCGGCGATCTTGAGGTAGCGCGGGGCGAGACCGAACTGCTCGAAGCCGGCGTTCAGCAGCACCCGCTGCGATGCGGCGTTGTGCAGCAGCGTCCCGGCCTCGACGCGGTGCAGCCCCAGCTCGTCAGTGGCGACCGCGACCGCGTGCCGCACTGCAGCGGTCGCGATTCCGCGGCCGGTGTGTGCGGCATCCACCCAGTAGCCGATGCTCGCGCTCTGGAATGCGCCGCGCACGATGCCGGAGAGGTTGACGCGGGCGATGACCTCACCGTCCATCGTGACCACGAACGGGTGGGCGTTGCCAGACGCGTGCTGGTTGAGCTGGCTGTAGATGACGGACTGCTGCCCGGCCGGCGTGAAGTAGTCGTCGGCGCGCGTCGGCTCCCACGGCGCCAGGTGCACGCGGTTGCGCCAGTACGCGTCGGCGAGCGCGGTGGCATCGTCGACACGCAGCAGGCGGATCACGGCTCCGGCGGGCAGTCTCGCGGATGTCGGCATCGAACGATGCTAGCGCCCGGTAGGCGCCGCGGTGGATCGTCGCGGGCTCTGCTTCGCTCTAGGCTCGACACCATGCCTGAAGAGCTGTCTGCCGAGATCCCCGTGACGATCAGCATCGAGCCGCCGTTCTCTTCCGCTGCGCGCGCGGTGACGATGCGCTACTTCGATGACCTTGTGAGCCGGTACCACGGGCGTCCGGCCACGGCCGAGGAGATCGCCGACGTCGATGCCGGGTACCCGAGCGAGCTGCTGCAGGAGCCGAACGGGCTGTTGCTGCTTGCGCGTCGTGGCGAGACGGTTCTCGGATGCGCCGGCATGCGCCTCGTCACGGAGCCTGGCGGCACGATCGACACCGCGTGCGAGGGCGCCGCCCGGGGCGAGGGTGCGGCAGAGCCGACCGCGGATGCCGCAGCAGCCACCTCGGTGCCGAAGCGGGTCGGCGAGGTGACGCGGGTGTTCGTCGACGGCTCCGCTCGGGGGCTGGGGGTCGCACGGCTGCTCATGGCCGAACTGGAGGTGCAGGCACGCTCGCTCGGTCTGGCCGCGCTCCGCCTCGACACGCGCTCCGACCTCGTCGAGGCCCGCCGGCTCTACGCGGCCGTCGGCTTCGCCGAGGTGGACGCGCACAATGCCGACCCGTACGCGGAGCACTGGTTCCGCAAGGAGCTCGACTGAGACAGCGCGACGCGCAGCGTCGCGAAAGGCGGCAGCCCACCATGAGGCAACTTCGGGAACAGCGACCGATGCTGGTGCAGTCCGACGCTCGTGCGAGGGTTTCGACAAGCTCAACCAGCGGGTGTCGCACCGGAACCGCGCGGTTTCGACAGGCTCAACCAACGGGGTGCCGTCGATTGAGCCTGTCGAGATCGGCCGAAGCTACAGGCTGCGGCCGGACTCCCAGAGGTTGTCCGAGGTGCCGCTGATGAGCGCGGCGACCGACATGGCCTGGGCATCGGTGAACGAGGCGATGTAGTCGACGACGGCGCGGGAGCGGCCGAAGCGGGCGATGTCGCGGTCGCTCGTGCCCGCGCCGACGGCGGCGAAGTACTCGGGGGCGTTCGCGCGCAGCTCGCGGTACTCTGCGGTTGCGGCCTCGATCGAGTCGATGAGTCTGCGTGGGGCGCGGGCCGCGTCATCCGCGTCATTCAGCCAGAGGTGGAAGCCGTCGGCGAGCGTCTCGAGCACGCGGGCCTGGCCGCGCTGGTAGACGGCGAGGTCGCTGCGGTCGAGCACGAAGCGGGTGTGCACGAACTTGAGCACGACGACGTCGTGCCAGGCGTCGCTGCCGAGGCGCACGTGGCCGCTGCGCACATTGGGCGTGCGCTCCACCCGGATCGAGCCCTTGAGGCGGTCGATCCAGCGGCGGGTGAAGGCCGAGACGGCGCGGTCTGCCTCGAGTCCGCCGTCGTAGGGAATCGTCAGCAGCCCCTCGACGAGGTCGTGCGTGACCCGCACGACCGAGGCGCGGAAGGCCTCGGCGTTGGCGATCCAGGAATCCTTGGCGTAGGTGTGCCGCCAGGCCGCCTCGAGCGCATAGCCGGGGCGGCGCAGCGCGACGCCGGCCATGAGCTCGCCGGGCTCGAGCGCGGCGAGCGCGCTCTGCGCCTGCAGCCAGCCGTTCAGCTCGGCCGAGACCGCCGTGAACTGCAGCACGCCCGCGCGGTAGAAGTCGTCGAGGTCGTGCACCGAGTACGCGATGTCGTCGGCGATGTCCATCACCGAGCATTCGAGCGTCTGCTGGTGCGTGCCGATCGCGGGGAAGGCCGAGAGCACGTCAGCCATCTCGAGCGCGTCGATCGAGTAGGCCGAGAACTTGAGAGCCCCGGATGCCGAGTCGGAGCCGACCCCGCGCGGCAGCCGCTCCGCTGGCTGCGGCGGCAGGGAGCGCCACTCGTTGCGGGTCCACGGGTACTTGAGCACGGCGGCGCGCACGGCCTTGGTCAGATTGAGGCCGCGCGCCGTGGCGTCGCAGCTGTCGAGCGCGGTCAGGATGCGGAAGGTCTGCGCGTTGCCCTCGAAGCCGTCCGGCAGGCCGAGCCTGTTGCGGGCGGCGCGGTCGAGCACCTGCTCGCCGAGGTGGCCGAACGGCGGGTGGCCGAGGTCGTGTGCGGCGGCGGCGGCCTGCACGACGACGGGGTCGCAGCCGCCGAGGTCGGCGACGATCTGGCGGGCGGCCTCCGGGGCATCGCGGAAGCCGACGGCGATCGAGCGGGCGACGGCCGAGACCTTGAGCGAGTGGGTGAGTCGGTTGTGCACCGTGGTGCCGGAGCCGGCCTGCGGGATCACCTGCGTGACGGCGGAGAGCCGCGAGAAGTACGGCGAGAAGCGGATGCGCTCGACGTCGACGCGGAACTCGTCCTCGCCCGCCGCGCCGCCCGTCGTGGGCTCTGGGATGGCGCGCTCGCGCCCGCCGCCGGTGTGAGATCGAGCAAAGTTCTGCATGGTGCGCTCAGCCTACCCGCGGGCTACCGCACCGCGCTCGGCTCCGCCGGGTGCAGTTCCGCCGGGTTCACATCCGCCGGTCCGCGCGGTGCTGCGTGCGCTCGGCCAGTGTTTCGGGTGGCGCGCCGCCGCCGCTGCCCGGCGTGGCCGCCGGATCTCCGGCCGCGCGTACGCGGGCGCCCACGCGAGCAGTGCGGGCCGGCGGATGCCGCGGCGCTCAGCGCGAGGCGGTGCGCGCCGAGAAGGCGGCGACGCGGGCGCGCGCCTCTGCGCTGTCGAAGGCGGCGCCGATGCTGACGGCCTCGTCGTCGAGGGAGTCCTGGAACGAGCGCGTGCGCCCGGCGTGGACGAGGCGCTTCGCCTGCCCGTAAGCGGCGGATGCACCCTGCAGCCAGTGTGCGGCGATCGCGGTGGCGCGGTCGGCGACGGCATCCGGGGCGGCAAGCTCGGTGACGAGGCCCCAGTCGAGCGCCTCCGCGGCGGAGAGCGTGCGTGGGGTCAGCAATAGCTCGAGTGCGCGCCTGCTGCCGACGGCCTCCGGCAGCAGCGTGCTCACGCCGCAGTCGGGGGTGAGCGCGATATCGGCGTACTTGCTGGCGAAGCTCGCCGTCTCCGCGGCGACGATCACGTCGGCGACGAGCATGAAACCGAGCCCGCCGCCCGCGACGGGCCCGTGCACCGCGGCGACGATCGGGGTCGCGCTGCCCCGCAGCAGTCGGTGGCCGTCGTGGATCACATCGGCCAGCTCCCGCACCGCAGCGCCCGCGCTGAGCTCGGCGGAGCCGAGCGCCGCCATGGCGAGGACGTCGCCGCCGGCACAGAAGGCGCGGCCGCGGGCATCGAAGAGCACGGCGCGGATGTCGGCGCGCTCCGCGACCTCGGTGGCGATCTCGCGCCAGCGGTACGCGGCATCCGCATCGATGGCGTTGAGGCGCTCCGGGCGGTTGAGGGTGACGTGGGCGAGCCCGTCGCTCACCGTGAAGAGGATGCTGTCGCTCATGGCTGCAGTCTACGGATCCGCCCCGCCCGCACGAGCTCGACTTCGCCCGAACGGCCATTGGCCGCGCGAGATGCCACAGATGGCCCCTTCACGCGTGCTCAAGGGGCCATCTGTGGCAACTCGCCGCCGTCCGCACGCCGACAGCGGTGTCGTGCGCCGCCCGGCGGCCCGGCCGGAGACGGGCGGCCGGAGCCGGGCGGGTGGCTACTGGGCGGCGTCGTGCGCGGCCTGCACCTGTGCGGCCTGAGCCTGCAGCGCGGCGAGCACGGTGCGCACGGCGAGGCGCTCGGCGACATCCGGCCGCATCAGCGCCACCACCTGGCGCGTGGATTCCACCCCGCGCAGCGGCTTGAGCACGACACCGTCGCGCCCGCTCGAGGTGTAGCGGGGCACGAGGGCGATGCCGAGGCCGGCCGTGATGAACGCCTCGACGACGCGCATGTCGGAGAAGCGCTGCGTGACCGTGGCCCGGCGGCCGGTCTGCTGCTCGATCTCGTGCAGGATGCGTTCGAAGGGGAAGCCGGTCGGAACGCCGATCCACTCCTCGCCGACGACGTCCGCCGGCGCGAGGAAGCTGCGGCCGGCGAGGCGGTGCCCGATCGGCAGCCCGACGTCGAGCGGTTCGGTCATGAGCGGGATGACGCGCAGCCCGCGCCCGCCCCAACTCTGTTGGCCGGGCATGGCGTGGGCCAGCACGATGTCGTGGTCAGCCGTGAGCGCGGGGAAGTCGGCCTGCTCGGGGTCGAGGTCGGTGCAGCGCAGCACGAGTCCGGCCGGAAGCGCGGCGAGGGTGCCAGGCAACAGCATCTGCCCGGCCGTTGGAAAGGTGACGAGGCTCACCTCACCGCTGGGGTGGTTGCGGAACTCGTCCCAGAGCGCGCCGGCCCTGGCCAGGGCGACGGCGACATCGCCGGCGCTGCGGGCCAGCGCGATGCCGGCGCTGGTCAGGCTGAGCCCGCGGCCGGAGCGTTCGGTGAGCGGAACGCCGACCTCGCGTTCGAGCTTCTTGAGCTGCTGTGACACGGCGGACGGTGTGCGATGCGTTGCAGCCGCGACCGCGGTGACGCTGCCGCGCTCGGCGAGCTCGCGCAGCAGGTCGAGGCGACGCACATCCATGAAGCAAATCTACAGCCTCAGTGCAGAAACACTCGCTTGTTCTGCACGATTACTCGGGGTGTACTTGAGGTACAGCAACCACGCAACGGCGCGCGCGTTCACCTCAATCCCGTGCCGAAAGGTCTCACCATGTTCGTTCTCATCGCAGCGCTCGTCGCCACCGCAGTTCTGGCCGCCATCGGCAGCATCGTGCTCGTCTCCCGCGACGGCTACGGCCGCGTCGCCGAGCGCAAGCATGTTCGTATGTACTGAGCCGCATCTACTGAGCCGCATCTACTGAGCCGCATCTACTGAGCCCGACGCGTGCGCCAGCCTCGACACGCGCGGCGCAGCGGCATGGCGCGCCGTGATGCAGGGAAAATCCTTGCCCGAGGCGCTCAGCCGCCGCTAGCGTGAGCCGGAGGGGTTCACACGTTGTGGCCCGGCGCGAGCAAGGGGGATCCATGGCGCATGTAGTGGCAACGGGTGCGGGCAAGGCCATGATGGAGCGGCGGAACGATCCGACGCACGAGTACATTCTGCGGCTCACCGGCAAGGAGCGGCCGCGGGTGCTGTTCGTGGGAACGGCGACCGGCGACGACCCCGCCTACATCCTGAGCTTCTACCAGACGTACAATTCCGACCGCTGCGCCCCGCACCACCTGCCGCTGTTCCACCGGCCGATGGACGACCTGGCCGGCTTCGTGCGCGGATTCGACGTCATCCACGTCGGCGGCGGCAACACCGCCAACATGCTCGACGTCTGGAAGCGCCAGGGCCTCGACGTGATCATGCGCGAGATGTGGGAAGACTCGGAGTCCAACGTCGTGTTCACCGGCGGAAGCGCCGGAGGCATCTGCTGGTTCGAAGGCGGAACCACCGACAGCTTCGGTCCGACGCTGCAGGTGCTGCCAGAGGGCCTCGGCTTCCTCCGGGGCAGCTTCTGCCCGCACTATGACGCAGAGGACCAGCGCCAGCCCCTCTTCCACGCCTCGCTGCTCTCCGGGGAACTCGCGACCGGTTACGCGGTGGGCAACCTCCAGTCGCTGCACTTCACCGGCGCAGAGTTCATCACCGCGATCAGCCCGGCCGAGGGCGGGCTCGCCCTCAGGGTCGAGGCGATCGACGGCAAGATCGTCGAGACCGAGCTCCCGGTGACGGTGCTCGGTTCCGCCGACGACGTGTACCCGACTGGGCCTTCCGCATGAACGACAGCGTCGTCATCCTTGTCCTCCAGCTGCTGGTCGTTATCGGTGCCATCTACATGGGCACCCGCACGAGCGGGATCGGCTTGGGCGTCTGGGGCCTCGTCGGCGTTGCCGTGCTGCTGTTCGGCTTCCAGACCGCCCCGGGCAACGCGCCCGTCGACGCGGTGTTCATCGTGCTCACCGTCATCACCGCGGCATCCGTCATGCAGGCGGCTGGCGGCATCGACTGGATGGTCTCGATCGCCGCGAAGGTGATCAAGCAACGCCCCAAGAGCGTGGTCTTCCTGGCCCCGGCGATGTCATTCCTGTTCACGGTCGGTGCGGGTACCGGCAACATCTTCTACCCCCTGCTGCCCGTGATCTACGACGTCTCGTACCAGCAGAAGATCCGCCCGGAGCGCTCGCTCTCGGTCGCGGCCGTCGCCTCGCAGGTCGGTATCCTCTGCAGCCCGGTGTCCGCGGCCACCGCCTCGATGGTCGTGCTGCTCGCGCCGAGCGGCTTCGACCTCGGCATGCTGCTGCTCATCATGTGGCCGGCGTCCATCGCCGGACTGTTCGTGGCCTGCCTGGTGATGGTGCGCTGGGGCAAGAACCTTGAGGACGACCCCGAGTTCCAGCGCCGCCTCGCCGCCCACGCGATCAAGCCGCCGGAGGAGAAGGACGTCGAGGTGAAGCTGCCGAAGACCGCCGTGCTCTCGGCGTCCCTGTTCCTGATCGGCGTCGGCATCATCGTGCTCACCGGACTCTTCGAGGGCCTGCGGCCGATCATCGGAACGGATGTCGACGGCGACCCCGTCCGCGTCTCCGTCACGATCATCATCGAGGTCGTCATGGGTGTCATCGCAGCGCTGATCTTCCTCACCTGCAAGGTCAAGGCCGCGGATGTGCCCAAGCAGTCGACCTTCCCGGCCGGTATGGTCGGCGCCTTCGCGCTCTTCGGAATCGCGTGGCTCGCCAACACCTTCGTCGCCAACAACAACACGCTGATCGTCGACGGTCTCGGCGCCGTGGTCTCCGGCTCGTCTGCCTTCCTCGGAGCTCTGCTGTTCGCACTCGCGCTCGCCGCGGTCGCGATGCTCACGACGAGCCAGTCGAGCGCAACGAACGCCATCGTGCCGATCGGCCTCGCCATCGGGCTGCCGGCCCCGTTGATCGCCGGACTCTGGCCATCCGCGATGGGCATGTACATCCTGCCGGCGAACGGCAGCCAGGTGGCGACCGTCGCATTCGACCAGACCGGAACGACGAAGATGGGCAAGTTCGTCTTCGACCACTCGTTCCAGATCCCGAACCTCATCTACATGCTGGTCGCGATCGCCGTCGGTGTCGCCATGTCGTTCGTCGTCAGCTGACCGAAGCGCGAAACGCGAGGTGCGCGAGCCGGCGGCTCGTGCCGTGCTCCTGCTGGAGTCCTCAGGACTCCAGCAGGAGCCTTTCACGCCGCTCCGACTCGTCCGCGTAGAATCGGGGGGTGACTGACGTGCGTGCGCAACTTATCGACTACATCTCGGCCGAGGCCGTCTTCCACGGTGACTTCACCCTGACCAGCGGCAAGAAGGCGACGTACTACGTCGACCTGCGCAAGGTCAGCCTCGACCACCGTGTCGCGCCGCTGATCGGCCAGGTCATGCTCGACCTCATCGCCGAGATCCCGGATGTCGCCGCCGTCGGTGGCATGACCATGGGCGCCGACCCCATTGCCGCAGCCGTGCTGCACCAGGGCGCGGCCCGCGGGGCGGCGTACGACGCGTTCGTCGTGCGCAAGGAACCCAAGGACCACGGCCGTGGCCGCCAGGTCGAGGGGCCCGACCTCGAGGGCAAGCGCGTGATCGTGCTTGAGGACACGTCGACGACGGGCGGCTCGCCGCTGGCCGCCATCGAGGCGCTCAAGAAGGTCGGTGCGATCATTGCAGGCGTCGCCGTGGTCGTCGACCGCAACACCGGTGCCCGCGAAGTGATCGAGGCCGCAGGCTACCCCTACTTCTACGCCATCGGCCTCGACGATCTGGGTCTCGCGGGTGCCTGAGCAGGGCGACAAGGCGACACCGGGTGATGCCGAAACGCCGGATCCCGCCTTCGGCAGCGCCGAGTGGCTGCTCGCCCAGCTGAGCGGCGGGCGCACGCCTGCCGCTGCCCCGCGCAGTCCGCTGCTGCCGCCCCCTGCTGACGCCTCGGAGCCGGCAGAGCCGGCGTCGACTGAGCCGGCGAGCGAGACCGTCGCTGAGCCCGCCACCGCGCCGGTCGCCGAGCCCGTTGGTCAGGCCGAGACCGCAGTGCTCCCCGTGGTGCCGCCCGCTCCCGTCGAGCGTGCGGAAACCACGCCCATCACGACTCCGCGGTCCGCGCCACTCGCTGCACCGGTGTCGCCCGCGCCACCTGCCCCCGCTGTACCCACTGCGCCGGCGGCATCCGAGCCTGCCGGCGAGTTCTCGGCCCCGCGCTCGGCACAGCCCGACTTCTTTGAGCTGGCCCCGCCGATGTTCAAGGCGCCGCCAGCCCCGCTGCCCGCAACCCCGGCCACTCCGGCGGCTCCCGTGCCTCCGGTGTCCGCGGAGCCTGCAGCACCCCAGGAGCCCGTGGCTCCGGTCGCCGCTCCGGCCCCGATCGAGCCCGGCCCGGTCGCGAACCCGGTATCCGCATCGGTTCCGCCCGAGTTCGACCCGGCGAGCCCCGACTACGACCAGTCGTTCACCGCCGCGATCATCATCCCCGGTGACGAGCCGGAAGCGTATCTCGAGGACGAGGACGAGTCCGAGACCCCGAGCGGGCCCGTGTTCCAGTGGGGGCTCGTCCCCGACGGCGATGCCGCGGAGGATGCCGCACCGCCGGCAGCGGAAGCAGCGCAGGCCGAGCCTGCTGGCCCCGAGACCGCAGCTGTCGAGTCTGACGCGGTGCAGGCCGCCGTGACCGCCGCCGCCCCGATTGTGGCCGCACCGATCGTGGCTGCTCCGGCCGCCGCCGCTCCGAGCGAGGCCGCGGAGCCTCCGGTGCCTGCCAGCGCCGAGACCGCCGCACCGATCGTGCCGGCGTTCTTCGCCCGCGCCATCGGGGAGCCTGTCGTCGATGACGCCTCGGCGGACGACGACATCGTCGCCCCTGCCGTTTCCGCAGCGCCAACCGCTGACACTGCCCCCGAGCCCGAGCCCGAGCCCGAGCCCGAGCCCGAGCCCGCCGCGGACGTCGAGCAGGAATCCACCTCGGACGACGACCTGGCGGACTGGTTCGCGGCGAGCCTCGCCGCTGCCGCGGCTCCGAGCGTTCCTGCGCCTGCCACCAGTGAGGTGCCTGAGCCCCCCGTCGAGCCTGCGACGGAGACGCTCGCCGCGCTCAGCGCCGAATCGGTGGAAGCCGACGCCGTCATCGATGCCGCTGCCGCGCCCACCGTCGCCGTGCCTACCGCGGAGCCCACCGATCTCATCGGCGCCCAGGAGGCACTGCCGCCGACGCTGATCGTGCCGCCGGTGCCGGACGTCGCCCCGCTTCCGATCCCCGGCGTCACCGCTCCGCGCCCGTCCCAGGCCCCCAGCTACGGTGCCGGCGCGGCGTTCACGCCGGTCTTCGCGGCCTCGACGAACGGCCAGCAGCCTCAGCAGCCGGCGCAGCCACGCGGCGTGGGCGCTCCGGCATCCGGAACCGGCTTCGGTCAGGGCTCGGGTGGCTCGGGATCTGGCCAGCGCCGCGGTTCGGGTGGCGGCAAGCCGCCGCGCGCTCTGATCATCACGCTTCTCGCCGTGCTCGCCGTCGCGGTGCTCGTCGGACTCTTCGTGCTCGGCACGAAGCTTCCTGCCCTGCTCGGAGCGGCACCCGCCCCGGTGGCCAGCGCCACGCCGAGCGCCGAGCCGACGACGGAGGCGCCCGTGGCACCGCCGGCGCCGACCGCAATGCAGCCGGCTGGCGAGCACGAGTGGGACACCCTGTTCGGCGGCGAGTGCATCGACCCGTTCAGCTCGCCGTGGGCCGAGACGTTCACGGTCGTCGACTGCGCGGCGCCACACGCAGCCCAGCTCGTCTATCGCGGCAACCTCGGCGGTGACGCCACCACGGCGTTCCCCGGTGAAGAGGCGCTCGCCGGCCAGATCAACGCCCTCTGCGGCACCCCGGGAATCGTCGACCTCGCGGCCGCGGCCGCGTTCGGTCAGCTGCAGCTGCAGGGCAGCTTCCCGGTGACGGCAGAGCAGTGGGATGCCGGGCAGCGCAACTACTACTGTTTCGTCACCCAGGTCTCGGCCGAGCCCATCACGGGCAGCGTCGCCGGTCCCGGCCCGGCCGTCTGATCCGCGCGGGCGTCGGCAGCGACATCGCCGGCAACCCGCCGCAGCATCTCCGTGCGCAACGCCGCGTCGGAGTCGAACACGAGTTTCAGGAGAATCCTCAATGACTGAGTCCGCCGCGCACTCCACTAGCCCCCGCCTCGTCGTCGTTGGCTCGCTCAACGTCGACAGCACGAGCTACGTCGGGCACTTTCCCGCTCCGGGTGAGACCGTGGAGAGCACCGGATTCGCCGTCGCACTCGGTGGCAAGGGCACCAACCAGGCCGTCGCCGCCCACCTCGCCGGTGTCGAGACCGAGCTCATCGCCCGCGTCGGCACGGACAGTTCAGGCGACTTCGCCCTGAGCACCCTCGCCCAGCTCGGCGTGGCCACGAACGGCATCCAGCGGATCGCCGACGTCACGACGGGTGTCGCACAGATCACCGTCGCCGCCTCTGGCGAGAACACGGTCATCGTCACCGCGGGAGCCAACGGGCTGCTCGGCCCCGAACTCGGCGACGCCGAGACGGCCGCGATCGCCGCGGCTTCCCTGGTGCTCACGCAGGGCGAGATCCCCGCCGCGACCGTCGAAGCGCTGGCGGCCTCCGCTGCGGCTGCCGGCACCCGCTACGTGCTGAATCTCGCACCTCCCGTCGCCGTCGCTCCGGCCGCGTTGGCGGTCTGCGACCCGCTGGTCGTCAACGAACACGAGGCGCGCGCCGTCGGCCTGGTTCCGGATGCCGCAGCAGACGACTCGCTCTCGGCCGAGCAGTGGCAGCAGCTCGCGGCATCCGCCGTCGCCGCCGGACGCTGCCGGTCGCTCGTCATCACGCTCGGCTCGGCCGGTGCCGTCGCCGCAGATGCGTCCGGCAGCTGGCACCGACAGGCGCCCAGGGTGACCCCGGTGGACACCACCGGTGCCGGCGACTGCTTCACCGGCACCCTCGCCGCCTTCCTCGCCGAGGGCCGTTCGCTCGCCGAGGCCACGGGGCTGGCCGCCGCGGCCGGCGCCCTCTCGGTGCAGGCCCGTGGGACCGTCGGGTCGTACGCGCCGCGTGCCGCGGTGCTCGCCTTCGCGGCCGAGCACGCACTGGCCTAGGCGGAGGTCGCGGGCGCAGCACGTCTGCCAGCCGCAGCGGGGGGCGGCCGCGTACCGAGATCGACCGCGCGCGGGGTAACGTTCCGCCGTCGAGGGCGGCCGCTCGCTAACGTTGGCGCATGGCCACCCTTCCGACGATGATCGCGATCCCGGCCGGGGTCGTCGAGCTGCGGGACGCCAGGGCCGGCGCGGACGGCAAGGCGTCGAGCCGCAGCGTGGAGCTTCTGTCATACGAGATCGGGCGCACGCCCGTCACCCGCGCCGAGTATGACGCGATCGTCCAGGCCTCCTCGGCCGCAAGCGACGAGGCATCGCTGCCCGCGCACCCGGTGACCTGGTTCGATGCGGTGCGCTGGTGCAATCTGGCCTCGGATGCCGCAGGCCACGAGCGTGCGTACCTCGTCGACGGCCGCAGGGTGCGCTGGGATGTGAGCGCCGCGGGTTTCCGCCTCCCCACCGAAGCCGAATGGGAATGGGCCTGCCGCGCCGGATCGAGCGGGCCACGCTACGGTCCGCTCGCCGCGATCGCCTGGTCGGCCGCCGACGGCCTCGTCGGCGCACAGCCCGTCGCGGGCAAAGCGGCGAACGCTTTCGGCCTCTTCGACACGCTCGGCAATGTGTGGGAGTGGTGCTGGGACTACGCGGATACCGCGCGCTACGGCGACTATCGAAGCCTCCGGGGCGGCGGCTGGGCCGATCGGGAGTGGAGTCTGCGTGCCTCCGTGCGGCGCGGCAGCGCTCCGGACGCCGTACTGGAGGACGTCGGCTTCCGCGTCGCGCGTGGGCGCGTGGGTGAACCCGGTGCCTTGCCTGGCACCGAAGCCGCACAGGGATGGTCGGCGGCATCCGATCTGGCCAGGGCCGATGTGCGCGGACCACGGCCGATCGGGTGGACGCCGCTTCGCGAATCGTAAGAACGAGCGGTTGGACGAATCGTTCGTTGAACCGCGTTCAATCGAACAAGAGTCGCGCACTCGGCGCCACAGGTAGGACGAACTGGACTGAAAGTCGCGGATTTAGAAACGAGTGACCGATCGTCCATACTCGTGACCGTGACTGCTGAAACGACTACCGCTGCCATCCCCGCTTCGATCGACGACATCGAGTTCGTCATGATCTCCTCATCAGGAAGCGCGGTATCCGAGACTTCGCCGACGCGCTTCCGCTACCAGCAGCGTGGTCAGATGCTCTGGGGCGCGTACATCGGTGACACCGTGCAGCTCGGCCGTTTCGTCGGCCGTCGCGACGGTGACACGCTGACGATCTGCTTCGCACACAAGCCCATCGACGGCGGCGAGGTCGTCCTCGGTACCGCACAGAGCGTGCTGCGTCGCGGCGACGACGGCAGGCTCTACCTCGACGAGACCTTCGAGAAGGACGGCGAGGAGCACCTGAGCGCCTGCGTCGAGGCCGAACCGCTCGCGCTCTGGCCGGCGCTCGATCCGGCGCACACGAGCGAGCCGCGCCTCGACGGCACCTCCTTCGTGCTGCAGAGTTCGACCGCCAGCACCGTCAGTGAGACGGCTCCCACCCGCTTCGAGTTCAGCGAGAACTCGGGCATCATCTGGGGTCACTACTTCGGCGACACCGTCACGGGTGGGCGCTGCGTCGGGCGCTACCGCGGCGGCGTGCTCGAGGAGTACTTCGTGCACCACGTCGTGGCGACGGATGCCACGCTCCTCGGCGACAGCGCGACGACGGTGAAGCAAATGGATGACGGCCGCTTCGAGCTCATCGAAGACTTCGTGCTCGACGGCGTGCCCGGCTACAGCGTCTGCGTGCAGCTGGCCTAGCGGCTAGCCGTTCAGGCTCGCCCGGCCCGGGTTCACGCGGGTGAACCGGGTCAGACCGAGCTGGGCGACCTCCTCATCGCGCGGCGGAAGGTCGGTTGGCAGCAGATACGGGCGCTGGAAGACCTCGTCGAGCACGAGCACGGTCTCGACCGACTTCACCTCCGGGAGTGCAGCAAGCACGCCGATGACGAAGGCATGGATGGCGCCGACCTCGTCACCGCGGATCAGCAGCATCGCGTCGTGCTCGCCGGTCGTGATGCGGCAGGACTCGATCTCGGTCATCTGGGTGATCCGCGTGCGGAAGCTGCTCCAGGTCTGCGGGTGAACGGACAAGAACACCAGCGCGCAGATTCCAAGGCCGGCCTTGGCCGGGTCCACCCGGGCGCTGAAGCCGGTGATCACGCCATCGGCCATGAGCTGCTCGACGCGCGTGTAGACATTGGCGCGGGAGACATTGACGCGCTCAGCCAGCGCCGACATCGATATTCGTCCGTTATCTCGCAGTTCAGCCAAGATTTTCAGATTGATGTCGTCGAGTACATGCGGCGATTGTCCAGATGAGACGTTGGCGCTGCTTTGTTTGCTAGACATACTGGCGGGCATCCCCCTCGTTGGTAATGCATTTTCTGGCGCATGTGGCCTTTGATTGGACAGAGTAGCGCTCTTTGTGCAAATCTCATGCAAAGCCGTCCAGAGCAATCGGGGCGGTGGTGTTGAGTTCCCGTCCCGCATGCCGACTCTGAACAAGCACGCTCGCGGCGATGGCGCTCGACTCTGGTCCTGTATTTCATGACAAGGAGTTCCCCCGTGCGCACAAAAATCCGCTACGTCGCATCAGCCATCGGGCTGAGTGCATCGCTCGTTCTCGTCGGTTGCGCGGCGACCGCCCCTGAAGGCGGCAGCGGCAGCGCTCCGAGCAGCATCGTCATCGACACCGCCTTCACCCTCGAGACCGGCGACCCCGGCCGCAACTACGTCCCGACCGGCTACATGGTGTCCAAGGCTCTCTACGAGACCCTCCTCGACTTCGCCGGATCCGACGAGTCCACCCCGATTCCCGGCCTCGCCAGCTACGAGCAGAACGACGACGCCACCGTCTTCACCTTCACGCTCGCCGACGGCCGCGTCTTCTCCGACGGCACCCCGATCACCGCAGACGACGTCGTCTTCTCGCTCAACCGCGTGAAGGGCATGACCGAGAGCAAGGCGAACTTCCTGATGGAGGGCATCGAGGTCAAGAAGGTCGACGACAAGACCGTCGAGCTCAGCACCGCGACCCCCTCGCTGAAGCTGCCGGCCCTGATGACCAACCCGTCGCTGGCGATCCTCAACTCCAAGCTCGTGATCGAGAACGGTGGAACCACCGACAACTCCGACGCCGCGGAGAAGTTCCTGAACACGACCTCGGCCGGTTCCGGCCCGTACGTGCTCGACTCGCTCGACTTCGAGTCGCAGGTCGTGTTGACCGAGAACGAGAAGTACAACGGCGAGGAAGACATCGACTTCACCCGCGTCGTCATCCGCAGCGTCTCCGAGAGCGCAACGCAGAAGATGAACCTCGAGGGCGGCGACTCCCAGGTGGCCGTCGACCTGAGCGGCGACCAGGTCGCCGGCCTCGGCGACGGTGTCAACGTGTTCTCGACCCCCTCGGCGCAGACCATCTTCCTGCTGCTCAACCAGAGCGCTGACGTCGCCGGCGTGACCGCCAACCCCGAGTTTGCCTCGGCCGTGCGCTACGCCCTCGACTACCCGGCACTGCTGGAGCTGGCCGGGGCCGGCTCGGAGCAGGCGACCGGCGTCATCCCGCCGTCGTTCCTCGGTGCGCTCACCGACGGCGTCGAGCAGGACCTCGCCGCGTCCAAGGCGGCCCTGGCTGCGTCGGGCTACGCCGGTGAGACGATCACCCTCGAGTACCCGAACGACTACCCGGTCGGTGGCGTGAGCTTCACCCCGCTCGCCGAGCGCGTGCAGTCGCAGCTGGCGGATGCCGGCATCACCGTCGAGCTCGCACCGGCGCCGTTCACCACGCAGATCGACGAGTACGTCAACGGCCGCGAGGCGTTCAGCATCTGGTTCTGGGGCCCCGACTACGCGGACTCCGCCAACTTCCTGCCGTTCGCGGCCGGAGCGAAGGTCGGCCTGCGCGCCGGCTGGACCGCCGAGCAGGACCCCGCCGTTGTCGACCTGGCCGCGGCAGCGGAGAACGCAACGAGCATGGACGAGCGTGAGGGTGCGTTCAGCGCCTTTGCCTCGGCGCTGCAGGAGCAGGGCCCGTTCGTTCCGCTGATCGTGCCCGGCTCGAACATCGCAACCGCCGACTACATCGACGGCGTCGCCTACAACTCGACGTGGACGATGGACATCGCCGAGCTGCAGTCCAAGTAGAAGGAACCCTCAGCGTGGGACAGAACACCCGCGCGACCCGCGAGTACCCGGCCACGGCCGCGCCGAGCGAGACCGCTCAGCGCACACCGCCAGCGCGCACAGCGCCACGGCGTAAATCACCCCTGGCCGGGTACTTGCTTCGTCGCCTCGGAATGTCAATACTGTTGCTCTTCGGCGTCACGATTGTGACGTTCACCCTGGCCAATCTCGTGCCGGGAAACCCGATCGTCGCGGCGCTCGGTGAGGGCGCGGCGAGCAACCCGGCCACCGTCGAGGCGTACATCGAGAAGCACGGACTCGACCAGCCGCTGCCCGTGCAGTACCTCAACTACCTCGTCAACCTGTTCCAGGGCGACATGGGTGTTTCGCTGCGCACAGGGCAGCCGGTGGCATCCGATCTGGCCAAGGCCGTTCCCGCCACCATCGAGGTCGCCATCGGCGCGATCATCGTCAGCCTCGCCGTCGGTGTTGCGCTCGGTGCGCTCGCCGCCTACCGCCGCGGCAAGATGAGCGACCAGGTCGTGCGCGTCGTCTCGTTGCTCGGCCTCAGCATCCCGACGTTCTGGATGGCCCTGGTCGCGTTCAACATCTTCTTCCTGCAGCTGGGCATCGCGCCGGGGTCGGGGCGGCTCTCGCCGATCCTGGCCCCGCCGCCGACGGTGACCGGGCTCTACACGGTCGACGCGCTGCTCGCCGGGCAGTGGGTGACGTTCATGGATGCCATGGCCCACCTGATGCTGCCCGTGTTCGTGCTCTCGCTGTTCACGATCGGCCTGCTCACCCGCTTCGTGCGCACCTCGGTGCTCGAGGTGCTGGATGCCGACTACATCCGTGCCGGGCGGGCCAAGGGGCTCACCGGCCCGCGGATGCTGTTCGGGTACACGCTGCGCGGGGCATCGCTGCCGATTCTGACGATCGTCGGCCTGGCCTTCGGCTCGCTGCTCTCCGGCACCGTGCTGGTCGAGGCGGTCTTCGCCTGGCCCGGCCTCGGCAGCTACGCCTACAACTCCGCGACCAGCCTCGACCTGCCGGGGGTGATGGGCGTCGGACTCGTCGTCGGCGTCATCTACCTGGGCATCAACTTCGCCGTTGACATCCTCTACGGCGTGCTCGACCCGAGGGTGAGACTCGCATGACGCAGCTTTCGCTGAAACAGCCTGCACTGAAGCAGCCTGCGCTGAAACGCCGCTGGCTGAACATCCCATCCGCCTGGGTGACGCCGCTCGGTGTGATCGGTGCCGTCATCGCGGCCTTCTGGGTGGTCGTGGCGTTCACCGCACCGCTCTGGGTGCCATACGACCCGCTCGCGCAGACGCTCCCGCGCCTGCAGCCGCCAGGGATCGACACGCTCATGGGCACCGATGCGCTCGGGCGCGACATCTTCTCGCGCCTCATGACGGGTGCGAGCGTCACGATCCCGCTCGCCCTGCTGCTCGTGGTGATGTCGATGCTCGTCGGCACCCTGGTCGGCGCGATCGCCGGCTACTTCGGCAAGTGGGTCGACGAGGTACTGATGCGCATCACCGACCTGGTGATGGCGTTCCCCACCGTCATCCTGGCCATGGTCGTCGCGGCATCCCTCGGGCCGTCGCTGTTCAATGCGGTCATCGCCGCCTTCGTCGTCTCGTGGCCGCAGTACGCCAGGATGACGCGCAGCATCGTGCTCGGCCTGCGCGGCCAGAACTACGTGATGGCTGGCCGTCTGCTCGGCTTCTCGCCATTCAAGACGTTGCGGGTCGACATCGCCCCCAACGTCGTCGGCCCGATCCTGGTCCTGGCCAGCCTCGACGTCGGCACGGCGATCCTGCTGCTCTCCGGCCTCTCCTTCCTCGGCCTCGGCGCCCAGCCGCCGACCCCGGAGTGGGGCTCGATGATCTCGGCGGCCATGGAGAACTTCGACGCCTGGTGGATCGGCGTGTTCCCCGGTCTCGCCATCCTCACCGTGGTGATGGCGTTCAACTTCGTCGGTGACTCGCTGCGCGACATCTTCGACCCGACGTCCCAGATGAGCCGAGTGGGGGCACGCGCGTGAGCACGATGGAAATGACCGCGGATGCCGTGGCAGTCGGCACAACGCCGGTGCTCAGCATCACGGGCCTCACGATCGGGATCGGGCCGCGCAAGGCACCGAAGCCGATCGTCACCGGCATCGACCTCGACCTCACCCCCGGCCGCATCCAGGGCCTGGCGGGGGAGTCGGGATCGGGCAAGACCGTGTCATCGCTGGCGATCCTCGGGCTGCTGCCGGCCAACGCCGTGGTCGGCGGCTCGATCACGCTCGGCGGCGCCGAGGGCCCGATCGAGCTCATCGGCATGGGCAGGCGCCAGCTGAACACCATTCGAGGCCGTCGCATCGCGATGATCTTCCAGGACCCGTCGTCGAGCCTGCACCCGCAGCTCACGATCGGATCCCAGCTGACCGATCACGTGCGCACGCACATGAAGCTCGGCAGGGCGCAGGCGCACGCACACGCGATCGAGTTGCTCGAACGCGTGCGCGTGCCGGACGCCGAGGAGGCGCTCGGGCGCTACCCGCACCAGTTCTCCGGCGGCCAGCGTCAGCGCATCGCCATCGCGATCGCCCTCGCCTGCGACCCGGCTGTGTTGCTCGCCGACGAGCCGACGACGGCCCTCGACGTCACCGTGCAGGCCGGCATCCTGCACCTGCTGCGCGACCTCGCCACCGAGCGGCAGCTCGCCGTGCTGCTGGTCACGCACGACCTGGGCGTCATGAGCGCCATCGCCGACGACGTCGCGGTCATGCGGCACGGCGCCATCGTCGAGGCCGGTTCGCGGGAGCAGATCTTCGGCAGCCCGCAGCACGACTACACCCGCGAGCTGCTGGCGTCGCTGCCGAGCGCGCAGACCCTGCCCGCCGCACTGGCGAATGAGGAGGATGCCCGATGAGCGCGTTGCTGAACGTCGACGATCTCGTCGTCGAGTACCACGGGACGTCGGTCGTCCGCGCCGTCGACGGCGTCTCGCTGTCGATCGCCCCCGGCGAGGTTCTCGCCCTCGTCGGCGAGAGCGGCTGCGGCAAGTCCAGCCTCGCTCGCGCGGTCGTCGGCATGGAGAAGCCTCACTCCGGCAGCGTGCGCTACCGCGGCAACACGGTGCCGCTGCTCGGCGTGCGGCGCAGGGACAAAGCGTTCACCTCGATCCAGATGGTGTTCCAGGACCCCAACTCCTCGCTGAACCCGCGCATCAAGGTCGGCGCGCAGATCACGGAGGGAATCAGGACGGCGCTCGCCCGCGGCGAGGCCGGCTCGTCGCCGGAGGAGTGGTTGGAGCGCGTCGGCCTGCCGACCGCGATGGTCTCCCGTTACGCGCACGAGCTCTCCGGAGGCCAGCGCCAGCGCGTCGCGATCGCCAGGGCGCTCGCCGCGCGGCCGGAGCTCCTCGTCGCCGACGAGCCGATCTCGGCGCTCGACGCCTCGAGCCAGGCCTCGGTCGCCGACATGATGCGCCGTCTGGCGTTGGATGCCGGTGCCGGCCTGCTGTTCATCTCGCACGACCTCGCGATCGTGCGACTGATCGCCGACCGCACCGTTGTGATGTATCGCGGCGCGATCGTGGAGTCCGGTGCATCGGAGCGCATTTGGGACGAGCCGGCGCACCCGTACACGCAGGCGCTGCTCGCCGCGATCCCGGAGCCGGACGGGCGGGGCATGCTGCCAGCAGCGCCGGCCGCCGAGGCGCCGCTGTCGTGGCGCACGCCGGTGCCGACCGCGCTCGACCGCGTCTGAGCGACAAGCGCAGGAGCAGAGCTCCGGCGAGGCCGTAGGGGGCTCGCCGCCGCTCTGCTCCTGTTTTTTGCGCCTGGCCCACGCCCAGCGCGAGTCGAACTCGTAGAAACGGTCCCCTTCTGTGACAGAGGGGGACCGTTTCTACGAGTTCGGCGAAGCTGGGCCGAGGCCTAGAGCTCGGTCTCCAGAGGCTCCGGGTGCACCAGCTCGTGCACGCCGGCGAGGACCTCGTCCGGGCGGAACGGGTAGCGGTTGATCTCCGCGTCGTCGCTGATGCCGGTGAGCACGAGGATCGTGTGCAGTCCAGCCTCGATGCCGGCGACGATGTCGGTGTCCATGCGGTCACCGATCATCGCGGTGTTCTCCGAGTGGGCGCCGATCTTGTTCATCGCGGAGCGGAACATCATCGGGTTCGGCTTGCCGACGATGTAGGGCTCCATGCCGGTCGCCTTGGTGATGAGGGCCGCGATGGCGCCCGTTGCGGGCATCGGGCCGTCGGAGCTGGGGCCGGTGGCATCCGGGTTCGTGGCGATGAAGCGGGCTCCGGCGCCGATCAGGCGGATCGCCTTGGTGATCGCCTCGAAGGAGTAGTTGCGCGTCTCGCCGACGACGACGTAGTCGGGGTTCGTCTCGGTCATGATGAAGCCGGCCTCGTGCAGGGCCGTCGTGATGCCGGCCTCGCCGATGACGAAGGCGCTGCCGCCGGGGATCTGAGACTTGAGGAAGGCCGCAGTGGCCAGGGCGCTGGTCCAGATGGCGTCCTCCGGCACGATGAGGCCGGAGGCGCGCAGGCGCGCGCTCAGGTCACGCGGCGTGAAGATGGAGTTGTTGGTGAGAACCAGGTAGGGGTTGCCCTGGGTGCGCCACTGCTCAAGTAGTTCGGCCGCTCCGGGCAGTGGGTGGTTCTCGTGCACCAGCACGCCATCCATATCGGTGAGCCAGCATTCGATTTCGTCGCGACGTGCCATGGACAACCTTTCTTCAGGCTCCAGCCTAGGGCGGTTGCGCTGCCTCCACGTGACCGCGCTGTTTCGCCCCTGTTACCGCGGGCCGGGCACCGCTACGCGCTGATCCAGATGCTGGCGAGCGCGTCGGCGCCGAGCGCGAGGGTGCGGCCGTCGGGCAGGAGCACGCCGGCATCCGCGAGCTCGAGCACCGTGTCGAGGCCGATCGCGTTCTCAGTCAGCAGACGCAGCACGGCAGGGTCGCGGTCGCTGATGCGCACGACGGCGCCGCGGCTGCCTGGGGCGGCCACGGAGAGCAGAACCGCGTCAGGGTGCAGGAGTGTTCCGTCGGCAGCCGGGATGGGGTCGCCGTGCGGGTCGCGACGGGGGTGGCCGAGCCGCGCGTCGATGGCCTCGAGCAGGCGGTTGCTGAGCGCGTGCTCGAGCACCTCTGCCTCGTCGTGCACCGTGTCCCAGGTGTAGCCCATCTCGTTGACCAGCCAGGTCTCGATCAGGCGGTGCCTGCGCACCACCTCGAGCGCGCGTGCGGTGCCGAGCTCGTTGAGGCGAACGGCGCCGTACGGGACGTGGGTGACGAGCCCGAGCGCAGCCAGCTTCTTGACCATCTCGGTGACCGAACTGGGCGCGATGCCGAGCTTGCCCGCCAGCGCTGATGGCGTGATCGGCTCCGGCTGCCACTCGGTGTGGGCGTAGATGGTCTTGAGGTAGTCCTCAACGGCGGGAGTCGTGGCTGGCATTTGATCAAGAGTAGCCCGCGAGGGTTTCGACAGGCTCAACCCGCGGTCGGCATCAGCCGCCGAACAGCAGCACCAGCAGTGTTACGTTCAGGGCGATGAGCAGGACGGATGCCGTCACGCCGGCCGCGGTCGTCATCCAGCGGTTGCGGTACTCGCCGAGCACGCCGGCCTTCGCCGTCAGCCAGACCAGCGGCACGAGCGCGAACGGGATGCCAAACGAGAGCACGACCTGGCTGAGCACGAGCGCCTGCGTCGGGTCGAAACCGCTGCCCAGGATGAGCAGCGCCGGAATCAGCGTGACGAGGCGCCGTGCCAGCAGCGGCACTTCGATGTGCAGCAACCCGTGCATGATCTCGGCGCCGGCGTAGGCGCCGACCGAGGTGGAGGCGAGGCCGGAGGCGAGCAGTCCGACGGCGAAGAGTGTCGCGACGACCATGCCCATGGAGTCCTCGAGTGCCGCGTATGCGCCCTCGAGGCTGTCCGTGCCCTCGACGCCCTGCAGGTTCGCGGCGGCGAGCAGCAGGATGCAGAGGTTCACGCTGCCGGCGATGAGCATCGCGATCGAGACGTCCCAGCGGGTCGCCGTGAGCAGCCGTTTCGTGGTGAGCCCGGACGCGCGCACCTCGAAGCGATCGCGGGCGAGGGCCGAGTGGGCGTAGATGGCGTGCGGCATGATCGTGGCGCCGAGGATCGACGCGGCGAGCAGCACGGAGTCGGTGCCCTCGAAGCGCGGCACCATGCCGGCCAGCACGCTGCCGGCCTCTGGCGGACTGATGAACACGCCGGCGCTGAACCCGATGGCGATGATCGCGAGCAGGCCGATGATGACGCGCTCGAAGACGCGTGGCCCGCGCCGTGTCTGCACCGCGAGCATCACCATCGACACCGTGCCGGTGATGACGCCGCCCCAGATCAGCGGCAGGTTGAACAGCAGGTTCAGTGCGACAGCGCCGCCGATGATCTCGGCCAGATCGGTCGCCATCGCGACGAGCTCTGCCTGCAGCCAGTAGGCGCGGCGGGCGTGGCGGTTGCGGATGCCGCTGCCGAGCAGCTGCGGCAGGCTCTTGCCCGTGACGATGCCGAGCTTGGCCGAGAGGTACTGGATCAGCCAGGCCATCACGTTGCCGGCGATGACCACCCACACCAACAGGTAGCCGTACTTGGCGCCGGCGGTCATGTTGCTGGCGACGTTGCCTGGATCGAGGTAGGCGACGCCGGCGACGAGGGCCGGCCCGAGCAGCCACAGAATGCGGTGCTTCTGGATGCTCGGCCCGGCGGATGACGCGGTGGCCGCAGCCGCGGCCGGCGAGTCCCGGAGGGCCGATGGTGCCGGCGGCGCCGCTGCGCGCGACTGCTCGTCGTTGAGATTTTGAGGCATGCCTAAAAGGTAGCAAAATTTAGGCGTGCCTAAAACCCCGGATCGCCCCCATCGCCGCGGGTACCCTTGGGGAGTGGATGAGCAGACGCAGGGAACGGCGACCGAGGCAGGAACGGCGGCCGTCGCGACCCCGACCGTCGAACTGAGCACCTGGGGCGTCGGGCCATGGCCGGGTGGCCGCGAGGAGTGGCCGGACGAGGATCACTACGATCCGGAGCTGCTCCAGCACGGTGACACCCGCAACGTGATCGACCGCTACCGCTACTGGCGTATGGAGGCCATCGTCGCCGACCTCGACGAGCACCGGCATCCGTTCCACGTCGCGATCGAGAACTGGCAGCACGACATGAACATCGGCTCGATCGTGCGCAGCGCCAACGCGTTCGCGGCCGACACCGTGCACATCGTCGGACGTCGCCGCTGGAACAAGCGCGGTGCGATGGTGACCGACCGCTACCAGCACGTGCTGCACCACGCCACGGTCGAGGAGCTCGTCGAGTGGGCACGCGCGGAAGGGCTGCCGATCATCGCGATCGACAACGTTCCCGGGTGCGTGAAGATCGAGACCTTCACCTGGCCGGAACGCTGCCTCATGCTGTTCGGGCAGGAGGGCCCCGGACTCTCTCCGGAGGCGATCGCCGCGGCGGACGCCGTGGTCGAGATCACGCAGTTCGGCTCGACCCGCTCGATCAACGCGAGCGCTGCGGCCGCCGTCACGATGCACAGCTGGGTGATGCAGCACGTGACGTTCACGTCCTGACCCCAAATCTGTCCCCCGCACGGGGCTGGGGAGGGTGATTCACAGGGTGAAATCGTGTCCTCCTTTATGAGGACACCGTGCTCAGGGGCGCTCGGGCTGCCAGTCTCGAGATGCAGCCCGAATTGCACACCCTACTTTCCCTGACGCGTCAGAGTCGCTGGTCGATCCTGCGCGCGCTCGCGGGCTGCGTACCCGATTCGCACCCACTGGGGGATTCCCGATGTCCACACCCACTGCACGTTCCAGCGCGCCCGCACACCGGGCACCGCGCCGCCGGCGGGCAAGCCTGCCGTCCTTCGCGGCGGCAATGCTGTCGATTGTGGCGCTCGTCGCCGGAGCCCTCGTCATCACCCCGGCGACCGTCGCCGCCGAGTTGGACGGCACGATCACCGTCGCCAAGTCGGTGCAGGGTGAGACCGGTGTGCCTGAGTACCTTCCAGGCACGACGTTCAGCTACGAACTGAAGGTCTCGTGCTCGACGACCCAGAGCGACGTGTGCCAAGAGGCCACGATCACGGATGCCGTTCCCGCCCCGTTCGTGGTGAAGAGCGTGTCACTCCCCGGGACGCCGCAGAGCCACTTCGTGAACCACACATCGGGCAATGATGTGGCGATCGAGTTCGTGCAGCAGAGCCAGGACGGCGACATCGGGCTCGTCTCCGGCGCATCCGACCTCCTCATCCTGGTCGAGGTCGAGATCCCGAGCGACGTCACCGCCGACTTCGCCGGGCTCATCTCGAACACCGCGAAGGCCACCGCGCTCAACGCGCCAGACCACCAGAGCTCAGCAGACGTCCGGCTGCGCGTCGACGCGAATCTCGCCGTCGCAGCCACGAAGTCCGCGAAGCCGAGCGACACCATGCCGGCCGCGCCCGGACTGCCCGTCGAGTTCGCCATCGGCGCCTCGAACACCTCCAACCACGCCGTCGACAGCCTCACCCTCACCGACCCGGGCGCGGGTTCGAGCAACCTCGAGTACCTCGACTTCGCCGGAATCGGTGCGATCACCGCACCGACGGGCGCTGACACCGTCCTGATCGAGTGGCTGGATGCCGGCGGCACCTGGACCGCCATCGGGTCCGCGGGACCGATCCCGGCCGACACTTCGACCCTGTTCGACGGCATCGACCTCGACACCGTGAAGGGCACGCGATTCACCTTCACCAACTCGGCGGGGAAGCTCCCGATCACCCCGGCCGACGGGGCCGCGGCCATCGTGCTCGACTATGTGACGAACGACACCGTGAAGACCCTGCCGGCCAACACGCCGCTCACCGTCACCAACGTCGTCGAGGGAACCGTGACGAACGAGGGCGACACCGCCACCGAACCTGCCGGCGCGAACGTCAGCGTCCTGAACACGCCGCCGTCCGTCACCGTCGCCAAGGACTTCGGCGTCACAGCGATCATGCCTGGCGACTCCACCACCGCGACCCTCCGCGCCGACAGCACCGGCAAGCCCGTCACCAGCATGGTGATCACCGAGCCGGGACCGGGCGGTCTCACCCTGGCCGACCAGGGCCTCAGCTTCGACGGCTTCGTCGCAGAGGACATCGAGTGGCCGGCCGGAGCCGACAGCGTCGAGATCACCTACCTCTACGCCGACGGCAGCCAGAGCGCCCCGCTGGCCGGAACCGACCGTGACGCCATCCCCTCCGCCCCGAGCGGAAGCACCGTCGTTGGATTCACGGTGACCTTCACCGGCACCATCGAGCAGGGCGAGTACGCCGTGCTGCCATTCGGCGTCACGGCTCAGCCGATCAGCGGCCTCGTCGATGTCACGTCGACGAACACCGTCGACGCGACGGTGACAGACTCCGACGGCCAGAGCGCGAACGCCACAGCGGCCGACGACCTGACCCGCCAGGCCAAGCGCGTCAACACCACGGTCTCCAAGAACATCATCAAGGGAGAGCTCTGGGCCGCGCCCGGTTCCTCGACGCTCGTCTCGCTGCCGGCATCCGTCACTCCCAACGACGGCACCGCGAACGGCTCGACCATCGGGGCGCAGTCCCTCATCGTGAGCGACCCGTCGAACCCGATGTCGGCGCCGAGCCAGTTCTGGAACACCTTCGACCTGCAGGAGATCACCTCGGTCGACGTCCCGGCCAGCGCGACAATGACCCCCGAGTACTGGGACGGCACGGCGTGGCAGCCGCTGCCCGGCGTCAGCCCGCTGCCCGTTCCAGCCGGCACCGCCGACTGGAGCTACACCCCCAGCGCCGCGCTGAAGGAGCAGCTGCAGGGAATCCGCTTCGTGTTCGAGCCCGCCGTCGCCGGCGAGCTGCTCGAGCCCGGCTTCAACGTGCTGCCGTACTTCAAGGTGCAGCTGCGCGACGGACTGCGTGACGGAACCGGCACGACCCACGACGCGACCGATCCCGTGACGATCCCGAACGAGGCCAGGAGCACGGTCGCGAACGAGAACGCCGTTGTTCCCGAGGTGACGGACGTTGCCGACGACGGCATCGTGCTCAAGCCGCTGCGCCCTGGCACCGACCCCGACCTCGTCGACAAGACGTGGATCCCGGAAGAGCTGATCGCGCAGTCCGACGACTCCTCCTGGGCCCGCCTGAGCTGGGGAACCCAGGACCTGCCGCTCGACACCGTCACCATCGCCGACCCGGCCAGCGTCGGCGAGCTCGACACCGTCGCGACCTCCGTCTACGACGCCTTCAACGTGACGCGCATCGCGCCGATGACCGATGAGTGGATGGCGTTCGACCAGCTCGTCGTCGAGCGCTACAGCGACGCCGCGAACGACTGGGTGCCGCTCAACATCTGCACCACCGCGGCACCGTGCGTCGGCACCTTCCCCGGATACAGCTTCACCGATGCTGAGCAGCTCGACACGATCGGGGTGCGCTTCACCTTCGCGGAGCGCGCCGACCGGGCGGATGTCATCACGGACCCGATCACGGATCCGGCCGCCGGCTCCGGCGTCGCGGCATCCGGCAAGAGCCGCCTGATCGACCTCGAGATGCAGCTGCGCACCGAGCTGCGCTCCGATGCGAGCATCCCCGTGCTCGGCACCGAGCACGACTACCGCTACAACTCGGGTGAGAAGGGCATCGTCACGAACACCGTCAACGCAACGGGCGTGCGCGGTTCCGACACGTACAGCACCGACGACGCCGACCTGATCACCATCCTCGACCGCCCGCTGAACGTCGGCCTGACCAAGCGCTTCGTCGACTACGACGAGAACATCGACGACCTCGCTCTCCAGCCGGACGTCGGCTCCGTCGGCCTGCCCCAGGCCGGAACGGCGCAGAGCAAGTTCCCCCTCGTCACGGCGCTGCTCACGGCCGACAACGCGACGGAGAGCAAGGTCAACGCGCTGAAGATCTCCGACCCCGACCCGACCGTCGGCGTGCAGGAGACCTTCTACGAGGACTTCAACCTCTACCGCATCGCCTCGATCACCCAGCCGACCGGCACCGCATCGACGACCATCACGCTCAAGCGCGCCGGCCTGCCGGACGAGGTCATCACCTCGCTCGTCCTGGCGTACGCGCAGACGCCGACCGCGCTGTCGACCGTCACCGGGATCGTCGTCAAGCACGATGGCCGTATCGCGTCCAAGGCAACGTCGACCCTGCGCCTCGAGTACCAGCTGCGCGAGGTGTCGCGCTCGGGTGACCCGGTGACGACGACAGCCGTTCCCCTGGTCAACACGGCCATCGCGGAGCTGGAGAGCCCGGCCGCGACGCCTGGCACCCCGCCGACCGCGATCGCCAGCGACGACATGAACGTCGTCACCCCCGACTTCGGCCTGGCCGTCGGCAAGACGATCAACCCCGCGACGCGCAGTGAGGTCAGCCCGCAGACCGGCTACAGCGTCGCGCTGACCGGCAAGCCGTCCGGAACGGTGCGCACGACGCACATCCAACTGGATGACGCGACGCCGACCTTCTGGAACGCCTACGACTTCGCGGGCTTCTCTGCCATCACCCTGATGCGCCCGGTTGAGCAGCTGCGGGTCTCCGTGCTCCTCGACACCGACTTCGCCCTCGCCGGCGACGGCACGCTCGAGGTGAGCTGTGCTGGAGACAGCACGCTCGACGCCTGCTGGACGAGCGGATCCTGGGTCACGCCGACCGGCGGCAGCCGGACCGTCACGGGCGGCCAGCTGACCAACAGCTTCGGCGCCGCGTTCTCCAATGCCGATGTGCGCGGCGTGCGCTTCGAGTACCGGCGCGCCGACGACGCGAACTGGGAGCGCCCGAGCAACCCGACGGTCTCCGCCGGCTACGCCGTGTCCCGCCGCACGACCCTCCTGGTCGGTGCCGACGGCGGCGCGACGACGCTGATCCCGACGACGCGGCCCGGCGTCGCGCCCGCACCGGGCGAGACCCAGAACGGTCACACCAGCAACCTGCTCTCCGCGGTCGCGACCGGCGCGTGGAACAACAGCGGGAACAACATCTGGACCGCAGAGGCCAGTGCTCCGGCCGAGACCGTGCTGACCCACCTGGTCAACAGCATCTCCGTCACCAAGGTGCACGGCAGGGAAGACAAGGCGAACCCGGACACCAAGTTCGGCACCTTCCTCCCCGGCCAGACGATCCCGTACGTCATGGACATCGTGAACACGGGCGCGTGGCCGATGACCGGCTTCGCGCTGAGCGACCAGCTGACGGCGGATGCCGCAGGCTCGCTGCTCGTTGAGCCCAGCCAGGAGCCGGACGAGACCCCGGTCTCGCCGTACACCTTCGTGCTGAAGAACAAGGCGGGCACCACGCTCGACTCCTCGGGGTTCAGCGCAGCGCTCGACCCGGCCACCGGCGTCATCGCGATCACCGTGCCGACCGGCTTCGTGTTCCAGCCGGGAGCTTCGCTGAAGATCAGCGCACAGCTGGCGATCCGCGTCACCCCGACCGTCGCACCGGGAACCCCGGTCACGAACGGCATCAGTGCGACGGCGGACCGCGCCTTCGAGACCTGTGACTTCTCGACGAACGGCTCGCGCCGTTCGCCGCTCAGCAACGTGGCCACCTGCGCTTCGGAGACGACCTTCACCCCGGCAGCGGCCGCGCCGCTCCAGGTGACCAAGTCGGTCAAGGGCGTCGACGCCGGCCTCGGCGGACGTGACGACCTCGGTGTCCTCGCGCTCAAGGTCGCGACGGCCAGCTGCGCCAGCCCGAACGCCGCGGACGGCTACTACGCGACCCCCTGCGTGCCGATCACCGAGCCCGGCGGCTCCGAGCGGTGGCGCATGCGCATGAAGAACGCCGGAAACATCAGTGCCACCTCGCTGAGCAGCATCGACGTCCTCCCCAGCTACAAGGACCAGGGCGTGACCGTCGCGGGGCCCCGCGGCTCGCTGTGGGCACCGACGTTCCTCGGTGACCTGCAGACCGAGCTCTCCGGTATTGCGGATGCCGCCAAGGCCGTCGTGACGACGTACTACAGCACCACCATCCCGAACCAGACCTGCAACGCGGCCGACATCATCGCCAGCGGTGGCACAGCCCTCAGCCCGGCCGACCCGTGCGCGGCCGAGGTCGCCGACCGTGCCGCGAACCTCTGGCAGCCGTATGACAACGGCCTCGATGCGTCCACCCTCGCGACGGTGAAGGCGCTCAAGTTCGTCGTCACCTTCACCGACGGCGGAGCCGTGCGCCCGGGCGAGACCGTCGGCGTCAACTTCCTGACCCAGACCGCGTGGGTCGCCCAGCAGGCCGAGGCAGCGGCGCAGGGCGTCGACCCGATTGCCTGGAACGTCGTGTCAGCGGCATCCGTCGGCGACGACAACGGTGTTGCGGTGCAGAGCTCCGTGACCCAGCCGCGTCGCGTCGGCGTCGCCATGGCCACGGGCCAGCTCGACCTCGCCAAGCTCGTCGAGGGCGCGCAGGCCGGGTGGAGCGCGGCGCTGCCGAGCGGGTACCCGTTCCAGTTGCAGTGCACCTCTGGCGGCATCCCCGTCCCCCTCGTCGGCACCGACGGCACGACCGACCTCAGCCGCTTCTCGCTGAAGGCCGACGGCACCGTGCTGCACTACAACAACGGCAGCGGCAAGTACGGCAACGTCACGCTCCCGTTGAACGCGAGCTGCTCGATCGTCGAGGACCCGACGGCAGTGGGCGTCGACGTGAGCTACTCGGCCGACGAGATCACGGCGCTGCGCCACTCCTTCGCCGCCAACGTCGCCAACCCCGCGTTCACCGGAACCACCGAGGTGGAGGAGATCACGGCGACGAACACCTACCTGCTCGCCGGCTTCTCCGTGACCAAGCTGGTGGATGACGGCGGCGCGGTCGACGAGGACGGCTCGGCGATCGCCTACCCCGGGCCCTACGCCTTCGGCGCCACGTGCGACTTCCTCGGCACCGAGATCCTCAACGAGACGTTCAGCCTGAACGCCGACGGGGTCAAGGAGTTCAGTGACCTGCCGACCGGAGCCGTGTGCACGGTCACCGAGACGGCGAGGGGTGGTTCGGCATCCAGCAGCTCCGTCTTCACCCAGACCGGTGAGGACCCGGTGGAGACCGCCGGCCACACGGCCACCTTCACCCTGACCGAGGACGACGTCGCCGCCGAGCTCACGAACGAGCTCGTCATGACGAACACCTTCGACATCGGTGCGGTGACGATCACCAAGGCGTTCGCCGGGAACGGCTCGGCCGACTGGGGCAACGAGGAGTTCACGGTTGAGCTCAGCTGTACCCTCGCCGGTGCCCAGCCGAGCACGGTCTTCTCCGACACCCACGTGCTGAGCAAGACGTCCCCGAGCTGGACGGTCGACACCCTCCCGAGCGGCGCCGCGTGTTCCGTGAGCGAGAACGCGACCGGCGGAGCGAACACCAGCAGCGTCTCGCCCGACAGCTTCACCGTCGGCACCGACGCAGCGGCACCCATCGCGGTGACGGTGACGAACACCTTCACCACCGGTACGCTGCGGGTCACCAAGGCGCTCGCAGGCGAGCCGGCCGCATCGCTGGCCCCGGCAACCGCCGGTGAGTACACCGTCGAGCTCTCCTGCACGCGGGACATCGCTGGCGTTGCGACGGCGATCAGCATCCCGGGCGGCGCAGAACGCGTGATCACCGGCGCCGGATTCGCCGAGTACACCGGGCTGCCGAGCGGCGCGGAGTGCACGGTCAGTGAGACGGGCCTCGGCCACGCCCAGGAGTCGACCCTCGACCCCGCGGACGGCACCGTTACGATCGGCGTCAACGACACCGTCGAGGTCGAGGTCACCAACACCTTCCTCAACGGATCGCTCGACATCAGCAAGACGGTGAGCGGTGGCGGAAAGGCGTTCGCGGCCGCGAGCTTCGACGCGACGGTCAGCTGTGTCTGGCAGGGTGCAGCTGTGCCGCTGCCGAACGGCGGCGCGGTCACCCTCGTTGACGGCAACACCGTGACGATCGACGAGCTGCCGCTCGGCAGCGTGTGCTCGATCGATGAGGCGGATGCCGGCCAGACCTCGTGGACGGCCACCCCGGCATCCGTGACAGTCGGCGACGTCGCCACCGCGGCGACGATCGACGTCGAGAACGTGTACGAGCTGGCCGCCCTGCTCGTGCAGAAGACCGTGCAGACGGGTGTCGGAGCCGGAACGCTTCCGACCCGCTTCGGCTTCAGCGCGCAGTGCACCTTCCAGGGCGCCGAGGTGCTGCCGCTCACGACGTTCACCCTGAACGACGGCGAGTCGCGCACCTTCGACGGCCTCCCGGCCCGCGCCGAGTGCACGGTCATCGAGACCGATGCGCGCGGCGCCGACAGCACCGTCAGCACGGTGAGCGTCGTCGCCCCCACCGTCCCGCCGACGGTCGACCAGGCGACGAGCACCGTCGTCATCCCCGAGCTGACTCCGGGAACCGAGCCGCAGAACACCGTCGGCTTCACCAACCTGTTCGACTCCTCTGCGCTCGTCGTCGAGAAGAAGCTCGAGGGTGGGGCGGCAACGCTCGGCGCCGACAAGAGCTTCGACGTCACCGTCAGCTGCCAGCTGGCCGGCGAGGACCCCTGGTCGAGCACGCTCACGCTGAACGCCGCCAACGGCTTCAGCGCGAGCCTCGGCGAACTCGTCGTCGGCACGGAGTGCACCATCGCGGAGGACTCGCTGAACGGGGCGGACGCCGTGGTGATCACGCCGAACGACGGTGCCGACCTCACCACCGGAACGGTGACCATCCCGGATGCCGGCAGCACGACCGTCACCGTGAGCAACTGGTTCCTCAGCGGCTCGCTCGAGGTCACCAAGTCGGTGATCGGCGATGCCGCAGCGGCATACGGGACCGGCGACTTCGGCGTCGCGCTCTCGTGCACGCTGAACGGTCAGCCGATCGAGATCGCCGGGGGCAGCGCCCGCACGGTGAGCGCCGCCCAGCCGAAGGCACTCTTCAGCGGGCTGCCGAGCGGCGCGGAGTGTGTGCTCAGCGAGACCGAGGACGGCGGAGCCGGCGCGAGCCGGATCACCGCGGCCGACGGCAGCACCCTCGCGGCCGACGCCGCAGCGGGCTACGCCTTCACGGTGGCGACCGACCCGACGGTGCTGGCGGTTGACGACCAGCCGCAGCCCGCGCTCGGGGTCGAGAACGTCTTCAACTTCGCCGCACTCACGGCGACGAAGACCGTCGACTCCGCGGTGCTCGGCGCCGACGGCGAGCCGTTCGACTACGGCTCGTTCGAGCTGGCGCTGCAGTGCACCTTCGAGGGAGCGGCCGTCACGGCTGCCGAGCCGATGACGCGCACCATCGCGGCCGGCGAGAGCGTCACCTGGACCGGGCTGCCGGAGGGCGCATCGTGCGAGGTCACCGAGACGGATAGCAGGGGCGCCATCGGCACGACGGTGACCGTCAGCCAGGGCGAGCCCGTTGCCGAGACGATTCTCGGGCGCACCGCAGTGCTGGAGCCCCTGCTCGCCGGCACCGAGGCGGCGAACACGGTGGCATTCGTGAACGAGTTCGCCGCGGCATCCCTCACGCTGCAGAAGGTCGTCGACGGCACGGCGGCCGGCACCGTGTCGCGCACCTTCCCCGTCGCGCTCTCCTGCGTGCTGGTCGACGAGCAGCACCCGGCTCCCGGCATCGTCGTCCGCGATGTGACGCACGAGATCGGTGGCACGAAGAAGCTCATCGTCACGGATGACGCGCTGCCGGCCGGCGCGGAGTGCACCGTCACGGAGACGGACACCGGCGACGCGACGCGCACCTCGGTGGCCGTCGGCGACAAGGTCTTCGACGGCACCTCCGCAAGCTTCACGCTCGCGGCAGGGGGAACCGCCGCCGCGACCGTGATCGTCACGAACACCTTCACGGCTCCGGGCAGCGGCCTGGTCGTGACCGGTGCGGACGTCGGCCTCGCCGCAGGCGTCGCAGCGATCATCCTCGGGCTCGGCGGAGTGCTGCTGTTCGTCGCGCGCCGCCGCAAGCGTGGAGCACACGCGGCATAGCCACACGGCAGTTCCCGCTGGCGGGCATCGGTGCAGAGCACCGGTGCCCGCCAGTTTTTGTGCGCCCCTCACAAGCCTCGGATTGCGAGGATCGCTCGTTCGTGTCTAAACTGACTAGTCAGTACAAAAACGTGAACGAGCGGAAGGATCGACGTGCAGTCGATAGCGCGGGCAGACAATCTCGCCCTCAGTGCAACACGCGGCCGGGTCTACGGACCCCTCAGCTGCGAGATCGGCAACGGGCTCACCGTTGTCAGCGGCGAAGCGGGGAGCGGCCGCACCAGCCTGCTGCTCACCCTCGCGGGGCGCATGAAGCAGAGCGAGGGCGAGCTCACTGTGCTCGGCCACGCGCTGCCGCGCCGGGCCCGCGCCGTACAGAAGGCGACGGCCATCGCCGGTTTCCACGACATCGACGCCCTCGAGGAGTCGGTGACGGTCGCCGCGGCGATCCGTGAGCGGCAGGCCTGGCTGGCCCCGTGGTACGCGATCGTGCCGCGGGTGGATGACGCCGCCGTGCGCCGCGTCTGCCTGCCCGTCTTCGGCGCCCCCGGCGAACCGGGCGCAACGCCGATGCCGCCGGCCGACACCGTGATCTGGGATCTCGACGAGACTCAGACCGCGCTGCTCCGCGTCACCCTGGCGATGCTCGCCGCCCCCCGCGTCTTCTTCTTCGACCAGGTCGAGCAGCTGCAGGCGCCGGAGGCGCGCGCCGCCCTCTGGGCGCGCCTGGACGCGCTCAGCCGCGGCACGGCCAGCCGGCAGCCCATCGCGGTCGTGGCATCCGTCGCCGCCCCTGACACCGCGATTTGGGCCGAGCTCAGCATCGCCCCCACCGTCATCGACATCGCAGAGAGCGGCCCCGCCGCTCGCAGCGAGCGCGACGACGCCCCCGTATCCCTCGACGACCTCATCTTGGAGCGTGCCTGATGCTCGCTGTTCTCTCGCCAGGCACCGAACTGCGCCGTTTCCGCAAGGGCGTCATGCCCAAGGTCGCCGTCGCCGTGCTGCTGTTCATCCCGCTGATCTACGGCGCCCTCTACCTCTGGGCCTTCTGGGCTCCGACCGACGAGCTGAAGAACCTGCCCGTCGCCCTCGTGAATGAGGACGTCGGCGCGGTCAACGACGGTGAGCGCATCACGGCTGGCACCGACGTCGTCGACAATCTCGTTGAGGGCCACGACCTCGACTGGCAGGTGACGGATGCCGCAGACGCCAGTCGAGGCGTCGCCGCCGGCGACTACTACTTCTCGGTCACGATCCCGGAGAACTTCTCGGCGAACGCGATCTCTGTCGGAACCGACACTCCGGAGTCGGCGACCGTCGAGGTCGACTTCAACGACTCGAACAACTTCCTCGCCTCGACCCTCGGCGGTTCGGCCATGACCGTGCTCCGCGACTCGGTCGCCGTCGAGCTCGGCGCACAGACCGCCGACGCACTGCTCGTCGGCCTCAACGACGCCGGCGACGGCATCCGCTCGGCCGCCGATGGCGCGACGACGCTGGCCGACGGCCTCGTCACCGCCCACGACGGCGCCGGCAAGCTCATCGTCGGGCTCGGCTCCCTGGCCGACGGCGCAGTGAGCCTCGACGACGGTGCCGCCCAGCTGGCGGACGGTGCATCGACGCTGTCCGGCGGCCTGGCCGCGCTGAACTCCGGCTCCGCGACCCTCGCCGAGAAGTCGGGCGAACTCAGCGCAGGCGCGGCCACCCTCGCCGGTGGAATGCAGGCGGCTGCGGACGGCGCGGCGACCCTCTCGGAGAAGTCGCAGCAGCTGACCGGCGGTGCCACGGCGCTCGCCGACGGCACGGCGGCCCTCGCGGCCGGGACCGGCCAGGTGGCCGGCAGCGTCGACCAGCTCCTCGCGGCCATGCAGGCCGCGCCGGCCGGAACCCCAGCCAGCGCGTTCCTGCCGAGCGTGCAGCAGCTGCAGGCAGGCGCGAGCGAGCTCAACACGCAGACCGGCGCCGCAGCGGCGCAGGTCAAGGGCTACGCCGGGCTGAGCGCGCAGTTCACCGCCGGAGTCGGCGAACTCTCCGGCAAGCTGACCGCAGGGGCCCCTGGCGCGCAGCAGCTCGCCGCCGGCGCCGCGCAGCTCTCGGATGGCGCGGGTCAGCTGGCCTCCGGCGTGTCGACCGCGGCATCCGGCGCTGGCAGCCTGAGCGCCGGCGCGGCCGCGCTGAGCGCAGGCACCGGCACGCTCGTCGACGGCAGCAGCCAGCTCGTCGCGGGCGGCTCGGCTCTCAACGATGGCGCGGCGCAGCTCGCCGACGGCAGCCGCGAACTCGCCGACAAGCTCGGCGAGGGCGGCGACGCCGTCCCCGTCATGAGCGACTCCGACATCGAGACGAAGGCCGGCGTGTTCGCCGAGCCCGTCGTGCTTGACCAGAGCTGGCAGAACGAGGCGAAGAGCTTCGGTGAGGGATTCGCCCCGTTCTTCATCGCGCTGGCCACCTTCGTCGGCGCTCTGATCACGTGGTTGATCCTGCGGGCGCTGCCCGCGAGGGCGCTCGCGGCCGGAGCCAGCGGCATCCGTGCCGTCATGACCGGATTCCTGCCGGCCGTCGCGATCGGCCTCGGCCAGGTCATCATCATGATGCTGGTGCTCGTCTACGGGATCGGCCTGGAGCCGGTGTACTGGCTGGCCACCTCGGCGTTCATCTACCTGGCGACGCTGACCTTCCTCGCGCTGCAGCAGATGTTCATCATCCTGCTCGGCACGGCCGCCGGCCGCGTCGTCAGCCTCGTGCTGCTGATGCTCATGCTCAGCTCCTCCGGCGGAACCTACCCGGTCGAGACGACTCCGGAGTTCTTCCAGGCGCTGCACCCGTGGATGCCGGCCTCCTACGTCGTGAGCGGCCTGCGCGAGCTGATCACCGGCGGCGTGGACTCTAGACTGTGGCTTTCGGTGCTGGTGCTCGTCGGCATCCTCGTCGGATCTCTCGCGATCAGCGCGTGGAGTGCAGGCAAGCAGCGGATGTGGACGGTCGCGAGGCTCCACCCGGAACTCTCGATCTAGTCCGCCCACCCCTCCCAACAGAAACGGTTGATGCCCCATGGTTCGCTCCAGTGGAACGAAACGCGCCATTCTCGACGCGGCGCTCGAACTGGCGGCGACCAGGGGCATCACCGGCACAACGATGGATGACGTCGCGGAGCGTGCAGGGGTCGCCAAGGGCAGCCTCTACTACAACTTCAGCTCCAAGGACCAGCTCTTCGAGGCGCTGCTCGAGGAGGGTGTCGGCTCGCTCGCCGACGCCCTCCGCGAGGCGCGCGGCGAGCTGGTCGGCTGGGCGGCGATCGAGGCGCTCGTCGCCGCCCTGCTCGACCGCATCGCGGCGAACGCGGCGCTGGCCAAGCTGATGGCCTCCGAGATCTTCCGCACCGACCGTGCGTGGCAGAAGACGCTGTTCGCGCTGCGGCACGAGGCGCTCACGGTGTTCGCAGAGGCGATCGAGCAGGCGGATGCCGCGGCTGCGGCATCCGCAGGAACCGCAGCGCCGGGCGCCGGCGCGAGCACGATCATGGCCTCGAGCGTGTTCGGCGCAGTGCTGATGTCCGGCCTGGAGTGGCTCGTCTTCGAGCCGGAACGCTCCCGCGACGAGGTCGCGGCCGCGATCCTCGCCTCGCTGAGCGGCGCGCTCGCCCCGCGCCCCAGCTGACTTCCACTCTCAACGGACGGGCGGGGCTGCCGCCGTCGCGGCGCTTCGCGGCGAGCTGACGGGGCTTCAGCGCGGGGCGCGATAAGGTGGAGTGTGACTGGCGACGACTCGCTTGGCCCTGCCGAGATAGAACTGCCCGATGCGCCGACTGTGCGTGAGGCCTTGGCTTCAGCGAATCGTGACGAGGTCGCAGACCTGGTGCTCCGGCATCCGGAGTCTCCGCTGGCCTGGGCCGAGCTCTCCGACATCGCCCACGCCGACGGCCGGGTGCTTGACGCCTACGCATATGCACTCGTCGCGCACGCCCGCGCAGGCGACGCGCTGCAGGATGCCGGCTGGCAGCCGGGCGATGCCGTTCCGTGGAGACTGCGCTCCAACCGCGGCGTGCTGCGCGCGGCCTATGCTCTTCGCCGCTCGGCCAGTGCGATCGGCGCCCACGACGAGGCCGACCGCCTCGGCGACTTCCTGCAGAGCGTCGACCCGACCGCGGTCGGGCGCATCGAAGTGAAGTACACGACAACCCAACTCTTGCCGGTGATCACACCGGAGATGATTGCGGCAGCGACGCCGCCCACCGAGGTCTCGACAGGCTCGACCACCATGGTCATTCGAGGAGAGGACTAGCAATATGCCAGCAATCGTTTTGATCGGCGCTCAGTGGGGCGACGAGGGCAAGGGCAAGGCGACCGACCTGCTCGGCTCGCGCGTCGACTACGTCGTCAAGTTCAACGGCGGAAACAACGCAGGGCACACGGTGGTCGTCGGTGACGAGAAGTACGCACTGCACCTGCTGCCGTCCGGCATCCTGACCGCGAACGTCACGCCCGTCATCTCCAACGGCGTCGTCGTCGACATCGAGGTCCTGTTCGAGGAACTCGACGCGCTCTCCTCCCGCGGCGTCGACGTCTCCAAGCTCAAGGTGAGCGCCAACGCGCACGTCATCACCCAGTACCACCGCACCCTCGACAAGGTCACGGAGCGCTTCCTCGGCAAGCGTCAGATCGGCACGACCGGGCGCGGCATCGGCCCGAGCTACGCCGACAAAATCAACCGCGTCGGCATCCGCATTCAGGACCTCTTCGACGAGAACATCCTGCGCCAGAAGGTGGAGGGCGCCCTCGAGCAGAAGAACCACCTGCTGGTCAAGGTATACAACCGCCGCGCCATCACCGTCGACGAGATCGTGACCGAGCTGCTCAGCTACGCCGAGCGCCTGCGCCCGATGGTCGAAGACACGGCACTGCTGCTGCACAAGGCGCTCGAGGACGACAAGACCGTGCTGTTCGAGGGCGGCCAGGCCACGATGCTGGATGTCGACCACGGCACCTACCCGTTCGTCACCTCCTCGAACGCGACCTCCGGCGGCGCCGTCACCGGCTCCGGCATCGCGCCGAACAAGATCGACCGCGTGATCGCCGTCGTCAAGGCGTACACGACGCGCGTCGGCGCCGGCCCGTTCCCGACCGAGCTCTTCGACGACAACGGCGAGTTCCTGCGCGCCAACGGCTTCGAGTTCGGCACCACCACCGGGCGCCCGCGCCGCTGTGGCTGGTACGACGCCCCGATCGCGCGCTACACCGCGCGCATCAACGGCGTCACCGACTTCGTGCTCACCAAGCTCGACGTGCTCACCGGCCTGCCGACCATCCCGGTGTGCGTCGCCTACGACGTCGACGGTGTGCGCTTCGACGAGGTGCCCGTCTCGCAGTCGGACTTCCACCACGCCACCCCGATCTACGAGAACTTCCCCGGCTGGACGGAAGACCTCACCGGCGTGCGCAGCTTCGAGGAGCTGCCGAAGAACGCGCAGGACTACGTGCTCGCGATCGAGGCGATGAGCGGCTCGCGCATCTCGGCGATCGGCGTCGGCCCCGGCCGCGACGCGATCGTCGTGCGTCACGACCTGATCGACTAAGACTCGACGGTGCGGCCGCGACGTGCGCGTCGCGGCCCGCCAACTGTGCAGGGGCCCGGGATCTTTCCCGGGCCCCTGCGTTTTTCCCGGGCCGCGACCGGCGCGCACGCGCCACCCGAGAAAAATTCGCGTTGCCTCCGTTTGCTGCGCTAGCGTGAATCCCGATACGTATTTGCCACGCACTTGGGGGACACATGGCGAAGCTGACTCGACGACCGCGCACACGCACAACGGCACTGGGGCTCACCGCCGTGCTGCTGGGGGCACTGATCGCACCACTCGGTGCGACAGGGGCGGCCTTCGCCGATGTCACCGCCATGCTCGGCATCCAGAAGACGGCCAGCGCGAGCACCGTGGCCCCGGGCGAGACCTTCGAGTACACCCTCGCGGTGAGCTGCGGCTCGATCACCGACGTCGGATGCCGCGACGCCGAGCTCGTCGACACGGTGCCGCCCGAGTTCGAGATCCTCGGGGTTGCCGTCGCCCAGAGCCTCGGCACGAGCACACACGCCATCAGCGGGCAGACGGTGACCGTGAACTTCACGACCGACCTCGGCGACGGCACCGTCGGCATCGCCGACAACGTCGCTGGCACGGTGACGATCAGTGTGCGTCTGCGGGCGGACACGCCGTACGAGGCCAACGGCATCCCCGTCACGAACACGGCGGCCATCGGGGCGAGCAACGCCGACACGCAGACCTCCGCCGTCGACGTCACCCCCGCGGTTGAGCTCGCGTTGGCGACCAAGACCAGCAAGAGCTTCGACCCGACGAGCGGGCAGAACCTTCCGGACTCGTCCACGAACGTCACGCTCACTGGCACGAACACCTCGAACGCGGCCGTCGACACGCTCACGATCAGCGACCCGGCGGATCCGAGCGCCGTGCCGAACCCCTTCGACTACCTGAAGTACACGGCGCTCACCTCGGTGAGCTACCCGGCTGGCGCCGACACCGTCGTGATGGAGCTGTGGGACGGCTCGAGCTGGGTCGCCGGCGCCCCGGCCAGCGGCGGCGCGACGCCGACGGCGCCGCCCGTTCCCACCGCGACCGATGCGCGCGGCATCCGTCTCGTCTTCTCCAGTTCCGACTCCGCCATCAAGATCGAGGCGGGTGCGCAGGGCGGTTTCGTCGCGACTCTCAAGCAGCGCACGGAGCTGCAGCAGTCGATCACCGTGCCGAACACCGTCTCCTCGACGGTCGCCCTCGGCAACGACGACGCGCAGGCACTCGGTGGAGCCGACTACCGCATCGTCACCGAGCCGATCCTCGTCGAGGCGACGAAGGCCTTCGACCCCGCGGCTGTCCTCGCCGGCGGCACGAGCACCGTCACGCTCGGCGCGGCGAACAGCGGCGAGACCGAACTCGACACGCTCGCCATCCGCGAACCGGCGACCGGTTCCTTCAGCACGGATGTCGCATTCACCGGCTTCACCGGCGATGTGGTCTTCCCGCAGGGTGCCGAGACCGGTGTGCTCACCTACTACTACCGCCTCGTCCCCGGCGGCGCCGTGCTCAGCCAGACCATTCCACTGACCGACGGAACCCCGATCCCCACCCCGGCGCCGCTCGGCATCCTGGAGCACTTCGAACTGGTCTTCACCGACACCGACGGCGGGAAGATCATCGAGGGGGCCAACGTCCACGTCGCCTTCACGGTCGAGACCGACGCCGCGCTCGACCCGGGGGCGACGATCCCGAACGACGTCGACGTCACCGGAACGAACAGCACGTCCAGCCAGAGCGACCAGGATGACGCAGAGCTCACCATCCTCGAACGCCACATCGCGGTCGACACCGACAAGAAGATCAACCCGGGGCAGCTCATCGGTGTCCCGGGCCAGACTGCGCTCGTGCAGCTGCCGACGCAGCTGCTGGACCCGGAGTCGACGACCGGCGCGAAGACGATCACCGTGCAGGACCCGCAGGGCACCGACGCCGAGGTGCTCGCCTCGGAGTGGTGGCAGTACTTCAACGCGACCGCGATCACCAAGACCGACGTTCCGCCGGACTCCTCGCTGACGGTGTCCTACTTCGATCGGGATACCCAGACCTGGATCCCGCTGCAGGGTGCGATCGACATTCAGGGATCAACCTCGTTCTCGATGGACATCCCCTCGGCACTGCAGGACTCGATCGGCGGCCTCCGCTTCGAGTACACCAGCGACACGGAGTTCCCGCCAGGCACGACGCTGCAGCCGAACTTCACGAGCGTGCTGACGCAGAGCATCCCGCCGGCCCCGGCAAGCAATGTGCTCGTCGAGAACTGTTCGTCCGCCGCCGCGACCGCCCCCGGCGTGCCACCGGCCGCCGCCGACGGGCCGGTTCCGTGCCCGACGATCGAGCTCATCGCGCCGACGCCGGGCTCCGGCGACCTGATCGACAAGACCTGGCTGACCGATGTGGTCTCCGCCCGTAGCCACGAGCAGGCCACGGCCGAGCTGGCCTGGTCGACCGGTGGATACAACGGCCTCGAGCGGGTCGTCATCGCGGATGTCGCCGACGAGCCTCACTCTCCGGCCGACGTCGCCTCCTCCGTCTACCAGGCATTCAACCTGGTGGCGGTCGATGCGATCACGCCGGCGCTCGACCCGTTGCTGGAGTACGACACCGTCACCGCGGTGGAGCTGTGGAACGGCAGCAGCTGGACCGAGGCAGCGAACAGCCCCTGCGCGAGCAGCAGCGCCTGCGAGGGCACGCTGCCGCGCATCGCGCTCACGCCGGCCGAGCAGGAGTCGACGACCAGCGTTCGGCTGGTCTTCACCGAGAACACCACGGCCCGCCAGAACGCCACAGACATCGACGCCCCGCTGCCCGGCAGCGGCGTCGCGAGCTCCTTCGGCAACAACCGGCACACCGATCTCGTCTTCCAGGTGCGCGACCTGGTGCGCGTCGAGGACAGCGGCGTGAGCCCGGACCCCGTGCTCGGCAGCCGTGACTACAACACGGCAACGCCAGGCGACGTCGACAACACGGCCAGCGCCACCGGGTTCACCGGGCCGCAGCAGATCGTGCGCGACACGGCATCCGACGTCATCTCGATCCTTGACCGCCCGCTGAACACCACGGTGTCCAAGGGCTGGACCGGTGGACCGATGGGCATCCCGCCGAGCGGCACGCCCGCGAACGCGTACCCGACCGGGCGGGTGACGATCGTGGCAAGCAACGCCACCGTCGCCCGCGTCGACACGCTGCAGATCAGCGACCCGGCACCGGGCTCGACCGTCACCCCGTTCGAGCAGTTCAATCTCAAGAGCATCGTCTCGATCGTCGAACCGGCAGGCAGCGTCGGCGCGAGCACGCGCGTGACGCTGAAGCGGGCCGGGGCGGCAGCCACCACGCACAGCGTGGCTCAGGCGCTGGCGCTGACCGAGGCCCAGTTGGCGAACGTCGTCGGCATCACGGTCGCCTACAACGGGCGCATCGAGTCCGCCGCCAAGGGTACGGTCACCATGGACCTGCGCCTGCGCCCGACCCAGCGCAGCAACGGTGCCCCGGTCACGGTGACCCAGTCGCCCGTCCGCAACGACGCGCAGAGCGCCGTCGAAGACCTCGGCGGCGTCAACGGCCAGCACACGGTCACCGACACGGATGACGCGGCCATCACGCTGCAGGACCTCGACATCTCGGTCGTCACGACGAAGACGTTCAGCCCGCAGCTGCAGACCGCGCCGAACAACGCCCCGATCCTGATGACGCTCTCCGCGCGCCCCGGCGGTTCGGCGCGCACGGCCGAGATGGTCGTGGTCGACGATCGCACCACGTTCTGGAACGCCTTCGACTTCGTCGGATTTGATCCGTCCTTCCAACTGGCGGCGCCGATCACCCGGGTGCAGGTCGACGCGTTCACCGGCGGCACCTTCACCGCCGGGCCGCCGGCCAACGGCCTCGACCGCAGCGGCGGGTCCTGGGTGACCGGCACCGCAGGCACCGTCGCCGATGCGCTGAAGCTGCCGGGCACCGTCACAGCGGACGAGGTGCAGGGGCTGCGTTTCACCTTCACCCGCGCCGACGGCTCGCAGTGGGAGAACCCGGCCAATCCGTTGCAGCAGATGCCGATCATCGTCGAACGACGTGCACAGTTCCGGAGCGGCGGCGACAACCTGCCGACCGGTGTCGCCACGGTTCCGGCGCCGGGCGAGAACATCATGGGGCCCGGCGGCGGCTACACGAACACCGTCACCGCCGACGTCACGAGCGCCGTCAACGGTCCCGGCCAACTGCCGCTGACGGCGGAGCACAGCACAACGGCCCGCGCCTTCTACGTGCAGCCGGCGACGGAGGTCGCCGTGGTCAAGGGCCCGATCGGCGCCCAGAACCCGGGCGAGCAGATCCCGTTCACGCTCGATGTGACCAACACGAGCACGACGACGCAGATCATGAACCCGGTCATCACCGATCTGCTGCCGACGACGGTGATCGGTGGCGTCACCGTCCCCGAGCTGGTCTTCGATCCGGATGCCACGGACTCGCCGTACTCCTACGAGCTCACGCCTGGCACCGGCAGCGTCATCCCGCCGGCCTCTCCGATGCCGACGGATCCGTCGCAGGTGCGCGTCGCGGTCAACGCCGATCAGACCGCGATCACGTTCCGCTTCCCGGACGGCAGCGCGCTGGCGCCGGGTGAGAACTACCGCATCACGATCAAGCTCATGTTCCGTCCAGGCATCGTCGCTGACACCCAGGTGCAGAACGCCTTCGAGGTGAGCTCTGACCAGGTGTTCACCAACTGCAACGGCGTGGGCGGGCTGCCCGTTGTGGAGTGCGCGGCCAACACGACCGTGTACCCCGTGGCGGCCGGCGCCCTGCGCGGGCACAAGTACGTCCAGGCCGATGACGATGAACTGGGGCTCCGTAACGTCCAGAACCCCACGCAGGCCGCATCGTGCGCGCCGGCCGCGGGCACCGGCGGTTTCTACGACTACCCCTGCGTTCCGATCACGAAGCCGGGGGCGACGGAGACCTGGCTCGAGCGGCTGCAGAACTCCGGAACGCAGCCACTCGACCAGATCGTCACGATCGACCGCCTGCCGACCCCCGGCGATATCGGGGCGCAGGTGCTCCTGCCCCGTGGCTCCGAGTGGGCGCCCGTGTGGGAGGGCAACGTCCGGCTCGTCCCCGGGGCCCGCACGCCGGTGCTGAGCAGCTTCTACAGCTCGGCGGTCGACCCCTGCGTGGCGGATCTGCGGCCCACGGGAACACAGTGCGACCCCGGCTCGTGGCTGCCGTTGACCGCCGGCGTGGACCCGAGTCTGGTCAAGCACGTCAAGTTCGTGTTCGATTTCGGCAGCGACCCGCTGCTGCCAGGTGAGATTCTGGGCTACACCTTCCAGACCCGTACCCCGGCCGTGTCGCCGACATCCGGAGCGGACACCATCGCCTGGAACACCGTCGCGACCGGCGCCCGCACGGTCGTCAGCTCTGGCGGCAACGACTCGGTGCTGCCCTCAGAGGGACACAGGGTCGGCGTGGCGCTGGCGACCGGGTCGCTCGAAGTGATCAAGCAGGTGACCGGAGACGCCTCGGGGTACGCGCCGAGCAGTTTCCCCGCGCAGCTGCAATGCGTCTCGGCAGTCGGAACGCCGCTGGAGACGGCGCTGCCGCCCATCGACCTGGTGCTCGTCAACGGGATCGGCCAGCAGGTCGACGGCCTGCCCTGGGGCGCGGAGTGTGAGCTGATCGAGGGCGACCTCGGCCAGACCGACCACAGCTCGACGACGGCAACGGTCGGCCGCAGCGATGAGCCGCTTGAGCTGGTCACGCTGACGAACGTGTACGACCTCGCCGCGATCGACATCGTCAAGACGATCGATTCGACCGCGGTCGACCAGGACGGCACAGCGGTGGGCTACGGTCCGTTCGAGGTCGCCGTGTCCTGCAGCTTCCTCGGCCAGCCCGTCTTCGCCACCGGCTACAGCGCGGCGAGCCCGATGGCGAAGACCATCGCAGCCGATGAGCACTGGCTGCTGCGGGGGCTTCCCGCACGCGCGGGGTGCACGGTGACCGAGACCGATGCGAAGGGGGCGACGCCCATCATCACGGTGACGACGGATGCCGGGGCGGCCCCGCCCGTCAACGGCAACTCCGCGACGGTCACCCTCACGCCGCTGGTGCAGGGACTGGCATCCGTGCGCATCACCATCGCGAACGGCTTCGCAGTCGGCGGGATCGCCGTCGAGAAGGTCGTGACCGGGCCGGGCGCCTCCGACTTCGGCGCAGGTCCGTTCACGGTCCGGCTCGTCTGCACCCTCGACGACGCCAGCGGTTCCCGCACGGTATGGGACGGCGAGCTCACGCTCGGCGGGGGCGATCCGCTGACGGCATCCGTCGAGAACATCGCGGCGGGCGCGCTCTGCACGGCGACCGAGACGGACGCAGGCGGAGCCGACCTCTCGGAGGTGTCGCCGAGCACGCCCACCGCGGTCGGCGCAGGCCAGACGATCTCCTTCACGGTGACGAACACCTTCCTGATCGGCGCGATCACGGTGACCAAATCGCTCACGGGCAGCGGGGCGAGCGAGTTCGGCGACCGCAGCTTCACGGTCGAGCTCAGCTGCACGCGGGAGGTCAACGGCACGGCGGTGCCGGTGACGGTGCCAGGTGGTGCATCACGCACGCTGTCGAAGGCGGGCTCGTTGACCGCGAGCTACGCCACCCTGCCGCTCGGTGCGGTGTGCACCCTCTCCGAGACGAACACGGGCGGAGCCGTCGGCGTGGAGATCACACCGAACGCCGGCGACCCGCTGCTCGGCGTTGTCACGGTCGCCGCGGGTGAGCCCGTGGAGATCTCGGTCGTGAACACCTTCGACGCGACGCCTCCCGTGCCGCCGACCGACCTCAGCAGCACGGGCGTCGACCCGCTGCCGTTGGCGCTCGGCGCCCTCGCGGTGCTGCTGCTCGGAGGAGGCCTGATGGTGGTCGTGTCGCTCAGGCGCCGGTCGAAGGAGCGCCGCTAGCACTCAGTCTGATCACGCGGTCTGATCGCTGGGGTCAGACAGCGCGCGTCGCGGCCCGGCACACGTGCAGGGGCCCGGGAGATATCCCGGGCCCCTGCACTTTTCGCGGGCCGGCGGCGCTGCGAGCGGTGCCGGCTGCCGGCGGGCCGGCGGCGCTAGGCCAGGAGCTCGAGCGCGCCGTCGAGCATGGCGGCGGCGCCGCCCAGGTAGGCGATCACGATCACCGCTGTGCGCGCGGCACGGTGGCTGACGCGCGTGTGCAGCAGTTCGCCGAGCCCGAGGCCCGCGAGCAGCGCGACGATCACGGCGAGCCAGCTGGCGGCATCCAGCTCGGGCAGCGCCCCGCCGGAGAAGAACAGCTTCGTGATGAGGGAGACCGTGCCGATGACGACGAAGTACGGCTGCAGCGTCGCCGCGAACTGCGCCTGCGGCCAGCGGGTGAGCACCGCGTAGACGCTGAGCGCCGGGCCGCCGACGCCGGCGGCGGTGTTCATGAACCCGGATGCCGCACCCGCCACGATCGCGGAGGGGCGCCGCGGCAGCGTGTGCTCGGCGCGGGTGACGAGCAGCGAGACGGTCAGCGCGACGATGACGAGCAGGCCGACGCCGAGTTGCAGCTGCGGGCCGCCCAGCTTGGCCGCGAGCAGGGAACCCGGCACGATCGCGATGACCGCAGGCACCGCGAGCCAGAGGAGGGTGCGCCACTCGATGTGCTTCCAGACGCGGGGGATGATCAACAGCGAGGAGAGCACACCGCAGAGGTTGACGACGAGCACGCCGTCGAACGGGCCGAGGATGATGACGAGCGCGGGGGAGACGACCAGGGCGAAGCCCATGCCGGTGATGCGTTGGGCGAAGGCGCCGACCAGAACGGAGACGACGACCAGAGCGAGCATCCTGCCAGCGTAGCGGCGGGCCGCACGCGCCCGTCGCCCTCCGTTCACCGGCGGGCTACCCGGCCGCGCGATGATCGAGCCATGACCGCAGTACGCCCACCGCTCGAGCCGATCCATGGCCGATTCATCTCGCTGCAGCCGCTGCGCACCGACCAGCTCGTCGCACTGCACGGGGCGATCGGGCATCCGCTCGTCTTCGCGGGCGGCTACGGCGGGGGACCGGCCGCGTACCGCGCGGATGCCGCCGAGTTCGCCGCGTGGGCGCGCGGCTACCTGCGCTTCGGCGCCGAGCCGCGGCAGGGCGTGCGGACGGGCGTGCGGCTGGGCTCGCGCCGCCGCGCGATCGACAGCTCGGGCGGCGACGCCAATGTCTTCGCCGTCCGGCTGCACGGCGGCGCCCACGACGGGGTGCTCGTCGGAACGACGACCCTCGGCGACATCGACGTCGAGCGGGAGTCCGCGCACATCGGCTGGTCGGCGTTCGACCCGCGGGTGTGGGGCTCGCAGGTCAACGCCGAGGCGAAGCTGTTGCTGCTGAACTCCGCGTTCGAGCACGGCTTCGGCCGTGTCAAGATCCAGGCGGATGTCATGAACACCCGCTCGCGCGCGGCGATCGAGCGTCTCGGCGCCCGCTACGAGGGCACCGTGCGCCGGGAACGCCGCCGCCCGGACGGCAGCTGGCGCGACACCGTGCTCTACTCGATCCTCGCCGAGGAGTGGCCGGAGGTGCGGGACGGGCTGCACGAGCGGCTCTCGCGATTCGCCGGGCCGGTCGAGTTCCGCTCGGCTGAGGCGCTGCTCGCCTAGTCGGCCGGCTGAGGCGCCGACCGATCGGCGCAGGTTCGGGCCGGAACCGCGGCGGGGCGCCCGCGGCATCCACTGACCGGCAGTGCTGCGCGAGCCGCGCCCGCGCATCGCGGCCAATGTTCGGCGCATTTCGGACAGCGTGCTCCGCGGCGCTCCGCACCGTCACCCCGCGGCGGTAACGTCGTGGGGTGAGCATTCCAGCCGTCCAGAACCGCAGCTACAGCGCGCTGTCGATCGCGCTGCAATTCGTGGCGATGGGCACCGTCTGGGGCGCCAGCTTCCTCTTCATGAAGGTCGCCCTCGACGGTGTCTCCTTCGGGCAGGTCGCGTGGTCTCGGCTGATCCTCGGCGGCCTCACCCTCGGACTCATCGTGCTTGCGACCCGGCCGCGGGTCGGCGGCGGCCCGGTGCTGCCGCGCGAGGCGAAGGTCTGGCTGCACTTCACCGTCATCGCGATCACCGGCTGCGTCATCCCGCACCTGCTCTTCGCCTGGGCCGAGCAGTACGTCTCCTCGAGCCTGGCCAGCATCTACAACGCGGTCACCCCGATCACGACGGCGCTCATGGCCACCCTCGCGTTCCGCGTCGAGAAGCTCGACCGCGGGCAGATCCTCGGTGTGGCGGTCGGAATCCTCGGCGTGATCGTCATCATCGCGCCCTGGCAGTACGCAGAACTCACCGGATCGCTCTGGGGCCAGCTCGCCTGCCTCGGCGCCGCCACCTGCTACGGCTTCACCTTCGGCTACACGCGCAAGTTCCTGAGCGCACGGCCCATCGCCGGCGCCACCTTCGCCTTCCTCAACATCGGCATCGGCGGGTTGATCATGATCGCGCTCACCCCCGTGATCGCCTGGCACCCGGTCGAGCTCAACTGGCCGATCGTGCTCAGCCTGCTCACGCTCGGTGCGCTCGGCACCGGCCTCGCCTACATCTGGAACATCAACGTGCTGCGGGCGTGGGGGCCGACCAACGCGTCAACCGTCACCTACGTCACCCCCGTCGTCGGCGTGCTGCTCGGCGTGCTGATCCTCGGGGAACGCTTCGGCTGGCTCGAGCCGATCGGCGCCGGCCTCGTGCTGCTCGGCATCCTGCTCGCGCAGCGGCGCATCCGCGTCGGCCGACGGATGCCGGCCGAATCCGTGCCCGCCTGAGCGCCCGCCCCGCCCGCTGAGCCCGCCCGCGGCGCCCGACGCGCCTGAGCGCCCACGCGCCCACTCGCGCCCGCCCGCTGTGCCCGCCGCGCCCCGCTGTGCCCGCCGCGCCCCGCTGCCCGCTGCGCCCGACGCGCCCCGCTGTGCCCGCTGTGCGGTAGAAACCGCGATTTCGCGGCAGCTATTTCTAGCGCGCAACGCGGTCTTCTACCGCCGCAGGCTGCACCCGCCGGGCGCCCTGCCGGCACGCGCCGCCGGTTGTGCGCCAGAAACCGCGATATGACGCGGTAGTTTCTGGCGCGTAGCGCGGTAACTGGCGCGCAACGCGCACCCGGCCGCCCGCGCGCCGAGCCCGGCCGCCCGCTGACCACTGTCGCCGCGCGCGGCGCGGTGCCGCGGTGCGTCATCGAGCGCTCGCCGCGGCGGGTGGGCGATAAGGTCGAAGCATGGCTGCAGACGAGCGCGAAGCGCGAGAAGAACTCGACGGAATCCGGCTGAGCATCGACAACATCGATGCTGCGCTCATCCACATGCTCGCCGAGCGCTTCAAGTACACGCAGCGTGTCGGCCGGCTCAAGGCCGACCACGGCCTGCCGCCCACCGACTCAGCCCGTGAGGCGCGCCAGATCGCTCGGCTGCGCGCGCTTGCCGAGGAATCCCACCTCGACCCGGCCTTCGCCGAGAAGTGGTTCAACTTCGTCGTCGCCGAGGTGATCCAGCACCACGAGGAGCTCGCCGGCGCCAACGGAGCCGCGGCCGAGCCCGCAGCGCCCGGCGACAGCGCCTCGTAGTGGCTGTGGCCGGCAGGGTGAGCGCCGGTGCGCGCTGGAACCCGTCCGCGATCCCGTCGCAGGCGGGAAAAACCATCGTCGTGACAGGCGCCAACGCCGGCCTCGGATTCTTCGCGAGCGAGCAGCTCGCGCGTGCGGGCGCCGCGGTCGTGCTCGCCTGCCGCAATCCGAGCAGGGCGGATGCCGCCGCGCACGCCATCCGCGCCCGCGTACCCGACGCCGCGGTCCGCACCCTCACGCTCGACGTCTCATCGCTCGATTCGGTGCGCGCGGCATCCGCGGAGCTGCTCGACCTTGAGCGGATCGACGGCCTCGTGCTTAACGCCGGCATCGTGCACCCGCCCAGGCGGAGGGGGCTGAGCGTCGACGGCCTCGAGCTCGTCCTGGCCACCAACTACCTCGGGCACTTCGCGCTGACCGCGCAGCTGCTGCCGGCGCTGCTCCGCACGCCCGGGAGCAGGGTCGTCACGCTCGGCTCGATGATCTCGCGCCTGATGGACTCCTCGCTCGAGGATCTACCGTTGGCAGGCGGCTACCAGCCGTGGCGGGCCTACGCGCAGTCGAAGATCGCGGCGCAGGTGTTCGGATTCGAGCTCGACCGACGGCTGCGGGCGGCAGCAGCGGCGAGCGACGCCGACGGGGCAGCGGCGAGCGGCGGGGCGGCCGTGCCGCCCGTGCGTACCTCGGCACTCGTCGCCCACCCCGGCTACTCGATCGGCGGCCGCACCCCGCGGGTGCCCGGCGTGAACGAGCCGAGCAGGAGCAAGCGTTTCGTCGACAACCTCCAGGCGCCGTTCACGCAGGGCAAGGATCGCGGCGCATGGCCGATCGTGCGCGCGGTGGCCGACCCGGCCGCGCGCGGCGGCCAGTACTGGGGCCCGCGCTACCTCGTCAAGGGCGAGCCGAGGCTGCACACGCCCAGCGCGACCAGCCTCGACCGGGCGATCGCCGAGCGCGTGTGGCGCGAGTCGGAGGCTCTGACCGGCACCACGTTCACGATCTGATTCGCGGCGGTGCGTCGGTCCGGCGTCCGGCTGCGGGGAGTGAGGTTGGTTCCGGATGCCGCCGCGTGCGGCATCCGGAACCATCCAGACCGGTTACGCCTGGGGCAGCGCCACGACGACGTCGATCTCGACGAGGATGTCGTAGAGATCGCTGCCGACGGTCGTGCGCACCGGGTAGGGCTCGCTGAAGAAGCCGGCGTATGCCTCGTTGTACTCGGCGAAGTCGCGCTTGAGGTGCTGCAGGTGCGCGGTGGTCTTGACGACGTCATCCATCGATGCGCCGACCTCGTTGAGAACGGCCTGGATGTTGCGCAGTACCTGTGCGGTCTGCTCGCCGACGCCGCCGGGGACAACCTCGCCGGTCGCCGGGTCCTGCGGGCCGAACCCGGCCGTGTAGAGGAAGCCGTTCGCGACGACGCCGTGGCTGTACGGGCCGGCCGGCTTCGGGGCGTTGGGAATGGTGATGGCCTGCTTGGTCATGGGGTGTCCTTGCTGTTCGAGGGGCGGAGGATGACTGATTGAGTGGGGCGGCGGCAGGCGGATGCCGCTAGCCGAGCGCCCTGGCGATGCGCTCGGTGGTCGCGAGCAGATCGGGCAGGTGGCGCTTCAACGCGTCGAGGTCGTTGACGACCTTGATCGAGCTGATGGAGAGGGCGCCGAGCACGGTGCCCGTTGAATTGCTGATGGGCGCGGCGATGCAGTTCATGAAGTCCTCGAACTCACTGTCGTCGACGCCCCAACCGCGTGCCCCGATTTCGGCGAGCTCGACGTCGAGGCTCGCACGGCTCGTGTGCGTGGTGCTGGTGAAGGCCGTCCACTCGGTGCCGGCGAGGAGTTCATCACGCCGGCCCTCCGGCAGGGCTGCCAGGATGACCTTGCCGACGCCGGTGGCCTGCGGCAGCACCGGGAGGCCGATGCGCGAGTACATGCGCACGCTGCCGCCGCCGTCGACCTTGTCGATGTAGACGACTTTGCGCTCAAGCAGCTGGGCGAGGTGCACGGTCGTACCGACCCTGGACTGCAGGGCGCGCAGCTCGTCATGCGCGATCCGGCGGAGGTCCAGGTTGTCGAGGGCCTGCTGGGCGATGGCGATGATGCGCGTGCCGATGTCGTAGTTCCCGTCAGCGCGATGCACGACGAAGCCGGCGCCTTCGAGGGTCTGCAGCTGGCGGAAGACGGTGGAGCGGTGCACCCGGAAGTGCGTGGCCACCTCGCTGAGTGGGCGGGGGCGCTCGGCGAGGAGTTCGATGATCTCGGTGGCGCGCTGCACTGTCTGCGACACGGCATTCCTCCTCTAGACTCAATGCTGCGTCCATTGTTGCACAGGCTGTTGCAACATATGCACACGACCGGGTCGGGGCATGGATGCAGCACGATCGGCGGCCTCATGCCGCGAGAGCGAGAAAGGGAATCGTGGTCGACTGGATCCTGCGCGGCGGCGACGTCATCGACGGGCGCGGCGGCACCCGCTACCCGGCCGACGTGCACATCAGCGCCGGACGCATCAGCGCGATCGTTCCGTCGGCCGAGCCCGCCGACGCCGCACACCGGGGTGAGCCCGTCGAAGCCCGGATCCTCGACGTCACCGGCCTCGTCGTCGCCCCCGGCTTCATCGACATGCACGCCCACTCCGACCTCGCCGTGCTGTCCGACCCCGAACACCTCGCCAAGGTGCGGCAGGGCATCACGCTCGAGGTCGTCGGACAGGACGGCCTCGGCTACGCGCCCGTCACGGACGCCACGATGGCGGCCGTCCTGGACCAGATCGCCGGGTGGAACGGCAAGCCGGCGCTCGACTACGCCTGGCGCAGCATCGCCGAGTACCTGGAGCGCGTCGACGCGGGCACCCCGACGAACGTCGCCGTGCTCGTGCCGCACGGAGCCACGCGGATGAACGTGATGGGCATGGATGCGGCATCCGCCAGCTCGGAGCAGCTCGAGCAGATCCGTGAATATGTCGCTCAAGGCATGCGCGACGGGGCCGTCGGCATGTCGACGGGACTCAGCTACGCGCCCGGCATGTACGCGAGCGACGCGGAGCTGGAGCACGCCCTCGCCGCGGTGCGCGAACATGGTGGCTACTACTGCCCGCACCACCGCAACTACGGTTCGGCCGTGATCGAGAGCTACGGCGACTGCCTCACCCTGGCCAGCCGCGCCGGCGTGCCCCTGCACCTGGCGCACTGCCACGTGAACTTCCCAGTGAACGCCGGGCGGGCCCCCGAGCTGCTCGCGGCGATCGACGAGGCCATCGCGGCGGGCGACGATGTGACGCTGGATGCCTACCCCTACCTCGCCAGCGCCACCTATCTCGCCTCGATGCTGCCAGGCTGGGCGCAGTCGGAGGGGGCGGATGCCACGCTCACACTGCTCGCGCAGCCGGAGAGCCGGGCGCGCATTCTGCACGAGATCGAGGTGACCGGATCCGATGGCCAACACGGAGTGCCCGTCGACTGGCGGACGATCTCGATCTCGGCCGTCAGCGAGCAGGAGAACGAGTGGGCGATCGGGCACACCATTGCCAAGCTCGCCGCGCAGCGCGGCGTCGCGCCAGGTGAGCTCTTCGCCGAGCTGCTGATCGCCGACCGACTCGGCCCCGGCTGCCTGATGGCCGTCGGCAACGAGGAGAACATGCTCGCGGTGATGCGCCACTCCGCGCACACCGTCGGGACCGACGGCATCCTCGTGGGTGCGAAGCCGCATCCGCGTGGCTGGGGTTCGTTCCCGCTGTGGCTCGGCCACTTCGCGCGCGAGCGCGGCATCCTCTCGCTCGAGGCCGCGGTGCAGCACGCCACCTCGCGGCCGGCCGCCAGGCTCGGCCTCGACGATCGCGGTGTTGTCGCGGTGGGGGCGTGGGCTGATCTCCTCGTCTTCGACCCGCAGACCGTCGGATCGCCGGCCAGTTACGACGAACCGACGCTGGCGCCCACCGGCATCCCACACGTGTTCGTGAACGGAGTGCCGACGCTCCTGCACGGCGAGCGGACGCGTGCCCTGCCGGGGCGCGCGGTCCGCGGGGCGGGGTACGTCGCCGCCGCCGAGGCCACCAGCATGTCGTCTGAGACCCCTACCCCGAAGCCTGAGGAGCCCACCCGATGATCGAGGAGACAATCCCGGTGACTGAGCCGACAACCCCGATTGAGCCAACCGCCCCGGTGATTGAGACAACTTCCCCGATGATTGAGACAACTTCCCCGATGATTGAGCCTGTCGAAATCGCCGAGACGCTGTGCATCGGCGAGACGATGCTGCTCTTCGTGCCGGCGTCCGGTGAGTCGCTCGCCGCGGCCAGCGAGCTCGCCGCGCACATCGGCGGCGCGGAGTCGAACATGGCGGCCGGTCTGGCGCAGCTCGGCGCCCGCGCCGAGTGGTTCAGCCGGCTCGGGGCCGACCCACACGCCGAGCGGATCCTGCGAACGCTCCGGGAGCGCGGTGTCGAGACGCCCCAGGTCGTCACCGATCCCACCCGCCCGACCGGGCTCTACTTCAAGGACCACTCCTCTGGCGTCAACCGGGTCTACTACTACCGCGCGGGCTCCGCGGCCTCGGCCCTCGGCCCGAGCGACCTCGCCGGGCTCCGGCTGAGCGAACGCCGGCTAGTGCACGTCTCCGGAATCACCGCGGCCCTCTCGGCGAGCTGCGACGCGTTGTTGCAGAGCGTGCTCGTGGAGCGGGCGGCATCCGAACCCACCGTGAGCTTCGACGTCAACTACCGCCCGGCGCTGTGGAGCGTCGAGGTGGCCGGCCCCCGCCTGCTCGAGCTGGCCAGGGCCGCCGACATCGTGATCGTCGGCCGCGACGAGGCCGAGACGCTCTGGGGCACGAGCGATGCGGCGAGCGTGCGGGCGCTGTTCCCGGATGTCGCGGCGCTCGTCGTGAAGGACGCCGAGTTCGGCGCCACCCACTTCGGGGCGGCAGGCGCGACGTTCGTTCCCGCCCTGCGCGTCGACGTCGTCGAGTCGGTCGGCGCCGGGGATGCCTTCGCGGCCGGCTACCTCGCCGCCTGGCTGGACGGCGATGACACGGCGACGGCGCTCCGGCTCGGCCACGTCATGGCCGGCTACACGCTCGGAGCCGTGAGCGACATCGCGGTGCTACCGTCGCGGAGCGTGTTGCGCGCGCTCGCCGCCTCCACCGACGCCGAGTGGACCGGGCTCACCCTGCCGGACGCCATGAGCTCAGAGACCACCGATTCACACCCTGCCGATTCCAACCAAGCCAACTCCCACCCCGAGAAAGAGGCCACCCATGGCGCATGACATTGAAACCCTGCTCGGCGGCTCGCCCGTCATGGCGATCTTCCGCAACATGGACCCGCAGCCGGCCGTCGAGTTGGCGCACCGCGCCTGGGATCTCGGCATCGAGCTCGTCGAGGTGCCGATCCAGACGCCGGACGCCGTGCCCAGCCTCGAGGCCGTCATCCGCGCCGGCGCGGAACGCGGCAAGCTCGTCGGCTCCGGGACCGTCGTGAGCGTCGAGCAGGTCGAGGTGAGCAAGCGCCTCGGCGCCGCCTTCTCGGTGTCGCCCGGCCTCGACCGGGCCGTGGCCGAGGCCAGCACGCGCCTTGAGCTGCCGCACCTGCCCGGCGTGGCCACCGCCACCGAGATCCAGGCCGCCGTCGGACTCGGGTTCACCTGGGTCAAGGCGTTCCCGGCCACGGTGCTCGGCACCGGCTGGTTCACCGCGATGCGCGGCCCGTTCCCGAACCTCCGTTTCGTCGCGACCGGCGGGGTGGATGCAGGCAATGCGCGGTCCTTCCTGAACGCCGGGGTGTCGACGGTCGCCGTCGGTTCGGCGCTCGCCGACCCGGCCCAGGTCGATCTGTTGGCCGAGATCCTGGCGGAGTCGAGGGCCGGCGCATGAGCGCCGCCGCGGCCGCCCCGGAGGTCGTCGTTGCGCCGAGCTGGCGCGACAAGGGGATCTGGGCGCCCGCGGCGCCTGGCCCAGCGTCTGCAGCAGGGGAGGAGCGGGAGGCACTCGCCGGCTACCTCGCCGAGCGGCCATCCCTCTTCGGTGGCAGCTGTTCCTGGCCGGTGATGGTGCTCCGCGAGGACGCACTCGAGCACAACATTCGGGCCCTGGCCGCCTTCGCCACCCGACACGGCCTGCTCTTCGCCCCGCACGGCAAGACGACGATGGCCCCGCAGCTGTGGCGGCGCCAGATCGACGCCGGCGCGTGGGGGATCACCGTCGCAACGCCCGCGCAACTGCTGGTCGCCCGCCGTTCCGGGGTGGCCAGAGTGATCCTGGCCAACGAGGTGCTCGACGGAACGGCCCTGGACTGGATTGCCGCGGAGCTGGCGGCCGACCCCGCATTCGAGTTCGCCTGCTTCGTCGACTCCGCGGCCGGTGTGCGCGCGATCGCCGCGGCAGGCGAGAAGCACGGCCTGGCGAGCGGAGCACGCGGCGGCTTCCCGGTGCTGCTCGATGTCGGCTTCCCCGGTGGGCGCACGGGCGTGCGCAGCCACGCCGAGGCGCGCGCGCTGGCGGATCTCGTCAGCGCGACGCCCGGCATCCGTCTGCTCGGGGTCTCTTCCTACGAGGGCGGGCTCCCGGGGGTGGAGGCGGTGCGGGGCTACTTCGCCGGCGTGCGTGCGATCGTCGAGGAGCTGGCCGCGGCCGAACTCCTGCCGCCCGACGCCATCGTGACTGCCGGTGGCAGCGCCTACTTCGACCAGGTGGGCACCGAGCTCACGGTGGAATGGGCACGATCGGTGCTGCCCGATGCCCGCGTGATCCTGCGCAGCGGCGCGTACATCAGCCACGACGACGGTGTCTACGTCGGCAAGACGGCGTTCAACCGCATCCCGGCCGAGGGCTCGCTCAACGGCGCGCTGCAGCTCTGGGCGCAGGTGCTGTCGGCGCCCGAAGCGGGCCTCGCCCTGGTCGGAATGGGCAAACGCGATGCGCCGATCGACTCGGGCCTGCCCGTGCCGCTCCTGCTGCGCCGTGCGGATGCCGCCGGGGATCTCTCCTCCGCGCGGACGGAGGTGCTCGAGGGCGCCAACGTCACGACACTCGACGACCACCACGGTTACGTCGCGCTGCCTGACGGGGTCACGGTGGTGCCAGGCGATCTCATCGCCTTCGGCATCTCGCACCCGTGCACCGCGTTCGATCGCTGGAGCAACATCCCGGTCGTCGACGCAGACGATACGATCGTCGACGTCGTACGCACATACTTCTAGTCGCGCGGCACAAACATTCCTCGAAAGGCATGAAGATGGACGCGACGTTGTTGATCGGTGGGTACACGGGAGACTCCGGAGCCGGACTCGGCATCGAGGCCGCGGTGGCGACGCCGGATGCCGGGATCACCGGTCTCGGCACGGCCGCTGCCGTCGGCTCACCGTCGTACCTGGCCCGCCACCCGCTGCTGCCGGTCGTCTACGCCGCGTGCGAGGATGCGGCGGAGGTGCGCGCCTTCGCCATCGAGGGCGGTGCCGGTACCGCGGAGGCGCTCACGCCGGATGCGGCGGTAGCGCTCAGCCCGCTCGGCGGGCCGTGGCCGGCCGGCGCCCTGGTCTGCCACGTCGCGGTGGATCCCGGTGGCCGCTGGCTCGTGTCCAGCAGCTACGGCGACGGCATCGTGTGCCTCTTCACGCTCGACGAGCGCGGGGGCATCGCGGCGCGATTCGAGGGCGCGCCCGCGGTGGACCTCGCGGCCGCGGCCTCCGGCAGCGCGCCGCGACCGAGTCGCGCGCACGCAGCGCTCGCACTCCCAGACGGCCGAATCGCCACGACCGACCTCGGGCATGATCTGCTGCGGGTGTGGAGCGTCGTCCCGAACGGCGGCGCGGAGGGGGCCGAACGCTTCGAGCTGCGGCTCGACCAGGAGCTCGCCCTGCCGGCCGGAAGCGGGCCGCGCCTGCTCGATCTGCACCCAAGCGGGCACATCTACATCATCACCGAGTACTCGATCGAGATCGCCGTCGTCGCCCCCGTCGCCGGGAGCTCGACGTATGCACTTTCGGGCATGTTCCCGATCCTCCCCGCCGGTGAGGCTCCGGTCGACGGTGACTGCGGGGCGCACATCAGCATCGACGCGGCCGCCGCGCGCGTCCACGCCACCGTGCGCCGGCGCAACACACTGCACAGCTTCGGCATCTCCGCCGACGGCAGCACGCTGCATCCGCTCGCCGAGATCGGCACGGGCGGAAACTGGCCGCGCCACCACCTGCAGCATGACGGGCGTCTGCACGTGGCCAATCAGCTCTCGAACGCGGTCAGCACCTTCGCCATCGGCGAGGACGGCCTGCCCGGCGCCCTGCTCGGCGAGTTCGCGACCGGCGCGCCCAGCTGCGTGATCGCGCTGTAGCGCCGAGCGCCCGTCCGCGCTCCGCGCCGTCGACCCCGAACTGATCCGAACCGACCCTCCCGTTCCGCGCCGCTCGAACATAGACTGGCGAACGAGGGAGCTCGTCGCATTCGAGTCGTTTCACTCGGGGTCGGCATCTGGCTCCCTGAGCATGGAACGACGATGGGGAGTTACACGTGCAGCACACCGATATCCCAAGCAGAGACACGATCTTGGCCCTCGCAACGGCGAGGGATCCGAAGAGCGTCTCGATCTACCTTCCGACCAGTCCGCTCCCAAAGGACTCGGAAGCCTCCCGCATCGAACTGCGCAATCAGGTCGACGAAGCGCAGCGCCAACTCAGTGAGGCCGGTGCCGACAAACGGCAGATCGCGGCGATCACCGACCAGATCGCCGACTTCATCGAGGACCGCGCGTTCTGGACGCATCTGTCCAACAGTCTGGCCCTCTTCGCGACACCATCGGGGCTGAAGACCTTCCGACTGCCGAACCGACTGGAGGCCGCTGTCGAGGTCTCCGACCGCTTCTACGTGAAACCGCTCATGCGGGCGGCGACGTTCCCCCAGACGGCCTTCGTTCTCGCTCTGGCCCAGAACTCCGTGCGCCTGCTCGAGATCAGCGCCGACGATGTTCCGCATCGGATCGAGGTCGCCGGGATGCCGGAGAACGTTGCAGACGGCGCGGCCCTCGACCCGGTCGCCGGACGGGCACCGGCCGGGCACCAGACCGGCGGACGCTCGGGCGGCGGCATCACGACCGCGGGGCGCATCCAGGGCGCTGAGGGGCAGAAGGTGCGCATGGCCGAGTACTCTCGCGCCATCGTGCGCGCACTCCGACCGACGTTCACGGGACTCAACGTTCCGCTGATCATCGCCGGCGCCGAACCGCTGGTGAGCATCTTCCGCGGCGTGAGCACATACCCGCACCTGGCGACGCAGACGATCGCCGGCAACCCGGAGGAGATCCCGGACGCCGAACTCGCGGCATCAGCCCGCCTGATCCTCGACGAGATCTACGCCGCCCAGCTCGCCCTGCTGCGGGAGAGCTTCGCCGACCGGCAGGCCAACGGCCGCGCGTCGACAGACCTCAGCGATGTGGCGCGCGCGGCGACCTTCGGCGCGATCGAGACGCTGTTCGTCGACATCGACCGCTCGATTCCCGGCAAGATCGATGCGGAATCCGGCGCCGTCACCGTCGATGCGGCGGATGACGGCATCAACTACGGCGTCGTCGACGAGATCCTGCGCCGGGCCCTGCTCAGCGGCTCGCAGATTCTCGCAGTCCGGGCGGAAGATGTGCCGGGGGGAGGCGCCTTCGCAGCAACGCTGCGGTTCGCCGCCTGAGCGATCAGCAGCACACAACGACTGGCCGCGCCGGCTTCGGCGGGGCCAGTCGTTGCGTGTGCGCGGCGGCGGCGACGACGGCTCGGGCGGGCGAGGATGCGATTGCAAACGATTATCGATTATCGTAAGGTCAGTTCCACACCCGCCACCTGAAGGACGCAATCAATGACGATTTTCTCGCGCGCCGTCGCGATGACGGCAGTGCTCATCGCCGACGGGGGGCTGCGCCGTGGCTGAGCGCGACATCCTCGTCATCCCGATGACGACGATTCCGAGCTGGGCGGTTCTGGAACGCCGGCTCTTCGACACCGTCGAGGAGAGCTGGCGGGTCTTCGCCGAGAAGTTCACCGAGGCCGACGGCCGGCTGCGCTTCGATCGCGGTTTCGAGGGTTCACGCGATGGGGTCGACGACTTCTACGAGGCCTTCTTCAACTGGCCGGCGTTCTACAGCCTGGGCGGTTCGCGCGAGATTCTGGATGCCGCCAAGCACCACTGGGCGGGGGTCACCGCCCAGCTCACCGAGGCCGGAATGCTCACGGACGAGTTCGAGAACGGCTACGACTGGTTCCACCAGGGCGAATCACTGATCTTCTTCTACGCCCTCTGCGCCGCCGATCCGCTCGATGCCGAGTTCCGCGAACGCGCCAGGCGCTTCGCCGAGCTCTACACCGATGCTCGCGGGGGCAACTACGACGTGGAGAGCAACACCATCGCCGCGCCGCACAACGGCGCTCGCGGGCTGCTCGATGGTCTCGGCCCCGAGTGGCTCAGCTACCCGGCATCCCAGGAGTACATGCGCCCGTACGGACTGCCGCTGGAGTACCTGCCCGGCATCTCAGGCTGGAGCGATCTGGAGGATCCGGCCAAGGCGGATGCCATGGGCGACGCGATGCAGGTCGTGCTCGGCGCCGGCGACGTGCCGATCAACCTCGCCTCGACAAGTCTCGTGCTCAACCGTTGGCTCTACGACGGCGATGAGCCCAGCGAGCGCTGGATCGCCCGCTACGTCGACGGCTGGCGCGCGCGTGCGGCAGACAATGACGGGCTGATTCCCGACAACGTATCGCCAGACGGCCGCGCCGGCGGCATGCACGACGGGCGCTGGTTCGGCGGCCACTACGGCTGGACCTGGCCGCACGGCCTGCTCTCCGTCGAGATGGGTGCGCTCATCGGTGCGATGAATGCCGCCTTCGTCACGGGCGACAACTCCTACCTCGACCTCGCCCGCACGCCGCTGGACACGGTGCTCGAGCACGCCATCACGGCCTCCGTCGACGACACGCCGATGAGCATCCAGTCCGGGTGGCAGGACCGCCTCGGTGCCGCGTCTGCAGAGCCCGCGCTGCTCGTTCCGCACCGCTTCGGCAAGGACGGCTGGTTCGATTTCGGCCCGATGCCAATGAGCATGCCGATGTGGCTGTGGTGGTTCTCGCGCGAGGATGCCGACCGTGAACGCCTCGACCGCGTGATCGCCGGTTCGGTCGAATCGGCCATCGGCTTCGGACCGTTCCGTGACAAGGAGGAGGCCGGGCACGAACGCCCGTGGCTCGCCTACCTGAACGGCGAGAACCCCGAGTACCCCGAGGCAGCCCTCGCTGGTGCGCTTGGCCAGGTCGCACGGCGCATGGCCCTGATCGAGGCGGAAGACCCCGACATCCGCACCGTGCACATCCACTTTTGGCAGCAAGTGAACCCGGTGGTCACCGAGGTGCTGACTCAGCTGGTCGCCGGCGCCCCGCAGGTGCTCTACAACGGCGGCATCCCGTTCGCCGCGCTCTCCTACGAAGACGCCGATGAAGGCCGGCAGGGCTTGCCCGCCGATGTCGCCGCCCTCGTGCGCTCGATCGACGGCGAGTGCATCCGGCTCGAGCTCGTGAACCTCAGCATGACGCAGACCCGCCGCGTGATTGTGCGTCCCGGCCGCTTCGGAGAACGGGACATCGTCTCGGTCACCTCCTCCGGTGAGGCCGGCGGCGACTACCCGGGGCCATCACCGGCGTACCGGTCGCTTCCGGGTGAGGCGGTGCAGCAGACCGTGGAGATCGGCGCAGCGGAGTGCCTGATCGAACTGCCGCCAAACCACCGCGCCGAGCTCACGCTCCTCACCCGGCCGAGTGGGCGCCGCCCCGCTTTCACCGCGACCGGCACTGCCGGCTGACCGGCCGGCGCCGCCCCCCCCAATCCGACCGCACCCACGAAACCGAGGTATCGCCATGAGCGAGCTGCTCCAGACCACCACCGCCGACGAGGCGCTCTCCGACGACGTGCCACGAATCGGCGGCATCTGGAATCTGCCCGTCCGCGGCCCTGAGATTGCGCAGCTCGACCCGGCCATCGTCGAGGCCTTCGCCGGCATCAGCTCGGCGACGGCCTGCGCGCAATTGCACCGGATGGGCATCTCGCAGACCTTGATCGAGGGTCCACAGACGACGATGCCTGGCACGCGCATCGTCGGCAGGGCCGTCACGTTGCAGTTCATGCCGTTGCGCGAGGACATCTACCAGGATGCCGGCGAGACGCAGGAGTACGTCGAGCGCGCAACGGCGCTCTGGGGCGTGCTCGACGAGATCCAGCCAGGCGACGTGCTCGTCGTGCAGGCCTACGGCTCCTCGCGCTCCGGTGTGGTCGGCGAGATGCTGGCTCAGCATCTGCAGAACCGTGGCGGGGTCGGGCTCGTCGTCGACGGCCGCATCCGCGACTCGCAGGCGGTGCGCGAGGATGGGCTGCCCGTCTGGTCGCGCGGCGGCACCCCGCACTACGCCTCGCAAGGCGAACTCTTCGCCTGGGCGTACCACGTGCCGATCGCCGTCGGCGGCGCGCTCGTCATCCCTGGCGACATCATCATCGCCGACGATGACGGCGCCGTCGTCGTGCCCGTGGCGAAGGCGGAGGCGATTCTCGCCGCCAGCCAGAAGCACGAGGACTGGGAACACTTCTCCCGCATGAAGCTGCGCGCCGGTGGGGCCCTGCGCCGCTACTACCCGCTGAACGCCGCCGGTCAGGCGGAGTACCAGCAGTGGATCGCCGATGGGCGACCCGAGATTGTCTGAGCCGCCGATGCCGGAGTCGCGGGCTGCGCAGCCCACCATGCAGACGACCACCGTCGGTGCGGCCGTGCCGGTCAGTCGCTTCGGTCTCGGCACCGCCAGGCTCTCGAACCGTGCCGACCAGGCCGAGGCCACCCGGGTCGTCGCCGCGGCGATCGAGCGGGGCGTCACCTACTTCGACACGGCCCCGTTCTACGAGATCGGCCAGGCCGAGCTCGCCATCGGGGTCGCGCTGCGGGAGATCGGCGATGCGCCCGTCACGATCTCAACCAAGGTCGGCCGCATCGTCGACCCCGCAACCGGTGCCTGGCACTACGACTTCTCCCGAGACGGCGTTCTGCGCAGCCTCGACGCCTCCTTCGCCCGCCTGCAGCGGGACCACGTCGACATCGTCTACGTGCATGACCCAGACGACCACGCGGCCGAGGCGAGCACCGGTGCGATCCCGGCCCTGCTGCAGCTGCGCGACGAGGGCGTGATCGGCGCGGTCGGCGTCGGCATGAACCAGTGGCAGCTGCCGCTGGAGTTCGTGCGGAACTTCGACCTCGACGTCCTCCTCATCGCCGGCCGATACTCGCTGCTCGACGTGAGCGCGGCGGATGAGCTGTTCCCGGTGTGCATCGAGCGCGGTATCGGCGTTGTGCTCGGCGGCGTGTTCAACTCCGGCATCCTCGCGGATCCGAGCGGTCAGGCCACATTCGCCTATCGCCCGGCCGCGGCCGAGCAGCTCGAGATGGCACGCCGAATGCAGGCCATCGCCGTGCGGCACGGCTTCGCCCTCGCCGACGTGGCTCAGGCGTACAGCGCGGCGCACCCGGCCAGCACGGTCGTGCTCATCGGTGTGACCGACGTCGCGCAGCTGGAGACGAACGTCGCGGCCTGGCACCGGCCCATTCCCGATGCGCTCTGGGCAGAGCTGGATGCCGCCGGGCTGCTGCCGCGGGGCGGCACACTGCCGCAGGCAAGCGGCGGAGGACGGCTGTGACCGGGATCGTGCGTACCGCGCGGCGCACCCGAGTGCGGCCGGGCATGGCCGAGATCTATGCCCGGGTGCACGCGCGCCTGCCGGAGGCCGTGTTCGAGTCGCTGCGCGATGCCGGCATCCTGAGCTGGCGCATCTGGAGCATCGGCGACGAGCTCTTTCACGTCATCGAGTCGACGCCAGAGACCGAGGCGGCGCTCGAGAGGCTCCGGGAGATCGGGCCGGTCGATCCGGAGTGGGCTGCCCTCATCTCGACGCTCGTCTTCGAGGGGCCAGGAGACAACGAACTACTCACCCCGGTGTGGGGAATGGACACGGAGACCCAATGGGGCGGCGAGGGTTGAGCGGCATGGCACTTCTCGACGCGCACGTGCACATGTGGGACACCGCGGTGTTCCGCCTGCCCTGGCTCTCCGCCGTGCCGACGTTGGCCGAGCGCTACGACTTCGACGCGGTGCGCTCGCCCCTCGCCGACGGCATCATCTGCGTGCAGGCCGGCGAGACGCTGCTCGAGGCGGAGTGGCTGCTCGAGCAGGCCGCACGCTTCCCCGGTGCCGCGGCATCCGGAACCGGTGTTCCCGGCATCGACGCGATCGTGCTGCAGTACGACCCGAGCGACGACCCGGAGGCCTGGGCCGGCGCCGTGCACCCTGTCGTCGTACGTTCGCTGGCGAGCGGCGGGCCCGTCGCCGGTGTGCGCATCCCTGCCCACGGCGCCCCCGATGACCTCGCCGCCATCCCCGGTGTCGACGCGCTCTGCGCGGGCCTGGCGGCCAACGGCCTGGTGCTCGAGCTGCTGCTGCGGCCGGCCCAGCTGAGTTCGGTCGCGCACCTCGCCGAACGGCACCCCGCGCTCACCATCGTGCTCTGCCACATGGGAATCGGGCAGGACCCGATCGAGCACGGCTGGGAGGCCGAACTGGCGAAAGTCGCCACACACCCGACGGTGAACGCGAAGATCTCCGGCATCCTCTCTGCCGCGGATGACGCCGGCCGCCCGGACGATCCCGCGCGCATCGTGCGTGCGGCGCTCGCGTGCTTCGGTGCGGGACGACTGCTCTTCGGCAGCGACTGGCCGATCTCCACGCGCACCGGCCTCGACCATCTCGGCATCGTCGCGCGCATCGACGCCGAACTCGCCGGCTGCAGCGACGAGGAGCGCGCGCTGATCTACGGCGGCACGGCCAAGGCGGTCTACGGCATCCCGGAGGTCCCCACGACGACATCCACGCATCATGACGATAGGTTGAGCAGATGAGCGATGCAGGCTACACCTCTCTGAGTCTGGACAGAGGTTTGCTCTCGGACAGGGTCTACGCGCTCATCAAGACCTCGATCCGCGACGGCAGTTTCGAGCCAGGTGCGCAGCTCGTCGAGTCTCAGTTGGCTCGCGAACTCCAGGTCAGCCAGGCGCCGGTGCGTGAGGCGCTCAAACGCCTCATCCACGAGGGCGTGGTGACGCACGTTCCGCATCGAGGCAGCTTCGTCACCACGTTCAGCGCCGAGGAGGCGGAGCAGGCGCGCACGGTGCGCATCGCACTCGAGGGCTTGGCAGCCTCACTGGCCTGCGGGCACCTCACCGACGTGGCCCGCACGGACCTGGAGAGCGTGATCGAGCAGATGCACGACGCGGCATCCGCAGGCGATATTGCGCGGTTCCGCGAGCTCGACCTCGTGTTCCACCGCACCGTGATCGAGCAGAGCGGCAACATCTACCTGCCCCGCATGTGGGAGCAGATCGAGCCGAGCCTGCGCGCCCTCCACGTGCTGTCCGACCCGAACTTCGGCGGCGACTGGCACGCCATCGCCGAGACCCACCGTGGGCTGCTGAGCGCTCTCGACGGAACGGAGCCGGAGGGTGCTGCCCAGGCGTTCCGCGCGCACGCGGACGGGCACGCGTTGACGGCCGGGCCGGCCGCGGACTGACGCCGGGAGCCGCCAGGCGCACCGTCGCGTGCGGGCGGCACGCGTCCCAGACACACCCGTCGGCGCGGAAGGGCCGGCTCTCGCGAGTAGGCCCTTCTGCGCTCAGCGCAGCTGGTCAGCTGATTGGGCGCTGCGCGATCACCAGTCGTGGATCGTGCCGTCGAGCTTCAGTCGGTTGACGGGCAGGTAGGCCGGCGTGTACTCGAAGCTCGCGGCCAGCTCCTCGTTGTACTCGACGCCGAGACCGGGGTTCGTTCCAGGGTGCAGCAGGCCGTTCTCGAAGGTGTAGCTGGTCTCGAAGACCTCCAGCGTGTCGGCGGAGTGCTTCATGTACTCCTGGATGCCGAAGTTGTGGATGGCGATGTCGAGGTGCAGCGCGGCGGCCATGCCGACCGGCGAGATGTCGGTCGGGCCGTGGAAACCGGACTTGATCTGGTAGATCGCCGCGAAGTCCATGATCTTCTTGAGCGCGCTGATGCCACCGGTGTGGGTAACGGCGCTGCGCACGTAGTCGATCAGCTGCTCGGTGATGAGCGTCTGGTAGTCGAAGACCGTGTTGAAGACCTCGCCGATCGCGAGCGGCGTCGTCGTCTGGGAGCGGACGCGGCGCAGCGCCTCCTGGTTCTCGCCCGGCGTGCAGTCCTCGAGCCAGAACAGCTTGTACGGCTCGAGCGACTTGCCGAGGATGGCGGCCTGGTTCGGCGTCATCCGGTGGTGGCCGTCGTGCAGCAGCGGGAGCTCGTAGCCGAACTTCTCGCGCACGGCGGCGAAGACGCTCGGCAGGTGGTTCAGGTAGGCGGTGGTGTCCCACTCCTCCTCGACGGGCACGGCGCTGCGCTTGGCCGGTTCGTAGTCGTAGCGCTGGCCGGGCGCCTGGTCGCTCGCGACGCCGTAGACCTGTCCGAGTCCGGGAACCGCCGTCTGGATACGGATCGCCTTGAAGCCCTGGTCGAGGTGGTTCTGGATCGAGGTGAAGAGCGAGGGGATGTCGGAGCCGGAGGCGTGCCCGTATGCAAGCGCACCGGTGCGAGAGGCGCCGCCGAGCAGCTGGTACACCGGCTGGCCCGTGATCTTGCCCTTGATATCCCACAGGGCGACGTCGACGGCGGCGATCGCCGCCATGGTCACCGGCCCGCGGCGCCAGTACGCTCCGCGGTAGAGGTACTGCCAGGTGTCCTCGATGTTCTGCGGGTCGCGCCCGATCAGCATCGGGATGATGTGCTCGTTGAGGTAGGCGACGACCGAGAGCTCGCGCCCGTTCAGGGTCGCGTCGCCGAGGCCGGTCACCCCGTCAGAGGTGGTGATCTTCAGCGTGACGAAGTTGCGTCCGGGACTCGTGACGAAGACCTCTGCGCGTTCAATGGTGCTCACGGTGCTTCTCGTTCCTTCGCTCATGGTGGGTGGATCGTCTGGTGTGCGGGGGTGGCGGTCAGACGTTTCGTGTCGACGCTGACGTGTGTGCGCGGCCGCTCACCGTCCATATAAGCACAGCCGCGTTGGTTCCATGACAAGACGTCCGATCTCTGGACACGGTGGTGCGTCAGCCCGTGGTGCTGTGCGGTGCCGTCAGACGAAGTCGTGACGCGGCTCGGCCGCTGCGCCGACTGGCGGGCGTCGCTCAGAAGCCGTACGCCACCGTCGAGGCGAGGGTGCCGGTGCGGAGGCCGTCGAGCACGAACAGCTCGTGCGGCACGACCGGGGTAGGCAGGGCGTCCAGCGGGAACCAGGCCAGACCGGCTGCCTTCTCCTCCTGCAGTTCCGGCGTTCCGTCCCACTCGCGGCAGGCGAAGAAGAAGTCGACGCGTTCATCGATCGATCGGCCGTTGCCGTGGGTGCGGTGCATCGCGGTCAAGGGATGCAGCGCAGCAGGGTTGATCGTGACGCCGAGCTCTTCGCGTGCCTCACGGGCTGCGGCGGCGAACACGGATTCGCCCGGCTCGACGTGGCCGGCCGCGCCAGAGGCCCAGTGCTCGTCGTAGTATCCGGTTCCGCGGCGCAACTGCAGCAGCACCTCGTCAGCGCCAACGGTGTCGGTCCCCGCGTACAGGCTTCCGGAGCCGGAGCCCGGCCGCAGCAAGAGCACGTACGCGGCCGGAATCACCTGGAACCGGCCGTGCGGTTGATCGCTCATGGCACCAGCCTACGGTCAGCCACGAGCCTGACGCAGCCCCCGGTAAGCGGGGTCTGGAGACGGCAGCACGGCATGGCCCTCATGCCGGAGCGGGAACGCGGAAGGGCCCGGTCGCGAGCGACCGGGCCCTTCCGCGTGCGACTGGTGGCTAGTAGCCGACCACCGGGCCGAAGGCGTCGGCCAGCGGGGAGCGGTGCGCGGTGCGGAGCTCCTCGAGCGGAACGTGGAACTCGCCCTGGATGTCGAGGCCGTCGGTGCCGGCATCCGTCACGCCGATGCGGAGCACCTCGTACTCGCGTCCCTCGCAGAGGCCGCGGAACTTGACGTCGTCCTCGCGCGGAACGCTGACGATGACGCGACCGGTCGACTCGGAGAAGAGCGCGGTCGCCGTGTCGACGCCGTCGCGCTCGGCCAGGTCGCCGAGCCAGACGCGGGCGCCGACGCCAAAACGCAGCACGGCCTCCGTGAGGGCCTGGCCGAGGCCGCCGTCTGCGAGGTCGTGGGCGCTGTCGATGAGGCCCTCGACGGATGCCGCGTGCAGCAGTCCGGCCAGGCGGCGCTCGGCCGCGAGGTCGACGACCGGCGGGCGACCACCGAGGTGGTCGTGGATGACGCCGGCCCAGGCCGAGCCGTCAAGCTCGAGCTTGGTCGTGCCGAGCAGGTAGATGTTGTGTCCGTCATCCTGCCAGCCCGAGGGGATGCGGCGGGCGACGTCGTCGATCACGCCGAGCACGGCCACGACGGGCGTCGGGTGGATGGGGGCATCGCCGGTCTGGTTGTAGAACGACACGTTGCCGCCGGTCACGGGAACCTCGAGCTCGAGGCAGCCGTCGGCCAGGCCCTCGACGGCCTGGCTGAACTGCCACATGACCTCCGGGTTCTCCGGCGAGCCGAAGTTCAGGCAGTCGGAGATGGCGACGGGAACCGCGCCGGTCGTCGCCACGTTGCGGTACGCCTCGGCGAGGGCCAGGCGGGCGCCGGCCTTCGGGTCGAGCTGGCAGTACCGGCCGTTGGCATCGGTGGCGACGGCGAAGCCGAGGCCGCTCTCCTCGTCCACGCGCACCATGCCGCCGTCATCCGGGAAGCTGAGCGCGGTGTTGCCGAGCACGTACTTGTCGTACTGGCTGGTGATCCAGGTCTTGTCGGCGAGGTTCGGGCTGCCGACGAGCGTGAGCAGCTGGGCGCGTAGCTCTGCGGCATCCGCCGGGCGGGCGAGCGTCGCGGCGCTGTCGGCCTGCAGGGCGTCGATCCAGCTCGGGTAGGCGACCGGGCGGTCGTAGACGGGGCCGTCGACGGCGACCGTGTTCGGGTCGACGTTGACGATCTCCTCGCCGTGCCAGTTGATGACGAGGCGGCCGGTGTCGGTCACCTCGCCGAGCACGCTGGTCTCGACATCCCACTTCTTGACGACCTCGAGGAAGCCCTCGAGCTTCTCCGGGGTCACGATCGCCATCATGCGCTCCTGGCTCTCCGACATGAGGATCTCCTCGGCGGTGAGCGTCGGGTCGCGCAGCAGCACGTTCTCGAGGGCGATGACCATGCCGCCGTCGCCGTTGGCCGCCAGTTCGCTCGTCGCGCAGCTGATGCCGGCGGCGCCGAGGTCCTGGATGCCCTCGACGAGCTCGTTCTTGTAGAGCTCGAGGCAGCACTCGATGAGCACCTTCTCGGCGAACGGGTCGCCGACCTGCACGGCGGGGCGCTTGGTTGGACCGCCCTCGTCGAAGCTGTCCGAGGCGAGGATCGAGGCGCCGCCGATGCCGTCGCCGCCGGTGCGGGCACCGAAGAGCACGACCTTGTTGCCGACGCCCTTTGCGTTGGCCAGGTGCAGGTCTTCGTGGCGGAGCACGCCGACCGCGAGGGCGTTGACGAGCGGGTTGGCCTGGTAGACCGAGTCGAAGTAGGTCTCGCCGCCGATGTTCGGCAGGCCGAGGCAGTTGCCGTAGAAGGAGATGCCGGAGACGACGCCGTGCACGACGCGGGCCGTGTCCGGGTGGTTGATGTCACCGAAGCGGAGGGCGTCCATCACGGCGACGGGGCGGGCGCCCATCGAGATGATGTCACGGACGATGCCGCCGACGCCGGTCGCCGCACCCTGGAACGGCTCGATGTAGCTGGGGTGGTTGTGGCTCTCGATCTTGAAGGTGACCGCCCAGCCCTCACCGACGTCGACGACGCCGGCATTCTCGCCCATGCCGACCATGAGGTTCTTCTTCATGGCGGGGGAGACCTTCTGGCCGAACTGGCGCAGGTAGTTCTTGGAGCTCTTGTACGAGCAGTGCTCGCTCCACATCACCGAGTACATGGCGAGCTCGCCGGAGGTGGGGCGGCGACCGAGGATCTTCTTGATCTGCTCGTACTCATCGGGCTTCAGGCCGAGGGCGCCATACGGCTGTTCCTTCTCGGGCGTCGCGGCGGCATTCTGAACGGTGTCGGCGACACCGCGGCCCGCAGAAGCAGGCGCAGAAGTAGTGGCGGGGGTTTCGGTCACGAGTGGCGCTCTCCCAAAAGCAATGGCACGGCCCAGGACGACAAGGCACGGCTGGCGGATGCTGGCTCCGCCCAGTCTACCGTTCCGCTCTGGGCCCGACGGTCTCTCACGCCCGGCCGCCCGGCCTAGGCTGGATGGGCCGAATCCCGGCGCAACGCAAGGAGCACGATGGTTCACACTCACGCCGGTTTCGCAGTCGCGGGACGCCCGACTCGCACGCGTCGATCGGCGGTGGCGCTCGCCGTCGCACTGCTCGCTGTGGCCGCGCTGCTCGTGCTGAGCGGCTGCTCGAGCAAGCCGGACGTCGTGCCATCCGCCGATGCGGCATCCGTCGACGTCGCAGCGACCGTCACCGTCAAGGACATGACGTTCACGCCGGCAACGGTCACCGTCAAGCCGGGCCAGGCCGTGACCTGGATCTTCGACGACGGCGTCGTCGAGCATGATGTCGTGGCCGCCGACGGCAGCTTCGTGAGCGAGCTGATGACGCAGGGCAGCTACACGCACGTGTTCACCGAGGCCGGCACCGTCAACTACAGCTGCAGCCCGCACCCCCGCATGGTCGGGGTCGTGGTCGTCGAATAGGGCTCCAGACCAGCGCGCACTGCCGCTCGTAGCCGACGGTGAGCAGTCGGCCGCCAGCTCCCCATCGCCGCGCACTCAGCCGCCAGCCCAACATGGGGAAGTCCTCCCGATGCCTGGACGCACCCGCCGCCGTGACGATTGAGACATCCGGTACCAGCCGGAGTCACAAGAAGGAACGGTAACCATGAAGACATTCATCATCGAACGCGAAGTTCCCGGTGCTGCCCAGCTCAGCCTGACCGAACTCGCGGAGATCTCGACGGTATCGAACGCCGCAGTCGACTCGCTCGGCGTCGAGTACCAGTGGGTCACCACCTACGTCGCGGGCGACAAGCTCTACTGCATCCACCGCACCGACGACGGCGAAACGGTGCGCGAGCACGCTCGCCGGGGCGGGTTCCCCGCGAACCTCGTCTCGGAGGTCGTCGCGGAGTTCGGCCCGCACACGGCCAGGGAAGCGCGGTGATCACTGTGGACGCCACCCTTCCTGCCCCCGTCTTCGCGAGCGGAGGCGCCGCGGCTGAGAACATCGACGCGTGGCGGGGCCGCCTGGTCGCGTGCCTCGCCGACCTCGTCGAGCGCTTCGGCACCTTCGCCGGCCGCCGCCTGGGCCTCGGGCAACGCCGTGAGCCGCTCACGCACGAGTCGGTCGCGCTGGACCTCGAGAACCGGCGTATCGCCGCCGAGCTGCGCGCGGATTCCCAGCGCGCTTTCGTTGCTCGGCTCGCCTGACCGCGTGCACAGCACCGCATGGTCGAAATCGACCCCCCGAACCGGCCCCATGACACGTACGCTGCTGTCATGGGGCTCTTCGAGCGCGAGCCCGAGCTCGCGATACTCCTCGCCGAAGTGCAACGCATCGATGAAGTCGGCCGCGTCGTCACGGTGACCGGCGATGCCGGCGCAGGCAAGACGAGCCTGATCCGCGCCGCGACGGATCCGGACCGCGGTGGTCTCGCGCAGACCGGCACTCGGCCGCGCCTCCTCAGCGGCCTGTGCGACCCCTTGACAACGCCGCGACCGCTCGGACCGATCGCCGATGCCCTCGGCGAGCTCGAACCTCCGGCCGGGGTCGGCGCATCGCAGACCGCCCGGCGGCAAATCGGGGTGGCCGCGATCGACGGCGAAGCCCGCTTCGTCGAGGCGGTCGCCGCCCGCCCGACGGTGCTCGTCATTGAGGACGCGCAGTGGATCGACGCCGCCTCGGTCGAGATGTTGCGCTATCTCGTGCGGCGCATCGACGCACTTCCCGTGCTGCTCGTGATCAGCTACCGCGATACCGTCGTGGGCGTCGGGCACCCGCTGCTGCCACTGCTCGGCGACATCGCCCGCCTCGACACCGCCTCGTCGATCGCGCTGCGGCCGCTCTCGCTCGCCTCGGTCGCGGCCGTGCTCGACGGCACCGGCGTCGACCCCGGGCATGCGCACGAACTCACGGGTGGCAACCCGTTCTACGTCGGCGAGATCGCGCGGCATCCCGAGCAGGAGTTGCCGGCGACGATCCGCGACGCGGTGCTCGCGAGCACGACCGGCCTGGACGCCTCCGAGCTTGAGACCCTGCAGCTCATCGCGACCGCCCCCGACGCCCTCGACGACCGACTGCTTCCGACCCTCGGAATCGACCTCCCGCTGCTTCGCAGGCTGGAGGCGACCGGCCTGATCGTCCGGGCCCGCCGCGGCATCGCCTTCCGGCACGAACTCGCGCGGCTCGCGGTGCTCGACTCGGTCGGGCCTGGCGGCGCGAGCCTGCTGCACCGGAGGCTCCTCGCGGCGCTCGAAGCGTTCGGATCGCACGACTACGCCGTGCTGACGCATCACGCCGAGGCGGCCGGCGATGATCACCGCACCCAGCGCTACGCCGCACTCGCCGCCGACGTCGCGACGCGCACCGGTTCGCACTGCGAGGCGGTTGCGTTCCTCGAACTCGCGCTCGCGCAGCTGAACGACGGTGATGTCGAGGCAGGGGCGACCGGGGGTGCCGGCGCGGCGCTCGACCTCACCGAAACCCGCGAGCGTGCCGACATGCTCGAGCGCCTGAGCACAGAGCAGTACATGGTGTCGCGGCTGCCGGAGTCGATCACGTCGATCGACGCGGCACTGCGCCTGCGCGAACGGCTCGGCGATCAGGGCGGCGCAGCCGCAGCGCACGACCGTCGGGCCGTGGTCGAGTACTACTCGGCCCGCCGACAGGCGGCCGAGCACCATGCCGAGCTCGCGGTGGCCGCGGCCGACGGCACCCCGAATGCCGCGTCTGCACGGGCGACGCTCGCGTATCTCGCCTATCGGCGGCTCGACCTGGCTGCCGCGCGCGCGATCCTGCTCGAGGCACGACCGGCGCGCGCCCCCGCCGACCCCCGTGCCGCAGGCCAGAGAGTCGTCGACGACTGGCTCGGCTTCGACGACGACCCCACTGCGATCCGGATCGCCATCACCGAGGCGGCCGTCGACCTCGTGGACGGCGAGCCGTCTGGCCGACCTCGACTGTTGCTGCGTGCCGCCCAGGCGCTCGACCGCTCGCTCGACGAGGTCGGCACGACCGCGTTCTCGAACCTCGTGGCGATCGACATCGAGGAGCGCCGGTTCCGTGAGGCGGAGGACGTGCTGGCCCAATCGATCCCGGTGACCATCGCGCGGGAGATCCCCATCTGTTACCAGTGGCAGACCGGCATGCGAGCGCGCCTGCACCTGCTGCGCGGGCATTGGGCCGCGTCGGCCGAGGACGCCGCGGCCATCCTCGACGAGGGCAGCGCGCCGCTCGCCTCGGTCTGGCCGCACCTCGTGCTCGCGCTCGTCGCGTTGCGCACCAGCGGCGATGATCCGACCGTCGCCGAGCACCTCGACACTGCGTGGGGCCTCGCGCTCGAACTCGGGGAGTCGCTCATGATCCTTGGCACGCTCGCCGCGATCGCCGAGCGGAGTTGGGTGGGCGGCGCCGATGACACGCGCCTTCAGGAGTCGACGGCGCACATGGCCGTCGCGGCGTCGCTGCCCGGCACGGAGTGGGCGATCGGCGAGCTCGCCGTCTGGCTCGCCCGCCTCGGGCGGGCGCCGGAGCTACTCGCTCGCGTGGCCGAGCCACACCGGCTCGAGCTGGCGGGAGCGCACGCGGAGGCAGCCGCGGCATGGGGCGCGCTCGGCTCGCCATTCGAGGCATCGCTTGCCGAGCTTCACGGAACCAACCGCGACGCGGCGGTTGGCGCCCTCGTCCGGCTCGAGGAGATGGGGCTGGACGCCACGGCGGCCCGCGCCCGCGCCCTGCTCGCCGCAGCGGGAGTGCGCGGGCTGCCGGCGCCGCGGCGCACGAGCACGAAGTCGAACCCCTCTGGGCTCACCAACCGCCAGCTCGACGTGGCCCGCCTCGTCGCGAAGGGGCTGACGAACGCCGAGCTCGCGACGAACCTCTACATCTCGCCGAAGACCGCCGACCATCATGTCTCGGCGATCCTCGCGAAGCTCGGCCTGTCGAGTCGGCGCGAGATCGCGCGCCGTGCGGCGGAGTTCGGCATCGACTGAGCGCCGCCCCCGCCCGCTGTCGGGGCCGAGGCGGCGTGCTAGCTCCAGCCCCCGGGAGGGCCCGCGATCAGCAGCACGGTCATGATGCCGGCGATGCCGATGACGAAGATGCCGACGAGCGCGGCGGTGTGGTTGAGGAACCAGCGCATGGTGCTGTCGATCCAGTGCTTGTCGCGCGGGTCGTCGCTGGTCTCCTTGCGCCACGGTCCGTCCAGGCGGCCAGTGCGGTCGGCCCAGATGTCGAACGGCACGGTGGCGTATGGCACGATCGCCGTGACCACGCCGAGGATGATCAGCGGGATCGACCAGCGCTGGTTCACACCGACGAGCACCGCCGTGAACGCGTAGGTCAGGAACACGAGGCCGTGCAGCGAGCCGGCGATCAGCACGGGCAGTCCGCCGGCGTCGAAGCCGTACTTGAGGATCATCGCGGTGATCAGACCGGTCCAGGTGATCGCTTCGGCAATGGCGAGTGTGCGGTAGAACAGGCGTGGTGACACGGCGAATGGCTCCAAAGATCGGGGGATGATCCCATCATCGCAGTCGCGGCTGGTCGATCGCATGCGTCGAAAGTTCGAATCGTGCTGTGTGAATGCTGTGCGGGCCGCGATAGTTGTTTTGACTCGATCAAAACAACTGCTACGGTGGAGTCATGACATCGGATGCCGCAACCACGAGCCCAGAGGAGCGCCTGCGCTCCGCCGGGCTCAAGGTCACGGCCCCCCGCCTCGCGGTGCTCGACGTCGTCCAGCGTCCAGGCCACCGCAGCGCGGAGGACATCTTCGGTGCCATCGGCAGCACGCTGCCGAACAGCTCGATGCAGGCCGTCTACGGCGTGCTCGCCGCACTCGAGGGTGCCGGCCTCCTGCGCAAGATCGAACCGGCCGGCTCGCCCGCGCTCTACGAGAACCGCATCGGCGACAACCACCACCACCTCGTCTGCACCAGCTGCCAGGCGGTGCAGGACGTCGACTGCGTCATCGGCGAGGCGCCATGCCTCACGCCGCACAGCACGCACGGCTTCGAGATCCAGACGGCCGAGGTCACCTTCTGGGGCCTCTGCGCCGACTGCCAGGCCGCCCGCGCCTCAGCGGACATCGAAGCAGAAACGGAAGCAGGAGCCGAGGCGCGCTAGCGCGGCATCCGCACCCTCAACACCGCCCCGTCACGGAGGCAGTACTCGGCGCGCCATCGCGCCCCCACGAACGTATCCGCCCTACCGAACACCACACAGAACCGAAAACACAGAGAAGGACGCCATGTCGGAGATCACGACCACGCAAACCGGAACCCCTGTCGCCAGCGACGAGCACTCGCTCACCGCCGGCCCGAACGGCGCGACCGCGCTGCACGACCGCTACCTCGTCGAGAAGCTCGCCCAGTTCAACCGTGAGCGCACCCCGGAGCGTGTCGTCCACGCCAAGGGTGGCGGCGCGTTCGGCACCTTCGTGGCCACGGAGGACGTCTCGGCCTACACCCGTGCCGCCGTCTTCCAGAAGGGCGCGGAGTCTGAGACGCTGCACCGCTTCTCCAGCGTCGCCGGCGAGCAGGGTTCGCCGGACACCTGGCGCGACGTGCGCGGCTTCTCGGTGAAGTTCTACACGACCGAGGGCAACTACGACATCGTCGGCAACAACACCCCCGTCTTCTTCATCCGCGACGGCATTAAGTTCCCCGACTTCATCCACTCGCAGAAGCGCATGCCCGGCTCCGGCCTCCGCAACTCCGACATGCAGTGGGACTTCTGGGGCCTCTCGCCCGAGTCCGCCCACCAGGTCACCTACCTCATGGGCGACCGCGGTCTGCCGCGTTCCTGGCGCGAGATGCCCGGCTTCGGCTCGCACACCTACCAGTGGATCAACGCGGCCGGCGAGCGTTTCTGGGTGAAGTACCACTTCACCTCGAACCAGGGCAACGTCGAGATCGACGCGGCAGAGGCCGAGCTCATCGCCGGTGCGGATGCCGACTACTACCGCCGCGACCTCTACGAGGCCATCGAGGCCGGCAACTTCCCGTCGTGGGACCTGCACGTGCAGGTCATGCCCTACGACGACGCGAAGAACTACCGCTTCAACCCCTTCGACCTCACCAAGGTCTGGCCGCACGCCGACTACCCGCTGATCAAGGTCGGCACGCACACGCTCAACCGCAACCCGCAGAACTTCTTCGCCGAGATCGAGCAGGCCGCCTTCTCGCCGGCGAACACGGTTCCCGGCATCGACATCAGCCCCGACAAGATGCTGATGGCCCGCGTGTTCAGCTACCCGGACGCCCAGCGCTACCGCGTCGGCACCAACTACAACCAGATCCCGGTGAACTCCCCCGTTGCTCCCGTTAGGAACTACTCGCAGGACGGCGCGCAGCGCCACGGCTTCAACGCGCCGACCGTTCCGGTGTACGCGCCGAACTCGGTCGGTGGCCCGGCGGCCTCCGCCGAGGCGGCAGGCATGGGCAGCTGGGAGAGCGACGGCGAGCTCGTGCGCGCCGCCGCGACCCTGCACTCAGAGGACGACGACTTCGGCCAGGCGGGAACGCTCTACCGCGAGGTGTTCGACGACGCCGCCAAGGCGCGCTTCGTCGACACCCTCACGGGCCAGGGCAGCTCCATCACGGTCGAGGACATCCGCGAGCGCTTCTTCCAGTACTGGACGAACGTCGACGCCGAGCTCGGCGCCACGCTCCGCGTGACCGTCGCCGCGGTCCTCGCCCTCTAACAGCTCCACCGGGCGCAGCCCGCTCACCGAACGCCCCGGCCCCCGTTGGCCGGGGCGTTCTGCGCACCCGGGGGCTGTTAGCGTTGGGCGGTGTCTGACCCCATCGCGCCCGCGCTCGTTGCCATCATCGGGGGGTCGGTGCTCGCCGTTCTCCTGTTCGTCCCCTTCGTGGCTCTGAGCTATCGCCGCCGTGGCGGACTGAGCCCCTGGCGCATCGTGGGCTGGGCCGCTCTGCTCGTCTATTCGCTGGCGATCTGGAGCTACACGCTGCTCCCGTTCCCTGACGCATCGGACATCAGCTGCGTCGGCGCTCAGCTCGACCCGCTGCAGGCGCTCGTCGACATCCGCTCGTTCGACACCGACGGACCACGCGCGTTGCTCACCAACCCGGCCGTGTTGCAGCTCGTCTTCAACGTGCTGCTGTTCATGCCGCTCGGCTTCCTGCTGCGCACGCTCTTTGCCCGCGGCGCCGTCGTCGCCACCGTCGTCGGGTTCTCCGTCTCGCTCCTGGTCGAACTCACCCAGCTCAGCGGAATCTGGGGTCTCTACTCCTGCGCATACCGCTTCTTCGACGTCGATGACCTCATTGCGAACACGCTCGGGGCGCTGCTCGGCTCGCTCGTCGCGATCGCCGTCGTGCGGCGGGGTACAGCAGGCACGCCCGCTGCTCCGAGCGCGATCACTCCGTGGCGGCGCCTGCTCGGCATGCTCTGCGACTGGCTGTTCGTGGTCGTGCTCGGCAGCGCGGCCGCGATCGCCTGGCGCGCGCTGCAGCTGTATGCGCTCGGCGTCCCGTTCGACGATCTCAATCTCACGGTCGAGCACCTGCTCGCGCTCTGGCTGCCCCTGCTCATCCAACTCGGCGTCGTTCTCGGCACCGGCAGCACCATTGGCGAGTCGACCGTGCTGCTGCGCGGTGTCGACGGCCGCCTGCCGGCACCGCTCGGTCGTGCGATCCGCTTCGCCGCCGGGATCGGTGGCTACGGCGTGCTCGCGGCGGTCGACGGCGGCGCGCTGCTCTTCGCCGCCTTCGTGATCGCGAGCATCATCGGCGCGTTCCGGAGCGCCGGCCACCGCGGCCTCGCCTCGGCCCTGGCCGGCATGGGTGTCGAAGACGCGCGCACGCGCGATGTCCGCGCGCTCCGCATGCCGCAGGGTTCCGAGTAACGGCTCGCCTCGGCATCCGCGATCGAATCGCCACAGAAGGCTCAGAATCGGGCCGATCCTGAACCATCTGTGGCGAGTGGATGCCGCGGCCGTCAGCCGCGCCAACCCGCCCGGTTCAGGGCGGCTCGCACCCGCTCAACCGTGTCGGCCGGTGTCACGAACAGGCCGCGGGAGCGCACGTACACGACGTCCCAGCGCGCCAGCGCAACCCGCTCGCGGCGGTACATGTCGGCCTCGTACTGTCTGGCGTTCTCGCGGTGGTGGTCGCCGTCGTACTCGACGCCGACATGCCACGCCGGGTACACGAGGTCGACGCGGGCGAGGAAGCGCCCGTCCGCCGTGTGGAGGGTCACATTGACCCGCGGCTCGGGAAGGCCGGCATCCACGAGCAGGAGCCGGAGCAGCGTCTCCGGACGCGACTCGGCGCCCGCCCGCACACGGGGGAGTGCCCCGGTGGCCGCCCGCTTGCCGCGCCCGATGTGGCCGGCCAGCTGCTCTGTCAACGCTGCGACGCTTGTGAACGGGCGTGGGTCGAGAGGGTCAAGCACGACGGGGTCGAGCACGAGGTGGTCGCCGACCGCCACGAGTTCGTGCGGCGGGAGTAGGGTCGAGAGCTGCACCCACGTTGTGGCCGGGTCGGTGACGGGCACGCCGTAGCGCATCGTCAGCGTGGCGGATCCCGGCCGAAGCTCGTGCCCGACCACACCGCGCGTGCGAGGCGGGCGCTGCGGGGCGAAGCTCGACACGTGCAGCGCCTCAGCGGCCCCGAAGCGGTCCGGCAGCGGAGCGCCCCAGAGCCGTGCCGCGCTCAGGTGGCTGAAGAACTGCCCCGGCTGCATCCGCGGCATGAACGCCCGGCAGCGCTGCAGTGCCGAGTCCTCCGCCGAGACGGGCGTGCGCACGCCGTAGAACGGGCGCGCGAGGTCCGCGGCCCGCAGGCGGCCCCTGGCCACGCCGGCGGCCCTTGCCGTTGACACCGTGAACGGGTGCCCAGACAGCGCGGACGGCAGCGGTTCCCTCTGGGGCATGCCCCATGATGGCGCGGCTCGCCCCTGACCCGCGGAAGTTATCCACAGGCGCCGGCCCTCTGCGCCGACTCGCCGTCATCCACTCGCCAGAGATGGCTCAGGACCGAGGCAATCCTGAGCCATCTGTGGCGACTCGATGCATGCGCGGGCCGGCGGATGCCGGAGCGGGCCGGAACGCAGCAGCGCCCGACCCCAGAGGGGCCGGGCGCTGCGTGAATGCTGGTGTGCGAACGCCTAGGCGTTGACGAGTGCCTGCTTGATCACCGAGGTGAAGAAGCCGAGGCCGTCGACGCCGGAGCGCATGGCCGCGTCGGTGTCAGGACCGAAGCCGGCCTCGACAGCGTGCTCGGGGTGCGGCATCAGGCCGACGACGTTGCCGCGGACGTTGCGCACGCCGGCGATGTCGTTGAGCGAGCCGTTCGGGTTCACGTCGACGTAGCGGAACATGACCTGGCCCTCGCCCTCGAGGCGCGCGAGCGTCTCGGCATCGGCGATGAATCCGCCCTCGCCGTTCTTCAGCGGGATGGTGATCTCCTGGCCGACGGCGAAGTCGCTGGTCCAGGCGGAGTCGGTGTTCTCGACGCGCAGCTTCTGGTCGCGGCAGACGAAGTTGCCGTGGTCGTTGCGGATCAGGCCGCCGTCGACGAGGTGTGCCTCGGCGAGCATCTGGAAGCCGTTGCAGATGCCGAGAACGGGCATGCCCTTGTTCGCGGCGTCGATGACCTCGGTCATGATCGGCGAGAGGCTGGCGATCGCGCCGCAGCGCAGGTAGTCGCCGTAGCTGAAGCCACCGGGCAGCACGAGGGCGTCAACGCCCTCGAGGCTGTGCGAACCGTGCCAGAGCGCGACGGGCTCCGCGCCGGCGAGACGCACGGCGCGCTGGGCGTCGCGGTCATCGAGCGAGCCCGGGAAGGTGACGACACCGATCTTCATCAGTGCGTCTCTCCGGCCGGCGTCTCGTAGTGGATGCCGACGACGTCTTCGATCACCGAGTTCGAGAGGATGTCGTTGGCGATCGCCTCGACCTCCGCGCGCACGGCGTCGGTGACGGGGCCGTCGACGGTGATCTCGAAGCGCTTGCCGATGCGCACCGAGCTGAATCCGTCCTTGCCGATTCGGGCGAGGGCGCCGGCTACGGCCTTGCCCTGCGGGTCCAGCAGTTCGGCCTTCGGCATTACTTCGACGACGATCGTGGGCACCGTGATTCTCCATCCGGAGTCGAGAGGGGTGGGGTCAGGCCAATTCTACCCACTGCTGGCGCGACGCGAAGCGTCGCGAAAGGCGGCAGCCCCAGCCAAGGCACGCTACTCAACGGCGACCGATGCTCGACGGCATCCGGAGCACCCCTTGATCGCATCGCGGAGCGCGACTACCGTACACAAGGTGAGTTTTATTCAAGCTGATGGGCTTGTGAAGATTTACACGCCCAAGGGCTCAGCCCCCGTGCACGCACTCGATGGCGTCGACCTCTCAGTGCGGCAGGGCACGGTGCGCGCGCTGCTGGGCCCGAACGGCGCAGGCAAGACGACGATGGTCAAGGTGCTCACCACGCTGATCAAACCGGATGCCGGCCAGGCGACGATCGACGGCATCGACGTCGTCCGCGACGCCCACCGCATCCGCCCGATCATCGGCGTCTCCGGCCAGTACGCCGCCGTCGACGAGAACCTCACCGGGCTGGAAAACCTCGACATGGTCGGACGGCTCTACCACCTGGGTCCGAAGGCGACCAGGCGCCGTGCAGCCGAGCTGATCGAGTCCTTCGAGCTGACCGAGGCGCAGAACCGCCCCGTCAAAGGCTTCTCCGGCGGCATGCGGAGACGCATCGACCTCGCCGGCGCCATCTTCTCCCGGCCGCGGGTCCTGTTCCTCGACGAGCCGACCACGGGCCTCGACCCGCGCAGCCGGCTCGGCATGTGGGACGTCATCACCGGCCTCGTCGGCGAGGGGACGACCGTGTTCCTGACCACGCAGTACCTGGAAGAGGCCGACCGGCTGGCCGACGACATCTCGGTGATCGACGGCGGCAAACTCATCGCGGAGGGCACAGCCGACGAGCTGAAGGCTCGCATCGGCGGACAGCAGATCGAGCTGACCCTTGTCGATGCCGATGACCGCGATGTCGCCGCCCAAGTGCTGCAGCACCACGGGGCCTCCGATGTGCGCGAGGACAGCGACGGTCGCAGCCTCTCCGTGGCCGTGCGCGAGGGGCCGCTCGCGCTCGAGCTCGTGCTGCGCGAACTGAACTCCGTCGGCATCCGCCTGCACGATGCCGGCATGCGCAGACCGACCCTCGACGACGTCTTCCTGAAACTCACCGGCCACATGGCCAGCGAGGAGGCCGACGGCGACGAGGTCGATGGCGGGAAGTCGAAGAAGTCCAGGCAGGACAAGGCCCAGAAGGAGAAGACCCAAAAAGAGAAGACGCAGAAGGCGGGCGTGCCGTGACCGCCGTGCGGGAGCCCACGATCCTGCCGGATGCCGCGGCCGTTCCCTCATCGATCGGAACCTGGTTCAGCGACGGCTGGATCACGACCCGGCGCAACCTCATCAAGATCAAGCGCGTGCCGGACATCCTCGTCTTCACGACGCTGCAGCCGATCATGTTCGTGCTGCTCTTCACCTACATCTACTCCGGCGTGATCACGATCCCCGGCAGCAGCTACACCGAGTTCATCATGGCCGGCATCTTCGCCCAGACCGTGGTGTTCGGCTCGACGTACTCGGGGTCTGCGATGGCGCAGGATTTGAAAGACGGCATCATCGACCGTTTCCGTACGCTGCCGATGAGCCCATCCGCCGTGCTGGTCGGGCGCACAAACGGTGACCTGTCGATCAACGGCCTCTCGATGGTCGTCATGATGCTCACGGGTTTGATCGTCGGCTGGCGCATCAACTCGAGCTTCTGGGAGGGCGTCGCCGGGGTCGCGCTGCTGCTGCTGTTCGCCTACGCCTTCTCGTGGGTGATGGCGTTCGTCGGCATGAGCGTCCGGAGCCCGGAGGTGGTCAACAACGTCTCCTTCCTCATCCTGTTCCCGCTCACCTTCATCTCGAACGCCTTCGTGCCGGCCGAGACGCTGCCGCCCGTCCTGCAGACGATCGCCGAGTACAACCCGGTGTCGGCCCTCGTGCAGTCGGCGCGCGAGCTCTTCGGCAATGTGCCGCCAGGCACGCCGGTCGGTGACGCCTGGACCCAGCAGAACCCGATCGCGACCACGCTGATCGGCATCGCCGTGATGCTGGTGATCTTCGTTCCGCTCTGCATCCGCAAGTTCGTGCGCATCAGCAGCCGCTGAGCGGTTTCGACCCTTCGGCAGACTCGGGGCCGGCCGAGCTCACCAGCTGGGGCCGCTGAAACCGCACCAGCATCGGTCGCGGTTCCCGAGATTGCCTGATTGTGGGCTGCCGCCTTTCGCTGCACAATTCGATGCTTCGCATCGGATTGTGCAGCGCGCGTTCACCGGCGCGTAACCGATGAGCGACTGTCGGTTTGCCGTGCCTGCCTACCGTGATCGATGTCCGCCGGCACTTACACAGCATTCGCACCTGCCGGAATTCTGAAAGGTCACATCCGTGTCATTGCTTTCCAAGCCGACCAACGGCTCGTTCACCCTTCCGCGTCTGCTCGCCGTCGGCGCGGCACTCGCACTCACCGTCGGTCTGGCGGCCTGCGCCCCGGCGGCAGGAACCTCCGACGACGGAGCGGGCGCCGCCGACGCCAACGCCGAGACCGTCAGCTTCGCCAAGGATGACGCGACGCTCGTCTTCGGCGTCGTTCCAGACACCGTCGACACCCAGACCAACTACCAGCCGCTGATGGACTACATCGCCGAGATCACCGGCAAGGAGGTCGAGTACCACGAGTCGACCGACTACGCCGCACTCATCGAGGCCGCGGTCGCGGGCAAGATCGACGTCGCCAGCTTCTCCGGCTTCACCTACGTCACCGCCACCAACAACGGCGCAGAGATCACCCCGTTCGCCTCGATCATCACGGAAGAGGGCGAAGAGCCCGGCTACTACTCCGAGGCCATCGTCCCCGAGGGCAGCAGCATCACCTCGATCGACGGCTTCAAGGGCAAGAAGGTCTGCTTCGTCGACCCGAGCTCGACCTCCGGCTACCTGTTCCCGAGCTACAACCTGCTCGAGGCCGGCGTCGACCCGCAGAAGGACGTCACCCCGGTCTTCGCCGGCAAGCACGATGTCTCGGCCCTCAAGACCTCCGAGGGTGTCGAGTGTGAGGCCGGCTTCGCCGAGGACTCCGTCGCCGAGAACCAGGCCGGCGTGAAGATCATCGCCAAGACCAAGGTCCCCGGCGCCCCGATGGTCGTCTCCAACAGCCTGCCGACCGAGCTCAAGACCACGATCATCGACGGCCTGAGCAACATCACGATCACCGACATCCAGGACGCCGGCATCAAGAACGCCGACTCGGAAGGCTTCATCAACACCTTCTACGCGCTCGCCCCGGTCGACGACGAGTACTACGACGTCATCCGCGACATCTGCGAGACGACCAACGCCAAGCAGTGCCAGTAGTCAGCACCACCCGCACCGAGTAAGGCCTGAGCGGGTTCCGGATGCCGCAACCGCGGCATCCGGAACCCGCTCGCACAGCCGCAGCGCACCACTCACCAGCACACCTCACCAGCACAGAAGGAACCCAGCCATGACCGAGCTCGTGCCCGCGCCGATGACTGCACAGCCCGAATCTGCACAGCCCGAATCCGCACAGCCCGCCGCCGCGACCATCGCCTCCGGCACCGAGACGGTTGTGCGCATGAGCGGCCTCGGCAAGCGCTTCGGCGATCTGGCCGCGCTCAGCGATGTGAACCTCGAGGTCAGGCGCGGCGAGGTCGTCGTGCTGCTCGGGCTGTCCGGCTCCGGCAAGTCGACGCTGCTGCGCCACGTCGACGGCCTCGAGCAGCCGAGCAGCGGCGAGATCAGCGTGCTTGGGCGGGATCTCTCGCAGCTCACCGGGCGGGAGCTGCGCCAGCTGCGCAGCCGCATCGGCTTCGTCTTCCAGCAGTTCGAACTCGTCGGCTCGCTCAGCGTGCTCGAGAACGTGCTCACCGGCGCGCTCGCCGCACTCCGCGGCCCGCGCCTCGGGCTCATCAGCTACCCCCGCGAGCTCAAGCGCGCCGCCCTCGGCCACCTCGACCGCGTCGGCCTGCTCTCCGCCGCGTACCAGCGGGCCGACACCCTCTCCGGCGGTCAGCAGCAGCGCGTCGCCATCGCCAGGGCGCTCATGCAGAATCCCGAGGTGCTGCTCGCCGACGAGCCCGTCGCCTCGCTCGATCCCGAGTCCAGCGAACAGGTCATGAACCTCATCCGCGAGATCGCCGTCGACAACGGGCTCACGGTGCTGTGCAGCCTGCACCAGGTCGACCTCGCCCTCGGCTGGGGCGACCGCATCGTCGGCCTCCGCCACGGCGAGGTCGTGCTCGACACCCCCACCGCCGGCCTCAGCAAGGCCGAGGTGATGGAGATCTACGGACGCGTCGCAACGACGACGAGCGAGTTCCGCGCCATCAGCGAGCTCGAGCTGCAGTTCGCCGCACCGTCGTCGGCGGCTCCGTCCCCGACTGCGCAGGCGGATGCCGGCAGCGAGGCGGCACCCGCCGGCCAGGCGAACGCCTGATGAGCACCGCAACGCTCACCCGACCACCTGGCGTCGTCGCCCCCGATCGGCCGCGCGCCTCGCCGGAGCGCATCGCCGCGATCGTCGCCATCCTGCTGGTGCTCGCCGCCGCCGCGTGGTCGTTCGCCAACGTCGGCATCTCGCTGCCAGACATCATCGCGAGCTGGGGCAACGCCGAGAACTTCCTCGCGCGCGCCCTGCCGCTCGAGTTCCCGCCGCTCGGCGAGCTGCTCTGGTCGACGGCGCTCACGCTCGGCATCGTCATCGTCGGAACGCTGCTGGCCGCGCTGCTCTCGCTGCCGATCGCCTACCTGGCCGCAGGCAACACAACGCCGGGGCGCGGCTGGCGCGTCGCCGGCCGCTCCATCGGCGTCGTGACGCGGGCGATCCCCGACGTCGTGATCGCGATGATCCTCGCCGGCATGTTCACGCTCGGCGCGCTGCCCGGCATCATCGCCATCGGCATCCACTCGATCGGCATGATCTCGAAGCTCTTCGCCGACGCGATCGAGCAGATCGACGAGGGCCCCCGCAGGGCGATCCGCGCGGCGGGCGGCAGCACGGCGCAACAGTTCTTCAGTGGGGTGATGCCCCAGGTCGCGCCGTCGTTCGTCGCCACGATCCTGCACCGCAACGACATCAACCTGCGCGGCTCGGTGATCCTCGGCTACGTCGGCGTCGTCGGCCTCGGCCACGACCTCGCCTTCGCGCTGCAATCGCTCGACTACCCGCTGGCGATGGGCCTGGCCCTCGTGATCTTCCTGCTCTGCGTCGTCATGGAGATCGTCTCCTCCGCCGTGCGCACCTCGCTGCTCGGCATCGCCCCGAGTGGGTGCGGGCTCGGCGACCGCACCGTGCGCGCAGCGGCCAGGGCCGGCCGCGGTGTGCGGGGGCGCTTCGCCGCCCGCACCGAGCAGACGCTGCTCGCGCCCCACGGCGTTGCCGGCTTCGCCGACGTCGACGCGGCCATGCGCCGCCCGTGGACGGCAAGCCGCCGCAAGAACGCCGTGTGGTCGGCGGTCGCCGCCGCGATCGTCGTCGGCGCACTCTGGGTCTGCGACATCCAGTGGGGCGACCTGCTCACCTTCTGGAAGTACGTGCCCGCGATGCTCGCGAAGCTCTGGCCGCCGAGCTTCGGCAACTATTCGGCGGAGCAGATGTTCGGGGCGATGGCCGAGACGATCCAGATCGCGCTCGCCGCCACGCTGCTCAGCCTGCTGCTCTCGCTCGTCGTCGGGTCCCTCGCCGCCCGCAACATCGCCCCGAACCGGGCCACCAGGGTCGGAGCGCGCCTCTCACTCGTCGTCGTGCGCGGCATCCCGGAGCTGATCCTCGCGATCGTGCTCATCGTGATCACCGGATTCGGCCCGCAGGCCGGCGTGATCGCCCTCGGCTTCTGCGGCATCGGCCTGCTCGGCAAGCTCTTCGCCGACAGCTTCGAAGAGGTGTCGCCTGGACCGGAGCGCGCGCTGCGTGCGGCGGGGGCGAGCCGCATGCAGGTCTACGCCGCCGCGACGGTGCCGCCGTCGAGCAAGGCCATCATCGGCCACAGCTTCTACATGCTCGACACCAATCTGCGGGCCGCGACGATCCTCGGCATCGTCGGCGGTGGCGGCATCGGCTTCTACCTCAACAACGCAGGACGCATCTCGGCCTACGACGAGGTCATGGCGATCGTGCTCATGATGACCGCAACGGTGCTCGTCGTCGAGGGGCTCGCCAGCTGGATCAGAAAGGCACTGCACTGATGGTCGCACACCCCGCAGCCCACTCCGCCGTTCGACAGACCGGCACATTCGAAGAGTTCGACGTCGCCATCGTCGGAGCAGGGGTCGTCGGCCTCGGGCATGCGCTCGCCGCCATCGACCGCGGCCTCTCCGTCGTCGTGGTCGACCGGGCCGCCGACATCAGCGGCGCATCGATCCGCAACTTCGGCCACGCCTGCGTGAGCGCGCAGAGCGGGCAGGCCCGCGCCTACGCGGAGCGCAGCCGTGAACTCTGGCTGCGGATCGCCACCGAGACCGGTATCTGGCTCCGCACGAGCGGGGCCTGGCTGGTCGCACGGGCGGATGACGAGGCGGCCGTGCTGGCCGACTTCGCCGCCGCGCAGAACAACGCAGAAGCCGTCGCGCAGGCAGCAGCGCAGGCGGCGCCCGAGGCGCCCACCGCCGTCGAACTGCTGAGCGCGGCGCAGATGCGTGCGGCCGTTCCCGCGCTCGGGGCCGACGTCGTCGGCGGGGCCTGGATGCGTGACGACCTGCAGCTGAACCCGCGCGAGGCCGTTCCTGGCCTCGCCCGCTGGCTGGCCACGCGCGGCGTGCAGTTCCGCTGGCAGAGCGCCGTCCGCTCGGTGAAGTCCGGCGTGCTCTCCACCAGCCGCGGCCACATCGCGGCAGACACGATCATCGTCGCCGTCAACCACGACATCGACCAGCTCTTCGGCGAGGTCGCGCAGGCCGTCGGCATCCGTCGCTGTGGCCTCGACATGATGCGGGTGCGGGTGGAGCTGCCGGCCGCGCAGCCATTCGCCCTGCCCGGCCCGCTGCTCACCGGGTGGTCGATGCTGCGCTACTCCGCCTTTGCCGCGTCGCCGGCGACCGCCGCCCTGCGCGAGCGGCTGGAGCGGCAGCATCCGCACCTCATGGCGCTCGACCTCAACCAGATGTACACGCAGCTGCCAGACGGCAGCCTGATCGTCGGCGACACCCACTACCGCGGGCAGTCGGTGACGCCGTTCCAGCAGGAGGGGGCGTTCGACGCCCTCGCCGCGATCACGAGCGAGCTCTTCGGCGGGGCGCGGCTGCAGGTGCTCGAGCGCTGGCAGGGCGTCTACGCCTCCGGGCCAGACGAGTTCCTCGTCGAGTCGCCGCTGCCCGGCGTGCACATCGTGGCCGCGACAACCGGCATCGGCATGACGTGCGGCCTCGGCCTCGCCGACAGCGTGATCGCCGAACTCTTCGAACCCGCCCGCGCCTAGCGGCGTCGCGACACCGCTCACCGTCCACCGGCACACCAGAAAGACAGGCAGATCATGACCGACACCACCCCCGCCACCGCCGACATCACCGACACCACCGACGTCGAGATCGAACTCGACGACGCGCTCGACTCCTTCTACGACGACGAGGAGCTCGACGAGTTCGAGCTCGAGGAGTTCGAACTCGAGGAGTATGAGGTGGCGATCGAGCTGGTCGTGCTCGACATGGCCGGAACGACCGTCGCCGACGACGGCACCGTCGAGCGTGCATTCGGCCGCGTCGCCGAGCGCCAGAACATCGGCGCGACCCCCGAGGAGCGGGAAGCCGCGCTCGAGTACGTCCGCGTCACGATGGGGCAGTCCAAGATCGAGGTGTTCCGCGCGATCACCGGCGACGAGGAACGCGCCCAGGCCGCGAATGCCGCATTCGAGGCGGCCTACGCCGAGATCGTCGCGGAGGAGGGCGTGACCGAGATCCCCGGCGCCCGCCTCGCAATCGAGCAGCTGCAGGAGGCCGGAATCACGGTCGCGCTGACCACCGGATTCGCCCGGCCCACCGTCAACGCGATCCTCGACGCCCTCGACTGGCAGGAGCTCGCCGACATCGTGCTGACCCCGGCGGATGCCGGCCGCGGCCGCCCGCACCCGGACATGCCCCTCACCGCGCTGCTGCGCACCGAGACGAGCGCGGTCGAGGCGATGATCGTCGTGGGCGACACCGTCTCGGACATGCAGAGCGGGACCCGCGCGGGGGCCGGACTCGTGATCGGCGTGCTGAGCGGTGCCCACGGCGAGGAGCAGCTGCTGGCCGCCGGCGCCGATGACGTGATCAGCTCCGTCGCCGAGCTGCCGGAGCTGCTCGGCCTGTTCGACGACGAGGACGCGGACGACGACGAGGACGACGCTGAGCTCGACGACGCCGATGGCGACGACGAGCCTGACGCTGACGCCGACGCAGGCAGCGCCGTTCCCGCCCCCGACGTTCAGGCGTAGGTCGGTCCATGCCCGGCACAGCGCTCGCATCGCCGCGAACCGACTCGCTCGACCTCGATCTCACACCGGCCGCCCTCGCGATGGTGTGGCCGGGAGTCGGCCGTGCCCACGAGGCCCTCGCCGTCCCCGGCATCCGTCTGGCCCACGGTGACGCCCTGGTGTCGGTGGAGCTGGCGACCGTCTGCGGATCCGATGTGCACACAGCGACCGGGCACCGGCCAGGGCCGGTGCCGTCGGTGCTCGGGCACGAACAGGTGGGCAGGGTGCTCGCGACAGCGGGGCCGGTGCGCGCGGTCGACGGCCGACGCCTCGAACCGGGCATGCGGGTGATCTGGTCGGTCGTCGTGTCGTGCGGGCGTTGCGCGCGGTGCCGCCGCGGTCTCTCGAACAAGTGCAGCTCGGCGACGAAGTACGGGCACGAGGCCGTGCACCACGAGTGGGAGCTGAGCGGTGGCTTCGCCTCGGCCGTGCACCTGAAGCGCGGAACCGGCATCGTGATCGTCGACGACGAGACCCCAGCCGGCGTGCTCGCGCCGGCATCGTGCGCCACCGCAACCGTCGTCGCCGCGATCGAGGCCGCCGAGCAGATCACGCCGCTGTCCGGCCGCACCGTGCTCGTCACGGGTGCAGGCATGCTCGGGCTCACGGCCACGGCAATGGCCACGGATGCCGGGGCGCGCGTGATCGTCAGCGACCCGAGCGCCGAGCGGCGTGCGGCCGCGCTGCGCTTCGGTGCCGCCGCCGTTGCCGATCCGACGCGGCCGAGCGGTTCCGCCGGCAGCCTCAAGCGGGTGCTCGCCGCGCAGACCAGAGGGCGCGGGCTGTGCGATGTCGCGCTGGAGCTCTCCGGGGCCGTGCCGGCCGTGACATCCGCCATCGCCTCCCTCGACACCGGCGGCGTGCTCGTGCTCGTCGGCAGCGTCTCACCGAGTGCGCCGGTGCAGCTCGACCCGGAGCGCGTCGTGCGCCAGCTGCTGACCGTGCGCGGTGTGCACAACTACACGCCGGCTCAGCTGCAGCGGGCGGCGGACTACCTGGCGACGGCGTGGCGGCGGCGCCCGTTCGAGCAGCTGCTCGGCGAGGTCTTCCCGCTCGAGCAGATCGATGCCGCCTTCGACGCGGCGCGCGCGCTCGGCGGCCCGACACCCGCCCCGGCTGCCACCGGATCGCCCCGCGCTGCGGCCGGCAGCCCCTCCGGCTCCGTCGTCGACGCCCCAGCCTCCGATCGGGCGCTAGCGCTGTTCCGCCCGCCCGCGTCCGAGTCCGACGCAGACCGGCCGACCGTCGTGGCGCCCGTCGCCGCCCGCATCGGCCTGGCTCCGAGCGCGATCCCGCACGCCGTGCCGACCCCACACCCCGATCGCGACCGCACCGGCCGCCGCATCCACCCGGCCGACTAGCCGTCCAGATGGACGTTGCTCTTGACGGGGAGCGGTGTCCGAGGTCTAATAGTCCGGTTGGAATAATCGGAACGGAATATTGTGGTCGCGCTCACACCCCTCGGCATCGCGGCGCTCGCGCTGCTCGCCGAGCGACCCATGCACCCCTACGAGATGTACCAACTGCTGATCCAGCGCCGTGAGGATCGGGTGGTCAAGGTGCGGCGCGGCTCGCTCTACCACGCGGTCGACCGGCTGCTCGAGCAGGGCCTCGCGGTCGTCCGCGCCACCGAACGAGCCGGCAACCGGCCGGAGCGCACGAGCTACGAGATCACGGATGCCGGGCGCGAGCGCCTGTCCACCACGATCGCCGAGCTCCTCGCCACGCCCGTCAACGAGTACCCGAGCTTCCCGCTGGCGCTCGGCGAATCACACAACCTCCCGCGGCACGAGGTGACCGAGCTGCTCGGCGCCCGCATCGCGCTCCTGCACGCCGAGCTCGCCGAGATCGAGCAGCTCACGGCCGGCGCGACCGCCAAGGGCGTCCCGCGCCTGTACTGGATCGACGCCGACTACCGAGCGACCCTGCTGCGCGCCGAAATCGCCTGGCTCACCGCGACCGTCGCCGACATCGCGAGCGGCGCACTGCCGTGGCTCGACGCCGTTTCCGGCGCCACCACCTCCACGCACTCCCCGAACTGAAGGACAACGTCCATGGAAATCGTCACCCGGCCCTGGCCGGCCCTCTGGGCACTCGTGCTCGGATTCTTCATGATCCTGGTCGACTCCACGATCGTCTCGGTCGCGAACCCGTCGATCATGACGGGGCTCGACGCCAACATCAACAGCGTGATCTGGGTGACGAGTGCCTACCTGCTCGCCTACGCCGTGCCGCTGCTGATCACCGGTCGCCTCGGCGACCGCTTCGGCCCGAAGCGGCTCTACCTCATCGGTCTGGCTGTGTTCACTGCGGCATCCGCATGGTGCGGCCTCTCCGGCGACATCAACTCGCTGATCATGGCCCGCGTCTTCCAGGGCTTCGGCGCCGCCATGATGACGCCGCAGACGATGGCCGTGATCACCCGCATCTTCCCGCCGGACCGGCGCGGCCAGGCCATGGGCCTGTGGGGTGCCGTCGCCGGTGTTGCGACGCTCGTCGGCCCGATCCTCGGCGGCGTGCTCGTGGATGCCGCAGGCTGGGAGTGGATCTTCTTCGTCAACGTGCCGGTGGGCATCGTCGCATTCGTGCTGGCGTGGAGGCTCGTGCCGACGCTGGCGACGCACAAGCACCGCTTCGACATCCCCGGCGTCATCCTCAGCGCGCTCGGCCTGTTCCTGATCGTGTTCGGCATCCAGGAGGGCGAGAGCTACGACTGGGGCGTGATCTGGGGCCCGATCACCGTGTGGGGCCTCATCATCACCGGCATCGTGATCTTCGCCGCGTTCATCGGCTGGCAGGCGATCAACAAGGGGGAGCCGCTGCTGCCGCTCGGCCTCTTCCGCGACCGCAACTTCGCGCTCTCCAACGTCGCCATCACCACCGTCGGCTTCGCGATCACCGCGATGGCGCTGCCGCTGATGTTCTACACGCAGACGGTGCGCGGCCTGACGCCGACGCAGTCGGCGCTGCTGCTCATCCCGATGGCCGTGATCTCCGGCGGCCTCGCGCCGGTCGTCGGCAAGCTCGTCGACCGGGTGAACCCCAAGTACATCGCCGGCTTCGGCCTGCTCTGCCTGGCGGGCGCGCTCGCCTGGCTCGGCAGCATCCTCTCCGCGGATGTGCCGCTCTGGCAGCTGCTGTTCCCGATCGCGTTGCTCGGCCTCGCCAACGCCGGCATCTGGGCGCCGCTGGCGACCTCCGCCACCCGCAACCTGCCGCCTCGCCTGGCCGGCGCCGGCTCCGGCGTCTACAACACGACGCGCCAGATGGGCGCGGTGCTTGGAAGCGCCGGCATCGCGGCGCTCATGCAGTCACGCCTCGCGGCGGAGCTGCCCGGGTTCACAGAGGGCGGCGGGGCCGGCGAGGGAGCCGGGTCCGGCAACACCGTGCTGCCGGACGCGCTGCAGGCCGGCTTCAGCACCGCGATGGGGCAGTCGCTGCTGCTGCCCGCTGCCGTTGCCGTGCTCGGCGCGCTCGCCGTCGCGTTCTTCGCCGCACCCAAGAAGGTGCACGGCTGGACCGCGCCGCAGGCACCGGATACCGCGGCGGCCGAGACCGGCCCGACGCCGGTCGCCGCCGACTGATCGGCCGCGGCCCGTAGCGAAAACAGGCAGGGCCGGTGCACTTGCGCCGGCCCTGCCTGTATTCGCGTACAGCGGACCGCTGCGGCCTGTATTTGCGACGGCGTACCGGGGCTGGCGCGGCGGTGTCGACAGGCTCAGCCAGCGGCGTCGGCCAGCACCGCCGAGAGGGTGTCGCGGGCGGCGGCCATGCCGCGGTAGACCTCGTCGAAGCTCGTCGAGAGCGGGGCGAGCCCGATCCGCAGCCCGCCAGGGTCGCGGTAGTCGGGGATGACGTCCTGCTCCCAGAGCCGGGCGTTCACCTCGCGCATCGCCGGGTGGTGCACGGTCACGTGCCCGCCGCGCTCCTCCGGGTCGGCGGGTGTCGCGAGCGTCACGCCGAGCGGCGCGAGCCACTCCTCGAACAGCCGGATGGCGAACGCGGTCAGTGCGCGGGACTTCTCCCGGATTGCGCCCATGCCCGCCTCCTCGATCATCTCGAGCGTGTCCTGCATGGCGAGCATGCCGACGATGGCGGCCGTTCCGCTGACGAATCGCTGCATCCCGGGCGCCGGCTCATAGTTGGGGCCCATGGCGAACATGTCGCTCGTTCCCCACCAGCCCTGGATCGGCTGGGCGAGCTCCGCCTGCAGCCCCTCGCGCACATAGGCGAATGCCGGGGAGCCCGGACCGCCGTTCAGATACTTGTAGGTGCAGCCGACGGCCAGGTCGAAGCCCCAGGCGTCGGCCTCGACGGGCACGGCGCCGGCGGAGTGGCAGAGGTCCCAGAGGATCAATGCCCCGGCCTCGTGGGCGATGCGGGTCAGCTCAGGCGCATCGGCGAGGTGGGCAGAACGATAGGCGACGTGCGAGATGACGACGAGCGCCGTCTGCGGCCCGACGACGGACGCCAGCTGCTCCGGCGTGACGCCGGCGCTCGTGTCGACCTCGATCCAGCGCAGGCTGAGGCCGCGCTCCTTCGCGATGCCATCGAGGATGTAGCGGTCGGTCGGGAAGTTGTCGGTGTCGACGACGATCTCGACGCGTGCGGGGTCGCGGGCGATCTGGGCATCGACGGCGGCGCGCGCCAGCTTGTAGAGCAGCACCGTCGTCGAGTCGCCGATCACCGTCTGGCCCGCGGCCGCACCAATCACCGACGCGCCGATGCGGTCGCCGATCACGTAGGGCAGCCGCAACCAGGTCTCGTCCCAGCCGCGGATCAGCCGACCGGCCCACTCCTCGCGGAGGAAGTTCTCGACCCGCTCGATCGCCGACAGCGGTGGGCGCCCGAGTGAGTTGCCGTCGAAGTAGACGAGCTCGCTCTCAGCGCCGGCAAAGCGCTCGCGGAAATAGGCGAGCGGGTCTGCCGCATCGAGCCGCCGCGCCTCGGTCAGCAGCGGCTCTGCGTGGCCGACGGATGCCGCGGCATCCGAGATCGTGGTGCGGTCATCGCTCATGGCAGCGTCTCCTCGAGGTAGTCAAGCGTTGTTCCGCGGGCTCCGGCGAGCCAGCGGGCGGTCTGTACGGCGATGTCGGTTGTGTCCGTCTCCTCGCCGGCGGCGAAGGCGATCTCGCTCGGCGGATCGCCGGGGACCCAGGCGACGCGCGGTCCGATACGCAGATTCGACCCGTCCCCGGCGATCGCCGTGACGAGCCCGTTCGCGCTCAGCCCGGCCTCGGCGAGGGCGAGGAGCTCGCGTTCGTTCACGCCGACCGGCAGCGGGCCGTTGCCGAGGTCGGTTCCGTAGAGCACGCGGCCGCCGCGCTGGACGAAGCGGCGCACGTTGTCGATCGCGATGGCGCGGGCCGGCGTGTTCTCGCCCCAGCCGTGGATGTCGATCGTCGAGATCCACTGCATGCCCATGAGCGTCATCTCATCGAGCAGCCCATCGCTCAGGGCCTCGCTGAACGGGGCATGGGCGAGGAGGTCGGCGCCGACGTCGACGGCCAGTTGGGCGCTGCCGATGCCCTCGGCGTGGGCGATGAGCGGAATCTTCTTGCGCCTGGCCCGCTCGTAGACGCCGATCTGCGCGTGCAGCTCAGGCAGCGGGCCTGCGTCGCTGTTCAGCATCAGCTTGATCGCCCTGGCGCCGAGCTCCACCTGGGCGTCGACGGCCGCCTGCGCCTCCTCAAAGGTGTTCAGTTCGATGATCGAGCCGGGTGGGGCCCAGCCGCTCTGGCCGGGGTAGCCGCCCGGCGAGGTGAGGAAGGCGCCGACGAAGTAGGTTTCCGGTAGCTCGGAGCCCATCTGCGCCGAGTCGATCGACCAGAGCGCGATCTCCTCGGGAATCCAGCCGAGGTCGAGCGCGTGGGTGATGCCGCCGGGCAGCAGCGCCTCGCGATCGATCAGCCCCATGTGCACGTGCCGGTCGAACAGCACAGGAAAGAGGGTGCCTGGGATCTCCAGTTCCGCCGGGCGGGCGCGTGCCGCTCGCTGCGTGGCGGTGTCGGCGAGCGACGGCTCCGGATCCGGGTGCAGGTGGCCGGCGTGGTAGGTGAAGACCGTCGGCCCCCGCCACTCTCCAGCCCACCAGTTGCGCACGCTGATCCGCGTGCCCTCGGTGATCATGGCATTCTCATGGCGTGCGGCCGATTTCGGTGCGCACCGCGTACAGCTCGGGGAAGAAGGTGAGCTCGAGGGCCTTCTGCAGGAAGGCCGCGCCGGTCGAACCGCCGGTCCCCGTCTTCATGCCGATGGTGCGCTGCACCGTCTTCAGGTGCCGGAAGCGCCAGAGCTGGAAGTTCTCCTCCAGGTCGACGAACTCCTCACAGGCCTCGTAGGCAGACCAGTTCTCGCTCGCGTTCTCGTAGATGTGCCGGAACACGGGCACCAGCTCCGGGTCGAGCACCCACGCCTCGGTCACGTCGCGCTCCAGCACCGACTGCGGAACCGCGTAGCCTGCCCGGTGCAGGTAGCGCAGGAACTCGTCGTAGATGCTCGGGGCCTCGAGCAGTTCGCCGAGAAGGGCGGATGCCGCGGCATCCGACTCGAAGACACTCAGCATGCGGCGGTTCTTGTTGCCGAGCACGAACTCGACGGCACGGTACTGCCAGGACTGGAAACCGCTGGAGTTGCCGAGGAAGCCACGGAACTCGGCGTACTCGGTGGGGGTGAGCGTGGCGAGAACCGACCACTGCTCCGTCAGCGTGCGCTGGATGTGTTTGACCCTGGCGATGCGCTTGAGCGCGGGCGGGAGCTGGTCGGCGCGCAGCAGATCGCGCGCGCTTGCCAGCTCGTGCAGCACGAGCTTGAGCCAGAGCTCGGTCGTCTGGTGCTGCACGATGAAGAGCAGTTCGTCGTGGTGCTCCGGCACGCTCACCGGCAGCTGGGCCGAGAGCAGCGTGTCGAGCTGCAGGTAGCCGCCGTAGCTCATCCGGTCAGTGAAATCCGTCACAATGTCCGGGTCGAACTCGCGGGTGTTCTTCTCGACCGACACTGGTGCTCCTTGCTTGATGCCATGCGCAACTCCATGGTTGCTCCAAGCATCATCGCTGCCAGCGGGGGCCGAGCGCAACGCGGCTCGGCGCGTCCAGGAGGCATTCAGCGATCGGGTCCTGCCCGCACGCGTGTGGCGCACCGCCGGCCGCGGGGAGTCGCGCCCAGCACCCGCATCAAGCGGAGGTATACCTCGGTATAATTCACGCGCGAGGCGTACAATGGATGCATGAGTTCAACGGGCGATTCGGCTGTCAACGGCGGCTCCGGCGCCGAGCCGATCAGGCGTCGAAAGGACGCCCAACGCAACTACGATCGGCTGCTCAGCGAGGCGCGCACGGTCGTGGCCGAACGGGGCAGTGACGCGTCGCTGGAGGAGATCGCACGGCGCGCCGAGGTGGGCATCGCCACGCTCTACCGGCACTTCCCGAACCGCACCGAGCTGATCAGGGCGCTCTACGAGCAGTCCCTGGCCGGGCTCATGGCCTCCTCGTCGGACATCTTCGCCGCGCCGAGCGCGTGGGAGGGTGTCGCGCGTTACGTCGAACGGGTCGCGGAATGGCTGATCGATGACCCGGGCCTGCCGTCGATCATCGTCTACATGGGCACGGCGGATGCCGGCTACCGGCCGGGTGCGGCCATCGAGGCGCCGCTCGCCGCCCTCATCGCGCGCGCCCAGGCCGACGGCGAACTCCGCCCGGATGTCAACGGGGTCGACGTGTCGATCCTCGTCACGATGCTCGGCGTGCTCTCCAGCTACAACCGTCCAGGAAAGCCGGCCACGATCGACTGGCGCCGCCAGCTCGGGATCGTGCTCGACGGGCTGCGCGCCGAGAATGTGCGGACCGAACTGCCGGGAACGCCGCTCGACGCCGACGGATTCCACCACGCGGTGCACAAGAACTGAGGCGCCGGCGCGGCATCCGTTGCCGGCTAGGCCGTGCGCACCTGGATGAGGTTCGCCCACGGGTCGTCGAAGCGCAGCGTCTGGCCGTCGTCGCGCACGCCGACGCCGTAGTGCGTCATCCGCTCCTGCAGGGAGCCGAGCGCGTCGGCATCCGGAACGAGGATGTCGACCTGGCCGAGCCCGAGGGCGAGGCGGCGCTTGCCGGCCCCGCGGCTGTTCCAGGTGTTCATGGCCATGTGGTGGTGGTAGCCGCCTGCCGAGACGAAGAGCGCGCTGCCGCCCATCTCCGCCGTGGTCTCGAAGCCGAGCTTGTCGACGTAGAAGTCGCGGGCGCTCGCGACATCGCCGACGGAGAGGTGCACGTGGCCGACGACCGCGCCACCGATGACGGGGTCTGCGATGCCGCCCTCGGTGAGGTGGTTCTGCAGGTACTCATTGGGGTCGAGCGCGAGCGTCGCCATGTCGATCGTGCCGTGGGTCCAGCTCCACTCGGTGCGGGTGCGGTCCCAGTAGAGCTCGATGCCGTTGCCCTCAGGGTCGGTGAAGTAGAACGCCTCGCTCACGATGTGGTCGGCGCTGCCCGTGAAGGTGCCCGGGTGCTGCCTGGCCACGGAGTAGACGGCGGCGGCGAGGGCGGCCTGGGTCTCGAACAGGATGGCCGTGTGGAACAGCCCGGCGGCGCGCGGCTCCGGGCTGACGAGCTCCGGGGCGTGCTGCAGGATGACGATCGGGACGGTGCCGCGGCCGAGCACGGCCGTCCCGCCCTCGTGGCTCAGCAGCCGCAGCGTGACGGCGTCGCGGTAGTAGGCGATCATCGCGTCGAGGTTGCCGACGCGCAGGGTCACCGCGCCCATTCCGGTGTCTGGGGCCAGGAGTTCGCTGGCGCTGCGGGTGGACAGTGGCTGCTCGGTCATGCTGAATGCAACGGATGCCGCGGCGCGCGTATTCCACGCCGCGGCATCCGCTCGGCTCAGGCGCGAGCCAGGGCCGCAGTACCCCAGTGCCCAGAACTCAGTCCGGCTTCGACCGACCCCCACGCGGCGAGCCGCTCCCTCACGTCGTCGCGTCGCTCAGTGGCGATGGCCTCGGCGTAGGAGGCGGCGAGCAGATCGGCGATGACGACACGCTCGCCGCTGGCAGCACTCAGTGCGGCGGCTTCGACCATGGCGAGACTTGCGATGTTGTCGCGAATCTCGTTCTCCGGCGTTGTGTTGTTGCGAACGCTTTCGACGAATGCAGCCAGTGACCCGGCGATGTTCTCGTAGTCGCTCGGCACGTCGACGGTGATGTCGGCCTCGGCATCAACCTCGACGTGGTGATCGCCGTCCCAGTGGGCGGCGCCGTGTTCGCCGTACACGTGCCACGATCCGTTCCAGGAGGTCTGAAGCCCCGGCGAGCAGCGGCTGCCGGCGTACACATAGCGGACGCCGTCGGTCAGCTCGAACACGGCCGTCGCGGACGCGTTGCTCGCGTACCAGCTCCACGAAGGATTCCACGCGCTGCACTGCACCGAGAGCGGTTCGTGTCCGGTGATGTGACGAAGCGCATCGAAATGATGGATCGACATGTCAACGAGCAGCGGGTGGAGCATCTGTTCGCGAAAGCCGGGCTCGTGATCGGCGTGGAAGAAGTCCGTCGTGACGGTTCCCAGCGCCCCGAGCTTGCTGACGGCCTGTCGGAGTGCGCTGAGGTGATTGAAGTAGCGGCGGGACTGGCTCACCATGATGAGTCCGCCCGTCACGTCGGCCAGGGCAACCTGCTGGATCGCCGCGGGAAGCGTTTCAGCGATCGGCTTCTCGCAGAGCACGGGGAGGCCGATCAGCAACGCTGTTTCATTGACGATTCGATGCGCTTGCGGAACGGTGACATTGATTACTGCCTCGGCGCCCGAGTTCGCCACCACCTCCTCGAGCGAGGTGCCGACGATGACGCCGGATGCCGCTTCCTCCAGTACTGCGCGCTCCGCGAGCGGCAGGTCGAGGTCGACGAGCCCGACGAGCCGCGCGTGTGGCGAGGAGGCGAGCATGCGGATCCAGGATCGCCCCATCGCGCCAGCGCCCACCACGACCACTGGCATCCGTTCGTTGCTTTCCACTGCGAACTCCTGGCTCTCGGTGCTGATGCTCATGCCCGTCAGTTCTCCTGCGCCGCTTCGACGGCACTGGCGAGGGCAGGGGCCGGTTCGCCTGTGACGGGGTGAACGAGTCCATCCGGCGTCCAGAGCCAACCGCCGTCGAACTCACCGGGGCGGTACATGAGCGTCACCGTGTACGGCTCACGCGGCTTGTCGGGGCGCGCCCAGCGCGTGGCATTGGCGATGACCCGCTGTACGTCGGGGTGGTGGTAGACGGGGTAATCCTGGTCACCGGGGCTGAAGTAGAAGACGCGACCGAACCCACGACGGTAGGTGACGCCGCTGCGGAAGACCTCGCCGCCGGCGAAGCTGCTGATGAACACGAGTTCGTCGGGCTCCGGAATGTCGAAATACTCGCCGTACATCTCGTCTTCGGGGATCACGATGGGCTGGGGGACGCCCTCGGAGATGGGGTGACGCGGGTTCACCGTCCACACCAGTTCGCGCTCAGAGGCATTGCGCCAGCGCAGACTGCACGTGGTGCCCATGAGCCGACGGAAGATCTTCGAGTGGTGCCCGGAGTGCAGCACGATGATGCCCATGCCCTCGTTGACATGGCGCGCGATGCGATCGACGACCTCGTCGCTGACCTCCTCGTGAGCCATGTGGCCCCACCACAGCAGAACGTCTGTGTTCTGCAGCACGTCCTCGCTGAGACCGTGCTCCGGCTCATCCAGGGTGTGCGTTGAGACGTCGACGTCCTCGCCGAGGAGCTCACGCAGGCCACCGGCGATGGTTTCGTGCATGCCGTCGGGGTAATTCTCACGCACGATGGCGTGGACCTGTTCGTGGCGGTTCTCGCCCCAGACGACGGCGCGAATCGGAGTGGTGTGTGTCATGGAGTGTCCCTGAGTAGAAGTCTGCTGATGGATGCTGAGAACGAGTGTGCTGCCGATTTGATGGTATGTCAAGACAAAGTGACCATTGGCGGCCATTTCGCGGGCCAGTGTTCGCAGCTCGGCCACCGGGTGTGCGGCGAGGGCGATCGAGTATTGGCTATTGTCAGTATGTTGTGTCATAGTCTCAATGTGATTCTTCATGACAACGGCAATGTGGCCGAGTGAAGGAGAGATGGGGCAACGTGATCAACAAGAAACGGTGGGCCGCAGCGGGAGCACTTGTCGCGAGCGGAGCAATGCTGGCTGGCGTCCTCACGGGCTGCAGCTCGGAAGCGGCCTCGGATGGGCCTGTGCAACTGAAGTTCCTTGTCTACCAGCAATTGCGTGCGGATGCCGCGGAGAAGTTGATCCCCGAGTTCGAGGCCGCGATGGCGGCGAAGGGCACCGAAGTCGACATCGAACTCGTGCGCGAGAATCTCGACGACACGCAGTTCGTCACCAAGGCGACGCAGCAGTTCAATGCCGGAACCGCCCCGGACATCATCGATGTCAACAATCCTTACGTCAACGGCTTCGCCGGTGCCGGCTATCTTCTGCCCCTCGACGACTACCTCGCCGACTGGAGCGAGTGGGACGACTACTACCCCGTCGTGAAGGAGGCCGTGACCGCTGTTGACGGTCAGACCTACGCCCTGCCCCACGAGGCATCGGTGCAGAGCTTCTTCTACCGTGCAGACGTGCTGAAAGAGCTGGGCATCGACACCAGCCAGCCGGAAACGTGGGACGACATGGTCGCGCGTTTGAAGGAGATCACCGCGAAAACGGGAGGGCCCTCTTTGACGCTGCCAGCCGGCAAGGCATGGGGTGGCGGTACCTGGGCGGAATCCGTGCGCAACGTCATCATGGGCGATGGCCCCATCTACGACGAGAAGACGAAGACGTGGACCGTCGCGAGCGACGGTTGGACGCAAACGTTCGAACTCTATGACCAGCTCGTCGACGAGGGGCTGCTTCCGGTGAAGGACCTGCTCAACCCCAACCCGTGGGAGCCGACGAAGTACGTTGCTTTCCCCGAGGGCACGATTCCCGTCGCCGCGCAGGGAACCTGGGGCTGGAAGTACGACTGGGGCCCCGAAGGCTCCGCGCCCATCGAGAACGTGACCGAAAAAGTCGCCACCTGGCAGTACCCCGCGTTCAGCGCGGGCGGCGACCCGTACTCGACCCTCGCGGTCGGCAACACCTACGTGGTGAATGCCGACACGAAGTACCCCGACGTGGCTGTCGAGTTCGCCAAGTGGATGAGCTCCGGTGAAGCGATGGCGCAGCAGCTCGTCGCCGTTGGCGCAGGAGCGCCGCGCACGGGCATTGAGGACATCTCGCCGTACGCAGAGAACGAGCAGCTGCGTGCTGCGGAGGCAGAGATCGAGAACGCCACGCCCGTGCCAACGGCCGATGGCGTCGAGAAGCTCTCCCAGGCCGCGCAGATCGCGACCGAGGGAATCCTCACCGGGAAGCTCGATGGCGCTCAGGCGGCGGCCGAGTTCGCCAAGCAGGCGACCGACCTTCTTGGGAAAGACAAGGTCGCCACGAAGTAACCAGATCGGAGCGCGGTCCCGGCATGCCCGAGGCCGCGCTCCTCTCGGCTTTAGCTGCCATGTCGAAGGAATGAAGTAGATGCGATGACGAACCTGATCCTTACTAAGACGGAGCTGAGCGCAGCTCCAGCTCCAGCTCCCCGTCGGCGGATGTCGCGTCGCGTGCGCAACGAGCGGCTCGCGTTGGTCTCGATGCTGAGCCCCTCGGTGCTCCTCATCGGGATGTTCGTCCTCGCGCCGGTCGTCTACGCCTTCTACCTGAGCTTCACGAACACCACACTCTTGGGTTTTGACGCGCGCAACCCCAAGTTCGTCGGCCTCGACAACTTCACCTATCTGCTGACCAACGACGAGTTCCTCTCTTCGCTGGGACGAACAGGAATCTTCATCCTGCTCTCCGCGATCATCGGGCAGACGGTCTTGGGCATGCTCGCTGCGCTCTGGCTGCACAAGACGTGGCTGCGCGGCAAAGGGCTGTTCGGCGCCGCCGTGCTCCTGCCCATGGTCGTGCCGGAGGTCGTGGCGTCGCTCGCCTGGGCGAGCATGCTCTACTCGGGGCCGCGCGGCACCGTGAACCAGATCATCGGTGTGTTCGGGATCGGCGCGGTCGACTGGCTGCAGACGATGGCGCTGTTCAGCATCATCCTTGTGAACATCTGGCGTGGCATCGCCTTTGCGATGATCATGTTCCAGGCCGCGATCGAAGACGTTCCGCAGGAGCTCATCGAGGCCGCCCACATCGACGGCGCCTCCGCGTGGCAGGTCTTCCGACACGTGACGCTGCCGCTCGTGCGCCAGCCGATCTTCCTATTCCTGCTCTTGACGACGATCACCACCGCAGGAATCTTCGGCTTGGTCTACTTCCTGACTCAGGGAGGACCCGGCGATGACACGCAGCTCGTCGCCCTGTACATCTACGACCGGGCCTTCCAGTTCTCGCAGATCGGCCTGGGAAGTGCAGCGTCCGTGATCCTGCTCATCCTCGTGCTGATCTTCGGTCTCACCTACGTTCGTTTCGCCAAGATTGAGGTTTGAGCGATGTCCGACACAGCCACCAGGGCGCTCGTAGCGCCGAATCACCCCGTTCGCCTCTCCAAGCGCCCGCTGACACCAGCCGCGCGCATCAACCGGGTGCTGATCTACGTGCTCGTCGTCATCATGGGGTTGTTCTGCCTCATCCCCTTCGCCTGGCTCGTGTTCGCCTCGGTCGACGAGAACGCATCGAGCACCCTCGCCTGGCCGGAGTTCACACTGCAGCACTACGTTGAACTCTTCACAGAGGCGCAGACGCTTCAGCTGCTCGGCAACAGTCTCATCATCGCCGTGGGGGCCACGGCCCTCACGATTCTGCTCGGCACGCTTGGCGGCTACGCGCTCTCGCGCTTCCGCTTCCCGTTCCGCCGTTCGTTCATGTTCTTCATCCTGCTGATCAGGGTGGTGCCGCCGACAGCGACGATCGTTCCGCTCTACCTGATCGTGGTGAACCTCGGACTCAACGACTCGCTGTTCGGCCTCGTCCTGGTCGAGGCTGCTGCGCTGCTGCCGCTCACGCTGTGGCAGATGAAGATTGCCGTCGACTCGATCCCTATCGAGCTGGAAGAAGCCGCATGGGTCGACGGCGGCACCCGCTTCCGCGCCTTCCGCATCATCGTTTTCCCGCTGGTCGGGCCGACCCTCGGCGCTGCAGCGATGTTCGCCTTCATGGGTGCCTGGGGCGACTTCCTCACGCCGCTCGTGCTGTTGCAATCCCCGGAGCTGTACCCGCTGTCGATCGGTCTGTTCTACGCCTTCTCCGAGTTCAACCAGGTCAACTGGGGAGTGCTCACGGCAACCGCCATGATCTACATGGTGCCGCCCACCGTGCTGTACCTGCTCGTGCGGAAGTACCTCTTCAAGGCGTCGCTCTCCGGCGCAGTCAAGGGCTAGGCCGCCGAAGACAGTATCGAAATGGCGGGACTCGCACTGCGAGTCCCGCCATTCGTGTGACCAGCCGGTGGGTCGGCTAGCGATCGACCAACGTCACCTCGAACGAGTAAAGGTCGGGGCGGTAGCAATGCTGGCCGTACTCAACGGCGCGGCCGGAGTTGTCGTAGGCGGTGCGTTCCATGGTGAGCACCGGCCCAGCCGCGGCGATGTCCAGGAGTGTGCTCTCTTCATCCGTCGCCGTGCGCGCTCCGATGCGCTCACGGGCCACCCGCATCGTCGTGCCGCGGGAGCGCAGCACCTGGTACAGCCCGTACTCGGTCAGCGCGCTCGTGCTGAGGTCGGTGAAGTCACTGGGCAGATAGTTCTCGAGCACGGCGAGGGGGGTGTCGTCAGAGCTGCGCAGGCGACGGAGGTGCAGGAGCGGCGAGCCTTCGGGGAGGGAGAGGTGCTCGGCCATCGTCTCGTCGGCCGGGATGACTTCGGAGAGCAGCAGCGTCGTCGATGGCTGGTGGCCGGAGCGCGCCAGATCCTCATGCAGGCTGGTCAGCTCGACCTGGCGGGCCACCTCGCCATGGACCACCTGGGTGCCGATGCCCCGTCGACGCACGAGAAGGCCTTTGTCGACCACGTCTTGGATTGCCCGTCGAATCGTGGGACGGGACAGCCCGAGGCGCTCGCCGAGGGCAACCTCGTTCTCGAGCCGCGAACCGGCGGGAAGGACGCCGCTTCGAATGGCGTCCTCGATCCGGGTCGCGACCTGGTAGTACAACGGGATCGGCCCGGCGCGATCGATGTCCATGAAAAGCTCTGGCGGAAGAGTTTGTTCGCTGTTGCCCATTGCGCCACTCCTATTTGCTCGACCGAGGCGTCCCCGCGATATGTGTTTACATTAGCACTTGGGTACCGTTAAACGGCGAGAGCCGCGACCCCCGATCCGGGGGATCGAGGGTCGTGGCTGTTGACGTTCCGGGGCTAGCCGAGCAGCGGACGCTGTCCGGCGCGCTGCTGCTCGTACGCGGCCCGGGCGCGCTGCGTCGACTCCATGGTCGACACCTCGGCGATCGGCACATCCCACCAGCCATTGCCCGACGGCGCGAAGAGCAGCGGGTCGCTGTTGACGTGAATGAGCGTCGGGCCGTCGCCGGCCTTCGCCGCGGTGACGGCCGCCGTGAGCTCTGCGATGACGTCAGGCGACGGCTCCACCCTGATGACGTTGACGCCGAGGCTCTCGGCATTCAGCGCGAGGTCGACGGGCAGCGGTTCGCCCTGCTCTGCGCTGTTGCGCTCGTCGTCGCGGAAGCGGTACTTCGTCCCATAGCGTTGCGAGCCGACCGTGTCGCTCAGCGCCCCGATCGAGGCGAAGCCGTGGTTCTGGATGAGGACGACGATCAGCTTGATCTGCTCGGCCACCGCCGTCACGAGCTCGGTGTGCATCATCAGATAGGAGCCGTCACCGACCATGACGATGACATCGCGGTCAGGTGCTCCCCGGCGCACGCCGATTCCGCCGGCGATTTCGTAACCCATGCAGGAGAAGGCGTACTCGACGTGGTAGCCCAGGTCATCCCGCACGCGCCAGAGCTTGTGGAGGTCACCAGGGAGGGAGCCGGCCGCGCAGACGACGACGTCGCGGGGGTCTGAAGCCTCATTGACGGCGCCGATGATCTCGGCCTGGGCGGGCAGAGGGCGTCCGCTCGGGCGGAAGGCTTCATCGACGATGGCGTTCCACTCGTCCTTGCCGCGGGCGACTCTGGCTCGATAGTCCGCCGATGTGCGGTAGTCACCGACGGCGGTCGCCAAGGCGTCCAGCGCTTCCCTCGCGTCGGCCACCACCGAGATGGCTGCACCGTGCTTGACGGCGTCGAAAGACGCGATGTTGATGTTGAGGAATGTCACGTCGGGGTTCTGGAAGGCGCTGCGCGAGGCGGTGGTGAAGTCGCTGTAGCGGGTGCCGATTCCGATCACGAGGTCGGCGCCTGCCGCAAAATCGTTCGCGACCGTCGTCCCGGTCGAGCCGACCGCGCCGAGCGAGAGCGCGTGGTCCCACGTCAGGGAGCCGACACCGGCTTGGGAGGTGCCGACGGCGATGCCCGTCTGGTCGACGAAGCGGGCCAGTGCGGCTGCGGCATCCGAGTACAGGACGCCGCCGCCCGCAACGATGACGGGACGCCGGGCCCGTCGGATAGCCTCGGCGGCACGCGCGAGCACAGCCCGTTCCGGGGTGGGCCGGCGAACGTGCCACTCCCGGTCGGCGAGGAACTCGAGCGGCACGTCGATGGCTTCCGCCTGCACGTCTTCGGGGAGGGAGAGCGTGACCGCGCCGGTTTCGACGGGGTCTGTGAGCACGCGCATTGCCGAGAGCGCCGCGGAGTACAGCTGCTCGGGGCGGTTCACCCGATCGAAGAAGCGCGAGAGCGGCTTGAACGCGTCGTTGACCGACATGCTGCCGTCGTGCGGCAGCTCCAACTGCTGCAACACGGGATCGCTCACGCGGGTGGCGAAGGTGTCGGAGGGCAGAAGCAGCACGGGCAGGCGGTTGGTGGTGGCCAAGGCCGCGCCTGTGAGCATGTTCGTTGCGCCCGGCCCGACCGACGCGGTACAGGCGAATGTGGCGCGGCGGCGGTGCATGCGGGCGAAACCGACCGACTCGTGCACCATGGCCTGCTCGTTGCGCGCCTGGTAGTACGGCATCAGCAGCGGATCGTCGATCGATGCCTGCTTGAGGGCCTGGCCGACACCGGCGACGTTGCCATGCCCGAAGATTCCGAACATGCCGGGAATCGTGCGCTCACGCACGTCTCCGTCGACGGTCCACTGGTGGGCGAGGAACTCCACGAGGGCCTGGCCAACAGTCATTCTGCGCGTCGTCATCGACGGTGTCCTTTCGACAGAGGGGTGTAGGGGAGCCGGGGGTCGAATTCCTGACCGTTCCAGCTGTCGCGAATCCACGCGTGTGCCGGGTCATCGGTGATGTTCCACACGCGCTCGGGGTCTGGGCCGGCCATCACGTTGAGGTAGTACAAATCGTATCCGGGGGCGGCGACCGCGGGACCGTGGTAGCCGAACGGCACGAGCGCGACGTCACCTGTGCGCACGATCCCGTTGGTGTCGATCGTTCCCGCCGCCGAGCTGTACGTGCTGAACAAGCCGAACGGGTCGGCGGATTCCGGCGCCTCAGCCCCGCGGGTCACGGCCGCCTCGAAGTAGTAGATCTCCTCCAGGCGCGACTCGTGGCCTTCGACGTGCTCGTCGTGCTTGTGCGCGGGATACGACGACCAATTCTCGGCCGGGGTGATCACCTCGCACACGATGAGCTTCGCCGCGCTGAGAGCCTGCGGGGTGCCGAAGTTGTGCACCTGGCGGCTCGAGCGTCCCGCCCCGCGCAGCTCGACAGGGACCGCATCGCGGTCGATGTGCTGCGACGGCAGTCGGATGCCGGTTGGCGCTTCTGCGACCGCGATCCGGCCGGCGCCCCGCACGGTGGCCGAGGATCCGGCACCGAGATAGAACACGTCCGTTGGGCCGTCGAACACCGTGGCGCGACCTCGGAGATCAATGCCAAGCTGGGCGCCACCGTGCTCCAGAGCATCGATCCGAAACGAGCCGGAGAGCGGGATGAAGATTCGTTCGACGTCGCCGGCCCCGAGCTCGAGCGTGCGGCCGTGTTCGAGTACGCCGATTCGGATGCCGGTGTGCTCCCAGCCGGCGATCCGATCGTCGACCACTCCCTCCCATCCGGCATGTGCCAGGGAACCGCGGGGGAAGAACCATTCGTTGCTGCGGTGCATGAGTGCCTCGCCGCCTACGTCGTCTGCGGGAAGCCGAGGTCGATTCCGCCGGACCCGGCGTGCGGCCAGCGGCTGGTGACAGCCTTCTCACGCGTGAAGAAGTCGAAGCCGTGACGACCGTATGCCTTGCTGTCGCCGAACAGGGAGTCCTTCCAGCCGCCGAAGGAGTAGTAGGCGACGGGGACGGGGATCGGCACATTGATGCCGACCATGCCGACCTCGACCTCGTTCTGGAATCGGCGTGCGGCACGGCCGTCGGCGGTGAAGATCGCCGTTCCGTTCCCGTAGGCGCTCGAGTTGATGAGTTCGACACCCTCTGCGTAGTTCTTGACCCGCACGACCGCGAGGATCGGGCCGAAGATCTCGTCGATGTACACCTTTGAGGAGGTGCTCACATTGTCGATCAGCGTCGGGCCGAGCCAGAAGCCCTCGGCAGCGCCATCCGGCTGCACCGTGCGGCCGTCGAGCACGACGGTGGCCCCGTCGTTCTCGGCGATCTCGATGTACGAGGCGACCTTGTCCCGGTGCTGCCGGGTCACCAGCGGCCCCATGTCGCACGAGCGACGACCATCGCCCACCGTGAGGGGCACCGCCCTGGAGACGATCTTCTCGATCAGTTCGTCGGCGATGGCGTCGACGGCGACGATGACACTGATCGCCATGCAGCGCTCGCCGGCCGATCCGAAGCCGGCGTTGATCGCGGCATCCGCCGTGGCGTCAAGGTCGGCATCCGCCAGTACCAGCATGTGGTTCTTGGCACCGCCGAGTGCCTGCACACGCTTGCCGGCCCGTGCGGAGCTCTCATAGATGTAGCGGGCGATCGGCGTCGAGCCGACGAAGGAGATCGCCTTCACATCGGGGTGCTCTATCAGGCCGTCGACGGCCACTTTGTCGCCGTGGAGCACGTTGAAGACACCGACGGGGAGCCCGGCCTCGGCGAACAGTGCGGCAAGCCAGTTGGCGGCCGACGGGTCCTTCTCGCTCGGCTTCAGCACCACGGTGTTCCCCGCCGCGATGGCGACAGGGAAGAACCAGAGCGGAACCATGGCCGGGAAGTTGAACGGGCTGATGATGCCGACGACGCCGAGGGGCTGGCGAATGGAGTAGACGTCCACGTCGGTGGACACATTCTCGGAGAACTCGCCCTTCAGCATCTGGGGCAGCGAGGTCGCCAGGTCGACGACCTCGAGTCCGCGGGCGATCTCACCGAGGGCATCGGAGACGACCTTGCCGTGTTCGGCCGTGATGATCTCCGCCAGTTCGCCCTTGCGAGCGTTCAGGAGTTCTCGGAACGCGAAGAAGACCTGCTGCCGTTTCGCGAGCGAGGTGTCGCGCCAGGCTGGGAAGGCGGCACGGGCCGCGGCGACTGCGGCGTCGATCTCCGCACCGTTCGCGAGGACGACGCTCGTGGTCTGCACGCCGAGCGCCGGATCGAAAACGGGCGCGATCCTGCCGCTTGTGCTCGGCGACGACTCGCCGTTGATCCAGTGCTGAACGATTGGGGTGACGGACTCTGACATGGCTGCGATGACTTCTTTCAGGCGGGAGATGAGACTCAGGAGGGATGAACGAGGCTGGCCGCAGTGTCCACGGCAGCGGCGACATCGCCGTCGGACGGGTAGAGCAGGGTGCGACCGACGACCAGGCCGTGGACGCCGGGCAGGGCGAGAGCGTTCTCCCACGCGGCGTAGACCGCGTCGGGGTGTCCGTCTGGATCGCCGCCGAGCAGCAACGTCGGCAGGGTGGTCGCGGCCATGACGCGCTCCATGTCGTTCACGACGGGGAGCTTCAGCCAGGAATAGGCCGAGCTGGCACCGAGACCGGCGACGATGGCGACCGACTTGATGACCGCATCGGTGCTCAGATCATTGCGGATGCGACCGTCGACCCATTCACTCATGAACGGTTCGAGCATCACGGGGAGCCGGGCTTCGGCGGCCTGCGTGACGACCCGAGCCGTGGCCTCGATCGTGCGCACGGAGAGCTCGTCTGCGAGGTTGATGCGCAGGAGGAGCTTCGCGAAGTCGAGGCGCGAGCGCAGAATCGTGTCGACGTCGTATCCGGTGTAGCGGTCATCCATCTCGAATGCGGAACCGCTCAGCCCGCCGCGGTTCATCGAACCGACGGCGATCTTGCCATCAAGCAAGCCGAGTGCGGCCAGATCGTCGAGGATGTCCGGTGTTCCCAGGACTCCGTCCACGCCGGGGCGGGACAGCGCTGTGGCCAGGCGCTGCAGCAGATCGTATCGGCTGCTCATCGCCATGGCATCACCCCGCACACCGAGGGCACCGCGCGCGGGGTGGTCCGCGGCGATGATGAAGAGCCGCCTGTCGCCGGTCAGCAGGGGGCGTCGGGTTCGTGATTTGAGGACCGCGGCGATCGACTCCGGTGCGTTCGCCCGCAGCTCGCGGAGGCGCGTGAAGTCCTCGGCCGAGAGCTGTGGGGCGATCGTCTTCAGCTCGGGCTCAGACATGGGCCTCAACGATTCCGCTCAGCGCGGCTTCGACCTCGGCGGTCGACGGCATCGCCGTCGAACACTCCAGGCGCGACGCGACGACCGCGCCGGCGACGTTGGCGAATCGCAGTGTGCGCTCGAGCGACCATCCGCTCAGCAAGCCGAGGCAGAGGGCACCTCCGAAACTGTCGCCGGCTCCAAGCCCGTTGACGACCTCGACTGGGAACGACTCGACTTCGACCGTCTCGTCTCTGGTCTTGGCCAGCACGCCCCGCGGGCCCCGCTTCACGATGGCGAGTTCGATGCCGCGCTCCAGGAGCGCGTCGGCGGTGCGGTGCGGATCGGTTTCCCCGACCGCGATCTCGCATTCTTCCCGGTTTCCGACGGCGACAGTCACAAGTTCCAGCGCGCTGTCGACCTCGGCGCTGGCCTGCTCCGGCGACTCCCAGAACATCGGCCGGTAGTCCAGATCGAGCACCGTGAGCGGTGCGCGACCGCGCGCGGCCCACGCGGCGTGGTGCGCGGAGCGGCTCGGCTCGCGGGAGAGCCCGGTGACCGTCGACCAGAAGATCTTTGCCGAGCGAATGGCCTCGAGGTCGAGCTCATCGGAGTTGATCACGAGATCCGGCGCGATGGGGTCGCGATAGAAGTAGAGCGGGAAGTCGTCCGGTGGGAACAGCTCGCAGAAGGTGACCGGCGTGTTCAGACCGGCGACGGTGCTGACGAAACGGTCGTCCACTCCGAGGCGGCGCAGTTCCTTGCTCACGAACCGCCCAAAGGGATCGTTTCCGGTGCGCGTGATGACGGCGGAGCGCAGCTCATGCTTGGCCGCAGCGATCGCGACATTGGTGGCGCTGCCGCCCAGGAATTTGCCGAATGTCTCGACGTCCTCGAGGCCGACGCCGCCCTGAAGCGGATAGATGTCGACACCGACCCGACCGATGGTGAGTAGATCGAGGGGTGTGGCGGTGGTGAGGTCGGTCATACTGCGCTGTATCGCTCTCTTCCCAGTGGATAGTGAGACTCACCTTACACGACATTTGTGCGTTTGTCCTGACATATGAGGTGTTGCTCGCATCCGAACGCGCTGGGCGGCGCTCAGTTCAAACGAGATCCGGAGTCAGCTCTCGAGTGGCCGCCATCTGGGCAAGCCAGTCATCGAGTGATGCACCGAGCACTGCACGCACCTCCGGATTCCGGTCACCGAGGTCCTGCGACTCGATCGGGTCGGTGTCAAGGTCGTACAGACTCTCTCCCGGTGTCGTTTCTTCGCCCAGCCGCTCGCTGGGATTGCGGACCAGCTTCCACCGGCCGCTGCGCACCGCCGACTGACCTTCGTACTCCCAGAAGAGCTCGCGCGGCTCCTCCGCCTGCTCGCTGCCCCTCAGGGCGGCCAGCAGGCTCTTGCCGTCGATGTGGTCGACCGCGAGCGTTCCCGCCGCGGCGTCCGGATTGATGGCGTCGAGGAGTGTTGGAAGGACGTCCATCATGGCCGCAGGGTCCGTGAAATCTGCTCCCTGTGGAAGGCCGTTTGGCCAGGAGAGCAGTGACGGAACGCGAATGCCGCCTTCGAAGACCGAGCCTTTGTGGCCGCGAAGACCGCCGGTGCTGCCACCCGTGTACGAGATTTCCTCGCCGTCGAGCCAGTTCCTGGATTCCGCGGACGGGCCGTTGTCCGAACTGAAGAAGATGATGGTGTCGTCGAGTATTCCTTGTGTGCGCAGCGTGTCGACAATGCGCCCGATGCCGTCATCCATCGCCGAGATCATCGCCGCGATGATCCGGCGTCCTTCAGGTAGTTCGGGGAATCGATCGACATACTCGCGCGGCGCATGCATGGGATAGTGCGGGGCGTTGAACGGGACGTAGCAGAAGAACGGGGCATCGGCTGACCGTTCGATGAAGGCGCTGGCCTCCTCCGCGAGCACTTCGGTCAGGTACCGTCCGTTGTTGAAAATGTGCTGTCCGTCTTGCCACAGATCGTGAATCGGATTCCGGTCCTCGGCCCAGTAGAAGATGTGTGAGTAGTAGTCGACGCAGCCCGCGAGGAACCCGTAATGCTCGGTGAACCCGCGGTCGGCGGGGCGAAAGCCGACATCGGTGCCGAGATGCCACTTCCCGAAGATCCCCGTGCGGTATCCGGCCGCCTGCAGGTGGTCGGCCATGGTCTGTTGTGCCGGCATGCCCGCCATGCCCCGGTGGCCGCCGAGAATCTCCTCGACCCCCGCTCTGGTCGGATACTTTCCCGTGAGAAGCGACGCGCGACTGGGGGAGCACACCGGGGAGTTGGAGTACCAATTGGTGAGTCGGAGCCCGCGAGCGGCCAGCGCATCCAAATGGGGTGTTCGGATGTCGCCGCTTCCGAATGCCGAGATGTCGCCATAGCCGAGATCGTCCGCATAGATCACGACGACGTTCGGGGCTTTTCTGTCAGTGTTGTGCACAACTACCCTCTCAATGACACGCGCCTGAGCGCGATGGCGATTCCGTGATGCAGCCGGGCCATGCAGGGGGACGAGCCGCCGCTGCGTTCCGGTGGGCAGAACGTCCATCGGTGCCGTGGTGCCTCGCGAGCTGCGTAGGCCGGGAGGCCTGCCAAGGAACATACAAATGGGTCGGATGAACTATGTCAAGTCAATATGACTAATGCACATCATGACTAATGCACATCGGCAGACCGCCGTCGGGCGCAGAGAGAGACATTCTCCGGGGTCGACGAATAGGCGCCTGGCACCCACGGGGATGACTGCATGGAGTCAGGTGCCGCGCGCGAGCAAGGCATCGCCCGCACGGTTAACCGCGCGTGTGCAGAGAGTGGCGAAAACGCCGGCGTCGCCGTGCTGCTCCACGAGCAGAGGACGGCCTACAGCGCGGTCAGGCGCCCCAGCAGCTCGCGGTAGCGGGCGGCGGTCTGCTCGACGATCTCGGCGGGCAGCTCGGGCGGCGTGCCCTGCTGGTCCCAGTTGGCGGCCAGCCAGTCGCGCACGATCTGCTTGTCGAAGCTCGCCATGCGCGCCTCCGGCGTGCTGCCGACGGCGTACGCCGCGGCATCCCAGTAGCGGCTGGAGTCGCTCGTGAGCACCTCGTCGCCGAGCCGGGTGACGCCGGTCTCGCGGTCGGCGCCGAACTCGAACTTGGTGTCGGCGAGGATCAGGCCGTGCGCCTCGGCGATGGCGGAGGCGTCGGTGAAGATCTGCAGCGAGAGCGCGCGGAGCTCGGCCGCGACATCCGCGCCGACCAGTTCGACGGTGCGCTCGTAGCTGATGTTCTCGTCGTGCTCGCCGAGCGGGGCCTTCCACGCCGGGGTGTAGATCGGCTCAGGCAGGCGGTCGCCGTTCTGCAGGCCGGCTGGCAACGGGATGCCGCACACGGTCTGCGATGCCTGGTATTCCTTCCAGCCGCTGCCGGTGAGGTAACCGCGCACGACGCACTCGACCGGGTACATGTCCAGCGTGCGCACGAGCATGCTGCGCCCGGCGACGGCGGCCGGGATGCGGCTGGCGCCGTCGAGTCCGTGGTCGGCGATGAGGTGGTTGGGCACCTGCAGCTGGTCGAACCACCAGAGGCTGAGGGTGGTGAGCAGCTCGCCCTTGCCCGGGATGCCGGGCTCGAGGACGTGGTCGAACGCGCTCACCCGGTCGCTGGCCACGACGAGCACCTCCGGGCTGGTGGCGAGCGGGTCGCCGGTCCAGGTGTCGTCGTCGGTCATCGTCGCGCTCGGCACGTAGAGGTCGCGCACCTTGCCCGAGTACACGTGGGTCCAGCCGGAGAGTTCTGCAGTCACCGCACCAGTCTACGGGCGCCACGGTCGCGCGCGCGGCGCTGCAGTGGCGCCCGTGACTCGGCCCCGGCCGCCACGCAGCGTTCATCTGGCCGCAATGTTTACGCTAACTGTTTACGTTGACATTTGTGCGAATCCACGCCTAACATGGCGGTGTCAGGCACCCGAACCGGCGTTGTCTCTCGACGCTCGGTGGTGCGCGAAAGACGAACAGAGAGGTTCGTAGCATGCAACGTCGCACCACGCGGCTCATCGTCGCGATCACGACGGCCGCCTTGGCCGTGTCGATCGCCACCCCCGTTTATGCAGCCACCCCCACCCCGCCGCCACCGATTCCAGTTCTCACCGGGGCCGAGCTCTCCGCCTCCTGGGCGGCCCCGCTCAGCACGCGGGGCCGGTACGTCGTCGACGCCAACGGGAACCGGTTCAAGCTGAAGTCGGCGAACTGGGATGGCGCCCAGGGGCACTGGAACGGCACGCAGCCGAAGAGCGATCCAGCCAACTACAACAGCGGGGTGAGCTATGACATCCCGATGGGGCTCGACCGCGTGCCGATGGCCACGCTCATGGCCGACTTCCACCAGGTGGGCATCAACAGCATCCGCCTGCCGTTCTCCAACGAGCTCCTGGGCATGACGGCGCCGGTCCCGGATGCCGCCGTGCTGGCGAACCCGCAGCTGAAGGGCAAGACGCCGCTGCAGATCTTCGACAACGTGGTCGCCGCGCTCACCGCCGACGGCTTCGCCGTCATCCTGAACAACCACAGCACGACCTCGCGCTGGTGCTGTGGCGAGAACGACGGCAACTCCAAGCCGCACAGCAGCCAGACCCTCGACAAGTTCGTCAGCGACTGGGCGTTCCTGGCCGCGCGCTACGTCAACAACCCCCGCGTGGTCGGCATGGACCTGCGCAACGAGGTGCGTCGCGACATCACGGACGACCCCAACTGGGGCATGGGCGACGCCAACGACCTCTACAAGGCGTACCAGCTGGCCGCGGTCGCCATCCAGAAGGTGAACCCGAACACGCTGATCGTGATGGAGGGCATCAACTGGCAGGGCATCCCGATCGACGGCTTCTTCCACGAGCGGCCCAACCTGCGGCCGGTCGCGACGACGTCGAACACGATCCTCTACCCGGACAAGCTCGTCTACTCCTCGCACGTCTACGGCTTCACGGGCCCGAACCACACCGGCGCAACCGGCCTCGGCGAGACGCACGACCCGCGCTACCGCGACATGACCGCCACCGAGCTCGCCGCGGCGCTGACGGCGGAGTCTCTGTTCGTGACGACCGCGGGTCAGCACTACACGGCCCCGGTCTGGGTGAGCGAGTTCGGCACCACCGGCGCAGGCCAGGACAACCCCAAGGAGATCGCCTGGTGGGGCAACCTCATTGACGTGTTCGTCGCCAACGACACCGACTTCGCCGTCTGGCCGCTGGTGACCCAGGCCACCGAAGCGGGTGTGTTCAGCGACAAGTTCGCCCTGATCGGCTACTCGCCGAGCGGCACCAAGTTCAGCATCGCGGATGACTGGCGCTACCCGGCCTGGTCCAAGCTCGTCACCGCGCCGGGCAAGAGCGGACCCGTCGCCGTCGAGCCGCGCTGGAACATGCTCGGCAGCGGCAGCATCTCGCCAGACAACAACTCCTCGCTGCGCTTGCAGGGCACGGACTGGGATTCGGGCAAGTGGAAGGGCAACTGCGCCGACTCCGAGCGCCTGATCGGTCTCTCCCGCAGCTCGAACCGAGCGCTGTGCACGAACAACGCGCAGCCGGCGACGGGCACCGCGTACACGGCGGTCAGCAACGAGTCCACGGTGACGCACGACTGGGCGGGCGGCTACAGCAAGCTGCAGTGCCCGGCCGGCCAGATCGCGACGGGCTTCAGCGTCAACCCTGGAGTCACGAACAAGTGGGCGATGTCGAAGCTGCTCTGCTCGCAGAGCACCACCCCGTTGCCGACGAGCCAGGGCCGCACGCTCTGGTTCGACCAGGGCGACAACCGCCCGGCCGGCGGTGGATCCACCGCAAGCGACTGGGCTCCCGGCAAGTTCAAGGGGCAGTGCGCCAACACCGAGTACATCGCCGGCGTTGCATACACCTACCGCTGGAACAACGGCGGCGTGCCGAGCGCGCTGCTCTGCAAGCCGCTGGTGTGATCGGGTCGGGGCTGGGCGCTTCGGCGTCCCGCCCCGCCTGAGCGCAGCTCGGGCTTCGCTCGGGGGAGCGGAGCCCGGTCATCGCTCGGGGGAGCACCGCCCAGCGAGAACAGTGATGGCCGGGTCACCACACGGTGACCCGGCCATCAATCTGTCGCTGGGCGGGCTACTCCGCGACGCGGGCGGCGATGTCGCTGCGGAACTGCGCGCCATCGAGCTGGATGTTGCCGAGCGCCTCGTAGGCGCGGGCGCGAGCCCCGGCGAAGTCCGGTGCGGTCGCGACGACGTTCAGCACGCGGCCGCCGGTCGAGACGAGACCGCCGTCGCGGCTGGCGGTCGCGGCGTGGGCGATGTGCACGCCATCAACGGCTGCCGCGGCATCCAGCCCGGTGATCGGGCGACCGGTCACCGGCGTCTCCGGGTAGTTCTCGCTGGCGAGCACAACGGTGACGCAGGCGTCGGCCGAGAACTCGGGGTTCGCGCGCTCGCCGAGTGCACCGGTTGCGGCGTCGAAGAGCAGGCCGGAGAGCGGGGTGACGAGGCGGGGGAGCACAACCTGCGTCTCCGGGTCACCGAAGCGGGCGTTGAACTCGATCACGCGGATGCCGCGCTTGGTCAGGATCAGGCCGCAGTAGAGCAGGCCGATGAACGGCGTCTGCTCTGTCGCGAGCCGGCGCACGGTCGGCAGCGCGATCGTTCGCTGCACCTCGTCGACGAAGGCGGCCTCGCTGCCGAACTCGGCGTCGAGCCACGGCAGCGGCGAGTAGGCGCCCATGCCGCCGGTGTTGGGGCCGGCGTCGCCGTCGGCGAGGCGCTTGTAGTCCTGCGCGGGGGAGAGCGGCAGCACGTTGTGGCCGTCGCTGAGGAAGAAGAGGGAGACCTCCTGGCCGTCGAGGAACTCCTCGATCAGCACGCTGCCGTGCTGCAGCCAGTGGCTGGCGTGGCCGATGGCGGCGTCGCGCGACTCGGTCACGAGCACGCCCTTGCCCGCGGCGAGGCCGTCGGCCTTGACCACGTACGGCGCACCGAACTCGTCGATGGCGGCGGTGGCCTCGGCGAGGCTGCCTGCGCGCACGGCACGGCCGGTGGGGACGCCGGCCTCGTCCATGATGCGCTTGGCGAAGGTCTTCGAGCCCTCGAGCTGGGCGGCGGCCTGGGCCGGCCCGAACACGGGGATGCCGCGGGTGCGGAGCGCGTCGGCGACGCCGGCGACGAGCGGGGCCTCCGGGCCGATCACGACGAGCTGGACGTTGTTGTCCATCGCGTAGTCGGCCACGGCGACGGGGTCGTTGGCGTCGAGGGCGACGGTGCTGATCGAGCCGGCGCGTTCTGCGCCGGCATCCGCCGCGATGCCGGCATTGCCGGGCGCGGAGATGATCTCGTGGGCGTCGCCGCCACGCTGCTCCTCTGCAAGGAGGGCGGTGATGATGGCGTGCTCGCGGGCACCGGAACCGAGGACCAGAATTCTCACCGGTTCAGGCTACCGGATGCCGCGTGCTCCCGCCCGCGCGCCCCGTCGGTTGAGCCCGCCCCGTCGGTTGAGCCCGTTCCGTCGGTTGAGCTTGTCGAAACCGGGCCCCGTTGGTTGAGGTTGTCGAAACCCTGCCCCGTCGGTTGAGGTTGTCGAAACCCGGGGCGGGTAGCGTGGTGGGCATGGCACGGGCACGCATCGATGACGCACAGGGGCGGGCGGCCGTCGCCGCCTGGCGGGCGGATGCCGAGGGCGCCGGCCGCGACATCCGGGCCCTGGCCGTGCGCTACACCCTGCAGCTGCTTGCCGAGCTGGCTCCGGGCAACACCCTCGAGGTGCGCGTCCCGCCGTTCGGCGCCGTGCAGTGCATCGAGGGGCCGCGGCACACCCGCGGCACCCCGCCGAACGTGATCGAGACAGATGCCGCCACCTGGCTGGCGCTCGCCGCCGGCGAGCTGCCGTGGGCCGAGGCGCTGGGCTCCGGCGCCGTGCACGCCTCCGGGCAGCGCGCCGACCTCGCCGCGCAGCTCCCGCTGCTGTAATTGCTCCGGCTCCGGCTCCGGCTCCGGCTCCGGCTCCGGCTCCGTCTGCCGGACCTGCCGCCAGCCACCGTTGGCAACTCAGGCAGCACGGGCGGTCCGGCGCCGAAACCGGCCGATCGGGTGCATCATGCGGCAGGCTGCCTGAGTTCCTGACGGAGCCGACGGGCGTCAGCGGAGCGGCAGGATCAGCGGTGTCCCCGTGCGCGGGTGCTCGAGCACCTCGACGTCCTGGCCGTAGACCGTGCCGATGCGCTCGGCGGTCAGCACCGCGCGCGGCTTGCCGCTGGCGACGACGCGACCACGCTGCAGCAGCGTGACCCGGTCGGCGTACGCTGCGGCCACGTTGAGGTCGTGCAGCACGACGATCACGGTGTCGCCGGATGCCGCCCGCTCCCGGGCCAGGCGCATCACGTCCTCCTGGTGCTTCAGGTCGAGGGCGGCCGTCGGCTCGTCGAGCATCAGCGTCGACGCTCCCTGCGCCAGCACGCGCGCGAGCGCGGCTCTGGCACGCTCGCCGCCGGAGAGCGACGGCACCGCGCGGGAGGCGAGCGCCGTGACGTCGGTCAGTGCCATCGCCTCGGCGATCATCCGCTCGTCGTCATCCTCCGCGTCGGTTCCGCGCCACGGGGCTCGCCCCATCTCGACGACCTCGCGCACGGTGAACGGGAAGAACACCTCGTGTTGCTGCAGCAGCACCGCGCGCACACGGGCGAGCTCGCGCAGCTTCCACGCGGCGAGCGGGCGCCCGTCCAGGGTCACGGTGCCGGCAGTCGGCGTGACGTCACCGGCGAGGGCGCCGAGCAGCGTGGACTTGCCTGCACCGTTCGGGCCGAGCAGGGCGTGCAGCTCGCCGGGGCGCGCCTCGAAGTCGACGCCGTCGAGCAGCCGGGCGCCGTCGATGGCGACGGTGAGTCCGGCGGCGACCAGGCTCGGACCGGCGCCGGCGGGGCCCTGCAGGGCGGGCGCAGCGGCATCCGACGCCCCGGTCAGTGAATCGGTGGCGCTCATCCCCATCCTCCGGAGCGGCGGCGCGTGCGGCGGAGCAGCCAGAAGAAGAACGGTCCGCCGACGAGGGAGGTGAGCATGCCGATCGGCAGATCGGCCATCGGGACGGCGGTGCGCGCGACGAGGTCGGCGCTGGCCATCAGCAGCGCGCCGCCCAGCACGCTCGCGATCAGCAGCGGGCGGTGGGCCGGGCCGAGCGCCATGCGCATGAGGTGGGGAACGACGAGGCCGACGAAGGCGATGATTCCGGCGAAGGCGACGGCGGCGGAGACCAGCACCGCCACGACGACGATCACGACGATGCGCACGAGCTCGACGTTCACCCCGAGGTGGCGTGCCCCACGCTCGCCGAGCGAGAACAGGTCGAGGGTGCGGGCCAGGCTGAACGCGACGATCAGGCCGATCAACACGAGCGGCGCAATGATCGCGACCTGCTGCCAGCGCGCGCCGTTCAGGCTGCCGAGCTGCCAGAAGATGATCTGCTCGCGCGACGCGCTGTCGCCGAGGAAGGTGAGCAGGGCCAGCGCCGCACCCGCGAAGGCATTGATCGCGATGCCCGTGAGCACAAGGGTCACGACCTCGGTCTTGCCGCGCGTGCGGCTGGCGAAGTAGACGAAGAGGGTCGTCGCCAGGCCGGCGATGAACGCGGCCAGGGCCACGCTCCACTCGCCGAGGAAGGTCCAGCCGAAGACGATGGCGGTGGCCGCTCCGAGCGCCGCGCCGGAGGAGACGCCGACGACGCTCGGCTCGGCCAGCGGGTTCGAGAACACGGCCTGCATGAGGGTTCCGGATGCCGCCAGGGCCGCACCGATCAGCAGGGCGAGCACGATGCGCGGGAAGCGGATCGTCCAGAGCGCGACATCGGCGGTGGGATTGGCGGCCGGGCCAACGTCGAGGCCGAGCGCCCGCAGCACGGAGCCGACGACCTCGCTCGGCGCGATCGTCAGCTGGCCGCTGCCGGCCGAGATGAGGCAGACCAGCACGAGCGCGACGCTGAGCGTGCCGAACAACACGGTGCGCCGACGGCGGAGCCGCCGGATTTCGACAGGCTCAATCAGCGATGGTGTTGGCCCAATCGGCGGGGCCCCGTCGGTTGAGCTCGTCGAAACCGCGTCAGGAGTCGCCGTCGCCGTGGTGCTGTCCGCCATCACTGGGCCTGCGCCGCGAGCGGGCCGGACTGCTCCGGCGCGTAGACCGCGCGGGCCAGCGCCTCCAGCACCTGCGGGGTGCGCGGGCCGAAGCTCAGGATCTCGGTGTCGCTCATGTCGACGATGCGGCGGTTCTCCCCGGCCGGTGTGCTCGCCAGGGCCGGGATGCTCTCGAGCAGGCCGTCCACGCCGTTGACCGACTCCAGCCCCTTGCTCATCACGAGCACGAGGTCGGGCGCGGCTTCGACGAGTGCCTCGGCGGTGACCGGGCGCATGCCCTGCCAGCCGATCTCGCCGGCGACGTCGACGCCGCCGATGCTCGTGATCAGGGCGTCGGCGGCCGACTCCTCGCCGAAGAGGTAGTACACGCCGGCGCTTCCACGCACGTAGAGGAAGAGCATGCGCGGCCGGTCGGCGGTGTCCGCGGGGGCGATGGCCTCGATGTCGGCAGTGACGGCGGTGAGCTCTGCATGCACACGCTCGGTGAGTTCGGTGCCGGCATCCGGAACGCCGAGGGCCGCCGCGACCTGTTCGATCACGGTGCCGATGGTGTCGATGCTGCGCTCGGAGGTGGTGATGACGACGGGGATGCCGGCATCGCGCAGCTGGGCGAGCACGGCGGGCGGGCCGAGCGTGGTGTCGGTCAGGATCACGGTCGGTGCAAGCTCGAGGATCGGCTCGGCGGAGAGCTGGTGGCCGCCCATCGTCACGACCGGCAGTGCGGCCGCCTCGGCGAATCCGGTGGAGCTGTCGCGGCCAACGACCTGCTCGCCGAGGCCGAGGCCGAAGACGGTTGCGGCGAGCGAGCCCGAGACGTCGAGCGCGAGAATGCGCGACGCGTCGGTCACCGTCACCTCTGTGCCCTTGTCGTCGACGACGGTCACGGGCAGCTGCGGCTCGGCCGCGTCGTCGATGGCCGTGATGCCGGCGTCGGCCAGGCAGGCCGTTGACGGGCCGACCCAGTCACGCGGCGCATCCAGCACGTCCAGCTCAGCGAGGGGGACCTCGGATGCCACGCACTCCCGCTGCGGTTCCGCCGCGACCGTGGTGCCGGCACAGCCTGTCAGGGCGAGCAGCGCGGCGGCCAAAGCCAGGGGAGCTCCGGCCCGCAGTGCGCGGCGCAAGGGGGAGCGGGGAGCAGAAGAGATCATGATTAGTAAGGATAGCCTAAGCTAAGAATTGACAGTTCGCTGTGAATCTGCAACGGTTAGGTAAGCCTTAGCTAACCATGCTGTGGCGTCAAATCCCAATCCAGCCCACGTGAACGATGACCGTTCCCGCGTGGGCTCCTTCTTGCCTGGAGAAGCCGCGTCGTGAAGACACTGCAGCAGCACCGTGCCCGCCCACAGAGATGGATAGCCACTCTCACGATCGCGCTCCTGGCGCTCGGCGCTCCGCTGGCCACCGCCGCGCCCGCGTTCGCCAGCGAGGCGCCGCCCGTTGTCGAGCCCCTCGAGCAGCCTGAGCGGACGCCGGTCGACGAGGCCGCGCCCGCCGACACAGCCCCGGCCGACGCAGCGGACGAGCCGGCGGCGGATGACGCAGCCGGGGAGCCCGCCGCGGGCGCGCCGGAACAAGCAACGGTCGCTCCGGCCCCCGAGGCCGCACCGCCGGCCGCAGCACCGCTCGTCGCCGGCGCCGCTGCGCTCGCGGTCACGGTGGACTCGGCATCCGAGGAGGCTGGGCTCTCCGTCCGCGTCGTCGGAACCGGATTCGGCGCGACGACAGGTGCATACGGTGCGCTGATCGAGAAGGGCACGGAGGCCGCCGTCGGCGCCTCAGGCGGCTACACCGCCTTCGGCTACTGGATGACGCCGGGCGCCATCGTAGACGGCGCGTTCGACAAGTCTCTCGTCGCCGCGACCACTGCCCTCGACCGCACCAAGCTGTACGAGGTCATCGTGTGGCAGGGCCACTCGGCCCCCAACGCCGACACGATCTACGCCCGCGCCGACGTCGCGCCGACGACCGAGCAGTGGGACGCGCTGTTCCCGCCCGCCGTCGCCCCGACGGTGTCGGTGTCGAAGACGGAGGGTCTGAACCCGGCCGGCGAGACCGTCACGGTGACGGGCACCGGTTTCGTTCCCGGTGACGGCACCTCGGGTACTCGCCCGCCCCTGGCCGGCAAGTTCGGCGGCTCCTACGTCGTGTTCGGTCGTTTCGCGGATGCGTGGAAGCCGTCCGAGACGGCTCCGTCGACTGCCCGTGTCGTCGCCGATCAGAAGTGGGCCGTTCCGGCCGCCGACATGGCCACGATCGGCGGTGCGAACGCAGGTGCGATCGAGCTGAAGGCCGATGGCACGTTCAAGGCGACGTTGACGGTGACCGAGGAGTTCGCGAAGAACCCCGGCACGGGCAACTACGGCATCTACACCTACTCGGGCAGCGGCGCGAAGGCGGCCCAGTTCGAGACGTTCACCCCGATCACCTTCGCCCCGAAGGCCGTCACCCCGACGGTGTCGGTGTCGAAGACGGAGGGTCTGAACCCGGCCGGCGAGACCGTCACGGTGACGGGCACCGGTTTCGTTCCCGGTGACGGCACCTCGGGTACTCGCCCGCCCCTGGCCGGCAAGTTCGGCGGCTCCTACGTCGTGTTCGGTCGTTTCGCGGATGCGTGGAAGCCGTCCGAGACGGCTCCGTCGACTGCCCGTGTCGTCGCCGATCAGAAGTGGGCCGTTCCGGCCGCCGACATGGCCACGATCGGCGGTGCGAACGCAGGTGCGATCGAGCTGAAGGCCGATGGCACGTTCAAGGCGACGTTGACGGTGACCGAGGAGTTCGCGAAGAACCCCGGCACGGGCAACTACGGCATCTACACCTACTCGGGCAGCGGCGCGAAGGCGGCCCAGTTCGAGACGTTCACCCCGATCACCTTCGCCCCGAAGGCCGTCACGCCGACGATCGCGGCATCCGTTGACTCGGCAACGGCGGAATCCGGGCTCACCGTGCGCGTCGTCGGTTCGAGCTTCGGCACGACGACCGGCGCATACGCCGCCCTGATCGAGAAGGGCACGGAGGCGAACGTCGACGCATCGGGCGGCTACGCAGCGTTCGGCTTCTGGATGACGCCAGGCGCCATCGTCGGCGGCGCATTCGACAAGACCCTGGTCGCCCCGACGACCGCCCTCGACCGCACCAAGCAGTACGAGGTCATCGTTTGGAAGGGCCACACCGCCCCGACCGCCGACACGATCTACGCCCGTGCAGCCGTCACCCCGACGGGCGGCCAGTGGAGTGCGCTGTTCCCCAGCACCCCGGGCGACGTGGCCACCACGACGACGCTGAGCCTTGACCGGACGTCCGTCGTCGCCGGCAGCACCGTCGCACTCACTGCCGCTGTCACGCCGGCAACCGCCCAGGGCAGCATCGTCTTTGCCGTCAACGGCGCACCAGCCGGTTCCCCCGTGCGCCTCTCCGGCGGTGCCGCATCTGCGCAGGCGGTGCTGCACACCGTGGGGAAGGCCGCGCTGACTGCGCGCTTCGTCCCGGATGCCGGCTTCGCGGCGAGCACCTCTCCGGCCAGTACCGTCGCGGTGACGAGCGCGGTCGTGCCGCCCGTCGCACCGACGGTGCAGGGCGGATCGCTCAGCTGGGGTGTCGGAAGCGTCTTCCGCAACTACGTCACCGGGCCCATCGCCAAGGGCTCGATCAGCGTCAGCGGTGGTGCAACCTCGGCGAGCGGTGTCTTCCAGTTCGGCCAGAGCGGTGGCAGCTTCAACCAGGCCAGCGGAACGGGAACGGCCGATTACTCCGGGAACGTGCGCTTCACCGGCCACGGCGGGATCCTCGACCTGACCTTCGCCAACCCGAGTCTTTCGGTGACCGGTCCGTCCAGTGCGAGCCTCTCGCTCTCCGTCAACGGCGGCCGCGTCGACTTCGCCACGGTCGACTTGGGTGCGGCCTCACGGTCGACGCTCAACGGCGCCACCGTGTTCAGCGGCGCTCCGGTCACCCTGACCGCTTCGGGATCGAGCGCGTTCCAGGGCTACTACCCCGCGGGGCAGAGCCTGGACCCGCTCACCGTCACGATCGGTGCCGCGGCTGCGGCGCCGGCCGGCTCGACCGGAACGGTGTCGACGGCATCCGTGCGCACCGCGGCAGCGAGCGACATCCCGGCGACCCCGCCGGCCACGACGGGCATTACGCTCGCCCCGGCCGTGCTCGCCGGACTCCAGGCCGGCGGCCAGATCTCCTTCGAGGTCGACGGCTTCGAGCCGAACGAGACCGGCATCCGCGTCGTGATCTACTCGACCCCGACCGTGCTGGCGCAGAACCTCACCGCCGACGCCAACGGCGTCGTGCGCTGGAGCGGAACCCTTCCGGCCACCCTCACCGGCCAGCACACGCTGACCGTTCAGGGGTCGATCAGCAAGGGTGTCGTCCTCACGATCCCCGAGCGCACGGTCGCCGGCTCGTGCGCGGTCTCCGGCGCAACGCTCGACTGGGGATTCAAGACGAGCTTCCTCGCCTACATCAGCAGCGGCATCGCCAGCGGCGGCTGGGAGCTCTCCGGCGGCACCACCGAGGCCGACGGCCTGTTCCACTGGGCAGACGGCTCGGGCAGCATCGACGCCGAGACCGGCTCCGGCCTCGTGAACTACACCGGCGGCATCCGCTTCACCGGCCACGACGGCGCCCTCGACACCACGATCGCGAACCCGCGCATCGAGCTCGTCAGTGCCACGGAGGGCTACCTCGTGCTCGATGTGACCGGCACCACCCAGCAGGGTGAGCCGATCGCGGCCCAGGCCGTGCGCTTCGGCAGCCTCGCCCTCGGCGATGGCAGCCTGCAGGTGACCGCCGACGGCATCACCGGCACCGACATCGCCGCCGAGCTGACGGATGCCGGCGCGGCAGCCTTCGGCACCTACCCCGCCGGCGACGCCCTCGACCCGGTCAGCTTCACGCTGCCGACCACCGACTGCGCCGTCGTGACGGAGGAGGCCGTTGCGGCCGAGACCGGGGCCGGCGACACGGAGGCGACTGCGACCAGCGCGGACACCGCCGAGCAGGGCGTCGACTGGGTCGTCTGGATTCTGGCCGCGGCTCTCGCCGCCGCCGCAGCTGTCATCGTCGTGCTGCTCGTCAAGCGGCGTCGAGCGGGGGCTGGCGCCTCGGCCGAGTAACACGGCGATGCCACGACGCAGGGCCCCCACCGAATACGGTGGGGGCCCTGTTCGTCTGTGCGCCGGAAAGCTGTGAGCAGCAATGGCGGTTGTCGTGGTGCCTTGAGGCTGCCGCCCTTCTCGACGCTGCGTGTCGAGCACTCAGGATGGTGCGCGAGAATAGAGGGGTGAGTGAAACCGCCGCACCAGACCCCGCACCGCACACCCCCGGCGAGCCGGTGGAGACCGTCGTCGCACACGAGACGCTGACGGTGCGCCGTTCGCCGCGCTACATGCGCTTCCTCGCGCTCGGCGCCGGCGTCGGAATCGTCGCGGCCCTGATCCTCACCCTGATCTTCCCCGAGAACGAGGACTACGACCGCGGTCAGGTGTTCGGCTTCCTGCTGCTGTTCCTGGGCGCGATCGGCCTCGGACTCGGCGCGCTCGTCGCCCTGATCATCGACCGTCGCGCCGCGCGTCGAGCCGTCACCGTTGTGGCGGATAGAATTGACGCGCATTCGAGCGACAACTCACAGTAAGGGGTCTCGGCTTGGCCAGAGGCGACGGACTTCTCAATCACGATCTTCTTCAGGGCGAGAAGGGGCCGCAGGACGCCTGTGGCGTCTTCGGGGTCTGGGCACCGGGCGAAGAGGTCGCCAAGCTCAGCTACTTCGGCCTCTATGCGCTGCAGCACCGCGGCCAGGAGTCTGCCGGCATCGCAACGAGCGACGGCGACAAGATCCTCATCTACAAGGACATGGGCCTTGTGTCGCAGGTCTTCAACGAGACCGCGCTCAACACGCTGACCGGCCACATCGCCGTCGGCCACACGCGCTACTCGACCACCGGTGCCTCGAGCTGGCAGAACGCGCAGCCGACGCTCGGACGCACCTCCACCGGCACCGTGGCCCTCGGGCACAACGGCAACCTCACCAACACGGCCGAGCTGCTCGAGCTCGTGCACGAGCGCTACCCGGAGACCGACGGCGAACTCCGTCGTGGCAACACCACCGACACCGCCGTCGTCACGGCGCTGCTGACGGGTGACCGCGAGCACACGCTCGAGCAGACCGCCCTCGAGGTGCTGCCCCGCCTCCGCGGCGCCTACTGCCTCGTCTTCATGGACGAGCACACCCTCTACGCCGCCCGTGACCCGCAGGGCGTCCGCCCGCTGGTGCTCGGTCGCCTCGACCGCGGCTGGGTTGTGGCATCCGAGACCGCGGCACTCGACATCGTCGGTGCCGCCTTCGTCCGCGAGGTCGAGCCGGGTGAGCTCATCACGATCGACGAAGACGGCCTGCGCACGCAGCGCTTCGCCGAGTCCAAGCCGGCCGGTTGCGTCTTCGAGTACGTCTACCTGGCCCGTCCAGACACCACGATCGCCGGTCGCGGTGTGCACGAGGCGCGCGTCGAGATGGGCCGTCGTCTCGCGGCGGAGCACGCCGTCGAGGCCGACCTCGTCATCCCGACCCCGGAGTCCGGAACCCCGGCCGCCATCGGCTACGCCCAGGCCAGCGGCATCCCGTTCGGCCAGGGCCTCGTCAAGAACTCCTACGTCGGCCGTACGTTCATCCAGCCGTCGCAGACCATCCGCCAGCGCGGTATCAAGCTCAAGCTGAACCCGCTCAAAGAGGTCATCAAGGGCAAGCGCCTGATCGTCGTCGACGACTCGATCGTGCGCGGCAACACGCAGCGCGCCCTCGTGTCGATGCTGCGCGAGGCCGGCGCCGCCGAGGTGCACGTTCGCATCTCGAGCCCGCCCATCACGTGGCCCTGCTTCTACGGCATCGACTTCGCCACCCGGGCCGAGCTCGTCGCCACCGGCCTCGCGATCGACGAGGTCCGCCAGTCGATCGGTGCCGACTCGCTCGGCTACCTCTCGGAAGACGGCATGATCGAGGCCACCGAGCAGCCGCGCGAGCGCCTGTGCACGGCCTGCTTCACCGGCAAGTACCCGATTCCGCTGCCGGAGTCGCAGCACCTCGGCAAGAACCTGCTCGAGCGCCCAGCCGCCTCCAACGGCTGCGACCCCGGGCCGGATGCCGAGTTCGAGAGCGTGCTCGAGACGAACATGCCCGTCGTGATCGGCGATCCGGGGCGACAGGAATAACGCGCCAGCGCTATTCAAGGCGGTAGCAAAGCCCAAGGAAACCTCGATAACCGCAAGCGATGCTGGTGCGGTGTCAGGGATCAGGCGAGCTCGGCGATGATCGGGCGCAGCGCGTCGGCGAAGCCGGCCGGGTCGCTCCGCAGCGTGTCGGTCATCGCGATCGTCGTGTGCCCGATCCACCACGCGCCGGATGCCGCAAGCGGCAGCAGTTGCACGGTGAGCTCGAACACGCGCGCCCGCCGGCCGTGCTCCCGTTCGTTCTCGGCGATCAGGCCGGCGTAGCCGAGCTTCAGCGAGCCGCGCGGCTCGTGCTGGTACTCGCTGAACCGGCGCGCGGCGGCATCCGACCAGGCAACCGCCGGGTCGGCAAACGGTGTGATCATCTCGATCAACAGCTCGGCCCCGCTCTCGGGCAGGGCGATCAGATCGCCGAACGCCGGCACCAGGTCGAGCGGAACGGGCGAGGTGTTGCGCTCCGGTTCGACGGCGCTGCGCCACCACGCCAGCCACTGCGTCTCGAGTGCGCTGCGCTGCGGTTCCGGCATCAGCTCGAATGGCAGCGGGGCGGTCACCGGCTCAGGCTGACCGTCGCCCTGGCGGTGCTGGCCTCCGTGCCTCGGCATGAGGTGGTGCTGCGAGTGCCGCAGCTCACGGAGCGCCGCGGCATCCGGAACGCCGTTCACGCCGAGCAGTCGTGGGAGCTCTACCGGGGCCTCGATACCGAGGCGGTCACGAAGGTAGAGGGCGAGCAGCACCTGACGACTCGCATCCTCGCGAACCGACCACCATGCTGCGCCGGAGCCCCACATAGCGCCAGTGTATCCCTCGGCCCGGTAGCGCGGACCGGGAGTTTTCGAGAAATATTCGCCATCGGAGCGGCGTGCGCCGCCGGGGAGTCTGGCAGCCGTTCGCGGCCCGGTACCCTATTAGGGTGACCGAGAATTCTTACGCCGCTGCAGGCGTCGACACAGTAGCCGGTGACCTCGCGGTCGAACTCATGAAGGCGGCCGTCTCCAAGACGCACGGCCCCAACGTTCTGGGGGGTGTCGGCGGTTTCGCCGGCCTCTTCGACGTGTCCTTCCTGACGGCCTACAAGCGCCCGCTGCTGGCGACGTCGACCGACGGCGTCGGCACCAAGGTCGCCATCGCGCAGGCCCTCGACAAGCACGACACCATCGGCCAGGACCTCGTCGGCATGGTCGTCGACGACATCATCGTCGTGGGCGCAAAGCCCATCTTCATGACCGACTACATCGCGTGCGGCAAGGTCGTTCCCGCGCGCATCGCCTCCATCGTCGAGGGCATCGCTAAGGCCTGCTCCGAGACGGGCACCGCCCTCGTCGGCGGCGAGACCGCCGAACACCCCGGTCTGCTCGGTGTCGATGACTACGACGTGGCCGGTGCGGCCGTCGGTGTCGTCGAGGGCGACGCCGTGCTCGGAGCCGAGCGCGTGCAGCACGGCGACGTTGTCGTGGCGATGGCCTCCTCCGGCATCCACTCCAACGGCTTCTCCCTGGTGCGTCACATCCTCTCCAGCAACAACATCGGCTACACCGACCACTCCAACGAGTTCGGCGGCGTCGTCGGCGAGGTGCTGCTCGAGCCGACCCGCCTCTACACCGGCCCGCTCGTGCGTCTGCTCGAAGACCCCGCGGTCGGCGGCAGCGTGCACTCGCTCAGCCACGTCACCGGCGGTGGCATCGCGGCGAACCTCGCGCGCGTGCTGCCCGTCGGCTCCTGGGTCGAGCTCGACCGCGCCAGCTGGTCGCCTAACAGCGTCTTCCGCGTGCTCAGCGACCTCGCCGGCACCAGCCTCGAGAGCGCGGAGGGCACCTGGAACCTCGGCATCGGCATGTTCGCCGTCGTGGCAGCGGATGCCGCGTCGAGCGTCGTCGCCAAGCTCGAGGCCGAGGGTATCCACTCCTGGGTCGCCGGTCGCGTCTCGACCGCCCCCCGCGACTTCACCGGTTTCGAGCAGGGTGCAAAGGGCGTCGACGGCGGCGCCGTGCGCCTCGTCGGCAGCTACGCGAGCTAGCTCCCGCTCGCCCCTGATCCGTCGGTCGAGTAGGCCCGCCAGGGCCGTATCGAGACCCGGTTTGTCGCGCGAAACCGGGTCTCATTGAGGTTGTCTAGATCGCACCAGCATCGCTGGCGGTTCTCGAGTTTGCCTGAGTTAGGGCTGCCGCCTTTCGCGGCGCTGCGCGCCGCGCCAGCATCGCTGGCGGTTGTCGAGTTTGCCTGAGAATGGGCTGCCGCCTTTCGCGACGCTTCGCGTCGCGCACGAAAAGCCGTGAGCTCAGCGTCGAAACGCTGAGCTCACGGCATCCGAATCAGAATGAACGCTAGGCGCGCTTCTGCTCGTCCTCGGTGGCGTAGGTGTCCTCGTACTGCGTGGACTCGTACTCAGGCCACTTGGCGAGATCCTCGTCGAGACGGTCCTCACCGGCGCGAACATCGCCGCTGTGGGTGAGTTCGCGCTCGAGTGCACCATAGTTGGTGTCGGGGCTGAAATACTTCAGCTCACGGGCAACCTTGGTGTGCTTTGCTTTTTGACGGCCGCGCCCCATGCGAGACCCCCTTACGATGACAGGCCGGGTGCCGATGATGCACCCGGGATTTACCGATAAAAAGTATGAAAACTAACCGCCAGTTTAGCATGTAGGGTGCGCTGTGCCGGTGGCTGCTTCGCAGGCCCAGATCTGAGATGAGGTGTGATGGATTCCGACCGTTTTGTACCGGTCGTCGTCATCGGCGCCGGGCAGGCTGGACTCGCGGTCGCCTACTATCTGAGGCGCTTCGAACTCGTGGCCGGACAGGACTTCGTCGTGCTCGATCGGGGCCCGGATGCCGGCGGCGCCTGGCAGCACCGGTGGCAGAGTCTGCGGCTCGGCTCCGCCCATCGCGTGCACGATCTGCCCGGCATGGCCGAACTCGGTCTGAGCTTCGACACCGCGGAGCGGGACGTGCCTGCCCGCGAGGTCGTCGGTGACTACTACCGGCGCTACGAGCAGCACTTCGAGCTCGGCGTCGAGCGCCCGGTCACCGTGCGCTCCGTCGCCAACCGCGGCGCCGACCTGTTGGTGCAGACCGACCGCGGCGCGATCGAGACCCGTTTCGTCGTGAACGCGACGGGCACGTGGGGCGCTCCGTTCATCCCGCACTACCCTGGAACGCCCGGCTTCGCCGGGCGGCACCTGCACACGGCCGACTTCGTCTCCGCCGAGGAGTTCCGCGACAAGAACGTGATCGTGGTCGGCGGTGGCACCTCGGCGATCGGCTTCATGCTCGAGCTGGAGGGCATCGCATCCGGCCTCACCTGGGTGGCACGCCGCCCGATCGACTGGCTCGACGGCGAACAGCTCGACGTCGAGGATGCGACCGCCGCTGTCGCCCAGCAAGACAAGGCGGCGCGAGCGGGCCAGGCGCTGCCGAGCATCGTGAGCGGGACCGGAGTGCCGAAGACCCGCCGCATCGCCGCCGGCATCAACCGGGGGCTCCTCGTGGCCAAGCCGATGTTCGCCAGGCTCGAGGCCGACGGTGCCCGCTGGGCCGACGGCAGCTTCGCTCCCGCGGATGCCATCATCTGGGCGACGGGCTTCCGTCCGGAACTGCGCCACCTCGCCCCGCTCAAGCTGCGCGAGCAGGCAGGCGGTGTCACGGTGGCCTCCGGTGCGTCGTGGACCGACCCGCGCATCTTCCTCGCCGGCTACGGGCCGCAGGCATCCACCATCGGGGCGAGCAGGGCGGGGCGCACGATCGCCCGCCAGATCATGGCGCTGCTCTAGCCCGCGCAGTTTGAGCCTGTCGGAACCCGACCAGCAGCGGTTGCGGCTTCTGAGTTTGCCTTGGCGAAGCCCTGAGCGCGTGCGCGGAAGCATCTGCCGCGGAAACCGCACGCGAAACCGCACCAGCATCGGTGACGGTCGTCGAGGTTGCCTGAGTGAGGGCTGCCGCCTTTCGCGACGCTTCGCGTCGCGCTGACACGCGAAGCCCTGAGCGTGTCCGCGGAGACAGCTGCCGCGCGCGTTGAGCTGGTCGAAGCACCACTGGTCCCGTTGGCAACTCAGGCAATTCGGCCCGCGCCGCACTTCCCGTCGCCGTACCCGCAGGGATTGCTGCGAACGCCCGCCGTGCTGCCTGATTTGCTGCCCGAAACCGCACAGGCATCGGTGACGGTTGTCGAGGTTGCCTAAGTTGGGGCCGCCGCCTTTCGCAAGTGGTTTCGGCGCTTCGCGCCTAAACTACTTGCGCTTCTTGCGGCGTGACGCCGATGGACGCGAGGTGGTCGGTGCCGTGCCCGGTTGCACGGCCGTGGCCGTCGAGCCCGCGCGCGGCTGCGGCCGCCCGTCGGCCACCGTCGCGGGTGCGATCGGCTTGCGCGGCACCGGGCGCACCGGCTCGCCGCGGCGGTCCTGGCCGGGCACGGGGCGCGAGCGGCGTCCGTAGATCAGCTCGCTGGAGTCCAGCAGCCAGGGCACGAGCGCGATCGTCACACCGTGGACCAGCATCAGCTTCTGGCGCACGCGGCGGGCCTTGTGGTTGTGCAGCAGGCCCTCCCACCAGTGCCCGACGATGTACTGCGGCATGTAGATGGTGGTCACCTCGGAGCCGTGCTCCTCGCGACGCGACTTCACGTACTGGATCAGCGGGTGGCTGAGGTCGCGGTATGGCGAGCTCAGCACACGCAGCGGCACCTGGATGTTCATGCGCACCCAGTCCTTCTTCAGCTGCTTCGTCTGCGCGTCGTCGAGCGACACGTGCACGGCTTCCAGCGATTCGTGGCGGGCCGCGATGGCGTAGTCGAGGGCCTTGAGCACCGGCTTCTGCATGTTGCCGACGAGCACGATGGCGTGGTCGCCCTGTGAACCGAAGGTCGTGACCGGATCGACCTCGATCTCCTTCGCGACATCGCGGTAGTACCGGTTCACGCCGAGCATCAACAGGAACAGGATCGGCATCATCAGGAAGACGAGCCAGGCGCCGTGGGTGAACTTCGTGATCGTGACGACCAGCAGAACGACGGCCGTCATGGCCGCGCCGATCGCGTTGATGGTGAGACCCCGCCAGATGGCTCCACGGTCGGAGCCCGGCTTCTTCAGCTCGCGTAGCCAGTGCACGACCATGCCGGTCTGGCCGAGCGTGAAGGAGACGAAGACACCGATGATGTAGAGCTGGATCAACACGGTGAGGTTGGCCTGGAACACGGCGAGGATCAGTACGGCGGCCAGCGCGAGCAGCAGCACGCCGTTCGAGTAGATCAGGCGGTCGCCGCGCGTGCTCAGCGACTTCGGTGCGTAGCCGTCCTTGGCGAGCACGGATCCGAGAAGCGGGAAGCCGTTGAACGCGGTGTTGGCCGCGAGCAACAGCACGAGCGCTGTCGCCGCCTGGATCACGAAGAACAGGATCGAGTTGTTGCCGAAGGTGGCGGCGGCCACCTGGGCGATCAGGCTGCGCTGCGGTTGCGTCTCGCAGTCGGCGAAGCCGATCAGGTGGCAGGCGTCTTCGGCGTAGTGCACCTGCGAGATCAGCGCCAGCGCGGTGAGTCCGGCGAACAGCACGATGGCGATGCCGCCCATCAGCACCAGGGTGCGCTGGGCGTTCTTGACCTTCGGCAGCCGGAAGGCCGGCACCCCGTTCGAGATCGCCTCGACGCCGGTGAGCGCGCTGCATCCGCTGGCGAAGGAACGAAGAAGTAGCAGGATGACGGCGGCCTGCGTCAACTGCTCGGCCTGCACTCCGTATGCCGCCGACTCGGCCACCGGTGCGTCGCCGAAGATGGTGCGCACGAGGCCGGTGACGATCATGAGCGCGACGCTGCTGATGAAGAGGTACGTCGGAATCGCGAAGGCCTTGCTCGACTCGCTGACCCCGCGCAGGTTGATCGCGGCGAGGATGATGACGAAGACGATCGCGAGCTCGACCCGGAAGGGGTTCAGCTCCGGAATGGCCGAGATGATGTTGTCGACGCCGGAAGCGACCGAGACGACGACCGTCATCACGTAGTCGACGAGCAGGGCGGATGCCACGACGAGACCGGCCTTCTCGCCGAGGTTGCGGTGCGCCACCTCGTAGTCGCCGCCGCCGGAGGGGTAGGCCTTGATCAGCTGCCGGTAGCTCGCGACGACGGTGACGAGCAGCACGATCACGGCCAGAGCCACCCACGGGGCGAAGCTGAGGAACGCGAGCCCGCCGATCATCAGGATCATCAGCAACTCCTGTGGGGCATACGCCACGGAGGAGAGCGGGTCGCTCGCGAAAATCGGGAGGGCGAGGTGCTTGGGCAGCAGCTGCCCCTCGAGCTTCTCGCTGGGCAGCGGTCCCCCGATAATCCAGTGTTTTGCTGAGCGCAGCTCGGCCGGTGCCTCAGGCGTGTCGTTTGTCACGGCTGGAGAGCCTACGCCCGAGAATGCCGCGTACGGCGGCCCCTAACGGTTTCCTAACACCCGGCATGTTCACGCGGCCCCCAATGCCCTCGCGGCGATGATCCGGCGGTACTCCAGACCGCTCTGTTTCACGGTGCGCTGCTGGGTCTCGTAGTCGACGCGCACGATCCCGAAGCGCTTCTCGTAACCCCACGCCCACTCGAAGTTGTCGAGCAGCGACCAGTAGAAGTAGCCGTGCACGTCGACGCCGTCGTCGATGGCGTCGAGCACGGCGCCGAGGTGCTCGCGCAGGAACGCGGTGCGCTCCGGGTCGGGCACGGTGCCGTCATCCGCCACCGTGTCGTCGTAGGCCGCACCGTTCTCGGTGACGTAGAGCTTGACGCGGGCGGGGCCGCTGTACTCCGCCTCGACCTCGACGAGGAGTTCGCGCAGGCCGTCCGGCTGCACCTCCCAGTCCATGGCGGTGAGCGGCAGCCCCTGCGGGTGGTTGAAGACGCCGTCGGCGGCGGGGAACGGCGAGCGGGTCTGCCTCGTCGTCGGGGCATCGCCGACGAGCGGGTGCGCGGCCGGCCGGTCGCTGACGAACTCGCCGTGGTAGTAGTTGACGCCGAGCGAGTCGATCGGCTGTGCGATCTGGGCGAGGTCGCCGTCCTTGACGTACTTCTCCAGGCCGAGCCCGGTGACGTCCTCGAGGAAGTCCTCCGGGTAGCTGCCGCGGAAGACGGGGTCGAGGAAGACCCGGTTGAACTGGGCGTCGATGCGGCGGGCGGCGTCGAGATCGCCGGCGCTCGCCGGGTCGACCGGCTTGGCCACCGTGAGATTGAGTGTGATGCCGAGCTCGAGGGCGGCGTCGCGCTCCCGCAGCGCCTCGATCGCGAGGCCGTGTGCGAGCAGCAGATGGTGGGCGGCGGCGAGGCCCAGCTCCGCGCTCTGTCTGCCGGGGGCGTGGGCGCCGGCGGTGTAGCTGAGGAAGCTGGAGCACCACGGCTCGTTGAGCGTCGTCCACACCGGCACCCTGTCGCCCAGGGCATCGTGCATGCTGAGCGCGTAGTCGCGGAAGCGGTACGCGGTGTCGCGGTTCGTCCACCCGCCATCCTCTTCGAGCGCCTGCGGCAGGTCCCAGTGGTAGAGCGTGAGCCATGGACGGATGCCGGCGCCGAGCAGCTCGTCGGTCAGCCGCGAGTAGAAGTCGACGCCCAGCGGGTTCACGGCGCCGCCGTCCGGTCGCACCCGTGCCCACGAGCTGGAGAAGCGGTAGGTCTGCAGCCCGAGGTCTTTCATCAGGGCCACGTCGTCGCGATAGCGGTCGTAGTGTTCACAGGCGGTCTCGCCGGAGTCGCCGTTGATCACGGCGCCAGGAACGCGGCAGAACGCGTCCCAGATCGAGTCGGTGCGGCCGTCCCGGTGGGCGGCGCCCTCGATCTGGTAGGCGGCCGTCGCCGCGCCGAAGAGGAATCCGGGCGGGAACGGGCGGGCGGATGCCGCGGCGCCCGCGCCGGCTGCGCGCGTCCTCGCGGCTGCCGATGATGCGGCCGCATCCGCACGGCGCTCGTCGCCAGAGATCGTGCTCATGAGCCCATTGTTCGCCAGCGGGCGCGTTTCGTACACCGTCATCCGCAGATTGCCTCGGAATTCGTGCGCGGCCCCGGGCCTCAGCCTTGGACCGGGCGCCCGTGAACCACAGGCGCCCGCGGCGCACCGAGAGTGCAGAAATTGCGCTGAAATCGGCCAGCGGGGAGCAGTTTCTGCACTCTGGATCGATTCACAGTGCGGGCAGATGCGGCGGCGTGACGGACCGCGGCGCGGCTACTCGGTGCCGACGGCCTCGATCACCCTGGCCAAGGTTGCGCGCAGGGTGGCGAGCTCGTCGAGGCTCATGCCGAGGCGCCTGATCACCTGCGGGGGGATCGCGAGCGCCTGCTCACGCAGTGCGCGGCCGGCATCCGTCAACGTGATGTCGAGGGCCCGTTCGTCGTGGGCGTTGCGGGCGCGCGTGATGTACCCGGCGGCCTCGAGTCGCTTGAGCAGGGGGGAGAGGGTGGCGGGCTCGAGCTGCAGCGCGGCGCCGATGTCGCGCACGGTGCGCGGGCTGGACTGCCAGAGGGCGAGCATCACGAGGTACTGCGGGTGGGTGAGCCCGAGCGGCTCGAGGATCGGACGGTAGGCGCCGATCACGCCGCGGGCAGCCACGGCCAGGCCGAAACACACCTGGCTCTCGAGCGCGAGCAGGTCGACGGCTCCCGCATCGGCCGATTCGATGTCGAGCACGACCGATTCCCTGTCGACGGATGACGCGGCGCCCGCCGCACGCTGTGCGCGCGTGCCGCTCTCGGCCTCGTTCGTCATGTCGTCCATCATGCCGTTCATTGTCTCGTTCGCCGTGCCGTTCATCGGAGCCCGCCTCTGCCTCATCGCCGCCCGGTTTGAGTGGTGACGATTTACTTAGTACACTAATCATTATGGCACGAAGTAAAGATGAAGGTACGGGCGGCAAGCTCTCGGGTCTCTTCGACAAGCTCAACCGGAAGCTCGTGCCGTACATCGGCCCGCCCCCGCTCGGTCCGTACAACGAGACGCCGCCGGCCGTTCCGGCGCCCAAGCTCTGCCCACTCTGCGGAGTTCCGATGGCCGAGCACGAGATCGACCGCTCCGGCGAGCGCACGCAGCTCTACTGCCCGCGCCCCAGCTGACCCTCGCTCGCCCGGCGCACCCGGTATCCGCCCGGCGCCGTTCCGCGCCGCTCACGCCGGAGTTGTTTCTGGCGCATAACGCGGTTACTGGCGCGCTACGTGTGCGGAGCCGGACGCGGCGGCCAGGCCGGAGGCCGCGAGGCCGCGGCTCAGTTCGCGCGCAACAGGCTGAGCACCTCGGCCTGCACCGCGTCGAGCCGCTGGCGCAGCAGGATCGCGGCCTCCGGCGACACTCGAGACCGGGCCGCCTGCGTGCGCAGCTCGGTGCGGAGCACCTGGCGGAACTGCGTGATCGCCATCTCGGCGTCGTGCACCGCGCGGTTCGAGTCGATGTGCTGCTGCTGGCTCGATCCGGCTGCATACGCCGCCTTCGCCGACTCGGTCTTGCCGCCGCGCTTGGCGTCACGCGCGGCGCTCGCCAGATCGGCGCGCAGGCTGCGCATGGCGTCGTTGACGCCGGCGCGCACCTCGTCGGCGATGCGCCGCACGGAGTCGGTCATCGCGTCCTCGATCGAATCGAGCTCACCGCGCCTCGCCTCGAGCTCGGCCCGGCCGGCATCCGTGATCGAGTAGGTGGTCTTGCGACCGTCGCTCTCCTTGGTCACCAGCCCCTCCTCCTCGAGCTTGGACAGGCGCGGGTAGATCGTGCCTGCGCTCGGGATGTAGCTGCCGCCGAAGCGGTCGCTCAGAGCCTGGATCAACTCGTAGCCGTGCCGCGGCTGCTCGGCCAGCAGGGAGAGCAGGTAGAGCCGGAGGCTGCCGTGGGCGAAAACCGGCGGGGTCATGCCGTGGCCTCGCCGTCGCTCGAGACCGTGAAGTCGACGGGGGCGGGGGTTCCGCGCCGCACGATCGAGATGTTGCCCGAGACCGAGTTGGCCTGCAGGTCGAGCCAGCTGCCCGCGAGCTCGCCGATGACGCGCTCGAAGCCCTTGCCGAGGGTGCCCTTGAAGGTCGTGTCGTCGAGGAAGACCGTGCCGGCGACCGTGTTGACGCGGTAGCGCTCGCCGAGGCCGGCGTCCAGGCGCACCGTGAGGTCGCCCGAGACGGTGTTCGTGTTGATCTCCGACGGCGTCCCGACGATGTCGAGGATCATGTTCCCCGAGACGCCGTCTGCGCTGAAGCGCGTGATCGCGCCGCTGGCGACGATGTCGCCAGAGACCGTGTTGACGTTGACGCGGCCGGTGTGGTTGCCGACCGAGACCTCGCCGTTGACCGTGTTCACGTCGAGGTCGCCGATCACGTGGTCGACGACGACGTCGCCGGTCACGGTGCTGAGTTTCGCGTCGCAGGCGAATCCGGAGACGAGGGCCTCGGCCGAGACGACGCCGAGCTTGATCGCGACATCGCGCGGCACGAGCACGCTCACCTCGGCCTTCGCGCTGCCGGTGAAGCCCTTGAACACGTCGAGGAAGTTGTCCCAGCGCAGCTGTGGGTGGTCGATCTCGAGGCGGTCGCCGTCGATCTCCACCTTGAGCTCCTTGCCGGTGACGGAGTGCACCTCGACGCGCGCGCTCGTCTCGTCGTGGGCGATGATGTCGATCTTGCCGCCGATCATGCCCACCTTGAGGCTGCGCACGAACTCCAGGTCGATGACCTTGCTCTGGCCGGGCTGGATGAGCCACTTCTCGATTGCCATTGTTGTCTCCTTGCGTGGTGGCGGATGCCGATGCATACGCGATATATCGCGTTGTGCTTATGCTCACGATATATCGCGTTTGGGCGCGCGTCAAGATTTGTGGCTGCGAAAGTGCCGGATGGCGCAGCCGCGCGGGCGCGCCGCCGCGGTGAACCGGGGCTTGACATTGACGTAGCGTCAACTTCTACGGTTGTCAGTGACGGCGCGGACGCGCGGGAGAGGGAGACATGCACTGGTCGATTCAGGAGATCGCGAAGCTCGCCGGAACGACGAGACGGGCCTGCTGCGACCGAGCAGCGTCGGCTCTAACGGCTATCGCCACTACGACGAGGCCGCGCTCGTTCGACTGCAGCGCATCCTGCTGCTGCGCCAACTCGGACTGGGACTGCCGGCGATCGCCGAGGTCCTCGCCAACGAGCGCGACGAGAAGCAAGCCCTGCACGGCCACCTCGACTGGCTGCGGCAGGAACAAGACCGGCTGGCGCGGCAGATCGCGTCGGTCGAGCTGACGATCAACACCCTGGAGGGAGGTGAACAACTGATGGCAGAGAACATGTTCGATGGTTTCGACCACACGCAGTACAAGGAGGAGGTCGAGCAGCGCTGGGGCGCGGACGCCTATGCGAAGAGCGACACCTGGTGGCGCTCGATGTCGGCCGAGGAGAAGGCCGGGTGGCAGCAGCGGCAGCAACAGCTCGCCGCCGACTGGAGCGCGGCCGCCACGAGCGGCATCGCCGCGGACAGCGCGGAGGCGCAGGCACTGGCCCGCCGACACGTCGAGTGGCTGAGCGGCATCCCCGGCACCCCGGGCGGCGGCTCAAGCGGCCCGCCCAAGGCCTATCTCCTCGGCCTGGCCGAGATGTACGTGGCCGACGAGCGCTTCGGCGCCAACTACGGCGGGCAGGCCGGAGCGGAGTTCGTGCGCGACGCGCTCACCGCGTTCGCGGAGCGCGAGCTCTAGGGCGGCGAGCCGCTCGCGGGAAGGCGGTCGGGTCCGGATGCCGCAGGCCGCGGCATCCGGCACCCGACGGCCGTGTGGGCAGCCCGACCGTGCTTCGGGGGGAATCCCCCGTGACAGGCGCGGCCGAGGTTACTAGCGTCGAAGGAGTAGAACTTGGGTGCCCGATCGGGTGGCCACGACAGGGAGAATACTCATGCGCACCACCATTCGAACCGCAACTCGCATCAGTGGGGCCGTGGCCGGCCTCGCGATCGGCGCGACGATCCTGAGCGGATGCGCGCTGCTGCCGGCGCACGGCATGGGCGACGAGACGACGCTCAGCGACACCGCCGGCATCACCAGTGTGCGCATCGACGATCCCAGCGGGAGTGTCAGCGTGAGCGGGGAGACGGGCGCCACCGACATCCGCATCGAGCGCGACATCCAGTACTGGGGCGCCAAGCGCGACATCGGGACGACATTCGAGGTCAACGGCGATGAGCTGGTGCTCAGCGGATGCGGTCAACGCTGCACGGTCAACTACACGATCGAACTTCCGGCCGGCGTCGACGTGAGCGGCCAGACCGAGAACGGCGAGATCGAGCTCAGCGACGTGAACAACGTCGACGTGAGCACAAGCAACGGGCGCATCTCGCTCGAGGACGTGACCGGGCGCATCGAGGTCGGCACGAGCAATGGTCGCATCGAGGGCAGCGAGCTCAGCGGAGACGGCATCATCGCCAAGACGTCGAATGGCTCCATCGAGCTGGAGCTCGCCACCCCGCAGGATGTGAAGGCGAACACCTCGAATGGTTCGATCACGCTGAGGGTTCCGACCGGCGGGTACGAGGTCGTCGCCGAGACGTCGAACGGCGGCAAGAACATCGACATCGCGAGCGACCCGAACGGCGAGTTTCTGCTCGACCTCGGCACCTCGAACGGGTCGATCACCGTGCGGGACAGCGCGAGCAGCGACGACTGACCCGCACGGGCCACGGCGCTGGCACCGCGTGGTGCTAGCCCTGCGGCCCGCGCGGGCGGTCGGGCACGGCGCGGTAGCCGTCGCGCCGCGCGATCTGCACAGTGGCGACGATTCCCCACGCGGCGAGAAGCGCGATCAGGCTGAGAAAGACGATCATGGGGTGCCTCCTTTCCGAATGCGGATGACGGTCGCCGAGCGGTCAGGCCGACGCCGGTGTCAGTTCGCCGGCGAGTCCAGCTGCGGACTCGACGGGGTGGCGGTGCCCTCGAGCTCGGTCTCGAGCTCGGCCTCGAGCTGCGCTGCCTCGAGCCGCTCTGCGTCGAACTGCTCTGCGTCGAGCTGCTCTGGCTCGGACGCGGCCGGGTCGGATGGGGTCGCCGCGGCATCCGTTGCCCGCGGCTTCACGGCGAAGAACGGGATCGCCCACTGGCAGAGCGGGCCGACGAGCAACGCGAAGGCGGCGGTGCCGATCCCGACGTTGCCGCCGAGGATCCAGCCGAGGGTGACGACCGTGAGCTCGATGCCGGTGCGCACCTTCCAGATCGCCCAGCCGGTGCGGGCGTTCAGGCCCGTCATCAGGCCGTCGCGCGGGCCGGGCCCGAAGTGGGCACCGATGTAGAGGCCCGTGGCGACGGCGAGCACGAGCAGGCCGGCGATGAAGAGCAGGATGCGCACCCAGAGGTCGAGGCCCGCGGGGATCAGCGCCAGGCCGACGTCGGCCGATGGTCCGACGAGCAGGGCGTTCAGAACGGTTCCGATGCCGGGCTTCTGCCGCAGCGGGATCCAGATCAGCAGCACCATGGCGCTGGTGAGCACCGTGATGAGGCCGAAGCTGAGCCCGGTGTGGATGCCGATGCCCTGCGTCAGGACGTCCCAGGGCGCGGCGCCGATCTCACCGCGCACGATCAGCGCGATGCCGATGCCGTAGAGGAAGAGGCCGAGGAAGAGCTGCGCGAAGCGTCGGGGGAGACGCCCGGTCACGGGGGCGAGGGAAGTAGTCGAAGAAGCCACCCTCATATCCAATTGCACAATTGGCCTTCCATCCAATAGCCAATTCACCTAAAGTGGCCTCATGGTTGATGCCCAGCTCAGCGCCCGCACCCTCACGGCCCTCCTCGGCGAGTGGCGCGAGGGCGGCTCCGCCTACACGGCGCTCGCCGACCGGATCCGCCTGCTCACCATCGACGGGCGCATCCCCGTCGACACCCGCCTGCCCGCGGAGCGCGAGCTCGCCGAGCACCTCGGCCTCAGCCGCACCACGGTCACGGCGGCCTATCGGCAGCTGCGTGAGCTCGGCTTCCTGCAGAGCGTGCGCGGTTCGGGCAGTGTCACGCGGCTGCAGGGCACCCCGGCCATGCTCTCGGTGCCGGGCGACCGCGGCTACCTCGATCTCAGCAAGGCGGCCATGCCGGCGCTGCCGTGGCTCGTCGAGGCCAGCCGACGCGGTGTCGAGGAGCTGCCCCGCCACCTCGGTGGTGCCGGCTTCGACCCGATCGGAACGCCGGAGCTTCGCGCGGCCATCGCCGAGCGCTACACGGCTCGCGGCCTGCCGACCGCGCCGGAGCAGATCATGGTCACGATCGGGGCCCAGCACGCGATCGCCCTGCTCTCCCGCGCCCTCATCGGCCGCGGCGACCGCGCCCTGATCGAGCAGCCGACCTACCCGCACGCCTACGAGGCCCTGCGCGCGGCAGGCGCCCGGCTCGTTCCTGTGAGCGCCATCCCCGATTCACAGCGAGCGGATGCCGCGGACTCCGCGGTCGAGACCGCGGCGTTCGAGCAGGCGATCCGGCAGGCCAATCCGGCGATGGGCTACCTCATGCCCGACTTCCACAACCCGACCGGGCGCTCGCTCGCCCCGGAGCAGCGGGAGCGCATCCTCGCCGCCGCGGCCAGGCAGGGCACCGTGATCGTGGCCGACGAGACGACCGCGGAGCTCGACATCGACCGCGTCGGCAGTGTGCTGCCGATGGCGGCGTACGGCGACGCGGTGCTCGTCGGCTCCGTCGGCAAGACGGTGTGGGGTGGCCTCCGCGTCGGCTGGATCCGGGCCGAGCGCCCCCTGATCCGCAAGCTCGTCGGGCTGCGCGCCCCCGGCGACCTCGGCACGCCGATCCTCGAGCAGCTGATCGTGACAGAGCTGCTCCCGGAGATGCCGCGCATCCTCGAGCTCCGCAGGGAGCAGCTGCGCGCCGGGCGCGACCACATCGAGCAGCTGCTCGCCAGCCGCTTCCCCGAGTGGGACGTGCCGCACGTGCACGGCGGCCTCGCCACCTGGATCAACCTCGGGTCGCCCGTCAGCTCGCAGCTCGCCCTCGCAGCCCGCAACCACGGCCTGCTCATCGCGGCCGGCCCGCGCTTCGGCATCGACGGCGCGTTCGAACGCTTCCTGCGCCTGCCGATCAGCTACTCGGCAGAGGAGACGACGCGCGCCGTCGACGCGCTCGCGCTCGCCTGGGGCTCGCTGCTGCGGCATCCGGTGCCGGACACGGGCTACCTCGCCGACGTCGTGTAGCTCGGCACCTCCCGTTCACCCGCGCGACCCCACGGTGTCGCCTGCTGATCACCCCGTGGCCTCCGGGGGCCGACAGCCTGAGCGAAAGCGCCTGCCGCTTCGAGCGCGGCGCGTCACGCACCCAGGAGCCTCCCATGAAACCCACCCGTCTTCTTTGCTGTGCCCTGGCCGCGACTCTCGCGTTCGGCGCGAGTGCCGTCGCCACAGGCGCCGTCGGCCCTGCCGCGGGCCCACTGGGCGCGGTTGCCGCGGCCCAGGCAGACGAGCTGTCCGCCCCGGCCGGCTTCACCCGCACAGCCACCTATCCCGTGTTCCAGAATGTGCCGGCCGGCGTTGATCCTGCCGCCGCGACGGTGGCCGAGATCTCCGCGGTGAGCGCAGACGGCACGACGCTCATCTACACCGATGCACTCGGCAAGCGCATCGGCTTCCTCGACATCAGCGACCCGGCCGCGCCGAGCGGGCTCGGCAGTGTCTCGCTCGCCGAACTCGGGCACGTCGACGATCAGCCCACTTCCGTCGCAGTGTCGGGCGAGTACGTGCTCGTCGTCATCGACGAGACCGGCGGCGACTTCACGGCACCGCGCGGGCGGCTCGACGTGCTGCGCCTCAGCGACCGCAGCCGCGTGGCCAGCATCGACCTCGCCGGCCAGCCCGACTCCATCGCCATCAGCCAGGACGGGGTGTACGCGGCCATCGCGATCGAGAACCAGCGTGATGAGGCGTTCACGCCTGCGGGCGGCGGCGAGGGCGACCTCCCGCAGCTGCCGGCCGGATTCGTGCAGGTGATCGAGCTCGACGACACTCCGGCCGACTGGTCCCCGACCCCGATCCCGTTCGTGAACCCCGACGGCAGCGCGCTGGCCGGCTTCACGGCCGCCGGCATCGACAGCCCCGTCGACCCCGAGCCCGAGTACGTCACGATCAACGCGGACAACAAGCTCGCCGTCACCCTGCAGGAGAACAACGGCATCGTCGTGATCGACCTCCCGACGCGCGCGATCGACACGGTCTTCAGCGCGGGCTCCGTCGCGGTGAGCGGCATCGACGTCAAGAAGGACAAGGTCATCGACCTCAGCGGCTCGATCCCGGCCACCCCGCGCGAGCCCGACTCCATCGCGTGGGTCGACGCCAGCCACGTGGCCACGGCGAACGAGGGTGATTGGAAGGGCGGCAGCCGCGGCTGGACGATCTTCGACACCACCACCGGTGCGGTGGCCTGGGATGCAGGCAACAGCTTCGAGCACCTCGCGGTGCAGCACGGTCTCTACAACGACGCCCGCGCCGCGAAGAAGGGCTCGGAGCCCGAGGGTCTCGCGATCGCCGAGATCGACGGTGTCACGCACGCCTTCGTCGCCAGCGAGCGCAGCAACTACGTCGCCGTGTACTCGCTGGAAGACCCGGTGAACCCGGTGTTCACCCAGCTCCTCTTCGCCACGAACGGCCCAGAGGGCATCCTGCCGATCCCATCGCGTGGCCTGCTCGCCGTGTCGAGTGAGACGGATGACGCCGCCGCCGGCGTGCGTGCAGCGGTGAACCTCTATGCGCTGGGCGGGGGCGCGGGCAGCCGCGCCGCCGGCCAGCCGAGCATCGTGTCCGCAACGACGACGGACGGTCCGATCGGCTGGGCGGCACTCGGCGCACTGAGCGCCGTTCCGGGTGCGCCGGACAAGCTCTACGCGGCCAGTGACTCGGCGCTCAAGCCCAGCACGATCTTCACCGTCGACGTGGCATCCGAGCCGGCCGTCATCCGCGACGCACTCGTCGTGACCACCGCCGGAACCCCGGCCGAGTTCGACATCGAGGGCCTCTTCTCCCGGCCGCAGGGCGGCTTCTGGCTCGCCTCCGAGGGTGCAACCGGCGCGGAGAACACGATCTACCGCACCGACGCCGCCGGAGCGGTCGTTGAGACCGTCGCATTGCCGGCCGATGTCACCGCGCACATCAACAAGTGGGGTCTCGAGGGTGTCACAGCCACGACAGACACCGCAGGCACGGAGATCGTCTACGTCGCGCTGCAGCGCCCGTTGTGGACAGACCCGGCCAGCACCGCCGCCACGGTCGACGGCGAGAACGTCACCCGTATCGGTCGCTACGACGTTGCGGCCAAGAGCTGGAGCTGGTTCGGCTACGAACTCGAATCCCCGGCGACCGGTGGCGCCGACTGGGTCGGGCTGAGCGAGATCGTGGCCGTCGACGCCGACACCCTCGCGGTGATCGAGCGCGACAAGCTCAACGGCCCGGCCGCCGCCAACAAGCGCATCTACACGATCGAGGTTCCGGATGCCGCGGCGGTCGCCGCGGCGCCGAGTCTCGTCATCGCGAAGAAGACGCTGGCCCTCGACGTGCTGCCCGCACTGCGCGAGACGGCCGGGTGGACGCAGGAGAAGCTCGAGGGCCTCACCATCGGCGCCGACGGCAATGTGTACGCCATCACCGACAACGACGGCCTGAAGGACGCGACGGGCGAGACGGTGTTCCTCCGCCTCGGCGCCGCGAGCACGATCTTCGGCTCTGGGCCCACCGAGCCGGAGGTTCCGATCACCCCGGCGAAGCCCGTTCTGAGCCTGGGGGCGAGCACCGTCAAGGCCGGCAGCACGCTCGCCATCTCAGGAACGGGCTTCACGCCGGGAACGTCCGTGTCGCTTGAACTCCACTCGGCGCCTGTCGTTCTCGGCTCGGTCACCGCCGATGCTGCTGGCGCGATCAGCCTGCTGGCCACGATTCCCGCGGCGACCGCTGCCGGCGAGCACAGCATCGTCGTTCTGCAGGGCTCGACCGAGCTTGCGCGCAGTGCCGTGACGATCACCGCAGCCGATGAGGACGGAGCCGGCACCGATCCCGGTTCCGGCAGTGGCACCGCGGGCAACGGCGCAACGACGAACACGGGTGCGTCCCTCGCCAGCACCGGCGTCGAGATGCTCGCACCGGCGCTCGCCGCGCTCGCGCTGCTTGGCGGCGGCGCCGGAGCGCTCGCAATCCGCCGCCGCGGTGCGCGTCGCTCCGAGGGCGCGAACTAGCCGGAGGCGGAGACGGGCGGGGCTCGATGGCTGCGGCGCAGCCAGCGAACCCCGCCCCTTCCGACATCCGTGACCAGATTCACAGCTGAGTGAAACGCAACGCCTCGTTGCACTGAGAGAATGGCGCAATGCACCTTCTTGCTGCGCTCTCCATGAAGAACCGCGCGCTGATCGCCCTCGTCACCGTCGTCGTGATGATCTTCGGCGGCATCGCGCTGACCAGCCTCAAGCAGGAGCTCGCGCCGTCGATCGCCTTCCCGCAGCTGGCGATCATGACGCAGTACCCCGGTGCATCGCCCGACGTCGTCAACGACGACGTGTCGACCCCGATCGAGACTGCGATCCAGGGCATCACGGGACTCGAGTCCACATCGACCTCGAGCTCGACCGGCGTCTCGGTCGTCAGCGCGTCCTTCACCTACGGCACCGACATGGCCTTCGCCGAGCAGAAGCTGCTGAGCTCGGTCAACCGCATCTCGGGCACGCTGCCGAGCGGCGTCGACCCGCAGGTGCTCGCGCTCAGCCTCGATGACTTCCCCGTGATCCAGGTGGCCGTCACCGGTGTCGACGACGTCAGCGCGCTCTCCGATGAGATCTCACGCACCACGCTCGGCGAGCTGCAGGACATCGACGGCGTCCGCGAGGCGAGCATCGTCGGCAAGGTCGGTCAGCGCGTCACCATCACGCCGAACGCCGAGGAGCTCGCCGCGCGCGGCATCAGCGTGAGCGCCATCACCGATGCGCTGCAGCAGAACGGCGTGCTGCTGCCAGCCGGCACGATCACCGAGAACGACAAGACCTTCTCCGTGCAGACCGGTTCGCGCATCACCACACTGGAGGAGCTCACCGCGCTGCCCGTGCTGGGCGCGACCGAGGCGGCCCCGGTCGAGCCCGACGCGCTGTCGGATGCCGCAGCCGAGGGCTTCGCCGGCGCGAACGGCCTCGGCGCCGCGGCCGCCGCCCCGCGCGTCCCGCTGCCGACGACGATCGCCGACGTGGCAACCGTCGCGCTCGAGGACAACCCGGCAGCCAGCATCTCCCGCGTCGACGGCGAGCCGGCCCTCACCATCGCCATCACGAAGCTGCCGGCCGCCAACACCGTCGACGTCTCGAAGGCAGTCCGCGACATGCTGCCGTCGCTGCAGAGCTCGCTCGACTCGACGAACCCCGGTGCCACCTTCACCGTCGTCTTCGACCAGGCCCCGTTCATCGAGCAGTCGATCGAGTCGCTCGCCGTCGAGGGCGTGCTCGGCCTGTTCTTCGCCATCATCGTCATCCTGCTGTTCCTGCTCTCGGTGCGCGCGACCCTCGTCACCGCGATCTCGATCCCCACCTCGGTGATGATCACCTTCATCGGGCTGCAGGCCGCCGACTACACGCTCAACATCCTCACCCTCGGTGCGCTCACGATCTCGATCGGTCGCGTTGTCGACGACTCCATCGTCGTGATCGAGAACATCAAGAGACACCTCGTCGCCGGGCAGGACAAGGCGGCGACGATCGTCAAGGCCGTCAAGGAGGTGGCAGGCGCGATCACCGCCTCGACCATCACCACGGTGGCCGTGTTCGTGCCGATCGCCCTGGTCGAGGGCGTGACCGGTGAGCTGTTCCGGCCGTTCTCGCTCACCGTCACGATCGCGCTGCTGGCCTCGCTGCTCGTCTCGCTCACGATCGTGCCCGTGCTCGCCTACTGGTTCCTCAAGCCCTCGCAGGCGCACAAGCACGCGGATCTCTCGACCGAGGCGCTGGCCGACGAGACCGGCATCGATGAGCTCGAGCACCCCTCTCGCCTGCAGCAGGGATACCTGCCGGTGATCCGCTGGACGCTGAACCACGGTGTCGCGACCCTGCTCGTCGCCGTGCTCGTCCTCGGCGCGACGATCGCCATGGTGCCGTTGATGAAGACGAACTTCCTCGGCTCCTCCGGCCAGAACACCTTCCAGGTGAGCCAGGAGCTGCCGATCGGCACCAGCCTGGCCGCGCTCGACACGGCATCCACCGAGGTCGAAAAGGTGCTGCGCGAGACCGAGGGCGTCGAGATCGTGCAGACCTCGATCGGTGGCGGCAGCAGCCTCTCGGCGGCGTTCGGCGGCGGTGGCGGCTCGACGATCACCTACTCGATCACCACGGAGGACGGCGCAGACCAGGAGGCCATCCAGGCCGAGGTGCGCACGGAGCTCGACGGGCTCTCGGATGTCGGCGAGATCACGATCGCCGCGTCGAGCGGTTTCGGCGCCTCCAGCGACATCGAGGTCGACATCACCGCATCGAACGCCGCCGATCTGCAGCAGGCGACCGACGAGATCAAGACCGCTCTCGATGACCTGGACTCGGTCTCGCAGACCAGCACGAACCTCTCAGAGTCGCGGGCATACATCGGCGTCGAGGTGAACCGTGACGAGGCGGCCGCGGCCGGCTACAGCGAGGTCGCACTCGGCAGCATCGTCTCCCAGGCGATGCAGCCGAAGCAGGCCGGCTCGATCGTGATCGACGAGACGACGCTCACGATCTACATCGCCTCGGCCAACCCGCCGACCACCATCGAGGCGCTCTCCGCGCTCGAGATCCCCACGGTCACGGGGCCGGTGCGCCTCGACACCCTGGCGACCGTGGCCGAGCTCGACGGCCCGGCATCCATCACCACCGTGCGCGGGCTCCGCAGCGCGACCGTCACCGCGACGCCGAACAGCGACGACCTCGGAACGGCCAGCAGCGAGGTCTCCGCGGCGATCGCGACGGCCGACATCCCCGACGGCACGACGGCGACGCTCGGCGGCGTCACGGCCGACCAGAGCGACGCGTTCTCGCAGCTCGGGCTCGCGCTGCTCGTCGCCATCCTGATCGTGTACATCGTGATGGTCGCGACGTTCCGCTCGCTGCTGCAGCCGTTGCTGCTGCTCGTCTCGGTGCCGTTTGCGGCCACCGGCGCCATCGCACTGCAGGTGATCACCGGCATCCCGCTCGGCGTCGCATCGCTCATCGGCGTGCTCATGCTCATCGGAATCGTCGTGACGAACGCGATCGTGCTCGTCGACCTGGTGAACCAGTACCGCGACCGCGGCATGAAGGTGCGCGACGCTCTCGTGCACGGTTCGTCGAGGCGTCTGCGTCCGATCCTGATGACGGCGCTGGCCACGATCTTCGCGCTGCTGCCGATGGCGCTCGGCATCACCGGTCACGGCGGCTTCATCTCGCAGCCGCTCGCGGTCGTTGTGATCGGCGGACTCGTGTCGTCGACCGTGCTCACCCTGATCGTGCTGCCGGTGCTGTACTCGCTTGTCGAGGGAGGCCGCGAGAAGCGCAAGCTCCGCAAGGCGGCCGCGGCCGCGGAACAGGAGCCAGAGGCTCCGCCCGCCGAGCTCGTCGAAACCGCCTGATCCCGTTTCGACCCTTCGACAGGCTCAGGGGAGCCAGGCTCAATCAGCGGGGATTCCCGTTGGTTGAGCCTGTCGAAACCCGGCAAGCAGCGGTGACGGTTCCTGAGATTGCCTGGGTACTGGCTGCCGCCTCTCGGGATGCTCCGCATCCCGCTGGCTTGAGGGAGCGCCAGCGACCGAAGCCCTGACACCGCGCGACGCGGGCGCCGCCCAAGGCGCGCTGCAATACTGAGAGTATGACGCTCGCTCGCAGCACCAAGCTCACCATCGTCGGCGCCGGAAGTGTCGGCTCCTCCCTCGCCTACGCCGCGCTCATCCGCGGTTCGGCCAGGGAGGTCGTGCTCTACGACATCGACACCGCCAAGGCGGAGGCGGAGGTGCTCGACCTCGCCCACGGCACGCCGTTCACCGGGGCGTCCCGCATCACGGGCGGCAGCGACATCGAGCTGGTCGCCGATTCGGATGTCGTCGTCATCACGGCCGGCGCCAAGCAGCAGCCGGGCCAGACCCGCCTCGAGCTGGCCGGCGTCAATGTGCGCATCCTCGAAGCGATGCTGCCGCAGCTCGTCGCACTCGCGCCGCACGCGGTCTTCATCCTGGTGACGAACCCCTGCGACGTGCTCACCGCCGTCGCGGAACGCATCACCGACCTGCCGCCTGGGCGCATCTTCAGCTCCGGCACCGTGCTCGATTCCGCACGGCTGCGGTGGCTCGTGGCCGAGGCCGCGCAGGTCGCCCCGCAGAGCGTGCACGCGCTCATCGTCGGCGAGCACGGCGACAGCGAGTTCCCGCTCTGGTCGTCGGCGACGATCGGGCAGACGCCGCTGGGCGCCTGGATCGATGACGCGGGCCGCGTGCTGTTCCCGCGCGAGCGGCTCGAGACGCTCACCCACGACGTCGTCAACGCGGCGTACAAGATCATCCTGGGCAAGGGGGCGACCAACTACGCGATCGGCCTCTCCGGTGCGCGGATCGTCGAGGCGGTGCTGCAGGACGAGCGCAGCATCCTGCCCGTCTCCAGCGTGCTGCGCGGCTACCGCGGCATCGACGGCGTCGCGCTCAGCGTGCCGTCCATCGTCGGGGCCGGCGGTGTGCAGCGGGTGCTCGACATCTCCCTGGACGCACGCGAGGAGGAGCTGCTGCAGCGCTCCGCCGAGGCGCTCCGTTCCTCGATCGCACTGTTCTAGGCACGGGCATGGCGACCCCGGACTTCGTGCTCGCGCTGCGCGAGAAGATCGGCACCGATGCGCTCTGGCTGAGCGGTGTGACGGCGGTCGTGCTGCGTGAAGCGGCGCCAACGGATGCCGGGGCCGGGCAGCCGGCGGCATCCGGACCCGAGGTGCTGCTCGTTCGGCGAGCAGACACCGGAGCGTGGACGCCCGTGACCGGCATCATCGACCCCGGCGAAGAGCCGGCGGATGCCGCGGCACGCGAGGTGCTCGAGGAGGCCGACATCGTCGCCGCGGTCGAACGCCTCGCCTGGGTGCAGACGCTGCCGGAGCGCGCGTACGCCAACGGCGACAGGGCCGCCTACCTCGACCTCGTCTTCCGCTGCCGCTGGGTGAGCGGCGAGCCGCACCCGGCCGACGGCGAAAACACGGCAGCCGGGTGGTTCGCACTCGACGCCCTGCCGCCGATGTCCGAGAACATGCTCGAGCGGGTGCGCGCGGCGCTCAGCCCCGCCGGCGAGGCCCGCTTCCAGCGCGGAAGCTGAGCCCGCCAGCCGATCCGCCGGCCGGTCTGCCGTTCCGCTGCCGGCACCTGCCCCGTCAGTAACTCAGGCAGTTCGAGCAGGCGGCGGGTGCAGTTCCCGGAGTGCCGCGCCCTTCGCAGGCGCCCGGACGGTTCTGCCTGAGTTGCCGACCCCGCCCGCCCGATCCGCGCACACGCCCGCAGAGAACAGGACTGCCGATTCGTGGGCGCCTCTGCTGAGATGGGCGCATGAAGATTCTGATTCTGGGGGGAACCGCCTGGCTCGGCCGAGAGATCGCCCGCGAGGCTCTGGCCCGCGGGCATGCTGTCACGGCCCTTGCGAGAGGGGAGTCCGGGTCGGTTCCGGATGCCGTGACGCACGTCGTCGCCGACCGCAGCCGTCCCGGCGCCTACGCGGAGGTCGCCGACCGTGACTGGGACGCCGTCGTGGAGATCTCGTGGCAGCCGGCCTTCGTGCGGGACGCGCTGGCGGCGCTCGGGGACAGGGCCGCGCACTGGACGCTGATCTCCTCGACCAGTGTCTACGCCTCGGCGGCCGAGATCGGCGCCGATGAGTCGGCCGCGACGTTCGCCCCGCTGCAGGGCGACCGGGCGGAGAGGGCGGAGTACGGCGAGGCCAAGGCGGCGGTCGAGCAGGCCTCCCGGGCGGCGGTCGACGAGAAGTTGCTCATCGTGCGCCCGGGGTTGATCGGCGGCCCCGGTGACGAGACCGGGCGCAGTGGCGCCTGGGTCGCACGTGCAGCGCGTGCGCCGGGCGCTCCGCTCCTGGTGCCGGACGAGCCGTCGATGCCGACCCAAGTCGTCGACGTGCGCGACCTCGTTGCCTTCGTCGTCGACTCCGCCGAACGCCGGCTGCACGGCATCGTGAACGCCGTCGGCCCGGTTGTGCCGCTCGGGGAATGGATCGAGGAGAGCCGCAGGATCGGCGGCCACGGCGGGGAGCTCGTCGTCGCGTCCTCGGCCTGGCTCCTGGCCAATGGCGTCGAGGAGTTCATGGGGGAAGAGTCGCTGGCGCTCTGGCTTCCCGACCCGGATTACCTCGGGTTCTCGGCCCGGTCGGGGCGGGCCGCGGAGGCCGAAGGGCTCACGCACAGGCCGCGCTCCGAGCTGCTCGGGGATGTGCTCGAGTGGGAACGGAGCCGTGGCCTTGACCGCCCGCGGCGAGCGGGCCTGAGCGCCGAGCGGGAGGCGGAGCTGCTGCAGCGCCACGCCGCGTCCGACTGAGAACCAACCGCCCCGCTTCGGCGAGTTGGCGCGAACGGCCCCATGGGCGGGCGCGAAGGGGCAGTTTGCGCCAACTCGCTGGCGCCGGAGCGAGCCGAGCGTGTGCGGGCGACGGGGCGTCTGGGGGAGCAGACAGGCAGCGTCGCGGATGCCTGTTGTTGCGGCATCCGCGTTGCTAACGTCGAGCTGTGACGACGCAGACGCCCCACTCGCCCACCCTCCCGCACGACCCGCTCTGGCCGCGAACGGGCGGCTGGCCCGCACCGGACGCGCTCATGCCCGGCGCGCACGTCGACCTGGCCATGATCGGCCTCCCCGCCTGGCGCACCTCTCTCTCCACCACCAACGCGGGCGAGACGCCTGACGCCATTCGTGCGGTGCTGCCGCGCTACTCCGACGCGATCATCGGCGACCGCGGTGTGCGCGATGGGATCCGTTCGATCGCCGACCTCACCATCGTCGACTGCGGCAATGTGCACGAGCCGGACGGGCCCGAGGGCGAGAAGCGCGCGCTCGCCGCGGTGGCGCGGGCCGCAGGGCTCGCCGACATGGTCGTCGCACTCGGTGGAGACAACTCCGTGACCGTCGCCTCCGCGCTCGGCACCTGGGGCGGCGCACTGCCGAGCGCCGGGCTGGTGACGCTCGACGCGCACTACGACCTGCGCGACGGGGTCAACAACGGCTCCCCGGTGCGCCGCCTCGTCGAGGCGGGCCTCGCCGGAACCCGGATCGTGCAGATCGGCATCGCCGACTTCGCGAACTCGCGTCGCTACGCCGAGCGCGCCCGCGACTACGGCATCACCGTCGTGCACCGCGATGAGCTGCACCGCCGTCCGATGAGCGACGTGATGGCCGAGGCACTCGACATCGCCGGCTCAGGCGGTGGGCCGGTGCACGTCGACCTCGACGTCGACGTCTGCGATCGTTCCGTCGCCCCCGGCTGCCCCGCATCGGTTCCCGGCGGCATCTCCGCCTACGAGCTGCGACTGGCCGCCCGCGCCGCCGGCGCCGACCGGCGCGTGCGCTCCGTCGACATCGCCGAGGTCGACTCCACCGCGGATGCCGAGGACGGCCGCACGGTCCGCCTCGCCGCGCTCTGCGTGCTCGAGGTGGCGGCCGGGCTCGCGCTGCGCTGAGTCCGAGCGCCCGGATCGCCGAGCGCTCCGTCCACCGGCAGGCCCGCGTCAGCCGCCGAGCCGCCGGCGCAGGAACTCGACGACCCGCTCCCTGGCGAGCAGGGCGGGGTGGCCTGGTGTCTCGCGCAGCTCGGTGGTGAGCACCGAATGCGCGCGCGGCCGGAAACCGGTCGGATTGCCGGCGGAGGAATCGAGCGTGATCACCTCGAAGGCGTCGCCGAGGCGGTCCTTCAGCGTGCGGAAGCGGGCGACGGGCGAGGCCATGTCCTGGCTGAAGCGCAGGCCGATCGCGCAGAGCTCTCCGGATGCCGCGCGCTCGGCGACCCGGTCGAATTCCGCCGCGCTCATCCCGGGGTCGGCGCGGCGCCGGGCCCCGATAGGGAAGGGTGCGGATGGCTGGCTCGCCACCGCGGCCAGGACGGACTCATCGACGGCGGTCGCCAAGGCGAAACCACCGCTGAAGCACATGCCGATCACTCCGACGCCGGCTCCCGGCGTCCGCGCGGCGAGGTCAGCGGCAACCGCACGCAGGTAGGCCGTGACGGGTCGCTTCGAGTCGAGGGCGAACGCGCGGAACTCGGCCGAGACGCAGAGCCGCGCGACGACGGGGAGCACGTAGCCGGTGGATGCCGCGCGCCCCGGTTCGCCGAACGGCGACGGCACGACAACGGTGAAGCCCTGCCCGACGAGGTGCTCGGCGAGGCCGAGGACCTCCGGGGTGATGCCGGGGATCTCGGGGATCAGCACGACACCGGGCCCGCTGCCCTTCTCGAAGCAGTCGTGGGTGATGCCGGCGCCGGTGAACGGTGAGCGTGTCCAGCCGTCCACGGTGGCCGAGGGTGGGCCGTGCGGTGTCATTGGTCTCCTCGACTGTGGGTGGATCGTCCGGCCCGCTGCACTGAAGTTGCGCCGCCGTTGCTTCACAGTCTTGCCGCTCCGATCGGTCGAGGCCGGCACATCCGTGTCTGTGTCCACCCGAGCCGATGAGAGGAGTGGGGGTGACGGAGCGCGACTCGATGTGTATTCTCGGCGGTGAAAGCGGGGTCATCATGAAGACGCTCCTCCTCATCCGGCACGCGAAATCCAGCTGGGACATCCCCAGCCTCGTCGACGAGGCCCGTCCGCTGAACGAGCGCGGGAAACGCGACGCACCGGAAATGGGGAGGCGCCTGGCGCGGCGCGGCATCGAGCCGGATGCCATCCTGAGCAGCCCCGCCGTGCGGGCCCGCACAACGGCGGAGCTCATCGCGCGTGAACTCGACGCGGACGAGACGCTGGTCGTCGACCATCGGCTGTATGCGACGAGCGCCGACGGGCTGCTCGAGGTGATCCGTGCGCAGGATGACAGCGTCGGCTGCCTTCTCGTGGTCGGTCACAACCCCGAGATGGACACCCTGGCCAGGCGGTTCTCGCCGTTGACCCCGCCGATGTCCACCTGCGCGGTGCTCGAGCTGCACTTCGACGTGAATTCCTGGCCGGCCATCCGGGCCGGCGCGCTGCTCAACAAACGCTACGACGCCCCGAAGCTCGCCGAGGTCTGAGCGGTTCGCGCTCCACGTACAGGAGCAGAGCCGCGCCGGGTCCCCTGAGAGGCCCGGCGGCGCTCAGCTCCTGCGTTTTCTCCGGAACTCAGCCGACGACGAGCGTGCCGTCCTTCCAGACGCGCTGCACCAGCGGAACGCCCGGCCGGTAGGCCAGGTGCACGTAGCCGGGGGTCTTCAGCTGCACGAGGTCGGCGCGGGTGCCGGGCATGAGTCGGCCGACATCCGCGCGCTCGAGGGCGACGGCGCCACCGGCGGTCGCCGCCCACAGCGCCTCGGCCGGGGTCATGCCCATGTCGCGCACGGCGACGGCGATGCAGAACGGCATCGACGAGGTGAAGCTCGAGCCGGGGTTCGTGTCGCAGGCGATCGCCACCGTCACGCCGGCGTCGAGCAGACGCCGCCCGCTCGGGTACGGCTGCCTGGTCGAGAACTCGACGCCGGGCAGCAGCGTGGCCACGGTGCTCGATGCGGCGAGGGCCGCGACATCCTCATCGCTGAGGTAGGTGCAGTGATCCACGGATGCCGCCCCCAGCTCGATCGCGAGCCGCACACCGTCGCCAGGGCCCAGCTGACTCGCGTGCACGCGCGGCTTCAGGCCGGCCGTGATGCCGGCCTCGAGCACTCGTCGGCTCTGCTCCACGCTGAAGGCACCCGTCTCGCAGAACACGTCGATCCACTTGGCGTGCGGGGCGCAGGCCTCGAGCATCGGACCGGTGACCAGCTCGACGTACTCGTCGGCGCCGCCCTCCCGTGAGGCGAACTCGGCCGGGACGACGTGAGCGCCGAGGAAGGTGACCTCGTCGGTGACCTCCGACGCGAGCCGCACGAGGCGTTCCTCGCTCTCGACCGAGAGGCCGTAGCCGCTCTTGATCTCGAGCGTGGTCGTGCCCTGCGCGAGCATCTCGTCGACGAAACCGTAGAGCCGCGCGCGCAGTTCCTCGTCGCTCGCCGCGCGGGTCGCCGCAACGGTCGAGCGGATGCCGCCGGCCTCGTACGTGCGGCCGGCCATGCGCGCCTCGAACTCGGCGGCGCGATCGCCGCCGAACACGACGTGGCTGTGGCTGTCGACGAAGCCGGGGATGACGCAGGCGCCGCCCGCGCTCTGCTTGTCGATGTCGGAGAGCGGGCCGAGGCCGAGCTCGGCGATGGCGGTCGCGGCGTCGACGGCCGCGCCGATCCACGCCACGCGGCCGCCGTCGATGATGACGGCGGCATCCGTCAGTTCACCGGTCGGCCCGGTGCCCAGTGTCGGGTCGTTGGTGACCAGCAGTCCGATGTCGGTGAGCAGCGTCGTCGTCATGGTGCAATCCTCTCGTTGTTTCCTCCCGCCGGCTGAGGTTTCCTCCCGCCGGCTGAGGGAGGAACGACCGAAGCCCCGAGCGGTGCCAGGGCCTCGCTCGCCGGCTTCCTCAGTCGGCGTCGGGGAGCATCGGCACGCGGAGCCCGCGCTCGCGGGCGACCTCGACGGCGCGCGGGTAGCCGGCATCCACGTGGCGCATGACGCCGGTTCCCGGGTCGTTCACCAGCACGCGGGCGATCTTCTCGGCCGCGAGCGGGGTGCCGTCGGCCACGATCACCTGGCCGGCGTGGATGGAGCGGCCGATGCCGACGCCGCCGCCGTGGTGGATCGAGACCCAGGTGGCCCCGGATGCCGTGTTCAGCAGTGCGTTCAGCAGCGGCCAGTCGGCGATGGCGTCCGAGCCGTCGGCCATGGCCTCGGTCTCGCGGTACGGCGAGGCGACGGAGCCGGAGTCGAGGTGGTCGCGCCCGATCGCGAGCGGCGCGCTGAGCTCACCCGATGCGACCATCTCGTTGAACTTGAGCCCGGCGAGGTGGCGCTCCTTGTAGCCGAGCCAGCAGATGCGGGCCGGCAGCCCCTCGAAGTGCACCTTCTCGCCGGCCGCGGTGATCCAGCGGCGCAGGTGCTCGTCCTCCGGGAACAGCTCGAGGATCGCCCTGTCGGTCGCGGCGATGTCGGCCGGGTCGCCGGAGAGCGCCGCCCAGCGGAACGGGCCCTTGCCCTCGGCGAACAGTGGCCGGATGTAGGCCGGCACGAATCCGGGGAACTCGAATGCGCGCTCGTAGCCGCCGAGCTTGGCCTCGGCGCGGATGGAGTTGCCGTAGTCGAAGACCTCGGCCCCGGCATCCTGGAACTCGACCATGGCCTTCACCTGCTTGGCCATCGAGGCACGGGCGCGCTCAGTGAAGCCCTCCGGGTCGGATGCCGCGAGCTCACGCCACTCTTCGACGGAGACGCCCTCGGGCAGGTAGGAGAGCGGGTCGTGGGCGCTGGTCTGGTCGGTGACGATGTCGATCGGCACCTGGCGGGCCAGCAGCTCGGGGAAGACCGTTGCCGCGTTGCCGACGAGGCCGACGGAGAGTGCACGGCCCTCCGCCTTGGCGGCGAGCACGCGGGCGATGGCGTCGTCGATGTCGTCGGTCATCTCGTCGAGGTAGCCCTTGGAGACACGGCGGGCCAGGCGGGTCGCGTCCACGTCGACGATGAGCACGACGCCCTCATTCATGGTCACGGCCAGCGGCTGCGCGCCGCCCATGCCGCCGCAGCCGCCGGTGAGGGTGAGGGTCCCGGCGAGGCTGGCGTTTGCGGCATCCGCTGCGCTCAGCCCGCGGGCCGTTGCAAGCTTGACGCCGATCGCGGCGAAGGTCTCATAGGTTCCCTGCAGGATGCCCTGGGTGCCGATGTAGATCCAGCTGCCGGCCGTCATCTGGCCGTACATGGTGAGGCCGAGCGCCTCGAGCCGGCGGAACTCCGGCCAGTTCGCCCAGTCACCGACGAGGTTCGAGTTGGCGATGAGCACGCGGGGAGCCCACTCGTGGGTGCGGAACACGCCGACCGGCTTGCCCGACTGCACGAGCAGGGTCTCGTCGCTCTCGAGGGTCTCGAGCGTGCGCACGATCGCGTCGTAGGCCTCCCAGCTGCGGGCGGCCTTGCCCGTTCCGCCGTAGACCACGAGCTCGTCCGGGTGCTCCGCGACCTCCGGATCGAGGTTGTTCATGAGCATGCGCAGCGGTCCCTCCGTCTGCCAGCTCTTGGCGCTGAGGGTCGTTCCGCGCGCTGCGCGCACCGGGCGGGGGCCCGCGGCGGTGTCGACGGTGTCTGTCTGTGGCTGTGCTGGCGTCATCATGACTTCCTTGTGCTGGAGATGCGGTGTGCGGCGCCTGGATTGCGGCGCGGCACTCGCGAAACTTCGCTTCTTCGATTTCAGCGCGAACGGATGCCGCGGGCAACGCGCGTCCCGTATCCTTTGTCTGGAATCACAGACGCGATGATCGCAGCAGCCGGCAGGATCGCACGCGGGGATCGGAGAGATGATGGCGTCCAACGGTGACGTGACCCCAGGGGCGACGGTGTCGAGCAAGGTTCCTGCGGCCGAACACACGCTGCGGATCCTCTCGTTCCTCTCGACCCAGCGCGGACCGGTGCCGGCCGCGACCATCGCGAGTGCCCTCGGCATCCCGCGCTCGACGGTCTACCACCTGCTCGTCGTGCTTGCCCAGCATGGCTTCGTGCTGCACCTGCCTGAGGCCAAGCGCTACGGGCTCGGCCCGGCCGCCTTTGAGCTGAGCGGTGGCTTCTCGCGGCAGGAGCCGCTCAGCCGCATCGGCCAGCCACTGCTCGCCGGGCTCGTCGACCGGGTCGGCGAGAGCGGCCACCTCGTCGTGCTGCACGGCCGCGATGTGCTCTACATCGCCGAGGAGCGGGCCCCGCGCCGGCCGCGCCTGGTCACCGATGTCGGCATCCGGCTGCCCGCCCACCTCACCGCGAGCGGCCGCGCGATGCTCGCGACGCTGCCCCCGGCCCAGCTCCGTGCGCTCTACCCGGATGCCGCGGCCTTCGTCGACCGGAACGGTCAGCCGCCGCACAACTACTCGCAGCTGAAGGCGGTGTTGCAGACCGTCCGCGAGCGCGGCTACGCGACGGAGGACAGCGCCGTGACGGCCGACTTCGCCTCGCTCGCCGTCGCGGTGCGCGACCACGTCGGCTGGCCGGCCGCCGGCATCGCGCTCACCTTCCCGCGGGACTCGGTCGCGCCTGAGCGCTGGCCGGAGCTCGCCGCGCAAATCGGCGAGGTGGCCGCCGAGCTCGCCCGCCGCATCCGCGGCTCCGCCCTCTGAGTTACCTCCCCGTGGCTCAGCCGCTCCCGAACTCGAAGGATCGGCGCATTAGCTGGCGCTGATACCGCCGTTACGTCGAGTTCGGGCTCGCTTGAGGCGAGCAGGCGAGCGGGCGGCCGTTGTGAGGCGGGCTAGCCGACGGAGACGCCGCGGGCCGCGAGGAACGGCAGCGGGTCGGTGCGCACGCCGTCGAGGGCGACCTCGAAGTGCAGGTGGCATCCGGTGGAGACGCCCGTGCTGCCCGAGAGCGCGATCGCCTCGCCGGCCGCGACGACCTGTCCGGGCGTCACCGCCAGCCCGCCGTCGGCGATGTGGGCGTACGTCGTCGTGATGCCGTCACCGTGGTCGATGACGACGCGGTTGCCGAGGCCGCCGTACGGCCCGCTCGCGCTGACCGTTCCGGCCGCAGCCGCCACGATCCAGGCGTTGCACCCTGTGCCGATGTCGATCGCGTAGTGGAATGGCCCCGCCCCGGCCGGCCGGTCGGGGCGCAGACCGAATCCATCGGTGATCGGGCCGATTCCCGGTGCCGTCCAGGCCTGATCGCTGAGCCGGCCGTCATCCGTCGGCACGAGGGGGAGCGCCACGATCGACGTTGCGGCGGCACTGGCCACGCGGAGCGAATCGAGCACAGCGGATGCCGCGCTCACGGCCTGCTGCGCCGCGGCGAGTTCCTCCCGCGCCTCGTCGAGGGGGAGTTCCGCTGCGGCCGCCAGCGCCTGCTCGGCATGGCTGCGGGCGGCATCGGCCCGGAGGTTGTCGCGGTCGGCGCGATCGGCGAGGGTATCGAGATCGGAGCTGATGTTGTTCAGGCGGTCGACGGTGGAGAGCTCGTCCAGCAGCGCTCCGTCCGAGCCCTTGCCGAAGTAGACGTCGATCGGGCTCACCCCCTGGCTCGGTGATCCGCTCGGCCGCATCGCCTGCACGAGCACCCGCGTGGATGCCGCCGCCTCGGCTTCCGCTGCGGTCGCGGCGTCGGCCAGGACGGATGCCGTCAGCATCTCGTCGTCGTACTGCGTCTTCACAAAGGTGTAGCGGTCCTCCGCTGTGGCGAGGGCGGCCCTGCTCTCACGCAGCGCGCTCGCGGCCTTCGACAGGGCTGCCGACCGACCGGTCGCCTCCACACGGGCGGCGGAGAGTGAGGAGTAGCCGAATGTCCGCGCGGTCAGCCACTGCGTCCCCGTGACGCGCGGGCCGCCCGGCCGAGGCGGGACCACCGTCGGCGGTGCGGGCGTCGGGCTGGCGGTCGGTGTCGGGCTCGCGCTGGGTGTCGGCGATGGCGTCGGAGTGGGCGTCGGAGTGGGAGTTGGCGTGGCCGTGGGACTCGGCGTCGGCGAAGGGCTCGGAGTCGGCTCCGGGGTCGGTTCCGGCGTCGTCGTCGGCGTCGGAGTCGGATCGGGACTCGGCGTCGGAGTGGGGGTCGGCGTCGGGACGGGGGTCGGTACCGGCGTGGCCGGGGGGACGAGCGGCGGCACCGGTGCCGGTGTTGGCGTCGGGGTCGGAGTGGGCGTCGGCGTCGGCGTCGGCGTCGGCGTTGGTGTTGCCTCCGGCTCGTCTACCGGAGTCGTCGCATCGCTCGTCGCGTCGCCGGGCCCCAACAGTTCGGGCGCGACGGGGCTCGGCGTCGAATCCGAGGAGGGGGCGGCATCCACGGCGACATCGACGGCCGTGGCCGCCGAGGGGATGCCGGAGAAGGCGAGAGTGGCCGTGACCGCGATCGAGAGCGCCAGAGGGGGTCGGTGCCACCGCAGGGGGCGGCGCCGATCCAATCCAGGGTCGTTCGAGAATCGCAGGGTCATGACGAGTAACCATCCACATTCGGGTTATGGATAGCCGGCCAGTGGGTCAGCCCCGCCAGTCTGTCACTCTGCCCGGGCGCGCACAATGCTTTGCGCGCGGATTCCCGCAGGGCGATGGCGCCAGGAGGCGCCGCGAACTCAGGCCAGTTGGCCTGTTTCGGCGCTCGCCGCGGCCAGCACGCGACCGCTCTGCACGAGCTCCACGACCGCCTCGATCTCGGGGGAGAGGTAGCGGTCCTGGCCCGGGCCGCCCGACGCCTCGTTCACCATCCGCATCACGGCGCCCGTCGCAACGCCCGGCTGCAGTGGCGCGCGCAGGGCGAGCCCGCGGGCCGCCGTGAGCAGCTCAATCGCGAGCACCCGGCCGAGGCCGTCGATCGAGCGGCGCAGCTTCCTGGCGGCGGCCCAGCCCATCGACACGTGGTCCTCCTGCATGGCCGAGCTCGGGATGGAGTCGACGGATGCCGGGGCCGCCAGTCGCTTCATCTCGCTCACGATGCCCGCGGCGGTGTACTGGGCGATCATCAGCCCCGAGTCGACGCCGACCTCGTGCGCGAGGAACGGCGGCAGGCCCTGGTTGCGCGAACGGTCGAGGAAGCGGTCGGTGCGGCGCTCGCTCATGCTCGCGACATCGGCGGCGGCGATGGCGAGGAAGTCGAGCACGTAGCCGACCGGTGCGCCGTGGAAGTTGCCGTTGGACTCGACGCGACCGTCGAGCGTGAGCACCGGGTTGTCGACGGCGCTGGCCAGCTCGGCGAGCGCGACGTTCGTGGCGTGCGCGACGGTGTCACGGGCTGCGCCGTGCACGATCGGGGCGCAGCGCAGCGAGTAGGCGTCCTGCACGCGCTGGTCCTCCGGCCCGGCGTGGCTGGCCACGATCGGGGAGCCGGCGAGGATCGCGCGGAAGTTCGCGGCGGCCAGAGCCTGCCCGGCCTGAGGCCGGAGCTTGTGCAGGTCGGCGGCGAACACGGCATCCGTGCCCATCAGGCCCTCGACGCTCATCGAGGCGGCGATGTCGGCCGTCCGCAGCAGCGCGGTGAGGTCGTGGATGGCGAGCGAGAGCATTCCGAGCATGCCGTCGGTGCCGTTGATGAGGGCGAGGCCCTCCTTCTCGCCGAGCTGCAGCGGGGTGATGCCGGCGGCGGCCAGGGCGGATGCCGCGCTCAGCTTGTCGCCGTCGACCCGCACCTCGCCCTCGCCCATCGCCACGAGCGCGCAGTGCGCAAGCGGGGCGAGGTCGCCGGAGCAGCCGAGCGAGCCGTACTCCCGCACGACCGGGGTGATGCCGGCGTTCAGGATTGCCGCGTAGGTCTCCGCCGTCTCGCGGCGCACGCCGGTGCGCCCCGTCATCAGGGTGCTGAGGCGCAGCAGCATGAGGGAGCGCACGACCTCGCGCTCGACCTCCGCGCCGGATCCGGCGGCGTGGGAGCGCACGAGGCTGGCCTGCAGCTGGGCGCGGCGGTCCGACTCGATGTACGTGGTGGCGAGCGCCCCGAACCCGGTGGAGATGCCGTAGTGCGCTGCGGGGTCGGCGGCGAGACCGTCGATGATGGTGCGGCTGGCCGCGACGGCATCCAGCGCGGCCGGGTCGAGCACGATGTGTGCGTCGTGGCGGGCGACGGCCACGACCTCGGCGATGCTGAGCGGCCCCTGGCCGACGGTGACGGGTGCTGTGGTCGTGCCGACTGCTGCGGATGGCGCTGAAATGCTCATGAGTCCAGTGCACAGCACGCGAGGGCGATCGGCAATCCACGGCGCCCCGTTGCCGTCTGGAATGCCAGACGACGGGGCGGATGCTGGCGAGCTCAGGCGACGGGTTGCTCGCACGGTGCTGCGTGCTGCGCGGCTGCCGCTTCGCGCCTCCGGGCAACGGCCGTCGTCAGCCGGTCGATGACCAGGCCGAGCCCGAGGGCGATGACGACGCCGATGGCGGCCCCGAGGAGCGGCTGCTCCTTCACCCAGTGCCCGGCGAGCACTCCGATCAGCACGGAGTAGACGGCCCAGCACGTCCCGGCCAGCACGGTCAGCGGCCAGAATCGGCGGTGGGAGAACCCGGTCGCCCCCGCCGTCATGTTCACCGCAATGCGGCCGACCGGGATGTAGCGGGCGACGAGCAGCATGCTGGCGGCGCTGCGGCTGAGCCCCCTGTCCGCCCAGTCGAGCGCGGAGACGGCCCTGGCGTGCCGCATCCACCTGAACCGGTTCGTGCCGACCCTGCGGCCGAGCCAGTACGCGATGTTGTCGCCGACCGCCGCGCCGATGGCGGCAAGCACGACGATCAGAACCGGGTTCGGGGCGCCGGTGCTCACACCGACGGCGGCCGCGACGACGACGATGCTCTCGCTGGGCACGGGAGGGAAGAAGCCGTCGATCACGACGATCGCGAAGACCACCAGGTAGACGAAAGGCGAGCTCACCGTCGCGAGCAGGAAGTCTGTGAGCAGGTCCATGGGTGACATCAATTCGAGTCGGATGACGGAGGGGAAATCGGGGCATTCTCAGGCTAGGAATCGGCCAGTGCGCGGGCATCGCCCGCAGGTCGTGCCTGCGTCATCCGTGTGGATGACGTTGTCGTAGGCCGAGCGGCCCACCCGGCTCGGAGCGCAGCGCCGATGCGGCCGCTGCCGAGCAGCGCAATGCCCAGCATCGTCAGGGCCGCGGTGGCCGGCAGCGGTCCGAACCCGGCGATCAGCACGACCGCGACACCGCCGGCCCCGAGCAGCGCGTCGAGCGCGACGGAACGGGACGTCGGCAGGGCGGCGCTGCCGCTGCGCCGGCCACGCTCGAAGCGGGCGAAGAGCGAGACAGCAGGGGCCACCGCGACGCCGACGAGGAGCAGCCACATCGCCCTGCTGCTCCACCACTCGGCGCTGAGCGGCTCTGGCAGGGCGATCCCCGTTGCCGCGTTGACGATCAGCAGAGCCGCCGCCAGGGCAATGAGCACCGGCATGTGCCAGATGTAGACGGTCATGCCCCGCTTGCCGAGCCCGTCGATCGCGCGCCGCACGCGTTCGCGCTCGGCCAGAACGGAGATGCGGCCGCGCAGCAGCGAGAACACCATCAGCTGGGCGGCGCCGAGCAGCACCAGGCAGACGGTCGGCGGGTTGAGGTTCACGAACATGTCCGCCGGGTACGGCCCGGCCGTGAGGGCGAGCAGCGCGGTGATGGCGGCGACGATCACCCCGGCCTTGGCGCGAGGCGCGAGCGTATCGACGAGGCCGTCTGCGAGCCAGAATCCGAACTGCTGCACCAGCAGCCAGACGAACAGCAGGTTGAGGAAGCCGATCGCCTCGACGCCGCTGCTCATGCGCGCGACGTCAACGGCCACGACGGCGGCCAGCAGGAGCCCCGGGGCGGCGACCCTGGCGCGTTCGTGTGCGGCGACCATGAGCGGGACGAGCGCGGAGCAGAGGATGTAGACACCGAGGAACCAGAGCGGCTGCCCGATGCGGAACCCGGCGGTCGCCACGAGCTCGGCCGGCATGCCGACCATGGCCAGGCCGAGCAGCACAGCGCCGACGACCGCGACGAGTGCGAGTGCCGGCCGCACCAGGCGATCGATCCGGCCGCGCACATACGACGCCGGGGAGACCCCACGGGCGCGCAGCCCGCGCCACTGGGTGATGCTCGCGAAGCCGCCGATGACGAAGAAGAGCGGCATGACCTGCACGATCCAGCTGACCGGAGCGAACCAGGCCTGGTGCTCGAGCGCGTTCTGCAGAACGGGGCCGCCGGCGCCGACGCTGACGCCGACCATCATCGCGTGCAGGGCGACGACGGCCACGAGCAGCACCGCCCGCACCGCATCGACGCTCGCGTCTCGGCCACTTCGAACTCGTGCGGTGACGTCGCGCCCGGCGAGCACGGCGCCGTTGGGGCCGGATGCCGCGGCGCCCCCGGCCCGCGGCTGCGGCGTTGTGCCGCTCGGTCGTTCTGGCGCGATCGTCACGATGAATCCCCTTGTCAGGGCGGCGCTTCCGCCCGTGACGGCAGGCTAAGGAGACGGTGTGCGCGCCGGCATCACCCCGCGGAGCCGTTCGTTGCCCCTACCGCGGTAGGGGTCGGGCGGCTAGGCGCCAGGCGCGGAGGGGGAGCCGCCGCCCGGCTGCACCAGGGCGACGTCGTAGGCGAAGACCACGGCCTGCACCCGGTCGCGCAGGTTCAGCTTGCCGAGCACCTTGCTGACGTGGGTCTTGACGGTCTGCTCCGCGATGAACAGCGCCGCCGCGATCTCGGTGTTCGAGAGTCCGCGGCCGACGAAGGTCAACACCTCGATCTCGCGCTCGGTGAGCCCGGAGAGCAGGGCGGCGTCGGTGCGCGGCGGAGGGCCGGAGCGGGCGAAGTCCTCGATCAGGCGCCTGGTCACACTGGGGGCCAGCAGGGCGTCTCCGCCGGCCACGATGCGCACGGCCGCGATGAGGTCCTCCGGCAGCGCATCCTTCAGCAGGAATCCGCTCGCGCCGGCACGCAGCGCCTCGTAGACGTAGTCGTCGATGTCGAAGGTCGTCAGCATGAGCACGTGCGGAACATAGTCGCTGCTGCGCGGCGGAGTCTGCAACGCCCTGGTGGCTTCGAGACCGTTCATGACCGGCATCCGCACGTCCATCACGACCACGTCGGGGCGCAGCTCGTGGGCGAGGTCAACGGCCTCGCGGCCGTTGGCGGCCTGGCCGAGCACGGTGATGTCCGGCTGGGAGTCGAGCACTGCGGCGAAGCCGGCGCGCACCATCGCCTGGTCATCGACGACGAGAACTGTGATCGTCACGGCCGCGCCGCCCCTTTCCTGTCGTCACTCACCGCTGCCCCGTTGGGTGCGGATGCCGCGATCGGCAGCGTCGCGAGCACGCGGTATCCGCCATCGGCCGTCGGGCCGGCGTGCAGCTCCCCACCCAGCATGGTGCACCGTTCGCGCATGCCGATCAGGCCATGCCCACCGCTCGGTGGCCGGGAACCCCCTCGAGCGCCGGCGGGCGGTGCGGCGTTCTCGACGCTGAGCACGATGGCGCCGTCGATCAACTCGGCGCGCACGACGGCGGGGGCGCCTGGGGCGTGCCGCACGACGTTGCTGAGCGACTCCTGCGCGATGCGGTAGGCCGCGGTGCCGGCGAGCCCGTCGTCCGGCAGCTCCGGCGCGATGTCGATCGCGACCGCGACGCCCGCGCGCTCGATCGAGGGCAGGAGCTCGGCGATCTGCCGGATTCCTGGCTGCGGCATCGCCTCGCGCTGGGTGTCCTCGCTGCGCAGCACGCCGAGGAGCTGGCGCATCTCCTGCATGGCCGCACGGGCCGATGCGGCGATCTCGCCGAACTCGGTCCTGGCCGCATCGTCGAGCTCCGGCAGCCGGTACGGGGCACTGGACGCCTGCACCTGGATCACCGACATGCTGTGGGCGACGACGTCGTGCAGCTCGCGAGCGATGCGGTTGCGCTCCTCGACGAGTACCCGGCGCTGCTGCTCCGCGGCGCTCTGCTGTCGCTCGATGGCGAGCTCCCCGCGCATCCGCATGCTCTGGGCGAGGAGTCGGGCCAGGAGCAGCGCGAAGGCGCTGATCGCCGTCGTCGTGACCACGTTGGCCACGATTCCCTCGACCGTGGCGACCTTGCTCTCGCCTGCGCCGGAGTACAGCAGAATCTGCAGGGAGGTCGCGGCGGCGATGGCCCAGGCGGCGACGCCGATCACGATCGGGCGGAGCAGCCCGAGCACCACAAGCATGCCGCAGAGCGTGAGCAACCCGGGCACGGCGAGGGGCCACGGCACGCCGGGAGCGACGGTGCCGAACGCGATGAACAGCGACGTGCCGGCGACCCAGCTCGCGATCGACCACTGCGGCGCGATGATGGCCAGCGGGATGCTGCCGCTCTGCAGGATGCCGACTGCGAAAGCGGCGAGAACCGGAAGCTTGTAGATCGTGGCCGAGAGCGGAACACCGACGCAGAAGAGCACGATCGCGAGCGCGCAGGAGGCCACCCAGAGCAGGAATCGTTCTTGCTCGGGGGTTCGCGGCATTCGCGGCGCTCTCAGCGGCCGCGGTGCGCGCGGCGTCGCCGGCTGTCGTGGGTGTCGTGCCATCATCGTGCTGCAACTCTGACACGGCGTGGCGGGGCCCGCATCACCCGGCGGAGTGGTTCCGCCCCGTACCGGCGTACTGTCTGCGGACCGTCAGCTGCGCGGGGCCAGCCAGCGGCGCAGCAGCCTCGTCACGGTCGGCAGCATGACGTACGTCATGATCGGCGTCAGGCAGAGCGTCGTGATGAGCACGCGGAGCACGGTCGGCAAGCCGTCCCAGCCGGGCACCAGCCACGCGACGAGGTAGGCGAAGGCGACGTTGAGGGGGAAGAAGCCGAGCCAGATGGTGACCGCCTGCTTCCAGCGCGGCGGAACGGGGGAGCCGGTGCCGGCGTGCTCGACCGTGATGGCGGTCGGCTCGTCGAACCAGCCCTCGATCCCGGTGCGGCGCTCGGTCTTCTGCTCGTGCACGAAGCCGCTGCCGGTCTCGAGCCACCAGGCGCGCTCCGGTGATTGCTCCCAGTGCAGCAGGGCAGCGGCATCCGCGAATCGGTAGAGGATGTGCCAGCGGGTGCGGTCGGAACCGGAGCGGACCCAGCCGGATCCGAGGAAGCCGGGGTAGGTCGTGGCGAGGTTGATGCCGGTCTGCATCCAGGCCGTTGCCTCGGTGATGCGCGCCGGGTCGACGGTGCGCTCGATCGAGACGGTGATGGGGGTGTTGTCCATAGTTCTAAGCCAAGCGCACCGAGCTTTCGGTGATGTGTCGTGGTGGTCGTGGTGATGCGTGCGGCGGCGCGCGTCAGGCGGGGACGGGCTCCGCCGCGGGTGCGAGTGCGGGGTAGAGCGCGTCGAGGGCGTCGACGAGCGGAGCGAGCTCCGGCACCTGCTTCGCCTGCTCGATGGCCTCGTGCAGCGTCGCGTCGTGAGTGGGGCGGGCCTGCTCGAGCACGGCGTCGCCGGCGGCCGTGAGCTCCGTGTAGATGCCGCGGCGGTCGTCGACGCACAGGATGCGGGTGAGCAGGCCGCGGTCCTCGAGTCGGGTGACGAGGCGGGTGGTCGCGCTGCTGGAGAGTGCGGTCGCGCGCGCGAGCTGCTGCATGCGCATGTGCCAGCCGTGTTGGCGGCTGAGCGCGTCGAGAACGGTGTACTCGACGACGGAGAGCCCGTGCTCATTCTGCAGCGCCTTCTCCAGCGCTGACTCGATGATCCCGTGCACGGCGGCGAGCGCGCGCCAACCCTGGGCGCGGATCTCTACTGCGTCGTCGGCGATTCCCATGGGCGTGCTCCCTCCGTGTCCGTTCGTACTGCCTGCGGCAACTATAGCAGCTTGCGCCGATAGAAAGCGTGTGCAACTATTTATGCAGCGCGTGCAATTACTGCGCACGCGGCTAATTGCACGCGTCACCCGCTGGGCGCGTCGCACCCATCGCAGCGTCATCCGACGCACACTCCCGCCACGTCTTGGAGAAATTGCATGCCCATCGCCCTCTACGCCCTCGCCATCGGTGGCTTCGGCATCGGCCTCACCGAATTCGTCATCATGGGGCTGCTGCCCGAGGTGGCGGCCGACTTCGCGGTCTCCGAGACCGCGGCCGGCTACCTCATCTCCGGGTACGCGCTGAGCGTGGCCGTCGGCGCCATCGCGCTCACCGCCGCACTCACCCGGGTCGACCGCAAGAAGGCCCTGCTCGGCCTGATGGTGCTGTTCATCGTGGGCAACCTCGTGTCGGCGCTCGCGCCCGACTACTCCACGATGATGATCGGCCGCGTGATCGCGGCGCTCTGCCACGGCGCGTTCTTCGGCATCGGCGCGGTCGTCGCCGCCCAGCTCGTCGCGCCGACCAAGCGGGCCGCCGCGATCTCGGTGATGTTCGCCGGCCTGACCATCTCGAACGTGCTCGGGGTGCCCCTCGGCACTCTGCTCGGCCAGGCCGCCGGGTGGCGCTCGACCTTCTGGGCGATCACCGTCATCGGCGTGTTCGCGCTCATCGGCATCGCCGCGCTCGTGCCAGCGCGCACCGGGGCGGATGCCGCGGGCAGCCCCGGATCGCTGCTGCACGAGTTCCGCGCATTCCGTAGCCCGCAGGTGTGGCTCTCCATCGCGATCACCGTTCTCGGCTACGGCGGCATGTTCGGCGGATTCACCTACATCGCCTTCACCCTCACCGAGGTCGGCGGCTTCGCCTCCTCCGCCGTGCCGTGGCTCCTCATCCTCTTCGGCGCCGGGCTCTTCGTCGGCAACGTCCTCGGCGGCCGGGCGGCCGACCGGAATCTCGGCGTCACCCTCATCGTGCTCCTTCTCGTGCTGACCGCCGTGCTCGTCGTCTTCGCGCTGACCGCGGGCAACCAGCTCATGGCGATGATCAGCCTCGTGCTCATGGGCGGCTTCGGCTTCGCCACGGTGCCGGGGCTCCAGATGCGCGTGATGGCGCACGCAGAGGCCGCGCCGACCCTGGCATCGGGGGCCAACATCGCCGCGTTCAACATCGGCAACGCGCTCGGCGCCTGGATCGGCGGCCTCACCCTCGCCGCCGGGCTCGGCTACACCTCGCCGCTCTGGGCCGGCGCGGCCGTCACGCTCGGCGGCCTGCTCGTGCTGCTCATCGCGGTGTTCTCTCGGGGCGGCGAATTCGCCAGGGAGCCCCGCCCGGCCGCCGCTGCAGCCGCCGGCCCCACGTCGCCGACGGCCGTCGTCGCCGCCCAGTCCTGACCCCTCCACCCCAACAAGCAAGGAACCCCATGTCTCTGAACCATTCCTCTCTGGCACACTCCTCTCTGGCCCACTCCTCTCTGGCACAGACCATCCCGACCGTCACACTGAACAACGGCGTCACGATTCCGCAGCTCGGCTTCGGCGTCTTCCAGGTGCCGGACGCCGAGACCGAGGCCGCCGTGAGTGCCGCGCTCGAGGCGGGCTACCGCAGCATCGACACCGCGGCGATCTACGGCAACGAGCGGGGTGTCGGGCGGGCGCTCGCGGCATCCGGCATTCCCCGCGAGGAGCTCTTCATCACGAGCAAACTGTGGAACAGCGATCAGGGTGCAGGCACAAGCGCCGCGGCAGAAGCCAGCCTCGACAAGCTCGGCCTCGATGCCCTCGACCTCTACCTGATCCACTGGCCGGCCCCGGCGAACGAGCGCTACCTGCAGAGCTGGACGGCGCTCGAGGAGCTCGCGGCCGCCGGGCGCACCCGGGCGATCGGCGTCTCGAACTTCCTGCCGGAGCACCTCGAGCGGGTGATCGCGCTCGGCGGAACCGTCCCGGCCGTCAACCAGATCGAGCTGCACCCCGCACTGCGGCAGACGGAAACCGTCGCGTTCAACGCGGCGCACGGCATCGCCACCGAGGCGTGGAGCCCGCTCGCGCAGGGCGCGATGCTGAGCAACCCGGTGATCGCAGCGCTGGCCGAGGCGATCGGGCGCACGCCGGCCCAGGTGATTCTGAACTGGCACCTGCAGCAGGGCCGCATCGTCATCCCCAAGTCGGTGACGCCGACGCGGATCGCCGAGAACCTCGCCGCGTTCGACTTCGAGCTGGATGCCGCGGCGCTCGCCGCGATCGACGCACTCGAGCCGGCCGACGGCGCCGGCCGCGTCGGCCCGCACCCCGCCGAGTTCATCGGCTGAGCGCCCCGCCCGCTCGCCCCGCAGCTCCCGCGCTCGCCGCGCGGCCGCGGCGAGAAGCCACAGATGGCCCCTTCGTGCCAGACGAAGGGGCCATCTGTGGCAACTCGCGGGGAGTGGGAGCTGCGGGGGCCGGCTAGCCGAGCTCGGTGTGCAGGAAGGCGGCGACGCGGGCGCGCATCGCCTCGTCCAGGATGCCGATGGAGTGGTCGTCGCCTGGCACGACGGCGTACTCGACGCCGATGCCGGCGGCATCCAGCACCCCCGCGAAATTCTGGGCCTGCGCCAGCGGGATGAACTCGCTCGCGGCATGCCCGATGAAGAAGGGCGGGTCGCTCCGGTCGACGAAGGTCGACGGCGAGGCGTCCTCGGCCTGCGGGCAGAGCGTCCACTCCTCGCAACCGAGGTAGCGCGTGATGATCGTCTGCAGCAGCTCGTTGCCGCCGTCGCGGAGCACCGCCTCCCGGCGCAGGTCCGTCGGCGCCGAGAGCTCGGCGACGGCGGCGACACGGCTGCCCTCGTCGAGCGGCCCTGTTCCACGCGTGCCGAGCAGCGCGGCCAGGTTGCCGCCGGCCGATCCGCCGAACGCACCGATCCGCGCCGGATCGATGCCGAAGCGCGAGGCGTTGGCCGGCGTGCGCATCCACTCGACGGCCAGCGCCACGTCGTCGATCGCCGCCGGGAAGAGCGCCTCGGGAACGAGCCGGTAGTTCAGCGAGTAGGCAACGAAGCCCTCGCTGGCCAGCCACCGGCAGACGTTGCGCCAGTCGTCGTTGGCCTTGTCGCCGCGGGCCCAGCTCCCGCCGTGGATGGAGACGACCGCGGGCAGCCCCGCCTGTGCCGGGATGACGGCCGCGCCATCGGCGCTCGGCAGCGTCGCGGCCGGTTCTGGCAGCGGTGCGCCCGGCACGGCTGTGTCCGGCAGCGGTGCGTCCGGCAACGGCGCATCCGCCGTGATCGCATCGGCCTGCGCCGCCTCCGCCGCGGTCGTCTCCGTCGCGGTCTCTTCCGGGCGGCAGACATCCAGGGTCAGCAGGGTTCCGTCGTCGCGGGTGCCGTACGTCACGTCTTCGGTCACCCGGATGCCGCTCGGCGCGGTGAAGGTGCGGATGCCGATGACCTCCGGCGTCGTGAGTTCCGAGACCGCGATGTCACCCGGATCGCCGAGCTCGCGCACGCCAATGTGGAAGCCGCTGAGCAGCAACGTCGTGACCACTCCGGCGCTGAGCGCGGCGAGCACGGTGAACACCCGAGTGCGGCGCGAACGGCCGAGCACGGCAGGCTTCGAATTCACTTGTTCTCCGAGTTCGGGTCAGAGCGAGTGAACTGAGCGTAGGCCATGGCTGAAGCGCCGCACGAATCCCCGGTCGAATGGCCCAGCGAATCGCGTCACACAACGGCCGTTCGTGCAGGCATCACGGCATCGAGCGGCTTCGCCATGCAGACGCTGTACCGCTCGCCGATGTACTGCCCGAACTGCGCGATCTCGGTGTAGCCGTGCCTGGCGTACAGGGCGAGGGCTGGTGCGTGCAGCGGCCCGGTCTCCAGCACGATCCGACGGATGCCGCTGGCACGCGCATCACTCTCGAGCCGTCGCAGCAGCGCGCCTGCGACGCCCTGCCCGCGCGCAAAATCGCTCACGAACATGCGCTTCAGCTCGGCGTCACCCGGACTGCTGCCGTTGGCCTGCGGGTCGAGCAGCACGAGCGCGGCGATGCCGAGGGGCGCACCGGAGCTGTCCCTGGCGACATAGACGTCGACGTTCGTCTTCTCGAGGTCCTCGACGTCGAGCAGGAAGTTGCTCTCCGGCGGGTAGCCGAGGCTGCGGGCGTATGCGCTGCTCTGCTCGAGCAGCGCGATCAACTGCGGCTGGCGGGGCGCTTCTACGCCGATGATCGGTGCGGCTGGGCTCATGCCGTGAGCCTAGGGCGCGCAGGTTTCGAGGCCGTTACGTGGAGCGAGCACGGCCGGCCTCCGCGGCATCCGTCGATCGTGCCTCGCCTTTCATGGCGACTTCTCAGGCGGCGTACTGTAACGTAGACAAGTCGGCTCTAGGCACCGCATGTGTAATGCGGATGGGTTTGTAAGTCTGGTGGGCCGGTTTCGCAACAATTCTGTTGGCGAAAAATCACAATGTATGTGAACGGCCCCGGTCAAGACTTCCCCGGGTTCTCAGTTGCGATGCGCTCATTCTGGCGCAGCGTCGTTCTGCCATGTACTCGAACACAACCCAGGAACATCTTCGATGCCCAAGAACCACAATTCTTCCGGCCGCACGGCCAAGAACTACGACCCGTCCTACGCAAAGGGCGGCGCGAAGGGCGGCCCCAAGCAGGGTGCCCGCAGCCCGGGACACCGCGGCTACCGCGCCGACGAGGCCGGCGCCGCCCCCAAGAAGAACCGCTGGAACGCCGACGAGCGTGCCGCTCGCGCGGCCGGCGGCTCCGAGCGCCCCGCCTACGGTGACCGCCCGCAGCGCAGCAACGACCGTCCCTCCTACGGTGACCGTCCGGCGCGCGGCAACGACCGCCCGTCCTACAGCAACGACCGCGGCGACCGCCCGGCCCGTGGCAACGACCGCCCCGCCTACGGCGACCGCGCGGCCGGTGGCCAGCGTGGCGAGCGTCCCTCCTACGGACAGCGCAGCGAGCGTCCCTCCTACGGCGACCGCCCGCAGCGTGGCAACGACCGTCCCTCCTACGGTGACCGTCCGGCCCGCGGCAACGACCGTCCGGCATACAACAACGACCGCTCCGAGCGTCCGGCTTACGGCCAGCGCAGCGAGCGTCCCTCCTACGGTGACCGCCCGCAGCGTGGCAACGACCGTCCGTCGTACAACAGCGACCGTGGCGAGCGTCCGGCCGACGGCCAGCGCAGCGAGCGTCCCTCCTACGGTGACCGCCCGCAGCGTGGCAACGACCGTCCGTCGTACAACAGCGACCGTGGCGAGCGTCCGGCCTACGGCCAGCGCAGCGAGCGCCCCTCCTACGGCGACCGCCCCCAGCGCAGCGAGCGCCCCTCCTACGGCGACCGCCCCCAGCGCGGCGAGCGCCCGGCATACGGCGCAGGCAGCGAGCGCCCCGCGTACAACGCGGACCGCGCGCCGCGTCGCGACTTCGCCGACCGTGCAGACCGTCCGCGTCGCAACTTCGACGAGCGCCCGCCGCGCCGCGACAACTTCGACCGCCCAGGATTCCAGAAGTCCGAGCGCAGCGACTCGAGCTTCTACCCGTCCCGTGAGGGCAAGGGCCACTTCACCCCGCAGGACGACGTCGTGCTCGAGCGCCTCGAGGCCGAGGCGATTCAGGCCTCGGATGTCGTCGGCATGAGCTTCGGCGACCTGGGCCTCGGCGGCAACATCGTCGCAGCCCTCGCCGAGCTCGGCGCGGCGTCGCCGTTCCCGATCCAGGCCGCAACCATCCCCGACGTTCTCGCCGGCAAGGATGTCCTCGGCCGCGGCAAGACCGGCTCGGGCAAGACCATCGCCTTCGGCGCTCCCCTCGTGGAGAAGCTGATGGAGAACGGCGGAGGCAAGAAGCGCGCGATGGGCCGCAAGCCCCGCGCCCTGATCCTCGCCCCGACCCGCGAGCTCGCACTGCAGATCGACCGCACCGTGCAGCCCATCGCCCGCTCCGTCGGCCTGTTCACCACGCAGATCTACGGCGGCGTCCCCCAGCACCGTCAGGTTGGTGCGTTGCAGCGCGGCGTCGACATCATCGTCGGCACGCCCGGCCGCATCGAAGACCTGATCGAGCAGGGTCGCCTCGACCTCAGCCAGGTCACCATCACGGTCCTCGACGAGGCCGACCACATGTGCGACCTCGGCTTCCTCGAGCCGGTGCAGCGCATCCTGCGCGAGACCGCCGACGACGGACAGAAGCTGCTCTTCTCCGCGACCCTCGACAAGGGTGTCGCCCAGCTGGTCAAGGAATTCCTGCCTGAGCCCTCCGTGCACGAGGTCGCCGGTGAAGACCAGGCCTCCTCGACGATCGACCACCGCGTGCTCGTCATCGAGCAGCGCGACAAGGGCCGCATCATCGAGCAGCTCGCCGACCGCAACGGCAAGACCCTGGTCTTCGCCCGCACCCGCGCCTTCGCCGAGCAGCTCGCCGACCAGCTCGACGACGCCGGCATCCCGGCCGTCTCGCTGCACGGTGACCTCAACCAGGCCCGCCGCACGCGCAACCTGGCGCAGTTGACCTCTGGTCGCGTCAGCGTGCTCGTTGCCACGGATGTCGCAGCCCGCGGCATCCACGTCGACGACATCGACCTGGTGATCCAGGCCGACGCCCCCGACGAGTACAAGACGTACCTGCACCGCTCCGGCCGCACCGGTCGCGCCGGCAAGCAGGGCATCGTCGTGACGCTCATCCCCAAGCAGCGTCAGCGCCGCATGGCCGAGCTGCTCGAGCGCGCCGAGATCGAGGCCGACTTCGTCGTCTCCTTCCCTGGCGACGAGCTCGTCTCCGAGATCGCCGGGCACACGCCGGTCAACGCCTAACCACGCAGCGCCTCTGGGCCCGCTCGACCTTCCGGTCGGGCGGGCCTTCTGCATGCCGCCCCGCGGATCTGGGCGGAACTCTCGCCCTGCGTCTGGCGCACCGCTATGCTCGCCGACAACCGCGCTGCGAAGGAGCCAACCGTGACCGAAGCGAACGAGCAAGCAGAACCCGCCGCCCCGCCCGCGTCCGCCGGTGTTTCGGCGCCCGCCCCGGACGGCGGGAAGCCGGCCGCGACGGTGACACGGGGCATGCTGCTCTGGGTCGGTGCCGGCGTCGTCCTGCTGGCCTTCGTCGCGTCGTTCCTCGGTGCCAGCATGGCCGGGGCGGCCGCCCCGGCGCCCACGCCAACGCCCGTTCCAACCGTCTACGTGACGCCGGGGCCGAGCGAGGAGCCGCTGGACCAGGCGGAGCTCGAAGCGATGATCGCCGAACTCATGCCGACCGGCTCGGTCGTGCGGGCCGGCGTCGGGGCGCCGTCGGTCGACGCCGGGCTGGACGGTGACCTCTACATCGACCTCGAGAGCGCCAACGTCTACCTCCGCCAGGACGGGGTGTGGGTGTCGGTTGGCAACATCAGGCAGAACGCCGCGGAGAACCTCACCGGCGAGCAGGGCGAGCAGGGCGAAACCGGAGCGACGGGGGCGCAGGGCGAACCGGGCAAGCCAGGGAAGCCAGGCGAACCCGGCGTCGCAGGCACGCAGGTCTCGCTCGGGACGGGGAGCCCGGACCCGGCGGCCGACTGCGGCGCGGACGGGGACATCTACCTCGACACCAGCAACATGGCCTTCTACACCTGTGCGGCGGGGGTGTGGACTCCGCAGGAGCAGTGATCCGGCCCGTCAGCGCTCGCGGTGGGAGTGCCGGCGGCGCGCTGTCGGCGACCCGGTCGACGGGCCTGCGCGGTCGGGGAATTCCCGCGCGACCGGCAGTGTTATGTCAATAGTCGGGCATCTGAGTGCGTCCAGCGTAGTCTCAGCGCACATGCAGCGAGAATGCAGCGTGGAGTGATGTGCTCGGCACAACACAGAGTTCTCGACACCGGCCTCTCGACAGAGTTTCGACGCAGAGGCCGCGGGAGCAGAGGGGGAGCGATGAGCACCAACTACGTGGACATTGAAGACGCGGCCGGAGTGACGCGGCGATACCGCCACCACGCCAACGGGCGCGGCTTCGTCTCGGCCGAGGCGACCGTGCACCGCAGCGCATTCATCGCGCGCGGAAGCTACGTCGACCCGGGCGCCGAGGTGCACGCTGAGGCGCAGATCGGCCCGGACAGTTGGATCGAGCCCGGCGCGATCGTCGGTGCGGGCGCGACGCTCGGCTCCCGTGCGCACCTGGCGCAGCGCGCCGTCGTCGGCGTCGGCTCACGCCTCGGCAACCGCGTCACGATCGGTGTCGCCGCCCGCGTCGGGGCCGGCGCTCGCCTCGGTGACGATGAGACCGTTCCGGCGGGAGCCGTCATCCCCGGCCTGAGCCCGGCCGCGCCAGGGGCCCCCGGGGCCCCGAGCGGCGCTCGCGCCGAGCACCTCGGCCTGGCCGCGTAGCCACCCTCTCGTACCGAACCGATTCGCGCCAGAAACCCGCGTTCCGCGCCAGAAACGTCTGCCGCGCAACGTGGGTTTCTGACGCGCGTCTCCGTCGGGCGTCGCGCTCGGGCCCGCGAAAAGTGTCGGGGCCCGGTGTATTCACCGGGCCGGCGCACTTTGCCCGGGCCACGAACCGAGACGGATGCTGCCGAGCACCGTCGCCGCGCGCCCTCGACCGCGCCCGCGGGCATGTGACGGTCACGCCGCGCGCCGCGTGTCGCGAGCCGCGACTACGCCGCCTCCTGCGTGATCGTGCTCCAGCCGTGCTCGCCGACGCTCACCTGCAGCGAGGCGTGGATCTGCTCCTTCATGGCCTCGACGTGGCTGATCAGGCCAATCGTGCGGCCGCCGGTGCGGAGGCTGTCGAGCGTCGCCATTGCGATCTCGAGGGTGTCGGCATCCAGCGAGCCGAAGCCCTCGTCGATGAACAGCGTGTCGAGCGTGATGCCGCCGGCCCGCCCGGTCACCACCTCGGCGAGCCCGAGCGCGAGCGCCAGCGAGGCCAGGAAGGTCTCGCCACCCGAGAGGGAGTGCGTCGCCCGTTGCTGGCCGGTGTGCCCGTCGAGGATGGCCAGCCCGAGCCCGGACTGGGCGCCGCGGTGGGCGATGCCGTCGTCGTGTTCGAGCGTGTACCGCCCGCCGCTCATCTGGCGCAGCCGGGCGTTCGCCGCCGCCACGATCTCCTCCAGCTCGGCCGCCAGCACGAAGCTCTCGAGGCGCATCCGCCTCTCGTTCGGGGCGTCGCCCTTGAGCGTGGCCGCGAGGCGGGCGACCACCTCGTAGCGGTCGAGCAGTTCGGCGGATGCCGCGAGCAGTCGGCTGGCGCGAGCGATGAGCTCGTCGAGCGCGCCCGCCTGCCCGTGCACCGTGGCGTGCCGGGCGAGCGCGTCGTCACGGGCGTCGCGGGCGGTGGCCAGCGCGGCCGCCGAGGCGTCCAGTTCGACCAGTTCGGCCGGAAGCTCGGCCAGTTCCGGCTCGCCGAGCGTCGCCGTCGCCGCGGCGACGGCATCGTCGTGTGACCGCACGCGCGACTCGATCGCGGTGCGGGCGTTGGCGTCGAGGTGGGCGGAGCTGACCGCCTCCGCCGAGTCGAATCCGTGCGCAAGCAGTTGTCCGGCGAGGGCGGCATCCGCGTCGACGATGGCAGCGGCGGCCGCAGTGTCGGCGGTGATCGCCTCGGCGAGCCGGCGGGCCTGCAGGAGCAGCTCCGCGAGGGCGGCGCTGCGCTCGGCGACCGTCGTGTAGCCGGCGCGCTGGGCGGCGAGCCGCTGCTCGGCGGACTCTCGCCTGGCACCCGCCGTTGCCAGCGCCGTCGTGGCGAGGGCGAGCTCGTCCCGGAGCGAGGCGACGAGGGCCTCAGCGCTCTCGTGCTCTGCGCGCCGCGCCGCGAGCACGGAGCCCAGCAGCTCGGCCTCGCTCTCGGCTGCGGCTGCGGTGTCGCGGGCCGCCGTCGCCGCAGTGATCAACCCGGCGAGCTCCGGAGCGGTGCGACCTCCGGCGCTGGCCGTTGCCGCCGCCAGCTTCTCCGCGAGCGCGCCGGCGGCACGCCTGGCCTCCTCCGCTCGCTCGCGCCGCACGGCCAGCACGGCCTCGGCCGCCTCGATGTCGGCTTCGGTCACGGCGTCGGCCGAGGGCTGCGCCGGATTCGGGTGCTCGGTCGCGCCGCACACGGCGCAGGCATCGCCGTCGCGCAGTGCGATGGCGAGCTCGGCGGCATGGCCGTTCAGCCGGGCAGCGCGCAGCCGGTCGAGTTCGGCGGATGCCGCGGTGCTCTCCTGACCGCTGGTGAGTTCGAGTGCTCGGGCGGCGGCGAGTCGGGTTTCGAGCGTCGCGGCGAGCTCGGCGTGCTCCCGTGCCGTGGTCAGCCGGCTGCACTCCGCGGCGGTTCCCTCGAGCGTGGCGGCGACCGCCACCAACTCTCCGAGACGAGCATTGTCTGCCGCGATCAGCCCGGGCAGGGCCGCCGTATGTTCGAGTGCCTCGGCGAGTGCCGTCTCCGCGGTCTCGTGCGCACTCCGTAACCGTTCGACCTCTGCACGCTGCGCGGGCATCTCGCGTTCGAGTTGCAGGGCATCGTCGAGTGCGCCCTGCTGCAGCGTCGCGCGCTCGATCACCGCGTCGATCTCCGCAGGAGTTGTGGCGACGGCGGAACCCGCCGAGCCTGTGGCGGCCGCGGACGCGGCAGCACCAGTGGAGCCAGACGAGCCAGACGAGTCGGCAGCGCCGGCAGAGTCACCAGGGGCAGCAGGCGTGGGGACCGCCGCGGCAGACGTGGCGAAGGCGCGCTGCGCCCCGGCCAGTGATGCTGCGGCGTGCTCGGCCGCCGCCCGCGCGCGGTGCGCCGCCGTGACGGCGCCGATCGCGACATCGGCGCGGCCGGCCGCGGTGAGCGCGGCCCGGTCGGCGTCGACGGCCTGGGCCGCCGTGCGAAGAGCCTCCAGCCGATGCTCGGCGTCCGCGCGGCGCAGCTGCGCACTCCGTCGGGCAACGAGCGCGTCGTGCGCGCCGTCGGCGAGCGTGAAGGCGGAGTCGGCGGCATCCGCCTCACGTGCGGCGCCCGATACCCGTTCGTGAGCGGCATCGCTCAGCGCGGCGAGCCACGGCGTCACCTGTTCCGGCACGGGCGGCTCCGGAATGCGCACCAGATCGGCGCCGAGCGCGGGCGGCTCGTCGACACCCGCGGAACCCTCCGCCGCGCCCGACGCGGGGCTCGCGAACGCCGCACGCTCGCCCTCAGCTCCGGCCGCGGCGCCCGGCGCCGCTTCGTCGTCCGCCCCGAGGCCGAGCGAACGGGCGATCGTCACGGCCTGTTCGAGCATCTGGGCGAGCGTGGTGCGCTGCGAACCGAGTTCGCCGTCGAGGGCCTTGCGCTGCTCGGTGATCGCGAGCTCGTAGTCCTGGAAGCGGCGCGTGCCGAAGAGCGAGCGCAGCACGTCCTGGCGGGCCTCACTCTTGGCCAGCAGGAACTGCTGGAAACGGTTCTGGGCGAGCAGGATCACCTGCAGGAACTGGTCGCGGTTGAGCCCGACGAGCTCGGCGACGCGCGGGCCGACGGTGCGGGGGCCGGCATCGATGCCGACCCAATCGCCGCCACGCAGCTCGAACAGCTCGGCGGTCGGCTTCTGCGTGACGGTCCCGACGCCCCGCGCCTTCTGCCGTTCGTACTCCGGCGCGCGCTCGACCCGGTAGCGGGTGTCGCCTGCGGTGAACTCGAGCGTGACCAGGCTGGGGTCGTCTGGCCCGCAGTGGTCGCTGCGCAGCCGACCCTTGGTGCCGTCGTAGCGCGGGACGCCGTCGTAGAGCGCGAAGCAGATCGCGTCGAGGATGCTCGACTTGCCCGCACCGGTCTTGCCGCCCATCAGGAAGATGCCGTCGTCAGCGAAGGCGTCGAAGTCCACGTGCTGCGCGGTCTTGTACGGGCCGAAGCCCTGCACCGTGAGTCGGTTGATCCTCATGCCGCGTCGCCGGCCAGTCTGGCGTCGTTCAGCGCGATCACCTCGGCCAGCAGCGCGCGTTCGGCGTCGCTGGCACCGACGCCGTTGCGCACGTGCTCGAGAAAGCCGCCGACGATCTCGCCGTCGCTCTTGGCCTTGATGCGTTCGGAGTAGCTGGCCCCGGATGCCGCCGCGACGACGCTCGGGCGGTGGTCGAGCGTCGCGCACCAGCGGAACCGCGTCTGCAGCGTGCGCATGGCGTCGAGCGGACGGGACTGGTCGGTGAGCACCGCGAACACCCAGTCCTGCTCGGCGTGCTCGTGCGCGGCATCCGTCATCAGCTCGTCGAGCGTTCCGGTGAGGATGCTGAGCCGGCGGGGAGTCGGCAGCTCGAGCCACTCCACCGACTCGAGGCCGTCGGCGCCGAGCTCGACGAGCCAGCCGCCGCGCGGCTTGCCCGCCTCGCTGAAGGAGAAGTGCAGCGGGGCGCCGGAGTAGCGGGCCCGCTCGCTGAGGGTCGAGCGGCCGTGGATGTGGCCGAGGGCCACGTAGTCGGGGCCGTCGAAGGTGGACAGCGGAACGAGGTCGAGCCCGCCGGCGGTGATGTCGCGCACGACGTCATCGGAGACCAGGCCGGAGCAGTCGGGCATGCCGTCGGCGCCCGCTGCACCCGCCGCGTCCAGACCCGTCGCTGCGCCGACGGTGGCGCCGCCGACGTTCACCGCGAAGCAGTGCGACATGACGACGCTGCGGCCGCCGCGTGCCGCCAGGTCGGCGCGCACGCGGTCCATCGCGAAGTCGAGCACCTGCGCATGGCTGCGCAGCGGGACGCCGGGGTAGATGCCGCGCACGAGCGCCGGCTCGAGATAGGGGATGCCGTATATGTGCACGGCGCCGTGCTCGTCGCTGAGCGTGACGGGTCGGTCGTGCAGCTCGGTCTTGGCGAGCACGTGCACGCCGCCGAAGGCCGCGAACTCCGACTGGAAGCCGAGGCGGGTCGCGGAGTCGTGGTTGCCGCTGCTCAGGATGACGGTGGCGCCGGCCTCGCGGATCGCGCTGAGCGCCCGGCCAAGCAGTTCGTAGCTGTCGCGCGACGGCACGGCAGAGTCGAAAACGTCCCCGGCGACGAGCACGACGTCGATCGCCCGCTCGCGCACGAGCGCGGCGAGTTCGCGCAGCACCTCGTCGAGCGCCGCGAGCGTTGAATGCCCGTGAAAGGTGCGCCCGACGTGCCAGTCCGAGGTGTGCAAGATCCGCATGCTTCAACGGTAGCGGTGGCCGCTGACACGACCGTGTACGGCGCGGGCGGCGGGGTGAGTAGCAGGGTGAACTGCACGCCGACCGGCAACGGTCTCAGGGGCCGGACGTACGCTCATCTCATGAATCGCACATATGTCGTCACAGGCTCAGCATCGGGAATCGGCGCCGCTACGGCCGAACTGCTGCGGGAGCGCGGCAACCGGGTGATCGGCGTCGATCTGCGGGACGCCGAGGTCGTCGCAGACCTCTCGACCTCGGCCGGTCGGGTCGCGGCCGCGGAGGCCGTGCTCGCGGCATCCGATGGCCAGATCGACGCCGTCATCGCCGCCGCCGGAATCTCGGCCCCGCGCGCGCTGACCGTCTCGGTCAATTTTTTCGGTGTCACGGAGTTCCTCGAGGCTCTCGCCCCCGCCCTCGCCCGCAGCACGGCGCCCCGCGTCGCGGCCGTCAGCTCGATGGCGTCGCTGCAGCCGAACTCGGCCGAGCTCGTCGAGGCGCTGCTTGGCGGCGACGAGGCTGCGGCGATCGCCATCGGCACGGCGCTGGCGGAGGACGGTCCGGAGACGGGCTACCTCAACTACCCGTCGAGCAAGCGCGCCCTCAGCCGCTGGATCCGCCGCGAGTCGATCACGCCGCGCTGGGCCGGCGCCGGCATCCCGATGAACGCGGTCGCCCCCGGCACCGTCGTCACCCCCATGACCCGCGAGCTGCTGGCGAGCGAGGAGGGGCGTGCCATGGTCGACGCCGCCGTGCCGATGCCGCTGAACGGCCACTCCGAGCCGATCGTGATCGCGCGCCTGCTGGCCTGGCTGACGAGCGAGGAGAACACGCACACCACCGGGCAGACGATCTACACCGACGGCGGGGCGGATGCCTCGCTGCGTGGCGACAACATCTGGGACTGAAACCGCGGTCGTTCCGCGACTCGGAGATTCTTGTCGCTACGGGTCGAATCCCGCTGCGGGTGGCTGTTCCACCACGAATCTCCGAGTAGCGGTCCGGCGCGCTACCCCGCGAGCAGGCGCAGCGTCTGCTCGCGGCCCGGCGTTCGGTCAGCCGGTTCGTGCGCGTAGGAGCCGCCGATCGCCGACACCATGACCTCGTCGACGCCGTGTCGGGCGGCGAAGGCGGCGAGCTCAGTGCGGGCCGTCTCCGGGGTGCCGATGAGCCAGCGGGCCTCTGCGGCCGCGATGAACGAGGCGCGGGCGGCATCCGGGGCACTCAGCTCGGCCGCCGCGGCCTCCTCCACCGTTTCGAGCGCCGTCAGCCGCTGGCCCATCCGCAGGCGCGCCATCATGCGCAGCTGCGGCAGGGCGCGGGCGCGGGCCTCCTCGAGCGTCGGCGCGACCGAGGCGTTGAGTGTGAGGAACGACTGCGGCGCCGGGTACCCGTCGCTCGGCTGGTACTCGCCGCGGTAGATGCGCATCGCGGTGTCGAGGCCCTCGCCGCTGAAGTGGTTCGCGAACACATAGGGCAGGCCGAGCCGCGCGGCGAGCCTCGCGGAGTACTCGCTCGAGCCGAGCAGCCAGATCGTCGGGGCACCGGATGCCGCTGGCGTCGCGTGCACCGTGTACTCCTGCCCGCTGGTCAGCGAGAAGGCGGCGCCGTCCGGCTGCAGCAGCGCCTGGATCTCGCTGATGTTCTCGGGAAAACGCTCGACGTCGCTCGTCGCGCCGCTCTGTCGCAGCAGCGCGGAGATCACCGGGTCGCTGCCTGGCGCACGACCGAGACCGAGGTCGATGCGGCCTGGCGCGATCGCCTCGAGCGCCGCGAACTGCTCCGCCACGATCAGCGGCGCGTGGTTCGGCAGCATCACACCGCCGGAGCCGACGCGGATCCGCTCGGTCCGGCTGGCGATCGCGGCGATCAGCACGGGCGGCGCGGTCGATGCGACGGCCGGCATGTTGTGGTGCTCGGCCAGCCAGTAACGCTCGTAGCCGAGCGCGTCGGCCGTCTGTGCGAGTGCGACGGATGCCGCAACCGCCTGTGCGCTGCTCTGCCCGGTGCGCACGGGCACCAGATCGAGCACGGAGAGGCGGGGAGACGGTGTGGCGGTCGGGGTGGACTCGGGGGCGTCGGCTGCAGAAGTCATCACAGGGGGGAACCCGTGAGGCCGCGCGGCTATTCCGCGCCGGTATTCGGCATCCGTCCGGCGCGCGTACAGCCAAGCCCAAGTTCGAGCTGCCAGACTCGACGAGGCCGTTCGCGGCACTCCGAATTGCACCCACACGGAATCGAGAACCTTCCAGCATGAAAATGACCACACCGTTGCGCCGCATGGCGCCGTTGGCGCTCCTCGCAGCGAGCGCCCTCATTCTCACGGGATGCGCGGCTGGCAGCGACTCCGATTCCAAGGCCACCGCGACGCCGGCGGCCGATGCGTGCACGACGTACACCTCCGGTGACGAGAGCAAGTCGGTCAAGGTCAGCGGTGACTTCGGCAAGGAGGTCACGGCCGAGTTCACGACCCCGTTCGAGGCGACCGAGCTGCAGCGCACGATCGTCGACAAGGGCGACGGCGATGTGACGGCCGCCGGCGACAGCGTCGACCTGCGCATCAACGTCTTCAAGGGCACCACCGGTGAGGCGGCAATCGCCGAGGACGCCACCTTCACGGTCGGCGACCCGCAGATCTTCCCGGCGTTCCTGGCTGGAATCGACTGCGTGCCCGTCGGCTCGCGCGTCGTGACGACGATCCCCGCCGCCGAACTCTTCGGCGACGCAGGCAGCGAGGGCCTCGGCATCGCGGCCAACGAGAGCGTTGTCGTCGTGACCGACGTCACCAAGATCGTTCCGCCGCTCGCCGCGGAGGAGTGGACCGAGAACCCGCCGACCGTCAAGTTCAACGGCGAGGAGCCGCCCGTGCTGACGCTGCCGGAGGGTGAACCAGCCACCAAGCTCCTGATCGACGTGATCGAGGAGGGCGACGGCAAGACGGTCAAGCCCGGCGACTCTGTCACCGTCAACTACCAGGGCACGAACTGGAACACGGGCGAGATCTTCGACCAGAGCTACGGCAAGCAGCCGGCCACGTTCGCAACGACCGGCGTCGTCGAGGGCTTCGGCGCCGCGCTGGTCGGCCAGAAGGTCGGCACCAAGCTCGTCGTCTCGATCCCGCCGGAGTACGGCTACGGCGTCGCGGGCAGCAGCGAGCACGAGCTCGCCGGCCAGACCCTCGTCTTCGTGATCGAGATCCTGGACGTTGCGTAAACAGCGCGTCGAATAGACAGCACCACCACCGCAGGCCCGCTCGAGAGAGCGGGCCTGCGGTGTGTGCACCCGCCCCGAGAAGTCAGAGATGGCCCCTTCAGAGCGTCTGAAGGGGCCATCTGTGGCATCTCGCCCGGAACTGCGGCGGGGCGCGAGGGCTGTCCGGACCGGCTAGATCGCGGCGAGCTCGCCGAGCTTCGCGTGCAGCTCCGAGTCGCGCGGCTCCACCATGTGCGTGGCATCCGGGAACACGATCACGGGGATGTTGGTGCGGCCGCTGATGGCCTTGGCGCGGTCGGCACCGTCGATCTCGACCTCGAGGTCGACGTAGTCGTAGTCGACTCCGAGGGTGTCGAGCAGCGACTTGGAGCGGCGGCAGTCGCTGCACCAGGTCGCGCCGAACATCGTGATGCGGTCAAAGGTCTCGGCGGATGCGGAAGCGTCAGTCATGTCACCCATGCTAAAGCTCGAGGCTGGGCGATACGCTGGAGGCAGGCCGCCGGTGCGGCCGACACCGAGGTCGAAGACGAGTACGGCAGGGCAAGATGGCACGTCGCAGGCGCAAGGGATTCACGCCGTTCGACGATGAGGCGATCCCCAAGCGTGAAGAGGTCTCCCTCGACGAGCAGATCGAGGAAGGCGTGATGCTGGCCGAGTTCGGCGCCAGGATGGCGCTGAAGAACCAGATCATCATCGGCGTGCTGACCGAGCCGGACGCGTTCGACGACGAGCGCGTGCGCGAGGCCGCAAGGGCCGCCCTCTATGAAGAGGTGCAGCAGGAAGACGAGTCGGCCTCGATCGCCGAGGATGAGCGCGGCTCGGCCGCCAACCGCGAGGGCAAGGCGCTGCACCACCACGACTACCGCACCGACGATGTCGCCAATCTGCGGCGCAGGGAGAAGGTGCACGCCGCCGTCGCCGAACGCCTGTGGCGCCTGCGCGAGGATCGCGAGTATCTCGACTCCTTCGTCGCCAGGGCCAGAGCCGATGCGTGGAGCGAGATCTCCGCCGTGATCGAGACGAAGCTCGACGACGTGTGGCCGCCGCTCGTGGTCGAAGACAAGTCGGGTGGCCCGCAGGAGAAGCGCGTGAAGCAGCTGCGCAAGGAGCTCCGCCGCGAGGTGCGTGCCGCCAACCGCCGCTGGTAGCCGCCGCCGCCGTCGGCAGTCGCCAGCCGAACCGTCGTCGGGAGCGGGCGGATGCCGCGGCTCCGCTCGCGGGTCGCGCGCCAGTTACCGCGCTTTGCCGCAGAAACTACTGGCGCGAAACGCGGTTTCTGGCGCGGAACGCGCGCCGGAGCCACCAAGCGAGCCAGGGCCGGAGCCGCCAGCGCTGAGCCTAGGCGGCGGATGCCGAGGCGCCGCGCGCCTTCAGCAGCGTCGTGCTGACCCAGCCGAGCAGGATCGACACGACGCCGACGCCGATCGCAAACAGCGCGATGCCGAAGGAGATCACCGAGGTGAAGAGCGAGGCGCGCAGGAACGAGGCGTTCATCACGGTCGCGCGCATCGGGTCGTCCTGCGCGAGCTGCGCGTACGTCAGCCCGTCGGTCATGGCGAGGGCGTGGGTGTTGATGATGTCGGCCTGAGCGAACGCGGTCAGCGGGCCGGCGACCTCCCAGCCTTCCAGGAACGGTGCCCCCTCGCTCACGGTGATGCCCTCTGCGCGCAGCTTGATGCTCACCGCGATCCAGGCCACGACGCCGACGACGATGAAGAGGATGCCGAGGACGATGACGCCGATGCTCGCGATGCGCGCCAGGCGCAGTGACTTGTCCAGATTGCTGCTGATCGTCGACATCGATCGTCCTCCCCCAAGCGAATGATGTCTGCAGCGTATCGGCATCCCGCGGCCGCGCGATAGTGCAGGCGCACGGCCGGGCGCGCCGAACGTTACGGTGTTGGTCGCGGCCGCCACGGTCGCGGCAGCCGCTGTGGGAGATTGTCAGCCATGACCGACGCCACCGCTGACACCCGCCCCGCACCACTTGACGCGCCACTGGCCGAGGCGCTCGCCGCGGCCATCGACCACCTCGTCTTCGCAGGTCCTGACCTCGCCGCCGCCGTCGCGCACATCGCCGAACGCACCGGCGTCACCGCAGCACCCGGAGGGCGCCACGCCATCGGAACCGCCAACGCCCTCATCGCCTTCACGGTGGCCGGCGCCCGCGGCCCGCACTACCTCGAGATCATCGGGCCTGACCCGGACGGGGAGCGCGCGGCATCCGGGATCGAGATCTTCGGCATCGACACGCTGCAGACTCCAACCCTCAGCAGCTACGCGGTGCACCTCGCCCCGACGAGCATCGAGGATGCCGCAGAGCGCGCCCGTGCCGCAGGGCTCGCGCTCGGCGACATCGCGGCGCAGTCCCGCACGAAGCCGGACGGCTCCGTGCTGGCGTGGAGTTTCACGGCACCGCCCGGCCACGTCTCGCCGATCGTGCCGTTCCTGATCGACTGGGGAACGACCGCCCACCCCGGGCTGAGCGAGCTCCCGACGCTGGAACTCGTCGCGCTCCGCGGCGAACACCCGCACCCGGCCGAGCTGCAGGCGCAGCTGGCGGAGCTCGGCGTGCCGCTCGACATCGTGCTGGGCGATACGCCGGCACTGATCGCGACCGTGCGCGGCACGCTCGGCGAGGTCGAACTGCGCTGACCGCGCGAGCGGATGCCGACAGGCCCAATCACCGCGCGTCGGGCCCGTCGAGGCCCGCCGCGGGTCCGGCTCCGGCAGTCGGCGCTCGGCGCTCGGCGACGTCGATAGTATTCGAAGGTGCGCCGCGGCGCGTGCACGGTGAAGCGGCGAGGGGCGAATAGGCGATGGAAGCAGGCCTCGGCGGCGTCGGGACCGCCCTCGCCGTCATCATGCTGCCGATCCTGATCGGCTACATCGTCGGGCGCAGCACCGTGCTCGGCGAGCACGCCCGCCCCGTGCTCAGCCGGCTCGTGTTTTTCGTGCTCTCGCCCCTGCTGATGTTCAGCGTGCTCTCCGGCGCCGATGTGCACACACTGTTCTCCGCGCTGCTCCCGGTCTCGGCGATCGCGGGGACGCTCATGATGGCGCTTTTCGCGCTGTTCGCCCGGATCCGGCGCCGCCCGCTCGCCGAGACGGTCATCGGCTCTGTGGCGTCCGGCTACGTCAACGCCAACAACATGGGCATCCCGATCGCGCTGTACATGCTGGGCGACGCCGCCTATGCGGCTCCGATCGTTCTCCTGCAACTGCTCGTCTTCACCCCGATCGCACTCGCGATCCTCGACGCCTCGGCCACCGGCTCCACCTCGCTGCCGCGGATCCTCGGCCAGACTTTCCGCAATCCGATCATCATCGGCTCGCTCGCCGGCCTGTTCGTTGCACTCGCCGGAATCGCACTGCCCCCGATCGTGCACGACCCGATCGCCAGGGTCGGCGAGGCGGCGATCCCGCTGATGCTGATCAGCTTCGGGCTCTCGCTCGCCGGCCAACGGATGTTGAGCCCGGGGAGCGGGCGCACGCTCGTACTTGTGGCCTCGGCGCTCAAGCTGATCGTGATGCCAGTGGTGGCCTGGCTGTTCGGTGCCTTCGTCTTCCACCTCGACCAGGCTGCGCTCTACGCCGTTGTCGTGCTCGCCGCGCTGCCGACCGCCCAGAACGTGTTCAACTACGCGCAGCGCTACGACAGCGGAGAGATCCTGGCGCGCGACACCGTCTTCGTGACGACACTCGGCTGTGTGCCGGTGCTGCTCGGCATCGTGCTGCTGTTCGCGTAGGCCGGCACGGCCCGAGCCCCAGGCCCCAGGCCCGGCCGCGGCCCACACCCCGCGGCCCACAGCCCGCGGCGCCGCGCGCTAGGCGAGCTCGCGCCGGGGGCGGACCGCGATGTCGGTGATGTGCACATCGGCCGGTGCGTCAACGACGAAGCGCACCGCGTCGGCGACCGAGCTCGGCCGGATGTACTTCTCCGGTTCGTATGGTTCGCCGGCGCTCGCATTGCCGGAGCGCAGCAGGGGAGTGTCGGTCTGCCCCGGCGCGACGGTGGCCACGCGCAGTCGCGTCGACGCCTCGTCGATCCGCAGCACATCGGCGATGGCCTTGAGTGCGTGCTTGCTCGCCGTGTACACCGCGCTGCCCGGAATCGCCCGCGTCCCGGCGCCGGAACCGATGAAGACGACCGTGCCCTCCGCGGCGCGCAGCTGCGGCAACAGCACGCGGGTGAGCTCCGCCGGCGCGATCACGTTGCTGCGCAGCACGAGTTCCCAGTCGTCGACGGATGCCGCGGCCACCGCCAGGCGGGGAGCGATCGCCGCCGCGTGCACGAGCACGTCCACGCGGGGGAGAGCGGTGGCGACGGAGGCGAACGCGGCGAAGTCGGTGAGCTCGAGCAGCTGCGTGCGGCATCCCGTCGTCGCCGCCAGCGCATCGAGCGCCGCGGACGAGCGCCCGAGCGCGACGACGTCGTGCGTCGAGGAGAGCTCGGCGACGATGGCCGTCCCCATGCCGCCCGTCGCGCCGGTGACGACGGCCACCGGGCGCCCGGCGGCCGAGTGCTGAGTGGGTCCGTCGGCGGTGGCTGCGGTGGGCATGGGGCTCCTCTGGTTCGGGTGGTTCTGTTGGTCTGCCTGGCTTGGTTGCGGCGCGGGCCGGGGATGTCATGCTGTCACGCCGGCCGGCGGCATCCGGGGCGATGACGATTTGCGTCGAGGCCTTGACGAGCCGCGCGACGCGGCGTACATTCATGATCAACAAATCAGTTGATCAAGCAAAGGGTTGATTATGAGCGTTGATCTCCTCACCGATGGGCGTCTCGACCGGGCCTTCATGGCGCTGGCCGACCCCGTGCGGCGGGAGATCATCGCCAGGCTCAGCCGCGGGCCGGCAACGGTCAACGAGCTCGCCGCACCATTCGAGATCTCCAAGCAGGCGGTGTCCAAGCACATCCAGGTGCTCGAACATGCCGGGCTCGTCACGCGCAGTCGTGACGCCCAGCGCCGCCCGGTGCACCTCGATGCCGGCGCCCTCGAGAGGCTCACGGCCTGGATCGATGGCTACCGGCTCATCCACGAGGCGCAGTTCCGTCGGCTCGACACCCTGCTCGGATCACTGACGAGCACCGACACCGGCGTGAGTGGCGCCGGCGCCACCGAATCCAAGGAGAAAGAACAATGAGTACCACCACCAACGCTCTCACCGTCACTGCTCCGGAAGGCGTGCAGTACGTCGACTTCGTGCGCGAGTTCGACGCCCCCGTCGCCGCGGTCTTCCGCGCCCACGCGGAACCGGAGCTGATCAAGCAGTGGCTCGGACCAGACGGCTACGACGTCGAAATCGAGCACTTCAGCTTCGTGACGGGCGGCGGCTACCGCTACATCCACCGCGCCCCTGACGGCGAGGAGTACGCGTTCAACGGCGTCTATCACGTCGTCCGACCGAACGAGTTCGCCATCCAGACCTTCGAGTACGAGGGGTACCCGGATGTCGTCAGCGTCGAGTCCATGCGCTTCGAAGACCTCGGCGACGGGCGCACCCGCCTCGTCGGGCACTCCGTCTACCCGAACCAGGAGGCGCGCGACGGCATGGTCTCCAGCGGCATGGAACGGGGCATGTCCGAGGGCTACAACCGCCTCGACACGCTCCTGACGACGCTCTAGGCGGAGCGGTGCGGGCGGATGGCGCCGGCACTGGCGCGCGGCATCCGCCCGCCGCTCGCAGCACTCACAACCACACCCACCAGCAGTCAGGAGAAGCACCATGGATTGGACACTCGAAGTCATCGTTCTGCCGGTCAGCGACATCGGCCGCGCGGTGGCGTTCTACCGCGACCAGGTCGGATTCCACCTCGACCACGACACCCAGACCGAGCAGATGCACGTCGTGCAGTTGACCCCGCGGGGCTCTGGCTGCTCGATCGTGATCGGCGACCTCCCTGCGCAGAACGAGATGGCGCCCGGCTCGATGCGCGGTCTGCAGCTGGTCGTCTCCGATGCCAAGGCGGCCCGCGAGGAGCTGCTCTCCCGCGGAGTCGAGGCGAGCGAGATCGTGACCTTCGACGCGCGCGACGGTGGCACATTCTTCGGCTTCTCCGACCCCGACGGCAACAGCTGGGCCGTGCAGGAGCTGCGGGTGCGGGCCGAGAAGCCGCTCATCCCGCTCGAGGCGCGTGGCCGCTTCGGAGGCGATGACTGAGCCGAGCGCCTAGAGTTTTGAGATGCCGATTCTCAACAAGGACATGACCCTCTGCATCTCCCTCTCGGGCCGCCCGAGCAACATCGGCACGCGTTTTCACAACTACCTCTACGACGCGCTCGAGCTGAACTACATCTACAAGGCGTTCAGCACGGGTGATCTGCCCGCCGCCATCGCCGGCGTGCGCGGTCTCGGCATCCGCGGCTGCGCCGTGTCGATGCCGTTCAAGGAGGCGGTGATCCCGCTGGTCGACGAGCTCGACGCCTCGGCCGCCGCGATCGAATCGGTCAACACGATCGTCAACACCGACGGGCACCTCAAGGCATACAACACCGACTACCTCGCGATTCAGCGCCTCGTCGAGCGGCACGCTGTCGCCCCGTGCCCCGTCGTCGTGCGCGGCAGCGGCGGCATGGCCAAGGCGGTCGTTGCCGCGCTCCGCGATGCCGGCTTCACCGACGGCACCGTGCTCGCCCGCAACGAGGCGGCCGGCCGCGCGCTGGCCGAGCAGTACGGCTGGCGGGTTGCCGCGCAGGCGGCGTCCTGTGCCGAGTCGGATGCCGGCCAGAGCAGCGACGTCGCCGTCGGTGCCGGGCTGCTCGTCAACGTGACACCGATCGGCATGGCCGGCGGCGCAGAGAGTGCGGAGCAGTCGTTCTCGGATGCCGCGATCGCCGCGGCATCCGTCGTCTGGGACGTCGTCGCGATGCCCAGTGAGACCCCGCTGATCCGCGCGGCGCGGGCGGCGGGCACGCGCGTCATCACGGGCGCAGAGGTCATCGCGATCCAGGCAGAGGAGCAGTTCGTGCTCTACACCGGTGTGCGCCCGAGCCCGAAACTCGTGGCAGAGGCCTCCGCCTTCTCGCTCCAGGAGTAGGTGCTGCCACCCATGCGGCGCGCGGTGCCCGCTGCGTAGAGTGGCCGCCATGAACGCCGCAGTGAACGCTGCCGAGCCTGGGCCCGAGTCGGGTCAGCTCCCGCGCAACTACCTGTTCGCGCTCACCGACGGCGGCGGCACCGTCCCCCCTGAACTTGGCGTCGTCAGGCGGCTCCGCGCCCGCGGCCACGCGGTGCGGGTGCTCGCCGAGCCCTCGATGGCCGAGCAGGTGCTCGGCACGGGGGCGGCGTTCCTGCCCTGGTCCTGGCGGCCGGCCGAGCCCTTCCACGACTGGGACCTGCGCACCCCGACGAGCCTCGCCCGCGGCATCGCCACGCAGATGATGACCGATCCGGCCCCGAGTCAGGCGCAGGACACCCTCGCCGCCATCGAGGCGAGCCGGCCGGACCTCGTGCTGACCTCGTCCTTCGCCGTCGGCGCGATGATCGCGGCCGAGGCGCGCGGGGTGCCGTTCGACGTGCTGTTCCCGAACGCCTACCCGTTGCCGGCGCCGGGTATGCCGCCGTTCGGCGCGGGGCTCACACCCGCGCGCGGCTCGCTCGGGCGGATCCGGGATCGGGTCGCGACCGCCATGAGCGGCACGCTCTTCGACCACTACGCGCTCGCGCCGATCAACCGGGTGCGGGCCGCGAACGGCCTCGGCCCGATCGTGCACACCTGGGATCAGATGCACCACGCCCGCCGCCAGCTCGTGCTCACCTCTGCCGCGTTCGACTTCCCGGCCGCGCTGCCGCCCAACGCACGCTACGTCGGCGCCGTGCTCGACGACCCGAGCTGGGCCGCCGACGAGGCGTGGACGCCGCCGGAGGGCGGGGCGCCGCTCGTGCTCGTCGCCCTCTCCTCGACCTTCCAGAACCACGTGGGTTGTCTGCAGCGCATCACCGATGCACTCGGGAGCCTGCCCGTGCGGGGCCTCGTGACGACGGGGCCGGCAATCCGCCCCGAGGCGATCCACGCGCCGACGAACGTCACCGTCGTCGCCTCCGCTCCGCACGGCGCCGCGATGCGCGGGGCCAGCCTCGTCGTCACGCACGGCGGCCACGGAACCGTCGTCAAGGCGCTCGCGGCCGGCCTGCCGCTCGTCATCCTGCACCACGGGCGGGATCAGGCCGACAACGCCGTCCGTGTCACCAGTCGCGGCGCCGGGATCGCGGTACCTCGCTCCGCCTCGGCAGAGCGGATCGCCGGCGCGGTGCTCACGGTGCTCGCCAATGAGGACTACCGTTTCGCCGCACGGAAGCTCGGCCGGGCCGTCGCGCGGGACGCCGCAGGGGGAGCGCTGCTCGCGGAGCTCGAGGCCTAGCGCCCGCTCCCGCTTTGGCACGGCACCGGGTTCGCAGTTTGACGCCTTCCCGGCGGCCGGAAGACGTCGAAGTGCGATCCCGACCGCAGTACTCAGGCGAGGGCGAGCAGCCCGGCCGCGGTGATGGCCAGGGCGAGCCCGACCCACTGCACGGGAGCGATGCGTTCCTTGAGCACGAGCGCGGCGAGCAGGACCGTTCCGGCCGGGTACATCGCCACGAGCACGCTCATCACGCTGAGCTCGCCGAGCCGCAGGCCGATCAGCATGAACACGTTGGCGACGGCGTCCACCGCGCCGGCCGCGGCGGCGAGCAGCAGCCCGGTGCGCACCGTTGTCGCGGAGGGGCGCAGCGCTCGCCGCGTGAAGTCGACGGGGCCGGCGGATGCCGCATCCTCCTGCACCCCGCCGGCCGAGCCCCCGCGCACCCGGCGCGCCCCGATTCGCCAGAGCAGCAGCACGACGGCGAACATGATCGCCGCATTCACGCCGCGGTTGAACAGCAGCGGCACGATCCCGCTGTCCTCCGGCGTGAGGTCGATCAGGACCATGAACATGCCGATCGCCGCCCCGCTGCCGACCGCCATCAGGATGCCGCGCAGGCTGGGCCGAACGGCACCCTGCTCGGGGACGAAGCCGACGAGTACGACCGCGAGGAGGGCGAGGCCGAGCGCCCAGTAGCCGATCGGGGAGAACGCCTCGCCACGCAGCAGTCCGACCGTCATCGGCACGATCGCAGAGACGACGGCGGTGAGCGGCGAGAGGATGCTCATCGGGCCGATCGCCAGGCACGCGTAGAGCAACGAGATCGCCAGCGCGCCCGTCACGCCGGAGAGGGCGCCCCAACCGATCGCGGATGCCGACCACGCCCCGCCCAGCCACGGCAGCGTGACGAGCAACACCGCGAGCCCGGCCGTGGCCGTGACGGCCGTCGTCAGCACCGCGCTGATGCGCCTGGCGGAGAGCCCGCCGAGGAAGTCGGCGGCGCCGTAGACGAGCGCGCCGGTCAGGCCGAGCAGTGCGATGAGCATGAGGGCTCCAGACTAGACCGGCCCGGCGCCTGCTCATATGAGCAGCGAAGGTAACAATCTGCTTAAGCGCAGGAGAAAAACAATCACACCCCCTTGGCAGTGTCTGTGCACTTCCCTAGGCTGCGACTGACCCCCGCAGGGGGGTCGAACAGTCGCCCTGCTTGGCGCCACACCGCGGTCACATCGCGGTCTTCGGCGCGCCAACAGGCGGGCACCCCATCGACAGGAGATCTCGTGCACCAGCAACACAGCTCCCGCTCGCGGAGGCTCGCAGCGCTCGCCGTCACGACGACGGCCGCGCTCGCCTTCACGGCGTTCGGTTCCACACCGGCATTTGCAGAGGACGCCGTCGCAGCGGCCGCCACCCACACGATCGCGCAGATCCAGGGGACGGGCGCAGCCAGTCCGCTGCCGAACAACACCGCCGTCACCGTCGACGGCATCGTCACCGCCGACCACCGCGTCGGCGGGTTCGGCGGCATCTTCGTGCAGACTCCCGGCGTCGGGGGCGACGTCGACCCGAGCCCAGGAGCCTCTGACGGCATCTTCGTCTTCCTCGGGGCCAACGCCGCAGCCGGCATCGCCATCGGCGACCAGGTCACCGTGAGCGGCCTCGCCGGTGAGCGCAACGGACAGACCCAGATCAACGCGAGCGCCGGATCGGTCGCGCTCGTCACCGCCGGCGTCGGACTGCCCGCCCCCGTCGCCCTGCCGGACACCGTGCGCGGAGACGCCCGCGAGCCCTTCGAGGGCATGCTCGTCGCCCCGAGCGGCAGCTACGCGCTCAGCTCCAGCCACAACCTCTTCTCCTTCGGTGAGCTCTGGCTGAACGCCGGTGAGACCGCGGCGGTCAAGAGCACAGAGCTGGTCGGCCCCGGTGCGGAGGCCGACGCGATCACCGCAGCCAACAAGGCCGCGCGCGTGCTCGTCGACGACGGCTACAGCGTGCGCGTCACCGACGCGTCGCACAACGGCGATCAGCCCTACTTCACCAAGGACAACGTCGTGCGCAACGGCGACACCGCCGTGTTCCCCGCAGCCGGCATGGTCCTCGGCTACGGATTCAACGAGTGGCGCCTGCAGCCGCAGCTGCCGCTGACGGATGCCAGCGACGCCGCGGGCAAGGTGAGCTTCACCCCGGTGAACCTCCGCGCCGACGCACCGCCGGAGGTCGGCGGCGACGTGAAGCTCGCCAGTTTCAATGTCTTCAACTACTTCACGACCCTCTCCAGCGTGAACTCCGCCGCCCGCGGCGCCGCGACGCAGCAGGAGTTCGACATCCAGAAGTCCAAGATCGTCGCAGCCATCAACGGCCTCGACGCCGACGTCGTCGCGCTGATGGAGATCGAGAACTCGGTCAAGCTCGGCACACCGGCCGACATCGACGCGGCGCTGAATGACCTGGTCGCCGGCCTCAACGCCGCGGCCGGCTCGGAGATCTGGGCGGCCGTGCCGACCCCGACGGCGCTGAACGACGCCGCGATCACCGACTTCATCACGAGCGCCATCATCTACAAGAAGGATGCAGTGACCCCGGTCGGCGCGAGCAAGACCGTGATCGACGAGACCGTGTGGGACATCGCGCGTGAGCCGATCGCACAGACCTTCACCTTCGAGGGCAAGACGATCACCGTGGTCGCCAACCACTTCAAGTCCAAGAGCTCGCCCGGCGGCACCCCCGCGCCGCCGGAGCCGGCCGACGGGCAGGGCTTCTTCAATGCGGAGCGCACGGAGCAGGCCCAGTCCCTCCTCGCCTTCAGCCAGCAGCTGCAGGCGGAATCCGGCAGCGGCGACGTGTTCCTGATCGGTGACTTCAACGCCTACGCGCACGAGGACCCGATCAACGTCTTCACCGCGGCAGGCTGGACGGATGTCGTGCCGACGCACGCCGCCGGCCAGTACACCTACACTTTCAACGGTGAGCTCGGCTCGCTCGACCACGTGCTCGCATCGCCGTCGGTGGCCCCGACGGTCACGGGCGCCGGCGTCTGGAACATCAACTCGCCGGAGTGGAGCGACCGCGGCTACGAGTTCGGCGCCACGGAGGCCGGCACCCCGTTCCGGTCCAGCGATCACGACCCGATCGTCGTCGGCGTCTCGCGGGAGGTGCAGCCCGTCGACATCAACGTCGTCACGGTCAACGACTTCCACGGCCGGCTCGAGCAGGCGGCACCCTCCGGCGGAGCCGCGGTTCTCGCCGGAGCGGTCAAGCAGATCCGCGACGCGAACCCGAACACGGTCTTCGCCGCGGCGGGCGACCTGATCGGTGCATCCACGTTCACCTCCTTCATCCAGCAGGACAACCCGACGATCGACGCGCTGAACGCGGCGGGACTCGACGTCAGCTCCGTCGGCAACCACGAGTTCGACCAGGGCTGGGCCGACCTGAGCGGGCGTGTGCTCGACCGGGCCAACTGGGAGTACCTCGCGGCGAACGTCTACGACAAGACGACGGGGAAGCCGGCCCTGCCGGAGTACTTCACCGAGACGTTCGAGGGCGTCACGGTCGGCTTCGTCGGCGCCGTCACCAACGAGCTGCCATCGCTGGTCAGCCCGGCTGGCATCGCCAACCTCGAGGTGCGCGATGTGACAACGGAGGTGAACCGCGTTGCCGACCAGCTGCGCGACGGTGATGCGGCCAACGGCGAGGCGGATGTCGTCATCCTGCTCGTCCACGAGGGCGCAGCCACGACCGCGATCGAGTCGGCAACCGACCCGAACTCGCCGTTCGGCAAGATTGTCACCGGCGTCGACTCCGACGTCAACGCGATCGTGTCTGGTCACACCCACCTCGCCTACAACCACGTGATCGACGGTCGCCCGGTGATCTCGAGCGGCCAGTATGGCGAGAAGTTCGGCCTGATGGATCTGCAGGTGAACCCGCAGACGAAGGAGCTGGTTTCGATCAGCAACGAGACGCTGCCGCTCATGAGCGCACCGATCCCGGCCACGCCGACGACGCCGGCCGTTCCCGCCAAGCCGCTCTACCCCGCGGTGCCGGAGGTCCAGGCCATCGTCGCCGATGCGGTCGCCGTCGCTGACGTGCTCGGTGCACAGAAGCTGGGCGACATCACGGCCCCGTTCAACCGCGCCAAGCTCTCCAACGGCACGACGGAGAACCGCGGCGGTGAATCCACGCTCGGCAACTTCGTGGCCGACGTGCAGCTGTGGGCAACGCAGAGCGCCGGAGCCCAGATCGCGTTCATGAACCCCGGCGGCCTGCGCACCGACATGCCGTTCGCCAGCTCGGGTCCGAACGACCCGGACGGCAACGTCACGTACAAGGAGGCGGCCGTCGTCCAGCCGTTCGCCAACACGCTCGTGGCCATGGACATCACCGGCGCGCAGCTGAAGACGCTGCTCGAGCAGCAGTGGCAGCCGGCCGGAGCGAGCCGACCGTTCCTCAAGCTCGGCGTCTCGGAGGGACTGGAGTACAGCTACAACCCCGGCGCGGCTGCCGGTGCGCGCATCGGCGCCATCACCCTGAACGGTGAGGCGATCGATCCGGCCGCCAGCTACCGCATCGCGGTGAACTCCTTCCTGGCATCGGGCGGCGACAACTTCGCCGTCCTCGCCTCCGGCACCAACCGCGCCGACACCGGCAAGGTCGACCTGGCGGCGATGGTCGACTACCTCGCCGTCAACTCGCCGGCCTCGCCCGACTACGCGCAGCGTGCCGTCGGTGCGGTGCTGAGTGCACCGGCGGATGCCGCTGGCTACAAGGCCGGTGAATCCGTCACCGTCACGCTCAGCTCGCTGGCCTTCGGCGACAGCACAACGCCGGCGCCCGGCACCGTTGAGCTCTCGCTCGGCGGCGCCGCCGTGGCATCCGCCCCCGTCGACGCGACGGTGACGGACGCCGTGTTCGACGAGACCGGAACCGCAACCGCGCAGTTCACGGTGCCGGTCGGCCTCGACGGCGTGCAGCAGCTCGCGATCTCCGTCGCCGCGACGGGAACGGCGGTCTCGGTGCCGATGACGATCCAGAGCGTCGTGGTGCCGGAGAAGATCGCCAGCATCACGCTCGGGGTTCCGAACAAGCTGCTGGCCAAGGCCGGGTCGGCCGTCAAGTACAACGTCACTGTCGCGGCGGCCTCCGGGCCGCGTGCAACGGGAACGGTCGAGGTGCGTGACGGAGGAAAGGTCATCGCCACGATCGAGCTGACCGCAGCCGACAAGGGCAAGGCCAGCGTCAAGCTGCCGAAGCTCAAGCCGGGCATTCACCTACTGACGGCGCACTACCTCGGTTCGGACACCGTCAAGGCTTCACGAAGCCTGCCGGTTCCCCTGATCCTCTGGTAACCGATCCATGATCGACGGCCCTCCCGCTCCGGCGGGAGGGCCGTCGTGGTTTTCCGCCGCCGCCCCCGCTGGTTGAGCCAGTCGAAACTTTCGCTGGTCGAGTAGCGAGGAACGAGCGTATCGAGACCTCGCGGGCAGGAGCTGTCGCGCGGGCGTGATGTCGATACGGCCGTGGACGGCCTACTCTCCGCACCACGCTGGCTGAGGGAGCGCCAGCGACCGAAGCCCTGAGCGGCTCCGCGAAACGGCGGCCGGTGGTTTCTCGTGGCACCGTAGACTGGTGGCATGACGAACTCACGCTGGGCGCGGTTCACGCGCGGGTGGGTCGTCGCCGCATTCTCCGTCTTCGTCGCGGCGCTCTCGCACAGTTTCGCCGGCGGCTCGACGCCGAGCTGGCTCGCGCTCGCGCTGGCCCTGGCATTCGCCTCGATGCTCAGCATTGCGCTCAGCGGTGGCCGTGCCCGCCCGGCATCCGCTCGCAGCACGGGCCGTGCGGCCCTCATCGGCACGGTGTTCTCCGTCGCCGGAAGCCAGGTCATCTTCCACGGTCTCTTCAGCCTGCTCGGCACCCTGCCTGCGCAGGGAACGGTGGTGCAGGCCGCGGCACTTGGCACGCACTCCGGGCACCAGCTCAGCCCCGTCCAGATCGCGACCCAGCTCGCGGCCATCGCGCCGCAGGGCACCGCGCTGCCGAGCGGCACGCACCACGACGCCTGGATGCTCGTCGGCCACACCATCGCCGGCCTGCTCACGATCGCGGCCCTGCTGCACGGCGAGCAGGCGCTGCGCGGCCTCGCCCGCACTGCCGGCCTCGCGCTCCGCGGCCTCGCGGTGCGTTCGATCGTGATCACCCCGATCACGGATGCCGCGCCCCAGCGCCCCGCGAGCACCGTCTGGATCCCGCGCCCGCTCGACGTCGTGCACGCGGCGCTGCGCCACCGCGGCCCGCCGCTCACCGCGGCCGCCTAGCCCACGCAGAGCGTGAGGCCCCGGCCACCTCATCGCGCGCACCCCACGCACATCGCGTCGACCGCGCCCGCACCTTTCTCACCCATTCGCCGATCGTTCACGGCCATCCGGGCGGGTTCAGACCCGCGTCCGGAGCAACGGCCGCATCGGCTGCACACAAGGACTCTCATGACCACTCGATCCACCTCCCCCTCCGCCCGCACGCGCACGCTGGCCGTCGCCGGCCTGGCCGCCGGCGCGCTGCTCGCGATCGGCGCCCCGCTGGCGGCATCCGCGCACGTTACCGTCACACCCAGCGACACGGCAGCAGGCGCGTACACGCTGCTCACCTTCTCTGCCGCGCACGGCTGCGAGGGATCGCCGACCACGAAGATGACGATCGACATTCCCGAGGGCATCATCTCGGTCAGCCCGACGGTGAACCCGAACTGGACGATCGAGAAGATCAGCACCGGTGAGGGCGACGCCGCCCGCGTGTCGCAGGTCGTCTACACGGCCATCACCCCGCTGGAGGACGGCTACCGCGACACCTTCGTGCTCTCGGCCAAGCTGCCGGATGCCGCAGCGGGCGAGACCCTCGAGTTCCCCGTGCTGCAGAGCTGCACCGTCGGCGAGACCAGCTGGAGCGAGACGAGCGTCGCCGGTGAGGACGAGCCGGAGCTGCCGGCACCCTTCATCGTGCTGACTGAGGCGGCCGCAGACGGCGACGGACACGGGCACGCGGCAACCGGCACGGATGACGCGCACGCCGAGAGCGGCGAGGAGACCGCGGTCTCGCCCGAGGCGCCGAGCTCCGACCTGGTCGCTCGCATCCTCGGCGTCGGTGGCCTGATCGTCGGCGCCATCGGCGTCACGCTGGCCGTCGTCACCCGGCGCTCCGCAAAGGCGACCGGCGCGGCCGGCACCGACCAGACGGCCGGCGACAAGGCCGCGAAGTAGGCTGCCGTCATGACGCGAAACCGGTTCTCCTCTGGCCGCGGCCTGCGGCAGCGCGCCGCGTGCGGTGCGGCCATCGCAGCGCTCGTACTCGGCACCGCCGTGTTCGGCGCGGCGGCACCGGCCTCGGCGCACAACCAGGTGCTCGACACGGTTCCGGCCGCCGACGCCGTCGTGACCGAGCAGCCAGGAACGTTCTCGGTGACAACGAGTGACGCCATCCTCGATGCCGAGACCGGCAACGCCATGGTGGTCAGCGGGCCGGCATCCGCCCCGCGCTACTACGGCGAGGGCTGCGGCGTCGTGACCGGGCCCACCCTGTCGCTCGACGCGCAGCTCGGTGAGCCGGGAATCTACACGGTGACGTGGCGGGCCATCTCGGTCGACTCCCACGTGATCTCGGAGTCGTACGAGTTCGAATGGGCCCCGGATGCCGGCGTGCAGCTGGCCGAGGGAACGGTCGAGCCCTCGTGCGCGGCCGCGAGCGGCCAGACGGGTGACGCCCCCGAGTCCGGCTCGGATGCCGGCACGGAGGGTGAGACGGCTCCGGCCGCCGAGCTCAGCAACCTGCTCTGGATCGGCGGCGCCCTCGGCGCCGCACTGATTGCCGTGCTCGTGACGGTGCTCGTGCTGCGCCGACGCCAGTAGCCGGCCAGAACTGCGCACAGAGAAACGGCTCGGGTTCACACCCGAGCCGTTTCTCATGCGGTGCCAGGCCGCACGGGCGGCCGCACGCTCAGCTGCTCGGCAGCAGCACGGCGTCGATCAGGTACACGGTGGCGTTGGCCGTGTGCACGCCGCCGCAGATGACGTTGGCGCCGTTGACCATGAGCTCGTCGCCGCTGCCGGTGACCTCGACGGTTCCCCCCTGCACGGTGGTCTGCGTGCCGACGATGGCGTCGGGCGCGATCTGGCCGGGCACCACGTGGTACGTCAGAATCGAGCTGAGCAGGGCCGGGTCGGTCTTGAGCGTCTCGATGGTGGCGGGGTCGATCGCGGCGAAGGCGTCGTCAACGGGGGCGAAGACGGTGAACTCCGAGCCGTTCAGTGTGTCGACGAGGTTGACGTCGGGGTTCAGCTGCCCGGAGACCGCTGCGACGAGGGTCTTCAGGAGCGGGTTGTTCGAGGCCGCGACGGCGACGGGGTCTGACGACATGCCGACGATCGATCCGGCTCCGGACGGCACGGCGTCGGCGTAGGCCGCGCAGCCGGGGCCGACGAGGTTGGCTGCCGGGTCTGCCGTCATCGCGTCCGGCGTCGCACTGGGCGCCGACTCCTCTGACGAACTCGAGTTCGAGTTGGAGTCGCCGGCGGCGGAGCCCATCGAACAGCCGCTCAGGGCGAGGGCGGCGATGGCGGCGACGCCGAAGGCAGTGAGCGTGGTGCTGGTGAAGTGACGCATGGAAGTTCTCCTTCGATTGATCGGCTGGATGCCGTGGCCCACGCGCTGTGAGGGCTCAAGAGGGCATTCGGCGGCATCCGCGGATCGGATTGGTCGTTTCCGAAACTGGCCTCGGCACCAATCCCGATCGGGCCTGGCACCGAACCCTCTGCAATCGCATCGAGAGGACATCGTGCTCACACTCGCTCTCATCGGCTTCGCCGGAGGCCTGATCACCGGCATCTCGCCGTGCATCCTGCCCGTTCTGCCCGTCATCTTCCTGTCCGGTGGCGTGCAGAGCGCACGCACGCAGCGCTCAGGCGGTGCCGTAGAGCTCGCCCAGGAGCCGTCGCGTTGGCGCCCCTACCTCGTCATCCTCGGCCTCGTCGTCAGCTTCAGCGTCTTCACGCTGATCGGCTCGCTGCTGCTGGCCGTGCTCGGGCTGCCGCAGGACGTGCTGCGCTGGGCCGGGATCGTGGTGCTCGTGCTGATCGGCATCGGCCTGATCGTTCCCCGCTTCGAGGCGATCCTCGAGAAGCCGTTCGCGTGGATCCCGAAGAGGGATGTCGGCACCGAGCGCGGCGGCTTCGTGCTCGGCATCGCCCTCGGCGCCGTCTACGTGCCCTGCGCCGGGCCGGTGCTCGCCGCGATCACGGTGGCTGGATCCACCGGCCGGATCGGCGTCGAGACCATCGTGTTGACGGCGAGCTTCGCCATCGGCGCGGCCCTGCCGCTGCTGATCTTCGCCCTCGCCGGGCGGCGGGTCGCCGAGCGGGTGCGCGGCTTCCGCACGCATCAGCGCGGCATCCGCATCACGGGGGGCATCGTCATGATCGCGCTCGCGGCCGGGCTCGTCGTCAACCTGCCGCAGCTGCTGCAGCGACTCGTCCCCGACTACACGAGCGCGCTGCAGGACCGGTTCGGCAACTCGGAGCAGATCACGGAGGCGCTCGACCTCGGCGGTCTCGTCACCGAGCAGAACAAGGACCTCGACCAGTGCACGAACGGGGCGACCGAGCTGCAGAGCTGTGGGGTCGCACCCGACATCCGGGGCATTCAGGAGTGGTTCAACACGCCGGGCAACGCCCCCATCGCCCTGGACGAGCTGCGCGGCCAGGTCGTGCTCGTCGACTTCTGGGCATACTCCTGCATCAACTGCCAGCGCTCGATTCCGCACGTCGTCGCCTGGGACGCGGCCTACCGCGACGCCGGCCTCACGGTGATCGGGGTGCACGCGCCCGAGTACGCATTCGAGAAGGAGCCACGCAATGTGCGGGCGGGCGCCCAGGCCCTCGGCATCGAATACCCGGTCGCCCTCGACAACAGCCTCGCCACCTGGACCAACTACCGAAACCGCTACTGGCCTGCGCACTACCTGATCGACTCGGACGGCGTCGTGCGCCACATCCGCTTCGGTGAGGGCGGATACTCCGACACGGAGAAACTCATCCGGGAGCTGCTCACGGCGGCCGACCCGACGGTCAGCCTCCCCGCCCCGACGGACGTGGCGGACGCGACACCGCTCTCCGGCGCGACGACGCCGGAGAGCTACCTCGGCACGACGAAGCAGGTGAACTTCGCCGGGGCGGAGAAGTACTCGGCCGCGACGAGCCGCTTCCGGCTGCCGTCGGAGCAGCCGGCCGACAGCTTCGCGCTCGGCGGGCAGTGGACGCTCGGCACCCAGTCGATCGAGGCGGCACCGGGCACAGGCAACGGTGAGATCCGGCTGAACTACACGGCAGCAGAGGTGCGGATGGTGCTGGCAGGCAGCGGCACGGTGACGGTGAACGTCAACGGCGAGCGGTCGAGCATCGAGGTGAGCGGGGTGCCGCGCTCCTACGAGCTGCTGGGCACGGATGCCGTGGCAACCGGAGCGCTCACCGTCACCCTGCCGCCCGGCGTGCAGGCGTTCTCCTTCACCTTCGGCTAGCGGGGCCTGTCAGAAGCCCCGGTTACACTCGACGGGTGACTGATTACGCGGAGCCGGCCTGGGCAGAACCTGTCTGGGACGGCGAGGATTTCCCGCCGCCGCCCGAGGACGACTGGGCTCCGCCGGAGGACCCGTACTTCGCCAGCGCTGCGCCGTTTGACGCCGGGCGTCCCGCCGCGGCCCAGGCCGGCTACGCCGCCCCGCCGCCCGCGCAGGCGCGGCCGGCATCCGCCAAGTTCGCGAGCGCCGCCGAGGCGCTGCACACGGTCTTCGGCTACGACAGCTTCCGCGGTGAGCAGGCCGCCATCATCGACCAGGTCTCGGCAGGCGGCGACGCCGTCGTTCTCATGCCGACCGGTGGCGGCAAGAGCCTCTGCTACCAGATTCCCGCGCTCCTGCGCGAGGGAACCGGCATCGTCGTCTCCCCGCTGATCGCGCTGATGCAGGACCAGGTCGATGCGTTGAACGCCGTCGGCGTGCGCGCCGCCTACCTCAACTCCACCCAGGACCCGGGCACCCGGGCGGCCGTCGAGCGTGCCTACCTGGGCGGCGATCTCGATCTGCTCTACATCGCGCCGGAGCGCCTCGGCACCGAGCAGGCGAAGCAGTTCCTCGCCCGCGGTCACATCGCGCTGTTCGCGATCGACGAGGCGCACTGTGTCTCGCAGTGGGGGCACGACTTTCGGCCCGACTACCTCGCGCTCGGCGAACTGGCGGAACGCTGGCCGGACGTCCCGCGCATCGCGCTCACCGCCACGGCGACCGAGGCGACGCACAAGGAGATCACCTCCAGGCTGCACCTCGAGCGGGCGGAGCACTTCGTCTCCAGCTTCGACAGGCCGAACATCCAGTACCGCATCGTGGAGAAGAACGAGGTGCGCAAACAGCTGCTCGACTTCATCCGCACCGAGCATGCCGGCGACGCCGGAATCGTCTACGCGCTCTCCCGTGCAACCACCGAGAAGACGGCGGCGTTCCTGCAGGCGAACGGCCTGAACGCGCTGCCGTACCACGCAGGCCTCGACGCCGGTGTGCGCGCCCGCACCCAGTCCCGCTTCCTCCGCGAGGACGGCGTGATCGTGGTCGCGACGATCGCATTCGGCATGGGCATCGACAAGCCCGATGTGCGCTTCGTGGCCCACATCGACCTGCCGAAGTCCGTCGAGGGCTACTACCAGGAGACGGGTCGTGCCGGCCGCGACGGCGAGGCCTCGACCGCGTGGCTCGCCTACGGCCTGCAGGACGTGGTGCAGCAGCGCCGCATGATCGACCAGTCGCCAGGTGACATCGCGCACCGCCGCCGCATGTCCGCCCACCTCGACGCCATGCTCGCGCTCTGCGAGACGGTCGAGTGCCGCAGGGTCAACCTGCTCAGCTACTTCGGCCAGCCCAGCCGGCCGTGCGGCAACTGCGACACCTGCCTGGCCCCTCCCGCATCGTGGGACGGCACGGTACCGGCCCAGAAGCTGCTCTCGACGGTCGTCCGGCTGCGCCGCGAGCGCAACCAGAGCTTCGGCGCCGGTCAGATCATCGATATCCTGCGCGGCAAGCAGACGCCGCGCACCACACAGCACCAACACGAGACCCTCGCCACCTGGGGCATCGGCGGTGACCTCGGCGACCAGCAGTGGCGCGGAGTGGTGCGCCAGCTGCTCGCACAGGGCCTCGTCGCGTCCACCGGCGATTACGGCACCCTGGCCATGACGGAGGCCGGCGGCGAGGTGCTCTCCGGTGCCCGCACGGTGTCGTTGCGGCACGAGCCGGAGCGCACGGCCTCCCGCAGCACCCGCTCAAGCAAGCAGACGGCCGCACTCGCCGATCTCAGCCCGGCCGATGTCGAGCTGTTCGAGGCGCTGCGCGCCTGGCGCGGGGCGACGGCGAAGGAACTCGAGGTGCCCGCCTACATCGTGTTCGGCGACGCAACGCTGCGCGCCGTCGCCGCAGCCAAACCTCGCTCGCTCGCCGAGCTCGACGGCATCAGCGGCATCGGCGCGAAGAAGCTCGAGTCCTACGGCGACGCCCTTGTCACCGTGGTCACCGCCTTCGGCTGAGCGGCCGAGCCGGGCGCCTGTTGCCCGTGTCGGTGCCGCACCGTAGCCTCGGTGCATGCACGAGACGATCACACTCCGCCCCTGGGGTCACGGGGATCTCGCGGTTCTGGAGCGCAGCAACACCCAGGAGGCCACACGCTTCCTCGGCGGTCCCGAATCCGCCGAGGCGTTGGCGAATCGGCACGCCCGCTTCCTCCGCCTCTGGCGGGAGGGCGAGGCGCGCATGTTCGCCGTTGAATCCTCGCGTGAGGCCGAAGCGGTCGGCTCGATCGGCTACTGGAAGAAGAGCTGGCAGGGCGAGGACGTCTACGAGACGGGGTGGAGCATCGCGACCCCGTACCAGGGCCGCGGCCTCGCCACTCAGGCGCTGGCCGCCTGTGTCGCGGATGCCGCACGGCACGGTGAGCGCCGCTGGATGCTCGCCTTTCCGCGCATCGACAACGCCGCGTCGAATGCGCTCTGCCGAGCGGCCGGATTCACCCTCCGCGGCGAGGAGGACTTCGAGTACCCGAAGGGCACGCCGATCCGCTCGAATGTGTGGGCTTTCGACCTCGCGCAGACCGCGTCAGTCGAGCTTCTTGCTCATGTTCACCGCGGCGATGCCGTAGCCGAGTGACTCGTAGAGCGCCTGCGCACCGGAGTTGAAACCGAAGACGTTGAGGCCGATCGACGCGGCTCCAAGCGCCCGTGCCTCCGCCTCACCGAGCAGCAGCGCCTGACGCGCGTGGCCCTTCCTCCGATGCGCCTCGTCGATCTCGACGTCCCACACCCACCACTCGGTCGTGCTGTCGTTCTGTGGGCCGATCCAGAGATACCCGACAACCGTGTCGCCGTCCTGCTGTGCGTCCACGACATCGAACACCTGGTGCAACGGCAGAGGAACGCCGTCCGGAAAGTACTGTGCGTTCGAATCCGCCGCACGCTTGGCGGCGAGCTCCGGCGATTCCCCTGCGGCTATGCGCGACAGTCGGTATGCCTCGTTCGAGGAGACGATCCAGCTGGCGAGGCTGTCGGCGGGCATCGGGCGCAACGCGGTTGTCATGTCATCGATGATGCCACGGCGGGCCGGGCCGCGGGTGCTCTGATCTCGACAGGCTCGATCAACGGGCGCAGCACCGGGACCACGTCGGTTGCGCCTGTCGAAACCACCGAGGGGACTCCGCTGGTTGAGCCTGTCGAAACCACCGACGGCACTCCGCTGGTTGAGCCTGTCGAAACCCGCTAGGGCTTGAGGATCTTGATGCGCGTCACCGCGTAGGCGCCGTAGCCGAAGAGGATCGTGATCGCCGAGATGATCATGGCGTACACCGCGACCGAGGCGTAGCCGCTGGCCGGGTCGAGGAACGGGTACGGCACCCAGCCGTCGTTCGCCCCGCGGATCAGGACGACGACGAGCCAGATGACCGGGTAGATCAGCATCACCCAGAGCCGCGCGAACGGCAGCTTGATGCGATCGCCGAAGAGCACCCAGTCGGCGACGGCGTAGATCGGGATCCAGATGTGCAGGATGTCGTTGGACCACGGCACGTTGAACGCGCCATCGAGCCCGGCGTCGGCGAGCAGCGTGTTGTAAACGATGCCGACGATGGCCATGATGACCGTTGCGAGGGCCCGCAGATACGAGAGCCACCTCGGCTGCGCACGCTTGCCGAAGATGAAGATCGCCGACAGGGCGAACGCCGCCGCGGCGATGATGTTGCCCTGGATCGTGAAGTACCCGAAGAAGTTGAACGGATTGATCTCCGTCCCCGACGCGGTGCTCATGAACTGCGCGACGATCGCGACCACGATCGCGGCGGCGGCGATGGAACGGAGGCTGGCAAACAGTATCTTCACGGATCCACTCTCTGGTGTGCGGAGCGCCCGTCGCGCACCCACGAGCTTGAGCGTAGCGAACAGTGTCCACCACGGTGCCAGAGTGCATGCCGTCGGCCGGCCTCTGTTGCTCCGCGGCGCGTCAGCACTACGCTGAGCGCAGCGGGAGCCGCCCGCGCAGAGTGGTTGAGGGAGCAGCGCATGAACAGCACATCCTTGAATCGTCGCCCGGGCGGGGTCACCCTCGTCGCGGTGCTCGCCTGGATCTCGGGCGCCCTCGACATCGTCGGCGGGGTCCTCCTGCTGTTCATGCAGAACGACAAGGATATGCAGGCAGCCTTCGGCGGCTCGGCCGGTCTTCTCACCACGGCGATCGTCGGAATCCTGTTCGGCGTCATCGTCGTGGCTGTGGCGAACGGCCTGCTGCGCGGCCGGAACATCGCCCGCCTGATCGTCACCGTCGTGCAGGTGCTCTCCATCACGGCAGGCATATTCACCTCTATTGCCGCACCGACGCTGATCTCCACCGAGCTCGTCGGAGTGATCATCGCCGTGATCGTGCTGATCCTGCTCTGGACGCGGTCCGCCAGCGCCTACTTCCAGCCGTGACGGCGACCGCTTGAGACGCAGCGTGCTCCGTCTCAAGCGGTCGTTGAACGGCTCAGTCCGATGCGCCCGTTCGTCGCATCCGGGTCACCAGCATCGCGGCACCGAATGCGAGCAACAGGAGCGCCGCGAGCCCGGCGGGGAACGGGTCGCTGCCCGTCTCGGCCAACGCTGCGACGGGTGCCGTTGTGGGCGGAACACTCGGCGTTGCCGCCGCGGTCACGGTGAGCGTGATGGCGGTGGCGGAAGACGGGGCGTTCCTCTCGTCGCCGGCGTAGCGGGCGGTGATCGGGTGGTCGCCCACCGCGAGCGTCGTGGCCGTGAGGGTCGCGATGCCCGCCGCGCTCGCCGCGGTGCCCAGCGAGGTGGCGCCGTCGAAGAACTCGACGTTCCCGGTGGGGCTGTCGCCGGTGACGGTCGCCGTGAGCTCGACAGCCGTGCCGACGGTCACCGAGGCCGCACTGGCCGAGAGAGTCGTGGTGGTGGCAGCGGGAACGAACGCGCCGAGCACGATCGTTCCCGGGCCGGACACATCGAAGCCGAATGACCCAACGGTCGCCGGAGCCGAGGTGCTCTGGAAGAGGAAGTAGGTGGTGTTGACGTTGAGGGCGACGGTGCGCCCGATCCCGTCGTCGGTGCCGAACAGGCAGGAATCCTCAAGGTCGGCGGTGTCCGGGGCGGCCGTGTAAATCGCCAGTGCGCCATCGCCGAGGAGGCCGCCGGTCGGCGTCCACACCCGGTCGACCGGTGCGTAGTCACCCGCGACATCGACGTGGAATGGCTCGACCGTGTAATAGCGAAGATCAGCACCTGGGGCAATGGTGCACTCGGTTGACACGCCGCCGTCGGCGAAATTGCCACCCGTGTACTGCGAATCGCTCGCGTCCAGGGAGTAGTCGATGTACGAGACGGGGTCGGCCGCGTAGGCGGGGGCGGCGATGCCGACGCTCAGAATCGTGGCCAGGGTAAGCGTTGCGATGACGGGTAGGCGCATTTGGCCGAGCATAGCAACGTCAATAGGTGCGCGGCGTTCTGCAATGCCCCCAGTGAGAGGGATGCTTTCTACCCAGTGCCCTCCCCGAGGCGAGCGTGTTCCCGGGGCGCCTCTTGTCGATGACCTCCGGATGGCGCGGGCAGCTCTTGTGGGATTAACACAGTTCTGCGGCATCCGCCCGCCGAGTTCTTTGTAGGCCGTTGACGCAGCATTTCACTGCCATGCCTCCTGCTCGTAGCGTGAAGTCAGACCTGTCACACAGACCTGTTTCACAGCGAAGAATGAGGACCAACGATGGTTGACACCGCTCGCACCATGACCGACGGCACCACCGCAGACGGCGCACCCGCGCCGATCGAAGCGCCGGCAGATTCCAGCGCAGTGCGCGTCGACACCGAGGCACTCGGGCGACAGCTGCTCGGCACCTGGGCCGACGCCCGCCTGGCCTCGCGAAAGCTGGCAGGGCGGCCGGAGATGCAGCGCATCGAGGGTCAGAGCAAGGAAGAGCACCGCGAGCGCGTGTTCGGCCAGCTCAAGCTGCTCGTCGAGAACGGCCAGGTGCTGCGCGCCTTCCCGTCCGCCCAGGGCGGGCAGGACGACCACGGCGGCAACATCGCCGGATTCGAGGAGCTCGTCTCTGCCGACCCGAGCCTGCAGATCAAGTCCGGTGTGCAGTGGGGTCTCTTCGCCGCCGCGATCCTGCACCTCGGCACCGAGTACCACCACGAGGCCTTCCTTCCCGGCGCGATGAACCTCGACGTGCCAGGCGCCTTCGCCATGACCGAGATCGGCCACGGCTCCGACGTCGCGAGCGTTGCGACCACCGCGACGTACGACGAGGCCACGCAGGAGTTCGTCATCAACACCCCGTTCCGCGCGGCCTGGAAGGAGTTCCTCGGCAACGCCGCCGTGCACGGCACGGCCGCAACGGTGTTCGCCCAGCTCATCACCAAGGGCGTCAACCACGGTGTCCACGCGCTCTACGTGCCGATCCGCGATGAGAACGGTGAGTTCCTGCCCGGCGTCGGCGGTGAGGATGACGGCCTCAAGGGCGGTCTGAACGGCATCGACAACGGCCGGCTGCACTTCAGCAACGTCCGCGTCCCGCGGGTCAACCTGCTCAACCGCTACGGCGACGTCGCCGAGGACGGCACGTACACCAGCCCGATCGCCAGCCCCGGCCGCCGCTTCTTCACGATGCTCGGCACGCTCGTGCAGGGCCGAGTCTCCCTCGATGGGGCCGCAACGGCGGCATCCGCCATGGGTCTCGCCATCGCGATCACCTACGGCAGCCAGCGCCGTCAGTTCACCGCGGGCAGCGACACGGACGAAGAGGTGATCCTCGACTATCAGCGCCACCAGCGCCGACTGCTGCCGCTGCTCGCGACCACGTACGCTGCGACCTTCGCGCACGACGAGTTCCTCGTGAAGTTCGACTCCGTCTTCAGCGGCACGGCCGACAGCGACGCCGACCGTGAAGACCTCGAGACGCTGGCGGCCGCGCTCAAGCCGCTGAGCACCTGGCACGCGCTCGACACCCTGCAGGAGGCCCGTGAGGCCTGTGGCGGCGCCGGGTTCATGGCCAGTAACCGGCTCGTGGGGTTGCGCGCGGACCTTGACGTGTTCGTCACCTTCGAGGGCGACAACAACGTGCTGCTGCAGCTCGTGGCCAAGCGGCTGCTCACCGACTACTCGAAGAAGTTCGCCAAGGCCGATCCGGCCGCGCTCGCCCGGCTCGTGGCCTCGCAGGCTGCCGACCGCGCCTACCACGGCAGCGGTCTGCGCAGCCTCGCACAGACCGTCGCCGACTTCGGATCGACGGCGCGCTCCGTCGACCACCTCCGCGACGAGAACTCGCAGCGCGAGCTGCTGACCGACCGGGTCGAGACGATGATCGCCGGGGTGGCCGGTGCCCTCCGCGAGGCCCGCCACATGAGCAAGGCGGACGCCGCCGCCGCATTCAACGCTCAGCAGAACGAGCTGATCGAGGCCGCTCGTGCCCACGGCGAGCTCCTGCAGTGGGAGGCGTTCACGCGCGCGCTCGACAAGTGGGACGAGAGCACCGATCCGGGCACGACCCAGGTTCTGACCTGGCTGCGCGACCTGTTCGGCCTCGGCCTGATCGAGAAGCACGCAGCCTGGTACCTCATCAACGGTCGCCTCTCGCCGCAGCGCGCACAGTCGCTCACGGCCTACATCGACCGCCTGCTCACCCGGATCCGCCCGCACGCCGTCGACCTCGTCAACGCCTTCGGCTACGGCCCCGAGCACCTGCGCGCGCCGATCGCGAGCGGCATCGAGCAGGAGCGCCAGGACGAGGCGCGCGCCTACTACGCCGAGCAGCGGGCGTCCGGCACGGCCCCGCTCGACGAGAAGGTGCTGGCCAAGCAGGCGGCGAAAGCGGCGAAGGCCGCGGCCGCGGCATCCGTACCGAAGAAGCAGGGCAAGCCGAGCTCGAAGCCGGGCCGACCGACCGCAACCGCGGCCGCGAAGTAGGCTGCGGCCATGCGATTCGGGTACAACATCGGTTACTGGCGGCAGGGCCCGCCCGCCGGAGCGCTCGAGGCCGTGCAGGAGGCGGAGCGTCTCGGCTTCGACTCGGTGTGGACCAGCGAGGCCTACGGCTCGGATGCGCTGACCCCGTTGGCCTGGTGGGGCGCGCAGACCGAGCGGCTGAAGCTCGGCACCGCGATCATGCAGATGTCGGCGCGGGCGGCGACGGCGACAGCCATGGCCGCGATCACGATGGACCACCTGAGCAACGGCCGTTTCATCCTCGGCCTCGGCGCCTCGGGCCCGCAGGTCGTCGAGGGCTGGTACGGCCAGCCGTACCCGAAACCGCTGGCGCGCACGCGCGAGTACATCGACATCGTGCGTCAGGTGCTCGAACGCTCAGCCCCGGTCACGAGCGACGGCCCGTTCTACCCGCTGCCGTATCCAGGCGAGGACGGCACAGGGCTCGGCAAGCCGCTCGTGTCGACCGTGCACCCGCTCCGCCGCGAGCTGCCGATCTACCTCGCCGCCGAAGGGCCGAAGAACGTGGCCCTCTCCGCCGAGATCGCCGACGGCTGGCTGCCATTCCTGTTCTCGCCTCGGCAGAACGCGGAGTTCGCGGCCCAGCTGGCCGAGGGTTTCGCGCGCCGGGCCGTCGAGCGCTCGCCGCAGTCCGCCTTCGAGGTGGCCGTGACGGTCCCCGTCGTGCTGAACGACGACGTCGAGAAGGCGGCGGACGCCGTGCGCCCGATGATTGCGCTCTACGTGGGCGGTATGGGCGCCAAGGGTGCCAACTTCCACCGCGACGTCGTCGCGCGACTCGGCTACGAGGCGGAGTGCGACCTGATTCAGGAGCTCTACCTCGGCGGGCGCAAGGAGGAGGCGATCGCCGCGGTTCCGACCCGCCTGGTCGAGGAGATCGCGCTCATCGGGCCAGCAGCCAAGATCCGCGACGAGCTCGCCCGTTGGGAGGAATCGGTCGTCACGACGATCCTCGTGCAGGGCGATGTGCGCACGGTGCGCGCCGTCGCCGACCTCCTCGGCTGATGTCGACAGGCTCAATCAGCGGTCACCCGCTGGTTGAGCCTGTCGAACCCACGCTGGCTTGAGGGAGCAGCCGAGGAACGAGGCCGCCCCCGAAGCCCTGACACATTCGAACCGTTAAGCACTGCTGACGGACCCGAGATTCCCTTGGCCGGGGCTGCCGCCTTTCGCGACGCTACGCGTCGCGCGCGTCAGCCTTTCGCAGCTTTCGCGGCGGCCTTCGCCGCCTTCTTCGCCTCGCGCACGAGGCCGAGTGAATCGGCATCCGTGATGTCGGCGACCGAGCGGTAGGAGCCCTCCTCGCCGTACGGCGCCGACGCCTCGCGCCAACCTGCGGCGTCCAGCCCGCGCTGCTTGCCGAGCAGAGCCAGGAAGATGCGCGCCTTCTGCTCGCCGAAGCCCGGCAGCTGCTTCAGCCGGCGCAGCACCTCCGCGCCGCTCGGGGCGGCGCCGTCGCTGCCTGGACTCGTCCAGATCGCCGCCGCATCGCCACCCCACTCGCGCTCGATGATCGCACAGAGCTCCTGCACCCTGGCCGCCATCGACCCGGGGAAGCGGTGAACGGCCGGGCTCTGCCTGCAGATCTCGACGAAGGCCTCCGGCTCGGTGTGAGCGATCGTCGCGGCATCGAGCGTTCCGAGGCGCTGGCGCAGCTTCTCCGGTCCGGCGAAGGCGGTCTCCATCGTCACCTGCTGGTCGAGCAGCATGCCGAGCAGCAGCGCGAGCGGGCTGTCATCCAGGAGCGCGTCGCTGGCGGCATCCCCGGTCAGATAGATGGTCATGTCACTCGCTTTCGTGGTGGCGGGTCAGAGCTGGGCAGGTCAGAGGAGGCCGAGGGCACGCACCGCGTCGCGCTCGGAGACGAGCTCGGCGACGGAGGCGTCGATGCGGGCGCGGGAGAACTCGTCGATCGACAGGCCCTGCACGATCCGCAGCTGACCGTCGACGGACTCGACCGGGAACGAACTGATGAGACCCTCCGGCACCCCGTAGGAGCCGTCGGACGGCAGCGCAACCGAGGTCCAGCCGGCGTCACCCGGCTGCGACCCGGCCCCGACCCAATCGCGGACGTGGTCGATCGCGGCGGAGGCTGCCGATGCAACGGAGGAGGAGCCGCGTACCTCGATGATCTCGGCGCCGCGCTTGGCGACGCGCGGGATGAACTGCTCGCTGAGCCAGTGCGCCGCGCCGTCCGCGCCGCCGAAGCGCTCGGCGAGCAGAGTGGGCACCGCTCTGCCGTCGAGGGTCGCGTGGGAGACATCGGGGTACTGGGTCGCCGAGTGGTTGCCCCAGATCGTCACATTGCGGATGCCGCCGACCGGCGCGTCCAGGGCGGCGGACAGCTGGCCGAGCGCCCGGTTGTGGTCGAGTCGGGTGAGCGCCGTGAACCGAGCGGCCGGAACATCGGGTGCGTGCGCACTGGCGATGAGCGCGTTCGTGTTGGCCGGATTGCCCACGACAACCACGCGCACATCGTCGGCGGCCCCGGCGTTGATCGCTGCGCCCTGCGGGCCGAAGATGCCGCCGTTGGCCGCGAGCAGATCGGCGCGTTCCATTCCGGGACCGCGGGGGCGGGCGCCGACGAGCATGGCGATGTTCACGCCGTCGAACGCGGCGGTCGCGTCGTCGGTCACGTCGACGCCGTGCAGCAGCGGGAACGCGGCATCCTGCAGTTCGAGTGCCGCGCCCTCCGCGGCCTTGACGCCCTGCGGGATCTCGAGCAGCCGCAGCCGCACGGGAACATCGGCGCCGAGCATCTGCCCGGATGCGATGCGGAAAAGCAGGGCGTAACCGATCTGGCCGCCCGCGCCGGTGATGGTGACGGTGACGGGGTTCTGTGAGTACGCCATAGTTCAGCCTAACCACGCCGGGCCTCACCGGTGCGGGGAAGTCGCACAACATCTACGCTCGATGCATGCGTGAGTTCTATCCGGAGATCCAGCCGTACGAGACCGGCCTGCTCGATGTCGGCGACGGCCAACAGATCTACTGGGAGGTCTCCGGCAATCCAGACGGCAAGCCTGCTGTGTATGTGCACGGCGGGCCGGGTGCAGGCAGTGGCCCGGCACAGCGGAGGGTGTTCGACCCGGAGAAGTACCGCATCGTGCTCTTCGACCAGCGCGGATGCGGGAAGAGCCTGCCGCATGCGAGCGACCCGGATGCCGAGCTCACGGCGAACACGAGCTGGCACCTGGTCGCCGACATGGAGAAGCTGCGCACCCACCTCGGCATCGAGACCTGGCTCGTCTGCGGTGGTTCCTGGGGCAGCGCCCTCGCGCTCGCCTACGCCCAGACCCACCCGGGCAGTGTCAGCGAACTCGTGCTGCGCGGCATCTTCACCCTGCGTCGGACGGAGCTCGACTGGTTCTACCAGGGCGGCGCGAGCGCCCTGTTCCCCGATCTCTGGGAGAGCTTCCTCGAGCCGGTGCCCGTCGAGGAACGCGGCAACATGATCCGCGCGTACAGCCGCCTGCTGAACGACCCTGACCCGGCCGTGCACGGCCCGGCGGCCGTCGCCTGGGCGCTCTGGGAGTCCTCGACGATCACGCTCCTGCCGCAGAAGCACACGATCGACCACTTCACCGAGGAACGCTTCGCGGTCGCCTTCGCCCGCATCGAGAACCACTTCTTCATGAACGGCGGGTGGTGGGAGGACGGGCAGCTCATCCGTGACGCCGTGAAGCTCCGCGACATCCCGGCCGTCATCGTGCAGGGGCGCTACGACGCGTGCACCCCGGCGATGACGGCCTGGGACCTGCACACGGCGTGGCCGGAGGCGGAGTTCCACATGATCCCGGATGCCGGACACGCCTTCGACGAGCCCGGAATCCTCGACGCACTGATCATGGCGACGGACCGCTTCGCGGCGTAGCGTGCAGGCATGACGTTCAACGACAAGGCGGACATCTCCGGAGGCAAGGTCTCCAAGCGCGGCCGCAACACCGGCATCGCCGTCGGCGGCGGTGTCGGCGTGATCGTGCTCTTCGTGCTCTCGCAGTTGTTGGGTGTCGACCTCACCGGCCTGGCTGGCGGCGAGCAGAGCGGCCAATCGCAGAGCGAGGAGGGCGACAGCCTCGAGGCCTGCCAGACCGGTGCGGACGCCAACACGGACGTCGAGTGCAGGATGAAGGGCGCGGCGGCCTCGCTCGAGGCGTACTGGAGCGTGGAGTATCCGCTGCTCGGCGGCAGCTACGTCTCGCCGAACGACATGCAGCTCTTCACCGCGTCGACGCAGACCGGCTGCGGTGCGGCGTCGAGCGCGACCGGCCCGTTCTACTGCCCACCGGAGCAGGCGATCTACCTGGACACGAGCTTCTACGACGAGCTCCGCGGCCGCTTCGGTTCCAGCGGGGGGCCTCTCGCCGAGATGTACGTCGTCGCCCACGAGTGGGGCCACCACATCCAGAACATCGCCGGGATCCTGGAGCAGGCGCAGGACGGCCAGACCGGGCCGGCCTCCAACGGCGTACGTGTCGAGCTACAGGCGGACTGCTTCGCCGGAGCGTGGACGGCCGCGGCATCCACTGTCGAGGACACAGCGGGTGTCGCATTCCTCAAGCCGGTCACGCGAGATCAGATCACCGATGCCCTCAGCGCCGCGGCCGCTGTCGGCGATGACCGCATCCAGCAGGCGGTGTCCGGGCAGGTCAACCCGGAGGGCTGGACACACGGCTCGAGCGAGCAGCGCCAACGCTGGTTCCTGGTCGGATTCGAGAACGGTGCCGAGTACTGCAACACCTTTGCCGTGAGCGCGTCGGAGCTCTAGCCGGCGCTCGCCGAACAGAAGGGAACCCTTGGGTTCGAGCGCGGCCACACTCTATGCTGGGCGGAACTCGACGAGCAAAGGATGACGGCCTATGCCCTGGCTGGTGAGGCGCGACCAGGTACTGCTCAGCCTGCAGGGCGGGCTCGGCAATCAGCTCTTCGAATGGGCGTTCGCCAAAGCCCTCAGCGATGCGGGCAGGGACGTGCTCTTCGACCACGTGCGCTGCCGGGGTGACAGGCCGTTGGCGGTCGGCCCGCTCATCCCGCGCGAGCAGCGCCTCAGCCGTGCGAGCGGGATGGTGCTTGCGCTCGCGCACAAGGCGGGCCTGATCAACGACTCTTCGGCGCTGCGCCTCGTGAGGCAGCGGGTGTCCGGCTTCGACACCTCCGTCGCCGAACGCCTCGGCGGCACAAGCTACCTCCTCGGCTACTTCCAGTCTCCGCACTACTTCGACGGCTCTGCCGACGCGGTCCGCTCGGAGGTCACCGGGCTGCTCCGTTCGATGCTGAGCCCGAGCGGTCTCGAGCTGGCGCGCCGGCTGGAGAACGACGAGCGCAGCGTCGCCATCCACGTGCGACGTGGCGACTACGTGTCCGACCGGGATGCCGCGGTGCGACACGGGGTGCTCGGCGGCGACTACTACGACCGCGCGCTCGCCCACCTCGAGGCTGGCGGGCCGCGCACCAGGGTCTGGTTCGGGGACGATCCGGACTGGATCAGGCAGAACCTGGCCGGCGCCGGTGACCTGATCTGCCCCGCAGACGCGGCCATCGCCGACGGCGGGGAGATCGCGCTGATGGCGGCGTGCGCCTCGCGGGTGATCGCGAACAGCAGTTTCAGTTGGTGGGCCGGTTGGCTCGGCCGACCGAGCACGGCCGAGCATCCCGTGATTGCGCCGCTGATCTGGTTCGCCGACGGCCACAGCGATGCCAGCGACCTCGTGCCGGCCGAGTGGCTGCGCCTCTGATCCTCGTCCGACCGCTCGGGCGCCGTGGCACGACGGAGGGGCCCTGCTGAATGCAGGGCCCCTCGTGTTCTCGGGTCAGTCACCCCCGATGATGTCTACTTGGCGTCGTAGTTCCACATGCGGACGTAGTCGACCTGGTAGTCCAGGTTCTGGGTCCAGTCCTTGTGGGCCGGGTCCGGGATTCCCCAGTACTGTGCCGACGGTCCGACGTGCAGGTTGAGGCGCACGTGCAGCGGGCTGCCGAAGTACTTCTCGTTCCACAGGTTCGGGTGCGTCGCCGGCGTTGCCGTCGCGAGGGTCTTGCCATCGGCGATGATCTTCGCGTACGTCGGGGTCAGCTCGAAGGCGAAGGTGTGGAATCCGTCGTACACCGTGTTGGAACCGCCGAAGTCGGCGTGCGTCCAGTAGTACTTCTCGTTGCCACCGGCAGAGGTCTGGGTGTGGATCGTCGTCGTTGCGCTGCCGATCCGCTGTCCACCGACACCGGCCTTGTCGTTGAAGCCCCACGACTCCATGATGTCGATCTCACCGGAGTCCGAGTTGCGCAGCCAGAAGGCGGCGAGGGCACCGTAGGTCTGCGGTCCGGTCGGAACCTTGGCGCGGATCTCCCAGCGACCGTAGCGCTGCTCGTAGGACATGTTGCCCGGCTTCTGGGCACGCTGGTCGATGTATCCGGTCTTGTGCCAGAGTTCCTTCGGGCCGGCCTGGCCGTCGGGGCGGATCACCGGGGTGTCGAGCCAGTCGGCCTTGAGGTGCAGGATGCCGCTGGAGTCAACGGTCACCTGGTCGCGGCTGGGCACCGCTGCGTCGGGCAGCAGGCCGAGGTCGCTGCGGTCACGCACGTTCCACTTGCTCGGGTCGACGGCGGGCTTGCCCGTGGTCGGGCTGACGAAGTTGAACTCGTCGCGCCAGGTCGGGGCACCCCAGCCGTCGACTGCGCCAGTGCCGCCCTCGGGGGCGACGGGAGGCGTGGTGGTCGGCGGGGTGACGGGAGGCGTCGTGGTCGGCGGGGTGACGGGAGGCGCAATCGTCGAGGACTCCGCCATCGTGAGCTTCGCGTCGAAGCTCTGGTTGGTGGTTGCACGCCAGTTGGACTGGACCTGCACCGAGATCAGGTTCTCGCCCTGCTTCAGCGCGGAAGCCGGAACCGTTGCGGTGAACGTCGCGGCGCGAGCGGCAGCGGACAGCGGCGCCTTGGTGGCGTAGCTGGAGTCGGTGATCGTGCCGGTCGGCATGTTCTTGCGGGTGACTTCCGTGCCGTTGACGTAGACGACGATGCCGTCATCCGCCCACGTGGTCAGGGTCATGCCCGCTGCGGGAACGCTGCTGAGCGAGAAGGTCTTCTGGAAGTAGCTCGCGAGCGGCTTCTTCGCGAAGTCGTTCGGAAGCTTCGTTCCGAGCGTGCCCGGGTTGGTGCCGAAGCCGAGAGGTGCGGCACCCGTCTTCCAGGCCGCCTTCGCGGTCTTCCAGTTGCTCGCGGGGGCGGTGGTTGCGCGGTAGTAGGACCAGCTCTTGTCGCCGAAACCGACAACGGTGGTCACCTGCTCCGCAGCGGTGCGAACGCTGGTCGTGGATGGGGCCGCGCTTGCCGGCGCGGCGGGGATGAGGATCGCCGCCGAGAGGGCGGCGACCACCAATGAGGAAAGAACAGTTGTTTTACGCACTAAGAAAGAATGCCTAACGAATACTTGAATGGGGGACAATGCCCTTATAACAAAACGCCCCCAAAACAGGGGGTTGGCAGGACTCGTCAACGGTATACGGCATATTCTGGCAAAACCCTGAATCGTACTCAGTTCTGACATCTGGTGACATGATGGCTGCAAGGAAGGCGGAGTTTCGCTACTCAGGGATCACTGAAGTGAACTGGAGGCTCGATGGCCGAGGTATTCTCGCTCGAAGATCTGGCGCGCAGCATCACCCGTCAGTGGCGTCTTCTGATCGTCATCATCGTGGTGGCGCTCGCCGCAGGCTTCGCTGCAAACGAGTTCTGGCCCGAGCGGTACGAGTCGACCGCCGTGATCACAGTCGAGCCCATCTCCGTCTCCACAACCGGGCAGGCCAGCGAGCCGGCCAACATGGACACGGAACGCGTCGTGGCATCGTCGACGGAGGTGTTGACCCTCGCCGCGAAGGAACTGAATGGTCCGACCGTGGCCGAGCTCAGGGACGGCCTCGTCGTGTTGGTCCCGAAGGGCGCTGAGGTGCTCTCGTTCAGCTTCACCGCCGACACCGCGGACGGGGCAGCCGCCGCCGCGAATGCCATCGCCTCCGCCTACCAGGAGAACCGGGTGACGACGGCGAAGCGGGTCGTCGAAGAGGCCTCGGCAGGCCTCACGGCCGGCATTGCCGAGATCACCGCCGAGGCGGCCGCCCTGCCGGCTGACAGCCCGGCGCGGGCGACGCTGGAGACGCAGATCCAGGCGCTGCAGGAGCGCCAGGCGATCCTGCGCTCGGCATCATTCAACGCCGGCTCGATCGTGAGCCCGGCGATCTCCCCGTCTGAGTCGACCAAGCCGTCGATGCCGATCCTGCTTGCCGCGTCACTCTTCGTCGGAATCTTCGTCGGCTGCTTCGTGGCGATGATCAGGGCACGTGTGCATCGGAGTCGTTCAGAGGAGGATGCCGGCGAGGCCAAGGCGGGCGCCAGGCGTCAGCGCCCGGCGAAGATCGGCACGGGCACGGAGAATGCCGCCTGATTCGTCGCGCGAGTCGTCGACGGAGTCGGGATTCAGTCGGTCACGGGGCTGAGCGCCGCGACGGGCTCGCCCCAGATCTGCTCGACGAGCTGCACGGTGCCGCGGATGTGGCCGGCCGTTGACGCGCCGAAGACGATCGCCGGGTCGGCCGGCAGCGAGTGCAGCCACTCCAGCGCCTCGCGTGGCGGAATGGCGCCAGAGGCGTAGACCGACATCGCGATCGGCCGGAATCGGCGCTCTGTAAGCGCCAGTTCGTAGGCGTCGAGGCCGCCGGACACCCGGAAACCGAGCTTGTTGATGTTGGAGCAGACGATCGGGTTCTCCTCGCCGACGCGGTCGAGCGCGTCGAGCAGCATGGGCAGGTTCATCGTGATGAATCCGGGTTCCGCGTTATAGCGGGAGCGCACGTGGGCGCTGAAGATGGAAAAGGCCTCATCGAAGCCGAGCCCGAGCAGCAGGTCGACGACCACGTTCTGCAGGAAGATCACGGGCGTCGAGAGCCCGGCGAACATCTTCATCTCCGCGTCGACCAGGAGGGTGACGATGCCCTCGATGTCCTTGGACGCCAGCGCCTTGCCGCCCCGCAGCGCCGCGTTCATGAAGCCGTCATCCGGCATGAACTGGCGCAGGGCCCCCAGCATCCCCTGCTCGGTCACGGCGTTCGCGTACTTGTGCGCGTACGGCATGCACGGGTAGAAGGTGAAGCCCTCGTAACGTTCGGGGTGTGAGCGCACGTGGTCGCACACCTCGGCGATGCGCTCGTGTGTCGTGCACATGAAGGTGCGGATGCCGGCCGCGTACGCGACGTCGAGCACCTCGATGATCGCCTCGACCGCGTGGAACTGGATGGCCTGCGCGCGCGCCTTCTCCTCGGACATGTGGTTCACGCCGAAGAACTGGTTGTCGCCGAAGAGCAGTCGATCCATCTCCGCACCCCTTTCGTGCCTCGCTCAGCGCGCGGCGGTCTTCGTGCTTCGTCCGCCGAACAGTGATTTGCGTGGTTTCGTTGTCGGTGGCGCCGTCGTGGTGGCGCGGACCGGGTTCTCCTCGGCCGATGCCGAGACGAGCACCATTTCGATCATCCGGTCCGTGGCGGCCGCACTCGCGAAGTCGTTCTGCGCCGCGCCGCGGGCCTCGGGGCGGGCGAGCACCGCGCGCACGAAATGGTCGATCTGGGCGCTGTACTCCTCGCCGCGGAGGTAGAACCACACGGGCGGGGTGAGTGTCGTCGTGTAGCGGGAGTTCCAGCCGTGATGGTACCCGGGTGGCGGTTCAGCCGTGTCGCGCAGGTAGACCTGGCACTCCTGGCGATCGACGACGATCTTCCCGGCTGAGCCCCAGATGGAGAGCTTGGTCGTCATCTTCCGCTGCGACTCATCCGACCAGTCGACGGAGAGCTGGGCGCTGATGGAATCCGCGAAACGGAGGGTGCTGTACACCTGGTCGTCGGTCTCGGCCGAGAAGACCTGGCTGATCACGGTGCCGCCCGCCGAGACGGCCTCGCCGAAATACCAACTGAGCAGGTCGAGCGGGTGAGCCGCGTAGTCGTAGAGGCAGCCGCCGCCCGACACCCGCTTGCTCCGCCAGGTTCCGCCCTTCGGCTTCAACACCACCGGCCCATAGGACTCGGCCAGTGCGTGGCTGACTGTTCCGATCGCGCCGGCGTCGAGCAGGCGCTTGACCTCCTGAAAGGCCCCGACGAAACGGTTGTGGTAACCGACCTGGGTGACGAGTCCCTTCTTCGCCGCGACGGCGGCGAGCTCGGCCGACTCTTCGGCGGAGAGGGTCAACGGCTTCTCGCAGAACACGTGCAACCCGCGGCCGAGTGCTTCGCGGATGAGCTGGACATGGGAGGCCGACGGAGTCGCGATGATGACGGCATCCGGCTTCACGGTGTCGAGCATCGTCGTGAAATCGGTGAAGGTCGTAAGGCCCGTGTACTTCGAGAGCACGTCGAGCACGTAGCCGATGGAGTCGCAGACACCGACCACCTCGACATCGGGATGAGCGCGCACCATGGCGAGATGGGACAGGCCCATTTTGCCGATTCCGACCATTGCAACTGTGACCATGACACTCCCGAGGACTCTTCGGAAATAGCGCTGTGCTGCTGCGTTTGTTCATGCTAGCGGAAGCATGTGCCGCGACGGTAGGCTCGGTCTGCCCTCAGATTTTGGGAGGAAATAGTGACTGCACCCGCCGTCAGCGCTGTCGTTCCAACGCATAACCGCCCGGACATGATGCGCCGAGCGGTGCAGAGCATCCTCGACCAGGGCTACCAGGGGCATGTCGAAGTGATCGTCGTTTTCGACGCCTGTGAGCCGGTGCTGCCCGACGTCGTCGTACCGGGCAACCGGGAGCTGAAGGCACTCGTGAATGACCGCAGCCGGGGCCTCGCCGGCGGGCGCAACACCGGTATCCTCGCCGCGGAACACGACTATGTCGCGTTCCTGGACGACGACGACTACTGGATGCCGGACAAGCTGGAACGCCAGATGGCGAAGTTCCACGAGCATCCAGACTCGCTCCTCGTCGGTACGGCGATGATCGTCGACGACGGCGAGCGCACGCACGAGCGGCTCGTGCCGTCGGAATCGATCAGCCACCGCGAGTTCCTGCACGACCGCCTGGCCGGGTTGCACTCGAGCAGCTTCGTCTTCCGGCGGGCGGCGCTCCTCGGCCCCATCGGCCTGATCGACGAAGACCTCCCGCGCAGCTACGGTGAGGACTACGACATCCTGTTGCGCACCTCAGCGATCACCGATGTCGTCGTCGTGAACGAGGCGCTCGTCTCGGTCACCTGGCAGGGACAGTCCTATTTCTTCGGTCAGTGGGCCGCGTACGCGGAGGCGCTGCAGTACTTGCTCGAGAAACATCCGGACTTCGCCAGCAGCGGGCCGGCGATCGGCCGGATCGAATCACAGATCGCATTCGCGCTCGCCGCGAGCGGCCAACGGAGTGAGGGCGCGCGCTGGGCGCGGCGGGCGATCGCGCATTCCGGGCGCCAGACGAAGGCCTACCTCGCCCTGGCCATTGCCATGCGTCTCACCACGGCGAACGCCGTCGCGCGCACCGCCGCACGATTCGGCAAGGGGATCTAGAACCATGCGGATCCTCATCGTCTGCTCGTCCGGCGGCCACCTCACCCAGGCCCTCGCCCTGAAGGAGTGGTGGGGTCGGCATGAGCGCTCCTGGGTGACCTTGCCGACCGAGGACGCCCGGTCGAGGCTTGTCGGTGAGCGTGTCGTCGAGGCGCACTACCCGACCGTGCGCAACCTGCCGAATCTGGCGCGGAACTTCGCGCTGGCCCGCCGGGTGCTCCGGGCCGAACGCCCGGACCTCGTGTTCAGCACCGGCGCCGCCATCGCCCTGCCCTTCTTCGCGCAGGCGCGCTTCGTCGGAGCACGCACGGCGTTCCTGGAACCGGTCGACCGGATCACCTCCGCCTCTCTGAGCGGTCGGCTCGTCTACCCGTTCTCCGACAGCTTCCTCGTGCAGTGGGACGCGCTCGCGGCGATGTACCCGGGCTCCGAGAACATCGGCGTCGTGCTGTGATGCGCCCGTCGGTCGTCGTCAGCGCCGGAACGTACCACCTGCCGTTCAATCGGCTCACCGAGTGGATGGAACCCTGGACGGAGGCGCACCCAGAGGTGCACGTCGTCATGCAACATGGCCCCGGCAAGCCATTGGGGGGCGCTGAGAACCACGACGTGCTGCCCTACGCGCAACTGCTCACCCTCTGCTCCGCCGCCGACGCCGTGGTGCTCCAGGGCGGCGCAGGAGGGGTCATGGACATGCGTGCGCTGCGGCGGATCCCCATCGTCGTCCCGCGCATTCCCGTCGATGACGAGGTGGTCGACGACCACCAGCTGATCTTCACGGAGCGGGCGGCTGAGCTCGGCATCATCCACCGGGTGCTGACGCGGGAGCAGTTGTGGAGCGCGATCGACGCCGAGCTGGCCAGCGCGCGGGAGAGCCAGGACGCCCCGACGCCGACGCCGGGTGTGGCGAATCTCGCGGCGCTGCTGGAGCAACTGCCCAAGCCCTTGGGGCGTGGCGAACGTGTCCGGCGGCTCGCGCGTGTGGCGCGGGGTCTCGGCTCCTGATCGGTTCGGCCGAGCGCGCTACCGCTGCCGCCCCGCTGGGCTCGTCGATTCGTCCGCACGGCCGGTGCCGTCCAGCGTGCCAGGGAGAGGGTCCGGCGCCTGCTCGGCGTAGCGGCGCATGATCGGGATCTCCCGCCACAGCGCCACAATCCCGAGTCGGCCGCGGAGGAACCACAACAAGACCAGGTAGATCATTCCGAAGACGAGAAGCCCGCCGATGAGGGCGGGGAACGTGGCACCGAACACGAGACGCACCAGCACACCGCCGACGCCGAACACCGCGAGCGGAATCGTCATCGCGAGCAGCAACTTCCTCGGCTCGAGCAGCATCCGCATCCGCCTGTGCACCTGCCACGACGCGATCGCCGTATCGATGATCACGCACGCCGTCCAGGTGAGTGCGGCACCGAGGATTCCGAGCACGGGGACAAGCAGCAGGTTGAGGCCGACGCTGAGCACCAGGGCGAAGGCCTTGTTGTACATCTGCCAGCTGCTCTTGCCACCCTGCAGCAGCACGCTCTGCAGCATCCCGGCGCTCGTGGCGATCATCATCGCGCCGGCGAGGATGGTGAGAACGATGGATCCGGCCACGAACTCCGGGCCGAAGATCGCCAGCACGGCTGGACCCATCGTCGCGAGCGTCAGGTAGAACGGCCAACTCGTGAGGATCATCGCGCGCGCGACCTTGGTGTGCAGGGTGCGCGCACCGAGGAGGTCCCCGCGCGCGAGCAGGCGGGAGATCGCCGGGCTCACTGCCAACCGCATCGCCTGATCGACGACCTGGCCGGCGCGCACGGCGCGCGTCGCGATCGCGTAGACGCCGGCGGCCGACGGCGAAGCGAGTGCGGCCACGATCAGCACATCCGACCACTCCAGCGTCGTCTCGAGTGCGCCGCCGACGGCACGCGTCCCGCTGAACGCCCAGAACCGACGTGCTGCAACGCCGGCGGGCTCTGACGCGGCCTTGCGCGCACGCCAGTCCGTGATGAAAGGGCGGGCCAACACCGCAATCGTGACGATCAGCCAGAGCGGCAGCACCGCCATCCATGCGCGCACGGCGCCCAGCGCGTCGGCGGCCAGCATGATGGCCATGGCGACGAGCAGCACGCGGCTGAGGGGGAGCAGGATGTTCTGCAACAGCGTGAATGCCACGATGCCGCGCATCATGCGGGTCGCCGTGAGAAGCACGGCGAGGAGCGCGGACGGCACGACGTAGGGTGCGATGTCCAGGAGCAGCCGCTCGAGCTCACTTGTCTCTCCCGCGCCACTCAGCCACGCCGCCAACGGCCCCGCAGTGAGGTAGATGCCGATGGCGACGAACACGGAGAGGGCGGCGACGGGGACGACGGCGATGACGACGGTACGCCAACTCTCCCCGGTGCGCGCGAATGCGTGCTGTTCGGAGATGGTGCGCACGATGCTGCTGTTCGTGCCGAGTCGGAGAATCTGGCTGACGATGGTGAAGAAGCCGATCGCCTGGAAGAACACGCCCGTTCCGTGTGCCCCGAGACCATTTCCTACCAGGACGGCAAGAACGAGCGCGGCCAGAGCTGCGAAACTCGAGCCGATCAGACTGTACGAGCCGCTCCTGGCCAGTCGTTCAGGCCGCATGTGTGCTGACCTCCGTGCGCGGATTCGCGTTCCAGTACCGAGACGACGGAGCGTAACGCTCTCTCAGCATGACGCCGAGGACGAGGCAGATCGTGAGGATGTGCCGGTCGAGACCGTAGAAGATGCTGAGCGCGCATGCCGACACGATCGAGGAGTGCAGCCAGAGTGCCGAGACGTTCGGAGCCGACCACGTGCGGGCGAGGCCGCCCAACATGAAGAAGGCGAAGAGGGCGAGGCCGACGAAGCCGAAGCAGAACATCGCGTCCCAGATCATGCCCTGTGTTCCGACCGTGATCTCGCTGGTGAAGGACGGCCGTGGCGAGCCGTAGCCGAAGATCGGTGACGCGAGGGCTCGCACGAAGGTCTCCTCGTACAACGATCCGCGCCCTTCGGAGGTGTCGGCGGCATCCTGTCTTTCGGCGATTCCGTTGAGGGCCCCTGTCAGGGTGAGCAGCGCGACGAGGATGGTGCCGAGGGAGCCGACCCAGAGGAACGGCACCCACTTGCCGCGGCCGATAAGACGGAGGAGAACGTAGCAGACGGCCGCGATGAGCCCGACGAAGAGACCCCGATTCGTCGTCGCGATGGCCGGCGGGATCGCTGCCGCGATTCCGAGCATCAACCAGACCGTGGCAGCGGCCGTCCTGCGTTCGAGTGCCGTCGCGACGGCGATCGGAGTCAGGATCGCGATCGCGGCGCCCCAGCCGTTCGTGTACGGAAAGGGCGCGGACGGGCGCTCGAACGGTTGCTCAGCTCCCCACGGCGTCTGCACCTCCGCGAATGACGGGAATACGAGGTCGCGCACGTACTCGTTCTCGAGAATCGGTGCAGGCAGCAGCTGGCCGATGGTCATCGTCAGCGTCGTTTCGGGCCAGAGCATTCCGAGGTAGCCGCCGGCGATGACGAACACCCAGGTGAAGGTCAGGCCCGACATCACGCGGCGTACCGTGAGCGCGTGTCTGGCGTTGACAACGTAGACGAGCGCGACGGCGACCGCGGCGAACTGCGTGAACCGCATCGAGAATCCGACCATGCGGCCGAACGAGTCGAGCATGAGCGCGCAGGGGAGCATCCAGACGACGAAGGCGACGAATGGCAGCATGCCGGGTACGAGCTTCACCCGCGAGCGTTGCGAGAGGAACGCGATCATCGGAACAGCGACGATGATGGCGATGAACGGCAGCATTCCGAGGGCCCACCAGGCCGGCATGCCCCAGAGCAGCACGAGCACCGGCCAGCCGGGCAGCTCGCGCTGAGCGGGGTCGATCGTCGCCGCGTGCGAGTGATGCTGAGCCTTGCGCTGCAGTCCGATGCTCATCGTGTTCAGCCTCCCGCGGATGCCGTGGCCGGCCGACTCTGCGCCGCCAGCATGCGGTACTTGCGGCGGAAGGAGAGGGCGGCCACGGCGAGCGTGAACGCGAAGAGGAGAAGATACAGCGTCGCGAACAGGGCCGGGAACGGCAGCGCCAGCACCGTCAGATACACCGTCCCGACGTCGTAGGGCGTCTTGACGAAGGACATCCAGACGGGCGCGTCCGACTCGGCGGAACCCGCCTGACCGAGTTTCTCGGCCAGCGTCTGTGCGAAGAACCACACAGAGCTGAGCAGCATGTAGCCCAGCGCTGCCCCGACCAACCAGAACGAATCGCTCCAGCGGAAGAAGTGCACGGCGATCGCAAGATGAAACAGCGGGAGCCGCGCCGCATCGACGACGTGGTCGAGCCACTCGCCAGCCAGGCTGCCTGAGCCGGTCAGCCGGGCGAGCTGGCCGTCGGCCGAGTCAAGGGCGTAGCCGGCGAGGAGGAGTGCGGTCGCGCCGAGAGCCACCGCGATCGTGGGCGGCAGCAGCGCAATCAGGAGCAGGGCCGCCAACGAGCAGAGCGCGCTCAGCAACGTGACGGCGTTGGGGGAGAGGCCGAGCACGGAGGCGGCAGCCGCCGCGCGGCGGCCAAGGGGGCGGTTGACCCAGCGGAGGTAGGCGGGCTGGCCGGCGCCGGACTTCTGCGCCGATGCCAGGCGCGCCACCGCGGCCCGATAGCTGCTCTGGACCACTTTTCCTCCGTCTATCGCTGGTGTACCTACCGCCTCCGCATCAGCCCCCGTGCCCGACATGTCACCGCGTGCCGTTCAACGAGAGGTCGAAACTCGCGGTCGGCGAGCTCCGGTAGTTGAGGTGCGTCGAAGCGGCAATGGTGTTCGTGCCAGCGACCAGCAGATTCACCGGCACGTCGACAACGATCCTGTTGGCGGCGGCCGCCGCGGCCGTCGGAGCGGTCGTCGCGTAGCTGTTCTGGGTGAGCGTCCCCGCCGGCAGGTTGGCCCTGGCGATCTCCGTCCCGTTGAGGTACACGACGACACCGTCATCGGCGATCACGCTGAGCTGCGCGGTCAGGATTGTTCCGGGGTCGGCCACGGTGAACGATGAGCGGAACTGCGCGCTCAGCGGCCGCGGCGTCGGGGCGCCGACCGAGATATTGGTCTGCTGCCCCGGCGCGTTGAAGCCGAGCACGGCGGCACCGGACGCCCATGCCGAGTCGTCGAACGCCGTGGTGTTCCAGTCGGCCGGCAGGGCCGCCGAGGTGTACTGCCACCTCCACGTCGAACCGTTCGCGATGAACGCCACGTTCGGGTCAACGGGCCCGGCCGGGGTCGTCACGTTCGCGGTGCCTGGCGTCGAGATCTGCCCGAAGGCGTTGACCGCGACGACCGAGTACGCATAGCTCGTCTCCGGCGTGAGCCCGGTGTCTGTGAACGTGAGTCCCGGTGCCGGGACGACGCCGACCTGGTTGCCGTCGCGCGACACCCGGTACTCGGTGACCGCGGATCCGGCCGGCTGAGTCCACGAGAGCTGCGCGGTGGTCGAGTCGCTCGCGCTCCCGGTCACCACGGGGGCGGCCGGAGCAACGGGCGGCTGGCCGACCTTCGCCGTGAATCGCAGATCGAAGCTCAGGTCGGGCGTCGTGCGGAAGTTCGCGTGCATGGAGGCGGCCACGACGTTCGTGCCAGCAACCAACAACGAACTCGGAACGTTGTACACGACCCGTGCCCCGGCAGCGGGGCCGGACCGCGGAGCGGCCGACGCGTAGCTGTTCTGGGTGAGGGTTCCCGCCGGGAGGTTCGTCCGCCCGACCTCGGTTCCGTTGACGTAGACCACAACACCGTCATCCGCGATCACGCTGATCTGCCCGTCCACGACGGTCAGCGGGTTCGAGACGGTGAACGTGCGTCGGAACTGGGCGCTCAGCGGACGCGGGCTCGGTGCGCCCACCCCGATGTCGGTTCCAAGTCCCGTTGTCCCCAGGCCGAGGACCGAGTTGCCGCTGGCCCATGCCGAGTCGTTGAACGCGACCGTGTTCCAATCTGCGGGCAGAGCAGCCGAGTCGAAGCGCCACTTCCAGTTCGCACCGGAGGTGATGAAGGTCAAATCGGATGCACTCGGCGGTGCCACCAGGTAGACGGCCGTTGTCGCCGAGCGGTTGCCCGTCGCGTCGACGGCCCGAACGAAGTAGCGCACCGGTGTGGCTTCCGTCGGAACATCGAAGCTCGTGGACGTCGTCGACACGACCACCTTGTTGTCTCGGATGACCTCATAGCTGACCGCGCTGCGGTTGTCCGTGGAGCCATTCCAGCTGAGGTGTGTCGTGCCTGCACCGATCGGGGTGCCGCCCAGGCCGCTCGGCGTGCTCGGGGCGACGATGTCACGCGCCGCGAACCGAGCGAAACCGCCCGACCACTGGTTCACTTCCCCGGCACGCGTGGAGTAGGCGAAGTCGCCGCCCGACCAGAAGTTGCCAGCCGAGTCGGTGAAGAACGCCCAGGCGCCGAATCCGCGACGAGCCTGCACGATCGGGTTGAAGTCCGGCAGATAGGCTCCGGTCGTTGCATCCCACGCGCCGAACAGGTTGATGCTGTCGCCCTGTGTCCAGTTGGTGCCGACATCTGGCCAGTTGTATGCGCTCGAGTAAGCGAAGTCACCGCAGTGGCAGCCACCGAACACGATGTTGGTGTTGGGGTTGACGACAACCGCCTGGAAGTCTCCGCCGTTCTTCGTGATGTTTCCCGCCTTGGACGCGAAACTGGTGCGGTCGTACTGGATCAGGCTGTGCTCGGACCCACCGAGCCAGACGTTACTCCCCGCCTCGGCGATGCCGAGCTGCCAGGTGCCGTGTGCTGCGCCGCCGCTGAAATGCGGGGTGAACACAGGCTGCACCTGGTCGGCCCCCGCGGTCGACTGGAGGGCAACGGCGTTCCGCGCCACGTTCGCGCCGGTCTGCTGGAAGTACCCAGAGAAGTAGGCACGATCGCCGGTCTTCGAGGCGTCGACGCCGACGCTCGTGCCGTTGAGGTTCGGGTTCCAGTTCGTGTCCGGCGCGCCCGTCGTGACGTTGATTCTGCCGCCGTTCCACGTGCTCGCGGTGGGGCCGCTGGCCGGAACGAGGTGGGTGAAGTTACCAGAGAGGTAGAGCCACCCGTTCTCGATGGAGAATCCTCTGACCTGGCTGGTACCGCCCACATTGCGGTTTTCCGCCTGGACCTGCCAACCGGATGCCTTGGCTCCCGTCTGGGCGTTCAGCACCACAACGCTCTGCTGGGTGGAACCGTCGACCTGGCTGAAGTCACCGCCGATGGCCAGCCGGCCGTCAGGGAGCCCGATGATCGCCTTCACCTGACCGTTCAAGTTGGGCTTGAAGCTCGGGATGAACTCACCGGTGTTGACGTCGAATGCGGCCAGGAACTTCTGTTCGATCTTGTTGGTGCCCGTCGCATTGAGCGTCCGTTGCACGTACTGGAAGTTGCCTCCCACGTACACGGTGTTGCCGACCTGGCCGAATGCGGCCACCTCGGTGTTCAGCTCTCCGTCGATGCCGTTCGCCTGCCCGGTGACACCCCACCGCGTCGTGATGGCGTCGCTCTCCGGCATCGCGCGCAGCGTCTGCGCCGGTGCGCCGGCATCCGGGATCGTGCCGAAGTTCATGTCGGCGATCTTCAGCTTCGGCCGAATGAACACCTGGGTGAACGGCCGTGCGCCGCCCAGACCGTTCGTGTTCGACCAGAGATAGGAGGTGGCGCTGTTCGTTCCGGTCACACCGCTGCCGAAGGAGAAGCCGCCGACCCAACCCTGCGCCGAGGAGATCGACTGGTCGACCCTCCTGTACGCGGTGTTGTTGCCGAAGCTGGCCGTCTGCCCACCGGACCCGGATCCGACCGCTGCGGCCGGACTGCCGGTGAAGGTGTAGGTGCCGACAGGGTGCTCACCACGGAAGGTCCACACCCAACGGTCACGCTTGGTCATCTTGAAGCGCACCTCTTGGAAGGTCGTGCCCGTCGTGTTGGTCGCCCTCTTCAGCCGGATGCCATCGGCGAGATCCTTGACGGCAGTGCCGTTCAGGAGGCCGTCGACCGTCAGGGCCGCGAGCTGCGCGGTCTGGAACGCTCCGGTTCCGCTCGGCGTTGTCGCCACATTGGCGGCGCGCAAGCCGTTGTAATTGTTCTTCCAACCCTCGCGGCCGCGCCCGACGAGGGCCCAACCGCCGCCGTCCGTCGTCATGTCGCAGTAGACCTGAGTCGGTGCCTTCAGCGTCGGTGTGACCACCCAGTAGACGCCATCGGCCGAAGCCGGATAATTCTGCTTGGCCTCCCAACACGACCCGGCAGCGGTCGGCGATGTGAGCCCGTCGGGCAACGCCGTCGCCGCCGTTGCCGTTTCGGCAGGGGTGACGACGCTGAGGAGCGGGACGGTTATCGCGATCGCGGCAGCCCAGACGAGCATTGGCCGGAGCCACGAACGCCGGTCACGGCGTGCGGTGTGTTGAGTGACGTTCATGGGAGTGTCCTTCTGTCACGCGCAGGGTGCGCTGTCGGGGATTTCGTGTGTCGCGATCTTCCAGAACCCGTCGATGTACTGGGCTCCGTAGGTGTGCAGGACAGGGCCGCCGGGGTTGTACATGCGGTCCTTGAGTGAGTTGCCGTTCTCGTCGACGACGTCGATGGCTGATGCATCGATGCACACGTCGAGGATGACGGTGGGTGGGGTTGCGGTCAGGTCGATCGATCGCGTCGTGACGCTCGTGATCGTGGCTTTGCCGACCTGCTTGTAGCCGAGTTGCTCGCGTTCTTCGGCCAGGGCCTGAAGCTCGCCCTGGACGAAGCCGGTGGCGATCAGTTCGATGCCGTCGGTGTCGCCGTCTGCCCGTTGGGCGATCTCGCCGGTTGCCTTGACGACCGCGGTGATCGCCACATCGGCGGCCTCCGCCGATTCGGCCTCGTCACCAAGCGGTTGCGGCTCGGTGGGTGGAACGGCCAGCGGAGTCACCGGCGCGGTCGGGTCGAGCTCCTCATCGCCGGCGTCGACTGGCGGTGCCGCGGTCTCCGCGACATTCGTCGGGGAGGATGCCGCTGATGTGCCGAACCAGCCGAACGCGGCGCCAAGTCCCAGCGTCGTCGCGATGACGACCGCCAGCGCTGTCGCCGCGAGCACAACCATGCCGGAGCGCCCATGGCGCCCAGAGGGCTCGGGATTCCGGCTGTCGCCGAGACCGGGCGGCTCCCAATCGTCGGGGCCCGTGCCCCAGGAGTCTGAATCGTCGTGACTCATCGTGCCGCCGCCTCTCTGCTGTGGTGAAGCACGCCGGTGTCGCTGTGCCCGGCGTCCGGGCGCTGTCCGCGGAAGCCGAGCTGATGCTCGAGGAACCACTCGTACGTAGTGCGGAGGCCGTCGTCGAGGGAGATCGACGACTGCCAACCGAGGGCGGCGAGCCGTGAGACGTCGACGAGCTTCCGTGGTGTCCCATCCGGCATGCTCGCGTCGAACGTGAGCTGGCCGTCGAAGCCGCTGAGCTCGGCGATGGACTCGGCGAGCTCGCGGATGGTGCAGTCGACTCCCGTGCCGATGTTGATGTGCGAGACGCGCTCGTCGGCCTCCGACCAGTAGCTTTCCCGGCTGAGCTCCAGCAGATGCACGCTGGCCGCGGCGAGGTCATCGACGTGCAGGAATTCTCGACGCGGACGCCCACTTCCCCACACCGCGACCTCGGCGGCGCCGGAGGTGACGGCATCGTGGAACTTACGGATGAGCGCCGGGATCACGTGGCTCATTCGGAGATCGAAGTTGTCGCCTGGCCCGTAAAGATTCGTCGGCATCGCACTGCGGTAGTCACGACCGTACTGGCGGTTGAAGCTCTCGCAGAGCTTGATGCCGGCGATCTTCGCGATGGCGTATGGCTCGTTCGTCGGCTCCAAAACGCCCCCGAGCAGGTACTCCTCGCGCATCGGCTGCGCGGCATCCCTGGGATAGATGCACGACGATCCCAGGAAGAGCAGTCGGTCGACACCGCTGTCATGGGCGGACTTGATGACGTTGGCCTCGATCATCAGGTTCTGGTAGATGAAGTCGGCTGGGAAGCTGCGGTTGGCCTCGATCCCGCCGACGCGGGCAGCGGCCAGGTACACCTGGTCGAAGCTTGTGCTCTGGAAAAAGGCCCCGACGGCCCGCTGGTCGAGCAGATCGAGCTCGGAGCGGTCTGCGGTGACGATGTCGGTGTAGCCGAGGGCGGTCAGCCGGCGCACAATTGCGGAGCCGACCATGCCGCGGTGCCCGGCGACGAAGACGCGTTCGCTCCGGTCGGCGCGCATCATGATTCCACCGTCACAAGGGCCGGGTAGCCGAAGGCCTTGAGCAATGCCGTCTGCTTCGCCGTCTCTAGGTCCGCCGCGACCATCTCTGCGCAGAGCTCGCGCGCTCCCATCGATGGAATCCAGCCGAGCTCCGCCCTGGCGGACGAGGAATCACCGAGCAGGGTCTCGACCTCGGCAGGACGGAAGTAGCGCGGGTCGATCCGCACGATGACGTCCCCTGGAGCCACACCGGGGGCGATCTCGGGGTCGACCGTGTCGACGATGCCCACCTCATCGACGCCGCTTCCCGCGAAATGCAGGCCGATGCCGGCATCCTCTGCCGCCCAGCGGATGAACTCGCGCACCGAGTGCTGTTCGCCCGTGGAGATGACGTAGTCCTTCGGGGCATCGCCCTGGAGCATCATCCACTGCAGGCGCACGTAGTCGCGGGCGTGACCCCAGTCGCGCAGCGAGTCGATGTTGCCGATGTACAGGCAGGGCTCAAGTCCCTGCGCGATGTTCGCGATCGCCCTAGTGACCTTCCGGGTGACGAAGGTCTCGCCGCGCCGTGGTGACTCGTGATTGAAGAGGACTCCGTTGCAGGCGTACATGCCGTACGACTCGCGGTAGTTCACGGTGATCCAGTAGGCGAAGAGCTTGGCGACGGCGTAGGGGGAGCGGGGGTAGAACGGTGTCGTCTCCCGTTGCGGGATCTCCTGGACCTGGCCGAACAGTTCCGACGTCGAGGCCTGGTAGAACCGCACGCGCTCCGTCATGCCGAGCAGCCGGATCGCTTCCAGGATGCGGAGCGTTCCGAGGGCATCGACGTCGGCGGTGTACTCCGGCGTCTCGAAGCTCACCGCGACGTGGGACTGCGCGCCCAGGTTGTAGATCTCGTCGGGCTGCGCCTCCTGGATGATTCTGGTGAGGCTCGAGCCGTCGGTGAGGTCGCCGTAGTGCAGGTGCAGGCGTCGGTGCTGCTCGTGCGGGTCCTGGTAGATGTGGTCGATTCGCTGAGTGTTGAACTGCGACGAACGGCGCTTGATCCCGTGCACCTCGTAGCCCTTGTCGAGCAGAAGCTCGGCCAGGTAGGAGCCGTCTTGGCCCGTGATGCCGGTGATCAGTGCGCGGCGGGTCATGAGCTCACCCCCGCGGTGTCCGCGCGTTCGAGCGGCGCGGATTGCCCCGTGTTCAGCATGTCCAGCGCTCGCCGCAGACGGGTGCTGGACGTGGTCATCGTGTACGGGAAGTAGACGACCTCGACGCCGACGTCGGCGAAGGCGAGCTCAAGCGAGTAACCGCGCTCCGTGCCTTTCCAGTCGTCGCCCTTGAAGTAGATGTCGAAGCCGACCTTCTGCCAGGTCTCGAGCTTGTCCAGCGCCGTCTCGGCCACGGCCTCGTCGACGAAGGAGATGTGGCGAACGATTTCGAGTCGCTCCACGAGCGGCACGACCGCTGCCGCGCCCTTCGTGCGCAGCAACACCTCGTCGGAGACCACACCGGCGATCAGGTAGTCACACTGACTCCTCGCGTGCCGAAGGATGTTCAAGTGGCCAACGTGGAAGAGATCGAATGCCCCTCCCGCGTAGCCGACGCGGTGCCGGATTCTGCCACCGGCTTCCGGAATGTCCATCAGTACGCCCCCTTCGGTGTGATGATCGTTTTGAATGTGCGCCAGATGATCATGAGGTCGCCGGTCAGCGACCAGTTCTCGACGTAGTAAAGGTCGAGCCGGACGCTCTCCTCCCAGCTGAGATCGGAGCGACCGCTGATCTGCCACAGGCCCGTGATTCCCGGCTTGATGAACAGCCGGCGGTGAACGCTTCCCTCGTAGCACTGCACCTCGCTGCTGAGCGGAGGTCGGGGCCCGACGATGCTCATGTCCCCGACCAGCGCATTCCAGATCTGGGGGAGTTCGTCGAGCGAGTACTTGCGGAGACCGCGCCCGACCCGGGTGACCCGGGGGTCGTTGCGCATCTTGAACAAGACGCCGGAGCCCTCGTTCTTGTCGAGCAGGCCGGCCAGATCGTCCTCGGCCGTCTGCACCATCGAGCGGAACTTGAGCATCTGGAAGGTGCGCCCGTTGCGGCCGCAGCGCTCCTGCCTGAACAGGATCGGGCCGCGGCTGTCCAGCTTGATCACGATGCCGATCACGAGCATCAACGGGAACAGCACGATCAGTGCCACCGCGGCCAGAGTCACGTCAAGCGTGCGCTTGAGGATGTGCTTGCCGCCCTCGAAGCTCGGGATCTCGACGTGGATTAGCGGTAATCCATCAACCGGACGGAAGTGGATGCGGGGGCCGGCGACATCCGTGAGCCGGGAGGAGAGCACGAGCTCGGCCGCCGTCCCCTCGAGGTCCCAACCGAGGGTGCGGATGAACTGGCTGCCGCCGTCGGGCTGGCCGGCGACGATAACAGTGTCGGCGGAGACGGACTCGGCCGCCTCGGCAATCCCCTCGAGGTCAGAGACGACGGGAACGTGCTGCGCCCCGACCGTGAGGCCTTGCCCGTCGTCGTCCTCGAGCGAGACGCCGACCACGTGGTAGGCCGCGCCGGACTTCGACTCGATCTGCGAGATGACGTAGGCGACGTCTTCCCTCTTGCCGACGACGATGGCCCTGGCGAGGTAGTGGCCGAACAGGCGCTGGTGCAGCAGCCACTTGCGCCACAGCCAGCGGTCGAGCAGCAGGCCCAGAACACCGATCGGCAGTGCAGCGATGAAGTAGCCGCGGGCGACATCGACCTGCAGCACGAGGAAGGTGATGGCGAGGAGCCCGAAGGCCAGGGCGCTGGCGTTCACGACCCGCTTGTACTCGGTCACGCCGACACCGACGATGTGGGGGTCGCGGGTGTGGAAGGCGGCGAGCGTCAGCAGCCAGGCGAACACGACGAGGCCGGCAACGAGTGCGTACTCGGCGGCCAGCGACTGCGGGTGCTTGAGCGAGGTGCTCGACGCGAAGCCGATGAGTCCGACCACGCTGACGATGGCGAGGATGATGCCGACATCCGTGAGCCGGAGCCGGTCGCGGTAGAGCCGAGCCCAGCGAAGCCCGGAGGCCGGGAAGTCGACCGCTGGCGTGGTGGGGAGCGCGGCGGGCATCCCGACGAGCTCAAGGCGACGGCGTCCTGATGCGGTGTCTCTGCGCGCCCGGGGGCGTGGCTCGCTCATGGCCTTGCCGCGATTCGGCGCGGGTAGGGCCGGTGGGCGAACAGCGGCGACTGCGGGTTCAGGCCGGTGCTGTCTTGTGTTGTGGGTCGTCGAAGCGGTCGACGAATTATCAGTGCGATCACGAAAATCCCTGCATTTCGGGTTTACAGGTACTGCGTCGGGTTGATGCAAGATCGACTGCGCGTGGGCTGCTAGGACAACCCGGCCATCAAAGTTGATGGCTGCTCAGCTCTTCTCGTGGATGACCTTACGCCTCGATTGGGGGGTGGCGATACCCCAGAATGGGGGGTGCGTTCCGTCGGAAAAGTGGACGCGAATGCTGTAAAGGACCGGAATGACGGGGATGTGCGCGGCTCGGAGCCGGCACGCAGATTGCTCACATTCGATGCAAAGGGGTTGTGCAGCGGAGCGTGAGGCGGAGCCGAGGTGCGTGATCGCGCCCGCCGCGTCCAGGCGCAAAAAACGGCCCCGCCGAAGCGGGGCCGTTCAGTAACCCATAGGGTTCAGCGCGCGCCAACAGGTGGCGGCGCGGTACTCAGACTAGAGCGGGCGGATGTTCTCAGCCTGCAGGCCCTTGGGGCCACGGGCGGTCTCGAACTCGACCTTCTGGTTCTCGTCGAGGCTGCGGTAGCCATCGCTCGCGATTGCGGAGAAGTGCGCGAACACGTCGGCGCTTCCGTCGTCGGGGGTGATGAAGCCGAAGCCCTTTTCAGCGTTGAACCACTTCACGGTGCCGGTTGCCATTTTGTCTCTCATTCATGAGGTAATCGATCGGATCCGACCTTCGAATCCGAGCGTCGCGTGTCTTGATTCGCCCTCAGAAAAGCGCCCATGAACCGGTCGGTTCGTGGTTGCTTGAAATACAATGCGCAACACAACAACTTGAGCGTCAACACTAGCCCATGAACCCGTGATATTGGTGAACTTTTTTTCGGGCGGATGCCGGATTGTTACACAAGCGGGCGAAATGGGGTGGAAACCCCCGGCTTTCTGCGACTTTTTGATCCTGTGGACCACGGCGTGGTCCGCATCCCCTGGCGTGGGTCGGAGGAGAACAATGCGCGGATCCATGGGTCGAGCCAGCGTGCAGCCGTGAGCTCGGCTACAACCAAGGCGGCTGAAGGCAGGTGAGCTCAACTTCTTCACGCACAATCCGTCGAATGACCGCTTCAAGTTCATTCATACCCGGGCACATAGGTGCACTCAAAATTGCCGCTCGTGTGGCAGAGCTTCGATGCATGCGAGCAACTCGGCACTGGGATGATCCGCCTGCGGCAGTCGATGGCCGAACGATCTGCGGGTGCGGAGTCAGACCGTACCGGGCGGCCTAACGCCGGCCTCCCCTGCCCACTTCTCGGCTGCGCGGAGGTATGAAGTAAGGTCGCCTCGGGCGGCCAACTGGAGAACGTCCCAAAACTTCTCCATCACAGTCTCGTCGTCCATCCCATCCAGCCATGTGGTGAACGTCGGCCGTGATTCCATCCCGAACTGGCCAACCATCATCTCCAGGATATCGACCCGGAGTTGCTGGCCACCGATGCGGTGCTGCATGCGCTTGGCCGCCGACGTCTCACGGGCTGAACGCCATGCTGCGTCTGTGCTGTCATACACGACGCTGATGTCGAGCGCTGGCGGGATGGGCGGGAGGTCGGTCTCGCCCGCGATGAGGATGGGCAGCGCTTGCCGCCGCACCCAGTCGGCGATCTCCCCTGCTTCTCGCATCAGCGTTTGCCACGCTCCGGTGTGTGGGCGCTGCACCGCTACCTCGGGCCACACCGACAACAGTTCGCGCGTACCAATGGGCACGGCGGCTAATACCTCGCCGACCTCTACGACATCGCGTTCGCCCAGAGCCCTGCTTGAAATCTTCGAGTCAAGATCGAATCGCGCAACCCGCGTCAAAGCAACGGTTGGCTCTCGATGCTTCGCGAAGTTCGTGTGCTCAGTGAGGAGACGAAGCGGGTGGTGGTGGGGGTCTTGGCGTTGGAAAGGCTGAAGGCGCAGAACGCGCTCGTAGACGTCATCGCCGGGCGCAAACATCTCTAACGAAAGGCGGTGTTTGTTCCTCGCCCATTGCGCAAACCTCTCGGGCTTGTCGAATGCGGGGATCTCGAGCGCTCGCGACTCATCTAGGGTGAGCGGGCGGTTGACCCTATGCTGCACTTCGGCGAACAGTGCGTGCTCGATCGAGTTGCGCGCCTGATTCAGAGCGTCGGCGAAGAGGCGGGCCGCAGCTTGCGGCAGCGGTCGGATTCCTGCGAGCACCACCTGTTCCTCGCTTTCAGTGAAGCGGCGAGTGAGCTGCACCGGCTCGTCGCGCTGATAGCGCTCCAATGTGGCAGAGAGGTTGCTGATAATGCCGTCGATGTGGGCGGAGGTGAAGAAGGCGTGCTCCTGGTGCTCGGGAAGCCACGAGCCGACCGCTGGCGTCGCCACGCTCAGCCCAGCCCGCGCACGGTCAGAAGCTCGCACGCCCTCAGAGTCGAACGCTTCATGAAGTCATACTGGCCCAGAATTCGTTTCGATGAGCGATCGGTGGCTGGGACTGACCAACACAATCGGGCCAGCGTGCGCTCGTCTCCGTGTCGAACGACGACCGCAGTCCTGAAGAGTTCGTTGTCGCGGCGGATGTACTCTCGGCCATCGCGATCGTGCTGAGTGAAATGGGCGAGCCGGATGAGGAGGTCCGCGCAACGTTGTATGGGCGCTGGCATTGCATGCGCCCCAAGCGTTTTCGCAGCGGCAGCAAGCGCCGTTACTACCTCGCCACGACCATCAGAAGAGACCGCTGAAGAGTCTGCACCCCTTGAGCCGGTCCGAGCGTATTTGGGAGCAGCTCAGCCAGAGGACCAGCTAGCCGCGGTGCTGAAGTCGCGCGAGCACCTCGAGCACCTCGCCGCCCTGTACCGCCCCCATTAGGGAAACGGAGCGCTTAGCGCGGGAAGGTTAGAAATTCCAGGGGATTGATGATCTATCGACGAGCTGTTCGACTGCGCGTCGAAACACGAATTCCCAGTCGTCGACGTCGACACCGTCCGGTGCCATGGAAATGGTTCCCGAACTAAAGCTGAACTTCGGCCCGAAGAGGTTGTTCCCCGTGATCCGGAAGCCGAGTTGCTCGGCGGTGGCGGTGTAACCCGTAGCGAGGTTCTCTACTCCGAGGCTCGTAACTACCCAGTCGCCTGGGAGGAGCTCTCGCAGCTGCCCGCGCACAGTCTCATGTCCCGGATCGGCGTGCACATCGTGCGATGCGATTCGCAGGGCTCGTTCCAGTTCTCTGACGGCAAACGCAAAGTCGAGCGCTTTGGCTTCCGCGAAACGTTGCCGGCCGCGCATCCTCGCCTGCAGGGACTCCACGAGTTCCACCGCCGACTGCCCCGGCTCCCACCGAACGTCGTACCAGGGAAGACCAAGTTCCCCTTGAACCTTGTCCAGGATGGCGGTGACGGTCAGCCGAGGCACCGCCCCATCATCGATGACCACTCCGTCACCTCGTGTCACGCGGTGGGTGCCCCAGTCGAACCTAAGTAGCGTGTGGCGGTTGGTGCGGCTCCCAGGCACGGCCACCGAGCGCCCCACGGCATCGGCTCTGATTGCTGTGTCAAGTGTGGAGGCGAGAGCCTCCTGTGTCAGGTTCTCGGTCAGCTCGTCGAGCATCTGGTTCGCCTCGCTGCGTGCTTTCGCCTTGCGGCCCGCGAGTTCACCTTCGAGGTCCTCCAGTCGGTTCGAGAGTCGGGTGGTTTCAGCCTCGATGATCGACCGCGTGCTCTCCTCGACCTTGCGGGTGATCGAGCGGGTGAATCGCCGCTCCATCACGAAGATGATGAACGCCAATAGGAAGGTCGACCCAATACTCGTGAGCGTCCCTGTGATAATCGCAGGCCACTTCCAAGCGAGATCCGCAACGATGCCAAGAGCGATGAATGCGACACCGGCCCCGATAGCGCCCAGCACCAACCACCAATTGAACGTCTCTCGCGCGTTTTTCACCACCCCTCGAATCTAGGCGTGGCCGCGGACACCGTGATGTGCGTTCTCGCTGACGAAGACTAGCTGCGCGGCCGGAGCATCGCTCTGATGCTGGCCGTTGATCGGCCCGCTTGTATCAGGGCGGCGAGCTTGGCGGCGTCGTCGGCCATTGCGTGCAGCCCCTCCTGGTAGCGGTCCCAGAGAGCATCGTTGTTGTCGGGCAGGTAGACGAGTTCCAGATCCGGCGCATTCGCGACCCACCGCCCGTTCTCGGGCGTGGTGTCGCCGATGCGAATGACTAGGGCATCTGGCGCTTGCATGCCGTAACCGCGCAGTTGGCCTAGATTTGCGTCGAGCATCAGCAATGGGTTTTCAGATGTGACAACCATGTGCCCCGTGTCCTCGTCAGGGTCACCGGGACGAAAGTTCTCGACGCGGTCGTGGTCGTGCTCGGGTACGAGAGCAGTGGCCCGCGGCCCCATGAAAGCCAGGTCGTCCGTGGACCGCTGGCGCGCCAAGAGCGATACTGGCCGAGGCGTCAGCTCATAGCTCAGATGTCGGCCTGTGAGCACGAGCATCGCGCTCGCGGCAGCGCAGTCGGCGTAGGCGCCGTAGGAGTACCCGATCAGCTCCACGGCAGCCAAGAGGCTCGCGTGTGCGTCAGTAGCGGCACCTGCTGCACGTTGCTTGCGGAGTCTGCCACCCTTGCCCATGGGGCGATGATAGCGGTACTCAGGAGCTCAACCCGAGGATTGACCGCTGACGGTCCTCCATGAGTTGCCGTGATCATTTCAGGTCGTGGGACGAGTCCCCTCCTAGCCTCCAGACCATTCATGCACCATCAGCGACTCCGCTCAGCATCGCGACCCCTGTGTGGACCACCTCGAGCGTTGGATGTAGTCGGAGCGAGCCCGGCTCGAACATCAGCAAAAGGCGGATGCCTGCGCCTTCCGGGGCTTCAATGACCGCGCAAGGTGTTTAGCCGTCGCATCCCCGATAGCCCAGGTCGGGCTCCCAGTAAGACTCTCCGTCAAAAGTGACGTCCGGCCAGACGTCGCAATTGAGGAAGGGCTCATCGTCCGACTCACCCTCGACTCGGAGCTGCACATAGTCCAAGACGAACTGCAGCGAGAACATCTGAAACTCGACGAGGCAGGAAAACAACTGGTTGGGAGGTACTTCGCTGGATCCTCCGCATTCGAGCATTTCCCACCGACCGAACCGATTGTGCGGGCCACGATGCCAAAGCCACCGCACGAGCTTAGATCGGTGAGTGCGACGCATCGAAGGAGTGACCTCATGCCGCGCCGACAAGCTCGTCCTTGGCCTGAGGTCGGTCGACTCCGACCACACCCACGTCGGTGTGCGGGTTGTCGTACATCTCGCAAGAACCCGGAATGGCACAAAGCCGAACCATGCGAACCCGGAACGGCACATTGATGGCACAGCCTCATTGGCGCCCTTATGGAATGGCGCGCCGAAACAAGAAAACCCCCGGTTTCCCGGGGGTTTTGATTGTGGCTCCGACCGGCATCGATCCGGTGACCTTTCGATTTTCAGTCGAACGCTCTACCAACTGAGCTACAGAGCCCGGAGCATTCGAAAATGCTGCCGAGAAGGAGAAAGCCCCAACTTTCGAAGGGGCTTGTCGCCTAAGCGACCCTGACGGGACTTGAACCCGCGACCTCCGCCGTGACAGGGCGGCACGCTAACCAACTGCGCTACAGGGCCTCGTAATGAAGCGTTTTGTGCTTTCGCACTTTTCAATTGTACATACTTTGTTGCTATTCAATTTTGTGACCCCAACGGGATTCGAACCCGTGCTGCCGCCGTGAAAGGGCGGTGTCCTAGGCCACTAAACGATGGGGCCGGATGTCTTGAACTGCAGGACAACCGAGGCATAAGCATACGTACATTCTCGACGATTGCCAAAACGGCTGCGCCCGGGCGTGTCCCCCGTTCGCGGCAATCCGCGCCACGGCCCGGAATTGCGCGGGAATTGGCGACCATGCGGGTTAGTGTCGCCGGTGTCGTGTGACGGCTGCGCCTGGCGCTGCCGTCAAGCGATCGAGGAGGCGGCGGAAGCGCGTCTGAGCGCTCTCGTGGCCGAATTGTTACTGTTGGCAGTGTTGTCATCGTTGCAAAAGTGACGGATGTTACTTGTCGAGGGTTTTCGGGATCCTCGAACTGGGGAGATATGAAGCGCACAAGACAGACACAGGGACGCGGTTTTGCCGCGTTGTGGCAGAGCGTCGCTCGCTACCGCATCCGTTCGAGCATCGGCGCAGGTATGGTGGCTGCACTGACCGTGACCCTCGCATTCGGCGGTCCGGCTGCGGCCGCGGGATTCCCCAGCTGGGATGACGTGCAGGCAGCCAAGGCGAACTCGGCATCGGCTGCGGCCGCCGTCGACAACATCAGGGCGCTCATCGTCGAACTCGACGTCGCCGCCCAGGCCGCGCAGGCCGAGTCCGACAAGCGCAGTGCTGAGCTTCTCATCGCCCAAGACAAGTTCGACGAGGCCTCAGAGCGCGCCGCGGCGCTGCAGGCACAGGCCGATGCGAGCAAGGCGACGGCGGATGTCGCAACCAAGCAGGCCGGCCAGCTGGCCGCGCAGCTCTACCGCTCCGGTGGGGGAGACCTCAGCGTCAACCTCTTCCTCGAGGGCAAGCCCGACGCCGCCGTCGACGAGGCCGACGGCCTGCTTTCCCGCCTCGGCAGCATGAGCAAGATGGTGGAGCGCAGCACCGACATCTACACGAGCGCGCAGGCCTCCACCAACACGGCAGCGGCGCTCGGCGCCCAGGCGGACATCGCCACCGCGGAGCGCGAAAAGCTCCGCGTCGCGGCGCAGGACGCCCTCGCGGCGGCCGTTGCGGCCCAGCAGGCGGCCGACGCGGCACTCCAGGAATCGCGGGACCGCAGCGTCGTGCTCGACGCGCAGCTCGCGTTCATGCTCGATGAGCAGGCGAAGACGACAGCGGCCTACCAAGAGGGCGAGCGTCAGCGCATCGCGGCCGAGGCCGCTGCCAGAGCGGCCGAGGAAGCCGCCAAGGCTGCGGGCGGCGGTGGCGGCAGCAGCGGTGGCGGCCCCGGCCCCGGCCTCGGCGGCGGCTACATCAACAACGGCTGGGCGGTCCCGGCATCCGGTCGGATCACCGACAGCTACGGCCCCCGTCCGGTTATCTGCGGCGGAGGAGGGTGCAGCAGCAGCTTCCACCGTGGCACCGACATCGGCACCGGCTGCTACTCCCCGATCTACGCGGCGTCATCGGGCACCGTGGTCTACTCGGGCTGGAACGGCACCTACGGCAACTGGATCCAGATCGACCACGGCAACGGCGTGAGCACCGGTTACGCTCACATTCGCGACGGCGGGCGATTCGTCGGCGTCGGCGATTGGGTGGACGTCGGGCAGAACATCGCGAGTTCCGGAACGACGGGGGCATCCACCGGCTGCCACCTGCACTTCGAGGTGTACATCAACGGCGGCCGCATCGACGCCGCTCCATTCATGGCAGATCGTGGGGTACCCCTTGGCTGATCCACGCACACGACCGCTCTCGCGCGTCAAGCCGGTCACGGTCTTCTCGGCCGTCACAATCGGCGCCATGGCGGCAACCGTTGGCCTTGCCGGCCCCGTCGCCGCCGCGCCCGACTACCCCTCGTGGGACGACATCCAGAACGCGAAGAAGAACGAGGCGACGAAGAAGGCCGAGATCGACAAGATCACCGGCTTCCTCGACGGCCTGCGTGCGAAGGCAGATGCCGCGATGAAGCAGTCGCTGATCGCGTCGGAGGCCTGGCGGACGAATCAGGAGGATCTCGCCGCCGCCACGGGGCGCGAGTCCAAGCTCAAGGATCAGCAGGCCGCCGCCACCAAGAAGGCGGAGACCTCGAAGATGCGTGCGGGCCTGCTCGCCTCGCACCTGGCGCGCTCCGGCGGCCAAGACATGTCGATCAACCTGTTCCTGGAGGGCGACGGCGCCGACGACCTGCTGCGTCAGCTCGGAGCGGCGAGCAAGCTCAGCGAGCAGTCGCAGAAGATCTACGACGAGGCGATCCAGGACAGCAACACCGTCGCCTCGCTCGCCGAGCAGGCGCGTGCGGCGACCACGGAGCGCGAACGCCTGGCCGCAGAGGCCCAGACCAAGCTCGACGCCGCGAATGCCCTCGCGCAGGTGGCCGTCGACGCTTATGACGCCGAGCAGCGCAAGTCCGATGAGCTGTATGCACAGCTTGCGGTGCTGCGCGACAGCACCGCCCAGCTCGAGCGCGAACGCGTCGAGGGCGAGCGCGCGGAGGAAGCCGCGAAGAACCCGCCGCCCGTGGTGCAGCCGCCGGCTGGAGGCAACGGCGGCAATGGAGGAAACGGCGGGTCGACGCCGACCCCGCAACCGAGCAACCCCGCCGTCACGCCGCCGGTCACGCCTCCCGTGAACCCGCCCGTGACCCCTCCCGTCAAGCCCCCGGTCACGCCGCCGGTGACGCCGCCGGTCAACAGCAGCGCCGCGGAGCAGGCGATCTCCTTCGCGCTGGCCCAGCTCGGCGACCGCTACGTGCTCGGCGGTGCCGGCCCCGATGTGTGGGACTGCTCCGGCCTGACGCGCGGAGCCTACGGCAGCGCCGGCGTCTGGATCGGCACGCACTCGGCCACCAACCAGTACCGAACGATGGCTGCACAGAACCGACTCGTGCCGTTCAGCGACCGCCAGCGTGGCGACCTGATCTTCTGGACCGACAATGGTGGCGGGGACTACTACCACGTCGCGATCTACCTCGGCAACGGCCGCATCGTGGAGGCACCGAACGAGACCAGACCGGTGCGCGAGTACTTCATCTGGGGCATGGGCGACGTGGCCTCGTACGTGGGGCGCCCGGGCTAGCCGTCGACCGGCGCTGCGGCATCCGCAGCCCGGCGCTTAACGCGAGAAGGGGCACGCCACGCGGCGTGCCCCTTCTGCGTGCGGTCGATCAGTGACCGGGGAAGGCGACGATTCCGGCCTCGATGATCGCGGTGGCTTCGGCGGCGTCGCCCCAGCCCTCAGTCTTGACCCACTTGCCGGGCTCGAGGTCCTTGTAGTGCTCGAAGAAGTGCTCGATCTCCTTGCGCTGGAACTCGGGGATGTCTGTGACGTCCTGGATGTGGTTCCAGCGGGGGTCGCCGGCCGGAACCGCGATGACCTTGGCGTCGCTGCCGCCGTCATCGGTCATGTTGAAGACGCCGACGGGGCGCACCTTCACGCCGACGCCGGGGAAGAGCGGGTAGTCGAGCAGCACGAGCACGTCGACCGGGTCGCCGTCGAGGCCGAGGGTGTTCTCGAAGTAGCCGTAGTCGGTGGGGTACACGAAGGTCGTGTAGAGCACGCGGTCGAGGAACACACGACCGGTCTCGTGATCGACTTCGTACTTGTTGCGGCTTCCCTTGGGAATCTCAATGACGGCGAGGTAATCGGCCATGGCGGGGTCTCCTTGTATCCATGAAGAATGAGCGGATGCTGCGCAAACCCCGAGAGGGGAAAGTCCGGAATAAGGTTACTTGATGGATTCTGCACGCCGCCCCCGCCTGACTCCGGCCATCGCCGACGTGCGTCGCGCGGTGCGCGGAAGCCTCGAATCACTCGATCGAGACACGTCCCCGCTCGTTCTCGTCGGGCTGAGCGGCGGTGCCGACTCCCTCGCCCTCGCCGCCGCGACGGCGTTCGAAGCGCCGCGCGCCGGTGTGCGCGCTGGCGCCGTGATCATCGACCACGACCTGCAGGCGGGGTCGGATGCCGTGGCCGAGCGCGCCGCGGAACAGGCGCGCGACCTCGGGCTCGACCCGGTGCTCGTCCTGCGGGTAAGTGTCGGGGTCAACGGTGGTGCGGGTGGGCCGGAGGCGGCCGCGCGGGAGGCGCGCTACGACGCCTTCGAGCGCGCGCTCGGCGAGACCGGCGCAGCCGGCATCCTGTTGGCGCACACCCTCGACGATCAGGCCGAGACCGTGCTGCTGGGCCTGGCCCGCGGCTCCGGGCCGACGAGCATGCACGGCATGGCCGCGCGGAACGCTCGCTACCTGCGACCGCTGCTCGGCATCCGCCGGGCCGACACCGTGCAGTTCTGTGCCGATTCCGGGCTCGATCCCTGGCACGACCCCCACAACACCGACCCCGCGTACGCCAGGGTGCGGGTGCGGCAGAATGTGCTCCCCGTGCTTGAGCGCGAGCTCGGGCCCGGCGTCGCCGAGGCGCTCGCCCGCACAGCCGAGCAGCTCCGGGAGGACTCCGCGGCGCTCGACGAGATGGTGCTCGAGTTCATCGAGGAGATCTGCGAGCCGGCCGAGGCCGGCATCGCGGTATCGGTGGCGGCCCTCGCGGCGAACCCGGCCGCGCTCAGGCAGCGCGTCATCCGCTTCGTCGTCCAGAGCGAGTTCGGCGTGAGCCTCGATCGTGTGCACACGCTGTCGGTCGCGCGCCTGGTCACCGACTGGCACGGTCAGAAAGCGCTCAACCTCCCAGGCATTAGAGTTGAGAGGAACGCCGGGCTCCTCGTCTTCACGGCCGCGTAGCCTCGTTCCCCACCCGCACGACAGCTCAGCAGCAGGGTATCGGCGCAGCCGATGCCGGAACGGATATGCGTCCATGGACTCCCACCACTTCGCCGGCGACCTCGACGAGATTCTGCTGACGGAAGAGCAGATCCACACCCGCCTCGCAGAACTGGCACGCCAGATCGAGGCCGACTACGCGGGGGAGAACGTGCTCCTGGTCGGCGTGCTCAAGGGCGCCGTCATGGTGATGGCCGACCTGGCCCGCGAGCTGGACATGCAGGTGACGATGGACTGGATGGCGGTCTCCTCCTACGGTTCAGGCACCGCGTCGAGCGGCGTCGTGCGCATCCTCAAGGACCTCGACAGCGACCTCACCGGGCGCAAGGTGCTTATCGTCGAAGACATCATCGACTCCGGCCTGACGCTCAGCTGGCTGATCTCCAACCTCAAGTCGCGCGGACCGGAGTCCGTCGAGATCTGCGCCCTGCTGCGCAAGCCGGAGGCAGCCCGCGTCGACATCGACGTCAAGTACCTCGGCTTCGACATCCCCAACAAGTTCGTCGTCGGCTACGGCCTCGACTTCGACGAGAAGTACCGCAACCTCCGCAGCGTCGGCATCCTGGCGCCGCGCATCTACAGCTAAAGCGCGCGACGCGAAGCGTCGCGAAAGGCGGCAGCCCCGTCGAAGGCAGACCCAGGAACCGCAAGCGATGCTGGTGCGGTTTCGACTCGCTCAAGCACCGGTTTCGACAAGCTCAAACAGCGGGTTTCGACACGCTCAACCACCGGTTTTCGACACGCTCAACCACCGCGGCGCTCAGCCGCCGATGCCCGTTGATTGAGCCTGTCGAAATCAGGAATCAGGGGCGCGCCAACGCCACACGGTGAGCCTGCAGCGAACATGCGGCAATCGTGCAGCACCGTCGCGGTAGCCTTGCAGCACCATGAACGTCAAGAAGCTTCTTCGGGGTCCGCTGCTCTACATCGTGCTCGCGGTTGTTGCCGTGTGGATCGGGTCAAGCCTGATCACTATGTCTGGATTCCGCGAGGTCTCCACCCAGGAGGGCTTGCAGTTCCTCAAAGACGGCAAGGTCGCCAGCGCGAAGATCGTCGACGGCGAACAGCGCGTCGACCTCACGCTGACCAAGGCTGACCCCAAGCTGGGCGAGCAGGTGCAGTTCTACTACGTTGCGCCGCGCGGCACCGAGGTCGTCGACGCCGTGACGGCCGCCGACCCGGCCGACGGCTTCGACGACGAGGTTCCGCAGCCCAACTGGCTGCTCTCGCTGCTCGGCATCCTGCTCCCGGTGCTGCTGATCGGCCTGTTCTTCTGGTGGATGCTCTCCAGCATGCAGGGCGGCGGCAACAAGGTCATGCAGTTCGGCAAGTCGAAGGCCAAGCTCGTCTCGAAGGAGAGCCCCAAGGTCACGTTCGAGGATGTCGCAGGCGCCGACGAGGCGATCGAAGAACTCGAAGAGATCAAAGACTTCCTCAAGGACCCGGCCCGCTTCCAGGCCGTCGGTGCCCGCATCCCGAAGGGCGTGCTGCTGTACGGCCCTCCCGGAACCGGTAAGACGCTTCTCGCCCGCGCCGTTGCAGGCGAGGCAGGCGTTCCGTTCTACTCGATCTCCGGATCGGACTTCGTCGAGATGTTCGTCGGTGTCGGCGCCAGCCGCGTTCGCGACCTGTTCCAGCAGGCCAAGGAGAACGCCCCGGCCATCATCTTCGTCGACGAGATCGACGCCGTCGGCCGGCACCGCGGTGCCGGAATGGGCGGCGGCCACGACGAGCGCGAGCAGACGCTCAACCAGCTGCTCGTCGAGATGGACGGCTTCGACCCCAAGGCCAACGTCATCCTGATCGCCGCGACGAACCGTCCGGACATCCTCGACCCGGCTCTGCTGCGTCCCGGCCGCTTCGACCGCCAGATCGGCGTCGACGCCCCCGACATGCTCGGCCGCAAGAAGATCCTCGAGGTGCACGGTCGGGGCAAGCCGCTCGCCCAGGGTGTCGACCTTGAGGTCGTCGCCCGCAAGACGCCCGGTTTCACCGGTGCGGACCTGGCGAACGTGCTCAACGAGGCCGCACTGCTCACGGCGCGCTCACACGCCCAGCTCATCGACAACCGTGCCCTCGACGAGGCCATCGACCGCGTCGTCGCCGGCCCGCAGCGCCGCACCCGCGTGATGAAGGACAAGGAGAAGCTGATCACGGCCTACCACGAGGGCGGCCACGCCCTCGCTGCAGCGGCCATGAACTACACGGACCCGGTGACCAAGATCACGATCCTGCCCCGCGGCCGTGCCCTCGGCTACACGATGGTGATGCCGCTCGAGGACAAGTACTCGGTCACGCGCAACGAGTTGCTCGACCAGCTCACCTACGCCATGGGCGGCCGCGTCGCGGAGGAGATCGTCTTCCACGACCCGACCACCGGCGCATCGAACGACATCGAGAAGGCGACGGCCACCGCGCGCAAGATGGTGACCGAGTTCGGCATGAGCACCGACGTTGGCGCCGTCAAGCTCGGCCAGTCGAGCGGTGAGATGTTCCTCGGTCGCGACATGGGCCACCAGCGCGACTACTCGGAGCGCATCGCCGAACGCGTCGACCAGGAGGTCCGCGCCCTCATCGAGCAGGCGCACGACGAGGCCTGGGCCGTGCTCAACGACAACCGCGACGTGCTCGACCGACTGGCCGCTGAGCTGCTCGAGAAGGAGACGCTCGACCACAACCAGATCGCCGAGATCTTCAAGGACGTCAAGAAGCTGCCTGAGCGCCCGCAGTGGCTCTCCAGCGACAAGCGCCCACTCTCGACGGTTCCGCCGATCGAGTACCCCGTGCTCACCTCCCCGGTGAACCCGGGTGCAACCGATGGCGGCGTGCTCTCCGAAGATGTTCCGGGTGCCGCGGCGGTCGAGGCCTCGGACCAGCACCCCCGCGCCACGAACCCGCGCCCGGCCACGGCCTAGGCGGCGCCCGTGAGCGGAGTCGACCGGGCACGCATCGAGGCAGCCGTGAGCGAGATCATTCTCGCGATCGGTGAGGACCCGGCGCGCCCTGGGCTGGCCAAGACACCGGCCAGAGTCGCCGATGCGTACGCCGAGTTCTTCAGCGGGCTCAGCCAGGACCCGCTCGAGCACCTGCTCGACTCGGTTCCGATCGGTGAAGACATCGACGGCGTGCCCCAGACCAGCGACGTCGTGCTGCTGCGCGGCATCGACTTCCGCTCGGTCTGCGAACACCACCTGCTGCCGTTCGTCGGCGTCGTGCACATCGCCTATCTGCCGAGCGATCGCGTCGTCGGTCTCGGCAGGCTGCCCGCTGTCGTCGACACGCTCGCCGCCCGCCCGCAGCTGCAGGAGCGCCTCACCGAGGAGATCGCCGACGCCCTGAACGACGGCCTCGCCCCGCGCGGCGTGCTCGTGGTGCTCGACGCCGTGCACCGCTGCGTCGTGGCCCGCGGATCCCGCCAGACCAACAGCTCGACGGTCACCATCGCGAGCCGCGGCGAACTCGCCGAGCCGGTTGCCCGCGCCGAGTTGATGGCTCTGATCGGCAGCGCGGCCCCCGCCGGGCGCCCGCGCGAGGAGTCGACAAGCGGCGGGCACCGTGCTTAGCCTGCCGGATGCCGGTTCCAGCCCGCTCATCATGGGCATCGTCAACGTCACGCCGGACTCCTTCAGCGACGGTGGGCGATGGGCCGACCCGCGCGCGGCCCTCGCGCACGCCGAGCAACTCGTGGCGTCCGGCGCGCACATCATCGACGTCGGCGGCGAATCGACCAGGCCGGGTGCCGCCCGGGTCGACCCGGCGGCGGAACAGGCACGGGTGATCCCGGTCATCGCGGCCCTCGCCGAGGCCGGCATCCCGGTGAGCGTCGACACCATGAACGCGGCAACCGCCGCTGCAGCGGCATCCGCCGGTGCGCTCATCATCAACGACGTGTCCGGCGGACTGGCCGACCCTGCCATGGCCGACGCCGTCGCCGCGAGCGGGCTGCTCTACATCGCCATGCACTGGCGCGGCCACTCCGAGAACATGCAGGAGCTGGCCAGCTACGGCGACGTCGTCACCGACGTCTGCGCCGAGCTCGCCGCCCGCGTGGACGCGCTGCTCGCTGCCGGTGTCGCGGCGGAGAAGATCGTGCTCGACCCCGGGCTCGGCTTCGCCAAGAACACGGAGCACAACTGGGCGCTGCTCGGCCGGCTCGGGGAACTGCGCGCGCTCGGCTACCCCGTGCTCGTCGGTGCCTCACGGAAACGCTTCCTCGGTGCGCTGTTGCCCGACGGCGCCGCACCGGGAGAGCGGGACCTGCCGACGGCCGTTGTGAGCGTGCTGTCGGCGCAAGCGGGGGCCTGGGCGGTGCGGGTCCACGACGTGGCCGGCACGCGTGTTGCCCTCGAAGTGCTCGCTTCGTGGCAAAGTGGAGAACGTGCCTGATCAGAACGCAGTCCGCAGCTCCTCCGACGGTGCTCCCCTCACCTCCGGCAGCACCGCCGTCGACTGGAGCGCGCGGGACCACATCACCCTCACGGGGCTCCGGGTGCAGGCGAATCACGGTGTCTTCGACTTCGAACGGGAGAACGGCCAGCTCTTCATCGTCGATGCGACGGTGTGGCTCGACTTCGCCAGAGCGGCGTCCGGTGACGATCTCGGCGCAACCATCCATTACGGCGAGCTCGCGGAGGAGGTCGCCGCCGCCGTGCAGCGTGATCCAGTCGACCTCATCGAGACCGTTGTGGAGCGGATCGCTGCGACCGTGCTCAATCACCCGGCCGCCCAACGCGTGCGCGTCAGCCTGCACAAGCCCGATGCGCCGATCGCTGTGCCTTTCGGCGACGTCGCCGTGACGATCACGAGGGAGCGATCATGAGTGCGCAGGCCGAGACGGCAGGCTCGCCCGCGGTGATCGCCCTCGGCGCGAACCTCGGTGACCGCCGCGCGACGCTGGCCGCCGCCGTGCGCGCCATCGCCGATCTGCCCGGCGTCGAGCTCACGGGCGTGTCGAGCTTTATCGAGACCCCCGCCCTCAAGCCGCACGGCGTCGACACCGACGCGCCGGCCTACCTGAACGGCGTCGCCACCGTGGTGAGCGCGCTCGCCCCGCATGCGCTCCTCGACGCGCTCAACGCGATCGAGCACGCCAACGGACGGGTGCGCGCCGAGCACTGGGGCGACCGCACGCTCGACCTCGACCTCATCACCTACGCCGAGCTGCAGCAGAGCGACGACCGGCTCACCCTGCCGCACCCGCGGGCCGCGGAGCGCGATTTCGTGCTGCGGCCGTGGCTGGAGCTGCAACCGGATGCCGTCGTGCCTGGTCGTGGCCGCGTCGACGCGCTGCTCGCCGCCCTGACGGTGGACCAACCGGTTGAGGCCGAAGAAACGGGGGAGTCGCGATGAAGCGCACCTCTCCGGCGGCGCTGGCGCTGCTCGTCCTCGGCGGCGGAGTCGTCGCGTTCCTGGCCGAGCTGGCGATCGCGGCATCCGGTCTGCCCATCATCATCCCGCCGATCTCGCTCGGCGTCACCCTCGTCGCGATCGGCGTCGTCGTCGTGCTGCTGGCGTGGCCCATCCGGCGTGCGGTGCGTGCGTCGGTCAAGGTCCACATCGACCCGTTCCGGGCGATGCGCGTCGCCGTGCTCGCGAAGGCATCCGCATTCTCTGGCGCGCTGTTCACCGGAGCGGGAATCGGGCTGCTGTTCTATCTGCTCAGCCGTTCCGTCGCTCCCGTCTCGACGTCACTCTGGCTCGCGGTCGCGATGGCGGCCGGCGGGCTCATCCTGTTGATCGCCGGCCTCGTCGCCGAGCACTTCTGTGTGCTCCCGCCGGATGACCGCGACAGCGAAACACAGCAGCCGCACGGTTCGCATGCCTGAGCGCGATGCGGATGACGCACACGACGCAGGGCGCGACACCGAGCGCACCGATACGCACACCGCCGAACTGAGAGAATCACGCATGCACGAGCTGCCAACGAGCCCAGCGCCTGAAGCGGATGTCGCCGAGCGCCTCGACCTCGGCGACCCGACCGCCTGGCACCGGGTGTCGCCGAAGTACCTCGTCGTGGAGATCGTTGGAACGGTGATCGGTGGTCTGCTGTTCTGCGCGGGCGCCGCGGCCGTCTGGATCCTCGGCGATCAGCAGTGGGCGCTCTGGGTTCTCATCGGAATCGCTGCCCTGTTCATCGTGACCTTGACCGTGGAGCCGCGCCGCGTGCGCTCGATCGGCTACCAGCTCCGCTCCGACGACCTGCTGTTCCGCCGCGGCATCATGTTCCAACGCTTCGTGTCTGTTCCGTACGGGCGCATGCAGCTCGTCGACATCACGCGCAGCCCCGTCGCGCGGGCGCTCGGCCTGGCCGAGCTGAAGTTCGTGACGGCCGCAGCGGCAACAGGGGTCATCATCCCCGGGCTTCCCATGGACGAGGCCGAGGCGCTGCGCGACCGCCTGGTCGCACTGGCCGAGAGCCGCCGGGCGGGGCTGTGAGCCTGAACGACGCGGCTGCCCCCGGCATCCCTCCGCGCGGGGTGTCGAACCTCGCCGACGGTGAGTGGCACCGGCTGCACCCGGCCACGCCGCTGCTGAAGGGCGGCGTCGCCCTCATCGCGATCACCGGCATCGTGATCGCGAATCTGCGCGAGCGACTGGTCGAGCTGTTCTTCGGCGTTCCGAGCTACGGCGGCGACCCGATCGACGAGATCTACAACCGCGGAGCCGTCGGCTGGGCGCTGCTCGCCATTCTCGGCGCGCTGCTCATCGTCATGGTCGGCTTCTACCTCTCGTGGCGCATGCACAGCTTCCGCGTCACCGAGGAGGCCGTCGAGGTGCGCAGCGGAATCCTGTTCCGCACCAATCGGAAGGCCAGGCTCGACCGGATCCAGGGCGTCAACATCGATCGGCCCCTGCTGCCCCGCATCTTCGGTGCGGCCAAGCTCGAGGTCGGCGTCGCGGGCCAGGACGCCAACGTGCAGTTGGCCTACCTGGGCTCCAGCCACACCGATGCCCTCCGCCGTGACATCCTGCGGCTGGCATCCGGCATGCGCCAGGGCGCCGCCGCGCCCGCTGCTGCGGCGACGCCGGGAACAGCGACGACGGCCGCGCCCGCGGAGCTCGCCCCCGGCACGGTGGGGGCCGCGAACGGCACCGCAGCGGGCCACGAACCGCACACGTCCGGGGCGCACGGCCTCGCGGCATCCGCCGGCGCGCTGATCACCCAGCGCGCGAACGAGTTCCTCGCGCCGGAGCTCGACCCGGATGCCGCACCGCCGGAGTCCGTCGTGCACATCCCGCCGCTCCGACTCATCGCCTCGATCGCGGCGAGCGGCTTCACGCTCGTGCTGATCGCCCTCGCCGTCGCCGTTCCGATCGCCCTGGCGAACCAGCAGTACTGGGTCATCTTCGGCTTCGTGCCCGCGCTCATCGGTGGCGCGAGCTACTACATCAACCGCTTCACCAAGGGGCTGCGCTACACGATCGCGGGAACGGCCGATGGCGTGCGCGTCGGATACGGCCTGCTCTCGACGAGCAACGAGACGATCCCGCCCGGCCGCATCCACGCGATCGCGGTCACCCAGCCGCTGCTCTGGCGCCCGTTCGGCTGGTGGACGATCCGCATCAACACCGCGGGGCACTCGCAGCAGAACGGCCAGAACGCCTCGAACACGACGGTGCTGCCCGTCGGGCGCATCGACGATGTCGAGCGCGTGCTCGCACTGCTGCTGCCGGAATCCGGGCTCCTCCCAGCCGGGAGCGGATTCACCGCGCTCGCGCCAGGCGCCGTGCCGGTCGAGCAGCCGGCACCGACCGCCGAGCTGTCGGCCGGGCTTCCGGTCGGGCCGGCCGAGCCTCTGGCCGAGCTGCTGGCCGAGCCTCTGGCCGAGCTGCCGACCGCCGCCGACGCCGCGATCCCCAGCCTGATCGAGCGCGGCCTCGTCTCCAAGGGCGGTGCCGACGGCTTCACGAACGCGCCGCGGCGCGCGGCCTGGCTGCGCCCGTTCTCGTGGCGCCGCACCGGCTTCGCTCTCACCGAGAACACCGTGCTGCTGCGGCACGGCGTCATCGCGCGCGAGCTCGCGCTCGTGCCGTTCGCCCGCATGCAGAGCGTCGGCGCAACGCAGGGGCCGATCCAGCGCAAGCTTCGTCTCGGCGCCGTGCACCTGCACACCGTCGCCGGCCCCGTCTCCGCTCGCCTGAACACGATCGACGACTCCATCGCAGCCGAACTCTTCGAGACGCTCGCGGCCGGCGCCGTGGCGTCCGGCGCCAGCGACACGAGCCACCGCTGGGGTTCCAGACAGGACGCACAGTGATGGCGCAGCGCGCGGGCAGGCTCGGTGTCGGCATCGTCGGGGCCGGCAACGTCGGACCGATTCTCGGCGCGGCGCTGGCCGGGGCCGGCCACGCCATCGTCGGGATCTCGGCGATCTCCGCCGCGAGCCGCGAGCGGGCAGAGGCGATCCTGCCCGGCGCCCCGATCCTCGACGTCGATGTGCTGGTCGAGCGCAGCGAGCTGGTGATCCTGGCTGTGCCGGATGCCGAGCTCGCGCCGCTCGTGGCCGGGCTGGCCGCACGCGGCGCCTGGCAGCCGGGCCAACTCGTGCTGCACACGGCCGCCCGCTACGGGATCGGCGTGCTCACGCCCGCCCTCGCGGCCGGCGCGATCCCGCTCGCCGTGCACCCGGCCATGACCTTCACGGGCACCAGCCTCGACCTGGCCAAACTCGCGGGAACCTGGTTCGCCGTCACCGCGCCGAGCCCGGTGCTGCCGATCGGCCAGGCGCTCGTCGTCGAGATGGGCGGGGAACCGCTCATCATCGCCGAGGCCGACCGCGCGGCCTACGCCGAGGCCGTCGACACCGCCGTCTCCTTCTCGACCGCCATCGTCGACCAGGCCGTCGCCCTCTTGGCCGGCATCGGGGTCGAGGCGCCCGGCCCGGTGCTCGCGCCGCTCGTGCGCTCCGCCGTTGAGCGGGCACTGGCCAAGGCCGGCGGGGCGGATGCCGCCGACCCGACACTGTTCGGCGGGCAGGCGTTCGGTGGATCGGCGTTCGGCGACCAGGCCGACTTCGACGGCACCGGCGGCGCCTTCGGCGGCCACGGGAACGGCTTCTACCTCAACAACGACCCGGAGGACCCCGCATGACCATCTCCAGCATGCCGAGCGCGCCTGCGACCCCCGTCGTGCTGACGACGGTGGCCGAGGTGCAGAACGCCCTCGCCGCCGTGCGGGCAGGCAGCCCGGCATCCGGCATCGCGCTCGTGCCGACCATGGGCGCGCTGCACGACGGGCACCTCAGCCTCGTCCGGCGTGCGCGGGAACTTGCAGGCACCGTCATCGTGTCGATCTTCGTGAACCCGTTGCAGTTCGGCGCGGGGGAGGACCTCGACGCCTACCCGCGCACGCTGGACGCCGACCTGGCCGCCCTCGCCGCCGAGGGCGTCGAGTACGTGTTCGCGCCGACCGCCCGGGAGATGTACCCGAACGGACCGAGCGAGACGCGCGTCACCGCCGGCCACGTCGGGACCCTGCTCGAGGGTGCGACCAGGCCTGGCCACTTCGACGGCATGCTCACTGTCGTCGCGAAGCTCTTCAACATCGTGCGGCCGGATGTTGCCATGTTCGGGCAGAAGGACGCCCAGCAGGTGTTCCTGGTGCGCCGCATGGTCGCCGAGCTCAACCTGCCGCTCGTGATCGAGGTCGTCCCGACCGTGCGGGAGAGCGACGGCCTGGCGCTCTCCAGCCGCAACCGCTTCCTCGATGCCGGTGCGCGGCGGGCGGCGTTGGCACTGAGCGGCGCTCTGCAGTCCGCGGATGCCGCGGCATCCGATGGTCTCGTCGAACTGCTCGCCGAGGCCACGGCCAGCTTCGGCGACCACGACGACGTGACGCTGGACTACCTCGTCGTCGTCGACCCGGCCAGCTTCCTGCCCGTCGACGAGCACTTCCGCGGGCCGGCGATCGCGCTCGTCGCGGCGCGTGTCGGTGCGACCCGTCTCATCGACAACACGCCCATCATCCTGGGCTAAGCGGTCGCGCGGTAGAAACCGCACCTCCGCGGCGAAACGTTTCGCCGCGCGTACGTAGTTTCTGGCGCGCGACGCCCGCGGCCGGCGTCGAGCAGAGGCTCAGCTCGCTGCGACTACTCTTGAGTACTGCGTGTGTATACGTCTCGATACCCGCATCACGCCCCAGTTCACGGAGAAGACATGGCCGACGCCCCCACCACGACCGAGCTCACCGCCGAGGAGATCGCTGCCGAGCAGCAGGACATCTCCGAGCAGAAGGCCGTGCGTCTGGCCAAGCGTGAGCGGCTCATCGCAGCCGCGGCCGACCTCGGTGGCGGCGCCTACCCGGTGAGCGTTCCCGTCACGACGACGATTCCCGCACTGCGCGCCCGCTTCGGCGAGCTCGAGCCCGGTGCCGAGACCGGCGAGATCGCCGGCGTCGCCGGTCGCGTGATGTACCTGCGCAACACCGGCAAGCTCTGCTTCGCCACGCTGCAGGCCGGCGACGGCAGCCGCATCCAGGCGATGGTCAGCCTCGCAGAGGTCGGCGAGGAGAGCCTCGCCGAGTGGAAAGAGCTCGTCGATCTCGGCGACCACCTCTTCGTCGAGGGCGAGGTCATCTCCAGCCGCCGCGGCGAGCTGTCGATCATGGCCACGCGCTGGCAGATCGCGTCGAAGACGCTGCTGCCCATGCCGAACCTGCACAACGAGCTCTCCGAGGAGAACCGCGTGCGCAGCCGCTACCTCGACCTGATCGCCCGCGAGCAGGCCCGTACCAACGTGATCGCCCGCGCCAAGGCCGTCGCCAGCCTCCGCCGCACCTTCGACGACCTCGGCTTCATCGAGGTCGAGACCCCGATGCTGCAGGTCATGCACGGCGGCGCGTCCGCCCGTCCGTTCGTCACCCACTCCAACGCCTTCGACACCGAGCTCTTCCTGCGCATCGCTCCGGAGCTCTACCTCAAGCGCGCCGTCGTCGGTGGCATCGACCGCGTGTTCGAGATCAACCGCAACTTCCGCAACGAGGGTGCAGACTCCACGCACAGCCCCGAGTTCGCCATGCTCGAGGCCTACGAGGGCTACGGCGACTACAACTCGATCGCCGACCTCACCCAGAAGCTGATCCAGGATTCCGCGACCGCGATCGCCGGCGGCCACGTCGTCACTTGGGCAGACGGCACCGAGTACGACCTGGGCGGACAGTGGGACCGCATCTCCATGTACGACAGCCTGAACGCAGCAGCCGGAACCGCGTTCACGCCGGAGACGCCGATCAGCGAGCTCAAGGCTCTCGCCGAGCGCGAGGGCATCGAGATCGACCACCCGATCCACGGCAAGTACATCGAAGAGCTCTGGGAGCACTTCGTCAAGGGCGGCCTCGTGCGCCCGACCTTCGTGATGGACTTCCCGGTCGACACGAGCCCGCTCGTGCGCGGCCACCGCTCCATCCCCGGCGTCGTCGAGAAGTGGGACCTCTACATCCGCGGTTTCGAGCTGGCCACCGGCTACTCCGAGCTCGTCGACCCGGTCATCCAGCGTGAGCGCTTCATCGAGCAGGCAACCCTTGCGGCGGGCGGCGACCCTGAGGCCATGCGTCTCGACGAGGAGTTCCTGCGCGCCCTCGAGTTCGGCATGCCGCCCACCGGTGGCATGGGCATGGGCATCGACCGCCTGCTGATGGCGCTCACTGGCCTCGGCATCCGCGAGACCATCCTCTTCCCGCTGGTCAAGTAGACCGCAGCCCGGCACCGCAGCCTGGCATCAGAGAACAGAAGACACGACATGAACGACGAATTCCTGCCCAAGAGTGAACTCGAGCCGGAGAAGAACCCGAAGAGGGTCTCCAACGGGCGCCTCGCCATCTGGATCATCGTCGGCGGTGTCGGGCTCTACATGGTCGGCAGCGGCGTGTGGGGCATCATCACCGGAGGCTAGCTCCGGCCTGCTGGCCTGCCTGCTCAGGCCGGCTCGCCGGTCCGTCGCGAAAGCAGGCAGATGGGTGCCGGTGACCGCGAGAACAGGCGCACACGGGCGTATCAACCACCGGGCGCCTGTTTTCGCTACACGCTCGGCCGCGGGCGACCGGATGCCAGTAGCGCCCGCACCACGGCGACGCAGCCGCCTAGGTCGAACATCACCTGCTCGTAACCGAATCGGTGCCAGCGGTACCCCCTCAGCACGAGGGCCGCGTTGCGCAGGCGGTCGCGTTGCGCCGACGTCGGGTCGTCATGCCATGCCTTGCCGTCGGCCTCGATCACCAGCCACCCGTTGATCACGAGATCGACGCGTCCGACGCCGTCGATTCGCACCTGGAGTTCGACGCTCCACCCCTCCCGCTCGAAAGCCAGTCGCAACAAGGTTTCCAGCCCCGACTCGGCGCGCCCATCGACGTGCCTCAACAGCCGGCGGATCCGTCGCGGCATCCCATCGCTGATCGCGAGTAGCCACTGTCGACCCACCGCGCCCGAGTGCAGGGCGCTGTCGAAGGACGCCACGATCTGGTCGCCGTCGAGGCAGGCGCGCGCGTGCTGAAGCAGGGCCTCTTCGATACTCACTCGCCACTGCGCGGTGCGGGGATGGGCGGCTTTCGCCGCGCCGCCTGGAATTCGCAGCCGCCACTCGGTGCCCAGAACCGGCGGCAGGCGGCTTGCGCTGTGAGGCGTCGCGACGCAGAGCGGTACCTCGTGCGGGACCCAGATCCCATAGCTGGCGAGCGCGCTGGCCCCGCCAAGCGTGCCGCGCAGCTCGACCGCTCGCATCGCATCGGGCCGGACAAAGGGTGTTGCCACCCAGCTGCGCGCGACGACGCGCAGCGCCCGCGACTCGATCGCGGCTCGAATTCTGCGAGCCGAGTGCCCCAGCTGTTCGAGCTGCGTTCGACGGGCGAGCCCGCCGAGCCGGTCCATGTCCTCCGCCAGTGTCAGTGCCATCACACCAGCGTGGCGCTTCGAAGCGGCGATCTGAGGTGTCCGGCGGATTCTGTGGACGGCGGCCGGCGAACGCCGAGCTGTGTACAACAGCAGTCCTAGCGGTTGCGCGCGTGCCGGAAACAGGCAGTTGGCGTCATCCGGCCGCGACGGCAGGCGGCCACGGTCGCCAGCGCAATCCGACGCCTGTTCTCGCACCGCAGCTCGCGTCGGGGCGCGGCCGAGACGACCCGGCACCCGCGAGCCGCAAAAGCAACGTATTCTGGAGGGGCTATGGATAACTTCTGGGTGAACGCGATCTTCTCGATTGTTCCGACGCTGCTCGTCGGAGTCATCTTCTGGATCGTCATGCGCTCGATCATCCGGATGGACCGGACGGAACGCAAGGTGTACGCCCGCATCGAAGCAGAAGAGCGCGCGCGTCTGGGCCTCGACTCTCCGGCCCGATAGCCGCAGATGCTGATTGACTTCACGGATCCATCGGACACGTCGCTCGTCATCATCATCCTGCTGTTGCTCGTGGACCTCGCGGTCCGCGTCGCGGCGATCATCATCATCCCGCGCAACCGGCGCCCGACGGCCGGCATGGCCTGGCTGCTCGCCGTCTTCTTCATCCCGTACCTCGGCATCCTGCTGTTCCTGCTGATCGGAAACCCCAAGCTCCCGCGCAAGCGCATGGCGAAGCAGCGCCGGATGGACGCGTTCATCCGCGCTAACTCCGATGTTCCGGGCGGGCGGCCGCACAACGAGGAGTGGCCGGAGTGGTTCGCCTCGGTCGCCCAGCTGAACCGCAACCTCACCTCGATGCCGATGGTCGACGGCAACACCGCGACGCTGCTTGAGGACTACGACGGCACGATCCGGGCGATGGCGGCCGAGGTCGATCTGGCGACGAAGTATGTGCACGTCGAGTTCTACATCCTCTCCTGCGACCAGACCACGGCCGTGTTCTTCGACGCGCTCGAGCGGGCCATCGCGCGCGGCGTGACGGTGCGCGTGCTGTTCGACCACTGGGCGTCGTGGCGGAGCAAGGGGTTCAAGCACACGGTGCGCCGCCTCACCGGGATGGGTGCAGAGTGGCACCAGATGCTGCCCGTGCAGCCGCTGCGCGGACACTTCCAGCGCCCGGACCTGCGCAACCACCGCAAGATCCTCGTCGTGGACGGGCGGGCGGCCTTCATGGGCTCGCTGAATGTGATCGACCGCAGTTACAACAAGCGCTCGAACATCAAGCGCGGCCTCAAGTGGCAGGAGCTGGTGACGCGCGTCGAGGGGCCCGTCGTCGACGCCCTCAACCTGATCTTCATCACCGACTGGTACATCGAGTCGGAGGAGCTGCTCGAGAACGAGGCGCGGGTGCTGGAGTCGATCGACGACCCCGCCCTGCTGGAGTGCCAGGTGGTGCCGAGCGGGCCCGGCTTCGAGGGCGAGAACAACCTCAGGCTGTTCCTCGCGCTGCTCTACGGCGCCCAGGACCGCATCGTCATCACGAGCCCCTACTTCGTTCCGGACGAGTCGATGCTCTACGCCATCACGACCGCCGTCGAGCGCGGTGTGCCCGTCGACCTGTTTGTCTCTGAGATCGGCGACCAGGCCTTGGTCTGGCACGCGCAGCGCTCCTACTACGAAGCTCTGCTGCGCGCAGGGGTGCGCATCTACCAGTACAAGTCGCCGTACATCCTGCACTCCAAGCACTTCACGATCGACGATGACGTGGCCGTGATCGGCTCCAGCAACATGGACATGCGCTCATTCGGCCTCAACATGGAGGTCTCCATGCTCGTGCGCGGAGAGAGCTTCGTGCGCGACATGCGGGTGGTCGAGGATCACTACCGTTCCGTCAGCAAGGAGCTCACCCTCGACGAGTGGATGAAGCAGCCGCTGCGCTCCACGGTTTTGGACGGGCTCGCCCGCCTCACCTCCGCGCTGCAGTAACACCCCTCGAACCGGCCGTAAGCGGCCTACTCGATCGGTCTCGGCCCTAGCCGCGGGGCTTGAGCCGCACGGTCGGCAGTGCGGGCGCCGGTAGTGCGGAGCCGGGGTAGTCGGCGACGATTCCGAAACGACCGGATGCCGTGGCGTCCCCGGTCTCGTTGATCACGTCGTGCTGCCAGTCCCGGCGGTACTCGACGATGTCGTCGTGGCTGCGTCCGATGAAGTTCCACCACATCACGATCTCCTCGGTGAACGGCTCGCCGCCGAGCAGCAGCACGCGCACCGGCCGCTCGCCGGCCCGCAGCGTGACGCTGTGACGGCCGGGCGCGAGGTAGCCGAGCTCGGAGCGTTCCAGCGTGGTCGAGGCCGCGGCCTCGGTGTCGTGGTCCTCGTCGTGCACCGTGACGGGGCCGGCGTCGACGAGCATGCCGTGCTCGAAGGCGGGGTCGAGCGGCAGGGTCACGCCGCCGTGCGCAGGCAGATCGAGTTGGGCGCCGAGCAGCCGGCTGAAGACGGTCGGGCCGGCAGGGGCTGACGCGCCGAGGCCGGTTGCCGGCTGCGCCTCGTCCGCGATGGCGCCGATGAACACGCGCAACTCGGCGGCACCGCGACGCAGTACGCGGGCGTCGTGACGCTCGAAGAACGGCTGGGTGGCGCGTGCGGCATCCGGAAGCACGATCCACAGCTGCACGCCGTGCAGGGTGGTCGTGGCCGGCGTGGAGACCTCGGAGTGCGAGATGCCGCTGCCCGCGGTCATCAGGTTGAGCTCGCCCGGGCGCACCATGGCGTGGCTGCCGACGCTGTCGCGGTGCTCGATCTCGCCCTCGAACAGCCAGCTCGCCGTCTGCAGGCCGGTGTGCGGGTGCGGCGGGACGACCATGCCGCCGGTGGCGGCGACGTCATCCGGGCCGTAGTGGTCGGCGAAGCACCAGGCCCCGATGGTGGTGCGTCCGCGCTGCGGAAGCGTGCGCCGCACCGGCATGGCCCGCGGCCCGCCGAGCGGCACGTCGCGCGGCTGGAGCACCTCGACGGGGGCCGGGCGGGCGGATGCCGCCGCCTCGATGTACTCGCAGATGAGCTCGGCCGGCTCCCGCTCAAGATTGCTCATATCCCCAGCCTATGCCCGCGTGCGGGGCGCTAGTCTGGCGGCATGACACCGAGTCTCCGCTCTCTCCGCCCCGCCGCGGCCGTGCTGTTGGCGGCATCCGTTGCTCTCACGATCAGCGCCTGCGCGAGTTCGGAGGGCGGCGTCGGAGGCGCCGGTTCCACCATCAGCGCGGAGGAGGACTACGCCGGGCTGCCGGAGGGCATGGTCGGCCTGCCGCAGAATCCGAGCGGCGAGCCGCAGCTGTACTGGCTGCAGGATGCGAGCCAGATCGGCATCACGCTGTGGGGGAGTTCGAGCTGCCCGCCGATCGTCGAATCGCTGACGCAGACTTCGGACAACGCCTTCGAGGCGACACTGCAGGAGATCCCGGCGAAGCCGTGCACGCGCGACCTCGTGCCGCACACGACCGTCTTCGCGACGCCGAAGAGCACGACGCCGAGCTCCGATGTCACGATCGTGCTCGACGGCACCAGCCTCACCCTCCCCGCCGAGCGCTAACCCCGGATCCCTCCACGAGGGCTCCGGTTTCTGCCGGTGCGGGCATTCTCGGGGCCCGAATGTACGGGCTCGGCGCGCCCAAATCGATGCTGGGGTGCGCCGGGCCTCTGGCGCTAGAGTGGCGGCATGGCTACTACAGTGCGCAACCGTTTCGTTCTCGCAACCGTGGTTGCGGCATCCGTTCTGGTGCTGGCGGGCTGCGCGCCCGTCCCCAACACGCCGACAGGCGACTTCCCCGGTTTCCCGGAGGGCGTCGATGTCGAGAGCGATTCGCCGACGGGTGAGCCGGTGGCCGCCTGGCTGGGCATCGGGAACAAGATCGCCATCACCATCTTCGGCAGCTCGACCTGCCCCTACGTTGGCAGCGCCATCAACGTTGAGAAGCAGGCGGGCGAGGGCAACGCGGTGAGCATCGAGGTTCCGCCGCTGCCCGACCAGCCGTGCACCATGGATCTGGTGCCCCACACGACCGAGTTCTGGACTCCGCAGGATGTCACCACGACGGAGCCGCTCGAGATCACGGTGATGGAGCAGACCATCGTGCTGCCGATCAAGTCGGCCACGCCGGCCGAAGGCTCCGACCACTAGCCACCGCCGCTCGCGCGTTTCTCAGGACTTCGCGCGGTTGCACGGACTGAATCTGCGATTCGATCCTTGCAACCGCGCGAAGTCCTTTTTTGCCGTCGGGACCTGTGGGCGCGACGGTGTGCGTAACTGCGGTGCTCAGCCGCGCGGGGCGCGCACCAGCAGCTCGCCCACCTCGCAGTCGAGCGCGTCGCAGATCGCGCGCAGCGTCGAGAAGCGGATGGCGCGGGCGCGGTCGTTCTTCAGCACGCTGAGGTTCACGATGCTCACGCCCACCAGCTCGCTCAGCCGGGTCAGGGTCATGCCGCGCTCGGCGAGCAGCTCGTCGAGCCGGCAGCGGATGCCGTCGTCATCGGTCTCGGCTGGGGGCATCAGACGAGCCCATCGGTATCGCGCTGCAGGCGTTCCCCGATCGCGAACACCGTGCTCATCAGCGCCGCAATGAACGCCAGGAGTAGAAGGCTGAACGGTTCGACGGAGATGATCACGTTGTCGAACGTGCGCTCGCTCAGCACCGCGAAGGCGCCGTTGGCGGCCATGTTGCCGAGGAACGGCACGGCGGCGTAGCCGATCAGCCCCACGATTCCCGCCGTGCTGACGAGCACGGTGTTCGTGCGACTGAACACGATGCTGCGCGTCACGTTCCGCCCGAGCCAGATGAGCGCGACCACGACGGTGAGCACGGTGACGACAACCACCACCTGCTGAAAGACGATCGCCCAGAGCGCAGCGACCGGCAGTTCGGGCACGGTGAGCATGGCTTGCTCCAGCTCGACGTCGATGGGGGCGCCGTCGACGCCGATCGGCGCGGACCCGACGGTGCCGGCGAACTGCCCGAGCACGCGGACGTCCGTGTTCGGCAGCACCTCCATGATCCGTTGGGACGCGGCGATGCTCGTCCACACGGCGATCGCGGCGCCGACCGCCATGAAGACCCAGAGTCCGACGGCGTCTGACCGCTTGATGGTGTAGCTGGGCGCGGTGCGCATGGTGTGGCTCCTTCACGTTTATCGATAACAACGATTATCGTTAAGGTAGGGGCGGATGCCGCGGTTGTCAACTGTGCGGCGGCTGTGGGTTGCGCCGGGCGCCCGCGGCATCCCGTGTCACATCGTCATGCTCTGGGCGAACACCGGCACGCGCGGACCCTGCGCTGGTTACTCTCTATGTATCGGCGCCGCATACCTGCGTGGCGTCGCGAGGAGTGATGATGTTCGAGAGATTTACCGACCGTGCCCGCCGCGTCGTTGTCTTGGCCCAGGAAGAGGCCAAGATGCTCAACCACAACTACATCGGAACCGAGCACATTCTGCTCGGTCTGATCCACGAGGGTGAGGGTGTCGCGGCCAAGGCGCTCGAGTCGCTCGGCATTTCGCTCGACGCCGTGCGCGAGCAGGTGCAGGACATCATCGGTCAGGGTCAGCAGCAGCCGACCGGCCACATTCCCTTCACGCCGCGCGCGAAGAAGGTGCTCGAGCTGTCGCTGCGCGAGGCGCTGCAGCTCGGCCACAACTACATCGGAACCGAGCACATCCTGCTCGGTCTCATCCGCGAGGGTGAAGGCGTCGCCGCGCAGGTTCTCGTCAAGCTCGGCGCCGACCTCAACCGCGTGCGCCAGCAGGTCATCCAGCTCCTCTCCGGCTACCAGGGCAAGGAGCAGGTCGCCGTCGGCGCCAACGAGCAGACGCAGGCCCAGGGCGGCTCGCAGATCCTCGACCAGTTCGGCCGCAACCTCACGCAGGCTGCCCGCGACGGCAAGCTCGACCCCGTGATCGGGCGCGAGAAGGAGATCGAGCGCGTGATGCAGATCCTCTCGCGTCGCTCCAAGAACAACCCCGTGCTGATCGGTGAGCCCGGCGTCGGCAAGACCGCCGTCGTCGAGGGCCTCGCCCAGGCCATCGTCAAGGGCGACGTGCCCGAGACGCTCAAGGACAAGCAGCTCTACTCCCTCGACCTCGGTTCGCTCATCGCCGGAAGCCGCTACCGCGGTGACTTCGAGGAGCGCCTGAAGAAGGTCACCAAGGAGATCCGCACCCGCGGCGACATCATCATCTTCATCGACGAGATCCACACCCTCGTCGGTGCCGGTGCCGCAGAGGGCGCCATCGACGCGGCTTCGATCCTGAAGCCGCTGCTTGCCCGTGGCGAGCTGCAGACCATCGGTGCGACCACGCTCGACGAGTACCGCAAGCACTTCGAGAAGGATGCCGCGCTCGAGCGTCGCTTCCAGTCGATCCAGGTCGCAGAGCCGAGCCTGCCGCACACGATCAACATCCTCAAGGGTCTCCGCGACCGCTACGAGGCGCACCACAAGGTGTCCATCACCGACGGCGCGATCGTCGCGGCTGCGAACCTCGCCGACCGCTACATCGCCGACCGCTTCCTGCCGGACAAGGCCATCGACCTGATCGACGAGGCCGGCGCGCGCCTCCGCCTCTCGATCCTCTCGAGCCCGCCCGAGCTGCGTGAGTTCGACGAGAAGATCGCCGTCGTCCGTGGCAACAAGGAAGCCGCCATCGAGGACCAGGACTTCGAGAAGGCCGCCAGCCTGCGCGACGAGGAGAAGAACCTCCTCGGCGAGCGTTTGCGCCTCGAGAAGCAGTGGAAGTCCGGCGACGTCAAGACGACCGCCGTCGTGGATGAGGGACTCATCGCCGAGGTGCTCGCTCAGGCCACCGGCATCCCCGTGTTCAAGCTCACCGAGGAGGAGTCCTCGCGTCTCGTCTTCATGGAGAAGGCACTGCACGAGCGCGTCATCGGCCAGGAGGAGGCCATCTCGGCACTCTCCAAGACGATCCGCCGCACCCGCGCAGGCCTCAAGGACCCGAAGCGTCCGTCCGGCTCGTTCATCTTCGCCGGCCCGACCGGTGTCGGAAAGACGGAGCTGGCCAAGGCGCTGGCCGAGTTCCTGTTCGACGACGAAGACGCCATCATCTCGCTCGACATGAGCGAGTACGGCGAGAAGCACACGGTCTCGCGCCTGTTCGGTGCCCCTCCCGGATTCGTCGGTTTCGAAGAGGGCGGCCAGCTCACCGAGAAGGTGCGCCGCAAGCCGTTCTCCGTCGTGCTCTTCGACGAGATCGAGAAGGCACACCCCGACATCTTCAACTCGCTGCTGCAGGTGCTTGAAGAAGGCCGCCTGACCGATGGTCAGGGCCGCGTCGTCGACTTCAAGAACACCGTCATCATCATGACCACGAACCTCGGTTCGAAGGGCATCTCCGGCGGGCCGGTCGGCTTCCAGCTGGAGGGTGACAGCGCGGTCGGCTACGACATCATGAAGGGCAAGGTCGTCGAAGAGCTGAAGAAGCACTTCAAGCCCGAGTTCCTCAACCGTGTCGACGAGACGATCGTGTTCCCGCAGCTGAGCAAGCCCGAGCTGCTGCAGATCGTCGACCTCTTCATCAAGCGCCTCTCCGAGCGGATGCTCGACCGTGACATGACGGTGGAGCTCACGCTCGCCGCCAAGGAGCGCCTCATCGAGGTCGGCTTCGACCCCGCTCTCGGTGCGCGCCCGCTGCGTCGCGCCGTGCAGCACGAGGTCGAGGACCTGCTCTCCGAGAAGATCCTGCACGGTGAGCTCAACGCGGGCGACCACGTGCACGTGGACTTCGTCGACGGCAAGTTCGTCTTCACCACGACGCAGCGTTCGGTCTCCGCGACCTCGAACGTGAACGCCGGAGCCGCCCTCGGCACCGGTCCGGTCACGCCCGGCATCGCGATCGCCGGCTAGGCGCAGCGCACACCGCGAAGGCCCCGACAGCTTCGGCCGTCGGGGCCTTCTGCGTGCCATGGCGCCACGCGCCGGACCACGCGCCGCCGGACCACGCGCATCGCGTCGTGTCGCGGTGCGCGGCATCCGGAATCTTCGGCAGTACGCTGGATTCACGCAGACAGAAGGGTGCCAGGGTGGCTCAGCAGTACACGGTGCGTCGCGCACGCACGAGCGACGTCCCCGCCATCCAGCGCCTGATCGAACCGCTCGTGCAGGAGCGCATCCTGCTCGGCAAGGACCTCGTGGTCTTCTACGAGGCGGTGCAGGAGTTCCGGGTCGCGGAGAGCGACACCGGTGAGATCATCGGATGCGGCGCGCTGCACGTGATGTGGCAGGACCTCGCCGAGGTGCGCACCCTCGCCGTGTCGCGGGCCTGGCGCGGAACCGGCGTCGGCCACGCCCTGCTCGACCGACTGCTCGAGGACGCCCGTGAGCTCGGCCTCTCGCGCGTCTTCTGCCTCACCTTCGAGGTACCGTTCTTCGTGCGCCACGGCTTCGCCGACATGGGCACCGAGACCGTGGCCCCCGAGGTGTACGCCGAGCTCGTGCGCTCGCCAGACGAGGGTGTCGCCGAGTTCCTCGACCTGGCCAGGGTCAAGCCGAACACCCTCGGCAACACCCGCATGCTCAAGCGGCTCTGACGCGCCCGGCCGACCCTGCGAAAGCGCTGAATCACCGGGTAAATGCCGGGCAAAGCGCAGACGGCGCTCTAGCCTGATGGCATGTCGACGATCAAGAATCCCGTCGGCCCCCAGCCCAGCAAGGTCTACTGGCGCCGGAGGCTCGTAGTCCTGCTCGGTCTGCTCGCCGTCATCGTTGTCGTCGTGCTGATCATCGTGCGACCCGGTGGCAACGCCGAGGCGCAGAAGCCCGATTCCACCGGCTCGTCCAGCCAGACGCCGGATGCCGGCAGCAGCACGCCCCCGACGACGCCCGCCTCCGCCGATGCGGTCTGCGCGCCAGCGGTGGTCACGGTCGAGGCCGTCACCGACGCCGGTGACTACGCAGCCGACCAGCAGCCGGAGCTCTCGCTCGTCGTGACGAACACCGGGGCGACGGCGTGCACCCTCAACGTCGGAACGGCCGCCCAGGTCTTCACCGTGAAGAGCGGCGAGGACGTCTACTGGACCTCGACCGACTGCCAGACCGAGTCCAGCGATGTGCCGTTCCAACTGCAGCCGGGCGAGCCCGTGAAGTCCTCCGCGCCGATCGTCTGGGACCGCACCCGTTCGGCGCCGGACACCTGTGATTCCGCCGAGCGCGACTCCGCTCCGGCCGGGGGAGCCTCGTACCACCTGTCGGTGAGTGTCGACGGCGTGGAATCGGCGAGCTCGAAGCAGTTCATCCTCAACTAGGCGCTCCCCGCCGCGTCCGCCGGTGCGTGCGGGCCACGCGCGATGCGCGCCAGAAACCGCGCTTTGCCGTAGTAGTTTCTGGCGCATAACGCGGTTTCTGGCACGCAGCCCGGTCGTGAGCGCTCCGCGCACGCCGCGAGCGAACGGCCGGGGGCCGGGCGTGCGGCTTGGCTAGGCTGGAGTCATGGCATCCGGAGCTCAGAAGAAGACGAAGCGCGTGGGCGGGCACCCGGCGAGCAAGGCGGCCAAGGCCGCGAAGAAGGGCCCGGGCGCCGAGGAGTTCCGCTCGCAGGCCCTCGCCGAGGCGCTCGAACGCCAGGACATGGCCGCCGTCGCCCTCGCGCTGCGCAACGGCAACACGGTCGTACCGCTGATGAAGGCCGGCGACCGGGATCGGCCGCTCGAATCGGGTGAGGTCTGGACGTACCGCGACCCGAACACGGGCGAGATCGCGCTGCTGCTCTTCAGTGACGCGCGCCACAAGCCGGAGAACCTGCCGCCCGCCGTCGGTCTGCAAGGCCCGGAGTGGCTGAAGACGTTCCTCCGTCGCTACAGCGAGCAGATCACGACCGTGTTCCTCGACATCGCGGGCCCGCACCCGATGCAGGCATCGCCGAACGAACTACTGGCCGCGCTCGAGCTCTAGCGTCGCGCGGCATCCGTCCCCGGCCACGGCCGGCAGACGCCCGCGTCGGCAGGCGAGCACGGCCGGCAGGCGCCCGCGGCGGCAGGCGACCTGCGGATGCCGCAGCGACCCGTCGCTGGCTCAGAACGCGCCGTCGAGCTCCCGCTCGCGGTTCTCGGCGCGCTGCTGGCGCTGCTCGGCCGGTGTGCTGGGCCCGGCGAGCCGGAGCCGTTCGAGCGCGGCCGTGACACTGCCGAGCTCGGCATCCAGGATCTTGTTGAAACCGAGCCGCCTGGCCTCCGCCCCGCGGAGTTTACCGGCCGTGACCGGGCGCACCTCTCCGGCCAAGCTGATCTCGCCGTAGGCGGCCATGTCGTGGGGAACCGGGCGGTCGTGCATCGCGGAGGCGATGGCGACGGCGATGGCGAGGTCGGCGGCCGGTTCGCTCAGCCGCACACCGCCGACGGTGGAGATGTAGACGTCGAGCTGGCCGACGCCGGCGAGCTTGGCCCGGCGTTCGAGCACGGCGAGGATCATCGCCACCCGTGACGGGTCGACGCCGTTGACCACCCGCCGGGGCTGCGGCCCCGTGGACTTGACGAGCAGCGCCTGCACCTCGACGGGGAGTGCGCGCCGCCCCTCGAGGGCGACGGTCACGCAGGTGCCGCTGACGCCCGTCGCGCCGCGGCTGAGGAAGAGCCCGCTCGGGTCAGGCACCTCGGCGATGCCGTCGCCCGTCATCTCGAAGCAGCCGACCTCGTCGGTCGGGCCGAAGCGGTTCTTCAGCGCGCGCACGAAACGCAGCGCGGTCTGCCGGTCGCCTTCGAACTGGCACACGACGTCGACGAGGTGTTCGAGCAGTCGCGGCCCGGCGATCGAGCCGTCCTTGGTCACGTGACCGACCAGGAGAACGGGGAGGTGGCGGTCCTTGGCGACTCGGATGAGCGTCGACGCGACCTCGCGCACCTGGCTGGGCTGGCCGGCGAGCCCGTCTGAGAGGGAACTGGCGACAGTCTGCACCGAGTCGACGATGAGCAGCTGGGGTTCGACGGCGTCGATCTGGCCGAGGATCGTCGCGAGATCGGTTTCGGCGGCGAGGTAGAGGGTCGGCACCAGCGCGTTCGTGCGTTCGGCGCGCAGGCGCACCTGCTGCACCGACTCCTCGGCGCTGACGTAGAGCACCCTCTGGCCGGTCGCCGCGGCGCGAGCCGCCACCTCGAGCAGCAGCGTCGACTTGCCGACGCCGGGCTCGCCGCTGAGCAGGATCGCCGCACCCGGGACGATGCCGCCGCCGAGAACGCGATCGAACTCGGCGATGCCGCTCGGCCAGTGCTGCACGGCCTCGGTCGTGACGGCCGTGATGGGCCGGGCGGAGCGGGCGTCGGAGATCTGCACCGGACGCAGCGCGCGTGCCGGGCCGGCCTGATCGGCGAGGTCCTGCACGGAGCCCCACTGCTGGCATTCACCGCACCGCCCGACCCAACGAATGCTGGTCCACCCGCACTCGACGCAGCGGAAGGAACTCACGGATTTGGCCATGATCCGAGGGTAGCCTGCCGCTCCGACAGGGCCGCCAGGCGGGCCGTCTGGCGGTGCGAGAGAGCGGATGCCGCAGGGCGCGACGCGCGCGGCATCCGCGGTTTGAGCTCTCGATTCGCGCTCGGCGCATCTCGCAACTAAACTAATCCGCGGTACCGTGTCCGAGCGGCCGAAGGTGCAACTCTCGAAAAGTTGTGTGGGTGAAAGTCCACCGTGGGTTCAAATCCCACCGGTACCGCCACGAAAACCCCCTGATGTACTCGCAACAGCGAGAACGTCAGGGGGTTTCTCACTGCCTGCTCCGACGGTCTGCGGCGCCGAACGGCCGGGCAACCCGTTCAGTGGCGAGCACCGCAGGGCGCGCCCATGGGTGCACCGGTGGGAGCAGGCTAAGCGGTGGTGAACGCTCATTTCACACCATGTCGTATAGTATAGCCAATACTATTGCGGGCCATGGGGGCGCGCTCGAACAAAAGGGGTCATCAACAATGACGTTGAAAACAGTGAGCGAGCCGCTCGCTTTGAACGCGGTCGGCAAACGACGATTCATCATCGGTGCCGGGCTGCTCATGCTCGTGACGCTCGGCTACATGGACCGGATCAACTGGTCGGTGGCCGGTTCACACATCATGGCGGAGTTCGGTCTGACGACTGGTCAGTTCGGACTGCTGACGTCGGCATTCAGCTGGGCATACCTCGCAATGCTCATCCCCGTTGGCATGATGGCCGACAAGTGGGGCGCGCGGCTGATTCTGCCCATCAGCGTCGTCGTGTGGTCTGTTGGCGCCGGCTTCACCGGTGCCGCAGCTGGACTCGGCTCGCTGGTGGTCGCCCGGTTGATCCTCGGCGCGGGCGAGTCCCCAATGTACCCCGTCGGTAACTCGGTGATCTCGGATTGGGCGCCTCGTCAGGAGCGTGCGCGGTTCGTGGGAATGCTCAACTCCGGCGCCCTCTTCGGTCCCGCAGTCGGCGCGGTCGTAGCGGCCTACCTCATCTCCATCATCGGCTGGCGCGAGTCCTTCTTCATCCTTGGTGGAGTGGGAATCGTCTTCGGGCTGATCTGGGTCTTCATCTACAACAAGCCGGAGAAGGCGAAGTGGCTGAGCCCGGCCGAGCGCGACATGATCGTTCGCGAGCGTGTTGATCCTCCGACGGACGGTGGTTTCGTCTTCTCCTCGATCCCGCTGACGCTGGCTCAGCTGCTCCGCAAGCACACCATGTGGAGTCTGCTCATCGCCCACGGCTGCGCCGCGTACACGAACTACCTCTTCTTGAGCTTCATGCCGCTCTACCTGGAGAACGAACGCGGTTTGGTCGGACTCGGATCCGGCTGGGTCACGGGCATCACCTACACCGTCGCCGCTTTCGGCAGTATCGCGATCGCCTACTTCAGCGACCGCCTCATCCCCACCGACCAGCTGAAGAACGGCGCCCGTCGCAAGCTGGTCGTCGCGACGATGCTGCTCGGCCTGCCGCTGATCGCGTTGCCCTTCATCACGGCTGTCCCGCTCATCGTCGTCACGATCGCGTGGGTGCTGATCATGATCACCTCGGCGATGACGTTGAACTACGCGTTGGCCGGTGACCTGATCCAGGGCAATGCCGCGAAGGGTCGCGTCTTCGCGCTGGTCTCGGTCGGCGGCAATGTCTTCGGCCTGCTCGCACCGATTGTGACCGGCTACCTCGTCGACTTCACGGGTTCGTTCACCGTCCCGTTCATTCTGGCCGGGCTGCTCCTCGGATTCGGCGGCGCGATCACCTTCGCCTTCTCGCGTAAGTCGCTCGTCGACACCGTCGAGGCCTGATCACGGTCGACGTTCCGCGCCTGCGGTAGGCGCTGGACAGTCGCCACAGAGGCCCCCTGGCGATCTCGCACCAGCAAGAACGCTAGGGGGCCTCTGCATTGCGGGATGACGGGATCGCCGTCGGCCCGACCGAGCAGGCTCCGCAAGCGCGGCAGAAACGGCGGCTGCGCGGCGGAAACGTCTGGCGCTGAAGTGCAGTTTCCACCGCGCCGCCGCCGCCGCGGGAAGCGCCGCCTCAGGTCGTTCGGCGATCACACCGCGACGGAGTCAACCGAGCCCGGGCGTGCCCGACAGCGAAACGGTCGCCTCGGTCAGTCCGTCGAGTTCGAGCACCGTCACCACATTCGCACCGACCCTGGTCGCCGGCCACGGCACGTAGAGCCGCGTCTGTGGTCCGCGATTCCAGTACCGACCGAGGCACAGCTCGTTGAACCAGACGTAGCCCTTCGCGCCGCCGGGGACCTCGAGATAGCCGTCGGCCTGCTCGGTTAGCTGCACCTCGGCCTGGTAGTACCGCATGCCGGCGACGGGCTCACCCGTGTTCGGACTCCAGGTGAGTTCGCGCAGTTCCGGAAGCGCGTGCGTCGACACCGTGTAGCCGTTGAGCCATTGCAGGCCCTGGCGCAGCCCGGTGAGGCCCTTGTGTTCGCCCAGCCGTGGCCCGTAGTTCACCCGCCCCATCGATTCGATGACGACCGACACGATGCTGCCGCCGGCGACCGGCGGAAGAATCGATGTATCGCCGTCACGATCCACGATCGCCAACAGCTCGTCGTCGACGTACACGTGGGCGCGGTCACGCAGCCCGATCATCTCGAGGGGCAGAGCTTCACGCGGACCCGCAACGGGCACCTCATACCTCACGAGCCCATGGTCGATCCCGAGCTCTTCGAAGGTGGGGGCAACCGCGAAAGCCCCACGATCATCGAAGACGACCTCGGCGGTGCGGGTCAGCGGCACGGTCGCATCGGGCATGAGAGGGGGCAGCTCCGGCAGTTCACCCATCTCGGCTCCTCGTGCCGCGAGCACGTCGCGGAAGGCGCGGAACTTCGGAGTCGGCGCTCCGCGCTCATCGAGCGCTGAGTCGTAGTCGTAGCTGGTCACGGTCGGCCGGTACTCATCCGCGCCATTGTGATCGTGGTGGTTGGCTCCGGCCCCGACACCGAAGTTCGTTCCGCCATGTGCCATGTAGAGGTTGACGGAGCCGTCGGCATCCAGGATCTCGGCGAGTGACTCGGCGGCATCGTCCGCAGCCCGTGTCACATGTTGCTGACCCCAGTGGTCGAACCAGCCGTTCCAGAACTCCATGCAGAACGGCGCATCGTCGGGGCGATACCGCGCCAGCGCGCCGAACGCCGCCGGCGCGTCTGAGCCGAAGTTCACCGTCGCCGGGATGCCGGGGATCATCCCAGCTGTGAGGCAGGCGTCCGTCCAGCCGTCGCTGGTGAACAGCGGCACGGTGATGCCGCGTTCGGCCAGCATGCGCGTCAGCTTGCCCAGGTAGACGGCATCGGATCCGAACGAGCCGTACTCGTTCTCGACCTGCACCATGAGCAGGCTCGGGTGCTCGGCGAAGGTGGGCACGACGGCGTCCAGATACCGCTCGACGGCATCCAGGAATTCCGGATGCCGCGTGCGCACGTGCTTGCCGACGCGGCCGGTCAGCCACGACGGCAGCCCGCCGTTGTCCCACTCCGCGCAGATGTACGGGCCGGGACGCACGATCGTGCGCAGTCCCTCGGCGTGAGCGCAGTCCAGGAACCGGGTGATCTCGTCGAGCCGCTGCCACTCGCCCTCGCGGGGCTCGTGCACGTTCCACGCGAGGTATGTCTCGACCGTGTTGAGGCCCATCGCCTTCAGCGATCGCATCAGATTGGGCCATTGCTCGGGAAGCGACCGGAAGTAGTGAACCGCGCCGGAGAGAACCGGTGACGGGGGTGAAGCCTGCTTCATGGTGTCCATTCGTTGTGCGCGGTCAGTGAGTGGCGATGGCAGCCGACGCGGCGAGGTGAAGGTGAGCGGCGGTCGGCACCTGCAGGTCATGCGGATGCCGGGCCGCAGGATCACGTCGTGAATGCTGCCAGGCAGGTGCCGCTAATCCTGTTCGGTCTGCGTGTGGGCGAAGGGATTCGAGAACAGCATCTCCTCGAGTTCGTTGAGGGCCAGACGGAGCGCCCCCATTGCGGCTGCGCTCTCCCCGAGCGGCGAAAGAGCCACCCGTGGTTCAAAGACACACACCTGGGCGAGCCGCATGCGGATCGCGTCCGCTGCGATGTCACCGGCTACGACGACACCCCCGCCGACGACCACCACCTCGGGGTCGACGGTGATCACGAGTCCCTCGATGCCTGAAGCGAATTCATCGGCGAAGTCGGCGACTGCCTGGCCCGCGTCCGCCTCTCCGCGCTGCGCAGCCTCGAAGACCGTCAACGGGTCGATCCCCAGCATCCTCTCCTGTGACAGCGAATCGACGTCGACCCCGGTGAAGCTCACGAGCTTGCGATAGGCATCGATGAGCCGGTGACCCGACTGCGGCGGAATCTCACCCGCAGCTCCGTGATGCCCCAGCGGCGAGATGCCGTCGATGAGGTAGGCCGATCCGAGTCGCCGTCCCACGTGCAGGTACACGGCACTGCCGCTGCCCGCTGCTGCACCCTTCCAGAACTCGGCGAGAGCAGCCGCACGCATGTCATTCGCTATCTGCACCGGGACGGGAAGGAACTCGCCGAGCATCTCGGAGATGTTGTGGCCCATCAGCTGGGGGACCGTTGAGCGTACGATTCGACCGTCCGCTTGCGCGATGCCTACTGTCGCGGCGGCCGCCGCGAGAACCTGTCCGAATTCGCGGCCGGCCAGGTGCAGCGCCTCAGTGATCGCCGTGCGTGCGGCAGCGATGCGCTCTCGGGCGGTTGCGCCCTCTGCCACGGGATACTCCGCGCTCCCGATGACACTCCCGACCAAGTCAGAGACGAGCGCTCGCACCCAGTGCGGACCGAGATCAACCCCCACCACGCAGCCTGCCTGAGCGTCGAACCAGATCGTGCGCGCTGGGCGCCCAGCCTGTCGACGCCCGTCACCCGGGTTCGGGGCAGCTTCGGCCAACCACCCCTGAGCTATGAGCGCATCCACCACGTCTTCGGCGGTCGGACGCGAAATTCCCACGGCCTGGGCGATCTCGGTCACCGTGTAGCGCCCGTCACCGCAACCGTCGTCGGCCGCATTGACCTGAGCCGTATAGAGGAGCCGCATGACGGCAGCGACTTTCAACTTCCGCGGCATAGACGAGTCCCCGCACACACGGGGCCCATGCGGACACCCTTGACCGACATAAAGAATCTCATTTCTGAATCGCTCAAGCTCTCACGATTCCCTAGAGACTAGCGGATGATCACCAGTTGACAACACCCGTTCTCCCTGCGAAGCTACCCGGACCAAGACATTATGATAATGATTTTGGTAATCCCGCACTCCCACACCAAGAAATGAGAATCCTGTGCGTACACAACGACGTAGAACGCAATACCTGGCATTGGGCATCGTCGCGGCGGCGGCCCTCGTGCTGACCGGCTGCACGGCGGGCGCGCCCTCAACCGGCTCGGAGGCTGACGGCGACGTCACGCTGACCTTCCTCGTCTCCGAATCCCCCAACCTCACCCCCGAGTACTGGGATGCCGCGATCGCCCGCGCATCGAAGGAGGTTCCCGGCGTCACGATCAAGAAGGTGGTTGGCGAGAACACTCCGGCCTACGCGCAGCAGCTGTTCGCCTCAGGGCAGGCGCCCGACATCTTCGCGGCCGGCATCGCGAACGGCCTCGCCCAGAAGGGCGAGCTCGCCGAGTACACCCGCGCTGAGCTCGAGGCGGCCGGCATCACCGACTTCACCTCTGGCACCATCAACGGCAAGTTCTACGGCATCCCTACGGGTGCCCAGGCCATCCCGCTCGTGTACTACAACAAGGACCTCTTCGCGAAGGCTGGCATCAGCGCGCCCCCGACGACGTACGCCGAGCTCGTTGAGGACGCTGCCGCGCTGAAGGCAGCCGGCATCGCCCCGTTCGAGATCGGCGGCGGCGGCGAGGACACCTGGGCGACCGTGCTCACGTTGAACTCGGTGGTCGCGGCGGATGTCCTCATCGAGGATCCGGCGTGGTTCCTCAAGCGTGAGAAGGACGAGGTGAAGTTCACCGATCCTGAGTTCGTCAGCTCTGCGGCAAAGGTCGCGAACCTCGTGAAGGATGGCTTCTCCGACCCCGACGGAATGACCCGCACCTATGCGGACCTCGAGCAGGCATTCCTCGACGGCAAGGCCGCGATGTACCCGATGGGCTCCTGGTTCACGGCGGCGGCGGACTCCAAGAACCTGAGCAACATCGGCGTCTTCGGCTGGCCGAGCGACGGCGGCAAGCCGGCGTTCCCGGTGGTGACGGGTGCGGGCATGAATGTGAACGCCAACTCGGAGAACGTCGATCTCGCCAAGAAGTGGGCGCTGGCGTTCCAGACCAACACCGAGAACCTGGACTCCACCGTGATCACGGATGGAGCGATCGTGACGGTGAAGGGGTACACGGTCCCCGATGGCGTCGGTGCGCTCTACTCGCAGATGGTTGAGGCCTACAACGGGGCCGTCGACGCTGGTGCCACCGTTCCTGCCTGGGGCAACGTGACGGGTGACGGTGCACTGCCGCCTGGATTCAACGACAAGATGGTTGCCGCCAACGTCGACCTGATGACGGGCAAGACGAGCCCAGAGGACTTCGCGAAGTACCTCGACGAGCAGTACGCCGCAGCGCAGAAGTAGCCGCGGCTTCACACGGGAAGGGGGCGGATTCCGACCACCGTCGGAGCCGTCCCCTTCCCCCACGAGATATTCGAGAAGCAAAGATGCCCTCATGAACACGCAGACGAAGCGCCGGAAGCCCGTGCGCCCGCTCCATTTCCTCACATTCGCGTTGCCCGGCGCCGCGCTCTACGCAGTATTCGTGCTCTGGCCGCTGCTGGTCGCGTTCGGATCGAGCCTGACGAACGAAGACGCGTACCGGGCCGTCACCTCGTTCGTGTGGTTCGAGAACTACGTTCGACTGTTCTCCGATCCGGCGTACCTTCAGACCCTCAGCAACACGGTGATCCTCACGATCATCTGCGCGGTGGTGCCCAATGCGGTGGGGCTGGGCATCGCCATCCTGCTGGACCGGACCGGATGGGTCTTCAACGCACTGAGAGCGGTCTTCTTCGTGCCCGTCATCCTCTCCTCGGTGGTCGTCGCTGTGGTCTGGCAGCAGTTGCTGAAGGATGACGGACTGGTCAACTCCGCGCTGCGCGCGTTCACCTCGGACCCGCCCGGGTGGCTGTCCGACCCCAATCTGGCCCTGTACAGCGTCGCAGCCATCGTCGCGTGGCAATCCGTCGGTGTCTGCGTGGTGCTCTACCTCGCCGGGCTGCAGAGCATTCCGAAGGAGCTCCTTGAGGCGGCGGCCATCGACGGCGCGGGTCCCGCGCGGCGGTTCTGGACCGTGACCTGGCCGCTCCTGGCGCCATCCGTCACCATCATGACAGTGCTGTCGCTGATCGGCGGCTTCAAGATCTACGACCAGGTGAAGGTCATGACCAACGGCGGACCGGGCGTCGGCACAACATCGACGCTCGCATTCGATGTCGTGCAGACCGGCCTCGACTCCGGCGAGGTGGGATACAGCGCGGCCAAGGCTGCCGTGATGTTCATCATCATCGCCGCCGTCTCAATGCTCTCAATCCGACAGATGCGCAAGCGAGAGGTAGACCTGTGACCATCGCAGCGTCGAAAGACTTCACCCAACAGACAGACGTCACCGAAGTGGCTGCCACGCAGGAGCACCGCGCTCCGCGCCGGCGCCGGCGCCGTTGGAGCGGCCCGGAGGCGGGCGGCGCAAGCCCGGTCCGCACGATCATCGCACTCGTGGTCACCGCGGTCTTCATCTACCCGATCTATCTCGTGCTGCTGAACGCGTTCAAGTCGCAGGAGGATATCTACAAGTACCCCGGGCTGCCGGTCATGCCGCTCACGCTGCAGAACTTCGTCGACGTGTTCACGCGCCCGGACGGCCTGTTCTGGACTGGCCTGATCAACAGCATCCAGATCACTGTCATCGGAACGCTGCTCTCCACCGTCATCGCCGCGATGATGGCCCACTACATGGTGCGATCCTCGAGTTGGTTCGCCAAGCTGCTCTGGATCACGATTCCGCTCGGCCTGATGATCCCCCAGGCGACCACCCTGCTGCCGCTGCTGCGCATGCTGGACGACTTCCACCTGATCGGATCGATCTTCGGACTGATCATCGTCTACGTCGCGGGCAACTTGCCCTTCGGCGTGCTGGTCTTCAGCGGGTTCATGCGGACCATCCCGAAGGAGATCGAGGAGGCCGCCGCCATCGATGGAGCAGGCCCAATCCGCACATTCTGGGCGATCGTTTTTCCGCTGCTGCGGCCGGCGGCGGCCAGCGTCATCATCTTCCTCGCCGTCGGGGTGTGGAACGACTTCATCACTCCGCTGATCATCCTCGGACCGGGTAGCGGAACCACGGTCACCGTGGGCATGTACCGCCAGATCAGCCAGTACGTATCGAACTACGGGGCGGTGTTCGCGTACATGGTGCTCGCCACGATCCCGATCGTCATCTTGTTCATCTTCTTGCAGAAATACTTCGTGAAAGGGCTGACAAGTGGTGCAGCAAAGGGATAACGCCGATAGCGGGCACGCGCAGAACATCCGTCTCGCCGTCGTCGGCGCGGGAATGCGAGGGCACGCGTATGCGGCGGAGGCCGCGGAGATGCCCGGTGTTGAGATCGTGGCCGTCGCCGAGAAGAATCCGACGACGGTGCGTCGATTCGCAAGCCTCTTCCCGGACGCGCAGGTCTTCGACGACTGGCGCGAGCTCGCCGCTTTGCCTCGCCTCGCGGATGCCGTCATCGTGTCGCTTCCCGATGCGTATCACCGCGACGCGAGCGTTGCGTTTGCCGAGGCGGGCTACGACATCCTCCTCGAGAAGCCCATCGCGACCAGCCCAGAAGACTGCGACGACATCGAGGCCGCCGCGAAGGCCAATGGGGTCAGTATCACGGTCTGTCACGTGCTGCGGTACACCACGTACACGCAGAAACTGCGCCAGCTTCTCGAAGCCGGCGCGATCGGCGAGATCATGCAGATCGAACATCTCGAGCCGATCGGCCACCTCCACTTCGCGCACTCCTTTGTGCGCGGAAACTGGGCTCGTTCAGAAACGGCACACAGCCTGCTGCTTGCGAAATCGTGCCACGACATCGATTGGCTGCTGCACATCATGGGTCGACCGGTGCAACGGGTGGCCTCCTTCGGCTCGCTGGGGTACTTTCGGCCCGAATCGCAGCCCGCCGGCGGATCTGATCGGTGTGTGAGCTGTGCCGTGGAATCATCCTGTGCGTTCTCGGCGGTACGGTTCTATCGTCGCGGACTGAACAACCCTGGTTCGGCCGAGGAGTACAACGCCCTCGTCATGGCAGGCGAGGTGACCCCTGAGGCGATTGACCGAGCACTCGAGACGGGTCCGTGGGGGCGGTGTGCATTTCTCGCCGACAACGACATGGTCGATCACCAGACTGTGCAGATGGAGTTCACCGAGGGAAGGCTCGCAAGCTTCACTCTCACTGCGTTCTCGGAGGGCGCCAACCGCAAGACACGCCTCTTCGGCACGGCCGGGCAGATCACCGGCGACGGTCGAATGATCAGCGTGTACGACTTCCGCACCCTGAAGACGACGGTGTACGACACCGATGAGTTCGGTTTCGACGCCGCAGCTGGGCACGGCGGAGGCGACAGGGCTCTCCTGACGGAGTTCATCAGGGCCCTTCGGGAGGCATCGCCCGATTCACTCACGACCAGCATCTCCGCGAGCATGGCCAGTCACCGGGTGGTGTTCGCGGCAGAAGAGGCACGTCTCACGGGCGCCGTTGTCTCGTTGCCGTCGTGAACACATGTGAGTTTCGCAGCCGACTGCAGCCCGCAGTCGGAATCGGCCGCTACGAACGGAGTAGCGCCAATGGTCAGCAAGAATTGAAAGGACAAAGACAATGAGTATGCCGGTTGGCATCGTCGGTTTCGGCGCACGCGCGTCCCTCTCCGAGGAACTCCAGGCGATGCCGGATGTTGACGTGCGGGCGATCTGCGATCCATCCGATGCGGGCCAGCGCCGTGCGCGTGCCCAGTTCCCCGACGCGCTGGTGACCGGGGACCTCGAGGAGTTCTTGGCCGCGGGGCTCGCGGCGGTATTCGTGCTCTCGCCAGACGACACGCACGCGCAGATCACGAAAGCGTGCCTTGAAGCCGGGATCGCGGTGTTCTGCGAAAAGCCGATCGCAATCACGATCGAGGACGCCGACGAGATGCTCGAGGTGGCCAGGCGGACCGGGTCGCGGCTGTACCTCGGTCACAACCTGAGGCACATGCCGGTGTTCACGACGATGCGTGACGTCATCCGTGCCGGGCGCATCGGCGCGGTGAAGTCGATCTGGGTTCGGCACTTCGTCGGCAACGGCGGCGACTGGTACTTCAAGGACTGGCACGCCGAGCGGAGCCGGGTGACGAGCCTGCTGTTGCAGAAGGGCGCCCACGACATCGACGTGATCCACTGGCTCGCTGGGGGATACACCCGGCGGGTCTCGGCGATGGGCGATCTGACCGTCTACGGCGAGTTGGGCGAGCGGGGAACCCCGGAGGGCGAACTCATGCCCGAGTGGCTCGACGAGCAGAACTGGCCGCCGCGGACGGTGACCGGGATCAACCCGAACGTCGACGTGGAAGATCTGTCACTGGTCACGATGCAGCTCGACAACGGCGTCCTGGCCAGCTATCAGCAGTGCCACTACACCCCGGACTCCGCGCGGAACTACACCGTCATCGGCACAGAGGGACGGATCGAGAACATCAGCGACGCGGACGGCGAGAGCATTCACGTCTGGACCAGCAGGCGCAGCGATCCGCGACCCGATGAGGTCATCCCCGTTCCCGCCGCAGACGGGACGCACGGCGGCGCAGACCCGCGGCTGCTCGCCGAGTTCATCCGGTTCGTCGCGGACGGCGGCATCACCGCCACATCGCCGATCGCAGCCCGCCAGGCGGTCGCGGCCGGAGTGCTGGCCACGGAGTCGATGCGCACGGATCAGGGGGCTCGTACCGTTCCTGCCCTGCCCGCCGACCTCATCGAGTACTACGATCTGGGCCAGCCCGGCTCACGACCGGTCGTCGCACAGACAGCGGTTCCGATCGCGTGATGACGAGGTAGCTGCGAGCCGGGGCGCCTCCAGTGCCCCACCAGCAGAGAACCCCCTGATGTACTCGCAATGGCGAGAACATCAGGGGGTTGTGCTGTCCCGGGACGTGCGACTAGTCGTCGTCCTCGTCTTCGAGCAACGCGATCTCCAGATCGGCGAGCTCGATCTCGGCGGCCAGGGCCCGCACGATGCTGCCGGTGGCCGCCGCGACCTTCGCCGTTCCGACGATCGGGGCGATCGCGGTCAGCACGCCGCGGATGTCGTCGGCATCGAGGCCAAGCTCGGCACCGACGTCGATGTTCAGGGCGTACGAGACGGGAGGCGCTCCGACGGCGACGAGCGCGGCGAGGCGCACCAACATCACCGTGTCGGGGTCGAGGGTTGACGCGTCGAGGGAGTCGGCCGTCATCCGGGCGAGCAGATCGAGCACGGGTGCATCGTCGGCGCTTGCGTCAGACATGAAAATTTCCTCTCACTGAAGCTCTGGTGGAATCGCAGCGACGCTGCACGCCCCATTCGACCTCCGGACATTCCCGGTCACATCATGGAGTTCGCATGAAAGCCCGGGCTCTGGCCATACAATCTGGGATGGCGTGGCAGATCGTCGCCACCGACCGATGTGCACCGAGAGAAAGTGCAGCGCGACATGACCGTGACCGTCCACGTTCGAAGTACCGTGCGGTGCCAGCGCGGTCGGGGGTGCCGCGCGTGAGCAGGGCCTGGTTCGCGCTCGGCGTCGCGATCGCCGTGGAGGTCGCGGCGACCCTCGCGCTGAAGGCCGCGCTGTCGAACCCCGCCTGGTACGTGCTGGTCGTCGTCGGCTACACCTCGGCCCTCGTGCTGCTCGCCGTCTGCCTGCGCCTCGGCCTGCCCGTCGGCGTCGCATACGGCATCTGGGGCGCGAGCGGCGTCGCGCTCACGGCGGTGCTCTCCGCCGTGATCTTCGGCGATCCGCTGACGCCGGTGATGGGCATCGGGATCATCCTGATCATCGGCGGCGTCCTCCTCGTCGAGGTGGGCTCGCAGCGTGCCATCGCCGCGCGCGAGCGGGAGAATGAGCAGGTGGCCGCATGAGCTGGCTCTTCCTCGCCCTCGCGATCCTCACCGAGGTCGCCGCGACGCTCTCGCTCCGGGCCTCCGAGGGACTCAAACGCAAGATCTGGGCTGCGCCCATCGCCATCGGATACATCGCCGCGTTCGTCTGCCTCGGCTTCTCACTCCATTTCGGGATGCCGGTTGCCGTCGCGTACGGGGTGTGGGCCGCAACGGGCATTGCCCTCACCGCGGTGCTCTCCCGCATCATCTTCAAGGAGCCGCTCTCGCGCACGATGGCGATCGGCATCGCCCTCATTGCCGCCGGCGTGATCACGGTCGAGTTCGGCAGCAGCGCGGCGCACTGAGCAGCGCGGGGCGCAGCCGTATCGGAATCCGGGCGTCGGCGCTTCGACATAGGCTGGGCGCACGCCAGCACGAGGAGGGGCGCCAGATGCCAGAACGCCGCACGAACACCGCTCGCTCCACCACGAAAGCCCCGCGACTGGACCGTGTCGATCCGCAGAATCTCGCGGCCGGCTACGCCGGTGACCTCGGCGCGAACGCGGGCGTCGACGCGCTCGGCTTTGAGGCGCTCAGCCTGGACACGCTCGCCCTCGACTTCGCGACGGTGAGTGAGAGCACCTTCGCGGGTGTGATTGCCGACGAGGCCGAGATGCGGAGCATCCGCATCGTCGACTCCGTGCTGAACGGCTTCAACGTTCCCGTGCTGCGGGCCGCGCGTTCGACCTGGCGCGACGTGGCCATTCGCGAGTCCCGCATCGGCTCGGCCGAACTCTACGAGTCCGGGCTCCGTGCGCTCCGCTTCGAGAATTGCAAGCTCGGCTACGTCAATCTGCGCGGCTCCACGCTGTTCGACGTGCTCTTCGTCAACTGCACGATCGACGAGCTCGACCTCGGCGGGGCCAAGGCCGAGCGGCTCGCATTCGACGGATGCGGCATCCGCGCGCTCGACCTCAACAACGCGACCGTGCGCGACTTCGATCTGCGTGGTGCAGACGTGCACGAGGTGGCCGGCATCCGCAACCTCGCCGGCGTCACGATCAACGAGCTTCAGCTCGGCATGCTCGCTCCGGCCATCGCCTCGAATCTGGGCATCATCGTCGAAGACTGAGCCCGTCAGCGCTCTCCCAGAGCTTTCCCAGCTCGACGCTCCGCGCCCCGAGTTTCTGGGGTTCAGCGCGGTCGCCGATACCGAAATGTACCCCGAATGGGTTGCATTAGGAATGCCGGAGTGGGACGGTGGAGTCCGCTCCTCACGTACTTCGGAGGAGCAGGGATCGAACGCTCGGCGTTCGGCCCTCAACGGGAAGGGATATGACCATGGGGTTCTTTGCATTTCTTCTCCTCGGCTTGATCGCCGGGGCCCTCGCCAAGCTGATCCTGCCGGGCAACCAGGGTGGTGGGTGGTTCGTCACGCTCCTCCTCGGTGTGGTCGGCGCGATGCTCGGCGGATGGCTGGGCGGCCTGCTGTTCAACGTCAGCCTCGAAGAGTTCTGGTCGATTCAGACCTGGCTCGTGGCCATCGCCGGTTCGATCGTCGTGCTCCTGATCTGGGGCCTCATCTTCGGCCGCAAGAAGACCGCGTAGTCGCGGTCACTCCCGGCCCGCGCCGGCTCAGGGCTCTCTGAGCTGCCGCGGGCCGAACACATTTGTCTGTTCGAACGACTCGCAGTTGGAGGAAACATGGGAATTCTCGATGACGCCAAGGAGACGGCCGGCGCCGCAGCCGAGAAGGTGTCGCGCTCGGTCGAAGACACCGTCGATCGCGTCAAGGACAAGATCGACGAGGTGAAGGCGGATGCCGAAGTGCGCAAGGCCGAGGCGGAAGCCGAATCCGTCAAGAAGCGGAACGCAGCGAAAGAACAGCTGCGCGACGACTGACGGGCGCCGTCGGGTTCGAGAACCTGCGCGTGAGTGGGAGGGGTGCTTCGGCGCCCCTCCCCTTTGCGTTCCCCGGCGGTCAGAGCTCGGCGACGGCTCCCGAGCGGGACGGGGCCGACGACCCGCGAGCGGAGCGTCGCCATGGCAACGCCAAGAGCACCCCGATGAGAAGCAGGGCTCCGCCGCCGACCACGGCGTACCACGGCGTCGACGCGGGGATCTCGAGGTACACCGTCAGGCCGAGGATGCGCGAGAGCCCCCACGGCATCAGTGACATCTCGTCGTTCCACGCGGTCAGCGCCTGCTCGAGCCCGATCGCACCGAGGAACCCGCCAAGCACCGCGAGCACCAGGCCGGCGGCCGCGAGCACGACCCCCGTCGCCCGACGCGCGCCGATCTGGATGCCGAGTGACCAGCCTGCCGCGACCAGGACCCAGAGGAACAGGGCGAACGCCACGGTGATGTAGGCGGTTCGGGCGAGCGGATCGGTCCAGAACTCGAACCAGTAGTGGCCGGGGCCGCGCACCGCGAGCACGGCGAGCAGCAGGAGCGTGCGCAGGAGAACGGCCCCTCCCACGGCCGCGATCACCGCCCACGGAGAGCGGCGGCGCAGCGCGAGCGCGATGGCCGCGGCGAAGATGAGCCAGGCCGCGGTGGTGAAGAGCAGGTGCGACGGCGCCAGGAACCAGCCATAGATGCCCCGGCTCACGACGAGCAGCACCGCCGGCACCCCGACGAGGAGCACGCGGGAAGCGGTCGAGAGTCCGGCGACGGCGCCCGCGGCGCGCCACGGCCGTGTCCCGGCGAGCCACAGGGCCCGGGCCGCTGCCGCTCCCGGCCACGCCGCGAAGCGGGGCCACCTGGCCAGGATCCCCAGAGCGAGCCAGAGCACGAGCAGCCCGCCTGCGATGCGGGCCAGCCACGCCATCGGCAGGTCGAGGGCCGCTCTGGCCTCGCCGATGCGGGCCGCCGTGAGGTTGAACGCCGGCAGCTCGATCGAGTCGCCGTAGCGGGCCTCGTGCTCCGCGGCGAAGCCGTCGAACGCTGTGCGCGCGGCCGCCCACTGCTCCTTGGCCGTGCTCGATCCGGTGTCCAGCCACTGGCTGTGGCGCAGCACCATGGTGCGGTAGGAGCCGAGCGTCTCGAACAGATTCACCTGGTAGTCGAGGGCGGCAACGAACTGCTCACGCAGCCCCTGGTCCTTCCACGTCGCCGGGTCGGATGCCGCGACGACATCGCGCATGGATTCGGCGGTCCGTACGGCCTCGGCGCCGCCGTCGATGGCCGTCTCGAGTTCGGACTTACTCACGTGGTAGATCACGGAGAGCACCGCGCTGTCGCCGGTGAGGATGTCCCATTCGAAGATCCACATCATGGGCGGCGGCTCCAGGCCGAGTGCCTCGACCCGTTGGGAGGCGAATGGACCGATGTAGAGACCGCCGGTCACGGCGTCCCGCGACTCGGACATCGCCGTGGCGATCGCCCGCACGGTGGCCGGGTCATCGGAGAACCACTCGTGGATCCAGTCGGCCGTCAGAGCGGCCGGGTCCAGCGCCGGGTCGCGGGCGAGTCGCGCGGCAAGCTCGGTGTTCAGCTCGTAGAGCTGCCAGAAGCCGGCCTTCAACTCGAGCGTCATGGGCCCGGCGCGCCACGGCCCGCCATCCTGGGTCCAGGTCCAGATCCCCTCGACGTTGGGGTTGGCGGCGATGAAGTGGGCCAGGGCGGTCTGGTAGAGCGAACCGAGATCGTTCGGCAGCGCGCCGAAGGCCTCGAATTCACGTCGGCTCTGGAACTCGACGATGCGCCGTTGGCTGCCCGTCTCGAGCGTCGTGTTCAGCGGTAGGTAGCTGTAGAAGTCGCCGAGGGAGTACTTCGTCGACACGACGAGGGCGGGGGAGTCGATCCCATCGAGCACCTGGGCGTAGGACTCGGGGTTCGTGTGCATGTCGCCGACGGCTCCGACGCCGACGCTCCACGAGCGGAAGATCACCTCGCGCCCCGATTCCTCTGCCTGCTCGCTGAAGGTGGTGAGCATGGCACGCACCGCGTCGACCGAGGTCACGGCCAGCTCGGAGTAGTAGTCCCAACCGGGAAGGTCGTAGACGCGGCCGGCCTCGCCGATCCGGATCACGACGCCGTCGACGGCGGGCAGGGCGGCGTAGAGCTCGTCGAGCCCGGCGCGGTAGACATCCCAGAACCTCGGGTCCTCTGTTGCGAGCCCGCCGAAGGCCTCGTCGAAGTACTGCGCGAGGGGCGTGCTGAGTGCGAGCATGTCGGTGCGCATGTAGACCTTCATGCCGAGCTGGTCTGCGTAGTCGAGCAGCGGCCCGAACGCCTCCCGCATGGCCAGTGCGCGGGCGCGGTGCTGATCATCGGCGGCGTAGACGTCGGTGCCGTCGCGCACCGCGTCGAAGGTGAGGTACTCGATGAAGCCGGGCACCGCGATCGCGTTGTAGCCGAGGGCGAGTGAGTGCCGGACGTACTCCTCGAACTCGCTCGTCGCGACGGCCAGCTCCGTCGCGTCGATGTACGGGGCGTCTGCGAGGATGACGTCCTTGAACGCATTGGAGTTGTGCGAGTAGTCGGTGCCGTCCGTGTAGCCGGCCGGATCCGGCTTCACCCCGACGGCGCCGAGGTCGACCATGCGGAACGGCAGTGCGGAGTCGACGGTGCGGCCGAGATTCTCGGCGACTGGGCGCCCGGCCCGTACCGCGGATGCGAGGTCGTAGATGCCGAGCACGGCTCCGGCGCGGGTGGGCGCCGCGATCGTGATCGCCTCCGCGCTGCCCGACACGGTGTAGCTCTGATCCGAGTCCGGCTCGGCTGCATCGAACCGCACGGTCAGCGTCGCGGTCCCCTCCGTCGCTCCCGCACCGGCAACGGCATCACGGAGCGCGTCGATGGCGGTGTTCGTGCGCAGATCATCCGGCGCATCGATGCTCGTGAACTGAGGCGGCAACACGGCGGCGGTGGCGGGTGCGACCGCGAGTTCCTCAACGGGGATCCCGATCGATGGCTCGCTCTGCAGGCCGAGGGCATCCGAGACCTGCACGGCAACGCCGGCGCCGAGTGCGAGGAGTGCCGCCGCAACACCGAGGAGGGTCAGTCTCTGCCGCAGCGCACGTTTCACTGGGCCAGACTAGTGCGCCGCGGGCCGAGCGAGCGTCACCGGCGGGCGCCGCGCCGGGACTCGGCTACCCGGCCGTGGTCAGGCAGCCGGCGGCGCGGATCTGGAACCGAGCGGTCAACGCTTGACTACGAACTTCAGAAAATTGTCGCCGCAATCTCCGGGTTGACCCTTACCGTTGTGTCAACGACACGACAAGAGAGGGAAACTCATGAGTCTGCGGGGATTCAGCACCATCAACATGTGGGCCGACGACGTCACGGCCGCATCCGTTTGGTACACCGAATTTCTCGGCATCGAGCCGTACTTCAGCCAGCCTGGACCCGATGGCCGTGCTGCCTACATCGAGTACCGCGTCGGCGACTATCAGCACGAGCTCGGCATCATCAGCCGCGCCTGGGCGCCGCCCGGTTCCGCGACGGAACCGGGCGGTGTCGTCATGCACTGGCATGTTGACGATCTCGAGGCAACCGTGGCGCGGCTGCTCGCGATGGGAGCCACCGAGTACCAGCCGATCACGCCGCACGGCGATGCCGGGTTCGTCACGGCGTCCGTGGTCGACCCTTTCGGAAATGTGCTCGGCGTCATGTCCAACCCGCACTACCTCGAGGTCCTCGCCGCCAGCCAGCCGGCCGAACGACACTCCACCTCCTGAGTGCCATCCCCGTGGTGAGATAGGCGTTCCCGACCGATCGTCGCCGGAGTCGCCGCGCGTGAGCCGGGCTGTCGCCGCGTCCTGGCGACGCGCGGCGCTGGGCACGATCTCGAGGAGTGACTAGCCTGAGAGATGTGGCAAACGTGGTGAAGTCCAAACAGCCAGCGGTGAAACGATGGGTTTTCTGGCCCGCGGCGGTGATCGTGACGCTCTTCGTGAGCTTCGCGTTGCTTGCCCCGGCGGCGGCCGAAGCCATGTTCGGCGCGATCCAGTCCAGCATCGTCAACACCTTCAGCTGGTACTACGTGCTGATCGCCGCGTTCTTCGTGGTGTTCAGCCTCTTCCTCGGGTTCAGCCGTTTCGGCGACATCCGGCTCGGGAAGGACGACGAGGAACCCGAGTTTTCCCTCATGTCGTGGTTCTCGCTGCTCTTCGCCGCCGGAATGGGCATCGGCCTCGTCTTCTACGGTGTGAGCGAACCACTCAGCCACTACGCGGACCCGCGGCCCGGTGTTTCAGGCACCCCGGCACAGCTGGCCCAGCAGGCTCTCACCCAGACCTATCTGCACTGGGGCGTCCACGCCTGGTCGATCTACGTGGTCGTCGGGCTGGCGCTGGCCTACGCGATCCACCGACGCCGACGCCCGCTCTCGATGCGCTGGGCGCTCGAGCCGCTGCTCGGCCGGCGTGTGCGCGGCGGCTGGGGAAACGCGATCGACACCGTCGCCCTCGTCGGCACCCTGTTCGGTGTGGCCACCTCGCTCGGCCTCGGTGTGCTGCAGATCAGTTCGGGGCTGGAGGCCGCAGGGCTCGGTGACCCGACCGAGCTCACTCAGCTTCTGATCATCGGCGTCATCTCCGTGTTCGTGCTGTGGTCGGTGCTCTCCGGCGTGGACAGAGGCATGAAGTGGCTCTCCAACACGAACCTCGTGCTGGCGGGGCTGCTGGTCGTGTACCTGCTGGTGATGGGGCCGACGACGTTCCTGCTGCGCGAGTTCGTGCAGTCGATCGGGTCGTACATCCAGAACTTCATCAGCCTCTCCTTCAACGTGAACGCCTTCACCGGGGAGGAGGGCGAGGCGTGGCAGGCGCAGTGGACCTCGTTCTACTGGGGCTGGTGGATCTCGTGGGCGCCGTTCGTCGGCGTCTTCATCGCCCGCGTCTCGAAGGGCCGCACCGTGCGGCAGTTCGTCACCGGTGTGATCATCGTTCCGACGCTCATCGGCATCCTCTGGTTCAGCGTTCTGGGTGGTACAGCCATCGCCATGGAGCTCACCAACCCGGGCACCCTCGTCGGTGAGGATGGAACCGTCGAGCTGCAGGGCGCGCTCTTTGCCATGCTCGCCCAGATTCCGGGCGGCCAGGTGCTCACCATCGGCGTCATCATCTTGATCGGCGTGTTCTTCATCACCTCGGCCGATTCCGGTGCGCTGGTCATGGGCATGCTCGCATCCGGCGGCCAGATCCACCCCGCGCGGTGGGTGCGGGTCTTCTTCGTTGTGATCACGGCGCTGCTGGCCGCGTCGCTCCTGCTCTCTGGCGGCCTCGTCGCGCTGCAGACGGCGGCGATCATCATCGCCCTGCCGTTCAGCATCGTGATGCTGATGATCTGTTGGTCGACCGTGATCGCCTTCAGCCGGGAGCGGAGAGCCTACGCCCTCGCGCGGCGGGCACAACTCGTCGACGACATCGGCGACTTCTATGGGCTGGATGCCGACGACGGCGGCGAGGAGCCAACGCCGGTTCGGCCGGCACTCTGGCCGTGGCCGCTCCGAAAGCGGCCGGCCGCGGAACCGGTAACGGTCGCCACGACGGCCAGCGCTCTGCCGAACCCCGAACCGTCGACGGCCGCCATCGACACGCTCATGGAGGCCGAGCAGCAGGCCATCGACGATGCAGCCGCGGCTGATGTCGAGGCGGCGATGCTCGATGCGAGGCAGGGCGGCGATGCGCAGGATGACGAGGCTTCACCGGAGGCGGCCGACGAGTCGGCTCAGCACGCCGATCGGGAACCACCGCTCTAGGGCGTCGGCGCCCGCTTCGGCAGGGTGAAGACGAAGAGGAAGGCGACGATGCTGAGCCCGGCGCTCACCGCGAGGGCGGATGCCGCGCTGCTCGCAAATGCGTCTGCGACCGCCTCCGGCGTGTTTCCGGTGATGTTCAGCGTTCCGAACAACACGCTGCCGACGATGGCGATGCCGATGGCCGCGCCGACGCGCTGCATGACGCTGATCACGCCGCTCGCCGCCCCGGCCTCCGAACGATCGACGGTGGCGACGATGAACTGCGCGTTCGGGGCGATGAAGCAGCCGTTGCCGACGCCGGCGATGAACAGGGGCACCAGCAGCAGCCAACTGCTCAGCTCGGTGGCCGGCGTCAGCAGCAGCACCAGCCACACCCAGATGAGACCGATGCTCACGAGCGCGGTGCCCATCACCAGAACGGTGCGGCCCAGCATCCGCGACAGGCGGTCGCTCTGCGCCGCGCCGATGATGCTGCCGATCGCGAATGGCAGCGAGACGAGGCCCGCTTCGAGGGCGGTGTGGCCGAGGCCGGCCTGCCAGAGCAGCGAGATCGTGAAGAAGATGCCGGTGAACGACGCGAAGTAGACCAGCGCGAGGATCACGCCACCGCTGAACGCCGGGTGGGAGAACAGGTGCGGTGGCACCAGCGGTGAGCGCCCGCGCTTGGCCAGGCGCAGCTCCCAGAGTGCGAAGAGCAGGATGAGCACGGCCCCGGCCACGAGCGTGAGGTAGGTCCACAGTGGCCAGCCGAGGTCCTGGCCCTCGATCAGTGGGACGAGGATGGCGATGAGCCCGGCCGAGAGCAGCAGCAGCCCGATCGGATCGGTGGCCGTCTTGACTCGTGCCCCGCCGCGGACCGGCAGCAGGATGGCTGCGGCGATCAGCGCGATGACGCCGATCGGCAGGTTCACCCAGAACACGACGCGCCAGCCGTTGACCTCGCCGAACGCCTCGATGATGAGGCCACCGAGGATGGGACCGATCGCGGTGGAGACCCCGATCGTCGCCCCCATGATCGCGAACGCGTTGCCACGGGCGTTCAGCGGGAACATCAGCTGGATCAGGGCCGTGACGGCCGGCACGAAGACACCGCCGGCGAGGCCCTGCGCCACGCGGGCGACGACGAGCTGGAGGTCATTCGTTGCGAGTCCGCAGAACAGGCTCGCGAGCGTGAACAGGGCGAGGCCGGTGAAGAACACCCACTTGTGGCCGATCCGGTCACCGACGCGGCCGGCCGGGATGAGCGCGAGGCCGAAGGCGAGGGCGTAGCCGGAGATGATCCACGACAGGGTCGCCTCCGAGGCGTCGAGGCTGGTGCGGATCGTCGGCAGCGCGACGTTGACGATGGTGGTATCGAGCAGCGCCATGAACATGCCGAGCAGCAGCACGATGAGTGCGGACCACGCACGCCGGGGAACCGCGGGTGGCGATGCCGCCGGTGCGGTGGCCGCGCCCGCTGGCGACTCGGCGGGCAGGCCTGCTGGTGGGGTGTCAGGCATGAGGTGTGATCCTTCCGGCGTGCGAGAGCACCGTTCCAGTATCAACCCGGCGGTGCGCATCGGCCAGAGGGGAGCCGAGGCCGCTGCGGTGTCAAGCCCTTCTCGGCGCCCTGCCTGCCGCGTAGGGTCCGAACTGGGAGCCGAACTCAGGGCCCCACGGAGAAATGAGGTGCAACCATGAGTATCGGACTCGGCATCTTCCTGATCGCGATCGGCGCCATTCTCACCTTCGCACTGAACGTGACGCTTGACTGGATCGACCTCGATCTCGTCGGCTACATCCTGATGGCTGCCGGTGCGGTGGTGACGATCATCGGCATCGCGCTGCTCATGCGTCGGCGCCGCAGCGTCTCGACGACACAAACGCTCTCGGACCCGGTGCGCGGCGAGCAGACGACCAGAAGGGAAGACGAGATTTCCCCCGAGCTGTGACAGCGCTCAGCACGCACCCCAGAGGCCGGCGCCGGATTCCGCGGCGGCGGCCTCTGACTGCTGGAACAGCGCTGTGTGCGCCCGGTTCGGGTCGATCTGCAGCACGGTGGCCGCGCCGCCCAGCAGCAGCTCGTTGTTGACGAAGCGGCCGTCATCCGTCCACATCAGCAACAGGCTGCGGCCGTACTTGTCGGTGGGATTCACGTCGGTGAGCGCCCACGCCGTGCTGCCCTCCGGCAGCAGCGCGCGGAGCGCCTCCGTCGCCTCCGCACCGAAGCACTCGGCGTTCTCGCCCACCTCTGGGGTGTCGATGCCGAGCAGGCGCACCTTGGTCTTCTCGGTGCTGCCGAGCACTGCGGTCGGCTGCTCCGGGTAGACGAAGAGGGTGTCGCCGTCGTGGACGTAGTCGACTGTGACGGCGACGGCCGAATCCGGGCGGGGCGGCGCGGCCGCCGCGGGCCCTGCCTCGAGACCCTGCTCGCTCGCCGCTCCGCTCTCGATACCGCTGCCGGCGCCGCTGTCCGTGCTGCCGAGAGCATCGAACCAGCCCAGCTTCGGCGCCCAGATGGCGGCGGTGGCCAGGAGCACGAGCGCGAGCGGGATGAACAGGCGCAGCCACGGGTTCATGCGGCGCTGGCGTGACGCGGGAGTTCGGGAGGAGGGGGAGGGCACCACGTGAGCGTACGGCATCCGCCCGACGGGGTCGTCACACTGCGGGCCCGAGCAGACGCGACGGCAGGATTCGAACCTGCGAATGACGGGCTATGAGACCGTTCCCTTTGACCACTTGGGTACGCCGCGATGCCTCGACACTACGGAGGCCGGCGGCGCGGGTGTGCCGTGTTGCGGAGCCCTACGCCGCGTGACGCCGTGTGAAGCGCTCCACGAAGCGGGTCATGATCTTCGGCGGTTCGGTGACGACGGATGCCGCGAGCCTGGCCGCGACCTCGTCGAGCTCGTGCGCGGGGAAGTAGCCGTGCTCCTTGTAGACGTGTGCGCGCGCGATGAAGTCCAGCGGCAGCACCTCGGGGTGGAACTGCGTGGCGTAGACATTCGCCCCGACGCGGTAGATCTGCACCGGGCAGGCCTCGCTCGTGGCGAGGAGCGTGGCCGACGCGGGCAGCACGCTCGTCGCCTCCTTGTGGCCGACGAGCGCAGTGAAGCTCGGCTCGAGGCCGGCGAGCAGCGGGTCGGCCAGGCCGTCGGCGGTGAGTGTCACGGTGACGGGCCCGGCCTCCTCACCGAACTCGGTGCCGACGACGCCGCCCTGGCACTGGGTGAGCATGCCGATGCCGTAGCAGGTGAAGAGCACGGGGAAGTCAGTGGAGACCGCCCAGTCGGCGAGCTTCGCGAGGTCGTGCTCGACGCGCAGCTGCGTCGGCGACTTCCGCTCGGAGAGCTGGGTGATGTTGTAAGGGCTGCCGCCGACGATCACCCCGGCGAATCCGTCGAGCGGCAACGGGGGCAGCGCGTCGACATCCAGCCGGTGGTGCAGCAACTCGGTGGGACCGAGGCCGGTCGCGGCGAGCATCGCCTCGTACTCCGGGGTCACCGCGTCTTCCTCCGGGCGCGCCGAGAGGAAGAGGAACGGAGTGCTCGTGGTCATCAGCGGCGTTTGCCCTTCTTGCCCTTGTTGGAGTGCGGCCGGCCGGGGTTGGGGTTCGGGCGGTGGCCGTTTCCGGCGACCTTCTTCTTGGCCTGGCCGGGCTTCTTCTGCTTGCCCGATGCCTCGCGCACCGCACGGGCGGCGGCCTTGGCCTTGGCGGCCCGGCTGAGAACCTTGCCGTTGGCGTCGGTCTCCGGCGCGATCCCGCGCGAGCTCTGCGCGGTGCGGCCGCGCACGATGCCGACGAACTCCTCGACCTGCTCGGTCGTCGCATCGACCGGCCAGGCGATCGCGATGCGGGTCTCTGCGGCATCCGTCACCGGCTTGGCGGTCAGGTCCTTGCGGCTGTGCAGCCTGGCGATGCTGTGCGGCACGATGATCGGGCCGACGCCGGCTGCGACGAGCTCCATCGCGATGCCGAGATCCGGGTCGCCCGGCGCGTAGCCCGTCGTGCTCTCGCCGGCGAGCTCGGCCAGCTCAGCCAGGGTGAGCTCGTCGAGCTTGGCGATGGCGTGGTCCTTGGGCACGACGACGACGGCCACCTCGGAGTAGAGAGGGATGACGCTCAGCTCGAGCGCGTCAGGGGCGTTCAGCGGCAGGCGCACGAGCACGAGATCGGCGTGGCCAGCTGCGCCCGGTTCCGCGCTGAGCGGATCGAGCTGCGCGCTCTGCGGCAGCGAGAACGCCTCGATCGCGACATCCGCGAATCGCTCTTTCCAGATGCGGATCCACTTGGTGGGGGTGACCCCTTCAACGAAGCCGAGCTTGAGTGTCACGAGGGTTCCTTCTGCTGGCTGGGCCCCGCGCGACGACCTCGCGCTGGGCGGTGGGCACCGGATGCCGAACCCACAGCTTCAGGCTATACGCTGGGCAGGTGAGTACCGAAGAGAGCAATCCAGTCGCGCCAGCCGCCGACAACGCCGAGGCACCCGTTTACGTCGAAGACAAGCGTCAGCAGCCCAAGCCCAAGAAGCAGCAAATCATGAAGCCGGAGACGGCGGCCAAGAAGCTCGGCATTCTGCTGAGCGCCGCCCCCGCAGAGTTCACCAGCGAGCCGATCACCCGTGACGGCCTCGAAGCGATCATCGCCGAGCCGCCCGTCTGGCTCGTCGAGCTGCGTGCCAACGGCCCGCACCCGCGCCCCGTCGTCGCCGCCAAGCTCGGCGTCTCGATCTCCGGCCTGATCCGTGCCGACGTCACCGAGCCGCTGACCACCGCCGAGATCAAGCACCTGCTCGAGACCAAGCCGCAGTGGCTCGTCGTCGAGCGCGCGACCCAGCACGAGGTGCGCGAGGAGCAGATCCGCGTGAAGAACGCGAAGGCCGGCAAGGAAGCGCTCAAGAAGACGAAGTAACGATCGGGACGTTTGTCGAGACCGGGGCACTGCCCCTGACAAATGTCCATCATGTGGCGGGGCTGCTCATACCTAGTGTGTGATGCAGCCCCACAGAGAGAGAACCCCACATGAGCGAGAAGCAACTGCCAACCATCCCGCACTGGATCGACGGCACCCGTCACGAATCCACGAGCGGTCGCACCGCGCCGGTCTACGACCCAGCTCTCGGTGTCGTGACCGCGAACGTCGGCCTCGCCGACCAGGGCGAGATCGAGAAGGCCATCGCCTCCGCGGCCGCCGCCTTCCCCGCGTGGAGCGCGACCTCGATGGCCAAGCGCCAGTCGATCGTCTTCGCCTTCCGCGAGCTGCTGAGCGCCCGCAAGCACGAGCTGGCCGCGATCATCACCAGCGAGCACGGCAAGGCCCTCTCGGATGCCGCGGGCGAGGTGCAGCGCGGCCTCGAGGTCGTCGAGCTCGCCACCGGTTTCCCGCACCTGGTCAAGGGTGACTTCTCCGAGAACGTCTCCACCGGTGTCGACGTGTACTCGACCAAGCAGGCGCTCGGCGTCGTCGGGGTCATCAGCCCGTTCAACTTCCCTGCCATGGTGCCGCTCTGGTTCTTCCCGATCGCGATCGCGGTCGGCAACACCGTCGTGCTGAAGCCGTCGGAGAAGGACCCGTCCGCCGCGCTCTGGCTGGCGGAGCTATGGAAGGAGGCCGGTCTGCCCGACGGCGTCTTCACCGTGCTCAACGGCGACAAGGAGGCCGTCGACGGCCTGCTCACCCACCCGGAGGTCAAGGCGATCTCCTTCGTCGGCTCCACCCCGATCGCGCAGTACATCTACGAGACGGCCGCCAAGCACGGCAAGCGCGTGCAGGCTCTCGGCGGCGCGAAGAACCACATGCTGGTGCTTCCGGATGCCGACCTCGACCTCGTGGCGGACCAGGCCATCAACGCGGGCTTCGGCTCGGCCGGTGAGCGCTGCATGGCCATCTCCGTCGTCCTCGCCGTCGAGCCCGTTGCCGACGTGCTGATCGAGAAGATCACCGAGCGCATCGCGACGCTGCGCATCGGCGACGGCCGCCGTGACCTCGACATGGGCCCGCTCGTGACCGAGGCGCACCGCGACAAGGTCGCCTCCTACATCGACATCGCGGCCGCGGATGGCGCGACCGTCGTCGTCGACGGGCGTGGCATCGAGGTCGACGGCGACCCGAACGGCTTCTGGCTCGGCCCGACCCTGCTCGACGCCGTTCCGACGAGCAGTCGGGTCTACACGGAGGAGATCTTCGGACCGGTGCTCTCCATCGTGCGCGTGGCGAGCTACACCGAGGGCCTCGAGCTCATCAACTCCGGCCAGTTCGGCAACGGAACGGCCATCTTCACCAACGACGGCGGCGCCGCCCGCCGCTTCCAGAACGAGGTCGAGGTCGGCATGATCGGCATCAACGTGCCGATCCCGGTTCCCGTCGCGTACCACTCCTTCGGTGGCTGGAAGGACTCGCTGTTCGGTGACTCGAAGGCCTACGGCGTCGCCGGCTTCGACTTCTACACCCGTCAGAAGGCGATCACGAGCCGCTGGCTCGACCCGGCCACCCACGGCGGCATCAACCTCGGCTTCCCCGAGAACGAGTAGCCCCGCAGCCACTGAACTCGAAGAATCGGCTGCATTCTCGCGGGAGATGCCGCCGATTCTTCGAGTTGGGCGCGGTACGAGGACAGCCGGGCCGCGCTACTCGGTGAACTGCACCGCTGCCCAGAGCTCCAGGCGGTCCTGCAACAGGTCGAGGTCGAGCCCGAGCAGCGTTCCAGCGAGGTCGATCCGGTTGCGCAGCGTGTGCCGGTGGATGCCGAGCCGCTGCGCCGTCGGCTCCCACGCGCAGTTGTTGGCGATCCAGGCGCGCAGGGTCGGCACCAGCGCGGTCCCCTCCCTCGCGTCGTGGCCGGCGACCGGAAGCAGCACGCCGCGGGCGACCGCAGCGGCTCTGTCGGTGCTGAGGAGGCCCAGCATGCCGTCGCCGAGCAACTCGGTGAAGCCGACGTCATCCGCCCCCGTCTCCACCGCGCGCGCCAGTGCGCGCTCGGCCTCGGTGACCCCGCGGCCCAGCTCGGCGTAGCGCATGGGGGTGGAGCTGCCGACGGTCGCCCGGTGCGCGGCGAAGAGCTCGCGCAGGTCGCCGCCGTGCTTCTCTCCGGCGATCGCGACGATGTGATCGTTGCGCTGTGCGTAGAAGACCCCGCCGCGGTGCTCGTCGGATTCGAGCTCCAACGCCTCGAGCAGGTGGTCGCCGTGCTGTGCGTCGCGCACAACAGAGACCGTGATCGGCTCCTCCGGCAGTCGGCCCCACACCTTCTCCGCTGTGCGATCGGCGACGGTGCGGTCGCCGGCGAGGAGCTGCTCGAGCAGGCCGGCCCGGAGGTGGCGCCGCGCGTTGTCGAGCGCGCGGTTCTGCTCCAGGGCGAGGCTGGCGAGGCCGATCACGCTGCCGAGAAGATCGGCGCCGGCCGGGTCCATCGCCTCAGAGGTCCCGAGGGCCAGGGCGCCGCGGAGGCGCTTGCCGCCGCCGAGCGTCTGCAGCGTGAACTCCTGCGGCCCGCTCTGGCGGGAGGCGGAGCGGGTGCCCTTCTTCAGCGCCTGCGTGGCGGCATCCGCCACGGAGTCGACGAGGTCACCTGGGATGGGGTGCCGGGTCGGGAACGGCACCCGATTGCCGGCCGCATCGAAGAGCAGCACCCAGCAACCGAGCTGCTTCTCGAGCTCGGCGAGGATCGAGCGCAGGCCGTCGGGGCGCAGCGCGGCGCGGGAGATGGCCCGCTGGGCGTTGAGCGACCACTCAACGCGCGCCAGCTGCTCGCGCGAGAGTTCGGCGGAGATGAAGCGGATGATGGCGATGAACGGCGTGCGGTTCGAGACCTCGAGCAGCGGCATCCCCGCGCGCTCGCAGGCGCTGATGAGGCGGGGCGGGATCTGCGGGTGGATCACGGCCGTGGCGAAGCCGAGGCCCCGGATGCCGAGGGCGGCGAGCCGCTCGACGTAGGCGTCGTAATACTCCTGCGCCCTGGCACGCTGCGGGAACTGGGCACCGTCGGTGAGCAGCAGCTGCCCAGGCTCGAGGAACTCGGTCGGGTCGGCCAGGTCGGAGCTGTGCACCCAGCTGAGCGGCTCGTCGAGCGCGCCATCCGGTGCACCGGCCGGGGCGCCGTCCCGAACGTTGACGACGCGCACGTTGAACGCCGGGTTCTGCAGGATCGCCCGGATGGATGGTGGCATCTCTGCTCGCTTCCGACTCTGTGCTGGTGACGTGCTGCGCAGCTGAGGTTCTGCGCAGCTCGCGCTGTGTACATATGTTGAGACAACTACGCGCGACTATACAGAAGTCGAGTGGGTGGGGCGGGCTCGGTGAGTCAGGATGGTGGCATCCATGACGGAAGGACCCCCATGACGACCCTCGACAGCCCCCGCGAGACGAGCAACGCCGACGCCGTCGCGCGTGATCGCGCCAACGTCTTCCACTCCTGGTCGGCGCAGGCCGCCCTCAAGCCGCTCGCCTTCGCCGGCGGCTCTGGGACGACGATCTGGGACTACGAGGGCAACGAGTACCTCGACTTCTCGAGCCAGCTCGTCAACGTCAACATCGGGCACCAGCACCCGGCGGTCATCGCCGGCATCCAGAACCAGCTCGCCCAGCTCGCCACCCTCGCCCCGGCCCACGCCAGCGATGTGCGCGGCACGGCGGCGGAGAAGATCCTCGCGCACGCCCCGGCCAACATGAGCAAGGTGTTCTTCACCAACGGCGGTGCGGATGCCAACGAGAACGCCATCCGCATGGCACGCCTGCACACCGGGCGCGACAAGGTGATCTCGCGGTACCGCTCGTACCACGGCAACACCGGTGCGGCCATCGTCGCGACCGGGGACTGGCGCCGCATCCCCAACGAGTACGCCCGCGGGCACCTCCACGTCTTCGGCCCGTACCTCTACCGCAGCAACTTCTGGGCGACGACGCCGGAGCAGGAGAGCGAGCGCGCCCTCGAGTACCTGCGCCGAACGATCGTGGCCGAGGGTGCCGAGAGCATCGCCGCCATCCTGCTCGAGACGATCCCGGGCACGGCCGGCGTACTCGTTCCGCCGCCCGGCTACCTCGCCGGGGTGCGCGCGCTCTGCGACGAGTTCGGTATCCTGCTCATCCTGGACGAGGTCATGTCCGGCTTCGGCCGCACGGGCGACTGGTTCGCCCTGGACGCCTTCGACGTCGTGCCCGACCTCATCACCTTCGCCAAGGGCGTCAACTCCGGCTACGTTCCGGTCGGCGGCGTCATCATCTCCGAGGAGATCGCCGCGACCTTCGACGAGCGCGTATTCCCCGGCGGCCTGACCTACTCCGGCCACCCGCTCGCCGCCGCATCGATCGTGGCCTCGATCACCGCATTCGAGGAGGAACAGATCGTCGAGAACGCCGCCATGATCGGCCGGGACCACCTCGGCCCCGGCCTGCTCGCGCTCGCCGAGCGTCACGCCGTCATCGGCGAGGTGCGCGGCCGTGGCGTGTTCTGGGCGGTCGAGCTCGTTGCAGACCGCGAGAGCCGGACGCCGGTGGATGCCGCCTTCATGGGCGCCGTCAAGGCACAGCTGCTGCAGCGCGGCCTGCTGCCGTTCATCGCAGACAACCGCATCCACGTCGTGCCGCCGGCCACCGTGTCGGCCGAGGAGGTCGCCAGCGCCCTCGCGATCATCGACGAGGCGCTCGGCGCGGTCACCGGAGCCCGCGCGGCGGCCTAGGCCGCACGTTGTCGCCGGCCCGGCGAAACCGTCGGGCCGGCCGGGTGGAGCCCTACACTCCGCCCGGCCGACTCGTCTGCGCCACGTGCTGCGTTCCGCGCCACAGAGTGCGGCGCGGAACGCAGCAGGTGGCGCGAACAGGTTGCGCCGCGGCGGCCTCCGGTACGGCTAGCTGCGTGGCGCGGCTGCGTAGCGCTCGCGCAGGAATGCGACCGTGTCGGCCAGTTCGGCCTGCGACACGGAGTGCCCGAGCCCCTCGTAGATGCGCTCGGTGAGCGTGCTGTGGTCGGGCAGCCACGCCTGGGTGCGGTCGATCGCCGCCGCCGAGATGACCGGGTCTGCCGTGCCGCGCCCCCAGAACACCGGCGGCCTGCTGGCTCCGAGTTCGGTGTCGCCCGCCTGCTGGCCGCCGGCCTGGAAGCCGGCGAGCACGACCGCGTAGTCGAAGCGCGATGGCGCCAGCCGCAGCAGTTGCAGCGCCATCGCGCCGCCCTGCGAGAAGCCGAGCAGGCCGACGGAGGTGGGCTGCACCGTGAGACCGTCGAGCCAGGCGAGCACGCCGCGGGCGGCATCCGTCACCGTCTGCGGATCGGGGACGCCGGGCTGGGCGCCCAACGGGAACCAGGCGTGCCCCGGCCCCATCGGGAGGGGCGCGCGCACGGAGGCGATCACGGGTTCGAGCGGCAGATAGGGCGCGAGGTCGAAGAGATCGGCCTCGTTCGAGCCGTAGCCATGCAGGAGCACGAGCAGCGGCCGGTCGGCGCGGTCGTGTTCGTTGGCCGACCAGAGAACGGCGTCGGCGTCGAGCGAGAGAGCGGTCATGATTCCTCTGTCTGTGTTCGGCTGGTGCTCTGCCGGGTGGCGTGCTTGTGCTGGGCGGCCGCCCAGTCGGAGCGCATGAGGCGCAGGTGCACGGCAGGCAGCTTCTTGGGGTGCTCCTCAAGCTCTGCTGGGAGTTCACGGAAGATGCGGAATCCGAGCTTCTCAAGCAGCATGATCGACGCCGTGTTGGGGGTCCAGGCGATGGCGCGCAGCTCGCGCGCCGAGCGCTCGTCGAAGAGCCAGCGCACCATGCGGGCGGCGGCCTCGCGCGCGTAGCCCTTGCCCTGCATGTCGGGGTGGAAGGCGTAGCCGATCCAGAAGACGTCGGCGCTCTCCGTGGCCGGGCCGCTGGCGTCGAGCTCGAGGTTCCATGCCCGCAGATCGCCGATCACGCGGCCGGCGCCCGGAACTCGCTTGCCGTCGCTCTCGGCGCCACCGGCCGGCAACTCCGCCGCGAAGTTGGCGTTGAACCAGTCGGCCGGATAGCGCCGCCAGTGTTCGACGGAGACGCGCATCCTGGCACGGGTCGCGTCGAGCGAGAGCGGGTCGTGGGTGAGGTAGCGCACGACGTCGTCACGCCCACGGTAGCTCTGCACGGCCGCCGTGTCGTCGAGCGTGACGGGCCGCAGGCGCAGCCGTTCACTGAACAGGACCGGGCCGCCGACAGCCGGCTGAACGGGGCTGCTCTCGCTCATCACGTGCCTTTCTGCCTGGTGCTCCTCGCTCCATCCTGACTGATCCATCTTGACACCGACTCCATGAGATTGGCGCGAGCAGCCGCGTGTGGGTGCGCGGTGATACACAATGGAGCCATGAGCGTGCGCACACCTGATCCCGACCCAGAGTGGACACCGGATTCCGAACCGCCCCGCTCCGCGGTGCCGTCGCCGGGCTGGCTGAGCGATCTGGAGCTCGCCGAGATCCGCGAGCGGCTGCCGCTGCTCTACGTCGAGGCCGTTCCCGTGCGGGTGGACGGGCTCGGCCAGGTGACGGAGCTCGGCGTGCTGCTGCGGGCGACCGCGATCGGCGAGATGACGCGCACCCTCGTCTCCGGCCGGGTGATGTACGGCGAGACCGTGCGCGATGCGCTGTTCCGGCACCTGGAGAAGGACCTCGGCCCGATGGCGTTCCCGCAGCTGCCACTCAGCCCCGTGCCGTTCTCTGTGGCCGAATACTTTCCGATGCCCGGTCTCTCCGCCTTCCACGACGACCGCCAGCACGCCGTCTCGCTGGTCTACGTCGTGCCCGTCACCGGCACCTGCGAACCGCGGCAGGACGCGCTCGAGCTCACCTGGATGACGCCGGAGGAGGCGGCATCCGACGCCGTCAGCGCCGAGATGGAGGGCGGTCGCGGCGTGCTGCTTCGCCAGGCGCTCGCCGCGGTCGGCGCCCTGCGCTGACCGGAACCGCTGACCGGAACCACTGACTGAAACTGCGGTGATTCAGCCCGTCACGGCGTAGCTCAGGTACACGACGCCGCCGGCGAAGCGGCGCTCATCGATGAGCTTGAGCGTGTGCCGGACGTCGGCGGGGAACATGTGGAGCCCGGCGCCGAGGATGATCGGCGAGATGAGCATCCGCACCTCGTCGACGAGGCCGGCGCGCAGCGCGTGCGAGGCGAGCGTCGGCCCGCCGATGCCGATGTCGTGGTCGGATGCCGCCTTCATGTCCTTGATCGTGGCCACGTCGAAGCGGCGCTCGAAGCGGGTGCGGGGGCCGGCCGGCTCCGTCAGGGTGCGCGTGTACACGATCTTGTCTGCGGCCCGCCAGACCGAGGTGTACTCCTTGATGTAGTCCGGGAGCTCCGTCTCCTCGTCCACCGAGTTCCAGAACGTCATCACCTCGTACATGCGGCGTCCGAACAGGTAGGTGCGGATGGAGCGCGAGTAGTCGTTCACGAAACGGTGCACCTCGGCATCCGGCATCGCGAAGTCGAAGTTGCCGTGCGCGTCGGCGGTGAAGCCGTCGAGCGAGCAGATGCCGTCGTAGATCAACTTGGCCATGGCGGCCTCCTCAGTGTCGGGCGAGGGTTGAGTGAACTGCGTGTCGAGCCTAGGAGTGTCCGCGGAGATCCGCCAGTGCCCGTGCCCGGCGCCCGCTGGCGGTTGCTGCAGACACTCAGCGGGAACGCGTACCCTCGAACGGTGCCTGTTACCGCCACTCTCGCCGATGCAGCCGACGTGCCTGCCGCGTCGGTGCAAGCGGCGCCCGCGTCGGCCGCGCCGCGCACGCTGTCGTACGCGGAGTGGCGCGCGCTCGAGGCCGCGCACGAAGCGCGGGCCGACGCGCTGACCGCTGGACGCCGCGAGCGTGCCGAACGCGGCGAGAAGCACCCGGTCGAGGACTTCCTCCACACCTACTACCCGACCCGCATCTCGGCGCTGCGGCGCTGGCACCCCGGAACGGGTGTCCTGCTGGAGGGCGCGGACGAGCGGGCAGACTGGCGCTGGTATCGCGCGGCACCGGCAGCCCCCGGCGCCGTCGCCGTCGACGCGCACGCCTTCATCGAGGCGCGGGCGGCCAGTGTCGACTTCATCGCGCTGCTGCTCAGCCGAACGGCCGAGCGTACCGCGCGCTTCGGCTGCTTCGGCCTGCACGAGTGGGCGATGGTCTACCGGCAGGGCGAGCACCGCCACCAGGCGCCGCTCCGACTCGGCCAGGCCGGCACCGACGCCGTCGTCGAGGCGGCCAACATCAGCTGCACGCACTTCGACGCCTACCGCTTCTTCACCCCGGAGGCCGCGCCGCTGAACGCGCTCGCGCCGAGCCGCGACAACCAGCCGGAGCTCGAGCAGCCCGGCTGCCTGCACGCAGGAATGGACCTGTTCAAGTGGGCGACCAAGCTCGGCCCGCTGGTGCCGGGGGAGCTGCTGCTCGACAGCTTCGAGCTGGCCCGAGACATCCGCTGGCTCGACATGCAGGCATCGCCGTACGACGTGAGCGCGTGGGGCGCCGATGCGGTCGCGATCGAGACGCCGGAGGGCAAGGCCGAGTACGTGCGCGCCCAGCGCGGCTTCACGGAGCGCGGCAACGCGCTGCGCGCGCGGTTGGTGGCGGCGGTCACCCGCGCCCGCGCCGCGGCCTAGCGCCGACCCGCGCTGCAGCAGATCGCGCATGCGCCCGCCCGCCGACTGAGCCTGTCGAAATCAGGTCTCGACAAGCTCAACCAGCGGGGCGCGACACTTCGCGTCGCGTTACTTGAGGCCGAGCGTCTCCAGGAACAGCTCCGCGTAGCGCGGGGCGTCGACGTCGAGGGCGATGTCGATGTTCGTCCACTCCTCGGCGAGGCCGTGCAGGAGGTCCTCTCCGCCGTAGACGCGCATGTCGACGATCGTCTGGCCGCGGCCATATCCGCCGAGCTCGATCCGCACCGGGCGGTTTTCGATGCGGAGCGTCTCCGGCTCGACGAGTGCGCACACCGCGCCGGCGTCGCCGATCAGGCCGGTGTACTGGGCGGTCGCATCCTCGCTGAGGGCGACACGGTTGCCGAGCAGCGCGCCGACGATGCGGCCGACGGCGTCATCGCCCGCGGCAATGGCGGCCGCGGCATCCTGCTCGACCGCGACCTGGTTGAACACGTCGAGGCCGTACATGAAGGTGGGCACGCCGGAGCCGAGCACGATGGCCGCGGCCTCTGGATCGTGCCAGACGTTGAACTCGGCGACGGCCGTCGCATTGCCGACGGATGCCGAGCCGCCCATGAACACGATGCGCTCGAGCTTCTCGGCCACCTCGGGGTGGGTGCGCAGCAGCAGTGCCAGATTGGTCTGCGGAGCCAGGGCCACGAGGGTCACGGGGCGCTCGGCGTCCATGATCGTGCGGCGCATCAGCTCGACGGCGCTCACCGTCTCGGCGACGCGGGCGGTCGCCGGCAGCTGGATGCCGCCGAGGCCGTCGGCTCCGTGCACGTGGGAGGCCGAACGCGCGGGCTCGATCAGCGGGCGCAGCGCACCGGCCGCAACGGGGATCGCGGGGGCGTCCGCGACATCCAGGATCTTGAGGGTGTTGTCGACGACCTGTTCGAGCGAGGCGTTGCCTGCCACGCAGGTGATGGCGAGCACGTCGATGTCGGGGTGCTTCACGGCGAAGAGGATGGCGAGGGCGTCGTCGACGCCGGTGTCGACGTCGAGGATGACGGGAATCGTAGGCATGCGACCAGCCTACGGCCGCGGGCATCGCGTCATCGTCCGTCGGCAACTCAGGCGGCGCGGGCGCACGAACGGGCGGGCCGGGCGCTCGCGCGGGTGCTCCGCCAGGCGGACGACGTTCTGCCTGAGTTACCGACAGACCCGCCCGGAGCAACAACAGCGGCGGAGTCCGGACCTGCGGGACATCGGGCGGGCAGAGCGATGCCCGCCCGGGCAAACACACCGGGCGGGCACACCTGTTCGGCCGAATCGGCCGAGGATCGGGGTGCGTCAGCGCACCAGGCGTACCTCTTTGATCTCCTCGCCGAGGAACGGCTGCAGCTGGGTGGCGCCGTCGGGCACGAAGCCGTTGCGCTTGTAGAAGCCGTGCGCGCGGGGGTTGTCCTCGGCGACCCAGAGGTAGCCGGGGCGCGCCTCGCAGGCGGCGTCGAAGAGCTTCTGGCCGATGCCGGTGCCGTGGAAGGCGTCGAGCAGGTAGATGAAGTACAGCTCGCGCTCGCGCGGGGCGTCGTCGTCGCGGGCCGGCCCCGAGCCGACGAAGCCGACGATCTCGCCTTCGACGAGTGCGACGTAGAGGTGGTGGTCCGGGCCCTGGCTCATCCAGTGCGTCCAGAGCTCGGCCATGCGGCGGGGGGAGAGATTGGCGAGGGTCGCCTCGCTGATCAGGTGGTCGTAGGTCTCGTGCCAGCACTGGGCGTGGACGCGGCCGAGCGCTTCGGCGTCGACATCACGAACGGGGCGGATAACTGCTTCGGCAACTGCATTGGTGCTCATGACCAGAGACTAGGCCAGCATCGGTCGCTCTGTGAAATCGAGCGTTCCGGCGGCACGGATGACGCGGCTGGGGGTCTCAGGGCAGGCCCGGATGACACGGTGACCTGGTTGTGATTTGCCGGCTCGCTACCCCGCCTGCACCGGGGTCGTGCGCATGAGCTCAACGGAGTCGTCGGTGCACGGGGCGTACGCGGTGGTCGGAACGAACACGGCGTCGACCGAGTGCGGGGGATACACGCGGAATCCGTCTGCGGTCTCGCTGCCGCACGTGTCGTAGTTGCCCGCGTTGGTCACGGTGACGAGGGCCTGCACGGTGTCGCCCGGTGCCAGTGTGAAGGCCTCGATCGGCACGGAGTCGTCCTCGGCGGCCGCCGCGCCCAGCTGGGTGCCGTTCTCGTCGCCGACGAGGGAGACACCGGGGAAGCCCTCGAGCTCACAGTCGCGCGTGCCGGAGTTCGCGAAGATGATCGGCACGACGGTGCTGCCGGCGCCGCCGTCGGACTGCCCGAGGCTCAGCGTGAGCTCGTCGACCGTGCAGGTTGCGGCATCCGGTGTGGAGGTCGCGGTCGCCGTCGGGGTTGCCGAGGCGGACGGGCTCGGAGTCGGCGACGGGCTGACGGATGCCGACGGGATCGTCGTCGGCGGGGCTGTCGCCGGCCGGGTCGCCAGCGCCCAGACCAAGGCGATGAGTAGCCCGAGGATGGCGACGGAGGCGATCACCCCGACGATGATGAGAGTGCGCCGGGACGACGGTGGCCCGCCGGCCGCCTCGGTCGGGTTCTGTGCGTCCGGTTCAGGCGTGCCGTTGTCGGAACTCATGCACCGATGGTGTCACGGGCCGGTGTCGATCCGGCGGATTTCGGCACGAGGCGTGCGAATGGGTGCCGAAAAGGCCCGGGGCTAAACACACCCACCCAGGAGAATTCACCAAGTGTGTGCGCCGCAACCGGGCCTGTCGGACCTGCTGTGTGTGAGCGCCGAGCCGCACACCGAAATGCTGATGTGGGCGCGCTCGTGGAATGCGAGATGTGCGAATCGACTGGGGCACGAGACATACCCTTGGCCCCAGCGATTCACATGAGCTGAGCAGATGAGGCGCGCGAAGACGCTCGCGCGCCGCCGTCATTCCTGATCTCGTACGCTGACCGGCATCGGCGCGAACGCGAGGAGGAACGAGGCGGGGTGGGCACCGGTGCACGCGCAGAAAGACGCGTGCGACCGATGCGCACCTGGGTGATGGGCGGAGTGACTAGCCCTGTGCGCGACGCGGGCCGCGGCCCTGCGCCGATCCGCGCACGAGGCTGCCGACCTGGAGGCCGCCGGAGCGGCCGCCCTGCGAGCCGGATGCCGAACGCTCACCCTGTGCGGAACGGCCACGGCCGCCTTGCGCAGAGCTGTTGCGTGCGGCGCCGGAGCGCTCACCCTGAGAGGAACGAGATGCACCGTCGCGGCCATTGCCGCCGTCACGGCCGCCACGACCGCCGCCGGCTGAGCCACCGCGCGAGGAGTCGGACGAGGAGGAACCGGCCGGGCGACCCGAACGGTCCCGACGCGGACGGCCCTCGCCGGAACCCGCACCGCGGCCACCGGCCACGTCGCCGCCGTCACGCAGCGCGCGCTTGCGCTGGGCGTTGGCGCCCTGCGAACGGCCACCGCCACCCTGCTGCTGGCGTGCTTCGACCGGGACCGGCTTGACGTAGGCGGCAACCTCGCCGACGAGCGCGGAGACGGCCGGGGCGTTCGGGGTGACCGTCTGGATCGTGACGTTGATGTCGGCCTTGCGCATGAGCTGCTGCAGGTCGCGCTTCTGGCCGGGGATGATGACCGTAACGACATCACCCTCGCTGCCGGCGCGAGCCGTGCGGCCGGAGCGGTGCAGGTACGCCTTGTGCTCCATGGGCGGGTCGACGTGCACGACGAGCTCCACGTTGTCCACGTGCACGCCGCGGGCTGCGACGTCGGTGGCAACGAGCACGCGGGCCGAGCCGTCGGCGAAGGCGGCCAGGTTGCGGTCACGCTGCGGCTGCGAGAGGTTACCGTGCAGGTCAACGGAGGGAATGCCCTGCTCGGTGAGCTTCTTAGCCAGCTTCTTGGCGTGGTGCTTGGTGCGCATGAAGAGGATGCGGCGGCCGGTGCCGGAGGCGAGCGTCTTGACGAGCTCGTTCTTGGCGTCGACATCCGACACCTCGAAGACGTGGTGGGTCATCGCGGCGACGGGGGAGTTCGCCTCGTCGACCGAGTGCAGGACCTCGTTGTGCAGGAACTGGCGGACCAGCTTGTCCACGCCGTTGTCGAGGGTGGCGGAGAACAGCAGGCGCTGGCCGTTGTTCGGGGTCTTGTTCAGGATGCGGGTGACAACGGGCAGGAAGCCGAGGTCGGCCATGTGGTCGGCCTCGTCGAGCACGGTGATCTCCACGGCGTCGAGGGTGACGAAGCCCTGCTTCATCAGGTCCTCGAGGCGGCCGGGGCAGGCGACGACGATGTCGACGCCGTCGCGGAGGGCCGCAACCTGGCGGGCCTGTGAGATGCCGCCGAAGATCGTGGTGGTCTTCAGGCCGTAGGCGTCGGCCAGCGGGGAGAGGGTCGCGGTGATCTGCGTGGCCAGCTCGCGGGTCGGAGCGAGGATCAGGCCGAGCGGGCGACCCGGGCGGCGCTTGCCGCCGGAGAGCACGCCGCCGAGGCGGGCGACCATGGGCAGCGCGAACGCGATGGTCTTGCCGGAGCCGGTCTTTCCGCGGCCGAGCACGTCGCGGCCGGCGAGGGTGTCAGGCAGCGTGTCCGCCTGGATGGGGAACGGCTCGGTCTTGCCGTCGGCCGCGAGAACGGCGACGAGCGGGGCCGGGAGGCCGAGCGAAGCAAAGGTGATTTCAGACAAAGTGGTGCCTTTCGGGCAGACCCCGGGGCGAGTGGCGCGCAGGGCACCGGTCTCGGTCGGATTTCTGGGCGGATCCACACCGTGCGCTGCACGGAGCGGTTCAACCCACACGACCGACGATCGGGGATAAATGGCGAAGGTGCCGATGGGCACATCCGTTCGCCGTATGAAGAGTCAAATGATGCAGCGGGGCCAGGCCCGGCGCACATCGAGAGAATGCGTTCTACGACGCAAGGAGCGCAACAACGCACTCGCAAGTTCCCTCAGTCTAGCACGAGGCGGCTTTGCGCTCGTTTGGGCTGTGGATTGCGGACTGTGACGCGGGCGTTCGCGGCGGGCGGATGCCGTCACTAACGTCACAGCAGCGGCGCGCATCGCGCGCCCCATACTCGAGGAGTTGCCATGAGCGTCGATGCCGCTGTTCTGACCGAGCCTGTTCCGTCCGCCGTCCCGTCGATCACGCCAGAGGCGCGCCAGGAGCGCCTCACCGCCGTCGCCACCAACTGGGTCGGCACGCTGAAGGAGCAGCCGGCGAAGGCGCAGCTCGTCTTCAGTGCACAGGGCGAGGGCGTTGGCTCGGTCGGCACGACCATCCGCACCGGCAAGCACAGCTTCCAGATCGACGAGCCGGCCGGGCTCGGCGGCGACAACGCGGCGCCCAACCCCGTCGAGGTGGCGCTCGCCGCGATCATCTCCTGCCAGGTCGTGACGTACCGCGTCTGGGCACTGAACCTCGGCATCGTGCTCGACACGATCGAGGCCAGCGCGGAGGGCGACCTCGACGTGCACGGCTTCTTCGGCCTCGACGAGTCCGTGCGTCCTGGCTTCACCGCCGTGCGGGTGACCGTCAACGTGAGCGGACCGGAGACGGAGGCGCGCTACCGCGAGCTGCACGCCGCCGTCGACGCGCACTGCCCCGTGCTCGACCTGTTCGCCAACCCGACCCCGGTGCAGACGACCCTCATCGTCGACTAGCCCCCCCCCGGCCCGCGGCCGCGAGATGCCACAGATGGCCCCATCACGCTCGATGAAGGGGCCATCTGTGGCGTTTCGGCAGGGCAGCGGGCGGGCGGGTACCGACATGGCGCGAAAATCGCGCATTCAGCTTCGGCACGCTCACGGGGCGTAGACTTTCGGGCCGGAGAAAGTGGGGTCGTGTGCCGTCATCGGAACTCGAACGGGAACGCGCTGTCATCGCGTCGTTTTACCGTCGTCTTGACCAGTTGCGCGCCGAAGTCGAGGCGCGCCTCGGCGCCGTGCAGCGCGGCAATGTCGGCAGCAACCACCAGGCGCGCAGCGAACGCGACTCCTTCGCCCGCCTGCACGAAGACAACCTCGCCCAGCTGAACGAGGTCGACGCCCGTATCGCCTTCGGGCGCTTGCAGGTGGCCGCCGACGAGCCCGGCCGCGACTCAGACGAGATCCATTACATCGGACGGATCGGCCTGCGCGACACCGACCAGTCCACGATGCTGCTTGACTGGCGTGCCCCACAGGCCGGTGCCTTCTACCAGGCGACCGCCGCGCACCCCCTCGGCGTGCGGGCCAGGCGCCACCTCACGATGCGCGAGCGCGAGCTCACCCGCATCGACGACGAGGTGCTCGACGCCACGCTGCTCGACGAGCTGCGCGGTGCGCCGTCGGGCGCGGCCGACATCGCCGCACACGGCAGCGCAGCGGCATCCGGAACCCTGCAGGGCGAGGGTGCGCTCCTCGCCGCCCTCACCGCAGAGCGCACCGGCCACATGCACGACATCGTCGCCACCATCCAGGGCGAGCAGGACCGCATCATCCGCTCCGAAATGCGCGGCGCCCTGGTGGTGCAGGGCGGGCCGGGCACGGGCAAGACGGCCGTCGCGCTGCACCGCGCGGCCTTCCTGATCTACGCCAACCGCGAGCGCCTCAAATCGGCCGGTGTGCTCGTCGTCGGCCCGAGCGCCGCCTTCGTGCGCTACATCGAGGCCGTGCTGCCATCGCTCGGCGAGACGGGCGTCGTCATGCGCACGCTCGGCTCGCTCTTCCCCGGCGTCGAGGCCGACGCCGACGACCGGGCAGAGGTCGCCGCGCTCAAGGGCCGGCTCGAGATGAGCGGTCTGCTCGCCCGGGCCGTGCGCTCGCGCCAGCGCGTTCCCGCCGAGGCGCAGCAGATCACGCTGAACGGCGACACGCTCACCGTGCAGCCGGCGCTGATCGAGAACGCGATCCACCGCGCCCAGCGCACGGGCAAGCCGCACAACGTCGCCCGCGTCACCTTTGTCAAGCACGCCATCGCCGAGCTGGCCAACCAGTTGGCGACCCAACTGGCCGCGGCGGGGGCGACGATCGACGACTCCGATGTCGCCGCACTCCGCGAGGACCTCCGCGAGAGCTACGAGGTGCGGGTGCTGCTCAACACGGCCTGGCTGCCGCTCACTCCGGAGAAGCTGCTCGGCGACCTCTACGCGCGGCCGGAGTGGCTGGCCGAGCTGACCCCGCGCTGGACTCCAGAGCGGCGCGCGCTCCTCGCCCGCGAGCGCAGCGCGCCGATGACCGTGAGCGACGTCGCGCTGCTGGATGAGGCAGCCGAGCTGCTCGGTGACATGCCGGCCCGCCGCAGCGCCGCCGACCGCGAGCGTGAGCGTCAGCGCGAGGCCGACATCGAGAACGCCCGCGCAGCCATTCGCAACATGGGCGTCGAGGGCATGGTCAGCGCCGAGGCGCTCGCCGACGGTTTCGCCGAACGCGGCGAGCGGATGACCGTCGCGGAGCGGGCGGCATCCGATCGCAGCTGGACATACGGTCACGTCGTCGTCGACGAGGCGCAGGAGCTCTCGCCGATGCAGTGGCGCCTGCTCGTGCGCAAGTCGCCGATGCGCTCGTTCACGATCGTCGGCGACATCGCCCAGGTGAGCTCGCCGGCAGGCGCCCGCAGCTGGACCGAGGCGCTGAACGCCGGATTCGGCGACCGCTGGCGGCTCGAGGAGCTGAGCGTGAACTACCGCACGCCGGCTCAGATCGCCAGGGCGGCCGAGTCGTTCGCCGGACATGCCAAGCTGCCCATCACGCCGGCACGTGCCGTGCGTGAGGGCGACTGGCCGATCCACACCGTGCTCGCAGCCAGTGACCTCGCGGACGCCGTGCTCGACACCGTGCAGCTGCTGCTGGCGGATGCCGGCAACCTCGCCGTGATCGTGCCGGCGGAGTCCGTCGACGACATCGCCGACACCCTGCGCGCGGCGCTGGACGGTGAGGCCGGCAGCGTGGCTGCCACCGGTGGGGCAGGCCGAGGCGCGCCGGGCGGCGTCTCCACGCGCGGCATCGTCGGCAGGGGAGCGGCCGGCCTGGAACTGCCGCTCGCTGTGCTCACAGCCCGCGAGGCGAAGGGGCTGGAGTTCGACGCCGTGCTCATCGTCGACCCGCGTGGAATCGTCGCAGAGACGCCGCGCGGTGCAGCCGCGCTCTACGTTGCCGCGACACGGCCGACGCAACGGTTGGCGATGGTGTACCCGCGCGGCGAGAGCGCGCTCACGGGCTTCGCGGAGACGCCGACACTTTTTTGACGCCACGCCGAGAATCTCTCGCAGAATCTCGCCGTTGCGGCGACGGTCTATGCCACTATGGCTTCACACGTTCGTCGCGAGATGTGCGTCGAGGGGCTCAGGTGACCATTCGGGTTGGTTTCCTGAGCCCCCACCCCTTTCTCCGGGCGCGTGCGCCGATGGGACGACGGTGGCGTCACCTGCCGCCGTGATGCGCAACAATCGAGCCATGGCGATTCGGTACTGGCTCGGGGTTGTGCAGCGCGATCACGTGCTGCGCGGCGTCGAGCTCGGGATCGCACAGCTCAACCACGGCTCGAAGCAGGCCGTCTCGCAGCTGCGTGAGGCCGACGGGCTGATCTACTACTCACCACGGGTGAGCTGGCCGGACGGGGCGCCACTGCGGGAGTTCACCGCGATCGGGCGGGTGGCAGACGACACCGTGTTCCAGGACGGCGATGGCGCGGTCATGACCAACGCGTTCGGCGAGCCGTACCGGCCGTGGCGGAGGCGCGTCGACTACGACCGGTTCGCGGTGCCGACATCCGTTCGTCCGCTCATTCCGGTGCTCGACTTCACCTCGGCGTCGCCGAATTGGGGGTTCCAACTGCGCCGCGGCCTCATCGAGTTGAGCAGGAACGACTTCGAGACCATCAAGGCCCAAATGCGGGCCGTACTGTAGCGGGCGGTGCTGTAGCCGCGCCGTCGTCGCTCCACGTCGGCGCGAGCTGACGGAGCCTCGCCGCCCGCCACTGCCAGAACAGCCAGACCGGGTACCAGGATGCCGCGGCGAGCGGTCCACCGAAGCGCAGCCGGTCTCGGTAGAGGGTGCCGCCGGAGCCGGCCGGGTCAGGCGAGACGGCCATCCGGTGATCCCAGGAACGGATGATCGCGCCGGGGCCGGTGCGCATGCCGCCGGTGTCGCGCAGCATGCGAACGCCATCCGGCAGGCCGCCGGGGTAGCTCACGTCGACCGCGCTCGTTCCGACGGCGATCGTGCGGAGCGCGAGTGTCGTCATCAGGTGCTCACCCTCCGGCCACTGGGCGGGGAAACCCGTGGGCTCCAGCGAGGCGAAGTCCAGCCACGGTGAGACGACCTCGCGCAGGGCACCAGGGCTGCGCAGCGCGTGCCACGCGGCATCCGGGTCACAGTCCAAGACGACTTTGAGCATCACGATCATGCGGCGAGGCTACGTGGCGCATGGCGGGATGGCCAGGCGTCGGCCCGCGCTCTCGGCCAACGTGCCGCTGGCCCACAGACGACAGACAGCTTGCTCCCACCCGCGCGTTCTAGGCTGGCGGCATGTCTGACTCGCTCTGGTGGCTGCCGTCGCTGCTGATTTTCGCCATCGCAGCGGTCATCGCCATCGTCGGCATCGCGGCGCTGCGCCGCAGTTCGGAGCGTCGTGAGGCCGTCACCGACTCGAGCCTCGTCGAGCTGCAACGCCGCGCGGGCGGGCTGCTCGTGCGCACCGACAACCGGGTGCAGGAGAGCGAGGACGAGCTCGGCTTCGCCATGGCTCAGTTCGGCGACGCCGCGGTCGTCGACTACCGGCGCGCGATCGAGACGGCCAGGCGCCGGCTGCGCGAGGCCTTCCTGCTGCAGCAGCGCCTCGATGACGCCGAGCCGGACACCATCGACGAACGCCGACGGTGGAACACCCAGATCATCGAACTCTGCAATTCGGCGGATGCCGCACTCGCCGGTGAGGACGCCCGCTTCCGGGAACTGCGCAGTACAGAGCGCAACGCGCCGCAGCAGTTCCTCGTCGTGCAGGCCCAGCTGGCCGAGGCCGAGGCACGCGCCGACGAGATCCGCGCGGTGCGCGTCGCCCTCGCCGCGCGCTTCTCGCCGACGGCCCTCACCGTGCTCGAACGGCACCTCGACGACGCCAGCGAGCTGCTGGTGTCGGCATCCGGTCTGCTCCAGACGGCCGCCATGCGCATGCAGGGGTCCGGAATCGACCCCGTCACCGATGCGCTGCGCTCCGCCCACGACGATGTGACGCGCTCGGGCGCCGCGCTCGCGGCAGCCGAGGCCGCAGCGGCGCACATCGCAGCCGCGGAGGTGGCGGCAACGGGCCTCGCCGCCCAGCTGCGCGACGGCATCGAGGAGGCGCGCAAGGTTCGCGACGACCACGTCGACCCCGCGGCGGCGGCGACGCTGAACCTCGGCATCGATCAGGCCGCGATGGCCATGGCCGAGCACGCCCGCTCCGCGCGCTTCGGCAGCGTCATGGCCGACCCGCTCTCCGACCTCGACGCACTGCGCAGCGCGATCGACCGGCTCGACATCGCGACCTCGGCCGCCCGCGGTCAGCAGGATCGCCTCGAGCACGCCAAGCTCGCACTCGGCGGCGCGCTCGTCGCCGCGCGCAGCCACATCGCCGTCGCCCGCGACTGCATCGTCGAGCGGCGCGGCATCGTCGGGGCGCCTGCGCGCACCCGGCTGGCCGAGGCCGAGCGGCAGCTCATGCTCGCCGAGACGGAATCCGACCCCGTCAGCGCACTCGACATCGCCCGCCGTGCCGTGCGCCACGCGGATGACGCCGAGGCTCTCGCCCGCTACGACGCCGAGGTCCGCGGCAACTAGCGCCGCCGCGCCGCACGCCAGTGCTGGCTCACGCCCGCGCTCGGGAGGAGTTAAGCCGCTCGGGAGGCCAGTTGTGCCGATTCCGTCCTCCCGCGCGGCCTTTCTCCTCCCGTTGCCGTGCCACGATGGACGGGTGACTTCCGCCCCGCGCCCAGACCCAGCTGCCCAGTCCAAGTACCAGGTGCGCTTCGACTGGGGCGTGGCGGGTGCCGAGCGGATCGCGGACGGCGCCGACGTCGTGGTGTTCGTCGACGTGCTCGGGAGTCGGTTCCGCGCGCTGAGCGAGGCGACGAGCACCGCCGCCGACACGAGAGCCGACCCGGTCGCCGAGCTGCTCGCCCTGCTGCCGACGGAGGCCGCCGTGCTGAGCGCCGGCTTCACGACGGCCGCCGCCGCAGCCCGCTGGATCACCGAGCGCCAGCACGCGCTCGGGCGGCGCGCGATGATCGCGATCGTCGCGGCAGGCGGCGCCGAGGCGCCAGGCATCCGATTCGCCGTGGAGAACCAGCTGGCAGCCGGAGCGATCATCGATGCGCTCGCGACGCTCGGCATCGACTACTGCTCGCCGGAGGCCGCCGCGAGCTGCGCGGCATTCACCGGGCTGCGCGGCGCCGTCGCCCACCTGCTCACGGCCAGCGCATCGGCGCAGCAGCTCGTCGCGGCCGGCGTCGACGCGGCGACGATCCGTGCAGCCGGGGCGCTGGACACCGGCGAGACGCCCGGAATCCTACGCGCCTGAATCGGTTCCGCAGAGGGCTAGCGGAAATGCGGGGAGTTCCCGTATATTTCATTTCGAGTTAGTAATATGTCACCGATCACACATCGACGGCACCCCGTTGATGCACCGACCAATTCGACGAGGAATCGATCGCCGTGGCCGGTGGCCATGATCGGGCAGGGCGTGGGCCCCAGACGGGCGCAGCACCCACTTTCATCCCTTGCACCACCCGAGTGATATCAACGAGGAGTCACATATGACCAGATACAGCCTGAAGCTGCAGTCGATCGGGGTGCTCGCCGCCGCGGTGCTGCTCGGCACCGCGGCCTGCTCGGCCACCCCGGCCACGACAGAGGAGAGCGGCGGGGCAGCGAAGACCGGCGGAACGCTCAAGGTGCTCGGCACCGGAGACATTGACCACCTCGACCCGGCGCTGACGGCCTTCGTGCCCGTCACCGCGCTGATGCGCGCGGTGAGCAGGCAGCTCATCAGCTACAAGACGATCGACGACGAGACCGAGCGGCTGGCCCCGCAGGGCGACCTCGCCACCGAGGTGCCGGAGCCGACGAACGACGGACTAACCTACACCTTCACCATCCGCGACGGCGCCCAGTGGGATGCGCCGGACGGCGCGCGACCGATCGTCGCGGCCGACTTCATCCGTGGCTTCCAGCGGCTCTGCAGCCCCTCGCAGTCCAGCCCGATGCTCGGCTACTTCTACGACCTCATCGAGGGCATGGACACCTTCTGTGAAGGCTTCTCCGGCGTCGCGCCAGAGGCCGCCCCGATGAAGGAGTACATCGAGGCCAACACGATCTCCGGCCTGGTCGCCGTCGACGAGCAGACGTTGGAGATCAACCTCAACAAGGCGGCGGGTGACTTCGTCTACATGCTCTCGCTCAGCCCGGCCTCCCCTGCGCCGGTCGAGGTACTCGAGTACGTTCCGGATTCCGGTGAGTACCGTGCCAACTTCATCGCCAGCGGCCCGTACACCGTCGAGTCTTACACCCCGGACAAGTCGCTTGTGCTCGTGCGGAACCCGGCATGGAAGAAGGAGAGCGACCCGCTCCGCGCTGCAAACGTCGACGGCATCGAGCTGACGGTCGGTCTCACCGGAGACGCCATCATGCAGCAGCTCCAGGCGGGAACGGGCGACATGCTCTTCGACACCGCGCCGGCGCCGGCCGTCGTGCAGCAGCTGAAGGCGGCAGGCGACCCGAAGCTCAGCTTCGTCGCCAGCGGTGGCGTCCAGCCCAACATCTGGATCAACACGGTCAGTGAGAACAACGGCGGCGCCCTGAAGGACCTCACCGTGCGCCAGGCGCTGCAGTACGCGGTCGACAAGGCCGCCGTCGTGCAGACGCTCGGCGGCCCGGACATCGCCGTGGTGCAGAACGGCATCTTCGGACCCGGCGTGCTCGGCTTCCACGAGTTCGCCCCGTACCCGAGTGACGGCGGCAAGGGCGACCCCGAGAAGGCCAAGGAACTGCTCGCCGAGGCCGGCTACCCCGACGGCCTCACGCTCAAGATGCCGTTCCGCAGCCGCGCGGGTGACTCCGAGATCGCACAGACCATCCAGGCCAGCCTGGAGAAGGCCGGCTTCACGATCGAACTCGTTCCCGTGAACCCGACCGACTACTACTCGAAGTTCCTCATCGACCGGGATGCGACAGCGGCCGGCGTGTGGGACATCGCCCCGACCGGGTGGACGCCGGACTGGCAGGGTGGGGCGGCGCGCTCTGTCTTCCAGCCGCAGTACACCTTCACCGGTGCGCCGCAGACGTACAACTACGTCGACTACAACAACGACGAAGCGAACGCCATCGCGGCGGAGGCCATCAAGGCCACCGACCCCGATGAGGTCGCCGAGCTGTGGGCGCAGGTCGACGAGCTCGTGCTCGCGGACTCCCCGACGATCCCGATCGCGTCGTCGAAGGCGATCCTCTACCACTCGGAGCGAGTCCAGGACTTCACGCCGTACGCACTCAGCGTGCAGGGTGACTGGGCAAACGTCTGGCTCTCCGAGTAACAGCAGGGCCACAGGGGTGGCGGACCGCTTCTGCGGTGCGCCACCCCGTGCCGCGCCGATGAGGCGCGGCGAGCAGACACGCGTTCACTGACGACAGAGGAGACACCATGGCCGTTCTCGAGGCCCGCAACCTCAATGTGAGGATCCCGACGGAGGACGGGGTGATCCACGCCGTGCGAGATGTGTCGTTCTCGGTCGAGGCCGGTGAGTTCTTCGGCATCGTCGGGGAGTCCGGATCGGGCAAGAGCGTCATGGTGCAGGCCATCATGGGGCTGATCCCGCAGGCGGAGGTCACCGGGGAGGTGTTCTTCGACGGCCGGGACCTACTGACGATGTCGGAGGCCGAGCTGCGCGCCATCAGGGGTGCCTCGATCAGCATGGTGTTCCAAGACCCGCTCAGCAGCCTGCATCCGCAGTTCACGATCGGCTGGCAGATCATCGAGCAGATCCGCACGCACCGCTCCGTGAGCAAGGCCGAGGCCAAGACCATGGCCATCGAGATGCTCGGCAAGGTCGGCATCCCGAATCCCGCCGAGCGCTTCGACTCCTACCCGCACCAGTTCTCCGGCGGCATGCGCCAGCGCGTGATGATCGCGATGGCGCTCAGCCTGAACCCGCGCCTCGTGATCGCCGACGAGCCGACCACCGCGCTCGACTCGACCGTGCAGGCGCAGATCCTCGAGCTGCTCGACGTGATGCGCAAGGAGTTCGACGCGACGATCGTCATGATCACCCACGACCTCAACGTGCTCGGCCGCGTCGCGGACACCCTGATGGTGATGTACGCGGGGCACCGCCTCGAGCTCGGTGCGGCCGAGCAGGTGTTCGGCCTGCCCGTTCACCCGTACACGGCTGGACTGCTGCGATCCTCTCCGAGCAACTACGAGCCAGGCACCGCGCTCGTCCCGATCCCCGGACGCCCACCGAGCCTGCTGAACGCCGTCACCGGATGCGTGTTCGCCGCGCGGTGTCCAGAGGTGATGGAGCGCTGCCACAGCGAGCGGCCGCCGCTGCGCCGCTACGAGAACGGCAGCGAGGCGCAGTGCTGGCTGGAGGAGCCGCCGGCCGAGGCTGCCGCGGCTGCGCCGCAGGCTGCACGCGGTGAGCGGTCGCTCACGATCGCCGGCCAGAGCCCCGTCACTGCGATCGCCACCGCCGTCGTGCCTCCGCTCGTCCGCCTCGACGCCGTCGAGCTCTCGTTCCGCAACAAGCGCAGGCGCGAGGACGTGCCGGTGCTCCGCGGAATCGACTTGACCGTTGAACGGGGAGAGACCCTGGGCCTGGTCGGTGAGAGCGGATGCGGCAAATCGACGCTGGCGCGGGTGATCGCCGGGCTCATCCCGGCCGGCTCCGGCGAGGTCGAGGTGGCCGGCCACAGGCTCTCGGCGATGAACAGGGACGAGTGGCGCGGGCTGCGGCGCGATGTGCAGCTGATCTTCCAGGACCCATACGGCGCGCTCAACCCGCGCAGGCGGGTCGGATCGATCATCGGTGACCCTTTCCGGCTGCACAAGGTCTGTTCGGGGGAGGAGCGCAAGCGCCGGGTGCAGGAGCTGATGGAACTCGTCGGCCTGAACCCGGAGCACTACAACCGCTTCCCCGCCCAGTTCTCCGGCGGCCAGCGGCAACGCATCGGCATCGCGCGAGCCGTCGCACTGCGACCGGCGCTCATCATCTGTGACGAGCCGGTGTCGGCGCTTGACGTGTCGATCCAGGCCCAGGTGCTCAACCTGATGAGCAGCCTGCAACGCGAGTTCAACCTCAGCTATCTCTTCATCTCCCACGACCTCTCCGTCGTCAGGCACGTCTGCGACCGCATCGCCGTGATGGATGCCGGCCGCATCATCGAACTCGCCCCGACCGAGGATCTCTACCGCAACCCGCAGCAGCAGTTCACCAAGACGCTGCTCGCCGCATCCGCGCCGCTCGCCAGGCCGGAGCGGGGCGCGACGCCCAGGCTCATCGACTCGCGGGCGACCGCACAGCTCCAGGAAGAAGGCGCAGCATGAACGTGCCCAACTCGCGGCCGGCCAGGGCGAGCGGAGCCGCGACGACCGCGGTCGCCGTCGCCCGTGGCGGCGCGCAGACCGTCGGCCCCGATGCCGTCGTGCAGCGGGGGTCGGCCTCGCTCACCGTGCGACGCCTGGTCAGGGACCCGGCGAGCATGGTGGCCGTCGCGGGGATCCTCCTGATCGTTGTGCTGGCCATCGCGGCGCCGCTGATCGCCCAGCTCACCGGGCACGGCCCGAACGAGCAGTTCCGTGATATCGGCCTCACCCCGGAGGGGCTGCCCGTCCCACCGGGGGAGACCTTCCTCTTCGGAACGGATCAGCTCGGCCGCGACGTGCTCGTCCGCCTCGCATACGGGGCACGGGTCTCGCTCGTCGTCGGCGTCGTCGCCTCGCTCGCCGCCGCCATGATCGGCGTGCTCGTCGGCATCACAGCCGGCTTCTTCGGCGGCAAGGTCGACACCGTGCTCAGCCGGGTCATGGACCTCGTGATGAGCATCCCGTTCCTGCTCGCCGCGATCGCCCTCGTCTCGGTCGTCGGGCCGAGCCTCGCGCTCAGCACCGGCGTCATTGTGTTCTTCACCTGGACGCCGCTCGCACGCGTCATCCGCGGGCAGACGCTGGCGCTCCGCCAGCGCGAGTTCGTCGAGGCGGCGCGCTCGCTCGGCGCCGGACAGTTCTCGATCATCGTGCGCGACATCCTGCCGAACCTCATGGTTCCGATCCTGATCTACACGACGCTCATGGTGCCGGGCGCGATCGTCTTCGAGGCGACGCTGTCGTTCCTCGGGATGGGGGTCGTCCCGCCGACGGCCAGCTGGGGCGGGATGCTCGCCGAGGCGGCGAACAACTCGATCTACCTCGTCGCGCCGTGGCTCGTGCTGATTCCGGGAACGGCGTTGCTCATCGCCACGCTGGCGTTCAACACCCTGGGTGACGGTCTGCGCGACGCCCTCGACCCCCGCGCGAGCAGGAAGGCCTGACCCATGCTCTGGAGATATCTGCTCAAACGGGTCGGCTTCGCCCTGCTCGTGCTGTTCGTGCTCAGCCTCTTCGTCTTCGCCCTGTTCTACATCGCGCCGGGCGACCCGGCACGCGCGATCGCCGGCGACAAGGCGACAACCGAGGTGCTCGCCCAGATCCGGGAGAACCTCGGACTGAACGAACCGATCTACGTGCAGTACGGCGTGTTCATGTCGAATCTGCTGCAGGGCGACCTCGGCTACTCGTACCGCAGTCAGCTGCCGGTGTCCGAGATCATCGCCGACCGCATCCCGGTGACGGTGTCCCTCGTGTTCGGCGCCGTCGTGCTCTGGCTCGCGATCGGACTCCCGATCGGCATCACCTCTGCCCGCCACCCCGGCAGCTTCCGCGACCGGGCCGGCCAGGCCTTCGCCGTCGTCGGCATCAGCTTCCCCACCTTCGTGCTCGGCATGATGGCGCTGTACCTGCTCTACTTCATACCGACACGCGCCGGCCTCATCCTGTTCCCGCCGAGCGGCTACGTGCCGCTGACGGAGAGCGCGGGCCAGTGGGCGTGGCACCTGCTGCTGCCATGGCTCACCCTCGCGCTCGTGTCGGCGGCGATCTACGCCAGGCTCTCCAGGGCGCAGATGCTCGAGGTGCTCGGCGAGGACTACATCCGCACGGCCAGGGCCAAAGGCCTCACCGAGCGCCGCGTCGTCTACCGGCATGCGCTGCGCAGCGCGATGCCGCCGCTGGTCACGCAGCTGGGCACGGACATCGGACTCATGCTCGGCGGCGTGATCGTGATCGAGACCGTCTTCGGCCTCCCGGGCCTCGGCCGGCTCGCTGTCACGTCCGTGGCGAACCAGGACCGCCCTGTGATCATCGGCGTCGTGCTCGTCGGCGGCCTGTTCATCGTCGTCATCAACATCATTGTCGACACCCTCTATGCACTCATGGACTCCCGAATCCGCACGGCTTCGTGAGCGGGATGACGGACCAGGGAAGGACACCGCGATGACCATCGAGTACACGATCCCGGGCATGCACGTGCGGGAGCACCGCATCGATGTCCCGCTCGACTGGGCGAACCCGGATGCCGGGTCGATCCAGCTGTTCGCCCGCGAGGTGGTCGATCCGGCCCGCCGCGCGGAGGAGCTGCCGCTGCTCGTCTACCTGCAGGGAGGGCCAGGCGGCAAGTCGCCGCGGCCCGTGTCGCGGGACGGCTGGCTCGGCGCGGCGCTGAAGCGCTTCCGGGTGATCCTGTTCGACCAGCGCGGCACGGGCAGGAGCTCCCGCGTGACCGCCGCGACGGTCCGCTCGCTCGCCGAGCGGGACGCGGCCGCCCACCTCATGCACTTCCGCGCCGACTCGATCGTGCGCGACCTCGAGCACATGCGACGCACCGTGTTCGGCGGTGTGCGGTGGCGGACGCTCGGCCAGAGCTACGGCGGGTTCATCACACTCAGCTACCTGTCGACGGCGCCGGAGGGCCTGGCCGCCTGCTACGTCGCAGGCGGCCTGGCCGGACTGGACGCCACCGCGGAGGAGACGTACAGGCGAACCTACCCGCGTGTCGCCGCCAAGACCCGGCGCTTCTATGAGCGCTACGAGCACGACCGCGACAGGATCGCCGCCGTCGCCGACCACCTCGAGGCAACCGACACCCGCCTGCCGGACGGCGACCGGCTCACCGTGCGCCGCTTGCAGACCCTCGGCATCGACCTCGGCATGGGGCCGGGCGCCGAACGGCTGCACTGGCTGTTCGAGGAGGCCTTCGACGGCGAGAGCCCAGACGGCACCGGCCTGAGCGACACCTTCCTCGCCCAGGTCATGACACGAACGAGCTACGACGACAACCCGCTCTTCGCCGTCATGCAGGAGAGCATCTACGGTCAGGATGCCGCCGCCACCGCCTGGGCGGCGGAGCGCGAGCGCGCGCGGCATCCGCAGTTCGACCCGGCCGAACGCCCGCTCGCCTTCACCGGCGAGATGATGTACCCGTGGATGTTCGACGAGATCCGCTCGCTGCGGCCGTTCAGAGCCGCCGTCGACGGGCTCGCCGCGTGGCAGGAGCACACCCCGCTCTATGACGCGGAGCGGCTCGCCGCGAACGAGGTCCCGCTCGTTGCCGCGGTCTACGACGACGACATGTACATCGATTCCGGGCTCTCCAGGTGCACGGCGGCCCGACTGGGCAACGCCACGGCCTGGATCACCAACGAATTCGAGCACGACGGGCTGCACGGCCCCGTCGTGGCCGAGCGACTTTTCACACTCTTGGACGACCGCGGAGGAGCACGATGACAACGATCACGACCAGCGAACGGGGCCGCCTGCCGGTCCTGACGAAGAACGCGGGGTTCCAACGCCGCATGGCAGAGGACTGGGGCGTTCCCGACCGGGCACCGCGCCTCGCCGCCGGGCTCTCCGCCTCGACGGCCGGGCACAGGGACCGGCTGAGCGCCGAGTGGCCTGGCGCGACGCTCGTCGTCTCCGCCGGCGGTGCGATGCTGCGCAACGACGACGAGTTCTTCCCGTTTCGGGCTGACAGCGACTTCCTCTGGCTGACCGGATGCCCGTCCCCCGACGCGGTCCTGGTCATGTACCCGGGCGGTGCAGGGCACGACAGCGTGCTCTACCTCAGCGAGCCGATCGTCGCCGGCGACCCGGACTACGTCTCGGGGCGGGAGCGCAGCGAACTCTGGATGGGCGGTGCCCCGACGCTGCGGGAATGGTCGGAGGCGCTGGCCGTCGAGGTGCGCGGGCTCGGCAGCCTCGCGGGAGACCTCGGTGTCGCGCGGACCTCTGCGCTCTACTCGGCCGGTCGGCCGACCGCGGCATCCGGCCTGCCTGTCGAACTGCACGCCCGCGGCGCGGCAGAGCTCGGCCGGAGCATCTCGGAGCTGCGCGTCGTGAAGGACGACTGGGAGATCCAACAGCTGCGCGAGGCCGTTGACGCGACGGTCGAGGGCTTCGAGGCGGTCGCCTCCGAGCTGCGCCGGGCGAGCGAGGACGGCGGCGAACGCTGGCTGCAGGGAACCTTCGATCGGATCGCGCGCACGCGAGGCAACACGACCGGGTACCGCACCATCGTCGCGGCCGGTGAGCACGCACCCGTGTTGCACTGGACCCGCAACGATGGGCCCATCCGGGACGGCGACCTGCTGCTGCTCGACGCCGGCGTCGAGACGCGCACCTTCTACACCTCCGACGTCACGAGGACCTTCCCGATCAACGGCGGCTTCACGGCAGCGCAGCGGCAGGTGCACGACCTCGTGCAGGCCGCTCACGAGGCCGGCATGGACGCGGTGCGCCCAGGAAACACCTTCACCGGCTTCCACCACGCCGCCATGGCCGTGATCGCGCAGGGCCTGCACGACTGGGACCTGCTCGGCGTGTCCGTCGACGAGGCGCTGAGCGAGCAGGGCCAGCACCACAGGCGCTACCTCATCTGCGGAATCGGGCACCACCTCGGCCTCGACGTCCACGACTGCAGCAAGGCCAGGCACGAGCACTACAACGGCGCGGAACTCGCTCCCGGCATGGCGCTCACGGTCGAGCCCGGCCTGTACTTCCACGCCCACGACCAGAGCGTTCCACCTGAGCTGCGCGGCATCGGCGTGCGCATCGAAGACGACCTCGTCGTCACGGCGACAGGGGCAGACAACCTCAGCGCGGCGCTCCCGCGCGACGCGACCGGACTCGAAAACTGGGTGCGGGGGCTCCAGTGACACCGAACCGCGCACGCCGTGCCCTACGATTCAAGGGGAACAGGCGCATGCCGTGCGTCACGGGCGAGCCCGGTGTTCGAGCTGCTGCAGGGAGAGGCCGTCGTGGCTGAGAGTATGACGTTTGTCGGAGTCGAACGCCTCGAGCGCGGGGTGAGCCTGCGCGAGATGGTCGAACGCGCGCTCGCCGCGGCCATCATCTCGGGTGAGATGCCGCCGGGCAAACTCGTGTCGGCCCCCGGCCTCGCCGCCCAGTTCAACGTGTCGGCGACACCCGTGCGCGAGGCCATGCTGAATCTCGAGAAGCGCGGCTTCGTCGAAGCCGTGCGCAACAAGGGGTTCAGGGTCACGGATGTCAGCGAGGACGACCTCCGCCAGATCGTCGGTGTCCGTCGTCTGCTGGAGCCTGAGGCCATGCAGCAGCTCGCGGGCTCGCTGCCGGAGACGGCGCTCCCCGAGCTGCGTCAGATGGCGGAGACCATCGTCGCCGGCGCCCAGTCCGGCGACCTCCGCAGCTACCTGGAAGCCGATCAGCGCTTCCACCTGCGGCTCACGGCGCTGCTCGGCAACCCGCTCCTCGTCGAGGTCGTCGCCGACCTGCGCTCACGCACCCGACTCGTCGGCCTCGTCTCCCTCGTGAAGTCCGCCCAGCTGGAGCGCTCGGCCGCCGAGCACATCGAGCTGCTCGAGGCACTGGCATCCGGTGACGGCGACGGCGCACGCGCCCTGATGGACCGCCACATCGGCCACACCCTCGGCTGGTGGGCCGGCCTGCCAGAAGATGACGCAGAGTCGGCACACTGAGCCGAATGGAGCACGTGCCGGCGCTCACAGCTGCGTCGGCGAGCCCCGAGCACGCCGCCGCACGGCCCCAGAGAGTGGAGCGCTGACCGCGGAGGAAATCGGGGCTCGCAACTTTTAGCAATGTGTGACATATTACTAATGTCGCCACGCCAAAGGAGGAGTCGAGATGGTCACGGATGTACTCATCGTGGGTGCCGGAATCATCGGCGCCGCGTGCGCGCGCACCCTCGCTGAAGCCGGCATGACGGTGACCGTCCTCGATCGTGGCGCAGCGGCATCCGGCACCAGCGCCAAGGGCGAGGGCAACCTCCTCGTCTCCGACAAGGGTCCGGGCGCCGAGCTGCGGCTCGCGCAGTACGCGGCTTCGCTCTGGCCCGCCGTGACCGCCCAGTTGGCCGAGCAGCTCGGCCCACGCTTCCCCGGGGTCGAGTACGAGCGCAAGGGCGGCATCGTGGTTGCGACGACCGAGGCGGGAGCGGCCCCACTGCTGGCGTTCGCGGGCAGCCAGCGTGCAGCGGGCGTCGACGCCCGCGAGCTCGACGTCGCCGGCGCCATCGCGCTCGAACCGGAGCTGAACCCCCGCATCACGGCCGCCGTGCACTACCCGGAGGACGCCCAGGTGCAGCCGGTGATCATGACGGAGGCACTGCTGGCCTCCGCCCGCAGGAGCGGCGCCGTCGTGCACACGGGTGTCGAGGTGATCGGCGCGCTCCGCGACGGGGCCGGCCGCATCAGCGGTGTGCGCACGAGCGCTGGCGACATCCCGGCCGGCGCGGTGCTCATCGCGGCCGGCCCATGGTCAGGGGAGGTCGCGGCGGCCTTCGGCACGAGCCTCCCCGTTCGCCCGCGACGCGGGGTCGTTCTCGTCACGAGCCGGATGCCGCACCGCATCTTCCACAAGGTCTACGACGGCGACTACTTCGGGGCGACGCAGTCGAGCGACGCGGCGCTGCAGACCTCGAGCGTCGTCGAGTCGACGGCGGCCGGAACCGTGCTGATCGGGTCGAGCCGGGAGCAGATCGGCTTCGACGACCGCCTCCGTGTGCCCGTGCTGCACGAGCTCGCGGTCAAGGCGCTGCGGATCTTCCCCTTCCTCGCCGGCGCGAGCATCATGCGCAGCTACGGCGGATTCCGGCCGTACACGCCAGACCACCTGCCCGTGATCGGAGCGGATCACCGCGTCGACGGGCTCTGGCACGCGAGCGGGCACGAGGGGGCGGGCATCGGGCTCTCCCTCGCGACGGCCGAGATCATCGCGGCCGACATGCTCCAGCGCACCCCGCCGATCGACCCGTCCCCCTTCCGCCTCGATCGCGCCAGCCTGGCCGCTCACCTCGCGGAGGTGGCCTGAGATGGCCGCCAGACTGCTTCCATTCGGCGATGACCGCGCCCGCCCGCACCAGCCAAGCCCGATCGAAATCACGGTCGACGGCGTCGTCGCCGCCGGCGTTGCCGGCCAGAGCATCGCCGGTGTGCTGCTGGCCTCCGGCCGCCTCGACTGGCGGCGCACATCCTCCGCCGGTGCCCCGCGCGGCCTGTTCTGCGGCATCGGGGTGTGCTTCGACTGCATCGTGACCGTCAACGGCGATCGCGATGTGCGCGCGTGCATGCGCCGTGCCGCCGACGGTGACGAGGTGCTGAGCCAGCACGACACTCTCCCGGAGGTGACAGCGTGACCAGTGTCCTCGTCATCGGAGCCGGCCCGGCCGGGCTCGCGGCTGCGACCGCCGCGCGCGCCAGGGGCGCCGCCGTCATCCTGCTCGACGCCGCCGACGCGCTCGGCGGGCAGTACTGGCGGCATCTGCCAGCCGAACGCCCCGCGGCCGACGAGCGCATCCTGCACCACGGCTGGTCGAGGTTCACGGCGCTCCGCGACGGGCTGGAGGCCGACGCCGGCTGCGAGATCATCACCGGCGCGCAGGTCTGGGCGATCGAGGCCGGGGCGGATGCCGCACCGACGGTGCACGCACTGATCGGTCCGTCCGACGGCGGGCGCAGGCGCGGACGCAGCTTCACCCCGGACGCCGTGGTGTTCGCAACCGGCGCCCACGACCGCACGCTGCCGTTCCCCGGCTGGGAGCTGCCCGGCGTCTTCACCGCCGGAGCGGCCCAGGCCTTCGCCAAGGGGGAGCGGGTCGCCGTCGGCCAACGCGTCGTCGTCGCCGGGGCCGGCCCATTCCTGCTGCCGGTCGCCGCCTCCCTCGCCCAGACGGGCGCGAAGGTCCTCGGCGTCTACGAGGCGAGCCGCACCTCGGCCCTGCTGCGTGGCTGGCTACCGAAGCCGTGGCAGCTGCTCGCGTCGGCGAAGAAGGGCGGCGAGCTGGCCGGCTACGTCGGCAGCCACGTCAGAAACCGGATCCCGTACCGGCTCGGCCGTGCGGTCATCGCCGCGCACGGCAACGAGCGGGTCGAGGCGGTCACGATCGCCGCGCTCGACGCCGACTGGGCGCCGATCGCCGGGACCGAGCGCCGGATCGCGGCCGACGCCGTCTGCGTGAGCCACGGCTTCACGCCGCGGCTCGAACTGCCGATCGCCGCCGGGTGTCGGATCACCGGCGACGGCTTCGTCGAGGTCGACACCGCGCAGCGTTCCAACGTGCCAGGCGTGTACGCGGCCGGCGAGATCACCGGCATCGGGGGAGCAGACGCCGCGCTCGCCGAGGGCGGTGTCGCAGGCCACTGCGCGGCCGGCGGCGACGCACGCGACCCCGAGCTGCGCGGCACCGTGCGTGCCCGAGACAACGCAGGCGGCTTCGCCGCGCGGATCGAGGCGGCACACGGCATCCGCCCTGGCTGGCCGGCCTGGCTCGGCGACGACACGATCGTCTGCCGTTGCGAGGAGGTGCCGTACGGGCGGCTGCGTGACATCGCCGACCACACCTGCTCGAGCGGCCTGCGCTCCCTGAAACTCAGCACCAGGGCCGGCCTCGGCATCTGCCAGGGCCGGGTCTGTGGCCGCACGGTCGAGCAGCTGCTCGGAACGGCCGGCGGAGCGGAGGCGGTCAGCAGCGACCGCCGCCCCATCGCAGCGCCCGTGCGCATCGGCGAACTCGCCGCAACACTTTCACCGCAAGAACCCACCGAACACGTCCAAGGAAAGGACACCAATGTCTGAGAAGAAGTTCGACCTCGGCGGCGTCGTCGTCGCAACAACCCTCGCGTTCAAGGAAGACGCGTCGGCACCGGCTGGCCTCGCCGTCGATTACGACAAGTTCGCAGCCCACTGCGACTTCCTGATCGAGAACGGATGCCGCGGCGTCGGCCCGAACGGCTCGCTCGGCGAGTACTCCAGCCTCACCGACGAGGAGCGTCGCCGCGTCATCCAGGTGGCCGTCGAGACCGTCGCGGGGCGCGGCCTGGTCGTCGCCGGCGTGCACGGTGTCGGCTGGCACCAGGCCGTGCAGTGGGCCGAGTACGCCAAGGAGGACGGCGCGGACGGTGTGCTGCTGCTGCCGCCGACGATCTACAGGGCCAACCGGGCAGAGGTCATCGAGCACTACGCCAAGGTGAACGAGGTCGGGCTGCCGATCATGCTCTACAACAACCCGATCGACACCAAGGTCGACCTCACGCCCGATCTGGTCGCCGAGCTCGCCCAGCTCGAAAACGTCGTCGCGATCAAGGAGTTCACGACCGACATCCGTCGCGTGCTCGAGATCCAGGAGCTCTGCGACATCGACGTCATCGCCGGAGCGGACGACCTGCTGTTCGAGTCGCTCGTCGTCGGTGCGACCGGCTGGTTCGCCGGCTACCCGAACGCGTTCCCGAAGGAGGCCGTCGAGATCTACACCCTGGTCAAGGAGGGTCGGATCGAGGAGGCGCGCGAGCTCTACAAGGCGCTCGTTGCCGTCTTCCGCTGGGACTCCAAGACCGAGTTCGTGCAGGCGATCAAGCTGTCGATCGACATCGCCGGGCAGAGCTACGGTGGCCGTACGCGTCCGCCGCGCGGACCGCTCAGCACGGAGACCGAGTCCCGCGTGCGCGCAGACACCGAGAAGGCGCTCGCGTACATCGCGGGCCGCTGAGCACCGCCGGAGACCTCGAGGAGCAGACGATGCGTTCAACGCGACTGATCAATGCCGTCGATTCGCACACGGAGGGGATGCCGACGCGCGTCGTCACGGGCGGCGTCGGCGTCATCCCCGGCGAGACGATGAACGAGAAACGGCTCTACTTCATGGAGCATCTCGACGACATCCGCCTGTTCCTGATGAACGAGCCGCGTGGGCACGCCGCGATGAGCGGAGCGATTCTGCAGCCGCCGACGCGGGAGGACTGCGACTGGGGAGTCGTCTACATCGAGGTCTCCGGCTGCCTGCCGATGTGTGGGCACGGCACCATCGGTGTCGCAACGGTGCTCGTCGAGACCGGCATGGTCGAGGTGATCGAGCCGGTCACGACGATCCGGCTCGACACCCCGGCCGGGCTGGTCATCGCGCGCGTCGCGGTCAGCGACGGGCACGCCGACTCGGTCACCATCGAGAATGTGCCGAGCTACGTCGACGTGCTCGACGCCAGCATCGAGGTGCCCGGCCTCGGCACCGTCCCATACTCGATGGCATTCGGCGGCAACTTCTACGCGATGGTCGAGCTCGATGCCGTCGGGCTCCCGTTCGACCGCGCCCACCAGCAGGCCATCATCGAGGCCGGGCTCGCGATCATGGACGCCATCAACACCACGGCGCCCCCGAGGCACCCGTCGATCCAGGGGGTCGACCACTGCCACCACGTCGAGTTCATCGCCCCCGGCTCCGATGCCGCGCACTCCAGGCACGCGATGGCGATCCATCCTGGCTGGTTCGACCGCTCCCCGTGCGGAACGGGCACGTCCGCGCGCATGGCCGAGCTCTGGGCGCGCGGGGAACTGGCCCTGGACACGGACTTCGTCAACGAGTCGTTCATCGGCAGCCGTTTCATCGGCAGGCTCATCGCCGAGACGGACGTCGACGGGCGCCCGGCCGTCATCCCGACCATCACCGGGCGGGCATGGGTGACGGGGATCGGGCAGTACATGCTCGACCCGGCCGACCCGTTCCCGACCGGCTTCACGTTCTAGAACACCGCACGTCGACCAAGGAGTCACCATGAGCACCACCGCCACCCAGGACCTGGACGCGATCGCTGCTGCGGCCGCTGCCGCAGCCGAGCCATTCGCCGCGACGAACCCGCGCGAGCGGGCGGCGGCGATCGTGGCGGTCGCCGCGGCGCTCGAGGGCGCGGCAGACGAACTCGTCGCCATCGCGGAGCGGGAGACCGGCCTCAGCGAGGCCAGGCTGCGCGGCGAGCTCACGCGCAGCTGCGTGCAGCTGCGCCTGTTCGCGGACACGGTCGTCGACGGCGGCTACCTCGATGTGCGCATCGACGAGGCCGACCCCGGTTTCGTGCTCGGCCCGCGGCCCGATGTGCGCCGCTATCTGATCCCGCTCGGCCCCGTGCTGAACTTCGCGGCGAGCAACTTCCCCTTCGCCTTCTCCGTCGCCGGCGGTGACTCCGCTGCCGCGCTCGCCGCCGGCTGCCCCGTGATCGTCAAGGGGCACTCCGGGCACCCGGAGCTCTCGGCACGCACGGCGCAGATCGTCGCGGCGGCCCTGGCCGACGCCGGCATGCCGCACGGCGTCTTCCAGCTCGTCACCGGTCAGCAGGAGGGCGTCGCGATGCTCAAGGACCCGCGGGTCAAGGCTGGGTCATTCACCGGATCGATCCCTGCAGGGCGGATGCTCGCCGACATCGCGGCGGAGCGCCCGGCCCCGATCCCCTTCTTCGGCGAGCTCGGCAGCGTCAACCCGGTGTTCGTGACACGGGCGGCGCTCGAGGAGCGCGGTGACGCGATCGCCACCGGCCTCGTCACCAGCGTGGCCGGGTCAGCCGGTCAGCTCTGCACCAAGCCCGGGTTCGTCTTCGTGCCTGCCGGGCACGGGCTCGACCCCGCGATCGCGGATGCCGCGGCAGCCGTTCCGGAGCACCGCATGCTGAATCAGCGGATCGCGGCCGGCTTCGCCGATCGCCGCGCCGCCATCCTGGCTGCGCCAGGCGTTCGCGTGGTGGCAGCCGGATCCGTGCGCCTCGATCAGGACGGCCACGGCTGGGTGACACCGAGCATCGTCGCCGTCTCGCTCGCCGATCTGATCGCCGGGCGGGCCGAGCTCCTGGACGAGTGCTTCGGCCCGCTCTCGATCCTCGTCGAGTACGACGAGGATGCCGATCTCGCCGCCATCGTGCCGACGCTGTTCGAGGGCAACCTGACGGCCACCGTGCACGCGGGCGACTCCGAGGACGCGCCGGCGCTTCGTGCTCTCGTGCGCGTGTTGACCGGTCATGCAGGACGCGTGCTGTTCGGCGGCTGGCCGACCGGTGTCGCGGTGACGCCCGCGATGCAACACGGCGGCCCGTGGCCGGCCACAACCAACGATTCCAGCACCTCGGTCGGCACCGCCGCGATCGGCCGGTTCCTCCGTCCTGTCGCCTATCAGGGCGCGGCAGAGCACCTGCTCCCCGCGCCCCTCCGCTCGGCCAACCCGTGGAACGTGCCGCAGCGCTTCGCGCCGGCCGGCGAGTCCGCGAGCTGGGGAAGCGCCTCCCGCTGAGCCACGAGGTGCAGGCTGCCCCCGTGTCCGAATCGTGATCGACGAGAGGATGCGGGGGCTTCCCCCACACCATCGCACTATGTAACATGTCACACAGCAGACTCAGCTCCACCTCACGGGCGCAGAACCCGGCGCCCGATCCGACGATCCACTGACGTATCCCGGAAGGAACACCATGACAATGCACGGACAACCACGAGCCGCCCGCGCGCTCGTCCCACTCGCCCTGGCGGCAACGGCCGCACTGATCCTCTCCGGCTGCGCCGGTGGCCTCGGCGGGCAGGACACCGGGGGCGGGGACAGCGCAGACGGCCCCATCAAGCTCGGCATGCTCGCGCCGTTCTCCGGCTCGGAGTCGGCATTCGGCGTCTACATGGAGAACGGCGGCCAGCTCGCCGTCGACGAGATCAACGCGGCAGGCGGCATCGACGGGCGCGAGCTCGAACTGATCACAGAGGACGACGCCTGCGACGCGACCGCCTCCGTCGCCGCCGCGAACAAGCTCGTCACCCAGGGCATCGTCGCCTCGGTCGGCGGCTACTGCTCCGGCGCGACCCTGCCGACGTTGCCGATCTTCAACGATGCCGGCATCCCCATGGTGATCCCGGCCGCGAACTCGAACAAGCTCGTCGACGCCGGACTCGACACGGTGTTCCTCATCAATGGAACCGGAACGCAGCAGGCGGCGGCGACGCTGAAGTACGCGCTCAAGTCCGGCGCGACCAAGGTCGCGGTGCTGAACGACAACACTGACTACTCCAAGGACCTGGCGACGTCGTTCGTCAACCAGGCAACGGAGGACGGCACCCTGGAGATCGTGCTCGACCAGTCGGTCACGCCGGGCGAGAAGGACTACTCGGCGAACGTGAACAACGTGATGAACGCCAACCCGGACTTCGTGGTCTGGACCGGCTACTACCAGGAGGGCGCTCTCATCACGCGCCAGCTCATCGACGCCGGCTACACCGGCCCGATCCTCGTCGGTGACGGCAGCGTCGACAAGAAGTTCGCCGAGATCGCCGGCCCCGGCTACACCGACACCGTTGTCGGCACCTTCACCCAGACGCCGGACATGCTCGAGGGCGCTGGCGACTGGATCGCCTCGTACACCGAGGCCTTCGGCGCAGACCCCGGCCCGTACTCGACTCAGTCGTACGACGCCGTGCGGGTCATGGCCGAGGCCATCTCGAACGCCGGCTCGACCGAGACGGATGCCGTCGTCGCCGCGCTGCGCGAGCTCGACGGGTTCCCGATCTTCTCCGGACCGCTCACCTTCACGGAGGAGGGCACCCTCAGCGAGGGCGGCTTCGCCATCGTGCAGATCGGCCCGGACGGCACCTTCGTGCTGAAGGACGACCTCCAGAGCTAACCGACCGCGTGCGGGCGCGGCCACCGTGCCGCGCCCGCACCCTGCAGTGAGGATCGCCCTCCCGTGATTGACTTCTTCAGCGACCAGCTGTTCCAGCTGGTGTGGAACGGACTGTTCGTCGGCTCGTTCTACGCGCTCGTGGCCCTCGGCTACAGCATGGTCTACGGCATCATCAAACTCCTGAACTTCGCCCACGGCGACATCTACATGCTCGGCTCGTTCATCGCCTTCGTCGTGCTCGGCGGAGCGGTCGGACTGCTCGGAACGGCATCGCTGCCGATCCTGCTGCTCGTGCTGCTGATCACCATGATCCTCACCGGCGGTATCGGCGTACTGATCGAGCGGGTGGCGTACAAGCCGCTGCGCTCGAGCCCCAGGCTGGCCGTGCTCATCACCGCCGTCGGCGTGTCATTCACGATCGAGTACGGCGTGCGTCTCATCTTCGGCGCGGAGCCCAAGGTCTTCCCGTTCCGGATGGGCGGCGAGACGTTCTCGGTCCTCGGCGGCCGGATCTCGCTGCCCCAGGTCGTGCTGATGCTGATCGCCGGCGGCCTGATGTGGATCCTGCAGGCGTACATCATGCGCTCCCGTGAGGGGCGGGCGATGCGCGCCATCGCGCTGGACCCTCGGGCCTCCCTCCTGATGGGCGTCAACGTCGACCGGGTGATCTCGCGCACCTTCTTCATCGGCTCGGCCCTCGCCGGAGCTGCCGGCGTCATGGCCGGCGCCTACTACGGCTCCATCGACTTCCTGATGGGCTTCACCATCGGGCTCAAGGCCTTCACGGCCGCCGTCATCGGCGGGATCGGGAACCTCTACGGCGCCATGCTCGGCGGGCTCGTGCTCGGCCTGCTCGAGTCGTTCGGCACCTTCGTGCTCGGTGGTGAGTGGCGCGATGTGTTCACCTTCGCCTGCCTGATCCTGTTCCTCTCGATCCGACCGACCGGCATCCTCGGCGCCCGCGTCGTGGAAAGGATGTGATCTGCGTGACCGACAAGACCCTGCTCCCGCGGCTGGACCGCCTCTCCCGCATCACGGCACCGCTGCCGATGCGCGAGCGCCCTCCTGCGCTCAGCGGCCTGCTGGCGCCGAAGCGGTTCATGAGCATGCTCGGCCTGGTGCTCTTCCTCTGCGCGCTGCTGCTGCCATTCATCACCGCCTCGCCCTACGTCATCTCCATCCTCACCTCGGCGTTCATCTACGTGATGATCGCGATGGGGCTGAACGTCGTCGTCGGCTACGCCGGCCTGCTCGACCTGGGCTACATCGCCTTCGTCGCCGTCGGCGCGTACACCTCCGGCATCCTCTCGACCCAGTTCGGCTTCACCATGCTGGAGACGGTCCCGTTCGTGATCCTCGCCTGCATCCTCGCCGGCCTGATCATCGGCGGCCCGACGCTGCGGCTGCGCTCGGACTACCTCGCGATCGTCACCCTCGGTTTCGGCGAGATCATTCGCATCACGGCCACCAACCTCGAGGTGACCGGTGGCGCCAGCGGCATCCACGGCATCCCGACCTGGGAGTTCTTCGGTTGGTCGTTCGCCGACGGGGTCGAGCTCGGCGGCATCTTCTTCAGCGCGAAGGTGTTGTTCTACTACTTCGTCGTGTTCATCGCACTCGGCGTCGCGACCGTCGGCGCAGCGAGGTTGGCAGGCGGCAAGCTCGGCCGGGCGTGGAAGTCGGTGCGCGACGATGAGGACGCCTCGGAGGCGATGGGCATCAACGGCTACAAGGCCAAGCTCTCCGCCTACGTGATCGGCGCGGTCTGGGGCGGCGTCGCCGGTTCCCTGCTCGCGACCCACCTGAGCGCGATCTCGCCGCCGAGCTTCGAGTTCCTCTACTCGGCACTCGTGCTCATGGCCGTCGTACTCGGCGGAATGGGCTCAACCCCCGGCGTCATCATCGGTGCGCTCTTCGTCTCGCTCGCACCAGAGTTCCTCCGTGACTTCGCGGAGTGGCGCTACCTGATCTTCGGCGTGCTGCTCGTCGTCGTGATGATCTTCCGGCCGGCTGGACTCTGGCCGGCGAACTACGTGCTGCCGTTCCTGAAGAAGCGCGTCGCCCCGCCGGTGCCGACCACGAACATCCCGTGGGCCGCGGCGTCCAAGGCCGACATCGCCGCCGCGGAGGAGGAGCTGGACGCCGCAGCGCCAGGGCCACCGGCCGCGCCCCTGGCCGGGCAGGGCCCCGTGAGCCAGCAGGATGCCACCGAGCAAGGGAGCCGGCAATGACCCAGGTGACGGAGACCCAGCCGAGCGACGCAGCGCAGCGGGGCGAGCTCCTGCTCTCGGTGCGCGACCTGGCCGTGCACTTCGGCGGCGTGCGCGCCGTCGACGGACTGAGCTTCGATGTGCACGAGGGTGAGATCGTCTCGGTGATCGGGCCGAACGGAGCGGGCAAGACGAGCGCGTTCAACTGCATCACGGGCTTCTACCGCCCGAATGCCGGCCGCGTGCTCTTCGGCGGCGAGGACATCACGCGGGTGCGGCCGTCGACCATCACCATGAACGGCATGGCGCGCACCTTCCAGAATCTCCGCCTGTTCTCCGACATGAGCGTTCTCGACAACGTGAAGACCGCGATGCACAGCCGGATCAGGCAGAACGTCTTCGACCAGCTCCTGCACACGCGGCGCTACCGGGAGAGCGAGCGGAGGTGCACGCTCGACGCCCGCGGCTGGCTCGACTTCGTCGGCTTCCGCGGCGACGAGGAGCTGTTCGTCACCCAGCTTCCATACGGCGAGCAGCGCCGCGTCGAGATCGCCCGTGCCCTCGCCTCCCAGCCGCGGCTGTTGCTGCTCGACGAGCCCGGAGCCGGTCTCAACCACCAGGAGAAGGCCGAGCTGATGGTGCTGATCCGGCGGATCCAGCAGCTCGGGGTCGGGATCGTGCTGATTGAACACGACATGGGTCTCGTCATGGAGGTGTCTGAGCGCATCGTGGTGCTGAACTTCGGCAAGGAGATCGCAGACGGAACCCCCGTCGAGATCAAGAACAACCCGGCTGTCATCGAGGCCTACCTCGGAGCGGAGGAGACGGAATGAGCGTGCTCGTACTCGACCAGGTCGAGCTGTTCTACCACAGGGTGCAGGCGCTGCGCGGGCTCAGCATCGAGGTGCACGAGGGCGAGATCGTCGCCCTGCTCGGCAACAACGGCGCAGGCAAGACCTCGACGCTGTCGATGATCTCCGGTCTCGTGCGCCCGCGCTCCGGCACGGTGCGCTGGGGTGACGCCGACCTCACCGCGATGAACCCGTGGGACATCGTCGGCGCCGGGCTGCTGCACATCCCGGAGGGCAGGCGCATCTTCTCCACGATGACGGTGCACGAGAACCTGCTCATCGGCGGCTACCTCGTCGCCGACCAGAAGCTGGTGCTCGACCGCATCGAGCAGGCCTATGCGCTGATGCCGCGCCTGGCCGAGCGCCGGGCGCAGCAGGGCGGAACGCTGTCAGGCGGCGAGCAGCAGATGCTCGCCCTCGGCCGCGCCCTGGTCGGAGGCCCCAAGCTCCTCCTGCTCGACGAACCGTCGATGGGGCTGGCCCCGCTCGTGGTGAAGCAGGTGATGGAGATCATCGCCGCCGTCAAGGCGCAGGGCACGACGGTGCTCCTGGTCGAGCAGAACGCGCGTGCCGCGCTGCGGATCGCCGACCGCGCCTACGTGCTCGAGAGCGGAGCGGTGACGATGTCGGGGCCGGCGGCGGAACTCGCCGCCGACCCCCGTGTGATCGAGGCCTACCTCGGCGCCTGAGCCGCGTCGGCGGATGCCGCGGGGAGCAGCCGGAACACCTCGGCGGCGACGACGAGGTCCTGCCAGCCCTGTCCGACGCTCTTGAAGACCCGCGGGCGGGAGCGGTCGGTCGGAACGCGCCCGGTCACGAGCTCGGCGATGGGCACGAGCGCTGCGGCATCCAGCACGCCCTCGTTCACCGGCACAATGACGTCGCCCGGCTCGCGCAGCGCCGTCGCCCGATCCTCGACGACGACCTGACTGCGGGCCATCAGCGTCGAGTCCAGCTCGCGCATCGTCGGCTCGTGCGAGCCGACCGCGATCACGCACGCGTCATCCCGCACCAGTGCGCCGTCGAAGACGGGTTCGCTCGCGGTCGTCGCGCAGACGATGAGCGTCGCGGTCGCCACGGCCGTTGCATCGCCGACGCCGGCATGCAGGCCTTCGCCCCGCAGCCGCGCGGCCAGCGCCCCCGCGCGGTCGGCGTTGCGGGCGACGATCGTCACGCGGTCCAGTCGGCGCACGGCGCGCAACGCCTGCACGTGCCCCCACGCCTGCGGCCCGGATCCGAACACCACGAGCTCGGCTGCGCCTGGCTCCGCGAGGTGGTCGGCCGCGACCGCCGAGACGGCCGGCGTGCGGAGCGTGGTGATGGCGGTGCCGTCGACGAGGGCCAGCGGCGTCAGCGTGTCCGAATCCATCAGCAGGTAGACGGCCTGGATGCGCTCGAGACCGCGGCCAGGGTTGCCTGGAGCGACGGAGGCCAGCTTGACCCCGGTGAAGCCGGTACCCTCAGCCGGCATGAGCAGGAGCTGCCCGTTCTGCACGTCCACGATGCTGCGCGGCGAGCCGGCGGCCGGGTCGAGGCCGGCCAGCAGCGCCGCGTCGATGGCGGCGACCGCACGAGCGAAGTCGACGGAGCCGAAGACCTCGTCGGCCGAGATGAAGCGGGGCGCGGCGCTCATCGCAGCACGAATCCCGTGCCGAGCTCGTCGTCGCCGTCGAGGACGAAGAGGTGCTCTCCGGTCTTGTGCGCGGAGCCGGTCACCTCTGGAATGACGGTGGCGGCGCCGTGCTCGGCGAGCGGGCCGGGCTCGAAGCCGGCCTCGAAGACCGTGCCCACGATCGATTCGTGGCGCAGCGTCTGCTCCGCCCGCAGCGTTCCGTCATCGGCCAACAGTGCGACGCGGGCGCCGGTGCCGGAGCCGCAGGGGGAGCGGTCGACCTCGCCGTCGGCGAAGACGGTGACGTTGCGCTGGTGCGGGCCGGATGCCGTGGCGGTGAGCTCGTCGAAGAGGATCGTGCCGTAGACGCCGGAGAGCCGCTCGTCGGCCGGGTGCCTGGCGTGGTCGGAGTCGTTGAGCAACCACTTGACCTCGCGCCCGATCGCGATGAGATCGGTGTAGTTCTCCGGCGTGACCGCGAGCCCGACGTCGGAGGCGCGCAGCGAGGCGTAGATCGCCCCGCTGTAGCTGAGATCGACGAGCACGTCACCGCGGCTGGTGGAGACGGGCACGCCGCGGGCGATCACGTAGGACGGCACATTGCGGAACGTCACCCGCGTCGTGCGGCCGCCGACCCGTTCGACCCTGGCGGCGACGCGTCCGGACGGGACGTCGACGGTGACCGTGGTGACGCCGTCATCCGCGGCGTCGACCAGCCCGGAGTCGACGGCCCACACGCCCAGGGCGATGGTGCCGTGCCCGCACGCCGTCGAGAAGCCGTCCTTGTGCCAGAACAGCACGCCGAGGTCCGCTCCGTCGTCGTCGGGCGGAACGATGAATCCGCCGTACATGTCGGCGTGGCCGCGCGGCTCGTTGCAGAGCAGGCGGCGGTAGCGGTCGATCTCTTCACTGCGCTGGGCGAACACCCGCCGCGCCCCGACCGTCTCGCCGGGGATGGCCGGCATCCCGTCGAGGATGATCCGGAACGGCTCGCCGGCCGTGTGGTAGTCGACCGTGCGGACAGAGAGTGATGGCGTCATCGTCATGGCTCAACGATAGCGTGCTGATGTGTGACATTGCACTGTTCGGCAATCGTGATGTCGCGGCGGAGCGCGGCGCGGCCTACGCCGCGCTGGCGGCCTTGGCGCGGTGCTTGCGCACCTTGGCGCGGTTGCCGCAGCGCTGCATCGAGCACCACCGCCGGCTGCCGGCACGCGAGGTGTCGAGATAGATCAGCGAGCAGTCCTCGGCCGAGCAGCTGCGGATCCGCCCGCCCGCCTCCGGCCCGAACAGGCGCACGGCCTCGCGGGCGAGGGTGGAGAGCGCCTGCTGCGTTCGCACGCTGGCGTGCCCGGCCTGGCGCGTTCCGCCGGACAGGGCTGGCGGAACGTCGGGGGTCGCGGCGAAGAGGTTGACGATGTCGATGTCGGATGCCGCGAGCTCCTCGCCGAGGGAGGAGGCGACCGCCAGGCGCGCGATCGAGTCACGGAGGCCCCGCGCATCGTCGAGGTCGCCCGGCCTGGGCGCGCCCTGCACGGAACCGAAGCGCTCGGCCAGCCAGGCGATGAGGTTGTCGAGGCTGTGCAGCAGCTCGACGCCCGCACCGGAATCGTCGCGCGGACCGCCGTCTGCCTGCTCGGCGACGATGCTGCCGGTGTACGCGAAATCGAGCGCGGCCGAGCCGGAATCGAACCACCAGCGTGTGCCGTCATCCGGGGCCAACCACTGACCCGTGGGGATCACAACACTCGCAACTGCCATGTAACTACGGTATCGGGTTACCGGGGGCTCGCCGGACGGGGCGGGTGAAGGGCCGACCGCCTCAGCTGCTGCGCGCCGCCGCCAGGCGCCTGGCGGCCGGGGTGATCACGCGGTGCTCCCAGACGATGAGGTTGGCCATCGAGAATCCGCGGCCACAGACGCCGCAGGAGAGCTGGCGCACCGGCTTGCGGTAGCGGTAGTGCGTGTGGCCGGCGGGGCAGAGGCCGAGCCAGGGGGCGAGCTCGTCGGCGATCTCGCCGTGGTGGGTGCGTTCGCCCTCGTAGCCGAGATCGCGGGCGATCGCCGCCCAGCGCGGACCGTGGCCGGCCCTGGAGCCGGCCAGCGCGTGCGCGACCTCGTGCAACAGGATCTGGTGGATCTCGTCGTCGTCGTAGCGGGCGGCGAGATAGCGGGAGACCGTGATGCGCTTGGCGGTGAAATTGCAGAGGCCGGCGCGCTTCTTGGCATTGTCGAAGCCGAAGGTCCAGATGGCAGGGTTGAGGTGCAGGGCGATGAGCGCGTTCGCCCAGTGCCTCACCCGTTCGAGATCTGCCATGGCATGAGAATACTGCCGAGCACCGACGTGACGGAATGCCCGCCGCCCGGTGCGTTGCGGCAGGGTGCTCAGGCGCTGCGTTCGACGCGGCCGATGAGCGGAACGGTGGCCGACATGGACTCCGCGATCAGGGACTCGACGACGAGCACGGAGGTGAGCGACGTCTCCATCTGGTCGGCGGGGGCGCCGTGCTTCTCACGGAGGAAGACCGCGGCCTTGAAGTCGGCGAGTGCTGCTGGCAGGTCGCCGCCGTCGAAGTGCACCTTGCCGCGGTGCTGGCGGGCGAAGGCCTCGATCCGGGTCCACTCGTGCGTCGCGGCATCCTCGGCGACTGCTGTCATCTCGGCCTCCGCCTCGGCCAGCTTGCCCTGGAACTGCAGCACCTGCGCGCGGCGCAGCCTGGCGGCGGCGAGATCCTTGCGCTGGCCGGTGAAGCGGGTGAGGCGCAGTGCCTCGTTCGCGACGTCGAATGCCTCGTCGAGGCGCCCGAGCAGGCGCAGCAGCGAGGTGCGTTCGGCCAGCGCGCTGAGGCTGCGCAGCTCGGCGATCTCGGCGAGCCGGTCTGCGGCGGCTGCCGTGTCGACCTTCTCGCGCAGTGTGACGGGGTCGTAGCCAAGAATGATGCTCAGTGGATTATCCAGACGTGCGTCGCGATGCTCTCGCGTGGCGGGGTGTTCCTCTCCACGATAACCCGGTGAGGGCCCACGGACGGGGGCCGCCACGCCCATCGCGGGAGCCGCGTCTGCGCCTCAGCCGCCGGCCGGCACGAGCGCGACCTGCCAGAGCCGGTCGTCGCCAACGGCCGGGTCGCCCCGCCCGTCCGTGTTGTTGCTGAGGAACCACAGCGTTCCGTCTGGCCCGGCCGCCACGTCGCGGATGCGCCCGAACTCCCCGGTGAACAGCGCGGTCGGCGCCTGGCCGGCATCCGGAACCCAGCGCCAGATGCGCTCGCCGCGGAGCGCGGCGATGAAGACGGTGTCGCTGATGACGGCCAGGCCGCTCGGGCTGGCGTCGCTGGTCGACCACTGCAGCACGGGGTCGACGAAGCTCGGGTCGCCCGCTGCGCCCTCGACGACCGGCCAGCCGTAGTTGGCGCCGGGGGTGATGAGGTTGAGCTCGTCCCACGTGTTCTGGCCGAACTCGCTCGCCCAGAGCCGCCCGCGCGAGTCCCATCCGATGCCCTGTGGGTTGCGGTGGCCGATGCTCCAGACCAGCGTGCCGAATGGGTTGCCGTCCGGCACCGTCCCGCTCGGCGTCATGCGCAGGATCTTGCCGCCGAGGCTGTCGACGTTCTGCGCGTTGGCGCTGTCGCCCGCGTCACCGGCCGTCGCGTAGAGCATGCCGTCCGGACCGAAGGCGATGCGCCCGCCGTCATGGTTGCTCGCGCGCGGGATCCCGCTCGCCACCGGCTCTGCCGCCCCGAGCGCCAGCGCGCCTGCCGCCCCCTGCAGCGGCATCCGCACGATGCGGTTGTCCGAGTCGCTCGTGAAGTAGGCGTAGACCCAGGTGCCGGATGCCGCAGGCGGCTGCGTGGCCGTGCCAGCACCGGCGCCGGGCGCCAGCGCCGCGCCGACCGAGCGTGCTGCGAGCCCGAGCAGGCCGCCCTCTCCACCGTGGGCGACGCCGTCGACGGTTCCGACGACGCGGGTGCTGCCGTCGCCGAGCAGCTCCAGGATGTCGCCGGTGTCGCGCTCGCTCAGCAGGGTCGTTCCGTCGGGGATCACGGTGCCGTCAGCCGTCGTGACGGCAGGCTCCGCCCCGGACGCGGCGTCGCCCGCCGCGCCGACGCCGGCTGCCGTCATCCGCAGGATCGACCACGGCGCATCGAGGCCACCCGCCACGGCCCCCGGTTCCCCGCTCGGCTGCACAGGGACGAGCACGGGCTGGGCGGATGCCGGCGCGCTCGCCGTCGGCCGCGGAGCGGGGCTCGACGGCGCCGGGCTCGGCGCGCGCTCCGGCACGGTCGCCGTGCATCCGGTCAGCGCGGCCACGGACAGCACCAGCGCGCCCAGCGCCGCAACGAGTCCCTGCCGTCCTCTGCCGTGCACCGGTCCTCCCGCCGTCGGTTCTCTCCAGTCTGCGCGCTCGCGCGCGCCGAATCCAGCTAGCGCTTCAGCTGGAAGATCGTGCGCTCCGGCAGCGGCGAGGCGGTTGCCGTGGCATCCGTCACGACGGTGCCGGCGTTCGCGAAGGCGTCGAGCTCCGCCCCGTCGATGACCTTGGCCGGGTGCGGCCCGCCGGCGAGCAGCCGGGGCAGCCAGTCGGTGTCGATCGGGTTCGGCGCTGCCACGAACACGAAGTTGCCGAAGCGGCGGCCCTTCAGAACCTGTGCCTCCGCCATCGCGATGACGTTCGGCAGCACGGAGCGCAGCGTCGCGGCCTGCGACTTGGCGAAGGCGGAACCCGGACCGTCGGCGACGTTGACGACCATGACGCCGCGCGGGGAGAGCAGGGGAGCGGCGAGCGCGTAGAACTCGCGGCTGGTCACGTGGGCCGGGGTGCGCGCGCCGGAGAAGATGTCGATGACGACGAGGTCGACGGTGCCGTGCAGCCCAGGTGGCAGCTTGCCGAGCACCTCGCGGGCGTCGCCGTGGCGCACCCGGATCTGCGCCCGCTTCGACCACGGCAGAGCCGAGCGCACGAGGTCGACGAGGTCGCTCTCGATCTCGACGACCTGCTGGCGGGAGCCCGGCCTGGTCGCCTCGACGTAGCGGGGGAGGGTGAGCGCGCCGGCGCCGAGGTGCACCGCCGTGATCGGTTCGCCCGGATCGCCGATCAGGTCGATCACGTGGCCCATGCGCTGGATGTACTCGAAGAACAGCTCGCTCGGGTCGTCCATGTTCACGTGCGACTGCGGTGTGCCGTCGACGACGAGCTGGTACGCGCCCTCGACGTAGCTGTCCGGGGTGATCTCCGCCTTGTGCCCGCTGAGGGCGAGCGTGACGCTCGGGATGTCGTCGTTGCCGCGCCGTGAACTCATGTGTCCAGCGTAACGAGCGGCCGCGCATGAGGGCCCGCGAACGATGCCGATCGGAGCGCGACGCGCCGTTATACCGGAGAATCGAAATCAGGTCAAGATTTGGCTGGACACGGCGCGTCAAAAGCCGTATGCTTGTTCTTTGCGCTCCCAGACATAACTATGCCTTCATATTGCGGTCGGCCTTGTGTCTCCTGATTTCATTCAGGCGCCACGCACATAGCGTCTGCGGAGTTCTCCTTACTGATCGTTACGACCCGACGGGGTCCACGGAGGTTATTTCCTTGGCTGCTGCGCGCAACGCAACCACCAACTCACCCAAGAACGGTCGCGCCGCATCGCGTCTCTCGTTCGCAAAGATCACTGACACCCTGACGGTCCCGGACCTTCTGGCTCTGCAGACCGAGAGCTTTGACTGGCTCGTCGGTAACGACGCCTGGAAGGCGCGTCTTGCAGAGGCGAAGGCCGCCGGCCGGACAGACCTGCCGGAGCACACCGGCCTCGACGAGATCTTCGAGGAGATCTCGCCCATCGAGGACCTCGGCGAAACGATGCAGCTCAGCTTCACCAACCCGGAGCTCGAGCCTGAGAAGTACACGATCGACGAGTGCAAGCAGAAGGGCAAGACCTACTCTGCGCCCCTCTACGTGAACGCCGAGTTCATGAACCACCTCACCGGCGAGATCAAGACTCAGACCGTGTTCATGGGTGACTTCCCGTTGATGACCCCCAAGGGCACCTTCGTGATCAACGGCTCGGAGCGCGTCGTCGTTTCGCAGCTCGTTCGTTCGCCCGGTGTGTACTTTGAGCGTCAGCAGGAGAAGACCTCCGACAAGGACATCTTCTCTGCCCGCGTGATCCCCAGCCGTGGTGCATGGCTCGAGTTCGAGATCGACAAGCGCGACCAGGTCGGCGTTCGCATCGACCGCAAGCGCAAGCAGTCTGTCACCGTGTTCCTCAAGGCTCTCGGACTCACCTCCGAAGAGATCATGGAGGAGTTCAAGGGCTTCGCGTCCATCGAGCTCACCCTTGAGAAGGACGCCATCCTCACCAAGGAAGAGGCGCTCAAGGACATCTACCGCAAGCTCCGCCCGGGCGAGCAGGTTGCCGCTGAGGCCGCGCGTGCGCTGCTCGACAACTTCTACTTCAACCCGAAGCGCTACGACCTCGCCAAGGTGGGTCGTTACAAGATCAACAACAAGCTCGGCCTCGAAGCCCCGCTGACCGACTCGGTGCTGACCGTCCAGGACATCATCGCGACGATCAAGTACCTCGTGTCGCTGCACGACGGCCAGACCACCATGCGTGGCACCCGTCAGGGCAAGGCTGTTGACCTGCGTCTCGACACCGACGACATCGACAACTTCGGCAACCGTCGCATCCGCGCCGTCGGCGAGCTCATCCAGAACCAGGTTCGCACCGGTCTCTCCCGCATGGAGCGCGTCGTCCGCGAGCGCATGACCACGCAGGACATCGAGGCGATCACGCCGCAGACCCTGATCAACGTGCGCCCCGTCGTCGCCGCGATCAAGGAGTTCTTCGGAACGTCGCAGCTGTCGCAGTTCATGGACCAGAACAACCCGCTCGCGGGTCTGACCCACAAGCGCCGCCTGTCGGCCCTTGGCCCGGGTGGTCTCTCCCGTGACCGCGCCGGCGTCGAGGTGCGAGACGTTCACCCGTCCCACTACGGCCGCATGTGCCCGATTGAGACGCCTGAAGGCCCGAACATCGGTCTGATCGGTTCGCTCGCATCGTTCGCGCGCATCAACTCCTTCGGCTTCATCGAGACGCCGTACCGCAAGGTCGTCGACGGTGTCGTGACCAAGCAGATCGACTACCTCACCGCGATGGAAGAGGACGACTACATCGTCGCCCAGGCCAACGCGCCGCTGAAGGCAGACGGCCGCTTCGCCGAGGACCGCGTCCTCGCTCGTAAGAAGGGTGGAGAGGTCGACCTCTTCGCTCACGACGAGATCGGCTACATGGATGTCTCGCCGCGCCAGATGGTGTCGGTGGCAACCTCGCTCATCCCGTTCCTCGAGCACGATGACGCGAACCGCGCCCTCATGGGTGCCAACATGCAGCGTCAGGCTGTCCCGCTGCTCCGCAGCGACTCGCCGCTCGTCGGAACCGGCATGGAGGGCTTCGCGGCCATCGACGCCGGCGACGTCGTCACCGCCGAGAAGTCCGGTGTCGTTGCCGAGGTCTCGGCCGACGCCGTCACCATCCAGCTCGACGAGGGTGGAACGCAGAGCTACTTCCTGCGCAAGTTCGACCGCTCCAACCAGGGCACCAGCTACAACAACCGCGTCATCGTCTCCGCGGGTGACCGCATCGAGGCCGGCGAGGTCATCGCTGATGGCCCGGCGACCGACAACGGTGAGCTTGCTCTCGGTAAGAACCTGCTCGTCGCGTTCATGCCGTGGGAGGGTCACAACTTCGAGGACGCCATCATCCTGAGCCAGAACCTGGTGAAGGATGACGTGCTCAGCTCGATTCACATCGAGGAGTACGACGTCGACGCCCGCGACACCAAGCTCGGCAAGGAAGAGATCACGCGTGACCTTCCGAACGTGAGCCCGGAGCTGCTGGCCGACCTCGACGAGCGTGGCATCATCCGCATCGGTGCCGAGGTTCGCCCCGGCGACATCCTCGTCGGCAAGGTCACGCCGAAGGGCGAGACCGAGCTGTCCGCCGAGGAGCGCCTGCTGCGCGCGATCTTCAACGAGAAGAGCCGCGAAGTCCGTGACACGAGCCTCAAGGTTCCCCACGGCGAGCAGGGCACCATCATCGGTGTCAAGGTGTTCGACTCGGAGCAGGACGACGAGCTCGGCTCTGGCGTCAACCAGCGCGTTGTCGTCTACATCGCCCAGAAGCGCAAGATCACCGAGGGTGACAAGCTCGCCGGTCGTCACGGCAACAAGGGTGTCATCTCCAAGATCCTCCCGGTCGAGGACATGCCATTCCTCGCCGACGGCACCCCCGTCGACGTCATCCTGAACCCGCTCGGTATCCCGGGTCGAATGAACTTCGGCCAGGTCCTGGAGACCCACCTCGGGTGGATCGCCAAGCAGGGCTGGAAGGTTGAGGGAAGCCCCGCCTGGGCCAAGAAGCTGCCCAAGCAGGCTCACGAGGCTGCCCCTGGCACCAAGGTTGCGACCCCCGTGTTCGACGGCGCGTCCGAGGAAGAGATCGAGGGTCTTCTCGACTCCACGACGCTCACCCGCGACGGCGACCGTCTGATCGACCGCACCGGCAAGGCCCAGCTCTTCGATGGTCGCTCCGGCGAGCCGTACCCGCACCCGGTTTCGGTCGGTTACATGTACATCCTGAAGCTGCACCACCTCGTCGACGACAAGATCCACGCTCGTTCGACCGGCCCGTACTCGATGATCACCCAGCAGCCGCTCGGTGGTAAGGCGCAGTTCGGTGGACAGCGATTCGGTGAGATGGAGGTGTGGGCCCTCGAGGCCTATGGCGCCGCCTACGCACTGCAGGAGCTCCTCACGATCAAGTCGGATGACATCCTCGGCCGCGTCAAGGTCTACGAGGCCATCGTCAAGGGCGAGAACATCCAGGAGCCCGGCATCCCCGAGTCCTTCAAGGTTCTGATCAAGGAGATGCAGTCGCTCTGCCTGAACGTCGAGGTGCTCTCGGCCGACGGCACCGCGGTGAGCCTGCGCGACACGGATGACGAGGTGTTCCGCGCTGCGGAAGAGCTCGGCATCAACATCTCCGCCCGGTTTGAGTCCTCGTCTGTTGACGAGATCTAAGCCCGGCCTCAGTGAAGACTTCAGAAACTTTCCAAGGAGAGAAATTGCTCGACGCAACCACCTTTGACGAGCTTCGTATTGGCCTGGCCACCGCTGACGACATCCGTCGTTGGTCGCACGGTGAGGTCAAGAAGCCCGAAACCATCAACTACCGCACCCTCAAGCCCGAGAAGGACGGTCTGTTCGGTGAGCAGATCTTCGGCCCGAGCCGTGACTGGGAGTGCTCCTGCGGCAAGTACAAGCGTGTCCGCTTCAAGGGCATCGTCTGTGAGCGCTGTGGCGTAGAGGTCACCAAGTCGTCTGTGCGCCGCGAGCGCATGGGCCACATTGAGCTCGCCGCCCCCGTCACGCACATCTGGTACTTCAAGGGCGTTCCGAGCCGTCTGGGCTACCTGCTCGACATGGCTCCGAAGGACCTGGAGAAGGTCATCTACTTCGCCGCCTACATGGTGATCGACGTGGACGAGGACGGCCGCCACCAGGACATGCCCGGCCTTGAGAACGAGCTCCGTCTCGAGATCAAGACGCTCGGCGACGGTCGCGACTCCCGCATTGCGGCTCGCCTGGCCAAGCTCGAGGAAGACCTCGCCGCCCTCGAGGCGGAAGGCGCCAAGAGCGACCAGAAGAAGCGCACCAAGGACGCAGCCGAGAAGGAGATGACTCAGACCCGCAAGGCGGCCGACGAGCAGATCGCCCACCTCGAGCGCGTCTGGGAAGACTTCCGCAACTTGAAGGTCGGCGACCTCAAGCCTGAGGATGCCGTCTTCCACGAGCTGCAGGACCGCTTCGGCATGTACTTCGAGGCCTACATGGGCGCCGAGGCCATCAAGAAGCGTCTTGAGGCCTTCGACCTGGCCGCCGAGGCCGAGAACCTGCACCTGCAGATCACCGAGGGCAAGGGTCAGAAGAAGATCCGCGCCATCAAGCGTCTGCGCGTTGTCAGCTCCTTCCTCGCAACCGGCAACTCGCCGGCCGCGATGGTGCTCGACGTGGTTCCCGTGATCCCGCCGGAGCTGCGCCCGATGGTGCAGCTCGACGGTGGCCGCTTCGCGACCTCCGACCTCAACGACCTCTACCGTCGTGTGATCAACCGCAACAACCGTCTGCGTCGTCTGCTTGACCTCGGTGCCCCCGAGATCATCGTGAACAACGAGAAGCGCATGTTGCAGGAGGCCGTTGACGCGCTGTTCGACAACGGTCGTCGTGGCCGCCCGGTCACCGGTACCGGCAACCGCGCCCTCAAGTCCCTGAGCGACATGCTCAAGGGTAAGCAGGGTCGTTTCCGTCAGAACCTGCTCGGAAAGCGCGTTGACTACTCCGGCCGTTCGGTCATCATCGTCGGCCCGCAGCTGAAGCTGCACCAGTGTGGTCTGCCCAAGCAGATGGCCCTGGAGCTCTTCAAGCCGTTCGTGATCAAGCGCCTGATCGACCTGAGCCACGCTCAGAACATCAAGGCTGCCAAGCGCATGGTCGAGCGTTCACGCCCGCAGGTGTGGGACGTGCTCGAGGAGATCATCCGCGAGCGCCCCGTTCTGCTGAACCGCGCACCAACCCTGCACCGCCTGGGCATCCAGGCCTTCGAGCCTCAGCTCGTCGAGGGTAAGGCCATTCAGCTGCACCCGCTCGTGTGTGCCGCGTTCAACGCCGACTTCGATGGTGACCAGATGGCTGTTCACCTGCCGCTGTCGGTCGAGGCCCAGGCCGAGGCCCGCATCCTGATGCTCGCCTCGAACAACATCCTGAAGCCGTCCGACGGCCGCCCGGTGACCCTGCCCACCCAGGACATGATCATCGGTCTGCACCACCTCACCACCGTCAAGGATGGTGTCGTGGGTGAGGGCCGCGCGTTCTCCTCTGTCTCCGAGGCGATCCTCGCCTTCGACCAGAAGTCGCTCGACCTGAACGCCAAGGTTCGCATCCGTCTCACCGACCAGCACTTCGCAGAGGGCACGCAGCCCGATGGCGTCGAGCTGGTTGACGGCAAGGCAGTCGGCACGGTTCTGGTTTCGACCAGCCTCGGTCGCGCCCTCTTCAACGAGGCGCTTCCCGCCAACTACCCGTACTTCGAGAAGGTGGCCGACAAGGGCACCATCTCGGAGATCGTCAACGACCTCGCCGAGCGGTACCCGAAGGTGGAAGTTGCCGCCGCCCTTGACAACATCAAGGACGCCGGTTTCCGCTGGGCAACCCGTTCCGGTGTGACCGTCGCGCTCAGCGACATCCTCACGCCGCCGAACAAGCGCGAGATCGTTGCCGGCTACGAGAAGCAGGCCGCCAAGGTCCAGGGCCAGTTCGACAAGGGTCTGACCACCGACCTCGAGCGTCGTCAGGAACTCATCAAGATCTGGACCAAGGCGACCGAGGACGTCGCCGAGGCCATGCGGGCGAACTTCCCCGAGGACAACACCATCAACCGCATGGTGACCTCTGGTGCTCGTGGTAACTGGCTGCAGGTGCGCAACATCGCCGGTATGCGTGGTCTGGTGAACAACCCGAAGGGTGAGATCATCCCTCGCCCGATCATCTCGAGCTACCGCGAAGGCCTGTCCGTCGCCGAGTACTTCATTGCTACTCACGGTGCTCGTAAGGGTCTGGCCGACACGGCTCTGCGTACCGCAGACTCGGGTTACCTCACGCGTCGTCTGGTCGACGTGTCGCAGGACGTCATCATCCGTGAGGACGACTGTGGCACCGGCAAGGGCCTCGAGCTGCCCATCGCGGCCGAGGTCGACGGTGTTCTGGTTCGCGACTCCAACGTCGAGAACGCGGTCTACGCCCGCAGCCTGGCCGCAGCAGCGGTCAACGCCGCAGGTGAGGTCGTCGCCGAGGCCGGTGAGGACGTCGGTGACGTGCTCATCGACCAGCTCATCGAGAAGGGCGTCGGCAGCATCAAGGTGCGCTCCGTCCTCACCTGTGAGTCGGCCGTCGGTGTCTGCGCGAAGTGCTACGGCCGTTCGCTGGCAACCGGCAAGCTCGTCGACATCGGAGAGGCCGTCGGCATCATCGCGGCCCAGTCGATCGGTGAGCCAGGAACGCAGCTCACGATGCGTACCTTCCACACCGGTGGTTCGGCATCCGCCGATGACATCACGCAGGGTCTGCCCCGCGTGCAGGAGCTCTTCGAGGCCCGTACCCCCAAGGGTGCATCGCCGATCGTCGAGGCCCCCGGCCGCATCACGATCGAAGACACCGACCGCAACCGTCGCGTGATCCTCACCCCCGACTCGGGCGACGAGCCGATCATCTACAACGTCCTGAAGCGTTCCACGCTTCTCGTTGAGGATGGCCAGCACGTCGAGCTCGGTCAGCAGGTCATCGTCGGCACGCTCGACCCGAAGGAAGTTCTTCGCGTCAAGGGTGTCCGCGAGGTGCAGAAGCACCTCGTCGGCGGCGTCCAGGGCGTCTACCGCTCGCAGGGTGTTCCGATCCACGACAAGCACATCGAGGTCATCGTTCGCCAGATGCTGCGCAAGGTCACCGTCGTCGACCACGGCGACACCGAGCTCCTGCCTGGCGAGCTCGTCGACCGGATGAAGTACAACGAGCTCAACCGTGCTGCGCTCACCGAGGGCAAGAAGACGGCTTCGGCCCGTCAGGAAGTCATGGGTATCACCAAGGCTTCGCTGGCGACCGAGTCGTGGCTGTCGGCCGCTTCCTTCCAGGAGACCACCCGCGTTCTGACGCAGGCGGCCATGGAAGGCAAGAGCGACCCGCTGGTCGGCCTCAAGGAGAACGTCATCATCGGTAAGCTCATCCCCGCCGGAACGGGTCTGCCGCGGTACCGCGACGTCACCGTCGAGGCGACGGAGGAGGCCAAGGCCGAGCGTTACCCGAACCGCATCTTCACCGACGATGCCACGTTCAACGAGGGTGACCTGAGCTTTGTCGACTTCGACAGCTTCAGCTCCGACGACTTCACCCCTGGCAACTACAGCTAGTTTGTAGCAGCCGGGCGTTGTAGAACGTCACCAGAAAGGCTCCGGATGCCGCGTCACGCGGTGTCCGGAGCCTTTCTGCATGCCCGGGAGTTCGGCGAGAAGACGCCGGGGGTTTCCGGGTGTTGGGGGAGTCCGCGATCGGGCCGAGGGTAATTTAGGCTAGAGGGGCATATGTCACGGCCGACGGCCGCGAGGGAAGGGGACGCTGCAATGGCCAGTCGGCTGCCTTCGACTCCCCCTGTGCTCTCCGGCTACAACTATGTGCGCCCGCTCGGTGCGGGCGGCTTCGCCGACGTGTTCCTGTTCGAGCAGAACCTGCCCCGCCGATCCGTCGCCGTGAAGGTGCTCCTGCAGAGCGTCGTCGACGCCGAAGTGTTGCGCATGTTCAACGCCGAGGCCGACGTGATGGCCAGACTCAGCTCGCACCCGTCGATCCTCACCGTCTACTCCGCCAGCATCTCCGCCGACGGCCGGCCGTACCTCGTCATGGAGTACTGCCCGAGCGGCCCGGCCGGCCGCTTCCGTCGCACCCCATTCGCCACGACCGATGCGCTCGACGTCGGCGTGCGCATCGCCAGCGCGCTGGAGACCGCCCACCGCGCGGGTGTGCTGCACCGCGACATCAAGCCGTCGAATATTCTCGCGACGGCATACGGGGCGGCCGTGTTGAGCGACTTCGGCATCGCCAGCTCACTCTCACACTCGAGCTCCGCCGAACTCTTCGCCATGAGCGTGCCGTGGAGCGCACCGGAGGTGATCGAGGAGCGCACGACCGGAACCGTCGCCAGCGAGGTGTGGGGCTTCGGCGCGACGCTGTACTCGCTCCTGGCCGGGCGCACCCCGTTCGAGCCGGCCGACGGCGGCAAGGTGACGACGGAGCAGTTGCGCCAACGGATCCGGCGCGCCAAGTACACCCCGATCAACCGCGCAGACGTTCCGGCCAGCCTCGAAACGGCACTCTCACGCATGATGAGCGCCGATCCGCGCAAGCGCCCGGCGAGCCTGCTGGAGTGCGCCGAGATGCTGCGCGCGATCCAGGCGGAGATCGGGCTCACCCCGACAGCGCTCGAGGTGGCCGTCGACGAGTGGGCATCGGCCGGCGCCCCGATCGACTTCGCCAACACGGTCGTGCGCGAACCCGTCGTCGCCTCCGTTCTCGTCGACGATTCGCGTGCCCGCGCTCGCGCGAGGGCGCGTGCCAGGGCGGCCAGACCCCGCTCCGTGACGGCGCAGCCGAGCGATGACGGCAGCACGCAGAACGGCACGGCCGGCGCACACCTCTGGCTCAAGCTGGGGGCGGCGGCCGTCGTCGGCGTGGGCCTGAGTGTCGGCGTCATGGCCATGCTGGGGCTGATCTGATGCAGCTCGGAGCGCGCCAGTGAGCCGCGCCGGGCGTCGCCGGATGCCCAAAGGCGTGTTCCAGGGCATCGCCGTCGGTGTGATCGGCGCCGTGCTCGTTGGCGCGGCCGTGGTCGCGGCGGGGTTCGACGTGAAGCAGACCCCGGTGAACGACGCCTCGATCTGGGCCCTGCAGAGCGGCGATGGCAACCGCTACGCCCGCGTGAACACCGACCTCGGCGAACTCGACACCATCAAGACGGTGCGCAATCCGAGCGCCCTGGCCCAAAACGCCGAGCACACCCTGCTGCTCGCGCAGAACAACGAGCAACTCGTCGACATCGACGCGGTTCGCCCCATCGACCTCGACGCCACGAGCTCGGAGTTCGGCCACACCCCGGCCGGCACGGTGCAGGTCGTCAGCTCGCGCGACACCATCGCCTACCGCACGAGCACGGGCAGCGTCTACGTCGCCAAGTTGAGCGATGGGGCCGCGGCCGTGCCGCTCGCCGTCGACCCCTACGCCGCCGACGAGGTCGAGCCGGGGCAGGAACGCCGTTTCTACCGCTCCGACGCCATCGCAATCAGCGACAACGGCACCCTCGTCAGCTACTCGGCGGCCGACCAGAGTGTTCTCCGCTATTCGATCGCGGATGCCGCCGTCGCCGGCGTCGACCCCGTTGCCGACGGGCCGACTGAGGGCTCCCCGCAGCTCAGCCTCGTCGGCGACGGCTGGGCCCTGGCCTCAGAGGAGGGGGACGCGCTCTGGCTGCGTGGACGCGACGCGCCCATCGATCCGCTCGTGTCGGAGCTCTTCGTGCTGCAGCAGCCGAGCAGCACCGGCCGCCAGCTCTTCATCGCCGACGATCGCGGCCTGCTGAGCGTCGGCATGGCCGACGGCGCGGTCGATCGGATTCTCGGGGAGCCGGACGGCACGGCATCGCCGCGGCTCGGCGTACCCGCCAAGCCCACCGTGTTCCGCGGACAGAGCTACGCGGCCTGGCTGCCGAGCGGTACCTCCGACGGCACGCTGTGGACGAGCGATGGCGGTGAACTCCCGCTCGACTTCGGCGCGCAGACGCTGAGCGACGACGCGCAACCGGTGTTCCAGAGCAACGGAGCCAGGCTGATCCTGAATGACACCCAGAGCGGCTGGGTGTGGACGCTGCCGGACGGCGCCCTCGTGCCGAGCTCGCAGGACTGGGGTGTGCTCTCGGCCGAGCAGGAGCAGAGCAGCGCAGAGGAGGAGCAGACGGCCGAGGTTCTCGACCCGAAGCCGCCCATCGCGGAGCCGGACAACCTCGGAGTACGGGCGGGCGCTCTCGTCATGCTGCCGGTGCTGTTGAACGACCACGACCCGAACGCCGACGTGCTCACCGTGCTGCCCGGCTCCATCAGCGGGCTGCCCGCCGAGTTCGGAACCGTGAGCCTCACAGAGCAGTCGCAGAGCATCGCGGTGCGGGTTCCCGCCGATGCGCAGGGCAGTGCGAGCTTCAGCTATGCCGTCACCGACGGAACCAGGGCAGACGGCCTGAATTCGGAACCCACGACCGTCACGCTCACCGTGCGCGACGAGCTCAGCAACGAGGCACCCGTCTGGTGCGGAACGGAACGCTGCCTCGCCGCCTGGCCGACCCCGGAGCTGGCCCCGGGCGGGACCGTGAGCGTGCCTGTACTCCCCGGCTGGGTCGACCCGGACGGCGACCCGTTGTTCGTCTCCTCCGCGATCAACCAGAGCGGTGTCGGCAGCGTCGGCACGACGCAGGCAGGCGAGGTCGTGTACCGGCATCCGAACCCGGCGCTCGCGGAGCCCCTCAGCGTGTCGATCCTCGTCACCGTCTCCGACACCAGGGGCGCAACGGCCGAGAAGACGCTCACGCTGCTCGTCACGCCGTCGCCGCGCCTCGTCGCGACCCCATTCGCCCTCACGACGGCCGTCGGTGAGTCGCTCACCATCGACCCGAGCTCCTACCTCGACGGCGTCTCCGGCAGCTACCGGATCGTCTCGGCGACCGCACCGCCCACCGCGCAGGGTGTGGCCGTCAGCGTGAACAGCGGCGCATCGACCCTCGATTTCAGCGCGACGAACCCCGGCGACTACATCGTGCGCTACTCGGTGGCTGACGCCGTCGGCGAGGTGGCCTCCTTCGTGCGGGTCACCGTGCTCGCCCGGGATGCCGTCAGCCTCAGCACCGCACCCGTGACGGTGTTCGTGCGACCCAAGGCCGATGCCAGCGTCGACGTGTTCACGGCGGTGTCGAACCCGTCCGGCCGGGTGTTGCTCGTGAGCGACCCGTTGCCGCGCCCGGAACCCGGAGCGGCCCTCGAGGTGAGCGTCGTCGGCCAGAAGCTCCTGCGCATGCGCGGGACGACGGCCGATGAGCAGCCCGGCCTGCTCGGTGTCGTCGCGTACACGGTCTCGGACGGCACGGGCGATCCGCGATTCCAGACAGAGGGCGAGGCCAGCGTCTACCTGCTCCCTGCGCCGACACCGCAACCGCCGATCGCCGTCGGCGACAGCATCCGTGTGCGTGCGGGAACGCAGATCGACATTCCGGTTCTCGCCAACGACCTGGCACCGGACGGCAACCGGATCACGCTGAATCCCGACTCGATCGTCAACCAGTCCGGCGAAGGTCTGGCGTTCGCCGCTGGAACGACTCTGCGCTACCTGGCGCCGAGCACGCCTGGCGACTACGAGCTGCGCTACTCGATCTCGATCGCCGGCGCCCCTGAGCTCAGTGACACCGCCGCCGTCACCGTGACCGTGACCCCGGAGGGCGAGAACCAGAAGCCGCTGCCGCGCATGCTGACCGGGCGCGTGCTCTCCGGCGAGACCGTTCGCATCCCCTTCGACAGCTTCGGCATCGACCCGGATGGCGACGAGGTGTCGCTCGACCGCGTGCTCGGCCAGCCCAGCAGCGGAACGGCCTCGATCTCGGCCGCAGGCGACGCCATCGTCTACAGCAGCGTCAAGGGCTTCCGTGGCCCGGTCCAATTCGACTACCGCGTGCGCGACGCGCAGGGCGACACGGGTACCGCGACGGTGCGCATCGGCGTGCTCGACGAGCAGTCCGACCCGAGCCCGATCACCTTCAGCGACTACGTGCAGGTGCAGGCCGGTGCCGACCGTCAGGTCGTGCTGCACCCGGCCGCCAACGACGTCGACCCGACGGGCGGCGAGCTCAGCCTGACCGCGGTGCTGCCCGATGCGGTGCAGGGCACGGAGGAGCATGCGGAGCTCGCCACCCACATCCTCTCGGTGAACGGCGACGGCGGGAACGACGTCGTGCTCAAGGCGGGGACGGAGCCAGGCACGATGGCGTTCACCTACACCGTCGAGAACAGCCGCGGCGACGTCGGGGTCGGCCTCATCGTGATGACCGTCCTGCGCGCATCGATCCCCGACCACCCCGTCATCGCCGACACCATCGTCACCCTCGACGAGCGCGCGACCTTCGAATCCGGCATCGACGTCGTCACCGGCAAGGTGTCGTGGACGGCCGGCGACGTCAACGACCTCACCCTCAGCATCTGGGGCGATCCGCACGGCGTGCGCGCATCAGGGTGGAAGCTGAGAGGCGAGGCACCGGATGCCGGCCTGCTGCTGCCGTTCGCCCTGACCGGCACCAACTTCGCCGGCGTCGAGGTCACCAGCTACGGCTTCCTGCGCATCCCGCCCGTGCGGGACGTGATCCTCTCGCTCAAGCCGGACCTCGCCCCGCAGAAGGTCAAGGAGGGCGAATCACTCACCTTCGACATGGCGCCACTTGTGGCCATCCCGGCCGGCGAGACGCTCGAGATCGGGCGCGGCGAGGTCGCGGCATCCGGTCAACGCCCTGGCGGCAGCTGCCAGGCGGGCAGCGGAACCCGGATCGGCTACGAGGCGGGCGAGGGCCAGCCGTGGACAGACTCCTGCGTCGTACCGGTGCGCCTGGCCGGCGGCGATGACTACACCCACCTCGTCGTGCCGATCGAGGTCACGCCGAAGGACCCGCAGCCGGAGCTGCGTCCGGCCTCGATCACCGCGAGCCCTGGCTCGAGCGCCGTCAGCTACGACCTGAAGCAGATGGTGCAGTGGCAGGGCAAGGCCGACCCCGCCTCGCTCGTCTTCGCCATCGAACAGGCAGCCGATCAGTTCACGGTGACACAGGATGGCGCCCGCCTCACGGTCACGGCGCTCGACGCCGCCGTTCCCGGCCGGGAGAACCCGGTGACTGTGCGCCTCAGCAGCCACCCAGAGACCCCGCCCGCCGTGCTCTCGCTGCGCGTCGGCCCCGCACCGAGTGCGCTGCCGAAGGGCGGAACCGTCGCCCAGGAGTGCAGCCAGACGGCGGGCAGCAGTTGCGTCATCGACGTGATCGGCGCCCCGGGCGAGGCGAACGCTTTCGCGAACACCCCGCTCAAGCTGGTCTCGGTGAGCGCAGTCAACAGCTGCGCCGGTGTGAGCTTCGCCGGCGAGGGCAGCTCTCAGGTGCGCGCGAGCTGGTCGTCCGACGCGCCAGGCGGCATCTGCCAGGCCAGCTTCGTCGTCGAAGACGCGCAGGGCAAGCGCAGCGCCGCAGAGCGCAACGGCTCCGTGACTCTCGACCTGCAGGGCCTGCCGAGGCCTCCGGATGCCGTGACCCAGGTGGCCTACGGCGACGGCACGCTCACACTGGCCGTGGCCCCTGGCGGAGCGACCACCGCGCACCCGGCCCTGCAGGGTTTCGTCATCACCCGCGGCGGCACCGACGTGGTCAGCTGCAACGCGAGTGGCGTCTGCCCACCCATCACCGGCGTGAAGAACGGCGAACAGTCGCTCTACGAGGCGCGTGCGGTCAACGCGACCGGTCGCTCGCAGGGCGCGGTCAGCGTCACGGCCTGGGCGTATCAGGTTCCCGGAATGGGGTCCGTCTCTGCCGAACCCGTCTACGACTCCGCCCAGACGACGCTCACCCAGGGCGTCGCCGAGGTCACGATCCAGAACACCGATCCGTCGACGCGCTCCTACCTCGTCGGCGACCGCGAGTTCCCGGCGTCCTCCGCGGGCAGCGGCGCCACGAAACTCACCCTCGTGCTGCCCGTCGGCCCGAACACGGTGACGATCCAGCCGCTCAGCCGCTTCGAACGGCCGAGCGGAACAGGCCCGAATGACAAGCTGGACGCGGTGGGCGTGCGCGTGGCCGGCCAGCCGGGTCTCAGCGTCAGCGGTGGGCTGAGTGCGACGGAGAGTTCCATCACGGTGCCGGCCGCCAGCGGCGCGAGCAACTACAGCGACCGGGGGCAGACGATGCTCTACATCGCAACGCCGGCGCCTGCAGCCGCGGTGTGCCGGGTCGATGGGGATGGCGGCAACCTCCGCGCCACCGGCCATGGGAGCGTCGTCTCGTCCAGCAGCACGATCACCGGCCTGTCGCCGTTCACGAACTACACCGTTGACGTCTGCTTCTCCAACGGTTTCGGGTACGCGCAGCAGTCATTGGGTGCCGCATACACGTGGAACCAGCCGTCCGCGCCCACCGGGTACAGCTACACCGTCAGCGGATCGAACGGCGACTACAGGATCGACGAACCGACGAGCGCCGAGCGGCCGGCGCGGGGCTACGAGGCCGTGTTGAGCGGCTACCCGAGCGACGTCTGGGGAGCCGACCCCGGCATCACGGTCAGGTACTGCGTTGTCGGCAACCCGGAGCGCTGCAGCCCGGCGGCTGCCGTGCCAGCCGCCGACCCGAACAAGGCATGGCAGATGACGCTCGACCCGGTGTCGCTCTCGTCCTGCACGCCGGGCACTCTCCTCGCCTTCGCCATCAGCGGGCGGGGAACGGCCAGTGCCGCGCCAACGGTCACCGCCGACGGCTACGAGTACTTCGTGCCCGGCAACCCGGCGGTGCCAGAAGTGCCGGCGGGAGAGGATGCCGATGGCAACCCCACCCCAGGCAGCCCGGCGATCCCCGCCGTCCCCGCGACCCCCGACCAGTGGCTGCCGGCGCCGGCCGACCGCATCCTGCCCAGCAGCGCGACCGCTGTCCGCAAGATCGCGTGGACGCTCGCGTGGGGAGCGCAGCAAGCACAGGGCTTTGCGCCATTCGGCGGAACGCTGAAAGGCGAGTTCAGCTGTGGCTGACGCCTGCGGCATCCGCACCACGGATCACGACCACAACGCACGACCGACAGCTCAGACAGCACCAACCCCTCAGAAGGCGACAACACGATGACAATCAGTCCAGAACAGACAGCCTGGTTCGCCGCGACGTTCCGCTCGATGGTGGAGAACGTCGAGACGGTCGTGCTCGGCAAGCGTCACGTCATCGAGCTCGCCTTCACCGCGATGATCAGCGAGGGCCACCTGCTGCTCGAGGACTTCCCGGGCACGGGCAAGACCTCGCTCGCGCGGGCAATGGGCCAGACGGTGCACGGCACGAACTCGCGCATCCAGTTCACACCAGACCTGCTGCCGGGTGACGTCACCGGCATCACCGTGTACGACCAGAAGCGCGGCGAGTTCGAGTTCCACTCCGGCCCGATCTTCGCCAACATCGTGCTCGCAGACGAGATCAACCGCGCGAGCCCGAAGACGCAGTCGGCGCTGCTCGAGGCGATGGAGGAGGGGAAGGTCACGGTCGACGGCATCACCCGCAGCACCGGGTCGCCGTTCCTCGTGATCGCGACGCAGAACCCCATCGAGCAGGCCGGCACCTACCGCCTGCCAGAGGCACAGCTCGACCGCTTCATGATGAAGACCTCCCTCGGCTACCCGGATCTCGCCTCGACGATCCGCATCCTCGAGGGCACCAGCTCGGCGCAGGTGACGGTGAACCCGGTCATCACGCCGCAGGCACTCGTCGGCATGAGCGACCTCGCGCGTGGTGTGTTCGTGAACCCGCTCGTTCTCGACTACATCGCCCGCATCGTCGAAGCCAGCCGCACCACGAACCAGCTGCGCATGGGTGTCAGTGTGCGCGGTGCGCGGGCCCTGACCAAGGCCGCCAAGACCTGGGCGGCCGCGCACGAGCGCTCCTATGTGATCCCGGATGACGTCAAGATGCTCGCCGAGCACATCCTCGCGCACCGCGTCGTCGTCGACCCGGAGGCCGAGTTCGACGGCGTCACGGCCAACGCCGTGATCGGCCAGATCCTGCTCGACATCGTTCCGCCGCTCCGCAGCGAGTTGGCATAGGCGTGAAGCAGGCAAGCCAGGGGAGCGACCGGGCGTGACATTCAACACCGAGTCGCGGGGCACTCAGACCGCGACGTCGACGGGCCTCACGACGCACACACGCTACTCGACGTCGCGTCGAGGGCTGTTCGTGCGCGCGCTCGTCTGGTGTGTCCGCGTGTGGGAGGCCGCGCGCTCTGCGGCCGTCGCGACCTGGGGCTGGCTGCGGGAGACGGTGACGGCCGCCGGCTGTCTCGCGCTGCTGGCCGTGCTTGCGCTGCCCGTCGGCCTGGTGCTGGGCTGGACGGAGCTGATTGTCGCCGGGGCCATCGCCGCCGGCATCCTGCTCATCGCCCTGCCGTTCCTCGCCGGCGGCAAGGCCTACTCGGTCAGTTTCCATGTTCCCGTCGAACGCGTCGTGGCAGGTGGGGAGGTGCTCGGCACCCTCGACGTCACGAACGTCGCGAAGAACTTCGAGCTGCCGGGGCGCATCGACGTGCCGATCGGGCACGGAACGACCGAGATCTCGGTTCCCCTGCTGCGGCCGGGTGCCCACCACAGCGAGGTCGTCACGATCCCGACGCCGCACCGCGGCATCATCGACATCGGGCCGGTCACGACATTGCGCACCGACCCCGTCGGACTGCTCCGGCGCGAGCACGCCCAGGCGCAGGTGCACCGGCTCTACGTGCACCCGATCACCGTGTCGATCCCGAGCACCAGCGCCGGCTTCGTCCGCGATCTCGAGGGCAATCCGACGAACCGCATCGTCGCCTCCGACATGTCGTTCCACGCGATCCGCGAGTACGCGCCGGGCGACGCCCAGCGCAGCATCCACTGGAAGTCGACGGCGAAGACCGGCCAGCTCATGGTGCGCCAGTACGAGGAGAGCCGGCGCTCACGCCTGCTCGTCGCACTCAGCCTGTTCCAGAACGACTTCGCCGACGCGGACGAGTTCGAGATCGCCGTCAGCGCGGCCGGCTCGCTCGGCACCAGGGCGATCCGCGACGGCCGCGACGTCGCCATCGTGGCGAGCGAGCAGATCGAAGAACTCGCGCGGAGCTCGGTGCACAGCATCCGCAGCCTGCCCGTCGTCTCGGCGCGCGCCCTGCTCGACGAGCTGAGCGCCGTCGACCGCACGCCGACGACGATGCCGATCGACGACGTCTGCGCGCTCACCTCGCAGGCGATCCCGGACGTCTCGATCGCCTTCGTCGTGTGCGGCTCGACCGTGCCGGCCGCCCGCCTGCGCGCGCTCACCCTGCGATTCCCGCCGGATGTCGCCGTCGTCGCCGTGCGGGTCGATCCGCTCGCGGTGCCGAGCTATCGTGAGCTCGCCGGCACCGGCGTCCTGACCATCGCGGTGCTCGACGACCTGCGCTCCCTGCTCGCGAAGAGGGCGTCGTGAACGGCCGGGCGCCGGGCGCCGACGGGCGTCAGAGCGTGCGCCGTGACACTCGGGGCGCCGCGGTCAAGGCACCGCTGCGCACCAGACTGCGCGAGGCCCCGGTCCTCGCCGGAGCCGCCTATGTGCTCGTCATGGCGGTGCTCGCGGCGTGGGCGGCCTGGCCGATCTACCAGAACCCCTACTTCTTCATCACCGCGGCCGGCGCGATCGTGGTCGGGGCCGGTGTCGCGGTCCTCGGGCTGATCGGTGGCTGGTCGTGGTTCAGCACCCTGCTGGCGGCGCTCGGTGCCTACCTGTTGTTCGGCGTGCCGCTGGCCGTCCCCTCCGCGTTCGGCAGCGTCGCCGACGTGTTCGGCGGGCTGCTCGAGCTGCTGGTGCGCTCCGTGTTCGGCTGGAAGGAGCTGGTGACGATCTCGTTGCCGGTCGGCAGCTATCAGGCGCTGCTCGTGCCGTTCTTCGCCGTGCTCTTCTCCAGCGTCGTGCTCTCGCTCTCGCTCGCCTGGCGGGCCAAACGCGTCGACGTGCTCGCCGTGCCCGTGATGATGCTCGCCATCGGCTTCGGCATCCTGTTCGGATCCAGCCTGATGAGCCCGGCGTTGAGCATCGGACCGCTCACCATCCCGGCGCCGCGCGAGACCGCGATCGGCCTGCTCGGGTTCCTCGCCTCCCTGGGCTTCCTGGTTGCGCGCACCCGCAGGGCCCGCCGCGCCGCGCAACGCCGCGGCGTCGCAACCGGTGTCGGCGTGCGCAGCCTGGCCGGCTCGGCCCGTCGGGCCAGCCGGGCCGCTCTGAGCGTCGGCGTTCTGGTCATGGCCGCCGCGGTCGCCGTCTCCGTTGCCGCCGTGCCGCTGCGCGTGGACGAGCGTGATGTGCTGCGCACCACGATCGAACCAGAGCTGCAGATGCGCGAATTCGTCAGCCCGCTGAGCTCCTATCGCAGCTTCCTCGGTGACGAGAGCTTCGACGAGGAGCTGCTCGCGGTCGAGGCGAGCGGCGAGGCGCCGGAGCGCCTGCGGCTCGCGGTGATGAGCTACTACGACGGCGAGGTGTTCCGGGTCGTGGATCCGGCCCGCGGCGTCACCGAACGCGAGACGGCGTTCGCCCGCACACCGGGTGCCGCCTTCGGCTCCGACGTGGACACCCGCCTCGACGTCACGATCGCCGGGTACTCCGATGTGTGGATGCCGTTGGCCGGCAGCCTCTCTCGCGTCGACTTCGTCGGCAGCCGCAAGCAGGCTCTCACCGACGGCTTCTTCTACAACGAGCAGACCCAGGCCGGCGTGCAGCTGAACGGGCTCCAGGAGGGCGACCGTTACCGGCTCAGGGCCATGGTCGACGGGGAGCCCATGGCACTCAGCGAGGCCAAGCCGCCGAAGAACCAGGAGGAACTCTTCGACGACGCGGTCATTCCGGACAACCTGGAGAAGTGGGTCGCCGCCCAGGGGCTCGGCGCCGACGGGGCGGCGCTGCAGGAGCTCGTCACCCGGCTGCGCGAGCGCGGCTACCTCAGCCACTCGCTGACGGCGGCTGGCGACGGCGAGCACAAGTGGCAGCAGGAGCGCGGCGATGTCGCCTTCGCTCCCAGCCTGGCCGGCCACTCCACCGGCCGCATCGACATGCTCTTCAGCGCCCTGCTCGACAAGCAGACGTCCACGGCGTCCACCGACAACGCCAAACTCGTTGCCGCGGTCGGCGACGACGAGCAGTTCGCCGTCGCGACGGCGCTCATCGCCGAATCGCTCGGGTTCCCCGCCCGTGTCGTGCTCGGCTTCCGGCTCGACGGTGGAGCCCCGGCATCCGGCATGCCAGCCTGCCAGGAGGGAATCTGCAGCGGCCGGAACCTCAGTGCCTGGGCCGAGGTGCAGGATGCCGGGGGCGGCTGGATCACCGTCGATGCCACGCCGCAGTCGGCCAACCCGCTCGCCCCGAGCGACGAGCAGAAGCGCGACCCGCAGAACACCACGGAGGTCATCGCCGACGGCGCAACAGAGGTGACCCCGCCGGACGCGGAGCCGGCCGGTGGCGGCGAGAGCCCGGAGGAGCCGAGCGAGGAGGGCGTCGACCTCGCCTGGCTCGTCGCACTCCTGCGAATCGTCGGCCTCAGCCTGCTCGGACTGCTCCTGCTCTGCTCGCCGCTGATCGTGATGACGATCGCGAAGGTGATGCGTCGGCGCGGCCGCAAGGGCGTCGCGGACAGCACGGAACGCATTGCCGGCGGCTGGGAGGACTATGTTGACACCGCCGTCGACTACGGCCTGCCGAGGCCGGGAACGCGCACCAGAATCGAACTCGCCGCCCGCTATGGGAGCCCGAACGGCCATATGCTCGCCGTGCTCGCCGACGAGGCCGTGTTCGGACCGCTCGAACCCAGCGTGGCCGAGAGCGAGGCATTCTGGGCGGCCGTCGACGCCGAGCGCGCCCTGCTCGCTCGGGAGTTCAGCTGGTGGCAGCGGCTGCGGGCCCGGCTCTCACTGCGCTCCTTCTCACGGATGATGTCGACGAAATCGCGGAGAGTGGATACATTCTCTGGGACGCCGACCACGACGAGGATCGCAGGGGGAAAGGCGCGGGCAGCTGCCGTGCCAGACGACGATGGGGGACGATGATGAGTGACAATTCGGTTCCGGGCTTCGGCGTGCTCATCGCACTGCTGCTCTCGCTCGCGTTATACGTGTGGGCCTCCGCGGCGCTGGCGGCCGTCTTCGGCAAGCTGGGCGAGCCAGGCTGGAAGGCGTGGGTGCCGGTGTACAACAGCTTCGTGCTGTTCCGGCTCGGCGGGGTCGCGCCGTTCTGGGCGATCACGCTCTTCCTGCCGCTGATCAACGTCGTCGGCTTCGTCTTCTCGATCTTCGCCATCAACTCGATCTCGAAGCAGTTCGACAAGGGGGCCGGCTTCACCGTGCTCGGCGTGCTGCTGATGCCGATCTGGTCCAGCATTCTCGGCTGGGGCAGGGCAACGGCTGAACCGGCGGGTGCCCAGCGGGTCGCTCACCCGGATGACGCGGCCCCAGCAGCCGCCTCGCCGTTCGGCATCACTCCCGGCGACGCGGTGCCGGCTCGCATCCCGTTCGGTGAGCCCGTGCAGCCCGCCGCTCCGCGGATTCCGGCTCCGGCCGCGGCCGTCGCGACGGTCGCGCCTGCCGACGACGTCGTGCAGGAGGCGCACACCGCGCCCCCTGTGTTCAGCTACACGCCCGCCGTGATCGCTACGCCGGCTCCGGTCGCCCCACCGGCGCCGATCGAGATGCCGGAGGAGCTCTCCGTGCGCGTCGAGCAGCAGACAGCTGCCCCCGCCCGCGTCACGCCGCTGATCGACTCCGTCCCCGACTTCAGCGCGCCTGCCGCCCCCGTGGCTGCCGCTGCGGCATCCGTCGTTCTCGACGAGCCGCGGGAAGCCGCCGCGGCGCAGCCGATCGACGACGACGATGACATGGATGCGACGGTCATCGCCGGTCGCCGGAACAAGGCGTGGGTGTTTGAGACCGAGTCTGGCCAGCGCGTGCCGCTGAGCGCGGAGTTGGTGCTCCTGGGTCGCAACCCGGTGCCGCTGGCCGAGCACCCCGATGCCCAGCTCATCACGGTGCGCGATGCGGGCCGCACCGTGTCGAAGACCCACGCGAGCGTGCAGTTGCATGGCACCGCATGGGTGATCACGGATCTGCAGTCGACCAACGGTGTCTACGTTCTCGATGCCGAAGGGGCCGAGATCGAACTCGAGCCCGGCGTCGCGACGGAGGTCACCGGCCGTTTTGTCTTGGGCGAACTCTCTGCCCGTATCTTCCAGGAGGAGTGACCGGTGCCCCAGCCGTCATCCGAAATACCGCCAGCAGAGTCCGTCGTGCTCCGCCATCAGGCGCGCAGCGACGTCGGCCACAAGCGGGCGGTGAATGAGGACTCGGTGCTCGCCGAGCACCCGGTCTACATCGTCGCCGATGGCATGGGCGGGCACGAGGCCGGCGATCTGGCCAGCGCCGCCGTTGTCGCGGCGTTCCGACCGCTCATCGGCGAACGCGAGGTGCTGCCTGAGCAGGTCGTCGCCGCCGTGGCCCAGGCGCAGGCCGCTGTCGAGCGCATTTCGGCGGGGCGGGCGCGCGGTGCTGGAAGCACACTGACCGGAATCGTGCTCGTCAACGAGAGCACGAACCCGGCCTGGCTCGTCCTGAACGTCGGCGACTCGCGGGTCTACCGGCTGAGCGCCGGTGACCTCGGCCGCATCACCCACGACCACTCCCTGGTGCAGGAGATGCTGGATGCCGGCACGCTGGCGCCGGCGGACGCCGCCGACTACGTCGGGCGCAACGTCATCACGCGCGCCATCGGTGCCGCCGATGCGCGGGCCGACTACTGGCTGCACCCGGTCATCACGGGGGAGCGGCTGCTGGTCTGCTCCGACGGCCTGAGCGGTGAGGTGAGCGACGAGGGGCTGCGCGCGGTGCTCACGATGGGCGGCACGGTCGAGGCGACGGCCACCGAACTGCTGACCCAGGCGCTGCTGAGCGGCGGGCGCGACAACATCTCGCTCATCGTCGTCGACGTGCTGAGCAGCGGAGTCACGGCGCCGGTGGATCCGAGCGGTGTCGACGTGAGCGAGAGCGAGCACGACACCGTCGACCTCTCCCTCGAGGACACGGCGGAGCTGCCGTGGCGAAAGGGGCGCGGCGGTGGACACTGACGATCTCGATTCCGATCTCGATTCCGATCTCGACGAGTCGACGCGCATCGTCACCCGCGGCGCCACGCCGTCGGTGTTCGACGACGCCACGCGCGTCGTCGCCAAGGGGAGCGAACTGGATGACGCGACGCGCGTTGTGAGCCGCAGGGCCGCTTCCACGGTGCCGACCACTCCTGTGCCTCCTGCCCCGGCGGCTCCCGCCGCGGTGCCACCCGCCGCTGCAGCTCCTGTCGCCCAGCTTCCCGTCGCTGCGCCACCCGCCCCGGCGCCGCCTGTCGCTGAGCGGTACTTCCCCGCGCCGGCCGTCGAGCCGGAGCTCGACGAGGCGACCCGCATCGTTCGCCGCCCGTCGACTGCGCCCGTCACGCCTGCGGACCCAGCGGCCGAGTCGGATGACGAAGACGCCACCAGGATCGTGCGTCGCGCGCCCGCCGTCCCCGTGGCCACTGCTACAACTCCTCACCCCGCGCCCGCGGCTCCCGCGGCTGAGGCTCTCGCGCCTTCCGCCGCGGCTGCCGCGGTGCCGGAGCCCTCGGGCGACGCGGACGACGATGACGCCACCAGGATCGTGCGCCGCCTCGTTCCCGACGCGGAGTCAGCCGACGACTCGACTCGAATCGTGCGCCGCGCCGCTTCCGTTGCTTCCGCTGACGCCACCGCCGTCGCTGCCGGGGTCGCTGCCGTCTCCGGATCGGACCAGTCGGCGGGTGAGGACACCCGCGCTATCGTGCGCACCGGAGCATCGGCGCAGCAGCTCGCCGAGACGGCGCAGCCTCCCGCAGCGGTGCCGACGGCATCCGCGGTGCAGGCCCCGCGGCAGCCGGAGGTCTACACGCCGCGGCCGGTGCCCGAGCAACAGCCGCTGCAACGCACGCACATCGAGGCGAGCTCGAGGCCGCCGGCCGTTGCGGAGTCCGCCGGCGCCCGGGCGCGTCGGCGTCTTGTCATCGCGGTGAGCGCGGTCGCCGGAATCGCGGTGCTCGGCGCGGTCATCGCTGCCGCAATCGTGCTGATCGCCGCCCTCTAGCCGCGGCACAGGGGCACCGCGCTCGCGGCCCGCGAAAACTGCACAGGCCCGGTGAATTCACCGGGCCATCGCACACAACGCGGGCCGCCGCCCTCGGCGTGGGCTAAGTTCCGACAGGCGCCGCGAGAGAACGGCGCCAAACGGGGCGCTCGATACACTGAATCCATGACTGCGCCGCAACCGCCGAAGCCTCGACTACGGCGCCCTGTGCTCTGGATCTCGATCGCGGCCGGACTCGTGATCGCGTTCGGCGCTGTCGCCGCCGGATACGCGGTGGGGGCCGGCTCGTCCAAGAGCGAAGCCACAGAGGCCTCGGCGAAACCGTCAACCCGCCCCGAGCCCGAGGCGAGCGCGCCAACCGTGCCGCTGCCGGAGCCGAGCGAGGAGCCCGTCTCGGTGATCCCCGCTGAGTGCTCCGGCATCTACACCACGGATTGGTCCACCCAGTTGGACGGCTACGTCCTGAATCCCGCGTGGGCAGCGGAAGACCGGAACTCCGCCACCAGTGATGACGAGCTCAACGCGATCGTCAAGGCGGGCGACCCACTTCGTTGCCAGTGGGGCCACGAGAGTGGGGGCAGCGACCGAAGCCTCAAGACCGCAGTGGTTGCAGTCACAGCAGAGCAGAGCGCTGCCGTTCTCGCGCGCCTGCAGGTGCTCGATTTCAGCTGCTACGAGGAGCTCGGCGGCACCCGCTGCGTCCTCGAGGAAGACGATGACAACGGAACCTGGGGCGAATCGCACTTCGTCCGTGACGGCGTCTGGATCGCCACGCGCTGGATGAACATGGCCCCAGACGGTTACACGCACGACATCGTCAACACCCTCTGGCCATAGGCCCGCGCGCCACACGAACACACCGTCGTGGCAGCGATCGGCGCACCGATCTGCGCGGTGAAGGTGCGACAGCCCGCGAGCTGAGCCCGCCTCACTTCGGGTGATAGTCAACACCCCGAACTAGGGGCTACCGGCGCGCCCAAAGCGCGCGCTACGTTGTCACGCTAGATAAAAACTCGAGCGCGTTCTTGCCCTACACAACTGCGGCTGCTCGGGAGTGCCGCAGCACGCCTTTTTCCCGAGGAGGTCATTGTGGCTACATTGTCAGAAATCCTGATCCTTCACGGACATCTGCCGATCGAGCATCTTGACTCAGTGTCTGCACCTGGCAGCAACGAGGAAACCGTCGTGCGCGCGCTCGTCGAGCGCGGTGTGATCTCTGAGATTCAGCTCACCAAGGCCCGTGCGGCCCAGGCCGGGCTCCCCTATGTCGAGCTGCTCGACTTCCCCGTCGACCGCGTCGCCGTCGCGCTCGTCAGCGCCGCGGTCTGCCGACGCCACGAACTCCTGCCCGTTGCCGTCTCCGGCGATCGCATCGCCGTCGCCATGGTGAATCCGGGCAACGTCTTCGCCATCGATGATGTGCGCGAGGCCTCCGGCCTGCACGTCGACCCGATCGTCGCCGAGCGCAGTGATCTGCTTGCCGCCATCGCCCGCTACCACCGCGCAGACGACGAACTCAGCGACCTCACCAACACCCTCGAAGAAGAGAACGCCCCGCAGGAGTCCACAGACTTCGGTGTCGGCGACCCCAGCGACGACGACGCGCCGATCGTACGCTTCGTGAATCTGCTCGTCAGCCAGGCCATCCAAGACAAGGCCTCCGACATTCACATCGAACCGGCCGAGCGTGAGATGCGGGTGCGGTACCGCATCGACGGCGTCCTGCACGAGATGCAGGCAGCCCCCAAGAGCATTCAGAACGGCGTGATCTCGCGCCTCAAGATCATGAGCGACATCGACATCGCCGAGCGGCGCAAGCCGCAGGACGGCCGGATGTCGGTGAGCCACGGCGGACGCAAGATCGACCTGCGCGTGGCCACCCTGCCGACGGTGTGGGGCGAGAAAGTCGTCATGCGAATTCTCGACAACACCAACACCAGCCTCGATGTGCGCGATCTGGCGCTACTCGACTACAACTTCGAGGCGTACAAGACGAGCTACTCCAAGCCGTACGGCATGATCCTCGTCACCGGGCCTACCGGTTCCGGCAAGTCGACGACGCTGTACACGACGCTCGGCGCCGTCTCCCGCCCCGAGATCAACGTGATCACCGTCGAAGACCCCGTCGAGTACCGCATGCCGGGCATCAACCAGGTGCAGGTGAACCCCAAGGCCGGGCTGACCTTCGCCAGCGCACTGCGCAGCATCCTCCGATCCGACCCCGACGTGGTGCTCCTCGGCGAGATCCGTGACCACGAGACAGCGCAGATCGCCATCGAGGCATCCCTCACCGGCCACCTCGTGCTCTCGACCCTGCACACCAACGATGCCCCGAGTGCGATCACCCGCCTCACCGAAATGGACATCGAACCGTTCCTCGTCGGTTCTGCCCTCGACTCCGTCGTCGCCCAGCGCCTCGCCCGGCGACTCTGCGATCGCTGCAAGGCGCCGAGCGAACTCGACCCGGAGTACGTCTCCGGACTGCGGTTCAGCTTCGACCCGAGTCAGCCGCGGCCCGTCGTGTATGAGCCGATCGGATGCCAGAGCTGCTCGAACACGGGGTACCGCGGTCGCATCGCGGTGCACGAGGTGATGACCGTCAGCGAGGAGATCGAGCGCTTGGCCGTGGCCCGTGCATCGAGCGCCGAGATCGGCCGGCTTGCACGCGAGCAGGGCATGATCACGCTGCGCGAAGACGGATGGGAGAAGGTCAAGATGGGACTGACTTCGATCGAGGAGATCCTGAGGGTGGTGTCCTGACCCATGTGGAGAAAACGGAGAGACACGATGGAAGACGCAACGAACGAGACGCAGGGCGCCCCCGTTGACGCGGACGCGTCGTCGGCCGGATTCGATGACTTGTTCGCCGAGTTCACCCAGCGCGCACAGGCGGCCGGGCTCTCCGTGCCCGGCGCAGGCTCCACCGTTCCCGACGTCACCGGCGTTCCCTCGCCGGTCGCGGCAGCAGCTGAAACGACCGCGCCCGAGCCGCGCCCGCGCCTCGTCGTTCCGCCGGTCGGTGCTCCGTTCGGTGCCACATCCGCCCCGGCGGAAGCCGCGCCGATCGCCGAGCCCGTAGCCCCCCACTCGGACGCGCACGCACCCGCGTACTCGGCGCTGACCACGCGCCCGGCGCCGGTCGCGGCCGCGGAAGCCGCCGAGTTCGAGGTGCATCGCTTCGACCCCATCGCCTACGCCAGCGGACTGGGCGCAGACCCAAACCCGCCGGCCTTTGATTCCCAGATCTTCACGCCGCCCGTCGCCGACGTCTCGGAGGAGGAACTGCTCCGCGAGCTCGGCTTCACCGAGCCGGCAGAGCTCGCGGAGGAGCCTCTGGGGGAGCCCACACCGACCGCTGCTGCTGCCGAAGCGCCGGCCTTCGACGACCGCGACTTCGACGCGGCGCAGTACCCGCCCCCGGCACAGATGGTGCCGGTCTTGGAGCTGCCGGCCCCCGACGCCGTTCCGACGGAGCCGATCTTCAAGGCGCGGCCATATGTCGTGCCGCCGCCCGCCGAGGCGGCCGCCCCCGAGGCCGCCGCGCCCACCACGCCGATCGACATCAGCGTCGAGCCGGCCGGCCCCGCGGATGCCGAGATCCAGGCCGACACCGACGCCGACCTCGAGTTCGCAACGCTCAGCCCCCTCGAGCGCGCTGCCCTCGAGCACGCGGATGCCGGCCTGGTCGCCGCCCTGCAGCAGGTCGTGCTGCAGCGGGCATCCGATCTGCACGTCACCAGCGACGCGCCGCCCATGGTGCGCATCGACGGCGGGCTGCGCCCCGTCACCGAGGGCGCCCAGCCATGGTCGCAGGAGAAGGTACTCACCGCACTGCTCACCCTGCTCAGCGACGAGCAGCGAGAGCGCTTCGAGCGCGAGCTCGAACTCGATTTCGCGTTCACGATCTCGGCCAACGCGCGCTTCCGCGTGAACTTCTACCAGCAGCGGGGGGCAGCAGGCGCGGCCTTCCGTCTGATCCCCACCGAGATCAAGACCCTCGGCCAGCTGGGCGTGCCCGAGAACATCGGTGATTTCTCGCAGCTTCCCCGTGGTCTCGTGCTCGTAACCGGTCCAACCGGTTCCGGTAAGTCGACCACGCTGGCGTCGCTGATCGACCTGGCCAACAGCACCAGGGCCGACCACATCGTCACGGTCGAAGACCCGATCGAGTTCCTGCACCGGCACAAGAAGTCGCTGGTGAACCAGCGTGAGGTCGGAAACGACACGCACAGCTTCGCCAATGCGCTCAAGCACGTGCTGCGCCAGGACCCCGATGTCATCCTCATCGGTGAGTTGCGCGACCTCGAGACGATCTCCGTCGCGCTCACCGCAGCCGAGACCGGCCACCTCGTCTTCGCCACCCTCCACACGCAGGATGCCGGGCAGACCATCGACCGTGTCATCGACGTCTTCCCACCGCACCAGCAGGACCACGTGCGCGCTCAGCTGGCATCCACGCTGCAGGGCGTCGTCTGCCAGACGTTGGTGAAGCGCGCCAGTGGTTCGGGGCGTGCCGTCGCCACCGAGGTGCTCAGGATCACCCCCGCCATCTCCAACCTCATCCGCGAGGGCAAGACGTACCAGATCGCCTCGATGATGCAGGCGGGCCGTGACCTCGGCATGCACACCATGGACCAGCACCTCGCCCAGCTGGTGAACGCCGGAACCATCACGCAGCAGGCTGCGCGCGAGAAGGCGCACGACCTCGACGGCTTCACCCGCCTGCTCTCCGGCGTAGAATCTCCGACCGAGTCGGCTGCACGCGCCCTGCAGGCTGGCGGCATCGACTTCGGTGACGCCTACTCGACGGCGAAGCGCTGATGGCCGGCCTGGTCGCCTACGCCTATTCCGGGCGCGATTCCGGGGGAAAGCTCGTCAAGGGCAAGCTCGAGGCGACGAGCGAGGGGGCTGCTGCATCCCGCCTGCACACCATGGGCATCTCGCCCATCGAGGTGTCTGTGGCGCCGGCCGGCACCGGGCTCAACCGCGAGATCAACATCGCCGGGTTCGGCGGTGGAGTTGGGCTCAAGGACCTCGCCATCATGAGTCGGCAGATGGCCACCATGATCGGCTCGGGTCTGTCGCTGCTCCGCACCCTCAACATCCTCGCCGAGCAGACCGAGAACAAGACGCTGGCCGGCATCCTCGGCCAGGTGCGGGACGGCGTCGAGACCGGCGTCTCGATCTCCGAGGCTTTCGCCGCACACCCCGACACCTTCCCGCCCATCATGGTCAACATGGTTCGGGCCGGCGAGACCGGTGGCTTCCTTGACGACGCCCTCGAGTCCATCGCAGAGAACTTCGAGAAGGAAGTGAAGCTGCGCTCGACCATCAAGTCGGCGATGACGTACCCAGTGATCGTGTTGGTCATGTCCCTCGGCGCCGTGCTGATCATGCTGATCTTCATCGTTCCGATCTTCAAGGAGATGTTCGAGGGCATGGGATCGGAACTGCCGCTGCCCACGCAGCTGCTTGTCACGCTCTCCGAATCGATGATCTGGTTCGTTCCGCTGCTCCTCGTGGTCAGCATCATCTTCGCGGTGTGGTGGAGCAAGAACAAGAACAGTGAAGAGGTGCGCAAGTTCAAGGACCCGATCCTGCTGAAGCTCCCCGTCTTCGGCAAGCTGCTGCAGAAGATCGCCGTCGCTCGTTTCGCCCGCAACTTCTCCAACATGATCGGGGCCGGCGTGCCGATCCTGCACGCCCTCAAGATCGTCGGAGAGACGTCGGGCAACTGGGTGATCGAGAACGCCCTGAATGAGGTAGCGGAGTCCGTGCGTCAGGGGCAGTCGATCTCGGCCCCGCTACTCGCACAGCCGGTGTTTCCGCCCATGGTCACCCAGATGATCGCCGTCGGCGAGGACGCCGGATCGCTTGAGACGATGCTCGACAAGATCGCCGACTTCTACGACCAGGAGGTTGAGGCGGCCACGGAGCAGCTCACGGCGGCCATCGAGCCGCTCATGATTGCCTTCCTCGGCGTCGTGATCGGCGGCATGGTGGTCGCGCTGTACATGCCGATCTTCGGCATCGCGGGAGCCGTCAACGGTTCGTGAAGTCAGTGAGAGTACCTCACTCACTGACTCACCTTTGCCGACTGTAAGGAATACACCCCATTACTGGGGGGCATAATAAGTGGAATCACCCCCAAACTGGGATATTCAAAGCGAACTCCCAGCACTAGGCTCAAGTTCCGGTCGAACTTCGGCTGGCCCCGTCACCCTACTGACTGATCGGAACCCACCATGCGCACCATGCTCAACACCCTCGGAGATCGCCGCACGGCCCTCCAGAACCAGGACGAGCAGAAGGGCTTCACGCTCATCGAACTCCTCGTCGTCGTCATCATCATCGGCATCCTCGCAGCCATCGCAATCCCCGTGTACCTCGGCATTCAGGACAGCGCGAAGGACAGCGCGGTCAAGTCCGACCTCACCAACGCTAAGACGGCAGTCGTCGGCTTCTACACGGACAACCCGTCCGCGACCACCGGACCCGCCCTCACCGCCGCAGCGCTCGGCAAGTACGGCTTCAGCACGACGGATGGCGTCACGCTTGCCTACAAGACGGCCCCGACCACCTCGGGTTCGGACTTCTGCATTGACGGCACCCGCAGCAACAGCACTGTCAAGTTCAGCATCACTGCCAATGGCAGTGTCGCGAACGTGGCCTGTTCCTAGCTGACAAGTGAAAGGTGGGGTGTCGCACGCGGCGCCCCACCTTTCTGGCTCGGTAACACAGAACGACAGTCCCGACCCCAACCACCCCGACCCCTACTTCGTGGGAGGTGAAGAATGAAGCTCGTCCGCAAACGGATGCCTGCTGAGGACGATTCCGGAGTTGGCCTCATTGAGATCATCATTGCGATGATGCTTCTGGCGATTATCGCCATAGCGATTCTCCCCACGCTCATTCAGGGTCTCAAACTGTCCTCCGCGAATGCGACCTTTGCCTCGGCCACCGCGATTGTTAACGGGCAGCTTGAAGACGCCCGGTCGTACAAGAGCTGTGCCGCGGTTACGCCGACCAACACGACGGCCACCGATGCGCGGGGAGTCACACTGAAGGTCGTGCGAACCGTCGGCACGTGCCCGGCGGCGCTCGTCAGCTATCCCGCTTCTATTCCGGTGATCGTCACCGTGACGCGCGCCGACACGGGGGTCATCATCTCCGCACGTACCTCCGTCTACGTCGAGGGGCCGTGAGATGCACAGGGTGGCCACAGCGGAACGCGGATTCACACTCGTCGAGCTCCTCGTCTACATGCTGCTCATGGTGCTGGTGTTGGCGGTGGCCGGCGGGCTTCTCAGTACAACCCTCATTCAGTCGACGACTGTTCGTGCAGTCGACAACTCGTCGACTGCAGCGCAGCTCGCAGCGGATTCGATCGAAACCGGGATCCGCAATTCCTCGGACTTCAGTCTTTCGACACCGATCGGCAACGATCAGCTGCTCGTCGCCCGCGTGGCGTCAAACGACGCGACACTCACCTGGAGTTGCGTGGCGTGGTACTACTCGGCTTCCGGACGCAGCTTGCGCATGACACGATCCGCCACGGCGATCGCGGCCCCGACGGCTGCCCAGCTCTCATCGTGGACGCTCTTGGTCGATGGCGTGAGCCCAATCAGTGGCAACAGCGTCTTCGCAACCACAACGGGGCGCCGACTCACCATCGCCTTCAACGGCCTTGCGGGCGATCATCCGCCTGTGGCCATCACAACGTCCGCATTCGGTCGAGCGGGAGCAACAGGGAGCGTGTCATGTTACTGAGGCAGATTCGTCCAGCTGTGCCAGAGCGAGGATCGGCTCTGGTCGCCGTGATAGGCGTCATGGCGATCGCGCTCATCCTCACCGCGGTTGTCGGCGGTTCGCTGGTCAGCGGAATGGGGTTCACGAGCGCGACCAGGGCAGGGGTGCAGTCGCAAGCGGCTGCCGACGCCGGCATCGCCGCTGCCCGCGCCGGGCTCAATACTGTTGGCAATTGCGCGGCGCAGCCGACGCCGGGCAGGTACGTGTCGACGGTCGAGCCGAAGTACACCGCAACGCTGCAGTACAACGCCGGAGCGGGCTGGCAGAACGGGTGCCCGACGGGCGCAACCACGCAGGTTCGCATCGTGTCGAAGGGCACTGCCTCGGCGAAGGGCCTTGTTGGTCGATCCTCCGGCGATAGCAGCACCGTAGAAGCAGTGGTTGGCTGGCTCACGCCGGGCGTCGCACCTAGCGGAATCGGAATGTACCTCTACAAGGGCGGCCTTTTCGAGGCGAACTCCAACCTCGACCTCTCCGAGATCGATGGTGCGGGGCTTATGGTCAAGGACGGCAATCTGGACTGCGAGAAGAACAATTCCAAGATCAACGGCAACGTGTTTGTCAACGGAAACCTCACGTTCACAGGGAGCTGCACTGTGCTCGGTGACGCGTGGGTGACCGGTACAGCAACGCTTGGTTCCGGCCGGATCGACGGAGACCTCACCGCTGGCAGCGTGAGTCCGACGAATCCCAAAGCAACGGGGCAGGTTGGTGGCCGGTTGAACCCACCCGGCGCGGTCGCCCCGGTGGTGCCGGGGTGGTCTGAGGTGACGTACAAGCCGGGCGACTGGCGGGATGAAAGTGGGACGCCGTACGAAGTGAAGGTCTTGTCGGGCTCCGCGTGCAAGTTCACCAACGGCCAGCGGATCGGCGGCACGATCCCTGGAAAGCCCGTGATTCTGAACGCGCTCGCTTGCTCGAATGGCGTCGAAGCGGGCAACAACGACGATGTCGTGCTCACCAGCGACGTTGTGATCTTCGCCAACAAGTTCACGGGCAACAATGCGGGCAGCTACACCTCGAGTTCGACGGCGGTTCGCCGGCTCTGGTTCATCACGCCGGACCCAGTACCAACCGATGGCAAGCCGAGCTGTGTCTCACCCGCCGATGACTTCGTGGTCAAAAACAAACTCGAGATCAAAGCGCCCGTGGAGGCCTTTCTCTACACGCCGTGCAAGTTCGATGCGAAGAACACCTTCACCTGGAACGGCCAGCTATATAGCGGCGAGTACAGCGACGTGAAGAACAATTCGGGATTCACCTTCGCCCAGATGGGGATCGCGGGCGTGGATCTCGACACCGGCTCAGCCACGACACCAGTTCTGCAGCCGAAGCCCGGAGCCCTCGTCTCGAACCGCGATCTCGCACCGGTGGGGCCGTGATTCTGTGACCCCACTCGCCGCTCCGCAGCTCTTGACCGCTCTCACGCTCGCCGTGGGGCTGTTCGGGCTGCTCATCGGCTCCTTCCTCAACGTGGTGGTCTACCGCGTGCCAGCGGGCCTCTCGATCGTCTCGCCCCCGAGTGCCTGCCCCGGGTGCGGCGCGCAGATCCGGCCGGGCGACAACGTGCCGGTGCTGTCGTGGCTGCTGCTGCGGGGCAAGTGCCGCGCATGCAGGGAGCCGATCTCGGCTCGCTACCCTCTCGTTGAGCTCGGAACCGGGCTCGCCTTCGCCATCGTCACCGTGTGGCTGGTGGTCTTGGTTTCGACAGGTGGGGTTTCGACAAGCTCAGCCAGCGGAGACGGCTCAACCAGCGCGGTCGTCGCCAACGTACTGATGCTGCTCGCCTACCTGTACCTCGCGGCGATCAGCATCGCGCTGGCCCTGATCGACATCGACACGCACCGCCTGCCGAATGCGATCGTGCTGCCGAGCTATGTCGTCGCGGCGGTGTTGCTTGCGGCATCCGGGCTGATGGCCCAAGACTTCGACGCGCTGCTCTGGACAGCGATCGGCGGAATCGCCATGTGGATGGCCTACTTCGTGATGGCGTTCATCTACCCGGCCGGCATGGGCTTCGGCGATGTGAAGCTCGCCGGCGTCCTCGGCCTCTACCTCGGCTTCCTCGGTCTCGGGCCGCTGCTCGTTGGGGCGTTCGCCGCCTTCGTGCTCGGCGGAATCTTCGCGGTCGTTCTGCTGATCACGAAGCGCGCCGGGCGCAAGAGCGGGATTCCGTTCGGGCCGTGGATGCTGCTCGGGGCGTGGCTCGGCATCTTCTGGGGCGACGCGATCTGGCAGGGCTATCTGGGACTGATCGGACTGTGACACAAATGCCGACGATGACGAATTACACGAAAGACCAGCTCGGGCAACGGAGCTGTGCGCAACATCCGAAGGAGTGGATCTGATGGCCAACAGTGTCGTAGGTGTCGACATCACGAGCACCGCCGTGCGTGCGGTGGAGGTGGGCGATCCGGGGCGCAGCAAGGCGACGGTGCTGCGCCACTTCGAGATCGCTCTGCCCGAGGGTGCTGTGAGCCGTGGTGAGGTCATCGAGACCAACACGGTTGCCCAGGCGCTCAAGCAACTCTGGGCCCGCGGGGGCTTCAAATCGAAGGACATCGTGCTCGGCATGGGCAACCAGCGGGTACTCGCCCGTGACCTGACGGTTCCGAAGGCGTCGTTGCGTCGCATCCGCGAGTCGCTGCCCTTCGAGGTGCACGACATGCTTCCCGTTCCCGTCGCCGACGCCCTGCTCGACTTCTACCCCGTCTCGGAGGGGGAGAGCGAACACGGGCCGGTTGTGCACGGCCTTCTGATCGCTGCGGTCAAGGCCGCGGTGCTCGGCAACGTCGCCGCCACCCAGAAGGCCGGCCTCAACACCGTCGACGTCGACCTCATCCCCTTCGCCCTCACCCGCGCTCTCATCTCGCGCCCGGGGATCGCGGGCACTGCTGCGCTCGTCGACATCGGCGCCGACACGACAACGGTCGTGATCGCGCGCGACGGCGTTCCGCAGTTCGTGCGCATCATCCCGACGGGCGGCGACGACATCACGGTCGCGCTGCGGAGCGGGCTCGAGACTGATACCGCCGGCGCCGAGGGCGTCAAGCGCTCGCTCGGCCTGGCCAGCTCGGTGGCCTCGCGCGAGGAGCAGGCGGCCGTCGAGGTGATCTACCGGGTCGCGCTCGAGCAGCTGAGCAGCCTCCGCAACACCATCAGCTACTTCGTCAACACGCGACCGGAAGATCCGGTGCAGCAGATCGTGCTGAGCGGCGGCGGGGCGCAACTCCCTGGCCTCGTCAACGCCCTCGGCGAGATGACCCGACTGCCCGTCGTACTCGGAGACCCGTTCTCGAACGTCAGCATCGCCCGATCCGCCGATGAGGAGCAGCTTCGCCAGCGCGGTTCCACCTTCACCGTCGCGCTCGGACTGGCCCTGGGGAGTGCAGCATGAGCCGCCAGTCGAAAGAAGACCAACTGATCATCGGCGCGGAACCGCGCGTCGACCTGCTGCCACCGGAGGTGCTCACGGCACGCGCAGCGAAGGCGACGCGGCGTCGACTCGGCCTCGGCGTCCTGGGCGCCATCGCAGTGGTCGTGCTCGGCGTCGGTGCAACCTTCGCGCTCTCCGTGCAGGTGCAGGTGGACTTGCTCACCGCGCGGGCCCGCACAACCGACTTGATCATCGCGCAGGGGGAGTACGCCGAGGTCACCCAGGTGCAGGACCACCTCGACCTCGCCCGTGCCGCCCAGCAGGTCGGCGCCTCGACCGAGATCGCGTGGAAGCCCTACCTCGACCAGGTGCAGGCGACCCTGCCGGCCAGCGTGAGCATCGACCAGGTCACCATCGACTCGGCAACTCCGATCGCCGTGTACGAACAGGCGACGACGCCGCTGCAGGGGGCCCGCATGGCGACCATCAGCTTCAGCGCAACGAGCGCGGTGCTGCCGGACGTGCCGGCCTGGCTCCGCTCGCTCGCGACCCTCCCGGGATTCGCGGATGCGCTGCCCGGCTCGGTCACGCTCGACGAGGAGACCGGGATCTACACGGCGTCCATCACCATGCACGTCAACGACGCGGCGTTCTCGGGGCGTTTCGCCCCCGAGGTTCCGGCCGATGAGGCCGCGGCGGATGCCGGCACCGACAGCACAACCGCCGACGCCACCGCGTCGGAGGAGGGAGAGTAGACATGGACACGAACCGCCTCTGGACGATCGGCTCTGTGCTGCTCATCGTCGCCGTGCTCGGGCTCGGCTTCCTGCTCGGCGTCCAGCCGCAGCTTTCCGCGATCGCCACAGCAAACACCGAGCGGGCCGCGGTGGACGCCACGAACGCCGCAGCCGAGGTGAAGCTCGCTGCCCTGAAGAAGCAGTTCGAGGGGATCGACGAGCTCAAGGCCGAGTTGGCCCCGCTCGTCGAGTCGGTGCCGACGGGGGCGAACGCACCTGAACTGGTCGACCAGCTCGACGCGCTCGCCAAGGGCGTCGGAGTGACGCTCACCTCGATCACCGTCAACGATGCAGAGCAGTACACGCCTGTCGCCGCGCCCGCGCCGGCACCGGCCCCCGAGGCGGACGCCGCGTCGGAAGCGGCATCGGCCGACACCGCAGCCGTCGTGCCCGAGCCGGCAGCCCCCGCCGCCGGTGCGCCGCCCGTCGTGAACCCGCTCGTCACCTCGGGCAACTTCGCGGTGCTCCAGGTGCAGGTGGTCGTGAAGGGCAGCTACCCCCAGGTGCTCGACTACGTGAACGGCCTGCAGACCGGCAAGCGACTCTTCCTCGTCACGACGCTCGCGACGACGAAGAACTCTGAGAACGACGGCGTCGTTGAGGCGAACATCGGTGGGCTCGTCTACGCGGCGCTGACTCCCGATCTGATCGGCGCCGACCTGATCGCAGACGCACAGTAGAAGTGGGCGGATGCCGCAGCCGCGGCATCCGCCCACCTCGAAGAAACGGCCCCCTTTCGCACGGGAAGGGGGCCATTTCTCCGAGTTCGGCGCGACACACCCGACTTTGTCGCGGGAGCTGCCGCGAGGCTCATGACGATTGTTGCGGGGCATTGCTACAGTTACGGCTGAACTGGGCGCCATTGTGCGCGGGAGGAGAGTCAGCATGAGCGACACCACGCCGGAGCACGAGAACAACGAGGGCGAGGTCAGCGAAGCGCACGACAGCGAGTCGGGCGGGGCTGGAACCGTACCCACGAACGATGAGGCGATCGATCTCGCCAACGAGCCGGAGTCCGCTCCTGCCGCGAACACCGCGGTCTTCGACGACTCGGTCTTCGCAGAGACAGCGGCCGGAGAGCCCGTCGCCGCCGATACGGATGTCGCAGCCGCTGCCGACTGGTCCGAGCCCGTTGCCGCCAAGCCCGTTGCGGCCGAGCCCACGGTCCAGGACGACGTGCACGACACCGTCATCGTGGAATCGGCGCCGGCAGCACGCGCCGAGCCAGCCCCTGCCGTACCGGTGGAGGCCGCCGAGGTTCCCGTTGCGTACCCCGTGGCACCGGTCGCTCCGCAGCAGCCGGCTCCCGAGATTGACTACGCCGCGGCCGGCGTCGGAGCTGCGGGTGTCGCCGGTGCCGCAGCAGCGGCATCCGCCACGCCCGGCGCCCTCTACGACCCCGCGACGACGAGCCCGACCGGCCAGTACGTCGCCAGCCCGCAGCCGATCTTCGTGCAGGCTCCGACGCCGCCGGCCAACAAGGGCAACCGTGGCATCGGCATCCTGATCGGCCTGCTCGCAACGCTCGCCTTCGCCCTGCTCTACGCTGCAGGCACCTACCTGATCAGCCTGAGCCAGAACGCGAGCGTCGAAACCGCGAGCGAGAGCTTCGCGCTGTTCATCAGCAAGCCGGTGTTCTACATCCCGGTGATCTTCTTCTTCGGCGCGTTCGCGCTACTCGTCGCGATCGTCAACCGGGGCGGCTGGTGGGCATACGTGCTCGGCGGTTTCGCCGTCGCCGTGATCGTGTACTTCTCCTTCATCGGCGGTTCGCTGCTCACCGTGAACGCCTGGGAGATGACCCCGAGCCAGGCCGCCCAGTTCATTGCCGGCCAGTGGCTGAACCCGGTCGCGATCATCGCCGCGATCGCCGCCCGCGAGGTGCCGATCTGGTTCGGCGCCTGGATCGCCGCCCGCGGCCGCAAGGTGACCGCCCGCAACATCGAGGCCCGGCGCGAGTACGACCGCGTGCTGGCTGAGGGCCCGACGCTCACGCGCCCGTAGCGTTCGCGCGACACGCGCTAGAAACGACACTGTCGCTGCAGAACTTTCTGCAGCGACAGTGTCGTTTCTGCAGCCCACCGTCGGTGGCATAGTGGAGACAAGCCCGATGGGAGCAGGCCATGATCCCGCTCGATGAAACCGAGTACCGCCGATACGCGTCGACCCTCGCCTTCTTCGCGCTCGGCCTCTACGTCGCGCTCGTCGTGGCGAGCTTCGGCATGCTGAGCCTGTTCCTCGATCGGGAGGTGGTGGCCCAGACGGATGCCGGCCCGCTCGTCGGCCCGATCATGGTCGGTGCCGCGACGCTCGCCCTCTTGCTCGTGATGTGGGCCGGCGTCGGCCGAGCGGGGCACGCGATGCACACCGTGCCGGTGAGCATGGTGCTGCTCGCGGCCGGGCTCAGCTACCTCTTCTACGGCTTCGCCGGTGGCGTCGTCTACGGGCTGAACGCCGGCAACGCGGTGGTTCCCGACGAGGGCACCGGAGTCGGCGGAGTACCGACCGAGCCGATCAGCGCCCTGCTCTTCCTCGCGGAGCAGCTGACGAGCCCATTCGCCGCCGCGGTCGCGCTCTGGGCCGGCATCGTCGCGCTGCTGTACTTCGTGCTGCTGATCTGGCGGGCCCACGGTGGCCAGCGCCCGCGCTGGCCGTGGGAGAAGCGCTCGCAGTAGGGGTGCAAAGCCTGAAGCGGTTGAAACCGGCCCAGTATCCGGTTCGGTTCTAGGGATTTCCTGATTTTTGGCTGCCGCCTTTCGCGACGCTTCGCGTCGCGCTCGCGTCGGTCACGGCTTGGGAGTACCGTTTGAGCTTATGGAGGGCTCGATCGAGGCGCGCGTCAGCCACGAGGTCGACCTCTGGCTGCGCTGGCTGCCCAAATGGCAGCCGGGGACCCACCGCGCCCGGATGCGACTGTGCCGCACCTGCTTCGGCTCGCCTGTGATCGCGGCGGCCGGCCTGACCACCGACGTCCCGCATGCCGTTCAGCACAGCATGTCGATGCGGATGAAGCTCATCATCGATGCCGCCGTCGACGACTACACCGATCGCAATCTGCCGCTGCTGCAGCGCGAGCTCGAAGAGGCCGAGCGCCGCGATCGGGCTCGGCACTATCAGCCGAGCGAAGGCCTCGACCCCGAGGCGGCCGGGCTCGAACTCGACCCGGAGCCGGAAGACGGCCAACCGTTCCTCTTCACCCTCGGCGGGCTCGCCGCGAGTTCTGCCCCGGATGCCGCGGGCGCCGGCCGGGAGGCCGAGGCATCCGCGCCCGAGCTCTCGGATGAACCGCGGCCGCTGTCGGACGAGGAGAAGCAGGCGATCCGCGCCGAGGTGCGGCTCGCCGACGAGTTCGCGCAGCAGGTGGGACGCCGCGTCTGCGCCGAGCTGGTCAAGCACCGTGAACGGATCACCGCGGGTATCGCCACCTTCGTCGAGCCACAGGTCGTCGCGCTGCTCGCGGACCTCGGCCGCGAGCTCGACTCGCCGATGTGGCCGAGCTCCTGACCCACGCCCGCCACGTCGGCTGAGCGAGGAACGAGCGAAGCCCTGAGTGTTTCGCGGGTACGAGGGTCTCGATACGCGCCTCGGGCGGCGCTACTCGACCAGCGGAGGTTCGCGCAGGCGGCTCAGCGCGCGCGACCGCGCAGCCCGCTCGGCGACGCCGCCGGCAGCTGCGTGCGCACCGCAGCGCTGATCGCGGCGAGCGCGTTCCTGGTGCTCGCCGAGAGGGTGCGCGCCGAAGCGGCCTGAGCCGAGAGCAGCGCTCGATCGTATGGCAGCACACCGGCCAGCTCGAGCCCGCTCTCCGCTGCCGGGCCCTTCAGCGCCGACTCCGTGGTGCCCGCCCCACCCTGCCGCACAGCGACGAGCAGCGGACGCGCCGGCGCCAGAGGGCCGCCGACGGCACGCACGTGGTCGAGGGCGAGCGCGGCCGCGCGCAGTCCATCGAGAGTCGCGGCGGTCACCAGCACGACGACCGTGTCGCGGGTGAGCACCGCGTTGACGCCGGCCGAATACAGGGTCGCGCCGAGGTCGTGCACGGCCAGGCGCTCGTCGACCGTGCGGTCGAGCACGGCCGGGTCGAGGCGCGCGGCCAGGGCGCCCCCGCTGTGGTCGAGCAGCTGCGGGGCGCTGACAGGGGTGCCGAGCGCGGCGGCGAGGAGGGCGGCGACCGTGGTCGTTCCGACTCCTCCGGCGACGCCGGCCACGACGACGCGCATCTGCTCCGGCGCAGCGGACGTGGTCTCGGTGCCGAAATCGATAGTCATCAGCTGGCGTCCTCGAGCACGAGGGTCGCGCCGAGGTGCACGGCGAGCCGGTAGAGGATGTCGAGGCCGGGCTGGCCGTCGCTCCGCCACGGAATGTAGACCTCGCTCCACCAGAGCGGCGTCGGCACGGCGGGGGCCGATGGCAGCAGGCGCTCGATCTCGTGCGCGTTCGCGATCAGGGTGGAGTGCTGCACCGTGATCACGGCCTGGCCGTCGGCGCCGAAGAGCTGCAGCGCGGCACCGTCGTAGAGCGAGCGCACCTGGAGCTGTTCGTCCACCAGGGCTGCGGCGCGCAGCACGGCTTCGAGGTTCACTCCGGTTGGGCTGAGCAGCACGGCGTCACGAGGCATGAACGGCTTCCTTTCGCTCGTCGTCGTTCTCGTCCGCGTTCTCGTTCGCGATGCCCTGCGCCGCAGCGCCGAGCGGGACGTTGGCGACCTGGATCAGGCGGGGGCGTTCGCCGCGCCGCACGAATCGTCCACGGCCGGGCACCATCTGCTCGGCGTAGAGCTGCGGCAGGACCTGGCCCTCGCTGCGCTCACCGGACATGACGATCGCCGAGCCGCCGGTGTCCCGGATCGTCTGCAGTGCGACATCGAACATGGCGCGGCTGCTGCCGGAGACGGGCCGTGCGAGCAGCACGTGCAGGCGCAGATCGCGGGCGGATGCCAGGTAGGGCAGCAGCGGCTTCAGCGGCTCCATGCCACCGGAGGCCAGGATGTCGTAGTCGTCGACGACCACGACGATGCGCGGGCTGGCGCTCGTCGTGCCGGCGGCCTTGCCGGCATCCTGACGCTTCTCCAGCTCCTCGGCGATCGCGACGGCCAGGCCGCGCGCCTCCCGGCTGTTCGAGGCGTGGCCGCCCATGTAGTCATCCGGCACGCCGCCGACCAGGTCGCCCCGGAGGTCCATCAGTGCCACGACGAGCTCGTCGGCCGTGTAGCGATCGACGAGCGCGGAGAGCAGCGAGCGCAGCACCGTCGACTTGCCTGCCTGGGTGTCGCCGAAGACGAGCAGGTGCTGGTCGCGCGTGCCGAGCTCGAGGAACACCGGTTCCATGGTGTCCTGGCGCAGGCCGAACGGCAGCCGGTCCGGCTCGTCGAAGACGTCAGGCAGCAGCGCGGGCGAGAGGTCCTCAGGCAGCAGGCGGATCGGCGCGGCGGCCGGGCCCTGCCAACCGGCGGCGGTCTGCGCCGCGAGTGCCTCGAGCGCGTCGCCGAGCAGCGCGTCATCCACGTCTTCCATGGTCGGCAGCGCGGTCTGCGCCAGCAGGCTCGCGTCGGTGAGGATGCGGCCGGGCTGATTCGCCTTGAGCGTCGTGCTCAGCTTGCGGCTGATCACCGAGTCGGCCGGGTCGTTGATGCGCAGCTCCAGCCGGGTGCCGACGAGCGACTGCAGGTTCATCCGCATGTCGTTCCACCGGTTCATCGTGATGACGACGTGGATGCCGAAGCTCCCGCCGCGGCGCAGCAGGTCGGCCAGCGGCTCCTCGAGATCCTCGAAGTCGGCGCGCAGCTGGGCCAGCCCGTCCACGAGCAGCACGACGTCGGCGCTGACCAGTTCCGGAATGCGCCCGGCCGCGTGCGCCGTGCGCAGCATCGCCGGGGAGTCGATGCCGTGGTCGCGGAACACCGCCTCGCGGGTGGCCAGCATGCCGTGCAGCTCCTCGAGCAGACGGCGCAGCCGGTCGCGGTTGCCGCGGGTGGCGACGCCACCGACATGCGGGAACTGCTCGATGCGGCCGAGCCCGCCACCGGTCAGGTCCATGCCGTAGACGGTCACCTGGCGCGGCGTCTGGGTGAGGGCGATGGATGCCGCGACGGTGCGCAGGAAGGTGGAGCGCCCCGATTGCGGCGCCCCGATCACGGCGACGTGGCCGCCGGAGCGGGTGAGGTCGAGCCGCCACGGCGCCTGCCGCTGCTTGGTCGGGTCGTCCAGCAGGCCGATGGGGATCTGCAGCGTGCTCGCGCCGTCGTCGGTGGTCGTGCCCTGCAGTGCGCGGGCGAGGGTGACCCGGTTCGGCAGCGGCGGCAGCCAGACCGGGGCGGTGGAGCGGGCGGCCGTGCGCAGGCGGTCGACGCACTCGTCGATGAGGGCGCGCCCCGTCGTCGGCCGCGAGAGCTCCTCCTCGGCCGCTGCCTCGTCGCCGTCGGTGGCGACGCCGTTGTAGACGGGCAGCAGCAGCGGCACCGCGGAGCTCTCCGGCTCCGCGAGTTCGCGGGCGAGGTCGCCGGGCACCGGCCCGGAGACGTAGCCGGCACGGAAGCGGCGGTAGATCGAGGTGTCGACCTTCAGGTAGCCGAAGCCGGGAACGGCGGGCAGGTGGAAGGCGTCGGGGGTGTCGAGGATGACGGCGCTCTCGGCCTCGGAGAAGGTGCGCAGCCCGAGCCGGTACGAGAGGTAGGTGTCGAGGCCGCGCAGCTTGCCGCCCTCGATCCGCTGGCTGGAGAGCAGCAGGTGCACGCCGATGGAGCGGCCGATGCGACCGATCGTCAGCAGCAGGTCGACGAAGTCGGGTTCGGCGGTGAGCAGCTCGCCGAACTCGTCGATCACGACGAGCAGGTGCGGCATCGGCGGCAGCTCAGGGCGTTCGGCGCGGAGCTCGCGGTAGTGGCTGATCGACGCCGAGCTGCCGGCATCCTTCAGCAGCTGCTGCCTGCGCACGACCTCGCCGGCGATGCTGGAACGCGCGCGCTCGGTGAGCTGCGGGTCGTCGGCGAGGTTGTCGATGATGCCGGCGACATGGGGGAGCCCCTTGAACGGCGCGAACGCGGCTCCACCCTTGTAGTCGACGAGCACCATGCTGAGGTCGTCCGGGGAGTGCGAGAGCGCGAGGCCGAGGATCAGGGTGCGGAGCATCTCACTCTTGCCGGAGCCCGTCGCTCCGATGCAGATGCCGTGCGGCCCCATGCCGAGCTGGGCCGACTCCTTGAGGTCGAGCAGCACGGGGGCGCCGACGTCGTCGACACCGATCGGCACCCGCAGGAAGTCGCGCGGCGACCGCGGCGCCCACGAGGCGGCGGTGTTGAAGTCGGCCAGATCGCGGATGCCGAGCAGCTCGGTCACGCCGATGGCCCGGCCCTCGTCGAGCTGCTCCTGCGCGCTGAGGCTGACGCGCAGCGGGCTCAGCGTGCGGGCGATGCCGGCGAGCAGTGGGAGCCCGACGCGGTCGATGCGCGCGCTCACCGCTTCGGCCGCGGCATCCGTGCGCGCGTCGTCGATGGTGGCGGTGCCGGCGTCGATGCTCAGCCGCACGGTCACCTCGCTCGGCTCGTGCAGGCGGTCGCTCAGCAGGTGCACGGCGATGATGCGCAGCTCGGCGTCGCCGAGGTCGGCGTCGACGCTTGGCAGCACGGATGCGACCTGGCCGAAGTCGTCGATGAACACGACGAGCGCCGAATCCGGCAGCGCTCGGGCGCGGCCGGCCGGCGGCTTGCGCTTGGCGGTGGCCGCCCGCTGGGCGCGCTCGCCGAGCTCGCCGGAGATCACCTGGGCCAGCGCAGCGGTGCTGGACGCCAGTCGGCGCGCAGGCACCGGGCCGTCGAAGGTGTCGCCCATGCTGAGGTGGGGGAGCAGGTCGACGCCGGCCCAATCGGCGGCGGCGTGCTCGGGGAAGACGGCGGCCAGCTGCACGTCGTCCGGCGAGTGCATGGCGGCGATCTGCAGCAGCAGCGCGCGGGCGGCGCCGAGCACATTGCCCCGCTCGCCGATGATGGAGACGTGGCTGGCTCCGGCCAGGTCGATCGTCACGGGCATGGCCTGCACGCGGGAGTAGTGCCGCACGACGGCCTGCGCCTCGCCCGTCATGATCGGGTCGTAGGGCTGAACCGGGTTGGCGTCATCCGGGATCGCCAGATCGAAGCAGCGCACGTCGCCGAGGCCGATGCGCACACGGAGGAAGTCGACGTCGGAGCGCCGGCGCTCCCACCGCCTGGCCGGGTCATGCACGAGCTCGCCGAGCGTTCCGGGGTCCGGGTCGAGCAACAGCGCGTTCTCCCGCAGTTCCGCACCGCGCTCGCGCAGCGTTCCGCGGAGCGTCTCGAGGTAGTCGAGGTAGTGCTCGCGCTGGGTGCGCCTGGTCCTCGCCTGGTTGCCGCGCTGTGACAGTGCCATGCCGACGCCGCCGACGAGCGCGACGACGAGGATCATCGCGCCGACGACGACCATCACCGGGTTCGTGCGCAGCACCATGATCATCGTCATCGACGACAGGGCGCCGAGCACGGGCAGCATCGTCTGCATCGGCAGCCCGCCGACGGGGCCGTCCGGCATGATCGGGGGCGGCGCGATCATCTCGCGCTCGGCCGCCTCGACGGCGCGCGTGACGCGTGCCGGGCGGTGCACGATGCGGAGGGTCATGCGAGTACCCCCTCGCGAGTGACGGTGACGGGAGGGGCGATCGCGCTGCTGACGATGGTACCGGCGAGCCGGGCTGCGGCCAGGCGGGAGGGGGAGCGGGCGGGGCGGCCGGCTGCTCGCGCGGCATCGAACGGCATGCCGAGCACGGGGACGCCGGCGTGGCCGGCGACCGTCTCCAGCACCCGGCCGGCATCGCGACGCCGACCGTTGGCGACATCCACGAGCGCGAGCACGACGCGCGGCCCGGACTCCTGCCCCTGCAGTGCGGCGATCATGGCGACCGCCTCTTCGGCCGCGCGGCGCTCAGCGCGGGCGAGCAGGCAGACGACGTGGCTCGAGCCGGCGATCTCGGCGAGGTCGCTCTGCCAGGGGCGAACGCCCCAGTCGGTGCAGACGAGGTCGAAGAAGCGCGCGATCGAGCTGACCTCTGCCGCCCACGTGACCGTGGATGCCGGTGCGCCGGCGTCCCCGACGCGCAGCGTGAACAGGCCGCTCGCCGCCTGGGGCAGCCCGGCGACGGCATCCGCACCGTCGCGGGCGCGCTGACGGCGTTCGCTCTGGACCGTCGGCGCGCTCGGGGCGGTGGGCTCGGCCGTTCCCGCATGCCAGCCGAATCCGAGCGGACCACCGGCCGCATCGACGCCAAGCACCCGACCGCTCCGCCGGGGGGCGAGCACGGATGCCACGGCCGCCGCGGTCGTCGAGAGGCCGCTGCCGCCGTGCAACTGCACGAAGCCGACGCGCCTGCTCGTGGCGATGGGCTGGCGAATCGCGCTGTCGCTCTCGGCGACCGCCCGCGCGGTGCGCGCGGTCGCGGTGAGCATTGACAACGGCATCGCTCCGAGCGTCGCGAGGGGTGAGAGCGGGCGGGCGGCCATCAGAAGGTCTCCAGCAGCTGCGCGTACAGCCCGAACACGCCGAGCAGCAGCGGCACGGTGCTGACGACGGCGAGCGACTCGGTCGTGTTGCCGAGGCGGCGCAGCGTTGCCCGCGTGTGCGCGGCCGGCCGCACGCCGGCGGCGATGGCCACGAGCACGGCGGCGACGACGAGAGCCGCGAGCGCGAGCCATATTCCCGAAGCGGCATGTGCCGCAAACGCGCTGAGCGCGATGAGCGCGCTCGCCGTCCACAGCGCGATCGCGTCGACCGCCAGCGGGAACGCGCGGGTGCGGAGCGCGGCCGTCACGGCAAGCGCGGCGCCGAGGCCGATCGCCCAGCCGTTCGCACTGGCCACGAGACCGACGCCGCACAAGGCGAGCACGATGGCGGCGGCCACGGTCGACCACGACAGGGTGCGGTAGGCCTCGTCGGCGGTGCTGAGCACGGTGCGCCGCGAGCGGAGTCGGCCGGCGACGACCTCGTCGTCGAGGCCGGTGAGCCCGGCCGCGGCGAGGGCGAACCACGGAACGACGCCGCTTGCGATGGCGGCGACGACGCCGCCGATGCCGAGTGCGCCGAGCGGGTCGACACCGAGCACGAGCAGGAGGAGCGGAACGAGCAGCAGGGCGACCCCGAGCAGGCTGCCGGCGAGGGCGGCCCGGCGGCGCTGACCGATGCCGAAGCCGGCGGCGATGCAAAACCACGCCAGACCAAGGCAGTTCATGGCGGTCGCGAGCGCGACGACTGCGCCGAGGCGGGTTGGATCGGCGCTGCCGGATTCCTCGAGCGTCGGCATCGCGACGGGCAGCAGCGCGGCGGCGAGCGGTAGGGAGAGGCCGAGCGCGGCGGCGGTGGTCGCGGTGCCGGCCCAGCCCAGACCGGCGCGGCCGAGCAGCACGGCGGCGACGAGCAGCGCCGGCCAGGCGATGGCCAGCGGGAGCAGCGTTGACGCCGTGATCAGCGGGAGCGCGACGCCTCCAGCGATGGCGGCGATGATACCGATCGCCACCGCCGCGAGGGTATGCCTGGGGCGCTCGCCCCAGAGGCCGCCTCGCGTGCGCAGGGCGTCGGCGACGGCATCCGTCACATCGGAGACCTCGGGCGGGGCCGGGGCATCGTCGATGCGGCTGAGGTGCAGCAGCTCACCGTCGAGCACGAGCTGTTGCGCGGCGGAGAGGCCGAGGTCGAGCTGCTCTCCTGTGCTGCGCACCAGCGCGAGCGGGCGGGCGATCGATCCGCTCGGCTCGGCGAGCAGGCCCATCAGCCGCGGCATGAGGCCGGCGAACGGCTCCTCGCTCGGAACCACGAGTTCTGCCTTGTTCAGGGTGCCGATCACGGTGAGGCGGGTGAAGTCAGTCATGGTGTCTCCGAGGACGATGTGGCTGCGGGCTTCTGCTGCTGCTGCTGCGTGGCAAGGGTGTTGCTGACGAAGGAGACCCCGACGCACACGGCGCAGGCGACGGCGGCCAGCACGATGCTTGTCGTGAAGCGCTTCCGGTTGTCGTTGATCACGCGGCGGCCGTCGAGCTGACCCGTGAGGAAGGCGCCGAGCAGCCGGTTGCGATGCGTCTTGACCGCCTCGAGCAGGATCGCGTCGTGATTACGCGCCATGCTTGCCCCCGCTCTCACTCGTGCCCGTGTCGTTGAGACCCGTGTCCAAGCGGTGCCGGGCGCGCAGGCCGTCCAGCACCGCACTGCCGTTGCCGAGGAGCGCGCCGAGGCGATCGACGTCGACCGCGCCGAGCACGGCCTCGACGCGGGGCCAGCCGAGTTCGTCGAGGGTGCCGAGCGGGAAGAGCAGCGCGGGTATTCGCGGCCGCCCGACGGCGATGGCCCCGAACTCGGCGACCATCCGTGCGGGGTCCAGCCCCAGGGCACGCACGCCGGGCGCCCCGATCAGCAGGGCGAGCGGGTTGGCCGGCGCCTGCAGCACGGGGGAGCGCAGCTGGCTGCTGACGCCCGGCCGCGCCAGCGCGAGGGCGATGAGCGGCATCGTCTTCTCCTCGCCCGCGGCGAGCAAGCCGAGCACGCGCTCGGGGGCCGAGGTGGCCGAGTCCGAACCGGCGGCGCCGACGCCGAGGAACAGTTGCGAGATCTCCTCGAGGCCGCGGTCGGTCCGCCGAACGCCGAGCGTGCCCGTCAGCGGGTGCGTGCGCGTTCCCGCCAGCGCGAACTGGGTGTCGGCCGGCATCCGGCGGCGGGCGACTGCCGTGAGTTCGGCGCGATCCCAACCGACGGTGGCCGGCTCCGTGACGCCCCAGCCCGTCGGGGCGACACCCTGCAGTGTCGTGGTGGCCTGTTCGGCGAAGCCGCCGAGTACGGCGTCGGCGTCTGCACGGTGGCGCACGGAGGCGCTGAGCAGAATCTCGAGCTGGTCAGTCGGCTTCGGCCGCAGGTAGTCGACGGCGACGTCGTCGATGTCGCGAATCGCGGGCGAGGCGAGCACCTCGTCGATCGTCGCGAGTTTCGCGCCCGTGATGCCGTCACGCAGCGTGCCGCCCTGGCCGCGCACCACCCACGCACCGCGGTAGTCCCGCATCGCCTGGTAGTACGCCTCGGTGAGTGCGCTGAGCTCGTCGGTGACAAGCACGACGCGCACGTCGCCGCTCGCCGCCTGCACGAACAGGTCGGCGCGCCCCTCGCTGAGGTAGATCACCGCGCTGCGGCTCTCGCTCTGGACCCAACCGGCGTGCACGGCGTCGACGAGCGGATGCCGGATGGTCTCGTGGTCGGTCACGCGGCGCCTCTCATCGGCTTCACGAAGCTCAGCGAGCGGTCGCCGAGGGCGAGCATCCAGCGCTCGGGAACGGGGGTGCGGATGCCGGCCGGAAGCGCCTCGCCCATGGCCTCGGTCTCCGCGGTCCCGAGGAGCGTGGTGCCGTTCGTCGAACCGAGGTCGGTCACCCAGATCTCGCCGCCGGACCATTCGATCAGCGCGTGCGTCTTCGACAGTGTGCGGGAAAGGTCGGGCAGGGCCAGCAGCTCGTGCTGGATGCTCCCCACCGCATTGGAGGGGTTGCGCCCGATGAGCAGCCCTCCGCTCAGGCTGACGCGCTGGCCGCTGTCGAGCACCAGGGTGAGTGGGCCCTCCTGCGGGGTAGCGGCGGCGGCAGCGGGAACAGCGGCCGGTGGGAGAGCGGACTGCGGGAGCTCGGTTCGGGCGGCGCGCTCCGCGGTGGCGATCGCCAGCGGCGCGAGCGGGACGAAGACGGCACGGAGTGGGTCACGCCCGTCTAGCAGGTCGATGCATGACAAGCCGCGCCCGGCGCGCGTCACGATCCGTGCGAGGAGGGCAGGCGTTCCGAGCGGTGTCGCGGTGAGCGTGTCGACCGTGCGGGTGCGCGTGATCCAGCCGCCGAGCCAGCGGCCGCTGCGGCCGTTGGAGAGGAGGCAGAAGCCGGCGGCCACGACGCCGAGAAGCAACAGGAGCAGCCCAACCCCCTGTGTTCGGGGCAGGAACGCAGAGGCGAGCAGGGCTGCTGGCACGAGCAGATCGATCAGCACGGCGAGCAGATGCCGCCACGGCGGTGCGACGGCGGTGCCGTTCAGCAGGGGAGCGGCGCTCGCGGCATCCGCGGCGGGGGCGTGCCTGGTCCCGCAGTGCCGACAGTGCACGTCACCGGCATCGGACCATGCGCCACAGCGGCCGCATGTTGCGGTGAAGACGACTGCCGAACCCATGTACCCCCACCGCTCGATCGAGGGGCACCCCGCCCCAGTGTGGTCAAAGCTACCGCGTACCCCCCGAAGGCGTGTAATCACCTCGTGAGGATCCGACAGAATGGCTGTGCCCCGAATCGCTCGGGCCAGAGTGAGAGGAAGGTCAGCACATGACACACGCCGACCGCGACGACGCGACGATCGCCCTGCTGGTCGAGTCCGCCGAGGCAGCGGGGCTGAAGCGGCGCGAGCGCCCGGATGCCCTCCTTGTACTCCGCGATCCCGAGATGACCTACACGCTGAGCGAGCGCGACGGCCTCTTCATCGTGCAGAGCAGCGACCGCGGCACGGCTCCCTGGCTTGCGATGGCGAGCGAACAGCTCGAGGTGGCCGCCGCGGGGCTGCTCCTCCTGATCGCCGTCCCGCTGCGCCAACAGCTGGGACTTCCGCACTTGGAGGCGCCGCGTGAACTGGCCGACGGGGTCACACTGGTGCCGGATGTCGACGGGCTCCGCCTGAGCTGGAGCGAAGCCGGCCAACAGCGCTCGGCCTGGTTTCCCGATAGTCACGCGGGACGGCGCTCGGCTGTGGAGTTCTCGCACGCCGCCGGCCATCCCCCAGAAATGGTGGCGGTCTCCGTGCGCGACCCACGAGGGGCGCCACTCTTCGCGCGATGACGAGATGTCGCGTCACCCCCCGAAGGCGTGTCATCATGACTCTCGGGGGAAATCCCTGCCGCAGCATTCGCGCACATCGTGGCGCACGACGAGGGGAACAGTCATGAAGTTCGCAATGGGGGCCAGCACGCTGAGCACCTTGACCAAAAACACGTCGACGTCGAATGACGATCTCGGCGCACTGGTCAAGCAGCTCGCGGAGTCGGCCGAGCCGCTCCAGGGCAAGTTCAATGGTGCAGGTCGCGCCGCGTTCGACGCGTTCAAGGGCCAGACCGACCGCATCGCAGCCGAGCTGAACGGCGCGCTCGCCGCGGTGCTCGGTGGTATCGCAGGCATGGACAAGGCCCTCGGCGAGGGTGACCAGGAGATGGGCAGCTCAACGCAGTCGTTGATGGCCAACTCGAACTTTGACGCAGCCCGCTTCGGCGGAAAGGCATAGGGGGAACCGATGAGCGCACAGGGTCAGGCGGATCGCCGCGACTACGACATCCACGCCTCGCAGAACGCGCAGGAGAACTTCAACCGCGTTGCCGCGCAGCTGGAATCGCTGATCGATCAGCGACAGAAAGACGTCAACGCCGCGATGAGCGACTACCAGGCGGACGGTGTCTCCGACGAGTACGCCGGCAAGGAGCTTGCCTGGCGGAACGCGGCCGGTGAGGTCAAGACGATCATCGCCACGCTCCGCGCCTCGATGGAACAGAACGACGACACGGCACAGACCGCGCTCGGCAAGGCCAAATCCGCCGTTGACGGCATCGGCTAGCTGACGCTGTCGGCACTGGTCGCGTAACGAACGAGGGGGATGGCGCGATGGCATCATCGGAGGGCTGGAGCATCCAGCCGGAGCAGGTCGCAACCGTGCTCACGGCGGTGAACGGCAAGGCGGAGCTGATGGGGGCAGCACTGGCGACGTTGCAGGCCGACGTCTCGTCCGCGGCGGCGGCGACGGGCAACTCCGCGGCCATCTCGCAGGCACTGATGGACTTCTTCGCGCAGGAAGGCCCGCGCCTCGAGGGTGTCAGCAAGCGCATCGCCGCATCTCTCACCGGTGCGTCGGATGCCACATCCGCCTACGTCAAGGGCGACTACGAGATGGCCAGCACCTCGCAGAGTCTGCAGGTCGAGCTGATCAACAACCCGGTGCTGCCAGGTAACGGGGCCTACTAGGCATGGCCGAACACATCAATCCCGCGGCGATCCCCGGCGATGCCCTGCAGCCCGAGCTGCTCGTGCAGCACGCGGATTCGCTGGCGAAGGCGGCATCCGGCACCCGTGACCACGGAGCAGAGGTCGTCGCCGAGTGGCAGAAGCTCTCTGCGTACTACACGGCGCCGGAGGGCCCGCAGCTCTTCGCGGTCATGACACCGGTCGGCCCGGCCACCTCGGCGTTCGGTGACAATCTCGACGTCGTCGTCGCGGCGCTCAAGGCCTTCGCCGACGAGGTGATCCCAATCAAGGCGGAGCTCGCCAGGCTCAAGGGCGAGGCCCAGACCTTCGTCGACACCACCGTGAAGAACGGCGTCGACGTCAAGTACACCGACTACGGCTACGGATACGGCGGCTACGGCGCATCGGGCGCGTACGCCGGCTACGGCTACAACGCCTTCGGCTCCTACACCCAGGCGGCAGAAGACAACCCCGTCACGCGCACGCACCACCAGAACTGGGACGAGAACCAGGGCGCCGTCGACGAGAACAACGCGCTGATCGCGGCGGTGAGCGCCCAGCAGGTGAAGCTGTGGGCCGCGGAGCGCACCTGCGCCAACACGATCCGCGCGCTCTTCGGGGCCGACCCGCTGCGCTCGATGCAGAGTGAGGATGACGCCCTCGGCTACGGCCTGAGCGAGATCCCAGAGGGCACCGAGATGCCGTGGGGTGCCGCGACCAAGCGCACGGAAGGCTGCGCGGAAGCGTCGCTGACCTTCGTCTTCGAAGACGTGATCTGGAAGGGCATCGCCGTCGGCGGTGTCTGGGGCACCGTCACCGGCCTCGGCACCCTCCTGCTCGGCTACAACCCCGCCACCGGGGACTTCTTCAGCGGCGACGCCTACGGCGCGGCGTGGAGCGGGCTCGGCATGCTCGGTTTCGGCCTCGCCACAGCCGGGCCGCTCGGCATCGTCGGGGGCTTCGTGCCCGGTCCGGTCGGCGACTTCTTCCGCGGCGGGCAGGAAGCCGTTGTCAACACGCTCAAGGGCGTCGTCGCCTGGGACACCTGGGCGGAGAACCCCGGTGAGGCGCTCGGCTCATCCATCTTCAACATTGCGACGATTGTCATCCCGGCCGGGGCGGTGGTCGGCGGCGTCAAGACCGCGACCGGTGCGGCCAACGCCCTCGGCAAGGCCGCGAAGATCGTCGACATGGTCGACCCGGGGGCTTGGCTCAGCAAGGGTGTCCTCGGCGGCTCGAAGTTCATCGCGCCGTCGGTCGCCGATCTGCTCAAGTCGCTGGACTTCAACCTCGGCGACAACATGGGCAACCTCTTCGATGGCTCGACGCTCAAGATCGCGAACTTCGACGGCTCCACCTTCGACTTCACCCCGCCCAAGGCCGATGTGCCCGACAGCTTCGACGTGCCACCGGCGCGTGGAACGGACGCAGCCGACATTCCCGTACGGATGCCGGAGTCCGTCGTCGCCGGCGCACCTGGCTCCTCCCAGTTCCTCAGCCCCGACACCCACATCGGTGGTACCGGCACGACCGTGCTCGACACGCCCCCCAGTCACGGTGGCGGGACCGGTTCCGGTAGCGGTTCTGGCAACGGCACGGGCAGCGGCTCCGGCACGGGAGCCGGCGGCGGTTCTGGCGCAGGGACGGGTACTGGCGGCGGATCCGGCCATGGATCGAACACCGGCGCGGACGGCGCTGACGGTGTGCCGCCCAAGGACCCCGCCGACGTCGCCGACCCGAGCGATCCGCCGAAGAAGCCGTGGGACCCCGAGATGGGCGACCCCGTGCTCAGCGATGCCGACTACGGCCCCGGCTTCGAGCGGGTGCCCGACCGCACCGACAGCAACCCGATCGACGACAACTACGGCGACGTGCGCCCGGATGGCGAGAGCGGCCGCCTCGACGACAAATACGCACACCCCGGAACCGTCTCTGATGACGTCGCGCACATGATCGAGGACCCGACCGCGCCGTACGGCCGCGGTGACGACGGCACGCCCTACTCCCGTGAGGAGTGGGAGTCGCGTTACACCGACGAGGACGGCTACCCGATCTACCCGGGCAACGACGGTGGCAAGCTCGGGAGCTTCGTCGAGTTCGACAACATCGCGGACTTCAAGGCTCACTACGGAGAGAGCCTGGACCGCTTCGGTCACGATGGCGGTAAGTTCCTCTCGTTCCCGGAGATGTCCTTCGAGTCACGGGCGCTGCCGCCGAGCAACTTGAGCGCGACTTACTCGGTGTTCGAGATCGGCGACAGCCTGCCGGATGGCTACCGCATCGAGGTGTCGGAGATCGCTCCCGCCTTCGGCCGCGACGGCGGCGGCCTCCAGGTGCGCTTCTTGGACCCTGACGGCCAGCCGGTCTCGGTCGCGTCCCTCCTGGATGGCGAAAACCCGCTGCTGTCCCGTTCGACCGACGATTCCTCAACGCTCAGACTGGGCGATGACAATGACTTGAGATTTGAATCGAGCTCTACGTCGGATTCTCTTATCGAGAACGCATTCCATCGAGCGGAGCAGGACGGCACAGTCGAATCGCCCGGAAATGTGGGTGTTCCGCCCACGGTGTTGAGCGCAGCAGAGCTACAACAGATTCGGACCGATGGCTATTCGGTGGCCTTCTTCGGTGATGACAACCTGAAGTATTACCAGCAGCCGCAAACAACGCTGGGAGCAAATGGTCGTCCATTCTTTGTCATGCCGGGCTCTGATGCCGTTCTGGTGCAGAATGCGCACGATGCCGCACGGTACACCGGGATGTCTCCGTCCACGCTGCGGGCCTATACCAATGGCGGCGAGGTGTATGGGGTCGCGTTCCCGGCAACCGGCATTGCGCATCGCGTACCGGTGGCAGCCGACGCCCAAGGCTGGGCGCACTTCTTAGAAGGCGGCCACACCGCGGTTCGACTACCTGAGAGCGGTGCAAGCGGTGGGCCGTTGAGAAGTGGATATTTGGTCAACCCCGTGCGAGAGCTTGTTGTTCCCGGTGGAACAGCCATGCCTCCTGGCAGCGTCCTCTTCAGGCTGGGGCCGAACGGTGACCCGATTGTGCTGCGGAGGTTCCGATGAAGACGTGGGAGGAACAGGGCTGCGAGGTGTGTCGGCAGCAGTGGATGAGCGGTGACCGGCCACAGTATCTTGCTACAAATATTGAGCGACACACGACGCTTTTTCGTTGTGTCGTGTGTGGTAGTTATTGGGAGGATCGCGAGCGATACGCTGTTGAGGTGACGAAGAGCGAAGCAGCACTCTATGGCGAGCAGATTCTCGACAATGGTTGATCTCGGGAGACCCACGACGCTCCTGGAACGCGCGATACTGAGATCGAGCCGCCAGCAGCTCAGCATGCAGTCATTGCTCTGGATTCTGGCGGCCAGCGAATTGATCGTTCCCACCACCGAGGACTTCCACGGAAACGTGGATGAATTCAAGCCGTTGCTCTTGGCGGCAGACGATGCGCTCTATCTTGCAGTCTTCACTCATGCCGATCAGATCGGAAGTTACGCCGCGACTGCCCCCGCGTACGTGACCATGGCAGGTGAATCGGTGCTCATGCGGATGCCGCCGGGTGCTGGACTCATCGTCAACGCGGGCACTGCTCGTGGTTTCGAACTCCCCGCCGATGGCCTGGCCGCAATCGTTGACGAGATCACCGATCGTCATTGACGATCGGCGATGCTCGGTACGCCGTGCAAGGCCGTCGAACCCCGAGTTACCGCGCAAGCCATGACGAAAGTGAGGACTTTCTGGAATGTCTGATGTGTCTGGACCGTGGGCTGAGCGCGAGGCGTTCAACGCCCTCGGGGTGTTGCTTTACCGGTTGCTGTCAGAAGGCGACGAACGAATCGAACTTTCCGTCAGTGCAACCGTGGCAACGAGCAGCCCCGATCTCCTGGCGTTCAACCCGGCTGGTCGCTATCCAACACCGTCGGGTCGTGCCAATAGCGTGCGGGGTTCCGTCGAGCTGTGGCAGGCCATCGACACTCTGCGGGCTGCGCATTACAAGCCCCAGTTGGGCACGTGGTTCAGCGCGCATATCACGGTGGGTGCTGATGGTAGTGCGACCGCGGAGTGCAACTATGACGCGGAACCCGAGTGGGAGGTTCCGATCGACCCGATCGCGTACGTGACCGATCTCGAGGCGTTCCCTCGCGATGAGGCACATCAGCCTGAATGGTTGAAGCAGAAGCTCGTCGAGGGGCGTGCGCGTCTGGCGGCTCGCGACAAGTGAGCACGGCCGGGACGCGCGACGAGGACACCGCGGCCCTGGGTGTCGTGCAGAGGGTGGCAGCACTGGCGACGGTGCAGAGCTCTGACGAGGAGGGCCTCCTCGTCAGCCTCTGGGACATGGAGATGAGATACACCATAACCGCCAACGATGGCCTCTTCGTCGTGCAGAGTAGCGACAGGGGCACGGCGCCCTGGCTGGAGATGGCCGGCGAGGGCCTGCCCGTCGCGGCCCAGCGACGGCGCGCCGCTGTTCGCATGATGCGGCCCGTGGCCGATGCGCGCGCACGGGCCGTCGCTGAATTGTCGAAGGCGGAGCTCTCGGCCGGCCGGCCGCTTGAGCTCGTACACGCCTTTCTGAATCGCGACGGTCTCCGTGTCGCTGGGGCGGTCGACAGAGAATGAAACCTCGTGATGCGTTCTTCTCGCGCGCAGATCGGTACTCGCTCGGTATCGACGACGAATCTGGACGGCACTTCGCTTCGCTGCCGGTAAGCGCTGGCGTCGTCGACTATGAGGAGTACTACGAATTGACGGACGAGCAGTTCGCGCACTTCCTAGCGGTGCCGACGGACGCGGTGATCTTCATCGAGGAATGCGGTCGCCGCGAGCACGATGACCTCCTGATGCAGAAGCCAGGCTGGAACCGGGGAATCCCGGTTTGAGCGCCCCGTCTGCGCGGGAGGCGATCGTAGCGCTGCTCGTCGCAATCGGTGCCAAGGCGGGGCTGAAGCCGGTACAGCGGCCCGGCATGATCGTGAGCCTCCGCGACCCCGAGATGGTCTACATGGTCGGCGAGCAGGATGGCCTTGTGATCGTGCAGAGCAGCGAGCGCGGTGGTGGGCCGATCGTAAGGCTGGCGAGCGAGAGCCTCGATGTCGCGGCGCGCGGCATCCTCATTCTGATTGCGGTTCCGCTCCGGCAACGGCTGGGATACAGCTCAGCGTTTCGCACGCGGAGCCTGGCACCTGGCGTGCTCCAGGCACCGGATATCGAGGGGTTCCGGCTGAGTGGGACTTCGGGCGGTAGAGCCTGGTCGGCGTGGGTGCCGGACAATGACGCCGGGCGCGTGATGGCACTCAAACTCTCCGTCATATCCGAAGACTCGCTTGAAGCGGTTGCGGAAGCTCTGTCCACACCGGGCGGCGGCCCGCTCTACTCCTCTGCCCCGTGACAGGGTGAGACGAGTGTTCCGGAATGGGTGACAACTCCGGAAGCAGTGCAGAGCGCGACGCATTCAATGGGGTTGGAGTCGGCCTGTACCGACTCACGCTGGATGGTGACTCGACGGTTGTTTTTCTAGCGAGCATGACGGTGCCGGTGACCTACGAGCGCGTTCGTGCCTTCAACCCGGCTGGTCGACTAGGAGTCGGCCGTGATCGGCTCAAAGGTCGCGTGATGGCCATGTTCGCGGATTCCGGCTGCGAGTACTGTCGGGCCTATTGGACGGCGCACATGAATGATGAGGTCTGGTTTGTCGGGCCCGGTGGGAATCAAACCGTATTACCAGTGTCGCCAGTGCGGCTCGTATTGGGCGGTACCCGTCGGCGCGTATCCGGCCGTCGTGGCGAAGGACGTCGTCGATCGCGAGTTGGAGCGCCCCGAATGACAACGAGCTTCGCCGAGGCGGTCGGTGTACGCGTAGGCGCCGTCGAAGACTTGTCGAGACCGGAGCTCACCGCAGTCAACGTTGGCGCAATTGACGCGGGTGCGCTCCCCACGGACCCCGTGCGGCTGCACAACGAGGCAGGTACCGTGTTCTGCCACGGTGATTTCGCCATCGCCTACTTGACAGAGGGGGCGTGAACCCGGTCGATGGAGCCAATCACGCGCACGTCTTCCAGACAGACGCGGAGGGCCGCACCGTACTCGCGCACACGGATCAGCTCTCACTAGGCGACGCCGACCGTTCGGCTTCGGTGCAGAGCCGGGTCGGGCATGAGGGTGGCGATGGCTACGAAGGCGGGCACCTATTCGGCAACGGCTACGGTGGTGGCGGAGAGTACACGAACACCGTTGCCATGTTGCGCGATCTGAATCGCGGTGCCGGCGACAGTTTCTTCAACCTGGAGAATCAGTGGCGGGCGCTGCTGAAGGCCGATCCCGATGTACAGATCGAAGTCGACATTCGCCCGCACTACCCGGCGGATGGCGGCAGGGTCCCCAGCAAGGTTGAAGTGGAATTCACCATCAACGGTGGCGATCCCGAATGGAAGGTCTTCAAGAATGGATGACGAACGCGGCCTGATGGCTGAGCAGGAAGCGCTCGCCGTGGTCGGTCGGCAGCTGTACCGAATCATCCCGGAGGGGGCGCGCGCCGTCGTGTTTCGTGCCGCAGTGCTCTCCGCGGTCATGTCGGCTTCCGCTGTCGCAGAGGCCGAAGACGGATCGACGAGCGCTCTTCGTCTTGGCGGGAAGCTCGACAGCGATGACGTCGACGCGCTGCGAAGCCTCATGTATCGGCCGGGCAGTGGCACGTGGTTCAGCCTGGAGCTGACCGTGACCGCACAACAGAGCATGACATCCAGATTCAATTACGACGACGAACCCGACTTCGGTCTCGGCGGTGTGGACCCGATCGCGTACGTGACGGATCAGGACGCGTTCCCTCGCGATGAGGCGCGTCAGCCGGAGTGGTTGAAGCAGAAGCTCGTCGAGGGGCGTGCGCGTCTGGCGGCTCGCGACAAGTGAGCACGGCCGGGACGCGCGACGAGGACACCGCGGCTCTGGGTGTCGTGCAGAGGGTGGCAGCACTGGCGACGGTGCAGAGCTCTGACGAGGAGGGCCTCCTCGTCAGCCTCTGGGACATGGAGATGAGGTACACCATAACCGCCAACGATGGCCTCTTCGTCGTGCAGAGTAGCGACAGGGGCACGGCGCCCTGGCTGGAGATGGCCGGCGAGGGCCTGCCCGTCGCGGCCCGTGGCCTGCTGCTCATGCTGGCCTCGCGCGTGCGACGGAACCTGGGGTACCCACCGATCGCGAAAGCGCTGGACTCGGCGGGGATGCTGCCGGGCGTCTCTCTGGAGCCGGACGTCGACGGGCTACGGCTGCGCTGGAGTGAGAACGGCGAGCCTTGTTCCGCGTGGTTCCCGGACAGCATCCAGGGGCGCAGGTCTGCGGCGCAGTTCGCGCAGATCGCCGGACGCTCTCTCGACGAGCTGGAACGGTCGCTCACGTCCAGCGACGGCGCGCCGTTGTTCGCATGATTCCGGAGATGACGGCGCCGGTGCACGGCGCCGTCAATGCGTACGATTGCGAGGGCGCGACGACAGAAAGAGGCACCATGAACTCGGCACGACCGGCAACTGTGCTGGAACGAGCGATCGCCCGCGCGCAGGCGGGCACGCTCTCCGCGCCAACCGTTCTCTGGACGCTGGCAGCCAGCGAGCTGATCATCATCAACCGGGATGCGGTGGATGACGGGGCCATGCCGTCGGATCCCGTGCTGCTGCACGACGACAAGGGGACCTTCCTCGCCCTGTTCAGTCACCGCGAGCTGGCGGCCGCATACCTGACAGACGGGCACGCGGCGGTCGCCATCGCCGGACTTCAGCTGCTCAGGCGCTTGCCCGACGGCGTCGGCATCGTGATGAACCCCGGCTCGCGGCTGGGCTTCGAGGTGCCGGGCGACGGAGTGCAGGCCTTCGTCGCCGATCTGATGGGCGACGTCAGCGGTAGCTGACGCGCTGCAGGCGTCCGGCGGCGACGAGGTCGCGGATGCCGGTGAAATCGTCGGCGAGGGTGAAGCGCAGCCCGCCTCCCGGCTGGCCGAACCACGGTTGGGCGAGCTCGGCGCGCACCAGGATGTCGCCGGTCGACAGGAAGCGGTGGATCTCGGCGCCCTCGAGCGCGGTCGGCGGCAGCGAGCGCTGCCCGGCCGAGGTGTTCAGCGGGTAGAGGATGACGCCATCGAGGCAGCCGACGCGGTCGAGCGGAAGCCCGGCGGGCAGCTGGATGAGAAGCGAGGAGCCGGGCTCCGCGAGCCGCTGCATGAGGTCGATGTAGTGTTCGCCGACCTTCTGGATCAGCTCGAAGACCTGCTCCGGCGTGTAGTCGACGGCGGCGGGCAGCGGCTGGTCGAGGTAGGCGAGGAGGCGCTCCTCTGAGTGCTCGGGGGAGTCGGCGGTGACGAGCGGGTACGGCCGACCGTAGTCGATCGTGGCGACGACCGGCCCACTGGGCCCCGCCGCGATTGTCAGCGCACCCTCAAGCGGCGTGCCGGGATCTCCGGGCAATTTCACAGCGCGCGGATTGATGCCGCGTGCGTTCAGCCGGGCCCGGAGATTTTCAACCATGGTGATCACGCTAGCCGACGCGTCAGAGGGCGGCATCCTGCCCCGTATTGCCAGCCATTGCACAGCTCTCGCCATTTGACCGGAGCGACACGGGAAGGTAATATTTCGTGGGTGTGCGCTTCGTCGTGCGCATGGACGCTGCCCGAAAGGCAGAGCCCAGGCGCCAGAGGCACACACATGGGAACCCTGAATTCGGGTTACCCCCACGGCATATCCACCATCCAAAAGCATCGCTACTCAGCGGAGCCGGTGGGTCCAGATGAACTCGACACATTCCCAGACGCAAGTCAGGTGCGTGTCGAATGCTAGTCACCAGGCTGTCACCGTGCAGCACAAATAAGGAGCTCAGTAGTGCCAACGATTCAGCAGTTGGTCCGCAAGGGACGTACGCCGAAGGTCACCAAGACCAAGGCCCCCGCCCTGAAGGCCAACCCCCAGCAGCGTGGTGTTTGCACCCGTGTGTACACCACCACCCCGAAGAAGCCGAACTCCGCGCTCCGCAAGGTCGCTCGTGTCAAGCTCTCCAACGGCACCGAAGTAACCGCCTACATCCCCGGTGAGGGCCACAACCTCCAGGAGCACTCGATGGTGCTCGTTCGCGGTGGTCGTGTCAAGGACCTCCCCGGTGTGCGCTACAAGATTGTTCGCGGCGCGCTCGACACTCAGGCAGTTAAGAATCGTAAGCAGGCTCGCAGCCGCTACGGAGCGAAGATGGACAAGAAGTAATGCCTCGTAAAGGACCAGCACCCAAGCGCCCCGTCGTAGCAGACCCGGTATACGGCGCTCCCATCGTCAGCCAGCTCGTCAACAAGATTCTTCTTGATGGCAAGAAGGGCCTCGCCGAGCGCATCGTTTACGACGCACTCGAAGGCGTTGCAGCCAAGAACGGCCAGGACGCCGTTGTCACGCTGAAGAAGGCCCTCGACAACGTGCGCCCGACCCTCGAGGTCCGTTCGCGCCGCGTCGGTGGTTCCACCTACCAGGTCCCGGTCGAGGTCAAGCCTCACCGCGCCAACACCCTGGCTCTCCGCTGGCTCACCAGCTACGCCAAGGCTCGTCGCGAGAAGACCATGACCGAGCGCCTCACCAACGAGATTCTCGACGCGAGCAACGGCCTCGGTGCCGCTGTCAAGCGTCGTGAAGACACGCACAAGATGGCCGAGTCGAACAAGGCCTTCGCACACTACCGCTGGTAGTAGTCGCTTGTCGGATGCCGCAGGCTCACCCCTGCGGCATCCGAGAGCCTCGTTCGACCTGACCAAAAACAAAACTTTCGGAGGAAATCCGTGGCACAAGACGTGCTCACCGACCTGAGCAAGGTCCGCAACATCGGCATCATGGCCCACATTGATGCCGGTAAGACCACCACTACTGAGCGCATCCTGTTCTACACGGGTGTGAACCACAAGATCGGTGAGACCCACGACGGTGCCTCGACGACCGACTGGATGGAGCAGGAGAAGGAACGTGGCATCACGATCACTTCTGCCGCCGTGACCTGCTACTGGAACAAGAACCAGGTCAACATCATCGACACCCCCGGCCACGTCGACTTCACGGTCGAGGTCGAGCGTTCGCTCCGCGTGCTCGATGGCGCCGTTGCCGTCTTCGACGGCAAGGAGGGCGTTGAGCCCCAGTCCGAGACCGTGTGGCGTCAGGCTGACAAGTACAACGTTCCCCGCATCTGCTTCGTCAACAAGATGGACAAGCTGGGCGCTGACTTCTACTTCACCGTCGACACGATCATCAACCGCCTCGGCGCTCGCCCGCTGGTTCTCCAGCTGCCGATCGGCTCCGAGTCGAACTTCGAGGGTGTCGTCGACCTCATCGAGATGCGCGCACTGACCTGGCGTGGAGACGCCAAGGGTGACGTCCAGATGGGCGCCAAGTACGAGATCGAAGAGATCCCCGCCGACCTCGTCGACAAGGCCGCCGAGTACCGCACCGCGCTGCTCGAGGTCGTCGCCGAGACCGACGACGCTCTGATGGAGAAGTACTTCGGTGGCGAAGAGCTCACCGTCGCCGAGATCAAGGGCGCGATCCGCAAGCTCACGGTCAACAGCGAGATCTACCCGGTTCTCTGTGGCTCTGCCTTCAAGAACCGCGGCGTTCAGCCGATGCTCGACGCTGTCATCGACTTCCTCCCGTCGCCGCTCGACGTGCCGGCCATCGAGGCCCACGACGCTCGCGACCTCGAGAAGGTCGTCATGCGCCACGCCGACGCGACCGAGCCCTTCACGGCTCTCGCGTTCAAGGTTGCCGTTCACCCGTTCTTCGGTCGTCTGACCTACGTGCGCGTGTACTCCGGTCGCCTCGACTCCGGTGCCCAGGTCGTCAACTCGACCAAGGGCAAGAAGGAGCGCATCGGCAAGATCTTCCAGATGCACGCCAACAAGGAGATCCCCGTTGACTCGGTGACCGCCGGCAACATCTACGCCGTGATCGGCCTCAAGGACACCACCACGGGTGACACGCTGTGTGACCCGAACAACCAGGTTGTCCTCGAGTCGATGACCTTCCCCGAGCCCGTCATTGAGGTCGCTATCGAGCCCAAGACCAAGGCTGACCAGGAGAAGCTCGGCACCGCAATCCAGAAGCTCGCCGAAGAAGACCCGACGTTCCGCACTGAGCAGAACCAGGAGACCGGTCAGACGGTCATCAAGGGCATGGGCGAGCTCCACCTCGACATCCTCGTTGACCGCATGAAGCGCGAGTTCAACGTTGAGGCCAACGTCGGCAAGCCGCAGGTTGCTTACCGCGAGACCATCAAGCGGGCTGTCGAGAAGCACGACTACACCCACAAGAAGCAGACCGGTGGCTCGGGTCAGTTCGCCAAGATCCAGTTCGGCCTCGAGCCGATGGAGGTCACGGCCGACAAGATCTACGAGTTCGACAACAAGGTCACCGGTGGCCGCATCCCTCGCGAGTACATCCCCTCGGTTGATGCGGGCTTCAAGGACGCCATGCAGTACGGCATCCTCGCTGGGTACCCGTTGGTCGGCGTCAAGGCGATTCTGCTTGATGGCGCTGCCCACGACGTCGACTCCTCGGAGATGGCGTTCAAGATTGCCGGCTCGATGGGCTTCAAGGAAGCCGCTCGGAAGGCAAGCCCGGTTCTGCTCGAGCCGCTCATGGCCGTCGAGGTGCGCACCCCTGAGGAATACATGGGTGATGTCATCGGCGACCTGAACTCGCGTCGCGGTCAGATCCAGTCCATGGAGGACGCAAGCGGTGTGAAGGTTATTCGCGCCAATGTTCCGCTTTCGGAGATGTTCGGTTACATCGGTGACCTGCGGTCGAAGACCTCTGGTCGCGCCGTGTACTCGATGACCTTCGAGAGCTACGCCGAGGTCCCGAAGGCTGTTGCCGACGAGATCGTGGCAAAGAACAAGGGCGAATAGCCCCTGTTAGTGCGAGCCGCCCGGTTCGCGTAACATAACAAAACAATCACCGTAGAGAACCGGTCGCAATCCAGCGACCGGGGCTTCTACTCAAGTCCTGAGGAGGACCCCAGTGGCTAAGGCCAAGTTCGAGCGGACCAAGCCGCACGTCAACATCGGAACGATCGGTCACGTCGACCACGGCAAGACCACGCTCACCGCAGCGATCTCGAAGGTTCTGGCGGACAAGTTCCCGTCCGCAACCAACGTTCAGCGCGACTTCGCGTCGATCGACTCCGCTCCCGAGGAGCGCCAGCGCGGCATCACGATCAACATCTCGCACGTTGAGTACGAGACCCCGAAGCGCCACTACGCGCACGTTGACGCCCCGGGTCACGCTGACTACATCAAGAACATGATCACCGGTGCTGCCCAGATGGACGGCGCGATCCTCGTGGTTGCCGCTACCGACGGCCCGATGGCTCAGACCCGTGAGCACGTTCTTCTCGCCAAGCAGGTCGGCGTGCCGTACCTGATGGTCGCGCTGAACAAGTCCGACATGGTTGACGACGAAGAGATCCTTGAGCTCGTTGAGCTCGAGGTTCGCGAGCTCCTCTCCAGCCAGGGCTTCGATGGCGACGAGGCTCCCGTCGTTCGCGTCTCGGGCCTCAAGGCTCTCGAGGGCGACGAGAAGTGGGTTGACTCCATCGTTGAGCTCATGACCGCTGCCGACGAGCACATCCCGGACCCCGTCCGTGACCGCGACAAGCCGTTCCTCATGCCCGTTGAGGACGTCTTCACGATCACCGGTCGTGGAACGGTCGTCACCGGCCGCGCCGAGCGTGGCACGCTCGCTATCAACTCCGAGGTTGAGATCGTCGGCATCCGCCCGACCGTCAAGACCACGGTCACTGGTATCGAGATGTTCCACAAGCAGCTCGACGAGGCATGGGCCGGCGAGAACTGTGGTCTTCTTCTTCGTGGCACCAAGCGCGAGGACGTCGAGCGCGGCCAGGTCATCGTCAAGCCGGGTTCGGTTACGCCGCACACCGACTTCGAGGGCACCGCCTACATCCTGTCCAAGGATGAGGGTGGCCGTCACAACCCGTTCTACGCGAACTACCGTCCGCAGTTCTACTTCCGCACCACGGACGTCACCGGCGTCATCACGCTGCCCGAGGGCACCGAGATGGTCATGCCCGGCGACACCACCGACATGACGGTCACGCTGATCCAGCCGATCGCCATGGAAGAGGGCCTCGGCTTCGCTATCCGTGAGGGTGGCCGCACCGTTGGCGCCGGCACGGTGACCAAGATCATCAAGTAGTTTCGACTACTGATCTCTGAAGGGGTCGAGCCTTATGGCTCGGCCCCTTCAGGCTTTAACTGACCCGCTGGTTGAGCCTGTCGCCCGCTGGTTGAGCCTGTCGAAACCCCTCAGTGCGCCGACTCGCCGTTCACGGTCGTGGTGACGTCGATGCTGCCGACAACGCTGCGGCCGACGGTGCATGCGCGATCGATCGACTTGCCGATGATGGTGCGCAGCGTCGCGACATCCGCCTCGTCGAGGCCGTCGAGGTCGAGCAGGATCTCCTCGTCGATCGCACGGTACCGCTCCTCATTTGGGTCGGAGACCCCGTGGGCCCACACCGTGGCCTGATAGTCATCGCCCAGGCGACGAGCGGTCACCCGGTCGGAGCTCATGCCTGCGCATCCGGCCAGCGCCAGCTTCAACAGCTCTCCGGGCGTGAAGTGGCCGGCGAGCTCAGCCGGGCCGATGAGCACCTCGCTCCCGCGCGCGTTCCTGCCGATGTAGCTGCGCGCGCCCGTGCGGGTTGCGCTCACGCTGCCGGGGCCCGCGTGTGTCGATGGAGTTGGTTGTGGTGCGATTTCACTCATCATTCATTGTGGCCCGCTGTCGCCGGAATCTGCCACAGCTCTTGCACGTGTCCGCGCCGCGACCCCACAATGAGGGTGTGCGCGCCGTTCGGCTCGTGCGCAGTGACGAGAGGGGCGAAGTATGGGTATCGAAGATCTGACCAACCAGGCCAAGGATTTCCTGAAGAGCGAGCACGCTGAAGGCATCAGCGACCAGCTGCTCGACGGGGCGGCCGACCTCGCCAACAAGGTCACTGGCGACAAGTTCGCCGAGCACGTCGACACCGCGCGTGACGCGGCCGACGGCGCCGTCGGCAACGAGTAGAGGTTTCTCGGGCGGATGCCCGAGCGAGGCGGGGTCGGGCGGCAGCCCGACCCCGTTGTCCATGTCGGGGCCTGCCGCTTCGCTACAGTGTGAGCGGAGGTCGGAATGACGGATGCAGTGCGCTCACCACTCGACAAGAGGAGCGTGGACCGGCTCTACCTGCCCGCCCTGCTGCTTCTCACCCTGGCGACGGGCATCGTCGACGCGGTCAGCTACCTCGCGCTCGACCGTGTCTTCACCGGCAACATGACCGGCAACGTGCTCTTCATCGGCTTCGCGCTCACGGGGGAGGGCGGCATCCCGCTGCTGAACAATCTCATCGCACTGCTCGGCTTCCTGATCGGCGCCTTCCTAGCCGCCCGCATCCTGCGGCGGCGCAGCCACGACTCGCGGTTGCCGACCGCCAACCTCGTCGTGCTGCTCGGTGGCGCCGTGCTGACCCTCGCACTGGCCGTCTTCTGGATTGCCGTCGGTACCCTCGACGAGGCCACGATGGTGCCGGTGACCGCGGTGCTCGCGGTCGTGATGGGTGCGCAGGCCGCCAGCGTGCGGGCGACGGGGATCGCCGATGTCAGCACCATCGTCGTCACGAGCACCCTCGCCAATCTCGCGATCGACAGCCACCTCGCCGGCGGCACGGGCGACAAATGGCGCCGTCGCGTGCTCGCGGTCGTCGCGATGGGCGGAGGCGGGGCGATCGGCGCACTGATCATCCGCGCCACCGACCACGGCGCAGTGCCGCTGTTCGTTGCGGGAGCGGTCATGCTCTGCTGCGTCGCGCTGCTGCACCTCGCCCGTCGGCGCGAAACCGCGCCGCGCCCCGCGCGGTAGAAGCGGCCGCAGCGCGGCCGATACGTCTGGCGCGGGTGTGACGTTTCTGCCGCGCGGGAGTCGGCCCCCACCGTTCCGGCGTCAGCTCCGGACCAGTCGTGGTGCGTTCACCGGCACGACCCCGATGCGGGAGAGGCGAGCGGCCAGGCCGGACGTGCTCATGCCGATCGTGTAATCCCAGCGCGTGAATGCACGGGCCTCGCGGCGGAGCGCGTCTTCGCGGAGCTTCTCGGCGTAGATGACGTCACTCGGTGTCCGCTCGCCAAGCAGGCGGGGATCGGCGTACTTGCCCCGACCGTCTGACTCACCGATTGCGTCGACATGCGGCCAGTAGAAGTCGCTGTCGTAGTGCTCGCCGGCGATCACCCAGCGATGCTGGAGCTCAGGTTGTGGCACTCCAAGTCGGGCCATGGTGACGCGGCTGTTCGATTCACTGACCGACTCAGCGCGGCCGTCACCGAAATCCAGCAGTTCACGCGCACGAGCTGACCGCCGAAATGGCAGCATGCGTTCGAAGGTCTCATCGAGTTCCGCCTTCGTGATCGCCGCTCGTCCACCGAAACGGGGAACATGCATGGCGGCATCGATGCTCGCCACTGCCGTGAAAACGGACGCGCTGCGCGCCAGATCGACCAGCGTGCGCGCGAGCCCGGTGAGCACCAATCCGTCGCGCTCGACGATGTCTGCAGCATCGAAATCGGCGGCATGTCGAATCCGATCTGGCGTCGACCGCCCGCCCCTCTCTGGCCGGATCAGCTGGTGCACGGTCTGCGGCCAGCGTCCGACGACCGGCAGTCCGTGCAGTGCAGCGGCTGAGGCGTGCGAGAGCACAGGGAGCTGCCCACTCGTGCGCGCAACGCCGAGCACCATGGCCTGATATCGCTCGGTGGCGTCGAGCGCATCCCACGCTGTGCGCCACGCGTAGAGTCCGCGCCGCAGCCTGATGAGCCTCCCGGCTGCGACCTCGCGAGCCAGCTGACCGCGCACGGCTCCGAGTGCATTGTGCTCGCCCGCGAGGAGGAGCGCCGGCGCGATGCGGACGAGGTCGAGCGACTGCGCGCTCAATGCGGTCTTCATGTCGCCAGTGTGAGTCGTCGTGCCACCGCCGAGCTCGGTTACCTCGAATCTGTGCAGAGCGATCGGGACTGCCCAGCCTGTGCACAACAGCAGCGCGCACACTGGTCCAGGACGCAGCGGATCCGGTGCGCTGCAGAAAGTGCAGCTGCGCGCCACGGCGTCCTGGCGCGGAGGTGTCGTTTCTGGCGCGCGAGTGGCTGTGAACGCCGGGTGAGGGTGGCATGAGCGTGCGCCGCGGATGCCCGGAATCACGGGCGAGGCGGGCGCCACGCCGGCGCGACACGCCCGGGTTGCACTTACCCCGATTCTGTGGCAAACTTGTCCAGTTCAACATTTCTGTCGTTCGTGCTGCGCACGGTGACGGGATCACTGCCAGGCAGTGCATAGTTCCATCCGCGTCATCACCTGTGATGCGAAGGATCGGGCTAGGCCGCGGGTAGCAGAACACACTTCATCACCACCTTGTGCACGGAGCCTCGCTCTGTGCTGTGACGGCCTCGGCCTGAGCGGGAAGCGATGTGGGTGGGAATGGCTTCGGCCGCAACCGCCCGATTGACAGATAAATAGTGGTGCGACTTACGAAGTACTACGACGGCGTCCAATGCAGCCAACCGGATGTAAGACGCCTTGACAGAGAGAGAGTCAGACATGGCGGGACAGAAGATCCGCATTCGACTTAAGTCTTACGACCACGAGGTCATCGATACCTCGGCTCGCAAGATCGTTGACACGGTCACCCGTGCTGGTGCCACCGTTGTTGGCCCGGTACCGCTTCCGACCGAGAAGAACGTGGTGTGTGTCATCCGTTCTCCTCACAAGTACAAGGACAGCCGGGAGCACTTTGAAATGCGCACCCACAAGCGTCTGATCGACATCATCGACCCGACGCCCAAGGCTGTCGACTCGCTTATGCGTCTCGACCTGCCGGCAGACGTCAACATCGAGATCAAGCTCTAAGGGGGCCGGGATGTCTTACGCAGATACGAAGACCTCCAAGGGACTGCTCGGCACGAAGCTCGGCATGACCCAGGTCTGGGACGAGAACAACAAGCTCGTTCCCGTTACCGTCATCGAAATCGCACCGAACGTGGTCACCCAGGTTCGCAACGTCGAGACCGACGGCTACCTCGCCGTCCAGATCGCGTCCGGTCAGATCGATCCCCGCAAGGTGAACAAGCCTGCCGCGGGTCACTTCGAGAAGGCTGGCGTCACCCCCCGCCGTCACGTCACCGAGGTCCGCACCGCGGATGCCGCTGACTACAGCGCGGGCCAGGAGCTCACCGTCGAGGGCGTCTTCGAGGCCGGCCAGCTGGTCGACGTCGTCGGTACCTCGAAGGGTAAGGGCTTCGCCGGTGTCATGAAGCGTCACAACTTCAAGGGTGTCTCCGCTTCGCACGGTGCCCACCGCAACCACCGCAAGCCCGGTTCCATCGGTGCTTCGTCGACCCCGAGCCGTGTCTTCAAGGGCATGCGCATGGCCGGTCGTATGGGTGGAGAGCGCGTGACCGTGCTCAACCTCAAGGTGCACTCGGTTGACGCCGAGAAGGGCCTCCTGCTGGTCAAGGGTGCCGTTCCCGGTGCTCGCGGCCGTCTCGTTTTCGTTCGCAACGCAGTGAAGGGGGCGTAACCAGATGGCTACAGCTACCAACACCATCGACGTTCTCGACGTGAAGGGCAAGAAGGCAGGCTCGATTGAGCTTCCCGCCGAGCTCTTCGACGTTCCGACGAACGTTCCGCTCATCCACCAGGTCGTTGTCGCGCAGCTCGCTGCCGCACGCCAGGGCACGCACAAGACCAAGGGTCGCGGCGAGGTTTCTGGTGCAGGCCGCAAGCCGTTCAAGCAGAAGGGAACCGGTCGCGCTCGTCAGGGCTCGATCCGTGCACCTCACATGACCGGTGGTGGCATCGTCCACGGCCCGACGCCTCGCAACTACGAGCAGCGCACCCCCAAGAAGATGATTGCCGCTGCTCTGCTCGGCTCGCTCTCGGACCGCGCTCGTGGAAGCCGCGTGCACGCTGTCGAGACTCTCGTCCTCGGCGAGACCCCGAACACGCAGGCCGCTCTGGCGTACCTCTCGACCATCTCGACCTCGAAGCACGTTCTCATCGTGCTCGAGCGCGGTGACGAGCAGAGCGCCAAGGCTGTGCGCAACATCCCGTCCGTGCACGTGCTGCCGGCCGACCAGCTGAACGCCTACGACGTGCTCGTCTCTGACGACATCGTCTTCACCAAGGCTGCACTCGAGGCGTTCATCGCTTCGAAGAGCAAGAAGGAAGAGGTCTCCGCATGAGCGCCACTCAGAACAAGGACCCTCGCGACATCATCATCGCTCCGGTCGTTTCCGAGAAGAGCTACGGCCTGATCGACCAGGGCAAGTACACCTTTGTCGTCGACCCGCGCTCGAACAAGACCGAGATCAAGCTCGCCATCGAGAAGATCTTCAACGTCGAGGTCGCGTCCATCAACACCCTGAACCGTCAGGGCAAGACCCGCCGCACCAAGTTCGGCATGGGCAAGCGCAAGGACACCAAGCGTGCCATTGTCACGCTCAAGTCCGGTTCCATCGACATCTTCACGGCTGTCGGCTAGGGAGCAGAGGAAAAACATGGCTATTCGTAAGTACAAGCCCACGACCCCGGGTCGTCGCGGATCTTCTGTTGCGGACTTCGCAGAGATCACCCGCTCGACCCCCGAGAAGTCGCTGCTGCGCCCGCTGCCCAAGACCGGTGGCCGTAACAACCAGGGACGCATCACGACCCGTCACATCGGTGGTGGCCACAAGCGCCAGTACCGTGTCATCGACTTCCGTCGCAATGACAAGGACGGCATCAACGCGAAGGTCGCTCACATCGAGTACGACCCCAACCGCACTGCACGTATTGCTCTCCTGCACTACGTCGACGGCACCAAGCGCTACATCATTGCGCCGAACAAGCTGTCGCAGGGTGACATTGTCGAGTCGGGTCCCGGCGCTGACATCAAGCCCGGCAACAACCTGCCGCTGAAGAACATCCCCACCGGTACCGTGATTCACGCTATCGAGCTCCGCCCCGGTGGCGGCGCCAAGATGGCCCGCTCGGCCGGTGCATCGGTTCGTCTCGTCGCCAAGGACGGCCCCTACGCGCAGCTTCGTCTGCCGTCGGGCGAAATCCGCAACGTCGACGCACGCTGCCGCGCCACGATCGGCGAGGTCGGCAACGCCGAGCAGTCGAACATCAACTGGGGTAAGGCCGGCCGCATGCGCTGGAAGGGCGTTCGCCCGACCGTGCGTGGTGTCGCCATGAACCCGGTTGACCACCCGCACGGTGGTGGTGAGGGTAAGACCTCCGGTGGACGTCACCCGGTCAGCCCCTGGGGTCAGAAGGAAGGCCGTACGCGTAAGCGCAACCTTCCCAGCGACCAGCTCATTGTTCGTCGACGCAACGTCGGCAAGAAGCGTAAGTAGGAGTTGTAGAAGATGCCACGCAGTCTTAAGAAGGGCCCCTTCGTTGATGACCACCTGCTCCGCAAGGTGATCACGGCGAACGAAGCCAACAACAAGAACGTGATCAAGACCTGGTCGCGCCGCTCGATGATCATCCCCGCAATGCTGGGACACACCATCGCAGTGCACGACGGTCGCAAGCACATTCCGGTGTTCGTCACCGAAACCATGGTCGGGCACAAGCTCGGCGAGTTCGCGCCCACCCGCACCTTCCGTGGTCACGTGAAGGACGACAAGAAGGGCCGTCGCCGCTAACGCGGTGACGTGAAGGAGGAGAAGAAATGGTGGAGTCGATCGCACGCGTGCGACACATCCGCGTCACCCCCCAGAAGGCTCGTCGCGTTGTCAACCTGATCCGCGGCAAGCAGGCACAGGAAGCTCTGGCAATCCTGAAGTTCGCACCTCAGGGTGCGAGCGAGCCCGTGTACAAGCTGGTTGCCTCGGCAATCGCTAACGCGCGAGTCAAGGCAGACGCATCGAACACTTTCCTGGACGAGCAGGACCTGTACATCTCGCAGGCATTCGTTGATGAGGGTGCAACCCTCAAGCGTTTCCAGCCGCGTGCACAGGGCCGCGCATTCCAGATTCTGAAGCGCACCAGCCACATCACTGTTGTGCTCACCACTCCTGAGGAGGGCACGAAGTAATGGGTCAGAAAGTAAACCCGTATGGCTTCCGTCTGGGAATCACCACCGACCACGTGTCGCGTTGGTTCTCCGACAGCACGAAGCCGGGTCAGCGCTACCGCGACTTCGTTGCGGAAGACGTCAAGATCCGTCGCCTGTTGAGCACCACGCTCGACCGTGCCGGCGTATCGCGCATCGAGATCGAGCGCACCCGTGACCGTGTCCGCGTTGACATTCACACCGCCCGTCCGGGCATCGTGATCGGTCGTCGTGGTGCAGAGGCCGAGCGCATCCGTGCCGACCTCGAGAAGCTCACGAAGAAGCAGATCCAGCTGAACATCCTCGAGGTCAAGAACCCCGAGGCCGACGCTCAGCTCGTCGCTCAGGGCATTGCCGAGCAGCTCTCCGCACGTGTGGCCTTCCGCCGCGCAATGCGTAAGGGCCTGCAGGGCGCCCAGCGCACCCCCGCAGTCAAGGGTGTTCGTATCCAGGTCTCCGGCCGCCTCGGCGGCGCCGAGATGAGCCGTTCGGAGTTCTACCGCGAAGGCCGTGTGCCGCTGCACACCCTCCGCGCGAACATCGACTACGGCTTCTACGAGGCCAAGACCACCTTCGGCCGCATTGGCGTGAAGGTCTGGATCTACAAGGGCGACATCACCAACAAGGAACTCGCTCGCGAGCAGGCGAACCAGAAGTCGTCGCGCCCCGAGCGTAGCGACCGTCCCCGTCGTGCCCCGCGCGCCGAGGCACCGGTTGCAGCAGGAGTTGAGGCATAACCATGTTGATTCCACGTAAAGTCAAGCACCGTAAGCAGCACCACCCCGGTCGTAGCGGCCAGGCAACTGGTGGTACCAAGGTCACCTTCGGTGAGTTCGGTATCCAGGCCCTGACCCCCGCTTATGTGACCAACCGTCAGATCGAGTCCGCTCGTATCGCCATGACGCGTCACATCAAGCGTGGCGGAAAGGTGTGGATCAACATCTACCCTGACCGTCCGCTGACCAAGAAGCCTGCCGAAACCCGCATGGGTTCCGGTAAGGGTTCCGTCGAGTGGTGGGTAGCAAACGTCAAGCCGGGTCGCGTGCTCTTCGAGGTTGCCGGTGTCCCCGAGACGCTGGCCCGCGAGGCACTTACCCGTGCAATCCACAAGCTGCCCCTCAAGGCACGAATCATCAAGCGCGAAGAGGGTGACGCATAATGGCGATCGGTACCAAGGAGCTCGCAGCCGTCGAGCTCGACACATTTGAAGACGAGCGTCTCGTCGACGAGCTGAAGAAGGCCAAGGAGGAGCTGTTCAACCTGCGCTTCCAGTCGGCCACCGGTCAGCTCGAGAGCCACGGCCGCCTGCGTGCGGTCAAGCGCGACATCGCTCGTATCTACACGGTTCTCCGTGAGCGCGAGCTGGGCATTCGTGCCACGCCCGCACCGGTCGAGGTTCCCGCCAAGGCTGAGAAGAAGACGAAGGCCAAGAAGGACGCCGCTGAGGCTCCTTCGGCTGAAGAGACGAAGGAGGCCTAGTCATGGCTGAGACCAAGAAGGCTGCTGCAGCCGAGGTCGCCGAGACGGCTGAACTCGTCCGCGGCTACCGCAAGACCCGTCGTGGCTACGTCACCAGCGACAAGATGGAAAAGACCATCGTCGTTGAGGTCGAGGACCGCGTGAAGCACCCTCTGTACGGCAAGGTCATCCGTCGTACCTCCAAGGTGAAGGCTCACGACGAGCTCAACGCCGCAGGCATCGGCGACCTCGTTGTCATCAGCGAGACCCGCCCCCTCAGCGCTTCCAAGCGCTGGCGCCTGGTCGAGATCCTCGAGAAGGCCAAGTAAGCCCCCGGGCTTGCTTCGTAGAAGGAGTTAGAAGTGCTTCAGCAAGAATCACGGCTCAAGGTCGCCGACAACACCGGCGCCAAAGAGCTGCTCACCATTCGCGTTCTCGGCGGCTCCGGCCGTCGTTACGCCGGCATCGGTGACGTCATCGTCGCCACCGTCAAGGACGCAATTCCTGGCGGCAACGTCAAGAAGGGCGACGTCGTCAAGGCTGTCGTCGTTCGCGTCAAGAAGCAGACCCGTCGTCCCGACGGTTCGTACATCAAGTTCGATGAGAACGCCGCTGTGATCCTGAAGAACGACGGTGACCCCCGCGGTACCCGTATCTTCGGACCGGTCGGCCGTGAACTTCGTGACAAGAAGTTCATGAAGATCATCTCGCTGGCACCGGAGGTTATCTAAATCATGGCGAACATCAAGAAGGGTGACCTGGTTCAGGTCATCACCGGCCGTCGTCAGGAAAAGGGCGGCGACCGCGGCAAGCAGGGCAAGGTCCTTCAGGTTCTCGTTGAGAAGAACCGCGTGATCGTGGAGGGTGTCAACTTTGCCACCAAGCACGTTCGCGTCGGCCAGACTCAGGGCGGCACCAAGACCGGCGGCATCGAGCAGCACGAGGCACCGATTCACGTGTCGAACGTCGCTTTGGTTGACCCGGAGACCAAGAAGCCCACGCGTGTTGGCTTCCGCAACGAAGAGGTAACGAAGGACGGCGTCACCAAGACGGTCCGCGTTCGTTACGCAAAGAAGTCAGGTAAGGACCTCTAATGACTGACATCGCTACTGGCAAAATCCAGCCGCGTCTCAAGGCGAAGTACCAGGGTGAACTCTCTGCACAGCTGAAGGCCGACCTCGGCCTGACGAACGTGCACCAGATTCCGGGTCTCGTCAAGATCGTTGTGAACATGGGTGTCGGTGAGGCGGCCCGCGATGGCAAGATCATCGACGGCGCTGTTGCAGACCTGACCAAGATCACCGGTCAGAAGCCGCAGGTCACCAAGGCTCGCAAGTCGATTGCTCAGTTCAAGCTGCGCGAGGGTCAGCCCATCGGCGCCCACGTCACGCTCCGTGGCGACCGTATGTGGGAGTTCCTCGACCGCACGCTTTCGCTGGCTCTGCCCCGCATCCGCGACTTCCGCGGCCTGTCGGACAAGCAGTTCGATGGCAATGGCAACTACACCTTCGGTCTGACCGAGCAGGTTATGTTCCACGAGATCGACCAGGACAAGATCGACCGCGTTCGCGGCATGGACATCACTGTTGTGACGACTGCCAAGAACGACGAACAGGGTCGCGCGCTGCTCAAGGCGCTCGGCTTCCCGTTCAAGACGGCCGAAAACTCCTAGTAGTATCAATCGGTTGGCTCGTTGCGCTTGCAGCGGGCCAACCGATTACCGGGCACACGCATCCGCGCGTGCTCTCGCACCACAGGTCGGCACTCTTGTAAAGGGCGTCGAAACCTGGTGAACGAAGGAAATGCATCCTATGACGATGACAGATCCGGTCGCAGATATGCTGACCAGACTGCGCAACGCTAACTCTGCGTACCACGACACCGTGGCCATGCCGCACAGCAAGCTCAAGTCGCACATTGCCGAGATCCTCAAGCGTGAGGGTTACATCGCCGGCTTCGAGGTCACCGACGCGAAGGTCGGCCAGACCCTCACGCTCAGCCTCAAGTTCGGCCCCAACCGCGAGCGTTCGATCGTTGGCATCAAGCGCGTTTCGAAGCCCGGCCTTCGCGTTTACGCAAAGTCGACCGAAATCCCCACCGTCCTCGGTGGCCTCGGTGTTGCCATTCTGTCCACCTCCAGCGGTCTGCTCACCGACCGCCAGGCCGAGAAGAAGGGCGTAGGTGGGGAAGTCCTCGCCTACGTGTGGTAATCACCTATGTCACGTATTGGTCGACTCCCCATTGACATCCCCGCAGGCGTCACTGTGACGATCTCGGGTCAGAATGTTGCCGTCAAGGGCCCGAAGGGCGAGCTCGCGCTCGTCATCGCCAGCCCGATCACGGCCACGGTCGAAGAGAACCAGGTTCTCGTCACCCGTCCGGACGACGAGCGCGCATCGCGTTCGCTGCACGGCCTCACCCGTACGCTGATCGCCAACCAGATCATCGGCGTCACCGAGGGTTACTCCAAGGGCCTCGAGATCGTCGGTACCGGTTACCGCGTCGCGCAGAAGGGCAACTCGCTCGAGTTCGCCCTCGGCTTCTCGCACCCCGTCACCGTCGATGCTCCTGAGGGCATCACCTTCACGGTCGAGGGCAACACCAAGCTCACCGTTGCAGGCATCGACAAGCAGGCCGTCGGTGAGGTTGCCGCCAACATCCGCAAGATCAAGAAGCCGGAGCCCTACAAGGGCAAGGGCATCCGCTACGCCGGCGAGGTTGTCCGTCGTAAGGCCGGAAAGGCTGGTAAGTAACCATGGGTCTCGGAACCAGAGGAAAGAGCAAGTCGGCTGCGCGCACCCGTCGCCACACCCGACTTCGCAAGAAGATCGAGGGCACCGCGGTTCGTCCGCGCCTCATCGTCAACCGTTCAGCACGCCACGTATTCGTACAGGTTGTGGACGACAGCAAGGGCCACACGCTGGCTTCCGCTTCCACCATGGAAGCAGACCTGCGTACCTTCGACGGTGACAAGACGGCCAAGGCACGCAAGATCGGCGCACTCGTCGCCGAGCGTGCACAGGCTGCTGGCATCGACGCCGTCGTTTTTGACCGTGGTGGCAGCAAGTACGCGGGTCGCGTAGCCGCTGTCGCTGATGGAGCGCGAGAGGCAGGGCTCAAGCTGTGAGCGAGATTACTAAGGAGCAAGAGGTGGCTGTTGTAGAGGCACCGGTGGAGACCGCTGCATCGACGGCACCCGCACAGAACGAGCGTGAAGCTCGTCGTGGCGGCCGTGAGCGCAACCCCAACCGCGAGCGTGGAGCCCGCGACGCCGAGAAGAGCCAGTTCCTGGAGCGCGTTGTCACCATCAACCGCGTGTCGAAGGTCGTCAAGGGTGGTCGTCGCTTCAGCTTCACCGCTCTCGTCGTCGTCGGCGACGGCAACGGACTCGTCGGTGTTGGATATGGCAAGGCCCGCGAGGTGCCGACCGCTATCTCCAAGGGCGTCGAAGAGGCCAAGAAGAACTTCTTCCGCGTCCCCCGCGTCGGCAGCACCATCCCGCACCCCGTGCAGGGTGAGGCCGCAGCCGGTGTCGTTCTGCTTCGTCCGGCCGCTGCCGGTACCGGTGTTATCGCCGGTGGCCCGGTTCGCGCCGTGCTCGAGTGTGCAGGCATCCACGACGTGCTGAGCAAGTCGCTCGGTTCGTCGAACACGATCAACATCGTGCACGCAACCGTCGCAGCCCTGCAGCAGCTCGAGGAACCTCGCGCCGTTGCCGCTCGCCGTGGGCTCGCCTACGACGAGGTCGCTCCGGCCCGTCTGCTGCGTGCCGAGGCTCAGGCAGCCGAGGCTGCCGCAGCAGCGAAGGCAGGTGCCTAATGGCCGCGCAGCTCAAGGTTACGCAGATCAAGTCCAAAGTTAGTGAGAAGCAGAACCAGCGCGACACGCTTCGCAGCCTGGGACTCAAGCGCATCGGTGACGTTGTCGTTCGTGAAGACACCCCGCAGAACCGCGGCTACGTCAACACTGTCGCTCACCTTGTCAAGGTCGAGGAGATTGACTAATGGCTGAAGCCAAGGAAACAGCAGAGAAGGAAGCCGTCAAGGCTGCCCCTAAGAAGGCAACCGCGGCTAAGGCAGCAACCAAGGCTCCGGCCAAGGCTGCAGCCGAGAAGGCGCCCGCAAAGGCCAAGGCCGTCAAGGCCGAGGCTGGCGAGGCACGCGAGCAGGTCCTCAAGGTGCACCACCTCCGCCCGGCTCCCGGCGCGAAGAAGGACCGCACCCGTGTTGGCCGCGGTGAAGGCTCCAAGGGTAAGACGGCTGGCCGTGGTACCAAGGGAACCAAGGCGCGCTACCAGGTCCGCATCGGCTTCGAGGGTGGGCAGATGCCGCTGCACATGCGCACCCCGAAGCTCCGCGGCTTCAAGAACCCGTTCCGCGTTGAGTACCAGGTCGTGAACCTGGACAAGCTCGCCGAGCTCTACCCCACCGGTGGAGACGTCACCATCAGCGACCTCGTCGCCAAGGGTGCGGTGCGCAACAACGAAAAGGTCAAGGTTCTCGGCGATGGCGACATTGCAGTTAAACTGAACGTAACGGTCGACAAGGTCTCCGGCTCCGCCGAGGCTAAGATTGTCGCCGCTGGCGGATCAATCAACTAGTACACCAGTAGTTGTAACGAGCCTGTCGGGACCTCGCGTAGTATTCGTGGGGGCCCGGCAGGCTCGATTCACACAGTGGGTGTGAGAGCAGTGACTGATTCTTCACGGAATTACAGGAGGCCTTGTGTTTAGCGCGATCGCGCGGATTTTCCGCACGCCCGACCTTCGGAAGAAGATCGGCTTCACTTTGGGCATGGTTGCCCTCTTCAGACTGGGCTCGTTCATCCCCGCCCCGTTTGTCGATTTCAACAGCGTGCAGCAGTGTCTGGCAGCCAACTCCGACACCTCGGGCCTCTACGAGCTCGTCAACCTGTTCAGCGGTGGAGCCCTCCTCCAGCTCTCCATCTTCGCACTGGGCATCATGCCGTACATCACGGCCTCGATCATCGTGCAGCTGCTGCGCGTGGTCATCCCTCACTTTGAGACCCTCTACAAGGAGGGTCAGGCGGGTCAGTCAACGCTGACGCAGTACACCCGCTACCTCACGATCGCCCTCGCGGTCCTGCAGTCCACCACGCTGATCACCGTTGCCCGCAGCGGTGCTCTCTTCGGCAGCTCAGGCAACGCCGCCTGCACGCAGCTGCTGACGAACGACGCCTGGTACGCAATCATGCTGATGGTGCTCACGATGACCGCCGGTACCGGTGTCATCATGTGGATGGGCGAGCTCATCACCGAGCGCGGCGTCGGCAACGGTATGTCGCTGCTGATCTTCACCTCGATCGCCGCACAGTTCCCGGCATCCCTCGGACGTATCGCGTCGGCCAAGGGCTGGGACACGCTCGCCATCGTGATCGCCGTCGGCCTCGTCGTCGTCGCAGCCGTCGTGTTCGTCGAGCAATCGCAGCGCAGAATCCCGGTGCAGTACGCGAAGCGCATGGTCGGCCGCCGCACCTACGGCGGAAACAACACGTACATCCCGATCAAGGTCAACATGGCCGGCGTCATCCCCGTGATCTTCGCGTCGTCGCTGCTCTACCTGCCCGCGCTGATCGCCCAGTTCAACCAGCCGGCCCCCGGCGAAGAGCCGCAGGCCTGGGTGCTGTGGGTGACCGCGAACCTCACCGGCGGCGGGCAGCCGCTGTACATGCTCCTGTACTTCCTGCTCATCGTCGGATTCACTTACTTCTATGTCGCGATCACCTTCAACCCCGAAGAGGTCGCCGACAACATGAAGAAGTACGGTGGCTTCATCCCCGGCATCCGTGCCGGTCGACCCACCGCCGAGTACCTCGACTATGTGCTCACCCGCATCACGCTTCCCGGCTCGCTCTACCTGGGTATCATCGCCCTGTTGCCGCTGGTCGCGTTCTCTGCGGTCGGTGCCGACCAGAACTTCCCGTTCGGCGGCGCCTCCATCTTGATCATCGTTGGTGTTGGTCTCGAGACGGTCAAGCAGATCGACTCGCAGCTGCAGCAGCGTCACTACGAAGGGTTGCTGCGATGAGCAAAACCGCCGCAGAACGCAACATCGCCCGAGGCGCACGCCTCCTGATCGTCGGTCCTCCCGGCGCGGGCAAAGGAACTCAGGCGAAGCGCATCGGCGAGACGTTCGGTATCCCCGACGTGTCGACCGGGGACATCTTCCGCTTCCACATCAAGAACGGCACGGAGCTCGGTCTCCGCGTCAAGGCGATCGTCGATGCCGGTGACTACGTCCCCGACTCGCTCACGAACGAGATCGTGACCGCCCGGCTCGAGGAGGAGGATGCCGCCAACGGCTTCCTGCTCGACGGCTACCCGCGCACGATCGACCAGGTGCACTACCTGGACGGGCTCCTCGAGAAGAAGGGTCAGCCTCTCGAGGCCGTGATCCGCCTCGTCGCCGACCAGGAGGAGATCATCGCGCGTCTCTCCAAGCGCGCGCTCGAGCAGGGTCGTGCAGACGACACCGAGGAAGCCATCCGGCACCGCCAGGAGGTGTACGCCCGCGAGACCGCTCCGCTGGTTGAGGTCTTCCGTGAGCGTGGCCTGCTGATCGACGTCGACGGCCTCGGCAACGTCGATGAAGTCGGCGACCGCATCAGCGCAGCGCTGCAGGCCGCGGGAATCGGCGTCGCCGACTCCGACGTCGCCGCCGCGTCCTAGGCCGCTCGATGGGCTTTCGCCGCACGTCGATCTACAAGTCGGCTGCCGAACTCCGGCAGATGGTCGCGCCCGGTCTCGTGACCGCGGCCGGCCTGGCGGCCGTCCGCAGCAACATCCGGCCCGGCATCACGCCGCTGGAGCTCGACGGCATCGCCGAGGCCGCGATCATCGCGGCCGGCGGTGTCTCGAACTTCAAGCTCGTCCCCGGCTACCGCCACACCCTGTGCATCTCGGTGAACGCCGATGTCGTGCACGGAATCCCGAGCACCCGCCCGCTCGAACCCGGTGACATCGTCTCCGTCGACGGCGGAGCCGACGTCGCCGGGTGGAGCGGTGACTCCGCGTTCACGGTGGTCGTCCCCGATCCAGCGCGCCCCGAGCTCGTCGCGGCCCGGCAGCACCTCAGCGACGTCACGGAGCAGTCGCTCTGGCACGGCATCGCGCGGCTCGCACGTGCCCGCCACCTCAACGAGGTCGGCGACTCCGTTCAGGGTTATGTCGAGGCCAACCCGGCACCGGGCTCCGACGAGCCGTACGGGATCCTCACCGACTACATCGGCCACGGCATCGGGCGCAGCATGCACGAGGAGCCGCCCGTGTTCAACTACCGCGTCCGGCAGAAGGGCCCCGAGGTCAAGGCCGGCCTGGTCGTCGCCATCGAGCCGATGGTCGTCGCGGGGGACATCGACACCTTCACGCAGGATGACGAGTGGACTGTCACGACGGAGGACGGCGGCGACGCGGCGCACTGGGAGCACAGCGTTGCCGTGCACAGTGGTGGCATCTGGGTGCTCACCGCGGTCGACGGCGGAGCGGCGCAGCTGGCTCCGCTCGGCGTCACCCCCGTTCCCATTCCCTGAGTTCAGCGGCTAGGGTGTTGTCGACGGCAGCCCAGCACTGGAGGTCACTCGTGATGTGTGCACACAGCGGAGTCCGAGTCGGGGGAGTGCGCTCATGCGTGTGAGCGGAACCGGGATCGGCACCGGAATCGCCATCGGCCCCGTGGTGCGGATGCCGGATCCACTGCCTGATCCCGCAGATGTCCCGAGCACCATCGGTGCGGACGCCGAGCGGCAGCGTGCACAGCGCGCGCTGCGTGCCGTGGCCGCGGAGCTTCGCCGCCGCGGCGGGCTCGCGGGCGGCGCGGCATCCGAGGTGCTCGAGGCACAGGCGATGTTCGCGGAAGACCCCATGCTTGAGGGCGACGTTGACGCGCGGATCGCCTCGGGCAAGACAGCCGATCGGGCCGTTCACGAGGCCTATGCCGCCTACCGTGCGCAGCTCGTTGCCCTCGGCGGCTACATGGCCGAGCGCGCCGTTGACGTCGACGACGTGTCGCAGCGGGTCGTCGCCGAGGTCCTCGGCGTGCAGGCCCCCGGTGTTCCGCACCCCGGCCACCCCTTCGTGCTCGTCGCGCGCGACCTGGCTCCTGCCGACACCGCGACGCTCGATCTCGATCAGGTGCTCGCGCTCGTGACCATCGGAGGCGGCCCGACCTCGCACACGGCGATCCTCGCACGGGACAAGGCCATCGTCGCCGTCGTCGCGGCCGAGGGGGCGAGCGCGCTGAGCGACGATGACGAGGTCATCGTCGACGCGGAGAACGATGTGCTCGTGCTCGCGCCGACGGCTGCGGAACGCGCGGAAGCCGAGGCCAGGCGCGCCGAGCGCGACGCCCGCCGTGCTGCGCCGCTCACGCCAGGGAGGCTGGCCGACGGCACGGCCGTCCCGTTGCTCGCGAACCTCGGGTCCGCTGACGCGGCTGCCGGTGCGGTGGCCGCCGGCGCCGAGGGCGTCGGCCTGTTCCGCACCGAGTTCCTGTTCCTCGAGGCCACGAGCGCTCCGACCGTCGCGGAGCAGCAGCTCGAGTACGGCAGACTGCTGCAGGCCTTCGACGGCAAGAAGGTGGTCGTGCGGGTGCTCGATGCCGGCGCAGACAAGCCGCTCGCCTTCCTGCACGATGACACAGGTCACGAAGACAATCCCGCACTCGGTCTGCGCGGCATCCGTGCGCTCCGCGCGCACGAACAGATCCTGCGCGATCAGCTCACGGCCCTCGCAGCCGCCGACGCTGAGACGAACGCCGAGCTGTGGGTGATGGCGCCGATGGTCGCCACGGTCGAGGAGGCCGAGTACTTCACCGCGCTCGCCCGCGAGCTCGGCATCCGCACACCGGGTGTCATGATCGAGGTGCCGTCGGCGGCCCTGCTCGCCGACCGGATGCTGCAGGCGACCGACTTCGCGTCGATCGGCACCAACGACCTCACCCAGTACACCCTCGCTGCCGACCGCCTGCTCGGCAGCGTCGCCGCCCTGCAGAGCCCGTGGAACCCGGCCGTGCTCCGGCTGATCGCCGAGGTCGGCGCCGCGGGCAGGGGCCTCGGCAAGCCCGTCGGCATCTGCGGCGAGGCCGCAGCCGACCCGCTGTTGGCCGTCGTGCTCGTCGGGCTCGGAGCGACGAGCCTGTCGATGTCATCGGCGGCCATCGCCGATGTGCGCGCGTCACTGCTCCGCTTCGACGCCGCCCAGGCGGCCGCGATGGCGGATCTCGCGCTTGCTGCGGTGGGAGCCGCGGAGGCGCACTCCGCGGTCAGGGCCTTCGCCGCCGGCATCGCAGCACGAGACGGCGACGGATAATACAGCCTGACTTGGCAAATCCCGGGTTCATCCCATAAGATTGACCCTTGGTGTTTTATGCACGTTCAGCGTGCCTCATTCGGCGGTTCCCGTTCGGATGAAAACACCGAATAACGCACGATCAGCATCCAATTACTTATTAGCGACGAAGAGGCTATGGCCAAAAAAGACGGCGTCATCGAAATCGAGGGCTCGGTGGTAGAAGCTCTGCCCAACGCGATGTTTCGCGTAGAGCTCACCAACGGACACAAGGTTCTTGCTCACATCTCGGGCAAGATGCGTCAGCACTACATCCGCATCCTCCCAGAGGACCGCGTGATTGTGGAGCTGAGCCCCTACGACCTGACCCGTGGTCGGATCGTTTACCGCTACAAGTAACGGGCTGCTGTTAAGTAACGGCTCGCGGCATCCCGCGAGTACGAAGACAGCGAAAAACAAGGAACCACAATGAAGGTCAACCCCAGCGTCAAGCCGATCTGCGAGCACTGCAAGGTGATTCGCCGCAACGGCCGCGTCATGGTCATCTGCAAGAGCAACCCGCGCCACAAGCAGCGTCAGGGCTAGTCTCTTCTCCTTCACGGGGCAGATACACAATTCAACACCGAAATCGCATTCTCAAGAAGCTGAGCGTCTGACGCGAGGCGGACACCCACGGTTGGAGGCCGTGGCACCGAGAATGCACCACACCTCCACTCACCTCAAGGAGCAGCCACCATGGCACGTCTCGCAGGCGTAGACATCCCGCGCGAAAAGCGCGTGGAGATCGCACTGACCTACATTTACGGTGTTGGGCGCACAAGCGCGCTCAAGACCCTCGCTGACACCGAGATCGACGGAAACATCCGCGTCAAGGACCTCAGCGACGACCAGCTCGTCGCACTTCGTGACTACATCGAAGGCAACTTCAAGGTAGAAGGTGACCTTCGCCGCGAGGTCGCCGCCGACATCCGCCGCAAGGTTGAGATCGGATCCTACGAGGGCATCCGCCACCGTCGCGGCCTGCCCGTGCGCGGACAGCGCACCAAGACCAACGCTCGTACCCGCAAGGGCCCGAAGCGCACCGTCGCCGGCAAGAAGAAGGCTCGCTAGGCCTCGGCCAGCGAACCTCGCCTCTAGGATTCAGGAGAAATCATGGCAGCACCAAAGTCGGCCGCACGGAAGCCGCGTAAGAAAGAAAAGAAGAACATTGCTGTGGGCCAGGCCCACATCAAGAGCACGTTCAACAACACGATCGTTTCGATCACCGACCCCAGCGGAGCTGTTATCAGCTGGGCTTCGTCGGGAGCCGTCGGCTTCAAGGGTTCGCGTAAGTCGACCCCCTTCGCCGCTCAGCTCGCCGCCGAGTCGGCTGCGCGTCAGGCGCAGGAGCACGGCATGAAGAAGGTTGACGTCTTCGTCAAGGGCCCGGGTTCGGGTCGCGAGACGGCGATTCGTTCGCTTCAGGCCGCAGGCCTCGAGGTTGGCTCCATCAACGATGTGACGCCGCAGGCGCACAACGGATGCCGCCCGCCCAAGCGTCGCCGCGTTTAAAGCACTCTTCGCTGCAGTCTGAGCCTGCCTGGCCCCCTCCGGGGAGCCCGGCAGGCTCGGGCCGTGGAAAGTTCCTTACACAATTCAACAACGCCGGGCCAGCTACCCGGTCGACAACGCAAGTGTCATATAGCGGACACTTAGCCGAAAGGAATCAATAGTGCTTATTGCACAGCGTCCAACGCTCACCGAAGAGAACATTTCCGAATTCCGCTCGCGGTTCGTCATCGAGCCCCTCGAGCCCGGCTTCGGTTACACCCTCGGCAACTCGCTTCGCCGCACCCTGCTTTCCTCGATCCCCGGCGCTGCTGTCACCAGCATCCGCATTGATGGCGTTCTCCACGAATTCAGCACCGTTCCCGGTGTGAAGGAAGACGTCACCGAGATCATCTTGAACATCAAGGGCCTCGTTGTCTCCAGCGAGCACGACGAGCCCATCACCGCCTACCTGCGCAAGCAGGGCGCCGGTGAGGTCACCGCCGCCGACATCTCGGCTCCGGCCGGTGTCGAGGTGCACAACCCCGAGCTCGTCATCGCGACGCTCAACGACACCGCCAAGTTCGAGCTCGAGCTCACCATCGAGCGCGGCCGCGGCTACGTGTCCGCCACGCAGAACCGCAACGAGTACTCCGAGGCCGGCCAGATTCCGGTCGACTCGATCTACTCGCCCGTTCTCAAGGTGACCTACCGCGTCGAGGCAACTCGTGCCGGTGAGCGCACCGACTTCGACCGCCTCGTGGTCGACGTCGAGACCAAGTCGGCCATCAGCCCGCGCGATGCAATCGCATCCGCTGGTCGTACGCTGACCGAGCTGTTCGGCCTCGCTCGCGAGCTGAACACCGCCGCAGAGGGCATCGAGATCGGCCCGGCTCCCGTCGACGCCGTGCTCTCGAGCGAGCTGTCGATCCCGATCGAAGACCTCGACCTCTCGGTGCGCTCGTACAACTGCCTCAAGCGCGAAGGCATCAACAACGTGAGCGAACTGGTCGCCCTCTCGGAGACCCAGCTCATGAACATCCGCAACTTCGGACAGAAGTCGGTGGATGAGGTCAAGGACAAGCTCGTAGAGCTCGGCCTGTCGCTCAAGGACTCCGTTCCTGGATTCGACGGCGCTCACTTCTACAGCGGCTTCGAAGACGAGACCAACTAGCGCTTCCGCGCTACCCGTGGCTCGTCGCAGAGCTTCCCACCACATTTGATACTGGAGACATAAAAAATGCCTAAGCCTACTAAGGGCCCCCGCCTCGGAGGCGGTCCGGCACACGAGCGCCTCATGCTCGCCAACCTGGCTGCCGCCCTGTTCACGCACAAGTCGATCAAGACCACGGAGACCAAGGCCAAGCGCCTGCAGCCCGTGGCCGAGCGCTTCGTCACCTTCGCGAAGCGTGGCGACCTGCACGCCCGCCGCCGCGTCCTCGCGTCGATCGGTGACAAGACCGTCGTGCACGAGCTCTTCACCGTGATCGCTCCGCAGGTTGCAGAGCGCGAAGGTGGCTACACGCGCATCACCAAGCTCGGCTTCCGCAAGGGTGACAACGCCCCCATGGTCCAGATCGAGCTCGTCCTCGAGCCCGTCGTCGCCAAGCCGAAGTCCGCCAAGAAGGCCGCTGCTGCAGCGGCTGCCGCGGCTCCTGCTGCTGAGGCTCCGGCCGAGGTCGTCGAGGCTGAGGAGACCGTCGAGGTCGTCGAGGCCGAGGCAACCGAGGCTCCGGCCGAGGAGAAGGCCGCCGAATAAGGCGCCTGCCATACCCCGCTTCACCCGAAGGGCCCCGAACGCGAGTTCGGGGCCCTTCGTCGTTCCCCTCAGACGGTGGGCCGCGTCACGAAATCCGGCCTGCCGGCTCTCCTAGACTGGATGCCGTGACTGAGCAGTACGCAGCCCCCGAGCCAGACCCGATCGACGACGATGCGGTGACGCGACTGGCCCCAGGCAGCGTCCGACTCCGGCTGGACATCGCCTACGACGGCACGAACTTCAGCGGCTGGGCGGTCCAGCCGGTGCTGCGCACCGTCCAGGGCGAGATCGAGGCGGCGCTCGGGTCGATCCTGCGCCGCAACCCGCCGACACCCCGACTCGTCGTCGCCGGCCGCACCGACGCCGGTGTGCACGCGACCGGACAGGTCGCGCACGTCGACCTCACGGAGGCGCAGGCGGCCAGCGTGCTGAGCCCGGCCAGGGGGCGCAACGCCCGTGCGGCGGACAGCGACGCCGCGATCGCGCTGGCACGGCGCCTGAACGGCATCCTGAGCCAGAAGGGCGACATCGTCATCCGGGCGGCGCGGCTCGCCCCGCCCGGCTTCGATGCGCGATTCGGCGCGCTCTGGCGCCGCTACGAGTACCGCATCGCCGACGCGGAGTCCGAGCGCGACCCGCTGCAGCGGTTTCGCACCACCTGGCTCCCCAGCCGGCACTGGCTTGAGCCGATGGACGAGGTCGCCCAGGAGCTGTGCGGGCTGCACGACTTCGCCGCCTACTGCAAGCCGAAGCCACGCGCAACGACGATCCGCACGCTGCAGAGCTTCTACTGGCGGCGGGACGAGCAGGGGGTGCTCATCGCCTCGCTGCAGGCCGATGCCTTCTGCCACAGCATGGTCCGTGCCCTCGTCGGCGGCTGCGTCGCGGTCGGCGTCGGCCGGCTCACGCCCGCGCGGCTGATCGAGCTGCGCGACGCACGCGAGCGCACCGCGGCGTTCAAGGTGATGCCGGCCCGCGGCCTGGTGCTCACCGAGATCGGATACCCGGATGACGCCGCCCTCGCGTTGCGGGCTGCGGAGACGCGCGCGCACCGCGCGCTCTAGGCCGGCGACGCCGCCCGCCCGGCATCCGCTCGAATTGCCAGCGCGCCGCCGAGCGTCTATTATTGATCCTTGGTGTCTCGGCTTGCTGGCCGAGCCCGCGAACGTGAGCCCTCCATCGTTTGTGTTCCACATACGAACACGCCCGGAGCGGGATTCACGAACACCTCCGTTCGACACAGAAAGCAGCCACTACAGTGACGCGCACTTACACCCCGAAGGCTTCCGAAGTTTCGCGCAGTTGGGTCATCATTGACGCAACTGACGTCGTTCTCGGCCGCCTCGCCAGCCACGCAGCCGTAATCCTCCGCGGCAAGAACAAGGCGACATTCACCCCCCACATGGACATGGGTGACTTCGTCATCATCATCAACGCCGACAAGGTCGCCCTGACCGGCTCCAAGCTCGACCAGAAGAAGGCCTACCGCCACTCGGGCTACCCGGGCGGCCTCACGGCCGTCAGCTACTCCGAGCTGCTCGAGAAGAACCCTGAGCGCGCAGTCGAGAAGGCCATCCGCGGAATGCTTCCGAAGAACTCCATCGGTCGCGCTCAGCTCAAGAAGCTCAAGGTCTACGCAGGCTCCGAGCACCCGCACGCCGCGCAGCAGCCGGTGCCGTACACCCTGACCCAGGTCGCTCAGTAGAGCCTCCCGGTCCCAGACTTCTCGACTTCTAAGACAAAGGATTACCACCATCGTGGCTAAGATCGCAGACCAGATTGACTCTCCGGAGAGCTACTCCACCGAGACGCCGGCCGAGGCAGCCCCCAAGGCTCCCCGCGCAGTGCTGAACGTTGGCGGCGCAGCCGTCGGACGTCGCAAGCAGGCCATCGCCCGCGTGCGCCTCGTTCCCGGCTCGGGCACGCTCAGCGTGAACAAGCGTGAGTTCGCCGAGTACTTCCCCAACAAGCTGCACCAGCAGCTGATCACCGACCCCTTCAAGGTGCTCGACCTCGTCGGCAGCTACGACGTGGTCGCCAAGATCACCGGTGGCGGCCCCTCGGGTCAGGCAGGCGCACTGCGTCTCGCCATCGCTCGTGCGCTCAACGAGATCGACCGCGAGAACAACCGCGCGATCCTGAAGAAGGCCGGCTTCCTCACTCGTGACGCTCGCGTCATCGAGCGCAAGAAGGCTGGTCTCAAGAAGGCCCGCAAGGCCTCGCAGTTCTCGAAGCGCTAACCAGCGCTTTCATCGGAGTATCAGGCATTGCCTCGACTCTTTGGCACGGACGGCGTCCGGGGCCTGGCCAACCGTGAACTCACGGCTGACCTGGCCCTGGGCCTCGCCCAGGCCGCCGCCGCTGTGCTCACAAAAGGGCGCCGCGCCGAAGAACGCCGCGCGGCCGGTCGCAGACCGGTTGCCGTCGTTGCGCGCGACCCGCGCATTTCCGGTGAGTTCCTCACCGCCGCCGTCTCGGCCGGCCTCGCCTCCTCTGGCGTCGATGTCCTCGACGCCGGGGTGCTGCCAACCCCCGCCGCGGCCTTCCTGATCGCCGACATCGGCGCCGACTTCGGCGTGATGCTCTCGGCTTCGCACAATCCGGCCCCCGACAACGGCATCAAGTTCTTTGCCTTCGGCGGCACCAAGCTTCCCGATGAGGTCGAAGACCGCATCGAGGCCTACCTCGACAAAGAGGTCCTGCTGCCGACCGGTGGCGACGTCGGCCGCATCCGTCGTTTCGCGGACGCAGAGGACCGCTACGTCCTGCACCTGCTCGGCACGCTGCCCAACCGCCTCGACGGCATCCACGTCGTGCTCGACTGCGCCCACGGTGCGGCATCCGGCGTCTCGCCTGAGGTGTTCACCAACGCCGGTGCGCGCATCACCCTCATCGGTGCCGATCCAGACGGCATGAACATCAACGACGGCGTCGGATCGACCCACCTCGACAAGCTGGCCAAGGCCGTGCTCGAGCACGGGGCCGACGTCGGCATCGCGCACGACGGCGACGCCGACCGCTGCCTCGCGGTCGACCACGAGGGCAACGTCGTCGACGGCGACCAGATCATGGCGATCCTGGCCGTCGCGATGAAGGAGCGCGGCCACCTCACCAACGACACCCTCGTCGCGACGGTGATGAGCAACCTCGGCCTGCGCAAGGCGATGGCGGCCAACGACATCACCATGATCCAGACGAAGGTCGGCGACCGCTACGTGCTCGAAGAGCTGAACGCCGACGGCCTCGCGCTGGGCGGCGAGCAGTCCGGCCACGTCATCATGACGGAGTACGCGACGACCGGCGACGGTGTGCTGACCGGCCTGCACCTGGTGGCCGAGATGGCGCGCACCGGCAAGTCGATTGCCGAGCTCGCCAGCGTGATGACGGTGTACCCGCAGATTCTCGTCAACGTGCGCGGCGTCAACCACACGGCCATGGCCGGCGACGAGGGCATCGCGGATGCCGTTCGCGCCGCCGAGGCGGAACTCGGCGACACCGGGCGCGTGCTGTTGCGGCCGTCCGGCACCGAGCCGATGGTGCGCGTCATGGTGGAGGCCGCCGACCAGGCGACCGCAGACCGGCTCGCGCACTCGCTCGCCGACGTCGTGCGGGAGCGCCTCGCGCTGTAGCCCGAACTCGTAGAAAAGGCCCGATACTCGCTGAGTTTCGGGCCATTTCTACGAGTTCGCCGCGTCGAGGTCCGCTGCCGACGGATTAGAGCTTGCGGAGAAGCACGCTGGAGACGGCGTGGTCCGAGTCCTTGCGGAGCACGAGGGTGGCGCGCGAGCGGGTGGGGCGGATATTCTGCAGCAGATTCGGCTCGTTGATGCTCTGCCAGATGCCGCGCGCCCGAGCCCGCGCCTGCTCCTCGGAGAGCGAGGCGAAGCGGTGGAAGTAGGACTTCGGGTTGCTGAACGCCCCGCGCTGCAGCTTGAGGAAGCGTTCCTCGTACCAGCGGGCGATGTCGGAGGTGCGCGCATCGACGTAGACGGTGAAGTCGAACAGGTCGCTCACGGCGAGGCGGTGGCCGGGAGCGGGCGGCTGCAGCACGTTCAGGCCCTCGACGATCAGCACGTCGGGCTGACGCACCGTGATCTGGGCGTCCGGCACGATGTCGTAGCTGAGGTGCGAGTAGAACGGCGCGCGCACCTCAGGCGCCCCCGACTTCACGGCGCTGACGAAGCGGAGCAGCGCACGGCGGTCGTAGGACTCCGGAAAACCCTTGCGCTCCATCAGGCCGCGGCGCTCGAGTTCGGCGTTGGGCAGCAGGAAGCCGTCGGTCGTCACCAGCTCGACGCGGGGAGTGTCCTCCCAACGGGCGAGCAACTCCCGCAACAGACGGGCGATCGTCGACTTTCCGACGGCCACGGAGCCGGCGACACCGATCACGAACGGCGTCGTCGCCGAACGCTCGCCGAGGAAGTCGCTCGTGGCGCGGTGCAGCTGCTTGGTGCCGGCCACATAAAGGTTGAGCAGTCGACTGAGCGGCAGGTAGACATCGGTCACCTCTGAGAGGTTCAGCGGCTCGCCGAGGCCCCGGAGCTGAACGAGCTCTGTCTCCTGCAGCGGCAGGCGGGTGGATGACGCCAGCGCGGCCCAATCGGCGCGCTCCAACTCGACGAACGGAGAGTTGTGGCCATTGCCATTCTGGTTGCGCTGCTCGGCCATAAACCCCGAGTTTACTGGCACGCGGCGTGCCAGAGCCGCCGCGTCCGGAGCTCTCAGGAATTAGTCGACTAAAATCATCCCCTATGTGCGGAATTGTTGGATATGTCGGTGACAAGAAGAGCCTCGAAGTACTCGTCGGCGGGCTCCGCCGTCTGGAGTACCGCGGCTACGACTCGGCCGGCGTTGCGGTGATCGACGACGACGGGCACCTCGGCACGGCCAAGAAGTCCGGCAAGCTCGTCAAGCTCACCGACGAGCTCGCCGCCTCCCCGATTGCTGACGGCCGCGCCGGCATCGGCCACACCCGCTGGGCAACCCACGGTGGTCCGACCGATGTGAACGCCCACCCCCACCTCGGTGACGACGGCAAACTCGCACTGATCCACAACGGCATCATCGAGAACTTCTCCGAGCTCAAGAACGAGCTCCTCGCCGAGGGCTACAGCTTCGACAGCGAGACGGACACCGAGGTCGCCGCCGTGCTGCTCGGCCGCGAATACCGGGCAACCGGAGATCTGCGTGCGGCCTTCCGCAACGTCGTCAGCCGCCTCGACGGCGCCTTCACACTGCTGGCCCTGCACCGCGATGAGCCGAACCTCGTCGTCGGCGCGCGCCGCAACTCGCCGCTCGTGATCGGCCTCGGCGACGGCGAGAACTTCCTCGGCTCCGACGTCGCAGCGTTCGTGCAGTACACCCGAACCGCGATGGCCGTCGGCCAGGACCAGATCGTTGCCATCACCCCCGACTCCGTCGTCGTCACCGACTTCGCCGGCGCCCCGGTCGAGGTCGAGACCTTCGAGGTCGAGTGGGACGCGGAAGCCGCAGACAAGGGCGGCTGGTCCAGCTTCATGGCCAAGGAGGTCGCCGAGCAGCCAGACGCCGTCGCGAACACGCTGCGCGGGCGCATCGTCGGCGATGCGGTCGTCGTGCCGGAGCTGGCCGCCTTCGGCGACGACGTGCTCGCCGGCATCCGCCGCATCGTGATCATCGCCTGCGGAACCGCCGCATACGCCGGCATGACCGCGCAGTACGCGATCGAGAAGTGGGCACGGGTTCCGGTCACCGTCGAGCTCAGCCACGAGTTCCGCTACCGCGACCCGGTGATCTCCGACGACACCCTGGTGATCTCGATCAGCCAGTCCGGCGAGACCATGGACACGCTGATGGCCGTGAAGTACGCCCGCGAAGCCGGTGCGCGCGTGATCTCGGTGTGCAACACTCAGGGCGCGACGATTCCGCGCGAATCGGACGCCGTCGTGTACACGCACGCAGGGCCCGAGGTCGCCGTGGCATCCACCAAGGCCTTCGTCGCCCAGATCACGGCCCTGTACCTCTTCGGTCTGCACCTGGCCCGCGTGCGCGGCACGCTGAGCGAGGCAGAGCAGGCCGAGCAGGTGGGCGAGCTCACCGCGATCCCCGCGAAGATCGCGACGGTGCTGGAATCCAGCGCAACGATCGCCCAGCTCGCGCACTGGATGGCCGACACCCGTGCCGTGCTCTTCCTCGGCCGCCATGTCGGCTTCCCGATCGCGATGGAGGGCGCGCTCAAGCTCAAGGAGCTGGCGTACATCCACGCGGAGGGATTCGCCGCCGGCGAGCTCAAGCACGGCCCGATCGCCCTGATCGAGCCGGGCCAGCCCGTATTCGTCGTTGTTCCGAGCCCGCGCGGCTCGGCGACGCTCCACCCCAAGGTCGTCTCCAACATCCAGGAGATCCGCGCCCGCGGTGCCCGCGTGATCGCGATCGCCGAGCAGGGCGACGTCGCGGTGCTGCCGTTCGCCGACGAGGTCGTGCGGATCCCGCTCGCCGGGGCGCTGTTCGAGCCGCTGCTGGCCGTCGTTCCGCTGCAGATCTTCGCGATGGAACTCTCCATCGCCAAGGGCCTCGACGTCGACCAGCCGCGCAACCTCGCCAAGTCCGTCACGGTCGAGTAATCCGGATGCCGGCCGTGCCACGCGGAGCCGAATGAACGGCGGACTCGGATGATCGTCGGGATCGGGGTCGACGTCGTCGACCTCGCGCGATTCGAGCGAGCCATCGCCCGCACGCCACGGTTGCCGGAGCGCCTGTTCGCCGAGAGCGAACGGAGCAAGCCGGTGCACTCGCTGGCCGCCCGATTCGCCGCCAAGGAGGCGCTGATCAAGGCGCTCGGTGGACCGGCGACGCTCCGCTGGCACGACATGGAGGTCGTCAACGACGAGGACGGCAATCCGGGCTTCGCGCTGCACGGTGCCACGGCCGCAGAGGCTGCGGCCCGCGGCATCACAAGGATCCACCTCTCGATGAGCCATGACGCCGGAATCGCGACGGCCTTCGTCATCGCGGAATCCGGACCAGCAACACCAGCACCACCAGAAACGGGAACGGACGAGACATGAGCGGGAACAGCGATGCGACACTGCGCGCTGCGGTGATCGACCTGGACGCGGTGCGCGGCAATCTGCACGCCATCCGCTCGTTCGTCGGCCGCGATGTCGCACCAGCACCGCTCGTGATGGCGGTGGTCAAGGCAAACGCATACGGGCACGGCGCGATCGCGGTCGCCCTCGCCGCCCAGGACGGCGGAGTCGACTGGCTCGGCGTCGCCGACATCGACGAAGCCCTCGAGCTGCGTTCGGCCGGGGTCACCGCGCCGATCCTCGCCTGGCTGCACGGCCAGGATGCAGACTTCGCAGCGGCCGTCGCGGCCGAGGTGAGCCTCGGCATCTCCTCCCTCGCGCAGTTGCGGGCGGCGGCGGGCGCCGCCAGGGCGCTGCAGCGTGTGGCATCCGTGCAGCTCAAGCTCGACACCGGTCTTAGCCGCAACGGCGTCGCCGCGAGCGAGTGGGCCGAGGTCTTCGCGGTAGCCAGAGAAGCAGAACTCGCCGGTGAGGTGCGCGTCGACGGTCTATTCAGCCACCTCTCCAACGCTTCTCCGGCCGACGACGCCGCCCAGTGCGCACTCTTCGACCAGGGCATCGCGGCCGCGGAGGGCGCAGGGCTCAGTCCGGCGCTGCTGCACATCGCGGCCACGGCCGCCGCGCTCAGCCTGCCGGCCGCGCGCTACTCCATGGTGCGCATCGGAATCGGCATCTATGGGCTCTCGCCGTGGGGCGACGCCCTCCCGGCCGGCCTCGAGCTCGTACCCGTGATGACGCTCACCGCCCGCGTCGCCGCCGTGCGCCGGGTGCTGGCAGGCACCGCGGCCAGCTACGACTACACCTGGCGGGCAACGCGTGACACGACGCTCGTGCTCGTCCCGCTCGGCTATGCCGACGGTATCCCGCGGCAGGCATCGGGTCGGGCGAGCGTCTCGATCGGCGGCGCAACGCACCCGGTGATCGGGCGCATCGCGATGGACCAGTTCATCGTCGATGTCGGCGACGCCGAGGTGCACCCTGGCGACGAGGTTGTGCTGTTCGGCGATCCGGCGCGCGGGGTTCCGAGCGCCGAGAGTTGGGCGGATGCCGCAGGAACGATCAACTACGAGATCGTCACCCGCATCGGCCACCGCGTGCCCAGGAGCGCCAGGTGATCACCCGCACCGTCGACACGGCCGACGACATGCACGAGTTCGGGGCGGCCATGGCGGCGCGGCTGCGCGCCGGGGACCTGCTCGTGCTCGACGGACCGCTCGGTGCGGGCAAGACGACGTTCACGAGGGGACTCGGTGAGGGCCTCGGCATCCGCGGCACCGTCACCAGCCCGACGTTCGTGCTTGCCCGCACCCACCCGAGCGTTGTCGGCGGGCCTGCGCTTGTGCACGTCGACGCCTACCGGCTCGGCGACGCCAGGGAGCTCGACGACCTCGACATCGACTACGCGAACTCGGTCGTCGTCGTGGAGTGGGGCGCAGGCATGCTCGACGGTGTGAGCGAGTCGTGGCTCGAGATGACATTGCAGCGGCCGACGGGCGCAGCGCCCGATGGGGGAGACTCGGCCGAGCTGGACGGCGACGAGCCCCGCGTGGTCACCGTGCGCGGCTTCGGGCCGCGCTGGGCCGGTTCCGAGTTCTCCGCGTAGCCATCTGGGTCTGGCACTGCCTGAGTTTTCCTTGGCGGAGGCCGCCGCCTTTCGCGATGCTTCGCGTCGCGCGCGTAGGCTGGAGGGATGCTCCTCGCGATCGATACCTCAGCCGGAACGAGTGTCGCCATCGTCGACCGTGACGCCGGGATCCTCGCGGAACGCTCCGTGGCCGACACGATGCGCCACGCCGAGGTGATCGGCGGCATGATCCAGGAGTGCCTCTCGGCGTCCGGAACGACCCGCGACGCCCTCTCCGGCGTCGTCGCCGGTATGGGGCCAGGCCCGTTCACCGGCCTGCGCGTCGGCATCGCCGCCGCCCGCACCTTCGCCCTGGCTCTCGGCAGGCCGCTCGTGCCGGTCGTGAGCCACGACGCCATCGCCTTCGCCCACTACGGCTCGGCCGCGACCGTGGGAACAGCGATCGATGCGCCCCTGCTCGTCGTGACCGACGCCCGCCGCCGGGAGCTGTACTGGAGTGCGTACTCCGGGGTCGACGCGCTCGGCCTGCCCGTTCGCCGCGGTGGCCCCGGCCTCGCGAAGCCGGGCGAGGTGTCGACGACCGTCCTGGACGGCCTCGCCTTCGCCGGGGAGGTGGAACGTCTGGATGCCGCGGAGATCTCTGCCGGCGCCCTCGGCATGGTCGCCGAACTCAGCTTCGCCGCCGGCCGCCCGTTCGCCGCCGACGAGCCGCTCTACCTGCGCTCGCCCGATGTCATGCTCTCCACCGGCCCCAAGCGGGTCACCAGGTGACCTGGCAGCTGCGCCGGGCCGGTGCCGCGGACGTTCCGGCGATCATGGCCATCGAGACGGCGATGTTCCCCACCGACGCGTGGTCGCCGGAGGCCATGTCCCGCGACGTCTCAGACCCCAAGTGCTACTACCTGGTGGCGTTCCCGCCCGATGCGCCGCAGAACATCGAGGCCTATGCCGGGCTGCTTGCGCCGCGTGGCGCCTTCGAGGCCGACATCCAGACGATCGCCGTCGCGCCAGGCGCTCAGGGCAAGGGCCTCGGCCGCGTGCTCATGCTGCGGCTGATCGACGAGGCGCGCAGCCGCGGTGCGCGTGAGATCTTCCTCGAGGTGCGTGCGGACAATCCGGGCGCCAGACACCTCTACGAGAAGCTCGGCTTCGCCGAGATCGGTGTGCGCCGCGGTTACTACAAACCCGACAACGTCGATGCGGTCGTGATGCGGCTGGCCATAGCCGCGCCGCAGCCCGGACTGGCCCAGCCGGACAAAACCGGCCTCGAGCAGCAGGAGACACCCTCGTGAGCAGCACCATGAACCGCACCGATCCGCTCGTGCTCGGCATCGAGACGAGCTGTGACGAGACCGGCATCGGGATCGTGCGCGGCACGACCCTGCTCGCCAACACGATCGCATCCTCGATGGACGAGCACGCGCGCTACGGCGGGGTCGTGCCGGAGGTTGCGGCCCGCGCGCACCTCGAGGAGATGACGCCGGCGATCACCGCGGCGCTGGCGGAGGCCGGCATCCGGCTCGACGACATCGACGCGGTGGCCGTCACCAGCGGGCCGGGCCTCGCCGGGGCGCTGATGGTCGGCGTCGGCGCGGCCAAGGCGCTCGCGATCGCGCTCGACAAGCCGATCTACGCCGTCAACCACCTCGTCGGACACGTCGGGGCCGACCTGCTCGCCACCGGGCAGGACGGCGTCTCCGAGCCGCTTGAGTACCCGACCATCGCACTTCTCGTCTCGGGCGGGCACACCTCGTTGCTGCTGGTGCGCGACCTCACCGGCGACGTCGAGCTGCTCGGCGAGACGATCGATGACGCGGCGGGTGAGGCCTTCGACAAGGTCGCCCGCGTGCTCGGCCTTCCCTACCCGGGCGGCCCGCACATCGACCGCCTCGCGGCGGAGGGCAACCCGAAGGCGATCCGTTTCCCCCGCGGGCTCACGCTGCCCAAGGACATGGCCAAGCACCGCTACGACTTCAGTTTCTCCGGGCTCAAGACGGCCGTCGCGCGCTGGGTGGAGAAGGCCCAGGATGCCGGCGAGGAGGTGCCAGTCGCCGACGTCGCCGCCAGCTTCCGCGAGGCCGTCGTCGATGTGCTCATCGGCAAGGCGATCGCTGCGTGCATCGATCACGGCGTTCCGCGCTTGCTGCTCGGCGGCGGCGTTGTGGCCAATGCACGGGTGCGGGAACTCGCCGGGGAGCGGGCCGCGGCGGCCGGCATCGAGCTGCGCATCCCGCCGCTGAGCCTCTGCACCGACAACGGCGCCATGATCGCGGCGCTCGGCGCGCAGCTGATCATGGCGGGCAATGAGCCAAGCTCGCTGGACTTCGGCGCCGACTCGACCCTCCCGGTCACCGACATTCAGGTGCACTGACGAGCCGGCAGCCAGAGGATTTACCCTGCTGGGGCCGCACAACCCTGAAGCTGAGGTCTAGGCTTGAGGTGTGTCGCACAGTTGCCGCTGTCGTTGACAGCCAGACTGCTCGATGCGACCATAGCTCCGCGGTGACCGTGAGGCCGGATTGGCCCGCACCGCAGACGAGAAGGGCTCAAACCATGACCGATCAGAATCTGCCCCCCGTACCGCCCAGCGAACCGACTCCGCCGACCACGCCCGACGTCCCGGCAGCAGCTCCTGAGGTTCCAGCGGCTCCAGAGGTCCCCGCAGCTCCGGCCTATGTTGCGCCCCCTGCGCCCCCGGCTCCCGCCTATGGCGCCCCACAGGTTCCGCCCGCCCCTGCTTACGGCGCCCCGGAGGTTCCTCCGGCTCCCGCGTACGGTGCACCGGCCTACGGCGCCCCGGCTGCCGGTTACGGCCAGCCCGCCTTCGGCGCAGCGCCCAAGACGAACACCTTCGCCATCGTGTCGCTGGTCGCCTCGATCGCCGGTCTGTTCACCGGCATCACCTTCCTGGTCGGCATCATCTTCGGCCACATCTCGCTCAGCCAGATCAAGAAGACGGCAGAGGGTGGACGCGGCATGGCGATCGCCGGCCTCATCATCGGCTACATCGGACTCGTCGTCGGCATCATCGTGACGATCGCGCTGATCGCCTTCTTCGCAGCGCTCGCGGCGAACCCGAACTTCGACGGCACCTACAACTACTAGTCGCGAACTCGTAAGAACGGCCCTCATCCGATGTGGATGGGGGCCGTTTCTGCGAGTTCGGCGGATGGGCGGGCTGCTACACACGCTCCACGAGCAGCGTCACGTGCTTGCCGGCCGCGCGGGTGAGCACAATCGTGGCGGCCGCGGAGCCCTTGAGCTTCAGGCGGGAGCGCAGCGTCGCCGGGTCGATGTCGATGCCACGCTTCTTGATCTCGAGCGTGCCGATGCCGCGGGCGGAGAGGGCGGCCTTGAGCTTCTTCTCGTCGGCAGGCAGCCGCTCGATCACACGGAAGCACGTGGCGAACGGCGTCTCCTGCGCGGTGTCAGCGGTGAGGTACGCGATGCCATCGCTCAACATCGATGCATCGAGCGAGCGGGCGAGGTCGCCGATCAGGCGGGAGCGGATGACGGCCCCGTCCGGTTCGTAGATGTACTCGCCAAGCTCGCCGACCTCGACGTCGTCGCTGTCGCCTGAAGCCGCGAGCTCGTGGCTTCCGTCCCGATTGAGCACCAGCGCACTGCGCCGGATTCCCGGCCGCGCGAGCGCGCCGAACCACAACCCCATCTCGACGAGCTGGCCATCGACGGAGACCCACTGCGCCTCCGCCTCGGCCGGGATGAGTGAGCGGTCGAAGCCAGGCCCGAGCTTGACCCCGGTCGGGAAGCGCTCGGCCAGGCCGAAGGCGAAGTCCAGTGACGGCGTGTAGTCCTCTGGCCGCGTGAGCCTGGAGGTGTTGCCGTGGCCGGCGCTCCGGCGGGCGGGGTCGAGGTAGATGCCATCGGCCGGTCCGCCGTCCAGTGCCTCGAGGTCGACCTCCTCTGCGCGGGCGTGCAGCACGTTCGCGTGCGGGAACGGCGCGAGGTTGAAGGAGGCCAGCGTCGCGGTGACCTCGTCGGCATCCGCTGCCGTGACCCGCAGATCGAGGGCGGCGATGGCGATCGCGTCTCCGCCGATGCCGCAGCCGAGGTCGGCGACGTGCTTCACCCCTGCACCGGCGAAACGACCGGCGTGCAGCGCGGCGACACGCAGTCGCGTCGCCTGCTCGAGGCCGGCCTCGGTGAAGAGCATGGTGCGGGCGAACTCGCCGAACTTGCCTGCGGCCTTGGCGCGCAGCTTGGCCTGGCTGAGCACAGCTGCGACGAGGCCAGGAGCGTGCCCGTCCTTGCGCAGCTCGGCGACCGTGCGCACGACGTCGGCAGAGGAGTCCCACTCCGGCAGCGAGTCGAGGAGCCGCAGCCCGTCGGGGGAGAGCAGTTCGATGAGCTCGGAGCGTTCCATAGCTGCCACGCTAACACCGCAGCGGGGTGCCGTCCGTGCCGGTTGCTCGGCCGTCGATTCGGCATCCGCCCGGCATTCACCGCTGGCTTGCTCTCAGGGCGAATTCACTGGCACTCACGTTGCACGAGTGCCAACCAAGGCCTAAACTCGACTTAGCACTCTCGGTGTGAGTGTGCTAACTCCACGTCTTTTCTAGAAAGAGGTCAACCGTGTCGGTCAGCATCAAGCCGCTCGAGGATCGCATTGTCATCAAGCAGGTTGAGGCCGAGCAGGTCACTGCGTCGGGACTCGTCATTCCTGACACCGCCAAGGAGAAGCCCCAGGAGGGCGAGGTCGTGGCTGTGGGCCCCGGTCGCATCGACGACAATGGCAACCGCGTACCGCTCGACGTCGCAGTCGGCGACAAGGTTCTCTACTCCAAGTACGGCGGAACCGAAGTGAAGTTCGGCGGCGAGGACTTCCTCGTGCTGTCGGCTCGCGACGTGCTCGCTGTGGTCGTGCGCTAAGCATCACCGTTTTCGGAAGACCCGGATGGCTTCGGCCATCCGGGTCTTTTTTGTCGGAGCAACACGCCCGACGGTGCGGTGCACACTGTATACAGGCGTAGAATGCCGAAGTGGAAAACCCCAACGAACCGCAGATCACCTCCGCCCCGCCGTCGGCCGCCCCGGTCTCGAACGCGCCGGGCGCAGGTCGTTCCGGTCTGATCTACGCCGGCATCGCCTACGTGCTCTGGGGATTCCTGCCGATCTACTTCATCTCGCTGGCGCCGAGCGGTGCCTTCGAGATCGTCGCGTGGCGCATCGTGTTCTCGCTCGTGTTCTGCATACTGCTGCTCGCGGTCACCCGGAAGTTCAAGCCCTTCTTCGCGCTGCTCATGCAGCCGCGCATCTCGCTCACCATGGCGTTGGCGGGCGCGCTCATCTACGTGAACTGGCAGACGTACATCTACAGCGCGATGAGCGGCCAGGTCGTCGAAGCCTCTCTCGGCTACTTCATCAACCCCATCGTGACCGTGTTCCTCGGGGTGTTCTTCCTGCGTGAGCGACTGCGGCCTGCGCAGTGGGCGGCCGTCGGTGTCAGCGTCCTCGCGGTGCTCGTGATCGCGATCAGCGCCGGCAGCGTGCCGTGGATCGCCCTCACGCTCGCCTTCTCCTTCGGCTTCTACGGTTACATCAAGAAGCGGGTCGGCAATACCGTCGACGCCGTAGCCGGGCTCACCATGGAGACGGTCTGGTTGTTCCCCGTCGCGATCGTGCAGCTCATCGTCGTGGCGATGACGGTCGGCATCACCTTCGGAACGGTCAGCCCGGTCCACACGGCCCTGCTCATCGGCACCGGCGTCATCACCGCCGTCCCGCTGATCCTCTTTGCTGCCGCATCGCGCAGGCTGCCGCTGATCTACATGGGCTTCATCCAGTACTTCGCACCGATCATCCAGTTCCTCGTCGGCGTGCTCATCCTGCAGGAGCCGATGTCCCCCGAACGGTGGATCGGCTTCTCGCTGGTCTGGCTGGCGCTGCTCATCCTCACCGTCGACGCGCTCGCCAATCGGCGCGGAAACCGGCAAACGGTCGCCGAACTGGTCTGAGCCGTTTCGGACAGTTCCAGCATCGGCGCGAGGCCCTGAGAGTTCCTGAGCTGAGGCTGCCGCCTCGCGCGTCGCTGCGCGGCGCGCGGGGCGATGTAACGATTTGACTTACTCGGCAACGTTGTGGCATCGAAGCCTTGTTTCGATGCGCAGCGGCCAATACTGTGACACCACGGCAGTCTGTTGACTGTCTCATCGGTGTTCATTCAAGCCATATAGGAGCAACATGAGCGTATTCGCGAAGGCCTCGGCCTCCCGCTCCGTCCGGGCAATGCTGAGCGGAGTCGCCCTCATCGGCGTCAGCGCACTCGTACTGACCGGATGCAGCAGCACGGGAGGGGGCGGCAGCACCACATCGCCCGAGTCCACAACCCCAGCCGATGCCGGTGACGCACTGCCGATCGCGGCAGGTGACCGCGATCTCGCGGTCAAGCTGGGCCAGCTGGCCCCGCAGAGCGGATCGCTCGCTTTCCTCGGCCCGCCCCAGATCGCAGCAGCGCAGCTCGCGGTCGACGACATCAACGCCGCAGATCTGGGCATCCAGCTCGAGCTGAACGTGCGTGACGAGGGTGACACGACGGTTGACGTCGCAACGGGATCCGTGACCGACCTGCTGTCGCTGGGCGTGTCCGCCATCTCCGGCGCGGCTGCATCGGCGCAGACCCGCAACGTCTACGAGCAGGTCACGAGTGCAGGCGTCGTGCTGATGTCGCCGTCGAACACGGGCCTCGACCTCACCGACATCGCAGACAACGGCCTGTACTGGCGTACGGCGCCGTCCGACGTGCTGCAGGGTGAGGTGCTCGGAAACCTCATCGCAGAGGACGGTAACAGCACACTCGGCATCATCTACCAGAACGACGCATACGGCACCGGCCTGGCCGAGACCACGAAGACCAACTTCGAGGCCGGCGGCGGAACGGTTGTCGCGGAGTCGAGCTTCAACACGGGTGACACGAACTTCACGACGCAGATCAGCGACGTGACGGCGCAGAACCCCGACGCGATCGCCCTGATCACCTTCGACCAGAGCAAGATCATCATCCCCGAGCTGGTCGGTTCCGGGTTCCCCGGCGACAAGCTCTACCTGGTTGACGGCAACCTCGTCGACTACAGCGCCGACTTCGCAACCGGTCTCATCACCGGCGCGAAGGGCACCAAGCCCGGTCTCGATCTGACCAAGCTCGGTGACTTCACCGACCGTCTGCTCGAGGTCGACCCGACGCTGACCGACTTCACCTACGCGCCAGAGTCGTACGACAACATCGTGCTCTTCGCTCTGGCGGCCTACGCGGCCAACGACACGACGGGGCAGTCGATCGCCGACTACCTCCGCCAGGTCTCCGGCGGCAGCGGCGAAGGTGAGAAGGTCACCAGCTTCGAGGATGGCGTCGCGCTGCTCAAGAAGGGTGAGCAGATCGACTACGACGGCTACTCCGGCCCGATCACCTTCGATGAGAACGGTGACCCGACCGAGGCGACCATCGGCATCTACCAGTACGACGCGGGCAACCTGCCCTCCAAGCGACTGAACTAATAGCGCAACCACAGAAGGGCCCCGGCTTCGGCCGGGGCCCTTCTGCATGGCGGTGGCACTTTCGGAGAAGGCTTGACTCTCACACGGTGTGAGGGTGGATCGTCGGAGACATCATGTTCACCATTGGAGAGTTCGCGTCGATCGGTCGGGTGTCTGTGCGCATGCTCAGGCACTATGACGAGATCGGTCTGCTGCCACCCGCCCGCGTCGACCCATTCTCGGGCTACCGCTACTACGCAGGGACGCAGTTCCGGGAGCTGAGCCGGATCGTCACGCTGAAGGAGCTCGGTTTCGGCCTCGAGGATGTCGCCACGATCGTGCACGGGGGCCTCGGCCCCGATGCCGTGCACACGATGCTGCTGCGTCGTCGGGCGGAGCTTGCAACTCAGCTCGAGCTCGATACGACCAGGCTCAAACGCCTCGACGCGCACATCCGCATTGCAGAAGGAGAAACCATCATGTCTGATCCCACGGGCACCGCAGCAGTCGCGCTCCGCGCACTTCCCGAGGAGAGGGTGGCCGGTGCCACCGCCATCGCGCCCGGTTTCGGCCCGTCGAATATCACTCCGGTCATCGGGCCGCTGTTCGACCGCCTGCGCGCGGCCATGACCGCGGCCGGTGTGTCGCCCCAGGGAGAGGCGATCGCGAGCTACGACGCCATCGAGGACGCCCCAGACGGCGAGAGCGTGCGCGCGAGCGCCTGGTTGATCGTGCCGGATGACGTGGCGGCCGGCGACGGTTTCACGGTGCAGACGCTTCCCGGCGTGATCCAGGCCGCCACGATCGTGCACCACGGCAGCATGGCGACCATCGGTGAGAGCTGGCAGGCGCTGCACGACTGGATCGCCGAGAACGGCTTCGAGCTGGCCGGGGTCTGCCGGGAGCGCTACATCCTCTCGCAGCCGGAACCGCAGGAGGACTGGGTGACCGAACTCCAGCAGCCGGTGGCCACCACGCGGTAGAACGTACGCGACCGCGGTAGTCGCGACTACCGCGGTCGAGTGGTTCCTACCGCGCGAGCGAGTGCTGCGCGGTTGAACCGCGCTAGTCGTCCTGCCCGAGCGTGCCGAGGTAGAGCCCGATCACCTTCGGGTCGTTGAGCAGCTCGCGCCCGGTGCCCGTGTACGCGTCGTGGCCCTGATCCAGCACGTAGCCGCGGTCACAGATCTGCAGGCAGCGGCGGGCGTTCTGCTCGACCATGATCGTCGTGACGCCGGCCTTGTTGATCTCCTTGACGCGCAGGAACGCCTCGTCCTGTCGCACGGGGGAGAGGCCGGCGCTCGGCTCGTCGAGCAGGAGCACGTGCGGGCCCATCATGAGCGCGCGCGACATGGCTACCATCTGGCGCTCGCCGCCGGAGAGCGAGCCCGCTCGCTGGGAGAGGCGCTTGCCGAGCTCGGGGAAGATGGCCGTGACGAACTCGAGCCGCTCCGCGAGCCCCTTGGGCTTCTGGTAGATGCCCATCTCCAGGTTCTCCTGGATGGTGAGGGTGGGGAACACGTTGTTGGTCTGCGGCACGAAGCCGACGCCCTTGCCGACGAGCTTGTTCGCCTTGAGGTTCGTGATCTCCTCGCCGTGCAGGAAGATCCCGCCGCCGCGCACTTTGACGAGGCCGAAGATCGACTTCAGGAGCGTTGACTTGCCTGCGCCGTTCGGGCCGATGATACCGATCAGCTCGCCCTGCCTGGCGGTGAGGGAGCAGTCGGTGAGGATGTTGATGCCGGGCAGATAGCCGGCCGTCACCGTGCGCACATCGACGACGACCTCGCGGCTGTCGGTCTCCGGCTCGGCGGCCGGCACGATTCCCGGGCTACTGTTCGTCATCGAGGAGCTCCTTAATGGCTTCGACATTGTCGCTATCGCTGCTGCCGAGGTCGCTGTCGTGGTGCTGGCCGAGGTAGGCGTCGATCACGGCCGGGTTCTGCATGACCGTGTGCGGGTCGCCCTCCGCGACGACGCGGCCCTCCGCCATCACGATCACCCAGTCGGCGATGTGGCGAACCATGTGCATGTCGTGCTCGACGAAGAGCACCGTCATCCCCTGTGCCTTGAGGCCGAGAATGTGATCGAGCAGAGACTGCGTGAGAGCCGGGTTGACACCGGCCATCGGCTCGTCGAGCATCACCAGGGTCGGATCGCTCATCAGCGCGCGCGCCATTTCGAGCAGCTTCCGCTGGCCGCCGGAGAGGCTGGCTGCGTAGTCGTCCTTCTTGGCATGGAGCTTGAAGCGGCCGAGGAGTTCGAGCGCCTTCGCCTCGATCTCCTTGTCCTGCTTGCGCCAGAGGAACGGCAGCAGCGCGCGGAACATGTTCTCGCCGACCTGACCGGTCGCCCCGAGCTTCATGTTGTCCATCACGCTGAGCAGCGCGAGCGACTTCGTGAGCTGGAAGGTGCGGATCAGGCCCATGCGCGCGACCCGGTACGCGGGGATGTGTGCGAGGTTCGTGCCGTCGAACGTCCACGTTCCGGTGTCCGGCTTGTCGAAGCCGGTGAGCAGGTTGAAGAAGGTCGTCTTGCCCGCGCCGTTCGGCCCGATCAACGCCGTGATGGCGCCGCGCGGGATCTCGACGTGCTCGACGTCGACGGCGGTGAGGCCGCCGAAGGTGCGCCGCACGCCGTCGGCGATGAGGATCGGGTCGTTCTTTCGGCATCCGGGGACGGCATCGCCGACGTGCAGATCGACCGACTTGATCGGCTTGGCGCTGGGGGTCACGTTATTTGACAAAAGCCAGCTCCTTCTTGTTTCCGAGTATGCCTTGCGGCCTGAATATGACGATCAGCATGATGGCGACGCCGACCAGGATGAAGCGCAGCTGCCCGCCCTGCACCTGGGAGATCGGCAGCCAGCCGGCCTCGACCGCGCGGGCGATGAAGCCGGAGAAGAACGACAGCAGCACCCAGAACAGCATCGAGCCGACAACGGGTCCGAGGATCGTCGCTGCGCCGCCGAGCAGCAGGATCGCGTAGATGAAGAAGGTGAGCGATGTCGCGTAGTGGGCGGGGATCACCGCGCGCGGCATGATGAAGATCATGCCGGCGAAGGTTCCGAACACACCACCGAGGATCAGGCTCTGCATCTTGTACGAGTAGACGTTCTTGCCGAGCGCGCGCACGGCATCCTCGTCTTCACGGATGCCCTTGAGCACGCGCCCCCAGGGGCTGCGCATGAGCAGCCAGGTGAACACGCAGGCGATCGCCACGACGGTCCACGCCACGATGATGACCCACCAGTCGTCGGCGCTGTGCGTCCATGGGCCGATTCCGACCTGGCCCTCGAAGTTCAGCGGGTTCAGGGCGCGGAAGCTGTCCTTGTACTCGCTGAGGCCGTTTGCGGAGCCCGTGACGGCCACGAATGAGTTCGTGGTGAAGAGCAGGCGAAGGATCTCGGCCGCCGCGATCGTGACGATGGCCAGGTAGTCGGCCCGCAGTCGCAGCGTCGGAACGCCGAGGATCAGGGCGAAGACCACGGAGGCCCCGACACCGACGAGCACGGCGCCCCACACCGGGAGCCCGAAGGTCAGGATCGAGATGGCATAGCCGTATGCACCGAGCGCCATGAAGCCGGCCTGACCGAAGTTCAGCAGTCCGGTGTATCCGAAGTGGATCGCCAGACCGAGCGCGGCGAGCGCGTATGCCGCCGTGGTCGGGCTGATCAGCTCGACCGCTGCGTTAGAGAAGATGAGTCCCCAGTCGATCATTGTTCAGCCCTCCTAGCCGATTCTCTCTTTGCGGCCCAGGATTCCCTGAGGCCGAACCAGCAGCACGACGATCAGGACGACGAGCGCCCCGACGTATTTCATGTCGGGCGGAATGACAAGCGTTGACAGCTCGACGAACAGGCCGACGATGATCGAGCCGACGAGGGCTCCGAAGGCCGTTCCGAGGCCGCCGAGCACGACGGCCGCGAATACAAGCAGCAGGATCTGGAAGCCCATGTCCCAGCTGACGCCTGGACGGAAGTACGCCCAGAGAATGCCGCTCAGGCCGGCCAGCGTCGCGCCGATGACCCAGACGATGCGGATCACGTAGTCCACGTCGATGCCGCTGGCGGCCGCGAGGCTGGGGTTGTCAGACACCGCGCGGGTGGCCTTGCCGATGCGGGTGCGCAGCAGGAAGTACGCGACGGCGAGCAGCACGACGATGCTGATGCCCATGCTCGCCAGGTCGATCCACGACAGCGAGAGCGGTCCGAGCTGCAGTTCGGCCGGCGAGGCGCCTGGCAGCTGCCTCGTCGTTCCGCCGTAGAAGAACTGGTAGGTGTAGCGCATCGCCAGCGCGAGACCGATGCTCACGATCATGAGCTGGATGACGCCGACGCCGCGCTTGCGCAGCGGCTTCCACAGTGCGGCATCCAGACCCCAGCCGAGCGCCGCGCTCAACACCAGGGCGATGAGGATCGCGAGCCACACCGGCAGCGCGAATGTCACCGAGAATGTGAGCGTCATCAGGGCACCGAAGGTGATCAGCTCGGAGTGGGCGAAGTTGCTGAGCCCCGTCGTTCCGTAGATCAGCGAGAGGCCGATCGCGGCGAGTGCCAGCAGCAGTCCGAAGTTGAGGCCGTTGGCGACCCGGTTGATGAGCTGGTCGAAGAACGAGACCGTGACGCGGGTTCCCTCGCCGAGGAAGAAGTTGACCGATTTGGTCTTGGTGAGCCCGAACTCCGCGGTCAGCGGGTTGCCGCCCTCCTTCACGACGACGCCCTTGGGGAGCGTGTCCTCGTCGAGCGTCACCGTGTACGTGGCCTTCTCAGGGACGCCGACCCGCCACTTGCCGTCAGCGCCCGTCTTCACCTCGGTGTCGGTGGCTGGGCCCTCCACGGTGATCACCACGCCCTCGAGCGGCTTGCCGTCGAACGTCACATTGCCGGCGATGATGTAGTCGTACTTGTCCACATCGACGTCGTCGGCGTGTGCCGGAGACGCGCCGAGGAGCGAGAGCGCGAGCGCAACGAATAGTAAGAGCACCATCGCGACGACTGCGCGTGGTGACCTCTTCTGAGCCGATTCAGTGGATATCACTGCACCTCCATGGGTGGCGCCGACGAGAAAACTCGCCCGGCTCCGGGGCCTTACCGCTGACAACAGCGTCGACGGTACGTGCTGATTATGTCGCAAGTGTTTCGTCGCGTCGCACATTCAGCACTTGATTGTGATCTGAGGAATGCTCCGCGCGCAAACTCGCTTAACATTGACGTAAGCCACGACCACGAGTTTTGGCTCACACTGTGCAGGCGGACGCCGACACAGTCCACATATTTCCTAGACGCAAAGGGGAGAGATGGATCAGGCAGATCCGTTCGGATTCATTGGACTTACCTACGACGACGTTCTGCTGCTCCCCGGTCATACGGATGTGATCCCCAGTGAGGCCGACACCACGTCGCGGCTGACTCGGCGCATCAACGTGTCCACGCCGCTGCTCTCGGCCGCGATGGACACCGTGACGGAGACGCGCATGGCCGTCGCGATGGCCAGGCAGGGCGGCATCGGCATCCTGCACCGCAACCTCTCGATCGCCGACCAGGCCGACATGGTCGACCGGGTCAAGCGCAGCGAGTCCGGCATGGTCTCGAACCCCGTCACGACGACGCCGGACGCGACCGTGGCCGACGTCGACGCCGTGTGCGCGACCTACCGGGTGAGCGGTCTGCCGGTCGTGGACGCCGATGGCAAGCTCGTCGGCATCATCTCGAACCGTGACATGCGCTTCGTCCCGGATGCCGCCAAGTCCAGCACCACGGTGGCCGAGGTCATGACCAAGATGCCGCTGATCACCGGGCGCGTCGGAATGGACCCCGACGAGGCGCTCGCGATCTTCGCCAAGCACAAGGTCGAGAAGCTGCCCCTCGTCGACGCAGAGGGACACCTCACCGGACTCATCACCGTGAAGGACTTCGACAAGTCCGAGCAGTACCCGAACGCCACGAAGGACGCCGAGGGCCGCCTGCGCGTCGGTGCCGCGATCGGCTTCTTCGGCGATGCCTGGGAGCGCGCGGAGGCCCTGCGCGATGCGGGGGTCGACGTGATCGTCGTCGACACGGCCAACGGCCACTCCGCTGGCGTCATCGAGATGGTGCGACGCATCAAGTCAGACCCCACGTTCGAGCACATCGACGTGATCGGCGGCCAGGCAGCCACCCGCGAAGGCGCGCAGGCGCTCATCGACGCGGGCGTCGATGCGGTCAAGGTCGGGGTTGGACCCGGTTCGATCTGCACTACCCGCATCGTCGCCGGTGTCGGCGTGCCGCAGATCACAGCGATCTACGAGTCGTACCTCGCGGCGCGAGAGGCGGGCGTGCCGATCATCGCCGACGGCGGCCTGCAGTACTCTGGCGACATCGCGAAGGCGCTGGTCGCCGGTGCCGACACCGTCATGATCGGTTCGCTGCTCGCGGGCACCGACGAGTCGCCAGGCGACGTCGTGTTCCAGGGCGGCAAGCAGTTCAAGCTGTACCGGGGCATGGGCTCCCTCGGCGCCATGCAGACGCGGGGCAAGAACACCTCGTACTCGAAGGACCGCTATTTCCAGGCAGATGTTCCGAGCGACGACAAGCTGATCCCCGAGGGCATCGAGGGCCAGGTTGCGTACCGCGGTTCGGTCGCGGCCGTCACGCACCAGCTCATCGGCGGCCTGCGTCAGTCGATGTTCTACGTCGGCGGCCGCACGATCGAGGAGCTCAAGGCGAAGGGCAAGTTCGTGCGCATCACGGCGGCAGGCCTCAAAGAATCGCACCCGCACGACGTGCAGATCGTCGTCGAGGCGCCGAACTACAAGCGCTGACGGTCAGCGTGGCGCGCAGCGACACGCTTCCGTCAGCAAGGCGGCAGCCGTAGCCCGTAGACGCGCCAGCGTCGAGGGCGTGCCGCGGCAGCCCCAGAATCGCAACAATTCGCGTTTCCACCTCGCGCGCATGGCCCGTCTCCCTCACCGGAGGCGGGCCATCTGCGTTCACGGGGCACAATGGAGCCATGAATCGTGCAGTCGTGGTCGTGACCGGAGGAACCCGCGGCATCGGTGCCGCGATCGCGAGGGAACTCGCGGCAACCTGTGATCTCGTGTTGAGCTACCGCAGCAATGCGGATGCCGCGACGGCGCTCCGCGCGGAGCTGGAGAGCCTCGGCGCCTCCTGCGAACTCGTGCAGGCCGATGTCACCGTCGACGGCGACATCGAGAGGCTCTTCGACAGCGCGATCGCTCGCTTCGGCCGTATCGACGGCCTGGTGAACAACGCCGGTGCGACGATGCACATCGGCCCCCTGGCCGAGACCCCAGCCGACGTCGTCCGCGCTGTCATCGAGCTCAACCTCACCGCTGCGGTGCTCTGCGCCAGGCGGGCCGTGCAGCTGATGTCGACGCGGCTGGGCGGGACGGGCGGCGTGATCGTCAACATCTCATCCGGCGCGGCGACCCTCGGCTCGCCGGGCGAGTACGTGCACTACGCGGCGGCCAAGGCCGGTATCGACGCCCTCACCACGGGTCTGGCCAAGGAGCTGGGGCCGGAGGGCATCCGCGTCGTCGGCGTCGCCCCCGGCACGATCCGCACCGAGATCCACGCCGACGCCGGCGATGCCGGCCGGCCCGATCGCGTCGCGGCGCGGGTTCCGCTCGGCCGCGCGGGCGAGGTCGGCGATATCGCCCCGATCGTGGCGTGGCTGTTCGGCCCGGGCGCCGCCTTCATCAGCGGGACGACCATCCGCGTGGCCGGGGGAGCGTAGCTCAGCGGGCGGCGGCGATGCGGGCGACCGCCTCACGCAGCAGATCGGGCGAGCAGGCGAAGTTGAGCCGGGCATGCCCGCGCCCCACCTCCGCGCCGAAGTCGACACCGGGCGTGAGTGCCACCTTCGCGACGTCGAGGGCCCGCTCCGCCGGGCGGTCGCCCCAGCCCAGCGCGCCGAGGTCGAGCCACGCCAGGTAGGTGGCATCCGGGATGCGGTAGCCGGTGCCTGGCAACTGCTCCGCCAGGAGCGTCGCGAGCAGACGCCGGTTCTCGTCGAGTGTGCCGCGCACGCCGTCGAGCCATTCGCCGCCGTCGCGGAAGGCCGCGATCGAGGCGATCTGGCCGAAGATGCTCGTGCGCCACTCGACCTCGTACGGCATCGCGGCGCGAAGCGCGTCACCGCGCTCGCTCGCGGTCACGATGAGTGCGCACTTGAGCCCGGCCAGGTTGAACGCCTTGCTCGCGCTGGTGACCGCGACGCCGTGTTCGCGGGCGGCATCCGACACCGTCAGGAACGGCACGTACGGCAGCTCACCGTAGCTGAGAGCCCCGTGGATCTCGTCACTGACGATCGTCGCGTTGTGGCGGGCGGCGATCTCGGCGAGCTGCCGCAGGGTCTCGACCGAGTGCACGAGCCCGACCGGGTTGTGCGGATTGCACAGCACCATGGCGCGGGCGCCGGCGGCGAAGGCCGCATCGATGCCGTCGAGGTCGAGCGACCAGCCGTCGCCGATGCCTCCGCTGAGCGGGACCTCGACGATCCGGGCGGATGCCTCCGGCGCCAGGTCGAAGAACGGCGGATAGATCGGCGGGGTGATGATGACGCCGTCGCCTGGCTTCGTCGCCTGCCGGAGCGCCTCGACGATGCCCATCGACACATCGGCCGTGCTCGTCACGCGGGCGGGGTCGACGATCCAGCCGAAGCGGGTCTCGGCGAAGGACGCGAACGCCTCCGCCTGCGGCAGGCTGCTCGCCGCATAGCCGGTGTCTGAGCGCCGAACCGCGTCGTGCAGTGCGGCCGCCACCGGCTCGGCGAGCGGGAAGTCCATCTCGGCGACGGGCAGAGGCAGGACGTCGGCGGGGAACAGCGCCCACTTGGCGCTGGTGCGGGTGCGCAGGCGGTCGAGGGATTCGGCGGCGATGTTGGGCATGGCTCCAGCATGGCCCGCCTGAGGGCAGATTGCACGCCTCGGCTCGGCGGGGATGTAGTCTGGTCGGCTGCCCACTCGGCGGCGCCGCGATCCGCGGCCACCGACCTGGAGATTCACATGGGCTACATCGACGTCAACGGCGTCTCCTTCTCGTTGCCGGACGGCCGTCCGCTGCTGGCCGACATCGCCTTCCGCGTCGGGGAGGGCACGACGACCGCGCTGATCGGGGCGAACGGCGCAGGTAAGTCGACTCTGCTTCGCATCATTCGCGGACAGCTGCGCGCCGACGACGGCAGCGTGTCGATCGAGGGTGGTCTCGGCGTGATGGATCAGTTCATCGGGCACGGGGCGGTCGGCGGCCGGGCCGGCCTCGACGACAGCGTGCCGATCGACACGGAGCCTGCGCAGCCGCCGAGCATCGCGAGCCTGCTTGTCGCGGTGGCCCCTGAGCGGGTGCGCGTGGCCGCGCTCGAGCTCGAGGCATCCGAACTCGCCATCATGGAGAACGACGACACGGAGAGCCAGATGCGGTACGCCACCGCGCTCGCCGAGTACGCCGACGCCGGCGGTTACGAGCAGGAGACCATCTGGGATCACTGCACGATGGCCGCGCTCGGCGTGCCGTTCGAGCGGGCCCGTTGGCGCGATCTCGGCACGCTCTCCGGCGGCGAGCAGAAACGGCTCGCGCTGGAGGCGCTGCTTCGTGGACCAGAGCAGGTGCTGCTGCTCGACGAGCCGGACAACTACCTCGACGTTCCAGGCAAGCGCTGGCTCGAGGAACAGCTGCGCCAGACGCCGAAGACGGTGCTTCTGGTCTCCCACGACCGCGAGCTCCTGGCGCGTGCTGCCGACCGGATCGTGACGATCGAGCTCGGCGCGGCCGGCAACACGGCGTGGGTGCACGGCGGCAGTTTCGAGGGCTACCACGAGGCGCGGGACGCCCGCTTCGAACGCCTCGACGAGCTGCGGCGGCGCTGGGACGAGCAGCACCAGGCGCTGAAGACGCTCGTGCAGACCATGAAGGTCAAGGCGACGTACAACGACGGTATGGCTTCGCGCTACCAGGCGGCGCAGACCCGGCTGCGGCGCTTCGAGGCTGCCGGCCCGCCTGAGGAACGCCCGCCGGCCCAGGCCGTGAAGATGCGGCTGCGTGGCGCGCGCACCGGCAAGCGGTCGGTGGTGTGCGAGCGGCTCGAGCTGAGCGGTCTGATGAGCCCATTCGATCTGGAGGTCTGGTACGGCGACCGGGTCGCCGTGCTCGGGTCCAACGGCTCGGGCAAGTCTCACTTCCTGCGCCTGCTGGCCCGCGGCGGAACGGAGCCGGACGGCACGCTCGGGCACGTCACGGCGATCGGCCAGATGCTCGCCCCCGTTCAACACACGGGGCGAGCGGTGCTCGGAGCGCGGGTCGTCCCCGGTTGGTTCGCACAGGTGCACGAGCATCCAGAGCTGCGCGGGCGCACGCTCCTCGACATCCTGCACATGGGAGACAGCCACCGCTCCGGGATGCCGCGCGAGGCGGCCAGCGGGGCGCTGGACCGCTACGGACTCGTCGCCGCCGCCGAGCAGGCCTTCGAGTCGCTCTCTGGCGGGCAACAGGCCAGGCTGCAGATCCTGCTGCTCGAACTCTCCGGGGCGACGCTGTTGCTGCTGGACGAGCCGACAGACAACCTCGACCTCGTGTCGGCCGAGGCGCTGGAGGACGCGCTCACGCGCTTCGACGGCACCGTGCTCGCGGTCACCCACGACCGCTGGTTCGCGCGCGGCTTCGACCGCTGCCTGGTGTTCGGCTCCGACGGCGAGGTGTACGAGTCGGAGGAGCCGGTGTGGACGGAGACCCGCGTCCTCCGCGAGCGGTGACCCCTCCGCGCTCCATTGGTGGAGCGAACCCGTCGGTTGGGGTGAACCCGTTGGTTGGGCGAACCCGTTGGTTGGGCGAACCCGTCGGTTGGGTGAACCCGCTGGTTGAGCTTGTCGAAACCACTTCAGAGGGTTTCGACAAGCTCAACCAGCGGGAGGGGGAGCTCAACCAGCGGGAGGGGGCGCTCACGCAACGGGCAGGTGAGGTTCGGCCAGCGGGACGGTGAGCCGCCGGATGCCGCGGGCGCGGCGGCATCCGGAACGCCGAGCCGCCGGGTTCGATAGGCTGGACGGGTGAGCATGGAGATTGAAATCGGCCGGTCCAAGCGGGCACGTCGTGTCTACGCATTCGACGACATCGCGATTGTGCCCTCGCGGCGCACCCGCGACCCCGAAGATGTCTCGGTGAGCTGGTCGATCGACGCGTACCAGTTCGACATCCCGTTCCTCGCTGCGCCGATGGACTCCGTCGTCTCGCCGCAGACGGCGATCATGATGGGCCAGCTCGGCGGTCTCGGTGTGATCGACCTCGAGGGTCTCTGGACCCGCTACGAGAACCCGGAGCCGCTGCTGGCCGAGATCCGTGGCCTGAGCGACGCCAAGGCGACCGCGCGGATGCAGGAGATCTACTCCGCGCCGATCAAGCCGGAGCTCATCACCGCCCGCATCGCCGAGGTGCGTGCTGCCGGCGTCACCGTGGCCGCGGCCCTCTCGCCGCAGCGCACGCAGGAGTTCTACAGCACCGTCGTCGCCGCAGGCGTCGACCTCTTCGTCATCCGCGGCACCACCGTCTCGGCCGAGCACGTCTCCAAGAACCAGGAGCCGCTCAACCTCAAGAAGTTCATCTACGAGCTCGACGTTCCCGTCATCGTCGGCGGCGCGGCCACCTACACGGCCGCCCTGCACCTCATGCGCACCGGCGCGGCCGGCGTGCTCGTCGGCTTCGGCGGCGGCGCGGCATCGACCACGCGGGCATCGCTCGGCATCCACGCTCCGATGGCCACGGCCGTCGCCGACGTCGCCGGCGCTCGCCGCGACTACATGGACGAGTCCGGCGGACGCTACGTGCACGTGATCGCCGACGGCGGCCTCGGCACGTCTGGCGACATCGTCAAGGCCATCGCCTGCGGTGCGGATGCCGTCATGCTCGGTGCGGCGCTGGCCCGCGCCACCGACGCACCCGGCGGCGGCTACCACTGGGGCGCGGAGGCGCACCACGCCAAGCTTCCCCGCGGCAACCGCGTTCACGTCGGCACCGTCGCCCCTCTCGAGGAGATCCTCTACGGCCCGGCGCCCGTTGCAGAGGGCACGGCCAACCTCGTCGGCGCGCTGCGCCGCTCGATGGCCACGACCGGCTACTCCGACCTCAAGGAGTTCCAGCGGGTCGAAGTTGTTGTGGCCCCGTACCAAGCCAACTAGCCTCGAAAGTAGGCCGGCCGCCAGCCGGATCAAGTAGTTCAGCAGCAGGAGTTCAGCAGCACAGCAGTCCGTCAGTACCACGTACCTCGGGAGGCAATGATGGCCCAGCGCAACAGCGTGACGCGTTCGAACAAGCTCGGACCGGAGGAGAGGGCTGCGGCTCTCACCCGGCTCAAGGAGAAAGAGCTGGACATCCTGGTGGTCGGGGGTGGCATCGTCGGCGCCGGCTCGGCCCTGGACGCGGTCACCCGAGGGCTGAGCGTCGGCATCCTGGAGGAGCGCGACTGGGCCTCCGGCACGTCGAGCCGTTCGTCGAAGCTGGTGCACGGCGGCATCCGCTACCTGGAGCAGTTGGACTTCCGGCTCGTGCGGGAAGCCCTGATCGAGCGCGGGCTCTTGCTGCAGCGCATCGCACCGCACCTCGTGAAGCCGGTGCGCTTCCTCTACCCGTTGAAGCAGCGGGTCATCGAGCGCGCCTACGTCGGAGCCGGCATGCTGCTCTACGACATCTTCAGCTACACGGGTGGGCGCCCGCCCGGTGTTCCGCACCACAGGCACCTCAGCAAGCGCCAGGTGCAGCACCTGATCCCGTCGCTGGCGAATGACGCGCTGATCGGTGGCATCACCTACTACGACGCCCAGGTCGATGACGCGCGGTACGTGTCGTCGCTCGTGCGCACGGCCTCCTTCTACGGTGCACACGCCGCATCGCGGGTGCGCGTCGAGGGCTTCATCAAGGTCGGGCAGCGGGTCGTCGGCGTGCAGGCGCACGACCTGCAGACCGGTGAGCGCTTCGAGGTGCGGGCCAAGCAGGTCGTCAACGCGACCGGGGTGTGGACCGACGACACCCAGCGCATGGTGGGGGAGCGCGGCACCTTCAAGGTGCGCGCGTCGAAGGGCATCCACCTCGTCGTGCCGCGTGACCGGTTCCAATCGGCGATGGGGCTGCTGCTTCGCACGGAGAAGAGCGTCCTCTTCGTGATTCCCTGGGGCAGGCACTGGCTGATCGGCACGACCGACACCGACTGGAACCTCGACAAGGCGCACCCGGCCGCCACGGCATCCGACATCGACTACCTGCTCGAACACGTCAACAAGGTGCTCTCCATCGACCTCACCAGGGAGGACGTCGAGGGTGTCTACGCCGGGCTCCGCCCGCTGCTGGCCGGCGAGAGCGAGCAGACGTCGAAGCTCTCCCGCGAGCACCTCGTCGCGCACACCGTTCCCGGTCTCGTCGTGATCGCCGGCGGCAAGTGGACGACCTACCGGGTGATGGCCAAGGACGCCATCGATGCCGCGGTCGACGCGTTGGACGGCCGCATCCCGCCATCGACGACGCAGGACATCCCGCTGCTCGGTGCTGAGGGCTACCAGGCGGCGTGGAACAAGCGCGGCCGCATCGCCCAGGCCTTCGGGGTGCACAAGGTGCGCATCGAACACCTTCTCAACCGCTACGGCACGCTCACCGATGAGCTGCTCGATCTGATCAAGGCGGATGCCACACTCGGCGAGCCGCTCCCCGGCGCCGACGACTATCTGGCAGCCGAGATCGTCTACGCCACATCGCACGAGGGCGCGCTGCACCTCGAGGACGTGCTCGCCAGGCGCACCCGCATCTCGATCGAGGCGTGGGACCGCGGCGTCTCCGCGGCGCCCGTCGCGGCCAAGCTCATGGCGGGCATTCTGGGTTGGGACGAGAAGACCGAGGAGCTCGAGGTCGCCAACTACCTCAAGCGGGTCGCGGCGGAGCGCGCATCGCAGGAGCAGCCGGACGACGAGTCGGCCGACCGGGTGCGACTCGAGGCCCCGGACATCATGGCGGTCGAGGGCAAGTAGCTCACGGCCGCGCGCTTCCCGAGCGGGCGAGCATTCTCTGAGAGGATGTGCACATGGGGAATCGCACGACGCACACGTGGCGCACGCCGGGGGGCGCCGTTGCGCTCTCGCTCCTGCTCGCCGTCATGCTGAGCGGATGCAGCGCTCCGACGCAACCAGAGGCGGCCGGCGCCGACAGCTCACCATCGAGCAGACCGCTCCCCAGCTCGTCGATCGCAGCGAGTCCTGTCCCGATTCCCACCGCCGAGCAGCAGCTTGAGCGGGTGGCCGGCCTCGTGGCCAGACCCGACGCGCTCGAACTGCGCGACTCAGACGGTGCCGTCGTCGCCACGCTCGGCTACATGTCGTCGCCGGCCGAAGCCATTGACGTGCTGAGCACGGTCCTCGGCAGCCAGCCGGCCTCGGAGGAGTACAGCGGCAACATGCACAATCCGCCGGGGATCTACCACTCCTGGGGAGACTTCGTGCTCGACGAGCGCCTCTACGACGAGCAGATGCGCATCGACAAGCAGCTCGACTATCTCGTCTGGCCGCGATTCGCGGTGTACTTCGACGCGTCCGCAAGCAACGAGATGCCGCTGTCGAGTGTTCAGGGCATTCAGGCCGGGGACAGCTGGGCGTTTGCCTCGGAGCAGCCGGGCTTCGACAGCGAGTTGTTCACCTGCATCGGTACGCCGGTCGAGGTGCTGGACATCACCGCACCGGACGGCACCCCGGCACAAGCCACGGTCATCGTGGTCGAATCCGACGAGGGCACCGTTCGCTGGGTGGGTGCCCCTGAAATGGTCGCCGACGGCTGCGCCTGACCCAGAACCTGCTCCCCTTCGGGGGTGATTCCTGCACCCCGTCCACGGTTCCGCGTGAAGTTTGGCATGCTGGATGAATCGAGTTCGCGGGGGCGCTTGGAGGCGGTGTGAAGCGACACACGTTCGGGGACGTTTCGGCGCGTGCGGAGCAGCTGCGCCGGGCGCAACAGATCGTCGAGGCGAGCCTCAGCACGGGCACAAGCGGAACGCTGCTGGTCAGCGGGCTCTCCGGCATGGGCAAGACGAGCCTGCTGCACGCGATCACCCCGGCCGGCAAACCGTGGAAGGTCGTGCGATTCAAGGCCGACGCCTACGAGGCCAAACTGCCGTTCGCGGCGATCGAACGCTTGCTGCACCAGCTGCGCACGACGCAGGAGCACGAGCCCGTTGCGGATGCCGCGGCTCATCCGCGTCGGTTCGCCGCACTCCTGCTCGGGGAATTCGATCGCAAGCGGCATCCGGTGTTCTTGGTGATCGACGATGCGCAGTGGTTGGACCCGCAGTCGGCGATGGCGCTGCGCTTCGCGATCAACAGGCTGATCGACGGACGCTTCTTCGCCGCGGTCGCCAGCCGGCCGATGACGGAGCCCAACGCGCTGCTCGAACTGCTGAACGAACTGGATGGGCGCTCAGAACAGAACGCTGAGCTCATCGTCGACCCGCTCACGACGGAGCAGGTGCAAGTCGTCGCGGCGCGACTGTTGAACCGCGGAATCTCGCAGCACAGTGCGCGCGAGCTGCGGGAGGCGACCGGTGGTTCGCCCGCCCTCCTGAGCGCCGCGATGGCCCTGACAGGGGACATCGACTCCTTCGCTGCGGATGCCGGCATCTGGGAGGTGCCGATCCCGCTCATCGACGCCGCACGCAACCCCTTCGCGCGCCTCACCGCGGCCGCGCCGGAGGCCGGCACCAACGTCGCGCAGATCTGTTCGGTGCTGCGCGACCCGGTCGAGCTGCGGGTGATGGAAGACATCGCCGCCTCGCTCGGGCTCGCCGTCGACGCGGATGAGGCGGCGGCGGCCGGGCTGATCGCCCAACGCCGTTGGCGGGGCGAGATCTGGGTTGCGCCCAGTCACGATCTGCTGGCGCACGCTGTCCAACAGAGCATGAGCGCTGATCTGGTTCTCGCGATCCACCGCGCGGCCGGCGACGCCGTGGAGGGGCGCCGCGGTCTGCGGCACAGCCTGGCCGCCGCGTCCAGGGTCGATGACGCGCTGCAGGACCGGGTGCGGACGATCGTGCGCGGGGTGTCAACGCCAGCGCAGGCCGACGAGGCGATCGGCTACCTGCGCAGGGTCCTGGCGCTGAGCCAAGCCGGGCCGGAGCATGATGACGTGCTCATCGGGCTCGCGATGGTGGCGATGCGATTCCGGCGGCAGCAGCTGGTGCTTGATCTTCTGCCCGAGTTCGAGGCGCTGCCGCCCAGCGCCATGGCCGCGGCGATCGCGGTCGAGATGTTCGCCGTGGCCGGCCGTCTGCCGGAGGCGCTGGCCGCCGCGGCCACTGTTCACGCGCCGGATCCGCAGTGCGACACCGCTGAGGACCGGATCCTGCGCGCGTACATCGCCGCCGTCAGCGCACAGTTCCTGCTCATGATGGATGACATGGCGTCGATTCCGGCGCAGGTCGCCGTTGCACGTCGACGGGTCGACGAGGTGCTCCCCGGGGATGTGGAGGCGGCCAGGGAGCGCGTGCGCTGGATGTACAGCGCCGATCGCCAGCACATGCGCCTCCTGGGGTGGACCGTGACGTCCGCTGCGCGGTCAGGGCAGAGAGAGGTCTTCCTGGCCGCCCTGGGCGAGCTTGGTCAGCTCATCGCCGAGGCCCAGCCGTCGCCGGAACTCGTCGATGTGCTCGTCACGCGTGCCGGGATACTGATGCAGATGGGCGATGTCGAGGCCGTGCACTCCGACATGCTCACCGCCCGCGCGGTCCTTGAACAGTTTCCGCATGCCTGGACGGCCGGCCATGTGCGCGTCATCCTGACGCACGTGAACTACCTGCTCGGCGACTGGGAGGGTTCGCTGGCCGGCGCGGACACGGCGGTGAGTCTCGCGATGGACGAGACGGCGTACACGGTGCGCCCCGTCACGCATTTCGCGGCGGCGCTCGTTCGGGCCTCGCGGGGGGAGGCGGCAGAGGTGGCGGCCCTACTCGAGGCGGGGGAACGCTCACGCATCAGCCAACACGAGACCTACGAGTCAGCGATGGCGGCAGTCGTCTCCGCAGAGCTGGCGCGCGCGATGGGTGACCCGGGCGCGCAACTGCGGGCGTGTTCCGATCCGGCGTTGCGCACTCTGAGCTCGACGACGCACGGCTGGATGAGCTACCGCGTCGAGGCGCTTGCCGCGCTCGGTCGCGTGGCCGAGGCTCGCACCGCGCTGGACGAGGTGCGGGAGGCATCCGCGGTGCGGTGGCAGCCATACTATGGCTCGATGCTCTGGCTCGAGGCGCGCGTTGAGGATGCCGCCGACCGGCAGAAGACGGCGAATGCGCTCTACCGGCAAGCGATCGCAGAGCCGTCGGCTGCCCTGTTCCCGTTCCCGCTCGCGCGGGCGCGCGCCGATTTCGGTCGTTTCCTGCTGCGCGTCGGTGACCCAGCTGGCGCCAGAGAGCAGCTTGAGCGCGCGGCGGAGGTCTTCGCGCGACTCGGCGCCGCCCCGGATCTCGAGCGCACCCTCGCCCTGCTTGAGCGCGCAGGTGGGAATGGTGCCGGAGTGCCGGGAGACCCATTCGCGCCCCTCACAGCCAGGGAGCGGCAGATCGCGCATCAGGCATCGCACGGCCACACCAATCGCGAGATCGCCGAATCGCTCTTCCTCTCGGTGACGACCGTCAACTTCCACATGCGCAATGTGTTGCCGAAGCTCGGGCTGGACTCACGGCGCCAACTGCGCAGCCTCGCACGCTCTCGCTGAGGAACGCTCGTCTTGAGTGCAGCGCCCGTCAAGAGCTGACGGTTTCCGGATGACGGCCTAACGGTCGCCTCCCACGCTCCCTAGCGTGGTGACCCTGCGCGTCGATCCGCCATACCCGCATTCGACGCGTGCAGCCGTGAGCCCACCCACCCCTCCTTACCCGGGGGTGGGCGGGCCACGTGCGGTCTCTTACCCAGACCGTGCGAGTCCTTGCTTACCCCGAGGTGAAGCGGCTGATTGTGCCCACACCCGGAGGGAACCGAATTCCATGGCAATTCGAGCTGCGCTCGAGCCTCGGCAGACGCCGTCGCACCCACAGATCCGACACCTAGCAATCGGACGGCGGCGGATGCGCGCATTCGCCGCCGCCGCGGCACTGAGCCTCGTGGCGACAGGCGTCACCGCGGTGGGAGTCCTCGGCGCGGCCGAGCCGGCAACCGCCGCACCCACCACGGCCACGTTCGCGGTGCCGACGAAAACCGTCTGGACGGTTCCCGCCGGTGTGACCAGCATCACGGCCACCGTCATCGGTGCGGCCGGCGGCGGTGGCGACAACTACGTCACCTGGCCGGGCACTGACTGGTCACTCACGGGAGACGGCGGCGGGGGAGCTGGCGCGCTGATCACAGGCACCATTGCTGTGACGCCGGGCGAAAAGCTCTCGATCTGGGCTTCGACACAAGGGGGACAGGTCGGCAACGCGGGCAGCGAGGGCGCGGGCGGAGCTGGGTACAGCGCCGGCGGCAGCGGTGGAACAGGCAAGGGGTTGGCCAAGGCCGGTGGCGGTGGCGGTGGCGCCAGTGCGATCACCCGGGCCGACGGCACAGCGGTGATCATCGCCGCTGGCGGTGGCGGCGGTGCCGGTCGCGGTGCCGGCTTCGCCAACTGCAAGGGTGGCCACGGTGGAGCGGCCGGAAACGCGGGCGGAAACGCGCGAGAGAATTGCGCAGGCAAGGGCAGCGGCGGCGCCGCGGCGGGCAGCACCACCGCGGCGGGCACAGCCGGTGGCTCCAGCAGGCCGGCGACTGCGGCAGGCGGTGCCGGTGGGGGTGGTGGCGGTTACCCGACCGGAGGCGCCGGTGGCACAGCTGGTGGCACTGGCGGAGCCGGTGGTGGTGGTGGCGGTGGCGGTTCCTCGTACACCGGAGGCGCGTCCTCACCGACCACTGGCTTCGCGCAGGCAGGCGGCAACGGCTCTGTGACGCTGAGCTACTCGCCGAGCTACGCCACGACGACGACTCTGGATGCGGACGTCAGCACCACCGTCGTCGGCACGAGCGTCCTGTTCTCGGTGACGGTCGCGTCGGCAGATGCGCTCGGCGGAACGCCGACGGGCACCGTCAACCTCCTCGACGCGGACAGCAACGTTCTCGGCACTCAGACTCTTGTCGGTGGCCAGGCCGCCTTCTCCGCCCTGACGCTGCCGCTCGGCACCCACGCGCTCACCGCGGCGTTCACCCCTGACACCGCTGACCACCTGGCCTCGTCAGGGTCGACGACCGTCGCGGTGGAGCAGGGCGCGACCAGCACGAGTTTGAGCGCGACCCCTGCGCCCGCGGAGTTCGGCGAGCCGGTCACGGCAACCGTGACGGTGGCCCCCATTGCCCCGGCGGTCGCCCTGCTGGACGGTGCCGTCACGCTCGCCACGGTGGGCGGTCAGACGCTCGGCTCTGCGGCCCTCGGTGCGCAGGCGGCTGACGGCAGCGCTCAGGCGTCGATCACCTTCACGCCAGCGGCTCCAGGCGACCTGGAGCTCGTGGCCACGTTCAGCGGCAACACGAACTTCATCACGTCAGCCGACAGTGCCGACCTTTCCGTCGTGAAGGCGGCGAGTGCGATCGCGCTCTCAGCTTCCCCTGCCTCCTCGGTCTTCGGACAATCTGTGACCTTCACCGCAGCCGTCAGTGCTGCCGGCGCATCGGCTGCGCAGCCGGATGGCACCGTCAGCTTCTTCGCCGATGGGGTGTTGATCGGCGAGAGTGACACCTCCGCCGGCGCGAGCACGACGCTCTCAACCCTCGAGGTCGGCAACCGCGTGATCACGGCGAGCTTCGCCGGCAGCACGACGTTCAGCGGCTCGACCGTGGTGATGACCCACCCCGTTGGCCTCGCCTCCACCGAGACGGAGCTGTCCGTTGACGTGGCGGCGCCTGTCTCCGGGCAGGCCATGGTCTTCACTGCGGATGTCGCGACGCTCGCCCCAGGCGCAGGCATCCCGAGCGGCCTCATCACCTTCACCCTCGACGGCGTCGCCGTCGCGGTCGTCCCGACGACGGATGGTACCGCGTCGTACACGCTGACGCCGTCACTGACCGGTGCCCACACGCTGACCGCGGCGTTCAGCGACGGTACGCGTTTCGATGCGTCATCCGCCGCCCTCAACGTCACCGTGACGCAGGCGGCCACCGGCATCGCCCTGAGTAGCGACGTCAACCCGGCCGTCTTCGGACAGGATGCCACGATCACGGCCCAGGTCGCTGCGATCGCACCTGGGGCGGGAACGCCGACCGGAGCGGTCGACTTCTTCGTCGACGGTGATCTCCTGGCGAGCGTGCCGCTGTCCGGTGGAAGTGCCTCGGTTGCGCTCGAGGATCGTGCCGTCGGCGAGTACGGGGTCACGGCCGAGTACAACGGCGACACGGAGTTCAGCGCGAGTGCCGGCACTCTCACCCAGACCGTGCAGCAGGCGTCGACCACCCTCGCGCTCGCGGCGGACACGGCGGAGAGCGCCTTCGGCCAAGAGCTCACGCTGACCGCGGCGCTCGCCGTCGTCGCCCCCGGTGCCGGTGTTCCAACGGGCACGGTGACCTTCTACGCGGATGCCGTGCAGATCGGCTCCGCCACGCTGACCGCCGACGGCACCGCGGCCACCCTCGTCGTCGACGGCACCCTGACCGTCGGAGCGCGATCGCTGACCGCCGTCTTCGGCGGCGACGGCTCATTCGCGGGTTCGACCTCGGCGGTGCTGCAGCACACGGTCGTGTTGGCCGATGTGCTCGTCACGCTGGACGTCGACGCGAGCAGCCTGCTCGGCAACTCCACCGAGTTCGTGGCGACCGTGGTTCCCGTCGACGAGACGGCGCACGTGCCAGGCGGATTCGTGCAGTTCTCGGTCGACGGTGCGCCGCTGGGTGCCCCGGTGCGGCTGGCCGACGCGGGGAACGCGCGGGCCGCAGCCCCGGTCGAGCAGAGCGCCTCGATCACGACGGACGCGCTGAGCCTCGGCGATCACGTGATCACGGCGCAGTACCTCGGCGATGCCGGATTCGCGGCGGTCGCGGGGAATGCAGCAGACCACCTGGTCAAGCCGCAGGCACCGATCAACCCGGTTGACCCGATCGACCCGCTCGATTCTCCGCTTCCGAGCACCGCGGGTTCGAACAGCGCGAAGGCCCTGGCATCGACGGGCTTCGACGGAACCGGTGCGGCGCTGGCCGCCATCGTCCTGATGCTCAGCGGTTTCGGACTGTTCGCGGCCCGCGCAGCGCGCGGTCGCCGGCGCACAGTCTGACGCGGAACGGTGCGCGCTGACTGAGTCGGAGCGCACACGAGGCAGCGGGGCCCGTCCGGGGGGACGGGCCCCGTTGTTTGTCTGGGCGGCCGCTGCGGCATCCGCCCAGCAAAGCGCGATAGCCTCGGAGGTATCGATTGCCTCGACAGCGCCACTTTCCTCGACTGGCGAGCGCTCGTCAGCACGACATCCCGTTCGCCGACACCCCGCAGGACACGAATCAACAATGCTCTCGATCATGGTGCGTCCGCGCTGGATACTCGCCCTCCTCGGAGCGCTCGCGGTCGCCGCGGTCTTCGCGCTGCTCGGCCAGTGGCAGCTCAAGAGCGCCATGGAGAGCGGAGAGGTCGAGGAGCGAACGACCGAGGTCGTGCAGCCACTCACTGAGGTCGCCAACCCGGCCGACCCGATCCGGCAGACCGCAACCGGCCAGATGGTGAGCGTCGACGGCCACTTCATCGGCGGTGACGAGCAGATCATCGCCGGCCGACTGAACGGTGGCGTCGCCGGCTACTGGGTGGTCAGCCACTTCGCGGTCGAGCTGCCGGATTCGCCCGGCATCCCCGTCGCCCGCGGCTGGGCCGCCGACGCAGAGACCGCTGAGCAGGTCGCCGCGACGCTGGCCGAGCACGACTCCGCCGCCGAGACCATCAGCATCACCGGGCGCCTGCTGCCGTCCGAGGGCCCAGAGGTCCCCGCAGACGGAACCGACCCGCACGAGATGCGCACCGTCGCCGTGTCCGCGCTGATCAATCTCTGGTCGGACTTCGACAATCAGTCGGTGTACACGGCCTACATCGTCGGGGCTGACGCCCCGGCCGGTCTGGCCGAGATCGATTCGCCGGAGCCGAACCCCGAGATCGAGCTCAACTGGCTGAACATCTTCTACGCCGTCGAGTGGGCCGTGTTCGCCGGCTTCGCAGTCTTCCTCTGGTACCGCCTCGTGCGGGACGCCTGGGAGCGTGAACGCGAAGCCGCCGAGGAGGCCGCGGCACAGGATGCGGCGGTGACGCCGGCGGCGGACGAATCGCTCAGCGAGCGCGCGTAGACTAGGGTCATGCCCCTCGAGCCGAAACCCGCCGTATTCCCGCGCATTCGGAAGGCAGTGAAGCTGTACAAGGTCACCTCGGTGATCACCGGTGTCATGCTGTTGCTGCTCTGCGCCGAGATGATTGTCAAGTACGCCTTCCACTTCGAACTCTACGGATTCGGCGACGCCGGCTTCCTGTACTTCGCCCCGATGGTCGAAACTGCCACCGGCTGGGAGTCCACCGGCGTCGGTGCGAACCTCTCGACCGGCATCCTCATCGCGCACGGCTGGTTCTACGTCGTCTACCTCTTCGCCTGCTTCCAGCTGTGGAGCCTGATGCGCTGGCTCTTCCCGAAGTTCCTGCTGCTCGCCCTCGGTGGCGTGATCCCCCTGCTTTCCTTCTTCCTCGAGGTGCGCGTCGCACGCGAGGTCGAAACCTATCTGGCCACCCGTGAAGCGGCGGCCACCGACCCCGTGGAGGCACACGCGTGACCGACCCCCAAGCTGAGGCGCCAACGGCGCAGCGACCCGTACTGGTCGTCGACTTCGGCGCGCAGTATGCGCAGCTGATCGCTCGACGAGTGCGCGAGGCATCCGTCTACTCGGAGATCGTCTCGCACGCGATCACCGCGGCGGAGGTCGCAGAGAAGAACCCGATCGGCATCGTGCTCTCCGGTGGGCCGTCGTCGGTCTACGAAGAGGGCGCGCCGCAGTTCGACCCCGCCATCTTCGATCTCGGCGTTCCCGTGCTCGGCATCTGCTACGGCTTCCAGGTCATGGCGACCGCCCTCGGCGGCGAGGTCGCACAGACCGGCAACCGTGAGTACGGCGCGACCCCGGTGACGGTCACGGATGCCAGCGGCAACGTGCTTCTCGCCGGCCAGCCGAGCGAGCAGACCGTGTGGATGAGCCACGGCGACTCCGTGTCGAAGGCTCCGGAGGGCTTCACCGTCCTCGCCTCGACGGCGTCGACCCCCGTCGCCGCCTTCGCGAACGACGAGAAGCGTCTCTACGGCGTGCAGTGGCACCCGGAGGTCAAGCACTCCGAGCACGGCCAGCACGTCTTGGAGAGCTTCCTGCACCGCGCTGCCGGCATCTCGGCCGACTGGAACAGCGGCAACGTCATCGCCGAGCAGGTCGCCAAGATCCAGGCACAGGTCGGCACCGGCCGCGTCATCTGCGGCCTCTCCGGCGGAGTCGACTCCGCCGTGGCCGCCGCCATCGTGCACAAGGCCGTCGGCGACCAGCTGGTCTGCATCTTCGTCGACCACGGCCTGTTGCGTCAGGACGAGCGTCGCCAGGTCGAAGAGGACTACGTCGCCTCCACCGGTGTGCGCCTCGTCACCATCGACGCCCGTGAGCAGTTCCTCACCGCCCTCGCCGGCGTGAGCGACCCGGAAACGAAGCGCAAGATCATCGGCCGCGAGTTCATCCGCAGCTTCGAGCAGGCCGAGCGCGAGCTCGTCGCAGAGGCCTCGGCCGACGGCGAACCGATCCGCTTCCTCGTGCAGGGCACCCTGTACCCGGATGTCGTCGAATCCGGTGGCGGCTCCGGCACCGCGAACATCAAGAGCCACCACAACGTCGGCGGCCTGCCTGAGGACCTGCAGTTCGAGCTCGTCGAGCCGCTCCGCACCCTCTTCAAGGACGAGGTTCGCGCCATCGGCCGCGAACTCGGCCTGCCTGAGGTCATCGTCGGTCGCCAGCCGTTCCCCGGCCCAGGCCTCGGCATCCGCATCGTCGGTGAGGTCACCTTCGATCGCCTCGAACTGCTGCGCAAGGCCGACGCCATCGCGCGCGCCGAGCTGACCGCCGCCGGCCTCGACAACGAGATCTGGCAGTGCCCGGTCGTGCTGCTTGCCGATGTGCGCTCCGTTGGAGTCCAGGGCGATGGCCGCACCTACGGTCACCCGATCGTGCTGCGCCCCGTCTCCTCCGAAGACGCCATGACCGCGGACTGGACCCGCCTGCCGTACGACGTGCTGGCGAAGATCTCCAACCGCATCACGAACGAGGTCGACGGCGTCAACCGCGTCGTGCTCGACGTCACGTCGAAGCCGCCGGGAACCATCGAATGGGAGTAGGTCTGCAGCGATAGCCGGGAGCGGATGGTTCGCTCCTCAGCTCAGACAATGAACGACAGAGGCCGGGCCCCACCGGATCGCAGAGTGCTTGCGATTGACAGTGAGGGGCCCGGCCTCTGTCGTTCATAACTCGACACCCCGCGAACCATCCGCTCCCGGCCGGGCCGCAGTGGGGAGGCTTGGGGGATGCAGGGACGCGCTCCCTTTCCCGTCGGCTGAGGGAGCGCCAGCGACCGAAGCCCTGATCCGGCCCGACGGGTGCATCTGCGTCGGGCGGGATGCTAACGTGTGCGCATGGTGGCCGCTCTCCGGGTTGTTGCGCTGCTGCTCGCTGCCTTCTGGGCGATGCTCGGGTTCGGCGTCATCGACCTCAGTCTGCTGTTCTTCCCGAACCCGGTCTTCGCACTCGTGATGCCCCTCGAGGTCAGCTGGGGCTCCTTCGTCACCTTCTTCCTGGTGGTCCCGCTGGCGACGACCGCCGTGCGCCCCGCGGCCTTCTGGGGCGCGGCCGGCCTCGGCGTGATCGCCATCGTGGCCCTCGCCGTCGGCGCCGCGCTCATGGCCTACCCGCCGGTGCTCTGGATGATCGCGGCCGTCATCGTGACGGTCGCCGCCGTGCTGCTGCTCGGAGTGGGCGGCACGCGTCGCGGACGGATCCCCGCGGCGCCCCCGTTGTTCGGTGTGCACTGGCTGTTGCTGGTGCTCGCCCTCGCCGGGCCGTTGCTCTGGGTGCCGTACACGATCCACGCCGCGCAGTCCTTCGGCGTGCTCGTCGACGACGTGACGATGGGCATCGACCACTGGCCCGTGCAGGCCGCGGCCGGTGTCGCGGTGATGCTCGCTTCGCTCACTGCCGCGCTCGTCCCGCGGCTGCGCCGTCTCGCGGTTGTCGCCGTGGCCTTCTGCGCTGCGATGATCGGCGTCTCCGCCGCCGGTGATGCGACGACCCCAGCGGCGACGGAGACGGTGCTCTGGGCGGCGTGGTGCGTGTCGTGGGGAACGGCCGTCGCGCTGAGCGCACAGACGTTCACGGCGCAGACTTTCACCGAAGAAGCGCGCAGCGCGAGCACGCCCCGCGGAACAAAAACAGCGGGGCCGCCCGAAGGCAGCCCCGCTGTTGTGAATCGCTCTGACTAGTCGTTGCCGCGGAGGATTGCGAGCATGCGCAGGATCTCCATGTACAGCCAGATGACGGTGACCATGATGCCGAATGCGCCGGTCCACGCGTACTTGCGCGGTGCGCGGTTCTTGACGCCCTGCTGGATGAAGTCGAAGTCGAGCACCAGCGAGTAGGCACCCATGATCACGACGAGAATGCCGAGCACGACACCGACCGGGATGTTGGTTCCGGGGATGTCCATGCCGCTCAAACCGAACGGGTTGCTCACGACGCCGGTCAGGCTGAGGATGACGTTCAGCACCGAGTAGACGAGGTAGCCGACCATCGCGATCAGGAAGATCTTGGTGGCCTTTTTCGACGCCCGGATCTTGCCGCTGGCGAAAAGGGCGAGCGTCACGCCGACGACAGCGAGGGTGGCGAGAACGGCCTGGAGCACGATGCCCTCGAACTGCACCTCGTAGACGAAGGAGATCGCGCCGACGAAGACGCCCTGCGCCGCCGCGTAGGCGAGGATGAGGGCCGGCGACGGCTCCTTCTTGAAGATGTTGACCATCGCGAGCACGAAGCCGATGATGCCGGCGATCATCCAGATGGCCGGCATGGTCGGGGCGGTGACCCAACCGAGCATGGCACCCAGGACGAGCACACCGAAGGCGAAGCCCGTCTTGACGACGGTGTCTTCGACCGTCATCCGGTCGGTCTCGACGGCGCCGGCCGTCGGCCGGTTGTAGATGTCCTGCAGCTCCTCGACCGACACGGCGTTGGCGACGGACGTGTTGCCGGTGAAAGCTTGGCTGCGGAATGCGGGGTTCTCGAGTGCCATGGGATCCTCTGGGGCTCGGGGCGAAGCGCACGAGACGATCATGCCGCGTGCGGGTGCTATCCCTCTAAACTAGCGGATCTTGCTGTGCGTTGGCGGGACGTCGCGCGGGTGAGCAGGCGTGCCAACCAGGCACCGGCCAGCACCGCGGCACCGCTGATTGTGAACACCGCCCAATTTTGTTCATAGCTGGCGAACCCCACGCTGCACGCCGCCCCGACGCCGATGGGAAGGGCGAGGGTGAGCCACGCAAGCGGCGGTCGCTGGCGCACAAGCAGCCAGCCGGCCAGGAACACCGTCGAGAACACGGCGAAGTCGGCTCCGGCGAGCATCAGCCACGATACGAAGAGGCAGGGGCCGAGCGCGAGCAGCCTGCGCCAGCCGCGGGCGGGGAGCACGATCCAGCCCGCCGCCTGCAGCAGCGAGCCGACGGCCAGGAACGGCAGGCTGTACGTGCTCGTGAAGAGCACGGATGCCACGCCGACCACGATCGCGCACCCGCCGACAATCAGGCGCCAGCGGTAACCGCCCCAGCGCAGCGGCAACGCCCGTGTGGGTTCGGCGAATGGCTGAGTCTCGCTCGAGTCGAGGGGCACGGGGGATCCGGAATGCGTGGACATCGTCTCGATTGTTGCAGCGCAGCGCCTCCGCGGCCATTACCCTTGTGCCATGTCGCACGTGTCCCCGCTCATCATCGGTCACCGTGGCGCCAGCGGATACCGCCCAGAGCACACTGAGGCGGCATACCGTCTGGCGTTCGCCCTCGGCGCTGACGCCGTCGAGCCCGACATCGTCGCGACGCGCGACGGCGTGTTGGTGCTCCGGCACGAGAACGAGATCTCGGGCACGACGGATGTGGCGCGGCATCCGGAATTCGCAGGCTTGCGCACCACGAAGGTGATCGACGGCAAGGAGCTGACGGGCTGGTTCACGGAGGACTTCACCTGGGGTGAACTCCGCACGCTGCGCGCACGCGAGCGCCTGCCCAAGCTGCGCGCCGCGAACACGGCATTCGACGGTCGGTACCCGATCATGCGGCTCCGCGATCTGTTCCGGCTGATCGACGAGAGCTCGGAGGCGCTGCGGCGCAGCATCGGAATGGTCGCCGAGATCAAGCACGCCAGCTATTTCGAGTCGATCGGGCTGCCGCTCGACGAGCTCTTCGTGGCCGAACTCGATGACTCCGGTTGGAGCTCGCGCGACGGACGGCTCACGATGGAGGCCTTCGAGCTGACCGTGCTCGAGAAGCTCGCCGCGCTGGGCGCCGGCGGCAAGCGGGTGTTCCTGCTCGAATCCTCCGGCACCCCGGAGGATCAGCGCCGCGCGCACGGTGCGGCCGCGCGGAGCTACGCCGACTACGCCACGGAGGCCGGGCTCTACGCGCTCGGAGGCGTCGTGGACGGCATCAGCGTCGACCGCTCGATGATCGTGCAGCAGGATGCCGCGGGGCAGCCACAGACGAGCGACCTCGTCGACCTGGCGCACGCGGCTCGGCTCGAGGTCTACACCTGGACCCTACGTCCGGAGAACCGCTTCCTGCTGCCTGCGCATCGAATCGGCAAGGCGTCTGGCACGTTCGGCCACTGGTGGAGCGAGTTCGAGCTCGTGATGGGCACGGGGATCGACGGCGTCTTCGCCGACCACCCCGACCTCGCGGTCGCGGTGCGCGACGGGCTCCGCGACTAGGCACCCCGGTTCGGCGCCCCCACACCGGCTGGAGGGAGCGCCAGCGACCGAAGCCCTGACACGGCCGGGAACGCTCGTCTTCCACGCTGGCTGGAGGGAGCGCCAGCGACCGAAGCCCTGACACGACGAGAACGTGGAGTCAGGGTTGCCGGGGCTGCAGTCCCCGGCCGACTGCTCAGGGCTTCGCGTGCGTCGCTGCTCCTTCGTCGCGGCGCCGCTCGCTCAGCCGGCGTGGAGAGCAACGGCCCCACGCTGGCTGGAGGGAGCGCCAGCGACCGAAGCCCTGACACGACGGGAACGTGGAGTTAGGGTTGCCGGGTCTGCAGTCCCCGACCGACTGCCCAGGGCGTGGAGAGGTCCCAGAGCCCGGCGAACGGGTGCTTGTCAGCGGCCCCGCCTACACTGGAGGCAGACATGAGCACTCTCTTTGACCCCGACGAACCGACCGACTCGCGACCCATGATCGTGCACGACGGGCCGGGCGGCTTTCCGTCCTCCGGCGGAGCGAGCAACGGGTCATTCGGCGGGCCGAGCGCCGTGCCAGGCGGGCTGCCCGGCGGGGGAGCGTGGGCAGGGGGAGACAGCCTGCTCGATGGTCTGAACCCCGAACAGCGCGAAGCCGTCGAGTACCGCGGCCCCGCGCTGCTCATCGTGGCAGGAGCCGGATCGGGCAAGACGCGCGTGCTCACGCACCGCATCGCCGGGCTCATCGGCAGTCGCGAGGCCTGGCCCAGCCAGATCCTCGCCATCACCTTCACCAACAAGGCCGCCGCGGAGATGCGCGAGCGCGTCGACCAGCTGCTCGGTCAGGCGTCCAGCGGCATGTGGATCTCGACCTTCCACTCCTCCTGCGTGCGCATTCTGCGGGCAGAGGCCGAGAAGGCGGGGCTCAGCAGCAGCTTCACGATCTATGACTCAGCCGACTCGCGCAACGTCATCAAGCGCATCATCAAGGAGCTCGACGCGGACACCCTCGGGTTCACGGCCGCCGGCGTCTCCAACAAGATCTCCAAGCTGAAGAACGAGCTGGCGGATGCCGACAGCTATGCGCGCAACGCCAACCTCAGCGACCCGCAGGAGCTCATGTTCCTCGAGATCTTCCGGCAGTACACCCGCCGGTTGCGCGCAGCCCAGGCTCTCGATTTCGATGACCTCCTCGCCGAGACCGTCTTCCTGTTCCGGGCGTTCCCCGCAACGGCCGCGCTCTACCAGCGCCGCTTCCGGCACATCCTGGTCGACGAGTACCAGGACACGAACCACGCCCAGTACTCCTTCATCCGCGAGCTCACCCGGCCGATCGAGCCGCACATCGTCGCCGAGATGGCCACGGCCGGCCACCACGTGCAGTCGCTGCGCGACGCCAACGGCGGTATCCCCGGGGCCTCGCTCACCGTCGTGGGTGACTCCGACCAGTCGATCTACGCCTTCCGCGGCGCCGACATCCGCAACATCGTCGAGTTCGAGCGCGACTACCCTGGCGCAAAGGTCGTGCTGCTTGAGCAGAACTACCGCTCGACGCAGAACATCCTGAGTGCGGCGAACTCCGTCATCGCCAACAACTTCGACCGCAAAGACAAGAAGCTCTGGACGGCCGTCGGCGACGGGGCCAAGATCATTGGCTACACGGGGTATTCCGGTCACGACGAGGCGCAGTTCATCGCCGACGAGATCGAGAAGCTGCACGGCGAGGGCGTCGCATACCGCGACATCGCCGTGTTCTACCGCACCAACGCACAGACTCGTGCGCTGGAGGAGATCTTCGTGCGCTCCGCGCTGCCATACCGTGTGGTCGGCGGCACCAAGTTCTACGAACGGGCCGAGATCAAGGACGCGATGGCATACCTCATCGCCGTCGCGAACCCCGCGGACGAGCTCGCGCTCCGCCGCATCCTGAACACCCCCAAGCGCGGCATCGGCCCGGCCACCGAGACGCAGCTCGCGAGCTTCGCCGAGGCCAACGGCATCAGCTTCCGCCAGGCGATGCGCGACGCGGGCAGCCTCGGCATGGGGCCCAAGGTCACCGGTGCGATCCTGCAGCTGGCGAAGCTCCTCGACGAGGCCGCGCTCATGCTCGACCCCGCGAACCCGGCCGGCGCCGCCAAGGTCAGCGATGTGCTCGGCTTCCTGCTCAGCGAGAGCACCCTGCTCGAGACGCTGCGCAACAGCCGCGACCCGCAGGACGAGACACGCGCCGAGAACGTCGAGGAACTTCTCGCCCAGACCAAGGACTTCGTCAAGGAGAACCCGGATGCCGGCCTGATCGACTTCCTCACCCAGGTGTCGCTCGTTGCCGCCGCCGACGACCTCGACGATTCCAGCGGAACCGTCTCCCTGATGACGCTGCACACGGCGAAGGGCCTCGAGTACGACTCGGTGTTCCTGACCGGCATCGAAGAAGGTCTGCTGCCCCACCAGATGTCGGCGGGCGAGCCAGGAGGGCCGGCCGAGGAACGCCGTCTGTTCTACGTCGGCATCACCCGTGCCCGCAAGCGGCTCTACCTCTCGCTCGCGATGACGCGCGCTCAGTTCGGTGAGACCAACGTCGCGATGCCGAGCCGCTACCTCCAGGAGATCCCAGGGGATCTGATCGAGTGGCGCCAGTCGCCAGGCATGGCGAACTCGCGCGGCGGAACCCAGCCTCGTGCGCTCAATGCCCGCCGCGACGGCTACGGCTCGCGCGGCACCGGCTCCGATCGCTTCGGTGGCGAGCTGCCGCCTGCGCCGAAGCCGAAGACCGAATGGGCCAACCGGGTCACCGCGCAGGTGCGCGACAACGGTGACCTGACGCTGCAGTCAGGTGACCGCATCCGCCACGTCGACTTCGGCGACGGCCGCGTGAACCAGGTGACGGGCGAGGGAACCAAGCGGGTCGCCCACGTACAGTTCGACAAAGCCGGCGCCAAGAAGCTGCTGATCAAGATCGCCCCGATTGAGAAATTGTGATCGGTCGACGAGTAGACGAGTAGACCAGTAGTCCAGTGACCGTGGGAGAACCGCAGCGGCCGCAGTCGTTGTCAGAACGGCTGCGCTCGCTGACCGCGCTCGACATCGAGGTGGCGAGCCGAGCCGCGCTGGCGGTGGCGGTACCGCTGTTCGTGCTGCTCGCGCTCGACCGGATCGACCTCGCCGCCTACGCATCGTTCGGGGCGATGACGGCACTGTACGGCCGGAGCGAGCCGTACCGCCTCCGCCTGCGGAGCGTGAGTATCGCCGCCGTGGGCCTCGTCCTGAGTGTGGCGCTCGGGACGACCCTCGCGGCGACGGGCGCACCGCTCTGGATGACCGCGCTCTCGCTCGTCGTGGTGATCGTCTGCGGTCTGGTGGCGGCCGCCGTCTTCGGCCTGTTCCCGCCGACGCCGCTGTTCTTCGTCTTCGGTCTGCTGGTCTGTGCGGCCGTGCCGACGCCGAGCGGAGAGCTCGCGCTCCGCATCGGAATCGCGGTCTGTTCGGCCCTCTTCGCCCTGGCGGTCACGATGTCCGGGTGGCTCCTGCGCCGAGCCGCGGGCAGGAGGCATGCTGACTGGTTCAAGTCGTTGCCCCGGTCGCCGCGCATCCGCTGGTCGGCCGCGCGCGAGCCGCAGCTGTGGTTGGCGGTCGTCCAGAACGTGGTGGGTGCCCTGCTGGCCGGTGCGCTCGCGATGGCGCTCGGTATCGGGCATCCGTACTGGGCCGTCGTCAGCGTCGTTGCCGTCATCCCACCACCCCACGCCCGGCATTCGATCTCGCGCGCCCTGCACCGCATCGTGGGGACGGCACTCGGTGTGCTCGTGACCGGTCTGCTGTTGTTCCCGGAGCCGCCACCGCTCGTCATTCTGATCGCGGTCGTCGTCGCGCAGTTCGCGGCCGAGATCCTCGTCGCCCGCAACTACGGCGCAGCACTGGTCTTCGTGACACCCCTCGCGCTCGGCGTTGCACATCTGGCGAGCCCGCTGCCGGTCAGCACCCTGCTCATCGACAGGCTGGTCGAGACGGCCCTCGGCGCCGCCATCGGGCTGCTCCTCGTGCTCGCGGCCCGGTGGCTGTCCGCGCGTGGACGGGATTCGTAGCCAGCACGAGGCGTTGCCATGGCCGGATCGGCGTTCTGGCGAAGTGCGCTCGGAACTCGGGGTATCGTAGTGAGAGTGCGTGAAAATAACTTTCGCGCATACGCATGAGCTTGGATACTATTTTCAATTCGCAATCACGGGCTTCGGCCCATCAATGAGGAGACTGCTATGAAAAAGCGTTACCTGCCGCTCGCCATCCTGGCGACGGCTGCACTGAGTCTGACTGCTTGTTCTTCCGGAACCACCGGCGGAAGTGGCACTGACGCCACGGGTCAAACCCTTGATGTTTGGATCATGCAGGGTACGAACACCGAATCTGATGAGTTCTTCGACCGCGTTGGTGAAGAGTTCACGAAGGAGACCGGGGCGAAGCTCAACGTTGAGATGGTGCAGTGGGCAGACGCTCACGACCGCTTCGTCACGGCGATCGCCGGTGGCACGACGCCCGACGTCGCCGAGACCGGCACGACGTGGACCGCTGAGTTCGCCGAGTCCGGCGCCCTCGCCCCGATCGGCGACTACGTCACCGAGGCCGGCCTCGACGGCGCGCTCGTCGAGGGCCTGGTCGAGGCGGGAACGCTCGACGACACCCTCTACGGCATGCCGTGGTACGCCGGTGTGCGCTCCGTGATCTACCGCACCGACATCTTCGAAGCAGCCGGCATCGCCGTGCCGACGAACTGGGCCGAGTTCCAGGGCGCCGTCACCGCGCTCAAGGCGAGCAACCCCGACATCATTCCGTTCCCCGTTGCCGGTGACGCAGAGCAGCTCACCTACCCGTGGGTATGGGGCGCAGGTGGCGAAGTTGCCACGAAGAAGGGCGACACCTGGACCTCGGGTCTGGACAGCGCGAAGTCGCAGGCCGGAATCAAGTTCTACACCGACCTCGCACTCGAGCAGGGCTCGTCGACCGCCGGCGCAACCACGTGGAAGGAGACCGACGTCCTCGACAACTTCGCCCAGGGCAAGGTCGGCATGGCCGTCATGGGTTCGTGGACTCCCGCGACCATCCTCGACAAGAACCCGGAGCTGGAAGGCAAGATCGGCTCGTTCCCGATCCCCGGCCAGACCGAGGGCATCAGCCCGTCGATGCTCGGTGGCTCGCACCTCAGCATGTTCGAGTCCAGCGAGAACAAGGACCTCGCGTGGACGTTCATGAACATGATGACCACCGGCGAGTTCGCCACCGAGTGGGCAACCCAGAGCGGTTACTTCCCGGGCGAGACCACGGCACTCGACGCAACAGTCGCCAGCGCCGATGAGATCACCAAGGCCTTCGCCACGCAGATGGTCGACGGCGGCGCTTCGCTCCCCGTCACGCCGAAGTTCGGTGCCGTGCAGGCCAAGAAGACCACCAACACGATGATCCAGTCGATTCTCTCTGGCGAGAAGACCGTGGAGCAGGCGTCAGCCGATGCCGCTGCCGAGATGACCGCCATCCTCAACGAGAAGTAAGAAGACACACTCGATGACCACCACGATTCAGTCGCCGGCCGCCGTTGGAACCTCGCGTTCCGCGGCGGCCGGAGGCCCCGGCCCTCGGCGGCGCAGGGCGATCACGATCGCCGCCGCCCGGCCGTGGCTCCTGCTCGCGCCGGCACTGATCGTGCTGGCCGTCCTTCTCCTCTGGCCGCTCGTCCGCGTCCTGATCTTCTCCCTCCAGGATTACGGACTGCGCGAGATCGTCAGCGGAGACACGAACTTCATCGGCGTCGACAACTACGTCGAGGCTCTCACCGATCCCCAGCTGTGGTCGGTCGTTCTGCCCAACACCGTCATCTTTGCCGTGCTCGCCGTCGTGTGCACCGTTGTGCTCGGCACGCTCGTCGCCATTCTGATGACCAACCTCTCTGCGCTCTGGCGCACGGTGGTCGGCAGCGCGATCATGGTCGCGTGGGCCATGCCCGCCGTGACCGGCACCTACGTTTGGGTGTGGATCTTCGACGCCGACAACGGCATCGTGAACCAGCTCCTCATGGGCGCGGGGCTGATGGACGAACCGTTCAACTGGTTCACCAACCGGTGGAGCTTCTACCTGATCGTCCTCATCAACGTCGTGCACCACGGATTCCCGTTTGTGGCGATCACGGTGATGGCCGGCCTGCTCGGCGTCTCCAAGGAAATGCTGGAGGCTGCCCAGATGGACGGCGCAGGCCCCATCCGCCGCTTCTTCCAGATCACCTTCCCCTCGCTCAAGCAGGTCTTCACCGTGGTCATCATCCTGTCCACGATTTGGGACTTCAAGGTGTTCGGGCAGGTCTATCTGATGCCGGGAGGCTCCGGCACCAACCGCAGTGTGCTCAACCTGGGCGTCTGGTCGTACGTCGAATCGTTCGGTCAGAACCGGTACGGATTCGGTTCCGCTATCGCCGTGCTTCTCACCCTGGTGCTGCTGGTGATCACGATCATCTACATTCGGGTGCTCATGAAGGAGGACGAACTGTGAGCCGGAAAATCACCGCTGCGCGCGTTCGCCGCAACGTCATCGTCGGCGTGCTCGTCGCGCTGCTCCTGATCTTCACGCTGTTTCCCGCCTACTGGATGATCTCGAGCGCATTCGACCCGAATGCCGCGAGCGGAGCTCGCGGACTCATCCCCGCCGAGTTCACCCTCGACCACTTCATCTACGTCCTCAACGACGGCGGATTCGCGGTCTTCCTGCGCAACTCCCTGCTCGTCGCCGTCGCCGTTGTGCTGTGCAGTGCCGTGCTGTCGTTGCTCGCCTCGGTCGCCGTGGCGCGCTTCCGCTTCAAGTTCCGTACCTCGATGCTGCTCATGATCCTCATCGTGCAGATGGTGCCGATGGAAGCCCTCGTGATTCCGCTGTTCGTGCAGGTCCGCGACCTGCACCTGCTCAACACGCTGCTCGGCCTCATCATCGTCTACGTCACCATCTCCCTCCCGTTCGGGATCTGGATGCTGCGCGGCTTCGTCGCCGCGGTCCCGGTCGAGCTCGAAGAGGCCGCGTTCCTGGACGGCGCGAGCTGGTGGCGGATGTTCCGCTCCGTCCTGCTCCCGCTCGTGATGCCCGGTCTCGTCGCCACCAGCGTGTTCAGCTTCATCACCGCCTGGAACGAGTTCATCTTCGCGATGACGATGCTCGGCGGTGCCAGCGAGAAGTACACAGTCGCCATCGGTTTGAAGCAGTTCTTCGGTGAGAACTCGAACGACTGGGGCAGCATCATGGCGGCCTCGACGCTCATCACCCTGCCCGTGATGATCTTCTTCATCATCGTTCAGGGCAAGCTCTCCTCCGGCCTCGTCGCGGGAGCGGTGAAGGGATGAGCGACGCGACGACCACGTCGGATCTGGAGATCCTCGAAGCGGTCAACGGTGTCATCCTTCCCGGCTTCTTCGGCACCGAGCTGCCGCAGTGGCTGGCCGATGCACTCGACGACGGTGTTGCCGGCGTCGTCTATTTCGGTCAGAACATCTCCGCACGAACCGGGGAACTCTCCGAGGCGATCCGCGCGCACCGCGCGAATGCGCTCATTGCGACGGACGAGGAGGGCGGCACGGTCACCCGACTGGAGTCTGTTCACGGTTCGACGGTTCCAGGGCCGGCGCAGCTTGGCGTGCTGAATGACGCCGAACTCAGCAGAACGGTGGGCGCCGCGATCGCGGCCAGGGCCAACGCCGTCGGCATCAACCTTGTCTTCGGCCCGGTCGCCGACGTGAACACCAACCCGGCGAACCCCGTCATCGGAGTGCGCTCGTTCGGAACCGGCGCTGCGTCGGTCGCCACCCACGTCGCAGCGACAGTGCGCGGCATCCAGGCATCTGGCGCCGTCGCTGCGTGCGCCAAGCACTTCCCGGGGCACGGTGACACCCATTCCGACTCGCACCTCGCCCTGCCCGAGCTGGGCATCGCGGTCGGCGAGATCGAAGACGTGCACTTTGAGCCCTTCCGGGCAGCAATTGCCGCCGGTGTACGAACCATCATGACCGCACACATTCGGGTTCCGGCATGGGGGGAAGCACCGGCGACGCTCAATCCCGTCATTCTGGGCAAGCTCCGCGCCCTGGGCTTCGACGGCGTCATCGTGACCGACGCGCTCGACATGGCGGCGATCCGAGAGAGCGTCGGCGCAGGCCCAGGTGCCGTTGCGGCGATTCAGGCCGGCGCCGATCTGCTCTGCATCGGCAACCCGCAAACCAACCTCGGCGGTTCGGGCGAGCCAGACGCCGACCGGCAGGACTATCTCGAGGTACGCGACGCGCTGATGGCGGCCGTCGCATCGGGCGAGCTCGAGCTCGGCCAGCTGCGCCGCGCGGCCGACCGGGTCCGCGTGCTTGCGACCGAACTTGAGGCCGCGGGCAGCCCCGGCCTGTCCCAGGCAGAGCCCGACTGGGCAGCCGTCACCGCAGCGGCGATCGGCATCCACGGCGAGGTGGCGCGGTCCGGTGAGCGGCTCTCCCTGCTCGACCTGCGCGCCCGCGCCACCCTGGCCGTTGCCAACGAGTCCGACGCGTTCCGGCTCGCGTTCTCGGCGCACCGCGCACTTGAGACGCCGGCCAGGATGACGCAGCGGGCTGTCGGCTCGCTCGACTACCTCGATGACGTGCTCGGCGATGTCCGCGACGACGACGATCTCGTCGTTCTCGTTGACCGCATCGGTGTCCCGGGGAGTCAGCGCGAGGCTCTCGCGCATCTCGCCGTGTCCCGACCCGACGCGGTCGTCGTCAATGTCGGGGTGGTCCCCGGCGACGACTATCGGAGTGCCCTGGACCGAATCGACGCCCGTGCCAGCTCGGCGTTGTCGGCCGGTCTCGTCGCCGAGCTCATCTGCGCTGGAGCCACAGCGTGATCATCATCTCGCTCCAGTCGGGCACGAGTGCCGATGGGATCGACGTCGCCGTGGTCGAAGCGATCACGAGCGGCGATCCGGTCGCTCCCGAGCTCACCCTCGTCTCCCGGTGGACCCGCACGATCGACTGGGAACCGGAGCTGCGCGCCCGGATCCTCGCATACGCCGACGGCGAGTTGCTTGACGCCGGCGCACACACGGCGCTCACGACGGCGATCGGGCACGGCTTCGCCGCCGCGGCGGCCACCGCGATCTCCGAGTCCGGTCTCGCGCCAGACCTCGTCGTCTCCCACGGCCAGACCGTGTTCCACTGGGTCGAAGACGGGCACGCGCTCGGCACCCTCCAGCTGGGTGAGCCGTCATGGATCGCCGAGGCCACCGATGCCCCCGTGCTGAGCAATCTGCGCGCCGCAGACATCGCAGCGGGGGGTCAGGGTGCGCCGCTCATGGGGTTGTTCGACGCGGCGTTCTTCGGCCCCGCCGTCGATGTCGCCTCGCTCAACCTCGGTGGGATCGCGAACCTGCAGCTCCTCCGCCCCGATGGCTCCGCTCTCGCATTCGACTCGGGCCCCGCGAACGTGCTGATCGACGCGACCGTCGCAGAGCACTCCGGCGGTGCGCTCGGCTTCGACCGTGACGGGGCCATTGCCGCTGCAGGCACAGTCCACGACGGCGTGCTCGCGGCGCTGCTCGAGCACCCGTATCTCGAACAGGCTGTGCCCAAGAGCACTGGCCGCGAGACGTTCACGCTGGCCATCGTTCGCGCCGCAGAAGCGACCGCAGGGGTGCGCCTCGAACTCCCGGACCTGATCGCGACGCTCACTCGCTACACGGCTGTCACCGTCGCGGATGTGCTGCACCGCACAGGGCCAGAGGTTCGCACGGTTGTCGCCTCGGGCGGCGGTGTGCTGAATCCCAGCCTGATTCGAGAACTCTCCGACGCCCTGGCCCGCGACGGGGTGAGCCTGCGCACGAGTGATGAGCTCGGCATCGACCCCGAGTTCAAGGAGTCGCTGCTGTTCGCGTTCCTCGGCTTCTGCTCGTGGCACCGCATCCCGGTGAGCCTCGTCCAGGGAATCGCCAGAATCGCCGGCGTGATCAGCCCGGCACCGCGCGGTTTCACCCTGCCTGCACCGCTCAACGGGATCTCCCGGTTGAGTCTGGTCGCCGCACAGCACCCAGCCGGAGAACACCGTGTCGACTGAACCGCGCTACCTGGCGGTGGATCTGGGCAAGACGTCCTGCCGCGTCCGGCTGTTCGACGGCAGCGGCGTGATTGCCGAGGAGAGCGGACCCGGTGCCCCCGGCGTCGCCGATCGCGATGGGGTGGCCCTGTCTGCTGCCGCGATTCGCGTTCCCTTCCTCCGCCTTCCCGCCGCCGAGCTCGCTGGGCTGGCCGGCGTCGGAATCGGCGCCGCCGGGGTTGAGGCCGCTGGCATCATCGCGCGGGATCTCGTCGCGGAGGTGCGCGCGTTCACCGGTGCTCCTGTTGCCCTCATCAACGACGCCCTCGCCGCACACGCCGGCGCGTTCGATGGCGGTGCCGGCGTCATCCTGATCATTGGCACCGGTGCGATCGCCTACGCGGTCGCCGACGATGGGGCAACGCGCCAGATCGACGGCTGGGGGCCGTGGCTCGGAGACGAGGGAAGCGGACGCTGGATCGGCCAGGAGGGACTCGTCGCCGCGCTGCGCGACCTCGATGGTCGCGGGCCGGCCACCGCACTGACGGCCCGCGCCCGCGCTCTGGTCGGCGACCTCGCCGCGATGCCCGCATGGGTGAGCGCCGAGGGCAACCCGGCCCGTCGACTCGGACGGTTCGCCCCCGATGTGCTCGACGCTGCCGTTCACGGCGACGCGATCGCCAGAGACATCGTCACGCGCGCCTGCAACGCGCTTGTCGCGACCGCACGCGCCGCGGGATCCGCCGAGATCGCCGTCTGGGGCGGCGTCGCCGCGCACCCCTATTTTTCCGCCGAGCTGAACGCAACCTTCGCGGACGCCGGCATCACCATCATCCCGTCTCGCGGGACTGCTCTTGACGGATCAGCGCTCATCATCACGCGCACCGACCTGGGCTATGAAGAGAGGATCATCCGTGGATAGCTCGAACTCGCCCGAGGACCGGGAGCAGCTGCGCGACTTCCTCGGTACGTTGCCGACCGAGACGGTCGGTGAGCGCTACCCCGATCTCGACCTGCTGACCGACGCCGAACTCGTGCACGCAATGATCGAGAGTGAGCGTGCCGTTGCCGACGCGGTCGCCGCCCAGAGTGCTCAGATCACGGCGGCCCTTGCTGGGATCGTCGACGGCATGGCGCGCGGTGGTCGGCTCATCTACATGGGTGCCGGGACCGCCGGACGCATGGGAATCCTCGATGCGAGTGAGGCCCCGCCGACGTTCGGCATCTCCGGTGACCTCATTGTCGGCAGGATCGCCGGGGGCGAGACGGCGATTCACACCGCCGTCGAGAACGCCGAGGACGACGCGGATTCTGGTGCCAAGGATGTCGATGGACTCGAGCTGGGACCGAACGACACCCTTGTCGGCATCTCCGCCTCCGGGCGTACCCCGTACGTCGTCGGCGCGCTGAACCGGGCACGTGAGCGCGGTTCATTCACCGTCGCGCACTCCTGCAACCCGAACTCGGCGATCGGTGCCGCGGCGCACATTGCGATCGAAACGGAGGTCGGCCCTGAACTTCTCACCGGTTCGACTCGACTCAAGTCGGGTTCGGCGCAGAAACTCGTGCTCAACACACTGAGCACGGGCGCCATGGTGCGCGCGGGCAAGGTCTACCGTAACCTTATGGTTGACCTTCGAGCGACGAACGAGAAGCTGCGCGCGCGCAGCGAACGAACCGTCATCCTCGCCACCGCGGTGGAGCCCGCGATTGCGGCGGCGTCGTTGGAGGCGACCGGCGGCTGGGTCAAGGCCGCGATTCTGGCGATCGAGGCCGGCATTCCGGCGGCGACCGCCGTGGCAACACTTGAAGGCAATGGTGGCTACCTGCGCGCCGCGATCAGAGAGACGACAACGAACTAGTGCGCGCACTCACGAGGATTCAAGGCTCGCTCGACCGCTTCAGCGCCGCAGAGGCCAGGGTCGCGCGGGCAATCCTCGCGGATCCACGCATCGTCGTTGACAATCCGATCAACGTCGTCGCGGACATGTGCGGGACGTCGGCGGCGACCGTTGCGCGGTTCTGCCAGGGCCTCGGCTACTCGGGGTACCGCGAGTTCCGATTCGACCTCGTCGGCACGACAAGCCGCGACCAGGCCGACCTCGACCGATCCAACGTGCTGACCGGCGACATCGACCCGGCGGACACCGTCGCCGATGTCGCGGCGAAGGTGCTCTTTCAGGAGACCCAGGCGATCGAGCACACACTGCGTGAGCTCGACCTCGACGCGGTCGACCGCATCCGCGATGCTCTCGTCCTCGCCCCCGATGTCGTCATCGCCGGTTTCGGCTCGTCCGGCCTCACCGCGCGCGACCTCACCATGAAGCTGCAGCGCATCGGTCGCCGGAGTTCCTACCATCCAGACGTGCACCTTGCGCTCTCGGCGACGGCGCTGCTTGGCCCCGGAGGAGTCTTCGTCGCGGTGTCGCACTCCGGTGGCACGCCGGAGATCCTCGGCCTGCTGCGCGAGGCCAAGCTGACCGGTGCGACGACCGTCGGGATCACCAATGACCCCGGGTCGCCGATGGCGGAGCTGTGCGACATCGTGCTCACCACGCAGGCACGCGAGAACGCGTTCCGCTCCGGCGCGACGGCGAGCCGGACAGCGCAACTCGCCGTGACCGATGTGCTCTTCGTGCGACTCGCACAGAGCCTCTTCGACACGATGACCGACTCGCTCAACCTGACCAGGGACGCGGTGATCCGGCACCGCGACGATCCGGAACAGCTCAGGCGCGCCGGGGTGCAGCGCCCGTCCTGATTCGCGACCGCGGTGACCTGCCGATGCCGGCACGGTCGGCGATGCCCGCTTTAGCCCGCGTCGTTGCCCGCGCGGCGTAGACGCCGAACGGCGGCCCGCGGCGCCGACTGGTTCTGCCACTCCTCATAGCTGTGCGGCCGCCCGATGGGGCAGACGCAGCCGACGTGGATGGGATCCCCGGTCCGGCTGCTGACGTAGCTCTCCAGGTGGGGCGCCACCTGGCGCGCCGTCGTGCGCGGCACGTGGCGGCGTCCTGAATCTCTGCGCGTGCTCACTGCGATTCCTCACTCTCTGGTCGATGCACCGTTGAGTGCGTCCACTGGGGAGACGCCGGATGGCCGGATTCATGACGCCGCTTCGTGAAGTTTTCATCGGAACCGGCGCTCGATCGTGACGGGGTAGGCTTGACTACGGCCAGTGTGTCTTGACGTCGAGCTAGTCTGCGTCGGAACGCTGTTGCCACACCCTCAAACCATGCAGGAACGCTGAGCGCGGATTGGAAGAGCAGCGTGGATCTTTACGAGTACCAGGCCCGAGACCTATTTGAAAAGTACGAGGTCCCGGTACTCCCGGGTATCGTCGCGGACACTCCGGAGGAGGTGCGTGCAGCAGCCGAGAAGCTCGGCGGCGTCGTCGTTGTGAAGGCCCAGGTCAAGACCGGCGGTCGCGGCAAGGCCGGCGGCGTCAAGGTCGCCAAGAACCCGGATGAGGCAGAAGCGGCCGGCCGCGACATCCTCGGCCTCGACATCAAGGGCCACGTCGTCAAGCGTGTCATGGTCGCAGCTGGTGCGCGCATCAAGGAGGAGTACTACTTCTCCGTGCTGCTCGACCGGGCAAACCGCTCCTACCTCTCCCTCTCCAGCTTCGAAGGTGGCATGGAGATCGAGCAGCTGGCCGAGGAGCGCCCCGAGGCCCTCGCCCGCATCGAGGTGAACCCGGCATCTGGCATCGACCTGGCCAAGGCCACCGAGATCGCCATCGCCGCGAAGTTCCCGGCCGAGATCGTCGACAAGGTCGCCGAGGTCTTCGTCAAGCTCTACGCCGTGTACGTCGGCGAAGACGCCACCCTGGTCGAGGTGAACCCGCTTGTGCTCACCGAAGACGGCGAGATCATCGCCCTCGACGGCAAGGTCACGCTCGACGAGAACGCCGACTTCCGTCACCCGCACCACGCGCTGCTGGAAGACAAGGCTGCTGCCGACCCGCTCGAGGCGAAGGCCAAGGCTGCCGACCTCAACTACGTCAAGCTCGACGGCTCCGTCGGCGTCATCGGCAACGGTGCCGGCCTCGTGATGTCGACGCTCGACGTCGTCGCTTACGCCGGTGAGAACCACGGCGGCGTGAAGCCGGCCAACTTCCTCGACATCGGCGGCGGAGCTTCCGCCGAGGTGATGGCGGCCGGCCTCGACGTGATCCTCGGCGACCCGCAGGTCAAGTCGGTCTTCGTCAACGTCTTCGGCGGCATCACCGCCTGTGACGCCGTGGCCAAGGGCATCGTCGGCGCACTCGCCGAGCTCGGCTCCGCCGCGAACAAGCCCCTCGTCGTGCGCCTCGACGGCAACAACGTCGACGAGGGCCGCCGCATCCTCAACGAGGCGAACCACCCGCTGGTCACCCTCGCCGCCACCATGGACGAGGGCGCCGACAAGGCCGCCGAGCTCGCCAACGCCGCCGCGTAGCCCGCGATCTGACGGATAAGGAAAAGTAATGTCTATCTTCCTCAACAAGGATTCCAAGGTCATCGTGCAGGGCATCACCGGCGGTGAGGGCACCAAGCACACCGCCCTCATGCTGAAGGCCGGCACCCAGGTCGTCGGTGGCGTCAACGCCCGCAAGGCAGGCACCACCGTCCTCCACACCGACGCTGCTGGCAACGCCGTCGAGCTGCCGGTGTTCGCCAGCGTGGCCGAGGCCATGGAGAAGACCGGCGCCGACGTGTCGATCGCCTTCGTGCCGCCGGCATTCACCAAGGACGCCGTCGTCGAGGCCATCGACGCCGAGATCCCGCTGCTCGTGATCATCACCGAGGGCGTGCCGGTGCGCGACTCGGCCGAGTTCTGGGCTCACGCCCAGGAGAAGGGCAATAAGACCCGGATCATCGGCCCGAACTGCCCCGGCATTATCACCCCCGGTGAGGCCCTCGTCGGCATCACCCCGGCGAACATCACCGGCAAGGGCCCGATCGGCCTCGTCTCGAAGTCGGGCACCCTGACCTACCAGATGATGTACGAGCTGCGCGACCTTGGCTTCTCGACCGCCATCGGCATCGGCGGCGACCCCATCATCGGCACGACGCACATCGACGCACTCGCGGCGTTCGAGGCTGACCCGGAGACCAAGGCCATCGTCATGATCGGCGAGATCGGCGGCGACGCCGAGGAGCGCGCGGCCGAGTTCATCAAGGCGAACGTCACCAAGCCGGTCGTCGGCTACGTCGCCGGCTTCACCGCACCGGAGGGCAAGACCATGGGCCACGCCGGCGCCATCGTCTCCGGCTCCGCCGGAACCGCGCAGGCCAAGAAGGAGGCCCTCGAGGCCGCCGGTGTCAAGGTCGGCAAGACGCCGTCCGAGACCGCCGCCCTGCTGCGCGAGGTCTACGCAGCCCTCTAGGAGGCGTCACGACGAGTCAGAAGGCCCGTTCCGCGTGCGGAGCGGGCCTTCTGCGTGCCGCAACGCAAACTCCCCATGTCGCTCGGGCCGCTGCGTCACTACAGTGGGGGCAGCGGTACTCGAAGGGGGCGTCATGACACGCAGAACGAAGGCAGAGCTGGAGGCGCTCGTCGCCGCCCTCGAGGGCGAGAACGCGGCGCTCAAAGCCGGCGGCAGCGGCGCCGACGCAACGGCGACGGATGTCATCATCCCGGCGACCCCGCTCGGCGTCACCGTGCACCGGCGTAGCCGGTGGTGGGCCGTGCTCTCGAGCACGCTCATCATCCTCGGACTCCTGCTCGCCCCTATCGCGGTGGTCTCCAGCTGGGCGAAGGTGCAGCTCAGCAGCACCGACCAGTTCGTGGCGACCTTCGCCCCGCTCGCGGACGACCCCGCCGTGCAGAGCTACGTCTCGGATCAGGTCGTCACGGTGATCGAAGAGCAGATCGACATCCCGGCCATCACGGCCGACCTCTTCGATGGGCTGGCACAGCTCGATCTGCCGCCGCGTGCGGCATCCGCGCTGGCCCTGTTGGAAGCGCCGGCCGCCGCCGGCGTGCAGAACCTCGTCTCGACGGCCGTTGACCGACTCGTGGCGTCCGATGCGTTCAGCGATGTCTGGGCACAGGCGCTCCGCGTCAGCCACCGTCAGCTCACGGCCACCCTGCAGGGCGAGGCGGACGCGGCCTTGTCGATCAGCGGAGGCGGGGAGCTCGGAGTGCAGCTCGGGCCGATCATCGAGGAGGTCAAGAAGCGGCTCGTCGACCAGGGCTTCGGCTTCGCGTCGAACATCCCCGTCGTCGAACGCACAATCGTCATCGCCACCGCCGATGCCTTCACCACGGCCCAGCTCGTCTACGGGATCGCGATCGCGGTCGGCACCTGGCTCCCGATCATCGCGCTCGTGCTCTTGGCCGCTGGCGTTCTCGTCGCCAAGCGCAAGGTACGAGCGCTGGTCGCGACGTCGATCGCCCTCGGCGTTGTGATGCTGGTTCTGGCCGCCGGATACGGCATCGCCAACATCTTCTTCATCGCCTCCGTCTCGCCCGACCTCATGCCGAGCAACGCCGCGCAGGTGATCTACGACCAGGTGATCGAGTTGATGCGCTCGACGACGACCGCGATGACCGTGCTTGCATTCACGGTCGCGCTGATCGCATGGTTCAGCGGGCCGTTCGCGCCGGCGGTGAAGCTCCGGGGCTTCATCGGCGCTGGACTCGACTCGGTGCGCAGTGCGGCCGATCAGCGCGGAATCAGCACGGGCGGCTTCGGCGTGTTCCTCTACAAGCAGCGCGTGCTCGTCCGCGTGCTCATCGGTGTGGTCGCCTCGGCGGTGCTGCTCCTCTCCCGCCCGCTGAGTGGCGCGACGATCGTGTGGACCGCGGTCATCGCCCTCCTCGCGGTGCTGGTGGCTGAGCTGCTGCAGCGACGAGAACTGCTGGCCGATGACGCCGGCGGCGACGAGGCAGAGGCGCCTGCGGCGGAGACGACGGGGGAGACGCCAGGCGAGGACGACACCGTGACAGAGGTCGTTGTCACAGAAGTCACCAGTGACAAGTTGTCCTGAGCGAGGCATACTCGGCTCATGGAAACCATTCTGATCGGTTACCTCGTCAGCTTCGGCGTGGTCATGGGTGTCTTCGGCATCGCCTGCCTCGTCGCGCTGGCGAAGTCGCCGTACGGCAAGAAGTAGCGCGACGCGCAACGTCGCGAAGGGCGGCAGCCCATCGCGTCGTCTCAGGGACCGCCAGCGATGCTTGCACTGCATTCACGATGGCGCAGGTAGGCTCGTGAGCGCATGAACCGCATAACCATCGCCCTGCTCGCCGCGCTCGAAGCGGTCATCGCCGTTGCCATCGGACTCGGCATCGCCCTCGTGCCCTTGACGATCCTGTGGGCGACGCAGAACGGCCTGAGCACCGACTGGACCGTGTTCTGGCGGGCCGCATCCGATGTCTGGCTGCTCGGCCACGGCGTCGACCTCACGATCACGCTCCCAACGGCCTTCGTCGCATCCCTCGCCCTACCGGGGGCGGATGCCGCGTTCACGCTCTCCATCGCCCTCCTCGGCTTCTCCGTGCTGACCATCGTGCTCGGCATCGGCGCCGGCCGCAGGGCGGCGCACTCTGCACACCCCATGCAGGCCGCCGTGATCGTCGTGGCCGTGTTCTGGCTGCTCGCGGCGCTCATCGCCGTGAGTGCCGGACACCCGCTCGCCGTTCCGGCGCCGACGCAGGCCCTGATGCTGCCCGGACTCATCTACGCGGCATCCGTGGTCATCGGGCTCGCCAGCTCACGGCGCCCCGTGCTCGGCGCGTTCGGCCAGACGGTCTCGCGTGGCGTTCTCGAGTGGGTGCGGCAGCTCCCGCCGCTCGTTCCGCAGACGATTGCCGCCGGGCTGCGCGGCGGAACCATCGCGGCCGCCGTCGTCGTCGCGGCCGGCGGCCTGCTGCTGACGTTCTCGCTGCTCACGAGCTACGCCACGGTGATCGGCCTGTATGAATCGCTCCAGGCCGGGGCGCTCGGCGGCATCGTCCTCACTGTCATGCAGCTGGCGCTGCTGCCCAACGCCGTCATCTGGGCAGCCAGCTGGGTGGTCGGGCCCGGCTTCGCCGTCGGCATCGGCACGAGTGTCTCGCCCGGCGCCACCGTGCTCGGCCCGGTTCCCGGGCTGCCGCTGCTCGCCGCACTGCCCGACGGCCAGGCGAGCTTCGGCTTCCTCGTGCTGCTCGTTCCGATCCTGGCCGGCTTCGCCGTCGGCGTCCTGCTCCGCCAGCGGATGCCGCAGCAGCAGCCGGGCTGGAAGATCCTGCTCGCCCACGGTCTCGCCGCCGGGCTCAGCGCCGGCGTGATCCTGGGGCTCCTCGCCTGGTTCTCCGCCGGTGCAGGCGGGCCGGGGCGCCTGCAGGAGCTCGGGCCGAACCCGCTGCTCGTGGCGGTCTTCGCCGCGCTCGAGGTCGGTGCCGCCGCTCTGCTCGGACTGTTCACCGGCTCTGTCGTGGCCAAGCGACCCGCTCGCGTGGCGCAGGTGGCAGCCGACTCGCTGAACGAGTAAGCGGCAGGCGGTAGGCTCGACTCGTGCTGAAGCTCGTCGTCTTGATCTCCGGAACCGGATCGAACCTCCGGGCACTGCTCGAAGCCACACAGTCTGAGGACTACGGCGCCCGCGTCGTCGCCATCGGTGCCGACCGCGACGCCGACGGCCTCGCCCTCGGCGAAGAGTTCGGCATCCCGACCTTCACGGTGCCGTTCACCGCCTTCGATGACCGTGCGTCCTGGGGCGATGAACTGCTCGCCCAGGTGCAGCTGTGGGAGCCGGACCTCGTCGTGCTCAGCGGACTCATGCGCCTGGTGCCGCCGCGCTTCGTCGCGGCGCTCACCCCCAACCTGCTGAACACCCACCCTGCCTATCTCCCAGAATTCCCGGGGGCCCACGGGGTTCGCGACGCGATCGACGCCGGTGTCGATCAGAGCGGCGCGAGCCTCATCATCGTCGACAACAGCGTCGACGGCGGGCCCATCGTGGCGCAGGAGCGCGTGAGAGTGCTGCCCGGTGACACCGAGCACGATCTGCACGAGCGCATCAAACCCGTCGAGCGTCGCCTGTTGATCCAGGCAGTGCGCGACTTAGCCGACGGCCACGTCAACCTCAAGGAGTTCACGCAATGAGCGGCCCCAGCCACGACCCATCCCTCTTCCGCCCGCGCGACGTCGTCACCGTGCGCCGCGCACTGCTCTCGGTGAGCGACAAGACCGATCTGCTCGATCTGGCAGCGGCGCTTGCGGCATCCGGTGTCGAGATCGTCTCGACCGGCTCGACCGCGTCGACCATCCGTGATGCGGGCTTCGCGGTGACGGATGTCGCCAACGTGACCGGCTTCGCCGAGGCCCTCGACGGCCGCGTCAAGACGCTGCACCCCTCCGTACACGCCGGCCTGCTTGCCGACCTGCGCCTCGAGTCGCACGAGGCGCAGCTGCTCGAACTCGGCATCGCCCCGTTCGAGCTCGTCGTCGTCAACCTCTACCCCTTCGCCGAGACGGTCGCCTCCGGTGCCCCGGCCAGCGACGTCGTCGAGCAGATCGACATCGGCGGGCCCGCCATGGTGCGCGCGTCGGCCAAGAACCACGCCAACGTCGCGATCGTCGTCTCGCCGACGAACTACCCGCAGATCATCGCCGCGCTGCAGGCCGGTGGGACGACGCTCGCCCAGCGCCAGGCGCTGGCCGCCGAGGCGTTCCGCCACACCGCCACCTACGACGTGAACGTCGCGTCGTGGATCGGCAACGTCGTCGCCCCCGACGACGAGGGTACCGGCTTCCCCGGCTGGATCGGCGCGACCTGGACCCGCCAGCAGAGCCTGCGCTACGGCGAGAACTCGCACCAGAAGGCCGCCCTCTACCGCAACCGCGAGGGCGGCGGCATCGCCCAGGCCGAGCAGCTGCACGGCAAGGAGATGTCGTACAACAACTTCGTCGACGCCGACGCCGCCGTGCGTGCAGCCTACGACTTCGCCGAGCCGGCCGTCGCCATCATTAAGCACGCGAACCCGTGCGGCATCGCCGTCGGGGCCGCGGATGCCGCCGACCCCATCGCATCGGCGCACGAGCGCGCCCACGCCTGCGACCCCGTGTCGGCATTCGGCGGCGTCATCGCCGCCAACCGCACCGTCACCGCCGAGATGGCCCGCACCGTGAGCGGCATCTTCACCGAGGTGCTCGTCGCCCCCGGTTTCGAGCCGGAGGCCGTCGAGATCCTCACCGCCAAGAAGAACATCCGTCTGCTCCAGCTCCCGGCCGACTACCGCCCGATCGCGACCGAGATCCGCCAGGTCTCCGGCGGTCTGCTGATGCAGCAGGCCGACTCCTTCGCCGACTTCAGCTCGGCCGGCTGGACCCTCGCCGCCGGCGAGGAGGCATCCGCCGAGACCCGCGCGGACCTCGAGTTCGCCTGGCGCGCCTGCCGCGCGGTGAAGTCGAACGGCATCCTGCTCGCGTCAGGCGGCGCCTCCGTCGGTGTCGGCATGGGCCAGGTCAACCGCGTCGACTCGTGCCACCTCGCCGTGAGCCGCGCCGGTGAGCGCGCGAGCGGTTCGGTCGCGGCATCCGACGCCTTCTTCCCCTTCGCCGACGGCCTGCAGGTGCTGCTCGACGCCGGGGTCACGGCCGTCGTGCAGCCGGGCGGTTCTGTGCGCGACGACGAGGTCATCGCCGCGGCGACGGCCGCAGGCGTCACCATGTACTTCACGGGCGAGCGCCACTTCTTCCACTAGGAGATCAGCTCGGTGCAGAGTGACCGGATGCCGCAGCACGCGGCATCCGGTCATTCTTTCTGTTGGGCGAGCTAGCGATAGTCTCGCTGCTATGACTTCTTCGGATGCCGGGGCCCCCGTCCCCGCTCAGCACCCATCGCCCAACCGCCGCCCGGGCGCAGACCGTCCCCGCAGCACTGCGGCATCGGTGCTCTCGGCCCTCAGCGTCGTGTTCGGCGCCTACCTCGTCACCGTGCTCGGCTACTTCATCAGCAGCGGCCAGCAGGCCCAGGCGATCGCCCAGTTCGGCGGCTTCTTCGCCCTGCCAGCGCTCATCGCCTTCGTGCTGCTCAGCGTCTTCAACCTGCTCGGAGCGACGCGCGCGTGGCTTCCGGCTCTGGCCGGCGGCCTCGGCGCCGGTGTGCTCGGCGCCCTGCTCGGCTCGGCCGTGTTGATCTCGGGCACAGCGGGCAACGTCTTCGCCTCGGACGTCGTCATCTACCTGTTCAGCAGCCTGTTCAGCTTCAACCTGCTCTTCGTTCTCTCCATCGCCGTCGCATCCGCCCTGCTCGGGCCCCGCGTCTATGACGCCGTCATCGGCTTCCGCACGATCGGGCGCCGCGTCGGGGAACGCCACGTCGCTCTCGTGCGCATCCCGGCGTCGAACCTCGCGGACGGCGAGCTCACCCACATCGACCGTATCCCGGTCAACATCGAGCTGGCCGACCAGCAGTGGGACAACTACTGCGCCGCACTGGACGCCGAGGGCTGGGAGACGATCGAGGTGCCGGCGGCGCCCGAGATGGCCGACTCGGTCTTCATCGAGGACACCGTTGTGATGTTCGGCGAGCTGGCCGTGATCACCAGCCCCGGCGCGGAGTCGCGCCGCGGCGAGATCGACGGCACCGAGCAGGCCGTGCGCGAGCTCGGCGGCCTCGTGATCGAGCGCATCACCGCGCCGGGCACCCTCGACGGTGGCGACGTGCTCAAGGTGGGCAAGACGGTGTACGTTGGTCGCTCGCTGCGCACCAACGCCGAGGGCATCCGCCAGCTCCGCGTGCTGCTAGCCCCGCATGGCTACACCGTCGTCGCGGTGCCGATGACGAAGGCGCTGCACCTGAAGACCGCCGTCACGGCGCTGCCGGACGGCACCGTGATCGGCTGGGCCCCCTTCGTCGACAACCCCGAGATCTTCGACCGATTCCTGCCGATGCCAGAGGAGGCCGGTGCCGCCCTCATCGTGCTCAGCGCGGACACCGTGCTGATGTCGGCGTCCGCGCCACGGAGCGCCGCACTGATCGCCGACCTCGGCTACCGGGTCGTCACCGTCGATATCTCGGAGTTCGAGAAGCTCGAGGGCTGCGTCACCTGCCTCAGCGTCCGCGTCCGGTAGTTGAGCCAGGCGCCCAACGGTGTGCGCCTGGTCATCGCCACGCACTCCTCGGGGGTGGCCCCAGAAAATGCACGAAACTGATGCTTGCGCTCGGTGATCGTCGCGCCATAGTCTGTAGGGCTGTGCGCCGAACGGCTCCGTTCCACTCGTTCGCGGCACCGGATGACACGCAGCACCAGATGACAACGACGCGCCAGGAGGATGCAATGACACAGACAGCACACACCACGGTCCAGAACCGTTATGTGGGTAGCGCTGCCCGTGCCGCGTCCCCGCTCCTCGCCCGCGTCTCCCTTCCGGCGCGCTAAGCCGCGCCGCACACGCGCTGCCGCAGTTCGCACCTGGCGTTCTGCCCATCCAACACAACGAGACCGCCTCGTCTCCTCTCGATCTTCGCGATCGTCTGCACGAGCGAGCCGCGTCTGACCGCGAGATCGCGGCCTTTCTGCCACTCACACTCTGGGGAACAACCTTGCCTTCAACCGCTGAACACCAGCACCCGCCCACGCCGCAGGGCGACCTCGCCGCACCCCGGCTCGGAACCCTGCGCACTCTCTGGCGCCTGCGCGCCTACGTCGGTCCCGCCATGCCCGCCTTCGTCGGCAGCATGCTCGCCGCCCTCGTCGCGCAGCTCATCGCGCTGACCATTCCGCAGGTCCTGCAGCAGATCGTCGACGGCCCACTGGCGAACCGGGATGCCGCGGCCGTCGTGCCGCTCACCCTGCTCGTCTTCGTGCTCGGCGCCATCGAGGCCCTGCTCTACGGCCTGCGCCGCTGGCTCGTCGTCGGCCCGGGAACGCGGGTCGAGGCGCGCATGCGCAACGCCCTGTACGCCAAGCTCCAAGACCTGCCCGTGAACTTCCACGACAAGTGGCCGAGCGGCCAGCTGCTCTCGCGCGCCGTCAGCGACCTCGGCCTGATCCGCCGCTGGCTCTCCTTCGGCCTCGTGCTGACGATCGTCAACCTCGTCGTGATCGTCGTCGGCGTCGGCATCCTGATGTCGATGAACTGGATGCTCGGACTCATCTTCCTGGTCTGCTCGCTTCCGCTGTGGTGGGCCGGATACCGCTTCGAGGGGCGCTACTCGGAGAAGTCCCGGCTCAGCCAGGACCAGGCCGGCGACCTCGCCACCGCCGTGGAGGAGTCGGTGCACGGCATCCGCGTGCTCAAGGCGTTCGGGCGCGGCAAGCATGCCCTGTCGAACTTCCGCAGCCAGGCCGAGTCGCTGCGCAGCACAGAGATCGCCAAGGCGAAGCTCGACGCGAGCATCTGGGTGTGGATCATGGTCGTGCCCGCGATCGCGCTCTCGATCTGCCTGGTCGTCGGCATCTGGCTGGCCGCGCAGGGCCAGCTCAGCGTCGGCGAGCTGGTCGCGTTCTTCGCGACGGCGACCGTGCTGGCGTGGCCGATCGAGTCGATCGGATTCATGCTCGCGTTCGCCCTCGATGCCCGCACCGCGACCGACCGCTACTTCGACATCCTCGACAGCGAGAACACGATCGTCGACCCTGACGAGCCGCAGCACCTGCAGCGCGCACGCGGCGAACTCGCTTTCACCGATGTGCACTTCCGCTACCAGGATTCGCCTGAGCGCTTCGGCGACCTGCTCGACGGCGTCGACCTCGTGCTCACGCCGGGGGAGACGATGGCGCTGGTCGGCCTTACCGGCTGCGGCAAGACCACCATGACGGCGCTCACGACCCGCCTCTACGACGTCACCGGCGGCTCGGTCACGCTCGACGGGGTCGACGTGCGGGCGTTCAAGCGCGAGGAGCTGCGCACCCACATCGCGATGGCGTTCGAGGATGCCACGCTGTTCAGCGCCTCGGTGCGCGACAACGTGCTGCTCGGCCGCCCGGAGCTCGCCGGCGATGACCCGGCTGTGGTGGCCGAGGCCGATCGGGTGCTCGAACAGGCACTCGCGATCGCCCAGGCCGCCTTCGCCTATGACCTGCCGGATGGCCTGGACACTCGCGTCGGCGAGGAGGGCATGAGCCTCTCCGGCGGCCAGCGCCAGCGCCTGGCGCTGGCCAGGGCCGTCGCGGCCAAGCCGGCCGTCCTCGTGCTCGACGACCCGCTCTCGGCGCTCGACGTCACGACGGAGGCCAAGGTCGAGGCCGCCCTGCGCGAGATTCTCGCCTCGACGACGGCACTCATCGTCGCGCACCGCCCGTCGACGGTGATGCTCGCCGACCGCGTGGCTCTGCTGGAGGACGGTCGCATCACCGCGGTCGGAACCCACTCGGAGCTGCTGCGCACGAGCGAGCACTACCGTTTCGTGATCACGAGCCTCGAGGAGGACGCGCGCAGGGCCGCCGTCGTCGAGGACGTCGCGCCCGATCCCGTCCCGGATGCGATCGAGCGAGAACTGACGATCGCCGCTGAAGAGGCAGCAGAAACCCGTACCGAACGCTCGACACGAGAGGAGGCGACACGATGAGCGACCAGACGTCAGTCAGCGGAGTCCAGGGCGAAGAACGCAACGAGTACAGCAAGGCGGAGTCCAAGCAGATCCGCGCCAGGTCGCGGGCGCTGCTCGGCTCGCTGCTGAAGCCGCTGCACGCCAAGCTGTGGGTCACCGCGGCCGCGATCGTCGTGTCCTCGGCCGCCCAGGTCGCCGGTCCGGCGCTCATTGCATACGGCATCGACCAGGGCATTCCAGCCCTGATCGACCAGAACTGGTTCCCCGTCGCCTTCGCCGGCCTCGCCTACCTGTTCACCGGCCTCATCGGCGGTGTGCTGATCGCCAGCTACATCCGGCTGTCGGCCCAGATCAGCCAGGCGGTGCTGATCGACCTGCGCACGCGGGTGTTCCTGCACACGCAGCGACTGAGCCTGGAGTTCCACGAGTCGTACACCTCCGGACGCATCATCTCGCGCCAGACCAGTGACCTCGATGCGATTCGCGAGCTCCTCGACGAGGGACTCACGCTTCTCGTGCGCGGCCTCATGTACATGGTGTTCACCGCCGTGATGCTGCTGATCCTGGACGCCCCGTCCGGCCTCGTGCTGCTCGCGTCGCTGATCCCGCTCGGGATCCTGACCCGGTGGTTCCAGCTGCGCTCACAGACCCAGTTCCGCCGCTCCCGCGTGGCATCGGCGAAGCTCATCGTGCAGTTCGTCGAGACGATGACCGGCATCCGTGCGGTCAAGGCCTTCCGCAAGGAGAAGCGGAACGAGGAGGAGTTCGGCGCGCTCGTCGAGGACTACCGCACCGTGAACGCCAAGGTGCTCGGCCTCTTCGCCGTGTTCAACCCTGGCCTGGCGTTGATCGGCAACACGGCGGTCGCCGTCACCCTGCTCTGGGGCGGATTCCGCGTCGTCGACGGCAGCCTCGAGGTCGGCGTGCTGCTCGCGGCTGTGCTGTACACCAAGCGCTTCTTCGACCCGATGGAGGACATGGCCATGTTCTACAACGGCTACCAGTCGGCGTCGAGCGCGCTCGAGAAGATCTCGGGCGTGCTGGAGGAGCAGCCGAGCGTTCCCGACCCCGTGAAGCCGGTCGACCTGTGGAACGCGGAGGGCACGGTGCGCTTCGACGGTGTGCGCTTCGCGTACACGAAGGATCGCGACATCCTGCCCGAATTCGATCTGGAGATTCCGGCGGGGCAGACCATCGCCCTCGTCGGGTCGACAGGTGCGGGCAAGACGACGCTGGCCAAGCTCATCTCGCGGTTCTACGATCCGAGCGCCGGCCGGGTGAGCCTCGACGGCGTCGATCTGCGCGACCTGCACCCGAAGGATCTGCGCCGCGCCATCGTGATGGTCACCCAGGAGGCGTACCTGTTCTCCGGAACGGTCGCGGACAACATCGCCATCGGCAAGCCGGACGCCACGCTCGACGAGATCAAGGCGGCAGCGCGTGCCGTGGGTGCCCACGACTTCATCGAGTCACTGCCGAACGGCTACGACAGCGACGTGAACAAGCGCGGCGGCAGGGTGAGCGCCGGTCAGCGCCAGCTGATCTCCTTCGCCCGCGCCTTCCTGGCGAACCCGGCCGTCCTGATCCTTGACGAGGCCACGAGCTCGCTCGACATCCCGAGCGAGCGCCTGGTGCAGGAGGCGCTGCAGACGCTGCTCGCCGATCGCACAGCCGTGATCATCGCCCACCGGCTCTCGACGGTGTCGATCGCCGACCGCGTGCTGGTGATGGAGCATGGCCGCATCGTCGAGGACGGTTCGCCGGAGCAGCTCATCGCCGGCACCGGCCGCTTCGCGCAGTTGCACGCCGCCTGGCGCGACTCGCTGGTCTAGCGCGCCTGCCGGATGCCGCTCGCTGCGGCATCCGGCAGCCTACGCGCTGCGTGGCGGTGCCGTCGACGCGCGCACGATGAGTTCGGGGTGGATCGCCTCGAAGGGGCGCGGCTCGCGGTGCTCGACCATGTCGATGACCGCGGTCGCCGCCGCCTTCCCCACGGCCTCGAACGGCTGCCGCACGGTTGTCAGCGCGGGTGCCGCATATGCGGCGAGAGCAATGTCGTCGACGCTGACGATCGAGACGTCCTCGGGCACCGCGCGCCCGGATTCATGCAAGGCGCGGATGACGCCGAAAGCCATCTCATCGCTCGAGACGAACACTGCGGTGGCGCCGGGGATCGCGGCGATGGTGCGGCCGGCACGGTAGCCGGATTCGGGGGTCCAGTCAGCTGGGATGACCGGTGGCGGGGTGATCCCGTGCTCGGTGAGCACTTGCTCCCAGGCCTGGCGTCGCACGCGGGACTCGACCCAGTAGTCGTCACCGGACACGTGCCACACGGTGCGGTGGCCAAGGCTCAGAAGGTGCTCGGTCGCCATTCTCGCGATCGCTGCCTGGTCGACGACAGTGTCGGTGCCGATGCCCCCCGTCAGCCGGTGCATCAACACCGTCGGAGTACGTTCGGCGCGTGCGCCGATCGCGTTGTCCAGGAAGGTGACGGGAGCGAGCAGGATGACGCCCTCTGCGCCTTGTCGCTCGAGCCGGTCGAAGGCGTCAAGGAACGCGTCGGGGCTGGCGTGATCGGCGACCAGTGCCGTCGTCACCGTGTAGCCCTCCGCTGCCGCGATCGTCTCGATCCCCACGCTGAGCGCTCCCGATGAGTAGCGCGCGGTGGACACCGCGATGACGCCGAGGACGCGGGTGCGGCCGGAGGCGAGCGAAACGGCCGCCGCGTGCACCCGGTATCCGAGCTCGTCGACCGCGGCAAGCACGCGGCGGACCGTCGCAGGTCGCACATTCGGTTGGCCGGACATGACTCTCGAGACGGTCTGCGCCGACACCCCGGCCGCCCGAGCGACGTCGAGCTGGCTCGGCTGGCGGTTCTCCTGAATTGTGCGTGGCATCTGTCAATGATAGTGAACGCTCACTTCCAGCGGGAAAGAATGGCTGCTGGAGGGCATCCTGTGGCAGGATATTGTGAGCGCTAACATTTGCTCCCAAGGTCCGTACTACTCTGTGTTTTGAACGAAATGATGGAATATGACTGATACCTCTGTTCTGAAGGAAGCCCCGCCATTGGCTGCGCTAACATGGCGGGACGGTTCGCTGCTCCGAGACGGCAAGCCCTACCGAATGCTCTCCGGATCGATCCACTACTTCCGTGTTCACCCCGAGCAGTGGGAGGACCGCCTGCGCAGGCTCGCGGCGATGGGAGCGAACACCGTCGACACCTACGTCGCGTGGAACTTTCACGAGGAAGTGGAAGGGGTGCGGCGTTTCGATGGCTGGCGTGATCTGGAGCGTTTCATCCGACTCGCCGGCGATGTGGGGCTCGAGGTGCTGCTGCGCCCGAGTCCGTACATCTGCGCCGAGTGGTCGAACGGTGGTCTGCCTGCCTGGCTGACCGGGCGGGTGCGGGCCGTGCGAACGAGTGACCCGGCGTTCCTGGCCGCAGTCGACGCGTGGTACGACGAGTTGCTTCCGCGCATGGCCCCATTGCAAGCCGTTCACGGCGGGCCGATCGTTGCCGTCCAGGTTGAGAACGAGTACGGCTCGTTCGGCTCGGATCGCGCCTACCTCGAACACCAGAGAGATGCGATCCGCGCACACGGCATCGTCGAGCTCCTCACGACGGCCGACGGGATCATGGCCGACATGCACCACCACGGGTCCGTCGCAGGGGCGCTGCCTACCTTCACCTTCGGCACCGGAGTCGCCACCGCCCAACGGTTGGCCGCTCCGGGCACGGCGCTCGTCTGCAGCGAGCTCTGGGGTGGATGGTTCGATCACTGGGGCGAGCGCCATCACGTGCGCAGCCGGGAGAGCATGATGGGCACCGTCGACGAGTTGCTGACCGCCGGTGGTTCGCTGAGCATGTACATGGCCCATGGTGGCACCAACTTCGGGCTCTGGAACGGGGCGAACTGGGACGGCGTGCTCCAGCCGACGGTGACGAGCTATGACTCGGACGCACCCATCGGAGAGGACGGCACGCTCGGCCCCAAGTTCCATGCGCTCCGCGCCGCATTCGCGCCGTTCCACCAACGCGCGCTGCCCGCTGTGCCCGCCGCGCCCCGCTTCCAGCCGGAGCAGACCGTCCCGCTCACAGCGGAGGTCGCCCTCGTCGACGCCGTGCGATCCATTCCGGCCGCGCACGTGCACGCGATGCCGCTGAGTTTCGAGGACCTCGGCGTATCCGATGGCATTGTCGTGTATGAATCGACGACATTCATCCACGAAGGGGCGGTGCTGACCATCGATGGTTTGCACGATCGTGCCGGAGTGTTCGTGGACGGCGAGCGCATTGCGACGCTGGCGCGCGACGGGCAGCTGAGCGTGTCGATTCCCGGGGGTGGTGTCGCGGTCATCACGATCGTCGTGGAGAGCCTCGGCCGCATCAACTACGGTCCGTTGATCGGAGAGCGCAAGGGAATCCTGCAGGGCGTGCGGCTCGGCAACCGTTACGTGCACGGCTGGACACACCGCGTGCTTCCGCTGGACGGCTGGCAGCCGAGCGGTGTTGCTGGCACGGACGGCGTGGCATCCGCGATCATCGAGGTGGCCGAACCCGCCGATGCCTGGCTCGCGTTCCCGGGTGGCGCGAAGGGGATGGTCTGGCTGAACGGATTCCTCCTCGGTCGGTACTGGGCGGTGGGGCCCCAGGTGACCCTGTACGCGCCGGCGCCACTGTGGCGAGCGGGGCGCAACGAATTGCGCGTGCTCGACGTCGATCGTCTCGGCGACGCCATCGAGGTGCGCCAGGTACCTGAGTTCGGCGAGACCGAGGAATTCATCGGAAGCTGAGTGAACGACAAAGGCCCGCGACGAGCAGAGCTCGTCGCGGGCCTTTGTCGTTCGCGGCCGGTGCTCAGCCCTTGACGGCCCCGGCGGCCAGCCCGGACCTCCAGTAGCGCTGCAGGCTGAAGAACAGTGCGATGAGCGGGATGACACCGAGCAGTGCGCCCAGCATGACGGCGCCCTTGTTCGGGGCGAAATAGCTCATCATGCCGAACAGCCCCAGGGTGACGGGCTTCAGGTCCTGCGACGAGACCATCAGCAGCGGCAGGAGGAAGTTGTTCCAGGTTGCGACGAAAATGAACAGGAAGATCGTCACCATCGCCGGGCCCAGCAGTCGGAGGACGATGGTGAAGAAGATCCGCGACTCTCCGGCGCCGTCGATGCGAGCCGCTTCAAGCAACTCCGTCGGCACGGAGTTCTGGGCGTAGACCATTCCAAGGAATACGCCGAATGGAGACACAGCCGACGGGATGATGATCGCCCATGCGGTGTCGACCAGGCCGAGGGTGTGGAACTCGAGGTAGAGCGGAACGGTGAGCAGCGCAACCGGCATGAGCAGCCCAGCCATGATCACACCGACGGCGATCTTCTTGCCGGGGAAGGCGAACTTCGCGATGGCGTACCCCGCCATGACGGCGAACAGGGTCCCGATGACGCCCGCGGTCAGCGAGTAGAAGACGGAGTTCCCCACCCAGTGCCAGAACATTCCCTGCGTCCACGCCATGAGGCTCTCGTAGTTCGTGCCGAGGTTCCATTCGCCGAACCAGAAGCCGAATGTCGAGGTGAGGTCGCGGTTGTTCTTGGTCGAGGCAACGAACACCCAGAACACCGGGGCCAGGAAGTACACGGTCGCGACGATGAGCGCGGTGATGCCGAGGGCACGAGCCATGGGCTTCGGGGCCACCGCCGTTGAGGGCGCACCCGACGCGCTCGCCCTCGCCCGGCGCGCGGCCGACCTGTCAGTTGTCGTGGCGCTCATGCCGCATCTCCCTTCCGGCGCTGCAGCAGCGCGTATCCGATCGCGAGGATGCCCGCGATGAACGCCATCAGCAGCGAATAGGCGGAGGCGATGCCGGAGCCCGACGGAGAAATGGCGCCGAGGAGCGAGTTGTAGGTGAGCATCATCGGTGTGAAGTCCTTGCCCATCCACGGGTTGGCGCTTTCCATGATGACCGGTTCGTTGAAGAGTTGGATCGTGCCGATGATCGACAACAGCACGGCAAGAAGAGCCGCACCGCGCACGAGTGGAATCTTGACCTTCGTCGCGATCTGCCATCCATTTGCCCCGTCGAGGCGTGCCGCCTCGTACAGCTCACCGGGCACGGCCTGGAGCGCGGCGAGGAAGATGAGCATGTTGTAGCCCGTGTATGTCCACGTCGTCATGTTCCCCATCGAGAGCAGAACCGTGCCGGGCGCCATGAGATCGACGCCGTCGGGCAGGTACTGCATGAACGGCGAGACCTCGGGGGTGTAGAGGTAGAGCCAGATCATCGCCGCGATGATGCCGGGGATCGCGAATGGCAGAAAGGAGGCGAGGCGAAAGAAGGCAGGCCGACGCACGATGAAGGAGTCAAGGAGCAGCGCCAACACGAGTGCGGCAATGATCATCGTGGGGATCTGCACGGCCGCGTAGAGCACGACGCGCCCCATGCCTCTCCAGAAGGAGCTGCTGCCGATGGCCAGGGCGAAGTTGTCGAAGCCGACGAAGGTGTCGACGAGCTCACCGCCGCCGTAGAGCCCTTCGCCAGCCGGCTGTTGAGCGAACAGGGAGGACCGGACCGAGACGATGATCGGGATCAGGAAGACAAGAATGAAGAGGACCGCGAATGGGAGCATGAACACCCATCCGGTCACGGCCTCACGCCTTGTGCGCCCGCCTCGCCGTCGAGGAGGAGGAGGAACAGTGGCTGGGCCCGCTCTGCCCTCAGTGGTGGCCGACACGGCCCCTGCTTGCGTTGTCATTGTCATGGTTCTGCCGTCCGAGTGAAGGCGCCGGCGGAGAAGGGGCGGATGCCACTTCCCCGCCGGCGCGGTGTTCGATTTTCGACGCGGATCGCTACTCGGCGACCGGCAGCCCGAGATCCTTCAGCGTTGCCACCGCGGTGGTCTGTGCCGTGGTGAAGACATCGGCGACCGTGCTCGTACCCGCGCCGACGCCCGCTGCGGTCTCATTCATCTTGGTGAGCGAGGCGAAGCCTGGGGCGTATGCGAAGTCGGGGTTCAGGTTAGCGGAAGCCTCGGCGAGCGCTGCAAGCACGTCCTGGCCGCCGAACTGGCGCTGCATCTTCTCGCTGCTCTGCGGTGTCCCGTTGGCGGCGACGACCAGGCCCTGCGAGGCGAGGTCATCGATCTGGGTGTTGAACCAGTCGTTGAACGCCATCGCCTCGGCTGGGTGCTCGCAGCCCTCCATGACGGCGACTCCGGAACCACCATCGGGACCGGTCATCGCACCGGCGCCGAAATCGGGAAGTTGCGCGACGCGCCACTGACCCTCGCTCGATGTGCCGTCGAGCGAGTCGAGCAGGAAGCCGGCCTCCCACGCAGCGCCGACATGCCCGATCAGGCTGCCGTCGGCGAGCGCCTTCGGGAAGCCATCGCCCCACCGCTCCGTGACGATCGTCTGCTTGTTGTCGACGAGGCCCTGCCAGAACGCGGCAACCTTCTGGGAGCCGGCGCCCTCGGCGTCGACGGCCCACTCGTCGTTCTCCGTGGTGAACCAGACATCACCGGCGGCGGCAGCCTGGGCGGAGAGCCAGTACATTGCCTCATCCGGGGTGAACGCTGTGATGTACTTCCCGGCCGCGGCCGCCGTGGCGGACTCGCTGCTCAGGTCCTCAAGCGTCGCCGGCACGGCGAGGCCGAGGTTCTCAAACTCGGTGGCGTTGTAGAAGTACACGAGGGGGCCCGTGTCCTGCGGGAGGCCGACGACCGCGTCGCCGACCCGCATCATGCCGAATGCGCCAGCGGAGAAGTCGTCGGCATACTTGTCGGCCTCGGAGGCGACGTCCTGGAGGAGTCCCTTGACGAACATCTGCGGGACCTCTGCGTAGCCGAGCTGGGCGAGGCAGGGGCCTGTTCCCGCATTGATGTCGGTCTCGAGCTTGAGAATCATGTCAGAGGCTGCGCCATCGAACTTGGTCGCCTCCACCTGAATGGTGGGGTTCTCCGCGTTCCACCGAGCGACGATGTCGGCGACGGGAGTCATGCCCTCGCCGTCCGGCAGCCGGTGCAGATAGCTGATTGTGACCGCGGGGCCGTCGCCGGCGGGCGCGGACGGTTCGGCGGCGCTGCACGCGGCAAGGCCGAATGCTGACATGGCTCCAACCGCGATTACCGCGGCCGCACGAGTCAGGCGCGTCTGTGATGTCATGGGTTACTCCTCGTTGAGATTGGTCACCGCCCCTGGTGCGGGGGTGGAGCCGGTCGGTCGATGGAATCGTATGGGCGAGTCGGCTGTGTTTATTGAACACCAAAATGTTAGCGCTCACAATAGCAATATTCCTATTACTTGCCATGTTTTCTGGGCTTCACATGAGGAGCGTGCGTCCGAATTGACCAGCGCAAACACGAGGGGCTCGATGCTGCCATCGCCGTGATTGCCTTCTCGCGCGTCGGCCGAGGGCAGAATGTGGTCTCGGAAGCGTGGGGCGCGATCGGTGCATGGAGATTGCGGCCCGGCGGCGTGTTCACGCGGGGCGGGTGCACGCTGTGCGGGCGCAGAAGCCATGCGCCCGCACAGACGTGAATTAGATAAGCGGCCCGCCGACTCACTTGTCGGGTGCTCGGAGTTCGCGGGCCGCGGCACTGAGGTCAATCATGACGATTGCTCGGGTTCGGGGTATCGGGGCAACCCCTGAATGCGCCGACGTCGTGCCGTCAGACGCTGACCGTGCGCTTGCTCTGTGCGCGTGACGGGCGCAGCACGTGCACACGGGTGCGGTGCACCGCCTCGAAGTTCGATGCCATCACCAGGGAGTACGCTCCCATGTCCGGGCAGAGCAGAACGTCATTCAGACCGAGCGGAGGCAACGGGATTCCGCGGGCGATGACGTCGATTCCATCGGTGCTGGCGCCGGCCAGTGTGCACGGGTACAGCGGCTCGCGTTCGTCGGCGCCCGCGCGCTCGATCTCGCCGAGGCTGAACATGCTCGGCACCTCCCCTGAGCCACGAAGACCGGCAAAGCTGCCGTGCATCCCGTCGTCCAGATAGTGCCAGATCTCACCGTCCCTGGTCGCCTGGCCGACAACACTCGTGGCCAGGAGCATCGCCGGCGCCGCGATGCAGCGCCCGAGCACGGCGAGCACGCGCAGTTGGGGAACACGCGGCGCGAGCACGTTCCGCACCACCTCGGCGATGGCGTCGACCCCCTCGCCGCCCTCGTGCTCAGCCGGCATCCCACCACCCAGATCGATGGTGTCGAGGCCGAGCCCCCACCGGGCGTTGCCCTCATCGATCAGGCGCAGCGCCTCGTGCAACATCGAGGAGAGCGCGGCGGGCGCGTCGGGCTCGGAGGCGGCGACGTGAACCGAGAAGCCGGCGACCCGGACTCCGATGCTCGCGGCGAATCGTGCCAGGTTGAGGGCGTGCTCGGTGTCGATGCCGAAGTGTGCGCCGTCGAGCGGGTGTCCAGCGGCATCCGCAGCGCGGCGCAGCCGCAGGAGCAGTCGCAGCTCGGGGTTCACGCCCGTGAACTTGCGCACCTCGGCCGGGTTGTCGGCGACGAAGAGGCGTACGCCGGCCGCTGCCGCTGCGACGATGTCGTCTGCACGCTTGATCGGGTGTGAGAACACGGCATCGGATGCCGGAATCTGCTCGTGTGCGAGCATGGCGAGTTCACCGGTGCTCACGGCGTCGAATCCACCGCCACAGGAGGCGACGGTGCGGATCACGGCCGGATGTGGCAGCGCTGCGAGCGCGTAGCGCAGCCGCACGAACGGCAGGAGTGCCGCGAAGCGCTCGAACTCGCCGGCGACCCTGGCCGGATCGAGCACGAACAACGGCGTGCCTGCTCGGCGCACGAGCGCGGCCAGTCCGATGGTGCTCGCGTACTCGTGCAGCGCGGCGCGGCCGGTGCTGCGGCGCTCGTGCCTCTGGAGCCCATCACGTCGAGTCCTGTCGGCGGCGGATCGCGGGCGTGACGGAATGGTATCGATGCTCATGGCGGCCTCCTTGCAGAATTCCAGCTTCTCCGCTCTGCGTGCCCGCCGCATCCGCACACCCCCTCAGCACGCTCAGGGCGCACCCCGATAGCCGCGGGAACGCGTCGGCGGTGAGAATCAAAACATGAATGCACGGGTACTGATAGTTGATGACCACCCTGGCTTTCGTGAGCAGGCCCGCCGCCTGCTTGAGCTCGCCGCTTTCGACGTTGTCGGAGACACCGCGTCAGCGGAGCTCGGAGTCCAGCTCGCCCTCGATCTCACTCCAGATCTGATTTTGCTTGACGTAATGCTGCCGGATGCGGTGGGATTCGATGTAGTACCGCTTCTGCGTGAGCAGGGTAGCGCTGTGATCGTGCTCATTTCGAGCCGCGATCAGAGCGATTACGGCACTCGGGTCGAGTCCAGCGGTGCCGACGGATTCATTCCAAAAGACGAGCTCTCCGGTGAGATGCTGCGGAGGTTTGTCGCGTGAGCGAGGGCGTGAGCGGTGACGGGCGAATCGGTTTCTGCTGGCGATCGCGCTCCGCTGCGCGTCGCGATCGCTGACGACTCTCTGCTGCTGCGCAGCGGCATCGAAACGGTTCTGCTGGCGCACGGCTTCGACGTCGTCGCCTCGCTCGACAGTGCAGACGGCGTGCACGAGCTGATCGAGGATGAACGGCTCGACGCCCTCGTCCTCGACATCCGGATGCCGCCGACGCACAGCGACGAGGGCCTGCTCGTGCTCGAGGCGCTGCGGGCGTCCGGATCCGACGTCGGGGTGCTGATGCTCTCGATGTACGCGACGCCGTCATATGCCATTCGGGCCATGAGCGCGGGCGGCGGGACAGGCTACCTGCTCAAGGATCGCATCGCCGACCCGGAATCGTTCGTCCACGCCGTGCACACGGTGGCCAGCGGCGGCTCCGTCGTCGACCCGGAGGTCGTCGCGTTGCTCGTCGGCACGCCGAGCTCCAACGCGCTCACCGCCCTGACCCCGCGCGAGCGGGAGGTGCTCACGCTGATGGCGCAGGGCAAGTCGAACGGTGGCATCGCCCAGGCGCTCTTCCTCAGCCTGAAGACGGTTGAGACGCACATCGGCAGCATCATGGCCAAGCTCGGCATCGACGATTCGCCTGGCGAGCACAGGCGGGTGCTGGCTGTTCTGCGACTGCTCGGGCCGTGAGCCGCTCGGTTCCCCGAGGGCGACTCGCGCTCGTCGCCCTCGCGACCGCCGTCGTCGTCATGTTCGAGGTGATCGGCTCGGAGGCGCGTGTCTTCCAGCCGGCGTGGACGGCGCCGTACACGGTCATGCACACGGCCGTCGGCCTCTGCTACATCGCCTGCGCGTGGATGGCCTGGCGCACCGCCGACTCTCCCATTCCCGGACGCATCATGCTCGCCGTCGCCTTCCTCTGGCTTCCGCCGACGTTCATCGCCGCGACCCAGCAGATCGGCTGGCTGTGGCCGCTGATGGAAGGACTCGGGCTGGTCTGGGCGGTGCTCGTCGGCGCCATCGTGCTGGTCTACCCGGCTGGGCGTCTGCACGGGCCGATCGACGTGGCGATCGTCGTCGTGGCCACCACCGCGATCTCGATCCGCTTCCTCAGCGCCCTGCTGTTCAACCAGCCGTCGGCGGAGCGTGAGATCGCGCCCAACCCCTATGCGATCGTGCCTGGCGATGAGATCTACCTGGTCGTCGACCAGGCCTTCCGACTCTTCGGGGTCGCGCTCATCGTGCTGATCGTGGCGCTCGTGGCCACCCGGTGGGTCCGGGGCAGCACTCCGGCACGGCACATCGCGTTCGTGATGCCCGTCGCCCTCGTGCTCTGGGCCGCGGCGATCGCGTACGAGACCCTGATGTACTCATTCGGCGGCACCGTGCTCGAGGTGCTCAGCTATATCTCGCTCGCGGCGACCGCGGCCGTTCCGATCAGTTTCGTCGCCGGCCTCAGCTATCTGCTCGGGCTGCGCGGACGCGTCTCGGACCTGATGGTGATCACCAGGGACGGCGTCGACCGGACGCTGTGGCAGTCGATCCTGGCCGACACCCTCCGGGACCCGTCGCTGCGGGTCTACTGGTGGGACGACGAGCTGAGACGCTACGTCGACTCGCACGGGCAGGTCGCCGTTCCGTCGGCGCGCGGGGCCGGGCGCCGCCGCGGCGATCGACGGCGCGGGTCGCTGCTGCCGATCAACACCCCGGATGGCCCGCTCGCCGTCATCCGGCACGACAGCGCCCTGAGCGAGAACGCGCACCTCCTCGACGCCGTGTCGACGGCGTTGCGACTGAGCGTGGACAACGGCCGGCTCCGGCAGGAGCTCGAGGCGACGCTCCACGAGGTGCGCGAGTCGAGGCTGCGCATCGTGGATGCCGGCATCGCGGCCAGGCGGCAGATCGAGCGTGATCTGCACGACGGCTCCCAGCAGTCGCTCGTCGCTCTGGCGCTGCGCCTCAGGATGGCGTCAGGCAAGGCGGAACAGCTCGAACAGCACGAGATCGCCGCCGACCTCGATGCGGCGCTGCAACAGCTCTCGGCCGCGCTCAAGCAGCTGCGCGAGTTGGCCCGCGGCATCCACCCCACCTCGCTCACCGTCGGGGGGCTGGCCTCGGCCGTTCCGGAACTCGTCGCGCATTCCCCGGTGCCGATCGACACGCGCATCGGCATCGACACGCGCCTGCCGTCCGTCATCGAGGCGACGAGCTACTTCTTCATCGCGGAGTGCCTCACGAACATCGCCAAGTACGCCGAGGCACGGGCCGGTCGCGTGATCGTCGTCGAGAGCGACGGCGAGCTCGTCATCGAGGTATCGGATGACGGCAAGGGTGGCGCGTCGCTCGGCGTCGGGAGCGGCCTGCTCGGCCTGATCGACCGGGTGGAGACGCTCGGCGGGCGGGTCGAGCTGCGGAGCGCGCCGGAGAACGGCACCTCGGTGACGGCGTGGATCCCACTCGCGCGCGACGCCGGCGTCATCGCCTAGCTCGCGGCGCGGTAGCAACGACGGTTGCGCGCCGGATCCTTCCACCGCGAAGCGGGCGTTTCTACGGCGCGGAGGCTACGGCCGCAAGCGCGCGGTCGCGTAGTCGACCCGGTAGCCGTCTTCGCTCGTCGTGGTGATCAGCGGGGTGCCCTCGGCGTCGTAGTACGGCAGCGCCCTGGCAGCCAGCCCGCGGGGCGGGTGGCCACCGGCGCGCAGCACACGCCACCACGGCGAATTCGAGCCGTAGTAGGCCATCACCTGCCCGACGGCGCGGGCGCCGCGCGAGCCCAGCATCGCGGCGACGTCGCCGTACGTCATGACGTGCCCGGCCGGGATGTCGTCGACGACGGCCAGCACCGCCTCGGCGAACCCGCGATCAGGGACGGCCATGGCCGTGCAGGCTAGGCGAGCTCGAGCGCGCCGATGACGTCGCCGTACTGCGTCTCACCGATGTCGACGAAGCCGATGCGGTGGAAGAACGCCTCCGGACCGGTCTCGCCCGGCTCCCACATCACCGTGATGCGCTTCACGCCACGCTTCAGCGCCTCCTGGGCCAGCGCCTTGGCCGCGAAACGACCGACGCCCTTGCCCTGCGCGTCGGCGTCGACGTTGATGCGCCAGATGCACGCACGGAATTCTTCGTGCTCGTTGTCAGGATCGAAGTTGCCGTGGATGAATCCGACGACCTTGTCGTCCTGCAGGACGACGCGCTGCCATGCGCTGCCTGGAACGAGAACCGAGGTCTCTGCAGAGTAGGAGACGGGCGTGATGAACTGCTCCTGCCCAGGCTTCAGGCTCAAGCTGTTCGCCGCCACAACGTTCGACGCCGACAATTCTTCCAGTCGCAATTCAGCCATGGCTTTAGGCTAACCCGCCGAACCCCGTTCGAGGTAGTCGAGCGGATGTCGGTTACTGCGCATCTCATGGGAACCGGGATCCCGGCTCAGACTGTGCCCGTCACACCCCGCCCGCCACACACCACCCATCGAACACTGAGGCGAGCCTGCGCTTGCTGGCGCCGACGCGCCGCATGGGCCAAGCTCGAAGTATGGCCTGGATTCTGAAGAACGCCCGCCGCTATCCGCTGCTCGCGACGACGCTGCTCGTCGCCGTGCTGGGAGTCGTGCTCTGGGCAGGTGGCTGGCCGAGCGCCGTGCAGTGGCTGTTCAGCGGCTTCGCGCTCATCGTCGCGGCGATGCAGGCCCACGAGATGGTCCGCGACATCATGCGCGGGCACTGGGGTCTCGACATCCTCGCCGTCACCGCCATCGTGGCCACCGTGCTCGTCAACGAGTACGTCGCGAGCCTCGTGATCGTGCTGATGCTGACCGGCGGCGAGGCGCTGGAAGACTACGCCGCCGGCCGCGCGAAGCGAGAACTGAACGCGCTGCTGGAGAAGTCGCCGCAGTCGGCACACCGGGTGCTGCCGGACGGCTCGATCGAGGAGATCCCGGCCACCGAGGTCGCCGTCGGTGACACGCTGCTGCTGCGCCCGGCCGAGATCGTCCCCGTCGATGGTGTGCTGCTCGGCGAGGAGTTGCCGGAGGGCGGGGGCGTGTTCGACGAGTCGTCGCTGACCGGCGAGAGCATGCCCGTGCAGCGGCTCGCCGGCGACGCCGTGTCGAGCGGTGCGGTCAACGGGCAGGCGGCCGTGCAGATCCGAGCGAGCGCGACCGCCGAGAACAGTCAGTACCAGCGCATCGTCGCCCTCGTCGCCGAGGCCAGCGAGAGCAAAGCGCCCGTCGTGCGCCTGGCCGATCGCTACGCCGTGCCGTTCACGCTGTTCGCGCTCGCCGTTGCCGGAGCGGCCTGGGCGATCAGCGGGGACCCTGTGCGCTTCGCCGAGGTGCTCGTGGTCGCGACGCCGTGCCCGCTGCTGATCGCGGCGCCGGTCGCGTTCATGGGTGGCATGAGCCGTGCCGCCCGCAACGGCGTGATCGTGAAGGGCGGCGGCGTGCTGGAGCAGCTCTCCCGCGCACGCACCGTCGTCTTCGACAAGACGGGAACGCTCACTCACGGCACGCCGAGCCTGGCCGAGGTGCGGCCGGAGCCGGGGTTCGAGGCAGACGAGGTGCTGGTGCTCGCGGCATCCGCCGAACAGTACTCCTCGCACGTGCTCGCCGCCTCGATCATGCAGGCGGCGCAGGATCGCGGCCTCGCGCTGCGCCCAGCAGAGTCGGCCCGCGAGGTTGCGACCCACGGAGTGGTCGCCACGATCGACGGTCGAACCGTGACCATCGGCAAGTTGAGCTTCGTGCGCGACGCGGCGCCTGACGCGGTGGCCACCCCGCTCTCCGGTGGGCAGCTCTCGATCGCCGTCGCCGTCGACGGCCGTTTTGCCGGCAGCATCGTCGCCAGCGACAGCCTGCGCGGGAATGCGGCGGCGACCGTGCGCGAGCTCGCGCGTCTCGGCGTGCGTGAGAGCATGATCCTCACCGGCGATGCGTGGCCGACCGCCGAGCACGTGGCCGCCCAACTCGACATCACCCGAGTGCAGGCCGAGTGCATGCCGGAGGACAAGGTCATTGCCGTGCGCGAGCTCACCGCGCGTCCGGTGATCATGGTCGGTGACGGGGTGAACGACGCCCCGGTTCTCGCCGCGGCGGATGTCGGCATCGCAATGGGGGCCAGGGGCTCAACCGCGGCCAGCGAGTCGGCCGACGTCGTGATCATGGTCGATGACATCTCGAGGGCCGCCAGGGCCGTGCACATCGGGCAGGAGACGATGCGGATCGCACTGCAGAGCATCTGGATCGGCATCGCCTTCAGCGTCGTGCTCATGCTGATCGCCGCGTTCGGGGTGATTCCGGCCACGGTCGGTGCCGGTCTGCAGGAGGTCGTCGACCTCGTGGCGATTCTCAACGCGCTGCGGGCGATCGGCTCGCGCCGCGACCGGGCATGGTCGGTGCCAGCCGCCCCGGCGTCGCCCGTCGCTGAGCTCGCGCGCTGACGGGACGCCGCGCGGGAGCGGCCAAGGTCACAGATCTATAAAGGGGCCGAAGAAGTTGCACTCCGAGCTTGCACATTGTTTGTTCGTAAGCTTTACTAACAACCATGACCGCAACGCAGCCCAGTCACGGGCGCATCCTCAGGCCCACCGCAAAGGTGTTGCCCGAGCATGCACGCGGCCACAACCGCGCGCTGGTGTTGCAGACGCTCTACGTGCAGGGCGCGCAGAGCCGGGCCGACATCGCCCGTGAGACCGGGCTCACCAAGGTGACGATCTCCGATCTCGTCGCGGAGCTGATCCTCGACGGCATCGTGGCCGAGCTCGGCCAGCGCGAGTCGACCCGCCCGGGCAAGCCGGCCACGATGATCGACATCGACCGCGCTGCCTTCCAGATCATCGGGATCGACCTCTCCGATCAAAACCTGCGCGGCGCGCTGCTCGACGTCGACGGCCGGGTGCTCCTGCGCGAGAGTGCTGACCGTGCCGGACGCACGGGCGACGCGGCGCTCGCCGCCGTCATCGAGCTCATCGACTCGTTGGTGCAGCGGGCGAGCGCGCCGCTGCTCGGCATCGGCGTCGGCTCTCCCGGCATCGTCGACGGCAGCGGGACCGTTCTCACCGCCGCGAACCTCAAGTGGGCGGACCTGCCGCTGCAGCAGCTGTTGCAGGAACGCTTTGGCGTTCCGGTCCTCGTCGCCAACGACGCGGATGCCGCCGTGCTCGCCGAGCACAGCTTCGGTGACGCCAGCGGCGACGTGATGCTCGTCAAGGTCGGCGCCGGCGTCGGCGCCGGGCTGATCCTCGGCGGCCGCCCGTTCTACGGCAGCAACTCGGCAGCAGGCGAGATCGGCCACGTCGTCATCGGCACCGACGGCGGCCCTGTCTGCGCCTGTGGCAAGGTCGGCTGCCTGGAGGCCTGGCTGAGCGTGCCGCGCCTGAGCGCACAGCTCGACGCGATCACGGGCGATGCCGCGGCGGCCTCGACCGAGCGCGAACTCATTCTTCGGGAGGCAGGTCGCCGGCTCGGCATCATCCTGGCCCCCGTCGTCGGAGCCCTCAATCTCTCTGAGATTGTCTTGAGCGGCCCGACGGAACTCCTTGATGGCCCGCTGGCGACAGCAACCATCGAGACACTCCGGAAACGCACGATGGCCGAGTTCACCGGCGATCTCACCCTCCGGATGACCGCACTGGCGCGGGACGACATCGTCTTGCGCGGCGCGGCCGTCATGGTCCTCTCAGGACAACTCGGGGTCTCATAGAGCCCCAACAACCCGCAGCACCACACCCAACCAAGAGTAAGGAATCCGCAATGAAGAGAAGGTATGCAGGCCTCGCACTGGCCACCGCAGCGGCACTCGTTCTTGCTGGTTGCAGCGCAACCACCGGCAACGAAGGCGGCTCGGCAGACGGTCAGGACATCACGCTGTGGCTGATGGGTGGCGACACCCCCGACACACTGCGCGACTACCTCAAGACCGAGTACAAGGATGCCACCGGCGGCACCCTCACGATCGAGGAGCAGGGCTGGGGCGATGCGCTCGCCAAGCTCACCACCGCGCTGCCCGACGCGGAGAACACCCCCGACGTCGTTGAGATCGGCAACACCTGGTCGCCGACCTTCACCAACGTCGGTGCGTTCAGCGATGTCAGCGACATGGTCGAGGAGCTCGGCGGCGACAAGCTGATCCAGTCCTTCGTCGAGGTCGGCGCGGTCGACGGCGCCAACTACGCCCTGCCGTACTACTTCGGCTCGCGCTACAACTTCTACCGCAAGGACATCTGGGCCGCCGCTGGCAAGACCGTCCCCACCACCCTCGCCGAGTTCGACGAGACCGTGAAGTCGCTCCGCACCGACAGCCAGTCCGGCTTCTACATCGGTGGCTCCGACTGGCGCAACGCGATCTCCTGGATCTTCGCCAACGGTGGAGAGCTGGCAGAGAAGGACGGCGACAAGTGGGTCTCCACCCTCTCCTCCGCCAACACCCAGAAGGGCATCGCCCAGTTCGCCGAGCTGTTCAAGGGCGCATCGCTGGCCCCGTCGACGGAGTTCGACAGCACGCCGTGGGTCAACATCAACAACAACGAGGCGACGGGCGTTCCCGAGGCCGCGACCATCATCGCTCCGGGCTGGGCCCACTGGTCGATCGGTGACCTCGCCGCCGACCCCGACGACGCAACCAAGACGGTCGCGACGTGGAACGACGACGTGTTCGGCACCTTCGTGCTCCCGGGTGTCGACGGTGGCGCAGCCCCCGTCTTCGCCGGCGGCTCGAACATCGCCATCTCGGCAGCCAGCAAGAACCAGGAAGGCTCGCGCGAGCTGCTGAAGATCGTCTTCTCCCCGGAGTACCAGACGCTCCTCGGCGAGAACGGCCTCGGCCCGGCCAACCTCGACTACGCATCCGCACTCGGTGAAGACCAGTTCGCCGCCGCGCTGATCGAGTCGGCCGCCTCCTCCAAGCTGACCCCCGCCGCTCCCGGCTGGGCTGCTGTCGAGGGTGCCGCGCTGCTCGAGGAGTTCTTCGGCAAGGTGACGGCTGGTGGCGACATCAAGGCGCTCTCCGCCGAGTACGACGAGAAGATCACCGCGCTTCTCAACTAGTCGCACCACAGCAGTACAGCAACACAGCACCAGGGGGCCGCGGGAACACCACCCGCGGCCCCTTCCCCTGACACCACCTCGCATCGAACTCGCATTGAAAGGAGGATGAGACCATGAGCTCAACCGTCGCCACCGCTCCGGAACGGGCCGCGAAGCAGGATCGATCGCCCGCCCCACCCCGGCGCCGCGTTCCCGCCCCCTACTTCCTCCTCATCCCAGCCGTCGTCATCCTCCTCATCGGAATGGGCTACCCGCTCGTCTGGCAGATCGTCACCTCCTTCCAGGAGTTCGGTCTGAAGCAACAGTTCGGCCAGCCTGCCGATTTCGTCGGCCTGGCCAACTACTTCGAGCTCGCCACAAACCCCGACATGTGGGGCGTCGTCGTGCGCTCGCTGCTCTTCATGGTGATCACCGCGTTCCTCACGCTCGCGATCGGCCTGTTGCTCGCGGTGCTGATGACCGCCGTCGGCAAGGCCGTCCGCCTGACCCTGCAGGTCTCGTTGCTGCTGGCATGGGCCATGCCCGTCGTCGCGGCGATGACCGTGTGGATCTGGCTGTTCGACCGCCGCCGCGGCGTCGTGAACTACCTGCTCGACATGATCCCCGGTGTCGACATGAACCGCTTCGCGTGGCTCGAGAACCCGCTCACCTTCTTCATGGTCGCGAGCATCATCGTCATCTGGATGTCGGTGCCGTTCGTCGCATTCTCGGTCTACGCCGGGCTCACCCAGGTCTCCGACGAGGTGCTCGAGGCCGCCCAGCTCGACGGCGCGACCCCCTGGCAGCGTCTGCGCTTCATCATCATGCCGATGATCCGCCCCGTCATCGCGATCGTGCTGCTGCTGCAGCTGATCTGGGACCTGCGTGTCTTCACCCAGATCACCATGCTGCAGGATGCCGGCTCCCGCGCCTCGGAGTTCGATCTGCTCGGCACCTACATCTACAAGCTCGGGGCCGGCTCGCAGGACTTCGGAATGGCCTCGGCCGTCTCCATCTTCGTACTCGTGCTCACTGTCGCGATCAGCTGGTACTACGTGCGCAGCCTGCTCAAGGAGGACGAACAGTCATGACCACCGCAACCACCCCGGCACAGCTCCCGGCACGTTCAGCCGATACGCGAGCGTCCGGACGCAGCCCCAAGGTGCGCACCCGCCCGCCGTTCCGGCTGAGCCGTGTGATCTACTCGGCCATCGCGATCGCCGTCGCCATCGGCTGGGTGTTCCCGGTCTACTGGATGATCAACTCCTCGCTGCTGCCCAACCGCACGCTGCAGTCCTTCATCCCGACCTTCTTCCCCGTCAACGGTTCGCTGAACAACTACGCGAACACCCTCGAGGACGGCACATTCTTCTCTGCACTCGGGATCAGCCTGTCTGTCACCCTGATCGCGGTGTTCTTCTGCCTGCTGTTCGCCTTCCTGGCCGCGGTCGCGATCAGTCGCTTCCGGTTCAAGGGCCGCAAGAGCTTCGTGCTCGCCGTCCTCATCGTGCAGATGCTGCCTGCAGAGGGCCTGTTCATCGCCCAGTACAAGATGGTCGCCAGCGTCGGCCTGTTGAACTCGATCATCGGCCTGAGCGTCATCTACACCGCGGCCGTCGTGCCGTTCACGATCTGGATGCTGCGCGGCTTCGTCGCCGGCATCCCGGCCGACCTCGAAGAGGCCGCAATGGTCGACGGCCTCAGCCGCACCCAGGCCTTCATGCGGATCACCTTCCCGCTGCTGGCACCCGGCCTCGTCGCGTCCGGCGTCTTCGCCTTCCTGCAGGCATGGAACGAGTTCACCGTCGCGCTGGTGCTGCTGCCGGCCGAGGCGATGCAGACGCTGCCGCTCTGGTTGCGAGGCTTCATCCAGGCCAGCGCCACCCGCGAGACCGACTGGGGCCAGGTCATGGCCGCGTCGACCCTCGTGGCCGTGCCCGTGATCGTCTTCTTCCTCATCGTGCAGGGCCGCATGACCAGCGGACTCGTCAGCGGGGCGGTCAAGGGATGACTCTGCTCGCCAACGACCAGGCCACGCAGGCTGAACTGCTCCGCCGGGTCTCCACAACCCTGCTGCCTGGATTCGTCGGAACCGTGCTCCCCGAGTGGCTCGCCGCGCGGCTCCGCGACGGCCTGGGCGGTGTGTGCCTCTTCGGCATGAACATCGAATCGGGCCACCAGCTGCGCGAGCTGACCGCCGCGATCCGCGCCGCGAATCCGCACGCGATCATCGCGATCGACGAGGAGGGTGGCGACGTCACCCGGCTCTACTACGACATCGGTTCGCCGTACCCGGGGGCCGCGGTGCTCGGCCGCGGCGACGACCTCGAACACACGGAGAACGTGGGCAGACTGGTCGGTTGGGAACTGCGCCGGTCCGGCTGCAACCTCAACTTCGCGCCGTCGATCGACATCAACTCCAACTCCGACAACCCGGTCATCGGCGTGCGGAGTTTCGGGGTCGAGCCGGAGCGCGTCGCCGCGCACGCCGCCGCATGGATCCGCGGCCACCAGCAGACCGGGGTCGCCGTCAGCGCCAAGCACTTCCCTGGGCACGGTGACACCGCCGTCGACTCGCACCTCTCGCTGCCCGTGATCGAGCGCAGCATCGATGAGCTGCGCGAGCGCGAGCTCGTCCCGTTCCGGGCCGCGGTCGCCGCCGGAGCGCGCACGATCATGAGCTCGCACATCCTGTTGCCCCAGATCGACCCCAACCAGCCCGCAACCTTCTCGGCCGACATCCTGCAGGGCCTGTTGCGCACCGAGCTCGGCTTCGATGGCGTGATCGTGTCAGACGCCCTGGACATGAAGGGCGCCAGCGGGGTGCACGGCATCGCCGAGGCCGCCGTCCGAGCGCTCATCGCCGGCTGCGACCTGCTCTGCATCGGCACGGAGAACAGCGACGCGCAGATGGACGAGATCGAGGCGGCCCTGCTGGCCGCGATCGGCTCCGGCCGGCTCAGTGCCGAGCGGATCGCTGATGCCGCCGGCCGCGTCATCCGCCTGGCCGAGGAATCGGCCGTGCTCGAGGCGGCCATCCCTGTCCCGGATGCCGTCGACACCGCAACCGACCCGATCCTCTCCACCGACCGCGTGATCGACACCTTCGCCGTCTCCGAGCGTGCAGCGCGCTGGCTGGCGGCCGGAACGCGGGCGCAGACCGTCGTGCGCATAGACACGGTCGCCAACATCGCCGTCGGCGTCGCGCCGTGGGGCCCGTTCGCCGAGATCGCGGAGGGAACGGTCGCGGCCGACCCCGCCTGGCTCGAGCCGAACGTCGTCCCCATCTCCGCGGCCGCACCAACGCTCCCGGCACTCAGCGGTCCCGTACTGGTCATCGGCAAGGACAACCACCGGCACGGCTTCGCGACCGCGGCGATCGACGCCCTGCGCGCCGAGAACCCCGAGATACTCGTGATCGACGCCGGCTGGCCGTCGGACGACCGCGCTTACGCGGACATCGCGACGTTCGGGGCCTCCCGGCTGCTCGGGCGTGCACTGCTCGCGCTGCTGAACGCGGAGAATCGGCAGGAGCGCCTGGCGTGAGGATCGGCATCGACATCGGTGGCACCAAGACGGCTGCCATCGCGGTGTCCGACGACGGCACCTTCGGCGAGGTCGTGAAGCGCGCGACCGGATTCGGCGGACGCGCGGTGCTGGACAGCGCGGAGACGAGCGTGCGCCTGCTGGCTGCCCGATCCGGTCTCGCCGTGTCCGCACTGAGCTCGATCGGCGTCGGCATCCCTGGCGCCGTCGACAGCGCGAGCGGCGTCGTCTCGCACGCCGTGAACCTCGGTGTGTCCGAGTTGGCGCTCGGCGCGGAGCTCGGCCGGAGGATGGGCGTTCCCGTCCACGTCGAGAATGACGTCAAAGCGGCCGCGCTCGGCGCGCACCACCTCACGAGCATCGCGGCAGGGCCGGGCGATGGCGGGAGCATGGCCTACCTGAATCTCGGCACGGGTCTGGCAGCCGGAATCGTGCAGAACGGGGTGCTGCTCCGCGGTGCGAGCGGCGCGGCGGGCGAGATCGGGCACCTCCCCATCGACCCGATCGGCGAGCTCTGCGGCTGCGGCCAGCGCGGGTGCCTCGAGACGGTCGCGTCCGGTTCCGCGATCGCACGCATGTGGCCGAGTGACGCCGCGCTCCCCGCCGCCGAACTGTTCGACCGCGCCGCGGCCGGCGACGCGAAGGCACTCGCTGTTCAGCGCACATTCTTCGAGGGGGTCGCGGCCGGTGTGCGCATGCTCGTGCTCACGGTCGACGTCGATCGCGTCGTGATCGGTGGTGGATTGAGTGCTCTGGGGGAGCCGCTGATTCATGGCGTTCGCGGTGTACTGGCAGACTGGTCTCTGAGCTCCCCGTTCCTGGCCTCCCTGCGGCTCTCCGACCGTGTGCAGCTCATTCCCATCGGTTTTCCGGCCGCTGCGTTTGGTGCGGCACTAGTAGGAGTGAAGTAATGGCAGAGATCATCATCGTCAAGAATGCGGAAGCCGCCGGTGAGCTGGCCGCGGAGGCGATCCTGCGCCTCGTGGCTCGCAAGCCGGATGCCGTGCTCGGCGTCGCGACGGGCTCGACCCCGCTCAGCACCTACCAGGCCCTCGCTCGCACAGTGCAGGCAGAGAACCTCGATCTCAGCGCTGTGCGCGGCTTCGCGCTCGACGAGTACGTCGGCATCCCCGTCGAGCACCCGGAGAGCTACCGCTCCGTCATCACCCGTGAGGTCGTCGAGCCGCTCGGGCTCACCCCGTCACTCGTGCACGTGCCGAACGGCCGGCTCGACGGCATCCAGCACGCGGGCGACGAGTACGAGGCGGCTATCCGTGCAGCAGGCGGAGTCGACCTCCAGATCCTCGGCATCGGCCGCACCGGGCACATCGGCTTCAACGAGCCAGGCTCATCGCTCGCCTCGCTCACGCGCACCAAGACGCTCACCGAGCAGACCCGCATCGACAACGCCCGCTTCTTCGACTCCATCGACGACGTCCCGACGCACTGCATCACGCAGGGCCTCGGCACGATCCTGCGTGCGGAGCACCTCGTGCTGTTGGCATTCGGCGAGGCCAAGGCGGATGCCGTCGCCGCAGCCGTCGAGGGCGCAGTGACGTCGAGCCAGCCCGGATCCGTCATCCAGCTGCACGCCCACGCGACCGTGATCGTCGACGAGGCCGCGGCATCCAAGCTCGCCTTCGCCGACTACTACCGGCAGTCGTGGGAGACCCGTTTCGACTGGGAAGTGATCTAGCCGACATCCGGATACACAGAAGCCCCGTACCTCATTGAGGTGCGGGGCTTCTGTACGTCTGGGAGTCAGATCCGGTTGCGGCCGTTGATCACGCCGCTGACGGTGGCCACGAGCGCGAACGCCGCGGCGATGTACGGCTGCCCCATGCTCCACCAGGCGAAGGCGACGGAGCCCATCACGACGATCTCGATGAGCGCGCGCCCGAAGGCGTCGAGCTGGAACACGGCCTTGGGGGAGAGGAAGAGCGCCCAGAGCAGGATCGCCAACAGCGGCGCACCGATGGCGAAGGCGATGCCTGGCCACGGCATCGGCCACATGGTGAAACCCCAGATCGCGAGCGACACGACGGCGACGATCTCCAGCAGGAAGCGGATGATGTCGTTCGGGCTGACGCGGGGCGCGCCGCTTGCGGCGTCGCTGGCGGTTGGGCGGGAGGTTCCAGGCGTTTCAGTCACGCCTCAAGCTTAAGCGCTAGCGGAAGATGATCGTGCGGGCGCCGTCGAGCAGCACCCGGTCCTCGGCAAACCACTTGACGGCCTGGGTGAGCGTGCGGCTCTCCTCATCCTGCCCGATCGCGACGAGCTCCGAGGCGCTGCGCGAGTGGTCAACGCGCACGACGTTCTGCTCGATGATCGGCCCCTCGTCGAGGTCGCTCGTGACGAAGTGCGCCGTCGCGCCGATGAGCTTGACGCCGCGGGCGTGCGCCTGCTTGTACGGATTGGCTCCCTTGAAGCCGGGGAGGAAGCTGTGGTGGATGTTGATCGCGCGTCCGGCGAGGGCTTCGCAGAGCTCGGGGGAGAGGATCTGCATGTAGCGCGCAAGCACCACGAGCTCGACGTCGTGTTCCTCGACAGCGCGCAGGATGCGCACCTCGAACGCGGCCTTGCTCGCGGCATCCACGACGGGGAGGGACTCGAATGGCACGCCGTAGAAGCCGGCCAGATCGCGGAGACTCCCGTGGTTGGAGAGCACGAGGGGGATGTGCACGGGCAGCTGGCCGGCACGCTGACGGAAGAGCAGGTCGTTGACGCAGTGCGCAGCCGTCGAGGCGAGCACGAGTGTGCGGAGCGGGCGCCCGACCACATCGAGGCGCCAGTCCATCGAATGCTTCTCCACGACGGGGGCGAGGGCGGCCTCGAGCTCGTCACGGCCTGCGTGGGTCTCGATCTGCAGCCGCATGAAGAAGCGCCCGGTGTCGTGGCTCGTGAACTGCTGGCTCTCGGTGATGTTGCCGCCGGCCGCCACAACGGCGCCGCTGATGGCGTGCACGATTCCCGGCCCGTCGACACAGATCAGCGTGAGCACCCAGTGGTGTTGCGTGGCGGGGGGTGTGAGTGCGGCGTCAAACTCCATCTGCCCAGATTAGTTGGAAAGCCGCAGGCGCGGATGCCGCTGCTAGGCTAAACCCGGTCGTGCGAGCGCGCACGGCCCTGGGCGCGCACAACAGCGCGTAGTCGACCCGCCCCCTCGCGACTGCCTCTGCGGCGCCGAGATCCTCAGCAGCTGAGGACGGGCGGGGAACGCCATTCATGGGTGATCACGAATGACTGCACACACCACCTCCCGCCCCACCGCCCCGGCATTTCCGTGGGTCGGGCTCCTCACGCTCGCCGTCGCGGTGTTCCTCTCGATCACGATCGAGATGCTGCCGATGGGACTGCTGCCAGACATCAGCCAGGAACTGGGGGTCAGCGAACCCCAGGTCGGACTGCTCGTGAGCGTGTTCGCGTTCACCGTCGTGATCTCCAGCGCCCCGCTCATGGCACTCACCCGTCGCCTGCCGCGGCAGCCGCTGCTCGTCGGCGTTCTCGTCATCCTGGCGCTCTCGAGCGTGTTGACCGCGATCGCTCCGAGCTACGAATTCATGGTGGCGACCCGGGTGCTCGGCGGTGCGGCGCACGGCCTGTTCTGGTCGATCGTCGGAGCCTACGCCGGCCACCTGGTGCCGAAGGAACAGCTCGCCCGCGCCGTGGCCATCACCACGGCGGGCGGGTCGCTCGCCTTCGTGCTCGGTGTTCCGCTCGGCACGGCCCTCGGCCACGCCTTCGGCTGGCGGATCGCCTTCGCCGGCATCGCCGCGCTCACGCTGATCGGTGCACTGCTCGTCTGGTGGCTGCTGCCGGGCGTGCAGCACCGACACGCTCCGGAGGAGGGAACGGAGCACGTCTCCGTGCGCCGCGACCCGACCCTCGTCGCGGTGATCGTGGTCTGCGTGATCACCGGCGTCGTGATGATCGGCCAATACGCCGTGTACACCTATATCGCCCCCTACCTGATCGACGTCGTCGGAGCGGATGCCGCCGAGGTCGGCCCGCTGCTCTTCGGCTACGGCATCGCGGGTGCCGTCGGCCTGCTGCTGGCCGGAACGGTCCTCGGGGTTCGGCCGACGCTCGGGCTGCTGATCGCCTTCGCGGGCGTTGGAATCGGCGTTGCGGCGCTCGCCGCGTTCAGCGCCGTCCCTGTGATCGCGATCGGGGCGTTCTTCTTCTGGGGCATCGCGTTCGGAGCGCTGCCGCCGCTGCTGAACACGCGCCTGCTGCACAGCGCCTCGGCCCGCATCCGCGATGCCGCTGCCGCCTTCTACACGACCGCGTTCAACCTCGGCATCGGCGGCGGCGCGCTGCTCGGAGCCGCGCTCTACAACACCATCGGGCTGCAGGCGCTGCCCTGGGTGTTCGTCGGCATCCTCGCGCTGTCGTTCCTGATCGTGGTGATCACGGCGCGGCGCCCCCACGTGCACCCGCACGCGGACTGACACGACCTCACGGCGCGCGCACGAGGGAGATGCTCGCGGCCGGACCACCGCGGGTGCCGTCGCTGTAGTGCACGCTGAGTGTTCCGGCATCCCAGTAGTTCCGGTCCCGATAGTCGAAGTTCGTCGTACTCGCACCGGCAGCGTCGAGGGTGACCGATCGCGTGTCCGTGGCGAACGGGACGCCGCTCTTCGACGTGGACAGGGCCACCACGAAGCCGGCGCCAGGCAGGCCCCTGGCCAGCAGGACGACATCGGTGGCCAGCGGAATTCCCGCACCGTCTGACGGCGAGACGATCTCAGGGGGCACCAGGGTGAACTCCTCGACGGCGCTGGCCTCGGGCGCGGAGCTGAGCCCGCCAGTGTGCTGCGTGACGCTGACGCCGTACGGTGTGTTCGCCGCGAGCCCGGTGACGGTCACCGACCAGTGGCCGTCGGCGCCAGCGGTCGCGCGTGCGGTGGAGATCCCGTCAACGAGCACATCGATGCCGGCGCCGGGCATGGCATCGTTGCCCGCGATGATCGGGAAGTAGCGGCCGCCTGAGGTGTCGACGGAGAACCGTGGCGCAGCTGGGCGCTCCGGCTCCGGCGTCACCGTGAACGAGGTGGCGGATGCCGGCCCGTGGCGGCCACCGGTGCCGACGTGGCGGAGGCTGATCGTTGCCGCCCCAGGCGAGAGCTCCGGCGCTGCCGCGACGCCCAGCCCCTCGGAATCGAGCACGGCACCGACCCAGCCGGAACCGCCATCGACACTGAACTCGATGGCTGCCCCCGGAGAGCCGGTGAACTCGAGCGCCGGGAGCTCATCCTCGCGGTGTTCCGAGCCCGCGAGGGGCGTCGTCAGCGTCGGCGGTGCGGCCAGGGTGAAGGTGGTCGCCGGGCTCGGGGAGGAGGCGATGCCGGCGGAGAGCTGGCGCGCCGTGACGGCGTGCGTGCCCTCGCCGAGCTCCGCGCCGTCGGAGCCGCGAGTGATCGTCGCCGACCACGCTCCCGTCCGGGCATCGGCCGTTGCCGTGACTGGTGCGGTGGCAGCACGCCCGACGCCGGCGATCGTCAACTCGACGCGGGCACCGGGGTCGGCCGTGCCGCTGACGATGGGGAACAATGTCGAGTTCCCCGTGTCGACACCGTCGACCGAGGGCGCGGCCGGAGCCGACGGGACGACGGGCGGCGTGCTCGGTGTGGGCGAGGCGCTCGGCTGCGGCGGTGCCGCGGGCGCAGGGGTGTCCACCTCGACCAATTCGGGTTCAGGTGGGAGGGGCACCGGGATCGTGCTCGGCTGCGGGGTCGGCGCGGCGATGGACTCGTCCGGGGACCCGTCCGGTGAAGCATCGGGGGTGGGGAGCGAACCGTCGGCGACGGTGCTCGGCGGTGCCGGGTGTTGCGCGAACAGGGTCGGCCCGAGCGCAACGGCGGCCACGACGCCGGCCGCGACGGCGACAACGCCGACGATGCCGGCGACGGTCATGCCGCTCACCGAGCCCGAGCTGTTCGTGCTCGAGCCGACCGCGGTACCGCCGGCTGCGATGCCGCCGGCCGTGATGCTCGCCGGCATCGCCCCGACCGCCAGCTGGCTCGCCGGCCCACCGGTCTGCAACCAGTGCGCGTATGCGGCGGCGCCTCCGATGCCGGCCGTGAGTGGCAACAGCACGAGCGCAAGTCGGGAGCCGACGTCCCTGGCCTCCGACGCGGCGATGGTGCATCTGGCGCAGTCGTCCAAGTGCTTCTCGAGCCGGGTGGTGTCGCGCGGGGAGAGGCTGCCACGCGTGTACGTGCCGAGGCGTTCGATGCTCCACCTGCAGTCGTCGTCGGCCGAGACCGCATTGAGGTGCGCGCCGATCCAGGCTTGTCGCAACCCTTCCCTGGCGCGGTAGCTGAGCGCTGCGACGCCATTCGCCGACATCCCGAGCAGCGGCGCGATCTGGGCGGGCGTCATCGACTCGACCTCGCTGTACCAGAGCACCTCCTGCCACCGCGTTGGAAGGGTGCGGAACGCCGTCGCGGTGAGGCCACGGTCGAGGGCGAGCAGGCCGGCATCCTCGCTGCTGCTCGGGTCTTCGAAGCTCTCGAGGGTGTCGATCGAGGTTTCGCGCCTGGCCCTGCCCCAGCTTGAGGCTGTGTTGCGGATCGTCGTGAACAGATACGGCCGGAAGGCCGCGGTGGGGCCGCGGCCCTTCTGCAGCAGTTGGTAGATGCGCGTGAACGACTCGGAGACGAGGTCGTCCGGATCGAGGCTGGAGGTGAAGGACCGTGCGACCGTGCGACCGGCTGCCGCGTGACGTTTCCACAGCTCGGCGAATGCGGGGGAATCGCCCTGCTTGCACCGCTCGATGAGCTGCGAATCCGAGCTCGCGGCGACGGCGGGCGGCGTCGCGCCGCCGTCTTCTGGGGAGCTGTGGTCTGTCACAGGGCTGTCGTATGGCCTTCGTCGTCGGGTCGAAAAGGGTGTCGGCATGCGGCAGGAGGGTAAGTCCGGAATCATGCTTACGTTGAGAGACGCGGCGCGGTGACATCTATGACGCGAGAATCGCGAGAAATCTCAGAATCTCCACGCTAGCGCGACCGTCGTAGTGGCAGTGTCAGAAAGTCCTGTGAATCGGCGTCATGATTCCGAGGATCTGCACTCTCTCCGAGTGAGAGGGAGGCGCACCCGAAGCGAATCCCCCTCGACTCAAGGGGACAGAGTGCTCGAGCATCGCTCGTGCACGGGGGACTGGTGGCGCTTCGGCGTCGCCGCGGGGTCGGGGCGCCGGGCAGAGAGCCCGGCGCCCCTCGACCACCGGGATCAGGCGGGGAGCGGCGTACCGTTCGCCCAGACCGCCGCGACGGAGAAATCGTCGCGCATGATGACGGCGTCTGCCGCGAAACCGACGGCCAGGGCACCGAGATCGGCAGCGCGCCCGATCGTGCGGGCCGGCACGGCGGTGACGGCGTCGATTGCGGTCGCCATGTCGACACCGACCTCGTTCACCGCGCGGCGCACGGCGTCGTCGAGCGTCAGTGTCGAGCCGGCGATCGATCCGCCCTCGACGAGTCGGGCGACGCCGCCCTGCACAGTGACGGCGAGCGCTCCGAGCATGTACTCGCCGTCGGCCGAGCCGGTCGCGGCCATGGCGTCGGTGATGAGGGCGATGCGGCCGGGGGCCGACGCGAAGGCCATGCGCACGACCTCTGGGTGCACGTGGGTACCGTCGTTGATCACTTCGAGGGTGACCCCCGGCGTGTGCGTCGCCGCGGCCACGGGGCCGGGTGCGCGGTGGTGGATGCCACGCATGCCATTGAAGGCATGCGTCAGAATGCTGGCACCGGCGTCGAAGGCGGCGCGGCTCTGCTCGTAGTCGGCCGCGGTGTGGCCGACGGCCACGGCCACGCCGGCGTCGACGAAACGGCCGATCGCGGCGGTCGCCCCGGGCAGCTCAGGCGCCAGTGTGATCTGGCGGAGGGTGCCGGCCGCGGCGTCGAGCATGGCGTCGAGCTCGCCGGCATCCGCTTGCCGCAGCAGGCTCTCGTTGTGCGCTCCCTTGAACTCGAGGTCGAGGAAGGGGCCCTCCAGGTGCGAGCCGAGCACGAGCGGGTCGGTTGCGGCGAGCCCCGCGATGACGCTGAGGCTCTCGAGGAGGTTGGCGCGCGTGTTCGTGACGAGCGAGATGACGGAGCGGGTGGTGCCGTGCGCGCGGTGCACGGCGAGGCCGGTGCGGATGCCCTCGGCGCCGTCGTCGAAGGCGGCGCCGCCTGCGCCGTGACAGTGGATGTCGACGAATCCCGGCGTCAGCCAGTGGCCGCCGGCGTCGGTGACGGCTGTCTGCGGCCCGGCCAGCTCACGCCAGCCGTCTGCCGCGCCGACGGCGAGGACGAGCGGGCCGGAGAAGGCCACCCACGCATCACGCATGATGGAGCCTCCGCTGACGAGGCGGGCGGAATGGATGACAACGGTTGCAGTACTCACTCGGCGATGATCACGTCATATCCGTGCTCGGTCAAGGCGGCGCGCTGCTCCGGCGTGATCCCGGTGTCGGTGATGAGCGTTCCGAACAGCCGGGCGTCGCCCATCGTGGCGAACGCCTTCTTGCCGATCTTGCTGGAATCGGCGACGAGAACCGCGCGGGCGGCCCTGGTGGCCATGAGCCGGTTGACGTTCGCCTCGCGCTCGTCGTGCGCTGTCGGCCCGAGGACGGGGTCGATCCCGTTGACTCCGATGAAAGCGATGTCGAGCGCGATGCTGTTGAGGACGACGTCGGCGTAGCCGCCGACGAGCTCGTAGGAGCGGGAGTGGACGACGCCGCCGGTGACGACCGTCTTGATCTGCGGGCGCATCGCCAGCTGGGCGGCGATGTTGATCGCATTGGTCACGACGGTGAGGTTGGCGTGCGGGCCGGCCTCCATCAAGTCGGCGCGGGCGCCGAGCGCTGAGGCGATGGCCGTCGACGTCGTGCCTCCGCAGAGGCCGACGACGGCGCCGCGCGGCGTCATCGCACTCGCGTACTGGGCGATCATCACCTTGCTGTCCGCGTTCTGCTGGTGCTTGTAGCGCAGCGGCAGGTCGTAGGCGACGGTCTGGCCGACCGCGCCGCCGCGGGTGCGGGTGAGGAGCTGCTGCTCCGCGAGGGTGTCGAGATCGCGTCTCGCCGTGGCCGGTGAGACGGCGAGCTTGCTGACGATCTCGTCGACCTCAACCTGACCGGTGTCGGCGAGCAGGTCCAGCACGGCATTGAGCCGTTCGGCTCGATTCACGGTGTTCCCCCCTCGGTTGTTGCGCCCGTCGACGGGCGCAACGCGAACAATTCAAGCAGCCTGGCGGCCTCGCCGGTGACCGCCGTGCGCCCCGGCGCAACGTACTTGCGGGAATCCACGAGCGCTGGGTTCGCGGTCAACGCCTCGCGCACGGCCGCGGTGAAGTGGCCGTTGAGGTGGGTGGACACGTTGATCTTGGTCATGCCGGCGCGGATCGCGGCCTGGATCTGCGCGTCGGAGGCGCCGGATGAACCGTGCAACACGAGCGGAACGGCGAGCGCGGAGTGCAGCCGGGCGATGAGCTCGGTGTCGAGGCTCGCGGAGCGCTCCGTCATGGCGTGCGATGACCCGACGGCGACGGCGAGGGCATCGACACCCGTCGCGGCGACGAAGCTCGCTGCCTCGGCCGGATCGGTCCGCACTCCCGGCGCGTGGGCGCCATCCTTTCCGCCGACCTTGCCGAGTTCGGCCTCGACGTAGACGCCGGCCGCATGGGCCCTCTCGGTGACCCTGGCCGTGATCTCGACGTTCTGCTCGTAGGGGAGGTGAGCCCCGTCGTACATCACCGATCCGAAGCCGAGCTCGATCGCGGCGTAGGCGAGTGACTCGTCCTCCGCGTGGTCGAGGTGCACGGCGACAGGGGCGCTTGAGGCCCGCGCGATGGCGAGCGTGGCCAGTGCGATCGGTTCGAGAGCGCCGTGGTAGCCGGCGCAGTTCTCCGAGATCTGCAGGATGACGGGGAGGCCGGCCCGCTCCGCGGCGGCGACCAGGGCTTCGGCAGTCTCGAGGTGGATCACGTTGAACGCGCCGATCCCGGTGCCGCCGGCCGCGGCATCCGACATCAGGGTGCGGGTGGGGGTCAGCGTCATGGTGTGCTCTCTGTCGCGTGCGGGATCGTGTGGCGTTCGATGATGAGCCGCTCGGCCAGTTCGGCGTGCAGCGGCGAGATCTCGCCGGCCAGCGGCATGAGGACGGCCGCGGCGGACCAGGCGGTGGCGCGGCGCAGGATCTCCTCGGTGCCGGGCGTGCCGGCGCCGAGTCCCTCGGCGCTCGCGGCCTCGGCGAAGCAGCTCGCGACGGCGGCGACGGCGGCGTCGCCCGCGCCGGTCGGGTTGCCGACGAGGGGTTCAGGCAGGCGCGCGCTGAGGTACTCGTCGCCGCTGCCGACGGCGATCATGCCGGCGCTGCCGAGCGAGAGCAGCACGAGGCCGGCCCCGCGGGCGATCAGGGAGCGTGCTGCCCGGATCGGGTCGCCGATGTCGGTCGCGGCGATGAGTTCCTCGCGGTTGGGCTTCAGCACGGTTGCGCCGGCGTCGGCCGCCGCGAGCAGTGCACTGCCTGACGTGTCGATGACGCTCGGGATGCCGCGGGCCGCGGCCATCCGGACGAGCGTGGGGTAGAAGTCGTCGCTGTCGTAGCTCGCAGCGTCGGAGCGGGGCGGCAGGCTGCCGGATCCGACCAGGCAGCTGGCATCGAGCGATGCAGCGTCGACGGCGTCGAGCAGCAGCCGCCACTCGGCGTCGCTGTGGTTCTCACCGAACTCGTTGAAGATGCTCGTCTCGTCGTTGCCGGCGTCGTAGAGGGCCAGGGAGCGCCTGGTGCTCGCCGCGACGGGGACGAGTTCGTGGGGCAGGCCGCTTGCGCGCAGCTCGAGCTCGAGCTCTGCGCCCGTGGTTCCGCCCGCCGTGGCGATGGCGAGCACCGCCGCGCCCTGCTGGTGGGCGACGCGCGCAACGTTCAGGCTCTTGCCGCCAGCGCGCGCCATGCCGCTCGGCACGCGGTGCGTCGCGCCTGGCTCGATGCGGTCCACCCACCAGGTCAGGTCGAGTGCCGCGTTCGGGGTGACGGTCAGGATCATGCGCCGTGCTCCGTCGTGGCGGAGAGGTCCCGTGCCCGCAGCGCGGCGCCGAGGAGGCCGGCGTCCTCTCCGATCTGGGCGCCGATCAGGCGGGGCCGGCGGTGGAAAGTGAGCATGCCGTCGAGGGTCCGCTCCAGCGGTTCGAAGAGCGCTGGGCCGGCCTGGGCCAGCCCACCGCCGAGCACCACGACCTCTGGTGCGATGATCGTGACGACCTGGCTGATGCCGAGGGCGAGGGCGTACACCGCGCCGTCCCACACGGCCTGGGCGGTCGCGTCTCCGGCCTGGGCGCGCTGCAGCACGGCGCGGGCGCCGTCGAGCGTCTCGCCGCTCAGCTCCGCGTAGCGGCGCACGATGGCGCCGGCGGATGCCAGCATCTCGAGGTGGCCGCGGCCGCCGCACGGGCATTCTGGGCCGTCGGGGATGACGATCGAGTGCCCGATCTCGCCGGCGTAGCCGCCCGCGAGGTGCGGTTTGCCGTCGATGAAGAACGCGCCGGCGATGCCGGTGCCGATCACGAGGACCGCGGCATCCAGCGCCCCGCGTGCCGCGCCGAGCCGGAACTCCGCCTCGCCTGCGCCGCGCACATCGTGGCTGAACGCCACCGGCATGCCGAGGCCGGCCTCGCCGAGTTGCCTGAACGGCGCGTCACGCCATCCGAGGTTGCTGGAGAACACCCCGATCCCGTTCTCGTCGTCGACGAGCCCTGGCACGAGGATGCCGGCCGCGCGCGGTGTCACCTCGGGAAAGCGCGCGGCGTAGCCGGCAGCGATCTCGCGGGCGACCGCGACGACGGCCTGCGGCGTCTCGGCGCCGGCGAGCGGCGTCGGGGTGCGCGTGAGACCGAGCATCGTGCCATCGCCGGCGAACAGTGCCGACTTCATGTCGGTGCCGCCGACGTCGAAGGCGAGCACGGCGTCGCCGTGACCGAGCGGAAGCGGGGAGTTCAGTGTGATCACGCGCCCAGAATGACAGATCGCGTGAGGTTGCGCGGCTGGTCGGCGTTCAGGCCCTTGGCGCGGGCACGCTCGAGCGAGACGCGCTGCGCGCGGATGAGGTCGGCAAGCGGGTCGAGCGAGCTGTTCTCGAAGCGCGCGCCGGTGCGGGCGACATCCGCCGCCAGGCCGACGGGGGCCTCGCCGAACATCCAGGTGACGCGGCCGGGTGCGGCGATCGCGATCGGGCCGTGACGGTACTCCATGGCGGGGTACGACTCGGTCCAGGACTGCGATGCCTCGCGCATCTTGAGGCCGGCCTCGTGGGCGAGGCCGACGGTCCAGCCGCGGCCGAGGAAGCTGTACTGCTCTGCGGTGAGGAGTTCCTCGTCGAGCTCGGCGTCTACGGCGGTCTGCGCGTCGGCGATCGCGGCGTCGAGGTTCTCGCCGAGGGATGCGCGCAGGAATGCCAGGGCCGTGGTGGCGAAGCGGGTCTGCACGACCGACTGCTCGTCGGCGAACGGCAGCTTCACGAGGTCATCGACGTTGTCGACGAACGGCGAGTTGACGTCGCCGACGATTCCGATGATGCGCTTCTTGCCGCGCTGGGCGTTCACCAGCTCGAGCACCTCCGTGGTGGTGCCGGAGCGGGTGAGAGCGATGATCGCGTCGTAGTCGCGGTCGACGAAGGCCTCGGATGCCGCATAGGCATCGGTCAGGCCGAGGCCGGCCCGCTCACGCAGTTCGGAGTATGCCTGCGCCATGAACCACGAGGTGCCGCAGCCGACGATGGCGACCTTCTGGCCCGCGGCGGGGAGCAGCGCCTGCTCGGCGGTGAGCGCGACGGCGCGTGCCCAGACCTCTGGCTGCGACGCCAGCTCGAGGGCCATGTGTTCGGTCTGTGCGGGGGTGCTCTGGGGCATGGGATCTCCTCGAAGGTTGCGCCTGAGCAGCCGCCTCGACGATGTGCTCACGATGACACTCAAAATGATTGCTTCTGACTCTATCTGCTGTCAAGTGATCAGTTCAACGCTCGAAATGCAGGGTTCTTTCCAGAAAGCTGATTTGTAAGGACGGTTTATAAACACCCGGTAACGATTCGGACGAGGTGTTGACGGGGCGGCCATTGCGAGTAATGATTTCGATCACCCAGTGAACGGTCTTGATTGTTTACAGGATGAAACAGTCACGAAACATCAGACGAGCACGCTCGATCCAATGTTTCCGGCGAAACGCACTGTCGCGTGATGGTCCTTCGGCGACAGAGCATCCCAACAAGAGTGAGGAAGCACTATGAAGAAGACTCTGCGCGTCGGTGCCATGGTCGCCACCGCGGCACTGGCCACCATGACGCTCGCATCCTGCGGATTCGGCGGCGGTTCGAACGAGGGCGGTGACAGCAGCGGCTCCGGCACGACGCTCAACCTTCTCGTCCCGAGCTACTCCGACAACACCCAGGGCCTCTGGGAAGACGTCATCGCAGGGTTCGAAGAGGCGAACCCCGACATCGACGTCAAGCTCGAGGTTCAGTCGTGGGACAACCTTGACTCGGTCATCACCACCAAGGTCTCCGGCGGCCAGGCTCCCGACATCTACAACGGTGGTCCATTCGCCGGCTTCGCAGCGGATGACCTGCTCTACACGACCGAAGAGGTCGTCTCGCCCGACACCTATTCGGACTTCCAGGACACCTTCATCAAGAACGCCTCGGTCGACGGCACGGCGTACGGCCTCCCGCTGATCGCCTCCGCACGCGCGCTCTTCGTCAACAACGACCTGCTCGAGCAGGCCGGCGCGACGATCCCCACCACCTGGGACGAGCTCCTCGAGTCGGCCAAGAAGGTCTCGGCGCTCGGCAACGGTGTTGCCGGCTACGGCATGCCGCTCGGTTCGGAAGAGGCACAGGCCGAGGCAGCCGTGTGGCTGTGGGGCGGCGGCGGCACCTTCGGTGACGCGCAGGAGATCACGATCGACACCCCCGAGAACCTCGTGGGCGCCGAGTTCATCCAGAAGATGGTTTCAGAGGGCGCGACGCAGGCCGACGCCGGCTCGACCGACCGCAGCCCGCTGATGGACATCTTCGTCCAGGGCAAGATCGGCATGCAGGTCGGCCTCCCGCCGACAGTCGGACAGATCGCGGACGGCAACCCGGACCTGAACTACACGATCGCCCCGATCCCCACCAAGGACGGCAGCGCGCTGACCGTCGGCGTCGCCGACCACCTGATGGCGTTCAAGAACGACGGCAAGAAGCAGGAAGCGATCACGAAGTTCTTCGACTACTACTTCTCGCCCGATGTCTACGTGCCGTGGGTGCAGACGGAGGGCTTCCTGCCCACCACCAAGTCCGGTGCAGAGGCGCTGAACGGCGAGGAGGCGCTCAAGCCCTTCCTCGACGCGCTGCCCGCCGCACAGTTCTACCCGAGCACGAACCCCAACTGGTCGGCCACCGACGCCGCGTTCAAGGCGCTCTTCGGCCAGCTCGCACAGGGCAAGGACGCCGCGACGGTTCTCCAGGAGATCCAGGCTCAGTCCGACGCCGGCTAGGCGACAGAACCAACACCCGTGGGATCGATGAAGGCAGTGACATGAGCAACGCAACACACAAGAAAACATCGATCCCCGCGGGGGCGGCCACCGGCCGCCCCCGCGCCGGGGCGGGCGGCAAGGACCTGGTGGCGGCGCTGCCGTGGATCGGTCCCGTACTGATACTGATCGTCGGAGTGGTGTTCTTCCCCGCCGGCGTCATGTTCTTCAACTCCACGCGTGACATCAGCCAGAGCGGGGTCGACAAGGGCTCCGTCGGCTTCGCCAACTACCTCGAGGTCTTCAACTTCGCCTACTTCTGGCCGATCTTCGGCCGCACCATCGTCTGGGTGGTCGCCGTCGTCGTGCTGACCGTGCTGATCTCGCTCGGACTCGCCCAGCTGCTCAACAAGGCTTTTCCGGGTCGCCAGCTGGTGCGTCTCGCCGTGATCGTGCCGTGGGCGGCATCCGTCGTCATGACGACGATGGTCGTCTACTACGGGCTCGAGCCGTACTTCGGAATCATCAACAAGTTCCTCGTGGACATCGGCCTCATCGACACCCCGGAGGGCTACGGCTGGACCAGGAACGCCGACACGGCGTTCGCCTGGTCGATCGTGATCGCCGTCTTCGTGTCGCTGCCGTTCACGACCTACACGATCCTCGCCGGGCTGCAGACGATTCCCGGCGACGCCATCGAGGCGGCGAAGATGGACGGCGCAAGCCCTTCTCGCACCTACTTCAGCATCGTGCTGCCTCAGCTGCGCGGGGCGCTCGCCGTCGCCGTGCTGATCAACATCATCAACGTGTTCAACTCGCTCCCCATCCTCAAGGTGATGACGGGATCGATACCCGGCTACGACGCCGACACCATCATGACGATGATCTTCAAATACATCCAGAACCAGCACAAGATCGATGTCGCCAGTGCGCTGAGCGTCGTCGCATTCGTGATCGTGATCGTGATCGTGGCGATCTACGTCAAGGTCGTCAAGCCCATGAAGGAGGTCTGATCGTGACTGCAACAACCACGCCGGACCGCGCGTCAGAGACGCAGAACGCCTCCCGCCCGCCGATCACGCGCAAGCGCCGCTACACGGAAGACCAGGTCTCGGCCGGCCGTGTCGCCTGGCGCATGGCCGCTGGTCTCGCCGTGCTGCTGATCTTCATCCTGCCGTACGTCATCATGTTCTTCGGCTCGGTCAAGTCCAAGTCGGAGATCCGCTCCGTCGACCCGACCTACTTCCCGACGGAGTGGCACTGGGACAACTACATCACCATGTGGTCGACACCGGAGACCCCGCTGGTGCAGAACCTCATCTCGACGATCGTCATCTCGGTGTTCGCGACGTTGCTGGTGCTGCTCGTCGCGCTGCCGGCCGCCTACTACACGGCGAGGGCTCGCTTCCCCGGTCGCATGATCTTCCTCTTCCTGGTGATCGTCACCCAGATGCTGCAGCCGGCCGTGCTGACATCCGGTCTGTTCCGGCAGTTCGTCACCCTCGGGCTCTCCGACACCTGGCTGGCCATGATCCTCGTGAACGCCGCGTTCAACCTCTCGTTCGCGGTGTGGATCATGCACAGCTTCTTCGCCGGCATCCCGAAGGAGGTCGATGAGGCGGCGCAGATCGACGGCGCCGGCCGACTGACCGTGCTGTTCAGGATCAACCTGCCCCTCGTCTGGCCCGGCATCGTCACGGCGATCGTCTTCACCTTCGTCGCCTGCTGGAACGAGTTCGCGGCATCGCTCGTGATCCTCTCCACCGCGGGCAACCAGCCGCTCTCCGTCGCACTGACCAAGTTCGTCGGGCAGTACGAGACGAGCTGGCAGTACGTCTTCGGCGTCTCGATCGTGGCGATCATCCCCGTCGTCGTGCTGTTCATGCTGATCGAGAAGCGCCTCGTCGGCGGGCTCACAGCAGGCAGCGTGAAGTAGCGCTATGCGGTGGTCCGCCCGCGCGTGAACTGGGCGCGGTGGCGGCTGGGGGAGACCCCGGTTCGCCGCGCGAACAGGCGGCTGAAGTAGGCGGCATCCGCGTAGCCGACGAGCTCGGCGATGCGGGAGACCGGCAGCTCCGTGTCGACCAGGAGCTGCCGGGCCATGCGGATGCGGGACTGCACGAGCAGCTCGATCGGTGTGCTCCCCGTCACCGTGCGCACCGCCTCGCGCAGTTCGGCGATGCCGAGGCCGAGCCGGCGTGCGCGCTCGTCCATCGAGATCTCGAGGGTCGCGGACTCGACGAAGGCGGCGGTCGCGCGCGCGGCGGCCGCCGTCGGGTCAGCGGGCCGGATCGACGCGGCGACGGCCACGAGAATCCGGTGGCAGAGCGCGGATGCCGCGAACGGCGCGATCGGGTCGGCCGCACCGAGCGCCGCGCGCAGCTCGGCGAACTCGGTGCCGAGTGCAGGCAGTTCCCGCAGCGGCAGCACCGGGCGCGTCCGGTCGAACAGCCCGAGCCGCGTGTACGGCTGCACGCCGCTGCCCGTGACGAGCAGCCAGCTCTCGCTCCAGCCTGCGGCATCCGGGGCATAGCCGTGCTCGGTGCCGGGCGTGATCGACAGGATGGCCGGGGCGTGCACGGCGATGCCGGCCGCTCCGGTGCGCCGATCGCGGTAGCTGCCGGAGCCGCTCGTGATGATCACGAGCGCATGGGAATCCAAGTGGCGACTCTCGAAGCCGGCGGTGGCGTCCGCCTGTTCGCCGGCCCCCAGGCAGCTGAGCCCGAAATCACGGAGAACACCGAGCGGATTGGTGTACTCGGCCCAGTCGTCCACCGGTGCTCCCTGTCGTGACGTGGTCGTCAGAAGAATCCAAGTCACAGTGTAGCGATGTGCATGGATCCGGGGCGCGTGGCCCGTCAGAGTTGCTGCATGTTCACGTCCAACGGCTATGTCCTTGCTGAGACTCCCGAGCGGCTCGCCCGCCTGCAACCGGTTCCGAAGGCGGAGCGCACTGACCGCGATGCGCTCTGGGACCGCCTGCGCCGCGACGGCTACCTCTACCTCAGCGGGCACCTCGACCCCGCGCTCGTCGTCGAGTTCCGCCGCTACTACTTCGCGGCGCTGGCGCACACCGGGCTGGTCCAGCCGGGCAGCGACCCCGTCGACGGCATTGCGGGCGGTGGGCCGCTCGATCGTGGCGCCTACCGCGAGACGCTCTTCGACTCGATCGTGCCGAGCGCCGAGTACGAGGCGCTGTGCGGGAACCCGCTCATCGCCGAGTGGTTCGCCTGGTTCTTCAACGACGACGTGCACCTGCACCGGCGCAAGATCATCAGGCACATCGCGCCGGACGAGCGCGGGATCGGCACGGCGACGCAGGCCCACTACGACCTCGTCTACCTGCGGGAGGGCAGCGACAGGGTGCTCTCGATGTGGATCCCGCTCGGTGACATCCCGCTCGGCCTCGGCGGCCTCGTCTATCTCGAGGGCAGCCACCGCTGGGTGCTGGCTGAGGAGCGCGAGGGTCGGCTCGGCAGACCGGCGGCGTCCATCACTGCCGATCTGCCCGGACTGGCCGAACGCCACGACACCCGCTGGCTGATCACCGACTACACGGCGGGCGACGTCATGGTGCACTCGGCCCACATCGTGCACGCGAGCCTCGACAACACCGACACGGGCGGCCGCATGCGGCTCTCGACCGACATCCGCTACCAGCGCGCCGGCGAGCCCATCGACTGGCGCTGGCAGGAGCACTGGCACGACGACGACGGTCTCTGACCGCCCGGCGCCCCTCCTCGGCACGGATTGCAAGGACATAGTGAGTTGGCAATGACGCCCCGCGGCATTGGGGCCTTGCAACCTCACTTTGTCCTTATTGCGGCGTGCGCGGCCGGAGTCGATTGCGGCGTGCGCGGCCGGAGACGTGTGTTGTGCACAGTTGCGGCGGGTGCAGTCGCTGTCCACAGCTCGGAAGGAGACAGGGGCCATGGCGGATGCCGGCGGCAAGACTGCTGGCATGGAACTCGGCTACTGGCTGGCACAGCACAACGGGATCGCGCACACAAGACAGGCGCTCGCTGCGGGCTTCACCCGCTACGCGATCCGCGCGAGCGTCGACAGCGGAGTCTGTTCCCGCATCCGGCGTGACTGGCTCGCCATGTCGACAGCACCGCACGATGTGCGATTGGCGGCGGGGCTCGGCGGGCGCGTTGCCTGTCTCGGCGTCGCGAAGAGACTCGGCCTGTGGCACCTGGACGACGGGCTGGAACACGTCAGCGTGGCGCGCAACGCGGTGGTGCCAGCGTCGAGAGGTGTCCGCCTTCACTGGGGCGAAGGGCCGATACCGCTGACGCGCTTCGCCCTCGTCGAGCCCATCGAGAACGCGCTCGTGCACATCGCCGAGTGTCAGCCGTTCGAGAATGCCCTCGTGGTGTGGGATTCCGCACTGAATCAGCGGCGGGTCAGCGAGGCGGCACTGACGCGGCTACATCTGCGGAGCGCGGCGGCCCGAGCCGTGCAGGCGGTGTGCTCCGGGCTTGCCGACTCAGGGCTCGAGACGTTGCCCGTCGTGAGACTCGCGGCGAGCGGCATCCATGTCGCGCAGCAGATCCTGTTGGAGGGCACCGCGTCGACGGACTCATCGGGGATCGACTCGTGCTGCAGATCGACGGCTTCGGCTTCCACTCCACTGCCGAGCAGCGGCGCTCCGACATCGCGCACGATCGCCTGCTCACGCTTCGGGGCTACACGGTGTTCCGCTACGACTACAAGGAGATCTTGTTCGAGTGGCCACGCGTCGAGGCCGAAATCCTGCGCGCTCTCGCACAGCGGCTGCATCTCGTTGACGCCCGCGCAAGGAGATAGTGCGGTTCCAGGGACTGAATCAGCGGAAACGTCCTTGCGAGCCCGCGAAATCCTTACAAACGGCGGGGCGGCGGCTGGGCGGCGGCGGGGCGGCGGGGCTACCGCCAGGCGAGCTCCGCGGTGCGGTGGTAGCGGATGCCGAGTGCGTCGAGCCGCTCCGCGAACGCCGTGAGGCGGGGCGAGAACTCCGCGAAGCTACGCTCTGCGGCATCCGGGGCGGCGCCAGGCGTGCCGAACGGGGCGGGCGACCAGGCGATCTCGGCGACCGCGACGATGCGCGGGAACGCCATGAACTCGACGTCTCCCATGCCCAGCATGGTCTCGGTCCAGATCGCCGCCTCGACGCCGAGCACCGCCTCCTCCGCCAAGCCGGGCACGATTGCGGCCGGATCCCACGAGTACGCCTGCTCGACCGAGGTGGGGCCGTCGGCCCAGTCCTGGCCGAGGCGGTCGCTGTCTGGGTAGTGGATGTCGAGGTAGCTGACGTCGGCGGGGGAAAGGATGACGCTGCCGCCCTGCTCGACGAAGCTCAGCGTGTGCGCGGCCGCGTCGGCCCGCGGCACGAGGTAGTCCCAGTACTGCCCGATGGTGCCGGGCGCCAGATCGCCCGACTGGCCCATCTCGTGCCAGCCGATCACCGTCTTGCCGCTGGCCGCGCCGACACGGCTGGCGCGGGCGACGAAACGCGCGAAGTCCTCTGCGCTGAGGGTGAGGGACTCGTCCCCGCCGAGGTGCAGGTACGGGCCGGGTGTCATCTCCGCCAGCTCGCGCACGACGTCGTCGACGAAGCGCCACGTGGCCTCCGCGGTGGTGTCGACGGTGCTCATGCCCACCTCGATGCCCCGGTACGTCGAGGTGGCGACGCCGCCGATGTTGAGCTCCGCATAACTGGCGAGCGCGGCGTTCGTGTGACCGGGCAGGTCGATCTCCGGCACGATCGTGACGAAGCGACCGGCCGCGTACTCGACGATCTCGGCGTAGTCGGCCTTCGTGAAGAAGCCCCCGCCGCCGAGCACCGAGGTGGATCCGCCGATCTCGGTGAGGCGCGGCCAGCTGTCGATCTGCAGGCGCCAGCCCTGGTCGTCGCTGAGGTGCAGGTGCAGGTGGTTGAGCTTGAGCAGCGCGATCGCGTCGATGTAGCGCTTGACGTCGGCGACGGAGAACACGTTGCGGGCAACGTCGAGCATCGCACCGCGATAGGCGAAGCGGGGTGCATCGGTGATGTGCACGGCTGGCACCGCCCAGTCCACGCCGACGACGTCGGTGTCGCCCGCGAGCGGCGCCTCGATCGGGGCGGGGAAGAGCTGGCGCAGCGTCTGCACGCCGTGGAAGAGACCGGCGGCGCTCGCCGCGGTGATCGTGACGCCGTCGGGGCCGCTCAGCAGCGTGTAGCCATCGGGATCCGCCGAGTCCGGCTCGATCGTGAGACGGATGCCGGCGGCATCCACCTCGTCGGAGCCAACCGGCAGCGCGAACCCCGTCCGCGGCCGCAGCAGCCCGGCCAGGTAGTCGCCGACGGCCGCGGCCTCCCCGCGCGCGTGGATCGCGCTGGCGGCGTCGAGGCGGAACGGGTCACCGGCTCGCTCGGTCAGCGAGACCGGCGCCGGCACAACTGAGATGCTGGACATCCCGCGAGTCTGGCAGGGTTCCTTACTACTGCGCAAGTGAGCGGAGCGTGCTCGCAGGGTTTCGGCCGACCGGGCGAGCGACTAGGCTGAATGGGTCGCAACTGGCGTTCGGATGGTTCACCATCGGGGAGCGACTGACACGGTTAGTGGCCGCACGCCTGGGCCACGACGACTCGCTTTGCCCTGCGTTCAGCGAGATACAAGCATCCGCTCGTTCACCGTGTTCAGGACCCTGAACCGGTACCCCTCTCAAGGAGTTGCCAGTGTCTGTACCGTCTACGTTCAACCAGCCCCTCGAGGTCGTTGACCCCGAGATCGCCGCCGTGCTCGAGCAGGAGCTCGGCCGCCAGCGCGACTACCTCGAGATGATCGCGAGCGAGAACTTCGTTCCCGTCTCGGTTCTGCAGTCGCAGGGTTCGGTTCTCACCAACAAGTACGCCGAGGGCTACCCCGGCCGTCGCTACTACGGCGGCTGCGAGTACGTCGACATCGCCGAGTCGCTCGCGATCTCGCGCGCCAAGAGCCTGTTCGGTGCCGAGTACGCCAACGTGCAGCCGCACTCGGGCGCGACGGCCAACGCCGCCGTGCTGAGCGCGATCGCCACCCCCGGTGACACCATCCTCGGCCTTGAGCTGGCCCACGGTGGCCACCTCACCCACGGCATGAAGCTCAACTTCTCCGGCAAGCTCTACAACGCCGTCTCCTACGGCGTCGACCCCGAGACCTTCCTCGTCGACATGAACGTCGTGCGCGACAAGGCTCTCGAGCACCGCCCGCAGGTCATCATCGCCGGCTGGTCGGCCTACCCGCGCCAGCTCGACTTCGCCGCGTTCCGCGCCATCGCCGATGAGGTCGGCGCCAAGCTCTGGGTCGACATGGCGCACTTCGCCGGCCTCGTCGCCGCCGGCCTGCACCCCTCGCCCGTCCCCTTCGCGGATGTCGTCTCGACGACCGTGCACAAGACGCTCGCCGGCCCGCGCTCCGGCCTCATCCTCTCCCGCGACATGGAGCTGGCCAAGAAGCTCAACTCCAACGTCTTCCCCGGCCAGCAGGGCGGACCGCTCATGCACGTGATCGCGGCCAAGGCCACCGCCTTCCTGCTCGCAGCACAGCCCGAGTTCGCCGACCGCCAGGCCCGCACCCTCAGCGGCGCACGCATCCTGGCCGAGCGACTCGTCGCCGATGACTCCCGCGCCGCCGGCGTCGACGTGCTCACCGGTGGAACCGATGTGCACCTCGTGCTCGCTGACCTCCGCAACTCGCCGATCGACGGACAGCAGGCCGAGGACGCGCTGCACGCCGTCGGCATCACGGTCAACCGCAACTCGGTGCCGTTCGACCCGCGTCCGCCGATGATCACCTCCGGCCTGCGCATCGGCACGCCGGCCCTCGCCACGCGCGGATTCGGCGATGTCGAGTTCACCGAGGTCGCCGACGTCATCGCCGAGACGCTGAAGCCGGACGCCGACATCAACGCTCTCCGCGCCCGCGTGAAGACGCTCACCGACGCGTTCCCGCTCTACCCGGGACTGCAGCAGTAATGACGGCCATCACACTGGACGGCGTCGCGACGGCATCCGCCATCAAGGGCGAGCTGGCCGACCGCATCGCCGCGCTCCGATCCGATGGCGTCGTGCCGGGGCTCGGCACGCTTCTCGTCGGCGACGACCCCGGCTCGCGCAGCTACGTCGCGGGCAAGCACCGTGACTGTGCCGAGGTCGGCATCGAGTCGATTCGCGTCGACCTGCCGAGCTCGGCGACCACTGCCGATGTGAAGCGGGCTATCGCCGATCTCAACTCGGCGCGGGAGGTGACCGGCTACATCATCCAGTTGCCGCTGCCCGCCGGGCACAACGAGAACGCCATGCTCGAGCTCATCGACCCGGCCAAGGACGCCGACGGCCTGCACCCGACCAACCTCGGTCGGCTCGTGCTCGGTGTCGACGGCGCCATGGACTCACCGCTGCCGTGCACCCCTGCAGGCATCGTCGAGATCCTGCGCCGCTACGACGTGCCGATGCAGGGCAGGCACGTCGTCGTCGTCGGCCGCGGTCTCACCGTCGGCCGGCCGCTCGGCCTGCTGTTCACCCGCAAGGGCATCGACGCGACCGTCACGCTCACGCACTCCCGCACGGTCGACCTGGCCGCCGAGGTGCGCCGGGCCGACATCGTCGTGGCCGCCGTCGGTGTTCCGCACCTGATCAAGCCCGACTGGATCAAGCCGGGCGCAGCGGTGCTCGACGTCGGGATCACGCGCGTGCACGACGAGGAGACGGGCAAGGGCAAGCTCACGGGCGACATCGACCCGGCCGTCGCCGCCGTCGCCGGTCACCTCTCGCCGAACCCGGGCGGGGTCGGCCCGATGACCCGTGCGATGCTGCTGAGCAACGTCGTGCAGGCCGCCGAGAGGCGCCTGCGCTCGCACTGACGAACAACGCGTTGCACCGGATGCCGCGTGCGCCAGCCTCAGGCCGGCGCACGCGGCATCCGTCGTTCGGTCGCCCGGTGGGGCGACGCGGCTCAGACGGTCGTGATCAATCCGGCGACGCGATCGAGGGCGCGGGGCACCAGTGAGTAGTAGGCCCACGTCCCGCGCTTCTCGCGGTGCAGGAAGCCGGCATCGACAAGGGTCTTGAGGTGGTGGGACACGGTCGGCTGGCTCAGGCCGAGCGGCTCCTGCAGATCGCACACGCACGCCTCGGCCGCCGGATGTGCCGCGACCATCGAGACGAGCCGCAGCCGCGTCGGATCGGCCAGCGCCTTGAGCTGGCGGGCGAGACCATCTGCGGCCTCGGAGGTGATCGCATCGACGATCTGCGGAGCACAGCTCTCGCTCACATCGCGCAGGGGCAGCAGCTCGATCGACGTCATATACATAGATTAGCGTCTATATTGACAAACGTCGATGGATGAAGTGTGATTGCTCTCATGAACGTTGACATCCCGCAGAATCCGACCGTGCTCTTCGTCTGCGTGCACAACGCAGGGCGCTCACAGATGGCCGCCGGCTTCCTGCGCGAGCTGTCCGGCGGAGGCGTCACCGTGCTCTCAGCCGGCTCCCTGCCCGCCGATCAGATCAATCCCACCGCGATCGAGGCCATGGCCGAGCTGGGAATCGACATCGCCGGCGAACAGCCGAAGGTGCTGACTGTCGACGCCGTGCGGGAATCCGACGTCGTGATCACCATGGGCTGCGGCGACGTCTGCCCGATCTTCCCCGGCAAGCGCTACGAGGACTGGGAACTCGACGACCCAGCCGGGCAGGGCATCGACGCCGTTCGCCCCATCCGCGACGACATCAAGGCCCGCATCGAGGCGCTGCTCGGCGAACTCCTTCCGGCCGGGGGTGCCGTATGAGCGTCGCCGGAGCGGCCGCAGACCGCGCGCGACTGCCGATCGTCGTCATCGGTGCCGGCCCGGTCGGTCTGGCCGCCGCTGCACACCTGATCGAGCGCGGCGAGTCCTTCGTGCTGCTGGAGGCCGGCGCGACCGTCGCGGCCGCCGTGCGCGAGTGGGCGCACGTGCGCCTCTTCTCCCCGTGGAGCATCGTCACCGATTCCGCAGCGGTGCGCCTGCTCGAGGCGACGGGCTGGCCGGCCCCGGATGCCGCGGCGCTGCCGTTCGGCCACGAGCTCGTGTCCGACTACCTCGAACCGCTCGCCGCGCTGCCCGCCATCGCCGCCGCGCTGCGGCTGAACACCGAGGTGCTCGCCGTCACCAGGGACGGCGCGGACAAGACGCGCTCGCGCCGCCGTGACCGCTCGCCCTTCGTGCTGCGCGTGCGCGACGCGGACGGCGTCGTCGAGGAGCTCGCCGCCCGGGCCGTGATCGATGCCTCCGGCACCTGGCGAACGCCGAACCCGATCGGTGCAGGGGGCCTGCCGCCGCTCGGCAGCGAGGCGGACGGGGTGTCCGCGCTGCTCGAGACGGCGATGCCCGACGTGCTCGGGCCGGCCCGTGCGCGGTTCGCGGGTCGCTCTGTCGCGGTGGTCGGCTCCGGCCACTCAGCGACGAACACGCTCCTCGCCCTGGCGACCCTCGCGAGGGACGAGCCGGAGACGCGACTGCACTGGGTGATTCGCGGCGCATCGGCCGCGCGCAGCTACGGATCGGACGCCGACGAGCTGCCGGCACGCGGCGCGATCGGTTCGCGGCTGCGGCGGCTCGTCGAGAGCGGGGCCATCACCCTGCACGAGCGCTTCGGCATCACCGCGCTCGAGGAGCTGGACGGCGCGCTGCGCGTCCACGGCAGGCGGGCGGGGGAGCCCGTCACGCTCGACGTCGATCGGCTCGTCGCCGCGACGGGCTTCCGGCCGGATCTCGGCGTGCTCAGGGAGCTGCGCATCGAGCTCGACGACATCGTCGAGGCTCCGCGAGCCCTCGCGCCGCTGATCGACCCGAATCTGCACAGCTGCGGCAGCGTTCCCGCGCACGGGGAGGCCGAACTGCGGCATCCGGAGGGCGACGTCTACATCGTCGGCATGAAGAGCTACGGCCGCGCGCCGACCTTCCTGCTGGCCACCGGCTACGAGCAGGTGCGCTCGGTGGTGGCGCGCCTCGCCGGGGACCACGAGTCCGCGCGCCTCGTGCAGCTCGTGCTTCCCGAGACCGGGGTGTGCAACACGGACGATGCCGGTGATGCGGGCGGCGATGCTTGCTGCGCCGATCCGGCGCCCGTGCGGGTCGAGCTGAGCCTCAGCAGGCCCTGAAACCCAACAGATTTCGACAGACTCGATCAGCGGGTGTCTCAGTCGACGGCGGTCGTGTGCAGCTCGACGTGGCGCAGGTAGCCGGCCGCGTTGCTGCGGATGCCGTCCCGCTCGGCCTCCGTCAGCTCCCGCCGCACCTTCGCCGGCACGCCGGCGACGAGCGAGCCGGGCGGAACGATGGTGCCCTCGAGCACGACGGCGCCGGCCGCAACGAGCGAGCCCGCGCCGATGACGGCGCCGTTCAGCACCGTCGACGACATGCCGATGAGGCAGTCGTCCTCGACCGTGCAGCCGTGCAGCACGGCGCCGTGGCCGACCGAGACGTTGCGCCCAACGGTGAGCGGGAAGCCGGCATCGACGTGGCAGGACACATTGTCCTGCAGGTTCGAGCCCTCGCCGATCACGATCGGCTCATGCTCCGCCCGCAACACCGCGTTGTACCAGACACTCGAATCCTCGGCCAGGATCACGCGGCCGACGAGCACGGCACCGGCCGCGACGAAGGCGGAGTCTGCGACATCCGGTGCGGGAATGCCGTTGAGGGTGAGCACCTTGGCCAGGGGATCGATCTTCATGCCGACAGCCTAACCGCCGACCCGGCCGCCCACGCCTCTAGGATCGGGGAATGGTCAACACAGAACACCCCGCCGTCGACCGCGTGCGCGAGGCGCTGGCCGCGCACGGAGTCACGCCGGAGATCCGCTGGTTCGACGAGGCGACGCCGACCGCGCAGGCCGCTGCGGACGCCATCGGCATCGAACTTGGACAGATCGCGAACTCGCTGGTCTTCACGCTCGACGGCGAGCCGCTGCTCGTGCTCACCTCCGGCGCGCACCGCGTCGACACCGCGTGGCTCGGCGAGCAGCTGGGCGGCCACATCGCGCGGGCGAGCAAGGAGACCGTGAAGGAGGCGACGGGTCAGGTGATCGGTGGTGTCGCACCGCTCGGGCACCCGGCCCCCGTGCGCACACTGGTCGACACCGCGTTGGCCGGTTACGACGTCGTCTGGGCCGCGGCCGGACACGCCCACACCGTGTTCGCGACGAGCTACGACGAGCTGCTGCGGGTCACGGGGGGAACGCCGACGGCGGTCGAACCGCCCGCCTAGACCAGGAGCTGGTGCTTGGCGAGCTCCTTGTAGAGCGGGGTGGACTGCACGAGCTCCGAGTGGGTGCCGACTCCGACGACCTCGCCGTGGTCGAGCACCACGATCTGGTCGCTGTCGACGACCGTCGAGAGCCGGTGCGCGATCACGATGAGCGTGCGCCCCTCCGCGACGGCATCGATCGCGGCGCGCATCATCTGCTCGTTCACGCCGTCGAGGCTCGACGTCGACTCGTCCAGCAGCAGGATCGGGGGAGCAGCCAGCAGGGCCCGCGCGATGGCGAGGCGCTGCCGTTCGCCACCGGAGAGCATCACCCCGTCCTCGCCGACCGGGGCGCCGAGTCCGAGCGGGTTGCGCTCGAGCACCTCGCCGAGGTTGACGGCGCGGAGCACCCGCTCGCACTCCTCGTCGCTGGCATCCGGTGTCGCCAGCTTGAGGTTCTCGCGCAGGGTGCCGGCCAGCACGGGCGCATCCTGCTCGACGTAGCCGATCTGCGCGCGCAGCTCGGTACGCGAGAGCCCGCGGATGTCGAGGCCCGCCAGCCGCACCACACCGACGCTCGGGTCATAGAACCGCTCGATCAACGCCAGGATCGTGCTCTTGCCCGCTCCGGACGGGCCGACCAGGGCGGTGCGCTTGCCGCGCGGGGCGGCGAAGGAGACGCCGTGCAACACCGGCTGCCGGTCGGTGACGTTGCCCTCGGGCTGGTGCTCGTCGACGCTCTCGTTGGCGGGGTCAGCCTCATCTGAGTCGTTGAGCGCGTAGGCGAAGTGCACGTCGTCGAACTCGAGCGCGCTGTCATCCGTCGCCAGCAGCGCTCTGAGCTCGTCGGGCGAGACGCCGGCGAGCGGGGCGATCTCGCGGTCGTTCGCGGACTCGGTGGGGAGCTCGATGATCTCCTGGATCCGCCCGAGCGCGCCGAGCGCCGCGTTGACGGAGGTGATGGCCCCGAACGCCGTGCCGAGCGGCATGATCAGCATGAACAGGAACAGGATGAACGCGACGAGGTCGGCCACCGAGATGGCGCCGCTGGCGACACGGAAGCCGCCGACACCGAGCACGACGAGCAGCGACACCTGCATCGCGATGCCGGCGACGGGCACGACGAGCGCCGAGATGCTGGCGACCCGGATGCCGGCCTCCCATGCCCCCTTGGCTTCGTCGGAGACGGCCGCGATCTCGCGGTCGGTGGCGTTGGACGCCCGAACGGTGCGAACGGCGCTGATGGCGCGCTCGACGCTGGCGGCCAGGTCGCCGACCTTGGTCTGCGCCTGCTGGCTGGCGACCCGGATGCGGGCAGAGAGCAGGACGACGGTCACGATCGAGATCACGATCACGAGCAGGGTGAGGCCGAGAAGCACGGGGTCGATGATGAGCATCGCGATGAGCGCGCCGACGAAGGTCAGCACGCCGCCGACGGCGTCGACGAGGCCCTGGGTGAGCACCGCGCGGAGCAGGGTGGTGTCGCTGCCGACGCGCGAGACGAGGTCGCCGGTCCGGCGCGTGTCGAACTCGGCGATGGGCAGGTGCAGCATGCGGGCGACGAGCTGGCGGCGGCTGGAGAGCACGACGCCCTCACCGGTGCGCTGCAACAGGTAGTGCTGGTAGCCGCTGATGAGCGCGGCGATGACGACGAGGGCGACGAGCGCCCACACCAGCATGCCGAGCGGCTGGCCGGCCTGCACGACCTCGATCAGTTTGCCGACGAGCAGCGGCTGGGCGAGGCTCGCGGCCGCGCCGAGAATGCTGAGCACGACCACGACGCTCAGCACGGCCTTGTGCTCGAACAGATACGGCAGCAGCTGGCTGAACTTCGCGCGCGGGCCCGTTTCGACCGCTGCGCCCCTGCGGCCGAAACCGCGACGGCCCGGCGTCGCCGACGTCACGGCCTGCTTCGGCGTTGCCTGTTTCGGCGTTGCCTGATTCGGTGCTGCCGGCCCGGATGCTGTCGGCCTTGTTGTGCTGCTCACTGCTGCCTCTCAAACGACGGATGCCACGCGCTCAACTCTATTTCAGTGGCGCGTGGCATCCGGCCGGCTGGCCTGTGAAAAGGCTGGCCGCGAGCAGGGTCAGGCGTCGATGTCGACGTCCTTGGTCTCCGTGGACAGGATCAGCGCGATCAGGGTGAGCACGGCCATGACGGCGAGGTACACGCCGACCCAGAACGGGCTGCCATCGCCGGCACTCCACAGCGCGACCGCGATGAACGGCGCGACGGCCGCGCCGAGGATCGACGACACGTTGTAGCTGATGCCGGAGCCGGTGTAGCGCACGTTGGTCGGGAACAGCTCGGGCAGCAGCGCGCCCATCGGGCCGAAGGTGAGACCCATCAGCGAGAACCCGATCACGAGCCAGGCCATGACCCCGACGGTGCCCGCCCCGAGCAGCGGCACCCAGAGCAGGCCGAAGACGATGATGCCGAGCGTCACCCAGATCAGCGTCTTGCGGCGGCCCCACCTGTCGGCGAGCGGGCCGGAGATGAGGGTGAAGATGCCGAAGAACACGACGCCTGCGATGAGCATGAGCACGAAGGTGTTGTACGAGTAGCCGAGACCCGGCTGCACGGTCGGGTCCTCCGGGGTCACCGGCGAACGGCCGTAGCTGAGCGAGAACGTCGTCATCAGGTAGAACAGCACGTAGGTCGCGAGCATGAAGAAGGTGCCGAGCACCAGCTGGCGCCAGTGCTTCTGGAACACGGTGGCCAGCGGCAGCTTGGTGAGCTTGCCCGCCGCGGATGCCGACGAGAACGCGGTCGACTCGACGAGGCGCAGACGCACCCAGAGGCCGACAATGACCATCACGACCGAGAACAGGAACGGGATTCGCCAACCCCACTCGAGGAACGCCTCCGACGGCATCGACGGGTCGTCAGACGGGAGGGCGGCCGCGATGATCAGGAACAGGCCGTTCGCGATGATGAAGCCGATCGGCGCACCGAGTTGGGGGAAGGTGCCGTACCACGCACGCTTGCCCTTCGGCGCGTTCTCGGTGGCGACGAGCGCTGCACCCGACCACTCGCCTCCGAGCGCGAAGCCCTGGGCGATGCGCAGGATCACAAGCAGCAGCGGGGCGAGCCACCCCACCATGAGATAGGTCGGCAACAGGCCGATCGCGAAGGTCGCGATACCCATTGTGAGCAGGGCCCCGACGAGGGTGGCCTTGCGGCCGTGCTTGTCGCCGAGGTGGCCGAAGATGACGGCGCCGATGGGGCGCGCGACCATCGCGGCGCCGAAGACGGCGAAGGACTGCAGGAGTGCTGTCGTCGCGTCGCCGGCGGGGAAGAAGAGGTGGGGGAAGACGAGCACGGCGGCCGTGGCGTAGACGTAGAAGTCGTAGAACTCGATCGTCGTGCCGATGAGACTGGCGAGGATCACCCGGCTGCGCGGGTTAGCCGGCGCCGACGAGCTCGATGCGGCCGGTGGGGCCTGAGGGGTGGGGGACGGGGATGGTGCAGACATGCGTGAAAAGCTCCGATGGGCGCGCCAATGGTGCAGAGATCAGTGGCGCGGAAATGCGAATCCACGGGGTGTGAGCGTCGATCGGGCGCACGGGGCCACGGTGGTGAGGCGAGAGGTGTCGCTTGTGGCAACCAATCAAGCCTACGCGGGGTTCAACGCCGAACCGGCCGTGATCCGGGCCGGAACCCATCGAAAGACTGATTGTTTCAACCCGGCCGCTGACTAGGCTGGGGATATGGATACTCTGTTCAGCATTTTGCACGTCGTCAGTGCCGTCTTCATCGTCGGCCCGATGGCCATCCTGCCCATGACCGCCATGCGTGCTGTCCGTGCGGGAAACGGCGCCCAGGTCGCGGTGCTGGCCAAGTCCACCAACCTGATGAGCCTGCTCTCGCTGATCGTCGTCGTGTTCGGCTTCGGCGTCATGGGCATGTCAGACCCGAAGTACGACCTGTCCGTCACCACCCCGTGGGTCCTCTGGTCGATCATCCTCTACCTGGTCGCGCTCGGCATCTCGCTGTTCGTCGTCGTCCCGACCATGCGCAAGGCCGCTGAGGCGCTGCAGGCGAACGACGGCACGACCACCGCTGCCGCACCGGTCAAGTACCCGGCAATCGCCGCTGGCAGTGGCGTCGTTGCGCTTCTGCTCGTCGCCGTCACCGTCCTCATGGTCTGGAAGCCGTAACACCATCACGCCGGCTCGCGCCGACGAACGAAGCCCTGGGCGTTTCGCTGAAACGCTCAGGGCTTCGTCGATTGATCCTGTCTGACTCGTTGATTGAGCCTGTCGAAATCAGGCGCGCAGCGCCGAGAGGGCCCTCGCGGTCGCGATGGCGGCCGTCGCGGCCTCCTCGCCCTTGTCCTCTTTCGAGCCGGGGAGGCCGGCGCGGTCGAGTCCCTGCTGCTCGTCGTCGAGGGTGAGCACGCCGAATCCGACGGGCTTGCCCGTGTCGAGCGCCACGCGGGTGAGGCCGTCCGTTGCCGCGGCGGAGACGTACTCGAAGTGCGGGGTTCCGCCGCGGATGATCACGCCGAGCGCGACGACCGCATCGGCACCGGCCTCAAGGGCGGCCTTGCAGACGACGGGCAGCTCGAAGCTGCCGGGAACCCGCACGATCTCGTAGTCGGCCCCGGATGCCGTGAGCACGCGCTCCGCGCCGGCGATCAGTCCGTCGGTGATGACCTCGTGCCACTGCCCGGCCACGATCACGATGCGCAGCCCGCTGCCGTCGATCGTCGCGCCGAGTGCTGCCGTTGGGGATCCTGCTCCGCTCATGATGCGTGCCCTTCTAGAAGTTCTTCAATGGGGATGTCGCTGTTGGCATCGGCCAACTGCTGGTCGTTGATGCTGTGACCCATGCGGTCGCGCTTGGTCTCGAGGTAGCCCTCGTTGAACGCGCCGACGCCGACGACGAGCGGAACCCGCTCGCCGACGCGCACGCCGTGCAGCTCGAGCTGGCGCACCTTCTCCGGGTTGTTGGTGAGCAGGCGCACCGCGTCGATGCCGAGATCGTCGAGGATCGCGGCCGCCGCACCGTAGTCGCGGGAGTCGGCGGGCAGGCCGAGCGCGAGGTTCGCGTCCAGCGTGTCGAGGCCGTCCTCCTGCAGGCGGTAGGCGCGCAGCTTGTTGATCAGGCCGATGCCGCGGCCTTCATGCCCGCGCAGGTATATGACGATTCCGCCATCGCGCTGGATCGTCGCGAGGGCCGCGTCCAGCTGTGGCCCGCACTCGCACTTGAGTGAGCCGAAGGCCTCACCGGTCAGGCACTCCGAGTGCACCCGGACGAGCGGAGCCTGCGTGCCTGGCTCGCCGGCGATGATGGCCACGTGGTCGGCGCCGCTCGTGCGGTCGCGGTAGGCGCGCACCCGGAACGGTCCGTGCGTCGTGGGGATCGTGGTCTCGACCTCGAAGATGACGCGCACATTCTCGACGACGGATGCCGCGGCATCCGCCTCGTCGTCGTGCTGTGTGTGCAGCCACTCGGCGATCGCGGCGACGGTTGTCACCGGCAGGCCCTCGCGCTCGCCGAGCTCGAGCAGCCCGGGCAGGCGCATCATCTCGCCGTCGTCGGCGACGAGCTCGCCGATGACGCCGACGGGGCTGAGCCCGGCCATCAGCATGAGGTCGACGGCGGCCTCGGTGTGGCCTGCACGTTCGCGCACTCCGCCGGCGACGGCGCGCAGCGGGAGCACGTGACCGGGGCGGATCAGGCTGGCCGGCTGAGAATCCGGGTCGGCGAGCACCCGCAGCGTGCGGGCCCGGTCACCGGCGCTGATGCCGGTCGTCACGCGCTCCGCGGCGTCGACGGTGATCGTGTACGCGGTGTTGCGGGCGTCCTCGTTGGCCTCGACCATGAGCGGCAGGCCCAATCGGTCCGCGAAGTCGGCCGGCATCGGCGCGCACAGGAAGCCGCTGGTGTTGCGCACCATCCACGCGATCCACTCCTGGCTGGCCAGCTCGGCCGAGAGGATGGCGTCGCCCTCGTTCTCGCGGCCCTCGTCATCGGCCACGATCACGGGCTTGCCAGCGCGCAGTGCCGCGATCACCTCCGGCATCGTCGACAGGCTCATGAGGCGCTCCTTACTGATTCGGCGGATGCCGCGCTCTGCAGCGCGAACATCCGTGCAACGTGACGGGCCAAGATGTCGGTCTCGATGTTGACGCGGTCGCCCACGACGCGCTCGCCGAGCGTCGTCGCCACGAGCGTCTCCGGAATGAGTGACACCTCGAACCACTGCTCAGCCGCGGCGGCATCGCTGATGTTGCTCACGGTGAGCGAGACGCCGTCGACCGCGATCGATCCCTTGTCGACGACGAGGGGGGCGAGCGCGGCATCGAGGCTGAAACGCACGACGCGCCACGCGCTACCCGGCGTGATCGCGAGCACTGTCGCCGTGCCGTCGATGTGGCCCTGCACGATGTGGCCGCCGAGTCGGTCGCCGACCTCGGCCGCCCGCTCGAGGTTCACGGCACGGCCGGCCGCGGCATCCTTCAGCGTGCTCATCGTGAGGGTCTGCGCCATCACGTCGGCCGTGAAGGTGTCGGCGTCGCTGGCGACGACGGTCAGGCAGACCCCGCTCACCGCGATGGAGTCACCGTGGCCGGCGTCGCTGACGACCAGCGGGCCGCGCACCGTGAGGCGGGCGGCGTCGCCTGAACGTTCGACGCGTTCGATGCGGCCGAGCTCCTCGATGATTCCTGTAAACACGTCAGTGTCCTTTCGCGGCTGTGGCCGGCTGGGCAGTGGGGGGAGTGGTGGGGGCGGCGACGAGCAGAAGGTCGGCGCCGAGGCGTTCGACGCTCAACAGTTCGAGCCGGATGGCGCTCTCGATCGAGGGGATGCCGAGCTCGCCGAGCGCGAGTTTCGGGCCGCCGAGCAACACAGGAGCCAGGTAGATCAGCAGCTCGTCCGCGTGGCCGGCCGCGATGAACGCGCTGGCCAGCGTCGGGCCACCCTCGACGAAGAGCGAACGGATGCCGCGCGCGTGCAACTCCGCCAGCTGGGCGGGCAGATCGACGCCGTCGTAGAAGAGCGGGGCGTGCGGGTGCGAGAAGACGGTGGCATCCGGTGCCGTCCGGCGCCGGCCGAACACCACGGGAACGGGCTGCTCCGGGAGCAGCGCGCCGTGCTCGTCGCGGGCGGTGAGCGATGGGTCATCGGCCAGGACGGTTCCCGTGCCGACGGCGATGGCGTCGGCGGCGGCGCGGCGCCTGTGCACGTCGCTGCGGGCGTCGGGGCCGGTGATCCACTGGCTGGAACCATCGGATGCCGCTGCACGGCCGTCCAGGCTCGAGGCCCACTTGACGGTCACGAGGGGCCGGCCGAGACGGGCAGCAGGCAGCCAGTCGCCGAGCAGCTGCTCCCCCTCCGCGGCGAGGACGCCGCCCGTTGCCGTGATTCCCGCGGCGCGCAGACGTTCAGCGCCGCCCGCCGAGGCGGGGCCGGGGTCGGACACCGAGTAGAACACGGTCGCGACGCCGGCCTCGATCAGGGCCTCGGCGCACGGGCCGGTGCGGCCATGGTGGTTGCACGGCTCCAGGGTGACGATGGCGGTGGCGCCGCGTGCGGCGCCCGGCGCGAGCTTCGACAGCGCGTCGACCTCTGCGTGCGGGGTGCCTGCTCCACGGTGCCAGCCCTCGGCGAGCACGCTGCCGTCATCCGCCAGCAGAATGCAGCCAACCTGAGGGTTCACGCCACGGGCGGGACCGCGAGCGGCCAGCGCGAAGGCGCGGCGCATCAGCTGGTCGAGCGCGCTGCTCGGCGAGTGCATTCCCATGGCGATCCTTGTCATCAAGGCGCTCCGGGGGTGGGTGAAGGGTTTCGAGCAGGCTCGAAACTCGTCTCCTGCCGCGCGTTCGGAGCGATCCGAACGCGTTCGACAATCGACGCGTGCATCCTCCCATCCGGACTTTAACCGTCGGTGCCGGAGTTTCACCGGCTCAACCGCTCCGCTCCTGCCCGGTGTACACCAGGCAGTCACGTCACGGCTCGCGGACTTTCACCGCCGGTTCGGATTCTCACCGACCCCGGAGCACGTTTCTTGCTTCTGAGTCTAGGCCAACGCCGTACCGCGCGGATTATTCCCGCGCGATGCGAAGCATCGCGAAAGGCGGCAGCCCCAAGCACGGAAGCCTCGGGAACAGCGATCGATGCGCGCCCAGTCTCACGCAGCACGCCGTCCGCCGTGAGTAAGTCAGGCGACGCACGCGTGCGGCGTCCCGGCCCGGCCTGCCGCCGCCGCTCGCTCGCTGCCCGCGTCCGTTCTGCCTGTGTTGCGCACAGGCGCCACCGGATGACGCGCTCTCCACAGATTGGGCCAGACCCGCTCCGACGGCTCCACGGAGGGCCAGCGTTTCTCGCATGTCTTGTGCAGAGTACTTCCAAAGAATGGGCGTGGCGGTGGCGAGCACTCAGCAGCTCCTCCGCGGTGGGGCGAGTGCGCGCGACCTCACCGAGGCGGTGCGATCCGGTTCACTCGTCCGCGTGCGGCGCGGTCATTATGCGCCCGCCGGCACTGCTGCACATGTGCTCGGCGCGGTCAGGGTTGGAGGGCGTCTCGCGTGCGTCTCGGCCGCGGCGCTGTACGGCGTCTTCGTGTTTGACGCGAGCGTTTTGCACGTCCATCTGGAGCACAGCAGCTCGCGCATGCGCACGCCACAGAATCGACGGCGCCCTCTGAACTCGATGAACCGCGACGGGCTGCTGCTTCACTGGTCGCCCGTGCTCGACCCAATGGACGGCACCGAGTACAGCGTCGGACTGCGTGACGCACTCGCCCAGATCATTCGGTGCCAGTCGGCACCCTGTGCGGTTGCCGCACTCGACGGTGCGATGCACGCCGGGCTGATCGATGCGGACGCGCTGGCCGCGATCTTCGCACACGTTCCGCAGCGGTTCGCCCCGCTCCAGGGCAAGGTGAACGCCCTGAGCGAGTCCGGCCAGGAAAGCGTCTTGCGAATGATCGTGGAGGAGATGGGTCTCGACTACGAGATCCAGGTCAGCATCGACGGCGTCGGGCGGGTCGACATGGTGATCGCCGGGGTACTCGTGGTCGAAGCCGACAGTCGAGCCCACCACAAGGAGTGGGAGCAGCATGTCCGCGATCGCACCCGAGATCGCGTGCTCGCCAGCCGAGGCTACCTGACGCTCAGGCTGCTCTACCGGGACATCATGTACGACGCGGCTGGCGTGCAAGCTGCGATTCGCGGACTGCTCGCGGCACATGCCGGAGTGCGGCCGGGTGCCGCCGGTCAGTAATTCAGGCAGTGCTGCGGGCGGCCGGGACGACTTCCGCGGGGAACCGGGGGCGCTGCGGTGATGGGTCGGCACCGTGCCTGAGTTGCCGACAGCAGCGCGCCCCCCTCCCGCCTAGTCGAGCAGGGCCCGCGCGGTCGACTCGTCGACGATCAGGTCGGTCACGAGCTCGGCGCGGAGCGCCCCGCGGAGGCTCGGCAGCTTCGACAGGCCGGCAACGACGCAGACCCGCCTCGGCGTGCGCCGCAGCGCCTCGAAGCTCGGCCCGGTGCCGCGCTCGTTGAGCGCGATGCCGTCCGTCGACCCGTCCCCGCGGTAGAACACGGTTGCGACGTCGCCGATCGCGCCGTCGCGGCTAAGCGACTGGAAGTCCTCCGGCTCCAGGTAGCCGCCGGCGTAGACGTGGCTCGGCACCTCGGCGAACGGCGAGCCGATGCCGAAGAGGGCGACATCCATGCTGCCCTGCATCTGGACGACGCGCTGGGTCGAGCGCTCGCGCCACATGGCCTGCTTCGTGGCTGGATCGTCGAAGAACGCCGGAACGGGGAACTGCTGAACGTGGGCGCCGTAGGCATCACCGAAGCGGCGGAGGATCTCGGAGGCGTAGAGGATGCCGGTCGTGCGCATGTTGCCCGCACCGTTCAGCTGCACGATCTGGGAGTTGTGGGTCTGCTTGGGCGTGAGGTGCCGGCTGAGCGCGCTCATCGTCGACCCCCACGCGATGCCGAGCGACATGTTCGAGTCGAAGAACTGGCCGAGAATTCGTGCAGCGGAGAGGGCGACCCGTTCGAGCCTGTCGACGTCGCTGGCGTTCTCCGGAACGGGAACGACGTGCGCGGTGATGCCGTGCCGCTCACGGATCGCCTCTTCGATGCGGCCAGGCATGTCCCGCGGGGAGCGGATCTGGATGTCGACGAGGCCGCTCGCCCTGGCGTGGCTGAGCAGGCGGGACACCGAGGAGCGCGAGGTGTGCAGCTCGTGTGCGATCGCGTCCATCGTCAGGTCCTGCATGTAATACAGGTGCGCGGCGCGGAGGGCGTCGCGGGTCTTGGCGGTTTCGGATGCCGCGTCGAGCTCGTTCATTGCTGGTCTTCATCTCCCTGCATCCGCCCTGCACATATGTGCAGCAGCTTTGAAAGATTGTGCGGATGTGTTCAAGATGTATTCATACACACGGGGTGGCAAAGATGCAACCCGCCCTGCACGCTGAACACGTGCAGCTGAATCTGAGGAACGACGCCGAGCGATCGGCGAGTCGGAAAGCGAGAGATCGAGATGTCGGCACAGGCCAACTCCGCACAGCACACCCCTGACGCGCGGGCCACCGTCGCGGCGCTGCAGCAGCGCCCGAACGCCAGCGTCCTGATCATCGGTGCGGGCATCAACGGCATTGCCACCTTCCGCGATCTCGCCCTGCAGGGCGTGGACGTCGCCATCGTCGAGCGCGGCGACTACGTCTCCGGTGCGTCCAGCGCCTCGTCGCACATGATCCACGGCGGCATCCGCTACCTCGAGAACGGCGAGTTCCGTCTGGTCAAGGAGTCGGTCGAGGAGCGCAACAGCCTCATCAAGATCGCCCCGCACTACGTCAAGCCGCTGAAGACCACGGTGCCGATCTTCTCGACCTTCTCCGGCATCCTCTCGGCGCCGCTGCGCTTCCTGACGCACAAGTCGGGCAAGCCGACCGAGCGCGGCGCGCTGCTCATCAAGATGGGCCTCAGCCTCTACGACTCCTTCTCGCGCGACGGCGGCAGCGTTCCCCGGCACGAGTTCCGCGGCCGCAAGGAGTCGCTGCGCCAGCTCCCGGCGCTGAACCCCGACCTCAAGTACACGGCGACGTACTACGACGCGTCGATGCACGACCCGGAGCGCCTCGCCCTCGACGTGCTGCACGACGGTCTCGCCGCCGGCCCGCACGCCCGCGCGGCCAACTACGTCGAAGCCGTCGGCATCGACGAGGACGGCGTGCGCCTGCGCGACACCGTCGGTGGCGAGGTGTTCAGCATGACCGCCGACGTGATCGTCAACACCACCGGTCCATGGACCGACCTCACCAACAAGGCACTCGGCCGCCCGAGCAGCTACATGGGCGGCACCAAGGGTTCGCACATCGTGCTCGACAACCCGGCCCTGCTTGAGGCGACGGACGGGCGCGAGATCTTCTTCGAGCACGAGGACGGCCGCATCGTGCTGATCTACCCGCTCAAGGGTCGCGTGCTCGTCGGAACGACCGACCTCGAGCACGACATGACGCAGCCGATCCGCTGCACAGAGGCAGAGGTCGACTACTTCTTCGAACTCGTCGCGCACGTTTTCCCGACCATCCCCGTCGACCGCTCGGAGATCGTCTTCCGCTTCTCCGGCGTGCGCCCGCTGCCCCGCCACGACGACGAGGCGCCCGGATTCGTCTCGCGGGACTACCGCATCGAGCAGACCCCGCTCACCGAGCTGCCTGGCACGACCCTGCTCAGCCTGGTCGGCGGCAAGTGGACGACGTTCCGTGCTCTCGCCGAGCACCTCAGCACCGACATCATCGGCATCATCGGCGGCACGCGCACCCAGAGCACCGAGGGTCTCGCAATCGGTGGAGGCAAGGGCTTCCCGACCACCGACGCGGCCACCCAGGTCTGGCTCGCGAGCAACGGCGAGGAGCTCGGTCGCGAGCGCGCAGCCCAGCTCCTGGCCCGCTACGGCACGCGTGCAGAGCCGATGATCGACGAGTTGGTCAACGGCGACGGGGCCCCGGATGCCGCCCTCGCCGGCGCCCAGGACTACTCGCGCCGCGAGATCGCCTACATCGTCGCCACCGAGCAGCCCGTCCACCTGATCGACCTCGTGCTGCGCCGCACCAGCCTCGCCTTCGTCGGCGCGCTGAGCGCCGACCTGCTCACCGAGCTGGCGGACATCATGGCCGCAGGACTCGGCTGGGACGAGACCCGCAGGGCGACGGAGATCGCCGCAACCCGCGCAGAACTCGCCGAGGTTCACGGCGTGCGACTCGGCACGGCGACGCCCACCTCGAGCCTCGCCGGAGTCTGATCCACCCGCCCGAGAACGGGCGAGACGTCCAGCGAGGCGGCCGGGAGAATGCACGGATGTGCATGCGAAACGGCTGCCTCGCTAGGCCGGAGCCGGATACGGTTCTACAGGATTCGCTGAATCCACCCCTTTCGCAGAGGAACTCACCGACGCGAAGAGTCACGAAACAAACTGGAAGGTCAACGTGGACAACCTCGGAATTGTGTTCCTCTCGGAGCTGGTGGGAACCGCCATGCTCGTGCTGCTCGGCTGTGGCGTCGTCGCCAACGTCGCGCTGGCCAAGAACAAGGGGCTCGGTGGCGGCTTCCTGATGGTGAACATCGGCTGGGGCCTCGCGGTCTTCGCCGGTGTCATCGTGTCGTACGCCTCCGGTGCCCACCTCAACCCGGCCGTCACCGTCGGCCTCGTCGCCAACGGCGCGACCGAGTTCGGCAACGCGGCGCTCGGCACGACGGTCGCGGTCTCCGCGGTCTCCGTGCTGGCCTACATCGCCGCACAGTTGATCGGTGCCATGCTCGGCGCCACCTTCGTGTGGCTCGCCTACAAGCAGCACTTCGACGGTGAGCCGGATGCCGCCAACAAGCTCGGTGTCTTCTCGACCGGTCCGGCCATCCGCTCCTACGGTTGGAACCTCGTCACCGAGATCATCGGCACCTTCGTGCTCGTCTTCGTCGTGATCGGCTTCGGCCGCAACGGTGACGGTGGCGGCCTCGCAGCCCTCGGCGCGCTCCCCGTCGCCCTGCTCGTGATCGGTATCGGCGCCTCGCTCGGTGGCCCGACCGGCTACGCCATCAACCCGGCCCGTGACCTCGGCCCGCGCATCATGCACGCCGTGCTCCCGATCAAGGGCAAGGGCGGCTCCGACTGGAGCTACTCCTGGGTCCCCGTCGTCGGCCCGCTGCTCGGTGGTCTGATCGCCGGTTGGTCAGCACTCGTGCTGCTGCCGATCCTCACCTAAGCGACTTCCGCCAACCCCTTCACCCGATAGCAAAGGAGTTATCACCATGGCTGACTACGTACTCGCCATTGACCAGGGCACCACGAGCTCGCGTGCCATCGTCTTCGACAAGGCCGGATCGATCATCTCGACCGGGCAGCTCGAGCACGAGCAGATCTTCCCGCAGGCCGGCTGGGTCGAGCACAACCCCAAGGAAATCTGGGACAACACCCGTGAGGTGATCGGCCAGGCACTGTCCAAGGCGAACCTGACGCGTCACGACATCGCCTCCGTCGGCATCACGAACCAGCGCGAGACCGCTGTGGTGTGGAACAAGAACACCGGCGAGGCCGTCTACAACGCCATCGTCTGGCAGGACACCCGCACCCAGGACATCGTCGACCGCCTCGCGGCCGATGGCGGCACCGAGCGCTTCAAGCACAAGGTCGGCCTCCCGCTGGCCACCTACTTCTCCGGCACGAAGATCGTCTGGATCCTCGAGAACGTTCCCGGTGCGCGTGAGGCTGCGGATGCCGGCGAGCTCCTGTTCGGCACCACCGACAGCTGGGTTCTCTGGAACCTGACCGGCGGCGTCGAGGGCGGCGTGCACGCGACGGACGTCACGAACGCTTCGCGCACCCTGTTCATGGACCTCGAGACGCTGCAGTGGGACGACGAGATCCTCGCGATCTTCGGTGTTCCGCGTTCGATGCTGCCCGAGATCAAGTCCTCCTCCGAGGTCTACGGTCACGCCGACGAGCACTCGCTCCTGCGCGAGACCCCGATCGCCGGCATCCTGGGCGACCAGCAGGCCGCGACCTTCGGCCAGGCCGCCTTCGCCACCGGCGAGGCCAAGAACACCTACGGCACCGGCAACTTCCTCATCTTCAACACCGGTGAGGAGATCGTCCACTCCAAGAACGGTCTGCTGACGACCGTCGGCTACAAGCTCGGCGATGCGCCGGTGCACTACGCGCTCGAGGGCTCGATCGCCGTCACCGGCTCGCTCGTGCAGTGGATGCGCGACAACCTCGGCATCATCGAGTCGGCTGCCGACATCGAGGCGCTCGCGAACACCGTCGACGACAACGGTGGCGCGTACTTCGTGCCGGCGTTCTCCGGCCTCTTCGCCCCGCACTGGCGTGCAGACGCCCGCGGCGCACTGGTCGGCCTGACCCGCTACGTCAACAAGGGACACATCGCGCGTGCCGCCCTCGAGGCGATCGCGTTCCAGACCCGCGAGGTCATCGACGCGGTCAACGCCGACTCCGGCGTGCCGCTGACCGAGCTCAAGGTCGACGGCGGTGCGACGGCGAACAACACGCTGCTGCAGTTCCAGGCCGACATCCTGAACGTTCCCGTCGTGCGCCCCGTCGTCGCCGAGACCACGGCCCTCGGTGCGGCCTACGCCGCCGGCCTGGCCGTCGGTTTCTGGAGCGACCTGGACGACCTCGCCAAGAACTGGCAGGAAGACAAGCGCTGGGAGCCGAACATGGAATCCGGCGAGCGTGACCGTCTCTACCGCAACTGGAAGAAGGCCGTCACGAAGACGCTCGACTGGGTCGACGACGACGTCAAGTAATCAGACTGCCGCTGGTTGAGCCACCCGCTGGTTGAGCAAGCCTCCGCTGGTTGAGCTTGTCGAAACCCCGAAGCCCCGCACTCGACTGAGTGCGGGGCTTCTTGCTGCTCCCGTCCGTGCTGGGATCCGAGATGTTGCTCCTCAGCTCAAACAATGACGGCGAAGCTCGGGCCCCGGACCTGCAGATCGCTTGCGATTTTCTGCGGGTGGGGCCCAAGCTTCGCCGTCATAACTCGACACCCCGCAACACCCCGGATCCCCAGGAGGGCCGGGTGTGGCAGGCCGTTCCGGCCAGCGGCCAGCGGCCAGCGGCCAGCGGCCAGCGGCCGGCGGGTCAGCGGGCGAGGAGAGCCGGGGTGAGTTCGTCGAGCGTGGCGATCTCGAGCACGCCCAGGGCGGCGGCGTCCGCGGCATCCTCGGGGGAGGGGGAGATGCCGTCGCGGTTCAGCCAGACGCCGGTGAGCCCGGCGCCTGCCGCGCCGATCGCGTCGGTGCGGAGGCGGTCGCCGACGTACACGCCGGAGGCGGGCGCAACGCCGAAGGCGGCACAGGCCGCCTCGAAGATGCGCGGGTCCGGCTTCGCGACGCCGAGGGCTCCCGAGGCGACGAAGCGCTCGGGGTGCACGTCCAGGCCCATGCGGGAGGTCAACTCCACGCGGTCGAGCTTGCGTTGCTGGAAGGCGGGGTCGCCGTTCGTGATGATGCCGAGCCCGACGCCAGGGAACGCAGCGTCGAGCGCGTCGAGGCAGCGGAGCGCGTCCTCGTGCAGCGTCCAGGCCGCCGTGTAGTGCTCGAAGTACTCGTCGAACCAGGCGCCGCTTGCCGCGTCTCCGAGGTGCACGCCGTGGGCGGCGGCGAAGTCGCGGGCGCGGGCCCTGCGCTGCCCCTCGAAGTCGAGGGTGCCCTCGAGGTAGGAGTGGTAGTGCTTCTCCTCGAGCGCGTGCCAGAGGGCGACGGCATCCGGGGTGTGCACACCGTCGAAGCCGCCGAGCTGGTCGATGTGCGCGAGGATGCCGCTGGCCACCGCCGTGCGGTGGGCGAACAGGGTGTCGTCGAGGTCGAAGAGCACCGCGCCGATGGGCACCGCGCCGATGGGCTCAGCGCCGTCGGGGTTCGTCCGGGCGTCGCTCATGCGTCGACCACCTCCTGCGGCCAGCCGTGGTGCACGGAGCGGATGCCGGGGGCCAGAGTGGCGTGCCAGCTCTGGGGGACCGTGCCGTCGCGCCCCGGGTCGCTCGCCGGTGCGACACCGATGTAGCGGAAGCCGGACTTCCTGGCGACGCGGGCCGAGGCGATGTTGCCCACAATCGCCTCCCAGAGCACCTCAGAGGCGTCGGGGATGCCGCCGTCGAAGACCCAGTCGGAGACGGCGGACACCGCTTCCGGCATGTAGCCGAATCCGCGGTGCTCCGCGCCGAGCCAGAAGCCGAGGTCGTGGCGCCGAAGCCGGAGGCCGAGCATGCCGATCAGCCGCCCGTCGTGCAGGCGCACGGCCCACGTCGCCTCCGAGTCGTCGCGCCAGCCGGCTGGAACGAAGTCAGAGACGAACCCGACCGCGTGCTCGCGGGTGTACGGCCACGGCGTCGGCAGGTACTTCTCGAAGGCGGCGTCGGTGCAGTACTCGGCGATGGCGTCGACGTCGTCCGGACCCGGCTGGTTCAGGACCAGCCGGGTCGTGCGCAACTCGAACGGCTGCATGATCTGCCCTAGCGGACGCGCCGCAGGAAGCCGATGCGGTCGTAGACGGTCTCGAGCGTGGTGTCGGCGATCGCCGAGGCGCGAGCGGCGTTGCCGGCCAGCACGCGGTCCAGCTCGGCCGGGTCGTCGAGAAGCGCGGTCGCCCGTTCGCGGATCGGCGAGAACTCCGCGACCACGAGCTCGACGAGCTCCTTCTTGAAGTCGCCGTAGCCGCGACCCGCGAAGGCATCCTCGATCTCGGTGAGCGAGCGCCCGGAGAACACCTGGAAGATCGTCATCAGGTTCGAGACGCCGGGCTTGTTCTCCCGATCGAAGCGTACGACGGCCTCGTCGTCGGTCACCGCGCGCATGATCTTCTTCTTGATCGCGCCTGGCTCGTCGAGCAGCCACAGGATGCCCGCGGGGGACTCGCCGGACTTCGACATCTTCGACCCGGGGTTCTGCAGGTCGTAGATGCGGGCCGTCTCCTTCTGGATGACCGGTTCCGGAATGGTGAAGGTGTCGCCGAAACGGGCGTTGAAGCGGGTCGCGAGGTCGCGGGTGAGCTCGACGTGCTGTTTCTGGTCGTCACCGACCGGAACGACCTCGCTCTGGTAGAGCAGGATGTCGGCCGCCATCAGCACCGGGTAGGTGAAGAGGCCGACCGAGGTGGCGTCCGCGCCCTGCTTCTTCGACTTGTCCTTGAACTGCGTCATCCGACCGGCCTCGCCGAAGCCCGTGATGGTGTTGAGGATCCAGGCGAGTTCCGCGTGGGCTGGCACGTGCGACTGCACGTAGAGGGTCGAGTTCTCCGGGTCGATGCCGGCCGCGATGTACTGCGCGGCGGTGCGGCGCGTCTTCTCGCGCAGCTCGGCCGGGTCCTGCGGCACGGTGATGGCGTGCATGTCGACGACGGAGAACAGTGCGTCGTGGGTCGTCTGCAGCTGCTTCCACTGCAGCAGGGCGCCGATGTAGTTGCCGGCGTGCAGCGAGTCCGCCGATGGTTGCATGCCCGAGTACAGGCGGGGGAGGGAAGTCATAGTGCTCATTTCAAGGCTGTGGTGAGAAAGGCCGTGCGCCGCCGATCGGCGGCGAACACGGGGTGTCTAGATGGCGTAGTCGACGACGACGGGGGCGTGGTCGGACCATCGCTCTGCGTACGACGGCGCGCGGTCGATCGTGTAGTTCACGGCAGTCGCAGCCAGCGCAGGGCTCGCCAGGTGGTAGTCGATGCGCCATCCGGTGTCGTTGTCGAATGCCTGACCGCGGTTGGACCACCAGGAGTACGGGCCGTCGACCTCGCCGGCCCACTTGCGTCCGACATCGACCCAGCCGAGGCCGGCGCCGCTGTTGTAGTCAGCCTCGTTCTCTGCTCCGACGAAGCGGTCGAAGTAGGCGCGCTCCTCCGGCAGGAAGCCGGCGCGCTTCACATTGCCCTTCCAGTTCTTGATATCGAGCGTGCGGTGTCCGACGTTCAGATCGCCGAGCACGAGCGCGTACGGCGAGTGCGCGGCGAGCTCTGGCAGCCTGGCCTCCATGGCATCGAGGAACTTGTACTTCTCGACCTGCTTGTCGGTGCCGGCCTCGCCGGAGTGCACATAGGTGCTGACGACGGTGATGATGCTGTCGCCGACGCGGTAGTCGGCCTCGAGCCAGCGCCCGGCGCTGTCGAAGTCCACGGCGCCGAGCTCGACGCGGTGGATCTCGGCGTTGCGGCGGCTGGCGAGCGCGACGCCCGCGCGGCCCTTGGCCGTTGCCGCGTCGTGCAGGATGTTCCACTCGTCGCCGAGGAGCTCCTCGAGGTGGCTGGTGTCTGCGCGCACCTCTTGCAGCGCCAGGATGTCGACGTCGCGGCCGGCCAGCCAGTCGCCCATCCCGTTGCGGTAGGCGGCGCGCACGCCATTCACGTTGACAGAGGCAATACGCAGTGGCGACGACGCAGAAGACATGACCTCAGTCTAGATTGCCGCGCGAGGCGTCGCCCTGACGGCCGTGCCGAGCCGGGGCGGATGCCGCGGCATCCGGTGCCCGTTCGTGTCTCTGCTCTCGCAGGACCTGGTCGTAGTGCTGCTTCGCGATCCTGAGCTGCAGGGCAGCGGCGGGGCGGCGGAACCACGGGGCCGTGTCGTGGGCGCGCTTGGCATCACGAAGCTCAACCTCGGCGGCGAGACGCACCGCACGGCGTTCGGCTTCCCTGCGCTCGGCCGCGAGCTGCTCCTGCGTCACGCTGCGCAGCGAGATGCCCCGGTCGCCGGCTGCGACGGCGATCCACGCGGCGGCGACGAGGGTGACGATGCTGGTGAGCCTGAACCACAGCAGCAGACCGACGAAGACGGCGAACGTCGCCAGCAGCGGGTTGTTCGTCACACTCCCGATCAGGGTGCCGCCGAGCACCTGGAGCACGGTGAGCGCGCCGCCACCGAGGAACGATCCGCCCCAGAGCCTGCGCCACGGCACGCTGGCACCGGAGAGGAAGCGGAACATCGCCGCGAGCACCCCGGTGTTGATGATCAGTACGAGCAGGAGGCCGACGGAGCCACCGGCCACCCTGTACCAGAACGAGTCACTCGAGATTCCGAGCACCTGGAACATCCAGCTCACCGCGGCCGTGCTCACGACGGTGAGTGCGGAGGCGAACAGCAGCACCACACCGAATACGAGTGCCGCGAGCAGGTCCCTGGCCTTCAGCAGAACGTAGGAGCGGGTGTCCTTCGGGAGCCCGAACACGCTGCGCACGCCGAGCCTCGAGTACGTGACCCAGCCAATGGCGGTCCAGATCAAGCCGGCGGCCGCGATGATGCCTGTCCAGCTGAGGAGGAAGGTCGATGAGTCGGCCAACGCGGCGAGGTCGCTGGGCTTGATCGCACCCTGCTCGCCGATCAGACCGGGCACATAGGTGTTGATGAGGTCCTCGAGTGCCTGCATCGTTCCGGGGCGGTTCGCGAACCAGATGCCCGCGACGGAGAAGACGACGTAGACGGCGGCGAACACGGCGAAGAGTGCCTGATAGCTCATGCCAGCGGCAAGCAGGAAGCCGTTTCGGGCGAGGAAGTGCCGCCACACACGGACGGGGAACAGCGCAAGCGTCTTCTGGGTGATCTCGGTCACCCGCTGCACCGGCTCGCCGAAGCGCTCACGCAGCGGCTCGCCGAAAGCGTCGAGAGACTCCCAGCGATGCCGCTCGGCCTCTTGCCCTGCGGCGGGGCTGCTCTCGTCACGGCTCACAGTCTCACCCTAGCGGCGCGGCGCGCAGCGCCGCGAAAGGCTTGGCGCGCAGCGCCAAGCAAGGCGGCAGCCCATACTAAGGCAACCTCAAAAACCGTGACCGATGCTGGTGCGGTTTCGGCACGCCCCACCGGTGCGGTCGTCGCGGGGTTTCGACAGGCCCAACCAACGGAGTTCCCGCCGAGGGCTCAGGGCTTCGGTCGCTGGCGCTCCCTCAAGCCAGCGTGGGTTGCGCGGCGTTCGGCCGGCGAGGGATCAGGGCTTCGGTCGCTGGCGCTCCCTCAAGCCAGCGGGGGTTGCGCGGCGTTCGGCCGGCGTACCGGGTTTCGACAGGCTCAACCAACGGGGTTCCCGGTGCGTCCGTCTGAGCGCGGGCCCGGATTGTGTGCACCGGCACGGGGTATTTGCCGGGCCGGCGCGATTTTCCCGGGCCTGGAAATGGTCTCGACAGGCTCAACCAGCGGACCTCGGCGAAACGCCGGCGCGCACGACGAAGCCCCCTCCGGAAATCCAGAGGGGGCCTCGTTCACGCGGCGGATGCTATGGCTTGCCGCGCATGATGGCCTGCTTGACCTCGGCGATGGCCTGGGTCACCTGGATGCCGCGGGGGCATGCCTCTGAACAGTTGAAGGTGGTGCGGCAGCGCCACACGCCTTCCTTGTCGTTCAGGATGTCGAGGCGAACCTTGGCGTCCTCGTCACGGGAGTCGAAGATGAAGCGGTGCGCGTTGACGATGGCGGCCGGGCCGAAGTACTGGCCGTCCGTCCAGAACACCGGGCAGCTCGAGGTGCAGGCTGCGCAGAGGATGCACTTGGTGGTGTCGTCGAAGCGCTCGCGCTGGGCGACGGTCTGGAGGCGCTCCTTGCCGCCCTCCGGCGCCTTGTTGGCGATGAGGAAGGGCTGCACCTCGCGGAACGACGCGAAGAACGGCTCCATGTCGACGATGAGGTCCTTCTCCAGCGGGAGGCCCTTGATGGCCTCGACGTAGATCGGCTTCGAGATGTCGAGGTCCTTGATCAGCGTCTTGCAGGCGAGGCGGTTGCGGCCGTTGATGCGCATGGCGTCAGAGCCGCAGATGCCGTGCGCGCAGGAACGGCGGAACGTCAGCGAGCCGTCCTGCTCCCATTTGATCTTGTGCAGGGCGTCGAGCACGCGGTCGGTGGCGTACATCTCGACGTCGAAGTCCTGCCAGCGCGGCTCCTCGTCCACCTCGGGGTCGAAGCGGCGGATCAGGAACGTGACCGTGAACGGGGTGACGGCCGGGTCTGCGTTGCCCGGGCGGTCGGCGGCAATCGTCGTGCTGCTCACGATTAGTACTTCCTTTCCATGGGCTGGTAGCGCGTGATGGTGACGGGCTTCCAGTCCAGACGGATGTGGTCGGCGGCATCCGCCGAGTGGGGGTCGCCGGAGAGGTACGCCATGGTGTGCTTCATGTACGTCTCGTCGTCGCGGTTGGGGTAGTCGTCGCGCATGTGGCCGCCGCGGCTCTCCTTGCGGTTGCGCGCGGAGAAGACGACCACCTCGGCCAGGTCGAGCAGGAAGCCGAGCTCGACGGCCTCGAGCAGGTCCGTGTTGAAGCGGTGGCCCTTGTCCTGCACCGCCACGTTCTTGTACCGCTCGCGCAGGCCGTGGATGGTCTGGGTGACCTCGGCCAGAGACTCGTCGGTGCGGAACACCTGTGCCTTGGCGTCCATCATGTCCTGCAGCTCCTTGCGGAGCACGGAGACGCGCTCGGTTCCCGTCGAGGTGCGGATGCTGTCGATGAGCCCGCGCACGGCCGCGGCCGGGTCGGCGGGAAGCGGGGTGAACTCCGCGGTCTTGGAGTACTCGACGGCGTTCTGGCCGGCGCGCTTGCCGAAGACGTTGATGTCAAGCAGCGAGTTCGTGCCGAGGCGGTTCGAGCCGTGCACCGAGACGCAGGCGCACTCGCCTGCGGCGTAGAGGCCGGGAACGACGGTGTTGTTGTCACGCAGCACCTCGGCGGCGACGTTGGTGGGGATGCCGCCCATCGCGTAGTGCGCGGTCGGCATCACGGGAACGGGCTCTGTCACCGGGTCGACACCGAGGTAGGTGCGCGCGAACTCGGTGATGTCCGGCAGCTTGGTCTCGAGCACCTCTGCACCCAGGTGGGTGCAGTCGAGGTAGACGTAGTCCTTGTGCGGGCCGGCGCCGCGGCCCTCCGCGACCTCCTGGACCATGCACCGGGCGACGATGTCGCGCGGGGCGAGGTCCTTGATGGTGGGGGCGTAGCGCTCCATGAAACGCTCACCGCTGGCGTTGCGGAGGATCGCTCCCTCACCGCGGGCGCCCTCGGTGAGCAGGATGCCGAGGCCTGCCAGGCCGGTCGGGTGGAACTGGAAGAACTCCATGTCCTCCAGCGGGAGGCCCTTGCGCCAGATGATGCCGACGCCGTCACCGGTGAGGGTGTGTGCGTTGGAGGTCGTCTTGTAGATCTTTCCAAAGCCGCCGGTTGCGAAGATGATCGCCTTGGCCTGGAACACGTGCAGCTCGCCGGAGGCGAGGTCGTAGGCGACGACGCCCGACGGCTGGTCGACACCGTCGACGTTCGTCATGACGAGGTCGAGCACGTAGTACTCGTTGAAGAAGTTGATGCCGTGCTTGACGCAGTTCTGGTACAGCGTCTGCAGGATCATGTGGCCGGTGCGGTCGGCCGCGTAGCAGGCACGACGCACGGGCGCCTTGCCGTGGTCGCGGGTGTGACCGCCGAAGCGGCGCTGGTCGATCTTGCCCTCAGGCGTGCGGTTGAACGGCAGGCCCATGTTCTCGAGGTCGAGGACCGCGTCGATGGCCTCCTTGGCCAGGATCTCTGCGGCATCCTGGTCGACCAGGTAGTCGCCACCCTTGATCGTGTCGAAGGTGTGCCACTCCCAGTTGTCTTCCTCGACGTTGGCGAGCGCAGCAGCCATGCCGCCCTGCGCCGCACCGGTGTGCGAGCGCGTCGGGTACAGCTTGGAGATCACGGCGGTCTTGGCGTGCGGACCGGCCTCGATCGCCGCGCGCATGCCTGCGCCACCGGCGCCGACGATCACGACATCGAACTGGTGGTAGTGCACGCCGTCAACGATGGTGTGGTCGGCGCTGTCGAACGATGAGGACTGGGTCACAGTGGCATCCGTACTTTGTGGTGATGGGGGTTTACTGCGCTGCGCAGAAGGACGGCAGCAGGTCGGCCGGCGACCCTGGGGGGCACGGGTCGAAGGTGAAGACGACGAGGGTGCCGAGCACGATGAGCACGACGACGGCGGCCAGAACCGCCGACTTGAGCACGCCGCGGGTCATCGGCAGCGTCGCGTAGTCGTTGATCAGGGTGCGCATGCCGTTGCCGCCGTGGATCAGCGCGAGCCACAGCATGGCCACGTCCCACCACTGCCAGAACGGGTCGGCCAGCTTGCCGCCGACGAAGCCGAAGTTGATGCCGGAGATGCCTTCGCCGAGCACGAGGTTGAAGAACAGGTGGCCGAAGATCAGCACGACCAGCACGACGCCGGACGCGCGCATGTAGATCCAGCCCCACTTCTCCCAGTTCACGCCGCGCTTGGGCGCCTGGCGTGCGGGGGAGCGGGGGGCTTCGATTGTTGTTGCAGACATGATGTGCTCCCCTTTCCTAGTGGCTGAAGACGTTGATCAGGTGGCGCGGGGTGAAGGCGAGCATCGTGATCACCCAGAGCGCGATGACGACGTAGAACATCAGCTTCTGGTGCTTCACGCCGCCTGCCCAGAAGTCGATCAGGATGATGCGGAGGCCGTTGAAGGCGTGGAACACGATCGCACCAACCAACGCAACCTCGCCGAGACCCATCAACGGCGTCTGGTAGGTGCCGATGACGACGTTGTACGCCTCCGGGCTGACGCGGATGAGTGCGGTATCAAGAATGTGGACGAGCAGGAAGAAGAAGATCGCGACACCGGTGATGCGGTGCAGAACCCACGACCACATGCCTTCGCGGCCCCGGTAGAGGGTTCCCGCCGGGCGTCGTGATGTCGTGGTCTTCTTGGCTGCTGTCAGGGTTCCTGCCGATTGCTGTGGCATGAACAACCCTCCCTGGCTGAAATGTGGCCAGTCGCTGGCCCGAAGTGCTCAATGAGCATGTGCACTCATCCTATTCCTCACTCTCAGCGATTTTCCGGTTAGGCATGCCTAAGTTCGAGCGCCGGTGCGAGTGCGCTGCGCTGACCGCCGGCGTGGCTGCCTGCTGGCCTAGGCTGACAGGGTGAGTACTCCTACTGCGCTCGACCGTTTCTACAGTGTGATTCCGGCCGGCGGCATCGGATCGCGGCTCTGGCCGCTCTCCAGAGCCGACGCGCCCAAGTTCCTGCATGACCTGACCGGCTCGGGCCAGACGCTCCTGCGCGACACCTGGATCAGGCTCGCGCCGCTCTCCGGTGAGCAGCGCATCATGGTCGTCACCGGGCGGGCGCACCGCAAGGCCGTCGAGGAACAGCTGCCGGAGTTGGCCGATCACAACGTCGTGCTCGAGAGCGAACCACGCGACTCGGCCGCAGCCATCGGCCTGGCCGCCGCGATCCTCGAACGTCGTGAGCCGGGCGTCATCATCGGCTCCTTCGCCGCCGACCACGTGATCCACCGCGACGACATCTTCCGCTCGGCCGTTGCTGAGGCCGTCGAGGTCGCGGATGCCGGTTACATTGTGACTCTCGGGATCCGCCCGACAGAGCCGGCCATCGGCTTCGGCTACATCCACTCCGGCGAGAAGCTCGTCGTCGATGGTGCCCCGAGCGCACTGACCGTCAAGTCCTTCGTCGAGAAGCCGGACCAGGCCACCGCGAAGAAGTATGTGGCCAGCGGGCACTACCTCTGGAACGCCGGCATGTTCATCGCGCGCGCTGACCGGATCCTCGAGGAGATCGGCAACTCGGAGCCGGAGCTGCTGGCCGGACTGCTCGAACTCGCCGCCGCCTGGGACGACCCGACAACCAGGGGCCCCGCCGTCGACCGCATCTGGCCCGGGCTGAAGAAGATCGCGATCGACTATGCGGTGGCCGAACCGGCGGCGGCAGCAGGCAGGCTCGCCGTCATCCCCGGCCGCTTCGACTGGGACGACGTCGGCGATTTTGCCTCGATTGCCAAGCTGCACTCCGGCGGGCGCAAGAGGGACCTCGCCATCCTCGGTGAGAACGCGCGCGTGCTCGCCGACTCCTCCAGCGGCATCGTCATCTCGGAGGGTGGTCGCACGATCGCTCTCATCGGCGTCGAAGACATCGTCGTCGTCGACACCCCTGACGCGCTGCTCGTCACGACCAGTGCGAACGCCCAGAAGGTGAAGGCCGTCGTCGACGCGCTGAAGCTCTCCGGGCGCACCGACGTTCTGTAAGCACGACACCCTCAAGGGATCGGGAATGACCATGACGCGAATCACCGCTCACCTCGCACTGCTCGCCGGCGCTGCCCTGCTCCTGGCCGGCTGCGCCTCCGCCCCCGAGGCGGGCGGCGGCTCGAGCGCCTCCGAATACTGTGCGCGCATGGTCACGAACTCCGGCGGCCTCGAGGACCGCTCGTTCAACCAGTCAAGCTGGGAGGGGCTCCAGGAGGCGAGCGCCCAGTTCGGCATCGACGTGGACGCCATTGTCTCGACCTCCGAGACCGATCTGGCGCCGAATGTCGCGCAGGCTGTCGGCACCGGATGCCAGTTCATCCTCACCGTGGGCTGGGAGCTCGCCGACGCCACGATCTCTGAGGCGGAGGCCAACCCGGATGTGCACTTCGCGATCGTCGACGAGCGGGTCGACGGCCGCAACATCAAGCCGATCGTCTTCGACACGGCTCAGGCGGCCTTCCTGGCCGGATACCTTGCGGCCGGTGTCACCCAGACCGGCGTCGTGGCGACTTTCGGCGGCGGCAACCAGCCACCGGTCACACTCTTCATGGACGGATTCGTCGACGGCGTCGATGAGTACAACCGGGTGCATGGCACCACGGTGCGGGCACTCGGCTGGGACAAGGAGAACCAGGATGGCTCCTTCACCGGCGACTTCGAGGACGTCGCGAAGGGCAAGACCTTGAGTCAGGGCCTCATCGATCAGGGTGCGGACGTCATCCTCCCAGTCGCTGGCCAGGTCGGCGAGGGCGCTGCGGCCGCGGCGAGTGAGAACAGGGGAGTCTCGATCATCTGGGTCGACAACGACGGTTACGAGACCCTGCCTGCCGAGTTCCGCCCGCTCGTTCTGACCAGTGTTCTGAAGAACATGGAGGACGCAGTGGTCAAGATCGTCGGCGACGACACCGCCGGGGTTTTCGACAACGCGCCGTTCGTCGGAACCCTCGAGAACGGCGGCGTCGAGATTGCGCCGTTCCACGACCGGGCCTCGCTCGTGTCGCCAGCGCTTGAGGCAGAGGTCGACGGCATTCGACAGGCCATCATCGATGGCAGCATCGTTGTCAGCTCGCCGAGCACACCAGAGTAGCGGAGCCTCCAGTCTGCTCATATGAGCAGAACATCGCGAATTCATAACCTTTGGGCCCTGAGCGGACTTTGCCCTTTTGAGCGGGGAAATATTCGGTAACGTGACTTGCATAGAGGCCCCGAACTCCGTCGGGGCAGCACCTTGGAGGTCACCTTGACTATCACAACTCGTAAGGCTGGCCTCGCCGGTCTTGCCATTTTTGGCGTCGCCGCCCTGCTCGCGGGTTGTGCGTCCGCGCCCGAATCCAGCGGTGGCTCCACCGATGGCTCGGCAGCCTCGCCCGACTACCTCCCCTGCATGGTCTCCGACGCAGGCGGATTCGACGACAAGTCCTTCAACCAGCTGGGCTACGAGGGCATGGTCAAGGCTGCTGACGAGCTCGGCGTCGAGTACAAGAAGGTCCAGTCCGACTCTGAGACTGACTTCGCTCCGAACCTGACGAACCTCGTCGACCAGGGCTGCAACACCATCGTCACCGTCGGCTTTGCACTCGCGGCCGCCGCGGGCGAATCTGCAGCAGCGAACCCTGACATCGAGTACGTCAGCATCGACGACGTCGTCGACCAGGACTTCGATGGCAAGACCGACCAGCCCAACATCAAGCCGATCATCTTCGACACCGCCCAGGCAGCGTTCCTGGCCGGCTACGCCGCGGCTGACTTCTCGAAGACCGGCGTTGTCGGCACCTTCGGTGGCATGAACTTCCCGACGGTCTCCATCTTCATGGACGGCTTCGCCCAGGGTGTTGAGTACTACAACACGGCCAAGGGCAAGGATGTCAAGGTCCTCGGTTGGGACACCGCCGCACAGGATGGCTCCTTCACCGGTGGCTTCGAGGCCAACGACGGTGCCCGCCAGATCGCTCAGGGTCTGATCGACCAGAACGTCGACGTGCTCCTGCCCGTCGGTGGCCCGATCTACCAGAGCGCCGCTGCCGCCATCCGCGACTCCGGAAAGGAGATCGCGCTCATCGGTGTCGACGCCGACGTGTTCGAGACCGACCCCTCGGTCGGCGACCTGCTGCTCACCTCGATCCGCAAGGCGATCGACGTCGGAACCTACGACGCGATCCTCGCCGCCGGCAAGGGCAACTTCGACGCGGCGCCGTTCGTCGGCACGCTCGAGAACGAGGGCGTGGGCCTGGCGTCGTTCCACGACTTCGAGAGCAAGGTCAACCCCTCGCTGCAGGGTGAGCTTGACGAGATCAAGGCCGGAATCATCGACGGCTCGATCCCGGTCACGTCCTACCTCGCTGGCTAGGTTGCACTGATCAATCAGAACTGAATCACACGGGGAGACCAGCAATCGCTGGCCTCCCCGCGTGACGTTAAGCCCCGGCATCCGTGCTCGAATGGAGCCTGCTCGCAACATATGAGCAATCCGCACGGATGCCGACAACCTTTGTGCACAAGCCCCACTTCTGCGCAGGCAATCAATAGAATCGGGAACATGAAGCTCGAACTTCGCGGCATTACGAAAAGATTCGGTGCCCTGGTCGCCAACGACCATATAGACCTCACTGTCGAGGCCGGCGAGATCCACTGCCTCTTGGGCGAGAATGGTGCCGGTAAGTCGACGCTCATGAACGTGCTCTACGGCCTCTACCAGGCCGAGGAGGGCGAGATCCTGCTGAACGATGTTGTGCAGAACTTCGCCGGCCCCGGCGACGCCATGGCGGCCGGAATCGGCATGGTGCACCAGCACTTCATGCTCATCCCGGTGTTCTCCGTTGCCGAGAACGTCATGCTCGGCAACGAGTCCACGAAGTTCGGCGGGCGGCTCGATCTCCCGGCCGCGCGCGCGAAGGTCAAGGAAATCTCCGCGCGCTTCGGCTTCCACGTCGACCCGGACGCCATCGTCGGTGACCTGCCCGTCGGGGTGCAGCAGCGTGTCGAGATCATCAAGGCGCTGTCCCGCGACGCCAAGGTGCTTGTCTTTGACGAGCCCACGGCTGTGCTCACGCCGCAGGAGACCGACGAGCTGATGGTCATCATGCGCCAGCTGCGCGACGCCGGCACCTCGATCGTCTTCATCACCCACAAGCTCCGCGAGGTCCGCGAGGTCGCGGACCGGATCACGGTCGTCCGGCTGGGCAAGGTCGTCGGCGAGGCATCGCCCACCGCGACAAACGCCGAGCTGGCCTCGCTGATGGTCGGCCGCGCCGTCGAGCTCACCGTGCAGAAGGGCCCGGCCCAGCTGCGCGGTCCCGCCGTCGTGGTCAGCAACCTCTCCGTCATCGACCCGCTCGGCCAGCTCGTCGTGAACGATGTGAGCTTCGAGGTGCAGCGGGGCGAGATCCTCGCCATCGCCGGAGTGCAGGGCAACGGCCAGACCGAGCTCACCGAGGCCATCGTCGGCCTGCAGCCCCGCGTGACCGGAAGCATCGTGCTGGACGGCAAGGAGATCAGCACACTCAGCGTGCGACGAATCCTCGATTCCGGCGTCGGCTTCGTGCCGGAGGATCGCACCGAGGATGGCCTCGTCGGCGAGTTCACCATCGCGGAGAACCTCATGCTCGACCGATCGGACGGGGCACCGTTCGTCAAGGCCGGCAACCTTCAGCTCGGCTACCTGGCCGAGTTCGCCCAGGAGAAGTCCACCGAGTTCGATGTGCGTTCTCAGGGCATCGACACCAAGGTCGGCCGACTCTCGGGCGGCAACCAGCAGAAGGTCGTACTCGCCCGTGAGCTCAGCCGCGATCTGCGTCTGTTCCTCGCCGCTCAGCCGACCCGCGGAATCGACGTCGGATCGATCGAATTCGTGCACAAGCGCATCGTCGCGACCCGAGACTCCGGTGTGCCCGTGATCGTCATCTCCACCGAACTCGACGAGGTCACTGCCCTCGCCGACCGCATTCTGGTGATGTACCGCGGCAAGGTCGTCGGAATCGTCCCAGGAAATACCCCGCGCGATGTGCTGGGTCTCATGATGGCCGGCGAAACGCCGAACAACGAAGGAGCAGCGGCATGAGTGCCACTCAGACACCGTCCGGGCTCGAGCAGTCCGGCACCGTGCCGGGCACGGAGCCGTCCAGGTGGCAGAAGGCCTTCCACGAGATCGTCACCGGCAACGCCATCATCTCGGTCCTGGCTGTGCTGCTCGCACTGCTGGTCGGCGCGATCATGATCGCCTTCACCGATGAGCGGGTTCAGGAAACGGCCGTCTACTTCTTCGCGAGGCCCGGCGACATGCTCGGCGCCGTCTGGCAGTCGGTGTCCGGAGCGTACTCCGCCCTGTTCCAAGGATCTGTCTACAACTTCCGACGTGATGGCTTCCTCGACGGCATCAAGCCGCTGACCGAGACATTGGTCTTCGCGACCCCCCTGATCGCCGCCGGCCTCGGTGTCGGCCTCGCCTTCCGAGTCGGCCTGTTCAACATCGGTGCCAAGGGACAGATGCTCATCGCCGCCGCATGCGCCGGCTGGGTCGGCTTCGCGGTCGAGCTGCCGTGGGGACTGCACATGATCGTCGCGCTGCTCGCCGGTGTGCTCGGCGGTGCCGCCTGGGGTGCCATCGTCGGCCTGCTCAAGGCCCGCACCGGCGCGCACGAGGTGATCGTGACGATCATGCTCAACTACATCGCGTTCTATCTGATCTCCTACGCGCTTCGCACCCAGGGGCTGCTGCAGGCGCCGGGTTCGACCAACCCGAAGACGGCTCCGATGATGGAGACGGCGGTGTTCCCCTCGCTGCTCGGCCCGCGTTACAACCTGCACATCGGCTTCCTGCTGGTGATCGGGGCCACAATCTTCGTCTGGTGGTTGCTGACCCGCTCCAACCTCGGCTTCAAGTTCCGTGCCGTCGGCGAGAACCCGAACGCCGCGCGCGTGGCCGGAATCAACGTCAAGAACATGTACGTCTACGCCATGCTTCTCGCCGGTGGACTTGCCGGTCTCGCCGGAGTCAGCCAGGTGCTCGGCACCGTGACCACGGGCTTCAGTGCGGGCATCGACGCCGGCATCGGCTTCGAGGCCATCACGGTCGCCCTCCTCGGCCGCTCGCGGCCCTGGGGCATCTTCGCCGCGGGCATCCTGTTCGGTGCGTTCAAGGCCGGCGGCTTCTCGATGCAGGCAGCCGAGGGCATTCCCGTCGAGATCATCGTCGTCGTGCAGTCGCTCATCGTGCTCTTCATCGCCGCGCCGCCGCTGGTGCGCGCGATCTTCCGCCTGCCGTCGCCGGATTCCACACCCCGTAGACAGCGCCCGATCGTCACCAAGGAGGTGGCAGCGAAGTGAGCACCTCACCCGCCGTCGTCATGCCGTCCTCCGAGCCGATCGCGCTCGACAGCACCGTGATCAAGAGCTGGAAGGCGCCGATCGCATTCGGCATCTTCACGGTCATCGCCTTTGTCATGTTCGTGCTCAACGCCCGCCCGGGCGAGACCACCTTCCGCCTCTCGTCAGAGCGCGACACCTTCCAGCTGCCCGATGTCGTCGTGAACTCCGCGACGACGGGATGGGTCATCTTCCTCGCCCTGCTGCTGATCACCGCGGCCTCGGCCCTGGCCGTGATCTCGCGGCGGAAGACCTCGATCTGGTTGACGGTGCTGTTCGCGCTGTTGTTCATGGTCGGCTTCCTGAGCTGGGCTGCCGCAGGATCCTCCATCCCGGTCACCGGCCTGTTGTTCGGCTCGGTCAGCCTCGCCGTGCCGCTGATCTTCGGTGCGCTCGGCGGCGTCATCTCGGAGCGTGGCGGTGTCGTCAATATCGCCATCGAGGGACAGCTGCTGGCCGGTGCCTTCACCTCTGCCGTCGTGGCCACGTCCACGGGGTCGCTCCTGCTCGGCGTCTTGGCCGCGCTCGTCGCCGGCGTGCTGGTCGGAATGGTGCTCGCCGCCTTCGCGATCAAGTACCTCGTCGACCAGGTGATCGTCGGTGTGGTGCTCAACGTGCTCGTCACGGGCCTGACCAGCTTCCTGTTCTCGCAGGTGCTCGCGCCGAACGCCGCGCTACTCAACACCCCGCCGCGCTTTCCCCGCCTGGAGATCCCGTTGCTCAGCGACATCCCGATCATCGGGCCGGTGCTGTTCAAGCAGACGATCATCGTCTATGTCATGTACATCGCCGTCGCCGCCGTGGCCTATGCACTGTACAAGACCAAGTGGGGCCTGCGCTTGCGCGCGGTCGGCGAGCACCCGAAGGCCGCGGACACCGTCGGCATCAAGGTCAACGCCACCCGCTTCTGGAACGTCGCCCTCGCCGGCGCGATCGCCGGAATCGGTGGGTCCTTCTTCACCCTCGGCTCCGTTGGAGCGTTCAACAAAGAGATGACGGCCGGAGCCGGCTTCATCGCGCTGGCCGCCGTGATCTTCGGCCAGTGGGACCCGATCAAGGCCACCCTCGCCGCGCTGCTGTTCGGTTTCGCCACGAACCTGCAGAACGTGCTGGGGATCATCGGCTCGCCCGTACCGAGCGAGTTCATGCTCATGCTGCCCTACGTCGTCACGATCTTCGCTGTGGCCGGTCTGGTTGGGGTCTCTCGGGCGCCGGCAGCCGATGGCAAGCCGTACATCAAGTAATTCAGCCGCAAGGAGCGAAGCTCTGGGTCAGGAGACGAATGTGAACGCCGCGACATCCGAGAACATCGACTGGGACGGCTTGCACGCCGCCGCCCTCGACGCGATGAAGAAGGCCTATGTGCCGTACTCGAAGTTCCCCGTCGGTGTGGCCGCGCTGGTCAGCGACGGCCGCGTGATCAGCGGATGCAACGTGGAAAACGCCTCCTATGGGCTCACGCTCTGCGCGGAGTGCGCGCTCGTGTCGTCGCTGCACATGACGGGCGGGGGGCAGCTCGTTGCCTTCACATGCGTGGACGGCAACGGCGGCGCGCTGATGCCATGCGGGCGTTGCCGCCAGCTCCTGTTCGAGCACTCGGCACCCGGCATGCTGCTCCAGACGGTTTCGGGAATCAAGACGATCGACGAGGTCCTGCCCGACGCCTTCGGGCCGCGTACCCTCGTCGCATTCGCAGAAGGAGCATCATGAGCACCATCGAGGCATTCGACGCCGTCGACCTGATCCACACGAAGCGCGACAACGGCGTTCTCACGACGGCGCAGATCGACTGGCTGATCGACGCGTACACCCGCGGCTACGTCGGCGACGAGCAGATGGCCGCCATGACCATGGCGATCTTCCTGAACGGGATGTCGCGCAGCGAGATCCGTGACCTGACGATGGCGATGATCGCCAGCGGTGAGCGGATGAGCTTCGCCGATCTCGGCAAGCCGACCACCGACAAGCACTCGACCGGCGGCGTCGGCGACAAGATCACCCTGCCGCTGATGCCGCTCGTCGCCGTGTTCGGCGCCGCGGTTCCGCAGCTCTCCGGGCGTGGCCTCGGCCACACCGGGGGCACCCTCGACAAGCTCGAGTCGATCCCCGGCTGGCGCGCGAACCTCACGAACGAGGAGATGTTCACGCAGCTGCAGCAGCACGGCGGCGTGATCAGCGCAGCGGGCAGCGGGCTGGCCCCAGCCGACGGCAAGCTCTACGCCCTGCGCGACATCACGGGCACGGTCGAGGCGATCCCGCTGATTGCCTCCTCGATCATGTCGAAGAAGATCGCGGAGGGAACCGGAGCGCTCGTCCTCGACGTGAAGTTCGGGTCCGGCGCATTCCTCAAGGACATCGAGCGCTCCCGCGAGCTGGCGCAGACGATGGTCGCGCTCGGTGAGGATGCCGGCGTCGCGACATCCGCGCTGCTGACCAACATGAACGTGCCGCTCGGCCTGGCCATCGGCAACGCCAACGAGGTGCGCGAATCCGTCGAGGTGCTGGCCGGTGGCGGCCCGCGCGACGTCGTCGAGCTCACGGTTGCCCTGGCGGAGGAGATGCTGGCGCTCGTCGGCATCGTCGACGTCGACGTGGCAGCCGCGCTCACGGACGGCCGCGCCATGGACAAGTGGCGCGACGTCATCCGCGCCCAGGGCGGAGACCCGGATGCCGCGCTGCCCGTCGCGCGCGAAACGCACACCGTGCTCGCCGACCGAGACGGCGTGCTCGTCGAACAGCAGGCGCTCCCGTTCGGCATCGGTGCCTGGCGCCTCGGCGCCGGTCGCGCCCGCAAGCAGGACCCCGTCCAGCACGCCGCAGGCATCGACCTGCACGCGAAGCCGGGCGACACGATCCGGAAAGGCCAGCCGCTGTTCACGCTCAGCGCCGACGAGCCGGAGCGCTTCGCCCGTGCGCTCGAGGCCGTCGACGGTGCATGGCGCATCGGCGACCCCGGTGAGCCCGTGCTCGACGGCGGGCCGCTGATCGCCGAGCGCATCGGCCGCTGACAAGCGCGCCCAGCGGCGCTGTTCCGCTGGTTGAGCATGTCGAAACCCCGCAGGACGGTTTCGACAGGCTCAACCAGTGGGCGTTTGCCGCGGCTGCTGCGAATCTGCCGAGACATCCTGGCCGTCCGACCACTAGATTTGTAAGGGTGAACACCTCTCAGAGCGAGCACCTTCTGCCCGGCGGCGCCATCAGCATCGAAGCGCTGCCCAAGATCTCCCTGCACGACCACCTCGACGGTGGTCTGCGGCCGCAGACCGTCATCGAACTCGCCGATGCCATCGGCATCGATGTACCGACAACGGATGCCGCCGCGCTCGGCACCTGGTTCGCCGATCAGGCCAACTCCGGCTCCCTCGTCGAGTACCTCAAGACCTTCGACGTCACCACGAGCGTGATGCAGACCGTCGAGGGGCTCGAGCGGGTCGCGCGCGAGTTCGTCCAAGACCTCGCCGCCGACGGCGTGATCTACGGTGAGGTGCGCTGGGCACCAGAGCAGCACCTCGCCCGTGGGCTCAGCCTCGACCAGGTCGTCGAAGCCGTGCAGCAGGGCATCGAGGCCGGCATCGACGACGTCTTCTCCTCCGGCCGCGAGATCCGCGTCGGCCAGCTCGTCACGGCCATGCGCCACGCCGACCGCGGACTCGAGATCGCCGAACTGGCCGTGCGCCACCGTGACCGCGGCGTCGTCGGTTTCGACATCGCCGGCGCCGAGCTGGGCTTCCCGGCCGGCAACCACCGCGCCGCGTTCGACTACCTGGCCAAGGAATACTTCCCCGTCACCGTGCACGCCGGCGAGGCGGACGGCATCGACAGCATCCGCGGCGCGCTCTTCGACGGCCGCGCATTGCGCCTCGGCCACGGCGTCCGCCTGGCCGAGGACGTCACGATCGAGCGCGAGGACGACGACAACAGCTACGTCACGCTCGGCCCGGTCGCCCGCTGGGTGCGCGACCGCCAGATCACGCTCGAGCTCAGCCCGTCGTCGAACCTGCAGACCGGGGCCATCGCGGCATGGGGCGATGAGCTCATCGACCACCCATTCGACCTGCTCTACCAGCTCGGCTTCCGCGTGACGGTGAACACCGACAACCGCCTGATGAGCAACACGACGATCAGCAAGGAGCTCGGCCTGCTGAGCGACGCCTTCGGCTACGACGTCGACGACTTCGAGCAGTTCCAGCAGAACGCCGTCGCCGCGGCGTTCCTCCCGCTTGAGGAGCGCGAAGAACTCGCAGAGGACATCGCCGACGCCTACGCCGAGGTCTGAACCTCCACCTCGCACCACCCTCGCGTACCACCACTCTGAAAGACACCGATGACTCTCCCGCCCCTGCCTGACTCGGCCATCGACATCGCCGTGCGCGCCGACGACTGGCGTGCAGCCGTCGAATTGTGCGGTGAGGCCCTGCAGCGCTCCGGCGCCACCAGCGCCGGATACACGGGGCGCATGGTGCAGGTGATCGACGAGTTCGGTGCGTACATCGTCATCGCCCCCGGGCTCGCTCTGGCGCACGCACGGCCGGGTCCCGATGTGCTGCGCGAAGGCCTCAGCGTCGTCACGTTGGCGGAGCCCGTCGTCTTCGGGCACCCGCACAACGACCCGGTCAGCGTGCTGATCGGTCTCGCGGTGAAGAGCTCAGACGAGCACGTGCACTCCATCGCCGCGCTGGCGAACGTGTTCAACGACGAGAGCGTGATCCCGGCGCTGGCCGCTGCACCGGACGCCGCGACGGTGCGCGGCCTGCTCGGGGTCGACGCGTGAAGATCGTCGCGATCTGCGGTGCGGGCATCGGCACCTCTGGGATCCTCAAGGTGAACGCGGAGCGCGCCCTCGAACGGCTCGACATCGAGGCCGAGGTCTCGGCATCCGATGTGGCGAGCCTCGCCGTCGCCGCCGCCGACGCGCAGGTGATCCTCACCTCGCCGGAGCTGGTCTCCCACATCGGGGCGACCAACGCCGACATCGTGGTGATCAACAACTACTTCGATCTCGAGGAGATCATGGAGAAGCTTGAGGGCGCGCTCGGCTGGTAGCCGCACCCGAACACGAAGAAACGGCCCTGTCTGCAGCTGCAGACAGGGCCGTTTGTTCTAGTTGGCTGTTACGCGTTTACCAGCGCACGCATCCCGGTCTCGAGGGCTGCGACGGTCGCCGCGGCGGCCGCCTCGCGCTCGACGACGGTGCCGTCGGTCGACGAGGCGTCGATGTACACCTTGAGCTTGGGCTCCGTGCCGCTCGGGCGCACCATGACGCGGGCGCCACCCGCGAGCCAGATGCGCAGCACATCGCTCGGCGGCAGTGCGCCGAAGCCCTCGCCGAGGTCGTCGATCTGCTCGACGCGGATGCCGCCGATCTCGACCGGAGGGTCGGCGCGCAGCGCTGACATCACCTCGGCGATGCGCGAGAGATCCGTCACACGCACGGAGACCTGGCTGGAGGCGTATGCACCGAACGTCGCGGTGAACTCCTCGAGGTGGTCGGCGATCGTGCGACCGGACGCCTTCAACGACGTGGCCAGGTCGAGCAGCGCGACCGCTGCGGAGATGCCGTCCTTGTCGCGCACGGTCTCCGGGTTCACCAGGTAGCCGAGCGCCTCCTCGAAGCCGAAGACCAGCCCGGGAGCGCGCGAGACCCACTTGAAGCCCGTGAGCGTGTTGGCGAACTCGAGTCCGTAGTGTGCCGCGACGGCCTTGAGGGCCGGCGAGGACACGATGGAACAGGCGAGGGTGCCCGTCGCCCCGTTGTCGCCCGACGCGGCGGCCACGGCCCGCTCAGCGGCGCGCCAGCCGAGCAGTGCGCCGAGCTCGTTGCCGCTCAGACGGCGGTAGCCGGTGGCATCCGTCGCGGAGGGGATCGCGATGGCCAGGCGGTCGGCGTCCGGGTCATTCGCGATGATGAGCTCTGCGTCCAACGCGCGCGCCGTCTCGATCGCCAGATCCATCGCGCCCGGTTCCTCCGGGTTCGGGAATGCGACCGTCGGGAACGCCGGGTCCGGATCGATCTGCGCGGCGACGATGTGTGGGGCGCAGAATCCGGCCGCGGCCAGGACGCTGCGTGCGGTCTCCCAGCCGACGCCGTGCATGGCGGTGTAGACGACGGAGAGCTCGGCGCGGCCGCCATCCGGCGCCTCGGATGCCACGGCGGCCGTGGCGGCGATGTAGGCGTCGACGACACCCTCCTCCGCCGTCTCGAACGCTCCGCGCGGCAGCTCGAGCACGTTCTGCTCCGCGGCGACGCGCAGGATGTGACTCGCGATCGCGGCGTCGACGGGGGCGACGATCTGGGAGCCCTCGTTGCTGCCACCCAGGTACACCTTGTAGCCGTTGTCGTTCGGCGGGTTGTGCGAGGCCGTCACCATCACACCGGCGCTCACATCGAGGTGGCGCACGGCGAAGGCGAGCACGGGGGTCGGCAGCAGGCGGGGCAGCAGGATCGCCCGCACCCCGGCCCCGGCCATCAGCTCGGCCGTGTCGCGCGCGAAGATGTCCGAGTTCTTGCGGCCGTCGTAGCCGATCACGACGGACGGCACCTCGCCGGGCGCAGCAACCTCGAGGAGGTAGCCGGCGAGCCCGGCCGCGGCCTGCGAGACCAGCACGCGGTTCATCCGGTTGGAGCCAGCGGCGATCTCGCCGCGGAGCCCGGCGGTGCCGAACGCGAGCCGCTCGTCGAAACGGTCGTGCAGCTCGGACGAGGCGTCCGCGCTGCCGCCGGCCGCGGCGTCGATTAGCTGCTGCAGCTCTGCACGGGTCTCGGCATCGGGGTCCTGGGCGAGCCAGGCCCGCGCCGTCTCGAGCAGAGCGGCATCCGAGCTCATCAGATCGCCGCCACGATGCGGGCCAGCAGGGCGCTGATCACGGGCTCGGCCATCTGACCGGCCTCGATCACCTCTGCGTGGCTGAGCGGTGTCTTCTGGATGCCGGCGGCGAGGTTGGTGATGAGCGACATGCCCAGCACCTCCATGCCCGACTGGCGTGCGGCGATCGCCTCGAGCGCCGTCGACATGCCGACGATGTGGCCGCCGATGATCTTCGCCATCTGCACCTCGGCCGGCGTCTCATAGTGCGGGCCGCGGAACTGGCAGTACACACCCTCGTCGAGCGTGCTGTCGATGGAGTGGGCGAGATCGCGCAGCCGCTTCGAGTAGAGGTCGGTGAGGTCGACGAACGTCGCGCCCTCGAGCGGTGAATCGGCGGTCAGGTTGATGTGGTCGCTGATCAGCACCGGAGTGCCGGGCTTCCACGTCTCCTTGATGCCGCCGGCGCCGTTCGTCAGGATCATCGTCTTCACGCCGGTCGCGGCGGCGGTGCGCACGCTGTGCACGACGCGGCGGACCCCGTGGGCCTCGTAGTAGTGGGTGCGTGCACCGATCACGAGGGCGCGCTTGCCGCTGGGCAGCAGCACGGAGCGCAGGGTTCCGACGTGGCCTTCGAGTGCCGGCTTGCTGAAGCCGATGATCTCGTGGGCCGGAATGGTGGCGGTCGTCTCGCCGAGCAGCTCGGCGGCCTTGCCCCAGCCGCTGCCGAGGGTCAGCGCGATGTCGTGGTGCTCGACGCCGGTCTTCTCGGCGATCTGCTCTGCGGCGATCCGTGCGACGTCGAACGGGTCAGAATCGGGCAGGTCAAGTGGGTTCTGTACAGACATGCCTCAACTCTAATGACGGATGCGCCCGCGCAGCAGATTTTGCTCATATGCAGCTCAGGGTGTGCTCATTTGCTGCGTGTGAGACGGCAGGGGAGAATGGGGCAATGGCCTATGAGTTCGAACGCACCCACAGAATTGCAGTACTCGGTGGAGGGCCCGGTGGTTATGAAGCGGCACTCGCCGGTGCGCAGCTCGGTGCGGAGGTCACGCTCGTCGAGCGCGTCGGTGTCGGCGGTGCGGCCGTGCTCACGGATGTCGTGCCGTCCAAGTCGCTGATCGCGACAGCAGAGGCCTCGAACTCGATCAAAGAGGCCGCCGACCTCGGCGTGCAGTTCTTCACCCGTGGCGATGACGGCGTGCCTGTGCGGCCGGAGGTCGCCATCAACCTCGCCGCCGTGAACAAGCGCCTCCTCAGCCTGGCGCGCCAGCAGTCGGAAGACATGAAGGCCAATCTGCTGCGTGCCGGTGTCCGGCTCGTGCAGGGCGATGGCCGTCTCGACGGCTCAGGCGCGATCATCGTCTCGACGGCCCAGGGCGACGCCGGAACCGATTTCGACCGCATTGAGGCCGACACGATCGTCGTCTCTGTCGGCGCGAGTCCGCGTGTGCTGGCATCCGCGGTTCCGGACGGCGAGCGCATCCTCACCTGGACCCAGCTCTACAACCTGCAGACCGTGCCTGAGCACCTGATCGTCGTCGGCTCCGGTGTCACGGGGGCCGAGTTCGCGTCTGCCTACCGCGCACTCGGTGCCAAGGTCACGCTCATCTCCAGCCGCGACCAGGTGCTGCCAGGCGAAGACGCCGACGCCGCGCACGTGCTCGAGAACGCCTTCAAGCGCAACGGCATGCGCGTGCTCAGCAAGTCGCGCGCCGACTCGGTCGTGCGCACGGAGGATGGCGTGGTCGCCACGCTCTCCGACGGGCGCACCGTCGAGGGCAGCCACTGCCTGATGGCCGTCGGCGCCATCCCGAACACGGCGGGCATCGGACTCGAGGAGGCCGGCGTGCAGCTCGATGAGAGCGGCCACATCCGGGTGAACCGGGTCGCCCGCACCTCGATGCCGAACATCTACGCCGCAGGCGACTGCACGACGTTCATGCCGCTGGCCAGCGTCGCATCGATGCAGGGCCGCACCGCCGTGTTCCACGCCATGGGGGACGCCGTCAACCCGCCCGCGCTGCAGAACATCACGTCCAACATCTTCACCCAGCCGGAGATCGCGACCGTCGGCTGGACGCAGAAGCAGATCGAAGAGGGCATCCGTCGCGGCGAAATCTACAAGCTGCCGCTGGCCTCGAACCCGCGAGCCAAGATGATGGGCATCAAGGAGGGCTTCGTGAAGCTCTTCGCCAGCCGCGGCACCGGCACGGTGATCGGCGGCGTGATCGTCGCACCGAAGGCCAGCGAGCTGATCTTCCCCCTCGCCCTTGCCGTTGAGAACCGGTTGACGGTCGACCAGATCGCCGACGCCTTCCCGGTGTACCCCTCGCTCAGCGGTTCCATCTCGGATGCCGCCCGCGCGCTGCACATCGTCGACAAGTAACGCGGTCGCCGTCGGTTGGGCCTGTCGAAAGCCGAGTTCGACAGGCCCAATCGACGGGGTTTCAACTGTCGTTACTTGAAGGCGCTCTCGCCCGTGATCCTGCGGCCGATCAGCAGCGCCTGGATGCTCTCCGTGCCCTCGTAGGTGTGCACGGCCTCCATGTCGACCAGGTGCCGGATCACGTGGTTCTCGAGCAGCACACCGTTGGCGCCCATCATGTCGCGGGCGATGGCCGCGACGGATCGCGCCTTGCGGGTGCAGGTGTACTTCGCCATCGACGCCATCACGGGGTCGAGTTCGCCGCGTTCGTCGAGCTTCGCCAGGTGCATGCAGTGCAGCTGCATCGAGGTCACGTCGGAGAGCATCTTCGTGAGGCGTTCCTGGACGAGCTGGGACTGGGCAAGCGGCCGGCCGAACTGCACGCGCTGCGTCGCATAGTTCAGCGCCGCCTCGTAGCAGGCGATCGCGTGGCCGAGCGCCGACCAGGCGACGCCGAGCCGGGTGGCGTAGAGCACCGTCGAGGTGTCGTTGAAGCTCTGCGCGCCCGGCAGCACGGCGTCGGCGGGAACGCGCACGTTCTCCAGCGTGATCCGTGTCTGGTGCACGGAGCGCAGGGCCACCTTGCCTGTGAGCACCTCTGCGCTGTAGCCGGGGGTGTCCTGGGGGACGAGGAAGCCGCGCACGCTGCCGCCGTGCTTGTCGGCGCTCGGCACCCTGGCCCACACGATGGTCACGGCGCCGCCGAGACCGTGGCCGATCCACTTCTTCGTTCCGTTGATCACCCAGCCGTCGGCATCCGGCACCGCCGTGGTCTCCAGGGCGACCGAGTCAGAACCGTGCAACGGCTCGGTGAGCGCGAAGGCGGCGAGCACCTCCGCGCGCTCGACGGGGACCAGCCACTTGGCCTTCTGCTCGGGGCTGCCGTGCAGGGCGATCGTGCGCAGCGCGAGGCCTCCCTGGATGGCGATGATCGTTCCGAGCGAGCCGTCGCCGCGCGAGACCTCCATGGTCACGAGCCCGGCGCCGAGCGGCGAGAGCGTGCGGAGGCCGTCGCCGGAGACGCCGTCGTTGAGGAGCCCGAGTTCGCCCATGCGGCGCACGCGCTCGAGTGGGTAGTCAGCGTTCTCCCACGCCTCATTGACCGTCGGCCAGATCTCCTCGACGAAGCCGCGGGCCCGCTGCCATACCTCACGGTCGGCAGTCGGAATGTCGTCGAACACCCGATAGAAGTCGGTGTCGAGCGGCTCTGAAACGTCGTAGTCCTGGATCACGTGGGTCCTCCCAGCCAGGCGGCGCCGGATGCAGCGCCGCACGGTGTCCCGGGGCGCGGAGAGTGCGCACCGGAGCGCGGCGAGAGCCTTCTGGGCATCGTCGCCGCGTACCCAGTCTTGCCCGTGGCGGCGCCGCTGTCGAGCATTGGATTCGTTGCTCGGCGTGTCAGCGGGAGACAGAACGGCGGCACCGCGCAGTGCGCGGTGCCGCCGTCAGAGTGTTGCCGGCTAGTCGACGATGCTCATCAGCAGGTGGCCGGAGCTGACGGTCGCGCCGACGGAGGCGTTGACGGGCCCGATGGTGCCGTCGCGGTGCGCGGTGATCGGCTGCTCCATCTTCATCGCCTCGAGCACGACGATGAGGTCGCCCTTGACGACCTTGTCGCCCTCGGCAACGGCGAGCTTGACGATCGTCGCCTGCATCGGCGCCTTCACACTCTCACCGGTGGAGGTGTCGACGGCGTGGCCCGCGCGACGGCGCGGCGCCGGGCCGGCGGTGTGCTCGGCGGAACCGGGGAGCAGACGCGTCGGGATGGTGACCTCGATGCGGCGGCCGTCGACCTCGACGACGACGCTGTGGCGGGCCTGAGGGGCCGCCGCCTCCTCGCCCGTTCCGCTCCACGGCTCGATGGTGTTCTCGAACTCGGTCTCGATCCAGCGGGTGTAGATGCTGAACGGCGCGCCGTCGGCCGGTGCGAAGGCCGGGTCGTTGACGATGGCGCGGTGGAACGGCAGGACGGTCGGCAGTCCGGCGACCTCGAACTCGTCGAGGGCGCGACGGGAACGCTCGAGGGCCTCGTCGCGGGTGGCACCGGTGACGATGAGCTTGGCGAGCAGCGAGTCGAAGGAGCCGGAGATGACGTCGCCGGCCTGAACGCCGGTGTCGACGCGCACGCCGGGGCCGCCGGCCGGCTTGAAGACGTGGATGGGGCCCGGCGCCGGCATGAAGTTGCGCCCGGCATCCTCGCCGTTGATGCGGAACTCGAAGGAGTGGCCGCGCGGGGCCGGGTCCTCGTAGTCGAGCACGCCGCCCTCTGCGAGGCGGAACTGCTCGCGCACGAGGTCGATGCCGGTGATCTCCTCCGAGACCGGGTGTTCGACCTGCAGGCGCGTGTTCACCTCGAGGAAGGAGACGGTGCCGTCCTTGCCGATGAGGAACTCACAGGTGCCGGCACCGAGGTAGCCGACCTCCTTGAGGATCGCCTTGGACGCGCGGTACAGCTCGGCGTTCTGCTCATCGGTGAGGAAGGGCGCGGGGGCCTCCTCGACGAGCTTCTGGTGGCGGCGCTGTAGCGAGCAGTCACGGGTCGACACGACGACGACGTTGCCGTGCGCATCGGCGAGGCACTGCGTCTCGACGTGGCGGGGCTGGTCGAGGTACTTCTCGACGAAGCACTCGCCGCGGCCGAATGCCGCGATCGCCTCGCGGGTGGCCGAGTCGAACATCTCGGCGACCTCGCCGCGTTCGCGGGCGACCTTGAGGCCGCGGCCGCCGCCGCCGAAGGCGGCCTTGATGGCGACGGGCAGGCCGTGCTCGTCGACGAAGGCGAGCACCTCTGCGGCATCCGCGACGGGGTTCAGGGTGCCGGGGGCCAGCGGTGCGCCGACCTTCTCCGCCACGTGGCGGGCCGAGACCTTGTCGCCGAGCTTCTCGATGGCCTCGGGGCTCGGGCCGATCCAGGTCAGGCCGGCTCCGATCACGGCGCGGGCGAAGTCGGCGTTCTCGGCGAGGAAGCCGTAGCCGGGGTGCACGGCGTCGGCGCCGGAGCGGCGCGCGATCGAGAGCAGCTTGTCGATGACGAGGTAGGTCTCCGCGCTGGTGGTGCCGTCGAGGCCGTACGCCTCGTCGGCGAGCTTGGCGTGCTGGGCGTCGCGGTCCTGGTCGGCGTAGACGGCGACGGAGAGGATCCCGTGGTCGCGAGCGGCTCGCATGACGCGGACGGCGATTTCGCCTCGGTTAGCGACGAGGACCTTGGTTATGCGCGACATAGTTCCCTAGCTTATTGCCCCGGCCGCGCCCGCCTTTGGTCGGTATCGACAAACATGCGCTGTGAACGCTGCGGATGTCGACAACGGCGGGGCGTGCCGATCGTCAGCCGCGGTTCCACAGACTGGGCCAGCTGACGCCCAGCTCGCGCACCAGATCGCGCAGCGTCGAGAGCGAGAGCCCGACGACGGTGCTCGGGTCGCCCTCGACCCGGCGGATGAACGGGCCGCCCAGGCTGTCGATCGTGAACGCGCCCGCAACGGCGAGAGGCTCCCCGCTGGCGATGTAGGCGTCGATCTCGGCCTCATCCGGCTCGGCGAAGCTGACCGTGGCCATGTCGGCGCGGCCGACCGCACCGTGCAGCTGCCCGCCGCGGTGATCGATCAGCCAGTGGCCGGACCAGAGCTCGCCGCTCTTGCCGCGTTGCGCCAGCCAGCGCTCGCGGGCGACCTCGGGGCGGTGCGGTTTGCCGAAGATCTGCCCGCCGAAGAGGAAGGCGGAGTCGCCGCCGAGGATGAGCCCGTCGATGGCTGCGCCGCCGACATCCGCCCCGACGATCGCCTCGGCCTTGGCCCTGGCGAGCAGCTGCACCATCTCGGAGGCCGGCAGCGGGCCGCGCTCGGCTTCGACGCTGGCGACGAGCGCGTCTTCGTCGACGCCGGGGGAGTGTGTGAGCGGCTCGATGCCCGCGGCGCGCAGCGTGGCCAGGCGGGCTGGCGAGGTCGAAGCGAGATAGAGGCGCATCGGGGGCCTTTCGAATGGTCGCGGTGTGGGACGATCAATACATGGGTAATCGAGCACGTTCCGCAGCATCCGCACGGCCGAAGGGCGCAGCGTCGCCCGGCACTCGAGCCGAGCGCAAGCCGGCCGGGCCGAACGTCGGCACCGAGGTCGAGCTCGACGTCACCAACGTAGCCCACGGCGGCGTCTTCGTCGCCCGCAGCGAGGGCCGGGTGATCTTCGTCAGCGACACCCTCCCGGGCGAGACGGTGCGCGCACGCATCACGGATGACGGCCACGCCAGCTTCTGGCGTGCGGAGACGGTCGAGGTGCTGAGCGCCGCGCCGGAGCGTCGCGAGCACATCTGGGCCGAGGCCGCACTCAGCCGCGACCCATCCGAGCGAGCGGGCGGCGCCGAGTTCGGCCACATCACCATGGACAAGCAGCGCGATCTGAAGCGCGCCGTGCTGGTCGACTCGCTGCAGCGCTTCGCGAAGCTCGGCAGCGACGTCACCGACGCGATCACCGTCGAGACCATCGCCCCTGCCAGCGACGCCCCGGCGAATGCGGCTGAGGACGGCACCGGCTGGCGCACCCGCGTGCGGCTCCAGGTCGACGGGGACGGCCGTGTCGGCCCGTACGCGTCCCGCTCGCACAATGTCGTCCACGTCGACTCCCTCCCGCTCGCCACCTCGAGCGTCGCCGAGACCGCCCCCCTCACGCAGCGTTTCCCCGGTGCGGCCTACGTCGATGTGATCGCGCCGAGCGCCGACGCCACCCGCATCGTCGTCGTCGAGCGCGATGCCAAGGGGCGACCGGCGCGGTCGGCATCCGAAACCGTCTACGAGGTCGTGAACGAGCGCACGTTCGGGCTCTCGGCCGGTGGCTTCTGGCAGGTGCACGCGAACGCGGCGGACACCCTCTACCGTGCGGTGCAGGCGAGCATCGATGAGGCCGAGTTCGACCCGCGGGCCGCCAACCTGGACCTCTACGGCGGCGTCGGCCTGCTCGCGGCGGCCGTCGGTGACCGCTTCGGCGAGACCGTGCGCATCACGACCGTCGAGTCGGATGCCGTCGCAACCGACCACGCGGCCGAGAACCTCGCGGAGTGGGTGGGCGCCTCCGCGATCACCGACCGCGTCGACCGCTACCTGGCCCGCATCGGACGTGACGCCAGCGCAACAGAGCGCGCCAGGCTGCAGGCGGCGACCGTCGTGCTCGACCCGCCCCGCGCCGGAGCCGGCCGTGCGGTCATCGACTCGCTCGCGGCCCTGCGCCCGCGCCAGCTGATCTACGTTGCCTGCGACCCCGTCGCCCTGTCCCGTGACATCGGCCTGCTCGCCGGGCACGGCTACGAGCTCGCCAGCCTGAACGCCTACGATCTGTTCCCGAACACCCACCACGTCGAGGCGGTCGCCCGACTGGTGCCGACACGCTGAGTCCGGTTTCGCATACTCGCATGATGAACCCGCGCTCAACTATCGTTGGCGTCGGGACGACGAAGGGCAGGATGACCGTGGGTCAAGAGGTGGCGGTCGAGCAGAAGCTCGTACGCGTGGCGATCGTCGACGACCACGAGTCGGTACGGCTTGGAATCAAGGCGGCCTGTGAGGCGGCAGGATACGAGGTCGTCAACACGGCGGCGACGGCGCAGGGCCTGATCGATGTGATCGACGGCCGCCCGGTCGACGTCGTGGTGCTCGACCTCTCGCTCGGCGACGGATCACGGGTGACCGACAACGTCAAACTGGCGCAGGCGACCGGCGCGGCCGTGCTCGTGCACAGCATCGCCGACCGCGTCGCCAGCGTGCGCGAGGCGCTCGCTGCCGGTGTCGCCGGCGTCATCCCCAAGTCCTCCCCGACGACGACGGTCATGGCGGCAATCGCCACCGTGGCGCGCGGCGAGGTGCTCAACAACCTCGAATGGGCGACGGCGATCGACGCCGACCGCGACTTCGCCAAGGCCCAACTCGGCCGGCGCGAGCGCGATGTGCTTCACCTCTACGCCTCCGGCCTCCCGCTCAAGCTCGTCGCCGGCCAGCTGGGAATCGCACACTCGACCGCGCGTGAGTACCTCGACCGCATCCGTGTGAAGTACGTCGAGGTCGGGCGCCCCGCGCCGACCAAGGTCGATCTGCTGCGGCGCGCCGTCGAAGACGGCATCCTCCCCGGGCTCGACCAGGACGGCGAGGATGGCCGCGGCTGACGCCGTAGCGGCCGAGGGAGACATCACTCGGCCTGCGCCGCCGCTGATGCGGGCCAACGGCATCAAGGCGGTCAGCGCCGCCAAGATCGAGACGATCGTTGCCCGCGCAGTCGGCGTCCTCGGCGTCGTCTTCGGTCTGCAGAGCGTGCCGATCATGTACGGCCAGTTGCCGGACCTCGACCCGGTCTGGGCGGGTGCCGTCAACATCGCCATCTTCGGCGGCCTGATCCTGGTTGCCATCGCGACGTTGTTCAATCGCTTCGTGCGGCTGACGACGAGCTGGGTCGCCTTCGCCTATCTCCTCGGACTCCTGGTCTGGCCGTTGACCGTCGTCGACGCCGCGATCTTCACCGACCAGAAGCCCTGGCTCTGGTTCCTCTGCACGGTGGCGACGGCGTGCGCGGCCGTTGCGTTCCCCGTCGGCTGGGCCGCCGCATACACGTTGCTCGTACCCATCGTGTACGGCGCGCTGCGCACGTTCCCCTCCGGCGGAAACGTCGACACCGCCCTGGCCGCACTCGACGCCGTCTACGCGATCATGCTCGGCCTCGTCGTGCTGATCATCATCACAATGCTGCGGCAGGCGGCAGCCGCCGTCGACCTCGCCCAGGCCGCCGCCCTGAGCACATACACGACAGCCGTGCGGCAGCACGCAACAGAGCTCGAACGCATCGAGGTCGACGCCATCGTGCACGACAGCGTGCTGACCACACTGCTCTCGGCCGCCAACGCACGCACGCCGGCCGACGAGGCGCTCGCCGCCAGCATGGCCACGGAGGCGATCGCCCGACTGGATGCCGCGGGCGCGGTGATCCCCGGGGACGATCGCGTGGTGCCCGTCGAGCAGCTCGAGCGCAGGCTGCGCGCGGCGATCGCCGCCTTCTCCGCGCCGGTCAGCGTGAGCGTGCGCCACACGCAGGGCCTGCGGCTTCCCGCGCAGGTGACGGAGGCGCTCTACTCCGCTGCCGTGCAGGCGCTCGTCAACAGCATGCAGCACGCGGGCGGCGCGTCGACGGAGCCGGCCGTGTGGCGGCCGATCCGGCGCTCTCTCAGCCTCGCGGCCCGCGAATCCGGTGGCGTCCGGCTCGAGATCGCCGACACCGGCGTCGGCTTTGACGTCGAGAAGATGCCGTCGGCGCGCATCGGCCTCCGAGTGTCGATCCTCGAGCGGATCGCGGCCGTCGGCGGCGAATCCAGCGTGCGCAGCGCCCCGGGTGCCGGCACGACGATCGTTCTCGAGTGGCCGGCCGAAAACGCCGTTGTCGAGCAGGGGGCCGAAGCATGATCACGATTCCCCGACTGTTGATCCTCGCGCTGGCCGCGCTGTTCTCCGGCTACCACATCGTGCTCGGCCTCTACGCCCTCGCCGTGCCGATCTCGCCGTGGCCGTCGATCGTGGCCATGGGCCTCTACGCCTGTGCCACCCTGATCAGTCTGTGGCCGAGCAGCCCGACCCGGATGCCGCTCTGGCTGGCCGGATTCGACCTCGCCACCGCGATCGCCCTGCCGCTGATCGTGACCAGCCAGCTCGACCCCAACGCCGACAACGGCTACGCCACCTGGTATGTCGCGGCGGTCGGAACGCTGATGACGATCGCCGCCGCCAGGCGGCGCCTGGCCGTCGCGTGGATCGGCGTCGGCTTCCTGGCGGTCCAGACCATGCTCTGGGCCGGACCGGGTGCGCTCGGTGGCATCGGCGTCGTCGGCAGCATCGTCTGGGTCGCCGTCGCGCATATGCTCGGGCGCCAGCTGGCCAAGGCCGGCCGGGACGCCAACCACTTCGTGCGCGCGGAGCGCGAGGCCACTGAGTGGCAGGCCGCGCAGGACGCCCACCTCTACGAGCGCCGCTTCCGGCTCGCCCAGACCAACCGCATCGCGGCTCCGATGCTCCGCCGCATCGCCGATCTCGGCGGCGATCTGAACGACGCGCAGCGCCAGGAGTGCCGCAACCTCGAGGCGGCCATCCGCGACGAGATCCGCGGCAGGATGCTGCTGAACGACAGTGTGCGCTCAGCGGTGCGTGGCGCCCGCAGCGGCGGCGCGATCGTGACGCTGCTCGACGAGGGCGGCATCGACGAGCTGGACGACGATGAGCGCGAGCGCGTGCTGGACGCGCTGGCTGCCGCCATCCGCGGCAGCGCGGCCAACAAGATCATCGCCCGCACGGTCTCGGACGGTTCGGAGACGGCCGTGACGGTCGTCGGCCTCAGCCAGAGCGACGGCGGCAGTGCGAGTGCGCTGGGCCAGGAAGAGCTCGACGACGAGGTCGAACTCTGGCTCGAGATCCCGCGTCAGCGCTGATCGCCGCTGATCGCCGCTGACGCCGCGTGCGCGCCGGGGGTCTGCTCGCCGCACCGGCCGAGCGGGCACCGGTGACGGTGTGCTTAAAGGCCGAAAGGGAGCCGATCTCAGATCGACTCCCTTTCGGCATCCGAGTCAGGGCGACAACCCGAATGTAACCCTGACTCGCCCCCAAAGCACTCGCCTGCTTACCCTAGTCGACGAGTGATTGGTGGTGTAACTCAATGAGAGACACCTAGCAAGAACTATATTGCCGCAGGGCCCCACCCTCTGAAAGTCGGCTTTTAGGGGGACATTGGGGTACAAAACGGGCGATTCGTGGGGGACAGGGTGCGACAGTGCGCCAGCGGCGCGGGGCCGATCGCGGCTGCTCTGGGGTACAGCGACCGGATCGGCATGCTCGTCAGAGCGCCGGGCGGGACCAACGCCCCTGACCGGGCTCGATCGGCGTGCGCAGCGCACGCTGGCTGCGCTGCCAGGCCGAGGCCCCGCGGCCCGGCGCCTGCCCGAGCATCGCGGATTCCTGCTCGAGCACGGAGCCGAGCACGGCCGTGACGGCCGCGCGCTCCGGCTCGGAGACGTGACGGGTGACGAAGCGCAGGCTCGCCGGCTCGCCACTCGTTCCTGCGGTCTCGTGTGCGGTGTGCTCAGCCATCAGAGCGGGATGTTCCCGTGCTTCTTGGGCGGCAGGCTGGCACGCTTGGTGCGGAGGGCGCGCAGGGCCTTGACCACGGCGACGCGCGTCGCGGCCGGCTCGATGACGCCGTCCAGCTCGCCGCGCTCCGCGGCGAGGAACGGGCTGGCCACGTTGTAGGTGTACTCGTTGGCGAGCTTGGTGCGCACGGCCGCGACGTCTTCGCCCGCCTCCTCTGCACGCTTGAGCTCGGGGCGGTACAGGATGTTGACTGCACCCTGGCCGCCCATCACCGCGATCTCGGCAGTTGGCCAGGCGAGGTTGATGTCGGCACCGAGCTGCTTCGAGCCCATCACGATGTACGCTCCGCCGTATGCCTTGCGGGTGATGACGGTCACGAGGGGAACGGTCGCCTCGGCGTAGGCGTAGAGCAGCTTCGCGCCGCGCCGGATCACGCCGGTCCACTCCTGGTCGGTGCCCGGCAGGTAGCCGGGGACGTCGACGAGGGTGAGGATCGGGATCGAGAAGGCGTCGCAGAAGCGCACGAATCGGCTGGCCTTTTCGCCGGCGTCGATGTTGAGCGTGCCGGCCATGGCGTTGGGCTGGTTGGCGATGATGCCGACCGAGCGTCCCTCGACCCTGGCGAATCCGACGACGATGTTCGGCGCGAACAACGGCTGCACCTCGAGGAAGTCGCCGTTGTCGACGACGTGCTCGATCACGGTCTTCATGTCGTAGGGCTGGTTGGGCGAATCGGGGATGATCGTGTTCAGCTTGCGATCGGCATCCGTCACCTCGAGCTCGACGTGGCTCTCGTAGACGGGCAGCTCGGCCATGTTGTTGTCAGGCAGGAAGCTGATCAGCGTGCGCGCGTAGTCGAGCGCGTCCGGCTCGTCGCTGGCGAGGTAGTGCGAGACGCCGGAGATCTTGTTGTGCGTGAGCGCACCGCCGAGCTCCTCCATGCCGACGTCCTCGCCGGTGACGGTCTTGATGACGTCGGGGCCGGTGACGAACATCTGGCTGGTCTTGTCGACCATGATGACGAAGTCGGTGAGTGCGGGGGAGTAGACGGCTCCACCGGCGGCCGGGCCGCAGATGATGGAGATCTGGGGGATGACGCCGGAGGCGGCTGTGTTGCGGCGGAAGATCTCACCGTACTTGCCGAGGGCGACGACGCCCTCCTGGATGCGGGCTCCGCCGGAGTCGAGGATGCCGATGATGGGAACACCGGTCTTCAGCGCCAGGTCCATCACCTTGATGATCTTCTCGCCCGCGACCTCGCCGAGCGAGCCGCCGAAGATCGTGAAGTCCTGCGAGTACACGGCAACCTGGCGGCCGTGGATGGTGCCGGTTCCGGTCACGACGGCGTCGCCGTATGGACGCTTGGCCTCCATACCGAACGCGTGCGTGCGGTGGCGCACGAACTCGTCGAGCTCGACGAAGGAGCCGGGGTCGAGCAACTGCTCGATGCGCTCGCGCGCCGTCATCTTTCCCTTGGCGTGCTGCTTGGCGATCGCGGCCTCGCCGCTGGCCGTCACGGCTTCGTGGTAACGACGCTTCAGGTCGGCGAGCTTGCCCGCCGTCGTGTACATGTCGGGGGCCGCAGTGCTGGAGTTCTCGGTCACGCGGTTCACTCTATCGTGCACGCCACTGCGCATTCCTTTGACGATTCCCTACAAGGTTGCCCGCAGAGCTTGTCGACAGACACGCCCCCACCCGTGGTCGGTGGCGCTCCCGCTCGGGCACAATGGCCAGAGCCCAGACCGCATACAAGAGGAGACCTCCATGCAGAACGACCACAGCGCCGCTCCGGCAGCGGCGGCGTTTCCGCGCAGCGCCGCCGCCGTCCCCCGCTTCGAGGCGCTGGCCGAGACCGGCTCGACCAACGATGAACTCGTCGAACGGGCCAGCGGTGCCGAGGCGGCTGAATGGCCGGATCTGGCCGTGCTCGTCACCGACAACCAGACGCGTGGGCGCGGACGCCTCGGTCGTACCTGGCTCGCGCCGACGGGCAAGTCGCTGGCGATCTCCGTGTTGCTCCGCCCGGTCGTGGCCGGCGGCGCCCTGCCGCTCGAGCACTTCGGCTGGTTCCCGCTGCTCGCCGGTGCCGCGATGACGCGGGCCGTCAGGGCCGTCGTCGACTCCGCCCACGAGTTGAGGGTGGCCGAGGCGGTCGCCGCCGGAGAGAGCGACGTCGCCGAGGCACCGGCTGTTCGATTGAAATGGCCGAACGACGTGCAGATCTCGGGGTACAAGGTCAGCGGCATCCTGAGCGAGCTGCTGCCGGATGCGGCAGGGGTCGTGCTCGGTGCCGGGCTCAACGTCTCGCTCGATGAGCACGACCTGCCGACGCTCACCTCGACATCGCTCACCCTCGTCACGCGCAGGCCGGTGAGCCCTGATGCCGTGCTCGCGGCGTATCTCACGGAGCTCGGCGAGCTCTACCGAGCCTTCCTCGCTGCGGGTGGGGACGCCGTCGCCAGCGGCCTGCACGCCGAGGTGAGCGCGCTCTGCGGCACGCTCGGCCAGGATGTGCGGGTCGAGTTGCCTGGCGGTGGAGAACTTCTGGGCACGGCGACCGCGATCGAATCGGACGGCCGGCTGCGCGTTCGGGAGCAGCGCAGTGGCGATGAGACGTCTGTCGCGGCTGGAGATGTGACGCATCTGCGGTATTAATGGGCTATGACGAACGTCGGTGGAGCTGGACTGCCCGCGCCGGGCGGGATGCCCGCGCCCGCGGGCGGGCAGCAGATCGCCGCGCCGGCTGAGCACGTCGTCGCGCGCGTGCGCCGACACGGCCGGATGCTGTTCTGGCCGTCGATCCTCTTGATCGCCGTGTGCGGGGCTGCCGGCTACTACGCCGGCCAGATGGACGAGGAGTGGCAGAGCATCGCCATCCTCGCCGGGGCCGCGCTGCTCGTGCTGCTCGGCTTCGTTCTGCCGTTGCTGGCCTGGCTGAGCCGCCGTTACACGATCACAACGCGGCGCGTGATCGTGCGGCACGGCTTCTTCGTGCAGGTGCGCCAGGAACTCATGCACAGTCGGGGTTACGACGTGAGCGTGCGCCGCTCGTGGTTGCAGAGCGCCTTCCGCACGGGGGACATCCTGATCAACACGGGGCTCGAGAAGCCGATCGTGCTCCGGGATGTTCCGAACGCCGACCTCGTGCAGCGCACCCTGCACGATCTGATGGAGGCCAACCAGAGCTACATCGCCGCGCGCCGCCAGCAGGATCAGGCCACGCCGGGCGACCACACCATCGCGTGGGGGCAGCGCTAGCTGCCGGTGAGCTGTGGCGCAGGGCGCTCGCCGCCGAGAAGCGCCCTGCTCGGCGCAAACACCCAGTACCGGTACATCAGGAAGCGGAACGCGGCGCCGAGCGCGAGCCCGATGACGTTCGACGCGATGTTGTCGGCCAGTAGCGAGGTGTAACCGAGGACCTCCCGCGAGAACCACAGGCATCCGACCGAGATGGCCATGCCGGCGATGCTCACGGCGAAGAACTCGACGCCCTCGCGCACGGTGCGACCGGTGCGCTGGCTGCCGAAGGTCCAGAAACGGTTGCCGACCCAATTGACGAGGATCGCGACGGCCGTCGAGATGACCTTGGCGATGATCGGACCGGATGCCAGGTGCTCCGGGCTCAGCACGGTCGCGCGCAGCACGTTGAACACCGCGACATCCACGACGAGGCCGACGGCACCGACGGCACCGAACTTCGCGGCCTGCACGGCGAACGCCTGGATGCGAGCCCGGGTGAACCGTGCCGGCAGCTGGGCCATGATCGGATCCCGTCGGTTGTGTTCGGAAATGGAACGCACTGAATTCTGAGCGCCGGGTAATGAGCAAAGATAGTAGAACGACGCGCAGGGCAGTTTACGGCCATGCGATCGCGTGATGCTGAATGCGTGCTGCGCGGCATCCGTGATTCACCTGCAGACTTTGAGAGAGTGCGATTCCATGATTGTTGGAGTGATCGGTGGGGGCCAGCTGGCCCGGATGATGGTTCCCGCCGCGGTGAACCTCGGCATCGAGATCCGTGTGCTCGCCGAGACCGAGGGCATGGCTGCCGAGATCGCGGCCACCGGCGTCGGCGACTACCGCGACCGCGAAACCGTGCTCGCCTTCGCGCAGACCGTCGATGTCATCACCTTCGACCACGAGCACGTTCCGCAGGACATCCTGCGGGCGCTGATCGAACAGGGCACGCCCGTGCACCCCGGGCCCGACGCGCTGCTCTACGCACAGGACAAGCTGACGATGCGCGCCAAGCTCTCGGAGCTCGGCCTGCCCGTGCCGGACTGGGCGGCGATCGAGAGCGCGGAGCAGCTCGGCAGCTTCCTCGAGGCGCACGGCGGCCGTGCCGTCGTGAAGACCCCGCGCGGCGGCTACGACGGCAAGGGCGTGCGCGTCGTTCGTGCCGCGCACGAGGTCGACGACTGGTTCCAGGCGCTCGCCGAGGACGGTCGAGGCGGATCGCTGCTCGTCGAGGAGCTCGTCGAGTTCAAGCGTGAGCTGGCACAGCTCGTCGCCAGACGCCCGTCCGGCGAGATCGCGGCCTGGCCCGTCGTCGAGACCGTGCAGCTGGACGGCGTGTGCAGCGAGGTCATCGCACCCGCGCCGCACTCGGCAGGCAAGCTGGCGGATGTCGCGGCAGAGATCGCCGTGACGATCGCGAACGGCATCGGAGTCACCGGCGTGCTCGCGGTCGAGCTCTTCGAGACCACCGACGAGCGCCTGCTCATCAACGAACTCGCGATGCGCCCGCACAACAGCGGGCACTGGTCGCAGGACGGCTCCACGACGAGTCAGTTCGAGCAGCACCTGCGCGCCGTGCTCGACCTGCCGCTCGGCGGCACCGGAACGCGCGACCCGTGGACGGTCATGGTCAACATCCTGGGCGGGCCGGCATCGGGCAGCCTCGCCGACCGCTACGCGTCGATGCTCGCGGCTCACCCCACCGTCAAGGTGCACAACTACGGCAAGGACCCGCGCCCCGGCCGCAAGGTCGGTCACGTGAACGCCGGCGGCAACGATCTCGACGATGTGAGCTACCAAGCGCGAGCCGCTGCGGCGTTCTTTCAGGACTGAGCAATAACATTGTCTGCGTGCTCAATGACCTCGTGAACGACGACCCAGCTCTCGACACCGTGCCCACGCCGCTAGTCGGCGTCGTCATGGGGTCCGACTCCGACTGGAACGTCATGAGCGCGGCGGCCGAGCTGCTGCGCGAGTTCGGCGTGCCGTTCGAGGTCGAGGTGCTCTCCGCGCACCGCACGCCGGAGAAGATGATCGCATACGGGAAGTCGGCGCACGCGCGCGGCATCCGCGTGATCATCGCCGGGGCCGGCGGCGCGGCGCACCTGCCCGGCATGCTGGCATCCGTCACCACCCTTCCCGTCGTCGGCGTCCCCGTTCCGCTCGGGCTGCTCGACGGCATGGACTCTCTGCTCTCGATCGTGCAGATGCCGGCCGGCGTGCCCGTTGCCACCGTCTCGATCGGCGGCGCCAAGAACGCCGGCCTCATCGCCGTGAAGATCCTCGCGACGGCCGACGACAGGCTGAGCGATGCGCTCGCGGAGTACGCCGAGAACCTCGCCGAGCTCGTCGAACAGAAGAACGCAGCTCTGCAAGCCCGCCTATGAGTGCCTACCCGAGTTTTGCCAACGCATCGAGTGCCGCGAGCCCGATGCGCTTCCCGGATGCCGGTTCCTCGACCGTCATGACGCGGCGCGCCTGGTGGCTCGTCGTCCTCAACTTCCTGATTCCAGGCTCCCCGCAGGTGCTGGCGGGCAACCGCAGGCTCGGCCGCTTCGGGCTGGGATGCACGCTCACGCTGTGGGCGCTGGCTGTGCTCGCCCTCGTCGTCTGGCTGATCTGGCCGGACACGCTGCTCACGGTCGCCACGAACTCGATCACGCTGTGGATCGCCGCGCTGCTCCTCGTCTTCTATGCCGTGGTCTGGGTCGTGCTCTCGCTCGACACCCTGCGCCTGGTGCGACTCGTGCGCACCAAGCCCTCTGCGCGCGGCTGGATCGCCGGTCTCACCACCATCGCGATGATCGCGCTCTCCGGCACCGCGGCCTACGGCGCGTTCGTGGCGACGACGACGAGCAGCTTCCTGTCGTCGGTCTTCGTCGCCGGCCCGACTGAGGACCCGATCGACGGGCGCTACAACATCCTGCTCCTCGGCGCAGACACCGGTGCCGACCGCGAGGGCACCCGACCGGACAGCATCTCGGTCGTCAGCATCGACGCCGAGACCGGCCAGGCCGTGACGATCGGCCTGCCTCGCGACATGAAGTACTTCCCGTTCCCAGAGGGTTCACCGCTCGCGGCCGTGTACCCGGAGGGTTACGGCGCGATCGACGGCTGCGAGGTCGGCGAACCAGACGGCTGCCAGCTCAACTGGGTGTACAGCGAGGTCGACCTCGTGAGCCCCGAGATGTACCCGAACGCCGTCAACGAGGGCAGCGAGCCCGGCGTCGAGGGCATGCGTTCAGCGGCAGAGGGCATCACGGGTCTCACGATCCAGTACTACGCGCTCGTGGACATGCAGGGCTTCTCCGACCTGATCGACGCCCTCGGCGGCGTGACGATCAACGTGCCGGAGGACGTGCCCATCCACGCCGACGAGACCTTCACGACGGTCGCCGAGTGGATCCCGGCCGGCGAGCAGCACCTGGACGGCTACCACGCGCTCTGGTACGCGCGCTCCCGCCACGACACCAGCGACTATGACCGCATGGCCAGGCAGCGTCAGCTGCAGGATGCCGTGCTGCAGCAGTTCAACCCGGCCAATGTGCTCTCCAAGTTCCAGGAGATCGCGAAGGCGGGCACCAAGGTCGTGAACACCGACATCCCGCAGAGCATGCTCGGCTACTTCACGCAGTTGGCGATGAAGACGAAGGAACTGCCGATGATCAACGTCGAGCTGGTGCCGGACAACGGCGTTGATCCACTCGACCCCGACTACGACTACATCCGTCAGCTGATCGCCGAGGCGCTCGCGCCGCCGCCGACGGAGGAGCCGGCCCCGGCCGAGTAGGCGACTCGGCGCTCAGGACCGGCTGAGTCGGGGAGCAGCCGGGCCGGGTGAAGGCTCGGGGCTTCGCGAGCGGGCCTCCTTCGTCGGCTCGTACGCTCGAGCCAGCGTGCCTTTCTCCCGATGGCGTGCGATCTCACGCTGGCTCGAGCGAGCAGCCGAGGAACGAGGCAGCCCCCGAAGCCCTGACACGACGCGGTCGGGCTAGAGGCCAGCGGGCATGCTCACGATGGCTCGAGGGAGCAGCCGAGGAACGAGGCAGCCCCCGAAGCCCTGACACGACGCGGTCGGGCGGCCCTGCGGTCGGTCGGCCCTGCTGCCCTAGAGGTCGGCGTGCAGCTGCCAGACCCGCTCGGCGGCATCGCGCCAGCTGAACGCGCGGGAACGGTCGCGGCCGGAGACGCTCAGCCGTCCGGCGAGGACGTCGTCGTCGAGGACCTTCGCGACGGCGGCGGCGAGGCGCTCGGGGTAGCCGGCGGCATCCGCGCGTTCGACGGTGACGCCGGCGTCCCCGGCCACTTCGAGGAGCTCAGGAGCGTCGGAGTGCACGACGGGAAGGCCGAACTGGAAGGCCTCGATGATCCGGGCCGCGAAGCCCTCAGCGAGGCTCGGGTAGACGAATACGGCGGCGCGTGAGAGCACGACGGCGAGATCGGCAGGCGAGAGCTTGTCGAGCGCCAGCACCCGGTCTTCTGCGAGGCCGGCCTCATCGGCCACGGCCGCCAACTCGACGTCGCCCCAGCTGGAGGGGCCGAGCACGACGAGCGGCAGGTCGGGGGCCTGGGCGCCACCCAGACCCTCGATCAGCGCGAGCACGCCCCTGCGGGGCTCGAGGGTGCCAGCGGTGAGGATGAAGCGCTCAGGCAGCCCGAGCGCGGCGGCGCGCTCATCGGCGTCCGCAGGCAGCACGAGACCGGAGCGAGCGGCACCGGGAATCACGCGCACGCGATCGCCGAACTCGAAGCGTTCGAGCAGCTGCTCCGCCAGGACGTGCGTCGGAACGACGACGGCATCGGCGTGCTTGCGGGCGCGTCGCATCATCGACTTGTGCCACGCGACGGTGGCAGGCGAGAGCGAGTCCGGATGCGTCCACGCCAGCATGTCGTGCACGGTGACGGCGATCTGCGCGCCGTCATTCACCCGGTCGTGGCGGCGCAGCGGAGCGAGAAGTCCGGGAGCGTGGATCATGCCGCCGCCGTTGGATGTCGTGATGCCCAGCTGCCAGGCCGCGGCGAGCTCCCGGCGCGGCAGCGTCGTCGTGTACAGACCGCGGAGGCCGGGCAGCGTCGACTCGAGACGCTCGTACTTCTCGCGCTGCGCAGCCGAGACGATGCCTTCGACGTCACAACCGCGGGGTGCCGTCGCGATCAGTGAACGAGTGAGTTCCTCGCTGTACAGGCCGATCGGCCCAGGGGCCGGGGCGATGATCTGATCGACGACGACGCGCAGAGTTGTCATGTTGGGTGGCGCTTACTGGCCCTGGGCCTTGTAGCGGGCCTCGGTTGCGTCCTTCTGCGGTGCCCACCACGACTCGTTGTCGCGGTACCAGGCGATCGTGTCGGCCAGGCCGGCCTCGAAGTCAGAGAACTGCGGGGTCCACCCGAGCTCGGTGCGCAGACGCGTCGAGTCGATTGCGTAGCGCAGGTCGTGGCCGGGACGGTCGACGACGTGGTCGTAGGCGTCGGCCGGCTGGCCGAGGGTCGTCAGGATGAGCTCGACGACCTCCTTGTTGTTCTTCTCGCCGTCGGCACCGATGAGGTAGGTCTCACCGATCTGCCCCTTGTCGAGGATCGTCAACACGGCGGAGGAGTGGTCGTTGGCGTGGATCCAGTCGCGCACGTTCTCGCCGCTGCCGTAGAGCTTGGGCCGCTCACCGCGGAGCACATTGGTGATCTGGCGCGGGATGAACTTCTCGACGTGCTGGTAGGCGCCGTAGTTGTTCGAGCAGTTGGAGATCGTGGCCTTGACGCCGAAGGAGCGTACCCAGGCACGCACGAGCAGGTCGCTGCCTGCCTTGGTCGAGGAGTACGGGCTCGACGGGTTGTACGGCGTGCTCTCGGTGAAGCGATTCGGGTCATCGAGCTCGAGGTCGCCGTAGACCTCGTCGGTGGAGATGTGGTGGAAGCGCACGTCGTGCTTACGTGCGGCCTCGAGCAGCGTGAACGTTCCGATGATGTTGGTGTCGAGGAACGGGCGCGGGTCGTCCAGCGAGTTGTCGTTGTGGCTCTCCGCGGCGTAGTGCACGACGGCGTCCGCATCGGCGAAGAGCGCGTCGACGAGTGCCGCGTCGCAGATGTCACCCTCGACGAAGGTGAAGCGGTCGGCCGGAAGGCCGTCGAGCGAGGCGAGGTTGCCGGCGTAGGTGAGCTTGTCCAGCACGGTCACGGAGTGCTCCGTGTTGGCCAGCACGTAGTGGACGAAGTTCGAACCGATAAAGCCGGCGCCGCCGGTCACAAGAAGTCTAGACACCCCGTCATTGTAGCCAGAGCTTGCCGAGCGGATGCCGAGAGCGCGCCGCGCGCTACTCTGCCGGCTTGGCGACAGCGCCGGTGGCCATGGCCTCGGTCAGCGCGTCGTGCCAGTCCCGCATCTCCGGCAGGCCGGCTGCGGCCCAGCCGTCGTGGCCGAGCACTGAGTACGACGGGCGGGGCGCCGGACGTACGAAGGCGGTGCTGTCGGTCGGCAGGACGCGCTCTGGATCGAGGCCGGCCTCAGCGAAGATCGCCTTCGTGAAGTCGAACCACGAGCCCTGGCCGGAGTTGGTGCCGTGGTAGGCGCCAGCGGGGGCATCCGACTCGGCGAGCAGTACGATCTGCCTGGCCAGGTCGGCGGTCCAGGTGGGCTGACCGAGCTGATCGACGACGACGCTGACGGTAGGGTGACTGCCGGCCAGGCGGAGCATGGTCGCCGCGAAGTTCGGCCCGTGCTGGCCGTAGAGCCAGGCGGTGCGCACGATGTAGGTGCCATCGGGGTGCTCGGCGGTGGCGAGCTCCTCACCGGCGGCCTTGGTGCGGCCGTATGCGGAGATCGGCGCGCGGGGTGCGGTTTCCTCATAGGGGCTCGTCGCTGCTCCGTCGAAGACGTAGTCGGTGGAGACCTGGATCAGCTTGGCGCCTGCCTCACGTGCGGCGATGGCAAGGTTCTTGGCGCCGGTCGCGTTCACGGCGTATGCGGCATCCTCGTTACTCTCTGCATCGTCAACCTTGGTGTAGGCGGCGGCGTTGATCACGACATCGTGACCCGCGACGGCTGCACGCACGGCATCGAGGTCGGTCACGTCGAGGTCGGCGCGCCCGAGGGCGGTGACCTCCCGGCCGGCGAGGGCCTTCTGCAGGTCGGTTCCAAGCATGCCGGACGCACCGGTGATCAGGTATCGCATGAGGCCCATTTTAGGCGCACGCCACTGCGGGCGAGACCGGAGCGCCTGATGATCGGGCGGCTTGAAGGCAGGCCATCGCGGTCTGCGCGGGCTCTCAGGCACCAATTGCTAGACTCTCAGGCGTGCAAATTCGTGAACTGAGCATTCCTGACAGCTACGAGATCACGCCCAAGCAGTTCGGCGATGACCGCGGCGTTTTCCTTGAGTGGTACCGCTTCGACAAGCTCGAAGAGGTTGTCGGCCATTCGATCGACCTCAAGCAGGCCAATACCTCGGTCTCCAAGCGTGGCTCCGTGCGCGGCATCCACTTCGCCGACATCCCGCCGAGCCAGGCGAAGTATGTCACTGCGCCGCACGGTGCCGTTCTGGACTTCGTGATCGACATCCGGGTCGGATCGCCGACATACGGGCAGTGGGACTCTGTCCTGCTGGATGACGTCGACCGCCGCGCGATCTACATCGCGGAGGGCCTCGGCCACTGCTTCGTCGCACTCACCGAGAACGCGACCGTCAGCTACCTCGTCACCGACACATTCAATCCCGGCCGAGAGCATGGCATCAACCCGCTCGACCCCGAGATTGGCCTGGCGTTCGGCATCGATCTCAGCGAGGCGCTGCTCTCGCCCAAGGACACAGAGGCTCCGAGCCTCGCCGAGGCCGCAGCATCCGGCCTTCTGCCCAGCTGGGAAGCGGCCAGGGCTTACTACGAGACATTGAACGCAAAGGGTTAATCATGCGCGGAATCATTCTGGCCGGAGGTTCGGGAACCCGACTCTGGCCGATCACCAAGGGCATTTCGAAGCAGCTCATGCCCATCTACGACAAGCCGATGATCTACTACCCCTTGTCAACGCTCATGATGGCGGGCATCAAGGAGATCCTCATCATCACGACGCCCGAGTACAACGAGCAGTTCCGTGCCCTTCTCGGAGACGGTGCTGACCTCGGGATCCGGCTCGAGTACGCCGTGCAGCCATCGCCGGACGGCCTGGCCCAGGCGTTCATCATCGGCGAGGAGTTCATCGGCGACGAGAGTGTCGCGCTGGTTCTCGGCGACAACATCTTCCACGGGGCCGGCCTCGGTTCCTCGCTGCGCGGGAACACCGAGATCGAGGGTGCGCGAATTTTCGCGTACCACGTGAGCAACCCGACGTCGTACGGCGTCGTTGAGTTCGACGAGAGCATGACGGCGCTGTCGATCGAGGAGAAGCCGACGAAGCCGAAGAGCAACTACGCGGTTCCCGGCTTGTACTTCTACGACAACTCGGTCGTCGACGTTGCCAAGACGATCGAGCCGAGCGCTCGCGGTGAGCTTGAGATCTCGACCGTGAACGAGCGCTATCTCGAGGCGGGCAAGCTGCAGGTCCAGGTTCTCGACCGCGGCACCGCGTGGCTTGATACCGGCACATTCGAGTCGATGATGCAGGCGTCAGAGTACGTGCGAGTGATCGAGGATCGCCAGGGCTTCAAGGTCGGATGCATCGAAGAGATCGCATGGCGTGCCGGGTGGATCGATGATGCCCAGCTGGCAGTCCTCGCCGCGCCGCTTGTGAAAAGCGGATACGGCTCGTACCTGCAGACTTTGCTGGCCTCGTAGGAAGCGACATGTCAGAGATGCCCGTCGACTCTCCGCACGGCTCTGGCGGGACTGAGACCGTGAGCACGGAATCCGACACAATGCTGCGACGTTTCACCTCCCAGCTGGCGACGGAGCGGGCGGCAGCGCTCCGCGAACTGGGCGAGGCCTCCACCCTCAACGAGGAGTTGCGGGCGGAGAATGAACGACTCCGGACCCAGCTCGAGCACATCTCAAACAGGCGCGTCGTGCGCCTGACTGATCGGCTGGCCAGGGGTCTGCGTCGGACCGGCCGTGGTTGATCGCGGGGCAGAGGGAGTCGGTCGGGCACATGGGATCACGGTCGGTGCCTTCCCGCACTATCCGAACAATCCCTGGCAGAGTTTGCTCTACCGGGAGGTGGAGGCACAGGGGGCGACGATAGTCACCATCCCCCGACTCGAAGACCTGCTGCGGCTCGGTGAGACGTCGCCAGACTGGAGCGGATTCGTGCTCCATGTGAACTGGACGGGCGCTGTCACGCAGATCGGTGACGACGTTCTGGAGTCGATGAGGCGCGTATCGGCATTCCTCGGGGTGGCCGACCAAATACTGGCGGGCGGTGGTCACCTCGTTTGGACGATCCACAACGTGCTTCCGCATGAGATCAGGTATCTGCTCCCCGAGATTCACCTGTTGAGTGAGCTCGCGCGCCGCGCATCGCGGATCGTGATCATGAACCCAGCGACTGTGGCCGAGATATCGGCAGTCGTCGACATCGACCCTGCCACGGTCGTACTCATCGACCACCCCAGCTACCTCGGCCACTATCCGAACGAACAGAACCGGACTGGTGCTCGCGCACGTTTCGGTTTTGACGAGGACGACATCGTTGTGCTCTCGCTTGGAGCTATCCGGCCATACAAGAACATCGAGCGGTTGGCTGCCGCCGTTGGCCGTGCACAGCGCGACGAGCCCCGTCTGCGGCTACTCGTAGGCGGCGAGCTCGGCCCGGGCGCCGACCGGAGCGCACTTGAGGCAGCCCTCGACGCAGTGGGAGCCCGGTACAGCCTGGACTACGTGAGTGACGCGGAGATACAGCACTGGATGAATGCAGCTGACTTCGCGGTCTTTCCCTATACGCATCTGCTGAACACGGGTGCGCTGATGTTGGCTGCGACGTTCGGGATCCCTGCTGTGGTCACGAGTGTCCCGGCCACCGAGGGTTTGTGCATGGAGGACTGGGTGGTCCCAATCCCGCAGGGGCTGGGACGGGATGATATTGCGGAAGCGATGCTGACGGCTGTGCGCGACTTTGGCGATCGCGGGCACATCCGCGCGGCCGCGATTCGTTTCGCGGAGGCCCACCACCCAGACGTCATATCGGACGCTTTCGCGACGCTCATCTGTCAGATCGTCGTGGGAGGACAGTCGGGGCGCTAGCCTGCTGACTCCCGCTATCGTCGTCTCAGCGCCGATCCGAGTGCCCGCATCCAGGCGGTGGAGCGCCAGGAAGAGCTGGCTTCCATGCCAATGATCCTCTTGTTGAGGTCGGCAACGATCTGGTTGCGCTGAGAGATCACGCCCCGCTCCCGATCGGCGGCCTTGCGCGGGTTCTCGCAGAAGGCGATGAGCGCAGCAAGGGTCTGTGTCCATGTCATCGTTCTGGCCAGCTCGCCCACCCGCTGGGACCTCAGCTTCTGTGTGGCGGGGTCGTCGGTGAAGAGGAGCCGCTCAAAGGCTTCGACCAATGCGTCGACGTCCTCGGCCGGAACCGCGACGCCCAGATCGTGCTCGCGGATGAGTGCAGCGAAGTTGTCGCCGTCCGTGCTGACGATCGGGAGCGAGGCCCACAGGTAGTCGAGAATCCGGGTTCGAAAGCTGAACTCCGTCTCGATGTGGGGAAAGTGCGTGCTGACGCCAACGTCGGCGTCCAGCAAGAAATCGGCGCGGGATTCGTATGGCACCCAGGTCTCGTTGAAGAACACGAACCTGTTCGTCAGGCCCAGCTCGTCGGATAGTTCCCTCGCGCGGCGTTCCATCTCCATCTGTGGGACGTCGGGATTGGGGTGCTTGACGCCGAGGAAAAACAGACGGACGTTGTCGTAGCGTTCGGAAAGCACCGACACGGCGCGGATCAGCGTGATCGGGTCGAACCAGTTGTAGATTCCGCCGCCCCAGATGATGACCTTGTCCTCGGCATCGATGCCTGCAACACGCCCGCGGATCCCATGCTCCGTCTGGACGGGCAAAGCATCGGCGACGCCGAAGGGCGCGACGTCAAGCAGCGACCGCAGGCTGGGGTCATCGTCGTAGGTCGCCGGATTGATTCGGGCAAGTGCCGCAAGCTGTCCGAGCCAGAAGTCTCGCTGCTTCTCTGACGCGCAGAGCATGAAGTCTGCCCGCTCCATCTGATCGTTCATGACTTCGACGCTGTCGATGGCAACGGCATATCGATCGGCTTCAGGCAGATCCTTGCCCTGTTCAAGCTGTTCCAGGTGCAGCGGATCGTAGATATCGGCGATGAGGATCACATCGAGGGCTTTGAGCCAGGGCTGGCTCCGCAAGATGTGACCCTGGGTGATCACGATCGAGGCCCAGGCGGCGTGATCCTTGAGCTCGGCACGGCTGGCGAAGTGCACGCCGAACGCCGGGTGCGTTGTTGTCGCCCCGATCGTGGAGACCAGCCGGACGTTGCCGACAGGAGATAGAGCCTTGGCGATCTCCCATGCGCGAATGGCCGGGCCGGCCATGCGTTCACCCAGCGTGTCGGGCGTGACGATCAGGATGTTGTGCGGGGAGGAGCTCTCTCGGACTGACACGCCTGTTACCTCATTCTCGTCTGCCGTCACCGGGTTACCCACCATCGTCGCGCATTCAAGCCCATACGAAGGGCCCAGCGGAGTGGGGCGAGGTACCACGCCGAGTACTTCCGGGAGAGGTAGAGGTATGCGCTGTCGTGGTGAGCGCGCTCCATGCGCGAAGCGCTCTTCACCGTCGAGTGCGCACCGGTGTGAACCACGACCGCCTCGGGAACGTAGACGTTCTTCCAGCCGGCCTTGCCGAGCCGGGTGCCGAGGTCGACATCCTCGAAGTACATGAAGAAGCTCGGGTCGAAGCCGTTGATGGCGTCGTATGCCTCCCTGCGGACAAGAAGGCACGCACCTGAGAGCCAGCCGGCCTCCCGTTGGCCCGTTGCGTGCTCCGCATCAGCGCGGTAGCGCTTGGTCCAGGGGTTCTGAGGCCACAGCCGGGCGAAGAGTGCATGACCGATGCCGTTGCGAAGTGATGGCACGTTTCTGGCGGACGGGTAGACGGTTCCGTCCTCGTCAAGAATTGTGGGTCCGACCGCGCCGGCGTCGGCGAGCCGGTCGGCGGCGTCGGCGAGCACATCGATGGCGCCAGCGCGGAATGTCACGTCGGGGTTCGTGATGAGGATGTACTCGGAATCGCTGTGCGCAGCCAGCACTCCAGCGGTGATTCCACCTCCGTAGCCCAGGTTTTCTGGCAGCGAGAGGAACCGCGCGTTGAACTGGTCTGCGGCTTCCCGCTCGGAGCTGAGATGTGGCGATGCGTTATCCACCACCACCACGTCGAGTTCACGCTGCGAGCTCGCAGAGTGAAGCGATTCGAGGAAGGTCCTCAATGTGTCACCGGAGTTGTAGGTGACCGTGACGACGAGTACGGAACGGGACATCATGCCTTTCACAGCTAGCGGGCCGCACGGGGCAGCGCGGCTCCAGCTCTACGCGATGGAGCCCAGATCGCTGAACTCCGGAGTTGCGTAGGTTGTGCCAACCGCCAGCGGATTGTACGCGACGTTGAACGAACAAGCCTGGGGCAGATCTGCAACGTGACGGTTCGCAGGGTCGAGAACGGACACATTCACGAAGTACTTTCCGGCGCCGAAGCGTGTGTCCTTGATGCGGAATTGCATGGTGCGGGGGCCCCTGGTAGATCTCAGCGGAATACCCAGAAGACGAGTCGAGGTTCCGTACACCGGTTGGCCGAGAGTGCTGTCGATCTGGATGGCGCACGTCCAGTCATCGGCCTCGACGAGATGTTCCAACTCAATGTCGATGATGAGGTCATCGCCCGTGTGGAGCAGCTCAGAATTGTCCGCGGTGTCCGCGTGAGCGCTCGCCCCGATGATGTTGACCTCTCGCTGCACCGGTGCGGCGGCTGCAACGTTGTCCGCGACGCGACGGTCTTCGAGGATGTCGCGGAACTGCGATACTGCGTCACGGGGCTCGCCGTCGAAGACCACCTCGCCCTTGTTCAGGAGAATCGCCCGGTCGCACATCTCAACGACCTGGCCGAGCGAGTGCGTGACCAGGACGATTGTTCGTCCCTCCTGTTGGAAGGATCGGATCTTGTCGAGGCACTTGCGCTGGAAGGCTTCGTCACCGACCGCCAGCACCTCGTCGACGAGGAGGAGGTCAGGGTCGGTGTGCACGGCAACCGCGAAGGCGAGGCGCACGTACATGCCCGAGGAGTAGAACTTGACCTGGGTGTCGATGAAGTCGCCGATGCCGGAGAAGGCCAGAATGTCGTCGAACCGTGCCTCGGTCTCCGCGCGGCTCAGGCCCATGATAGACGCGTTCAGGAACACGTTCTCACGACCGGTCAGGTCGGGGTGGAACCCGGCGCCGAGCTCGAGGAGGGCAGCGATGCGGCCGCGCCGCTTCACACTGCCCGATGTCGGGTCGATGATGCCGCCGATGACTTTGAGCAGTGTGCTCTTGCCCGAGCCGTTGTGCCCGATCAGAGCGACCGTGTGGCCGGCCTGGATGGTGGTGCTCACGTCCCTGAGCGCCCAGAACTCCTCGCTGTGGCGACGGCCTGCGCGCCCGAAGGTGATCAGGCGTTCCTTGAGCGAGTTGTCTTTTCGCAGCATGAACCGCTTGGAGACTTTGTCGATCAGAACGATATCGGGGGATGAGCTCATTGGAGGGTCGCTGCCGTTCGTCTTCTTCGTGGTGATTGTCATCGATGCTCGTGTCAGAACGTCATCGCATCAGAGGGCTTGGGCAAAGTTGCCCTGGAGCTTGGCGAAAACGCGGTGGAACACGGCGAGGAGCACCGCGCCGACGACGAACGCAATCCCGAGCCTGAGCATGAGGTCCGGCGGGTACTCGGCCACGCCGTCTCCAGCAGTCCAGAGAGCGCGCTGGAAACCGAGCACTGCGAGCGTGATCGGGTTGTTCGTGTAGATGGCCAGAGCTGTCCCGTCGCCGAGGATGTCCTTGACCATCCCCCAGGAGTAGACGATGGGGGAAGCCCACATCAGAAGCATCAGGAGGACTTCGACGAGGTACTGCACATCGCGCAGATAGACGTTGACGGCGGCGAGCAGAAGGCCGAAGGCCATTCCGTAGACGACCAGCACCAGGATTGCGGGAATGAGGTAGATGAGTCCCGGGCCGAGCGGGAACGCGTTGAGCGCGAGCGTCGCCAAGAGCAGGATGCCCATTTGGATGGCGAAGTTGAACAGCGCCGACCCTGCACTGGCGAGGGGGAACACTTCGCGGGGAAGGTAGATCTTCTTGATCAGCCCGCTGTTGCCGACGATCGACGCCGTTCCGCCGCCGATCATCTCGCTGATCAGTCCGAACGCGGTCAATCCGGTGAAGACGAAGATGGCGAAATCGGGAATTCCTCTCTCGGCCGAGAGGAACTTACCGATCACCACGTAGTAGATGAGCAGCTGGGTGAGTGGCCGGATGAGGGACCAGACGAAGCCGAGCGTGCTGTCCTTGTAGCGGGACTTGAGATCGCGGCGAACCAGCAGCCCGAGCATCTCGCGGTGCTGGATGATCTCCCTCACCGCTTTGAAGAATCCGCGGCCCGATGCTGATCCCGATCCCACCGTCACCAGCTTCTCTTGTGAGAGTGCGGCGAATCGGTCTTGGGCAGTCATAAAATTCAATCTCCGAGGGGGAACTGGACTTGGCAAGTATAGTCACCGGGGTCTGCGCGAAGCCTGCACGGGCGCCGATCGGCCCCGCGGAGCATCAGGGCTTGCGCCGGAGGTGATTGGATATCCGGTCGGCAGTTTTGACCAGCCGGCGGTTCTTCAGCGCCGTGACAGCGGATTCCAGTTCCGTCGTGTGGGAGCGTGCGTCTGCCAGCGTCGCGCCGAGTTCGGCCTGGGCCTTCTCGAGTTCGTCGCGCGCTTCAGCGGCTTGGACGAGTTCGGCCTCCAACTGCTTGACACGGAACTCGAGACCCCCAATGACGGATCCGATGGCACGGTCGTGCGCGGCAGCGGTCGGGTCGACGGGGACATCGGCAATGGGTGAGGGCAGGGACGTCGCCAGACGGTCTTCCCGCACGAGCGAGCCGGAGGCGAGACCAGCGACGATGTCTTCAGCGGTCGGATGGCGAACCAGATAGGAGGGGAACAGTGTGTTCTCCTGCAACCGCCGGAAATCGCGCATGCCGTGGTGGTTTGGACTTGGTTTCAGCCCGTCAGAGGCGAGGTAGGCACGGCCGGCGTTCTCGACCTTGCGGCTGTACTGTGCCCACGATCGCCACGGGAGGTGCAGTACCTCAATGGCATACTCGCTCGGCGGTGCACCAAGGCTTTCCAGGCTCACGAAGTGGTTGCCTTGGATCACGTCGATCTCTGGATCGCCGATGTGCACGGCGTCATGGGTCGCATGCGCGTGCAAGCCGACCTGGTTCAATTCGGCCGTCGTGCGCACATCACGGTAAACGAGGCGCTGCAGCCCGCTGCCGCGGAGCGCCGGCTCGCCGATCAGGTCGGTCACGTTCACCGTGAACGACTGGATGCCCTTGTCGATGTGCTCGAATGCATCACGCAACGTCAATTCCGGATTCACCGGGCCCCAGAACTCGTCGGCATCCGCGTTCAATACCCAGTCCGCGCCATAGACGCTGGCTGCGTCGCGTGCCATCTGAGTGACGACGACGCTCTGTTGTTTGCGGTGGACCGGATCGTGGCGGAGCTCGATGATGCCCCGCGCCGCGTACTCCTCGAGAATCTGGGTGGTGCCGTCCACGGAGCCGTTGTCGGTGACGATGAAGACATCGATTCCCTGGCGGATGTGGTGGTCGAGCATGGGAGCGATGATGTCCGCCTCGTCGCGGACCATCACTGTCATGGCAAGTTTCATATCGGGTCGCTGATGCCTTTCACTGGCGTCTGGATGAATGGCCAACCTTAGCGCGGTGGCGGCACGCCATGGGCTATCTGTACAGGACGTCTCTGACAGCCAGGAGGTAGGTGTGCCCGAAGCGCTGGGAGGGTTCGAGGACCGCCCCTTCCGCCCACTCATTCCACGCGTTGAGAAAGACGAGTCTGCGGTCGCGATCGCGGTCGGAGACAGCGGAGACCGCGGAATTCAGCCAACGCCTGAAGGTGTACGGATTCGATCCGTACCACAGGTCGGGCTGCCACTGGCGTCTGGCCGTGTTGTCGAAGTTCACCATGACGCCCGGGAACCGGTTGGCGTCCACCGGTTCGCGCAACACGAGCTCGGAGTCGCTCACCATGTCTCGGTAGCTCAGGATGTTCCCGTGGAGGCGCGGATCTACGCCGAGATCCTCACGGCGCTGGGCCGTCCACTTGCGGTTGTGCGGCGCGAACTCAAGGAAGGCGTCCAGGCCGTGTGCAGCAAGGTCGCCCTCGATTCCGTCCATGCTCTTACCAACGTCGACGGTGACCAGAGTCAGACCGGGCAGGCCTGCCGCGACCGCGACCTCCCGCCAGTAGCTGATCACAGACTCGAAGTCAGGAATCTGGGTGATCCGGTACACGGCCAGCAGCGGCATGCCGTCGACTCGGATGTAGCGCGGGTCAGTGATCAGCGGCAGCACGTCGTGGATGAACTGGGTGGCCGGCACCTTGTCGTAGTCCTGGCCGATGAGAACGTTCTTTTCTCCACCGTCCCACCGTCTGGTCCAGTTCTCATTGGCCCACATGATGCAGAACGGCTCATCGGCATCGCCGTCAAGCAGCGATTCGACGGGCATGTTCATGAGCTTCCTGCCGGCGAACCAGTAGTAGTAATACATGAAGCCCTCGATGCCCGCCTCTGTTGCGAGCTCGTACTGCTTACCGCGCACGTCGTCGCTCGCCAGATCGTAGAAGCCCAGATCGGCTGGCAGGAACGGTTGGTTGTGCCCGAGGAAGACGGGCTGTGCGGCCGCGACGTTCGACCACTCGGTGAAGCCATGCCCCCACCACGCGTCGTTCTCCGGATACGTGTGGAACTGCGGCAAATAGAAGGGTACGACTCGAGCGCGAGGACTGCGTTCGTGTGTCGGGCCGAACCGCTGCCACGCGCCGTGATCGCCGGCGGGGCTCAGAGTTGTCGTCTCCGCAAGCGTGTAGCCGGCCTCCATGGTGAGAATGCCGAGGATGCGCTCGATCGCGTGTGCAGTCGTGCCGTCAACCTGACCAGCCTCGACGTCGAAATCGTCGGAATCGAGGTTCAAGGCCCTCAAGCCTTGAAGGAGGAATCCCCGAACCCAGTAGATCGACCCGGAGGCGAAGCGCAGCGATTCTTCGTCGAGCTCGAGCTCCAGACGTCGCAAGAGCTCGGCCGTGAGCTGCTTGTCGCCGCCCCAGAACTCGGGTCCGACGACGTTGCCTGGCGACGTCATGAGCCCGACAGCCGGATTCTCGGCAAAGACGTTGAGGATCGACTCCACGTTCTCCCGCGAGCCAAGCAGGGCGGAATAGAACTCCTGGCGCCACTCATCGCCGCTACCGGAGAGTTCCGAGTGACCCTCCCGCCACTCACTCTTTTTGGTGTGCACCTTGAGCACGAGTTCGTAAGGGTCGAGCATTCCAGTGTTCACGATTGCGATCATGGGGAGGATGTCGCGACCGTGGTTCTCGATGTCGAGGACGACGAGATGGCTCAGCAGCGGAAGCGAGCTGGTGTCCAGCTCGAGCGGTTCGCCACTGGCGTTTGTGACGATGAGATCGAACGGAACCGGAAGTGATTCAAGCTCGTCGAGAATGCCGGGAACGAGATCGGTGTAATAGACGTGCAGCAAGACGGCGACCCGCTCGGGGTTGCTCGGCACGGTCACGCTCGAGGCCCAATGGAAGGGCACCTTGGCGCGCAGGCGCCCCGTGCGCCGCTCCACCCATTTCGTGAAATCGGCGGGGTGCGACGTGTCCGGCTGGGCAGCGGGCGGTTCGGCAAGCGCGTTCGCGAGCACAGCGAACCCACGACCGGCCCCACGCTTGATTCGGCTCAGGGTCTTATCTCTCATCCGTGGTGGTGACTTTCTGCGCGGGGAGGCCCTGGAGCCAGTCGAAGGGGTCGGTGCCGAACATCGTGTTCACGACTCCAGGCACAGCGGCCCCATCCGGAACGACCGTGGGGTTCGTGAGGAGCTCACGCTTGACGAACGGGAATCCAAGTCGGAGCAGCTTCTTCCACCCCTCCACGGTTGGATTCTCCGTTTCAGACACAATCCGTTCAGAGTCGAACGCCGCAGAAGTCGTGAATCCTTCGGCGAAGAGCAGCTGGCTCAACCCGAATTCGTAGCGCTCGATGATGCGCTGCTTGTCTTTCTCGACCACGAGACCGGTCCAGAACTGTTTCAGTGCACTGTCCGAGAGCACTCCACCGCGATAGCCAACGAAGAAGCTCTGCACGTGGGGGCGCATCTGCAGGGTATTCGTTGCGGCCCAGACGTCAGTCGTGCACGCTTCGAAGTCCAACAGCAGCGGATCGAGGCTTGCGAATGGACCGACCAGACTGTCGTTGGCGAGGATGACGTAAGGCTTGCGGCGCGTCTCGGGAAACATCGCCAAGCCGACCGCCCATGATCCGAAGTCGTATCCGATGTTCGACTTGCGCACGATGGTCGGTGTGGCGAGGGAGCTGGCGGGCCAGTGCAGCGGGCGTTCGTCATCCGAGGCTCGCACGATGACGACGGCGTAGCCCCCACGGCTGAGTTCTTCAGTCAGCGCGACGAGGGAACGGCTGATGGTGTCATCGGTGGCGAAGCTGGCGACAATCGCAACCCGGTCGGTGGCAGGCAGGGCGCGAGGGCCGCTTTCAATGCGAGCCGTCGGCAGGACGAGAGGTAGAACACGTTCGGTCATGGGCGCCCCTATCCGAGGGAGTGCGGTTGCCTGCGGCGGAGCAGCCTGAGTGGCTTCGTGATGCGCCACGACGATGAGCGCCTCAGCGTCTCAACCTGGAAACGGTAGCGCTCGCCCTGTCGCCGCGCTGCCGCGACCTGACGCTTGAGATCGTCGATAGTCGGGGCGACGCGGGCTAGTTCGCTGCGTAGGGCCTGGATCTCAAGACGGGCTTCGCGGAGCTCGTTCGCCTCTGCCGTCTGGGCTGTTGTCTGAGTGGGTTCTTTTGGCATTGTGACCGATCTCTTGCCTCGAAGTACCTCACGATGATAGCGCGTGGATCCTGAACGTTTGCGTTGCCCATTGCAGGACACCCCGACTGTGATGGCCGCCTGTTAGCGCCACGCACCGTACGCTCGGAGCGGCCGCGAATCGGCGCGCTGTCACGAGGATTGGTTGGCATGAGGACGTTTGTGGGGATGTTGGCGGCGCTCGCGCTGGCGGTCGGAGTGCTTGTTCCCGTGACGATCAGCGCGGACCTTCAGCCCGCAGCGGCCGCCTCCGCGGCGGAGTTCGACCCGGGTTACATCATCAGCGACGAGAACTTCTACGCCGGTTCCGCGATGACCGAGGGGGAGATCCAGAGCTTCCTCAATGCCAAGAGCAACGGGTGCGCCAGCGGCTACACGTGCCTTAAGGACTACCGTGTCAACACGTATACGCGCTCGGCCGACGCAATGTGCTCCTCATACTCCGGAGCTGGGAACGAGAGTGCCGCCCGTGTGATCGCCAAGGTGGCCACAGCGTGCGGTATCAACCCGCGTGTGCTCCTCGTCACCCTCGAGAAGGAACAGGGCCTCGTCTCGACGAGGATTGCCTCGACCTCCAAGTACGACAGGGCGATGGGATACGCCTGCCCCGACACCGCCGACTGTGACACCGCGTTCTTCGGCTTCTACAATCAGGTCTACAAATCGGCATGGCAGTTCAAGCGTTACGCGAACCCGCCGGGAACGAACAAGACGTACACCTGGTACCCCGTCGGCGCGACGACGAATGTCGCCTACCACCCGAACGCGGCCTGTGGTTCGTCGCCCGTGCGCATTCGCAACGCTGCGACTGCAGCACTGTACTACTACACGCCTTACCAGCCGAACGCCTCCGCGCTCGCCAACCTGTACGGCACCGGTGACGCCTGCGGGGCATACGGAAACCGCAACTTTTGGCGCATGTACACGGACTGGTTCGGCTCCACAGTCGCGCCGCGCTACGGCAGCCTCGACTCGGCGACGGGAGTCTACAAGGGGATCCAGATCGGAGGCTGGTCGATTGACCCGGCCACGACCGCATCGTCATACATCTGGGTGAACATCGACGGCCAAGGTGGCCCGTATGTCGCCAACAAGCCGCTGGGCTGGTTCAACACCCTCTTCCCCGGCTACGGTGCCAACCACGGATTCTCCGAGACGATCCCCGCCTCGGTGGGGGACCACGAAGTCTGCGTGTACGGCACGCTGGGTGTGCTGGCCTGCAAGTGGGTGACGGTGCCGTACGGCAACGGTTCCGTTGACACCGCGACGGGAACCTGGGGCGGCGTCGCTCTCACGGGCTGGGCCGTCGACCACGCGACGACGGCTCCCGCATACATCTGGGTGAACGTCGATGGCGTCGGGGGAGCGCACCTCGCCGCAGGGGAGCTGCCCTGGATCAATTCGTATTTCCCCGGCGCTGGATCGAACCACGGCTTCTCCGTCACGGTACCCGCAGCGCCCGGCCCGCGGGAGGTCTGCGTCTACGGGGTCTACGGCACGCGCAGCCAGCTCATCTCGTGCAGCAACGTGGTGGTGCCGCGCGGCACCGGCGCGCTTGACTCAGTCGTCCCGGTGACCGGTGGCGTCGTGGCATCCGGTTGGTCGGCCGACTACACGTCGCCGGCGAGCTCCTTCATCTGGGTCAACGTCGATGGCGTCGGTGGGCCGTTCCGCACCAACACCGCCAAGACGTGGCTGCCGAACCTGCTGCCGGGTATCGGGGTGAACAACGGTTTCGACGTCAAGGTGCCGGCCAAGAAGGGCGCTCACCAGGTCTGCGTGTATGGCGCTGTCAGCCTGCTGCGCTGTGAAACCGTCACCGTCGCCAAGGCTGCAGACGGTCACGTCGATTCGATCGAGGCCGTGGCAGGCGGTGTGCGATTGCGCGGCTGGTCCGTCGACCTGACGACGTCTGCCCCGTCATGGCTGTGGGTCAACTTCAACGGGACAGGCGGCCCATACAAGGCCGATGCGCCTCTGAGCTGGTTTGACCGCTACTACCCTGGCAGCGGGCCGAACCACGGATTTGACATCACCATCCCCAAGCCGCCCGGCAACTATGAGGTCTGCGTTCACGGCACGGAGGAGCTGCTGCGCTGCGAACGGGTCACTGTGTCCTGACAGTGAGCCGCGCCGGGGCCCCGGCTGAGCCGAAGCGGCACTTGCTAGGGTTGTGGTTGCCGTTTTCTATAGAAAGGCCCGCATGCCCAAGCTGCGACCCGGTGTCGTTTCCGTTGTCCTCGTGAACTTCAGAGGAACCGACGACACCATTGAAGCCATTGACAAACTCGGCAAGCTGGACTGGCCTGCAGAACTGCTCGAGATCGTCGTCGTCGAGAACGCGTCCGGCGACGACAGCAGTGCTCGCATTCGCGCGGCCGCGCCGCACGTGAACCTTGTCGAATCGAAGACCAATCTCGGCTTCGCCGGCGGCTGCAACCTCGGTGTCAAGGAGTCAAGTGGCGAGTACATCGCACTCTTGAACAACGATGCGAAGCCGGATGCCGGCTGGGTGCGCGCCGCTGTGAACCGCTTCGCCGAGAGCCCGTCGGTCGGCGCCGTCGCCAGCCGGGTGCTGGACTGGGACGGCAAGCTCGTCGACTACATCGGTTCGGCCATGACCTGGTTCGGTCAGGGGTACAAGCCGCTCACCGCCCAGCCCGTTCCGAAGCAGCCGGACCGCGTGCACGACGTGCTGTTCGGCACCGGCTCCGCCATGTTCGTGCGCCGCGACGTCTACGACCAGCTCGGCGGCTTCGACGAGCGCTACTTCATGTTCTTCGAGGACGTCGACCTCGGCTGGCGGCTGAACCTCGCCGGCTACCGCTTCGTCTACGAGCCGGCGTCGCTGGCGTACCACAAGCACCACGCGTCGATGTCGGCCTTCGGCTCGTTCAAGGAGAGCTACCTGCTCGAGCGGAACGCCCTGTTCACGCAGTACAAGAATCTCGGCGACGAGGCGCTGGCCGAGGCACTGCCCGCCACGCTGGCGCTCGGCGTCCGCCGGGCCGTCGCCCGCGGCGAGCTGGACTCCACGGCCTTCGACCTGCGCAAGGGGGCGGATGACGGCCCGACCATCGAGGTCTCCAAGCAGACCGTCGCCGGCATCTTCGCGATCGACCAGTTCGTCGAGCTGCTGCCGTCGCTGCAGCGCTCGCGCGCCGAGATCCAGGCCTCGCGCGTCGTCAGCGACAACCGGCTGTGGACGCTGTTCGGCGACACCGACGCGCCCTCGTTCCAGAACGACCACTACCTCGAGGGCTACGACAACCTCGTCAACGCCTTCGCCGTGACCCAGGCGCCGCAGGTCAACCGCGTGCTGATCATCACCGGCGACCCGCTCGGCGCCAAGATGGCCGGCCCCGCGATCAGGGCCTGGAACATGGCCGAGGCGCTCTCCAAGGACAACCTGGTCACCCTGGTCACCCTTGCCGGCGCCGAGGACATGGCCGCCCCGTTCTCCATCGCGCACGTGCGCCCGGGCGACGACAAGGCGATGCGCAAGCTCGAGCGTGAGTCCGACGTCATCGTGTTCCAGGGCCTGGCGATGGCGCTGTTCGAGTCGCTGCGCAAGAGCGACAAGATCATCGTCGCCGACATCTACGACCCGATGCACCTCGAACAGCTCGAGCAGGGACGCGAGCAGGGCGCCGTGCAGTGGGAGAAGCAGGTCGTCGACGCCACCGAGGTGCTCAACGAGCAGCTGCTCCGCGGCGACTTCTTCCTCTGCGCCTCCGAGCGCCAGCGCCACTTCTACCTCGGCCAGCTGGCCGCCCTCGGCCGGATCAACCCGGCCAACTACGCGGACGACCCCGACCTGACCAAGCTGATCAGCGTGGTCCCGTTCGGCCTGAACCCGGTGTTCCCCGCACCGACCAAGCCGGTCCTCAAGGGCGTGCTGCCGGGCATCGGCGCCGACGACAAGGTGCTGCTCTGGAGCGGCGGGCTGTACAACTGGTTCGACCCGAAGACGCTGATCCGGGCCGTGGCCCGCCTCAGCGAGACGCACGATAATGTGCGGCTGTTCTTCCAGGGCACCAAGCACCCGCACCCCGGCGTGCCGGAGATGGGCATCGTCGCGGAGTCCCGGGCGCTGGCCAAGGAGCTCGGGGTACTGGACACGGCCGTGTTCTTCAACGACTCCTGGGTGGACTACGCCGAGCGGCACAACTACCTCGGCGAGGCGGATGCCGGCGTCTCCACGCACTACGCCCACGTCGAGACCACCTTCTCCTTCCGCACCCGCATCCTCGACTACCTCTGGGCCTCGCTGCCGATGGTGGTGACGGAGGGCGACCACTTCGCCGAGCTGATCGCCTCGGAGAAGCTCGGCGTCGTCGTGCCGCCGACCGACGAGATCGCCCTGGCCGACGCGCTGGAGAAGGTGCTCTTCGACGAGAAGTTCGCCGCCAGCACGCGCCGCAACATCGGCCGGGTGCGGAAGCAGTACGAGTGGGCGAGCGTGCTCGCGCCGCTGGTCGACTTCGTCGCCGCGCCGAGCCATGCCGCCGACCTCGTCGCCAGCGGGGCTGTGCGCGCGTCATCCGGCGCCGCTGAGCGCCGCGTCGCGCCGCGCACGCGCAAGCACGGCTTCCGTCACGACGTTGGGCTCTTCGTGCACTACATGCGCACGGGAGGGCCCCAGGTCGTGGTGAAGAAGGTCAAGAGCCGCCTCGGTCGACGTTTCAGGTGACCATGCTGACGGCGCGAGTCTCAGTTGCCCTGTGCACATTCAACGGCGCAGCGTACATCGACGAGCAACTGTGGAGCATAGCTGAACAGGGCCAGCTCGTCGCAGAGATCGTCGTTGCCGATGACGGCTCGCGCGATGACACCCTGGAGCGTGTCGCGGCTTTCGCACAGGCGCTGCGCGCCGCAGGGTCGACGATCGAGGTACGTGTGCTCGACGGTGCCGGCGGCAACGGTGTCACCAAGAACTTCGAGCGGGCCGTCGCGGCGTGCCGCTCCGAGCTGATCGCGTTGAGTGACCAGGACGACCGGTGGCTTCCCGGGCGGCTCCAGCTTCAGCTGGCCGAATTCGATGCCAACCCGGAGTTGCTGTTGCTCGCCGCCGATGCGCGCCTCGTCGATGCCGGAGGAGACCCGCTCGGGGCGACGCTCCTCGAGACGCTCGAGGTGACCGAGCACACGCGCGACGAGCTGCGCCGGCATCCATTCGGGACACTGCTGCGGCGCAATCTGGTGACGGGTGCGACCGTCGTGTTCCGACGGGAGCTGTTGGCGACCGCCCTTCCGTTCCCGGCAGAGTGGGTGCACGACGAATGGCTCGCGATCATGGCTGCCGCGCGCGGGCAGATCACGCTGCTCGAACAACCCGTCGTCGACTACCGTCAACACGGAAGCAATCAGATCGGGGTCAGGACTCCGACGCTCGGGAACAAGGTGCGCCGGGTGCTTCAGCCGCGCGGCTCACGCAATCGCGAGCTGGCGCAACGCTCAGCGCTCCTCGCCGCAAAACTCTCGGAATCCGGATTCAGCGCGGCCGACCGCCTCGCCGCCGAGCAGAAGAGCGCCTTCGAAGGTGCCAGGGCGGCGCTCCCGCCTCGGCGCTGGATGCGCATCTCCGGCGTCATCCGGCTGCTCAGCAGCGGCGCTTACAGCCGCTACGCCAGCCAAGGCATGACCGACGTGGTGCGCGACCTCTTTCAGCCGGCCTGAGACTCATCCGGCCCGGAGCTTGTCGGCCCGGATGGTCTCTGTCGCTGCCACAACGGGTGAGTTGGCGTCCAGACGGCGCCCGGCCGTCCACGCGAGCCAGGCGGTGGATCCGAGCAGCAGGGCGCTAGCCGTCAGCCAGAGCGCTGTCCCTCCGGGTGGCGCCCACTCCGGATCGAGTACCAGCTTCTTCCACGAGCCGGTTGAGCCGACCGCGTAGCGCCGCAATGCCTCGGCGAAGCACGCGAACTGCGCGGCGGCCCACAGCGCCCACACGAGGAGCGTGAGCCGGTTGAAGGCACTGCGGGTCTGAGGCCGTTCCTCGACGGGGGATGCAGTGTTGCGCGCGGATGACAGCACCGCAACGATGCCGAGCACGGCGATGGCAAAGAGTGGAAGGTTGTACCTGCCCTGCCAGATGAGCCCGCCCGCGGTGATGTAGATGCCCTGGATGATGGGGGGCAGGAACACGAAGCACGCCGTGAGGACGGCGGCGAACAGGGCCGAGCGGCCGCGGAGTATCGAGAAAGCCGCGAGCACGATTGCCCCGCTGAGCGCTGCCCAGAGTGCGTAGGTGCCGAGTGGCGCGGGGGTGTCGAGCCAGCCGAAGTTGCCGATCATGCCCTGCGCATAGCCGAAGGTCTCGCGCAGGGTCATCACGAAACCGGCGAGCGGGTGGGTGCCGACCCCGGGGAAGGTCTGAAAGTTGTCTTCCTGTTCGACGGCGGCTGTCAACGAGCTGCTGCCAAACAACCACGACAGCGCGAAGAGGGCCGCGGCCGCGGTGCCTGCGATCGCCCATTGCACCGGGCGACGGCGCAGGAGCTCCCGGATGCCGCTCCAGCCGATCAGAAGCAAGGGGATGGCGATGGCGAGCAACACCCAGAGCGGTGAGAGACCGCGGGTGTTCGCCGCCATTGCGCTGCCGGCCAACACGATCATGCTCCGCTGCACGAGAAGTGAACGAGAGGGATGTAGCGCGACGCCGAGCATGCCGGCGAACGCCGCCAGCGTCGCAGTGGTTTCGACGGCGTTCGGGTTGACGGAGCCTCCGAGGAAGATGAGCATCGGCGGGACCGCGATCGCGAGTGCGGCCAGCGGGAGGGCCGGACGACGCCACCCAGACACCGTGAGCACGGTGAGAGCGAGGAAAAGGGAGAACAACACGGCGCTCACAGCCCGCATCGCGTACAGTCCCGCCTCGTTCTGGAAGATCAGGCTTGGCCAGCCGACCAGAACGTAATACACGGGGTTGTACAGGCCGGCAGTCGTCGTGGAGTCGACGAGCGCGTTGCCGTCGCCGGCGAGGGCGTCGACGCAGTCTGCGGTCACCGCCGGGTGGAACGCGAAGCAGGTCTCCGCGTGTGTCGCGGCGACATACGCCGGAACCTGCACGACATGGCCGAGAGCGGAGGGTTCTCCGACGAGCTGTCCCCGCACAACTGATGCCGCTTTCACCATGTGCGCTGGCTCATCCGGCGACGCCGAGATCGGCGTCGCGATCGCCCAGGCGATGCTGAGCAGGCTCGCGAGCAGCCAACTCACCCAGAACAGCGTTCGAGGGCGTGGCATACGGCCAGAGGGCGCTACCTGGCGCGCGGCTGGCATGGCGGGATGGGGCATTGTCGGAGCCTCTACACGGTAATCAGATTCGGCGGCGGCGATTGCCCCCGCTCCACTGTACAGATCTACCCGTGCGCAGCGCGCCGGAGCCTGCGGCGCGGACGCACAGGTGCGAGTGATTAGAATTGCCCGGTGACGACCGCGATTGACTCAGGCCCGCATGAGCCCAAACCGAGCGAAGTCGACCCGCTCGATGTGGTCATCCCGCCGGTTCAGGCTCCGCCGCGCCCCAGGCGAACGGTGCGGGTGCCCCGGCTACCTGGCCAGCGCATCGCCGTTGGTGTCGGCGCCGCCCTGCTCACCGTCGGAAGCGCCGTCGCTGCGGCGGGCGGCAGTCCGGCGCTCCTTGTGCTCACCGTGCTCCTGCTCGGCAGCTGGGCGCTGGCACGCTCCTTCTCATGGGCTTTGAGCGCGGCATCCGCACTGGTGCTGCTGCTCGGTGGGCACACGATCCTCAGTCGAACACTTCCCCTGGTCGGCTGGGACTACGGGGTGGCTGGGATCGCGGCGCTCGTGCTCGCGGGCATCGGGCTTCTGGTGCTCCTCATCCGCACACCCGCGAATGCGCTGGCCGTGCCAGACAGGTCCCAGCGACTCACGGCGGCCGCGGCGCTGACGCTGCCGCTGCTGAGCGGGGCGATGGTGTTCGGCGCGTTCCTACTCGGGCAACCCGGTTACGCGTGGGCCATGAACAACGACATGGTCTGGAACACCGTCGCCGGCCGATTCATCCTCGGTGACGGCGGCATCGTCGGCACCGCACACGCCAATCCTTCTCCGTTGATGAACGCCCTCGTTGCCAGCTGGATCGCGCCGGGACGATCCGCAGCGCCCGAGATGCTCAGGCATGACGTCGCGCGACAGGCTGAACTGTGGATTCTGCTCACCTTGCTCGCCGCCGCTCTGGCCGGCCTGATCGTCGCACGTGCCGTGCCGGCGAGGCGGAGGGCTCTGCGTTTCGCGGCCGGCCTCCTGGGCTCAGCGATTCCGCTCAGCTGGTACGCCACGGGCTCGATGATCGAGTTCGGATTCCTCAATGTGATGGCAGCCGTCTCGCTGCTCTTCGTCGCGTGGCTGACATGGAAAGAACTGCCGGCGCGACCGGTGATGGCCAGCGCGATTCTGCTTCTGACGACGACACTGATGCTCGCGGCGTGGGCGCCGCTCGCCGCGCTGCCCATCGGGCTCGCCGCAGTCGGCGTGTTGACGCGGTGGAGGCTCTTCATCGCTCTCCGTGGCCGCGTCGCCGCGTTGTGGTGGTGCGCCGCTCTGCAACTGCCCGCCTATGTGCTGATCGTCACGCTCCCCGACCTCGCCAAAGACGGCGCCGCACTGAGTGCAGACGGGGCTACCCCTCTGATCACGGCGAACTCTGTTGCCACGGCGGCGATGGTGCTGTTCACCCTGGCTGTTGTGACGGCGGTCGGCATGGGCCGTCGCCACGAATTCGCCGGGGTCGTTGTCGTGTTGCTCACGGGTGGTATCGCACTCGCCTACCTGCTCGTCCAGCGTATGGGTGTCGCCAGTCTGTGGGGCTACTACCCTGTGAAACTGGCGTGGCTGCTGTGCATCTTCGTCACGGTGTTGCTCGCCGCCATCATTCTCGAGTGGCTCGGCCATGCACAGGCCCGCGGGCTGCTGGGTGCAGCGATCGTCCTGGCCTGCCTGGTCGTGACCGTCTCGAGCCTGCGAGCCGTTCCGTTGCCAGCCGGACTCGGCAGCGCACTCCCGCTCAATAAGGTTGCACTGTCAGAGGCCCGCGGAGCTGATACCGTGCGCAGCGACCGACTGTTCCGCATCGCGGATGACGGCAGCAAGACGATTGTTGCGCGACTCGGCGCCCCCGGTGAAGACGCCTTCGTGAACGGCTGGCTGCTGCAACTCCAGGCGGACTCGAGTGCCGATCCGATCCGTGACCACTCGTACACGCTGGACGCCGACGATGTCGGACAGCTTTGTGCCGCCGCGCGAGACTGGAACGGCCCGGTTGTGATCGAGACGGCCGACCCCGCGCTCGAGGACGAACTCCTGACGGCCTGCACCGACGCCGAGATCACCGTGCGAATGACGGAGGAAACTCCCGCTGTGTAGCGCAGCGTGCGTTCCACCACCCGGCGAGTGAGTGATGCTACTTGCTGCGCCCCTGCGCCGCATCGGCGAGAGCTTCAAGCTGGCGCAAGCGCAGATCATGCAGGGTGGCCTCCTCGGCCAGCGCGCGAGTCTTTGACTCGAGAGTCGTGAGCTCTGCGCTGTGCTGGACGCAGACAAGGACGAGGATCGCGATGCTGACGAAGAAGATGAGGTTCGTCGGGGCATCGACGCCGACGAGTGTCGCCGCCCACTCGAGGATCCCGGGGAAGATGCCGATCAGAAGCGCGAGCAATCCGGCAATCAGCCACCAGACGGCGTGACGCTCACGCAGACTCCGGCGTCGCAGCATCTCGATGACGACGGCAAGCGTGAACAGTGCGGCCACGATGCCGAGGATGTATGTGGTGACGCTCATGCTGTTGCGGCCTCGTGTCGAATGTTCGATGGTGGTCTGATCAGGGCGAAGCCGAGGGCAAGGAACGCGCGGCCGAGGTAGGCCGCTGCCTTGAACGGGTTGTGCGACGGCTTGCCGCCAGCCCTTGGGCGCATCGACACCGGTATCTGGGTGATGACGCAGCCGGCACGGGCCGCGATGACCAGCGCCTCGATCGTGTCGCCGAGGTACTCGGCCGGGTAGTGCTGCGCGAAGAGCGCGACGGTGCGTGGGCCCATCGCCTTGAAGCCGGACGTGGTGTCTGTCAGCGTGGTGTGCGCCGTGCGACTGAGCGTTGAGGCGAGGAAACGCATCGCCCACTTGCGCGGGCCGCGCACCTCGTAGTCGCCCTCGCCTGCGAATCGTGCACCGATCACCAGATCTGCGTTGTCGAGTGCCGCAAGTAGCGCGGGAACGCTCCGCGGGTCGTGTTGGCCGTCGGAATCGAGCTGCACGACGTTATCGAAGCCGTGCTCAAGCGCGTAGCGGAACCCGAGGCGCATCGCGCCGCCGACGCCGAGGTTGAACGGAAGCTCGGCGACCGTGGCTCCGGCCTCCCTGGCACGCGCCGTCGTTTCATCTCGCGATCCATCGTTGACGACGAGGCAGTGAACGCCCGGAAGCGTCTGCAGCACTTCGCGCACCACAGCACCGACGGCCTCTTCCTCGTTGAACGCCGGCATGACGATGAGGGTTCGGTTCAGGCGTTCAGACATGAGCTTGATCCTAGCAATCGTGAACTCCGCGCTTGCTCAGAGCTGATTCCGCGGTGAGGTGCGCATGCTCAGAGCATGGCCGAGCAGGCTGCGGATGCCAGAACGGTCGCGCGCAGAGAGCGCTGACGGCAGCCGGGTCACGGCGTTGAGTCTGCTGGTGACGTGGCGGGTGGCTGCACCCGCCGCGCGGCGCCAGCCGAGCTCACGCATCGCCGCTGCGGCCTCAAGGAAGTAGCGCTGCTCCTCACGGAAGCGGCTCCCGTCGCTGGCCTTCCACGACGAAACACTGGCCTGGTGTCGCCGGTAACGGAAGGTGGGCACGGTGTCGAGGACGAGGATGCCACCGTCTGTGACGATCTCGATCTGCAGGGCAAGGTCGAGCACCACGTCGAGGTCGGAACGGAAGCCGTGCTTCTTCAGCACCTCCGTACGCCAGAGGATGGAGGGGAAGTAGGTCCAGTTTCCGCGCAGGAGGCTCGTGGCGAGCGTCTCTCCGCTCAACGATCGTGGCCCAGAGACCGTAGGCCGGTAATAGCCTTTGACACGGTCGGCGAGGGGGAGCACAACGGTTCCGTCCGCGTCGATCACCTCCACGCCCGGCTGCAGATAGGCGGCATCGGGGAAGCGCGCAGCGAGCTCACGCATCCTGCTGATGTAAGTGGGCAAGAGGATGTCGTCGCAGCCGATGATCATGGCGAAGTCGGCGTCGGCGAGCTCCACACTGCGCGTGAAGTTGCCGCTGACGCCGAGGTTGTGAGCGTTCTCCACGACGGTGATGCGCGGATCGTTGAGCGTTCGCGCCCACGCCATCGGCTCCGGATCGGGGTACCTGTCATCGACGATCGTCAGCCGCCAGTCCGGATCGGTCTGCGCCTGCACGCTCAACACGGCGGCGCGCAGCAGATCGAAGCTGCCGTAGAACGGCATGACGATGTCGATGCTCACGGCGGTGGCGGATGAGGGAGATGACATAATTGGGGAACTCTTCTGCACACGGTGCTTGGTCGGTGCCCGACGGTAGGTCGAGCGAAACGCTGCAGACGCGGCGGGCAGGGCTCTGCACAGGCGCCGGAGCGTCCATCCAGCCTAGCAATCGCCCGCAGAGCAATCGAAGGGATCCGCTGAACGTGGCAGCAGAAGGAGACACCGTGCGCGATCACGAGGCAGCGGACGCCGCGCTTCCGGACGTGCCGGAGGCGTCAGGCCTCGGGCCGGGCGGCGATGTGAAGTGGATGCTCGCAGCCACGCTCGTGGCCGGTGTCGCCGGATACCTCGTGATGTGGAACGCGATCCGGGTGCTCGGCCAAGCCGACTACGTCGTGTTCGGTGTGTTCTGGTCGGCACTCTTCCTCGTGGTCGGCGTACTCTTTGGCCTGCAACAGGAGACGACCAGAGCCACAGCTGAGGCGCTGCGGTCGGCGGCGAGGCCGGTGCGCCGGAGCTCGCTGTGGCTCTTCGGTGCAGGGGCCGGCGTGATCGTCGGGGTCATCGTGCTGGCAACCAGCCCGCTCTGGGCCCCGGGCTCGCTGGGGGAGGAGAACTCCGCCCTGGCCGTGCAGGTCGCGGTCGGCTCGGCAGCCAACGCCGTCGTCGCGACGATGAGCGGGGCCATGGCGGGAGCGCAGCGCTGGAAGCTGCTGGCCGCCGTCATCTTGCTCGACGCACTCATCCGTTTGTTGGCTGTGTCGCTCGTGCTTTCCGTGACCGGCGACCCGACCATGTTCGCATGGGCGATCGTGCTGCCGTTCCCTCTCGCGATCACCATCGTCTTCTGTTGCGCGCCGCGGGTGTTGCGCCGCCTTGGGCACTCGCCGTTCGGATACCGCACGCTCGCGAGGAACTCCATGCACACCGTGATCGCTGCCTCTGCGACGGCAGTCCTGATCAACGGCTTCCCGCTGGTGCTCGCGTTCTACGCACAGAGTGGCGAGGAGGAGACCCTCGGAGCGCTGATCTTTGCAATCACGCTGACGCGCGCGCCCATTCTGGTTCCGATGATGGCGCTGCAGAGCTATCTGGTCACCCGCTTCACGAACGACCGTGACGCACTCTGGGCATTCATGCTCAAGGCGATGGGAGCGATCGCAGCCACCATGGCCGTTCTCGCCGTCGTCACGTGGCTCTGGGGATACTGGGCACTTGTGACGTTCGTGCGGCCGGACCTGAACCTGTCGACGGCAGCACTGGTGCCGCTCGTCGTCTCATCCGGGTTCATCGGAATGCTCTGTGTCACCGGTCCGGCCCTGCTCGCGTTAGACAAGCACCGTGACTACGCGCTCGGCTGGGTGATCGCCTCCGTCGTCGCTCTCGCCGTGCTCTTTGTGCCGCTGCCGCTGGAATTCCGGGCATCCTTGGCGCTGTCCGTCGGGCCGATCGTCGGCATCGCATGGCACCTGGTGCGCATCCGCGTCGCGCTTCGCGAGCGCGTCACCACGGCCTGACCCGACGGAGCGCGAACTACTTCGCCTGACATCCCGCGGCGTTGACCGTGGTCGTTGTCGGGTTCAGCATCGGGGTCGGCCAGAGCGCCGGGGACCCGTACTCTCCGGCCGCGCCGGTGAAGGTTGCGGTGACCGACTTGGTCTCGCCGGGCTTCAGCATCACCCAGAACGTGGACACCGGCCGCCCGAGGTCGCTTTGGGGCGCGTCGACGAATGTCTCGTCATCCCCGCCCCCGATGACGGAGTTCTCCAGCAGTGTGGTGCCCGGCGGGCCGTAGATGAAAACCTGGGTCTTGAACTTCTCGCCCTTCCAGACGCCGCTCGCCACGTAGGCCGGGAGCTCGTCGGCCAACTCCTCGGTGAGATCCGAATGCAGATCCACGGTCGTCGTGAAGGTGGGCGTCGCCGCGGTGCAGACGTCGGTCGTCAGCGTCGCCGCGGTTTTCAGGTAGAAATCCATCTTCGACACGGACATGTCGCGGAAGAAGACCCCGGTTGTCGAGTTCTCTTCATTCGTCGTCGGCAGGACGCCGGCGACCGGCGAAGTCGCGAGCACGGCTTGTTCCTCCGGGTGCGCGCTCCAGGCCATGATCCGGTGCTCCTTGACGCCCTTCATGAGTGACTCAACGAGCGCCTTCGGATCCGCGCTGGAACTTGTCAGCGCGCCGAACAAGGTCTTTGCGGCCTCCTCGAAGAAGGCGTCAGTCTGATCGGGGCCATCTTCTCCCTGGTATCGGAAGTAGATCTCGTTGAGAAGAAGCGCCACGGCGTTGTCCGCGCTGAGCTGGTCGCCGGTGCTCAGCGACACTGGTCCGGTTGCGCCCAGGATGTGGGAAAGTGCCACGGGGTCGATTGAGATCACGCCGTCAGGGACACCGCCGATGTCCTGCTCCCAGAAGGCGGAGGTGATCTGGGCGGCGGTGGGGAAATCGGGTCGGCTCGTGGCCAGGTTCAACATCAGATACATGTTGCCGTTGAACACCGCGGACACCGCGGGGTCGATCGGAATCACGGGGTTGTCCACCCGCCACGGGAAGTCCTGGCTTGACGCCTGCCGTGTGATGCTGATCGCGCCGTTGTCGAGCGTCACCTCAGACAGTGCGGCGGCCGTGCCCCCGAGCGCCGTCGTCTCCGCCAAGTTCTCAAAGATCAGGACGTACCTGCGCGGGCCGTCTGCACCGAGCATGCCCGGAGCCACTGTCAAGACCGCTTCAACCTGGTCGATCAGGGGCTCGGCGGTGGTGAGCATGCCGTTCAGCTTGTCGCCGGCGGCACTCACCTGACTGACGGTGCCGTCGAACTCGATCGATGCAACGTCTGCCCTGGCCTGGCGGAACGCGGCCGACGCCGGCCCGATGGCATTGCTCAACTGCACGATCGGCTCAAGGTTCACCTTGCCGTCGACGGGCTTGAGCGCCTCGACGCTGAGCCCAGACGCGACGGCGGCCAGCGGCGCAATCGTGTCGGTGGCGAGCGAGTCGACCGACTCGGCGAGCTGTCGAACAGCCTTCAGATTGGCTCCGGCGACCGGGATGTATTCGGCTGCGCGCCACACCGGATCGGCCGTCTGCTGTACGGCGGTGTCTGTGAGTACTGACAGTCGTTCGGCCGTCTGCCCGATCCCGTTGAAATCCAAGCTGCCGGCCTGGTCCTTGACCGTTCCGACGAGGCCTTGGGCTTCTTCCAGAGCATCCTTCGCAGTGAGGGCCTTCGTGGCCAACCAGGCACCGCCGGCGACGAACAAGACGAGAACTCCCGCGGTCGCGATGAGAACGGTCCTGCCTGCTGCGCCGCGCTGGCGGCGCGCATGACGGACGGCATCCGATGTCCGCACCGTGCGGTTCGCTGGAGCGTTGGACGCGTCTGCACGGGAACGAGCGCGCCGGCCTCGACCACGAGTTGTTTCGATCACCGTACGAACCGTAGCGTATGCGCAATGGGAACTTGCTGAGGCACAGCCCAGACGGGGCGTCGCCGGCCGAACCGACAGGCGACTGGACTATCCCGCAGGGCAACCCTCGGCGTTGACGGTGGTCGTCGTCGCGTTGAGCATCGGGGTCGTGCGGAGGCCCGGAGGGCCGTAGACACCTTCTGGCCCTGCGAACGTCGCGCGCAGCCCCACCGTCTCACCAGGGCTCAGCATCACCCAGTATGTCGCGACGGGGCGACCGAGGTCGGTGCCGGCATCGCCCACGAACGTCTCGGCATCGCCGCCGAGCGTGATCGTCGCACCGGTCAGCGTCGTTCCCGGCGGCCCGTAAACGAAGACTTGAGTCTTGAACTTCTCGCCCCTCCACACTCCGCTGGCAACGAACGGCGGCAAAGCGTCCGCCTGTTCTTGGGTGAGCATCGAATGCAGTTCAACATCGGTCGTGAACGTCGGAGAAGCAGCAGTGCACGCGTCGCTCGTCAGGGTTGCAGCCGTCTGCAGATAGAAGTCGACCTTCGATACCGACATGTCGCGGAAGAAGACCCCGGTCACGCTCTCCGCCGTGTTGTCGCTTGGCAGGATGCCGGCCAACGGCGTGCGTGCAAGCGCGGCCTGTTCCTCGGGGTGTGCGCTCCACATCATGATCCGGTGCTCGTCGACGCCCCGTGTGACCGCGGATGCCAGCGCGGCGGTGTCGCCGGTGGACTGAGTCAGCGCGGTGAACACCGCACGCGCGGCCTCCGCGAAGAATGCGTCCGTCAGGTCGGGGCCGTCTTCGCCCGGGTAGCGCAGGTAGATCCCGTTCAGGAGGAGTGCGACGGCGTTCTCCCCGCTCAGCTGATCACCGCTGCTGAGCGCGACGGGGCCCGTCGCCTTCAAGATGTACGAGAGAGCCACAGGGTCGACCGCGATGACTCCGTCTGGTGCGCCCCCGATGTCGCGTGACCAGAACGCGGCGGCGAGCTGGGCCGCGGTCGGAAAGTCGGGGCGGCTGGTCGCCAGGTTGAGCGTTGCGTACATGTAGGGGTTGAACACGGCGGCCACGCCGGGATCGACGGGGAGCACAGGCACGTTGAGGTCTCGCCCGAACGACTGGCTGGATGCCTGCCTGCCGATGGAGATGACGCCGTCGTCGATCGTCAGCTCCGTCAGAGCGGCGGCCGTGCCACCGAGTGCGGTCGACTCGGCCAGATTCTGGAACACGAGAACATAGCTGCGCGGTCCAGAAGAACCGAGCATGTCTGGCGCGAGCTGCAGCGCCGTGTCGAGCTCGTCGACGACCGGCAACGCTCCGGCCAGCTGTTCGGCGAGACTGCGACCGGCAGCCGAGAGCGGCGGCAGCGTCTGATCGAAGTCGACGGCGTCGATGGTCCGCGCTGCGGAGCGGATCGCTGCCGCTGCCGGGCCCGCGATGTCTGCGAGGTGGCGGACAGACTCCATATTGATCCGGCCGTTGACGGGTTTGATGACGTCGAGCGTGAGGGTGTCGGCCGCGGCGGCAAGCGGTGCAACGGCATCCCGTGCGATCAGCTCGGCAGACTCGGCGATCGCGCGGACCGCGCCGAGGTTCGCGCCAAGCATCGGCACGGCCTCGGCCGCGCTCCAGATGGGGTCTTGCGTCTGTTCGAGCGCCATCGCGGTCAGTGCGCTGAGCTCCTCGGATGCCGCGGGTAGGCCTGACCGGTCTCCGTCGGCCAGCTGGGCAGCGACGGTGCGCATCAGCACTTCTGCCTGTTCGAGTGCCGACTTCGCGTTCAGCACCCGCATCGCGAGCCACCCGGAGGCGGCCAGTGCGAGAAGCACGACCGCGAGCAACACGATCAGCACGACCCGCTTGGTCCGCGGGCGGTGCGCATCAGCGACGCCGTCTCCAGCAACTCCCACGAATTGAACGTAGCTCACCGAAGCACTTCTCGGTGATTATTCCTCCGGAACCGGCTCCGGCTCGTGCCGACGCAGGGCGTCGCGCCAGCTCATGCTCTGCGAGGCCTTGATGGCGCAGACGATGAGCAGCATCCAGCCGTATTCTCCGAGCACCGTGCTCTCGGCGAAGGAGGTGACGGTGAGCGCGACAACGATGAGTGCGGGCCAGACGTAGACGGAGCTGCGCTTCTCGCTGGCGAGCAGCCACGAGCGCACGAGCGCGAAGCCGATGAGCGCACTGAAGCTGATGACGCCGACGATGCCGAGCTGGAAGTACACGTCGTAGAAGGCGCTGAGCGCCGAACTCTGAGTGCCGCGGGTGGCGAGGTTGATCCAGATGTACGGGGGCTCGATCGGCGGCCATGCACCCACCCAGCCCCAACCCTGCAGCGTGTTCATCTGCGAGTAACGCACGATCTCGCGCCAGACGGCGATGCGCACCTCGAATTCGCTTCCGGCGTTGAGCAGCTCGAGGATCCTGGAGCGCGTCAGCCAGAGCACGGCTGCGGTGATCGCCACGATGGCGAGCAGGCCGAGCTGCCAGTACATCCGCGTCGCGCTCGGCACCCGGCGGATGCCGGCGAGCGCCAGCGCGGCGAGGACGACGACGATGAATGCGCCCATGGTCACGGGGGAGCCGGAGAGCAGCACGCAGAGCGTCGCGAGCCCGATCGAGAATGCGCCGAGCATCCGCGGCACCGACCGCGTCATGAACTCGATGGAGAAGGTGATCAGCGCGATCAGCGCGATCAGGCCGAGCTGGTTGCGGCTGCCGAAGATGCCCTGCAGCGGCCCGAGCGATGTCAGGTTGCCCTGGATGTCGAGGAAGGCGATCGGCAGGTCGAGGAGGACACCGGAGAGCACCTCGAGCGCGAGGGAGACGCCGAGCAGGACGCGCAGCACGTCGCCGAGGCCGCGCACGAGCTGGATGGTGTCGCGCACGAGCGTCAGATAGACGCCGAGCGCCGTGAAGAGCAGCAGGTAGAGCACCCGGGCTCCGCTCAGCACCGTCGTCGTGCTCCAGAACACCGAGATGATGGCCCAGCCGAGGAAGACGAGCAGGGTGATCGGCGGCAGGCCGTACCAGTCGATCGCCTGCCTGCGGGCGAGGAGCGAGAGGGTGGCGAGCGCGACGAGCGCGACGAGGATGGCGAGCAGCCCCGGCCACCCCATCGTCGCCCGCAACAGGTGCGTGCTGAAGGCGGCGCCGAGGATGCACAGCGTCAGGGCGGAGGCGAAGCGGGCCGAGCCGAAGAGGTGGGCGACGGCGGGCGGGAACACGGGGTGTCGTGCGGCATCCATGCGTCAGGGCATCGTCTCGACGCGGCCGAGATTGCGTTTGGTGATGAGGGCGAGCGCGACGAGCAGCATCCAGCCGCTCTCGATCAGGATCCGGCTCTCCGCGACGCTCTGCACGATGAAGGCGACCATGAGCAGGAACGGCACGAGGGCGGATGCCGCATAGGGCCGGTTGTCGTCCAGGGCGTCCCGCGGGCGGTCGACCGCCAGGAACCAGCTGCGCCAGAGCGTTCCGATCACGAGCGCCGCGAACAGCACGACGCCGATCACGCCGAGCTGCATCCAGACGTCGAGCCAGGCGTTGTGCGCCTGCAGATAGGTGACGCCCTTGCGCACGGCAAGACCCTCGAACGGCTCGACCCACGGCACCCAGTAGCCGACCCAGCCCCAGCCGGCGACGGGACGCTCGGCTGCAAGAACGGTGACCGATGCCCAGATGTCGAAGCGGCCGGTCAGGTCTTCGCTCTTGCCGAACAGGGCCAAGAGCTGGCCCCAGAGGGACACGAGCAGCACCCCGCCGAGCAGGAGCAGGCCCGCGGCGGTGAGGTAGACGGGTCGCCGCCCCTCCGGCCCGACCCTGCGGGCCCAGAGCGCGAAGCCGAGCGCGATCGCGACGACGACGACGGCGATCATCACGGTGGCCGAGCGGGTGAGGGCGAGCGTGACGACGGCCGTTGCCAGCCAGAAGATGCCGGGCCCCCTGCGCACAGTGCGAGCGGCCAGTTGGGCTCCGAACACGATGAGCGCGAGCAGCGCGGCCGCCGCGAGCAGATTGCGGTTGGCGACGATGCCCTCGATCGGGCCCCCGTCGAAGAGCAGGCCGCGAGACCAGTAGAAGGCGGCGGGGACCTTGCCCTCGTAGTCGGTGAAGAAGGGCAGGACCGGGCCGCCGACGACGCCGGCGACGTAGATCTCGAACAGGATCGAGAGCCCGAGCACCCAGCGCAGCGCGACGCCCAGCGTGCGCAGGAACTCGACCCAGCTCAGGCACAGCCCGAGGAAGAGTGCTGCGACGGTCGTCGTGAGCAGGGCCGCGAGCCCGACGGCGGTCGCGCCGGGGTAGAACGACCACACGAGCGACAGCACGGAGAGGCCGACGAAGAGCCAGAGGCTCTTCGGCATCCGACGCCACGACCACTCTGGGCGCAGCCGGATCAGCGCGATGACGCAGGCGACGACGAGCAGCACGGCGAGTGCTCCCCAGCCCCACCAGCTCAGGAGGTTGCGCCAGAACTGGCCTGCGATGGCCGTGAACAGCAGCAGGGAGGCCAGTGCGCGCACGGCAAAACGGCTACGGACCGGCTTCATGCTCCAAGGCTATCGAACTCGGACCGCGCAGCACGGCCGCCCCACCGCCGCACGTGCGATCTCAGACGAATGCCGCCTGCCCGGTGATGCTGCGCCCGACGATGAGGGTGTTCATCTCGCGCGTGCCCTCGTACGAGTACAGCGCCTCGGCATCGGCGAAGAAGCGGGCGATGTCGTAGTCGATGACGATGCCGTTGCCGCCGAAGAGTTCGCGGCACCAGGCAACGGTCTCCCGCATACGGGCCGTCGTGAAGGCCTTGGCGAGGGCGGAGTGCTCGTCGCGCTGCTCGCCGCGGTCGAGCATCTCCGACACCCGCACGACCATGCCGAGCGACGCCGTGATGTTGCCGAGGCTCTTCGCCAGCATGTCCTGCACCAGCTGGTGGGCGCCGATCGGCTTGCCGAACTGCATCCGCTCCTTCGAGTAGGCGACGGCGGCCTCGTACGCGCCCGCCGCGACACCGACGGCGGCCCAGGCCACCTCTGCACGGGTCAGCCGGAGCACGCTCGCCGTGTCCTTGAACGAGTTGGCGTTCGCCAGCCGGAGCGACTCGGGCACGACGACGTCCTCGAGCGTGATGTCGGCGTTCTGCACGGCGCGGAGGCTGACCTTGCCCTCGATCTTGCTCGCGGTGTACCCGGGCGTGCTGGTCGGCACGATGAAGCCCTTGACCTGGTTGTCCGCGACATCCTTCGCCCAGATCACGGTGATGTCGGCGAAGGTGGCGTTGCCGATCCAGCGCTTTGCCCCGTTCAGCACCCAGTTGTCGCCGTCGCGCCTGGCTGTGGTGCGGAGGCCCTGGGCGCTGTCTGAACCGCTCTGCGGCTCGGTCAGGCCGAAGCTGCCGATGATCTCACCGGATGCCAGTCGCGGCAGCCATTCCGCGCGCTGCTCCGGCGAGCCGCAGACGGAGATTGAGCCGCAGCTCAGCCCGTTCTGCACGCCGACGAAGGTCGCGACCGATGCATCGACCCTGGCCAGCTCGAATGCGAGGAAGCCGCGGAACACGGCGGAGTTCTCGAACGGCCTGGTCTCATCCCACGCGTAGCTGAACTGGCCGAGCTCGGCCAGCGGCCGCACGATCTCGGTGGGGAACTCCGCGCGATTCCAGTAGCCGCCGACGATGGGCCGCACCTCGGAGTCGAGGTAGTTGCGCAGCGCCATGATCGCCTCCTTCTCCTGCTCGCTGAGCAGCGACTCGTAGTTGTAGAAGTCGGAGATGAGGGGCTCGAAGGTCATGACGGCGCTCCATTGCAAACGGAGACCCCTGTCGCCAGGGGCCTGTCGGTGATGTCCCGCTCAGCTTAGGTGGCTGCACGGCCGGGCGTGTATGCACTTGGTAGTTTGGTCTCAAGCCAGCAGGACGGGACCCCACGATGTTTGTAGCAATCACCAACACCCCGCGCGATTACGCCTGGGGATCGCGCACCGCGATCGCCGAGTTGCTCGGGCACGCGGCGAGCGGAACCCCTGAGGCCGAACTCTGGCTGGGTGCCCATCCAGCATCGCCGAGCCGGATCGTCGGTGCCGGGTCGGGATCCGCCGCGACCCTGCCTGAGCTCGTCCTGGCCGACCCGGTCGGCGTGCTGGGGGAGCGGAGCATTGCCGAGCACGGTGAACGACTGCCGTTCCTGCTCAAGGTCCTGGCCGCCGCCGGGCCATTGTCGCTTCAGGCGCACCCGTCGCCCGAGCAGGCGAGCGCCGGATTCGCGCTTGAGAACGAGGCGGGCATCGCCATCGATGCGCCTGACCGCAACTACAAGGACGCCTTCCACAAGCCGGAGCTGATCGTGGCGCTGAGCGAGCGCTTCGACGCGCTCTGTGGCTTCCGGGAGCTCGCACAGACCCTCGACCTCGTCGCTGAGCTGCGCAGGGCGGATGCCGCGACCGCCGAGCCGCAGCCGAGTCCGCTCGAGGCGTTGGAGGCGGTGCTGCGCGGACGCGAGGGCCTGCGGGACGCCGTCGAGTGGCTGCTGCGTGACGGCCGGGGCGAGGACAGCGGAGAGGTGGAGTGGCTGGTCGAGCGGGTCGTGGCGCTCGCGGCATCCGCCGAGCTCGCCGACAGCCCCTACGCCGCCGAGTTCGCGACGGTCGGCACGCTCGCCGATGCCTACCCCGGCGACCCGAGCATTGTTCTCGCGCTGCTGCTGAACCGGGTGACGCTGCGGGCAGGGGAGGCGCTCTACCTCCCGGCAGGCAACATCCACATGTACCTCGACGGCCTCGGCGTCGAGCTGATGGCGGCCAGCGACAACGTGCTGCGCGGCGGCTTCACGCCCAAGCACATCGACGTCGACGAGCTGCTGCAGGTGCTGCGCTTCGACCCGGTCCCCGTGCCGCGGCTGGAGCCGGAGCGCCCGGCCGACGGCGTGCGCGTCTACCGGCCGGATGTCACCGACTTCGTGCTGTACGCGATCGAGCGGTCCGAGGCCGATGCGCCGGTGGAGATCACGCTGAGCGGTGCGGCGATCGCGCTCTGCACGGCGGGCACGCTGCAGCTGACGGGCGGGAGCTCCGCGAGTGAGATCGCCCGCGGCGAGTCCGTCTTCATCACACCGGAGGAGGGCGTGCTCGGCGTCGCCGGCGCTGGCTCACTCTTCATCGCCACGGTCGGCTGACAGAGCCGTCCGGAAAGGCTCTCGGCTAGCGCGTCTCGAGCAGTTCGCGGGCGCTCCCGCGGGAGCCGAAGGTGCGTCGATACGCCGTCGGCGTCGTCTGCAGCACCTTGACGAAGTGGTGCCGCATGACCGCTGCGGTGCCGAAGCCGGTGTCGCCCGCGATGATCTCCAGCCCGAGCTCGCTCTCCTCGAGGAGCTGCTGCGCGCGCAGCAGGCGCTGACGGTTGAGCCAGGCCGTCGGCGTCGTCCCGAGTTCTGCCCGGAAGCGCCTGGCGAAGGTGCGCGGCGACATCAGCGCCGTGCGGGCGAGCTGGTCGACGGTGAGCTCCTGGTCGAGGTGCTGCAGCATCCAGTCGGTCACCACGGCCAGCGAATCGTCCGGCGCCGTCGCGGCCGGCAGCTGGATGAACTGGGACTGCCCTCCGTCGCGCTGCGGGGGCACGACCATGCGCCTGGCGATGATGTTGGCCGCGGATGCCCCGAGCTCCCTGCGCACGATGTGCAGCGCGGCGTCGATTCCGGCGGCGGTGCCTGCACCCGTGACGACGTGGCGGTCCTCGACGTAGAGCACATCGGCGTCCACGGTGGTGCCAGGGAAACGTTTGGCCAGCTTGTCGGTATAGAGCCAGTGCGTCGTGCTGCGCCTGCCGTCCAACAGCCCGGCCTCGCCGAGCACGAATGCGCCGCTGCAGACGCTGAGCACCCAGGCGCCGCGCGCCTCGGCCTCCCGCACGACCCGGAGGATGTCCTGGTGCACGGCCGGGGCGCCCTCCGAACTGATCGAGGCGTCCATGTAGGCGGGCACGACGACCAGATCGGCGTCGGCGGCGGCGGACAGATCGTTGTAGATCACGATGTCGAAGCCGAGCTTCATGCGGATCGGCCCCGGCTCCGCCGCGACGATCGTGAAGTCGAAGGTCGGGCCGCCCTGGGCGGAGCGGTCGATGCCGAAGACCTCGCAGACGACGCCGAACTCGAATGGCGCCATTCCAGGCAACGCGATGCAGACGACCTTCTTGAGCATGTCACCCTCCGTCGAACGGGTCGAGCGCCCGGGAAGCGGAGATGGCAGGAACTCGACGAATGCTGTCAATGCTGCCACTCGCGGCAGAAAAACGCAAGAGCAAGACTTTCTGCCATGTTGATTCTCATTCCTCTCCTGGCCCTCGTGATCTGGGCCATCGTCCGAACGGTCATCGTCATGCGGCGCGACGGCTACGGCCGCTGCAATACAGTGGAGGCTGGCCTGCGGCAGGCGCCGCGGAACTCACTGGAGATGGGGCAGCAATGGCGTGGTTGGTAACGGGTGGCGCGGGATACATCGGCTCGCACGTGGTGCGGGCATTCCTGGCCGACGGCATCGACGTCGTCATCGTCGATGACCTCTCCAGCGGCCACGCCGACTTCGTTCCGGCCGAGGTGCCGTTCTACCGCGGCAGCATCCTGGACGCCGAGCTGCTGGCCAGTCTCTTCGCCGAGAACGCCATCGACGGCGTCGTCCACGTCGCCGGCTTCAAGTACGCCGGTGTCTCGGTGCAGCGACCGCTGCACACCTACGAACAGAACGTCACCGCGACAACGGTCCTGCTCCAGGCGATGCAGAACGCCGGCGTCGGCCGCATCGTCTTCTCCTCCAGCGCCGCCGTGTACGGCACCCCTGACACCGACCTGGTGACGGAGGCGACGCCGAAGTCCCCGGAATCGCCATACGGCGAGAGCAAGCTCATCGGCGAGTGGCTGCTGCGCGACGAGGGCATCGCCACCGGCCTCGCGCACACCTCGCTGCGCTACTTCAACGTCGTCGGCTCCGGCCACGACGGCCTCTACGACACCAGCCCGCACAACCTCTTCCCGCTCGTCTTCGAGGCGCTGCTCGACGGGCGCACCCCGCGCATCAACGGTGACGACTACAACACGCCGGACGGCACGTGCGTGCGCGACTACATCCACGTGGCCGACCTCGCCCGTTCGCACGTCGCGGCGGCCGAGCGCCTCCAGGCCGGCGATGCGATCGAGCCCGTGTACAACCTGGGCAGCGGCGACGGCGTCTCGGTCGGCGAGATCATGAGCACCATGTCCGCGGTCACCGGCATCCCGTTCACCCCGGAGATCGCGCCCCGCCGCAGCGGTGACCCCGACCGCATCGTCGCCTCGGGCGAGCTGGCGCGGCGCGACCTGAACTGGGAGATGCGGCACAGCCTCTCGGCGATGGTGCAGAGTGCGTGGGACGCGCGACGCGCCGCCGCGTAAGTTCCGATGCGTGCACTCCGGCGCGTCGTGAACTCTCGATATTGAGTTGAGGGTTTACGATCTGCGACTTGACGCCACCCTAATGACAACGGTGTAATTAGTTCGGACGCGCCGGGCCGGTGCGTGGACAAGAAGGGTGGGAGACGATATGGCTGAATCTGAGTATCGTCCGGGGGTACCCGAGGATTGGTTCGTCGATCCTGTCAGGCTGGGTGTTCCCGGCGTCAGGCAGCACATCGACGGGGACAACCCCTTGGCCTGGCAGACGGATTCGCTCTGTGCGCAGACCGACCCAGAGGCGTTCTTCCCGGAGAAGGGCGGCTCGACCAGGGACGCCAAGAAGATCTGCGGATCGTGCGAGGTGCGCTCGGAATGCCTCGATTACGCGCTCTCCAACGATGAGCGTTTCGGCATCTGGGGTGGCCTGTCCGAACGGGAACGTCGCAAGCTTCGCAAGCGCGCAAGTTAGTTCGCGGCGCGCCTGTAGCCTCGTGCCCGTTGGCGCGCACGCAACCTAGGCTGGTTCCGATATGTCTCCCCGAGTAACCGCCATCCTCATCGCGCGCAACGGCGCCCAGCATCTCGCTCGAACTCTGGCGGCCCTCTCGGCGCAGACGCGTCGGCCGGACTCCGTGATCATGGTCGATTGCGGGTCGACGGACGCCACAGCACAGCTGCTCGCCGGCTACGGCCCGACCCAGCTCATCTCGGCCGGCGAAGAGCTGAGCTTCGGCGATGCCATCGCCACCGCCGTTCGCGTCACCGCGCCGCCGGAAGCCGACGACGAGTTCCTCTGGCTGCTCGCCCAGGACACGGCGCCGGAACCGGGGGCACTCGCCGCCCTCGTCAACGCGCTGGAGATCGCGCCGTCTGTCGCCGTCGCCGGACCCAAGCAGATGGACTGGGACCGCGCGGACTACATCCGCGAATTCGGCGAGACGATCACCCGCTTCGGCGCAACCGTCCCGGTCGTCGGGGCGGAGCTCGATCAGGCCCAGCACGACGGCCTCAGCGATGTGTTGGCCGTCGGCTCCGCCGGCATGCTCGTGCGCCACCGACTCTGGGAGACGCTGGCGGGTTTCGACCCCGCCCTGCCCGTCGTCGATGACGCGCTCGACTTCTGTGTGCGCGCCCGCCTGGCCGGCCACCGCGTCGCGCTCGTCCCCGCCGCCCGTGTGGCCGTGGCCGGCGACGGCATCGCCGGAGCCGGCAGCTCGCAGAAGGGCAGCGAGCGTCGCAAGCGGGTCAGGCTGCGCCGGCAGGCCCAACTGCACCGCAGGCTCGTCTACGCGCCGGCCGCCGCGCTCGTGCTGCACTGGCTCTCGCTCGTTCCGCTGGCCTTCGTGCGGGCGTTCCTGCGCCTGATGCAGAAGGAACCGGGTTCGATCGGCGCCGAGTTCGGTGCCGCATTCGGCGCGGCGTTCTCCGGCATCCGCGTCTCGAACTCCCGGCGCCGGCTGAAGACCACGCGCACCCTGGGCTGGGGATCGATCGCGTCGCTGCGGATGCCGAGCGCCGAGGTGCGCCGCCGCCGGGCGCTCGTGCGCGAACAGCGGCGCTCCCTGGTGCGCGGATCACGCCACGAACTCGCGTTCTTCAGCAGCGGGGGAGCCTGGACGCTGATCGTCGCGGCCGTCGCCGGCGTCGCGATTCTCGCGCCGCTGCTCGGCGCGACGGCGCTGACCGGGGGCGGCCTGCTGCCCGTGAACGCCCCAGCAGTGCTCTGGCAGAACATCGGCTACGGCTGGCGCGACATCGGAACCGGTTTCGTCGGGGCGGCCGACCCATTCGCCGCCGTGCTCGCCGTGCTCGGCTCGATCACCTTCTGGTCGCCATCCGCCCTGCTGCTCGCACTGTACTTCGCCGCACTGCCGTTGGCCGCGCTCGGCGCGTGGTTGGCCGCCGCCCGGCTCACCAACCGCGGGGCACTGCGGGCGCTGGCCGCCGTGCTGTGGATGCTCGCACCGACCTTCCTCAGCGCGATCGCCGACGGCCGACCGGCACCGATGATCGCGCACATCCTGTTGCCGTGGCTGTTCTTCGCCGCGGCCGCGGCCGCACGCTCCTGGTCGGCGTCTGCGGCATCCGCTCTGCTCTTCGCGGCGATCACCGCGTGCGTGCCGTCGCTCACCCCCGCGCTGCTCGTGCTCTGGCTCCTCGCCGTGCTGTTCAGCGGCCGCTCGGTCATGCGCTTCATCGGCATCCCGATTCCGGCGCTCGTGCTCGCGGCACCCCTGCTGCTCGACCAGCAGCTGCGCGGCAACTGGCTGGCGCTCGTCGCAGACCCCGGCGTCCCGCTGCCCGCGGAGCAGGCCTCGAGCTGGCAGCTGCTGTTCGGATTTCCCAACGGCGACTTCGGTGGCTGGGGCGCGCTCGTCGAGTCGCTCGCGCTGCCCGGCGTGACCGCGGACATCATCGTGCCGATCCTGCTCGCGCCGCTCGCCGTGCTCGCCCTGCTCGCGCTCTTCCTGCCCGGCTCGCGCTCGGCGCTGTTCGGGCTCGTCGCCGCGCTGCTCGGCTTCGCGACATCCATCGCGGCGGCCCAGATCGCCGTCGCGACGCTCGGCGATCAGAGCATCCCCGTCTGGCCGGGTGCCGGTCTCAGCCTCTACTGGGCGGGTCTCATCGGTGCCGCCGTCATCGGATTGAACGCGCTCGGCCGCGCCGCGACGGCACCGGCGATCATCTCCGGTCTGGCGTTGACCATGGCCGTCGTCCCGCTTGCCGGCTCCATCGCCCTCGGCGCGGCCGCACCGAACCCCGCAGCCGTCCACGCCGGCGACGCGCGCATGCTCCCCGCCTTCGTGACCGCCGAAGCACAGACCGATCCTCGTGCGGGAACGCTCGTGCTCGTCCCGCAGTCGGATGGCGGCGTGCTCGCCGAGCTGCAGCGCGGCTCCGGCACGACACTCGATGACCAGTCGACGCTCTTCGCGACCCAGACCGAGCTGAGCGAGGACGACGCCATGCTGGCCGAGCTGGCGGGCAACCTCAGCTCGCGCAGCGGCTTCGACGCCCAGCCGAGCCTCGACGCGCTGGCGATCCGCTTTGTGTTGCTGGCCCCGGCCAGTGCCGCACCCGGCGCCAACGTCAGCGCGGATGCCGCAGACACCGCGCGGCGCACGGCGAGCTCGCTCGACGGCAACGCGCTCCTGGTTCCGGTCGGCGAGACCGATTTCGGCACGTTGTGGAGCTACCAGAGCGACGTCGCCGCGGCCGACGCCGCCGCGATCCCGGCTGACGCCAGCGGCTGGTTCGGCCAGGCCGTGATGTGGACACAATTGGCCGTGTTCGGCTTCGTCGTGCTGCTCTCGATCCCGACCGGAGCCGGTCGAGACGTGCCGGGCGGGCGGGCGGCCGTTCCCGCGACCGTTCTGCCGCAACCGGAATCCGCGCGGAAGCCCGCGAAGCGGAGGAGGGCGAAGGCCGACTCCGCCGAGCCGGCCGCACCGCTCGAGCCCACCAGGTCAGATGACGTGACGCAGGCGGAGCCGGACGCGCAGCCGGACGGCGACGCGGTCGAACCGATCCAGAACGACACGGAAGAAAGCGGGCAGAGCGATGAGCGCTAGCCGCCGATGGGCGCTGGCCGGCGCCCGTGCCATGACCGGACTGCTCGGCATCGCCGCGGCGGTCGCCACCGTCGGCGCCGCGACCCTGCTCCCGTGGCCGAGCCACATCGTGCAGCCGAGCGGCGAGCTCGTCACGCCGGCCGCCAGCGAACAGCAGCGCGTCTGCCCCGGCCCGCTGCTCGCCCTCGCCGCCGACGCGAGTGCGGCCTCCTCCGCCTCCTCGATCGGCAGCGCGAACACACTTTATGCGGCCGGGCGTCCAGGAGCCCTTGCATCCGAGCCGATGGTGAGCCCACTCGCCGTGCCGGACAACGTCGCCGGCGATGTTGCGGGAACGCCGCTGCTGCTGAGCGTTCCTGCCGCCGATTCCGCTCCGCTCATCGCCGGTGCCCAGTCGCAGACGGCCGGGACGGAGACGCTCAGCGGCCTCGCAGTAGCCGGCTGTGCCGAGGCATCATCCGACGGCTGGTTGGTCGCCGGATCCACCGCGATCGGCCAGACCAGCCTGCTGCTGCTCAGCAACCCGAGCGACGTCGCGGCGTCGGTCGATCTGGCACTCTACGGCGAGGGCGGCCTGGTCGATGCGCCGGGGTCGACCGGAATCCTCGTGCAGCCCCACTCGCAGCGCGTGATCCCGCTGGCCGGTCTCGCACCGAACCTCAACTCGCCCGTCGTCCACGTGACAACACGAGGTGGCCAGGTCGTCGCGTCACTGCAGCAGAGCGTCATCGACGGGCTGAACCCCGGGGGCATCGAGCTCGCAGGCACCACCGCGCCGCCGGCCCTCGAGCAGCTGATCGCCGGGTTCATCGTGCCAGCGCACCTCGTCGACGAGACCCAGAGCAACGACAGCCACTTCCACGATGACGATGCGGCCGTGCGTGTGCTCAACACCGGGGCGGATGCCGCTGAGCTCACCGTCAGCGCGACGTCCGACGACGGCGGCAACGGCACATCGATCACCGTCACGCTGGAGCCGGGCGTCGCATCTGAGGTCCCGCTCAGCGAGCTCGCCGCCGGCAGCTACACGGTACGCATGAACGCGGATCAGCCGATCGTGGCCGCCGCGCGCAGCACGGAGAAGTCAGCGACGAGCGAGGACTTCGCCTGGTTCGTCGCGTCCCAGGCACTCCTCGACGACAGCGCCATCGTCGTCGCGGACGGCCCAGCGCCGACGCTGCGTCTGGCGAATCCGCACGGCAATGCCCAGCGCGTCACCCTGGAGGACGGCTCAGGCACACCGCTGACGGTGAACCTGCCCGCTGCGGGGGCGGTGAGCGTTCCCCTCACAGCCGGGTCCACGTACACCCTCGGCGGCAGCGAGACGGGCGGCGTCGTGGCGAGCGTGAGCTACCAGGGCGGAGCGGCGCTCTCGTCCTTCGCACTCAACCCGCCGGGGCCGCTCGCCCGCGCGATCGCCGTCTACACGCACTGACGACCCTGACGAATCCCGTCGCCTAGAAGTGGCGGAAGCGGTCTGGCGCCAGGTCCCACGGGTCCTTGCCGAGCAGGTCGCCGACGGCACGGAACACGCAGCTCTCCACCATCATGCGGCGGTGGATGTCGTCGTTGTGGTGCAGCTTGCTCATCCGCTGGATCGGCACACGGTAGAACACGATGCGTCCCTGCTGCGGATCGACGCTCCAGCGGTCGATGTGGTCACCGTGCAGCGCCTGCTCCGGCGCCGCGGCGACCTCGAAGCGCACCGTCGACAGCTCGGCCGGCCACACTCCGCGCAGGTACTCAGCGGTCGAGAGGATCGTCTGCTCGAACATGTCGATGCGACCGTTCAACATCGGCAGGTACGGGCCGGCAACCGAGGAACGCAGGCCACGCCCGTGACGGTCGCGGATGCCGCGCCGAGCGGAGCCGCCAACCGAGGCACGGCCAGACGAGGTACGGCGCGAACGAGGCATAGCACCAATCCTAGGCCGCGGGCAGGTCTGCAGCACGCGGTGTCGGGCACTGGCGATACGCTGGAGTCGACATGAACAGGCCCTGCTCCAAGATCGCGTGCCAAGGTCAGGCCGTCGCGACTCTCACCTATGACTATGCCGACTCGATGGCGGTGCTCGGCCCGCTGAGCGCCACGGCCGAGCCGCACGGCTACGACCTCTGCGCCAGGCACGCCGAACGACTCTCCGCCCCCGTCGGCTGGCAGGTCGTGCGCCACATGAGCCTCGTCTCCGATGCCGGGCAGCGCCAGAGCGAGTAACGCGACGGCACAGGGCGGCGCGGACAGCCGGAAACTGCGACAATAGCGACATGACTCTCGCGCCCTCTTCTGCCCTGTCGTTCAAGGTCGCCGATCTCGGTCTCGCCGAGGCCGGTCGCCACCAGCTGCGGCTGGCCGAGAATGAGATGCCGGGCCTGATGGCGCTGCGCGCCGAGTTCGGGGAGTCCAAGCCGCTCGCCGGCGCGCGCATCGCGGGCAGCCTGCACATGACCGTGCAGACCGCCGTGCTGATCGAGACCCTCACCGCCCTCGGCGCCCAGGTGCGTTGGGCCAGCTGCAACATCTTCTCCACCCAGGACGAGGCCGCCGCGGCCATCGCCGTCGGGCCGGCCGGCACAGAGGCCGAGCCGGCCGGCGTCCCCGTCTTCGCGTGGAAGGGCGAGACGCTCGAGGAGTACTGGTGGTGCACGGAGCGCATCTTCGACTGGAGCGCAGAGGCCGCAGCCGCCGGTGAGAGCTGGTCGGGCCCGAACATGATCCTCGACGACGGCGGCGACGCCACCCTGCTCGTGCACAAGGGCCGCGAGTTCGAGCGTGCAGGCGCCGTCCCTGCCACGACGGATGCCGACAGCAGCGAGTACCGTGTCGTGCTCGACACGCTCCGCCGCTCGCTCGACCTCTCCACCGACCGCTGGACGCGCATCGCAGCGGAGATCAAGGGTGTGACGGAGGAGACGACGACCGGAGTGCACCGCCTCTACGAGCTCGCGGCGGCCGGTGGCCTGCTGTTCCCCGCCATCAACGTGAACGACTCGGTCACGAAGAGCAAGTTCGACAACAAGTACGGCATCCGCCACTCGCTGCCGGACGGCCTGAACCGCGCCACCGACGTGCTGATGGGCGGCAAGGTCGCGTTCGTCGTCGGCTACGGCGACGTCGGCAAGGGCGCGGCCGAGGCGCTGCGCGGCCAGGGCGCCCGCGTGATCGTGAGCGAGGTCGACCCGATCTGCGCGCTGCAAGCGGCCATGGACGGCTACCAGGTGGCCAAGCTCGATGACGTCGTCGGCGACGTCGACATCTTCGTCACCTGCACGGGCAACTTCAACGTGATCACCGTCGAGAACATCCTCGCCATGAAGCACCTCGCCATCGTCTCCAACGTCGGCCACTTCGACAACGAGATCGACATGGTCTCGCTCGAGAAGCTGCCCGGCGCCGTGTCGGTGCAGATCAAGCCGCAGGTGCACGAGTGGCGCCTGCCGAACGGCCGCAGCGTTCTCGTGCTCAGCGAGGGCCGTCTGATGAACCTCGGCAACGCCACCGGGCACCCCTCCTTCGTGATGAGCAACTCCTTCACCAACCAGGTCCTCGCCCAGATCGAGCTGTGGTGCTACCCGGAGAAGTACCCGGTCGGCGTCTACGTGCTGCCCAAGCACCTCGACGAGAAGGTCGCCCGCCTGCACCTGGACGCACTCGGCGTGCAGCTGACGACGCTCACCCCTGAGCAGGCCGCCTACATCGGCGTCGCCGTCGAGGGGCCGTACAAGGTCGACCACTACCGCTACTGAAGCCAGGAGCACCCCGACGGCGTGCAGCCGATCGCCGCGTGCTCAGCGCTCTGGGTAGCCGTGCGGCAGGCTCGTCAGCACCGGGTCGAGCCTGGCCAGGCGCTGCCTGCTGAGTTCCAGCGCGGCGGCATCGCGCTCCCTGCGCATGGCGACGACCCCGGCGAGGAAGAGCTCCGGCTCGATCTGCGGCAGGGGCGAGACGTAGACGGATGCCTCGCGCGCCAGTTCGCCGGCGAGGCGGGTGCGTGCGGCATCCGAGAGCCGGGGCGCCTGCTGCAGGAACTGCGCGATGCGCCGCTGCAGGCGGTCGGGCAGGGTGGCGACGTCGGCGAGCTCTGCCCAGGCGAGCAGCGGCTGTGGAACGCCGTAGACCGGCGCCGTGTAGCGGGGGACGCGCTCCATCTGCGAGTGCGTGCCGGCGAGGATGTCGCCGAGGCGTTTGCCCTGCGCGTTCAGCAGCGCCACCATTGCCGCCAGCCCGCCGAGCGTCATGTAGATCTCGAGCACGCCGAGCAGCGCGCGCACGAAGGCGTGGCGCATCGCGATGGCTCCGCCGTCGTCACGCACGATGCGGGCGCCGATGGCCAGCTTGCCGAGCGAGCGCCCGCCGCTGGCCGTCTCCACGATCGTCGGGGCGATGACGAGCGCCGTCACGAGCCCGATGATCGACAGCGCGGTGGCCATGGACTGGTCCATGCCGTCGCCGGCCGCCGCCGCGACGATCCAGGCCAGCAGCGCGAAACCGCCGAGGTAGACGACCGCGTCGATCATCGCGCCTGCCGCGCGGATCATCACGCTGGCCGGGCGCACGTCGAGGGCGACCGCCTCGCCGGTGAAAACGGTGTCGGCGTCTGGATGCTGTTCGCTCAGCGCACTCGGCTCGACCATGGTTAGTATTCAATCAGATGGATCTCGACGCCTACTCCGCCGCCCACCGTGAACGGTGGGAGCGTCTGGACGCCCTGGCGGCGCAGCGCAGATTGAGCGGAGCGGAGGCCGACGAGCTCGTCGATCTCTACCAGTCGGGGGCGACGCAGCTCTCGCAGCTGAAGACCACGGCCGGATCCACGCTCCAGGGCGACCGGCTCTCGGTGAGCCTGTCGCGGGCGCGGCTGCGATTCACCGGAACCGGCGACAATCTGCTCGCCCAGCTGCCCCGCTTCTTCGTCGTGCAGCTTCCGGCCGCCCTGTACCGGCTGCGCTGGCTGACCCTCGTCTACGCTCTGGCCACGATCGTCATCGCGACGCTCTACGCGCTCTGGGCGCTCGGCGACCCGCAGGTGCTCGCGAACTTCGGCTCGAAGGAGCAGCTGGCCCAGCTCGCCGACGAGGACTTCGTCGACTACTACTCCGCGAACCCGGCCGCGTCCTTCGCCGGACAGGTGTGGGCGAACAACGCCTGGATCGCCGCGCAGTGCATCGCCTTCGGCATCCTCGGCGTCTACGTTCCCGCGGTGATCTTCAGCAACGCGCAGAACCTCGGCGTGACGGCCGCCGTGATGTTCGCACACGGCGAGGGCGACACGATGCTGCTCTACATCGCCCCGCACGGCCTGCTCGAGCTCACCAGCGTGTTCGTCGCCGCGGCGGCCGGCACCCGCATCTTCTGGTCCTGGATCGCCCCGGGTGCGCGCACGCGCGGGCAGGCGTTGGCGGCGGAGGGTCGCGCCATGTTCACCGTCGTGATCGGACTGGCCATCGCCCTGTTCGTGTCTGGCATCATCGAGGGCTTCGTCACGCCGGCGCCCTGGCCGTGGCCGGTGAAGATCGGCATCGGGGCGCTCGCGCTTGCCGCGTTCCTCGTCTACATGCTCGTGCTCGGCGGTCGTGCGGCGCGCGCGGGTGAGACGGGTGACCTCGACGAGTTCGCCGCCGGGGCCCGGACGATCGCCGCCGCCTGATCCCAACGCCGAAACGGCGGGTACCCGAGTCGGGTACCCGCCGTTCGCGTGCGTGGAGGTCAGGCGCTGGAGGTCAGGCGCTGACCTTCACCGGCTGAGCGTCGCCGCTGAGTGCGACGGTGCGGTCGAAGAGCAGCGAGAACGTCGCGCCGGCGATGATGGCGCCGATGACCGGGGCGACGAGCGTGAGCCAGACCTGGCTGAGCGCCTCCGGGCCGCCGTAGATCGCGGTGGCCAGTGAGCGGGCCGGGTTGAAGGACGCGTTGGAGACCGGGATCGCGATCAGGGCGAGCAGGGTGAGGGTGAGGCCGATCGCCAACGGGGCGAAGCCGGCCGCCGCGCGGGAGCTCGTCACGCCGAGGATCACGTAGACGAAGATCGCCGTCGTGATGATCTCGATGAGCAGCACGGAGACGAAGCTGTAGCCGCCGGGAGAAAGCACTCCCCAGCCCGTTGACGCGCTCTGGAACCAGAGCACCTCGAAGTTCTTGCTGCTGCTGAGGATCGCGAGCAGCAACGTCGTGGCGACGATGCCGCCGACGAACTGCGCGAGTACGTAGCCGAGCACGTCCTTCCACGCGAAACGGCCGGCGACGGCGAGACCGATCGTGACGGCCGGGTTGAAATGACCGCCGGAGACCGGGCCGAAGGCGTAGGCGCCGACGACGACGGTGAGCCCGAGGGCGAGTGCGACGCCCTGGAAGCCGACGTTGAGGCCGCCCTCGCCCGCGTTGAATCCGGCGGCGAAGAGCGCGGTGCCGATGACGCCGAAGACGAGTACGAAGGTACCGACGGCCTCGGCCGCGAGACGTGCACCGGTGCTCGGCGCGGAAGTTGTTCCAGTCACGATGATGAATCCCCTTGTTCCGTGTGTGCTGACACGGGCGCAGCGCTGCGACCGTCTGACGTTCAGGAGGTTATCGTCCTCCACACAGGAATGGGGTGCAATCGACACAGAGAGTCGCGAGATTGCGCCGCATGACGCGCGAATGGCTCAGAGTCGGCCAGCGGCCTTGAGGGCGATGTAGCGGTCGGCGAGGGCCGGCGGCAGATCGGCCGGGGCGGCGGTGACGACCTCGGCCCCCGACTGACGGATGGCGGCCGAGACCCTGGCCACGTCCAGCAACGCGCGTTCGGCCGCTGCCGCCCGGTAGATCTCGCTCCGGCTGCCGCGCTCGGCCGTCGCGGCGAGCACGGCGGGGTCGGTGACGGAGGCGACGATGACCGTGTGCCGCTTGCTCAGCTGCGGCAGCACCGCCAGCAGCCCGGATGCCGCCCCAGGCGCCTCGATCGCGGTGAGCAGCACCACCAGCGCGTGCCTGCTGGTGACGCCGCGCACGAGCGACGGCACAGCGTTCCAGTCCATCTCGATGAGTTCCGGCTCGATCAGCGCCATCGAATCGACCATGCGGCTGAGCAGTTCCGCGCCGGTCGCACCCTGCACCCGGCCGCGCACAAGTCGGTCGTAGGCCAGGAAGTCGACCCGGTCGCCGGCGTGTGAGGCGAGCGCGGCGAGCAGGAGCGCGCCCTCGAACGCGGTGTCGAGGCGGGGCTCGTCGGCGACCCGCGCGGCGGAGGTGCGCCCGCTGTCGAGCACGATCACGACGCGGCGGTCACGCTCTGGGCGCCAGGTGCGGACCATGAGGTTCGGCGCCATCGTCGTCGTGCCGGACTGCGCGCCCGCACCCAGCATTGGTCCGCTGCGGCGTGCGGTCGCGCGCCAGTCGATCGAGCGCACGTCGTCGCCACGCACGTACTCGCGCAGGCTGTCGAACTCCGTGCCCTGGCCACGCACCATCACCGTGGTGCGGCCGTCGAGCTCGCGCAGCCGGGCCAGGCGCGACGGCAGGTGCTTGCGGGCGTTGAACGGGGGGAGCACACGCACGCGGCCAGGCGCGAGAAGGGTGGCCTGCCTGGCGGCGAGACCGAGCGGGCCGACGGACCGCACGGTGATCTGCTCCACCCGGCGCTCGCCCCGACGGAACGGGGTGAGCACGGTGCTGAACGCACGGCGTTCACCCGGTGGGAGCGCGACACCGAGCCTGTTGCGTTCCGGCCCGGCCGATGGCTGCCAGGCATCGCGCACGATCCCGCGGAGCGCGCGCGTTCCGGTGTTGGTCAGGAACAAGCGGGCGTCGACGCTCTCTCCGAGGCGCACCCGCGCGGGGATCACGCGCTCGGCGGCCAGCTGCCGCGGCGAGGCGGCGAGCAGCAGGTCCACGCCGAGCAGCGCGAGGGCGAACAGCAGCCACACGCCGAGCACCGCCGCCGCGGTGCCGAGCGACTCCCCGCCGAGCAGCACGATCGGCACCGCGCCGATGGCGAGGAGCAGCACGAATCTCGGCGTGATGGCCATCGTCAGATCGGAACCTGGACCTGCTGCACGATCGAGCGGAGGATCGCGTCGACGGCGACGCCCTCGAGCTCGGCTTCTGGGCGCAGCTGCACCCTGTGCCGCCAGACGGGCAGCAGCATCGCCTGCACGTGGTCTGGCGTGATCGAGTCGTAACCGCTCAGCCAGGCCCACGCCTTGGCCGAGGCGAGCAGGGCCGTCGTGCCGCGCGGGCTCACACCGAGCTTGACCGATGGGCTCGTGCGGGTGGCGCGGGCCAGATCGACGACGTAGGCGAGCACGTCGGCGCTGACGCCGACGGATGCCACGGAGGCCTGCGCCGCGGCCAGCTTCCCGGCATCCAGCACGGCGGTGACCCCTGCACCCGCGAGATCGCGCGGATCGAACCCGGCCGCATGCCGGCGCAACACCTCGATCTCGCTGTCGCGTTCCGGCAGATCGAGCACGAGCTTGAGCAGGAAGCGGTCGAGCTGTGCCTCAGGCAGCGAGTACGTGCCCTCGTACTCGACGGGGTTCTGCGTCGCGGCGACGATGAACGGGTCGGGCAGCGGCCGGGAGACGCCGTCGACGGAGACCTGGCGCTCCTCCATCGCCTCGAGCAGTGCCGACTGCGTCTTCGGCGGGGTCCGGTTGATCTCATCGGCGAGCAGGATGTTCGTGAAGACGGGGCCCTCGCGGAACTCGAACTCTCCGGCCTTGACGTCGTAGACGATCGACCCCGTCACATCGCCAGGCATCAGGTCCGGGGTGAACTGCACCCGGTGGGTCTGCAGGTTCAGCGCGGCGCTCAGGCTGCGCACGAGCAGCGTCTTCGCGACACCAGGCACACCCTCCAGCAGCACGTGCCCGCGGGCCAGGAGCGCGATGATGAGGCCGGTGACGGCGGCATCCTGACCGACGACGGCCTTGCCCACCTCCGCGCGCACCCTCGCCAGCGCCTGGCGGAGCTCGGCCGCCGAGGCCGCGTCGATGGACTCGTGCATGCCTCGCAGCGGCGCGGCAACGTTGTCAAGACCGGTGTCTGTCATGGTTCCATTCTCTCGGTGCGGGAGTCGTGGGTGCTGGACGGTGCTGTGCCGGTGGCGCCGCCTGGCCTGGTGGCGGCCTGCACCGCACGCTCGAGGTCGAGGAGACGGTCGGAGAGGGCGAGCAGCTGGGCGTCGTTCTGCGGCTCGTCGCCGAGCAGCGTGGCCAGCACGCGGCTCGGGTCTGAGCCGGTGACGGATGCCGCGGACCCCACGACCTCGTCGAGCGACGCGGTGCGCGCCAGTCCGAGCGCCGTGGCGATGCGCCCGACGGTGGCGATGCGCAGCGCATCGACGGCGCGCAGCCGCTCCGAGTTCCGCGCATAGAGTCTGGCCCGCCCCTCCATCGTCTCGCTGGCGCGCACCGTGACGGGCAGATTCTCGATCACCAGGGGTCCGAAGCGGCGGCCGTACGCGACCGCCGCCGCGAGGCCGCAGAGCACGAGCAACACCATCACGGGCGTCACCCAGCCGGGGGTGAGCTCGGCGAGGCTCGGCGTTCCGACCGCGACGTCGGCGAGTGTCGGCAGGTACCAGACCAGCGTCGGCTGCTCGCCGAGCAGGCCGAGGGCGAGAGCCGCGTTGCCCGCGGAGGTGATGGAGGCGTTGGCGAAGATCGCTTCGTCGCTGACGAGGGTGAGCGCACCGGGCCCGCCGCGCTGTACGAGCACGGAGGAGCCGCTGGCCGCATCGCCGCAGCAGGCCGCGTAGCCAGCGGCATCCGAGGGAACGCTCAGCGTCTTCAGGGCCGCGTCGTCGGACCCGGCAACGCTGCCTGCGCGTTCCGCCGCCGCGAGCGCACATCCGGCGCCGGCGGCGATGGGCCCATCGGCTCCGACCCCGCCGAAGCCGATCTCCGGCGCGAGCTCCTGCAGATAGGCGAAGCTCGGGTCGACGACCACCGTGTGCTCGGCGACGCCCAGGCGCGCGATCTGCGCGGCGTCGAGGATGTCGCCAGGGTCCGAGACGAAGAGGGTCACACCCCCGTCGGCCGCCTGCGCGGCCGCGCTCGCCTCGAGGGCCGCGTCGAGACTGTCTGCGACGACCACGTCGACACCCTGGGCGCTGAGCACCTCGGCCAGCGCCATGCCGCCTGCCGGCGCGGGGTTCTCGGCGCCGAGGGGAGGACCGCCGACGGCCGCCGCGTTGCTCAGCACCATCGCGATCAGCGCGACGATGAGCGCGCCGGCGCCGGCGATCACCCAGAACGCGGCCCGCCTGCCCGTTGAACGCAGCGTCGGCGTGATCGCCGGTGCCGGCCGGACGGACTGCTCCGGCTGGGCCAGCTGGGCGCTCACGAGAGTGCCCCATCGCTCGATCCGGCGTGCAGCTCCGCGGGCTCCGGCAGGGCCGGCCTGGCCTGGCGAACGCGATCATCGAGCGCGCGCACGGCACGGTAGCCGGCCTCGCTGCCCTGATGGTCGAGGTAGCGGACCTCGTCGAAGGCGCCGGCGGCCTCACGGAGGGCGGCGCTCTCGGCCGGCAGCGCCCTGGCGGCCGCGCGGGCGAAGTCGGTCGCGGTCGTGCCTGGGCTCACGGCGACGACCGTGCGCTCGGACAGCCCGGCCGCCAGCGCGCGGAACTGCTCGGCGATCGCGAGCGACCAGTCGGCTGATGCCGCGGCGGCGCTCGCGGCTGAACGCATCTGCTCCGCGCTGCGCCCGTCGTGCTCGCCGAAGAGCGCCGTCGTGGCCGTCCGCCGCCGGTTCAGGCGCGGCACGCCCCAGATCAGCAGGGCGGTCACGAGGATGCCGACGATGATGACGGTCGCGACGAGGGGCAGCCAGCCGCCGCCCGCACCGTCCGCACCGGAGAACAGCGAGGCCAACCAGTCGAAGAAGGCCTTCGAGGCCAGGTCGAACCAGCTCGGTTCGGCCGCCCGGTACGGCGGCTTGGCCAGTTCCTCGCGCAGCAGACGACGGGCTTCCTCGGCATCCGGGTCGAGGGGGATCGCCGTGACGACGGCCCAGAGGCCGCCCGTCATGCGGCTGCGGCGGTGCCGCGCGGCAGCAGGTAGGGGTCCTGGGCGTCGGAATCGCCCAGTTCCCGCGCTTCGACGAAGCGCATCAGCTCAAGGTCGAGGCCCTCCTTGCGCATGCGCAGATCGATGTAGATCAGGGCGACCGTCGCCGACTGGGCGACGATGGCGATGGAACCGATGATGAGCGTGACGAGCATGAGCAGGAGGTAGGAGGCGATCGCCGGGCCGACGGTTCCGAGCACGTTGTTCGGGTCGATGAACGTCGCCGCGAAGCCGTAGACCAGCGATACCGGCAGCGTCACGATCTGGCTCACCGCGTTCACGATGAACGCGACGAGGAACTGCACGCCGAATGTCTTCCAGAAGTAGCCGCGGGTGAGCGTCCAGGACCGGCCGATCGCGGCGGTGACGCCCTGCCTCTCCAGCACGATCAGGCAGGGAACGAGCGAGGTCTTCACGGTCAGCCAGACGAACAGGACGACGAGTCCGAGCCCGAGCAGGATGCCGACGCCGATCGTCGCGCCGAGCCAGCTCGGCCCCTGCACGGCGAGCACGATCACGATGCCGACCGCGACGGCGATGCCGAGGGCGTAGCCGAGGATCAGCAGGCCCATCCAGCCGAGCAGCGGCCAGATGCGGCGGGCGGCCGTCTTCCACAGCGTGGACAGGCGTTGCTTCTCGCCGAGGGTCGCCCTGGCGACCTCGAGCACGATCACGCCCTGCAGCAGAGCGGACGTCAGGATGGTGAACACGACGGGGATGAGCGCGGCCAGGAGGATGGCGGCGGTGCTGCCGGCCGTGACGGCCTCACGTTCGGCTGCGCTCGCGCTCTCAATGCGGTCGAGCGCGATGAACGTCGCCGGGCCGAGCACGAGCAGCGAGACGAGCACGGAGAGGGACTGCACGATCAGCGCGCTGCCGAACGTGGCCTTGGGGTTGCGGCGCAGCACCTGGAACGGGGCTCCGAGCAGGGTCCCGAAGCTGAGCGGGCGCAGCGGGATGAGCCCGGGCTTGGGCGGGGGCGTCCACGCCGGTTGCTGGCCATACGGGGCCTGGCCGTACTGCGGCTGGCCATAGGGGGCCTGCCCGTACGGTGCCTGCCCGTACGGGGCCTGCCCGTACGGGGCCTGGCCGTATGGGGCCTGGCCGTATGGGGCCTGGCCGTATGGGGCCTGGCCATACGGGGGCTGAGCGGGAGCCGGCGCGGGCTCGGCAGGGCGCGCCCCCGATGGCGACTGCCAGCTCTGCTCGTCGGTCATGCCACCCATGCTGCCATATTGGCGGCCCGCTGCCCGGTTCTCACGCGCCGCACATGATCAGCCGAAGTCCGCTGTGACGGTGCGTGCCAGAGCGTCGAGGCGAACGTGGCCGCCGTACGGCAGAATCCACTGCGGCCGGGTATGCCCGAAGGGAACTCCGACGCAGACCACCGCTTCCGCGTTGTACCGGGTGATCTCGTCGATGACGGCATCACGCTGAGCGGCGCGACGCTGCGCGCGCTCCTCCGCCGACGGCACCAGCTCGTGGCTGCTCACGGGAGGCCGGGCAACGAGGACGCCGGCAACCGCGGCGAGGACGCCCCGCTCTCCGAGTGCGCGAACCCACCGTTTCACCCACACGGCCGGCGGCACTTCCTCGCTGGACTCGAGGATCAGGATCGTCCCCTCCAGATCCCCCAGCGACGGCAACCGGCCGGCCACCGCCAGTTGATCGACGACCTCGAAGCAGCCACCCCATGTGCGACCGGTGACCACCCGCTCGGGGCCTGCCCATGTCCACGGTTCGGTGGCCTCCCTGTCGCCGAATTCGGTCAGAGCGCGTGCAGACTCCCAGTCGGGGCCGAAGTCCTCCGACTCTCCCGGCTCCACGATCTCCAGCTCTCCGCCCGTGAACAGCGCCGCCGTCAGCGACGCGAGATGAACAGCATCGATGTGCGGACCCGCACCGAGATGGACCTGAGTCGATCCGCCGTAGTATCCGGCCACCCCGAGCGACCACAGCCAGTTCAGGAGGTTGGTGTTGTCGCTGTAGCCAAGGAAGATCGTGGGGTTCGACGCGGCGAGGCCGGCGTCGAGGTGGGGGATGACCGTGATCTGATCATCGCCGCCGATCGTCGCGAGGATCGCACGGATGCTGGGGTCGGCGAAGGCCGAGTTGATGTCGGCCGCCCGATCCTCCGGCGTGGCGCCGAGCCTGCGGGTCGTCGCATATTCCACGGGGACCAGCCCGGTTGCCGCGATGAGGCGACGCATCGCCTGCTCGTGGACCGCCGGCGCGAATCCGGGGGCCGCGAATGACGGCGACAGAACAGCCACCCGATCGCCTGGCACGAGTTTGGGTGGCGACGACGGTGCGTTGGCCTCAGACATCGCCTCATTCAATCGGCAAGCACCGCCCAACGCAATCGGCACGATTCGCAGGGGGACCGGGAGGCACTCACCCGCCTGTGGCCGCGCGGCGAATCGCGCCGAATCGCGCACGACTCGGCTACTGTTGTCCCAAAGTATGCCGCCGCGTGATCTGCTGAACGCGGCCCCAGCGGGAACGGAATCATGAGCGCACGGATTTTGGTCGTCGACGACGACACCGCCCTGGCGGAGATGATCGGCATTGTGTTGCGAAGCGAGGGCTTCGAGCCGAGCTTCTGCGCGGATGGAGCGCTCGCGCTTGACGCCTTCCGGCAGTACAAGCCCGACCTGGTGCTGCTCGACCTCATGCTGCCCGGCCGCGACGGCATCGAGGTGTGCACGCAGATCCGTGCGGAGTCCGGCACCCCCGTCATCATGTTGACCGCGAAGTCCGACACGACGGATGTCGTCAAGGGGCTTGAATCGGGTGCGGACGACTACATCGTCAAGCCGTTCAACCCGAAGGAGCTCGTCGCCCGGATCCGCACCAGGCTGCGGCCGAGCACCGCGGCATCCGAGTCGCTGCACGTCGGCGACCTCGTCGTGGATGCCGCCGGCCACGAGGTCAGGCGGGGCGACCAGCGCATCAACCTGACGCCGCTCGAATTCGATCTGCTGTTGGCGTTGGCCTCCAAGCCGCAGCAGGTGTTCACGCGCGAGATGCTGCTCGAACAGGTCTGGGGCTACCACTACAAGGCAGACACCCGCCTCGTGAACGTGCACGTTCAGCGACTGCGCGCGAAGGTCGAGCACGACCCGGACAATCCCCGCATCGTCATGACCGTGCGCGGAGTCGGCTACCGGGCCGGCGCCGTCAGCTGAGCCATGGCCGTCCGCGCCGGCGCTCGGCGTTTCGAGTGGCGCTCCTGGCGCAGCTGGCCGCAACAGCTCGGGATGCTGTGGCGGCAGTCGCTGCAGTTCCGCACCGTGCTGATCTCGCTCGGCCTCTCGAGCGTCGCAATCCTGCTCACCGGCATCTACCTGTCGACGAGTGTGAGCAACAACCTGTTCCAGGCCAGGCTGGAACAGGTCCTCGGCGATTCGGCGCGCGCCGTCGCATCGGCCCAGCAACTCGTCGACGCCTCTGACGCGACCGACCGCGCCGCCGTGCTCGGCGTGATGAACAGCGCGCGCAACGCGATGAGCACCGGTGCGGCCAGCCGGCAGGTCGCCGGATTCCGGGTGCCAGGGCAGGAGCCGAGTTCCGTCGCCCCGCTGGACTTCGTGCCGTCCTCGTTGCGCTCGGGTGTGATCACACCGGAGCTGAGAGAGAGCGTGCGCGAGCACCCGGATGAGCAGTTCTGGCAGTCGGTGAGCCTGCAGACGCCGGAGGGCGGAACGGTGCCAGGCATCGTCGTCGGCTCCCAGCTCGTGTTGCCGACGGCCGGCCGCTACGAGATCTACATCGCATACAGCCTGGCCGACGCCGAACAGACGCTCGGATTCGTGCAACAGACGGCCGGGATCGCGGCGATCGCGCTGCTGCTCCTGATCGGTGCGGTCACCTGGGTCGTCGTGCGCCTCGTCGTCACCCCGATCCGGGTGGCGGCGGAGACGAGTGAGCGCCTCGCCGAGGGCGAACTCGAGGTCCGCATCCCGGAGAAGGGCGAGGACGTCATCGCGACGCTCGCGCGCTCCTTCAACGGCATGGCCGACAGCCTGCAGGCCCAGATCAGCAAACTCGCCGATCTCAGCGAGGTGCAGCAGCGCTTCGTCTCCGATGTCTCGCACGAGCTGCGCACCCCGCTCACCACGATCCGGTTGGCCGGCGACGTGCTCTACGATCAGCGCGCCAGCTTCCCACCGGCGACGGAGCGCACGGCCGAGCTTCTGCACACCCAGGTCGAGCGCTTCGAGTTGCTGCTCGCGGATCTGCTCGAGATCAGTCGCTACGACGCCGGCTCCGTCGGGCTCGACCTCGAGGCGACGAGCCTCGTGCACATCGCGGAAGAGACGATCGAGACGATGAGCGGGCTGGCCGAACAGAACGGGACGGAGGTGCGCCTCGTGGCGCCGGGCGGGCACCTGCCGGCCGAGCTCGACCCGCGCCGCATCCGCCGCATCGTGAGCAACCTCCTCGGCAACGCGATCGAGCACAGCGAGGGGAAGCCGATCATCGTCACCGTCGACAGCACGTCCACCGCGGTCGCGCTGACCGTGCGCGACTACGGCGTCGGTATGAAGGAGCACGAGGCCGCGCTCGTCTTCGACCGGTTCTGGCGCGCAGACCCGTCTCGCAAACGCACGATCGGCGGCACGGGACTCGGACTGCCGATCTCGCTCGAGGACGCCCTGCTGCACGGCGGCACGATCGACGTCTGGTCCGCGCCCAGGGCCGGATCGGCATTCCGCGTGACGCTGCCGCGGGTGCACGGGCGGCCGATGGGCGAATCCCCGGTGCCGCTGCCCCCTGAGGATGCCGGAGCCACGCGCCCGGCCGAGCCACCCGTCCGGCCGGTCGATGAGGCTGAGGAGGCCGCAGATGTCTAGACGCCACCGCACCGGCCGAGGCCTGGCCGCGCGTTTGACGGCCGTGGCGACGCTCGGCGCGCTGCTCCTCAGCGGCTGTGCCGGCATCCCGAGCTCCGGCTCCGTGCATGCCGGGCAGGCGGTGGAGAGCGAGGCGAGCCCCGAGTTCGACTTCCTCGCCCGCAGCCCCCAGCCGGGTGCGACGCAGGAGGAGATCCTGCTCGGCTTCGTGGAGGCGGCGGCCAGCCCGCAGGACCGCTATGCGGTCGCCAGGGAGTTCCTCACCCCCGCGTTCAGCACCGAGTGGGATCCCGATGCCAGCGCGCTCATCGACGGCGGCATCCAGCGCAGCCCGCAGACCCTGAACGCGAACGCCATGACGTTGACGGTGTCGGCGCTGGCGGATGTCGGCGTCAGCGGTGAGTACATGCAGCGCGAGTCGCCGACGACCCAGGTGCTCGGCTACGAGTTCACCCAGATCGAGGGGGAGTGGCGCATCAGCAGGGCCCCGCAGGGGATCCTCGTCGACCAGCCGACCTTCTCGCTCGTCTTCGGGAGCTACCCGCTCTACTTCTTCGACCCCACCTTCAGCTACCTCGTTCCCGATCTGCGCTGGTTCCCCCGACGCACCTCGACGCCGACGGTGATCGTCAATGCGCTGCTCAGTGGACCGAGTGAGTGGTTGGACGGCGCGGTCCGCTCCGCCTTCCCGGAGGGGACGGCGCTGACGACGGCCTCCGTGCGCGTCGTCACCCGCAGTGCCATCGTCGACCTCAGCCCGAGCGTGCTGCAGACCGAGGCGATCTCGCTCCAGCGGATGCAGCTGCAGCTGCGGGAGAGCCTGCAGGGGGTGTCGTCGATCACCGGGGTCACGATCACCGTCGACCAGATCGAACAGCAGATCTCCGACACCCTCGCCCCCGTGATTCAAGACCCGCACGTCGATCCACGCGCGCTGATCCTGCGCGACGGTGAGTTCGGGCACCTGGCGGCGAGTGGAGACACCGTCACCCCGATCGACCTCTCCGAACAGATCGTGGCGCTGGAGCCGAGCGCGGTCAGCGTCGGGGTCCAGCAGGGCTCTGGCAACACGGCGGCCGTCCGCGGTGAGCAGGGGGTGAGCGTCGTGCGATCCGGCAGCGAGGCGCGGCTGCTCGATGAACGGGCCGGCCTGATCGCGCCGGTCGTCGATGTCTTCGGCTACGTGTGGTCTGTGCCGCGAGACGCACCGGGTGAGCTCTTCGCCTTCGCCCCCGACGGCACGAGGACCTCCGTCGGGACGAGCTGGACGGATGCGACGAGCATCACCTCCATCGCGCTCTCGCGCGACGGCACCCGGCTCATCGCCCTCTACGAGGCCGGGGACGCGACCCGGCTGGTCGCGACCGGCATCCTGCGTCAGGAAGGCGAGGGACGCAACGTGCCTGAGCGGCTCGGCACGCCGCTGGAGCTCGCCGTCCCGGCCGAGGCGCCGCTGGCGACGGCCTGGGTCAACGAGCTGACCGTCGCGACCCTGACGGAAGGGCCGGCCGAGGAGACGCTCATCACCGCCCAGCAGATCGGCGGTCCGAGCAGCGAGATCGAGGGGGCGCCGGACGCGCTCACCTTGAGCGGCGGCAACACGAGCCGTGAGCTGCGCCTGCTGAGCGCGGCTGGTGAGCTGTTGCAGCGCAGAGGCCTCTCGTGGCAGCCGCGCATCGACGGCGTCGGCGTGCTGGGCATCTCGATCGGGCTCTGAGTGCTGGCGGCGCTGGCCTGAGCGGAGCGCTCCCGTGCGCCAAGAGCTGTCCCGCACAGGGCGTGTGATCGGGGCGGTTCTGCACAGCCGGCGAACGCGGATGACGGCCGCGGCCGCTCTGGAGCAGGCTCGAGGCATGGAATCGTCACGGTCGGTGCTGCTCGCGGCGCTCTCCGACGCGCTCTCCGGCGCGCTCGCCGTGTGGGCGCCGAGCGACTGCGTCGGCTGCGGGCGTCACGACAGGGGAGTCTGCGGCGACTGCGCCACCGCGTTCGCGGCGGAGACCCCGCACAGCACGGTGCGCCTCGGCGAGACGGTCTGGTGCGGCCTCGACTACGCCGGCGCCGCCAGACGCGCCCTGCTGGCGTTCAAAGATGCCGGACGCACTGAGGCGGCTGGTGCGCTGAGCGTACCGCTCCGCCGTGCGGTCATCGCCGCGCTCACGGCGGCGCTCGCCGATGCGGATGGCCCAGGCGGCATCCGCATCGTCACGATCCCCTCCGACCGCTCCGCCGCGATGCACCGGGGTTTCCACCCCGTCAACACGTTGCTCGCCGCGGCCGGGCTGCGCAGCACGGCCCTGCTCGGCCATGGTTCTGCGCACCTCGATCAGGCCGGGCTCGACCGCGAGGCGCGGGCACGCAACCTGGCCGGTGCCCTGCGCGTGCGCCCAGGAGCCGGCTCCGTGGTCGGGCTGCGCGTTCTCATCGTCGACGACATCCTGACAACCGGATCAACGATCGCGGAGGCCGCACGGGCGCTCAGGAGCGCGGGGGCAGAGGTCTGCGGATGCGCCGTTCTGGCGGATACCAGACTGCGCGCAGACGCCCAAGCACGGTCACAGGAAGTTCGGATGAATAGCCGGTGACTTTCCATCGGACAACGGCTACGGTTGGCTCAAAGGCGAGAAAGGTCCGCCCTGTAGATGCCGGGCGGCACGCCTATCTGGGAGGTCGTCATGGAAACAAACATCGTCGGACGCAACCTGGGAATCACTGATCGCTTCCGTGAATACGCCACGGACAAGGCAGACAAAGTCGCGTCTCTTGCCGACAAGGCACAGGCGCTGGAGATCAAGGTCAGCCGCCAGAACCAGGTCACCGGAACCGTGCGGAGCGACCGCGTCGAGCTGACGTTGATCGGCAAGGGGCCTCTCGTGCGCGCTGAAGCCGAGGGCTCAGACAAGTACGCCGCGTTCGACGTCGCACTCGGCCGCCTGCTCGAACGGGTGCGCAGAGCCAAGGACCGACGCAAGGTACACCGTGGGAACCATCGCCCGACGTCGTTGCGCGAGGCGAGCACCGGTGGTTTCGAGGCCGTGCACATGACACCGGCCGACGCCGAGATCCTCGAACAGGTGCGCACCGGGTCGATCCCCGTCGTGAACGACGAGAACAGCGAAGAGATCGAGGCCGAGTACTCGCCCGTCGTGATCCGCCGCAAGCTCTTCGCATCGATCCCGATGACGATCGACGACGCCCTCTACAACATGGAGCTTGTCGGCCACGACTTCTACCTCTTCCACGACATCGAGACCGACCGTCCGAGCGTCGTGTACCGCCGCAAGGGCTGGGACTACGGTGTGATCGGCCTCGGCGACGCAGAGCGCGAGGCGATCTCGGCGTAACCGTCAGCCGGACTGCCCGGGCCCCGCATCAGTCACTGATGTGGGGCCCGGTGCCGTCTCGGGGTCGGCGGTGGCACACACGCTCCGCTGTGAGCGAACCCGGTGTCGGTATTCACAGTGCGCACCCCGATACGCTTGCTATCGTGGCCGAGTGGAGTCGGCCGCGCGCTGACGCGCCCCGTTGCACACGCCACGGCGGCACGACCCCGAGCCCTCAGACAACTGGAGACAATCCGTGGCCTCAATTCTCGAAAAAGTCCTGCGCGTTGGCGAGGGGCGCACGCTCAAGCGCCTCGAAAACTACGCCAAGGCGATCAACGCGCTTGAAGACGACTTCACGCACCTCAGCGACGAGGAGCTCAAGCACGAGACCGTCGAGCTGCGCGAGCGCTACTCGAACGGCGAATCGCTCGACGACCTGCTCCCCGAGGCCTTCGCCGCGGTCCGCGAGGCCAGCCGCCGCACCCTGGGCCTGCGTCACTTCGACGTGCAGCTGATGGGCGGAGCGGCGCTCCACCTCGGAAACATCTCCGAGATGAAGACCGGTGAAGGCAAGACGCTCGTCGCCACGACGGCCGCCTACCTCAACGCCATCACCAGCCGCGGCGTACACATCATCACGGTCAACGACTTCCTCGCCAGCTACCAGTCGGAGCTGATGGGCCGCGTGTTCCGCGCCCTCGGCATGACGACGGGCTGCATCGTCTCCGGTCAGACCCCCGAGGTGCGCCGCGAGCAGTACGCCGCCGACATCACCTACGGCACGAACAACGAGTTCGGCTTCGACTACCTGCGCGACAACATGGCATGGCAGACGAGCGACATGGTGCAGCGCGGTCACTACTTCGCCATCGTCGACGAGGTCGACTCGATCCTCATCGACGAGGCGCGCACGCCGCTGATCATCTCCGGCCCGGCATCCGGTGAGGCCAACCGCTGGTTCACCGAGTTCGCGCAGTTGGCCAAGCGCCTCACGGCCGGCACCGACTTCGAGGTGGACGAGAAGAAGCGCACCGTCGGCGTGCTGGAGCCCGGCATCGAGAAGGTCGAGGACTACCTCGGCATCGACAACCTCTACGAGTCCGCGAACACCCCGCTGATTTCCTTCCTGAACAACGCCATCAAGGCCAACGCCCTGTTCAAGCGCGACAAGGACTACGTCGTGATGAACGGCGAGGTGCTCATCGTTGACGAGCACACGGGCCGCATCCTGATGGGACGCCGCTACAACGAGGGCATCCACCAGGCGATCGAGGCCAAGGAGGGCGTCGCGGTCAAGGCCGAGAACCAGACCCTGGCCACCGTCACACTGCAGAACTACTTCCGTCTGTACTCCAAGCTCTCCGGTATGACCGGTACCGCCGAGACCGAGGCGGCCGAGTTCATGTCGACCTACAAGCTCGGCGTCGTGACGATCCCGACCAACAAGCCGATGAAGCGCATCGACCAGCCCGACCTCGTCTACAAGAACGAGGAGGCCAAGTTCGGACAGGTCGTCGAGGACATCGTCGAGCGCAACAAGAACGGCCAGCCCGTTCTCGTCGGAACGACCTCGGTCGAGAAGAGTGAGTACCTCTCCCGGCTGCTGGCGAAGAAGGGCATCCGGCACGAGGTTCTGAACGCGAAGAACCACGCCCGCGAGGCCGCCATCGTCGCGCAGGCCGGCCGTCTCGGCTCGGTCACCGTCGCAACCAACATGGCCGGCCGCGGTACCGACGTGATGCTCGGCGGCAACGCCGAGTTCCTCGCCGTCGCCGAGCTGAACGCCAGGGGCCTCAGCCCGGTGGACACCCCGGATGAGTACGAGACCGCGTGGGATGACGTCTTCGAGACGGTCAAGGCCACGGTCAACGAGGAGGCCGCCAAGGTCATCGAGGCCGGCGGGCTCTACGTCCTCGGCACCGAGCGGCACGAATCGCGCCGCATCGACAACCAGCTGCGCGGTCGTTCCGGCCGTCAGGGTGACCCGGGAGAGAGCCGCTTCTACCTCTCGCTGACCGATGACCTGATGCGCCTGTTCAACGCCGGTGCCGCTGAGGCCCTGATGGGCCGCAGTGGTGTGCCAGATGACATGGCGATCGAGTCCAAGGTCGTCAGCCGCGCGATCCGCAGCGCCCAGTCGCAGGTCGAGGCCCGCAACGCCGAGATCCGCAAGAACGTGCTCAAGTACGACGACGTGCTGAACCGTCAGCGCGAGGCGATCTACAGCGACCGCCGCCACATCCTCGAGGGCGACGACCTGCACGAGCGCACTCAGGCGTTCCTGGAGAGCGTGATCGACGATGTGCTCGCGCAGCACACCAGCGAGGGAGCAGGCGACGACTGGGACTTCGACGCGCTGTGGACGGAGCTGAAGACGCTCTACCCCGTTGGCATCACCATCGACGAGGTCGTTGCCGAGGCCGGCAACAAGGGCAAGATCAACCCCGACTTCATGCGCCGCGAGATCCTCTCCGACGCCAAGCTCGCCTACCAGAAGCGCGAGGAGTCGCTCGGCTCTCCCGCGATGCGCGAGCTGGAACGTCGCGTGGTGCTCTCGGTGATCGACCGCCGCTGGCGTGAGCACCTCTACGAGATGGACTACCTCAAGGACGGCATCGGCCTGCGCGCCATGGCGCAGCGCGACCCGCTGGTCGAGTACCAGCGTGAGGGCTACACGATGTTCCAGCAGATGATGGGGCAGATCCGCGAGGAGACCGTCGGCTTCCTGTTCAACCTCGAGGTCGAGGTGACGCAGGCTCCAGGCGAGATCGGCGCACCGCGCGTCGCCGCGAAGGGCCTCGCGCGCTCCGAGGCGCCGACCGACAAGCTGAGCTACATCGCGCCGAGCGATTCCGGCGACGTCGAGGTGCGCAATCAGCGCGGCCAGATCCAGCAGGCGGCGACCGACCGTGCCCGTCGCCAGGTGGCGGCCAGCCAGGTCGAACCGGATGACGCGGCCGATGCCGCCGAGCCGCAGGTCGGGCGCGGAGCGTTCGGACAGAACACCGGCGGTGCCGCTCCCGTGAACCGCGCCGAGCGCCGCGCGCAGGGCAAGAAGTAACGCAACCCAGCAACAGAGGATGCCCCGGCGCTGCGCCGGGGCATCCTCTTTCTGTCCGCGACCGCTCCGCAGCACCAACCTTTGGGTTGATGCGCCGAACGGGGAGCCTGGGGCAGGATGGAACTCCCGGTGTCGATCGAGCCCGGGAGAAAGTTGTCATCATGAAGAGGTTGTTCTACGCCGCGTTCGCATCGATGCTGCTCGGGGTGCTCTCCGGGCTGTTCTATCGCGAGTTCACCAAGGCGAACGACTTCGTCGGTGACACCCAGCTCGCGCTGGTGCACACGCACCTGCTCGCGCTCGGAATGACCGTCTTCCTCATCCTTCTGGCACTCGAGAAGCTCTTCACGGTCGCGGAGAGCCCGCTGTTCGGCTGGTTCTTCTGGCTCTACTGTGCCGGGCTGCTGATCACCACGGGCGCCATGGTCGCCCACGGTTCGCTCACCGTGTTGGGGGAGGAGAGCACCGCGGCGATCGCCGGCATCGCGGGCATGGGCCACATCCTGCTGCTGATCAGCCTCGTCCTCTACTTCGTTGCCCTCCGGCCGAAGGTGCTGGCCGCCGCGAAGGCCCCGGCGCTCTGAGTCGACGCTCCGTCACAGGATGCTGAGGGCGCTCGCGCGCCAGCGGTGATCGAGGCCCTCCAGGCGGATGGCAACCGCACGGCTCCTCGCCCGGCCGTGCACGATCACGACGGCCTCGATGATGCCGTCGCACGGTTCGGTCATGAGCACGCGCGCGATCGTCACGACCGGCCGGTTAGCGGGAATCCGCTTGACGGCCCGTGCCCGTGCCGCGATGCCCGCACGTGTCCTCAACGCCATGTAGACCTCGTCGGTGACCCAGCGTCCGATCTGTTCGAGGTCGCGGATGCCGCCGAGGATCTCCAGCACGCAGCGGGTGAGGTTGATCAGCAGCGGCTCCGGATCCGGCAGCTCCCTTCGGCCGCTCCGTTGCCTCGTGAAGGCATCGTCGTCCGGGTCGACGGCGGTCAGCGCACTCGTGCGCCCATCGGTTACCGCCGCCGTGTCTGCCTGCTCGGGTTCTGACATGACATCTCCGCTTCGGGGGCGCGAGAGCACGTCGCCACACCAGGATGAATTTGTGCCCCGTTCTGGGGGTATTGCCTGTCGCACATGAAAGCACTCGGCGCCGTTGTCTGTCTAGAGTCAGATCGCACTGTGGATAACTTTTCTGCGCTCCGCGCGGAAGCACTAACGTGTGCACATGCGCTGGGACAGCCTGTTCGACGACCTCGAGGGTCAGCTCGAGCACGAGCTCGGCGCGGAGGAGGCACAGCTCGCGGCCGAGGAAGAGCGGCTGCGACTCGGGCGGCTCTCGCTGCGCGCACGACTGAGCGCACTCGCGGCCGGCCCCGAGGGGGCTCCGGGATTCGCTGCGGCCGACTCGGCCGGCGTCCTGCGGATCGAGTTGCGCAGCGGAGCGCTGGTGACTGTGCGCGCGCTCACCTTCGGCAAGGACTGGTTTGCAGGCGAACTCGTCGCCGCAGGGCTGCGCCGCCCGCAGTGTGTCATCCCGTTGTCGGCGATCAGTGGGGTGCTGCTTGACCGCGGCGCTGTCGAACGGAGCCTGCGCGAACAGTCGAGCGCACCGGCCCACCTGGCCGAGCGGATCGGGCTCGCCTTCGTGCTGCGCGACCTCTGCCGGCGTCGGGCCGCCGTCGAGCTGGACTGCGGCGTGAACGTCTCCGGCGCCGCACGGGTGCTCCACGGCACCATCGACAGGGTCGGGCGTGACCACTGTGACCTCGCCATGCACGACGTTGGCGTCCCGCGTCGGAGCGCGCTCGTGACGGGGTACCGGATCGTGCCGTTCGATCAGCTCATGATGGTGCGCGTCACGGTGTGACGCGCACTCAGTGCTGTTGGACGCTCACTCCTGCGGGGGCTTCGGCGGGGACGGCTGGCCGCTGCGCACGATCGTGCCGCCGGAGAGCTCGGGGATGTTGGCGTACTCGGCCTGATTCCAGAGCCCCATGCGCCGCGTCTCCTCGTACTTCGCCTCGATGTAGCCCTCGAGAACGACCCGTTCGACGCGCCACATGCTCGCGCCGCCGCTCGCGTCGGCCGTGCGCCCGACCCTGATCGCCGGAAGCTCGCCAGAGCGCACCAGGGCAAGCACATCGTCGACACTCACCGTGAGGATCTCGGCGGTGTCGCCGAGGGTCAGGAATCGACCGAGTGCGTCATCGGGGGCGGCTGCGGACATAGTTCGATTATGGCCTCGCGCACCGGCGACGGTGCCGGGGGATCGCGGCTGTGGATAACTTTCTCGGGCATCGACGAGATTTGCGATCATGGGAGCCACGGCGACGCGACAGAGGGAAGGCGCCACGCATGGGGCAGGAGAAGACAGCCGGGGCAGGTGCCAAGCGGCCGCTGTGGTTCGACCCGCGCTTCGCCGTCGGCGTCGTGCTGGTGCTCGGGTCGATCATCGGTGTCACCGCCGTCGTCGCGAGCGTCGATGACAGCGCCCAGATGTACGTTGCCCGCACGACGATGCCCGCGGGGACAACGATCACTGCCGCCGAGCTGGAGCCCACCGCTGTTCGGCTCGGAACCGCGGAGTCGCGCTATCTGGATCCGGCAGGGCTGCCGGAAGGAGGGCTCGTGCTCACCCGGGCTGTCGCCGCCGGTGAGTTGATCCCGCTCACAGCGGTCAGCGACACGGCAGAGCTCGGCCGGACAGGAGTCGTCGTCGCCCTCTCCGGCGATATTGCGGCGTCCGTGGCGGCGGGGGCACCGGTCGATCTGTGGGCGGCGCAACAGCTGGAGCACGGCCGATTCGGGCCGCCTGGCGTCATCGTTTCCTCCGCCGAAGTCGTCAGGGTGCTCGAGGACGGCGGGCTCCTCGGCTCGGCCGGACGATCGGTCGAGCTGCGCCTGCCGACATCGTCCGTTGCCGCGGTGCTGCAGGCTGTCGCGAACGGGGATGCGCTCTCACTGGTGCCGGCCAGCCCCGGCGCCGAGCTCGGCGCCGGCTAGCCATGGCCAGCCTCGTGCTCGGGCTCGACGCCAGGGCGGAAGACCGCCTCCTGGCGGACATGATCGAGCACGGCCACAGCGTCGCGGCCAGGCTCGGCTCCGCGCGCGAGATCATCGCAGCCCTCGATGAGCACCGGCCGAATGCCGTCATCGTCTCCGCGACCCGGATGACGTTGGGGTCCGATCTGCTTGCTGCCTGTGATCGGCGCGGCATCCGGGTGATCGCGCTCGCCGCCGACGCCGCCGAACGTCGACACGCCGCCGTGCTCGGCCTGCACGAGGTCGTCGCCGCCGATGCGGCGTGGCCGGAGGTCGAGGAGCTGCTGGGCGCGGGAATCCCGGTGCCGTTGCGGGCGGCCGCCGAGCATCCCGCGCGCGGGCGCGGAACGGTGATCGCCGTGTGGGGGCCTGCCGGTGGACCAGGGCGCAGCACCATCGCCGTGAACATCGCCGCCGAGATCGCGGCGAGCGGGCACTCCGTCGTGCTGGCCGATGCCGACAGCTACGGCGGCAGCATCGCGCCTCTTCTGGGCATGCTCGATGAGGCCCCCGGCTTCGCGGCCGCGTGCAGGCTGGGCGGCACCGGCAGCCTGAGCGGGGCCGAACTGGAGCGTATCGCGCAGCGCTACGACTCGCCCCATGGCTCGTTCGCTGTGCTCACCGGGATCGGTCGTGCCGCGCGCTGGCCGGAACTCGGGGCCGACAGGGTCGCAGCGAGCATCGAGGCCTGCCGGAACTGGCGCGAGTATGTCGTCGTCGACGTCGGATTCTGTCTGGAGGACGACGAGGAGATCTCGAGCGATCTGTTCGCCCCGCGCCGGAACGCGGCGACGCTCGCGGTGCTCGCGGCAGCCGATCGGGTCGTCGCGGTCGGGCTGGCCGATCCGCTCGGTCTGTCCCGCTTCCTGCGCGCAGTCCCCGCCCTCGGCGAGGCCGCGGCGAACGCTCAGATCACCGTGCTGCTGAACCGGGTGCGCGCCAGCGCGATCGGCCTGGACCCGCATGCACAACTGCGCAACACGCTGCGCCGCTTCGGAGGGATCGAGGAGGCCACCCTCGTGCCGCACGATCTGAATGCGCTCGACGCGGCCGTGCTCGACGGCCGGACGCTGCGTGATGCCGCGCCGCGCTCGCCGGTGCGCACAGCGCTTGCCGCCCTCGTGCTTGAGCAGTTCGTTCCTGCACCCGCGCCGCAGCGCCGCCCATCGTGGCGGCCGCGAGCACGGCGGGCAGCGGCCGCGGCGTTGTCGCCCGCGCAGTGAAGGTACGCTGGATGCCGTGTCGACGCTCAGTGATCTCGTACTTGCCCAGGGCCGCAGCAGCCAAGTTGATGTTGACTGGCTGCACATGTTGGTGGCCGACGGTCAGCTCATAGCCGACCTCGCCTTCGCCGACATCGTGCTGTGGGTGCCGACGGAGACGGGGAGCTTCGTCGCCGTCGCCCACGCCAGGCCCTCCAGCGCCGCGACGCTGTTCTACCGCGACTTCGTCGGTCAGGAGATCAAGGCCGAATGGCGCAAGCAGGTGACGGAGGCCTTCGAGACGGCGCAGATCGTCGACAACACCGCACCGGATTGGTACGAGGAGACACCGACCCGCGTGAAGGCCATCCCCGTGATGCGCCGCCTCTCGGCATCCGGCTCGGCCGTCGCACCCGACCCCGTCGCCGTGATGACCAGGCACACCAACCTCAGCGAGGCCCGCACCCCGAGCCGCCAGGAGCTGACCTTCAACGACTGCGCCAGCGAGCTCTTCGCGATGATCGCAACGGGGGACTTCCCCGACCTCGGCGCGCCGACGGGGCCGAGGCGTGGGGCGCCCCGTGCATCGGACGGGCTGATCCGGCTCGACGTCGACGGCATCACGACCTTCGCCAGCCCGAACGCCCTCTCGGCGTTCAACCGCATGGGCTTCGTCGACGAGCTCGAGGGCGAGTCGCTGGCCGAGGTCACGACCAAGTTGCTTCCCGGCAAGCTCGTCGTCGACGAGTCGCTGCCGCTCGTCGTCACGGGCCGGGCACCGTGGCGCACCGACATCGAGGCGCGCGGGGTCACCGTTGGCCTCAGGGCGATCCCGATCCGCAACCGGGGGGAGCGCATCGGCGCGATCGTGCTCTGCCGCGACGTGACGGAGCTGCGGCACCAGGAACGCGAGCTGATCACCAAGGACGCCACAATCCGTGAGATCCACCACCGGGTGAAGAACAACCTGCAGACGGTCGCGTCGCTGCTGCGCATCCAGGCCCGTCGCGGGCGTTCGGAGGAGGCGAGGGAGGCGCTGGCCCAGGCCATGCGCCGCGTCGCGGCGATCGCCGTCGTGCACGACACCCTCTCGGAGGGGCTCAGCCAGAACGTCGACTTCGACGCCGTATTCGACCGCGTGCTGCTGCTCGTCGCCGAGGTCGCCTCGGCCCACAACACCACCGTCCACCCCAAATCGAGCGGCACATTCGGCGTGCTGCCGAGCGAGTATGCGACGCCGTTGGCCCTCGCCCTGACCGAGCTCGTGACGAACGCGGTCGAGCACGGCCTCGCGGGTCGCGAGGGCGAGGTCGAGATCATCGCAGAGCGGGATGAGGAGACGCTCACCGTGCGGGTGCGCGACACCGGCTCCGGTCTTCCGGAGGGCAAGGTCGGGTCCGGCCTCGGTACCCAGATCGTGCGCACGCTGATCCAGGGCGAACTGGGCGGAACCATCGACTGGCACACCGTTCTCGGCAGCGGCACAGAAGTGACGATCGAGATCCCGCTGCGCTGGCTCGACAAACGCCAGAACTAGTACGTCAACAACGTAGAAGCGCCGCACGATTTCTCGTGCGGCGCTTCTGCGTTGGTGCGTGTGAGTGCGCGGTCTAGGAGGCGCGGCGTGCGCGTGCGGCGCGGCGCTTGAGCGCGCGGCGCTCGTCTTCGCTGAGGCCACCCCAGACGCCGGAGTCCTGACCGGTCTCGAGCGCGTACTGCAAGCAGATCTCGGTCACATTGCATCGACCGCAGACGGTCTTCGCCTTCTCGATCTGGTCGACGGCCGGTCCGGTGTTCCCAACGGGGAAGAACAGCTCGGGGTCGGCTGTGAGGCAGGCAGCTTTATCGCGCCAATCCATGGGGGTGCTCCTTTATTGCGGGGGAAGTTTCGCAGAGCCGATTGGCTGACATGCGAGGAACGGTCAGGTTGCAGGAAGTAGGATCTGACATGATCAGCTCACGTCCCTGTGAGCGTCAACTTGACCTCAAATATGCTCCCATAGTGGGCGTGTCAAATCAATAGTTTTGTATGGGATTCCCCTGTGAGTAATGAGCTGTCTACCCCTGAAAACCGGGGAATGTACCCCCCATTCCGGCGTCGTCCGTCACGCGGGATGGTGCTGCTGTTCGCGCTGCTGTTCGCCGAGGCCGCCCTCATGCTCGCGGCCGTGATGTGGCTCGTTTTCGAGCTGCTCACGGAGCAGCCGGCCTCGTTCGTCAGCGCCGTCGCGATCCTCGTCCTCACGATCGTCGCATTCGTGTTCGTCACCGCCATCGCGATCGGAGCCGTGCGCAGGCGCTCCTGGATCCGGGGCGCCGCGATCAGCTGGCAGCTGATGCAGGTCGCCGTCGCTGTCGGCTGCTTCCAGGGCATCTACGCCCGGCCGGAGCTCGGCTGGGCCCTGCTCGCGCCATCGCTCATCGTCATCGTGCTACTGCTCGCGCCCGGCATCCGCAACCAGTTCGCCCACGACGCGAGCTGAGACGCCGCCCGGGCGGCGTCGAACGTCAGCTCGTGATCTTCAGGCGCTTGCGCAGCATCGCCACGTGGCCCGTGGCTTTGGTGTTGTAGAAGGTGTGCGAGATGCGCCCGTCCTCGTCGATCACGAAGGTGGAACGCAGCGTGCCTGTGACGATCCGGCCGTAGCTGTTCTTCTCACCCCACGCGCCGTAGAGGGTGTGCACCGTGAGGTCCTCATCGCTGAGCAACGGGAACGTCAGCGCATCGCGCTCGGCGAACTCGGCCAGCGTCGCGACCGAATCCTTGGAGACGCCGATCACCTGGTAGCCGGCGGCCGCGAGCGAGCCGAGGCTGTCGCGGAAATCGCAGCTCTGGGTGGTGCATGCCGGAGTCATCGCTGCCGGGTAGAAGTAGAGCACCACCTTCTGGCCGCGGTACGCGGACAGCGAGACCGGAGCACCGTTCTGGTCGTCGAGGGTGAAGTCGGGGGCGGGCTGGCCGGGCTCGAGGCGCACAGATTCGGTCATGCTTCCACCGTAGCCGCTGGCGCGAGCCCGCCAGTGCGCACGGTCAGCGTTCGGTGCTGACCGTGCGGTTCGACGGGGCGAAGGTAGCCAGCAGGCGCTGCAGCGAATCGAGGCGCGCCGCACCGGCGTCGCCGAGGCGCCCGGCCTCGACGGCCTCCATGATCGCGCAATCCGGCGCGTCGGGCAGGTGGCTGCAGCCGCGCGGGCAGTCCTCGGCGATGGCGGCGAGGTCGGTGAACGCCTTCAGGATGTTGTCCGTGTTGATGTGGCCGAGCCCGAAGGAGCGCACGCCGGGGGTGTCGATGACCCAGCCGCGGCCGGCATCCGTCTCGAGGCGCAGCGACACCGTCGAGGAGGAGGTGTGCCTGCCGCGCCCCGTGACGGTGTTGACGACGCCGACGGCGCGTTTGGCGTCGGGGACCAGCGCGTTGACCAGCGTCGACTTGCCGACGCCGGAGTGGCCGACGAACACGGTGTCGTGGCCGACGAGGGCCGCGCCGATGGCGTCGAGCGGCATCTCGTCACTCCGGCTCGTGAACACCTGGAACTCGAGCCCGGCGAAGTTCGCCAGGAACTCGGCCGGATCGGCGAGGTCGGTCTTGGTGATGCAGAGGATCGGTGTGATCCCGGCGTCGTAGGCGGCGACCAGGTAGCGGTCGACGAGGCGGATGCGCGGCTCCGGGTTGGCCGCAGCGACGACGATGAGCATCTGGTCCGCGTTGGCGACGATCACGCGCTCGACGGCATCGGTGTCGTCTGCGCTGCGGCGCAGCAGGGTGACGCGGGGCTGGATGCGCACGATGCGGCTGAGGCTGCCCTCCGCGCCGGAGGTGTCGCCGACGATGTCGACGCGGTCGCCGGTGACGACGGCCTTCTTGCGCAGTTCGCTGGCGCGCGCGGAGGTGACCTGGCGCTCGTCCGGCGTGTTCTCGTCGAGCAGCACCGTGTAACGGCCGCGGTCGACGCCGAGCACGCGGCCGGTCACGGCGTCGTTGTGCTCCGGCCTGGTCTTGGTGCGTGGGCGGTTGCCCTTGCGGTTGGGGCGAACCCGCACGGCGGATTCATCGAACTCGGGCTCGTCATCGTCGGCGTCATCGCTCCACCAGCTCATGCGGCCGACCCCATTCGCAGCGTCGTCATCTCAGGCGCCGTGACCGCTGAGCATGGCGTGCCAGAGCTCGGTGAACTGCGGCAGCGTCTTGCTGGTCGTGCCGATGTCCTCGATCTCGACGCCCGCGACGGCCAGCCCGATGATCGCGCCCGTCGTCGCCATGCGGTGGTCTTCGTAGCTCAGCCAGGTGCCGCCGTGCAGCTCGGCCGGCTCGATGTGCAGGCCATCCTCGAGCTCGGTGACGTTGCCGCCGAGCTTGTTGATCTCGGTGACGAGGGCGGCGAGCCGGTCGGTCTCGTGGTGGCGGATGTGCCCGATTCCGGTGATCGTGCTCGGCTCGGACGCCAGCGCGGCGAGCGCGACGAGGTTCGGCACGAGTTCGCCGCCCTCCGGCAGATCCAGGGTGACGCCGCGGATTCCGTCGCCACCGGTCACGGTGAGACGGTCGCCGCCGCGGCTCACGGTGGCGCCGAACAGTGGCAGCAGATCGGCCAGTCGCGCGCCGATCTGGGTGGTCTCGCTCGGCCAGCCCGTGATCGTGACGGAGCCACCTGTGACGAGGGCTGCCGCCAGGAACGGCGCGGCGTTGGACAGGTCGGGCTCGATGGCGACATCCGCGGCGGCAATCGGGCCGGGGGCCACGATCCACGTGCCGGGTGCGGGGGAGTCCACCGTGACGCCGCGCGCGGCCAGCGTCTGAATCGTCATCTCGATGTGCGGCATGCTCGGCAGGCGCTCACCGGAGTGGCTGAGGGTGAGGCCGTTGTCGAACCGGGCGGCGGCCAGCAGCAGGCCGGAGACGAACTGGCTGGACAGCGAGGCGTCGATGGTGATCTCGCCGCCCTCGATGTGGCCGGATCCGTGCACGGTGAACGGCAGGACGGGGCGGCCGTCGTCGTTGATGTCGACGCCGAGCGCGCGCAGCGAGCTGATCGTCGTGGCCATCGGGCGGCGGCGGGCGGCCTCGTCACCGTCGAAGGTCGTCGGTCCGAGCGCGAGACCGGCCAGCGGAGGCAGGAAGCGCATCACCGTTCCGGCGAGCCCGCAGTCGATCGTTGTGCTGCCGCTGAGCTCCTCGGCTGGGGTGATGAGGAGGTCTGGACCGTACTCGCCATCGCCTGCCACGGTCTCGATCACGGTGCCGAGCTCGCGCAGCGCCTCGACCATGAGGTCGCTGTCGCGCGAGTGCAGCGGTGCACGCAGCCGCGAGGGACCGTCGGCCAGGGCGGAGAGCACGAGCTCGCGGTTGGTCAGTGACTTGGAGCCGGGGAGCGAGAGAACCGCGCTCGTCGGCACCGACGCCGTTGGCGCGGGCCAGAGCGTGTCTTCGGGCTCCGGGCTGTTTTCGCCGTACGGATCGAAGTCGGGCTTGGAATATCTCGAGATCAGCATTGGTTATCAGAGTAGTCGGTGCCGCTCCATGGCGCAGGCTGATGACGAGGAGAACGATGGCGGAGACCGCGGTGCTCGATCGCCCGATAGGGGCGCTCGCGCTCTCAGATGTGCACGGCCCGGCGGCCATGCGCGGGCAGGACGCCCTGCACGGTTCAGAGCTATACGGTTCAGACGCTCTGCACAGTTCGGACGCTCTAGGATTGCCGGTGATGACCACCGACTCCACTGAAGCCGATTCCGCTGGCGCCGAGGCGCTCGGCGCGGCAACTCCTGACCTCAGCGCGCTGTTCGAAGAGCAGGCACTTCCGTTCATCGACCAGCTCTACGGTGCTGCTCTGCGGATGACGAAGAATCCCTCCGACGCGCAGGACCTCGTTCAGGAGACCTTCGTCAAGGCCTTCGCTGCGTTCAAGCAGTTCGAGCAGGGCACGAACCTCAAAGCGTGGCTCTACCGGATCCTGACGAACACGTTCATCAACACCTACCGCAAGAAGCAGCGCGAGCCGTATCAGGGCACGATCGACGACCTCGAAGACTGGCAGATGGGCGGCGCGGAGTCGACAACCGCCAGCTCGAGCCGCTCGGCGGAGGCCGAGGCGATCGACCACCTGCCTGACAGCGCAGTGAAGGACGCGCTGCAGTCGCTGCCGGAGGATTTCCGCCTCGCCGTGTACTTCGCCGACGTCGAAGGCTTCTCCTATCAGGAGATCGCCGACATGATGAAGACCCCCATCGGCACCGTCATGAGCCGCCTGCACCGCGGCCGACGGATGCTGCGCGAGATGCTGGCCGGTTACGCCCTCGAGCAGGGCATCGGCCGCGCCACAACAGACACCGGTGCCACAGCGCCAAGGAGCAAAAAATGACCGATTGCGGATGCGAGAAAGCCAAGGCTGAACTCGAGGAGTATCTGCACAATGAGTTGTGCAGCACGGATGCCGCAGACATCCGCGAGCACCTCGCGAACTGCGCAGAGTGCACGACGGAGCACCTCGTCGGCCAGGTCCTGACCGAGGCCGTCCAGCGGGCGTGCAAGGAGAGCGCGCCGGAAGACCTGCGCGACCAGGTTCTCGCGCGTCTGCGCCTCAGCCAGCAGCACGCCTAGGCCGACCGCTCGGAGCCGATGTGCCGTCGATTGCTCGCCTGGCTAGATAATTGGGTAACGTAGGCGGAGTGAAGACAGCCGTTTCCGACGCACCCCCCGTCCAGCCGCACCCGACATCGCGTGTTCCCCGCTGGTTGCGGGTACTGATCCCCGCCGCGTTGATCCTCGTCTGGTTCGCCCTGTTCGGCCTGGGCGGCGCGTCGTTCGGTGCGATCAGCGACGTGTCAACCAACGATCAGGCACAGTTCCTCCCGGCCAGCTCCGAGGCCACCAAGGTTCAGGAGCTTCAGGCGGACTTCCGCGGCGACGAGGCGATCCCGGCCATCGTGATCGTCCAGCGCGACGGTGGGCTGAGCGAGGCGGACACCGCGGCGATCACCGAACTGGCCACGCAGTTCCAGCAGACGGACGGCGTGCTCGCCGACGGCGTCTCGCCCGCGATCCCCTCCGAGGACGGCGAGGCCGCCGAGCTGTTCGTGCAGATCGACACTGGGGCAGAGGTCGCCGACGTCGTCGCCGAGTTGCGCGCGCAGCTCAATGAGGCGGAGACCGCCGGGCTCACCGGCTATCTCGCCGGCCCGGCCGGATTCACCGCCGATCTCTCCGGGGCGTTCGCCGGCATCGACGGGCTGCTGTTGATCGTCGCGCTCTCCGCCGTGTTCCTCATCCTGGTCATCGTGTACCGCTCGCCGTTGCTGCCGCTGATCATGCTCGGATCCAGTCTCACCGCGCTGTGCGCCGCGGTCTTCACCGTCGTGCAGCTGGCCAGGGCCGACATCCTGCTGATCAACGGCCAGACCCAGGGCATCCTCTTCATCCTCGTGATCGGGGCGGCAACCGACTACTCGCTGCTCTACATCGCGCGCTACCGCGAGGCCCTGCACGTGCACGAGAGCAAGTGGACGGCGACCTGGGCTGCGCTGCGCGGCTCGTGGGAGCCGATCCTCGCATCCGGCGGCACGGTCATCGCCGGCCTGCTGATCCTGCTGTTCAGCGATCTCAACTCCAACAAGATCCTCGGTCCCGTCGCCGCGATCGGCATCGTGTTCGCGCTCCTCGCCTCGCTCACCCTGCTGCCCGCCCTCATGTTCTGGGCTGGACGCACGGCATTCTGGCCGCGCCGGCCGCAGCTCGGCCAGACCGGTCCAAGCGAGCTGGGCATCGAAGCCAAGGGCGTCTGGCCGCGTCTCGCCCGCCTCATCCGCCGCCGCCCGCGCGTGATCTGGATCGGCTCGACGCTCCTGCTGGTCGTCATGGCCCTCGGCATGACGCAGCTCAAGGCCGACGGCGTCTCGTCGAGCGAGTTCGTGCTCGGGGAGTCCCAGTCCCGTGACGGTCAGGCACTGCTGGCAGAGCACTTCCCCGGCGGTTCGGGGACCCCGGCCGTCGTGATCGCCCCGGAGGACTCGCTGCAGGAGACGGCTGACGTGCTGCTCGCCACCGACGGCGTCGACTCGGTGAGCGTGCTCTCGGCCGACTCTCCGAGCGGCGCCCTGCCCGTGACGAGCGACGGAGTCCAGGCGCTCGGCGCTCCAGGCAGCGCGCCGGGTGAGCCGACCGTCGTCGACGGACGGGTGCTGCTGCAGGCGACCCTCGTCCACGCCGGTGACTCGCTCGAGGCCGAGGCGCTCGTCCGAGAGTTGCGTGCAGAGCTCGCCGGGGTCGGAACGACGGCGGACCCGGTCCTCGTCGGCGGGACCACGGCGGTCGCTCTCGACACAAACACCGCGGCGATCCATGACCGCAACCTCGTCATTCCGCTGGTGTTGGTCGTGATCATGCTGATCCTGATGCTGCTGTTGCGCGCCGTCGTCGCGCCGCTCCTGCTGATCGGCAGCGTCGTGCTCTCCTTCGCGGCCGCCCTCGGTGTGTCGGCGCTCGTGTTCAACGGGGTGTTCGGGTTCCCGGGGGCCGACCCCGTCGTGCCGCTCTTCGGATTCGTCTTCCTGGTGGCGCTCGGTGTCGACTACAACATCTTCCTCATGACACGGGTGCGTGAGGAGACCGCGGTGCACGGAGCGCGTGAGGGGATCCTGCGCGGCCTGATCGTCACCGGCGGCGTCATCACCTCGGCTGGTCTCGTGCTCGCCGCGACCTTCGCCGCCCTCGGCGTTCTGCCCATCCTGTTCCTGGTCCAGCTCGCCTTCATCGTGGCGTTCGGCGTGCTGCTTGACACCTTCCTGGTGCGTTCCCTGCTCATTCCGGCTCTGGCATACGACATGGGGCGTGTCATCTGGTGGCCGTCGGCCCTCGCCCGGATGCCGGAGACGCCGCGATTCGACGCCGCCGATCGCTCACCGACCGAGCGGTAGCCCGGAGCCGCGAGGGCGGCGCCGAGCACGTCCCCGCTACTCCGGCGCTGGTCGCGCCGCTGACGCCCTGGACGCGTCCCTGCGGGCCTTCGCCGCCTTCGCGGCGGCGACGCCCTTGCCGACGGCCGTGTTCGCGGTGCGGCTCACCTTCTTGGCGCCCTCGAACTCCGTCGCGAGGATGCCCAGGCCGCCGAGAGCGATCAGGGCACCGGGCCCCGGCAGCGGCATCAGAACGATTCCGAGCGCGACCGTGCCACCGCCGACGACACCAACCCCCGTCCGGTAGACCGAATTCACGGTTTGGTTGCTCCGGATGACGCGCCGTGCGCCGTGCGCGGCCGTGCTCGTGGCGCGCCCGAACGCCGCTCCGACGCGCCTCGCGCTGCTCTGCTCGCTCATGCGCACAGCCTACGACGCGCGCCTGTGCGAATGACATCCAGCGACGGGTTCTGTGCGACCCTCGGCGACGCTGCCAGGGCACAGCGGAAGGCCCGCCGCGACCGGATGGTCGGGGCGGGCCTTCGTGCGATCGCGCTGCTGCTCCGCGCTACTCCAGGGTGAGGGCGGCGCGCAGCAGTTCGGCCTGCTCGGCCGCGTGGCGCTTGGCCGAGCCGGCAGCGGGCGAGGCGGATGCCGGGCGCGACACGACACCGACGGGACGCTGGCCTATCTTGGCCGTCTCGAGGCAGAAGAACGGCCATGCGCCCTGGTTCTCCGGCTCGTCCTGCACCCAGTACAGCTCGGCGTCCGGGTACTGCTCGACGACCGCCTTGAGCTCGGCCGCTGGGAGCGGGTAGTACTGCTCCATGCGCACGAGGGCGATCTGGTCGTTCGGGTTCTTCTCGAGCTCGCTGCGCAGGTCGTAGTAGATCTTGCCCGCCATGAACAGCACGCGCTTGACCGCGGCCTTGTCGGTGATGCGGGCATCGTCGATCACCGGTTCGAAGGCACCGCTGGTGAAGTCGGCGACCTCGCTGGATGCGCCGCGCAGACGCAGCATGGCCTTCGGAGTGAAGACGACGAGCGGACGGCGCGGGCGCTGGTAGGCCTGGCGGCGCAGCAGGTGGAAGTACGACGCGGGCGTCGACGGGCGTGCGACGGTCATGTTGTTCTCCGCGCAGAGCTGCAGGAAGCGCTCGATGCGTGCGGAGGAGTGGTCGGGACCCTGGCCCTCGTAGCCGTGCGGGAGCAGCATGACGACGCTCGAGCGCTGGCCCCACTTCTGCTCGGCGGAGGAGATGAACTCGTCGATGACGGTCTGGGCGCCGTTGGCGAAGTCACCGAACTGGGCCTCCCAGAGCACGAGGGCGTCTGCGCGCTCAACCGAGTAGCCGTACTCGAAGGCGAGGGCGGCGTACTCGCTGAGCAGCGTGTCGTAGATCCAGAACCGGGCCTGGTTGTCGCTGACGTTGGCCAGCGGCAGCCATTCCTGGCCGTTGACGCGGTCGTGCAGAACGGCGTGGCGCTGCACGAAGGTGCCGCGGCGGGCATCCTGTCCTGCAAAGCGAACCGGGGTTCCCTCGAGCAGCAGGGAGCCGAGGGCGAGCAGCTCGCCGAAGCCCCAGTCGATGTTGCCGTTGCGGCTCATGTCGAGACGCTTCTGCAGCAGCTGCTGCAGCTTGTTGTGCACGGTGAAACCGGCCGGCTTGTTGTTGAACGCGTCACCGATCAGGTGCACGACGGCCTCGGAGACGCCGGTGACCTCTGGGACGCCGACCGCGTCATCCGTCTCGCCGTTGCTCATCGGGTTGACGACGGTCATCGAACCAGTCTGTGCGGCGTGCGTCTCCATGAAGGCGCGCTCCAGGCGGTCCTGGAAGTCGCGGTGCGATGCCTCGTACTCTTCCTCGGTGATGTCGCCGCGGCCGACGAGGGCCTCGGTGTAGAGCTTGCGCACCGAGCGCTTGGCCTCGATCAGGTTGTACATCAGCGGCTGCGTCATCGAGGGGTCGTCGCCCTCGTTGTGACCGCGGCGGCGGTAGCAGATGAGGTCGATCACGACGTCCCGCTTGAACTCCTGGCGGTACTCGAACGCGAGCTCGGCCACCCGCACGACGGCCTCAGGGTCATCGCCGTTCACGTGGAAGATCGGGGCCTGGATCGTCTTGGCGACATCGGTCGAGTACACGGAGGTGCGTGCCTCGCCAGGAGGCGTCGTGAAACCGACCTGGTTGTTCACGACCACGTGGATGGTTCCGCCCGTGCGGTACGCACGCAGCTGCGACATCTGCAGGGTCTCGAGCACGACGCCCTGACCGGCCATGGCCGCATCACCGTGCACGAGGATCGGCAGCGTGGAGAAGGTGCCGATCGGCTTGCGGTCCTGCTTGGCGCGGACGATGCCCTCGAGCACGCCGTCGACGGCCTCGAGGTGCGAGGGGTTGGCTGCCAGGTACACCGGGATCTGGGCGCCCGTGCTGCTGCGGAAGACGCCCTCAGTGCCGAGGTGGTACTTGACGTCGCCCGAGCCGTGAACGTTCTTGTTGCTTGCGGTGCCCTCGAACTCCTGGAACACCTGACCGTAGGTCTTGCCCGCGATGTTGGTGAGCACGTTCAGGCGGCCGCGGTGGGCCATGCCGATGGCGGCCTCGTCGAGGCCGGCCTCTGCAGCGCCGGCGAGGATCGCGTCGAGCAGGGCGATCGTCGATTCGCCGCCCTCGAGGCTGAATCGCTTCTGGCCGACGTACTTGGTCTGCAGGAAGGTCTCGAACGCCTCGGCCTCGTTGAGCTTGCCGAGGATGCGCAGCTGCTCGTCGTGCGTCGGCTTCTCGTACTTGCGCTCGACCTTCGACTGCACCCAGCGACGCTGCACTGGGTCCTGGATGTGCATGTACTCGATGCCGGTCGTGCGGCAGTAGGAGTCGCGCAGCACGCCGAGGATGTCACGCAGCAGTGCGGAGCGCTTCTCGCCGAAGCCGCCGGTGACGAACTCGCGGTCGAGGTCCCAGAAGGTGAGCCCGTGGGTCGCGATGTCGAGGTCGGGGTGCGAGCGCTGCACGTACTCGAGCGGGTCGATGTCGGCCATCAGGTGACCGCGGACGCGGAAGGCGTTGATGAGCTCCTGCACGCGGGCGGTCTTGTCGATGGCGCTGGCCAGGTCGACGCTGATGTCGGGCGCCCACTCGATCGGGGCGTAGGGGATGCGCAGGGCGGCGAAGATGTCGCTGTAGAAGGTGCGCTGGCCGGTGAGCAGCTCGTGCACGATCTTCAGGAACTCGCCGGAGCCGGCACCCTGGATGACGCGGTGGTCGTAGGTGCTGGTCAGCGTGATGGTCTTGCCGATGGCGAGGTTGGCGAGGGTCTTCTCGCTCGAACCCTGGAACTCGGCGGGGTACTCGAGCGCACCCGCGCCGATGATGCAGCCGGCGCCCTTCATCAGACGCGGCACAGAGTGCACGGTTCCGATTCCGCCCGGGTTGGTCAGCGAGATCGATGCGCCGTTGAAGTCGTCGGCGGTGAGCTTGTTGCCGCGGGCACGCTTGACCAGGTCTTCGTAGGCCGCGAGGTACTCGCTGAAGGTCATCGTGTCTGCGCGCTTGATGGCCGGGACCAAGAGGGCACGCGAGCCGTCGGGCTTGGGGATGTCGATGGCGATGCCGAGGCCGACGTGTGCCGGCTTGACGACCGATGGCTTGCCGTCGACCTCCGTGTAGTACACGTTCTGGCTCGGGAACACCTTGAGGGCCTGGATCAGCGCCCAGCCGATGAGGTGGGTGAAGGAGATCTTGCCGCCGCGGGCGCGCTTGAGGTGGTTGTTGATGACGATGCGGTTGTCGATCATCAGCTTCGCCGGGATGGTGCGGACGCTGGTCGCGGTCGGCACGCTCAGGCTGGCGTCCATGTTCACGGCGAGGGTCTTCGCCATGCCGCGCAACGGCACGATCTCGTCGGGGGTGCTCGCCGGCTGCTCGGTGGCGATCACCTGCTGCGGGGTCGTGATCGGCGCGTCGGCCGGCACGGGCTCCGGCTTCGGGGCGACGGAGGTGGTCTTGGCCGCCGGCTGGCTGCCGATCACGGAGATCGGTGCGGTGACGGGGCGCGGCTCGACCGCTGCTGCGGCGGGCGCCTCGGCGTCCTGCGCCGCCTTGGGCGTGTAGTTCTCGAGAATCGACCACCACGACTGGTCGACCGAATTCTTATCGACGAGGAATCGTTCATACATCTCGTCGACGAGCCATTCATTGGCCCCAAATTCTTCCGACGTTGTTTCGTCGGAACCCGACCCGGTCAACTGGCTCGACACAGCCGATCGCCCACTCTCTTCGTTGATTCTGGAACTGGGATGCGCGGGCGTCTTCTGGATACCCGCAGCAGGGTTCAAGCCTAATCCCCTTTTGTGCGCAACGGTGTGCGGCGCGGCTGTGCGGCGCAGCCAGGAGCGGTGCTCCGCAGCGCTCGAACATGACAGGTGCGCTCGCCCACACAACGGGGATAGCGTTGGCGACATGGAGTTCTACCGCACAGCGCCGAGCCACGACCTCACCTACTCCGATGTGTTCCTGGTTCCCAGCCGCTCCGCCATCACCAGCCGCCTCGACGTGTCGTTGGCCCCGAATGACGGCACGGGCGCGACGATCCCGATCGTCGCGGCGAACATGAACTCCGTCACCGGGCCGCGACTGGCCGCCTCCCTCGCCCGCCGCGGCGGCCTCGGCGTTCTCCCGCAGGACATGCCGCTGCAGCAGTTGGACGCGGCGATCCGCTGGGTGAAGGACCAGTCGGTGCGCTTCGACACCCCGTTCCTGTTCTCGCCGGACGCCACCGTCTCCGAGGCGCTGCGCCAGGTGCCTGCCGTGCCCGGCCACGGCATCCTCGTGCAGGACGACGCGGGCGCATACCGCGGCTGCATCCAGGCGGCGAGGCTCGCGACGGCCCCGAGCGATGCCAGGCTCGGCGATCTGCTCCACGGTGAGCTGACCGCCCTCGACGCCGACGACGTCGACACCGCCCGCCGCGCATTCGACGTCATGGCGGCCGCGGACCTGGAATTCGCGCCGGTGATGCACCACGGCGCCGTGGTCGGAACGCTCAGCCGCACGAGCGCGCTGCGCGCGACGATCTACCAGCCGAACGTCGACGCATCGGGCCGTCTCGCGGTCGCCGCGGCGATCGGCATCAACGGTGACGTCGCGGCGAAGGCGCAGGCGCTCGCTGCGGCGGGGGTCGACGTGCTCGTCCTCGACACCGCGCACGGACACCAGGAGGGCATGCTGCGCGCGCTGGCGACGGTGAGCGGGCTGGGCCTCGGCATCCCTCTCGTCGCAGGCAACGTCGTGACGGCGGATGCCGTCGGCGACCTGGTCGGCGCGGGCGCCAGCATCATCAAGGTCGGTGTCGGGCCCGGCGCCATGTGCACGACCCGCATGATGACGGCCGTCGGGCGGCCGCAGTTCTCGGCGGTGCTCGAGACGGCGGAGGCCACGCGGGAACTCGGTGCGCACGTCTGGGCGGACGGGGGTGTGCGCTACCCGCGCGACGTCGCGCTCGCGCTGGCCGCCGGTGCGGCATCCGTGATGATCGGGTCGTGGTTCGCCGGCACCATCGAGGCGCCAGGCCAGCTCGCCACGGATCCGGCGGGACGGCTCTACAAGGAGAGCTGGGGGATGGCGTCGACCAAGGCCGTCAAGGAACGCTTCGAGCGCCTGGACGCCTACGAGCTGGCGCGGAAGACCCTCTTCGCGGAGGGCATCTCCTCCTCGAAGATCTTCCTCGACCCGCAGCGGCCCTCGCTGGAGGACCTGCTCGACATGATCACCTCCGGCGTGCGGAGCTCGTTCACCTATGCGGGTGCGCGCACCGTGACGGAGTTCCAGCAGCGGGCGCGTGTCGGCATCCAATCGGCCGCGGGTTACGAGGAGGGCAAGGCGCTCCCAGTCAGCTGGTAGCCGACTCACATATACTGGCACCACAATGGACGACCCTCCTCCTGCCAATTCGCCCTCTCATAAACCCATGCCCGTGACCCGCGGGGGTGATTGCGTTGTCTGAGTGGATCATGCTCGGCATCGGACTCCTCCTCACCGTGGGAACGGGCCTCTTCGTCGCCAGCGAGTTCGCGCTGGTGAACCTCGATCGCGCCGAACTCGAAGCCAGGCGCGAGCGTGGTGAGACCAAGCTCGGCATGACCATCGCCGCGCTGAAGATCACCTCGACGCACCTCTCCAGCGCCCAGCTCGGCATCACGCTGACGACGCTGCTGACCGGTTTCACGATGGAACCGGCCATCACGAGCCTGCTCACGCCCACGCTCACGGACTGGGGGATTCCGGCCCCGATCATCCCCGTGCTCGCGACGACGATCGCGATCGTGCTGGCCACGCTGCTCTCGATGATCCTCGGCGAGCTCGTGCCGAAGAACTTCGCGTTGGCGTTGCCGCTGGCCACCGCGAAGTTCGTCATCCCGTTCCAGACCGGCTTCACCGCCGTGTTCAAGCCGGCGATCGTCCTGCTGAACGGCAGCGCGAACGCGATCCTGCGTTCCTTCGGCATCGAGCCGAAGGAGGAACTGAGCGGCGCCAGGACGGCGGAGGAGCTCTCGTCGCTCGTGCGCCGATCCGCCAGTGCAGGCATGCTGGAGGCCGACACGGCGACGCTGCTGAACCGCACCCTGCGCTTCGCCGGGCACACGGCATCCGATGTGATGACGCCACGCCCGCGGATCGCCAGCATCGCCCGCACCGACAGTGCGCAGGCCGTGATCGAGCTCACCGCTCAAACCGGTTTCTCGCGCTTCCCCGTCGTCGATGAGAGCGTCGATGACGTCGTCGGCGTCGTGCACGTCAAGCAGGCCATGGCCGTCCCGCGCTCCAAGCGCGGCGAGGTCCCGGTCTCCGCGCTGCAGTCCGATGCGCTGCGCGTGCCGGAGACGATGAAGCTCGACACCCTGCTCGGCGAGCTGCGCGGCCGCGGATTCCAGATGGCGGTCGTCGTCGACGAGTACGGCGGAACCGCCGGAGTCACGACCCTCGAGGACCTCGTCGAGGAGCTTGTCGGTGAGGTGGCCGATGAGCACGACCGCACCCGTGCCGGCGTTGTGCGCCAGTCTGACTCGCTCACCTTCCCCGGGCTGTTGCGCCCGGACGAGCTGCTCGAGCGCACCGCTGTCAAGGTGCCTGATGACGGCCCGTTCGAGACCGTCGCCGGCTTCGTGATGAGTGAGCTCGGCCGGCTTCCCGTCGTCGGAGATACTGTGCTCATCGACGGCGGTGAGCTGCGGGTCGAGCGCCTGGACGGGCGCCGCATCGACAGGATCCGCTTCACGCCGGAGCCGGAGCCGGTCGACGACGCTGCGGCGGATGCCGCGGCTGCCCCAGGCACAGCCACCGGCCCAATCGCGCGGCGCGCGGCATCCGCCGCTCGCAAGGCGGCCGCAAGTGAAGCGTCGACCCGAGCGGAGGGAAGCCGATGAGCGACTGGGCCGGACTGGCATGGCTGGTCGTATTGCTGCTCGGGAATGCGTTCTTCGTCGCCGCGGAGTTCGCCGTGATCTCCGCGCGCCGTTCCCAGATCGAGCCGCTGGCTGAGCAGGGCAAGGCGAGCGCGAAGACGGCGCTCTGGGCGATGGAGCACGCGACGCTCATGCTGGCGACGAGCCAGCTGGGCATCACCGTCTGTTCGCTGTTGATCCTGAACGTGTCGGAGCCGGCGATCCACCACCTGCTCGCGATCCCGCTCGGCCTCACCGGCTGGTCGGAGGCCGTGATCAGCGGTCTCGCGTTCACGATCACGCTCGTGCTGGTCTCCTACCTGCACGTGGTGTTCGGCGAGATGGTCCCGAAGAACCTCTCCTTCTCGGTTCCAGACAGGGCCGTGCTGCTGCTCGCCCCGCCGCTCGTGCTCGTCGCGCGCATCTTCAAGCCCGTGATCGTCGCGCTGAACGCGGTGGCCAACGGCGTGCTGCGCCTCTTCGGGGTGACGCCGAAGAATGAGACGACGAGCACGTTCACGCTCGACGAGGTGGCCACCATCGTGAGCCAGTCCACCCGCGAGGGTGTGCTGCGCGACAGCACGGGAGCCCTGAGCGCCGCGTTCGAGTTCACGACGAAGAAGGTGCGCGACGTCGCCGTGCCGATCTCGGCGCTGGTGAGTCTGCCGTTCGGCGCGACCCCGACCGACCTGGAACGCGCCGTCGCCCGCCACGGCTTCTCGCGCTACGTCATGCTCGACGAGCGCGGAGAGCCGAGCGGCTACCTGCACCTGAAGGACGTGATCGACCTCGACCTGATCCCGGATGCGACGACGCCGGTGTGGGACGAGCCGGTTCCGGCCAAGCGCATCAGGCAGCTCGCCTCGATCTTCGAGGGCACCGATCTGGAGGACGCGCTCACCGCCATGCGGCGCACAGGCGCCCACCTGGCCCGCGCCTTCGACGCGGACGGTCAGGCGATCGGCGTGCTCTTCCTTGAGGACATCATTGAGGAGCTCGTCGGCGAGGTGCAGGACGCAACACGGCGCGCCTGAGATTGATCGCCACGAACGGATGCCGGCGGCTTGCCCCGCCGGCATCCTGCGGCGTAGCCTCGATCGGGGGAGAAGAGAGCAATCCTCATGTTGAGCTTCACGAGTGCCATGGCCGTCCTTCCCGCGAGTGACCTGGAGCGGGCACGTGGCTACTACAAAGACAAGCTGGACCTCGAACCCGAGATGAGCGAGGACGGTGCACTGATCTACAACGTGGCAGGCAACCGCATCCTGCTCTACGAGACGAGCTTCGCCGGCACGGCCCAGAACACCGCGCTGACGCTGGAGACGGGCGATCTCGCGGCCACCATGACCGAGTTGCGCGGTCGGGGAGTCGTCTTCGAGGAGTACGACCTGCCCGGACTCAAGACGGAGAACGGCGTTGCCGAGATGGGCTCGGAGCGCGGCGCGTGGTTCGTCGACAGCGAGCGGAACATCATCGCGGTCTCCGAACGCACCGCGTAGGGCGTTTGAGCCGGCCGAGGCCTATCGTTAAGGCATGGAGAACTCGGCGGAGTGGCTGGAGTGGGATGTCGCGCGGGCGCGGGAATGGCTGGTCGTTCCGAGACCGGGTGACGACAAGTACTCGCGCGGTGTGCTCGGCGTCTTCACGGGTTCGCACGACTACCCCGGCGCGGCCGTGCTCGGCGTCGAGGCCGCCATGCGCACCGGCGTCGGCATGGTCCGCTACACGGGGCCGAGTTCCGTGCGCCAGCTCGTGCTCGCGCGCCGCCCGGAGATCGTCGGCGTCGGCGGCCGCGTGCAGGCCTGGCTGATCGGCTCGGGCATGACGAGCTCCCGCCGCACCCTGATCCTCGGCGGGGAGCTCGCCCAGGCGACGGCGCAGGGCGTTCCGACCGTGCTGGACGCCGGCGCGCTCGACCTCGTGCACGAGGCGCGCGGTTCCGTCGTGCTCACCCCGCACTACCGCGAGCTCGCCGAGGTGCTCGCCGAGACGGACCGCCGCGCCGGGCACGCCGCAGGTAAGGCACGCGCAGAGCACGGCAGCCCGCCGACGGCCGCGGAGATCGCGGCCCGCCCGGCACTGTGGGCGGTGCGTGCGGCCGAGCAGCTGGGGGCGACGGTGCTGCTCAAGGGCTCCGTCACCTACATCGCCGGCCCGGATGGCGCGCGATTCACGGTGTCCGGCATCCCCAGCTGGCTGGCAACGGCCGGAACCGGCGACGTGCTCGGCGGAATCCTCGGCGCGCTGCTGGCGACGCGCCACAGCACCATCGCGCAGGATGCCGCGGCGATCGCGCCGATCGCCGCGACCGCGGTGCTCGTGCACGCCCTCGCGGCACGGCGGGCGTCCCAGGGCGGACCGATCGTCGCGCTCGACGTCGCCGAGGCGGTGCCGGCCACGATCGCCGCGATGCTCGCCGGCGACTGACCCGCGCATCCCGCCGGCGACTGACCCGCGCTCCGCCCCGCCGGGTATCGGGCCGTCGCCAGAACAGGCACAACCGCGTTGGGGGACCCAAAACAGGCACGGGCGGTCACCGCATGCGCAGCTTGCCTGTTGTGCCAACGCGAACGGCAAGTCCCACTGCGTCGAGCTAGGCGGGCTCGATGTTCAGCAGGAACTCGATCGAGCCGCTCGGCTCGACCGAGACGAAGCCGAGGTTGGGGGCCTCGACGCCGAAGTCGGCGAAGGTGATCGGCACGCTGCCGCTCACCTGGCCGCCGTCGCCGGCGAGCACGGCCTGGACCTCGGCATCCACCTGCTTCGTCTCGCCGTTCAGGGTGAGCTCGCCGCGCACCGACACGGTCTGCACCTCGCCGCCGACGGGCGGTGCAGCCGCGCTGACGGGCTCGAGCAGGCGGAAGGTCGCATCGGGGAACTCGGCGACGTTCACCGCGCTGCTGCGGAAGTAGTTGTCGCGGTTCGCGGAGTCCGTCTCGATCGAGGCCACGTCGACGCTCACCTCGGCCGAGGTCAGCGTCAGCGTCTCGACGTCGAAGCTGCCGGACACCTCGGTCGTGCGCCCGACCACGGTGACGTTGGTGCCGTTCAACACCTCGTCGACCCGGTAGCCGGCGAAGGAGTCAGCCGCGACGCTCCACGCGCCGCTCAGGTCGTCGCTCGGCTCCGTGCTTGCGGCGTCATCCGGCGTCGGGGCCTGCACGGTCGGTGCCGCCTCCGCCGGTCCGACGATGAGGTCGCGGTAGATGATCGGACCGGCGATGGCGACGGCGCCGATCGCGACGACGGCCGCGACGGACAGGATGACGATGGTCTTCTTCTTCACGGATTCCTCAGGAGGTAGGGGCTGCGCGGTTCACGCTGGATCGGGACCGAGGAGGCCGGGTGCGGTGAACCGCGTGAGGAACTCCCTGGTTCGATCCTGTACCGGGTGCTTAAGGATCTGCTGAGAAGGGCCCTGCTCGACGATCTGCCCGCCGTCGAGGAAGACGACGCGGTGCGCGACATCCCGCGCGAAGGCCATCTCGTGCGTGGCCATCAGAATCGTCGACCCGCCCTCGGCCAGCGTGCGCACGAGCTCGAGCACCTCGCCGACGAGTTCGGGGTCGAGCGCGCTCGTGATCTCGTCGAGCAGCAGCAGCTCCGGATCGGTGGCGATGGCGCGCACGATGGCGACCCGCTGCTGCTGGCCGCCGGAGAGGCGGTCGGGGAACTCGCGGGCCTTGTCGGCCAGGCCGACCTGGGCCAGCAGCTCGAGGCCGCGCTGCTCAGCACGCGCCTTGCTCGTGCGCTGCACGGCACGGCTGGCGAGCGTCACGTTGTCGAGCACGGAGAGGTGCGGGAACAGGTTGTAGTGCTGGAACACGACGCCGATGCGCGCACGCACGGCGTCGAGCTTGACCCGCGGGTCGCTGACATCCGTGCCGCCGAGGAACACCTGGCCGTCATCGATCGGTTCGAGTAGATTCGCCGTGCGCAGCAGGGTCGACTTGCCCGAACCGCTTGCACCGATCAGCGCGACGACCTCGTGCTTGTCGATGTCGAGGTCGATGCCGCGCAGCACCTCGGTGTCGCCGAACGATTTGCGGATGCCGCGCAGGCTGAGCACGGGGCCCGTGCCGGCGGATGGGTGCTCACTCGACCGGTGCTCGCTCATACGATGCTCCCCATCTGCTCGCGGCGGCGCATGCGCGCCGTGTACCAGTCCGTCAACCGGATCATCGGCCAGGCCAGCAGCACGAAGAGCAGCCCGGCCAGCACGTACGGCGTGAAGTTGTAGGTGGCAGCGGTCTCGATCTGGGCGGCACGGACGGCGTCGATCGCCCCGAGCACCGAGATCAGGCCGACATCCTTCTGCATGGCGACGAAGTCGTTCATGAGCGCCGGCGTCACCTTGCGCACCGCCTGCGGCATCACGATCTTGCGCATCGTCTGCCCGTGGCTGAGCCCGAGGGCTCGAGCGGCGAGGCGCTGCGAGGGGTGCACGGCCTCGATGCCGGCCCTGAACACCTCGGAGACGTACGCCGAATAGGTGAGGATCAGGGCGATCGTGCCCCAGAACTCGCTCGGCATGCGCGGGAAGATGCCGAGCCCCGGGATGCCGAAGCCGACGAGGTAGAGCACGATGATCAGCGGCATGCCGCGGAACAGATCGGTGTAACCGGTCGCGAGTGCGCGCAGCGGGAAGAAGATCGGCCCGCGCAGGGTGCGCAGCAGGGCGAGCGCGACGCTGAAGATCAGCACGCCGATCGCGGCGAAGAACAGCACCCGGATGTTGAGCCAGAGGCCCTCGATCACCCGCGGGAACGCCTCGATGGCGACATCCAGGTTGAAGAAGCTCTGCTGCACCGCGGTCCAGCCTGGCGTGTTGACGACGAAGACCCACACGAGGATCGCGAACACCAGGGTGCTGGCGAAGGCGATCGCGACCGATGTGCCGTTCTGGCGTCGCCGGTAGGCCCGTCGCCCGAGCTCGATCTCGCTCGGAACGTGGGCGTCGTTCTCACGCACTGCGCTGCTCATCGATCTGTTCCCACCGCATCAAACTAGCGGATGCCGGGGGCCGGACCCGCACACGGGCCGGCCGCTGCGGCACTACTGCAGCACGGGCGCCGAGGCGCCGCTGGCCAGCCACTCGTCGGCCAGGGCGTCGAGCGTGCCGTTCTCGCGCAGCGCGTCGACCGCTGCGGTGACGTCGGCGGTCAGTGCGCTGTCCTTGGCCAGCACGAGGCCGAACTGGTCTCCCGTGCTGCCCTCGGTCTTCGGCAGCTGCCCGACGATGGAGCCACCGTCGAGCTCGACACCCGTCAGGTAGAAGGCCGTCGGCAGGTCAACGACGATCGCGTCAACGGTGCCGTTCTGCAGGGCGAGTTTGGCGTCGTCGTTGGTGTTGAACGCCTGGGCGCCCTGCGTCGGAGCGATCTCGCTCTCGACGGCCTGAAAGCTGGTCGTTCCGGTCTGGGCACCGATGAGGAGGTCCTTCAGCTCGGCGATCGAGGCCGCGCCCTCGGCCGGGGAGCCGGCGACGGTGATCACGGCCTGCGTTGTCTCGTAGTACGGGCTGGAGAAGTCGACCGTCTGCGCGCGCTCCTCGGTGATCGAGAACTGCTGCAGGTTGAAGTCGAAGTCCTTCGGGCCCGGCGCGATCGCCTGGTCGAATGTGCTGCGCACCCAGACGACGTCGTCCTTGTCGAATCCGAGCTCGTCGGCGACGGCGTACGCGACGGCGGCCTCGAAGCCCTCGCCCGACTCAGGAGCGTTGTCGAGCACCCACGGGAAGTAGGCGGGTTCGCCGGTCGCCACCGTCAGCTTGCCCTCCGCCACGTAGTCGGATGGGGCATCGCTCCCGGCGCTGCCGGCACCTCCGCCGGCGCACGCGGTCAGGGCGAGCAGTGTCGCGGAGGCGGCGACGATCGACAGGGTGCGGGCGCTGCGTGAGAACATGAGGACTCCTGACGGGTGCGGAATCTCCATTCTGTCGCCGGCATGGCTGGCAGGAACAGAGGCGCGACGCATTTCGACATGCACGGGTAGCATGGCCAGCATGTCCGATCCCTCCGCGTCACTCCTCGGAGCCGCGGATTCCGATCCGGATCCCGCTCGGGGCTCCAGCCCGGATTCGCAGCCGCAGCGCGGAGAACCGGTTGGACAGCATGCCGGGCCGCCGGCGGTTGATGACGCCGTGACGCGCGCCGGCCGCGAGGAGCTGCTCCGGCATCCGCTCACCCTCTGGGCGGCATTCGCGATCGTCCACACGGTGCTGATCCTGCTCTGCCTGCACGCGCCGGGGTGGCCGCTCGGCGACATCGAGGCCGTCTACAAGCTCTGGGTCGCTCAGTCGGCCAACGGCGGCAGCCAGGTGGGCATCGACGAGCCTTGGGTGTACCCGATCCTCGCCTACATCCCGATGGCGTTGGCGAATCTGCTCGGGCCGGCGCTCTACGCGCAGGTCTGGCTCGGTCTCGTCACCCTGTTGAACGCCGCGGCGTTCGCCGTGCTCAGCGGCGGGCTGCGCCCGCGGCGTGCCCGCCCGCGCTGGCGGGTGACCGCCGCGTGGTGGTGGCTCGCGTTCCTGCTGCTGCTCGGCCCGATCGCGCTGGCGCGCATCGATGCCGTCACCGTGCCGCTGTCGATCATCGCGCTGCTGCTCGTGGCCGGACGCCCTGCGGTCGGCGCTGCCCTGCTGACGATCGCGGCGTGGGTCAAGGTCTGGCCGGCCGCGCTCGTCGTGGCCCTGCTCGTGGCCTCCCGCGCCCGGCTGCGCGTGCTGCAGAGTGCGGCCGGCGTGTGCATCATCGTGATCGCGGTGAGCATGGTGCTCGGTGGGGCGGGCTATGTGCTGAGCTTCGTGACCGAGCAGACAGGGCGCGGCCTGCAAATCGAGTCCCCGGTCAGCACCATCTGGATGTGGCAGGCCGCGATGGGCGTGCCCCATGCCGGTGTCTATTACGACCACGACATCCTCACCTACCAGGTCACCGGTGACGGAACCGCGCTGGCGAGCACGCTGATGACGCCGCTCATGGCGATCGCCGCCGCGGTGGTCGTGCTGCTCGGCGCACTGCGGATGCGAGAGGGTGCGCACTTCGCTCGCGTCTTCCCGCCGCTCGCGCTCGCACTCGTGCTGGTGCTGATCGTCTTCAATAAGGTCGGCTCGCCGCAGTTCATGACCTGGCTGGCCGCGCCGATTGTGCTCGGCCTGATCTACCGGGGTCGACAGTGGCTGCCGCCGGCCGTGCTCGGCCTCGCGCTGGCCGGGCTCACCCAGCTCATCTACCCCTACCTCTACGGCGAATTGCTCGCGGCGACACCAGCCATGGTGCTGCTGCTCACCCTGCGCAACCTGTTGCAGATCGTGCTGCTCGGCTGGGCCGTGTATGCACTCGCGCGCTCCCGCGCGCCCCGCCCACACCACACCATCCTGGAGTAATCATGCTTGTCGCCTTCTCTGTAGCCCCGTCGGGAACCGGTCACGCCGACGGCTCGGTGCACGATGCCGTCGCGGCCGCCGTGCGCATTGTGCGCGAGTCCGGACTGCCGAACCACACCGGATCGATGTTCACCGAGATCGAGGGGGAGTGGGACGAGGTGTTCGCCGTCGTCAAGAAGGCCACGGATGCCGTCGCGGCCTACGGATCGCGCGTGTCCCTCGTGCTGAAGGCCGACATCCGGCCCGGCTACTCCGGCGAGATCACCGGCAAGGTCGAGCGGCTCGAGGCCGCGCTGGAGCGCGGCACCGCGGCCGAGTAGCCGAGGAGCGCGTCGCCGAGGCTCTGCGGCGGCGGCCGGAAACGCGGTATCGAATCGATTCGATTCCGCGTACACTGGCTCAGTGACCCAGCAGAACTCAGACGCTTTGGCGGCAGACGCCCCCACCCTCTCGCCCGCGCGCGTGCGGTTCGCGCTGCTCGCCCTCGCCCTCGGCGGCTTCGGCATCGGAGCGACAGAGTTCGTCGCGATGGGGCTGCTGCCGAACTTGGCCGCCGACCTCATCCCCGGCGTCTACGCGAGCGATCCGGCCGCCGCCAACGCCCAGGCAGGCTGGCTGATCAGCGCGTACGCCCTCGGTGTCGTCGTCGGTGCCCCGACCATCGCGGCCGCCGCCGCCCGCTGGCCGCGCAAGAAGTTGCTGCTGGTGCTGTTGACCGCGTTCACGCTGGGCACGCTGGCATCCGCCCTGCTGCCGACCTTTGGCTGGGTGCTCGCCGCCCGCTTCGTGGCCGCGCTGCCGCACGGCGCCTACTTCGGCATCGCCTCGCTCGTTGCGGCCAGCCTGATGGGCCCGGGCAAGCGCGCCCGCGGCGTCGCCCTGGTGCTCTCCGGCCTCACCATCTCCAATGTGATCGGCGTCCCGGCGATCACCTGGCTCGGCCAGCTCGCGGGGTGGCGCATCGCGTACATCGCCGTCACCGCGATCTTCGCGCTCACCTTCCTGGCCGTGCTGCTCTCGGTGCCGTTCCAGCCGGGCGACAAGACGGCGACGATGCGCAACGAGCTCAAGGCCTTCGGCCGCGCCCAGGTCTGGTTCGCGCTCGGCATCGGCGCGATCGGATTCGGCGGGCTCTTCGCCGTCTACAGCTACGTGGCCCCGCTGGTCACCGAGGTGACCGGGCTCGGCGCCTCAGCGGTTCCGCTCGTGCTGATCGTGATCGGGCTCGGCATGACCATCGGCAACTTCGCCGGCGGTTGGGCGGCGGACAAGAGCGTGCGCCGCAGCATGTTCGGCTTCTACGCGGTCATGCTGGTCGCGCTCCTCGGCCTGGCGCTGACGGCCCAGAACGTCGTCGGCCTGCTCGTGTTCGTCTTCCTCGTCGGCGGGGCGGCGTCGGCGCTCTCGCCGACCATCCAGACCAGGCTGATGGATGTCGCGCGCGACAGTCAATCGATCGCCGCGGCGCTCAACCACTCCGCGCTGAACATCGGCAACGCGCTGGGCGCGCTGCTCGGCGGCCTCGCCATCGCCGCGGGCTTCGGCTACGTCGCGCCGGTGTGGATCGGCCTCGGACTCACCGCGCTCGGGCTCATGATCGCCGTGCTCAGCTTCTCGTGGGACGGCCTGCGCCGCCGCCGCGGCGAGGTGCTCGGCTACGGCACGGAGCTGATCCAGACGGTCACCGTCCGCTGACCGCTCCGCACCCGGCTGCGCGGACGCGGCGCTGCAAGGATAAAGCGGGATTGCAAGGACGCGTTCCCGCCCGGCATCCTCGCAATCGCACTATCTCCTTGTAATCCGCCCGGTCTCGAGAGGACCAGCGGAGTGCGGGAAACGCGAAACGGGCGGGTGGCCGAAGCCACCCGCCCATTTCGCATGCACGAACTAGTCGGTCTGCAGCAGGATTCCGTCCTGGATGGCGCGCTTGCGCAGCGCCACCTTGGTTCCGACGTCGAAGCCGGCGACGCGGTACTTCTCGCGGATGCGCTTGAGGTAGGACTTCGCGGTCTCCTCCGAGATGCCGAGCTGGAAGGCGACGGCCTTCACCGGCTCGCCTGCGCCGTAGAGCGCCATGACGCGGCGCTCCTGGGCGCTGAGGCGCGGGGTGTCGCCGCGGTTGCCCGAGGTCAGCGCGAGGTCGAGCTCCTCCGAGATGTAGGACTCGCCCTTGTTCGCCGCGCGGATGGCCTCGACGATCATGTCGGCCTCCTCGGTCTTGACGAGGTAGCCGAGCGCACCGGCGGCGAGTGCCTCACGCACGACGGCCGGCTCGGAGTACGTGCTCATGAGCACCGTCTTGACGCCCGTCGTCTTCAGCGTTGAAATCTTGAGCGAGATCGGGATGTTGTCTTTGAGGTCGAGGTCGAGCAGCACGACGTCGACCGGGAACTGCGGGTGCGAGAGGAGCTCGGGCCACGTCGTCGCCGAGACGACGAGGTTGATGTCATCCGCAGCTCCGCGGATCCATTCGGTGAGGGCTCCGAGCAGCATCTTGTGGTCGTCGACAAGTGCCAAACGGATCTTGTTGGCCGGGTTTCCCACTCATTCCTCCTTGTGCACAGGCACGTCACGGTGCACTGATGCCCTACGCATCCACCGGATTGTCGACCGCACATTCGATCTCCACATGCAGGTCTCCCTTGCGTGTGTACTCCGAATGTGGGCCAACACTAGAGATAGCTTCCCACGTCGCGGGGTCTACTTTGCGCCGTGGCACACCCGTGGCGTGAAGAAAGATCGGAAAGCGGATCTTTCGATGCGATTGCGGGGTCACCGGGGCCCGCGGACCGATCTCGATGTGCAACATAACGTCACGTCGCTCGGTGTCGCTGACCAACAGCCAGATGGCGATCAGCATGGCGTCGCGTTGTGCGCGCGAGAGCAGACCGGCCAGGCTCGCCGGGTCGTCGATCGAGACTGCTGGGGCCAAGAACTCGGACTCGGTGATGGCGTTGTGCAGCCAGGTCTTCTTGCGGCCCTCGACGAGGTGGAGCCGTAGCTGCGTGGCCAGCTGCGATGCGGCGCTCGCGGCATCCGGATGCAGAGGAAGCGGGGTCCGCCCCTCAGCGACGTCGTCGAGCAGCTGTTCCGCGTCGAAGTCGAGGCGAACGAGCTCCTCGGATGCCAGCATGCCGACGGCCAGGCGCGGGGCGTCGACGGCGCTCTTGACGAGCACGAGGTCGAGTTCGAGCTGCACCATGCGTCGGAACGCGCGCACGACCGAGATGGCGATGAGGGGGAGCCAGACGGCGATCGCCATGGCGACGAGCTCAGGAGCCAGCGTCAGGATGTCGCTGCGGCCCTCCGCGATGGCCGCGAGCAGCAGCACACCGCCGAGCACGGCCGTTGCGGCCATCACCTCGCGCGTCTCCCGCACGCTCACGAGCGGCGTCATCATGACGCCGGCTGCGACGGCGGCCGTGGGGTAGATGCTCTGATCGGCCAGCCCCCACACCGCGGAGAGGTCGAGCAGCACGGCGACGGCCATGCCGCCGAGTGTCACGGCGAACAGCCACCGCGGCATGACACCGCCGTGCATGGCGACACCGGTGAGGGCGCCGGCCGCCGTGAGCAGCAGCACGACCCAGGCCGCGAGGACGAGCAGCGGCGACGGGTACTCGCTCCACTGGTCCACGCTGCGCCAGAGCAGGAACAGCGCCATCACGATGCTGCCGGCGATCATGCCGCCCGCGAGATCGCGGCCGCCGAGGCCGCGCTGGTTCGCCCTCGTCGTCGACACTGTGCGCTCTGCGCGGCGGAAGGTGAGCGACGGGTCGCGCTGCTTGCGTTCGCGCCCGACGATCACGCCGAGGGTGTTCTCCTCGATGCCGCTGCTCGATTCGCCCGTCGTGCCGTGCCGACCGCCGGATGCCGAGCGTCGCCTGCCGATCATCGTGCACCGTCCGATCGCAACTGCTCGTGCCCGAAGACCTCGTCGTTCTTCGGCACCTCGAGGACGACGGTCGTCCCTGCCCCCGGCGAGGAGAACAGGCGGGCGTTGCCGCCGACCTCGCGCAGGCGACCGACAACGGACTCGGCGAAGCCGAGGCGTGCCGGGTCGACGTCGCCGAGGTTGAACCCGACACCCGCATCGGTGATCATGGCGCGGAGGGTGTGCTCGTCATCGGTGATCGTGACGTCGGCCTCCGTCACCTGGGCGTGCCTGCGCACATTCTCCAGGCACTCGCCGAGCGCACCGAGGAAGGCGTCGAGCACGTCGCTCGGCAGCAACACCTGACCGCTGCCGTGCCACTTGACGTCGAGGCCCATCCGGCCGAAGCGCTGCTTGACCGATTCGAGCGTGTTGCCGAGGGCCGACTCTGCGACCGGCTCGAGCGTGTATGCCCCTGACCGTTGCGGTGTCGGCACCCCACCGAGGCGCAGCTGACGCAGCAGCCTGGCGTCATCCGCCGCCTGATGGCGGAGGGCAGCAGCGCTGACGCCGACGCCGGAGTGAGCGAGCAGGGTGAGGGTCGCCAGCACCGTGTCGTGGAGCAGGCGGGCGTCTTGCCTGCGTTGGGCCTCCGCCTCGCTGGCGAGGCGCTCTGCATGGTGGGCGCGACCGATGCTGGCGATGCGCTGCATCACGCGCGGAACGCTCTGCGCGATCCACCACCCGGCTGCCCCGATCGCGATCCAGGCGGCGATGGTGAGCTGGAGCGGTGTCGAGTCCGGGAAGGCGCGCGGAGCGGTGGAGATCATGACACTCGCGCAGGTGACGAGGAAGCCGAGGCCGAGCAGCAGCAGCCGGGGTAGGCTCACCGTCGCCATCAGCGCGAGCGCGCCGAGCGCGCCGGCGCCGATCACCGAGATGGCAGCGACCGCGGCGATGCTGGGGTCACGGTCGACGCCGATCATGCCGGACTCCCCGGGATCGATGCCGAGCAGCAGGATCGCGAAGTTGCCGGAGACGAGGCAGATCGCGCTCCAGAGCGGCGTTCCGCGCTCGCCGATGAAGTAGTGCGCAATGGCCGTGATGGCCAGCAGGGCCAAGGTCGCGGCGAGCGTGAGGATCGACACCGCACCGGGCAACAGCACACAGACCGCCGCGAACACACAGGAACCGAGGCCGGAGTAGCGCACGGTCCTGCGCAGCAGACGGTCACGCTCCTTCAGAATGCGCTGCATGGATCCTGCCGGTGGTGTGAACGAGTGGGGTACAGGCCCAGACTATCCTGCCGACTCTTCGCCGTGCAGCAGGCGCTGCAGCTCGGCCGCCACGATGTCGGTTTCGATCAGGAAGCCGTCGTGGCCGTACTCGGAGACGAGCTCGACGGGGACGTCGCCATCGATGTTGCCGGCGATGCCGGCGGCGATCACGCGCTGCCCCTCGAGCGGGAACAGCCGGTCGCTGTCGATGCCGAGAACGAGCGTTCGTGCCGTCACCAGGCCGAGGGCGGCCGCGACACCGCCGCGCCCACGGCCGATGTCGTGCGAGTTCATTGCCTCGACGAGGGTGATGTAGCTGTTGGCGTCGAATCGCCTCGTGAACTTGTTGCCGTGGAAGTCGAGGTAGCTCTCGACGGCGAAGCGGCCCCCGGCGCCGAGCGGGCTGATGTCGCTCTGCCAGCTGCGCTCGAAGCGCTCGTTGAGTTCGCTGTGGCTGCGGTAGTTGAGCATGGCCATCCGCCGTGCGAGGGCGAGCCCCCTGGTGGGGCCGTCGCCGGCGACGGCGTCGTAGTAGTCGCCGCCCTGGAACAGCGGGTCGGTGCGGACCGCCTCGATCTGAACCGAGTTCAGCGCGATCTGATCGGCGGTCGTCACCGGGGGAGCGGCGAGCACGGCGAGTCGCTGAACCCGCTCCGGGCGGCCAACGGCCCATTCGATGGCGTGCATGCCGCCCATGGACCCGCCGATGACGGCGGCCCAGCGCTCGACACCGAGCGCGTCGGAGAGGGCGGCCTGCGCATCGACCTGGTCGCGGATGGTGAGGAAGGGGAAACGGGTGCCCCACTCGCTGCCGTCCGGCGCGAGGGAGGCCGGCCCGGTCGAGCCCTGGCATCCTCCGAGCATGTTGGGCGCGACGACGAACCACTGATCGGTGTCGATCGCCTTGCCTGGGCCGATGATGTCGCCCCACCAGCCGGGTGTCGCATGTGCAGGACCGGCGTCGCCGACGACGTGGCTGTCACCGGTGAGCGCGTGCAACACGAGCACGGCGTTGTCGGCTGCGGCGTTGAGTTCGCCCCAGCTCTCGTAGGCGATGCGGGCGTATGGCAGCCGGCCGCCGGCCTCGAAGCGCCGTTCGCCGATGCCGACGAAACGGCGGTTGCCGACGGGGTCGCCCTCGCGCCATGCCCCCGTCGCCGGGGCCTTGCCGAGCAGCGTGCGCGCCTGGGCCTCTGTGATGAAGCTCGAGGGCGCGACATCCGCCGAAGTCTGCCAGTCCATGCCTCAATTGTGCCGTGCCGGCCGCGGGGTCCGGGGTTTGTTACAGCGCGACGCGCAGCGTCGCGAAAGGCGGCAGCCATCCACCAGGCAAACTCGGCAACTCTCGCCGATGCTCGCGGGGTTTCGACAGGCTGAGCTCTGAAAACGACGATGCCTCGCCCGGAGGACCGGGCGAGGCATCGCTGGGAAGGGGTGAACCGCTGTTACGCGTTCGCGTTCGCGGCGTCGGTGACGGCGCGGGCCGCGGCGAAGCCGGTCTCGAGGTCGGCGAGGATGTCGGCGATGTTCTCGATGCCGAGGGAGAGGCGCACGAGGCCGGGCGTGACGCCGGCGGTGAGCTGCTGCTCTGGCGAGAGCTGCGAGTGCGTGGTCGATGCCGGGTGGATGACGAGCGAGCGCACGTCGCCGATGTTGGCGAGGTGGCTGAACAGGCCCAGGTTGTCCACGAGTGCACGGCCGGCTTCGACGCCGCCCTTGAGCTCGAAGGAGAGGACGGCGCCGACGCCCTTGGGGGCGTACTTGTTTGCGGCGGCGTACCAGGGGCTGGATGGCAGGCCGGAGTAGTTGACCGAGGCGACGTCCGGGTGGTTGTCGAGCCACTCTGCGACGTCCTGGGCGTTCTGCACGTGGCGCTCGATGCGCAGCGAGAGGGTCTCGATGCCCTGGATGAGCTGCCAGGCGCTCGCCGGGGCGATCGCGGCACCGAGGTCGCGCAGCAGCTGCACGCGGGCCTTGATGATGTAGGCGAGGCCGTCGCCGACCGCTGCCGTGTAGCTCGCGCCGTGGTAGCTGGGGTCCGGCAGCGTGAGGCCGGGGAACTTCTCGACGTTCTTGGACCACTCGAAGGTGCCGCCGTCGACGATGATGCCGCCGATCACGGTGCCGTGGCCGCCGAGGAACTTCGTGGCCGAGTGGATGATGATGTCGGCACCGTGCTGGAACGGCTGGATCAGGTACGGGGTGGCGATCGTGTTGTCGACGACCAGCGGGACGCCGCTCTCGTGGGCGACGTCGGCGACGAGCGCGATGTCGAGGATGTTGATCTTCGGGTTGCCGATGGTCTCGGCGAAGAACAGCTTGGTGTTCGGGCGTGCGGCGCGGCGCCACTCGTCTGCGTCGTCCTGGTTCTCGACGAAGGTCGTCTCGATGCCGAGCTTGGCCAGCGTGTACTTGAAGAGGTTGTAGGTTCCGCCGTAGATCGAGCTCGACGACACGATGTGGTCGCCGGCCTGGGCGATGTTCAGAACCGCGATCGTCGCAGCGGACTGGCCGGAGGAGAGCAGCAGTGCGCCGGTACCGCCTTCGAGGGCGGTGACGCGCTGCTCGACGACATCCTGGGTCGGGTTCTGGATGCGGGTGTAGATGTTGCCGAACTCGGCCAGCGCGAAGAGGTTCTTGGCGTGGTCGGAGTTGTTGAAGACGTAGGAGGTGGTCTGGTAGATCGGCGTCGCGCGGGCATTCGTCACCGGGTCGGGGCGTGCGCCGGAGTGGACCTGCTTGGTTTCGAACTTCCAGCTTGCGGTGTTGTCGCTCATGAGGGTGGGTTCTCCTTAGAGCGTCTGGACCATCCACCGCTCGAGAGTGAGCCTATGGGCTCCGCCAAACGGTGCCAACACACCCCGAAACGCGTCGTAACACTGGAAATCCGGGTGTAGTTCCTGCGCGGGGGAGCCGGGAATTCCGTGTTTTCTAGCGCGGGGCGTCCTTCGGCAGCACGATCGTTCCGGTGGCCGTGCTGTCCTCCCTGCGGAACAGCCAATCCGCGCGCGGCTCGACGAGCGGGCGGAACACCTTCCGGATGAACGGCATCGACAACACGATCGACACCGCGATGCAGAACGCGATGACGGCCGGCAGCACCCACCACGGCTGCGGGCCGGCCAGGATGCCGCCCTCCCTGATCGGGTACAGCAGGAAGGTGTGCAGCAGGTAGATGTACATCGTCGCGGCGCCGAGGCCCGTGAACCAGGTCGTGCGGCGCGGCATCAGCATGAGGAAGGCAAGCACGAGGCCGAAGGCGAGCAGCATGACGGCGAGGCGGATGCCGCCCGCCCACCATTCGCTGTAGCCGATGCTCGCGTACGACTCGTCGTAGAGCAGGAAGCGGCGGATCTTGATGCCGCGCCACGTGTCGATGCCGAGCGCGACCGCGACAGCGAGGGCCGCGAACAGGGCGATCGCCGCCGCGCGCCACCGCCAGATCGCGGCGGGTCCCATGCTCAGCCAGCGACCGGTGACCTGCCACTGGCGCAGGCTCCAGCCGAACACGAAGAAGGGCAGGAACCCGAGGGTGCGGGAGAGGGCGAACAGGGAGTCGATGTTGGCGAAGTAGCCTGCGCCGATCGAGATGGCGATCGCGATGAGCAACGGCCAGCGCAGCAGCACGAGGTAGGGCAGCACGATGCGCCAGGCGGCGAGGGCGAGCAGGAACCAGAGGGTCCAGCTGGCGCTGGAGTAGTCCAGCCAGAACTCGCCGCCGCTCACCCAGCGGATCACGGTCCAGATCGTCTCGAAGATCAGATACGGCAACAAGATGTCGGTGACGACGCGCTTCATCTGCCGCCCGTTCGGCGTGCCCGACTTCGCGAAGTAGCCGCTCACCGTCACGAAGACGCCGACGTGGAAGGCGTAGATGAACAGATAGGTCGAGTAGGCGGCATCCGATTCGCTGATCAGCTTGAGGATGCCGTGACCGACAACCATCAGGGTGATGGCGATCCAGCGCGCGTTGTCCCAGAGGGGCACGCGGCGCTTGGCCTTGCTGGCGGCGAGTGAAGTCATCGAGAACCATTCTGCCCCGCAGCCGGCGTTGCCCGCTCGGTTTGCACGCGCCGCCCCGGCACCCGGCACAATGGAGCCATGAGTGAGACGGGTGCAGATGTGGCTGGTGCAGTTGTGAGGCGTGCGGTTGTGACCGGCGCGAGTTCCGGGATCGGCGCGGCCACGGTGCGCGGGCTGCGCGCCGCCGGCTGGGACGTGGTCGGCGTCGCCAGGCGCGAGGATCGACTGGCGGCGCTCGCCGCGGAGACCGGCGCGAGTTTCTTCGTCGCCGACCTCACCAAGCAGGCCGACGTCGACGCGCTCGCCGCGCACCTGGCCGCGACGGGACCGCTGCACGCCGTCGTGAACAACGCAGGCGGCGCGAAGGGCCTGGCCAGCGTCGAGGGCTCGGAGGCCGACGACTGGCAGTGGATGTTCGAGATCAATGTCGTCGCCGTCAAGCGCGTCATCACCGCCCTGCTGCCGCAATTGCGCGCCACCGTGCTGGCCGACGGCGGCTCTGCCGACATCCTGAACGTCACCTCGATCGCCGGACACGTCGCCTACGCGGGCGGGGGTGGATACAACGCGGCCAAGTTCGCCGCGCACGCGATGACGGCGGTGCTGCGGCTCGAGCTGAACGGCGAGCCGATCCGGGTGATCGAGGTCGCGCCGGGCATGGTGCACACGGAGGAGTTCTCGCTCGTGCGCTTCGGCGGTGACCAGGCCAGGGCTGATGCCGTCTACGCCGATGTCCCGGACCCGCTCGTCGCCGACGACGTCGCAGACGAGATCGTGCACGCGCTCACGCGGCCGCCCCACGTCGACCTCGACCTGATCGTGATCAAGCCGGTCGCACAGTCCGCTCCCCACCTCGTGGCGAAGGGCGCGCTCGCACCACGCGTGTAGCGCGGCGCCGTTACTCGGGCACCGCGGCGACGGCGGCCAGCTCGTCGGCGACGCTCGGGTCGGCGAAAGCGAGCTTCGGCACGAAGAACAGCAGCACCGCCGCGGTCAGAGCGCCGAGACCGCACACCGTCCAGACGACCATGTAGCCGGCCAGGCTGGCGGCGGTCGAGGTGACGGCGGAGGCGGCCCCGGCCAGCAGCACGACACCGAAGATGGCCGAGGCGAATGAGCCACCGATCGTCTTCGTGGTGTTGGTGAGGCCGGATGCCACACCGGTCTGCCCGCGCGGGGCTGCCGCGGCCGCGGCGGCAGGCAGCGCTCCGACGAGCGCGCCGGAACCGAGGCCGGCGATGAACATGTTCAGGAAGACCTGCCACACCTCGAGGTGGAACGGGATGAACAGCAGGTAGCCGATCGCGACCAGGAATGCGGCCGCGATGAGCGCGATCCGGGGGCTGAGCCGCTTGGATGCGATCGGGAACAGCAGGGCGCCGATGATCATCGAGATCAGGTAGGTGCCGATCAGCGTCGAGATGTCCGAGGCCTCCAGCCCCAGGCCGTAGCCGTTCACCGCGTCGGTGCCGGCGTAGGTGGCGAGCGGCGCCTGGGCGCCGAGCAGGCTGATACCGATGAGGCCGGCCGTCAGCTGCACCGGCCACATGTTCGGCTGGCGCAGCACCCGCAGATCGATCGCGGGGTCGGCCTGCTTGAGTTCCCACTTGCCGAACGGCCAGAAGCTCAGCAGGCCGATGGCGATGAGCGCCCACACCCACCATGTCTCCGGCCCGTTGATGCGCAGGAAGGTGAGACCGGAGGTGATGAGGAGCAGGCCAACGGTGAGCAGGGTGAAGCCGACGACGTCGAGCGTGCGCTTCTCGGTTCCCGGCTCCGACTCCGGAACACCGAAGAGGATCGCGAAGAAGACGAGGGTCACGGCGATCGCCGGCACGAACAGCGTGAGCGTGATGTTCTCGCCGAGGGCCGCGAAGACACGTCCGGCGCTCAGGGCGCCGATGATCGCGCCGGCCTCGAGCGCGACGACGAGCAACCCGGCCGCGCGCCGTGTCTGCGACGGCCCGTGGCCGCTGCGGCGGCCGCGATCGAAGATCAGCGCGACCTCGAGCGGCAGCCAGACCACGTAGAAGCCCTGCAGCGCCCAGGCGGCGAGGAAGCTCCAGAAGTCACCGGCGAAGGCGAGCCACCAGCTGGCGCCAGCGGTGAGCACGGTGGTGGCGAGCAGGATCCGCTTGTGCCCGAACATGTCGCCGAGCTTGGCGAGGAACGGGACGACGAGGGCGGAGAGCAGCAGCTGCGATGCCTCGAACCAGTTGAAGTCGGCGTCGTGGATGCCGAGGTGGTCGACGAGATCCGGGATCAGGGGAACGTAGTAGCCCTGCAGGATTCCGCTCGTGATCTCGACGAGGAACAGCCAGCCGACGATGGCCGCGGTCACCCCCGCAACGTTCCGTGCGCCACGCTGCGCAGTGGGTGCTGAAGTCATCCTCGGATGCTACAGCCTGCGGCATCCGCAATTCGCTCCGACGTGCAGCTGAGGGGCAGAGTGCGATTACCCTTACTTCATGGCATTTGACGCAGACGATTCAGCAGCAGGCAACGAGACCATCGAGAAGGAGATTCTCGAGTGGTCGGAATTCGCGGACGCCTCGCGCGATCTCGCGCGGGAAGTGCTGGAGAGCGGCTTCGTTCCCGAGGTCGTCATCGCGGTCGCCCGCGGCGGACTGCTGCTGGCCGGCGCGATCTCCTACGCGCTCGGCACCAAGAACTGCGGTTCGATCAACGTCGAGTTCTACACCGGCGTCAACGAGCGCCTGCCCGAGCCGCAGCTGGCCGCGCCGATGCTCGACGCGCCGGCCCTCGCCGGCAAGCGCGTGCTCCTCGTCGACGACGTCTCCGACTCCGGCCACACCCTCGTGAAGGTGCTCGGGATCCTCGCCGAGAACGGCGCGGAGGTGCGCACCGCGACGCTCTACACCAAGCCGCACACGGTGCTCGAGCCCAACTTCTACTACCGCAAGACGGCCGGCTGGATCGTCTTCCCGTGGTCGGCGCTGCCGCCCGTCGCGGTCTAGCCCGCGCGGCGTCGTGACGGCATCCGGCGGCGACTCGGGAACAGGCCCGGCGTTCGACCGTTCGCAGGTCCACCCCGGCTGGGCGAGCGCGCTCGCCGCGGTGGAGCCGGAGCTGGCCGGGCTCGAGCGTTTCCTCGCGGACGAGCCCGGTTTCCTGCCTGCCCCGGATGCCGTGCTGCGCGCACTCAGGGGAGACCCGGCCGCCGTGCGCGTGCTCATCGTCGGGCAGGACCCGTACCCGACATCCGGGCACTCGATGGGGCTCGCGTTCTCGGTCGCGCCGCACGTGCGGCCGTTGCCGCGCAGCCTCGCCAACATCTACACCGAGCTGCGCGACGACCTCGGGATCGCGACGCCGGCGCATGGCGATCTGAGCGCGTGGGCGGAACAGGGCGTACTGCTGCTGAACCGCGTGCTCACCGTGCGGCCGAGCGAGGCCGGCTCGCACCGGAGGCGCGGGTGGGAGGCGGTGACGGAGGAGCTGATCCGCTCCATCGTCGCGCGTGATCCTGCGCAGCCACTCGTGGTGATCCTCTGGGGCAACGACGCGCAGTCGCTCGTGCCGCTGCTGGGCGGCGCAACTGTGATCAGTTCCGCGCACCCGAGCCCGCTGTCGGCCAGGCGCGGCTTCTTCGGATCCCGGCCGTTCAGCCGCGCGAATGCCGCGCTCGCCCAGCAGGGCGCGCCGCCCGTCGACTGGTCGCTCGGAGCGGTGGACGAGCCACATCCGACGCTCGAAATGCTCTGGTAACAGCGCCGGGTTAATCTGGAATCATGCTCGAAGAGGAATACCAGCCGCGGCGCACACTGCCCAGGCACCTGCAGAAGACGGAGGCGCCGGAGGCGCCGTTTGAGTTCGCGCTGCGCGAGACGACCGCGGCCGATCTGCCGCACATCCGCGAGATCTACAACTACTACGTCGCCAACTCGACGGTGACGTTTGACGAGGACGCCATGACGCTGGCGGAGTGGCGTGACAAGTTCGAGTACCTCACCAAGCTCGGCATGCCGTTCATCGTCGCGGTCTCCCCGAGCGGCCAGATCCTCGGCTACGCCCTCGTCGCGCCGTGGAAGCAGAAGCGGGCGTACCGCTTCACCGTGGAGAACTCGATTTACCTCGGGCCGGCGGCAACCGGCAAGGGGCTGGGCCGTGTGCTGCTCGCCGAGCTCATCGCCCGCTCGAAGCAGGCTGGACTCAAGGAGATGATTGCCGTGATCGCCGATCAGGGCGCAGACGCATCGCTCGCGCTGCACCAGCAGTTCGGCTTCCACGAGATCGGCCGCATGGGCCGGGTCGGATTCAAGTTCGAGCGCTGGCTCGGCATCGTGATGCTGCAGCTCTCCCTCAAGTAGCCCACCCCGCCGCTCGACGTCCATTGAGAGCGGTCAAATGGCCGTTTTTGGGCACTCCAAGCGGCCATTTGACCGCTCTCAACGGAACTAGCGGCGCCTGCCCGGCGTCGTGTTGCGGCCGAGCACGGTCAGCAGCGAGCGCTGCGGCACCAGCCGCACGGCGCGCGCGGCGAAGGCGTTGCCCAATCCGCTGACGATGCGGGGCGGCGTCGAACGGGAATCCAGCGCGCGGAAGGTCGTCTCGATCACCTGGGTCGCGCTCTGCGGGTTGCCGAAGAAGACCTCCTCGTTCTCGGCAACCGTCTTGAACTCCGTCGCGGTCGGCCCTGGGCAGAGCGCGACGACCTTGAGGCCGTTGCCCTTCGCCTCGTACCAGAGGCCTTCTGTGAAGCTCAGCACGTAGGACTTGGTCGCCCCGTATACCGACATGAAGGGCACCGGCTGGAACGCGGCCGTGCTGGCCACATTGATCAGCGCGCCTGTGGCAGGCGCGCTGCGGCCGTGCGCGATGAGCTCCGGCCACAACGCGCGCGTGAGCTCGGTGAGCGCGAGCACGTTCAGCGTCACCTCCTGGCGCACCCGTTCGGCGTCGATCGCACCGAAGTGTCCGTAGCTGCCGAAACCGGCGTTGTTCACGAGGCTGGCAACGCGGATGCCGCGCTGCTCCAGCTCCGAGACGAGCACGGCCACCGCGCCGGGGGCCGTGAGGTCGAGCGGGATCACGGTCGACACCGTGCCGAAACGTTCGGCGAGGTCGACGGCCAGCGCCTCCAGGCGATCCTGGCGGCGAGCCACCAGCACGAGGTCTGCGCCGCGAGCCGCGAACTCACGTGCGAACTCCGCACCGAGGCCGCTGCTCGCCCCGGTGATCAGAACGGTCGTGCCCATGGGGTTGAAGACGAAACGAGACATGGATTCAGGCTAGACCCGATCACTGTGTCCGCGTGCGGGGGAATCGGGCCCCGTGCTCGTCGCCGCGCGTCCGGCCGTCAGCGTTCGACCGCCCGAGCGGTTGGTAACTCAGGCAGGCCCACAGCGTCTGTGCTCGAAGCGACGAGTACTCAAGGGCGGTGCTGGTGCGCCGTGAGTTCTGCCTGAGTTCCTAACCGAAGCACGCCTCCCTGCGGGCCGGCACCCGCCATGCCGAGGCACGCTGCACGTGCGGGGCACCGCCCGGCCGCGCAGAACCTAGGATCGAGGGATGCCCTCCGAGTCCTCCCCAGCACCATCCGAATCAGCGCCAGCCGCTCCGTCGATCCGTCCGGGGCGGCACACCGTGCTGCGCTCCTTCGCCGGGCACCTCGACGCCGATCCGGCCGGAGTCTTCGCGGCCCTGGTCGAGCGGATGCAGGGCGCTCCCGGCGTCGCGGTCGACGCCGCCGCACGCGAGATCGCGCAGCAGGGCGGCTGGTGGTACCGGGGCGAGTACCGGGTGATGGCGGAGCCGAGCGATCATGACGGCGACGCCACCCAGGCCGGAACCGAGGCCGGCGCTGCGGCATCCGGAACCCGGCTCGAGTACGAGATCGTCAACGTCGCGCAGAGCTGGCACTGGGCCGGACCGATCGCCGGGCGCAGGGTGCTCGCCGACGCGCCCTATGGCTTCCATGCGCTGCTGAGCGACATCGAGGCCGAGCTCCACCCCGAGGCTGGGGCCGACGAGGCGGAGCGGCCGAGCAGCTAGTTCTTCGTCGTCGCCTTGCTGAGCACGGCGAAGCCGGCGACCCCGGCGAGCACGGTCGGCACCAGCGACCACGCGGCGAGGCCGATCGCTCCACTCTCCGTGGCCCAGGCGCCGATGGCCGCCCAGCTGTTCGTGTAGGTGATGAGCGCGAAGCCGCCGACGAGCGCGACGCCGCCGAGCACCCAGAACAACACCATGCCGTTGACGCGCCAGCGCATGTAGATCGTGGCGATGGCGGCGCCGACGAAGCAGCAGAACAGCTGCAGCGTGAAGAACAGGAACCAGTAGGCGAGTGGGCTCGCGTCCGGCCCGAGCACGGTGAAGATCGTGCCGTTCAGCCACCAGCCGTCGCTGGCGATCTCGATCGCCGCCAGCGCGGTCAGCACCAGTGCGTTGCCCGCGCCGATGAGGGCGAAGGTGAGCGCGGTGCCGAGGTAGAAGTCGCGGCGGGTCACACTGAAGCCGAGCGCGAAGGGGAAGGTGAGGTTGATCGACATGATCGCCGCCACCATCAGGTAGATGAAGATCGAGCCGACGGCGCCGCTTGCGACGCCGATGCCGGTCACGCCGACCGAGCGCAGGATCATCCAGATCGCGAGGGTCATGGCGAAGGCCGTGCCCATGATGATCCACGGCAGCACGATGTAGGTCCAGCGGTTCACGAGGTGCAAGCGCACGACGTTCCAGATGCGAGTCATGGTTGGTGTCCTTACTCTGTTGTTTCTGGGCCGCTCAGGCCGAGGCCTGGAACTCGTGGGCGGACGTGTTGGTTGTGCGCACGATGAGTTGCTGCAGCGAGACGGGCAGCAGCTCGAGGCCGGATTCTGCGGCATCCGCGCGTTCGAACGCGTTCAGCTGCCCCTGAATGGTGACGGATGCCAGCCCGCCGATGCTCTCGCTGTGCAACAGTTCGCGGCCGGCGGTGAAGCGCTCGACGGCGGCACGGGTGCCCGCGACGGTCGTGGCCGAGCCGCGCAGGGTGTCGGCCTCCTCGTCGATGATGATGCGGCCGTGGTCGATCACGAGCACGTGCTCGAGCAGGTTGCTCACCTCGTCGATCAGGTGGGTGGAGAGGATGACGGTGCGCGGGTGTTCGGCGTAGTCGCTGAGCAGGCGATCGTAGAAGATCTGTCTGGCGACGGCGTCGAGACCGAGGTACGGCTCGTCGAAGAAGGTGAGCGGCGCACGCGAGGCGAGGCCGACGATGACGCCGACTGCCGAGAGCTGGCCGCGGGAGAGCTTCTTCATCGCTCGGTTCAGCGGAACGCCGAACTCCTCGATCAACTGCTCCGCGAAGGCGGCATCCCAGTTCTTGAAGAACCAGGGTGCGCTGCGGAAGACGTGCTTGGCACGGAACTCGTCCGGGTACTTCTGGCTCTCCTTGATGAAGCAGATGTTCCTGAGGACCGCGGCATTCTCGACAGGGCTCGCGCCGAAGACGTCGATCGTGCCGGACGTGGCGAAATCCTGGCCGGTGAGCAACTGCATCAGCGTCGTCTTGCCCGCGCCGTTGCGACCGAGCAGGCCGTAGATCGTGTTCTCGCGCACGGTGAAGCTCACGTCGTCGACCGCGGTGACCTGGCCAAAACGCTTGCTGAGGTTGGCGACCGAGACGACGTCGCCTGCTGTCGTTGGGTTCATGAGTGTGCCTCTTTCGGCTGTGCGTGTGTCGGGCTGTCGGTTGTGAGCGATGCGTGTGCGCGTTGCGGGGCGGCTCGTTGCGAGGTCGTCCGCTGAGCGTCGACCCAGTTGTCGGATGCCAGGGCGGCCGCCTCATCAAGCAGCAGTTCGCCGAGTCGGGTGGGGGAGATGTCGAGCTTGGATGCCTCGGCCAACAGCGGCCTGAGGTACTCAAGGCTGAATCGCGCTCGCCGCTTCTCGAGCAGGCGCTCGCGGGCCCCGCCCGCAACGAACATTCCGATGCCGCGTTTCTTGTAGAGGATGCCGTCATCCACGAGCAGGTTCACGCCCTTGCCGGCGGTGGCGGGGTTGATCCGATAGAACGCCGCGAACTCGTTCGTCGACGGCACCTGACTCTCCTCCGCCAGTTCACCGGCGATGATGTCGTCCTCGACGCGCTCGGCGATCTGCACGAAGATCGGGCGATCGTCGCTGATCACCGCAGGCCTCGAATCACGCCCGGCTTCGTCGGTTCATTACCCATGTAACTAACCAACTACGTCGATCCCCGTTTGTCAAGCGATCCGCCGGTGGAGCTTGTCGAAACTCCGCTGGCTGAGTCCGTCGAAACCCGCTGGTTGAGCCTGTCGAACCCCCGCCTACCCCTCGCTGGTTGAGCCTGTCGAAACCCGTTGGGTGAGCTGTCGAAGCCCGCTGGTTGAGCTTGTCGAAACCCCGCCGTATCCGCCCACCCCGCTGGTCGAGTAGCGCGACGCGCAGCGTTGCGAAAGGCGGCAGCCGACTCCCAGGCAACCCCGGGAACCGCCACCGATGCTGGTGCGGCGTCGATCCGCGACCACCTGTTGTGCACAGGCAACGGTTCCCGGAAAGTTATCCACATCAGGCCTTTTTCCTAGGCGCTCACCTCTCGCCGGGGTAAAATTGAACCCATGGGAACGCCGACGGACGCAGTCAACGAGGCACACGGCCTGCTGCTCTCCGCCCTCGCTGACACCGATGTTCGACTGCTGCGCAACGACGCCCTGCTGGAGTTCACCGCCGCGGCCGAGGCTGCCGGCCGCGCCGTCGACGCTCTCCGCATCCAGGCCGCCGCCGAGGTCGCGTTCCACTCCCGCCCCGAACTCGGCGAGGACCGGCTCTCGGCGAAGAAGGGGTGCCGGAACGCGGTTGAACTCCTGTCCCGGATCAGCCTCGCCTCGGAACGCACCCTGACGCAGCGGATGCGGCTTGGCGAAGCGACCCGTCCCAGACTGGCCCTGAGTGGCGAGACGATGCCGGCCCGCTTCGACCGGATCGCCGACGCTCTCGGCACGGGATCCATTGGTTACGACAGTGCCGCGGCAATCATCGACACCCTGGACCCGATCCGGGGTCGAGTCGGCGACCTCAACGTGGCGCACGCCGAGACGGCGCTCGTCGCCGCCGCCACCGGGCCCACGGTCGAATCACCGGTGCCGTTCGCCGCCGACGAGATTCGCGGCCAGGCGCGGGTCTGGGAGACCGTGCTCGATGAGGACGGCACCGTCCCGGCGGAGGAGCGGGCCATGCTGGCGCGCGGTATCAGCGCCGGGGTGACCCGGGACGGGGTCGTGCACCGCAAGATGACCCTGCTGCCCGAGATCGACGCCAAGTTCGAAACCCTGCTGAACGCGTATCTGAACCCGCGCAGTAAACCGTCTTTCAACGACCCCGACCCAGATGCGCCGAAAGACCCCCGGGCGAGCGCGCAGGCCCGCCACGATGTGTTCGCGAGCCTGATCGATGGGGCCGCCCGGAGTGCGTCTGCACCGACGATCGGTGGGGCGGCGCCGACGGTACTCGTCTCGGTGCGGCAGGCCGACCTCGACGCCGGTACCGGGGTCGGGTTCGTTGAGGGCTGTGAGGCCCCGATTTCCATGCGGGCGGTGGAGCAGTTCGTGTGCGCCGGTGGGCAGCAACATGTGGTGATCGGCCCGGACGGCACGATCAACTGCATTGGGAGCAACGACCGGGTCTTCAATGCCACCCAGCGGCGGGCGATCACCCTCCGCGATGGTGGCTGCATCATCCCGGGCTGCTCGATCCCGGCCGCGTGGAGTGAGATCCACCACGTGAAGGCGTATCGGGATGGTGGCGAAACCGAGACGTGCAACGGAGTCCTGCTCTGTTGGTTCCATCACCGCACGATCGAGACCAACGGCTGGCAGATCCTCATGATCGACGGCGTCCCGCACGTGAAACCGCCGCCCTGGCTGCGGAACGGACGCTCCGACGCCGACACCCCCTGGCGAAGATCGACCAAGTCCCGCACCCAACAAGCTGATCTGCTTCAGCAAGAACAGCAAACGGCGCCACTCCCCACGCTGGCTTGAGCGAGCGGCGCCGCGACGAAGGAGCAGCGACGCCCGCGAAGCCCCGAGCGGATCCGCCGACACTGCGGCTGCGGCATCCGGGCGACCCGATCTGGTCAGACGCTCAGGGCTTCGGGGGCGGCCTCGTTCCTCGGCTGCTCCCTCAAGCCAGCGCGCACACGAACGCCCATCTCCACGCTGGCTTGAGCGAGCGGCGCCGCGACGAAGGAGCAGCGACGCACGCGAAGCCCCGAGCGGATCCGCCGACTGGTCTGCGGCATCCATGGCGACCGGATCCGGTCAGGCGCTCAGGGCTTCGGGGGCGGCCTCGTTCCTCGCCTGCTCCCTCAAGCCAGCGTGAGAGTGGGCGTGGGCGAGACGCCGCCTGCACGCTGGCTTGAGCGAGCGGCGCCGCGACGAAGGAGCAGCGACGCACGCGAAGCCCCGAGCGGATCCGCCGACACTGCGGCTGCGGCATCCGGGGCAACCCGATCCGGTCAGACGCTCAGGGCTTCGGTCGCTGGCGCTCCCTCCAGTCAGAGTGCATATGAACGACCATCTCCACGCTGGCTTGAGCGAGCGGCGCCGCGACGAAGGAGCAGCGACGCACGCGAAGCCCTGAGCGGACCCACCGACACGGCGGCTGCGGCATCCGGCAACCCGATCCGGTCAGGCGCTCAGGGCTTCGGGGGCGGCCTCGTTCCTCGGCTGCTCCCTCGAGCCAGCGTGCATATGAACGCCCATCTCCACGCTGGCTTGAGCGAGCGGCGCCGCGACGAAGGAGCAGCGACGCACGCGAAGCCCTGAGCGGACCCACCGACACGGCGGCTGCGGCATCCGGCAACCCGATCCGGTCAGGCGCTCAGGGCTTCGGGGGCGGCCTCGTTCCTCGGCTGCTCCCTCGAGCCAGCGTGCATATGAACGCGCATCCCCACGCTGGCTCGAGCGAGCGGCGCCGCGACGAAGGAGCAGCGACGCACGCGAAGCCCCGAGCGGACCCGCCCGCACTGCAGCCTTGAGATCCAGCGTGCCCAAGCGCTCAGGGCTTGGGTCGCTTGCGCTCCCTTATCCGCCGTGAGCGCCGCCGCGCTACCGGAGATTCGCCGGCGTCTGGAACTTCGGCTCCCGGATCAGGGCGGGCAGTTTGCGAAGCCGAATCGCGGAGTTCAAGTACAGATAGGCCAGTGTGGCGAAGCCGATGCTGTCAATGATCGTGACCGCGACGCCTTGGGACGGCCGAGCGCCTTCGGGGTCGAGAACGGGGGACAGGGCGAAGGACAGCACGACATACGTGAAGAGGATGCCGAGCACCCAACTCAGTCGAGGTCGAGCCGTCATCCTCCACCATGCGCGTCGGGGCGGGACCGGTTCGCCCCTGGCGCGGAACAGTCGAGCGCCAACAAGGAAGCTAACGATCGTGACGAGAGAGTTCAGCACGCTGGCGACGAGCATCGGTGTGCCGAGCCCCCGCAACAGCGCCCCGATTGCGAAATTGATCGACAGTGCACCGAGCACGTAGAGCAGCTTCGTGTACCACCGGGTGATGCGGATGTCCCAGAGTCGCTTCATTGCTTCCTCGCCGTCGCGGAGTGCTTTTCGCTCAGCGTAGCCGCGCCGCCCTGCCATGGCTGTCGCCACACGCCTCACCGGTCAGACGCTCCGCTATCGTCGGACAATGGTTACCGCCGAAGACTTGCCGGAGTTGATTCAGGACGAGCGCCGGAGAGCCGGTCGCCCGATCACAGTCGGCATCTCGGGGTACTGCGGCTCGGGCAAGTCCACGCTCGCGCGTCACCTCGCCGCTGTCATCCCAGGCAGCCTACGAATGCGCGGTGACGACTTTCTTGACCCAGCTCGATCCCACCAGCGATCCCATGACTGGGATGGGGTGGAGCGCGAACGGCTCGTCACGGACGTTCTTGCGCCCTTTCAAGAATCCCGTGCCTCGCAATTCCAACGCTATGACTGGTCGAGGCGCGAACTCGGCGCCGTTGAGAGGCTGCCTCTGGCCGACGTTCTCCTGGTCGATCTGATCGGACTCTTCCACCCGCAGGCGTTGAAGCACCTCGATGTGACGTTCTGGATGGACGTCGACCTGACGGTCGCGACTGAGCGCGGCATGGCGCGAGACCAGTCGTTGGGCCGTAATCATGAGTCGCTGTGGCGAGATGTGTGGATTCCCAACGAGCGCGACTTCGGCGCCGAGTTCGATCCACGATCGGCGGCGGAGTTCTTCGTCACGGCGGAGTGAGTCGTGGAGTGTCGAGCCGAGCGGCGTCCGCAATAGGCTCGGGGGATGGCTGAACTGCACGACCTCACCGCGCTCGACCAATGGCAGGCGTTGCAGAAGGGCGAGTTCTCGCCGCTCGATCTCACCGAGCACTACCTCGCCCGCATCGAGCGCCTGAACCCCGAGCTGGGTGCCTTCGTCACGGTGACACCGGATGCCGCCCGCGCCCGTGCCGCGGAAGTCGAGCAGTCCGTGCCGTGCACAGCGCCGATCTGGGGCCTCCCGTTCGGCGACAAGGACCTCGAGATGCGCGCCGGCGTGCCGACCCGCTTCGGCTCCCGCCTCTTCGCCGACTTCGTGCCGCCGATCTCCGACGAGATCGTTGAGGCGCTGGACACCGCCGGCGGCGTGAGCCTCGGCAAGACGGCCACGCCCGAGTTCGGGCTGCCGAGCTACACCGAGAGCCTGGCCGGGCCGCCTGCCCGCAACCCGTGGGATCCGACGCTCGGCTCCGGGGGCTCGAGCGGCGGTGCCGCTGTGGCCGTGGCATCGGGAATGCTGCCGTTCGCGCCGGGCAGCGACGGCGGGGGATCCGTGCGTATTCCCGCAGCGGCATGTGGCCTGGTCGGGCTGAAACCCTCCCGCGGACGCGTGCCGGGCGGCAGCGCGATCGACTCGCTCGCCGGCCTCGCGGTGCCCGGACCGCTTGCCCGCACCGCCTCCGACGCGGCCCTGTTGTTCGACGCCATGATCGCTCCGAGCGGCTACCCGGTCGACCACCACTACGCCCTGCGTGCGCCAGGCGACGACGGCCCGTTCCTGGCCGCGGCGGTGCGTGGCGAGGGCCGTTTCCAGCTCGGTGTGATGACGACATCCGCCTGGGACAGCGCATACGACATCACGATCGCTCCCGAGGCGCGGCAGGCCCTCGCCGACGCCGTCGCCGCCTTCTCCACGATGGGCCACGGCATCGAGGAGACTGCACTCGAACCCGACGATAGCTTCGCGCCGGCGTTCCGCACGATCTGGCAGGCCGGCGCCGCCTCGATCCCCGCCGAGACCCCGGAGCAGGAGGAACTGCTCGAGCCGCTCACGCGCTGGCTCATGCACCGTGGGCGCGAGCTCAGCGCACGCACCCTCGCCGAGGCGCTCAAGACGCTCGCGGCCTATGAGCGCTCGCTCATCCGCCAGCTCTCCCGCTTCGACGCCGTGCTCACCCCGGCGCTCGCGCTCACCCCGCGACCGATCGGCTGGTACGACTCCGAGGACGGCGAACGCAATTTCGCCCAGCAGGTGCAGTACACGCCGTTCACCTCGATGCTCAACGTCAGCGGTCTGCCCGCGATCGTGCTGCCGATATCCGAGACGGATGCCGGGCTGCCCATGGGCGTACAGATCATCGGGCGCCCTGGCGGCGAGGCGACGCTGCTCGCCCTCGGAGCGCAGCTCGAGCGCCGCGTGCACTGGGAGCGCCGGCATCCGCAGGGCTGGTGATCGTCGAGGGCACATGGGGAACAGGGTGCCGTTTGGTTAGGCAATCCTCACTTGAACTTGACAAGGTTATCTAAGGCTTACCTAAAATGGGGGAATGCTCGGAATCGACCTCACCCTCGCCTACAACGGCACCCCCGTTGTGCACGGCGCCGACATCGCACTCGCGCCCGGCCGGGTCACCGCGTTGGTCGGTCCGAACGGCAGCGGCAAGTCCACCCTGCTGCGCACGCTGGCCCGTCTGCACGCACCGGAGTCCGGGCGCATCGAGCTGCCGGCAGAGGGCATTGACACTGCGGATGTCGCACCGAGCGACGCAGCGCCGATCGACGCGCTGAGCCTCAGCAACCGCGACTTCGCCCGCCGCGTCACGCTGCTCGCGCAGAGCCGCCCGACGCCGGCCGGACTCACGGTGCGCGAGGTCGTCGAGTTCGGCCGCCACCCGCACCGCGGTCGCTGGACACGCGGCGACGCCGACGGCGCTGCCGTTGTCGAGAACGCCATGAGCATCACCGGGGTCGCCGAACTCGCCGAGCGCCAGGTCGACCGGCTCTCCGGAGGCCAGCTGCAGCGCGTCTGGCTCGCCAGCTGCCTCGCACAGGACACAGCCGTGCTCCTGCTCGACGAGCCGACCACCTACCTCGACCTCCGCTACCAGGTCGAACTGCTCGACCTCATCCGCGACCTCGCCGAGGTGCACGGCGTCACCATCGGTGTCGTGCTGCACGACCTCGACCAGGCAGCCGCGATCGCCGACCACGTCGTGCTGCTGGCAGGCGGCCGCGTTCAGGCCTCCGGCTCCCCGGAGCAGGTGCTCACCTCCGAACTCCTGAGCGACGCATACGGCATTCGCGTCGACGTGCACAACGACGAGGCGAGCGGGCACGTGCGCACCCGCGCCATCGGCCGTCACAACTCCGCCAAGGCCAGAACGGCGACCAGCGCAGCGGAATCTCGCCCGGTCCTCGAGCTCGCGCTGGCCTAGCGCAGGCATCGGCGGCCCATCGGTCGACATCGGCCGGGCGTCAGCGTGCCCGCTGGCACTCGGAACCGCCACCACCAGACCCCCGCATCACCCCTGGCGACTCACCTCGCCGCCTCCCCACCCCAAGGAATCCATGACAATGCCAATCAGAACCGCGCGCACCATCGCCCTGTCCATCGCCGCGGCAGCGACCGCCGTCCTCCTCGTCGGCTGCGGCACGACCGAAGACACGACGCCTGCGGCATCCGGAAGTGATGCGGCCATCACCATCACCGACGACCGCGGCGAGACGATCGCGCTCGACGCCCCGGCGACCAAGGTCGTCGCACTCGAGTGGAACACCGCCGAGAACCTCGTCGCACTCGGCGTGATGCCCGTCGGCGTCGCCGATGTCGAGGGCTACGCCACCTGGGTCAAGGCGGAGAAGCTCGACGAGAGCGTCACCGATGTCGGCCAGCGCGGCGAGCCGAGCATCGACGCCATCGCGGGCCTCGCCCCCGATCTCGTCCTCACCACGACCGACCTCAGCGAGAGCGCCATCGCCCAGATCGAGGAGTTCGCCCCCGTGCTCGTCGTGCGCGGCGCCAACGCCAGCGACGCCATCGGCCAGATGGAGAAGAACCTCAACAACATCGCCACGGCGACCGGCACCGAAGACGAGGCCGCCGAGCTGATCGAGGGCTTCGACGCGAAGATCGCGGAGGGCAAGGACGCCATCGAGGCGGCCGGCCTCACCGGCACCGAGTTCTTCATGAGCGACGCCTGGGCCTCCAGCGGCCAGGTCTCCATCCGCCCGTTTGCCCAGGGTGCGCTGCTCTCCGAGATCACCGAGGAGCTCGGCATGAAGAACGCCTGGACCGAGGAGGGCGACGCCGACTACGGCCTCGGCTCGACCGACGTCGAGGGCCTCACCGCACTCGGTGACGTGAGCTTCTTCTACGTCGCGACCGAGGGCATGGACCCGTACCAGAACGAGCTCGCGACGAACGCCGTCTGGACCTCGCTTCCCTTCGTGCAGAGCGGAAACGTCCACCGCCTCGCCGACGGCATCTGGATGTTCGGCGGCCCGTCGTCGATGAACGACTACGTCGACGCCGTCATCGCGGCCGTCGCACCCGCCGCCAACTAACACAGCGGTGACCACCCTCCAGAGCGCTCCGAGCGCCACGGATGCCGCGGCTCCGGCGGCCAGGAAGGCGACACTGTTCGCCGCCCTGGCCGCCGGCCTGGTGCTCGTCGCCGTGCTCGCAGCGATCCACGTGACGCAGGGCTCGTCCTCCGTCAACGTCGTCGACCTGTGGAACGTCATCACGGGCAACGGCGACGACCAGGCCGCGGCCGTGCTCGTCGCCTCCCGCGTTCCGCGCTTGCTCGCCGGGCTGCTCGTCGGAGTCTCCCTCGGCGTCGCCGGCATCGTGATGCAGACCGTCGCCCGCAACATCCTGGCATCGCCAGACACCCTCGCCGTCAACGCCGGCGCCTACCTCGCGGTGGTCGCCGTCACCGCGTTCGGCATCAGCGTCCCACTGCTCACCGGCAGCCTCATCGCCTTCCTCGGCGGCCTCGCCGCCGCCGCGCTCGTGCTCGGCCTGGCCGCGGGCGGCGGTGGCAACGGCAACGGTGCAGGCACCGTCCGCCTCGTGCTTGCCGGCTCCGCCATCGCCCTCGCCTTCAGCGCGCTGACCACCATGCTGCTCCTGCTCTTCGCCGAGGAGACGACCGGGCTGTTTGCATGGGGCGCTGGCACCCTCGGCCAGACCAGCCTCGACGGCGTCGCCCAACTCGGCCCCGTCGTTCTCGCGACCGTTCTCGTGCTCATGCTGTTCGCGCACAAGCTCGACATCCTCGCCCTCGGCGACGACACCGCCGCCGTGCTCGGCGTGCGCGTGCGCCGCACCCAGACCATCGCGATCGTGCTGGCCGTGCTGCTCTCGGCATCCGCCGTCACCGTCGCCGGCCCCATCGGCTTCGTCGGACTCGCGGCGCCCGCGATCGTTCGCCTGCTCGCCGTCCGCATCCCGGGGCTGCAGCGGCACCGAGCGCTCATCCCGGCCAGCGCCATCATGGGCGTGATCGTGGTCCTCGGCGCCGACGTGCTGCTGCGCCTGATCTTCGGCGGTGCCGCGGGCGTCGAGGTGCCGACCGGCGTCGTCACGACCCTGTTCGGGGCCGTGTTCCTCGTCATCCTCGCGCGGAAGCTCACCGACACGGGGGCGACCGGCTCCGCCGCCGCCTTCGCGCTCAGCTCGACGGCCAGCCCGCGCACCCGTCGCCTGCTCATCGTGGGCGCCGCGGTGCTGCTCGTCGCCGTCGCCTTCGTCTCGCTGCTGCTCGGCGACGCCAAGCTGCTCGCCGGCGACCTGCTCAACTGGCTCACCGGGCAGGCCGGCCCCGTCACCGAATTCGTGCTCAACACGCGGATGCCGCGCGTGCTCGCCGCGATCCTCGCCGGTGCGGCCCTCGCCGTCGCCGGAGCCGTCGTGCAGGCTGTCTCGCGCAATCCGCTCGCGGAACCGGCCCTGCTGGGCGTCACGGGCGGTGCCGGAGTCGGCGCAGTGCTGATCATCACCGTCGCGCCCCTCGCCAGCTTCTGGGCGGTCACGGCCGGCGGTCTGCTCGGCGCGGTCGCGGCGGCCGTCATCGTCTTCGGGCTCGCCGCCCGCGGCGGCTTCGCGCAGAGCAGGCTCATCCTCATCGGTATCGGTGTGTCGGCAGCGGCCGGCGCGATCGTGAGCATGCTCATCATCTCCACCGATCCGTACAATGGCGCGAAGGCCCTCACCTGGATGTCCGGCTCCACCTACGGCCGCACCCTGCCGCAGCTCATCCCCGTGCTGATCGCGATCATCGTCGCCACACCGATCCTCGTCGGTGCGCGCCGCGACCTCGACGTGCTCGCACAGGATGACGACACCCCGCGCATCCTCGGAGTCCCACTCGGTCGCACCCGGCTCGGCCTGCTCAGCGTCGCCGTTGTGCTCACCGCCACCGCGGTGGCCGCCGTCGGCGTGATCGGATTCGTCGGGCTCGTCGCCCCGCACGCCGCCCGCGCCCTCGTCGGCGGCAGGCACGCTCTCGTGCTGCCGATGTCCGCCCTGCTCGGGGCCCTGCTCGTCTGCGTCGCGGACACCCTCGGTCGCACCGTCATCGCCCCCGGCCAACTGCCGGCCGGCCTGCTCACCGCCGTCGTCGGCGCACCATACTTCGTGTGGCTGCTCTGGCGTTCAAGGAGAACATCATGAAGCCCAGCTACCGGCTCTTCGACGTCACCGTCGCGAGCATCCGCCCGCTCAGCCCGCACTTCACGCGGGTGACGTTCACGGGACCCGATCTGCACGAGTGGGGGTGGTTCGGCGCCGACCAGCGCATCAAGGTCGTCCTGCCCGGCGACATCTGGCGCACGTACACGATCCGCGCCGCGCGCCCCGCGATGCGCGAGGTCGACGTCGATTTCGTCTCACACGGGCTCACCGGCCCGGCGACGCGGTGGCTGGCCGCTGCCGTCGTCGGTGACGCACTTGGGTTGATCGGCCCGGATGCGACGAGCGGTGCGGAGCCGGACGGCTACGTCTGGCGGCCGGGCGACGCACGCACGCTGCTGCTCGCCGCCGACGAGACCGCCGTGCCGGCCGTCGCCGTGATCCTGGAGGGGCTCCCGGCGGATGCGACGGGCCACGTGTTCCTCGAGGTGCCGAGCTCCGGCGACACCCTGCCGCTGCACGCCCCGGCCGGTGTGCAGATCAACTGGTTGCCCCGCGAGGAGCTGGCCTACGGCGAGGCGCTCGTCCCCGCCGTCACCGCCTGGGTCGACGCCTGGGCCGCGGAGTGGGCGCCAGTCGAGCCCCTCGAAGGCGCCGAGGAGGCCCCGGGCACGGAGAACGCGGAGGGCGCGGAGTACGAGATCCTCTGGGAGGTGCCGGAGCAGGCGGCATCCGCCGACCTCTACGCCTGGCTGGCCGGCGAGGCCGGGGCCATCACCGGCCTCCGCCGCCACCTCGTGCGCGAGCGTGGTGTCGACCGCAAGCAGGTCGCGTTCATGGGCTACTGGAAGCTCGGCCGCTCCGAGAACTAGGGCCGGCACGCTCTCCCAGAGTCAACGAAGCCGGGGTGTCGCGACGGTTCTGTCAGTTTGGATTGACAAATTCCGTTTGTCAGTTCAGACTGACAGGCATGGAACCACTGGATCTTGACCAGCTGCGCACCGCCGACCCGGTGACCGGACTGCGCGCCGTGACGGCGCTGCATCGACTCGCAGAACGCGTCGAGGCGACCCACGTCGCTGAGGCGAGACGAGCCGGATGGTCGTGGGAGCAGATCGGTGACGCCCTCGGCGTCACCCGCCAGTCGGTGCACGCGAAGCACGGGAAGCGAGAGAGCAATGTTTGAGCGATTCAGCCGATCGGCACGGGCGGCCGTCGAGGATGCCGTCTATGAGGCAGGCCGGCGCGGTGACCGCCGCATCGGCACGGAGCACCTGCTGCTCGCCCTCCTGGCCGACGATGACCTGGCGCGAATCGTCGGTGTCGACGCGTCGGCGGCGAACGAGGCCGTCGACCGGCTGGACCGCTCGGCGCTGGCCGCCGTCGGACTCACAATGGGGGACTTCCGGCACATCGCGCTCAGCCGCTCCACCCGACACACGGCGTCGATGACGTCAGGCGCGAAGACAGTGCTCAAGCACTCCCTCGGCGCCGCGGTATCCGAGAAGGCGAAGGAGATCACCTCGCGGCACATCATGCTGGCGCTGCTCGAGCGGAACGAGCCCGATCCGGCCGCGACGCTGTTGGCGGCGCTGCCCGTCGACCGCGCTGCGCTGCTGGACCGGCTGAACCACGGCGGCTGAGCCGGGCCGGTTGAGTCAGGCCGGTTGAGCAGGGCCGGTTAGGGCTGCTGCGGCCGCTGTGAGCCAACGGAGGAGCGGCCCCGCGTGCGCAGGTAGCCGCCCTTCTCCAGCCCGGCCTCGATCTCGAAGCGGTTCCTCAACGGGTTGCGACCGGCCAGCAGGTACATCAGCGGGAACAGCATGCCGTACCGCTGCCACTGCCGCTTGTGCACGACCTCGTGCTCGAGCACGTCAGCCGTCACGTTGTGGTCGGTCAGGTAGCAGGCACCGACGCAGGAGCCGCCGCGGCCGAACGCCCACTTCGGCAGTCCGCGGAAGACGAAGAGGCCATCGACGCGCTCGACGCGTCCGGTGCTCCAGATGAAGCCCCAGACCAGGCCGACGGCCGTCGCGTAGAGGTAGCCGAGCCGGCTGAAGGGGGAGTCCAGGAGGAGCGTGCGCACAGCCTCAGCGTAGCCGCAGCACCGACGCGATCCGCGCCACGCGTAGACGAGTCTCAGCGCACGCTCGGCCGGCCGTACTCCTCGAGCAGCCGCAACCAGAACTCGCTCATCGTCGGGAACGCGGGGACCGCGTGCCAGAGCCGGGCGATCGGCACCTCGCCGACCACGGCGATCGTCGCCGCGTGCAGACATCCGGGCCGACCAGCGTCATGCCGATGAGAACCTCACGCTCGACGTCGATGACGGCGCGAACCCGCCCCGTGTAGCCGTCGCGGTGCAGCGTCGCACCTGAGACGCCGCCGAGCCCGTAGTCGATCACCCGGATGCCGCGGCCGACCGTCTCCGCCTCCTTGGCCGCCATCGCGGCCGTCGGCCCGACGGCGGCGACCTCCGGATCGGTGAACGCGACCAGCGGCACCGCTGCGTGGTCGGCCGTCGCGACGTGCGCGCCCCAGGGCCCGTCGTCGACCCGCGTGCCGTTCGCCCGCGCCGCGATCACATCGCCGGCGGCGCGCGCCTGGTACTTGCCCTGGTGCGTCAGCAGGGCGCGGTGGTTCACGTCGCCGACCGCGTAGAGCCAGCCGCCGGCCAGGGCGGAGTTGCCATCGACCACCACGCGCATCGTGTCGTCGACGGCCAGCCAGGAACCCGGCTCGAGGCCGATGGAGTCGAGGCCGAGATCGCCGGTGCGCGGTTTCCGCCCGGTGGCGACGAGCACCTCGTCCGCCTCGACCACGGCACGCTGCCTGGCCGCCTCCTGCCCATCCCGCGCGTCGGCGCCGACGTCGATCCGGACACCGCCGGCACCCCGGCGCACAGCGGTGGGGGATGTGCCGTTCATCACCGTGACGCCGGAGGCCACGAGCGCCTCCCGCACCGCATCGCCCGCGAAGGGTTCCATGCCGCCGAGCAGCCCGCCGCGCGCGATCAGGGTCACCTCCGCGCCGAGCGAGCGGAACGCGGTCGCCATCTCGCAGCCGACGGTTCCGCCGCCGATCACGGCGAGCCGCCGCGGCACCTCCCCGGCGGAGGTCGCCTCACGGCTCGTCCACGGAGCGGCCTCTGCAAGACCGGGGATGTCGGGGATCACGGGATCGGTGCCCGTGCAGACGACGACGGCGTGGCGGGCGCGCAACGTGATCGACGCGCCGTCCGGGCTCTCGGCATCCGCACTCGACGCCTGGCTCACGACCACCGTGCGCTCACCGCTGATGCGGCCGTGGCCGCGGACGAGGTCGATCTCCGTCTGCCTGAGCCAGTCCTCGCCGGAGGAATCGTCCCAGTCGCCCACGAACTCATCCCGGCGGCGCAGCACCGCTGCCGCGTCGAGCGTGCCCGTGACGGCGGCAGCCGCGCCGTGCACGGCCAGGGCGGCGCTGAGCGCGGCCGCCGGCCGGAGCAGCGCCTTCGACGGCACACATGCCCAGAAGGAGCACTCGCCGCCGACCAGCTCGGCCTCGACGATCACCACGCTCAGGCCGCCGGCCGTCGCACGGTCAGCGACATTCTCGCCGACGGGGCCGGCACCGATCACGATCACGTCATAGTCGCGCTGCGTCATGGCGGCAGCCTAGACGCTGCCCATCCGCGCGGCCACGCCTTGCGCGCAGACGGCTAGCGCGTCAGTGAGCCGATCACGCGCAGAATGCTCGGCAGATCGTCCTCGGCGTCGAGCGGGGAGACGGGGGAGAATCCGGCGATGGTGGCCCCTGCCAGCGTGAACTCGGCGCGCAGCGCGGTGATCGCCCCGGTCAGCTGCTCCAGCGTCAGGCCGAACGGCAGCGGGTTGGCGAGCCCGGAGATGACGGCGGGGTCGAGCACATCGAGGTCGATGTGCAGGTACACGCTGCCGGCGCCCGTCGCCCGCACCGCCTCGACGAGCGCCGCCGGCGTCTCCAGGGCCGCGCTGTCGATCTGGGTGAGCCGCTTCTCTGCGATGAAGCGCTCCTCGCCCGGGTCGATGTCACGGATGCCGGCGAGCACGAGCTTCGCGGGATCGAGGGTGTGCGCGGCATCCGGCGCCAACGCGCCCTCGCCGCAGAGGGCGCGGAGCACCATGCCCGTGAACGCACCGGACGGCGAGTCCTCCGCCGCATTCAGATCGGGGTGGGCGTCGAACCAGACGACGGCCAGATCGTCGGAGGCGCGCCCAACGGCGTGCTCGATCGAGCTGAGCGAGACCCCGCAGTCGCCGCCGATCGTCAGAGCCCAGTCCGGTACGTGGTTCAGGGCATGGAGTTGGCGCTCGCGCACCCGCAACAGTGAGGAGAAGCGCAGGATCCCGGAATCGAGTGCCTCACCGCTCTCGACGGGCACATCGACGATCACCGTCGACGACGTGGGGAGATCACCGCGGATGGCCTCGGCCCCGTCGGCCAGGCGCATCGCGCGGGCTGAAACGGAGCCCTGCCACTGGGGAACCACAAGAAAAGTCACGGCCACGATCTCAGTATCCTCCCGACGGGTGCAGAACGGTGACGGAAGCGGCCGAACACCCACCCCACTTGTGGTGGGGCGAACGTCCGGCCGCTCGCGATGTTGGGCGACTGGCCGCCTACTGGCCGATCGCGCCGGCTGAACCGCCGGCCTTCAGCGCCGCCAGGCGGGCGTCGACCTCGGTGAGCTCACCGATGTCCTCGAGCTCGTTGAACTGGGCGTCCAGGCTCGAGGCGGCGAGCTCGCTGGCGCCGCGCACCTTCGCCTCCTCGCGGCGGATCTTCTCTTCGAAGCGGGACACCTCGCTGGTGGGGTCGAGGATGTCGATGCTCTTGACGGCGTCCATCACCTGCGCCTGCGCCGCGGCGGTCTTGGAGCGGGCGATCAGCTCATCGCGCTTGGACGAAAGCTGGCCCAGCTTGTCCTTCATCGCGTTCAGGCCGGACTTCAGCTTGTCGACGATCTCGGTCTGCGAGGCGATCTGCGGCTCTGCGGCCTTGGCCTCGTTCTCCGAGGTGATCTGACGCCCGAGCGCGACCTTGGCGAGGGCGTCGAACTTGTCCGCACCAGCCGCGTCGCCTGCCGCACGCAGCTCGTCGCCCTTGCGGCTGGCCGCGATGGCCTTGTTGCCCCATTCCCTGGCGGCCTCCACGTCTTCGCGGTGGTCGTCTTCGAGCAGTCGGAGGTTGCCGATCGTCTCCGCGATCGCGCTCTCGGCGTCGGCGATGCTGTTGGTGTAGTCACGCACCATCTGGTCGAGCATGAGCTTTGGGTCTTCTGCCGAGTCGATCAGAGCGTTGATGTTCGCCTTCGCGAGCTGGGCGATGCGACCGAAGATGGACTGCTTAGCCATTGTGTGTTCCCTTCCCAAGGTGTGGTTCGTTGCGGTACTGCTGGGTCGTCGTGCCGGATGGGTCGTGCGGATGACGTGCTCGCCGCTGGCGCGGCCTAGAAGCGTCCTCCAGAGCCTCGGCGGGAGCGCGTCCCGCTGCCGCCGAAGCTGCCAGGGCTGCGACGTCCTCCGCCGCCGCCGCCTCCGCTGAAGATGCTGCCGCCGCCGGAACCGCGCGAGCTTCCGCCGCCGCCGAGCACCGAGTTGATCAGGATTCCGCCGAGGACGGCGCCCATCACATTGCCGCCGGACCCACCGCCGGAGCCGCCGCCGAAGAGGCCGCCGAGGTCGCCGGCTCCTCCGGCCGAACCGCCGAATGCGCCGACGTCGTTCTGGGCGAGCCGGATGGCCTCCGCGCCGAGTTGGTTCGCGCGCTGCGCCTGGGTGAGTGCCTGCACGGGGTCTGCGCCGGCGATCGACTCCGCCTGCACGATGAGCCGCCCGGCCTCGGCGAGGCGGGTGCGGGCCTCGGCTCCGACGGCCCCGCGCCTCGCCGTGATGAAGTCCTCGGCCGCCGACACCTGGCTGCGCGCCGCGAGCAGAGTCTGCGAGAGGGCCGCGCTTGCCCGCTGCTCGGCCGCCCGCGCATCGCGGACGCTGCCGAGCACGGAATCGATCTGGGTGTTCGCCTCCTCTAGACGCTGCACGACCTCGACCGGGTTCACCCGGTCGGCCGTGAGCTTCGCGGTGACGTCGGCGAGCACCTGCTCCGTCGAGGCGACGACGGCGGCCAGTCGGCCTGAGCTGTCTGCCCCGGCCGGCAGCGCTTTCGCCTCGGCGACATCGCGCTGCAGATCGCTGATCGCGGCGGAGAAGCTGGCCCTGGCCTCGGTCAGGTCGTGGTCGAGCCGGTCGATGGCGTCGAGCAGGAGCTTCGCCTGGTCGACGGCCTCCTCGCCGGCGCGGATGGCCACGGCGGCCTCGCTCGTGTTGCCGGCGGTCAGTGAAGCTTCGGCCTCGGTGAGCGCCTGCGCCGCGAAGCCGAGACGGTCCTCTGCCTGCTGCGGGTTGTCGGCGATCGTGGCGAGCGCGGCATCCGTGTAGTGGGCGGAGAGCGTGGCGAGAACCGCACGCACGCCGTCGAGCCGTGCCTGTTGCGTCGCGGCCGCCTGCCGCGTCGTTGCGACGGCCTGCGGGGCATTCTTCTCGAGCGCGCGGAGCGCGTCGAAGGCCTCGGCCTGTTCGTCGAGCACAGCGTTCGCCTTCTCGCAGAGCTCGATGATCTGGGCGTACCAGCTGCGCTGCTGCTCCTCGGTGTCCGGTTCCGAGTCGTCGAGCTTCTGCTGCAGAGTGAAGCCGTTGGAGAGCTGGGCCTTCGCATCGGCCAGCGCCTGCTGGAATCCGGAGGTCGCCTCGCTGCCGTACGAGGCGATCGCGAAGCCGAGCTCCTCCTCGCTCGTCTTGACAGCGTCATCCGTTCGCACCAGTGCGCTGCCGGCACGCTGCTTGAGCTCTGCGGTGCTGAGCGCGCCGATTCCCTCGCTTGGCTGCCCGCCGGCCGCGGGCGATTTCGTGCGGCGGCGCAACACGACGAACAGCACGACACCGACGACGACGATGGCGATCAGGACGAACCACACGAATCCGGAGCCGCCGCCGGAGGTGGAGCCATCGAGCGACCCCCCGCCCGCCGCGCGCTCGAGCCCGGTCGCGGCGCCGATGGCCGCCCCGGCCCAGTCGCCGTCGCGCAGGGCGGGTTCGATGTAGTTCTGGTCGATCTCCGAGAGCTGTTCGTCGCTGAGCGGAGAATCCGGCGCGGCGGACAGGTAGTAGGTGCGGCCGTCGATGGCGACGCCGAGCAGGTAGTCGTTGCTGCCCATGCCGTTGGCGTTGGCCGTGTCCTCTGTCCACGCGACGGCGTCGCTCGGGTTCGTGAAGGTGTCGACGTAGGCGACGTAGAGCTGGATGCGCTCCTTCTCGTAGAGGGTGTCGATCGCCTTCTCAACCTCGCCGGTGCGGTTGCCGAGCGCGTCGACGGTGTCGACGATCTGGCCGGCCCCGAACGAGACGGGCTCGGCCGCGGATGCCGCAAGCGGAGCTCCGAAAACCAGGGCGATGACTGCCATCGCGGCCCCGGCAACCCAGCGAGTTCGCATCAGCCAACTTTCCTCTACGCCGTCTCATCCGGTGTGAACGCCCCCACGTAGAAGCACCGAAAACCACCCGTTGCGGAGCAGTCTTCGCAGTCTAGGGTGAGCGCGTCCGGCGAGTCTAGACGGAAGCTGTGAGTCAGCCGCGACTCACTCAGCCGCCGACGAGGGCGACGCGATCGAGCAACTCGGCCCTGACCTCGGTCACCAGCAATTCGCGTGCACCCTGCAGCACAGCGTTGTCGCGCACGGTGGTCGCGACGACCTCCGGGTACCAGCGGCTCACCGTGCGGATGTGCTCGGCCACGAGCTCCGCCATGTCGGCCCCACCGGCACTGCCCGTCGGCCCGCCGAGCACGATGAGCTCCGGGTCGAGCACCGAGAGCAGCGGGGTCAGGCAGAGCGCGATGCGCGGTGCGAGATCCTCGAGCACCGCACGGCGATTCGGCGCGGCGTCGAGCGCCGCGAGTGTGGCGGCGAAGCCGTCGCCGGTGATCCCGTAGCTGTTGAAGAGGGCGAGCACGGCGCGACCGCCGATCAGGTCCTGCACCTCGCGCAGCGACTCGCCGTAGTGGCTGGCCGCGTGGGGGATCGGCGTGAAGCCGATCTCGCCCGCTCCGCCGAATGCTCCGCGGTGGAGGGAACCGTTGATGTCGAACGCGGCGCCGACGCCGTTTCCGAGCCAGATCGTCACGAACACCTCGCGGCCGAGGCCGGCACCGGCGACCCGCTCGGCCGTTGCCGCCAGGTTCACGTCGTTCTCGATGCGCACCTGTGCGCCGAGTTCCGCCTCGAGCAGCTCGCGCACGCCGGTGACCGGCCATTTCGGCAATGCCTCGGTGAACAGTTCATCGTCGTGACGCGGGTCGACGTAGCCGGGGATTCCGATGCACAGCTTGTGCACGGCCGCCGGGTCTGCGCCGCTGGCCGCGCAGGCACGCTCGATGGCACCGCGCACGTCGCGCACCGGATCGCGTTCGGTGAGGTCGGCAGGCAGAGGCGCGGAGACGACGGGGTGCGGTGTTCCGGCCGCGTCGACGACGCTCGAGCGGATCTCATCGGCGTCGAGGTCGATGGCAACACCGATGGCGCCGTCCACGCGCGCCGCGTAGATGATCGGGGAGGGGCCGGGGGTGCCGGTCTGCCGTCCGGCCTGGACGATGAAACCGGACTGTTCCAGGCGGGTCATCATGAGCGAGGCGGTCGGCTTGGAGACGCCGGCCAGCTCACAGATGCGGTTGCGCGTCAGTGGTCCGTGCTCCAGCAGCATGGCCAGCCCCGTGCGGTCGTTCACCGCTCCGAGCCATGCAGGAGTTCCCTGTGAGGAGTTCACTGCCACGGGGGCCGCCTTCGTGCTTTCGTGCGGCCGTGGCCGTCTTGTAAGGAGTCCTGACGAGCATACCGTCGCGCGGCGCGACCCCCGCGTCCGTGACGCGCCGAGCAAGCCGCGCACGCGTCCGTCTGACCGATCGGAACTCGGCGGCCGCGGCAGGCTGCGCGCCTCAGGCCAGCGTGGCCAGCACCCGTTCGTGCGCTGCGGCATCCGCCCCGATCTGGTCGAGAACGAGCAGGCTCGCGCCGACGACCGGGCGCGCCATGACGACCTCCGGCCTGGCCAGCGGCGCCGCCTCGGCCAGCCCGCTCCGGATGCCGGAGAGCAGCCGTGCGTTGCCAGCCGCGATGACGCCACCGCCGAGCACGACGGGCACCGGGCTCTGCAGCAGCCGGAGCCGTCGCAGCGCGGTCACCGCCATCACCACGATCTCCTCGATCTGGCGATCGAGCAGCGCGAGCGCGGTCTTGTCCCCGGCGTCGGCCGCCGCGAACACCACGGGCGGCAGCGAGGCCAGAGCCGCGCCCGGAAGGCGGCCGAAATGCAGCGCCTCCGTCACGGCGCGCACCGTCGGCAGCCCGAGCGCCTCGGGGACGGCGGTGCGCAACACGGTCTCCTGCCCTCGCCCGTCTTCGGCGCGGGCAGCGTGCCAGAGCGCCTCCTGGCCGAGGTGGCCCCCGCCGCCCCAGTCGCCGGAGATCGAACCGAGCGCCGGAAAGCGCACGGTGGCGCCGTCTTCCCGGACGCCGATGGCGTTGATACCGGTCCCGCAGACCACGGCGACCGCGTTCGGCTCGCCCGTCCCCACCCGCAACAGGGCGAAGAGGTCGTTGTCGACGACGGGCGGCCGTGCTGTGTTCCGCGCCCAGTCGAGCCCGGAGATCGCCGCGGTGAAGTCGTCGATCTCCTCGGGGAGGTCGAGGCCGGAGAGGTAGCAGGCCACGTGCTCCGGCGGTGAGCCAGCGGCACTGATCGCCTCGCGCACCACGGTGTCGAGCACGTCGACGGCCGCGCCGAGGCCGAGATTCTGCGGGCTTGAACTCGGTCCGGACGCGCGCGCGAGGACCTCCCCGTCCGCGCTGAGCGCGACGGCATCCGTCTTGGACCCTCCGCCGTCGACGGCGATGAGCACCCGGGTCATCGGGCCCAGGCCAGGTGCTCGCGGTTGCCAGCGAGCAGCAGATCGGTGAGCTTCTCCGCGCGGTCGTACTGCAGCACGAGGGGGTGCGCCATCATGGCCCGCAGCACCCGCTCGCGACCGCCGTGGATGGCGGCGTCGAGTGCGAGCCGTTCGTAGCCGGCGACGTTCGCGATGAGCCCGGCGATGTCGTCGGGCAGGGGCGCGACGGGCAGGGCGACGAGCCCGGAGCTGCGCACGGTCGCCGGGACCTCGATCACGTGGTCATCCGGCAGGAACGGCAGGGTGCCGTTGTTGGCGATGTTGACGACCTGGGCGTCGCCGCGATCGCTCAGCAGCGACGCGATGAGCTCGACGGCCGCCTCGGAGTAGAAGGCGCCGCCGCGTTGCTCCAGCTGCGCGGGTTTGCCTGTGACCGTCGGGTCGGCGTAGAGCTCGAGCAGTGAACGCTCGACCTCGAGCACGGCCTGCGCGCGCGTCGGTTCGACGCGCTGCTCACCGAGCACGACGTCGTGGGCGTAGAAGTAGCGCAGGTAGTAGCTGGGCACGCTGCCGAGCATCCCGATCAGCGAGGCAGGCAGATGGACGTCGTCGGCGAGCTCGTCGAGCCGGGTGGCGATCAGCTCCGGCAGCCGGTCGAGCTGGCCGGATGCCGAGCGCACCCGCACCCCGCGTTCCCAGCTCAGGTGGTTGAGGCCGACGTGGTCGAGCGCGACGTCGCGGTGGTCGACGCCGAGCATCGCGGCGAAGCGGCGTTGGAAGCCGATGGCGACGTTGCACAGTCCGACCGCGCGGTGGCCCTCGTTCAGCAGGGCCCGGGTCACGATCCCGACGGGATTGGTGAAGTCGATGATCCAGGCGTCCGGTTTCGCGTGCCTGCGCACCGCGTCGGCCACCTCGAGCACGACCGGCACCGTGCGCAGCGCCTTGGCGAAGCCGCCTGGCCCCGTCGTCTCCTGGCCGATGCACCCACACTCGTGCGGGAAGGTCTCATCCCCGTGCCGGGCGGCCTGACCGCCCACCCGTAGCTGCAGCAGCACGGTGTCGGCATCGGAGACCCCGGCAATCAGGTCCGTGGTCGGCACGATACGGCCAGGGTGGCCGGCCGCAGCGAACATGCGCTGGGACATTCCGGCGACGAGCGCGAGACGCTCTGGGTCGCGGTCGACGAGCCAGAGCTCGTCGATGGGCAGGACATCCCGCAGCCTGGCGAAGCCGTCGATCAGTTCGGGGGTGTAGGTGGAACCGCCACCGATCACAGTGAGTTTCATTGCTATCCCTTGACTCCGGTCAGTGTGATGCCCTCGACGAAGACGCGTTGGGCGAAGAAGAAGATGAGCACGACGGGCACGGTGACGAGGATCGTCATCGCCATCGTGAGGCCCCAATCGGTGCCGTGGATCCCGCGGAAGGAGGCCAGACCGTATGCGACGGGCCAGGCATCCGCATTCTCCGAGGTGTAGAGCAGCGGCCCGAAGTAGTCGTTCCAGGAGTGGAAGAACATGAAGATGCCCGTCGCGGCGATGCCCGGCTTGGCCATCGGAACCATGACGCGGGTCAGCACGCCGACCTCGCCGTTCCCGTCGATGCGTGCCGCGTCGGCGTACTCGCTCGGGATGGTGAGGAAGAACTGGCGCAGCAGGAAGATCGAGAACGCGTCGCCGAGCAGGTTCGGCAGGATCAGCGGCCACAGCGTTCCCGTCAGGCCGAGGTTCGACCACATCACGTAGATCGGGATCGCCGTCACCTGCGGCGGCAGCAGCATCGCGATGATGATCGCCGTGAAGATCACGTTCGCGAAGCGGAACTTGATCTTGGCCAGGACGTAGGCGGCGGGAACGCTGGAGAGCAGCATGAACACCGTGGCCAGCACGGCGTACGTCGCCGAGTTCGCGAACCAGCGCAGCAGCGGCGCCTGCGTGAACACGGTGGCGTAGTTGGACCACTCGAATGGTTGCGGCCAGAGCGCGGCCGTCAGCGTCTGATTGCTCGACATCAGCGAGGTGAGCGCGACGAAGACGATGGGGGAGACGAACATGACGGCCAGCGCCAGGAGGATCGCATTCTCTCCGATCCAGTACAGGGTGCGGCGCATCACGAGGTTCCCTCCGGGGTGAACGCCTTGAACCGGCGCAACAACACAATCAAGAAGATGCTCGCCACGACGAAGAGCAGAACGGCCAGCGCGGAGGCGTAGCCCAGCTGGTAATTGCTGAAGCCGCGCACGTAGAGCCACTGCGTGTAGGTGAGGAGCGAGTTGCCCGGGTAGCCGAGCGCCGCGCCCGTTCCCTCGCCGACGACGGCCTTGCCGTTGGCGACGCCGGAGGCCACCGCCGCCTCCGTGAAGTACTGCAGCGCGGCGATCACACCCGTGATCACGGCGAACATCAGCACGGGGGTGATGCTCGGGAAGGTGACGTAGCGCAGCTGCTGCAGTCCGTTCGCCCCGTCGAGCGACGCGGCCTCGTACTGCTCGCGCGGGACGTCGAGCAGCGCGGCCAGGAAGATGATCATGATGTCGCCCATCACCCAGATCCCGAGGATCACGAGCGACGGCTTGGACCAGGCCGGGTCGTTGAACCAGAGCGGACCCTGGATGCCGAAGAAGCCGAGGATCTGGTTGACCGGGCCGGTTCCCGGGTTGAACAGGAACACGAAGGCGACGACGGATGCGACGGGCGGCACGAGCGCCGGCAGGTAGAACACCGTGCGCCAGACGCCGCTGGCGCGCTTGGCCCGCACGAGCAGGCCGGCGATACCGAGGGCGAAGATGATCTTGATCGGCACGAGGAACACGACGAACCAGAGCGTGTTCAGCGTGGAGATCCACACCTTCGGGTCCTGGGTGAACAGGTACTCGTAGTTGCGCAGGCCGATCCACTCGGGGGCCGAGACGAGGTCGTAACGGGTGAACGAGTAGTACACGGACGCGATCAGCGGGTAGACGAAGAAGATCGCGAGGCCGAGCAGCGCCGGGGCGAGGAGCGCGAGCACGGTGAGGGTGCGTCTGCGGCGGGAACGGCTGGCGCGAAGACGGCCGGCAGGCGGGCGCGGAGGGCGGGGTGGCGCGGGGCGGCCGGCCGGAACCGGCTGCCCCGCTGTGGTGGTCGTTGAGCTCATCAGGGACCGCTGACCAGGCTGAGCGAATCGTTGATCTGGGTGTCGACCTCAGCGAGGCCCGCCGGCAGATCGTCGACCGCTCCGCTCTGGTAGCTGTGCCAGAAGTCCTCGAAGGTCTGCTGGTAGCCGGCGCCGAGCGGGCTCGGCGGGGTCGTGGCGGAGTTCGGGTCTCCCATGATGTCGAGGAAGGTCTGGAACTGTTCGGAGACCTCGAGGTCGGGTGACGCCAGGGCGTCTGCCGTCGTCGGGGCGTTCTTCAAACCGTTGGAGAGCTTGACGACGGCATCCGTGTCGGTGGTCAGGTACTTGAGCAGCGCCCAGGCCAACTCCGGGTTCTTCGAACCCTTGGAGATGCCAGCGATGTTTCCGGTGATGTAGCCGCCGCCGTAGAGCCCGGGGTCGCTGTCGATGACGGGCATCGGCGCCGTGCCGTAGTTGAGCTCTGGCGCCTGGTCCGCGATGAACGCCGTGCGGTACTCGCCGTCGAGGTTCATCGCGACGCTGCCGCGCTGGAACGCGTTGTCGGCGGAGAACTCCTGGCCGAGACCGGCGGTGAAGGCGTTGACCTTGTCGTAGCCGAGCTCGTCGATGAAGCCCTTCTGCCACTCCATCAGCTCTGTCCAGCCCGGCGATCCGGCGATGGCGGATGTGCCATCGGCGTTCAGCCATTCGGCGGCGCCGAGCGGACCGAGGTGGGCAGCCGAGTTCTCGTACCAGCCCATCATGGGGTTGAAGCCGAGCGTCTTGATGGAGCCGTCGTCATTGAACGTGGTCAGCTTCATCGCCATGTCCTGCAGCTCGGAGAGCGTCGTCGGCGGCGCGGTGTAGCCGCCGGCCGCGAGCAGATCCTTGTTGTAGTAGAGGCCGTAGACGTCGGCCAGCACCGGCATGGTGCAGCGGACGCCGTCGAACTCGGTGTAGCTGCGCACGGTGTCGGAGAACTGATCGAGGTCGACCTTGTCCCGCGTGATCACCTCGCCGAGGTCGCGAAAGGCTCCGGTGGAACAGAAGTTGCCGACGATGTCGGTGGAGTAGCTGAGCCCGAGGTCGACCTTGTCGCCGGTCGCGATGGCCTTGCGGAGCTTCTCGTCGTCCTGGCCCTCGTGCACCGTGACGGTCACGCCGGGGTTGGCCGCCTCGAAGTCGTCGACGACCGATTGGATGACGCCGGCCTCGCGGTCGGAGAAGAAGTGCCAGAACGACACGGTGCCCTCGAGCGAGGTCGGTGTGCTCGCCTCGAAGTCGCTGCCTGTCTCACCGGCGCTGCAGCCGGAGAGTGCCAGCGCTGTTGCGGTCGCCAGCGCGGCGACGGCGGCGAGCCGGCGGGCGTGTTGGGAGGAGTGGAGAGGCATCGTTGATCTCATTTCTCGTGGTGGCGGTGGGTGTTGTGGCTGTGTTGTGCTGGGCGTGGTGTCGGCGGTTGCCGGAAATTGGGTCGTTCGAGCGCACGCCGGATGACCGCGCTCGCCGAAGGCGGGCGCGGGCGATCGTGCACCCGTGGAACGGGCGGACAGAGGAACGCTTAGGCGGAGAGAGCGGTGATGTCGTCGAGCAGGGATGTGCGCACATCCGCGACGAGGGCGTCGTGAGCACCGCGGAGCACCGGATGCGCCCCAACGGTCGTCGCGACGACATCCGGAGACCAGCGACTGCTTCTGCGGATGTGGGTTCGGACGAGTTCGGCCAGCTGGCTGCCGCCTGCCGTGCCGATCGGGCCCCCGAGCACGATCGTGCCGGGGTCGAGCACGGCGAGCACCGGAAGCGCGCCGTGAGCGATGCGGGGGGCGAGTTCGGCGAACACGGCGGAGCGCACGGCCGAGGTGGCCGTAACGAGTCTGTCGAGTCGGTCGCCGAGCGTGCGCCCCTGCACGCCGTGTGTGCGCAGGAGACGGGAGACGGCTGGGCCGCCCATCAGATCCTGCAAGTCGTTGGCCGCGGGGTCGATCGCCGCCGCGGTGACCGGCACGGGGAGGTAGCCGATCTCACCGGCACCGCCGGCCGCACCGCGCAGCAGCGCACCGTTCTGGTCGATGGAGACGCCGAGGCCGTTGCCCATCCAGAGCAGGGCGAAGCCGGGGGAGTCGACGCCGGCGCCCCTGGTGCGCTCGGCGATGGCGGCCAGGTTTGCGTCGTTGTCGATGCCGACCGTGAGGCCGAGATGCTCCTCGAGGTGGGCGCGCAGGCCGCGGCGCGGCCAACCCGGGAGGGACTCGGCGAAGCTCAGCTCGTCGGTGCGGGGGTCGACGGCCCCCTGCACGCCGATGAGCACGGAGCGAACGGCGCTCGGCTCGAAGCCGGCCACCGCGCAGGCGGCGTCAATGGCGGAGCGGATGTCGCCGAGCGCGCTGCGCTCGCCGCCTGAGCGCGGAACGGAGAGTGTGACGACGGGGTGTTCCGCGCCGCTGACATCGGCGACCGTCGCGTTGATCGCCGTCGCGGTGATGTCGACCGCGACGCCGATGGCCCTGTCGGTGTGCACGGAGTAGGCGGCGGCATTCGGACCGCGCCCCCCGGAGATCTGGGTGGCCTCGTAGATGAGGCCGGCCTCCTCGAGGCGGGAGACGATCTGCGCGGCGGTCGGCTTGGAGAGGCCGGAGAGCTCGCCGATCCTGTTGCGGGTGAGCACGCCGTGGTCGAGCAGGAGCGTCATGGCCGTGCGGTCGTTGACGGCGCCGAGCCAGCCGGGGGTGCCTTGGGCGTTCTTGCTTGCCACGATCTCTCCTGTGAGTGCTGTGCCGGTGCGGGGTTCCGCTGCGAGTCTTGCACGCGAGTGCCGCTTTCGCTGGCGGGCCGCCACCGGCGCCGTGAGATGAATGTAACAGGAAAGTTTCTTAATAGAAAGCGATCAGCCGAAGATTTTCGCCGCTGCTCTCGCGTGGGCCGAGCCCGGTCAGGGGATGCCGGGCATCAGCGCCGCGGAGCGGGCCGCGGCGCCCAGCCCTGCTCGCCGATCAGCGGCACGAAGCGCACCGCGCCGAGGCTTTCACGACGCCACGCGTCGCCGTGTCTGCTCGCCGCGACCAGTTCCTGCCAGCCGCGGCGCTCCTCGATGGGCATCACCAGCCGGCCGCGGTCGGTGAGCTGTTCGCGGAGCGCGGCGGGCAGCGTCGGACCGGCGGCCGAGACGATGATCGCGTCGAACGGGGCCTCGGCCGCCAGGCCGATGCTCCCGTCGCTGCAGAGCACGTGGGCGTTCGCGTAGCCGAGGCGTGCGAGCCGCTCTGATGCCGTCGCGGCGAGTTCCGGCATCCGCTCGACGCTCCACACCTCCGCGGCGATCGCGGCCAGCACGGCCGCGGCATAGCCGGAACCGGTGCCGACCTCGAGCACCCGGCTGCGCGGGCCGATCTGCGCGGCCTCGGCCATCAGTGCGACGATGTACGGCTGCGAGATCGTCTGCCCGTCGCCGATTGGCAGCGGGTGGTCGCCGTAGGCATCGTCGATGTCGCGCGGCCGCACGAACTCCTCGCGGGGCACGGAGCCCATGGCCTCGAGCACCGATCTGTCACGGATGCCGCGGCGGGCTAGCTGCCACTCGAGCATCTCCGCCCGCCGAGACGCGAACTCGCTCACCCCTCCAGTACAGCACCGGCTGCCCGGCCGCGCTACGGCCGCAGCCTCGCGCGTTACGCCTGGCCGCGGTTGGCCTCGATCACCCGGCGGTACCAGTGATAGGAGTCCTTGGGCGTGCGCTTCTGCGTGTCGAAGTCGGTGTGCACGAGCCCGAAACGCTGTGAATTGCCCACCGCCCATTCGAAGTTGTCCATGAGTGACCAGTGGAAGTAGCCGCGCACGTCGACACCGGCATCGATCGCATCGGCGATGGCGCGCAGGTGCGCGTCGGTGTAGTCGATGCGGCGCTGGTCCTCGACGCGGCCTGCGGCATCCGGCCCGTCGTTGATGGCCGCGCCGTTCTCGGTGATGTACACGGGCGGTAGGGCGTCGCCGTAGCGCTCCTTGAATGACACGAGCAGCTCGGTGAACGCGTCGGGCACGACGGGCCAGTCGAAGTCGGTGCGCGGGTAACCGTCGATGTCGACCAGTTCGAACGGCAGGCTCGCATCGAGCTCGTGGCCGTCGATGAGCGCCGGACCGTCGCCCTGGCTCGCGCTGTGGCCGGGGGCGGCGACCATGGTCGGGTTGTAGTAGTTGATGCCGTACCAGTCGATCGGGCTCGAGATGATGGCGAGGTCGTGCTCGAGCACCTCGGCCGGTGCGTCGGGCAGCAGGCCGGCCAGGGCCTCCGGGTAGCGGCCGGTGAGGATCGGGTCGGCGAAGATCCAGTTGGCGATGTTGTCGTAGAGGCCGGCCGCCTGCTGATCGGCAGGCGACTCGCTGGCGGCCCAGCTCGGGGCGTGGTTGTTGGCGACGCCGATGTTCGACGCACCGGCCGCACGGAGTGCCCGCACGGCCAGGCCGTGGCCGAGGAGCAGATTGTGCGCGGCAGGCAGCGCATCGAAGCCGAGCTGGAGGCCGGGGGCCTGGATGCCCGCGCCGTAGCCGAGCATCGTGAGCACGACCGGTTCGTTGATCGTGATCCAGCGCGGAATCCGGTCGGCGAAGTGCTCGCCGACGATGCCGGCGTACTCGCCGAAGCGCAGCGCGGTCTCGCGGTTCAGCCACCCGCCAGCCTGCTCGAGCGGCAGCGGGGTGTCCCAGTGGAAAAGCGTCGGCGACGGCGTGATGCCTGCCGCGAGCAGTCCGTCGACGAGGCGGTCGTAGAAGTCAAGGCCGAGTGGGTTGACGGCGCCGGAGCCGGCCGGCTGGATGCGGCTCCACGAGAAGGAGAAGCGGTAGGCGTCGACGCCGAGCCCCGCCATGAGCGCGATGTCCTCCGGGTAGCGGTGGTAGTGGTCGCAGGCCACCTCGCCGCTGTCGCCGTTCAGCACCCGACCGGGCTCGGCGCAGAACGCGTCCCACGAGCTCGGCCCACGGCCGTCTTCGGCGACGGCGCCCTCGATCTGATATGCGGCCGTCGACACGCCCCAGAGGAAGTCACTCGGCAGAAGGGGCAGGGTGGGCGGCTGGTTCATTGGTGACCTCTCGACGGCGGTGTCCGGGGTGTGCTGCTACGAGGCTGGTCGATACCGGGAAGTAAGTCAAGCGTCTGGGTCAAATGACCCACAAGCGAAATCTGCGCGACCTCGTCCTGTCCGTGGCCCGCGGATGCCGTCCGCCGCTAGAGTTTCGAATTATGGCGGCCAGCCGCCCACCGTCACTGTTCGCCCGTTCGTGTCCGCGAGAGCCCAGCTCCGCGCGGCCTTTACTGCAAGGAATCCGATGTCCAGCGGCAAATCCAACAACAACCACAACAACGGCCACCACACCACCAACAGCCACAACGAGGACTCCATCGCCGACTCCGAGAGCATGCGGAGCAAGCAGGGTCTCTGGGGTGCGTTCGCGGGCCTGATCGTCGCGGTGCTGATCGCCTTCCCGCTCTCGGCGGCGTGGGCCTTCGCAACGCACCCGACCTCGCAGAAGCTCTTCGGTGGCCGGCTCGAGGAGACGTCGCAGTTCGGCTACTCGCTGTTCTGGTGGCTGATGGTCCTGCTCATCGCCTCGCTGCCGTTCCTCGTCGGTTTCGGCATCGCCAAGCTGAGCTCGAAGGGGCTCGCGATCGCCGGCGCCATCATCGCCGTGTTCATCATCCTGATTCTCGTGCTCGGCCAGCTCTTCGTCTTCTAAGCGAAGCGGGCAACGCCTCGTCCACTCGCCAGAGAAGGCTCAGAACCAGCCTGGTTCTCAACCTTCTCTGGCGAGTGGATGCGTTAACGACGAAAGCGGCCCACTGTCGTGAACCGCTTGCGTGCTTGTGCCCCCGGAGGGATTCGAACCCCCGACCTTCGGTACCGGAAACCGGCGCTCTATCCCCTGAGCTACGGAGGCGCTTGAACGAGATTACCCCATTCGGGCAGGGCGGCGAGACCACGGTCGGCCGCCGAGCCCGACTGGCTACTGCGGCAGGTGGGAGAGAGCCGCGCGCACGAGCGTGTCGGCGTCGCCCGGCTCGAAGAACATGGTGGAACTCGCGGTCAGCCAGAACGTCGGCGTGAACACCTGCACCTCGCCAGCACCCCCGACGACCCGGAAGAAGCCGGTCACGGCGGGCGGAGCACCATAGGTCGGAACCGGCTGGCTCGCGGTGGCCGCGGCGTTCAGCGCGAGCGTGAGCTGCTCGGGGCTCGGCTGTGACACCGCGAAGGTCATCAGCTCGCCGCTGGTCTGGTGCAGGTAGCCGCACGCGATGCCGTTGTCGGCGACCGCAGCGGCGGCGAGCGAACCCTCCGCAGGCGCGAAGCCGGGGTCGGTGCTGACGTTCGGGTTGAAATCGTAGACGTCCTGCGGCGTCAGCAGCTCCTCGCAGCTGAGCGCGATCGGGGTGCCGGGCTCGGCCGTCTCGGTCGGCTCGGCGGTGGGCTCCGTGCTCGGGGCAGCCGTCGGCTCTGCGCTGGCCGATGTGCTCGGATCCGGGCTCGGGCTCGCCTCTGCGGCGCACCCGGAGAGGCCGATGACGGCCAGGAGTGCAAGGGATCCGACAGTGAGAACAGGGCGCAGGCGGGCGCGGCCAGCGGCAGTGGAGGCAAGAGGCATGTAGGCGACTTTAGCAATCAGGAGGCGCGACTAAGATTGAGCCTCGTGACTCCCGCAGAACTCTCCCAGTCCCTCGTCGGCATCGTTCAGAACATCGTCGACGCCCGACGCGAGCGCGGTGGCGAGAACAGCGGCGAGACCGCAGCGGATGCCGCGCCAGCACTGAGCGCGGCCGACGTCGTCCTCGAGCGCCCGAAGAACCGTGAACACGGCGACTGGGCGTCCAACATTGCCATGAAGCTGGCCAAGCCGCTCGGCGTGAACCCGCGCGAGCTCGCCACCGAGATCGCCGCGGCCGCAGCTGGCATCGACGGCATCGCCAGTGCCGAGGTCGCCGGGCCCGGCTTCATCAACTTCCGTATCGACGCCGCCGCGGCCGGTGTGCTCGCGAAGACCATCGTCGAGGCCGGCGTCGCCTACGGAACGAGCGACTCGCTCGCCGGCAACACCATCAACCTCGAGTTCGTCTCGGCCAACCCGACCGGACCGCTGCACATCGGCCACACCCGCTGGGCGGCCCTCGGCGACTCGATCGGCCGCGTGCTGCGCGCCGCCGGCGCGACCGTCGCCAACGAGTACTACATCAACGACGCGGGCAACCAGATGCAGAACTTCGGCGCATCGGTGCTCGCCGCGGCCAAGGGCGAGCCGACTCCGGAGGGCGGCTACCCCGGCGCGTACATCGCCACGCTGGCCGAGCAGGTGCTCGCACGCGAGCCGAAGCTGCTCGAGCTCGACGACGCCATCGCCCTGCACACCGCCACCGAGATCGCTTACGAGCTGCAGCTCGCCGAGATCAGGGCCTCGCTCGACCGCTTCAACGTCGAGTTCGACGTGTGGACGAGTGAGCGCCGTCTGCACGCCACGGGCGAGGACGGCCTCTCCGACATCGACACCGCCGTGGAGCGCCTGCGCGCCCAGGGCCACGTCTATGAGGAGGACGACGCTGTCTGGGTGCGCACGACCGACTTCGGCGACGACAAGGACCGTGTCATCCGCCGCGGCAACGGCATCTACACCTACTTCGCCGCGGATGCCGCCCTCTACCTGGACAAGGGCGACCGCGGGTTCCAGCACAAGATCTACCTGCTCGGCGCCGACCACCACGGCTACGTGCACCGTCTCAAGGCCCTCGCCGGCGCCGCAGGAGACGACCCGGAGAAGGACGTCGAGGTGCTCATCGGGCAGCTCGTCAGCATCAACGGCGCCAAGCTGTCCAAGCGCGCTGGCAACATCATCGAGCTCGACGACCTGCAGGCCTGGCTCGGCACGGACGCCCTGCGCTACACGCTCGGCCGCTACCCGGCCGACTCTCCGCTGACGATCGACCCGGAGATCCTGCAGCGCCGCACCAACGACAACCCGGTCTTCTACGTGCAGTACGTGCACGCCCGCACCACGGGTGTCGCGCGCAATGCACTGGCCGCCGGCGTCGATCGCAGCGTGTTCGCGCCCGAGCTGCTCGACCACGAGACGGAGTCCGCGCTGCTCGGCGGTCTGCAGGAGTTCCCGCGCATCGTCGCCCAGGCGGCCACGCTGCGAGAGCCCCACCGTGTCGCCCGCTACCTCGAGGAGCTGGCCGGCCTCTACCACCGCTGGTACGACAACTGCCGCGTCACCCCTCTGGGCGACGAGCCCGTGGCCGATGTGCACCGCACCCGCCTCTGGCTGAACGACGCGACGGGCCAGGTCATCCGCAACGGGCTCGGCCTGCTCGGCGTCAGCGCACCGGAACGGATGTAACACAGTGTCTGGGGGAGGCAACATGTCTGGGGGAGGCAACATGGAGGCGAACACAGTGACGCCGGCCGAGGCGGGCGGTGTGACGCGCAGCCGACGGCCGCTCGTGATCGTGGTGAGCATCGTCGTCGGCATCGCCGTGCTCATCGGGCTCTTCTTCGTCGCCGACGCCATCGTGCGCGGCGTCGCGGAACAGCGGGTCGCCGACGAGATCGTCAGCCAGTTCCCCGACAACGTCACGGCAACCCCGACCGTCACCATCGGCGGCACCAGCGTGATCGCGCAGTACCTCGGCGGCAGCTTCGAGGACATCACGATCTCGGCCCCGGATGCCGTCCTCGACGGCATTCCGGCCGATGTCACCCTGCACGCCACCGGCTACCCCGTCGATGACAGCCAGCCCGTGACGGCGGTGAGCGGAACGGCGACGCTCAGCGAGGACGCCCTCAACCAGCTGATCGAGCGGACGGCGCCGAACTCGGCCGTGCAGCTCGGCGATGGGGAACTGAGCTACGCGGCATCCGCGACCTTTTTCGGCTTCACCGTCGGCTACCGGGTCACCGGCGAGCTCGAGGCGGCGGGCGACCACGTGCTCATCACGCCAACGGGTGCCGATGTCACGGCGGGCGGGGGCAATCTCGACCTCAGCAACCTCGTCGAGATGATCGTCGGCTCGGACCCGGTCAGCGTGTGCACTGCGCAGTACCTGCCGGAGGGCGTCGACGTCGCCGACATCGACGTCGCCCCCGGCAGCGTCACCGTGCGCCTGGCCGCGAGCGATCTCGTGATCGACGAGAACACGCTCGAGACGCTCGGGAGTTGCACGCCGTAACCGATTCGCTGGGGCCGCGCTGTTCTCGCTAGTATTTGCGGTACCTCGCCCCACCGTCGGCGGCGTTGTCTGTTTGCTGGCTTCAGGGACCAATCCGGGTTCGCTCGCCGCGCAGTGTGACTCCCACTCGTTCTCTTCGTGAGGTCTTCACCGTGGCCATATTCGCCCTTGCCCCCGAATGGCTGACCGTTCCGGTCGACGCCAATGCGCTCGATCCAGCCATCTGGCCGGAGAACGCCGAGCGCACCGCGAGCGGTGAGATCAGCATCGCCGGGGTGAGCGCCTCCGAGCTCGCCGCCCAGTTCGGCACCCCGCTCTACGTCTTCGACGAGGACGACGTCCGCGCGCGCGCCGAGCACATGCGCGTAACATTCGAGTCCGCCTTCGCAGCCGTCGGCACCACTGTCTCCGTCTACTACGCGGGCAAGGCCTTCCTCAGCACCGCCGTCGTCGGCTGGGTGCGCGAGGCCGGCCTCCGCGTCGACGTGTGCAGCGGCGGCGAGCTGGCCGTCGCCCTCGCCGGTGGCGCGGATGCCGCCCAGCTCGGTTTCCACGGCAACAACAAGTCGATCGCCGAGATCGAGCGCGCCGTCGGCCTCGGCCTCGGCACCATCGTGATCGACAGCGCGATCGAGATCGAGCGCGTCGCCGCGGCCGCCACGCGGCTCGGCCGCACGCAGGCCGTGCGCCTGCGCGTGAACAGCGGCGTGCACGCGCACACCCACGAGTTCCTGGCGACCGCCCACGAGGACCAGAAGTTCGGCATCACGCTCGCCGACGCCGCCGAGCTCGTCGCCGCGATCCGGGCACAGAGCAGCCTCGACTTCCGTGGCCTGCACTGCCACATCGGCTCGCAGATCTTCGACGCGGCCGGCTTCGCCGAGTCGGCGGCCCGCCTGCTCTCCCTGCACGCGGAGCTGCTGGCCGACGGCCCCGTCCCCGAGCTCAACCTCGGCGGCGGCTTCGGCATCGCGTACACGGCCGCAGACACCCCGACCCCGCTCGAGGAGCTCGCAGCCGGCATGGCGGCGGCCGTCGCCGCCGTGTGCGCGCGCCTGCAGATCCCGCTGCCGCACATCGCCATCGAGCCTGGCCGCTCCATCGTCGGTCCAGGCGGCATCACGCTCTACGAGGTCGGCACGACCAAGCAGGTGACGGTTCCGGATGCCGCGTCGAACGACGGTGACGATGTCACCCGCCTCTACGTGAGCGTCGACGGCGGCATGAGCGACAACGCCCGCCCAGCGCTCTACGGCGCCGACTACACGGTGCGGGTGGCCAATCGGGCGCCTGCGGCATCCGTGCGCCTCGTGCGCGTCGCCGGCAAGCACTGCGAGTCCGGCGACATCGTCGTCGATGCCGACTACCTGCCAGGCGACGTCGCCCCAGGCGACCTCGTGGCCGTCGCCGCGACCGGCGCATACTGCTTCTCGCTCGCGAGCAACTACAACTACCTCGGCCGCCCGCCCGTCGTCGCCGTGCGACGCGGCGTTGCCCGCGTGATCGTGCGCGGCGAGACCGAGACCGACCTGCTGGCCCGCGACACCGGTGTCGCCCCAACAACAACCAACGAGGAGCGCATCCGATGATCGCCTACCGTTCCCTGCGCGTCGCCCTCCTGGGCGGCGGCTCCGTCGGCGCCCAGGTGGCCCGCTTGCTGCTCGAAGAGCAGGACGAGCTCGCACTGCGCGTCGGCGCCAAGCTCGAGCTCATCGGCATCGCCGTGCGTGACGTCACCGCCACGCGTACGGTCGACCTCCCGCAGGAGCTCTTCACCACGGATGCCGAGTCCCTGATCCTCGGCGCTGACGTCGTGATCGAGCTGATGGGCGGTATCGAGCCGGCCCGCACGCTGATCCTGCAGGCGCTCAGCTCCGGAGCCGACGTCGTCACAGCCAACAAGGCGCTGATCGCAACGCACGGCCCCGAACTGTTCGCGCTGGCGGAGCAGGTCGGCGCCCAGCTCAACTACGAGGCAGCCGTCGGCGGCGCGATCCCGATCATCCGGCCGTTGCGTGACAGCCTCGCCGGTGACACCGTCCACCGCATCCTCGGCATCGTCAACGGCACGACGAACTTCATCCTCGACCAGATGGACTCGACAGGCGCGACGCTCGAGGACGCCCTCGCCACGGCGACGGAACTCGGCTACGCCGAGGCCGACCCGACCGCGGACATCGGCGGCTTCGACGCGGCGCAGAAGGCCGCGATCCTCGCCGGCCTCGCCTTCCACACCACTGTTCCGATCGAATCGGTCTACCGCGAGGGCATCACGGAGGTGTCGGCCGAGCAGATCGCCTCGGCGCAGAAGGCCGGCTACGTCGTGAAGCTCCTCGCCGTGTGCGAGCGGGTCACCGATCCGGCCACCGGCGCTGAGGGCGTCTCCGCCCGCGTGCACCCGGCCATGGTTCCCCGCGAGCACCCGCTTGCCGCCGTGCGCGGCGCCAACAATGCCGTCTTCGTCGAGGCGGAGTCAGCAGGCAGCCTGATGTTCTACGGTGCTGGCGCCGGTGGGGTCGAGACGGCATCCGCGGTGCTCGGCGACCTCGTCTCGCTCGGCCGCCGCCACGTCGCGGGAGGCCCCGGCCTCGGCGAATCCACCCACTCCGAACTCCCGATCCTCGACATCGGCAGCGTGAGCACGCGCTACTCGGTGAGCCTCGAGGTCGCCGACGAGTCCGGTGTGCTCGCAACGATCGCCGGCGTCTTCGCCGAGCACGGTGTCTCGGTCGAGCTCGTCGAGCAGTCGGTCCGCGGAGACTCCGGCACGGCTACCCTTGTGATCGGAACCCACAAAGCCCCCGAGGCGGCCCTCGCCGCAACGGTCGACGCCTTGTCGTCAAACAGTGTTGTGACATCCGTCGCATCCGTCATCAGAGTTGAAGGAGCCCAGCGCCCATGAACGCCCAGCCCAGCCCCACTTCACGGCAATGGCGCGGCGTGCTGCGTGAATACGCGGACCGCCTGAACGTGACGGATGCCACCCCCGTCATCACCCTGGGTGAGGGTGGAACCCCGCTCATTCCGGCCGCGGCGCTCTCCGCCCGCACCGGTGCACAGGTGTGGGTCAAGTTCGAGGGAATGAACCCGACCGGTTCGTTCAAGGACCGCGGCATGACCATGGCCATCTCCAAGGCCGTCGAGGCCGGAGCCAAGGCCGTCATCTGCGCGTCGACCGGCAACACCTCGGCATCCGCGGCCGCGTACGCCACCCACGCGGGCATCACGGCCGCCGTGCTGGTGCCGGAGGGCAAGATCGCCATGGGCAAGCTCAGCCAGGCGGTCGTGCACAACGCACAGCTGCTGCAGGTGCAGGGCAACTTCGACGACTGCCTCGACATCGCCCGCGACCTCGCGGCCAACTACCCGGTGCACCTGGTCAACTCGGTCAACCCCGACCGTATCGAGGGCCAGAAGACGGCGGCATTCGAGGTCGTCGAGGCGCTCGGCGACGCCCCGGACTTCCACATCGTTCCCGTCGGCAACGCCGGTAACTACACGGCATACTTCCGCGGCTACAGCGAAGAGCTCGAGCGTGGCGCAACCAGCAAGCTGCCGCGCATGTTCGGCTTCCAGGCCGCGGGCTCCGCGCCGCTCGTGCTCGGCCACGTCGTCAAGAACCCCGAGACGATCGCGAGCGCCATCCGCATCGGCAACCCGGCATCGTGGGAGCTCGCCCTGAACGCGCGTGAGGTCAGCAACGGCTACTTCGGCGCCATCGACGACGCGCGCATCCTCGAGGCGTACCGCATCCTCGCCGGCGAGGTGGGCATCTTCGTCGAGCCGGCCTCCGCCATCAGCGTCGCCGGCCTGCTCGAGCAGGCGGATGCCGGCAAGATCCCCGCCGGCGCCACCGTCGTGCTCACGGTCACCGGACACGGCCTGAAGGACCCGCAGTGGGCACTGCAGACCGCAGACGGCTCGGCCGTCCAGCCCACGATCGTCCCGGTCGACACCGCAGAGATCGCCGGCGTGCTCGGCCTGGCCAAGGCATGACGAGCGGCGACATGCCCGGCGCCGAGAACGCGCAGCGGAACACTCCGTTGACCGAGCTCGGCGCACTCATCGACGGCCGCCGCGTCGAGGTCAAGGTTCCGGCCACCACCGCGAACCTCGGCCCCGGCTTCGACACCCTCGGCCTGGCGCTGGCCCAGTACGACGACCTCGTCGTCACGGCATCCGCGACCCCTGGCGTCTCCGTCGATGTCAGCGGTGTCGGTGCCGGCGAGGTGCCGACCGACGAATCGCACCTCGTCGTCCGCGCCATCGCGCACTCGCTGGCGCACTACGGCTACGCCCTGCCCGGTCTGCACCTCGAGGCGCACAACACGATCCCGCACGGTCGTGGCCTCGGATCCTCCGGTGCGGCGATCTCGGCCGGCGTCATCGCCGCCCGCGGTCTGCTCGCCGGCATCGTCGACATGAGCGATGCCGACGCGCTGGTGCTGGCCACCGAGCTGGAGGGCCACCCAGACAACGTCGCGCCCGCCCTCTTCGGCGGACTGACGATCGCGTGGATGACGCCAGAGGGACCGCAGCACAAGAAGCTGATGGTGCACCGCGGCGTCTCGCCGGTCGTCTTCGTTCCGGAGGCCGAGATGTCGACGGCGCTGGCGCGCAGCCTGCAGCCGGAGTCCGTCCCGCACGAGGACGCCGTGTTCAACGTCTCGCGCTCGGCACTGCTGATCGCGGCCCTCATCCAGAGCCCCGAGCTGCTGCTCGCGGCCACAGAAGACAAACTGCACCAGAACTACCGTGCGGCCGCGATGCCGGAGACGAACCGTCTCATCTCGCTGCTGCGTGAGGCTGGCCTCCCGGCCGTCGTCTCCGGTGCTGGTCCATCGATTCTGGTGCTGGCGAGCGACCCCAGCCAGCGCCTGATTGCGGCGGAGCTCGTCGCGCAGCACGCGGAGACCCCGTGGCAGGCGCGCATGCTCGCCGTCGACGTCAAGGGAACGGTGCTCAGCGTCAGCTAGCACCGCCCAGCGTCACACTGCACGTGTTGCAGATTCGAGCGGATGCCGCAGCCTCGCGCTGCCGGCATCCGCTCGTCTCGTCTCTGCGGGCCGGTTCTCGCGGTTGCTGGCGGGTGCGAGTCACAGCGTGGCGAGCATCGGTATCTGTTTCGTGGGTTTCGTTGGGATGGGCTGCCGCCTTTCGTGTCGCTGCGCGACACGCCGGATGTTCCACGTAGAGCCGCTGTGCGGGAACGCCCGGTTCGGGGTGCTAGGCTGACATCGCACCCGGTAAACGACGCTCACAAGCGAACCAGAACCCGGTGTATTTCTAGCAACTATTGCTTCCGCTCGCGCCCACTGCTCTGCGCGTCATCTCTCTTGATACTCGCTTTCAGAAGCTCGAACGATCAGCTCCCTGGCACTCCCTCATGTTGTGCACAGGCGGAAGGACCACAACCCCATGACTGATGTCACACCCGGCGCCACCGGCGCCCACACCCGCACCGCACTGAACGCCCTGCGCGTCGCCGAGCTCCAGGCTCTGGCGAACGAGCTCGGCATCAGCGGCGCAGGCAAGCTCCGCAAGGGCGAGCTCGTCGACGCCATCACCGAGTCGCAGGCCGCAGCGGCCTCCGCGCCGGTGGAGGCCCCGGCCGCACCGGTCGCCGCACCGGTCGTCGCTGAGGCTCCGGCCGCTCACGCAGAGTCGCCCGCCGCTCCGGCCGCTGACGAGGTTCCGGCAGTGCAGCCGGCCCGCGCCAAGCGTGGACCGCGTCGCGCGAGCACCTCGACCGCGGCAGCCGGCCACATCAACATCGAAGGCGGGACCGGGCTCGACAGCCTCGTGCCCGCGCTCGACGCCGTCGCCGCCAACAAGGCCCAGAAGGTCGAGCAGGCCCAGAAGGTCGAGCAGACCGAGAAGGCCGCAGAAACCGAGTCGGGCGAGGCAGCCGCAGAGAAGCCGGCCGGCCAGAACGAGCGTGGCGGTCGCAACCGTCGCAAGAACGGCCGCGCAACGGATGCCACGGCAACCGCTGAGGCAGCACCCGCCGCAGAGGCAGCAGGCGACGCCGCCGGCGCAGCCGAGCCGGCCGAATCGGACGCCGCGGCGCCGGCAGCCGAGGAGCCCCGCCAGGGCCGCGGTCGCAACCGCAACCGCAACAAGCAGCAGAACAACGCAGAGCAGTCGGAGGACCGCCAGCAGGGCGAGCGCCAGCAGGGCGACCGTCAGCAGGGCGAGCGTCAGGGCAACCAGCGCGGTCAGCGCGGCCAGCAGCAGGACGGCCAGGGCGCCCAGCAGGGTCAGAACCGCGGCGAGCGTGACAGCGCCCGCGAGCAGCGCGAGCTGCTCGACGGTGAGCGCGGCGGCCGCAGCCGTTACCGTGACCGCAAGCGTCGCGGCGGAGCGAGCGACGAGGACTTCGAGCCGGAGCTCAGCGACGACGACGTGCTCGTTCCCGTCGCCGGCATCCTCGACGTGCTCGACAACTACGCCTTCGTGCGCACCAGCGGCTACCTGCCGGGACCGAGCGACGTCTACGTCTCGCTCGGCCAGGTCAAGAAGTACAACCTCCGCAAGGGTGACGCCGTCGTCGGCTCCATCCGCCAGCCGCGCGAGGGTGACGCCAGCGGTCGACAGAAGTACAACGCGATCGTCAAGGTCGACTCGATCAACGGCCAGACCGTCGACGAGGCTGCCGCCCGCGTCGAGTTCCAGAAGCTGACCCCGCTCTACCCGCAGGAGCGCCTGCGCCTCGAAACCGAGTCGGGCAAGCTCACGCAGCGCATCATCGACCTCGTCGCCCCGATCGGCAAAGGCCAGCGCGGCCTGATCGTCGCGCCGCCGAAGGCCGGTAAGACGATCGTGCTGCAGCAGATCGCCAGCGCCATCGCCATCAACAACCCCGAAGTCCACCTCATGGTCGTTCTGGTCGACGAGCGCCCCGAAGAGGTCACCGACATGCAGCGCACCGTCAAGGGTGAGGTCATCGCCTCCACCTTCGACCGCCCGGCAGAGGACCACACCACCGTCGCGGAGCTCGCCATCGAGCGTGCAAAGCGCCTCGTCGAGCTCGGCCACGACGTCGTCGTGCTGCTCGACTCGATCACGCGCCTCGGCCGTGCGTACAACCTGGCTGCCCCGGCATCCGGTCGCATCCTCTCCGGCGGTGTCGACGCCTCGGCGCTCTACCCGCCCAAGCGCTTCTTCGGCGCTGCCCGCAACATCGAGAACGGTGGCTCGCTCACCATCCTGGCGACCGCGCTCATCGAGACCGGCTCCAAGATGGACGAGGTCATCTTCGAGGAGTTCAAGGGCACCGGCAACATGGAGCTGCGCCTCTCGCGTCAGCTCGCTGACAAGCGCATCTTCCCGGCCGTCGACGTCAACGCGTCCGGCACCCGCCGCGAAGAGATGCTGATGAGCGCTGACGAGGTCCGGATCACCTGGAAGCTGCGTCGCGCCCTCGCTGGTCTCGACCAGCAGGCGGCCCTCGAGGCCGTGCTCGGCCGTCTCAAGGAGACCCAGTCCAACGTCGAGTTCCTCATGCAGGTGCAGAAGACGATGCCGGCCGGTGGCGCGAGCCACGAGAACGACCACCGCTAGCTCTCCGTCAGAACCCGTCTGGGCCACCATGTGCACGATCGTGCACACGCTGGCGCAGGCGGGTTCTTGCCGTTGAGAGAGAATGAGTCACGGAGGAAGTCATGTTTGAATCTGTCCAGGTTCTGTTCAAGGAACACGCCGAACTGCAGGAGCAGCTCGCCGACCCCGCGTTGCACGCGGACCCGGCGCGCGCCAAGAAGGTGAACCGGCGCTACGCCGAGCTGTCGAAGATCGTCGCGGCGCACGAGGGCTGGGTCCAGGCCCAGGAAGACCTCGCCGCGGCCAAGGAGCTGGCGAAGGAGGACGACGCCTTCGCCGAGGAGCTCCCGGCCATGGAGGAGCAGCTGGCGACCGCGCAGGAGAAGCTGCGCCGTCTGCTGATCCCGCGCGACCCGGATGACGGCCGCGACGTGATCATGGAGATCAAGGGTGGCGAGGGCGGCGCGGAGAGCGCGCTGTTCGCCGCGGACCTGCTGCGCATGTACATCCAGTACGCGGCATCCAAGGGCTGGAAGACCGAGATGCTCGAGAGCGACGAGAGCGACCTCGGCGGCTACAAGAACGTGCAGATCGCTATCAAGTCGAACGCGACCGACCCGTCGCAGGGCGTCTGGGCGCACCTCAAGTACGAGGGCGGCGTGCACCGCGTGCAGCGCGTGCCGGCCACCGAGACGCAGGGGCGCATCCACACCTCCACCACCGGCGTCCTCGTCTTTCCAGAGGTCGACGAGCCGGAGGAGGTCGAGATCCACGCGAACGACCTCAAGATCGACGTCTACCGCTCGAGCGGCCCAGGCGGCCAGTCGGTCAACACGACCGACTCCGCCGTGCGCATCACCCACCTCCCGACCGGCATCGTCGTCGCCATGCAGAACGAGAAGAGCCAGCTGCAGAACCGCGAGGCAGGCATGCGCGTGCTGCGCGCCCGCATCCTGGCCCGCCGCCAGGAGGAGCAGGCAGAGCTGGACAGCGCCAAGCGCAAGACGCAGATCCGCACTATGGACCGTTCAGAGCGCATCCGCACGTACAACTTCCCGGAGAACCGCATCGCGGATCACCGCACCGGGTACAAGGCGTACAACCTCGACTCCGTCATGAACGGCGCGCTCGAGCCCGTCATCGAATCGGCGATCCACGCCGACGAGGAGGCGCGCCTGGCCGACATCGGCGACCAGGGCTAAACAGCAACGCACCCGCGCAACACTCCAGACAGTGGCGCAGACGGCTCAGGCCGCTCTGCGCCACTGCTGCGTTCAGCGCCACCGCGTCAGCTGCCACGCGAATGGCGTTCGCGGCCCGGATTCTGCGCGCCGGCCCGGGGTATTCACCTGGCCCGTGCACAGAACGCGGGCCCCGAGATTCAGACTCGGGCGCGGACGCGCGGCGGGCGGATGCCGCTGGCGGGCCCTCGGGCTAGATGCTCCAGTCGTGCACGCCGCGGGCGGCATCCGTCGTCTCGGGCTTGACCGGTCGGATGTGTGCAGGGATGCCGATGACCAGGGAGTGCGGGGGAGCGTCCTTGCTCACAACCGCGTTCGCGCCGACCGTGCTCCACGCGCCGATCACGATGTCGCCGAGCACCTTCGCGCCTGCGCCGACGGTCACGCCGTCCTCCAGCGTCGGGTGCCGCTTCTGCCCTGGCATGAAGCCGTGGCGGCTCTTTCCGCCGAGCGTCACCCCGTGGTACAGCATCACATCGTCGCCGAGCACCGCCGTCTCGCCGATGACGACGCCCATGCCGTGGTCGATGAAGAGCCGGCGCCCGATCGTTGCGCCTGGGTGGATCTCGATGCCCGTCAGGAAGCGGGTGAACTGCGAGAGCAGCCGGGCCGGCAGGCGGAACCCGCCCTCCCAGAGCCGGTGTGCGAGCCGGTGGCTCCACACGGCGTGCAGGCCGGAATAGGCCAGGAACACCTCCGCATTGCTCCGGGAAGCCGGGTCGTGGGCCCTGGCCGTTGCCACGTCTTCCCGGAGCGCTGCGAAGAAGGTCATCTGCCTAGTCAAGCAGGTCTTCGTAGAGCACGGTGCTGACGTAGCGCTCTCCGAAGTCGGGAACGATCACGACGATCGTCTTGCCGGCGTTCTCCGGGCGCTTGGCGACCTCGAGGGCGGCCCACACGGCCGCGCCGGAGGAGATGCCGCCGAGGATGGCCTCGTCGGTGGCGAGGCGGCGGGCGGTTGCGATGGCATCCGGGGTGGCCACGTCGATGACCTCGTCGTAGACGGTTGTGTCGAGGATCGCCGGAACGAAGTTGGCGCCGAGGCCCTGGATCTTGTGCGGGCCGGGGGTGCCGCCGCTGAGGATCGGGGAGTCGAGTGGCTCGACGGCGATGATCTGGATGTCGGGGTTGCGCTCCTTGAGCAGGCCGCCGGCTCCGGTGATGGTTCCTCCTGTGCCGATGCCGGCCACGAAGATGTCGACGGATCCCTCGGTGTCGGCCCAGATCTCCTCGCCGGTCGTCGCACGGTGGATGGCCGGGTTGGCGGCATTGGCGAACTGGCTGGCGAGGATGGCGCCAGGCGTCGCGGCCACGATTTCGTTGGCCTTCTCGACCGCACCACGCATGCCGTCGGCGCCGGAGGTGAGAACGACCTCGGCCCCGTATGCGCGCAGCAGCACGCGGCGCTCCTTGCTCATCGTCTCCGGCATGGTGAGCACGACGCGGTAGCCGCGGGCGGCGCCGACCAGCGCGAGCGCGATGCCCGTGTTCCCGCTCGTTCCCTCGACGATGGTTCCGCCCGGCAGCAGCTCGCCGGAGGCCTCGGCCGCGTCGATGATGGCGACGCCGATGCGGTCCTTCACGCTGGCGGCCGGCGAGTAGAACTCGAGCTTGGCCAGCACGGTGGCGCCTGCGCCATCCGTGATCCGGTTGAGGCGCACCAGAGGTGTGTTGCCGATGGTGTCGACGATGCTGTCATAAATTCGGGATGCCATGAGCTGGGCCTTTCGGTGCAGATTCGACGGGGAGAGCACGGGGGAGAAACCACGGGCGGAACAGGGAGTTACACAGCGCCGGGCCATCATCGGCACAGCGCGATCAACACTAGGCCTCTGAGTCAACACAGGCGAGTGCGTTACATTCCCTAACGTGAATGTTTCCGATAATGACGCCGCCCGTATCCTCAGAGAGCTGCGTGACACCGCAGCCGCGCGGCTCGGCGCCGCGGGGATCCTCGACGCTCATATCGACGCCGAACTGCTGATCGGTCACGTGCTCGGCCTCTCGCGCGGCGAACTGCAGGCGCGCATCGTCACCGATTCCACCCTGGGCGCGACGGAGGCGGCGACCGTCAAGCAGATGGTCGAGCGCCGCGCCGCACGGGAGCCGCTGCAGCACATCACCGGTGTTGCTCCGTTCCGCTCGCTCGAGCTGGCTGTCGGGCCTGGCGTGTTCGTGCCGCGACCGGAGACCGAACAGGTCGCCCAGCTGGCCATCGACGCGCTGCACGCGGCAGCGGTCCAGAGCCCGATCGGTGTCGACCTCGGCACGGGCAGCGGGGCCATCGCCCTCGCGATGGCCACCGAAGTGCCGCGCGCACGAATCTGGGCGGTCGAGAACTCGCCGGAGGCGTTCGTCTGGACGAGCCGCAACTTCCGTGAGACGGATGCCGACAACGCCACCCTGCAGTTCGCCGACCTCGCCGACGCCTTGCACGAGCTCGACGGCACGGTGAGCGTTGTCATCTCGAATCCGCCGTACATTCCGCAGGACGCCATCCCGCGCGACCCGGAGGTGCGGCTGTTCGACCCCGAACACGCGCTCTACGGCGGAGAAGACGGGCTGGACGTCGTCCGTCACGTGTCGCAGACCGCGCTGCGCCTGCTGCACGCCGGCGGCACCCTCGTGATCGAGCACGGCGAGCTGCAAGCCGCGGAGATCGCCGCCCTGCTCACGGCCGACGGCTGGCGCGCCGTCGCCTCGCACCGGGACTTCACGACGCGCGACCGGGCCACAACCGCGTTGCGCTGACGGCTGCTCGTCCCCGAACTCGACGGTCCTGCTGCCTGTCGGCGCGAAAAGCGACCGATTCTTCGGGTTCGGCGAGCGGATGCAGCAGGCTCGCCTGGCGCCGAGCTGCGCTGCAGCAAGCCTGCAGCAAGCCTGCAGTAGAATCGTCGGAAATGGCTCCACACATCTACGACTGCTCGGTCGACACCGAACTCATGTCCGGAATGCGGCTGGCGCGCTCGGCGATCGGCCGTGGCGCGCTTGTCGTCATGCCCACCGACACGGTGTACGGCCTCGCCGCCGACGCCTTCAACCGCGACGCCGTGCAGCGACTCCTGGACGCCAAGGGCCGTGAGCGGAGCTCGCCGCCACCCGTGCTCATCCCCGGGGTGGCGACGCTCGATGCGTTGGCCGCCGAAGTGCCGCAGGCCGTCCGTGAGCTCGTCGACGTGTTCTGGCCGGGCGGACTCACCGTGATCCTCCGGGCTCAGCCGTCCCTCAGCTGGGATCTCGGCGAGACGCGCGGCACGGTTGCGCTGCGGATGCCGCGCAACCCCATCGCCCTCGAACTGCTCAGCGAGACCGGCCCGCTCGCCGTCTCCTCCGCCAACCTCACCGGCATGCCGGCCGCGACGGACGCGGCAGGCGCAGCGGCCATGCTCGAGGAGAGCGTCGACGTCTACCTCGATGGAGGGGAGGCCGGCGCCGACTACGAGGCGATCGGTGAACGTGCAGGCGACACCTCATCGACGATCGTCGACGCGACCCGCCTCGGCGAGCCGGGCGGACAGCTCCGCATCGTGCGCGCAGGCGTCATCTCGCGCGAACAGATCCGCGCGGTCGTCGGCGATCTCCTCGCCGACCCGGATGCCGAGGCGCCAGCAGTGCCCGCGGTGCCAGCCGACGAGGCGCCCGCCGACGCAGCACCCGAGGATGTGGCGCCCGTTGAGGCGATACCCGACGACGAGCCCGCAACCCCAGAGGCCCGGGAGCCGAGCGCGTGACGCTGTTCGTGGTGCTCTCGCTGATCTCGGCGTTGGTCACCTTCGGGCTCTCGATGCTGGTCTACCGGCTGGCGCACCGCTACAAGCTCTACCCGAAGATCCGGGCCAGGGACGTGCACACGCGGCCGACCCCGCGGCTCGGCGGCATCGCGATGTTCCTCGGCATCGTCATCGCCTTCCTCGTCGCCTGGCTGATCTCCGCACAGTTCCCGCCGCTCAAGATCATCTTCGACAATCCGGAGCAGATCTTCGCGATCCTCGGGGCGGCACTGTTGATCGTCGCGATCGGCGTCGCGGACGACATCTGGGATCTCGACTGGATGACCAAGCTCGCCGGGCAGTTCCTGGCCGCTGGGCTCATCGCGTGGAAGGGCGTCCAGGTCTACTCGCTCCCGCTCGGCGGGGTGACGGCCATCGGCTCCTCGTGGATCTCGCTGCTGATGACCGTCTTCGCGATCGTCCTCGTGATGAATGCCATCAACTTCATCGACGGCCTCGACGGCCTCGTCGCCGGCGTCGCCCTGATCGGCAACGGCGCGTTCTTCCTGTACACGTACCTCCTCGTGCAGCAGACCTCGCCGAGCAACTACTTCAACCTCGCCTCCCTCATCGCCGCGCTGCTCGTCGGCGCCTGCGTCGGCTTCCTGCCGCTGAACTGGCACCCGGCGCGGCTCTTCATGGGGGATGCCGGCGCGCTGCTGATCGGCCTGCTGATGGCGACATCCGCTATCGCCGTCACCGCGCAGATCAGCCCCGCCTCGCTCGCCGGATCCGAGCTGCTGCCTGCGTTCATCCCGATCATCCTGCCGTTCGCCGTCCTGCTGATCCCGTTGCTCGACTTCAGCCTCGCCGTCTTCCGCCGGCTGCGGGCAGGCAAGTCGCCGTTCAGCGCCGACCGCAAGCACCTCCACCACCGCCTGCTCGACATGGGCCACTCGCACCTGCACGCCGTGCTGATCTTCTACGGTTGGACGGCCGTCGCCTCCATCGGCTGCCTGCTCTACTTCGTGCTCCCGGTCTACTTCGGCCTGTCGACCATGTACGCGACCGGTTTCATCGTCATCGGCCTCGTCGTCTGCGCCGTCGTCACCCTGGCCCCGCTCAGCAAGCGCAAGGCGCTCGAGGTGGCCAGCCAGGCCGCGCCTGCCAACTCTCCGGATGCCGCGGCATCCGCATCGCTTGACCCACTCGACGAGGCATCGGAAGCCCTCGACGCCATCGCCACATCATCGACATCCAAGGACCCATCATGACCGGCACAACGCCAGCCAGCCAGCCAGCCAACAACACGCCGTCGTCGAACCCCGTGCTGCGCCGCGCGCTCGTGCTCGGCGGTCTCGTCGCCCTCGGGATCGCGGTGGTCGGCGGCATCATCGGCTGGGTCGTCGACGGGGGAGTCGGGCTCGTCAGTGCGCTGATCGGCACGGCCCTCGCCGTGATCTTCATGGGCGTCACCGCCGCGACGATCCTGCTCGCGAACCGGTTCAGCGGCTCCGACATGTTCGTCGGCGCGTTCTTCGGCATCGTCCTCGGCGGATGGTTGCTGAAGTTCATCGTGTTCCTCGTCGTCGTGATCGTCCTCAAGGACCAGAGCTGGATCAACCCGGTCGTGTTGTTCCTCTCGCTGATCGCTGGAGTCATCGGCTCGCTCGTCGTCGATGTCATGGTCATGCTCAAGTCGCGCATGCCATACGTCAGCGATGTCGTGCTGCCGAACCAGTCGCCCGAGGCGCCGGCCGCCGAGAATAAATCAGACAACAAATAATTGCCATAACCCTAGATCTCGATTCGGTCTCAGCCGCATCTCTTGCTAGAGTAAGTGCAGTTCCCCCCGGCTTTCGATGCGGCTTGATCGTGTCTGAAATCCGTTCCCACCGTTCGTCGCCGCGAGAGCAGAGCTCCCCGCCCCGAAACAGGAGATAGCGCTGTTAGCTACCGCTGTGAACCTGCTGGTCACATCCTCAACCGATGATGGCGGCTTCCACGCTCCGTCCATCGACGAATTCTTTCCTGAAGTAATCTTCCTGGCGGGCACCCCGTTCGAGATCAACCGCATCATTCTGGTGCGCTTCCTCGCGATGGCGGTGTTGCTGCTGCTGTTCTGGCTCGGCACGCGCAAGATGCAGATCGTTCCCGGCCGATTCCAGAGCCTCATCGAGATGGGCCTGGACCTCGTCCGCGTCAACATCGCCGAAGACCTGCTGGGTCGCAAGGACGCCAAGCGCTTCCTGCCGATCCTGACGACGATCTTCTTCATGATCCTCTTCATGAACCTGACGGGAATCATCCCCGGCCTCAACATCGCCGGAACCGCGGTTATCGGTGTTCCGATCGTGCTTGCGATCGTCGCCTACGTGACGTTCATCTACGCCGGTATCAAGAAGAGCCCGGGCAAGTTCTTCAAGAACTCGCTGTTCCCGGCCGGCGTTCCGCTGCCGGTGTACATCATCGTGACGCCGATCGAGTTCATCTCGACGTTCATCATCCGCCCGGTCACGCTCAGCCTTCGTCTTCTGATGAACATGATGGTCGGCCACCTGCTGCTGGTGCTGTTCTTCGCGGCAACCCAGTTCTTCTTCTTCACAGCCGGCGGGCTGTGGTCAATCCTCGGTGTCGGCTCCCTCGCATTCGGACTCGCGTTCACGCTGTTCGAGATCCTGGTCGCCGTGCTCCAGGCCTACGTCTTTGCCCTACTTACCGCGGTCTACATCCAGCTCGCGGTCGCAGAAGAACACTAAAACGAACTCGGCAACCGCCGAATTCGCCCAACGGAAGGAAACACAAACGTGGACGCAACAACCGTTCTCGCCGAGATCAGCGGCAGCATCGCGACGGTCGGCTACGGCCTCGCAGCAATCGGCCCGGCCATCGGCGTTGGTATCGTCGTCGGCAAGACCATTGAGGGTGTCGCCCGCCAGCCCGAGCTCGCCGGCCGCCTGCAGGTTCTGATGTGGATCGGTATCGCCTTCACCGAGGCGCTCGCCTTCATCGGTATCGCTACCGCCTTCATCTTCGGCTTCTAATCCTCTTTTCGCTCTCTAAGGAGGCCTGATGCTTCACGCAGTGCTCGCAACTGCAACCGAGGAAGTGGCTAAGAACCCGCTTATCCCGGAGATGTACGACATCATCTGGTCGGCCGTCTGCTTCTTCATCATCCTGTTCTTCTTCTGGAAGTTCGGACTGCCGAAGATGCAGGTCATGCTCGACCAGCGTGCCGAGGCGATCGAAGGCAACATTGCCAAGGCCGACGAGGCACAGCGCAAGGCCGAGGCCGCACTCGAGGAGTACACCGCTCAGCTCGCCGACGCGCGCGCAGAGGCCGGCAACATCCGTGAGTCTGCACGCGAGGACGGCAAGAAGATCGTCGCAGAGGCCAAGACCTCCGCGTCGACCGAGGCCGCCCGCATCACTGCATCGGCTCAGGCTCAGATTGAGGCGGAGCGCCAGGCAGCTGTTGTCTCGCTGCGCTCCGAGGTCGGCACGCTTGCCATCGACCTGGCTTCCGGTGTGATCGGCGAAAGCCTCACCGACGACGCCAAGGCCAGTGCCATCGTCGACCGCTTCCTCGCAGACCTGGAGGCCGCCGAGAAGGCTGCGCCTTCGGCAGGAAAGAAGTAACAACCATGGGATCAGCGACCAGAGAGGCCCTCGCTTCGGCGAGAGCCGCACTGACCGCACTCAGCGGAGCCAACCTCGCCACCGGCGAGGAGCTCTTCGCTGCCAGCCGTGTCATCGGCAGCTCCAGCCAGCTCGTCCAGGCCGTAGCCGACCCCGGTGCGGATTCCGCAGCCAAGGTCGAGCTCGTTGACTCGGTCTTCTCCTCGCTCAGCGCTCCCGTGCGCGAGCTGCTCCGCGGCATCGCCGTGAGCCGCTGGTCGAGCCAGGATGACGTGCTGGCGGCCGTCGAGGAGTTGGGGCTGCGCGCGATCGCCGCCTCCGCTCCGTCCGGCGCCGCCATCGAGCGTGAGCTCTTCGCCTTCGGCGAAGCGGTCGCAGGCAACGCCGAGCTGGAGCTCGCGCTCTCGAACAAGCTCGGCGACCCAGCCGCGAAGTCGACCCTGGTCGCATCGCTGCTCGGTGGCAAGGCTTCGGCCCAGACCGCGGCGATCGTGAACCAGCTCGTGCTGCAGCCCCGCGGCCGCCGCATCGGCGAGCTGCTGCGCTACGCGGCATCCGTCGTCGCCGACGAGGCGGGCTTCGGCATCGCAACGGTCACCTCGGCCGCGCCGATCGCTCCCGCACAGCTGCAGCGCCTCGCCGCAGTGCTCTCGGGCAGCTACGGCCGTGAGCTGCGGATCAACCAGGTTGTCGATCCCGCCGTCCTCGGTGGGCTCCGCGTTCAGATCGGCGACGATGTGATCGACGGCAGCATTGCATCTCGTCTCAACGATGTGCGAATTCAGCTTGCCAGCTGACCTTGTGTCAGCTGGAACATATTTGACCTCGACGCCGTAGGGCTTCGAAACGACAGAACCTGTACACCTCGTGCAGAAAAGGGAAGATGATGGCAGAACTCACAATCAGCCCCGATGAGATCCGCGACGCGCTCAAGGACTTCGTCAAGGCTTACGAGCCCGGCAGCGCTGCTGCAACCGAGGTTGGCCACGTGACGGATGCCGGTGACGGTATTGCTCACGTCCAGGGCCTCCCCGGCGTCATGGCCAACGAGCTGATCAAGTTCGCCGACGGCACCCTGGGCCTCGCCCAGAACCTCGACGAAGACGAGATCGGTGTTGTTGTGCTCGGCGAGTTCGGCGGCATCGTCGAGGGCATGGAGGTCACCCGCACGGGTGAGGTTCTCTCCGCCCCCGTTGGTGACGGCTTCCTCGGTCGTGTCGTTGACCCGCTGGGTGCTCCGATCGACGGTCTCGGCGAGATCGTCGCAGAGGGTCGCCGCGCGCTCGAGCTCCAGGCTCCCGGCGTCATGCAGCGCAAGTCGGTTCACGAGCCCCTGCAGACCGGTATCAAGGCCATCGACGCCATGATCCCCGTCGGCCGTGGACAGCGTCAGCTGATCATCGGTGACCGTCAGACCGGTAAGACCGCTCTGGCGATCGACACCATCATCAACCAGAAGGCCAACTGGGAGTCTGGCGATGTCAACAAGCAGGTGCGCTGCATCTACGTTGCCATCGGTCAGAAGGGCTCGACCATCGCTTCGGTGAAGGGCGCCCTCGAGGACGCCGGTGCCATGGACTACACCACGATCGTGGCCGCTCCGGCATCCGACCCCGCCGGCTTCAAGTACCTCGCTCCCTACACGGGCTCGGCCATCGGCCAGCACTGGATGTACGGCGGCAAGCACGTCCTCATCGTCTTCGATGACCTCTCCAAGCAGGCAGAGGCCTACCGCGCCGTTTCGCTGCTGCTGCGCCGCCCGCCGGGCCGCGAGGCATACCCCGGTGACGTGTTCTACCTGCACTCCCGTCTGCTCGAGCGTTGCGCCAAGCTCTCCGACGAGCTCGGCGCCGGCTCGATGACCGGTCTCCCGATCATCGAGACCAAGGCCAACGACGTCTCCGCCTACATTCCGACCAACGTGATCTCGATCACCGACGGCCAGATCTTCCTGCAGTCCGACCTCTTCAACGCCAACCAGCGCCCCGCTGTTGACGTGGGTATCTCGGTCTCGCGTGTCGGTGGTGACGCTCAGGTCAAGTCCATCAAGAAGGTTTCAGGAACGCTGAAGCTGGAGCTGGCGCAGTACCGCTCGCTCGAGGCCTTCGCGATGTTCGCCTCCGACCTCGACGCGGCCAGCCGCCGTCAGCTCGCCCGTGGCGCCCGCCTCACCGAGCTGCTCAAGCAGCCGCAGTACTCGCCGTTCCCCGTCGAGGACCAGGTCGTCTCGATCTGGGCCGGCACGAACGGCAAGCTGGACGAGGTTCCCGTTGAGGACATCCTGCGCTTCGAGCGCGAGCTGCTCGACTACCTGGGCCGCAACACCGAGGTTCTGAACACGCTGCGCGCGACCAACGTCCTCGACGACGCAACCGTCGCTGAGCTTACGGCCGCCGTGGACAAGTTCAAGCTCGAGTTCCAGACGGGCGACGGCAAGCCGCTGGCCTCGAACGAGAAGTTCGAAGCCATCGCCGAAGAAGACGTCAACCAGGAAAAGATCGTCAAGGGCCGTCGCTAAGCGACGCCCGAGACGACTATTCGACTGATACTGAACTAGGAACCACAGGAGAGACATGGGAGCGCAACTTCGGGTCTACCGGCAGAAGATCAAGTCTGCCCAGACGACCAAGAAGATCACTCGTGCCATGGAGCTGATCTCCGCATCACGCATCCAAAAGGCGCAGGCACGCGTCGCGGCATCCACGCCGTACTCGTGGGCCATCACCCGCGCCGTGTCGGCCGTGGCGACGTACTCGAATGTCGAGCACGTGCTCACGACCGAGCCGGAGAAGATCGAACGGGCAGCCGTCGTCATCTTCACGTCGGACCGCGGACTCGCAGGCGCGTTCAGCTCCCAGGTGCTTCGAGAGGCCGAAGAGCTCAGCACGCTGCTGCGCAGCCAGGGCAAGGACGTCGTGTACTTCCTGGTCGGGCGCAAGGCGGCGGCGTACTTCAGCTTCCGTCACCGTGCATCGGAGCGCGTCTGGACCGGCGGCACCGACCAGCCGCAGTTCGAGGCGGCGAAGGAGATCGGTGACGCGCTGCTCGAGAGCTTCCTGCGCGACAGCGACGACGGCGGTGTCGACGAGATTCACGTCGTCTTCAACCGCTTCGTGAGCATGGTCAGCCAGGTTCCCGAGGTCGTTCGACTGCTTCCCCTTGAGGTTGTTGAGGGTGTGGAGGAGCCGGGCGACAAGCAGGTTCTGCCGCTCTACGAGTTCGAGCCGGACGTCGAGACCGTTCTGGACGCGCTGCTCCCGGTGTACATCGAGAGCCGTCTGTTCAACGCGATGCTGCAGTCGGCCGCCTCAGAGCACGCCAGCCGCCAGAAGGCGATGAAGTCGGCCAGCGACAACGCCGACAAGCTCATCACCGATTACACGCGTTTGGCCAACAACGCGCGCCAGTCCGAGATCACGCAGCAGATTTCCGAGATCGTCGGCGGCGCCGACGCTCTGTCGTCCGCCAAGTAGTCCTAGTTTTTTACGAAGTAAGCCCAGAAGAGAGAGAACAATGACTGACACTGCTACCGCGCCAGTCCAGGCTGAGAGCACTGCGGGCGCCGTCGGCCGGATCGCCCGTGTGACCGGCCCCGTGGTCGACATCGAGTTCCCGCACGACTCCATCCCCGGCATCTACAACGCGCTGAAGACCGTCATCACCATCGCCGGTGAGACGACCACGATCACGCTCGAGGTTGCACAGCACCTCGGCGACGACGTCGTGCGTGCCATCGCCCTCAACCCGACCGACGGTCTGGTTCGCGGCCAGGAAGTGACCGACACCGGCGCACCGATCTCGGTGCCCGTCGGCGACGTCACCAAGGGCAAGGTCTTCAACGTCATCGGTGAGGTGCTCAACAGCACCCCGGGTGAGACCATCGAGATCACCGAGCGCTGGCCGATCCACCGCAAGGCCCCGGCCTTCGACCAGCTCGAGTCCAAGACCACGATGTTCGAGACCGGCATCAAGGTCATCGACCTCCTCACCCCGTACGTGCAGGGTGGAAAGATCGGCCTCTTCGGTGGTGCCGGTGTCGGTAAGACCGTTCTGATCCAGGAGATGATCCAGCGCGTCGCGCAGGACCACGGTGGTGTGTCGGTGTTCGCCGGTGTCGGTGAGCGTACCCGTGAGGGCAACGACCTCATCCACGAGATGGAAGAGGCCGGCGTCTTCGACAAGACCGCCCTTGTCTTCGGCCAGATGGACGAGCCGCCGGGAACGCGTCTCCGCGTCGCCCTCTCGGCCCTGACCATGGCTGAGTACTTCCGCGACGTGCAGAAGCAGGACGTTCTGCTCTTCATCGACAACATCTTCCGCTTCACGCAGGCCGGTTCCGAGGTGTCGACCCTTCTGGGCCGCATGCCTTCTGCCGTTGGTTACCAGCCGAACCTCGCCGACGAGATGGGTGTGCTCCAGGAGCGCATCACCTCGACCCGCGGTCACTCGATCACCTCGCTGCAGGCGATCTACGTTCCCGCCGACGACTACACCGACCCGGCTCCGGCGACCACCTTCGCCCACCTCGACGCCACGACCGAGCTCTCTCGTGCGATCGCGTCGAAGGGTCTGTACCCGGCTGTTGACCCGCTGACCTCGACGTCGCGTATCCTCGACCCCCGTTACCTGGGCGAGGACCACTACCGCGTCGCGACCTCGGTCAAGCAGATCCTGCAGAAGAACAAGGAACTCCAGGAGATCATCGCCATCCTCGGTGTCGACGAGCTCTCTGAGGAAGACAAGATCACGGTGTCGCGTGCGCGCCGTATCGAGCAGTTCCTCTCGCAGAACACCTACATGGCCAAGAAGTTCACCGGCGTTGAGGGCTCCACCGTTCCGCTCAAGGACACGATTGAGTCGTTCGACGCGATCGCCAAGGGTGAGTTCGACCACGTCGCCGAGCAGGCATTCTTCAACGTCGGTGGCATCTCCGACGTCGAAGAGAAGTGGGCTCAGATCCAGAAAGAGAACGGCTAATCATGGCCACGCTGTCCGTGAGCGTTGTCTCGGCAGACCGGGAAGTCTGGTCAGGCGAGGCAACCCAGCTCATCGCTCGCACCGTCGAGGGAGAGATCGGTATTCTCCCCGGCCACGAGCCGCTGCTCGCAATCCTCGCCCGTGGCGAGGTGCGCGTGACGCTGCCCGGCGGTGAGAAGATCACTGCGCAGGCGGATGACGGATTCCTCTCGGTCGAGAACAACACCGTTCAGGTCGTTGCTCGTCAGGCCGGCCTGGTCTAACCAGGTCCGCGTCTGGACAGATCCGCTCCAGCTGTAACTCATCGCCGGGACCAGGGCGCGCGCAAGCGCTGCCAGGTCCCGGCGATGTGCATTTCCCCACCGTTTCGTCTTCACACACCTAGGTTCCACTCGATGCTCATCCTGCTCCCGCCCTCCGAGACCAAGCGCGACGGCGGAGACGGTGCGCCGCTGGACCTCGGTGCACTCGCATTCACAGGGCTCGGCGCGGAACGACGGGAGCTCGTGCACGCCTTGAGCACGCTTGCCGACGACACCGACGCCTCGGTCGCCGCGCTCAAGCTCGGTCGCACCCAGCTCTTCGAGGTGGAGCGGAATCGCCAGCTCACCGCATCCGGAACGATGCCGGTGATCGACCGCTACACCGGGGTGCTCTACGACGCGCTGGACGCCCCGTCGCTCTCGGCGGACGCGCGCTCCTTCGCCCACCGCCACCTCGTCGTGCACTCGGCGCTGCTCGGCCCGGTCGCGGCCCTCGACCCGGTTCCGGCATACCGGATGTCGCACGACTCTCGCCTGCCGGAACTCTCGCTCAAGCGGCACTGGGGCACGAGCATCCAGAGCCAGTTCGCCCCGCTGCCCGGCGTGCTGCTCGACCTCCGCTCTGAGGCGTACACGGCGCTCGGGCCGCTGCCCGTGCGCGAGGGGAGCGCGTACCTGCGCGTGCTGAGCGCGGGGGAGGACGGCCAGAAGCGGGCCCTCAACCACTTCAACAAGAAGTCGAAGGGTGAGTTCACCCGGGCCGTGCTCGAGGCCGGCATTGACTTCGCGAGCATCGACGAGTTGCTGGACTGGGCGCCGAGCGCCGGCCTCGCGCTGCAGCGGCACAAGCCGGCGACCGCCGGCAAGCCGGAAGAGCTCGCACTCATCGTCTAGGACTGCGCGACGCGGAGCGTCGCGAAAGGCGGCAGCCCAAACCAAGGCAAACTCTGGAACCGCGAGCGATGCTGGTACACCGATCGCTGGCCCGGGCTGGGCTACCCGCCCCGTCCTGCGATCAGCGTGCGCGGTGACAGCCGATCAGATGATCGTCGACGAGGCCGGCCGACTGCATCAGCGCGTACATCGTCGTCGGCCCGACGAAACCGTAGCCGCGGGCGCGGAGCGCCTTGCTGAGCGCCACGGATTCCGGGGTCGTTCCGGGCACCTCGGCCAGTGTCGCCGCACGGCTGCGCGGTGCGGCCGGAGCGAAGCTCCAGATCAGCTCGCTCAGCCCATCGGCACCGAGCTCCTGGGTCACGCGGGCGTTCTTGATCGTCGAGGTGATCTTGCCGCGGTGGCGGATGATGCCGGCGTCGCCGACGAGCCGCTCGATGTCGGCGTCGTCCATGGCTGCGACACGATCGATGTCGAAACCGTGGAACGCCTCGCGGAAGGCCGGCCGCTTGCGCAGGATCGTGATCCACGACAGCCCGGCCTGGAACCCCTCCAGGCACAGCTTCTCGTAGAGGGCCCGACCGTCGTGCAGCGGCGTTCCCCACTCCTCATCGTGGTAGCGGCGGTACTCGGCGTCATCGCCGACCCAGCCGCAGCGCGCGACGCCGTCGGCGGCGGTCTCCAGATTGTTCACAGCGCGTACTCCGGGAGAGCCTCTGCACCGGAGAGCGTCTCCAGATCGATCAGCGCGACGGCACCGGTGTCGGCTGCCGGGGGAGCGGCCGTGCGGTTCGTCTTGTGCTCGATCCCCTCGTGATCGAGCAGCCAGATCTTCGTCGGGATGCCGTCGCCGCCGCTGTAGCCGGTGATGCGCTTGTCGCCGGCGAGGATGCGGTGGCAGGGGATGATCAGCGGGATCGGATTCGCTCCGACCGCGCCGCCGATGGCGCGGGCGGCTCCGGGCTTGCCCACCTCGTTGCCGAGCTCGCCGTAGGAGAGGAACTCGCCCCAGCCGATCGTGCCGAGGCGGTGCCACACGCTCATCTGGAACGGAGTTCCCTGTGGCGCGATCGGCAGCTCGAAGTCGTGCCGGGTTCCGGCGAAGTACTCGGAGAGCTGCCTCGCCGCCTCGGTCAGCACCGCGTTGGGGCGCTCCGGCATCTCGTGCAGGGGAACGACGCCCTGACGCGCGATGCTCAGGGACGTGATGTGCTCGCCGTCGCTGGTGAGCTCGAGCAGCCCGATGGGGCTCTCTGTGCGCAGTAAGTATGCACTCGGGGTGCTGGCGTTCTCGGTCATGATTCGACCATAACCCCGGGCGGTGACAGCCGCTGGCGAGAATCGGACATCGGTGGAGAACTCGCCTGGCTGGCATGCCTGTGCACAAGAGAACGGCGCCTGATGCCCGCTGAGGCCGTCGTGCGGTAGCGTCCTCAACAGCGGGCGGGCGGGCGGGTCCGGCCGACGGGGGAGATGGCGATGAGCGTCTGGATCAGGCTTGTCTACGAGGTGCTGCCGCTGGTGACGAGCGTGATCGTGCCTCTTGGCGTGCTCCTGCACTACTGGCGGAGAGCCGATGCGCGCCCGGTGCCTGCGCGGCCCGCCCCGACGGAGGGCGCTCCCGTCCCACCCTGGACCAGCGCGGCACGTGCGCAGCTGCGTCGGACACGGGTCGCCGGCATCCTCGCGACGGCGGCGGTGTTGGCGAGCAGCTTCGGACTGATCTCCCCCAATCGCTGGGGCATGGAATGGCACGACTTCCTCACGCCGCTCCTCAGCGTGCTGCTGTGCACAGCGGTTCTGCTGACCAGGCCACCGGCGATGCGTCGCTACGCCACACCAACCGCCTCCGCAGGTTCTGAGCCACACGGCACTCGGCCCGCGCATCCGCCGATATCGCTCGGTGCCCGCTGGTGGTTCGCGGCGTGGGGAATCGCCATGACCGTGCTCGTCCTCTCGGTGGTTTGGGCAGGGCTCCTCTCTGCGCCGGACGGGAACGGCGACTACACACTTCACTCGGTCGAACTCGGGCAGACCACCGGTAGCACGTCGATTGCCGGCTGGTATTTCGGGGTTCCGGTCATCATCTCGGCACTACTCGTGGCAGCACTCGTACTGAGTGCGCTCCGGTGGCAAGCAACGCCTCCGCTCGCCGCGGACGCCGGGCAAGACATCTGGCTGCGCCGGGCTGCGACGCGCTCGCTCCTCAGCCTCAGTGGTGGGGCCGTCGTCGTCACACTCGGGTGGGTGCTTCTCTCGATCGGGAATGCGGCGCAGATGACGCTCAGCGGGCCCTCCGCGGAAGACGGTGGAATGGTCACGGTTGGTTCACCGTTGGCGCCGATCGGTGTTGTCGTGCGGGTGCTCGGCTTGCTGCTGCAGGGCGTCGGTCTCGCGCTGATGCTGCTCTCGCTCTTCAGTCGGCTCGCCCCGCGTCCAGAGCTCGCTCGCCATGACGAGCCCACGGTGGGTCACCCCGAGCCGGAGACGGTCGCGAGCTGAAGGCGACGGAACGGGCGACGCCCGCTCGCTGTCGGCATCCGCAATAGGCTGGCAGACATGGCTCAGATCGAATACCGCAACCTCGGCAACTCCGGCCTCCGTGTCTCGACGGTGGGGCTCGGCTGCAACAACTTCGGCAGGGCAGGCACGCTCACCGAGACGCAGCAGGGCACGGATGCCGTCATCTCCGCCGCGATCGACGCCGGCGTCACCCTGTTCGACACGGCCGACATCTACGGCCGCGAGTACGGCCTCAGCGAGACCCTGATGGGCAACGCGCTGCGCGGCCGCCGCGATGACGTCGTCCTCGCCACCAAGTTCGGCCACGCCGACTACGAGAGCCCGGTGAGCAATTGGGGCGCCAAGGGTTCGCGCCGCTACATCCGGCTCGCGGTCGAGGGATCACTGCGCAGGCTGCAGACGGACTGGATCGACCTCTACCAGCTGCACAGCCCCGACCCGCACACCCCGATCGAGGAGACGCTGTCGACCCTCGACGATCTGATCCGCGAGGGCAAGGTGCGCTACATCGGGCACTCGAACTTCGCCGGCTGGCAGATCGCGGATGCCGAGTACACGGCCGCCATGAACGGGCACCCCCGGTTCATCTCGGCGCAGAACGAGTACAACCTGATCGCCAGGGGAGCCGCGCGGGAGGTGCTGCCTGCCGCGAACGCGTACGGGCTCGGTTTCCTGCCCTGGTTCCCGCTCTACAACGGCCTGTTCACCGGCAAGTTCAGCCGCGACAACGGCCCGAGCGACAGCCGCATCATGCGCACCCGCAAGCACCTCAGCGACAACGCCCCCTGGGATGCAATGGAGGCGTACTCCGCGTTCTGTGAGGAGCGTGGCGTCACGATGCTGGCCGCGACGTTCGCCTGGCTGCTCGCCCAGCCGGGGCTGGCCAGCGTGATCGCCGGAGCGACCAAGCCGGAGCAGATCGAGCAGAACGCCATCGCCGCCACCTCGTGGCAGCCGAGCGCCGACGAGGTGGCGACGATCGGCGCCTTCTTCGCGACGACGTAGCGGGCACGCCCGGCACGCTCGGAGACCCGTCGCACTCAGAGTTCGGCGGTCGCCAGCGGGTCTGGCCGACCGACCTCGCGAATCTCGACGCGGCTGATCTCGCTACTCGGCGTGTCCGTGCTCGCGGCCAGATTGGCCGCATGTTCTCCCGCGCCGGTCCAGCGCGCGAGCACGGATTCCGTGCCGGCGCGGTCGGTCATCACGAGTTCGAACGTCGGGGCGCCACCCGGCCAGTCCGTCTGCACGTACTCACACTGCCAGTCGAGGCGCGTGCCCCACGGCTTCGATTCGAGGGCCAGCACTGCGGTCATGACGGCCGCGTCGGCCGCCTGCATCGGGGTGCCCGTCGCGGTCGGGGCCGAGCTCGGGGCGGGGCCGGCGACGACCGTGTTCTGCGCGAGGCCGGATCCGAGCTGGAACGCACCGAAGCCGACCACGAGCAGCAGGGCGGCACCGCCGCCGAGGGCTGCCATCCGCAGCCTGCTCCGCGGACGGAGCGCCCGGCCGCTGCTCGCGCGCGGGAGGGGGCGCGGTGAATGCTCCGCGCCCCGCAGCTGTTCCTCGGTCGCGAGGGCCGGCGTTGCGTCGCCGAGGGCGAGCGCCTCCGCAGGCGAGAGCATGCTCAGGATGCCGGGCATGCCCGCCAGAGATGTGACACCACTGGAGCACAGTGCGCAGTGCGCGAGGTGGCGCTCGTACTCCTTCCGCTCGGCTGCGCTGAGCATCCCGAGGGTGTACGCGGCATCCCAGTCGAGGTACGGGTCGGTCTCATCGATCATTCGGTGACTCCTCTTTCTTGCAATGCCAGGCGCAGCGCTCGCAGCGCGTAGAACACGCGGGATCGCGCCGTGCCTTCAGGGATGCCGTCGCGGCGGGCCGTTTCGGCGGCCGAGTGCCCGAGATAGTAGGCGGAGATGACCGCGTTGCGGTGTTCGACGGAGAGCGAGCGGAGCGCATCGGAGAGCAGCCACTTGTCCAGGTGGCGGCCGATGTCATCGTCGCTCGGGAGCTCGGGGAGCTGCTCCGGCTGGAACTCGTGCCTGCTCCGCGCACTCCGCCGCTCGTCGATCACGAGGTTGCGCGCGACCGTGAAGAGCCAGGCGCGCGCCGAGTCGCCGTCCGCGTCCAGGATCTTGGGGTTCTTCCACGCCCGGAGCATGGTCTCCTGCACGATGTCCTGCGCGAGCGAGAAGTCGTGCGTGAGCCAGGTCACGTAGCGCAGCAGCGGTGCCGCGTTCTCATCGTGCAGCGCTTGCAGTCGTGCATCTCGTGTTGCCGTCATTGTGCCTCCAACCGGACAACGAGACCGGAGCGCGATTCGTTCAGCGCGCTCGGAATCGTGCGCGGTCACTCGCAAGCGTTTGCCCGCGAGCTGGGAATCCGCTGGAGTCGTGAACGAAACGGGGCGCTGCACCGTGTTCTCCTCGTGGTCTCCACTGGGCCATGGCCGCGACGCGCGGTGGACACGGAACAGGAATGGACAGACACATGAAAACGAGATTGTTCGCGGCGCTGGCGGGGACCGCCGTCGCGATGATGGCACTGGCCGGTTGTGCGCAGGACGCCCCGGCTCCGTCATCCACCGAGTCGGACGTGGCCGCAGCGAACCCCGACATCACCGTCGCCGGGAGCCCGATCGGCGAGATCGTGGTGAACGGCGAGGGCATGACCGCCTACTTCTTCGACAAGGACACGGCGGGCGCCGAAGCCAGCGCCTGCACAGGGGAGTGTGCGGCGAACTGGCCGGCGATCACGACGGAGTCGGACACTCCCGTCGTTGACGGCGTCACCGGCACCGTCGGCACGATCACCGATGCAGACGGCAACCACCAGATCACCATCGACGGCAGGCCGATCTACACCTTCGTCAAAGACATGGCGCCCGGCGATGTGAACGGCCAGGGCATGAATGAGGTGTGGCACGTCATCGCCCCGGACGGCACGGAGATCACCACCGCGCCGTGAGCCGGCGCCGCTAGCGTGAGCCGACGGATGCCGGCCGGGCAGCGTGCCCGGCCGGCATTGCTGTGCCCGGTTCTGGCGGCGGCGCGGCCGGCGCCGTGCCCGCACTGCGCGCGTTCACCAGAGGCGAACGGCAAAGGCGTCGCAGCATGCCACCGCTCGGTTAGGCTCAACGGGTGATCGAGGGCGAGAACGATGGCGATCGTGCCGTCGCGATCAACTGGCTCTCCGATCGCGCACGATTCTGAGGAGACTCATGCTGCTTCCACTGGTCTGGCGCTACCTCAAGCCCTATCGCTGGCTCCTCGTCGGCGTTGTGGTCTTCCAGCTCGCGCAATCGATCGCTTCGCTCTACCTGCCGACGCTGAACGCCGACATCATCGACCAGGGCGTCGCAACCGGCGACACCGCATACATCCTGTCGGCTGGCGCGTGGATGCTCGCCATCACGCTCGGCCAGGTCGTGTGCTCCATCATCGCCGTCTACTTCGGCGCGCGGGCGGCGATGGCGCTCGGCCGAGACCTCCGCTCCGGCGTGTTCGAGAAGGTCGGCGAGTTCTCTGAGCGCGAGGTGGCGACCTTCGGCGCTCCCTCCCTGATCACGCGCTCAACCAACGACGTGCAGCAGGTGCAGATGCTCGTGCTGATGACGTGCACGATGATGGTCAGCGCGCCCATGCTCTGCATCGGCGGCATCATCATGGCCATGCAGCAGGACCTCGAGCTGTCCTGGCTGATCGCCGTTGCCGTACCCGTGCTGCTGATCGCCGTCGGACTCATCATCTGGCGGATGGTGCCGCTGTTCCGCTCGATGCAGAAGCGCGTCGACCGGGTCAACACGGTGCTGCGCGAGCAGCTCACCGGCATCCGCGTCATCCGGGCCTTCGTGCGCGAACCGATCGAGACCGAGCGTTTCGCCACCGCGAACGCCGAGCTCACCGACACGGCGCTGCGCACCGGACGCCTGATGGCGCTCATGTTCCCCGTCGTCATGCTCGTGCTCAACCTGTCGAGCATCGCCGTGCTCTGGTTCGGTGCGTTCCGCATCGAGGACGGCTCGATGCAGGTCGGAACGCTGACAGCTTTCCTCAGCTACCTGATGCAGATTCTGATGGCCGTGATGATGGCGACGTTCATGGCCGTGATGATCCCGCGCGCAGCGGTCTGTGCCGACCGCATCCAGGAGGTGCTCAGCACCGAGCCGAGCGTGCGGCCGCCGAGCAACCCCGTCGTCACCCTGCACGGCATCGGCTCGATCGAGTTCGACGGCGTCTCCTTCTCGTACCCCGGCGCGGAGCAGCCCGTTCTCACCGGTCTCGACTTCCGCACGGCGCCAGGAACGACGACCGCCGTCATCGGCAGCACCGGTTCAGGCAAGACGACGCTGATCAACCTGCTGCCGCGGCTCTTCGATGCCACGGATGGGACCGTCAAGGTCGACGGCGTCGACGTGCGCGAGATCGACCCTGAGCTGCTCTGGGCCCACATCGGCCTGGTGCCGCAGAAGCCGTATCTGTTCTCCGGAACCGTTGCGAGCAATCTGCGCTACGGCAAGAGCGATGCAACAGACACCGAGCTCTGGCACGCCCTCGAGGTGGCCCAGGCGCGGGACTTCGTCGCGGCGATGCCCGGCGGCCTCGACGCCCCGATCAGCCAGGGCGGCACGAACGTCTCCGGCGGCCAGCGCCAACGTCTGGCCATCGCCAGGGCGCTCGTGAAACGACCGGCGATCTACATCTTCGACGACTCGTTCTCGGCCCTCGACCTGACGACCGACGCGAATCTGCGGCGGGCGCTGCGCGCAGACATCGGCGATGCGACGCTCTTCATCGTCGCCCAGCGGGTGTCGACGATCATCGACGCCGACCAGATCCTCGTGCTCGAACACGGGGAGATCGTCGGACGGGGCAGTCATCACGAGCTGCTGGAGAGTTCGGAAACCTATGCGGAGATCGTGTCGTCGCAGCTCACCGCGGAGGAAGCAGCATGAGTACGACGGAAGACGCCGCGAACGAGACGAGCACGGGCAGCACCCCGACGCGACCGGCACCCCAGCGCGGCCCGATGGGCGGCCGGGGTCCGATGGGCGGTGGCGGTGCGCCCGTCGAGAAGCCGAAGAACTTCGGATCGTCGCTGAAGCGCCTGATGGGGCGGCTGCGCCCCGAGTCGTTCCAGATCATCTCGGTCACGATCCTCGCGGTCATCGGCGTGGTCTTCAGCGTGCTCGGCCCGAAACTGCTCGGCGAGGGAACGAACATCATCTTCTCCGGTGCCATCTCCGCGCAGATGCCGGCCGGCGCCACCAAGGCGGAGGTGATCGCCGGGCTGCGCGCATCCGGGCAGGATCAGCTCGCCGACATGATCGCGCCGATGCAGCTGACACCGGGTGAGGGCATCGACTTCGCGGCCCTGGGCTCCGTGCTGCTCGGCGTGCTCGCACTGTACGTGCTGGCATCCGTCTTCATGTGGTTGCAGGGCTTCGTGCTGAACGGCAGCGTGCAGCGCACGATCTACCGCCTGCGCGAGGACATCGAGACGAAACTGAACGCGCTGCCGCTGAGCTACTTCGACAAGATGCAGCGAGGTGAGCTGCTCAGCCGCGTGACGAACGACATCGACAACGTGTCGCAGAGCCTGCAGCAGACGCTGAGCCAGGCGCTGACCTCGATCCTCACGGTGATCGGCGTCGTGATCATGATGTTCAGCATCTCACCGGTGCTCGCCGGGGTCGCGCTCGTCACGATCCCGCTGACCGTGCTGATCACGGTGATCATCGGCAAGCGGTCGCAGAAGCTCTTCGTCTCGCAATGGAAGCACACGGGGGAGTTGAACGCGCGCATCGAGGAGACGTTCACCGGGCACTCGCTGGTCAAGGTGTTCGGCAGGCAGAAGGAGACGAACGCCGAGTTCACCGCCAAGAACGAGCAGCTCTACGGGGCGAGCTTCGGCGCCCAGTTCGTCTCCGGAATCATCATGCCGGCCATGATGTTCGTCGGAAACCTGGTCTACGTCGCCATCGCCGTGATCGGCGGACTCATGGTGGCGAGCGGGCAGATGCTCCTCGGCGACGTGCAGGCCTTCATCCAGTACTCGCGGCAGTTCACGCAGCCGCTCAGCCAGCTCGGTTCGATGGCGAACCTGCTGCAGTCCGGCGTCGCCTCGGCCGAACGGGTGTTCGAGCTGCTCGACGCCGACGAGCAGTCCTCGGATGCCGCGGCCCCGGCATCCGCGCCGCTGAAGGCCGACGGTGGCAGCGGTCGTCTCGTCTTCGACGACGTCACCTTCCGCTACACGGAGGACAAGCCGCTGATCGAGCACCTCAACCTCGTTGCGGAGCCGGGTCACACGATCGCGATCGTGGGGCCGACCGGGGCGGGCAAGACGACCCTGGTCAACCTGATCATGCGCTTCTACGAGCTGAACTCCGGCCGCATCACGCTGGACGGCGTCGACATCGCCACGATGACGCGCGCCGACCTCCGCGGGCGAATGGGCATGGTGCTGCAGGACACCTGGCTGTTCGGCGGAACGATCCGTGACAACATCGCGTACGGCCGCTCCGATGCGACAGAGGAGGAGATCCTGGCCGCGGCGAGGGCCACCTATGTCGACCGCTTCGTGCGCTCGCTGCCAGAGGGCTACGACACGGTGCTCGACGATGAGGCAGGCAACATCAGCGCAGGCGAGAAGCAGCTGATCACGATTGCGCGCGCCTTCCTCGCCCAGCCGAGCGTGCTGATCCTCGACGAGGCGACGAGCTCCGTCGACACCCGTACTGAGTTGCTCGTGCAGAAGGCGATGAGCGCGTTGCGGAGCGACAGGACGAGCTTCGTGATCGCGCACCGCCTGTCGACGATCCGCGATGCCGACCTCATCGTCGTGATGGAGAACGGGCACATCGTCGAGCAGGGCACCCACAGCGCGCTGCTCGTGCAGGGCGGCGCTTACTACCGTCTCTACAACGCCCAGTTCGAGGCACCGGCGATCGAGGACGCCGAGCTGCACGCGGTGGAGGCGCTGCTCGAACGGGGCGCGGAGCCTGCGGCGGACACCGAGGAGGGCGCGGCCTGACGCGGGGCGCCCGCGGCCCTGGAACGCCGCCGCGGGTGTCTCGCTGCGGCCTCTCCTGCACAGGGGCGGGCGGCGGGATGATTGTGCACAGCCGGCCATCCCGGCCAGAAGCGGAGTCGCGCTGCGGCGCAGACTCTCCGCATGACCACAATCATCACGGCACGAGACGGACAGGACCTCCTCGCCCTCGTGCCGGAGTTGGCCGGATTCCGGCCCGTCGAGAGCCTCGTGCTCGTCGCGTTCCGCGGCAAACGCAGCTGCGGCGCTTTGCGGGCGGACCTGCCACACAGCTCAGATGCCGACGTGTTGAGCGCGGTGGCATCGTCGCTGATCGGGCTGCTCTGCAAGATCCCTGAGGCGGATGCCGTCGTGCCGCTTGTGTACACCTCTGCCCGCTTCGACGCCGGCAACGTTCCGCCGCACGGCGAGGCGATGAACGCGGTCATCTTCCACGCCGAGGAGTCGGGATTCCTCGTGCGGGACGCGCTCTGCGTCGCGGCGGACGGCTGGGCCTCGTACCTCGACACGGCCGTGCCTCCGGGCGGGCATGCGCTGGCACTCATCGCGGAGTCCACGGTCACCGCGCAGCTGGCGGCCGAACGACCGCCTGGGGCGCCAGCCGACCGGGCGATGCACGACCAACGCGGACCCGATCCGCGCCGTACGGCCGATCTCGTCACCCGGCAGCGGATGGGGCGGCTGATCAACCGGTTCCGGGCGATGGCGAGCGACCCGGCAGCGCTCGGCGAGCCGTCGGCCGAGCTCGCCGCGCTCCTGGGGCTTCCAGCCGTCGCCGAGATGAGCGTCAACTGCCCCGCCGAGACGGTGAGCGAACTGGACGCGGCAGCCCTGCTCTTCGCCATGCAGGGCCCGCCGGCCCGGGACATGTTGCTGATCCACTGGGCGTTCGGAGTCGAGGCCGGCGCGAGAGCCGAGCGTGAGAATCTCCGATTCGCGGCAGGCGAACCCGGGGCGGGGCGAGAGAGCGCTGCACTGTTCTGGGGTGAGGGGCCACGGCCAGATCCGGAACGGATCGAGGCGGCGATCGAGTTGCTCCTCGAACTCGTTGCCAGGGCTCCGCGGCGCTGCAAGCCGCCGGCGCTCAGCATGCTGGCCTGGCTCAACTGGGCGCTCGGGCGCAGCAGTCGGGCGGCCGTGTTCATCGAGATGGCGCTGGCAATTGACCCCGGCTACGGCTTGGCCGAGATCCTCGAGACGATGCTCTCGATCGGCCGCCTGCCGGAGTGGGCCTTCGCCGTGCCGGTGGCGGCCGCATCGGCGGCACGGCACGATGGCCGCACCGCCGAGACCTCGGTCAGGAGTTCGGCTGGTCGAAGCGCGCGCCGCGCGGGTCGGCGGGCAGCACAGCGAGGACGAGGATGATGAGCGATCCGATCGACGGGATCAGGTTGAGCAGGTACATCCAGCCGCTCTGGTTGATGTCGTGCAGGCGGCGGACGCCGAGCGAGATGCTCGGAATCACCGTGGCGATGTACCAGATGCCGAGGAGCCCGAAGCCGAGGCCGAACAGCGGGCCGGGGGTTGACGCGCCGGTCGTCGTGTCGATGGTCGACCCGGAGAGAGCGAGGAAGAGGGTGAGCAGCCCGAGGACCGTGGTGATGAGCACCTGGACGAGCACCCACTTCCAGTACTCGCTGCGGCTGGCGCGGCCGGCGAAGGTCGCGTACTTCTTCCAGAAGCGGGTGAATGCAGCGGAGAACGGCGCGTTGTAGTACGGCGCCCAGAGCGGCGGAACGCCGGCGGTCTGCGGCTCGGCCGGGATGTAGGGGGTGGGCGCACTGGGCGCTGGCGTAGTCATGATTGCGAGTGTAGGGGCTGAGCGGCCCCGAACGGGGGAGGCCTGCGCACAAATGGGCGATCGGCGCCGAGCCTCAGTGCCCGAGTAGTGGGCCCATCAGCTTCGCGGCGACCGACGGTCGCTTGGTCAGCCGCTCCTCTGAATCGGCGAGACCGGTGGCGAGCAGGCCGAGATTCGCGCCGACGAAACGCAGCGGCTCCGGTTCCCACTGCGGAGAACGGTGGTTGACCCACGGCAGCTCGGTGAGTGGGCTGTGCTCATCCCGGATCAGCGCGCTGAGCGTGCGCCCGGCGAGGTTCGTCGTGCTGAGCCCGTCGCCGACGTAGCCGCCCGCGAGGGCGACCCCGGTCTTCGGGTTGAAGCTCGCCGTCGCTCGCCAATCGCGGTTCACCCCGAGAGCGCCACCCCACCGGTGCGTGATGGCGGCATCCGCGACGGCGGGGAAGAGGTCGACGAGCGCCTTTCGCAGGTGGGAGAAGACGCGGGGGTCGCGATCGTACTCCGGCCGGATCGCGCTGCCCCAGTGGTAGCGGGCTCCGCGGCCACCGAAGGCGATGCGGTTGTCTGCGGTGCGCTGCCCGTAGACGATGAGGTGCCGGTAGTCGCCGAAGGTCTGCCCGTGTTCGATGCCGATCTCGCGCCACAGCTCATCGCTGAGCGGCTCCGTGGCGATCATGAGGGAGTAGAGCGGGAGGATGTGCCTGCCGACTCGCGGCAGCGACGCCCCGTAGCCCTCGACGGCGATGACGATGTGCGTTGCGGAGACGGCCCCATCGATGACGTCGCCGTCCGGCCCCTGGCTGCGGAAGCGCACCCGCCTGGCGAACCAGTTGGTGACCTCGGTGTTCTCGAAGATGTGCACGCCGAGCCCCTCGACCACATCGGCCAGGCCACGCACCAGCTTGGCCGGCTGGAGTCTGGCGCACGCCGGGTCGAAGACGGCGCCGAGAGCCGGGCCGGAGCCGACGCCGGTCACGCCGAAGCGCCCGGCCACCTCCTCGCCGCCCCAGAGTTCCAACTCGTCAACACCGAACTCGGCCGCCTCGGCCACATCGGCGGATGCCGCGGCGAACTGCGGTTCGTTGCGCGCGAAGGTGACGGTGCCGCCGCGCACGAAGTCGCAGTCGATCCCCTCGTCGTTTGTGACGCGGCTGACCTCGTCGACGGTGTCGATCATCGCCTTCCGCATGGCGATGGCCGCATCGCGGCCGTGCGTGCGTTCCAGCGACGCCGCAGAGCTCGGGAACAGTGCGGAGCACCAGCCGCCGTTGCGGCCAGATGCCCCGAATCCGGCGAAATGCTTCTCGAGCACGGCGATGTTGAGACTCGGGTCAGCTTTGGCCAGGTAGTAGGCGGTCCAGAGTCCGGTGAGCCCGCCGCCGACGATGCACACGTCGAAGCGCGCGTTGCGGGCGAGGGCAGGGCGCGGGCGCAGGTCATCCGCACCGCTCTCCAGCAGCGCGTCGAACCAGAAGCTCAGCGGCTGGGCCGCGTCGAGCCTCAGAGCCGCGACCATGCCTCGCTCAGAACACCACGCAGGATGTCGGTGATCTCGGTGAACTCCGCTGGGCCGATGGTGAGCGGTGGGGCGAGTTGCACGACGGGGTCGCCGCGGTCGTCGGCCCGGCAGTAGAGGCCCGCGTCGTAGAGGCCCTTCGAGAGGAAGCCGCGGAGCAGTCGCTCCGACTCCTCATCGTTGAACGTCTCGCGGGTGGCCTTGTCCTTGACCAGTTCGATGCCGAAGAAGTAGCCGTCGCCGCGCACATCGCCGACGATGGGCAGATCCAGCAGCGTCTCCAGCGACGCCCGGAACAGCGGGGAGTTCTCCCGCACGTTCTCGTTGAGCTTCTCCTCCTCGAAGATGTCGAGGTTCTCCAGTGCCACGGCGGCCGAAACGGGGTGCCCGCCGAAGGTGTAGCCGTGGTAGAACGTCGTGTCGCCCTTCGAGAACGGCTCGTAGACCTTGTCGCTCACGATCGTCGCGCCGATCGGCGAGTAGCCGCTCGTCATGCCCTTGGCGCAGGTGATCATGTCGGGAACGTAGCCGTACTGATCGCAGGCGAACATGTGTCCGATCCGGCCGAACGCGCAGATCACCTCGTCGCTGACGAGGAGCACGTCGTACTTGTCGCAGATCTCGCGCACACGCTGGAAGTAGCCGGGAGGGGGCGGGAAGCAGCCGCCCGAGTTCTGCACGGGCTCCAGGAACACGGCCGCAACGGTCTCCGGGCCCTCGAACTGGATCATCTCCTCGATGCGGTTCGCCGCCCAGACACCGAACTGCTCGAGGTCCGCGGTCGGCGCCCCGACCTCTGCCGCGCGGTAGAAGTTCGTGTTCGGAACGCGGAAACCACCGGGGGTGAGTGGCTCGAACATCTCCTTCATTGCCGGGATGCCGGTGATCGCCAGCGCACCCTGCGGCGTGCCGTGGTACGCGACCGCACGGGAGATGACCTTGTGCTTGGTCGGGCGCCCCTGCAGCTTCCAGTACTGCTTGGCGAGCTTGAAGGCCGTCTCGACGGCCTCGCCGCCACCGGTGGAGAAGAACACGCGGTTGAGGTCGCCTGGCGCGTAGTCGGCCAGGCGGTCGGCCAGCTCGATCGCGGAGGGGTGCGCGTACGACCAGATCGGGAAGAACGCGAGCTCCTCCGCCTGTTTGGCCGCGGTCTCGGCCAGGCGCTTGCGCCCGTGGCCCGCGTTCACTACGAAGAGACCGGAGAGCCCGTCGATGTACTTCCGGCCGCGCGAATCCCAGATGTGGTGGCCGTCGCCCTTCGTGATGATGGGCACACCGCCGTTCGCCATGCTCGACTGGCGCGTGAAGTGCATCCAGAGGTGGTCCTTGGCCTTCTGCTGCAGCGATTCTTCGCTGAGCTGTGCGCGAGGTGAGTTGCTCATGATTTACCGCGTTCCCCAGTTGTACAACTGCTTGTGAAGTCGGAGATAGACGAATGTCTCGGTGCTGGTCACACCGTCGAGCGTGCGAATCTGTGTGTTCAGGAGCGTGATCAGCTCCTCATCGTCCTCGCAGACGACCTCGACCAGGAGGTCGAAGCTGCCAGCCGTGAGGACGACGTAGTCAACGGCGGGAATCGCGGCGACGGCATCGGCAAGCGCGCGGGTGTCGCCGCTCGCCCGGATGCCGATCATCGCCTGGCGGTAGAAGCCCAGTTGCATCGGATCGGTCACGGCGACGACCTGCATCGCGCCGGCATCCGTCAGCTTCTGCACCCGTTGCCGCACGGCCGCCTCACTGAGACCGACGGCTTTTCCGATTTCGGCATAGCTGCGCCGGCCATCGACCTGCAGCTGTTCGATGATGGCTTTCGACACATCGTCCAACTGCACGGGCTTGACCGGAGCAGCGCGACCCAGCGTGTTCATGGCTTGATTCTGTCAGCGGGATGACGCTTGGGCAAGGGATTCCGTGGCTCTCAGTCGATTTTTCGACGGAATCAATCGAAATTCATGCTCGATCTATCGCGTTCCCCCGTCTATCATGGTGGCCATACGCAGCTGCCGATCGTCGCCGAAATGCCGCACGACGGATTCACGAATTCCGGCTACGGCAAGGATCTCGCGATGTATGGTGTCGAGGACTACACGCGCATCACGCACGTGATCGGCTACGCCGGCTGATGCCGAGCACGGGAGGACTGGCGGGATGAGTGCTCCTCGGTGGCGGGCCGTTCCGGCCGCATTCGGACAGGATCCGGCCGCGCTCTGGCGCTACGTCATCGCGATGCACTGGGTGGCCGCGGTGCCCGCGAGCACGGACCCGGCCGTTGTGCACGCGCTGTTGCGGCTGCGCGAGGACGCCACGACGACGCTGGAACGCGTCGTCGGGGCGGTTCCGCTCGGGGGCGAGCACGCCGTGGAGGACTTCGCCGCCGTCGAACTGGTGGCCGCTCCCAGTGCGGCATCCGGTGCGGACACGACCGCGAGCGTGATCGTGCGTGGCCGCGCGAGCGTCGACGTGTTCGGGCCGGGCGGCTCGCGTCGCCACGAGAGTCGCGGCATCCGGCCATGGCTGCTCGCCGACTTCCGCGAGGTCACCGCGCTCTCATTCACGGTCGCGGATGTCGGGGCGATCGCCGCATCGGAGCTCCCGCCCCCTGGGGCGAGCGCGAGCGTCGACGGCGATGGGCAGTGGGCGGAACAGGGCGGCGCGCAACAGGGGGCAGCGCTCAGCGGGCGGCGCCTCGACCTCGTGCTCGGCGTGCCGGGCGAGTCGGGCGAGCACGCCGGCGGAGCGCGGCTGCTGCCGGAGGGGCAGGCCGCGGCAGTGCACAGGATGCGGGTGGCAGGGGAGATCTTCACGCTCGACGTCGAGAGCTACATCGGGCGGCGGCCGCGCGCCACCCCGCTCACCCAGAGCACGGCGCGTCTCGTGACCGTGCCATCGCCGGCGCAGGAGGTGTCTGCGACGCATGCCCTCGTCAGCCAGCACAACGATGACGTCGTCGTGACGGACCTGAAATCGACGAACGGAACGCTCGTGGAGCTGCCGGATGGATCGCAGCTGCGCCTGCGCGCCATGGTGGCGACCGTGATCCCGCCCGGCAGCCGGATTCTGCTCGGCGACGGCGTCGTGGTCGAGTTGCTCGATCCGGCTGAGGACGGGTGGGCACGTGGGAGATAGTGTTGGAACGACATTCACCCCGCAGCGAAGGCGCACGACGTGATCCAGATCGGCCAGCAACGCACCGGCCACACGGTGACGATGGCGAGCGGAACGACCAAGCACGTCACCCTCTCGTGGGCGGCCCTGACCGACACCGGTCTGCGCCGGGACGGCAATGAGGACAGCTACCTGGCCCAGACCCCGATCTTCGCCGTCGCCGACGGCATGGGCGGTCATTCAGCAGGCGAGATCGCCAGCGCCGCCGTGGTCGGCCGGCTTGCGGAACACGCGAGCGCGGATTCCGTCGAGCCGTCCGCGATCGAGAATTCCCTGCGGCTCGCCGTCGACGACATGCGCACGAGCGCTGGCGACATCGAGACGGGGACGGGGACGACCGTGACCGGCATCGCCATCACGGTCGCCAACGGCGCACCGGCGTGGCTGGTCTTCAACATCGGCGATTCCCGCGTCTACCTGCTCCGGCACGGCGGGCTCGAGCAGGTGACCAGGGATCACTCGGTGGTTCAGGAGCTCATCGACGCCGGGCACATCACGCCGGAGGAAGCGGATGTGCACCCGCACGGCAACGTCATCACCCGCGCCGTCGGCTTCCACGAGGACCCGGTCCCCGACTTTGCCCTGTTGCCGATCGAGGAGGGCATGCGCCTGCTGATCTGCTCGGACGGGCTCACCAAGGAACTGACGAACTACGGCATCCGGCACTTTCTGCTCGCGAACCCGCAACCCCAGGCGGCGGTGAACCAGCTCGTGGAGGCCGCGCTCGGAAACGGTGGGCGGGACAACGTGACCGTCGTCGTCGTGGACGTGCTGGCGGTGAGCGACGCAGAAGCCGGCCGATGACCGGTACGCTTGAGTGCGGAAAGGAGGGCGATCGTGAACTGCCAAATCTGTGGCGCAGAGCTGCCGAGCGACGCGCTCTTCTGCGGAGAATGCGGAAGCTCGACGAGCGCGACCCCGCAGTCGCGCCAGCGCGCAGACGCCCGCCCATCCGACACGACGGTGATCCAGTCGCTGCGTCCGCGTCAGAGCACAGGCATCATCAGCGTGTCGCTCGACGGGGGAACGCTCGGCTCCGGCGCCCTCGAGACCGGATCACCTGCCGCGACGGCAGAGGAAGCGGTCGAGGCCGTCGTCGCCCCCAGCGAACCGCGCGGTGCGGCCTCCGGCATCAGCTTCATGCTGCAGTTCAGCACCGGTGAGACCTTCGACGTCAGCGGAAACGGCCTGATCGGCCGGCGGCCGCTGCCGCAGGCCCAGGAACGATTCGACCACCTGATTCAGATCACCGACCCCGGCCGCTCCGTCTCGAAGAGCCATCTCGAGTTCGGGCAGCACGAGGGTGAGCTCTGGGTCAGCGACCGGGCATCGGGCAACGGCACCATCGTGCGCCGCCCGGACGGCACGGAGATCGTGTGCGAGGCCGGGCGCCGCTACCTCGTCGGCCGTGGCACCCGGGTGGAGATCGGCGAACAGTTCTTCGTCATCGCCTGAGCGCTCGCCTGACCACCTTCCGCTGAGCTCAAACCTCTGAGCTCTAGCCGCTGAGCATTGGCCGCTGAGCGGGCCGCTGCGTCTGTTGTACGCGGCTTCTGTTGTGCGCATGGCCGCGGCCTCCTCGCGCTTCTCCACAGCCGTGGCCGCGCCGGGTGACAGCGTCCCCACGCGGTGGTCGACTGGCCGCATGTCAGCTTCCCGCCAGCCTCCTCCGGTGTACGTCGGCGGCACGGGGCTCGCGGTCCCCGCCATTCCGCGGCGCCGCCAACGCGCACCGTTCCCACTCGTCGCCAGCGCCGCGCCGGTCGTGGCGGCCTGCGCGATCTGGGCGATCACCCAATCGCCGTTCGTGCTGCTCTTCGCCGCGCTCGGACCGATCGTCGCGCTCGCCGGCGTGCTCGACGGCAAACGCCACAACGCCGCCACGATGCGGCGTGAGTCCGCGCGCTTCGTCGCCGAGCTGGCCGTACTCTCGGACGAGCTCGACGCCAGACACCGTGACGAGCGCGAGGAGGCGTGGCGGCAGACGCCGACGGCGCAGACCATCGTCGAGCAGGACGACGATCCGGGTCGCTGGCAGAGCAGCGGCCCCTGCACGCTCTGCCTGGGCTCTGGCAGCGTTCCCAGCGCGGTGCGCTTCGAATCCCGGCTGCCGGAGGCGGAGCGCGACGGGGAGGATGCCGCGGGCGCCGCCGCGTTGAGAACGCTGCTCGCTCTCGCCGAGCGTGCCGGCATCGTGAGTAACGCGCCGGTGACCGCGGCGCTGTCCGGAGGGATCGCCGTCGTCGGGCCGTCCACGCTCGCCATCGCCGCGATGCGCGGTCTCCTGCTGCAGACGGTGCGCGCCCTGCACCCGGGCTCCGTGCTGCTCACGGTGCCGCAGGGGGAGGAATGGCGGTGGGCGGCTGCGCTTCCGCACTGTGCGGCCGCCGGAGCGGCGCGGACGCCGAGCAGGATTCGCCTGCTGGACAGGACCGGCGGTGATGGCGACGATGTCGACACGGTCGCGGCATCGCCCGAATCGGCCGAGGCCGTGCCGGAGGCGGTGCTCGTCGTCGCCGAGTCGGCCGAGCGCTTGCCACCAGGCTGCGCCACCATCCTGCGGGTGGACTCCGCACACGCCGCGCTGCTGGTGCGGGCGGCAGACGGGGCGACGGGCACTGCCCTCGTCCCCGAGCTCCTCGGCCGGCAGCAGGCGGCGCTGGCCGCCGAGCGGCTGCTGCGCGCCGCCGAGACCGCCGGGCTGCTCGGCGGGGCCGCCCGCGTGCCTGACCACGTCAGCCTGCACGACGTGCCCGGCTTCGCACGGCACGGCTCGGGGCTCAGCTGCGTGCTCGGCGTCGCAGCCAACGGCCCCATCGTGCTCGATCTGGTCGCCCACGGCCCCCACGCGCTCGTCGGCGGAACAACGGGAAGCGGCAAGAGCGAGCTCCTCATCAGCTGGGTGGTCGCGCTCGCGGCCGCATACACGCCAGAGGAGTGCACGCTGCTGCTCGTCGATTTCAAGGGCGGTGCCGCGTTCAGCAACCTGGCCAGCTTGCCGCATTGCGTCGGCCTGCTCACCGACCTCGACGAGGTGGAGGCGGCACGGGCCCTGGCAAGCCTGCAGGCCGAATTGCGTCATCGCGAACGCACCCTGCGTTCCGTGCGCGCCCGCGACATCGATGACGAGGTGATGCGGGGTCGGCTGCCGCGGCTCGTCATCGTCGTCGACGAGTTCGCCGCGATGCTCGGCAGCGCTCCAGACCTGCACGCGGTCTTCGTCGACATCGCCGCCCGCGGCCGCTCGCTCGGAATGCACCTGGTGCTGTGCACCCAGCGTCCGGCCGGCATCGTGCGGGACGCCCTGCTCGCCAACTGCAATCTGCGCCTCTCGCTCCGCGTGAACAATCGCGCAGACAGCCGCGCGACGATCGGCACGGACGCGGCGGCGCTCCTGCCGCTCGGTCGCCCGGGCCGAGCCGTCGTCGACGCGGGCGACGGGCGGCTCATCGAGTTCCAGTCGGCGGTCAGCCGGGTCGACGATCTCGACCGGGCAAGGGGTATCGACGAGGCGACGGGTCCCAACGGCTCCGCACGGCGCCCCTGGTTGCCGCCGCTGCCTGGCAGCCTGAGGCTCGGCGAGCTCGAGGCCATGCTGGCGTTGGACCCGACCCAGCATGACGGCCGCAGCGCCGTCGAGACGGGAGCGGACGGCAGAGGCATGGCACGGAGCGGGGAGGGCACACGGTTCGTCCTGGGGCTCGTCGACGACCCGGGGCAGCAGCGGCAGAGCAGGGCGGTGTGGGAGCCGGGGGAGCAGGGGCCACTGCTCGTGCTCGGCGTGGCCCGCAGCGGCCGGAGCACCGTGCTGGCCGCCATCGCCGAACAGGCACAAGCCGCAGCGGTGCCGGTGCAGCTCTGCGGCAGCAGCGAACCGGAGGCGTACTGGGACGCCCTCGTCTCCGCCGCCGATCCCGCCGCCGATCCGGCCGGCGGCAACATCGCCGGCGCCGATCGCCGGTCCGAGCCCCGGGTGATCCTCTTCGACGACTGGGACGCGGTGTTCGCCAGGTGGCCGATCGAGTACCAGGGCGCCGCGAGCGAGCTCCTCGGCCTCGCGCTGCGTGACGGCCAGCGGCGCGGCCTGATCATCGCCGTCGCTGCGAGCGTGCTGGGCGGTGCCGTGCAGACGCAGAGCGCCCTGTTCGGCGTCAGGCTGCTGCTGCGCCAGGCCGAGAAGAGTGAGCACCTCCGTGCGGGCGGCCGCAGCGGCGGGTGGCGTGCATCCGCCCCGGCCGGTCGCGGCGAGTGGCTGGGGTTCGAGATGCAGTCCGCGGCGCCGAACTCGTCTGCTCCACTCTCGCCCGGCTGGCCGCGACGGCAGCAGGTCGATCCGCTGCTCCCCGTTGACGACGGCATCGTGCTGATCGTCTCGACGATGCCGACGCGGGCACTCGCCATCGCCAGGGAGCGCGCGACATCCGCCGGTCAGCCGGATGCCGTGCAGGAGCTGGGCGCGGTCGAGCGGATGCCGGGGGCGCGACCGGTCGGCCCACTCGTCATCGTCGGCGACCCGGATGCCTGGCAGGCGCGCTGGGGGCTTTTCGCCGAGCTCCGACCGCACGCGACGATCGCATTCCACGAGTGCAGGCTCTCCGACTACCGCACGCTCTCTCGGCAGCGCGAGCTGCCGCCGCTGCTCACCCGCGGCGGTGAGGCCCGGGTCATCGCCGTTGACCGCGACGGCCGGGTCCGGCGGGCACGCCTCGCGTGAGCGTTTCGGGTGCCGTCACGGTGACCGGAGCGTCTCAGCCGAGCACCTCGGCGAGCTCCCTGGCGACGAGGGCGTGCGCCGCGGCGACGGGGGCGTTCATCATGGACCCCTCGTGGGTGTTGAGGCCGCGCGCCAGGGTGGGATCGTTCCGCATCGCCTCGCGCCAGCCGTGGTTTGCCACCGCGCGCACGTAGGGCAGCGTCGCGTTCGTGAGCGCATAGGTGGACGTCGTCGGAACGGCGCCAGGCATGTTCGCGACGCAGTAGAAGATCGAGCCGTGCACGGGGAAGGTGGGGTCGGCGTGCGTGGTCGGACGGCTGTCCGCGAAGCAGCCACCCTGATCGATCGCGATGTCGACGAGCACGCTGCCCGGCCGCATGCGCGAGACGAGCTCGTTGCTGACGAGCTTCGGGGCCTTCGCGCCCGGCACGAGCACGGAACCGATCACCAGGTCGCTGCCGATCACGGCCCGCTCCACCTCGAGCGTGCTCGAGGCGATCGTCGTGATGCGGCCGCCGTAGAGGGCGTCGAGCTCGCGCAGCCGGAACAGGTTCGTGTCGAGCACGGTGACGTCGGCGCCCATCCCGACCGCGAGCTGCAGCGCGCTCGTGCCCGCGACACCGCCGCCGAGCACGGTGACGCTCGCCGGATACGTTCCGGGCACGCCGGAGATCAGCAGCCCAGGGCCGCCGCTCGGTTTGAGCATGGCGTTGGCCCCGACGATGGGTGCCAGCCGCCCGGCCACCTCGCTCATCGGCGCCAGCAGCGGCAGCGCCCTGTTGGCCAGTTGCACGGTCTCGTAGGCAATGGCGGTGACCCCGCTCTCGAGCAGCGCGTGCGTCAGCGCCGCCTCAGCGGCCAGGTGCAGATAGGTGAAGAGTACGAGCCCCGGCCGGAAGAATCCGTACTCGGCGGCGACGGGTTCCTTCACCTTGAGCACGAGCTCACCGCGCGCCCAGGTCTCCGCCGCATCGGGGAGAATCGTGGCACCGGCGGCCTCGTAGGCGGCATCCGAGATGCTCGAGCCGACACCGGCCTGCGTCTGCACGAAGACCTCGTGGCCGTGGCTGACCAGATCGTGCACGCAGGTGGGGGTGATCGCCACCCGGAACTCGTTGTTCTTGACCTCGCGGGGGACTGCGATTCTCATGTCGCTCCTGCCTCTCAGCACACCGTTGTGCGTCGAGGGAGAGCCTACTCCGAGGCCGCAGCCCCAGCCCCGGCGAGCTAGACGCTCGCGCGGATGCGACCGACGATGCCGTCGCCACCGGAGAGCAGCAGGCCGAGCTCCGGCTCGATCGCATCGATCGCCTGGTGCTCGAGCGCGCCGGCATCCGCGAGCAGACGCAGGGCGACGATCGTTCCGACGCGGAGGCTGCCGTCGAGGGTCTTGAGGGTGACCGTCGTGCCGTTCGGGGCGACCATGACCATGATGCCCTCTGCGCCGAACTTGGCGAACACGCCGAGCCGGTCGATCGCGACGGTGTCCGGCTGGCCGGGGCCGGCGACCACCCAGCCGTTCTCGCGAACGGCCTCAGCCAGGACGCCGGCCTCGCGGAAGATGGCGAATGGGGACGCGGGCGTCGAGGTGCCGACCCGGTGCATGCCACGGGCGAGGGCGAGCAGCGAGATCGCGTGCACCGGCGTTCCACAACCGTCGATGCCGCTGGCGACGGGGCGCTCGCCGGTGAAGCGCTCGATCACGTCGAGCACGCGCTTCTGAAGCGGGTGCTCGGGGTCGAGGTAGCTCTCGAGCGGCCAGTCGTTGGCGACACAGGCCAGCAGCATCGCGGCGTGCTTGCCCGAACAGGTCATGTACACGCGCTGCTTGCCCGTGCCAGAGCGCACGACGGCATCGCGCGTCTCCGCATCCTGCGGGTAGGCGGGCGGGCAGCCGAGGGCGCTCTCCGGGATGCCGGCGCGCGCCAGCAGGCCGCGGACGAGCTCAACGTGCCGCGCGGTGCCGGAGTGGCTGGCGGTCGCGATCGCCGCGTCCTCGCCGCGGAGGGTGACCCCGCTCGTCATCGACGCGATCGCCTGGAACGGCTTCAGCGTCGAACGGGGGAACACGGGCGCGGCCGGGTTGCCGAGGCTGCGCAGCACGGTGCCGTCGGGGGAGAGCACGACGGCCGAGCCGCCGTGGCGCGACTCGACGAAGCCGCTGCGTTCGACGACGGCGAGCTCGACGGCATCCGCTAACGCGAAGGTCTCGGTGGCTGAGGTACTCACGCTCTACGCGGCCAGCTCGGCGAGGGCGTCGTCGATCACCGCGAGGGCGTCGGCGATGAGCGCATCGGAGACGGCGAGGCTCGGCAGGAAGCGGAGCACGCTGCCGTAGGTGCCGGCGGTGAGCAGGAGCACACCGCGCTGGGCGGCGTAGCTCGCGATGTGGCTGACGGCAGCGGCGTTGGCCAGCTTGCTGCTCTCGCCGGTGCCCGGCTGCACGAGCTCGATGGCGATCATGGCGCCGCGGCCGCGGATCTCGCCGATCACGTCGTACTTCGCCTTGAGGACCTCGAGCCCGGCGGTGAGGGTGCGCCCGATGCGCTCGCCCTCCGCGAGCAGCTCGTTCGCCTCGATCGCCTCGAACACGGCGACGGCTGCCGCGCAGGCGACGGGGTTGCCGCCGAACGTGCCACCGAGGCCGCCGGGTTGTGCGGCATCCATGATCTCGGCGCGGCCGGTGACGGCGGCCAGCGGCAGGCCGCCCGCGATGCCCTTGGCGCTCAGGATCAGGTCGGGCTCGAGCCCGAAGTGCTCGCTGGCGAAGTACTTGCCGGTGCGGGCCATCCCGCTCTGGATCTCATCGGCGATGAAGACGATGCCGTTGGCCGTGCACCAGTCCTGCAGCAGGTTGAGGTAGCCGTCGGCGGGGACCATGAAGCCGCCCTCGCCCTGGATCGGCTCGACGACGAGGCAGGCGAGCTCTGAGGCGCCGATGATCTTCTCGAGGTAGCCGATCGTGCGCGCCGCGGCATCCGCGCCGCTCAGGCCGTCGTGATACGGGTAGCTGCTCGGTGCGTGGTAGACGTCGCCGGCGAGCGGGCCGAAGCCGGTCGCGTACGGCGCGGCCTTGAAGTTCATGGCCATGGTCAGGTTCGTGCGGCCGTGGTAGGCGTGGTCGAGCACGGCGACGCCTCGGCGGCCGGTGTACTTGCGGGCGATCTTGACGCCGTTCTCCACTGCCTCCGCGCCGGAGTTGACGAGCACGCTCTTCTTGGCGAAGCTGCCGGGCGTGTGCTCCGCGAGCAGCTCTGCCACGCGGACGTACTCCTCGTAGGGCGTGACGGTGAAGAGGGTGTGAATGACGTCACCGAGCTGCTCGGATGCCGCGGCGACGACGCTCGCCTCCGTGTGGCCGACGGTGGTCACACCGATGCCGGCACCGAAGTCGATGAAGTGGTTGCCGTCGACGTCGACCAGGATCGCGCCGTTCGCTTGGGTGATGTAGACGGGCAGCACCGAGGCGACGCCGCTGGAGACGACGGCGTTGCGACGTTCCTGCAACTCGATCGAACGCGGCCCGGGGATGCTCGTCACGATTTTCCGCTCCTGCGGCACCGTGAATGCTGGGCTTGTCGACGCGGACGCGGAGGAGGTGAGAGTCTCAGTCATGATGGTGTCAGCTTATCGCGAGGCCTCGCAGTGACGAAGGAGCAGCAGTGCAGAACGAACACAACTACGCGGTGCGCGTGGAGTGGCAGGGCAACCGCGGAACGGGCACGAGCGCCTACCGCGAGTACGGGCGCCAGCACGAGGTGAGTGCGGCCGGCAAACACCCGATCGCCGGCTCCGCCGACCGCACCTTCCACGGCGACCGCGAGCGCTGGAACCCGGAGGAGATGCTGCTGGCAGCGCTCAGCCAGTGCCACATGCTCTCCTACCTGCACGTCGCCGTTCGACACGGCGTCGTCGTGCTCGACTACACGGACGACGCCGTCGGCACGATGCGCTCCGAGGCCTCGGGCGCCGGCCGCTTCACCTCGGCGACGCTGCGGCCACGGGTGACGGTGGCGGATGCCGCGCAGATCGAGCTCGCGAGCACCCTGCACGCCGAGGCGTCCGCCCTCTGCTTCATCGCCAACTCCGTCAACTTCCCGGTCGACCACGAGCCCGAGACCGTCGCGGCCGGCTGAGTGCGGGGAGCGCGCCGACTGCGTGGACCGGTGTCGCGGCTTCCGCGGCGCCCGGTTCACGGCGGTACTCGGCTTCGGGGGCGGCCTCGTTCCTCGGCTGCTCCCTCGAGCCGGCGTGGGTCTCTCGACCCGGCGTGGGTCTCTCGACCCGGCGTGGGTTTCCTCGCGCCGGCGCGGGTCTCTGCACGCTGGCTTGAGCGAGCGTCGCCGCGACGAAGGAGCAGCGACGCCCGCGACGCCCTGAGCGGATCTGCGGAGACTGGGTGCCGCGGCTTTCGCGGCGCCCGGCTCACGGCGCTACTCTGCTTCGGGGGCGGCCTCGTTCCTTGGCTGCTCCCTCGAGCCAGCGTGAGCTCCGGCGACGGGGCGAGCGCTAGCTGAGCGCGGGCAGCGCGGCCAGCGGCCAGCGCGGAACGCCGCAGCCGTGGCCACCGACGAGGTTGGTGCATGCACCGAAGAACGCCGGGAACGGCACGGTCTGCGGGTCGCCGAACCACTTGGAGTAGAGCAGCCAGAAGTTGAGGTTGCCGTGCGTCGAGCACTCGTCGCCCTCGCCGGCGAGATCATCGGTTGCGGCGGCGTTGGGCTGGTACGGCGTGTAGTTGTAGAGGTTCGCGGTCGCCTGGTTCTCGATGCGCACCGTCGACGCCCCGCACGCGGCGTTGGGGTGGTACTGCACGGGCACAGCGCCGATCTTGTACTGCCGGTCCGGCTCCTCTGTGTACTGCCGCATCTGCCACGCCGCGTTGTAGACCTGGTTGAAGAAGCCGAAGTACTTCTCGTCGCAGTCCGCGGTGTCCGGGCAGGCGTAGCCCATCGCGCGCTCATAGCCGTACGCACTCGGCCGGGTCAGCAGTGACTGCTCCTTCTGCAGCAGCACGAGCAGCGTGCGGGGGCTGATACCGCAGGCCGCGGCAACCTTCGCCAGGATCCGGCTGGCAGGCTCGGAACGAGCACCCGTGTATGCGGAACAGTGCTGGCCGCCCTCAGCAGGCTGGAACGTCGTGTTCTGCCGGAAATCGGCGAGGCAGTCCACGCCGTCCTTGGGCGCGCACTTCTGCTGTTCGAGGAAGTCCTGGATCTCGGACTCGGTCATCGAGAGGCTGTCGTAGAAGTTCGCGTCGCTGATGATGAGACCGGGATCGAACTCGCCGTAGACGCGGGGAACGAAGGCCTCTGTGCCCGCGATGCCCGGTGCGGCGATCCCGGATGACGCGACCATGCCGCCCGCCGTGCTCGCCATGGCCGCGCTCGCCGCGGCGGCGGGCCGCGGCTGCCCGGCCTGGGCGGCGATCGTGCCCGTCGCGCTCAGCAGCACCGCCGTGACGGCGGCAAGCAGCACGACACCGAGCCGCGACATCCGCCTCGGGCGCGATGAACTCGCACCGTGCTGCGGACGGGGGCTGAGGTGCCGTCGAGAAGTCATCAGGCTTGACCCTAGCGGCTCGGCCTCACAAAATGCTGACCACCACGGGTGACTGCTCCGCGCCGGGCACAGCCGGAGTGGTGGCTACAGGCGTTCCTTCGGGAACACCTTGTCGGCGATCTTGTGGAGCGTTCCCGACGGCGGCGCCTCGTTGTACTGACCGGCGAGTTCCTGTCCGGTGAGCGCGTGGATGGCCGCCATGATCTCGTCGGTCGCCTGGCGCCTGGCCTTGCCTGAGCTCGCCGCTCCGTAGTGTGCGAGGTCGAGCGGCTCGCCGAACTTGACGGTGACCTTGCGCACCCGCGGCAGCTTGGCGCCGATCGGCAGGATCTCCTGCGTGCCGATGAGCCCGACCGGAACGACGGTGGCCCCGGTCGTGAGGGCGAGCCAGGCGATCCCGGTGCGGCCGCGGTAGAGGCGGCCGTCGATCGAGCGGGTGCCCTCCGGGTAGAGCGCGAAGGCGTTGCCGCCCTCGAGGATCTGCTTGCCCTGGTCGAGCGCCGCCTGCGCGGCCTGGCCGACGCCGCGTTCGACGCTCACGGCGCCGATGGAGGTGAAGAAGGTGCGAGACACCCAGCCCTTGAAGCCGGTCCCGGTGAAGTAGTGCGACTTCGCGAGGAACTGCACGCGGCGCGGCGCGGAGATGGGGATGACGATGCTGTCGATGAACGAGAGGTGATTGCTGGCGAGGATGACGGGGCCGGTCTTCGGCACATTCTCGCGCCCTGTGATGGTGGGGCGGAAGACGGTCTTCGCGACCACTCCGATGAGTCCGCGGCCGACGAGGTAGACGAGACCCGGTGATTTGGTGGAGGCGACGGTGCCTTCTGCGACGTCATCGTCGGTCGCGGGCACGGCGGGTTCAGCTGCTTCGGTCACTCGACGACAGTACGCGCATTCATATGCCAATGACGGCATTTGTCTTGTCGGGTGTGCACAGTGTCCGCCCGGCACGGGTCTGACCGCGCGCAACAGCACCGCCAGACGCCGACCCACTCTTGCGGCCCTGGGTGCCATCGGCCACTGCTCGCCGTAGGCTGATGGCGTGCGCAAGGTGATCATTCTCGGTTCGACAGGTTCCATCGGAACGCAGGCACTCGACGTGATTCGGGCAAACCCCGAGCGTTTCGAGGTGGTCGGCCTCGCGGCCGGCAGCAACGCCGACATGCTCGAGGCCCAGGCAGCCGAGTTCTTCGTCGACGACACGGCGCTCGGTGCCGTGGATGCCGAGGCCCTCGTGCGCAGTGTCGACGCCGACGTTGTGCTCAACGGCATCACCGGCTCCGTCGGCCTCGGGCCGACGCTCGCCGCCCTGGAGACCGGCCGCACCCTGGCCCTGGCCAACAAGGAGTCGCTCATCGTCGGCGGCGAGCTGGTGACGGGCATCGCTGCGCCTGGGCAGATCGTGCCCGTCGACTCCGAACACTCCGCACTGGCCCAGGCGCTCCTCGCCGGGAGAGCCTCCGAGGTGCGCAGACTCGTCGTCACGGCATCCGGTGGCCCCTTCCGCGGCCGCAGTGCCGAGTCGCTGGCCGGCGTCACCCCGGCCGAGGCGCTCGCCCACCCGACCTGGGACATGGGACTCGTCGTCACGACGAACTCCGCCACCCTCGTGAACAAGGGGCTCGAGGTCATCGAGGCACACCTGCTCTTCGATGTGCCATACGAGCGCATCGACGTCGTCGTGCACCCGCAGTCGATCGTGCACTCCATGGTCGAGTTCATCGACGGTTCGACGATCGCCCAGGCCTCGCCGCCGGATATGAAGTTGCCGATCTCGCTCGGGCTGGACTGGCCGAACCGGGTGGGCGGCGTCGGCCGGCCGATCGACTGGACCACCGCGCAGAGCTGGACGTTCGAGCCGCTCGACGAGAGTGTCTTCCCCGCCGTCGCCCTTGCCAAGCAGGTCGGCCGGGCCGGTTCCAGCTACCCGGCCGTGTTCAACGCGGCGAACGAGCAGGCCGTGCACGCGTTCCACGCGGGTGCGATCGGGTTCACCGACATCGTCGAGACGGTGCGCGCGGTTGTCGACGGCCACGAGGCGGCTGGCGAGCTCAGCCGGGAGTCGTTGGCCGAGGCCGAGCTGTGGGCCCGCGCGACGGCCGACAAGCACATCGCCGCGCGGCGCTGACAGCGTGATCCGCGGACGCGGCCGCCCGCTCAGCGGTAGGAATCGGCCGTCGTGGCCAGCGCCTCCGGCCACGGCGTCGCGCGCACTCCGAGCAGGCGTTCCGTCTCGGCCGAATCGATGACGAACGGCATCCGGAACTGGTAGCTGGATGCCTCGACCTCGCGCATCAACGGGTTCACCGCGCCGAGGCTGCGGAGCAGCCACTGCGGGTAACCGGCAACGCGCCCCCTGCTGCCGTAGTGGGCGTTCAGCTGGTCCATGATCACCGTGCGGGGGAGCGCCTCGCCGCTCGGCACGTGCCAGACGCGTCCCCACTCGGCGGAGTCGGCCGCGGCGGCCAGCGTCGACGCGATGTCAGGCAGGTAGCTCCAGCTGTGCGGCAGAGCCGGGTCGCCAACGACCATCGCCTTCTTCGAGCGCAGTGCCGCGTGGAAGAAGGCCTCGCCGAGGTGTGCCGTGCCCGTCGAGCCCGGACCGAAGTAGTCGCTCGCGCGAACTTCGACCGCGCGGATGTCGCCGCGCTCGTGCGCGGAGAGGGCGGCGTGCCACCCCGCCAGACGCACGCGCCCCTTGGTCTCGGTGCTGAGCTCGGGGGAGTGCTCAGTCATCGGGCCGTCCGGCGCACCGTAGCCGTAGAGGTTGCCCATCATCACGAGCGCGGCCCCGCTCCGTCTGGCCGCCTCGATCGCCGCCGCGAACACGGGCGGCCACGCCGTCGGCCACTGCGTGTACGGCGGGTTGGTGCAGAGGAAGATCGTTGCGGCGCCGCTCGCCGCGGCCGCGAAGCCCTCGATGTCACCGGCGTCGAGGGTGATCGCGCGGGTTCCGGTTATGGCGGTCCCGCTCCGGGTGGCGAGCAAGACCTCGTCTCCGCGCGCGACGAGCCGACGCGCGAGCGCACCGCCGATGAGCCCGGCACCGACGACCAGCTGATGTGACATTGCGTCCTCCTCCCGGCCCCGTGCGGAGCATGGCCATCCAAACACAGCGCGCGGCCGTCGCACAGCCCCGCGCGGCATCCGGATCGGCGCGAAAGCACAGCGAGCACGCAGCCTGACATCAGCGGGCTCGCAGCGAGGGAGGGCTACGCTGGCGACGTGGATTCCGTGCTTCTCTTCGTTCTTGGCGTCGTCATTCTGGCGGTCGGCCTCGCCGTGTCGATCGCCCTGCACGAAATCGGGCACCTCGTGCCCGCCAAGCTCTTCGGCGTCAAGGTCACCCAGTACATGATCGGCTTCGGGCCGACGCTCTGGTCCAAGCGCAAGGGTGAGACAGAGTACGGCGTGAAGGCGATTCCCTTCGGCGGCTACATCTCGATGATCGGCATGTTCCCGCCGGCCAAGGATGGCACGTCGCGCAGCGCCAACACCGGCTTCCTCAGCAGCCTCGCGCAGGACGCCCGCTCGGCCAGCGCCGAGACGATCGGCGAGGGCGAGGAGCACCGCGCCTTCTATCGCCTGCCGGTGTGGAAGCGCATCATCATCATGTTCGGTGGACCGTTCATGAACCTGCTCATCGCCGTCGTGCTCTTCGCCGTGTTGCTGATGGGCTTCGGCTCCGCGCAGGCCAGCACCACGATCGGCAGCGTCTCCTCCTGTGTGCAGCCGGCCGGTTCGACCAGCACGGAGTGCGGTCCGAACGATCCGGCCGCACCGGGCGCCGCAGCAGGCATGCTGCCGGGGGACCGCCTCGTCAGCATCGACGGCACGCCGGTCACGAGCTGGGAGCAGTCCACGGAGGCCATCCGCGCCTCGGCCGGCACGGCGCTCGTCGTCGTGGTCGAGCGCGACGGCGCCGAGAAGACCCTCACTCTCACGCCGCTGCTGACCGAGCGCCCCGTGTTCGATGAGGCGGGCAAGCCGGTCACGGATGCCGCAGGCGCCACCGTCACCACCGAGGTCGGTTTCGCGGGCATCGGCCCGGCTGGCGAGCTCGTGCAGCAGCCGGCATCCGCCGTGCTGCCAGCCGTCGGCGACAACATCTCCGGCGTCACCCACATCATCCTGAACCTGCCGCAGCGCATGGTCGACGTCGCCAACGCGGCCTTCGGGACGGAGGAGCGCGACCCGAACGGCCCGATCAGCGTCGTCGGCGTCGGCCGGGTGGCCGGCGAGATCGCCGCGCTCGACAGCCTGAGCGTCGAGAGCAAGGTCGCCAGCATGGTCGGCCTGCTCGCCTCGCTCAACATCGCGCTGTTCGTGTTCAACCTGGTGCCGCTGATGCCGCTCGACGGCGGCCACATCGCCGGAGCCCTCTGGGAGGCGATCCGCCGCGGCTTCGCGAAGCTGTTCCGCAAGCCGGACCCGGGCCCCGTCGACATGGCCAAGCTGATGCCGCTCACCATGGTCGTCGTGATCGTGCTCGGCGGGATGAGCGCGCTGCTCGTCTACGCCGACATCGTGAAACCGGTCAACCTCTTCGGCTAGCTCCGCGACACTGCGAGCGAACTCGTAGAAACGGCTCCCCATCCGCTCGGAGGGGAGCCGTTTCTACGAGTTCGACGGATGCGGCTGAGCTTAGCGGCGGCGGATGCCCTTCAGTACCGCAGCCATCACGAGCATCACCCCGCTGAGCGCGGCGAACTCCGCGCCCGTGCGCGGCAGCTGGACCAGCCCGGTCGCGTGCGAGATGGTGACGGGTTCGACGAAGCGCAGCAGGCCCTCGCGGCCGTTGCGGCGGCCGACGCCGGACTGCTTGACGCCGCCCATCGGGGCATCGACCGAGCTGAAGCTCCCGCGGTAGCCCTCATTCACGTTCACGCTGCCGGCGTCGATGGCCTTGGCAAGGCGCAGCCCGCGGGCGGTCGAGCCGCTGAACACGGAGGCGTTCAGGCCGTAGTCGCTGGCGTTGGCGGCGAGGATCGCCTCCTCCTCGCTGTCGACGACGCTGATCGCGACGACTGGGCCGAACGTCTCCCCGGCGAAGCACGCCATCTCGCTGGTGACGCCGCTGAGCACGGTTGGTTCGAAGAACAGCGGGCCGAGGTCGGGGCGCGCGTTGCCGCCCGCGACGATCGTCGCACCCTTGGCGACGGCGTCCGCCACGTGCTCCTGCACGCGGGCGAGCTGCGCCGGCGTTGTCAGCGAGCCGACGTCGCTGCCGAAGTCGAAGTTCGCGCCCTGCACGAGGTTGCTCACCCGTGCGGCGAGGGCCGCGATGAACGGCTCCGCGACGCCGCGTTCGACGTAGATCCGCTCGATGGAGACGCAGAGCTGGCCCATCGACGAGAAGCAGGCGTACGCGGCATCCGCAGCGGCCTTCTCCGGGTCGACGTCGTCGAGCACGATGAGCGGGTTCTTGCCGCCGAGCTCGAGGGAGGCGCCGACGAGACGCCGGCCCGCCTTCTCGGCGACGCCGCGGCCGGTCGCCGTCGAGCCCGTGAAGCAGATGTAGTCGGCCTCATCGGTGACGGCCCCTCCGATCTCGGCGCCGTCGCCCGCGACGACGGCCCAGAGGGCGCGCGGCACGCCGGCGTCGATGAACGCCTGGCGGACGGCGAGGATGCTGAGCGCGCCCTGGTCGTCGGCCTTCTGCACGACGCCGCAGCCGGCGGCGAGGGCGGGAACGACGTCCATGGCGGCGAGGCTGAGCGGGTAGTTCCACGGCGTGATCACGCCGGCGACGCCCTTGGGCTTGTAGCGCACGCGGGTGGAGACGACGGTCGGGATGCCGCCACGGCGGCGCTCGCCGCGGAGTACAGGGCGTGCGGCGAGGGCGTTGTAGCGGGTGACGCTCAACACCTGGAAGAACTCCTCGAAGGCCTGGCCGCGCGTCTTGCCGGTCTCGGACTGCAGCACGTCCAGCAGCGCCTCGCGACGCTCGAGCACATTGTCGTGCGCCTGCAGCAGCACCGCGCGGCGGTGTGCGAAGCCGGCGCGGGCCCAGGCGAGCTGCGCCATCCTTGCACGCGCGAACGCGTCGGAGACGTCGGAGACGCTGCTGTGCGGCAGCTCATGGAGCACCTCCCCGGTGAATGGCGCGGTCACGGCGCGCGTCGTTCCGGAGGTGGCGACGAGGTCGCGATCGAGTTCGGCGATGAAGCTCGGGTGCAGCGGAGAGGCAGACATGAGCGCCATTCTAGGTCAGTTGACCCAGTTCTGTCGCCGGAAGGATCCGCGGCTCTGTACACTGCCGGAATGACCGCAACGGAGCGCGCCCTTTCCCGCAGAACAGTCGTCGGCTATGCCCTGGGTTCACTCGGCACGGGCGGCTTCGCGACGCTGCCCGGCCTCGTGCTCGTGTTCTACATGACGGACACCCTCGGCATCGGTGCGCTACTCGCGGGCGTGCTCGTGACGGTGGCCAAGATCTGGGACGTCATCATCGACCCGGTCATCGGTGCGCGGAGCGACAGCGCGCTGCGCCGGAGCGGCTCCCGCCGCGGCTTCATGCGCGCCGGTGCGCTGCTGCTTCCGCTGTTCTTCGTGCTGACCTTCGCCGTTCCGGCCGGGCTGCCCGCCGCGACATCCGGTGTCTGGGTGCTGCTGGCCTTCGTGCTCACCGCGACGGCCTTCAGCCTGTTCCAGGTGCCGTACATCGCGCTGCCGGCCGAGATCGCCGACGGCTACGACCAGCGCACCCGGCTGCTCACCTGGCGGGTCGTCGTGCTCACCTTCTCCATCCTGCTGTTCGGCGCTGGCGGGCCGATGCTGCGCAACCTCGGCGGCGACAACGAGTACCTCGGCTACCTGCTGATGGCGATCGTCGCCGGAGTCGTGATCGGCATCGGGATGCTCCTGGCCTCCCGGGTCGCACCGCGCGGCGTCGTCGTCGCGGCGCCGGCCGAGCCCTCTGGCGGCATCCGTCGGCACTACGCGGCCGGCATCGCCGTGCTGCGCCGCTCGCAGCCGTTCCGGGCGCTGCTGGCGACGTTCATGCTGCAGGGCCTCGCGACCGGCGTGATGCTGGCAGGGGCGAACTACGTCGCCGTGTGGGTGCTGCACTCCGAGGACGCGCTCACCCTGCTCTTCGTCGCCCTGATCGCGCCTGCGCTGTTCTGCGCGCCGCTCTGGGGCGTCATCGCCCGCCGCATCGGCAAGGAGCGCGGCTTCGTGCTGGCCAGCATGCTCTTCGGCGTCGCGGCGCTGGCGCTGACCGCGATGCTGTGGGCGCCGGGCAGCTGGGTCTACCTCCCCGTCGCCCTCGCCGGGGCAGGCTACGCGGGCATGCAGTCGCTGCCGATGGCGATGCTGCCCGACGTGATCTCGCACGATGCGGCAACGCACGGCGACGGCCAGGCCGGGACCTTCAGTGGCGTCTGGACGGCCGGCGAGACGATCGGCATGGCGCTCGGCGCGACGGCGCTCACGCTCATGCTCGCGCTGACGGGCTACACCGAGAGCGTCGGCACGACGAGCGTCGTGCAAGGCGAGGCGGCCGTGGCCGGCATCGTGCTGAGTTTCAGCGTGCTGCCGGCGGCGCTCATCGCGCTCAGCCTCCTGACGTTGCGGCGCTACGCGCTGCGACGAGGCGACATTGACCGGAGTGACATCGAAGCGGAGGCACTGGCGTGAGCATGGAGTTCGAACAGGAATCAGGGGCGGTGCTTGAGCGCCTCGACGCGCTGCGCGCCGCGGATGCGCCGACGCACGGCGGCCGCGTGCTCTCCTACGTCTACGATTCGGGCATCGCCGAGATCGACGCGCTCGCCGCCGCCGCGGTGCGCGCCGTGCAACCGGTGAATGCCCTGGACCCCACGACCTTCAGCTCGGTCGCGGTGATGGAGCGCGAGATCGTCGGCTTCGCCCGTGCGGTGTTCCACGGTGACGACGCCGTCGTCGGCACCGTCACGAGCGGCGGAACCGAGAGCTGCCTGCTCGCCGTCAAGACGGCCAGGGAGATCTGGCGTGCTGATGCCGCGGCCAGGGGCGTCGACCACCGGGCGACCGTTCCGCGCATCATCGCGGCCAGCTCCGTGCACGCGGCCTTCCACAAGGCGGCCGAGTACTTCGGGCTGCGGCTCGAGTTGGTGCCGGTGGATCCGGCATCCGGCCTGCCTGCCGTCGCCGACTTCGCCGCGCTGCTGGCAGACGCCGACGACGTCGCCCTCGTCGTGCTCAGCGCGCCCAGCTACCCCCACGGCGTGATCGACCCGATCGCGGAGGTGTCTGCGCTCGCGGCGGCGGCCGGGATCAGCTGCCACGTCGACGCCTGCTTCGGCGGCTTCGTGCTGCCGTGGTGGCCGGGCCTGGACGCGGCGAGCTGGGACATGCAGCTGCCGGGTGTGACGAGCCTCTCCGCCGATCTGCACAAGTACGGCTACACGCCCAAGGGGGCGTCGGTGCTGCTGCAGCGCGGCCGCGACCGGCAGCGCAAGCAGTACTTCGCGACGACCGGCTGGCCCGGTTACCCGGTCGTCAACTCGACGCTGCTCGGCTCGAAGTCGGCAGCGGCGCTCGCCGCGGCGTGGGCGATCACGCAGACGCTCGGGCAGAGCGGTTTCGCCGAACTGACGGCGAGCTGTGCCAGGGCGACCGCGACGCTGCTCGACGTGATCCGCGGCATCGACGGACTGCGCGTCGTCGGGGAGCCGACGGGGCCGGCGATCGCCGTCACCGCCGACGAGACCGTGCCGGCCGAGCGCCGCGTCGACCCGCACCACTGGGCCGACCAGGCGCGCACGCACGGCTGGCAGCTGCAGCTGCAGCCGGGCTTCGACCAGGCCGGGACCACCAGACCCGGCGGCGCATGGCTGCCCGCGACGGCGCACCTCACGGTGACACCCGTGACCGAGTCGCGGCTGCCAGAGCTGTCGGCGGCGTTGGTCACAGCCGCCGATGAGGTGCGCGGCGTGCCACACGTCGACGTCGGGCCGCTGTTGGGGTCGCTCGGTGCGGCCCTCGGCGGATCCCTGCCGGAGACCCTCGACGCGGCGACGGCCTACGCGATGCTGAGCGGCATCGGGCTGGCGCCCGGTGCGCAGGATGCCGGAGCTGCGGATGCGGCGGACGCCGGAGCGGGAGCGTTGCCTGATCGGCTCGCGCCGTTCCTCGCGCTCGTCGAAGCGCTGCCACCAGCGGTGGCCGAGCCGCTGCTCACCGAGCTGATCGCCCGACTCGTCGAGCCCTGAGCGCGACGCGCAGCGTCGCGAAAGGCGGCAGCCAAACCCCAGGCAATCTCAGGAACCGCAAGCGATGCTGGTGCGGTCTCGGTGTCGCCTCGGTGCGGCTGGGGTGCGGCCTCGGTTTCGATACGGCCGTGGACGGCCTACTCAACCAGCGGGGGTTTCACGCGGTGTCAGGGCTTCGGGGGCGGCCTCGTTCCTCGGCTGCTCCCTCGAGCCAGCGCGACGCGCAGCGTCGCGAAAGGCGGCAGCCAAACCCCAGGCAACCTCAGGAACCGCAAGCGATGCTGGTGCGGTCTCGGTGTCGCCTCGGTGCGGCTGGGGTGCGGCCTCGGTTTCGATACGGCCGTGGACGGCCTACTCAACCAGCGGGGGTTTCACGCGGTGTCAGGGCTTCGGGGGCGGCCTCGTTCCTCGGCTGCTCCCTCGAGCCAGCGCGACGCGCAGCGTCGCGAAAGGCGGCAGCCAAACCCCAGGCAACCTCAGGAACCGCAAGCGATGCTGGTGCGGTCTCGGAGTCGCCGCGGTGCGGCCTCGGTTTCGATAGGGCCGTGGACGGCCTACTCAACCAGCGGGGGTTTCACGCGGTGTCAGGGCTTCGGGGGCGGCCTCGTTCCTCGGCTGCTCCCTCGAGCCAGCGCGACGCGCAGCGTCGCGAAAGGCGGCAGCCAAACCCCAGGCAATCTCAGGAACCGCAAGCGATGCTGGTGCCGTCTCGGTGTCGCCTCGGTGCGGCCTCGGTTTCGATACGGCTCAGGGCTTTGGGGGCGGCCTCGTTCCTCGGCTGCTCCCTCGAGCCAGCGCGACGCGCAGCGTCGCGAAAGGCGGCAGCCCAACCCCAGGCAGTCTCAGGTACCGCAAGCGCTGCTGGTGCAGTCTCGGAGTCGCCTCGGTGCGGCCTCGGTTTCGATACGGCGTGGGGCGCGTTTGTGCACGCTGGCTTGAGCGAGCGGCGCAGCGACGAAGGAGCAGCGACGCACGCGAAGCCCTGAGCGGATCCGTGAATCACTGGCCCAGGAGAAGGCACAGTCGAGGCCGGGGCGGAGACGGTGGCGGTGGCGGTGTCGAGCCTGTGGTGCAGCCGAGGCGGCGGATCAGCCAACGCTGAACGGCAGCGCGCGGCCGGCGAGGCCACGACCGCTGCCTGCGACGGCATCCGCGACCCGCAGAATGGCCTGGCTGGCCGGGTCGGCAGGGTCGCTCAGCACGATCGGCTCGCCGGCGTCTCCACCCACACGCAGCGCGATGCTGAGCGGGATGCGGGCGAGCACGGGCACGGGGCCGGCGCCATCCGGCTGCGAGGCGCTCAGCCGGCGGGCGACCTCGTCGCCGCCGCCGGAGCCGAAGAGCTCGAGCACGCTGCCGTCCGGCTGCGCGAGGCCGGCCATGTTCTCGATCACGCCGAACACGCTCTGCCCGGTCTGCCTGGCAACGACGCCGCTGCGTTCGGCAACGTCGGCGGCGGCCGGCTGCGGCGTCGTGACGACGAGCACCTCGGCGTGCGGCAGCAGCTGGCCGATCGAGATCGCGACGTCGCCGGTCCCCGGCGGCAGGTCAAGCAGCAGCACATCGAGGTCGCCGAAGTAGACGTCGGTGAGGAACTGCGTCATCGTGCGGTGCAGCATCGGTCCGCGCCAGGCGACGGCCGCCGATGCGTCCTCCACGAACATGCCGATCGAGATCACCTTGACGCCGTGTGCGACCGGAGGCAGGATCATCTCGCCGACGCGGGTCGGCTTCACGGCGCGCATGGTGCCGGCTGCAGCACCCGGGACCTGCTCGGTCAGGCCGAGGATGGCCGGGATCGAGAAACCGTAGACGTCGGCGTCGAGGAGCCCGACGCGAAGGCCCTTCGCCGCGAGGGCGACTGCGAGGTTCGCGGTGAGCGTCGACTTGCCGACGCCGCCCTTACCGCTGGTGACGGCGAAGACACGCGTGAGCGCGTCGGCCGTGAACGGCATCGTGCGGGCGCCGGTGCCCTGCAGCTTCGTGGTGAGCGCCTTGCGCTCCTCGACGGTCATCACGGCCATCTCCAGTTCGGCGTTGCCGGCGCCGACGACGGCCTCGAGCGCGCTGCGCGCGTCATCCTCGATGCGGCGGGCGGCCGGGCATCCGATGATCGTCAGCTTGAGGACGGCGTGCGCGCGCCCGGCACCGTCGACGCTGAGCGCGCCGACCATGTCGAGCTCCGTGATGGGCTTGCGGATCTCCGGGTCGATCACCCGGGCCAGCGCCTCGCGGAGCTGCTCAGGAGTTGCCGGCATCCCGCGTCCCGTTCTCCGTGCCGCTCTCATGCTGGGCCTTGGCAGCGGCGGCCTCGCGCTCGTCGAGCTGCTCGAGCAGGCTGCGCAGCTCCGATCGGATGAAGTCCTTCGACGCCATGTCGGAGATCGACAGCCGGAGGGCGACGACCTCGCGGGCGAGGTACTCGGTGTCGGCGAGGTTGCGCTCCGCGCGCTGCCTGTCCTGCTCGATCTGCACCCGGTCGCGGTCGTCCTGGCGGTTCTGCGCGAGCAGGATCATCGGTGCGGCGTATGAGGCCTGCAGCGAGAGGATCAGGGTGAGTGCCGTGAAGCCGATGGCTGCGGAGTCGAAGCGCCACTCCTCTGGACCCCAGGTGTTGAAGCCGAGCCAGACCAGGCAGAACAGCGAGAGGCCGGCGAGGAAGCCCGGCGTGCCCATGCCGCGGGCGATCGCCTCGGTGAAGCGGCCGAAGCGGTCGCGGCTGGCCGCCTTGTCGCGGGCGGTGATCGCCGGGCCGCGCAGGCCCTTGGGGGAGTCGAGGCGGACGTCGCTCTTGTTAGCTCGTGCCATTGCCCGTCCTCCGTCCCGTCGTGTCGCTCGGCAGCAGGATGCTGCCCGTTTCAAGCTTGGCGCGCGCGGCCGCGCGCACGGCTACGTCGTCGTTGTCGTCGGGATGACTTCGCCAGTCAGCCGGGAGCAGATAGTCGAGGACATCGTCAATGGTCACCACCCCGACGAGTCGGTGGTGTTCATCGACAACGGGAACCGACACGAGGTCGTAGCTGGCGAGGATGCGGCTGACCTCGGCCGCAGAGGTGTCGGCCGTGACCGGCTCCAGGCCCTGGTCGAGCAGGGTTCCGAGGCGCTCGTGCGGTGGATAGCGCAGCATCCGTTGGAAGTGCACCATGCCGAGGAAGCGACCGGTCGGTGGTTCGAACGGCGGCAGCGTCACACAGATCGCGGCGCCGAGCGCGGGCGCGAGGTCGTGCCGGCGGATCAGCGCGAGGCCCTCGGCGACGGTCGCGTCGGCCGAGACGATGATCGGCTCCGGCGTCATCAGACCGCCGGCGGTGTCCGGGGCGTAGGAGAGCAGGAAGCGCACATCCTCAGCCTCCTCCGGCTCCATCAGCTCGAGCAGCGTCTCGCCGCGTTCCTCTGGCAGCTGGGCGATCAGGTCGGCCGCGTCATCCGGCTGCATGTGGTCGAGGACATCGGCGGCGCGGGCGTCGCCGAGGGTGGCCAGGATGCCGATCTGCTCGACCTCCGGCATCTCCTCGAGCACATCGGCCAGGCGGTCGTCCGGGAGCTCGCCCGCGACTTCGAACATGCGCTCCGTCGGCAGGTCGAGCAGGGTCGACGCGAGGTCGGCCGGGTTCAGCTCGGAGTAGGTGGCGATCAGGTGCTCGGCCGATTGCGCCTCGCCGGCCGTGACCGTCTCGCGCACATCCGACCAGTTGGCGAAGGCCGTCGCCCCCTTGGCGAAGGGGGAGGGGCTCGTCTTCGGCCGGCGCACGAAGAGCTGGCTGATCGCCCATTCGCTCTGGTCCTGGCCCTGTTCCTCGATCGCGACGTCCTCGACGGTCGCCTCGCCTGAGCCGTCGATGAAGCTCACCTTGCGGCCGAGCATCTCGGCGATGACGCGCACCTCGCCGCCGCGCTGCTCGAAGCGACGGACGTTGATGAGGCCGTCGGTGATGATCTGGCCGCTGCCGATGCTGCTGACGCGGCCGATCTCCATGAAGACGCGGCGACGGCCGGGAATCTCAACGATAAGGCCGACGACGCGGGGCGGATCCGATTTGCGATACACAACCAGAACGTCGCGCACCTTGCCCACGCGGTCACCCGCGGGGTCGAAGACGGTGCACCCTGCCAGACGGGCGACGAAAACTCTGTTGGCACTCACCTCTCAAATCTAGGCCACCCACGGGGTTTTCAGGCCCACATGGGAGAATGAGGGCATGAGTTCTCAGACCCCATTCAGTGCCAACCGTGCCGCCCGTGGTGGCGGCCGCTACCCGGTGCTGCCGCAGGGAGAGGTCGTCGAGAACTACTCCAGCTACGCCGAGGCGCAGAGCGCCGTCGACGCGCTCGCCCGTGCTGACTTCCCGGTGAAGCAGCTCGCGATCATCGGCAACGACCTGAAGAGCGTCGAGCTCGTCACGGGCAAGATGAGCTACGGCCGTGCGGCCATCGGCGGCGCGGCATCCGGGGCCTGGCTCGGCATCTTCCTCGGGCTCATCCTCTTCATCTTCTCGCCGAGCGGTGAGAGCACGCCGATGATCTTCGCCGCGCTGCTGATCGGTGCCGGATTCGGCATGCTCTTCGGCCTCGTCAACTACTCGATCAAGCGCAAACGGCGCGACTTCAGCTCGGTGATGCAGGTCATCGCGGTGAGCTACACCGTGCTGGCACCCGGCGAACTCGTGCACAGGGCGCGCAACCTCCTGCGCGGCGAGACCGTGGCGGAGCCCGTCGCCGTTCCGCCCGCCGCCGCTCACACCGAGCCGCCGAGCGGCACGGATGCCGGCGGCGACTCGACTCCGACGCAGCAGACGCCGCCGGGCGCCTAGGCTGGCCTCCCGCTCGGCGCGAGCGAGAGCCGGCCCGTTGCTGGCGTGGTGGCGGCTCGGCGGCGCGCGCCGCGCGCGCCGGGGCGAGTCACCAGATGTCGTTGACGGACGTCGAGATCGTGAAACCGTGCCCGCTCAGAGCGTGGGCGCAGGAGATGCCGGCCTCCGTCGACGTGCAGACGACATTGTCGTAGCCGACGGATGAGCCGATGGGCAGCGCGAGAGACGTCTCTGAGTACTCACTCTCGAATGCGGCATCGCCGCGCTTGCGTGGGTGCGGCTCACCGGATCCCGTCGCTTCGATGCCGAAGCCGCACGGGACCTGCGAGTCGTAACAGAAGTCGGATGGGTCAGAGTCGGGAAACTCCCACTCCTTGTCCTCGCCGATTCTGCAGCCCCACACAGCACTGTCCGGCTCGCCGCTCAGCGTGACGATGCCGCAGGCCAGATCGCGTGCCGGAGAAGTGAAGACCACCCCCTGCCCGAAGTCGACTGGAGCGTAATCGGCCGGGTCCAACTCAGTCGGCGCGGGCACCGGAGTCGGCGACGGAGCGGCGCTCGGTGTCGCGGTCTCCGACGCAGTCGCCGTCGGCGCCGCCGCAGTTGGCTCTGCTGCCGGAGCGCTCTGCTCGCTGCAACCGCTCACCGTCGCGGCCACGACGAGCACGATGGCCGCCGTGAAGACTCGTCCCCATTTCGTCATGGGAAGACGCTAGTGGCGCGCGGTGACTGCCCATGCCGACACGCCGGGCTGCCCGCCGCGCTGTCGCGCGGCTGCCGCGGCATCCGTCGCGGCCCTCTTAAAGTGCCGTGGCCCGGGGAATACCCCGGGCCACGGCAACTCAAGCGGGCCGCGAACGCGGCCCTGCGAATGCGAGCTCTAGCTCCAGCCGCCTGCCTGCACCCACGCTTCGACGGCGGAGGCCGTGCGGGGGATGCCAACCGAGAGGTTCTCGGCGCCGTCTGCCGTCACGAGGATGTCGTCCTCGATGCGCACGCCGATGCCGCGGAACTCGGCCGGGACCGTCTCGTCGTCGCTCTGGAAGTACAGGCCGGGCTCGATCGTGAAGACCATGCCCTCCTCGATGACGCCATCCATGTACATGTCGCGGCGCGCCTGGGCGCAGTCGTGGACGTCGATGCCGAGGTGGTGGCTCGTGCCGTGCACCATGTAGCGGCGGTGGTGCTGGTTGTCTGGCAGGAGCGCCTCCTCCGCCGTGACGGGCAGCAGGCCCCACTCGGCGGTGCGCTCGGCGATGACCTTCATGGCCGCGGCGTGCACCTCGCGGAAGATGATGCCGGGCTTCACGATCGCCAGGGCGGCGTCAGCGGCATCCAGGACGGCCTCGTAGATCATCCGCTGCACCGGGCTGAAGGTGCCGTTGATCGGCAGGGTACGCGTGACATCGGCGGTGTACAGGCTGTCGACCTCGACGCCGGCGTCGAGCAGCATGAGCTCGCCGGAGCGCACCGGGCCGTCGTTGCGGGTCCAGTGCAGGATCGTGGCGTGCGGGCCGGATGCCGCGATCGTGTCGTAGCCGAGGGCGTTGCCGTCGAGGCGGGCGCGCGTGTAGAACACGCCGTCGACGATGCGCTCGCCGCGCGGGTGCGCCGAGATGCGCGGGAAGTCGGCGATCACGTCGTTGAAGCCGCGCTCGGTGGCGTCGACGGCGAGACGCATCTGGGCGATCTCGTAGCTGTCCTTGACCAGGCGCATCTCGCTGACGACCTCGGCGAGCAGCGCATCCGGCTCGTGCTCGCTGCCGACCTCGATGCTGAAGGGGGAGTCGCTGGCGTTCGTGCTCAGCGCAGCCTCGGCCGCGAAACGGAGACGGGCGGAGTCGACGCGCTCGGTGACGGCCGGGTCTGCCTCGCGCAGCACGAGGGTGCTGGCGTCGACGGCGGCGTAGACGGCGTCGAGCTCGGCGATGCCGCGTGTGGCCAGCTCGAGGTCGGATGCCACCTGCGCCAGCGACGGGCGGGCGCCGATCCAGAACTCGCCGATCGCGGGGTTGTGGTAGAACTCCTCCGAGTCGCGTCCTGCGCGCTCACGGAAGTACAGGGTGGCGTCGTGGCCGGCGACCGTTGGCTCGAACACGAGAACGGCCTCTGGCTCGGCGTCGGCGCCCCAACCGGTGAGGTGGGCGAACGCGGAGTGTGCGCGGAACGGGTAGTCGGTGTCGTTCGAGCGCTGCTTCGGGCTTCCGGCCGGGACGATCAGGCGCTGGCCGGTGAAGCGCGCGGAGAGCGTCGCGCGGCGTGCCGCGGCGAACGCGGCCTGCTCGCGGGCGGCGGGGAGCGCGTCGGTGCGCTCGGCCCAGCCGCTGCCGATGTAGGCCTTGAACCCCTCAGAACTCGGTGTCGTCGAGCGGTTCGCGTTCGGGCTGGTCTCGCTCGGGATCGGGCTGGCGTCGATGGTGTCGGTGCCTGCGGCATCCGTGCTGATGTTGGCGTTCTCCATGCCCCCATTCTGGCATCGCTGGCTGGGTGGGGACTACGAGTCCGTCGGCACGTAGCGGGCCAGCAGCGGGCGGTGGTCGCTGCCGGCGCCGTCGACATCATCGAGCACGCGGAAGGCGTCGATGCGCCAGTTGTCCGTCGCCAGGACGTGGTCGATCGGCGCCCCGAGCAGTGGGGGCACATCGGTCGGCCAGGTGCCGAGGGCCGCGCTGCCGGCGGAGAGCGCGGCATCCGTGCAGCGGCCGAGCGTTCCGCCGTCGATGCCGCGGGAGGCCATGTGGTCGATCGTCGCGTTGAAGTCGCCCGCCATGATCACGTCGGGCGCATCGCACTGCTCGGCCAGCCAGTCGAGGTCGCTCTGCCACGCGCTCATCGCACCCTCGATCGGGGATCCGGCGTGCACGGCGACGATCGTCGGGCCGACACCGTTCACTGGCGTCGCGACGACGGTCGGCGACACGTTGGTGTTGCCAGGCGGGCCGGCGCCGGGTGCGGAGGCCAGCGTGTACTCGCCGAGATCGGGGCTGATCAGCAGGGCCGTCGAGCGCGCCTTGTACCAGTCGTTGAAGTTGAGCGTCCAGACCCACATCGGTCGGCCGCCCTCCTTCATCGCCAGGGCGACCTCCGTGCCGAGCTCGTCGGTCGTCTCCGGCAGGGCGACGATGTCCGCGCCGCTCTCGAGGGCCAGCTTCACGATGGCGTCGACGCCGGGCTCCTCGCCCTGCGTGTTCCAGCTCAGCACCGTGATCGACTCGTCGGCCCCGGCCGTCGCGAGCGATACATCGCCCTGGTTCGTGCCGCGCACGGCGAGGATCCCGACGTTGGCCGCACCGAAGACGAGCAACAACACGGCGAGGGTGCCGGTGAGCCTCCGGAGCGGGCGGATGACGCCGAGCAGCAGCATCACGAGGACGCCGGCCGCCGCAGCAACGACGAGCACACCGCGGAACGACACGATCTGCGCGATCATCCACGTGTTCTCCAGGCCGAACAGCTGCGGCCACGCGAGAACGAGCAGCCCGAGGGCTGCGGCGAGCACGATGACGGCGCTGAGAAGGCGAGTGAGCATGGCTCGTCCACCTTAGGTGAGCTTCCTGCGGAGAGGCTGCCGACTCCCGGGCACGGCACGCAGAACTACCATGGTGGAATGAATTCTCGGCGTTTTCGCGGCCCCATCGACCTGCACGCGCACTCGAGCGTCTCGGACGGAACCGAGACGCCGAGCCAGCTCGTGCGGGCCGCGCTGGAGGCGGGGATCGGCACCGTGGCGCTGACCGACCACGATTCGACCGCCGGCTGGGTCGAGGCGGCATCCGCGGCCAAGCAGGCCGGGATCACGCTGATCCCCGGCATGGAGCTCTCCACCCGGGTCCAGTACGCGAGCGTGCACATGCTCGCGTACCTCTTCGACCCTGGCAATGCAGCCCTCGTCGCCGAGACGGCCCGCATCCGCCAGGCCAGGCTCACCAGGGCGGAGGAGATCGTGCAGCACATCGGCCGCGACTTCGCGCTGAGCTGGGACGACGTACTCGCGCAGTCGACGGAGGGCGCGACGATCGGGCGGCCGCACATCGCCGACGCCCTCGTCGCCAGGGGGCACGCGCCGACCCGCTCCGAGGCCTTTGCAGGCATCCTGCACTGGAAGCGGGGCTACGCCAAGCCGCACTACGCGCCTGACCCGCTGACCGGTGTTCGCCTCGTGCGCGAGGCCGGGGGAGTGCCGGTGCTCGCGCACCCCGGCACCCGCGGCGCCGAGCACGTGGTGCCGGAGGCCGAGCTGAAGCGACTCGCCGACGCCGGGCTGTTCGGCCTGGAGATCGACCACCGCGAGAACCTGCCGGACGCGAAGAAGCGACTGCACGCGCTGGCCGACAAGTTCGGCCTAGCCGTGACCGGATCCAGCGACTACCACGGCGACGGCAAGCCCAACCGGCTCGGCGAGAACACGACGGCGCCGGAGGTGTTGGAGCGCATCATCGCCGAGTCAACCGGCAGCGAGCCGGTCTATCCCGACTAAGCGCGCCCGCCGGTTGAGCCCGCCCCGCCGGTTGAGCTTGCCCCGCCGACCGAGCCCGTCGAAACCGCCCGCTGGCTGAGCCGGCCCCGCCGGTTGAGCCTGTCGAAACCGCCCGCTGGTCGAGTAGCGAGGAACGAGCGTATCGAGACCTCGCGGGTCGGAGCCTTCGCACGGACCTCGGTCTCGATACGGCCGTAGACGGCCTACTCGACCAGCGTGGCTGTGGCCGCCGACAGAGAGAGCCCGCCGAGATCAGATCTCGACGGGCTCTCTCACTTGCTGTGCTGCTACTCGGCGCTGGGGGCGCTGCGACGCGAGCGGTTGCGGCTGCGGCGGCGCGGGGCGCTGTTGCCGTCGTGGTGCTCGTGTCCGCCGCCGTCGTGCACGCCGGATGCCGGGTGGCCCGGTGCCTGGAACGGGTCGGCGATCGCGGCGACCGTCGCGGTGCCGGTGCTCTCGCCGGTCGGCGCTGCTGCGGCGGTGGAGGTGCCGGCCGCTGCGGCCGCGCCCTCTCCGCCGCGGGTGCGGCGACGCGAGCGGCTGCTGCGCGTCGCAGTCTCGCCGGCGGGAGCGCCAGCCGTCGCCGACGAGTCGCCACGAGAGGAACCGCCGCGGGACGAGCCAGAGCGGCCGCCGCGACCGGCATCCGAAGCGCCGTCACGCGGAGCGCGCTCCTTGATCGGGGTCGGCTTGAGGCGGCCCTTGGATCCGGCCGGGATGTCGAGGTCCGTGAAGAGGTGCGGCGAGGAGGAGTACGTCTCGACCGGCTCAGGCTGGTTCATCTCGAGCGCGCGGTTGATGAGCGCCCACTTGTGCAGGTCGTCCCAGTCCACGAAGGTCACGGCGATGCCGGTCTTGCCTGCGCGGCCGGTGCGGCCCGCGCGGTGCAGGTAGGTGTCGTGGTCGTCCGGCACCGTGTGGTTGATCACGTGGGTCACGTCGTTGACGTCGATGCCGCGTGCGGCGACATCCGTGGCGATGAGGATGTCCTTCTTGCCTGCCTTGAACGCGGCCATGGCGCGCTCGCGCTGGTCCTGGTTCAGGTCGCCGTGCACGGCGGCGGCGTTGAAGCCGCGGTCGTTCAGCTCCTCGACGAGCTTGGCGGCCGCACGCTTGGTGCGGGTGAAGACGACGGTCTTGCCGCGGCCCTCCGCCTGCAGGATGCGGGCGACGACCTCGTCCTTGTCGAGCGAGTGCGCGCGGTAGATGACGTGCTTGATGTTCGCCTGCGTGAGGCCCTCGTTGGGGTCTGTCGCACGAATGTGGATCGGCTTGCTCATGAAGCGGCGGGCCAGTGCCACGATCGGGCCGGGCATCGTCGCGGAGAACAGCATGGTGTGGCGGTTCTCCGGGGTCTTGGCGAAGAGCTTCTCGATGTCGGAGAGGAAGCCGAGGTCGAGCATCTTGTCGGCCTCGTCGAGCACCATCTCGCGCACCTTGCCGAGGTCGAGCAGACGCTGCGACGCCAGGTCGAGCAGACGGCCGGGCGTGCCGACGACGATCTGGGCGCCGGCCTTGATCTCTTCGATCTGGCCCTCGTAGGCCTTGCCACCGTAGATCGCGACGATGTTGGTCGCGCGGTTGGATGTCGCCAGCTCGAGGTCCTGGGCCACCTGCACGCAGAGCTCGCGGGTCGGCACGACGATGAGTGCCTGCACGCCGGGCTCCGGGTTCAGGCCGAGGCGCTGGATGAGCGGGAGGCCGAATCCGAAGGTCTTGCCCGTTCCGGTCTTCGCCTGACCGATGATGTCCTGGCCGGTCAGTGCCAGTGGGATCGTCTGCTCCTGAATGGGGAACGGTTCGATGATGCCCTTCGAAGCGAGGGCGTCGACCATGTCTTGTTCAATGGTCAGATCTGAAAATGTAGTCACGTGTTAAGGCCTGTCAGTACTGCGTTCAAGAGGATGCGCCCTTGGTTGCTCAGGCGCACGACCGCGGATCCATCGCCCGCGGGATGCCTCCAGCCTAGCGCGGCGTGTCTGGGTGGCCGCCTGACGCCGCGCTGGCCGAACACAATCCATTCCGAGGATGCCGCGACTCAGCGCTTCGCGAAGTCGCCGTAGCCCTGCCAATCCAGGAACACACACGGCTCATCGCCGATCGTCCAGGCATCGTGGCCCGGTGCGATGCTCGCGTAGTCTCCCGGCTCGTACTCCATCTCCTCGCCGTCATCCATCACGACCTTCATGCGTCCCGCGATGACGTAGCCGACATGATTGGCCTGGCAGCTGTCGGTCTTCGCGATGGGCTTCACGTGCTCCGACCAGCGCCATCCCGGCTGGAAGGTGGCACGTCCGACGGGGCCCTGATCGGTGTTGATGAGTTGCAGCTGGCCGGCTTCGGCCTCGAATGGTCGTGTTTCATCTGGTGTGTCGAGACTCTTGCGAACGAGACTGGACATGGTGACCTCCTTGATCGAATCGTTGATCGAAGGCAGCGAGCACGCGGGCTCACAGTCGAGGGGTTCATGGTGTGCGTCCCGCCGTCAGCGAGCCCGCTACGGTCATGAGCGGCATCGGCCCAGCCGCTTTCCCGCGCAGTCTACGCCGGGGCCCGTGGCCTGTCACCCACCGCCTGTCGCCCGCGCACGCCCTAAGCTGAACTCGTGGTCTCATGGTTCTCTCGGAACAAGCTTCGTGTGGAGTTGCCGCGGCTCAAGCCCCGTGGTGAGTCTTCGGCGACCAAGATCGACTTCGCTGAGTACACGCCGGAACTGTTGCCGTTCCTCGGCCAGGCCGCGGCGCTGAACCTCGAGGTGGCCGAGAACCTGGCCCGCGCGCTGGCCGTCGCCCCGAGCTTCGAGATCAAGCAGCGCATCAGCTACGCGACGTCGCAGGTGCTGGCGACGCAGCACGCACTGGTCGCCGAGATCCGCTCGCTGCACGCCGACCCCGACGAGCACATGCGCCCGTTCGCCGACGCCCTCGAGCGTTACCGCACCCTCGCGACCAGCTCCGACTGGCACGAGCTCCTGCTCACCTGCTATCTGAGCGGCGGCATGCTCGGGGACTTCTTCGAGCAGCTCGCCCGCGGCATCGGCGGCGACGTCGGCAAGCGGGTCGCCACGCTGTTGTCGAAGGATGCCGGGGCGGAGGATCTCGCCACCATGCTGCGGGCGTCGATCGCCGCCGACGCGGTGCTCGCGTCCAGCCTGGCGATGTGGGGGCGCCGTCTCGTCGGCGACACTCTCCTCGTCGCCCGCTCGGCCCTGGCCGATGTCGACTCGCCGGGAACGCCGGCGCACCACGCGGCAGAGGCCACCATCGAACCCGTCTTCACCGAGCTCATTGCCGCGCACACCCGCCGCATGGACGGGCTCGGCCTCACCGCCTGACGGCCCAGCGTCACGGCCGCATTCCAGAGAGGTCGTCATGACCACCGCATCAGTCTTCTCCAGCCGCCCGTGGCTCGGCTCCTACGCCCAGGGTGTTCCCGCCGATGTGGTCGTGCCGGAGGAGAGCCTCGTCGACATGCTCGACGCCTCCGCGCGGGCGAACCGGGCATCCGTCGCCCTGGAATTCTTCGGTGAGACGACGACGTACGCCGAGATGGCCGAGCAGATCGCCAGGGCGGCGAACGGCCTGCGGAAGCTCGGTGTGAGTCACGGCGACAGGGTGGCCATCGTGCTGCCGAACTGCCCGCAGCACATCGTCGCGTTCTACGCCGTGCTGCGCCTCGGTGCGATCGTCGTCGAACACAACCCGCTCTACACGCCGAGTGAGCTGCGCCACCAATTCGAGGACCACGGCGCGACCGTGGCGATCGTCTGGGACAAGGTGCACGACACCGTCGTCGACTTCCCGGCCGACATGGGGGTCGAGCACGTCATCGCCGTCAACGTCACCCGGGCGATGCCGCTGCTCAAGCGGATCGCGCTGCGCCTGCCGATCGGCAAGGCGCGCGAGGCCAGAAGCGCACTGACCGCGCAGCCGCGGGCCAAGAACGCGCTGCGCTGGGAGGACCTGCTCGAGGCGCGCCGCCTGAAGAAGTCACACCCGCGCCCGGCCGCGGGTGACACCGCCGTGCTGCAGTACACGAGCGGCACGACGGGCACTCCCAAGGGCGCGATCCTCAGCCACCGCAACCTGCGTGCCAACGCGCTGCAGGGCCAGGCCTGGGTGCCCGGTCTCCGTCCGGGCCACGAGGTCTTCTACGCCGTGCTGCCGATGTTCCACGCATACGGGCTGACGCTCTGCCTCACCTTCGCGATGAGCATGGGGGCCAGGCTGGTGCTGTTCCCGAAGTTCGACGAGGGCCTCGTCCTAGATGCCGCGCGCACCAGCCCGCCCACATTCCTCCCGGCCGTTCCGCCGATCTATGAGCGGCTGGCGAAGGCGGCAGAGAAGCGCAAGGTGAGCCTCGGCAGCATCCGCTTCGCCATCTCCGGCGCGATGAACCTGCCGCTCAGCACGGTGGAGAGCTGGGAGCGCTCGACGGGCGGTCAGCTGGTCGAGGGCTACGGCATGACCGAGAGCTCGCCGGTCGCCGCGGGCAACCCGTTCAGCCCCGCGCGGAGGGCCGGCACCGTCGGTGTGCCGTTCCCGAGCACCGAGATCCGGGTCGTCGACCCGGAGAACCCGCACATCGACAGGGGCGTCGGTGAGGAGGGCGAGCTGCTGCTGCGCGGCCCGCAGGTCTTCAGCGGCTACTGGAACCGGCCGGAGGAGACGCTCGCCGTGCTGCTGCCTGCGCCAGACGGCGGCGCGCCGTGGCTGCGCACAGGCGACATCGTCACGGTCTCGGCCGACGGCTTCATCACGATCGTCGACCGGATGAAGGAACTCATCATCACCGGCGGCTTCAACGTGGCGCCGAGCGAGGTCGAGGAGGCGCTGCTCTCGCACGAGTCCATCGCCGATGCGGCCGTCGTCGGTCTGCCTGCGCCGGGGGGAGGCGAGGTCGTCACGGCCGCCGTCGTGCTCGCGTCCGGCGCGACGCTCGACGTCGCGGCGCTCCGCGAGCACTGCCGCGGCAGGCTCAGCGCCTACAAGGTGCCACGTCAGATCGTGGCGGTCGACGAGCTCCCGCGGTCACTGATCGGCAAGGTGCTGCGCCGCCAGGTGCGCGAGCAGCTCAGCGCGAGCTAGCCTGGCCGCGGCGCCCGCGGCCGGTCGAGTCGCCTCCCGCCAGTAATTCAGGCAGGGTGACGCGTTCGGCAGCGATGCAGGCGATTCCGCGGCAGCGGTGACGATTCTTCCTGAATTGCCGACAACAACGCTGCCCGAGCGACCGCCCCGCTACTCGAGCAACGGAGGGCGAGCAACCGATGCGGTCGCTAGGCTGCGGCGCCCGCGCTCAGCTGGGCGAGCAGCTGCTCATCGGATGCCGCGCGGGCGCGCCCGATCAGCAGCGCTGCGACGGCCGAGGCGGCGGCCGCGGCCGCGAGCGCGATCAGCCAGATCCAGCCGCTGTCCCACTGCATGCCGAGCCAGGTCATGGCGACCCAGACGACCGCTGCCACCGCTGTTCCGATGGCCGGCACGAGCGCGACGCCGTACTCGGCCCGGTTCGGCAGCGCGTAGCGGGCGGCGAGTCCGAAGATCGCACCGCCGAGCGCGACGAAGAGCAGCTCCACGATTAGCCCACGAATCCGATGCGACGGCTCTCTTCTGTGCCGATCTCGATGTAGGCGAAGGTCGCGGCTGGGACGATGTAGGTGTTCCCCTTGTCGTCACGGAGCTTCAGGTATCCCACCTCGCCGGCGAGCACAGCCGCCACGGCCTTCTCGATCTCTGCGACCGGCTGAGAGGTCTCGAAGCTGATCTCACGGGGAGAGTTCTGAATGCCAATGCGAATGTCCACCGAATGCGCCTTTCCTTGCGTTGATGCCAGAGTACGACAGATCGAGGTGGCGCCGCCGCCCGTTCACTCGTGGCGCAATGCGTGGCAGACGGGACGTGTCGGTCGGCCGCGCTAGCGTTGTGGCGTGGCCAAGCAGACAGAGACCGAGCGCGTGTTCGTGCCCAGACCACCAGCGGTGCACCCGGTCGACGCCACGCAGCTCGACGCCTCGCAGCGTGCAGTGCTCGAGCTCCCGCTCGACGCAACGGCCGCCGTGCTGGGTGCGCCGGGCAGCGGCAAGACGCTCAGCCTCGTCGAGCTGGTGGCCGATCGGGTGCTCGGCCATGGCTTCGCGCCGGAAGAGGTGCTCGTGATCGCGCCCAACCGTGTCAGCGCCACCCGGCTGCGCGACCGGCTGGCCGTGCGCCTCGGCGTTCCGAGCAGCGGGCCCGTTGCGCGCACGGCGAACTCTGTCGCGTTCCAGATCGTGCGCGCGGCATCCGCCCAGCCCGTCACCCTACTCACCGGCGGCGAGCAGGACGCCATCATCGCCGAGCTGCTGCTCGGCGACATCGAAGACCAGAGCGGCCCGGACTGGCCGCACCCCCTCGGCGAGGAGGTGCGCCAGATGCGCGGCTTCCGCACCGAGCTGCGCGAGTTGAGCATGCGCGCGGCAGAGTACGGCGTCTCGGTGGCGCGGCTGGCCGAGCTCGGCCGCGCCCACGACCACCCGGAGTGGGTCGCCGCCGCCGCGTTCCTCGACGCCTATTCCGACAACAAAGAGCAGGCCAGGCCCGGCCAGTACGACTCGGCCGAGCTCTCGAGCGAGGCCGCCGTGCGTGTCGCCAACGCCGAGCCGGGCCAGGCCGGCGCGGCAACGCTCGGCGCGCTGGCCGGGTTGCGGTTGATCGCGGTCGATGACGCGCAGGATGCCACGGGCTCGACCATCGCGCTGTTGCGGGCCTTCGCCGGGCGCGGCGTCGCCGTCGTGGCCTTCGGCGATCCGGATGTCGCCAGCACCGCGTTCCGCGGCGCGCGCTCGGAGATCCTCGGCCATCTCGGCGCCGCCCTCGGGGTTCCGGCCGCGCGGCGTCTCCTGCTCTCGACGGTCTACCGCGGCAGGCCGGAGCTGCGCGCCCTGATCGGCTCCGTCGTCGGCCACATCGGCACCGCGCTGGCCGGCGTGCAACGGCGGGCGGAGCTCGCCCCAGCGCTGGCCGCGGCAGCGCACGACGCCGCACCCGAGTTCCCGGCGACGGTGCGGATCGAGGCGCCGTCGCACGCCGCGGAGAGCGGGGAGCTGGCCAGGCTGCTGCGCGAACACCACCTGCTGCGCGGTATGCCGTGGTCGCGGATGGCCGTCATCGTGCGCTCCGGCGGCGACATCGCCGGCCTGGAGCGCGGCCTGGCGCTGAGCGACGTGCCCACCCGCAACGCCACGGCCAGGCGGGCGCTGCGCGACGACCAGGCGGCCGCCCAGTTGCTCGCGGCGGCCGCGGTCGCCGTCGGCTCCGACAGCCTGAGCGCCGAGCGCGCCGTCGAGATCCTCACCGGGCCGCTCGGGCGCCTCGACGCCATCGGCCTGCGCCGGCTCCGGTTGGCGCTCCGCCAACAGGAACTCGCCGGAGACGGCAACCGCACGAGCGACGAGCTGCTCGTCGAGGCGATGAGCGTGCCTGGCGGCTTCGCCACGATCGACTCCGGACCGGCCGCCAGGGCGGCTCGGGCCTCAGCCAATCTGGCGGAGGCGACACGGATCGCCCGCGACGGCGGCTCGATCGAGGAGGTGCTCTGGCAGCTCTGGCAGGGCGCCGGCCTGGCGAAGGAGTGGGGCAAGCAGGCGCGCGGCACCGGCGTGCTCGCCGACGAGGCCAACCGCGCGCTCGACGGGGCCGTCGCGCTCTTCGCCGCCGCCCAACGATTCGTGGAGCGGAGCCCGGAGCTGCCTGCCGCGCAGTTCATCGCCGATGTGCTGGCGAGCGACCTGCCCGAGGACTCCCTGGCGCCCCAGGCCGAGGGCGAGGCCGTGCTCATCTGCACGCCGGCCGCCGTCGTCGGCCAGGATTTCGACGTCGTCGTGCTCGCCGGCCTGCAGGAGGGCGTCTGGCCGAACCTGAAACCGCGCGGTTCGCTGCTGCACCCGGAGCTCGTCGAGGAGCTGGCGGGTCTCGGCCGCGACGGCGACGCCGGGGCGGATGCCGCACCGCGCCACGCCGACGACCGAGCCGCCGTGCGCAGCGACGAGCTGCGCATGTTCGCTCTCGCCGCCTCGCGCGCCCACCGCCAGCTCGTGCTCAGCTGCACGAGCAACGACGACGAGCAGGCGAGCACATTCATGGCGTTCGTCCCCGAGCTGAGCCCGCTGCACCGCGGCCGCCCGCTGCACCTGCGCGGCCTCGTCGGAACGCTCCGCCGCGAGCTGGTCGAGCGGGGCACGCCCGCCGCGGCATCCGCCCTCGCCCTGCTGGCCAGCGAGCAGGTGCCCGGGGCGTCCCCGGAGAGCTGGTACGGGCTGCGCGAGCCGTCGACGAGCGAACCTCTCGTCGATCTCGATGCTGAGGGCGCGACCGTCTCCGTGTCGCCGTCGCAGATCGAGAAGGCCGAGAAGTCGGCCGTCGCCTGGTTCGTCGACACGGTCGCGGCCAGTCCAGGCGGTCTCGCCGCCTCGATCGGAACGATTGTGCACGCGGTGATGGAGACGGCCAGCACCCGCGATGACGCCGACCTCAGCGTTGACGGGCTCTGGGCGGAGGCCGCTGAACGGTGGAAGGAGCTGCGCTTCGACGCTCCGTGGCTCGCCGAGCGCGAGAAGCGGGGCGCCGTGCGGCTGCTCGGCGGGCTCAGCGAGTACCTCGGCGACTTCGCCGACGACAGCAAGACGCTGCTGCAGGCCGAGGGCAACTTCACGGTGGAGTTCGACCACGTCACCCTGCGCGGCAGCGTCGACAGGGTCGAGCGCTCGGCAGACGGCACGACCGTGATCGTCGACCTCAAGACGGGCTCGCGGATGCCGACCCAGGCGAGCATGCCGGAGCACCCGCAGCTGGCCGCATATCAACTCGGCTTCGCCAGCGGCGCGATCCCGGCCGAGAACGCGGAAGCCGGGGGAGCGAAGCTCGTCTTCGTCGCCAGCGGCGTGCGCGGCAAGAGCTTCAGCGAGAGGACCCAGCAGCCGATGGACGATGAGGCACTGGAGGCGTTCCGCGAACGCCTGCGCGGGGTGGCCGCCGCCATCTCCGGCGCACGGTTCGAGGGCCCGGCCCAGCTGGACTTCAACGACCCGCTTGCCCGCTGGGAGTACCGCATCCACCTGGTCCCGGCGGTGTCGGCATGAGCGTCACCGGGCAGGCGGCAGGCACGGCGGCCACCCTCGACACGGGGCCCGTCCTCGCCCTCGTTCCCGCGCCGCAGCCGATCGGCGCCGCAGCACTCGCCGCCGCGCTCGAGCTGCCGCCGCCGACGCCGGAGCAGATCGCCGTGATCGAGGCAGCGCCGAGCGGCCAGGCGATCGTCGTGGCCGGGGCTGGCAGTGGCAAGACCGAGACGATGGCGAACCGCGTGGTCTGGCTGCTCGCCAACGGCCACGCGGCCGTGCCGGAGGTGCTCGGGCTCACCTTCACCCGCAAGGCGGCAGGCGAACTCGCCGTGCGCATCCGGGATCGCGTCGAACAGCTCGTGCGTGCCGGCATCGCCGACGTCGAGTTCGACATCTTCGAGTCGGCATCCGTGTCGACGTACAACTCCTTCGCCAGCACCATCTACCGCGAGAACGCCATGCTGATCGGGCGGGAGCCCGACGCCGTCGTGCTCGGTGAGGCATCGGCGTGGCAGTTGGCCAGGCAGGTCGTCAGCGACACGGCCGACCCGCGCCTCGTCGAGCTGGACAAGCGCCTGGATGCCGTCACGGGCGCGGTGCTCGGGCTCAGCAGGGCGCTCGCCGAGAACGTCGTCGACGTGCGGGACGTGCACGCGATGACGCGCGAGTTCCTCGGCATGTCCGATCTGCCGATCGGCGGAACCGGGCGCAAGAAGACGCCGTACTCGAGCTTCACCGCCGCACTGGACGCCGTCGGGTCGCTGCCTCCGCTGCTGGACCTCGCCGAGCGCTTTCAGGCCGAGAAGCGCCGCCGCGGCTACGTCGAGTTCTCCGACCAGGTCGCCCTCGCCCTCGAGGTCTGCCACCGCAACCCGTCCGTCGTCGCCAACTATCGCGAGCGCTACCGGGCGGTGCTGCTCGACGAATACCAGGACACCTCCGTCGTGCAGACGCGGTTGCTGGCTGCGCTCTTCTCCGGGCACGGCGTGATGGCGGTCGGCGATCCCGATCAGTCGATCTACGGCTGGCGTGGCGCGAGCGCGGCCAACCTCGCGCGCTTCGGCCCCGACTTCCGCGGCCCAGACGTCGCTGGCGCGGGTGCGCAGCAGGCCGAACGCTTCGAGCTCTCGATCAGCTGGCGGAACCCGCGCACCGTGCTGGCTGCCGCGAATGAGATCGTCCGCCCGTTCACGCTGCTGGCCGCGGACGCCCCGCCGAAGTCCCCGCTGTCTGCGCCGGGCTTCGCCGGCGACGGCCTGCTCGACGTGACGTTCCAGGAGACCGTCGAAGACGAGGCGGCGGCGGTCGCCGACTGGTTCGCGGCGCGGCTGGCGCCGCAGCGGGCGGAGGCCGGCGACGGCGCGCAGAAGCGCTCGGCGGCGATGCTCTGCCGCAGCCTCGGCAAGATCGACGTCTTCACCGACGCGCTCAGGGCCCGCGGCGTTCCGTACCACGTCCTCGGCCTGGCCGGGCTGCTCGACCAGCCGGTGATCGTCGACCTCGTCTCTGCGCTCCGCGTGCTGCACGACCCGAGCCGCGGCTCCGAGCTGCTGCGCGTCCTCGCCGGCGCCAGGTGGAACATCGGCGCGAAAGACCTGCACGCGCTCGGGCGGCTGGCCGGCGAGCTCGCGTCCCGCGACCACAAGCTGGCGAAGCTGAGCGACGAGGTGCGCGCGCGGCTGCGCGGCAGCGTCTCGGCCGACGAGGGTCGCTCGATCGTCGACGCGCTCGACTTCCTGGTCAGTGCCCGCAACGGCCACGGCCTCGTCACGGGCTTCAGCGAGATCGGCCTGGCGCGGCTGAAGGAAGCAGGCGAACAGCTCATCGCGCTCCGCCGTCGGGCCGGCCTGGAACTGCTCGACCTCGTCACCCTGGTGCAGCAGGAGCTGCTGCTCGACATCGAGGTCGCCGCCAACGGCATCCGCCCGCTCGGGGCGCCCAGCCTCGAGGCCTTCGACGAACTCGTCAGCGGCTTCCTCGCCGCCAGCGAGCAGAGCTCGCTCGGCGCGTTCCTCGGCTGGCTGGAGGAGGCGGAGCAGCGCGACCGGCTCGCACCGCGGCAGGAGGAGCCGGAACCCGGAACGGTGCAGATCCTCACCATCCACGGCTCGAAGGGCCTGGAGTGGGATGTCGTCGCCGTTCCGCGCCTCGTGCACGACGAGTTGCCGGGCAAGCCGCGCAGCACGGCAGGCTGGCTGGCGTTCGCCGAGCTGCCGTTCGAGTTCAAGGGCGACGCGGCCGAGCTGCCGGAGCTCACATGGCGGGGCGTCCACGACCAGTTCCAGTTCGACGAGGCCGTCACCGATTTCAAGGCGCAGAACGGCGAACACTACGCCGCGGAGCAGCGCCGGCTGGCCTATGTCGCGGTCACCCGCACCAAGTCCGATCTACTGCTCAGCGGCTCGTGGTGGTGGAACCAGAAGGCACCGCGTGGGCCGAGCCCATACCTGCGGGAGCTTGCCGTCGCCGGCCTGATCGACCCGGCCGTGCTGCCGTCGTCGCCTGCCGAGGAGGAGAACCCGCGCAGCGAGACCCGCGAGCGCGCACTCTGGCCGCTGCAGCCGCTCGGCGTGCGCCACGGCGCCGTCGCACGCGCGGCGGAGCTCACGAGCGCCGCCATGACGAGCGGGGTCGGCGCTCCCATCCCCGAGCGGATGCGCGCCGAAATCGACGCACTGCTCGAGGAGCGCAGGCGCCGCTTGCAGGGGAAGGCCGCCCTCGCGCTGCCGACGCGCATCCCCGCCTCGCGCTTCAAGGACTTCATTGACGCGCCTGCGGACGTCGCCGAGCAGTTGCGGCGGCCCATGCCGCAGCGGCCGTACCGGGCGACGCGCCTCGGCACGCTGTTCCACAGCTGGGTGGAGCAGCGCTCCGGCGCCGCGGCATCCGGTGACCTCATCGACGCCGGCATGTTCGAGCTCGAACAGCACGACACGGACAGCTTCGGCGGCGACGGAGCGGAGGAGGAGCAGTTCGCGGTGCTCCGCGCCACCTTCGAGGCGTCGCCGTGGGCCGACCTGGCGCCGGAAGACGTCGAGGTCGAGATCCACCTGGTGTTGGACGAACAGGTGTTCATCTGCAAACTGGATGCCGTCTACCGCACGGAGCGCGGCTACCAGATCGTCGACTGGAAGACGGGCAAGGCGCCCAAGGATGCCGCGGACCTCGCGCTCAAGCAGACCCAGCTCGCCCTCTACCGGCTCGCCTATGCGCGCTGGAAGGGCGTGCCGGCCGAGCTCATCGACGCCGTGTTCTACTTCGTCGCCGACGACACGGTGATCGCGCCCGACCACCTCGCCGACGAGGCGGAGCTGCTCGCGCTCTGGGCCTCCGTCACGGCGTAGCTATCACGGCGTAGCTAGCGCCCGGGCAGCTCGATCGGGCCGGTGGCGACATCGTCGGCCGCGCTCTGCCCGTGCGGCCGACGCTCGATGATCGTCGTGCCGTTGTGATCGGCGGCGATGCCGGCGCCTGCTGCATCGGACATCGCATCCGCCTCGGCGTCGAGCTCGAACTCCGACAGGTCGTAGCTGTCGGTGTGCAGGGCCCCCGAGCTCTCCCTGGGCGCCGCTGCGCTCTGCGATCGCGGCGTCTGGGTGAGCAGCTGCTCGACGTCGTCGACGGCCAGGATCGGGCCGGTCGTGGGGGAGAGTTGGTTCATGTTGTGGCTGTGCACGGTCTCGACGAGCGCGTCGAGCATGTGCACGGCATCCTCGACGATGTCCGCGTTGTGGCTCTCGACGCCGTGCAACAGCCAGCGTGCCAGCTCGAGTTCCGCGTAGAGCATCGCGCGCTGCGTGAGCATCCTGTCGATGCCGCCGCTCTGCGCCGCCGTGTACGCCGCCAGGGTCGTCTCGCCGGCGTCGCCGGGCGTCGCCAGGATCCAGTGCAGATCGCGTGCGGCATCGCCGACGCGCAGCTCCGACCAACCCAGCACCGCGGTGACACCGTCGCCGTCAAGCAGGAAGGACTCCGCGCTCAGTTTGCCGTGGATGACGGAGGGGGCGAACTGCCAGAGGGCCGAGTCGTCCGTCGCCTGCTCCCAGCGGCGCAGCAGCGCGGCTGGCAGCTTGCCGGTGTCGGCCGCACGTCCGATCAGGGCGATCGTCGCCGCGCGGGTTTCCTCCGCGCTCTGCTGCGGGAGCCCGGCGTCCCCGATGAATGAGGTCGGCAGCGAGTGCACAGCGGCGATCGAACGACCGATTGACGCCGCGAGCCCAGCATCGTGTTCGATGTCGGCCGTCTCGGCGGTGGTGCCTGGCAGGAAGACGTAGACGATGGCTCGCGTGCCGCCGGCCGGGGCCTGCCCGATGAATTCGGGAACCGAGAACGGCAGACGGCTGCGCACGCCGGTGCTCAGGGCGCGCAGCGCGACGAGGTCGGCCGACTGTTCGGACTCCGCGGCCTGGTTGCGCGGGATGCGCACGATCAGTTCGTCGCCGTCGCGTGTGAGCAGAACGGCGGCGTCGAAGTCTCCGTGCACCATGCGGGAATGATTGCGCGTGGCAACCACGTCGAGCTCGGGCACGGCCGAAGTGGCCAACGCAGCTAAAGTGAGAGGGGATCTGGCCATGCCAATAAGGTTAGGTCGAGATCGGCCCGTGCGTCTGTGCGCCACGCCCCCTGAGCAATCACGCGGGGCAATCACGCCGGGCACTGACGGGGCAGGCGACCGGGCAATCGGCCGCTCCAGCCGGCCATCACCGCTCGAAATCACTCCGGAAGGATCACGCCGTGTTGCTTGACGCACTGCCACTGGCCCGGCATGAGCTCGACCGTGATGCCGTGGCCCGCGCCGACGCCGGGCTCATCTCCCGGCTGCGGGTCGACCCCGCGACGCGCGTTCTCGCGCTCAGCGGCGGCCGTGCGCTGAGCGCCCAGCAGTTCGAAGACTCCGCGCCGGCCCTGGCCTGGCTCCTGCCCGATGAGCTTCCGGATGCCGCCACCTGGCTCTACCTCGGCCGCGGCCTGGCCGGCGATGCTGAGCAACGCCCCCTGCTCGCTGCCCTGCTCAGCCGCGAGCAGGCGGAGGCGCTGCAACCGGAGCAACTGCGCTGGGCCGGCCTGCGCGCACTCGCGCCCGTGCTCGGCGACTCCGACAACGCCCTGTTCACCGAGGCGCTCTCCGTCGCGAACTGGCACGACTCCCACGGCTTCTGCCCGCGCTGCGGGACCGCGACAGTCGTCGAGCAGTCCGGCTGGGTGCGCCGCTGCCCGGCCGAGAACATCGAGATCTTCCCGCGCACCGATGCGGCCGTCATCGTGCGCATCACCGACGCGGCCGATCGGCTGCTGCTCGGCTCCAACGCACTCTGGGAGAACAACCGTTTCTCACTGCTGGCCGGATTCGTCGAACCGGGGGAGTCGCTCGAGGCGGCCGTGCTGCGCGAGGTGTTCGAGGAGTCGGGGCTGCGCGTCGCCGACCCGCGCTACCTCGGATCCCAGCCGTGGCCGTTCCCCGCATCGCTCATGGTGGGATTCTCGGCGACGCTCGCCGCCGGGCAGGCGCCGCAGGAGACCACCCCGGACGGCGAGGAGATCCTCGAGCTGCGCTGGTTCAGCCGGGCGGAGCTCCGTGCAGCAGGCAGCGACATCCTGCTGCCTGGCCCCATCTCGATCGCCGGGGCCATCATCGCCGACTGGCTCGGTGCCGACGCGTGATCCCCACAGCGGATGCCCTGCTCGCCGGCCTCGACGAACAACAACGCGTCGCCGCCGAGGCGCTCGTCGGCCCCGTCTGCATGCTCGCCGGTGCCGGAACGGGCAAGACCAGGGCCATCACCCACCGCATCGCCTACGGTGTCGCGACCGGCGCGTACACGCCGAGCCGCGTCATGGCGCTCACCTTCACGACGCGTGCGGCAGCCGAGCTGCGGGGCCGCCTGCGCGAGCTCGGGGCCGCCGGCGTCGCCGCACGCACCTTCCACTCCGCTGCGCTCTCGCAGCTGAACTTCTTCTGGCCGCAGGTGGTCGGCGGGGCGACGCCGAGCATCCTCGACGGCAAGGCCCGCCTGCTCGGCCACGTCGCCGAGCGGCTCAAACTCAAACTCGACACCGCGACGCTGCGCGATGTCGCAGGCGAGATCGAGTGGCGCAAGGTGTCCGGCCTGAGCTTCGACGCCTACGCGGCATCCCTCGCCACCAGGGGGCTGCCCGGCCGGCTGAGCGCCGAACAGGCGGTCGAGCTGCAGCAGGGCTACGAGACGCTCAAGGATGAGCGCCGCCAGCTCGACTTCGAAGACGTGCTGCTGAGCATGGCCGGCATGATCGAGCAGGAACCCTCCGTCGCGATGCAGGTGCACGAGCAGTACCGCTTCTTCGTCGTCGACGAGTTCCAGGACGTCTCGCCGCTGCAACACCAGCTGCTGAGTCTCTGGGTGGGGGAGCGGAATGAGCTCTGCGTCGTCGGTGATGCCAGCCAGACGATCTACTCCTTCGCGGGAGCCCGCGCCGACTACCTGCTCGACTTCCCGAAGCGGCATCCGAATGCCACCGTCGTGCGTCTTGAGCAGAACTACCGCTCGAGCCCGCCGATCATCGAGACCGCCAACCGCCTGATGCGGGGGCGTCCCGGTGCGCTCATGCTGCACGCGGCGCACGGCGAAACCGCGGCGAAGGCGCCGATCACCCTGAGCGCGCACCCGAGCGACATCGCAGAGGCCCGCGCCGTCGCGCAGAAGATCCTTGACCTCATCGCCGCCGGGCAGGCCCCGCAGGACATTGCAGTGCTCTACCGGATCAACGTGCAGGCCGCCGCGCTCGAGACGGCCCTCGGTGAGGCCGGGATCAGCTATCAGATCCGCGGGTCCAAGCGTTTCTTCGAGCTGCCGGAGGTGAAGCAGGCCGTCATGTCGCTCCGAGCCGCCTCCGTGTCGATCTCTGGGGAGCCGCTGTTCAAGTCGGTGAGCGATGTGCTGCGCGGGCTCGGCTGGAGCCAGAGCCCACCGGAGTCGCGGGGCGCGGTGCGCGAGCGCTGGGAGTCGCTCAATGCGCTCATGGGCCTCGTCGACCTGTCGGCACCGGGAACCACCTTCCGGGCGTTCACCGACGAGCTGATGGAACGCCAGGCCAGCCAGCACGAGCCGACGGTCGCCGCCGTCACCCTGGCAACGCTGCACTCGGCCAAGGGCCTCGAGTGGGAGAACGTCTTCGTCGTCGGCGTCAGCGAGGGCCTCGTGCCGATCAGCTACGCCCAGAGCCCGGAGCAGATCGACGAGGAGCGCCGCCTGCTGTACGTCGGCATCACCCGGGCAAAGCAACGACTCGCGCTGAGCTGGGGAGCGATGGGCGCCGGTCAACGCGCACCACGCGAGCGCTCCCGTTTTCTGGCCGAGATGGAGCGTCTTGCAACGCCCGACAGCCGCAATCCGGGTGCGGGGCGTGCTGATCGCAGCTGATCCAGGCGTCGACCGCGATGTGCACGGATGCCGTTGACCAGCGCTCGACGGCGACCATCGACCCGGCGCCGCTCAGCGCGGCGGTGATCAGCTCCCCGCTGAGCACGGCGGCGAGCCGCGCCGTCTGCTCCGTCTCACCCGGAGCGATGCGGTCGACGAGCTGACTGGCCAGCGCCGGCCAGGCCGCATCCCGATCGGTGTGCTCGAGGTCGATGCAGAACAGGCACGGGCCGGAACCCGGCAGCACGAGCGGGCCGACGCGCACCCCGCTGTCGCCGAAGACGATCGGCAGATGGGGCACGTCCGCGCGCAGCCAGTGGCCATACCGGCGCGGCGGCAGCGCGTAGTGCGCGATCAGGATCACCAAAGCTGGCTCGGCCGCTGCGGCATCCGGGCCGGGGGAGGTGCTGACCCCGACGCGTTCCAGCTCCGCCAGCATGGCGGCGGCACCGGGCCCGGTCCCATCGACGAGCACGTGCCCCGGTGGTCGTGTCGCCATCGGCGTGCTCGGCAGCAGCACGGCGTCGAGTGTGTCCAGCAGGGCGCGCACATGCGCGGCATCGCCGCCGGCCTGCCGCGCCAGACTGAGCAGGCGTTCGCGTGGGGCACCGCCGCGGAGCGCGGAGATCAGCACCTCATCGAGCGCCCCGAGCTGCTCGAGCACGAGCCGCGGACGGTCGACGCCGAACTGCAGCGAGCTCGGGCTGCGCCACACCACCGGAACGCGGGGATCCAATCGCAGGGTCATGGCAGAAGACTCTCGCATTCGCGCCGAACGCGTCGAAAGTTATCCACAGCACGACGCGAAGCGTCGTGAAAGGCGGCAGCCCCACCCAAGGAAACTTCGGGAAGGGTCACCGATGCTGGCAGGGTTCCGACAGGCTCAACCCGCGAGTTGAGCCAGCGGGCTACGCCTGGGGCTCGTTCGGGTCCTGCGGGCGCTCTGGGCCGTCGCCGCGCAGCAGATCCTCGAGGGCCTGGTCGATCTCGTCGAGCTCCGGCTCCACCCCTGAGGCCTTCGCGACCAGGCGGGCGACGAGCGCCTGCGGGTCGTCGAGGTCGGCCGCCGTCGGCAGGATGTCCGGGTGGGCCCAGAGCGCGTCGCGGGCGTCGTTGCCGACGGCATCCGTGACCGCCTGCCACATGGCTGCTGCCTCACGCTGACGCCGCGGGCGCAGCTCCAGGCCGACGAGGGTCGCGAAGGCGGACTCCGCCGGCCCGCCTGCCGCCCGGCGTCTGCGCACCATCTCGGCGATCGACACGGCACCGGGGAGGCGGTGGGTGGCCTCGCTCGTGACGACCATGACCCAGCCCTCGATCAGGGCCAGCATCGTCTCGAGCTGGGCGAGTGCGGCCAGCTGTGCCTCGCTCTTGGGCGGGATCAGGGAGCCGTCGACCATGGCCTGGCGCAGTTCCTCGGGATTCGACGGGTCGAAGCCGGACGCCAGCTCCTCGAGCTTGCTCGCGTCGACGCTGATTCCCTGCGCGAAAGACGTGATCGCGCTGATGAGGTGCAGTCGCAGCCAGCGAGCGTGCCGGAACAGGCGGGCGTGGGCGAGCTCGCGCACGGCCAGATAGATCTGCACCTGGTCGACGGAGACGTCGAGGTCGTCGCCGAACTCCATCACGTTCTGCGGCAGCAGTGCGGCCTGCTGCTCTGCGAGGAGCGGGATGCCGATGTCGCCGCCGGAGATGACCTCCGTTGCGAGCTCGCCGACGACCTCACCGAGCTGCATGGCGAAGAGCGTGCCGCTGAGGGAGCGCATCATCGGTGTGGCCTGGGCCAGCATGCTGCGCATCTCCTCAGGCAGCTGATCGCCCAGCGCGCTGGTGAGCGTGTCCGCGATGCTCGTGGCGACCGGTTCGGCGAGCTGCGTCCAGACGGGCATCGTCTGCATCACCCATTGCCTGCGGGTGATCAGCGTCGGGGGCACGGTGATCTCGCTGACCGCGATGACCTCGTCGAGCCACAGCGCCGCGATGTTGAACGCCTGGTCGAACTGCGCCCGCTGCTCCGCGGTGACCTGGGCCTGGGAGGCCGCGACCTTTTCCTCTGCGCGACGCAGTGCGAGGTCCCAGTTGATGCCGTCGCCCGCGTTACTCATCGCCCCCCGCAGCTGACTCATCAGCGCGGCGATGCTCGCCGGATCGTTCGGGAGCCCCGCCGCTCCTGCCAGCTGCGCAGGGTCGAGCGAGGCGGCATCCCCGGAGAAATTGCCGGAGAGCATGTCTCGCAGCATCTTCTGGAAGTCGTCGTCTGGCGTGTTGTCCTCGGGGTTCAGATTGTCACCGGGCTGGGCGTTGTCGGCCACTTCAGCCACCTCTCAGTCGCGTGTCTCTACGCTAGTGCGAGATCCTGCGGCTTCGATGGGAAATGCCCTAGGCTGAGGTGCTCTGCTGTCCGCCTGTCGCGAACGCAGAGAGTGAGAAGGGAAGCCCGTGGCACTGTTCAGCGAAGGCCAGACGGGCTCAGACGCCCCCCGCAGCCGCCGTGACCGGCGTGTGCGCACTGGCTGGATCTTCCTCGGTGTCGCGATCGTCATCGGGCTCCTCCTCGGCATGGCGCCGGCCCCATACGTGATCGAGCAGCCCGGCCCCGTCTTCAACACGCTCGGCACGGCTGAGCACGAGGGCGAAGAGCGCCCGCTCATCGAGATCCCGGACGAGACGACCTACCCGACCGAGGGCGAGTTGAACCTGCTCACGGTCTCCGTCGTCGGCAACCGCGAGACCCGGCCGGGCTGGTTCGAGGTGCTTTCAGCTTGGGCCAACCCGCAGAAGGCCGTGCTCCCGCTTGACGCCGTGTTCCCGGCGAACGTGTCGACCGAGGACCGCGAACAGGCCAACCAGGCCGCCATGGTCAACTCGCAGCAGGATGCCATCGCCGCAGCGCTCGTGGAGCTCGACTACGACTTCCCCCGCCGCATCATCGTCAAGTCCCTCACCCCGGATTCCGCATCGACGGGGCAGATCGAGGTCGGCGACGAGATCGTCGCCGTCAACGGCACCGAGGTGCACGCCGTGGCTGACCTCCGCACGGCGATCGCCGAGAACGGCACAGAGACCCCGGCATCCGTCACCGTCACGAGGGACGGCCAGACCTTCGATGCACAGATCACCCCCGGCACCGTTGGCGAGGTCGCGGTCCTCGGTGTCAACGTGGCCATGGAGTACGAGCTGCCCATCGACGTGCAGATCCAGCTCGACAACGTCGGCGGCCCGAGCGCAGGCATGATGTTCGCGCTCGGCATCATCGACAAGCTCACGCCCGGTGCCCTCACGGGCGGCGAGGTCTGGGCGGGAACCGGAACAATCGACTCCGCTGGCAACGTCGGGCCGATCGGCGGGATCCAGCAGAAGATGTTCGGAGCACAGGGTGAGGGCGCGGACTGGTTCCTCGCGCCGCAGGCGAACTGCGGCGAGGTCGTCGGGCACGTGCCGGACGGGCTGACCGTGTTCGCGGTGGAGACTCTCGAGCAGGCACTCACGGCGGTCGAGACGGTCAGTGCCGGTGGGGACACCTCAGAGCTGCCCTCCTGCTCACTCTCAGCTTCGGCTCCCTAGGATAGATCCAGCACCCTGACTCTGTCATCAGATACACCCACCGAGCATTGAGGCCCCGTGACATCCCCTGCAGCCGACGCACCCGCCCGCCCGAACCGAGCGCCGCTCGCCATCACCGTGGCCATCGTGGCCGGGCTCGTGATGGCATTCTTCGCCTTCGCCGGCCTCTACGCCGACGTGCTCTGGTTCGACCAGCTTGGTTACCTCAACGTTCTGACGACCCAGTGGATCGCCAGCTCCGTGCTGTTCCTCATCGGCTTCCTCGGCATGGCGCTGCCCGTCTGGCTCAGCATTCAGATCGCCTACCGCTCGCGCCCGGTGTACGCGAAGCTCAACGCGCAGCTTGACCGCTACCAGCAGGTCATCGAGCCTCTGCGCCGCCTCGCGATGTACGGCATCCCGGCACTGCTCGGCCTCTTCGCCGGTGTCTCGGCCGCCTCGCGCTGGGAGACCACGCTCATGTGGCTCAACCGCACTCCGAGCGGCACGACGGATCCGCAGTTCGGGCTCGACATCTCCTTCTACCTCTTCGACCTGCCGTTCCTGCACTCGGTGCTCGGCTTCGCGTCGGCCGTTCTGCTCATCGCGCTGATCCTCTCCGCCGCGACCGCGTACCTCTACGGCGCGATCCGCATCAGCGGTCGCGAGGTCATCATCTCCAAGGCCGCGCGCGTGCAGATCGCCGTCATGGCGTCGCTGTACCTGCTGCTCCAGGCCGCCAGCCTCTGGCTCGACCAGTACACGACGCTGACCGACGACAACGGTCTGATCACGGGTGCCGGCTACACCGACGTCAACGCGACGATCCCCGGCCGCGCGATCCTCGCCGGCATCGCCGTCGTCGTCGCACTGCTCTTCCTCATCACGGCCATCATGGGCCGCTGGCGACTGCCGATCATCGGAACGGTGCTGCTCATCGTCACCAGCCTGCTCATCGGCTCGCTCTACCCGTGGGTCGTGCAGCGCTTCCAGGTCGTGCCGAGCGCGAAGACCCTCGAGGCCGAGTACATCCAGCGCAACATCGACCAGACCCGCGAGGCGTACGGGCTCTCGGACGTCGAGGAGATCTCGTACAACGCCACGACGGAGACCGCCCCCGGTGCGTTGCGCGCGGACGCAGAGACCACGGCGAACATCCGCATCCTCGACCCGGCGATCGTCAGCGACTCGTTTGAGCAGCTCGAGCAGTTCCGCCAGTACTACCAGTTCCCTGACCACCTGGACGTCGACCGCTACAACATCGACGGCAAGTCCCAGGATGCCGTCGTCGGCGTTCGTGACCTGCGCCTCAGCGGCCTGAGCGATGCCCCAGACTGGGTCAACCGCACGATCGTCTACACCCACGGTTATGGCATGGTCGCCGCATACGGCAACCAGCGTTCCGTCGACGGGCAGCCGGTGTTCCTCGAGTCTGGCATCCCCAGCACGGGTTCGCTCGGCGAGTTCGAGCCGCGCGTCTACTTCGGTGAGGATTCGCCGCAGTACTCCATCGTCGGCGCGCCGAAGGGCGCCAAGCCGGTCGAGCTCGACTACCCGGCGGGTGGCGACGGCACGGAGCAGACCTACACGACCTTCGCGGGTGACGGCGGGCCGAAGCTCGACAACCTGTTCAAGAAGCTCGTCTACGCGCTCAAATTCCAGTCGGAGCAGATCTTCCTCTCCGACTCGGTCAGCGACTCCTCGCAGATCCTCTACGACCGGAGCCCGCTCGACCGCGTGCAGAAGGTCGCACCGTATCTGACGCTCGACTCCGACCCCTACCCCTCGGTGATCGACGGCAAGATCGTCTGGATCGTCGACGGCTACACCACGAGCGCCAACTACCCGTACTCGACCAAGCTCAGCATGAGCTCGGCGATCAACGACGCGCAGACCACCGCGGAGAGCTTCGCGCTCGACGACGTGAATTACGTGCGCAACTCGGTCAAGGCGACGGTTGACGCCTACGACGGCACCGTCACGCTCTACGCCTGGGACGACGAGGACCCGCTGCTCGCGACCTGGCAGAAGATCTTCCCGGCCACGGTGAAGCCGATGAGCGAGATCTCTGGCGACCTGATGAGCCACGTGCGCTACCCATCCGACCTGTTCAAGATGCAGCGCTCGATCATGGGCCAGTACCACGTGACGGATGCCGGATCGTTCTACTCGAGCGACGACGCGTGGACGACGCCGAAGGAGCCGACGCTTCCCAAGGAAGACAAGACCCTGCAGCCGCCGTACTACCTCACGATGCAGATGCCGGGTCAGACCGCACCGTCGTACTCGCTTTACTCGACCTTCATCCCTGACCAGAAGGGCGAGAGCACCCGTGACGTGCTCACCGGCTACCTCGCCGTCGACGCGAACGCGGGCGACAAGGCTGGCGTGCGATCCGAGAACTACGGCAAGTTGCGGCTGTTGTCACTGCCGAATGACCGCATCCTCGGCCCCGGCCAGGTGCAGAACAAGTTCGACAGCGACCCGGCCGTCTCACAGGTGCTCAACCTGCTGAAGCAGGGCCAGTCGGATGTCATCAACGGCAACCTGCTCACACTGCCCGTCGGTGGCGGTCTGCTCTACGTGCAGCCCGTCTACGTGCAGTCCAGCGGTGGCACCAAACTGCCGCTGCTGCAGAAGATCCTGGTCTCCTTCGGCGACCAGATCGCCTTCGAAGACACCCTCGACGAAGCCCTGAACGTGCTCTTCGGCGGCGACTCCGGTGCGCAGGCCGGTGACGGTGGAACCCAGCCGCAGGGTGAGCCGGTGCCGCCGACGGATGGCGGGACGACGCCGCCGACGGACGGCGAGACCCCGCCGCCAACCGACAGCACGACCGACGCGCAGGCGAAGGCGCTCCTCGAGGTCGCCAACGAGGCGCTCAAGGAGAAGCAGGCGGCCATGGCCGACGGTGACTGGGCGGCTTACGGAGCAGCAGACAAGAAGCTCGCCGACACGCTGGCCCAGCTGATGAGCGTGCTCGGAGAGTAGTTCCCAACCCCCGCACGAGCGGGAGTGACGCAGCCGGCCGGTGGAATTCGTTCCACCGGCCGGCTTCGTTGTTGGTGGCATGGGGGGAGGGTGCGGCGCGCCCGGGACAGCGCCGACACGGCCCTCGATTCGACGCCCTCCCGCAGCTTTGGTAACGTATCTCTTGTAGCGCGGGGTGGAGCAGTTCGGTAGCTCGCTGGGCTCATAACCCAGAGGTCGCAGGTTCAAATCCTGTCCCCGCAACAGATGCGCTCAGCGCATTAGAAAGTCCCGGTCTCGGATGAGGCCGGGACTTTTTGCATGTGCGGATGCCGCGGCCGTCGCGTGAGCCGCGTGCCATCGCCGCGCGGCTGCATCACGCAGATCATGTGATTCGGACGGCCGGGCTGATCGCTACCGTCGAGCGTGCACGGCAGTGCACGCGGTCGCGACGGCCAGCGGATGGCCATCGATGCTTCGGCGTGCTTCGAGCATCGGAGACATCATGAGGTGGACCAAGAAGCGCTCGGCGACACCCGCACCAGTGGGACCGCGCGTCGAACCGGTGCCGGATGCGGCGGAACATCCGGGCCGGCACCGCAATGCCTTCATCCTGATGGGGCTCGGAGGTGCGACGCTCGCCGCTTTCGGCCTCGGGGCGATCGCGGGGATCTTCGCACCGGTGTTCCTCGGGCTCGTGCTCACCATTTGTGTGCACCCGCTGCGGATGTGGCTGCAGCACCACGGCGTACCGCGCGGCATCGCGACGGGCACGGTCATCATCGCCGTGGTCGCGCTGCTGCTCGCCCTCGGCTACGCCATCCTCATCGCATTCGGTCAGTTCGGCACACTGCTGCATGACTACAGTGATCAGATCGTCGCGGCCGCGCAGGACTTCGCGGCCTGGATGTCGTCGATCGGCATCAGCACAAGCGAACTCGACGATCTCCTGGCCGGCTTCGACCCCGCATCCTTCCTCGCATTCGTCGGCAGTCTGATCGGGGGACTCACCGGCTGGGTGACGATCCTCGTCATCGTGTTCACCATGATCATGCTGATGGCGATGGATGCCGGCTTCGTGCCAGCACTGCTGCGCCAGCTGTACCCGGTGCGGCCGCTCGTCGTCGCGACCCTCGTCGCCTACGGTGCCAACGTTCGGCGCTACATGGTCGCCACGACGGTGCTCGGGCTCGCCCAGGGCATCATCGACGCCCTCGCTCTCATCCTCATCGGGGTGCCCGGTGCATTCATCTGGGGTCTGCTCGCGTTCGTGTGCTCCTTCATCCCGAACGTCGGCTACTTCATCGCTCTCATCCCGCCGATCATCTTCGGTGCGCTCGTCGGGGGATGGCCGACCGTGATCATCGTGATCGTGGTCTACGGCATCATCAACGGCGTCGTGCAATCCATCATCCAGCCGAGAGTCATCGGCAAGGCCGTCAGCCTCAGCCAGACGATCACCTTCTTCTCCGTGCTGTTCTGGGCGGTCGTGATCGGACCCATCGGGGCGATCCTCGCGATCCCGCTGACGTTGCTTGTGCGCCTGATCCTCGTTGACTCGAACCCCGCGATGAGTTGGATTCGGCCCATGATCGGTGAGCTCGACGAGACGAAGGTGATCATGGCCCAGTTCGACGCCGAGGAGAAGGCCGAGCGGAAGAAGCGCAAGGCGGCCGGCCACGGCGGTTCAGTCGCTCCCGCCGGTGATCCGACGGGTACCGGCTCGCCACCGGCCGCCACCGGGTGACGCAGACGCCGCCCTCGGGCGAGTGGTCTGTGTTCACCCAAACGTCAGGTAGTATTGATCTTGTAGCGCGGGGTGGAGCAGTTCGGTAGCTCGCTGGGCTCATAACCCAGAGGTCGCAGGTTCAAATCCTGTCCCCGCAACAGATGCGTTGTTCGCGAAACTATTCGCAGAACTACCCACAAAGAATCGCCCTCGAGGAAACTCGAGGGCGATTTTGTGTTTTCGGGGTGCTTTCATCTCGGGTTTCGACGTCTGCAGGATCGTGACGATGATCTGGGCCGCGCCCATGCCGCGGACGCGGCGCCGGTTCGCGGACTGGATGTCCTCGGTGCCGCCGGCCTTGATCTGGGCGTTCAGGGACTCGATCGAGTTGCGGGCGTGGGTGTGGAACGTGTCCCACTCGAGGGTGCCGTAGTCGAAGGCCTGCTGGCAGATCTTGTCTTCGAAGTCGGGCAGGTCAGCGGCGTCCACGCAGTTCGCGCAGCGGGCGGGTGACGGTCGGGCTGGGGCCGAGCGCGGGGCAGAGCAGCATGGTTCGTCCTTTGGCGTCTGCTTGCTCTGGTCATAGTTCGGAAGCGAGGTTACCGAACGAGCACTCGCGCTCAGCGCCCAAGCCATCACGTCGAAGGACACCGCGCTAGATCAGTCCCCGGGGCTTGATCCCCTGGGCTGACGAGGAAATCAGAATGTCCAATCTCTTTTGCCTCGTTTCTTCTTTCTTCGCGCTCATGACCCACCAGACTGCATCGCGCCTATATGACGGTGCGAACACCGAAAACCTCTCCCAAGCGGTCTGATGTCCCTTGAACCTCTGCTCATATGCGGCGTCTAGCTGCACTTTTCGTGTTTCAGGTGAGTAGCCTTGAGTGTCCTTTCGACTGTTGAACAGTTCCAGCCCTTCTGGCCGCAGCTTGCCCAACTGCATCAACGCTTCAGCTTTTTTGACGTTGACGGAACTCCACACGCTATTCCGCTTGCGGGGTGTGAAACGCACTTTGTAACTGTCACTGTCGACACTCTTTCTGAGCCCATCAATCCACCCAAAGCACAGTGCCACGTCGACAGCTTCAGGCCATGTCTGGCTCACTCTCCCTGAGTTCTTCTTATGAAACAGCACCCACGCTTCAGCGTCTGGCGGTGGTGTGCTTCGAGCCACTCGCTGAAGGCCTCGGCGTCGCTGAAGAATAGCGTGTCGACCATTATCGTCTCCTAGCTGGCTGGGTTCCGGTCCAACCACTCGAGGATCGCATTCGTTGTTTCGCTGCGGCGTTCCTGCTGTACCCAGTGGCCGCTGTCAAAGCTGAGCTCTTCGACATTTGGAACGAACGCAGATAGCTGCTCTGAACGGGCGACAGCGTCACGAAGACCGTAGATCATGAGAGCGGGTTGGTGGATGATGGGGTCGGCGTCTGCGAGCAAGTGCCAGTTTCGATTGAGGTTGCGGTACCAGTTGATGCCACCCGTAAACCCTGAATGTTTGAACGCGGATTCGTAGACTGCCAGTTCATTCTCACTGAGCAGAGGTTCGCCAAGAGGAGCGGTGTCTCTGGCAGTTTCGATCAGCGCCATGCCCGGTTTCGGGGGCATGAGCGGCTCGTCCCTGCGGTAGAGGTTGTTGATAAAGCGTGCGGGCTCTGCGTCGAATACCGCGTCAGCAACACCCGGCTGCTTGTTGAAGTGTACGAAGTAGTAGTCGCTTCCTAGCACCGCCTCCATGAAATCGAGCCACGGCATTTCGCCACGTGCGAGGTAGGGCAAGCTGAGCGCCACGACCCTGTCGACACGGTGTGGGTACAGCAGCGTGAAGCTCCACACGATAAACGCACCCCAGTCGTGACCGATGAAGGTTGCGCGCTCATAGCCGAAGTGGTCAAGCAGTGCCGCGAGGTCGCCCGTCAGGTGCTCGATATCGTAATCGACGACCTCTTCCGGCCTCGTTGAATTACCAAATCCGCGCTGGTTAGGAGCGATCACATGGTACCCGGCTGCAACAAGGGCCGGGATCTGAAAACGCCACGTGTATGCAAGGTCAGGCCATCCGTGACAGAGCACAATCGGGTTTCCTGCGTTCTCGTGGCCAGCCTCGAAGACTTCAAGATCAACACCATTCACGGTGATCACGGTGGCGTCAGGAAAGGGAATTTCATGCGTAAACGTGTTCATTTTTCAAAGGTAATGACATAAATAGGCCACCTATTGACCGGTTTATCTGGGAACATACAAATCGTGAAATCTGATCGTTTGGTGGCCATCCTCCTTCTGCTGCAGCGGCGTGAGCAGGTCACGGCTGCAGAGGTCGCAAAAGAACTGGAGATTTCTGAACGCACCGCTCGCCGTGATCTCGATGCCCTGGGTGTGGCAGGCATCCCCGTCTACTCGATTCAGGGTCGTTCTGGCGGGTGGCGTCTCCTGGGGGGTGGGCGCACCGACCTTTCAGGGCTCACCGCGAGCGAGGCTCGCGCCCTGTTTCTCGTTGCTGGACCAGCGGCAGCCGCGGAGGCCGCAGCGCCAGAGCTGAAAGCATCTCTTCGAAAACTCGTCCGAGCCTTGCCTGAGACGTTTCGTACACAGGCCGAGTCGGCGGCGTCTTCCATGATCGTGGATTCGCAACCTTGGGGTGCAACGGGGGCCGCAAACCCGCCGCCACCGTTCATTGACGTTCTGCAAGACGCAGTCATCCGCGGCGTGCAGGCGCAGCTCAGCTACGTTGATAGCGCTGGCAAAGAGTCCGAGCGAATCGTGCATCCCCTGGGGCTAGTGGTGAAGGACTCGCGCTGGTATCTCGTTGCTCATGCTGACGCAGGTCGGCGTACCTTCCGCCTGGACCGTGTCACTGCCGTGGTCCCAAGCGAGACCCCCGTTCACCGAGTGGAAGACTTCGATCTCACGAAAAGCTGGCGCGACCTCACCGCCGAAGCTGAGCGCCACCGTACAGTCGTCGACGTGCACGCGAACTGTGCCCCCGAAGGGCTTGGCTTTCTCCAAATCGCAGTCGGTGACAACCTCGAAATCGGGCGCCGTGCTCCACGAGATCCGCGTCGGATCCGCGCACGAGTTCGATCCCGAGCTGGCCCTCCTGGTGAGCACCTCGGGATCGACGGGCTCTCCGAAGCTCGTTCGACTCTCTCGCGAGAACCTCGCAAGCAACGCCGTCGCGATCGCCGAGTACCTCCGGCTCACCCCGTCCGACCGGGCCGCGACCACCCTGCCGATGCACTACTGCTACGGGCTCTCGGTCATCAACAGCCATCTGCTCTCCGGCGCGAGCGTCGTGCTCACCAGCCGCTCGGTGACCGAGCCCGCCTTCTGGGAGGAGGCGCTCTCGAACCAGATCACCTCATTCGCCGGCGTGCCATATACCTTCGAGCTGCTGGAGAAGGGCGGGTTCACCGAGAGGATGCCGGCGAGCATCCGATACCTGACACAGGCGGGAGGGCGGCTGGCACCAGAGGCCGTGCGCCGTTTCGCCCGGCTCGGTGAGCGTCGCGGCTTCGAGTTCTTCGTGATGTACGGACAGACCGAGGCGACCGCGCGGATGGCGTACGTGCCGGCGGAGCTGGCCGAGCAGGCTGCTGGAGCCATCGGCCGACCGATCCACGCTGGGCGGCTCCGCATCGACGCGGAGCCGGGGGCGGAGATCGGCGAGCTCGTCTACGAGGGCCCCAACGTGATGCTCGGCTATGCCGAGAGCCCGGCCGACTTCGCCCTCGGCCGAACGGTGCACGAGCTTCGCACCGGCGACCTCGCCAGGCAGCGCGCCGACGGCCTGTTCGAGGTCGTCGGACGGATGAACCGGTTCGTGAAGGTCTACGGCCTGCGGGTCGACCTCGATGCCGTCCAACGACTGCTCGCCGAGGAGGGCATCGAGACGCGCACGGCGAGCGCGGGGGAGTGCCTGCTCGTCTTCGTCCGTGTCGAACGCCAGGTGCAGGAGGCGCGCACCCGCGCCGCGGCCCTGCTCGGCATCCCCGTCCACGCCGTGCGTGCCTACCCCATCTCGGAGTTCCCGTGCACGTCGAGCGGCAAGCCAGACTTCGGTGCCCTCGTCCGCTACGCCGGTCTGCTCGACGAGCGCTCCGCGACGGCGGACGGCGACGACGACGCGGTCACGGCCGAGACCATCCGGGATCTGTACATCGAGCTGCTCGGCAACCCGGATGCGAGCGTTGACGACAGCTTCGCCGGCCTCGGCGGGGACTCGCTGAGCTACGTCGAGGCCTCGCTCCGCCTCGAGGATCTGCTCGGCCGACTCCCCAGCGACTGGCCGTCCCGCCCGGCCAGTCGGCTGGCGGCATCGCACACGCCCGGTGCAGCTGCAGGCGGCGGGGCACCAGACGCGCGCGGGCCCGAGCAGCGGACGGCCAGGCGCTCGTTCGTTCCTCGCGTCGAGACTCCGGCGGTGTTGCGCGCTGTCGCGATCGTGCTGATCGTCGCCACCCACGCCGATCTGATCGCGGTGAAGGGCGGCGCGCACCTGTTGCTCGCTGTCGCCGGCTACAACCTGGCCCGCTTCCAGCTCGCGGACGTGCCCGGTGCGACGCGGGTCCGCCGACTGCTGCGGAGTGCGGCGCAGATCGCGATTCCGGCCGTGCTCTGGATCGGCGCGGTTGCGGTGATCAGCGGTAAGTACAGCTGGACGACCGTGCTGCTCCTGAACAACCTGGTTCCAGGGGACGGCCGCTGGAACGAGCAGTGGCAGTTCTGGTTCCTCGAGGCCGCGGTGTGGGCGATGCTCGGCCTGGCCTGCCTGTTCGCGGTGCGCCCCATCGATCGCCTGGAGCGTCGGCACCCCTGGGCGTTCGCCGTCGCCCTGCTCGTGCTGACCCTCGCGGTTCGGCTTGCGCTGACCGGAATCGAGGCGCAGCGGGTCGACCGCTACACGGCGTTGCTCGTGTTCTGGTGCCTCGTGCTCGGCTGGGTCGTCGCTCGGGCGACGTCCACGGGGAAACGCATCGCGGTCTCCGTCATGGTCGTGGTCGCCACCGTCGGGTTCTTCGGCGAACCGCTCCGCGAAGCCGTCATCGTCGTGGGGCTGCTCGTCCTGATCTGGGCGCCGCAACTGCGGATGCCGCGCCCGCTCGTTCCGATGGTCCGCCTGCTGGCGGGCGCGTCCCTCTTCATCTACCTGACCCACTGGGTCGTCTACCCGGCGTGGGAGCAGTCAGCGCCCTGGCTCGGGACGGCCCTGTCGCTGCTGGTCGGGATCGCTGCGTGGTACGGCTACCGCTTCGCCGAGAGCGCCGTGGGCACCGCGCGCGCCCGACGTCAGCGGGCGACGCCGGCGCCGAGCGTTCCGGATGCCGTCGCCGCCGGGTAGAGCACGACTCCACCATCGACGCGGATGGCCACGGCGCCGCCGGCTGGGAAACGGTGAGCGTCGTACAGCGGCACCCGATGGGTGAGCGTGAACCCGTCTCCGAGGCTGAGATCGAGCTCGACGGCGCTGCCATTCTGGCGCGCGGCCACGACTCGGGCGTCGCCGTCGCCGTCCGATTCACGCACGTGCAGCTGGGCGGGGCGGAGCATCGCGCGCACGGGCTCGGTGCCATGGCTGTGGTCGTGGCGGACGTGCAGCTCACCCAAGGCGCAGACCGCCCGCGCGGGGCCGCTCGTGTGGGCAGGCAGGAAGAGGGCGGTGCCGAGGAACTCGGCGACGGCGGCGTTGATCGGCGCGTCGAACACCTCAGACGGGGGACCGGCCTGGACGAGGCGCCCGGCTGAGATCACGGCGAGCTGCTGCCCGAACGACAACGCCTCCTCCTGGTCGTGAGTGACGAGGATGGTGGTCACGCCGCTACGTTCCAACGCCGTGACCATCGCCGCCCGTGTGTGCGCCCGCAGCCCGGTGTCGAGAGCCGAGAACGGTTCGTCGAGGAGGATCACGGTCGGTGCCGGCGCAAGCGCCCTGGCGAGTGCCACGCGTTGCTGCTGGCCGCCGGACAACTGGTGCGGGTACCGGTCCAACAGCTCGAGGTCGAGCGAGGTGAGGTCCATCACCTCGCGGACTCGCGCATCCCGTCCGGGTGACCGGCGCAGCCCGAACGCGATGTTGCTGCGCACGGTGAGGTGAGGGAACAGCGCGCCGTCCTGGGCGACGTAGCCGATGCCGCGCCGATGCGCGCTGACAGTCGACACGGGGTTCGCGAGGACACGGCCGTCGAGGCTGACGGTTCCCGTGCTCGGACCTTCGAAGCCCGCGATGATCCGGAGGAGCGTGCTCTTGCCGCTGCCGGAGGCGCCGACGATCGCGAGCCGCGTTCCGCGCTCGACCGCGACGCTGACATCGGTGAGCACCGTCGTGGCGCCGAACGATTTCGACACATCGGTCAGTTGAAGCATCATCGGCTCCTCCGAGCTTTGACTTGGGCGAACATGAGCACGACCGCCGGGACGGACAGGAGGACCAGCGTGATGGCGTACGGTGCTGCCGCGGCGTAGTCGATCGCTGACGCCGCCGCCCAGAAACCGGTCGCGACGGTGCGGGTGCCTGTGGGTGCCAACAGCAGAGTCGCGGTGAGTTCGTTCGCCGCCCCGAGCGCGACCAGTGCTGCACCGGCCGCGAGGGAGGGCAGCAGCAGCGGCATGGTGACACGTAGCTTCGCCCGGAACGGGGAGACGCCCAGCGAGCGGGCGACCTCCTCGAGGTTCTCCGGAATCTGTGCGATTCCGGCCCGGACGGACACGAGCGCACGGGGCAGGAAGATGATCACATACGCCGCCATCACGGTGAACACCGTTTGGTACATGGCCGGCAGCACACGAAGAGTGAATGTCACGAGCGCCAGCGCCACGATGATCGCCGGCAGGCTGCTGGCCACGTAGTAGGCGCCCTCCAGAGCTCGCGCAGTACGGCCCGGGTAGCGGGCAGCGATCCACGCGATGGGCAGAGCGACGATGAGTGCCGCAACGGCACCGCCGACGGAGAGCGCGATGGTCTGCCACGTGGCATTCAGCAGCGGTTGCCAATCGGCGGCGTCGGTGGCGAACAGCCAACGAGCGACGTTCGCCAGCGGCACGACCACCGCGGCGCCGACGAGCCCAACGAGGGCAGCGACGACGAGCGGTGTCGCCCGGCCGAGCTCGACCCGGCCGGCCGGTTGCGGCGTTCCGCTGCCGACCCTGGCGTACCTCAGGCGTCCACGTGCAGCGGCCTCGATGACGAGCACCACGAAGCAGAGTGTGGCAAGCACCACGCCGAGTGCTGCCGCGTTCGGGCCGGCGAAGGTCGCCTGGTAGGCAACGACGATCGCGGTCGTGAAGGTCTCGAAGCGGAGGAACGCGAACGCGCCGTACTCGGCGAGCAGGTGCAGCGCGACGACAAGGCCGCCACCGAGCATTGCCAGACGCAGCTGCGGCAGGACGACCCGCGAGAAGACGCGCCATCCGTTCATCCCGAGGGACCTGGCGGACTCTTCGAGAGCGGGGTCGAGCCCGCGGAGCGCGGCCAACGCCGGCAGGTACACCAGCGGGTAGTACGCAAGCGTGGCCACGAGCAGGCCGCCGCCGAGGCCGTGGATGGACGGGATCGCACTGGCCCAGCCGTAGCTGGCCACGAACGCCGGGATCGTCAGCGGCACAACCAGCAGCACGGCGAACAGGCGCCGAGCCGGCAGGTTCGTGCGCTCAACGAGCCACGCGCCGCCGATGCCGAGGACGACCGTGCACGGTACGCCGAGCACGACCAGCAGGACGGTGTTGGCGAGCAGCTCGCCGACGCGCGGCCGGAACACCAGCTCGGCGAACTGCTCCCAGCCCATGGCGAATGCCGCCTGGATGACGTAGCCGACGGGGATCAGGGCGGCGGCCGCGAACAGTGCCGCGAGCACGACAAGGCCGACGGGGGGACGCTTCTGGTCGCGTGCCCCCGTCGGCTGTGGTGTCGTCGTCAGCGTCAGAGCAGCCCGGCCTCGGTCATCAGCTCGACGACGTCGGCACCGTTCAGTGTCGATGGGTCGATGGTCGGCGCGTCCAGCGTGTCGAGCGCCGGCAGCGGGGACCTGGCGGGGATGCCGGTGCTGACGGGGTACTCGAAGCTGTATCCCTCGCCGAGGATGGTCTGGCCGGCCGTGCCGGCGAGCCATGCGAGGAACTGCTGAGCCTCCTCCGCGTGCGTGCTGGACTTCAGCACCCCACCACCGGAGATGCTGACGAATGCGCCGGGATCCTGGTTCCCGAAGTAGTGCAGCTTCGTGTTCCCGCTGTTCTCCGCCGTTCCGGCCTGGTCGCGGTACCAGTAGTAGTGGTAAATCACACCGACGGGGACCTCGCCGGCATTCACGGCCTTCATGGTGGCGATGTTGTTGTTGTACACGGTGGCGTTCTCGTGCATGCCCTCAAGCCAGGCCCGCGTCGCGTCGTCACCCTCGACGGCGAGGACAGCGGAGACGATCGCCTGGAAATCCGCGCCGCTCGGCGCTGCACCCCACAGCCCCTTCCACTTCGGGTCCTGCAGGTCCATCAACGAACTCGGCAGTTCGGCCTCGGTGATCATCGATGGGTTGTACACCAGAACCGTGGAGCGTGCGGCGATGCCCGTCCATGCGCCGGACGATGGTCGGTACTGCTCCGGCACGAGCTCGAGCGTCGCCGCGTCAACCGGGGCGAAGAGCCCGGCGTCCTCAACGAGGGACATGGCCGGGGAGTTCTCCGTGAGGAACACATCCGCGGGGGAGGCGGCGCCCTCGGTGACGATCTGGTTCGACAGTTCGCTGTCGCCGCCGTTGCGGAGAGATACCTCGATGCCGGTCTCCTCGGTGAACGCGGCCGTCCACTCCTCTGTCAGCTGCTCGTGCTGCGCGTTGTAGATCACCAGCGCGTCTGCTGCGTCGGACGGGGTGTCGGTTGCTGCGTTCTCGCCGGTCGCGGTGCACCCTGTGAGGAGCAGCGACGCCAAGGCGACAGGGGCGACGGCTGCACGAATCAGTCGATTTCGCATGGTGAGGATGATTCCTTTTCGGTGGGGGAGGTAAGGCTATCCTAAACGCCAGCGAGGGCTCGGCGTGACCGCAGCACTCGGCGGAAAGCACGCGGGAGGGCCGCCGTGCGAACACGGCGGCCCTCCCGGTGTGCGGCCCGATTGCAGCGGCAACGCGTCATCCGTCGGCGCCGTGCTCCACGTTCGGAGCGACCCCGACGACGGTGAAGCTGTTGTCGAGCCGCACGTCGACAGATCCTCCGGAGTCGAGCTTCAGCTCGATCTCGTACGCGGCCTCGTCGCCACCGGCCTCCGACTCGGTCACCGTGCCGGCGCCCGCCGCAGCGACGGCAGCCGCGGTCGCCCGCTCGAGCGCCGGTCCGGTGATGGCCGTAGACGAGTCGCTCGGGCTGTCGGTCTCGCCCCCGGTGGTCGCGAGCGCCGCGACAGTGCCACCGGTGATGAGCACCGCCCCTGCAACTGCAGCCGTGATTCCGATCATTCGTTTCCTCATGGCATCGTTCCTTTCGTTGAGAACGCCACAAGTCTGTGTCGAGGCCGCTGAAGCGACGCTGAAACGACGCCGTGAGACGGGTGAAGCGGTCACCGAGAGCCGCCGGCCGCCGGCAGCTCGACGACAACGGCTGCCCCGCCGAGCGTCGCGTCGTCTGTGATGCGGACGATTCCGCCGTGGGCGCGGACGATCTCGGCGACGATGGCCAGGCCGAGGCCGCTCCCGCCGTGTTCGCGCGCCCGCCCCGGGTCGAGCCGGACGAATCGTTCGAACACCCGCTCCCGCTCCCCGGCTGGAATCCCGTGACCGTCGTCGGCAACGGTGAGGACAGCGCCGTCGGGCGTCTGATGCACCGCCACGGAGATGCGGGAACGGGCGTGACGCGCCGCATTGTCGACGAGATTGCGGACGAGCTGCCTGAGGAGGGCGATATCGCCATGGACCCGGGCGGCAGAGATGCCGGAGGTGTCGACCGTCGGGCCGCCCAGGCCGCGGAGGCGCGCCGTCTCAGCGAGCAACACATCGTCCAGATCCACCTCGCGTTGCTCCAGACGGAGCGCTGCCTCGTCGGCGCGAGCGAGCACCAGCATCCCCTGCACCATCGACTCCAGACGGGAGCCCTCGGCGAGGACCGCCGCGGAGAGTTCGTCCGCGCTGATGAGGTCAGGGTGGTCGCGAGCCAGCTCGGCGTACTGCCGCAGTGCGGCGAGCGGGGACTTCAGCTCGTGTGAGGCGTCCGAGATGAATCGCCTCTGCGACCGATGCGCGACGTCGAGCCTGCCCAGCATGTCGTTCAGCGTGCGCGCCAAGCGGTCGACCTCGTCGCGCGTTCCTGGCTCGTCGACCCGCCGGCTCAGGGTGGCCGATGTGACATCGCCGACCTGTCGGCGCAACCGCTCGACGGGGGCGAGCGCACGCCCGGCACCGACCCAGCTCACCGCCGCGACGAGTGCGACCAGGAGCGGAACGCCGATAGCGAGTGCGGTTGCGAGGGTCGCCATGGTGCGGTCGGCGCTTGTCGTCGGCCGGCCAGCGATGACGGTGGAGCCCGGGTTGGCGTGCTCCACGGCAATGGCGTAATCGGTGTCACCCAGTCGCACGATCTGCGCGGGGTGGCCGATGGATGTCGCGGGACCCAGCGGCGCGCCCTCGCTGCGGGCAACGACGTCGCCGGACGGGTCGACGATCTGCAGCAGCCGATCATCGTCGAACTCGCCGAGGGTCGCCGCCCCGCCTTCCTCCAGCTGTGACGATACCGCTGCGGCGTCCTGGCGCGCACCGTCGAACAGGCCGTCATAGAGGGAGAGCCGGACCAGCGCCCAGAGAGCTGCCGCCCCGCCGATGAGAGCCGCAGCGACGACTGCGGTCGCAACGAGTGTCACCCGGGCCCGAACCCCAGCTCGCTGCCGAGGACGCGCGCCATCATCCCCTGTCATCGCTCAGCCTGTATCCCGCGCCGCGCAGCGTCTGGATGCTCGCCCGCCCGAATGGGCGGTCGATCTTGTTCCGCAGGTGCCGGATGTACACCTCGACGATGTTCGGGTCGCCATCGAATGCGAAGTCCCACACGCCATCGAGCACCTCACGCTTCCCGACGACGCGATCGGTGTTCCGGCAGAGGAACTCCAGCACCGCGAATTCTCGAGCGGTCAGCTCGATCGGCGCTCCTGCCCGGTCGACGCTGCGCGTCGCGGGGTCGAGCGAGAGATCGCCGACGCGGAGGATCGGCGGACGCGGGGAGCTGCCGCGTCGGATCAGGGCGTGGATCCGCGCCACGAGGATTGCGAAGGTGTACGGCTTGGTGAGGTAGTCGTCGGCACCGGTCTCCAAGGCCTCGACCTGGTCGAGCACCCCATCCTTCGCCGTGAGAACGAGCACAGGTGTCCAGTTCCCCTGCTCCCGGAGGCGACGGCAGATTGTGTAGCCGCTGAGCCCAGGCAGCATGATGTCGAGGAGGATCGCCGCGTACGGTTGCTGCTCGGCCAGCCAGAGCCCGTCGACGCCATTCGAGGCGGTGTCGACCGCGAAGCCCTCCGCCTCCAGACCGCGCTTCATGCCGTCCGCGAGTCGTCGCTCGTCCTCAACAATCAGAAGCCGCATCCGGGCACCTTCCTGTCACGTTCAGTGTGGGCTCTGTCGCTGAAGCTCCGCTGAACGGTGCGGGGAGGGCGCTGCGCTAGCCTGACACCGTGACTGAGATGGAGCGCGCGCGCACCCCGGAATCCCGACTCGCGCAATTCCGATCGGAGTGGCCGACCTCCGTCAGCTGGCGCGAGGTGCGCGAGGAGGATCCGACTGCGTTCCGTTCGGCCGTGCACGGCGCACTTCTTCTGCCCCTGGCAGTGCTCGCCACGCTCGTTGCTGTGAGCCTGTCGATGGAGATCCCGATCGCGATCTCGCTGCCGGACTGGCTCGACTGGATGCGCGGGCTCATCCTCGTTGCGGCCTTCTGGGTGATGATCGGGCTGTGCATCTGGAGTCTCGTGCTGCTCTCGCTCCCGTTCGACGCTCGCCGCGGCATCGCCATAGCCCGCTTCGCGCAGGAACGGGGGCTGCTGTACTCCCGCAACGGTTTCGCGCCGGATCGCCTCGGAATCTTCTTCGCGGAAGGGCGGGGGCGACCGGCGCCGCGCAGGCCGGTGCGGCTCGCACATCAGCTCGACCCGTCGCGGGGACCGCTCTTCCTCTCGGCGTTCTCGCTCTGGCGGGGGACCGGTGCGCCGAATCCGTCGCTGCAGATCGCCGTCGCCTCGTACACGGGTGGCAAGAGCGATCCGAAGGGGCCACGTCACGCTTTCCGGTTCATGGAGATGGGACTCCCGCGGACCCTGCCGCACCTCATGATCGATGCGCGCCGCAACGGATCGCTGCGCTCGCTGCTCCCAGGCACGCAGCGACTCTCGCTCGAGGGCGACTTCGACCGCTATTTCACCGTCTACGCCCCGCAGGGCTACGAGCGCGACGCGCTCCAACTCCTGACGCCCGACGTGATGGTGTGCCTCATCGACCACGGCAGGCGCTGGGACATCGAGATCATCGAGGACCGGCTGATCGTCGCCTCGAGTCGATTCCGCCGGCGCTCGGATCGTGCCGACGTCACGGCGATGCTGCTCTTCTCGGAACTGATCGGCGCGGAACTCGGCCGCCAGGCCGCGTACTACACGGATCCGCGCGCGGATCAGCCGCGAACGCAGGTGGCCTCGGCTGGGCGCAGACTTCGGCTCCGGTCGGCCGCATGGACTACCGCGATCTTCGCGCTCGTCGTTGCAGCAATGCTCACGTTCCCCCACGTGCTTGGCTGGATCCTCGACAACAACTAGCGGGAGATCTCGCCCGCGGGCAATAGGCTGGCCGCATGACTGAGAATTCGGCGGAGCGGCAGGCGATCGGCGTCGCCGTCGCCCAGTTCGCCCCCGGTGCGGATGCGGCGGCCAACCTCGCCGAGATCGAGCGGATGACGCGGCTCGTCGCCCTGCGCGGCGCGACGCTCGTCGTCTTCCCCGAGTACTCCAGCTACTTCACGCCGACCATGGGGCCGGACTGGCTCGCGGCCGCCGAACCCATCGACGGACCCTTTGTGCTGGCGCTCGCCGCGCTGGCCGACGAGACCGGCTGCCACATCGTCGCCGGACTCGTCGAGCGGGGCGAGGACGCCGCCCGAGTGCGCAACACCGTCGTCGCGCTCGCGCCCGGCGCCGGGCTCGTCGCGACGTACCGCAAGATGCACCTCTATGACGCCTTCGGCATGACGGAGTCCGACTGGGTGGAGGCCGGGCCGATCGCCGACCCGGAGACCTTCGAGCTGGCCGGCATCCGCGTCGGCATGCAGACCTGCTACGACATCCGCTTCCCCGAGGTGACGAGGCGTCTCGTCGATGCCGGCGCCGACCTCGTGCTCGTGCCGGCCGAGTGGGTGCGCGGGCCTCTGAAGGAACAGCACTGGCGCACGCTCTGCACGGCTCGCGCGCTCGAGAACACGATCTACCTCGCCGCCGCCGATCACGCCCCGCCCGTCGGCGTCGGAACGAGCTTCGTGATCGACCCGATGGGCGTCGAACTCGTGACGATCGGGGAGGAGAGCGGCGTCGCAGTCGCCTGGATCAGCCGGGAGCGCCTGCAGTCGGTGCGCACGCTCAACCCCGCGCTGGCGCTGCGCCGTTTCGGGGTCGCACCGCGCTAGCGCGCTGGCGGCCTACCAGGTGGATCAGCGCGCGCCGAGCCCCGCGAGCTGGCCGGCCGCGCGCTCCAGCAGCTCGAACTTCTTGCAGTAGGCGAAGCGCAGCAGCGAGGAGTAGCCGGCCCGCCGTTCCTCGTGGACGAAGGCCGTGATCGGCACGGCGACGACGCCGGCGAGCTCCGGCAGGCGGCGGCAGAGCTCCGCGCCGTCGTCGAAGCCGAGTGGGGCGGCATCCGCGACCACGAAGTAGCCGCCGGCCGGTTGCGACACGGTGAAACCGGCCGCGACGAGCCCGGCCGAGAGCACGTCGCGCTTGGCCGCGAGGGTGGCGGCGATGCCGGTGAAGAAAGCGTCGGGCAGGCCGAGACCGACGGCGATCGCGGGCTGGAACGGCGCGCCGTTCACGTAGGTCAGGAACTGTTTGACGGCCAGGATCGCCGTGATGTTGGCCGCCGAGGCGCTCACCCAACCGATCTTCCACCCGGTCGTGTTGAACGTCTTGCCGCCGGAGCTGATGCTGATCGTGCGATCCAGCGCCCCCGGCAGCGTCGCGATGGGCACGTGCGGCGCCTCGAAGGTGAGGTGCTCGTAGACCTCATCCGTCACGATCAGCGCGTCGTGCCGCTCGGCGAGTTCGACGATGAGTTCCAGCGTCGCGCGGGGGAGCACGGCACCGGTCGGGTTGTGCGGGGTGTTGACGAGGATGACGCGGGTGCGATCGGTCACGGCGTCGCGCAGGCGGTCGAGGTCGGGCTGGAAGTCGGGTGCAAGCAGCGGAACGGTGACATGCGTGCCGCCGGCGAGCGCGATGGTCGCCCCATAGGAGTCGTAGAACGGCTCGAAGGTGACGACCTCGTCGCCCGCGCGCACGAAGGCGAGGATGACGGCAGCGATCGCCTCGGTCGCACCGGCTGTGACGAGCACCTCGCGCTGCGGGTCGAGTCGGATGCCGTAGAAGCGCTGCTGGTGCGCGGCGATCGCCTCGAGGAGCACCGGCATGCCGCGCCCCGGCGGGTACTGGTTCACGCCATCGCTGATCGCCCGGCGCGCGGCATCCAGTACTTCTGCAGGCCCGTCCTCGTCAGGGAAACCCTGACCGAGGTTGATCGCGCCCGTGCGCTGGGCCAGCGCGCTCATCTCGGCGAAGATCGTCGCGGCAACGGTGCCATCGGCGGCGAGGAGGCCGGCACCGGCCGCTGCGCGCTGCCATGGAGCTGGTGCACTCATCGGATTCCTGTCTGCTTGTCAGTCTCATCAGAGTACGCTGGCCAAAGGCGTGAGCGAGTGAATTTCACCGTCTCGAGGTGCTCGGAGAAGGCCCAACTGATCCCAAGGTAGCTCCCAGCTTTCCCATAAAGAACCCACAGCCACCCGGTGGATGCTTGAGCTTGCTTGGAAGGAGCAACCATGACCGACAACATCAACAAGGACTCAGTACAGCCAGAGCCGGCACGCTCCGTGCCTGTCGACGCTGAGGCCGTAGTGACCCCCGAAGCCATCACCCCCGACGCTCCCGTCGCCCTGACGGCAGCCGAGGCTCCCGTGACTCCCGCGGTGCAGACCCCGGTCGCCGACGTGCCGGCCGCCCCGGCTGAAGCAGCCGTCGCCGCCCCGGCCCCCGCAGCAGCCCCGGCGCCTGTCGCCCCGCCCGTGGCTCCCGCCGCAGCCGCTCCGGCGGTTCCGCAGCAGCCCTCGGCCGCCCCCTATGGTGCAGCAGCGCCGAATGCCACCGTCTACGCGCCGAACACCCCGCCGCAGCCCTATGCGAGCCAGCAGGCTCCGACGGCGCAGCTGCCCTACGGGCAGCACCCCTCCCAGCAGCACCCCGCCCAGCCGTACGGCGCCCAGCACACCCAGCCAACGGTCCCGATCCCCGGAGCAGCCTTCGGCGTCGGTGGACCCGGCGGCCCCGGTGGCCCCGCCGCACCCGCCCAGCCTGCGGCATCCGCAGCGCCCAAGCGCAATGGCGTCGGCATGCTGGTCGCGGCCCTCGCGATCGGTGCACTCGTCGGTGGCGGTTCGGCCGCCGGCGTGATGGCGATCGCCGGCGCGCAGAACCAGGGCACGCCGTCGTCGTCCGTGTCGTCGCCGCAGAACGTCGTGGTGAACAACACCGACTCCGTCACCGAGATCACGGCCGTCGCCGCCAAGGCGACCCCGAGCGTCGTGACGATCTCGGTCGCCGGTGAGACCGGTGCGGGAACGGGTTCAGGCGTCGTGCTGAGCGAGGACGGCTACGTCCTCACCAACACGCACGTCGTGACGTTGGACGGCGAGACCGGCCACCCGCAGATCCAGGTGACCATGAGCGACGGAACGCTGTACGCGGCGAGCATCGTCGGCACAGACCCGATCTCCGATCTGGCCGTGATCAAGCTCGAGAACGCCAGCGGCCTGACCGCGCTGAAGTTCGCGGACTCCAGCAAGATCAACGTCGGCGACACCGCCATCGCCATCGGCGCACCGCTCGGCCTTTCCGGAACCGTCACCAACGGCATCGTCAGCGCGCTGAACCGCAGCATCACCGTGGCCTCGTCCGCCGTGCCGGAGACCCCGCAGGGTGACAGCACGACCCCGGATGGCGGCAGCGGCCAGGCCCCGTTCGACTTCTGGAACAACCTGCCGGGCCAGCAGCAGCAGGCCCCGTCGGCCAACAGCGGAAGCATCTCGCTCGCGGTCGTGCAGACCGACGCCGCGATCAACCCCGGCAACTCCGGTGGCGCCCTGCTCAACTCTCAGGGCGAGCTGATCGGCATCAACGTTGCCATCGCAACGGCAGGCGACAGCAGCGCATCCGGCAGCATCGGTGTCGGCTTCGCCATCCCGTCGAACGTCGCCGAGCGCGTGTCCACCGAGCTGATCGAGAACGGCACGGCCACACACGGTCTGCTGGGCGCGACGGTCTCCCCGGCGGCGAGCGTCGAGGGCAGCACGACGGTCGGCGCCTACATCGCCGACGTCACGGCCGGCGGCCCCGCCGCATCGGCCGGACTGCAGAAGGGCGATGTCATCACCCGCTTCAACGGTGTTCCGATCACCGACGCCAACGACCTCACCGCCCAGGTGCGCACCGTGAAGGGCGGCGGAGACGCCTCGCTCACGTACGTGCGTGACGGCAAGAGCTACGACGTCGACGTCACCCTCGGAACGCTGGGTAGCTAGTTCGAGGAGAATGCGCCTCCTTCCTGCATCGCCGTCCCGCCTTCTGGCGGGGCGGCGATGTCGCGTTCTGGGCGCCTGATAAGCTCTCAAGTCCAGTTCGTTTGAGTGGAAGAGATGGTCGACACGGTGTCGAATGACGCAGTCGCTGCGCTTCCTGGTGTTTCGTATGTCATGCCGGTGCTCAACGAAGTGACCCATGTGCGAGCCGCAGTCGACAGCCTGCTCGACCAGGACTACGAGGGTCCGTTCGAGGTCGCGCTGGCCCTTGGCCCGAGCATCGACGGCACGACGGAGCTCGTCGAGGACATGGCCAGGGTCGACCCGCGCATCCGCGTCATCCCGAACGAGGTCGGATCGACGCCATCCGGCCTGAACGTCGCGATCCGCGCCTCCCAGTACCCCATCATCATCCGCGTCGACGCGCACTCCGTGCTGCCCCGTGACTACGCCCGCATCGCCGTCGAGACGCTCCTGCGCACCGGAGCCGCCAATGTCGGCGGCATAATGGACGCGAAGGGAGAGAGGCCGTTCCAGCGGGCGGTCGCCCGCGCGTACGGCTCCCGCGTCGGACTCGGCGGTTCCTCGTTCCACGTCGGCGGCGAGGAGGGCCCGGCGGAGACCGTGTACCTCGGCTGCTTCCGCCGCGAGGCCATCGAGGCCGTAGGCCTCTTCGACGAGGGCATCAAGCGCGGGCAGGACTGGGAACTCAACCGCCGCCTCCGCAAGGCCGGTGGCGTTGTCTGGTTCACGCCGAAACTCACCGTCATTTACCGGCCGCGACCGAGCGTCAAACGACTGGTGAAGCAGATGCTCTCGACCGGGCTGTGGCGCGGCGAGCTGGCCCGCCGCTTTCCGGAGAGCAACGGCATCCGGTACTTCATCCCGCCGGTGATGGTGCTCGGCGTCGCCATCGGACTGCTCATGGGCGTCGGCGGCCTCATCCAGAGCCTGCTCGGTGCCACGCCGTGGCTGCTCGTCGGTCTGCTCGCACCGGCGGTCTACGCCGCCTTCGTCATTGTGGCGACGCTCGCCAGCCTCACGGCGCTCGGATTACGCAGCGCGCTGTGGTTTCTCCTAGTGTTGCCGTGCATCCACTTTTCGTGGGGCATCGGATTCGTGCTGGGCTATCTCAAGCTCACGAGCAACATCACGGCACACAACGGAAGGTAACCATGGGGCAGGCAACACCCAGGCAGGAGCGCCCCTCGTCGATCGCCGAGCTGCGTGCCGTCGCCCAGCCGCCGGAGGTGCGCTCCCGGCGCAACGCCGAACACTGGACGGCGTCGCTCTACCTGCGTGACCTCTCGCCGTACCTGACCTGGATGCTGCTGAAGACGCGCATCTCGGCGAACGGCGTGACCGGGTTGATGATCCTCGTCGGCTGGTCGACGGCCGCCGCCCTGCTGATCCCCGGCATCTGGGGTGCGGCACTCGCGCTGCTGCTCGGTCAGCTGCAGATGCTCGTGGACTGCAGCGACGGCGAGGTCGCCCGTTGGCGGCGCACCTCATCGCCGGCCGGGGTGTTCCTCGACAAGGTCGGGCACTACTCGACCGAGGCGCTGATCCCGCTCGCGCTCGGCATCCGTGCCGCCGCCTACCCCTTCGAGGCTCCGGCCGACTTCCTCTGGACGACCCTGGCCGGCCTGCTCGCCCTGTTCATCGTGCTCAATAAGGCGCTTAACGACATGGTGCACGTCGCCCGCGCCAACGCCGGCCTGCCGAAACTCGCAGACACCCACGGCGAATCGGCCCCGCGCGGCGGACTGATCGCCGCCCTGCGCAAGGTGGCACGCTTCGTGCCGTTCCACCGGCTCTACCACTCCGTCGAGCTGACCATGCTGATCTTCGCCGCGGCGCTCATCGGTCTCTTCACCGGCCAGCCGGAGACCGACCGCGTGCTGCTCATCGTCCTCGTGCCGCTCTCGCTGCTGGCGCTCGTCGGGCACTTCCTCGCGATCATGGCATCCAAGCGTGTTCGATCCTGATTCTCCGCTGATTGAGCCTGCCTCTCCGCTGATTGAGCCGGCCTCTCCGCTGATTGAGCCTGTCGAAATCCCGACGGTCGGTGTCGTCGTGCTCACGCAGGGCACGCGGCCGGACGATCTCGAGCGGGGCCTGCTGAGCATCCTGGCCCAGCAGGGCGTGGCGCTCGACGTCGTCTGCGTCGGCAACGGCTGGCAGCCGACCGGGCTGCCCGCCGCCGTCAAGACGCTCGGCCTGCCAGAGAACCTCGGCATCCCGGCCGGCCGCAATCGCGGCGTCGGACAGGTCAGCGGCGAGTACATCTTCTTCCTCGATGATGACGCCAGCATCCCGGATCCCGGCTTCCTCTCCGCCGCGATCGGACAGCTCCGCGCCGACCCCACGATCGGCCTGATCCAGCCGCAGGTCGTCGACCCAAGCGGCACAACGTCGCCACGGCGCTGGATCCCGCGCATCCGCAAGGGGGAGGCCGGGCACGCCAGCAACGTCTTCTCAGTCTGGGAGGGGGCCGTGCTCCTGCCGCGCGCCGTCTTCGATGCGACGGGCGGCTGGGCCGAACCGTTCTTCTACGCCCATGAGGGCATCGAGCTGGCCTGGCGTGTCTGGAACACCGGCAAGCGGGCCTGGTACGCCGGTGACCTCGTGGCCAACCACCCCGTCATCCAGCCGACCAGACACAGTTACTACTACCGGCTCAACGCCCGCAACCGCGTCTGGTTGGCGAGGCGCAACCTGCCTGCACCGTTCGTGCCGCTCTACGTCGGCAGCTGGACGGCGATCCAACTGCTGCGCTGGTGGCGGCATCCTGCCGCACTCTCGGCCTGGTTCGGCGGCTGGCGTGAGGGGTGGCGTTCCGACCCGGGGGAGCGGAAGCCGATGTCGTGGCGGACCGTGTGGCGCATGACACGCGCGGGGCGTCCACCGATCGTCTAACGATTCGGTCAGCGCCACCCGTTCTGGGGTGTCGACTGCGTGCCGCTCTGTACTCTTGACAAGTGGGTATTCAGAAAGACGCGCGCAACGCGATCAAACTCGTCAAGGGCGTCTTGGCGTCACGCAAGGCACAGCGGCTGCTGCGCGAGAAGCTGGCCGAGCAGGGCCCGCTCGAGCCGCACAAGTACAAGGTGGCCGTGTACTTTGCCGACGGCAAGGTCAACATGTACCAGATGCGGCAGTGGTACAAGCCGCTGGCGAAGCTCGCAGAGACGTGGCCGGTTGTCGTGCTCAGCCGGGCATCCGGCGCCGCCATCACCATGCTCGACGAATCCCCGCTGCCCGTCGCCTACGTACGCAAGGTCGTCGACCTGGAGCGGGTGATCCACGAGCAGGACCTGCGCGTGATCTTCTACGTGAACCAGAATGCCAAGAACTTCCAGATGATGCGCTACGGGCGCCGCTGGCACGTTTTCATCAACCACGGTGAGAGCGACAAGATGTACATGACGACCAACCAGTTCAAGGCGTACGACTACTCTCTGATCGCGGGGGATGCCGCACGTGCCCGCCTCGGCAAGGTGCTCTGGGACTACGACTTCGACAAGCGCGCGCTGCCGATCGGCCGCCCCCAGGCCGACCATTACCTCGACGGCGCGCCGCTGCCGTACGTGCAGGACGAGCGCGAGGTCGTGCTCTACGCGCCCACCTGGGAGGGTGACCGTGGGGGTGCGGCGTACGGCTCCATCGCCACCCACGGCGTCGCGCTCGTGCGCGGCCTGCTCGCGAGCCCCAGGCACCGACTGATCTACCGCCCGCACCCGCGCTCCGGCGTGCTGGACCCCGCGTACGCCGCGGCCAACCGCGAGATCGTCCGCGCGATCGAGGCAGCGAACGCCGCCGATCCGGCGGCGCAGCACGTCTACGACACCGGCTCGCAGCTCGGCTGGCAGCTGGTCGCCGCGGATGTCGCAATCGTCGACATCTCCGCCATGGTCTACGACCGTCTGGCCGCGGGCAAGCCCCTGCTCATCACCCGCCCCGCGAACCCAGCCGCGGAGATCGACACGAGCGGCTACCTCTCCGACTGCGAGTGGCTGACCGCGGATGACGCGGCCGGCATCGTCGCGATCGTCGACGAACTCAGCCACGGCGATGCCGCGCAGCAGCGCCTCAAGCGCTGGGTCGAGTACTACTTCGGCGACACGACGCCCGGCGCCGCCACACGTCGCTTCCATGGCGCCGTGCAACACCTGATGACCGAGTGGGACAAGAACGCCGCCCTGCACGCCGCCGATGGCGAGATCGACGATCACGACGTCAAGGGTGACCTCGACGACGCCGACGAGATCGACGTCTAGCCGGCATCCTCGCCGTCCGGCCGGCGCCGGCCATCACTCCCGGCGCCGAGAGTGCAGAAAATGCGCGGGATCCGTCGTCTGCAGCGCAGAAAGTGCACTCTCGGCAACTGGTCGGCGCTGCTCGGCCGCTGTTCGGCCACGGCGCGGCCGGGCGCGCGGGCCGCGCTACGGTGTGCGCTGATCCGTGGTGTCTGCCGACTCGGACGGCGCGCCGGCATCCGCGGGGCTCGATGTGCCCTTGCCGCGGGGGAGCGCCTTGCGCACCGCACCTCCGACTCCGCCCGCTGCGCCCTTGACGACGCCGCCGACGCTCGTCGCAGCCCCGAGCATCGCCCCGCCGACGCTGGTGCCGACGCGCGTGCTGCCGCGCATGGCTCGTGCTCGCAGCGACACCGTCCGCACGCGCGGCTCGAGTTCTGGCGGCATGATCAGCGGGGCGGCGCCGAAGCCGAGGCGCGCATTGCGCAACACGCGTTTGCCGAGCATGTTGTTGCCGATGCCGCCGATGGCCGCTCCGACGCCGAACGGCAACGCCTTGCCGACGACGCTCGCTCCACCGCGCACAGCGAACTGCCGGATGAACGCCGTCTTCAGGCGGTCGAGGAGCGGGCCCATGACGACCTGCGGAATCGCGCTGGTCACCATCTCGCCCCAGTACATGTTGCGCGTGAATGTGCCGCCCGTGAACTGACCGGCGAGGTTGCGCACGAGGTCGGTGCCCGCCCGGCCGAGCATCAACGTCATCACCAGGGCACGCGCCCGGTCGGGGTCCTCGACGGCGATGCCGTGCACCTCGGCGACCGATTGTGCGAAGAGCGCCGTGGCCTCGAGGAAACCGGCCGTCTCCACGCTGGAGAGAGCGAGCGTCACGCCGGTTCCGATGGCCGGTATGACCGCGGTGGCACCGACCGCTGCACCGCCGGTGGTGACGGCGGCGAGGTAGCGCAGCTCGAGGATGCGCACGAGCTGCTGCGGCGTCGCATCCGGATTCCTGCGCCGAATGCTGCGGATGTGGGCGAGGACGACGGGGCGTTGAATCGCCAGCACTCGGTCGATGCCGCGCACGAGTCCGCTCGGCAGCTCTCCGCCCTGCGGGGTGCCGCCGGTCGGCGAGATGATCGGTTTTGCTTTTCGAGCCACGAGGCGATCATATGGGCAGCCGCTGTGCGTCTGGCTGAGCTTCACGGCACAGCGTCACCGGCGACGCTGCCAGGCGACCGGCCCGGCGGTGCGGTCCGGTGAGCCGCTAGCCTTGACGCATGGCCACTGTGATCACCGAAGACGACGTCGATGAACTTGAGCTTCGGGACTTCGACCCGACGACCGGCAGCGTGACGGGAGGCGTCGCCGAGCATCTGGAGAAGGCGGCGATCTTCGAGCAGTGGGCAACGGATGCCGACAGCTACACCCTCGACGACGCGCTCACGCCCGCGCACCTCCTGATCGTCGCGGCCGAGCACCTCCAGATGGCCCACGACACCACCGAGGCGTTCCGGCTCGTCGAGGCGGCCATGGCGCACTCGAGCGTGAAGCCCTTTGAAGCGCACCCGACGCTCATCAGCCTCCACCTCGAGCAGGACGATCGCGCAACAGCGCTCGCCCTCGCCGACGAGGTGCGGACGACGGGAAGCGACGACCTCGGGGTCTATCAGCAGATCGCGGAGGGCTTCGAGATTGCCGGTGAGCTCGCCCTCGCGGAGCGTTGGTACGCGATCGCCCTACGCGCCCTCGACAAGGTCGGACTCGAGAGCCCGAGCGATCGGATCGCGCTCCTCGCCGGGCGCTACCGTGTCCGCCGTGACGGAGGCAAGCCGCTCGATGTCCTGGACGTCGAGACCGAGCAGCTCCGCGCCGAGCGCGGGCTGGATCCGCTCGACTGAGCGTCTCTACTTGAGGTGTAAACGCTGCAATGCTGAACACTCTGGTCTCGAAAGCGCAGGGCAAGTAGTCATGAGTAATGGCATCAACGCACTCGGAGGCAGCTCGAATTCTGGGTGAACGCATCCGTGGTGTGCGCCTGGGGCTCGGCATGAGCCAGGAAGAGATCGCGCAGCTCGCCGACATCCACGTGACCAACCTCGGCAAGATCGAGCGCGGTCAGGCGAACCCGAGTCTCACGACGATCGTCCGTGTCGCCGGTGTGCTCGGCGCCGATCCCGCCGAACTCGTTCGCGGGCTGGGCCTCGAGGATCTGCCGGACACGACTCGGCCGCTGACGGTGGCCGACTTCGTACGCGAGCGTCGCTCCCGCGGGCTCTGACGCCGGACTTCACGCCGCCCGCCCGCTGCCGCCCGCTGCCGCGGGACGACGCCACACCGTGGGCCCGCTAAAACTGCGCCGGCCCGGTGAATACGCCGGGCCCGCGTTCAGAAGCCGGGCCGGCAGGACGCGGGCTTCGACGGGCTCGGCCTGCGGCGCGAGCCAGCACCCGCATCGGTGACGGTTGCCGGGGTTGCCTGGGATTGGGTTGCCGCCTTTCGCGACGCTGCGCGTCGCGCGCGTTAGAAGCTCACACGCCAGAGGTACTCGTCGCCGTTGGGGCGTGACCAGCGCACGACGACGACGGTGCCGCGCGCGGGATTCTCTGCGTGCAGGGTGAAGCGCACGGCCGCCCCGGCCTCGACCGCGGTCGGCAATCCCCAGATCAGGGTGCCGGGGCCGAGCACGGCCAGCGTGAATCCGACGAGGCGCTCGGCGCTCGCATTGCGCAGCTCGAAGCGCGGCGCGCGACGTCGGTCCAGGCGCCACGGCACGCGATAGGCGGGGTCGCTGGGGGAGTCGAGGGGCGCCGCGGGCTTCAACATGTCTGGCACGGTAGCGGCGGCATCCGACGCTCGACGCCGATTCCGTCGTGCGCACCCTGTGGCTGTGGAGAACCGGGCGATCCGCCGGCCTGTGAGGGGGAGGACGGCCCTACTTGACGCCGTAGTCCTCGTTGTAGCGTCCGAGCACCTCGGCGATCGGGGCGTCCAGCACGAGCGCGCCCTTGTCGAGGTAGAGGCCGCGTGTGCAGAAGCGGCGGAGGTCACGCTCGTTGTGCGAGACGAAGAACAGCGTGCGGCCACCGGCGAGGAGCTCCTCGATCCGGCGGTAGCACTTCTCGCGAAATGCCTTGTCACCGACCGCGAGCACCTCGTCGACGAGGATGATCGGCTCCTCGAGCCGGGAGATCACGGCGAAGGCGATGCGCACCTTCATGCCACTGGAGAGGTGTTTGTACGGGGTGTCGAGGAAGTCGCCGATCTCGGCGAAGTCGATGATCTCGTCGAATCGGGCATCGATCATGGCCTTGGTCATGCCGTGCAGGCCGGCCGTGAGGTAGACGTTGTCACGCACGGAGAGATCGTCGACGAAACCGCCCGTGATCTCGATCAGGGGAGCGACGCCGCCCTTGACATCGACGCTTCCCTCGTCCGGCAGGATCACACCGGCGACGAGCTTGAGCAGCGTCGACTTGCCTTGGCCGTTGCGCCCGACGACGCCGATCGCCTCGCCGGCGTGCACGTCGATCGACACGTTGCGCAGCGCCCAGAACTCGCCGGGTCGGCTGCGCCGGTCGCGGCCGGCGAAGAGATCCTTGAAGTTGCGGCGTCCGCGGCGATTGCGACGAAAGCGGATGCCGGCATCCCGCACCGTCATCACCACCTCAGCAGCTGGCATCAGATCTCCTTCAGCACGGAGCGCTCGAGGCGGCGGAAGACGAGGATGCCGACCACGAGGAAAGCGAGGGACATCACGGCGGACACGGCGACGGCGAACCAGTCGAGCTCACCGGGGAAGAACCCGGCGCGGTAGAGGCCGAAGATGCCCGTGAGCGGGTTGAACGCCGCCCAGAAGTGCAGCTCCTCCGGCAGGTTCGAGGTGCCGTAGATGATCGGGGATGCGTAGAACAGGAAGCGCAGGATCAGCTTGGTCGCGCGCTCCAGGTCGCGGAAGAACACGACGAGCGGTGCGACGATGAGGCCGATTCCGACGGTGAGCACGGTCTGCAGCACGATCGCGAGCGGGAACAGCAGGAGGTCGATGTTGAGGTTGACCGTCTCTCCGGAGAGGACGGCGAACAGCACGAAGAGGGCGAGCACCGGGATGGAGGCCAGGAACTCGATCCCCTTGGAGAGCACGAGCCTGTTTACCCAGATCGTACGGGGGATCTTGGTGGACCGGATGAGCTTCGCCTCGCGCAGGAACGCGCGGGTGGAGTCGGAGACGGTGCCGTTGAACCACATCCACGGTAGGAGCGCGGCGAGCAGGAACACGATGTACGGTTCGCTGCCGACCGGGCGCTGGAACACCTGGGTGAACACGAACCAGTAGATGCCGGCCATGACCAGCGGATCGAGGATCGACCAGACATAGCCGAGCGCCGACGTCGAGTACCGAACCCGCAGATCACGCCGCGTGAGCAGCCAGAGCGCATGCCGGTAGCGTGCGAACGGCGTCCACTGCGGGCGCTCTTCAGCGATTGAACTCACAGCCACTATCGTATGGGCGCGCGCGGGGTGATTCGCGCAAGCCCATACGCACAGCGAGTGATGGCGACTACTTAGACGAAGAGGTTGGCGCGGGCCAGGTCTTCGGCGAAGTCGACCTCGACCGCGTACAGGTCGGAGATGTCGACGGGCTCGACCAGCAGGCCGAACTTCTCGATGGCAACCTCGAGGCCACGCTCGAAGTAGTCCTGGTCGCCGACCTTGCCGAGCTCGCGCTGGAACACGGCCTTGTCGGCGCTCGAGATGTAGTTGATGCCGACGGCCTCGCCGAGTCCGCCCTTGACAGTCTTAGAGAGCTCCTTGATGTAGCCCTCGGCGCTCGTCGTGTACTTGACCTCTTCATCGGAGACCTTGGAGGTGTTCACCGTGACGAAGCTCTGGTCGCGCGCGATCATGGCGGCGGCACGGTCGAGGATGCGCGGGTCGAAGACGACGTCGCCGTTCATCCAGAGCACGCCACCGGGCTGCGAGGCCTGCAGGGCGCGCAGAAGGCTCTTGGAGGTGTTGGTCTGGTCGTACTCTTCGTTGTAGACGAAGGACGCCTGCGGGAATGCCTCGATGATGTGCTCGAGCTTGTAGCCGACAACGATGGTCACCTTGGCGTCGGTGCCGAAGGCGTGCTCGATGTTGTCGAACTGCTGGCGCATGATCGTGCGGCCATCGCTGAGCTCGGTGAGTGGCTTCGGCAGCGAGCGACCGAGACGGCTTCCCATGCCTGCGGCAAGAATTACGACCTGGGTGGTCACGATGGGCTCCTCAAAGAAATTCGGGCGGACCGGGAAATCTTGTTCAGCGCAGAAGCGGCCCTATTGCCGAGTCCTCCACGCAAGATTCACGTCCGGTTCACCCTTACGTTTACGTTAAGGCACGCCATTATGCCTACGTCATTGTACCGTGACACCCTCTCGGGGGTCCCGGTCGGATGCCGGGTTGTTTCCAGTTCGTTATGCGGCGCTCGGCACTTTCACAGATTCGGATTCACGCCGATGACGGCAGGGGCCCGGTCTCGGGCCGGTCTCTTTGGTAGCTTGGCTGAGTGACTTCTCTGCCGCACGATGCCCCTGACTCTGTCCCGAGCGAATCGACTCCGGGTGCCGCTGCGCCCCGGAAGCGTGCGCCGCGCAGCGCAGCAGCCCTCGCGGCCACGACGAGCGCCGCCAAGACGAGCGCCGCAAAGTCCACCGCGGTGAAGGCCAGCGCCGCCAAGACCACAACGGCGAAGACCACCGCGACCACGACGGCAGCCAGGAAGCCGGCCGCCAGCAAGGCTGCCGCGCCGGCGAAGGCCGCGGCAGCCAAGACGACGGCGGCCAAGTCCGCGGCGGCGACGACGGGGGCCAAGGCGCCGGCAGCCAAGACCACCGCGGCCAAGTCCGCCGCAACGAAGACGACCGCCAAGACCGCGGCGAAGACGACGGCCGCGAAGTCGACGGCAGCACGGACGACGGCCGCGACCGCCGCCGCGGCCAAGAAGGCGAGCGCGACCAAGGCGAGCGCAGCCAAGGCGACCGCGGCCAAGGCGAGCGTGGCAAAGGTGGCTGCCGCGACCGCAGCCGAGATCGTGGATGACGGCCAGGCCGTCGTCGCCGAGACCGTTGCCGCCCAGAAGACCGCCGCGCCCGCTGCCGCGAAGCCCGTCGCCGAGGCGCCGGCGATCGAGACTCCGGCGATCGAGACTTCGGCGGCGGAGACCGCTGCTGTTGAGGCACCGCCCGTCAAGACACCCGTCGAGACCGCCGCTGCCGAGGTCGCGCCCGCCGCGGAGGACCCGGCGGCGGTCGCGGCCGTCGTGCGTGCGAAGGCGCCGGCCAAGAAGAAGGGCACGCGCCGTGTCGCAGCAGTTGCCCCGGCTGCCGACGCCCCCGTCGTCCTCCAGATCAGCGCGCTGAGCAAGCACTTCGGTGACATGACGGCCGTCGACCAGATCGAGCTCGCCGTGCGCACCGGCTCCTTCTACGGCATCGTCGGCCCGAATGGCGCGGGCAAGACGACGACGCTCTCCATGGTCACCGGTCTGCTGCGTCCGGATGCCGGCACTGTCAGTGTGCACGGCATCGACATCTGGGCCGACCCGGTCGCCGCCAAGCGCACGATCGGCGTTCTGCCCGACCGGCTGCGCCTCTTCGACAGGCTCACCGGAGCACAGCTCCTCTACTACTCAGGCATCCTGCGCGGACTCGACAATGCAACGGTGCGCGAGCGCTCGGCCGACCTCGCCGCCGCATTCAGGCTCGAAGACGCCCTCAACCGTCTCGTCGCCGACTACTCGGCCGGTATGACGAAGAAGATCGCACTGGCCTGCGCGATGATCCACTCGCCGCGTCTGCTCGTGCTCGACGAGCCGTTCGAGGCCGTCGACCCGGTCTCGGCGGCGAATCTGACCGAGATCTTGCAGAAGTACGTCGCGGCGGGAGGCACGGTCGTGCTCTCCAGCCACGGCATGGACCTGATCGAGCGCGTGTGCGACAGCGTCGCCATCATCGTGCACGGCCATGTGCTGGCATCCGGAACCCTCGACGAGGTGCGCGGAGCGGCAACGCTCGAAGAGCGCTTCGTCGAACTCGCCGGCGGACGCAAGGCAGCGGAGGGGATGGAATGGTTGCACAGTTTTTCGGACTAAAACTCCGACTGCTGGGCAATCTGTTCCGGCGCAGTCCATGGCAACTCGTCGGCATGATCGTCGGGCTGCTCTACGGCCTCGGTCTGGCCGTGTTCCTCACGGTGGGCCTCATCGCCCTCCGCTTCGTGAACGAGACGGAGGTGATCCGCGACTTCATCGTGCTCGGCGGCTCCCTCGTTCTGCTCGGATTCCTCATCATTCCGCTGATCTTCGGCGTCGATGACACCATGGATCCGCGGGCATTCGCGCTGTTCGGGATGCCGAACCGGCGGCTCTCGCTCGGCCTCGCGCTCAGCGCGCTCCTTGGCATCCCTGCGGTCACGCTCACGATCGTGCTGCTCGGCTTCGTCGTCACCTGGTCGCGCGGAATCGCAGAGACGCTGCTCGCCGTGATCGCCGCGGTGCTCGCGCTCGGCAGTTGCGTGCTTGCGGCGAGGGTCACGACGTCGATCGCCTCCTTCCTGCTGGCGACCAGGCGGGCCAGGGAGTTCACCGGCGTGCTCGGCCTCTTCGCGCTCGTCATGATCTCGCCTGTCGTGATCCTGCTGAGCAACCTCGACTGGGAGAAGGACGGCGCCGCGGTGATCGCGCAGCTGGCCACGGTGCTGAGCTGGACCCCGCTCGGGGCCGTCTGGGCCGTTCCCGGTGACGCCAGCAGCGGCGACTGGGGCCCCGCTCTGCTCAAGCTGCTGATCGCCGCCGCAACGCTCTGGCTGCTCTGGGTGGGCTGGCAAGCCCTGGTCGCCCGGATGCTGGTGACGCCGGGCCGTGAGGCCGCGAGCAAGGCGTACCACGGTATCGGCTGGTTCGACCGGCTGCCGCACAACCCGGCCGGCGCGATCGCCGCGCGCAGCATCACCTACTGGACGAGGGATGCCCGCTACTGGGTGTCACTCGTGATGATTCCCGTCCTGCCCGTGATCCTCATGCTCTCGCTCAGCATCGGCGGTGTCAGCGGCGAGTACCTTGCGCTGCTGCCTGTGCCCGTGATGAGCCTGTTCCTCGGCTGGACGATTCACAACGACGTCGCGTACGACAACACCGCGATCTGGTTGCACGTCGCATCGGGCACGAAGGGAGCGGCCGACCGCATCGGGCGACTCGTTCCCGCACTTGTACTCGGGGTCATCGTGATCGGGCTCGGCACAGGGGTCAGCATGCTGCTGAGCAAGGACTGGAGCGCCACGCCGGCGCTGCTCGGCGTCAGCACCTGTCTGTTCCTCGGCGGTCTCGGCTTCGGCAGCTACACCTCTGCCCGTTTTCCGTACCCCGTCACGAAGCCGGGCGACAGCCCATTCGCCCAGCCGCAGTCCTCCGGAACGGCCGCCGCCCTCGTGCAGTCGCTGACGCTGTTCGGCACCGTCGTGCTCAGCCTGCCCGCCGTCGGCTTCGCCATCCTCGGTTTCACCGACAACCCGGAGTGGCACATTGCGTCGCTGGTCGCGGGCTGCGGCGTCGGTGTGATCGCGCTGATCGTCGGCGTCTGGGTCGGTTCGCGCACCTTCGACGCTCGTGGGCCAGAGCTGCTGGCGGCGGCGCTCCGCGCCTGACAACGGGTGGCCGCGGCATCCTGTGCGCGGGTTATTCTTGAGGCATGTCTGAACACTTCCGCGCGAGCATCGCCGACCCGGGAATGCCCGGCGGCGGAACGTCCACTCTCGACCGTGAGCTCGAGGAGCTGCTCAACCAGGAGGCCATCGAGCCCGGTGACCACGAGCGCTTCTCGCACTACGTCAAGAAGGAGAAGATCCTGCAGTCGGCGCTGACGGGCAAGCCGGTCAAGGCGCTGTGCGGCAAGAAGTGGACGCCGGGGCGCGACCCGGAGAAGTTCCCGGTCTGCCCGAGCTGCAAAGAGATCTACGAGAAGATGAAGGCCGAGTAGCCGCCTCCCGAACTGGCAGCGGCGCTAGCGGTACACGGTGGGGATGACGGGCTCGCCCTGACCCAGACGGAACGCCTCGATCGGCAGCTCCTGCATCACGGCCGCGCGGTGTTCGCGCGCGAGCACGGTGCCCGCGTGGCCGAGGTAGCGCTCGTCCGGGACGCCGCCGTTCACGAGGTGCACGAGCAGCTCGCGGTGGCTCTCGCTCGGCAGATCGACCGGGAGGTCGATGCCGGTTCCCTGCACGTCGACGATCTCCTCGCGGGCCGTGCGGGTGCCGTCGATGCGCCGCAGGGCGCGCTTTCGCCCACCCAGACTGGCCTTCGCCACGCTGGCCTTGGCCACCGGGATCCAGTCGCCGGCGTCGGCGCCGCGTCCGTCTCCCTTGTGGGCGACGAGCTTGTAGACCATGCCAGCAGCCGGCGCGCCCGATCCGGTCACGACCGAGGTGCCGACGCCGTAGGCGTCGACGGGGGAGCCGGAGAGTCCGGCGATGGTGTGCTCGTCCAGATCGCTCGTGACGGTGATGCGCGTGTTCACGGCGCCCAGGCTGTCGAGCTGATCGCGCACCGCGGCCACGACGGTCGGCAGGTCACCGGAGTCGATGCGCACGGCGCCGAGCTCGGTTCCGGCGACCTTGACGGCAAGCTCGACGCCCGTCTTGATGTCATAGGTGTCGACGAGGAGCGTCGTGCCTGGACCGAAGGCGGCCACCTGGGCGCGGAACGCGTCCTCCTCGCTGTCGTGCAGCAGGGTGAAGGCGTGGGCGGCGGTGCCCATTGTCGGAAGCCCCCAGCGGCGGCCCGCCTCGAGGTTGCTCGTGGCGTCGAAGCCGGCGATGTATGCGGCCCGTGCGGCGGCGACCGCCGACTGCTCGCCGGTGCGCCGGGAGCCCATCTCGGCGATGGGGCGGCCGAGGGCGACGGACACCATGCGGGCGGCGGCACTGGCCACCGAGGTGTCGTAGTTCAGCACGCTGAGGATCAGGGTCTCGAGGATCACGCCCTCGGCGAAGGTCGACTCGACCGTCAGCAGGGGCGAGCCGGGGAAGTAGGCCTCGCCCTCCTGATAGCCCCAGATCTCGCCGCTGAACCGGTAGTCGGCCAGCCAGTCGAGTGTCGGCTGGCGCACGACGCCATGGTCGCGCAGCCAGTCGAGCTCGGAATCCTCGAATCGGAAGGCCTGGATCAGCTCCAACAGCCGGCCGGTGCCCGCCACGATGCCGTAGCGCCGACCGTGCGGCAGCCGGCGGGCGAACGCCTCGAACAGACACAGCCGATCGGCGGTTCCGCTCTGCATGGCGGCATCCACCATCGTGAGTTCATAGCGATCGGTGAGAAGGGCAGAGCTGTTCACGCAGGCCAGCCTAGTAGGGTTGACAGACGTGACGGATGCACCGATTGGGATCTTCGACTCAGGCGTCGGCGGGTTGACCGTGGCCAGGGCCGTGAAGGATCAACTGCCGAACGAGTCGATTCTCTACATCGGCGACCTCGCGCATTCCCCCTACGGTCCGAAGAAGATCGCGGCGGTGCGCGGCTACGCGCTCGAGGTGCTCGATGACCTGGTCGAGCAGGGCGTGAAGATGCTCGTGATCGCATGCAACACGGCATCCGCTGCGATGCTCAGGGACGCGCGCGAGCGCTACAGCGTTCCCGTGATCGAGGTGATCCAGCCGGCCGTGCGCCGGGCCGTCAGCAGCACCCGCAACAACCGGGTCGGCGTCATCGGCACCGCAGGAACCATCAAGTCGCGTGCCTACAACGACGCCTTCGCAGCGGCCCCCAGCCTTGAGCTGTTCAGCCAGGCCTGCCCGCGCTTCGTCGAGTTCGTCGAGGCCGGCGTGACCACCGGCGCCGAGGTGCTCGCGACGGCCGAGGAGTACCTGGCCCCGCTGAAGGCTGCGGATGTCGACACCCTCGTTCTCGGCTGCACCCACTATCCCTTCCTCAAGGGGGCCATCAGCTACGTGATGGGGCAGGACGTCACCCTCGTCTCGAGCGACACCGAGACAGCCAAGGACGTGTACCGCACCCTCGTCAGCCAGGGGCTCGAGCGCACGGCGGCGACGCCGCCGAGCTACCGCTACGAGGCCACCGGCGACAGCGCGTCCGATTTCCTCGACCTCGCCCACCGGCTCATCGGCCCCGACATCTCGGATGTCGAGCTCGTCGAGACGGGCATCATCACCACGATCACACCCACAACCGTCTAGGAGACACCGTGACCACTCTGAACAGCTCTGACATCGTCCGTGTCGACGGTCGCTCCGTCAGCGAACTGCGCCCCGTCACGATCGAGCGCGGCTGGAGCGATCAGGCCGAGGGAAGCGCGCTGATCTCCTTCGGGCGCACCAAGGTGCTCTGCACCGCCTCGTTCACGAACGGCGTCCCGCGCTGGATGGCGGGCAAGGGCAAGGGCTGGGTCACCGCCGAGTACTCGATGCTGCCGCGCAGCACGAACTCCCGCATGGACCGCGAGTCGGTCAAGGGCAAGATCGGCGGGCGCACCCACGAGATCAGCCGCCTGATCGGGCGGAGCCTGCGCGCGGTCGTCGACATGAAGGCGCTCGGCGAGAACACCATCGTGATCGACTGCGACGTGCTGCAGGCCGACGGCGGCACCCGCACCGCGGCGATCACCGGCGCATACGTCGCCCTGGCCGATGCACTCGAGTGGGGCAAGGGCAAGAAGTTCCTCGCCCAGAAGGCCCAGCCGCTCATCGACAGCGTCGCCGCAGTCTCCGTCGGAATCATCGACGGCGAGCCCATGCTCGATCTGGCATACACCGAGGACGTGCGGGCGGAGACCGACATGAACGTCGTCGTCACCGGGCGCGGCCTGTTCGTCGAGGTGCAGGGCACGGCGGAGGCCGCCCCATTCGACCGCCGCGAGCTCGACTCGCTGCTCGACCTCGCCGTCTCCGGCGCGGCCACCCTCACCGAGCTCCAGCTCGCGACCCTCGCCGAGGCCCGCGCGTGAGCGTCGAATTCGTCCTCGCCACCCACAACCAGCACAAGGTCGAGGAGTTCCAGCGCATCCTCGCCGCCGTGCTGCCCGACGCCGTCGTGCACGCCTACGACGGCCCGGAGCCCGTCGAGGACGGCACCAGCTTCGCCGAGAACGCGCTCATCAAGGCACGCACCGCCGCCGCGCACACCGGGTTCATCGCGCTGGCGGATGACTCCGGCATCGCCGTCGACGTGATGGGCGGGGCGCCCGGCATCTTCTCGGCCCGCTGGGCCGGCGCGCACGGCGACAGCCTGGCCAACACGCGGCTGCTGCTCGACCAGCTCGGCGACATCCGCGACCCGCACCGGGCGGCGGCCTTCCACTGCGCCATCGCCCTCGTGATCCCGCCAGCCGCGGCATCCGGAACAGGATTCGAGCACGTCGCGTCCGGCGTCTGGCCCGGCACGCTGGCCACGGAGGTCTCCGGCGCGCACGGCTTCGGCTACGACCCGATCTTCGTTCCAGAGGGCTTCACGATCACCGCGGCGGAGCTGGACCCCGAGGTCAAGAACGCGAACAGTCACCGGGCGCGCGCCGTGCAGGCGCTGCTTCCCGTGCTGCTCGAATCTATTGAGAATGGCACTCATTCCTAACTAGCGGCGCGCGTTGGCGTGGCGCGTTTTCGCGGCCTAGCGTTGATGGCATGGGTCACGATCACAGCCACGCCACTGCGACGACGAACCGGAAACGCCTGCTGATCGCCATCGGCATCATCGGCACGTTCCTGCTCGTCGAGGTGGTCGGCGCGCTGCTCAGCGGCTCGCTGTCGCTGCTGGCCGACGCCGGGCACATGTTCTCGGACCTGACCGGCCTCATCATCGCGCTGGTCGCAACGGTGATCGCCGCGCGGCCCGCGAATGACCGCCAGACCTATGGCTACCAGAGGGCAGAGGTGTTCGCCGCGCTCTTCAACGGCGTCGTGCTCACCGTCGTCGCCGTCAGCGTCACGATCGAGGGCATCCGCCGGTTGACCGAGACCGGCGGGCCGGAGGTGCAGGGCGGCACGATGCTGCTCGTTGCGGTGCTCGGCCTCGCCGCGAACATCGCCGCCATGTTCGTGCTGCGCGGGGGAGCGAAGAACTCGATCAACATGCGCGGAGCGTACCTTGAGGTCTTCGGAGACATGCTCGGCTCGATCGCCGTGATCGTCGCCGCCGTGGTGATCATGACAACCGGCTTCGAGAAGGCCGACGCGATCGCCTCGCTGGCCATCGCCGTGATGATCATTCCCCGGGCGTTCTCACTGCTCCGCGACGTCGTGCGCGTGCTCAGCCAGGCGGTGCCCGCCGACACCAGCGTCGCCGAGATCCGGGCGCACATCCTCGCCACCAAGGGCGTCGTCGACGTGCACGATGTGCACGTCTGGGCGATCACGACGGGCGCACACGTCTTCAGCGCGCACGTCGTCGTCGAGCCGGAGGTGCTCCGTGGGGATGCCGGCGGCTGCCTGCTCGACGAACTGAGCGAGTGCCTCGAGGAGCACTTCGACGTCGCGCACTCGACGTTCCAGCTCGAGCCGGCCGAGCACGCCGAGCACGAGGAGCACTCGCACGCCTAGCGCGTTCCCTCGCGGCCGACGCGTTCTCCGGAGGCTCCCGGCTACCGCGCCCATTCCGCTTGAGGCCCGCACAAACTGCAGGGGCCCGGTGTAGTCACCGGGCCCCTGCAGTTTGTGCGGGCCTGCGCCAACCGCGTCGCTTTACTTCTCGCTCGGGCCGTTGAAGATCTCCGGATCGAGGGCGAGGGCGGCTGCCTCCTCGGCATCCGTCACGTGGTCGGCACCGGCCGCGGTGGAGCGCTTGGCCTTCCGCATCGAGCTGATGTAATGCCAGACCGTCGGGATCAGCGTGATCGTGACGGCACCGATCAGGATGAGGTCGATGTACTCCTGCACGAAGTTCGCGATCGGCGGGATGTAGCCGAGCAGGTAGCCGAAGTACGTCAGTCCGGCGCCCCAGACGAGTGCGCCGATCAGGTTGTACAGCGTGTACTTCTTGTAGTTCATGTGCCCGACGCCGGCGGCGACGGGGGCGAAGGTGCGCACGATCGGCACGAAACGGGCCAGGATGATGGCCAGCGCCCCGAAACGGTCGAAGAACGCGTTGGTGCGCCGCACGTTCTCGACGCTGAACAGGCCGGACTCCTTGCGCTCGAACACCCTAGGGCCGAGCTTGTGGCCGATGAGGTAGCCGACCTCGCCTCCGAGGAATGCGGCGAAGCCGATCGCGAGGCACACCCACCAGATGTCAACGCCGAAGACGAAGAGCGTGTGGGTGAGCAGCCCGGAAATCACCAGCAGCGTGTCGCCGGGCAGCAGGAAGCCGACGAGCAGGCCCGTCTCGGCGAAGACGATGGCGCACACCACCAACAGAGCCCAGGGGCCGGCGGAGGAAATGATGACCTCGGGGTCGAGCCAGGGGATGAGGGAGGTATGAATCACGAGAGGCAGTCTACTTTCAGGAGTGGGAGATTACCCGTCGAGAGGGGAAGATCATCCCTCGGATGTATGTGTTCCCGCCACCGACGCGCGCAGCGTCTCCTCCGCGCGCTCGGCCCTGTCCGCCCGCCAAGCGCGGATGCCGGCGATGATCGACGCCGTGATCACGATGCCGGCGATCACATACGAGCCGGCCTTCACGCCGGGGATCGACGCGGCGAAGTAGCCGATCACCGTGATGCCGACGCCCCAGGCGAGCGCGCCGACGAGGTTTGCCGTGATGAAGCGCATGTACGCCATCTTGCCGAAACCGGCGATGACGGGCACAAACACCCGGCCCCACGGCACGAAGCGGGCGATGACCACCGACCACCAACCGAAGGTGTTGTAGAACCACTCGGTCTTGGCGATGGCCTTCTGCGTGCGGGCTCCTCCACGTTTGTCGAGGTAGGGCCTGCCGTAGCGGCGTCCGATCAGGAAGCCGACCTGGTCACCGAGGAACGCGGCGATGCCGGTGCCGATGGCGAGGATCCAGATGTCGATGCCGGAGGCGCTGGCCGCGATCAGACCCGATGCGAAGAGCAGCGAATCGCCGGTGACGAACGGCACGAAGATGCCGACGAACAGCGCGGTGCCAGCAAAGACGAGACCCCAGACGATCAGGTAGAACAGCACAACGCCGACATCGCCGAGCAGACCGACGAGCTCGTCACTGACGCTCATGCCGACGCCGGCCGTTCTCAGCATGATCAGGCTGCTGCGGTTGCGTGGTGCAGCTCGTCGAAGAGCGCACCGTTGAACTCGAACGCCGCGAGCGCCTCAGCGACGACCGCTGCGCTCTGCTCATCGCTGAGCGGCAGGGCGTCGAGCTGCTCGCGGTAGGCGCGCTTGAACTGCACGTGGTTCTCGATGCCGTCGAAACGGTAGAAGGCGAGCTGCTCGTCGGTGGCCGCGTAGTGCCGCGCGACGAGGCGCGAGATTGCCTGGCCACCGGAGAGGTCACCGAGGTAGCGGGTGTAGTGGTGCGCCACGAAACGGGGGTCGTCGGTGGCAACGAGCTCGCGCAGACGTGCCGCGTAGCGCTCGGTCGACGCCAGGGCCGGGTGGCTCGTGCGCCAGTCGGCCGCACCGAGGGCGACCAGGTCATTCTCGATCTCGGCGAGCCGGTCCAGGCGCGCGTCGTAGATGGCGAAGTCGGTTTCGCTCGGCGTGCGCGATTCGAGGGCCTCGTACACCCAGGCCATCTGCGCGAGGTAGCGCGTGTAGTCCTCGAGGGAGAGCTCGCCCTTCATCAGCGACACGATGAACGGGCGCGACTCGGTCGAGCGGTGCTGGTCGTGCGTTTCGGTGCGGAGCCGTGCTCCCAGGGACAGTGAGTCCTCTGCGGTGGTGCTGTCAGAGGCGTGCTGCTCGGAGGAGATTAGCTTAGGCATACCTACATAATACCGGCATCGCTTGGAGAATGCTGACATGAGTCCAGAATCTCGGCGGCGGGCAGAAGCGGCGATTTCACCAGGCGTCAGCCGATCGGACCGCGAGATCTGAGTCGAATTCGGCATTTGCCGCCCGGGCGGTTGCGTGCACTGGCGGTTGCGTGCACAGTGGAATGGTGCTCCGGCACGCGGGGCAGACGATCGGGGATTCCACCATGCGAGGAACCAAGACAACAGCCATGCTCGTTCTTGCGGGCGCTCTCCTGCTAACTGGCTGTGCCTCGGGTGGAAGCGCGGGCTCAACGCCGAAAGCCGATGCCTGCGCGACGCTGCAGTCTGAGGTGCGCGACATCTCCAACGGCGCGCAGAACACCCTCGCCGCGGCTGGCACTCCGAGCGAGATCCAGGCCAAGCTCAAGGACTACAGCGCACGCGTCGTTGCGCTGGAGGAGAAGGCCGACAACCCCGATGTCGCGGACGCGCTCGCCAAGGTCGACGAGAAGCTCGCCGAGGTGTCGACGACCGTCGGCACACTCCCGACCGACGCCGACGGCGCGATCGACGGCGCAGCGATCGCCGAGCAGCAAGCCGGCATCCAGGCGGCTGCCGACAAGATCAAGACGGCGTGCACCGCAACGGAGGCACCCTCCGGGTACTGAGTCGTGGCCGGATGCCGGTCAGCAGAGTGCGGGAGAAGGGACTTGAACCCTCACGCTCGAAAGCACAGGAACCTAAATCCTGCGTGTCTGCCAATTTCACCACTCCCGCGAGTGCCTCCCCAGTTTAGGCGGACGGAACCGGTGAGCCGGACAGCGGCTCGCGCCGGCATCCGCTCCGCTAGAGCACGAGGCCCTCGCTCGTGGCGGGCGGCGGATCGGGGATGCGGCGCATCCTGATGGTGTTCAGCAGGCCGAGGAGTGCGGCGACGATCGGGATGAGCAGCGCGAGCTGAAGCGCGATCGGCCTCGCCTCGGTGTTGATGCGGATGATCTCGTCCTGGATGTCGGCCGGCTGGCCAACCAGGAGTGCCTCGAGTTCGACGTTGCTCATGATCTGAGCGTCCTCCTCCAGGACGGCGGCGACCTGTTCCTTCTCGTCAGAGGGCAGGACCGTGCTCGACATGGCCATGCTGGTGAAGATCAGCGAGAGCGCCGCGAGCATGATCGCGCCGGCGAATGCGAGGCCGAACGACAGCCCGAAGGAGCCGGCCGCCGAGTTGACGCCGGCCGCCTCGCTCACCCGCTCGTCGGAGATCGGCGACAGCGTGTAGTTGTTCAGCTGGGAGACCAGCAGGCCGAGCCCGCAGCCGGAGATGAACAGCGGGACGAGCAGCCACCAGCCGGTATCCGCTCGCGGAACGATCGGGATGAGAATGACGAGTCCGGCGAGCAGCAACAGGAATCCCCACATGACGAGGGTCGCCGGCCGGCGATTGCCCGGGCGCCTGCCGACGAGCATCGCGACGCCGAACATACTGAGCGAGAGCGGCGCGATCGAGAGGCCGGCCTGGAGCGCGTTGTAGCCGAGCACCATCTGGAGGTAGATCGGCAACACGATCATCGTGCCGCCGAGCGCGATCTGCTGCAGCAACTGTTGGCTGACGCCGAGCCGGAACGGCTTCGAGCTGAACAGGCCGGGGTCCAGCAGTACCGCCTTGTTGTTCCGCTTGCGCCGCACCAGCCAGTAGGCGAGCCCGCCGAGGCCGAACACACCGACGGCGATCAGCGCGCCGACCGCCTCGCCGCCCTCCTGCCAGACGAGGATGCCGATGACGATGCCGCCCATGCCGACCACGGACAGCAGGGATCCGACCACGTCGACCTGGCGCGACCCGGTGTACGGCACGTCGTGCACGAGCTTGATGCCGAGCAGCACGACCGCGATCACGACCGCCTCGAGCGCGAAGGCGACCCGCCAGGAGAGGAGCGTCGTGATGAGTCCGCCGAGCAGCGGGCCGACCGCGGCCGCGATGGCCGCCGAGGCCCCGACCAGGGCGTAGACCCGCTTCTGCTCCGCCCCGTGGAAGTTGCCGTGGATGAGGGACTGCATGGCCGGCAGGAGCAGCGAGGCGCCGAGCCCGCCGATCACGGCCCAGAAGATGATGATGGGCAGCAGACTCTGGGCCAGGGTCATCGCGATGGCGCCGGCGGCGTAGCAGAGCAGGCCGATCACGTATGCGCGCTTGCGCCCGATCAGATCGCCGACCTTGCTCCCGATCAGGATGAAGGCGGCGGAGACGAGGGCCTCGAGCGCAATCGCCGACTGCACCCCACTGACGGTTGTTCCGACGTCGCGCACCACGGCCGAGATCGAGACGTTCATGATCGAGGTGTCGACGACGAGCACGAACATCGCCATCGCCAGGAGCAGCGCGAGCCTGCCGTTGAACGTGGCCGTTGGTGTTTCCGATGTAGCCATGACGTGCCTCTCTCGAAGCTTCAAGCGTTGTGAATGGAAATCTAGTCTCAAAAATGACGGATGCACATGATTTGTTCGCTTCCGCGATTCTCGCGCGAGCGGCATCCGAGGTCGCGGCCGGATGCCGGCCTGTGGATAACTTTCGAGGCTCCGCGCCGAAAAGGCGCATCATGGTCGGCATGAGCGACGCCGTGCGCATGATCACCGAACAGGTGCGGCTGCGGGTGCGTGCGGACAGCGTCGACCTCTCCTCGGATGCCGCGCTCGCCGAGAGCTATGTGCGGGACGAGCTGCAGCGCTACAGCGAACGCGCGCTCGGCAACGCGCTGCCCCTGATCCACGATGAGGAACAGGCGGCGCGGGAGGCCGTCGCCTCGCTGACCGGCTTCGGGCCGCTGCAGCCGTTCCTCGACGATCCGAGCATCGAGGAGGTGTGGATCAACTCCCCGACGCGGGTGTTCGTCGCCAGATCCGGCGTGGCCGAGCTCACGACGACGGTTCTCAGTGAGCGGGAGGTGCGGGAGTTGGTGGAGCGTATGCTGCAGAGCTCCGGCCGCCGCGTCGACCTCAGTTCGCCCTTCGTCGACGCCTCGCTGCCGGACGGGTCCCGGCTCCACGTCGTCATCCCGGACGTGACGGCGCGTTTCTGGTCGGTGAACATCCGCAAGTTCAGCCGCCGCATCCGCGAGCTGCACCAGCTCGTCGCCGCCGAGTCGCTGAGCAGGCAGGCCGCCGAGTTCCTCCGGATGTGCGTGCTGGCCGGGCAGAACATCCTCGTATCCGGCGCGACGCAGGCCGGCAAGACGACCATGCTGAACGCGCTGCTCTCGGCCGCGCGCATCCGCGAACGCATTGTGACCGTTGAGGAGACCTTCGAGCTGGATCTGCGCGCCAGGGATGTCGTCGCGATGCAGTGCCGCCAGCCGAGCCTGGAGGGCACGGGCGAGATCACGCTCCGCCGGCTTATCAAGGAATCCCTGCGGATGCGACCGGACCGACTCGTGGTCGGCGAGGTGCGCGAGGCGGAGAGCCTCGACCTCCTCATCGCGCTGAACAGCGGGGTGCCCGGCGCCTGCTCGATCCACTCCAATTCCGCGCGGGACGCGCTGGTCAAGCTCAGCACGCTGCCGCTGCTCGCCGGGCGGAACATCGACTCGTCCTTCGTGCTGCCGACCGTGGCCGGCTGCATCGACATCGTCGTGCACTGCGAACTCGACCGCAACGGGGCGAGGCGCGTGGCGGAGATCCTTGCGGTGACGGGGCGGGTGGTCGACGAACAGATCGAGGCGGAGACGCTCTTCGGACGGCGCAACGGGGAGCTCACGGCCCTCGGCGCCGCGCCGCACAAGATGGAGAAGTTCGATGCCGCCGGGCTCGACCCCATGCTCCTCCTCGGTGCGGGGGAGGCGGCATGAGCGCGCTCGTCCCGGTGCTTCTCGGTGCCCTGCTCGGCGCGGGCCTGCTGCTCGCACTGTCGCCGCTGTTCTGGCCGGCGGGGCGGGAACGCGTGGCGTCTGCGCCGGATGCCCGGCCCGGCGGCATCCGGCACGCGCTCGGGCGCACGCTCGCCCGGGCCGGCATCCGCCGCGTCACGCCACTCGGCTTCACCGTGATCTCGGTGACGCTCGCCCTGATCGCGGCCGGCCTGGCCCAGGCGCTGCTCGGAATCACGGCGCTCGCTGTCGTGGTGGGACTCGCCGGGCTCGCCGCCCCGTTCCTCGTCGTGCGGTGGCGAGCGGCGGCCAGACGCACTGCGAACCGGGAGGTGTGGCCCGACGTAGTCGACCACCTCATCTCGGCCGTGCGGTCCGGGCTCGCCCTGCCCGACGCCGTGAGCAGCATCGCCAGCGCCGGCCCGGCGAGCGCACGCGCGCCATTCGCAGAGTTCGAGCGCGACTACCGGGCGACGGCGAACTTCGGGGCGTGCATCGGGCGCCTGAAGGACGCACTCGGCGACCCGGTCGCTGACAGGATCCTGGAGACGCTGCGCATGGCCCGGGAGGTCGGCGGAACCGAGCTGACTACTGTGCTGCGCAGCCTCGCCAGCTATCTGCGCGAGGATGCGGCGGTCCGTGCCGAGCTGCGGGCGCGCCAGGGTTGGGTCGTCAATGCTGCCCGATTGGGAGTCGCCGCGCCGTGGCTGGTGCTGCTGCTTCTCGCCTCACGCCCGGAGGCGGCCGCCGCCTACGACACGCCGGCCGGGTCGGTGGTGATCCTCGGTGGGCTTCTGGTCTCGATCCTGGCGTACCGGATCATGCTCCGGGTCGGGCGCCTGCCAGAGGAACCGCGGTGGTTCCGATGAGCGTGCAACTCGGCTGGGCGGTCGTGTTCGGCAGCACCCTCGGCCTCGGGCTGTGGTCGCTCGCCGCGCTCACGCCGCGGCTGCGGCGCGCGCGACTGATCGACCGGGTCGCGCCGTACCTCGGCGACGTCTCCGAGGCGGCCAGGGAGCGGGCGCAGCGCCACACCGTCGACCCGCTGCCCGTGATCGGCTCGCTCTTCGCCCCGACCCTCGGCCGCGCGGCCACGGCACTCGCCGACATCCTCGGCGGCTCGGATGCCCTCACGCGGCGGCTCCGGCAGGCCGGCTCAGCACGCGGCGTCATCCAGTACCGCAGCGAACAGCTGCTCTGGGCGGTATTCGGGCTCATCATCGGCCTTGCGCTGACGATCGCCGGTTCCCTGTCTGGAAGTATGACGCCGCTCGTGCAACTCGTCTTGCCGCCGACGGCCGCGCTCGCCGGGGGAATGCTGCGGGAGTGGACCCTGCGCCGCCGGGCACGAGCACGGTTGCGCCGCATCGAGGGCGAGCTGCCGCTCGTGCTGGAGTTCCTGACCCTGAGCCTCTCCGCCGGTGAGGGGCTGCTCGACGGACTGCGCCGCATTGCGCGCACGAGCTCCGGCGAACTGGCCGCCGAGTTGGGCGTCGTCGTCGCGCGAGTGAATGCCGGAACGCCGCTCGCGGCGGCGCTGCACGAGCTCGGCGATGAGCTCCGTATCCCCGCGCTCTCCCGGTGCGTCGACCAGATGATCGCGGTGCTCGAGCGGGGCACACCGCTCGCCGAGGTGCTGCGGGCGCAGGCCGGCGATGCCAGGGGATCCGCGAAGCGCGAGCTGTTGGAGAGCGGGGGCAAGAAGGAGGTCATGATGCTCGTGCCGCTGGTCTTCCTGATCCTGCCGTTGACCATCATCTTCGCGATCTTCCCGGGAATCTTCGTATTGCGGGCCGGGTTCTGAGATGGCCCGAATCTGAACAGGCAACTCCGAACAGGAAGGAAGACCCATGTCACGACTCACTGAGGAGGATCGCGGCGACGTCCCAGGCTGGGTGCTGATCTCGTTGATGACGGCCGGCCTCGTCGTGTTGATCTGGGGCCTGGCGGGCCCGGCGCTCGCCGGAGTGTTCGAGCAGGCGATCCAACGCGTCACCGAGTTCTGATTCGCGCCCCGGCATGCGACTCGGCGAGCGACGCAGGATCGACCCGGAGCGTGAGCGCGGCAGCGCCGTCGCCGAGTTCACGATGGTGGGCGCACTGCTCACGCTGCTCTGCCTCGCCGTCGTTCAGCTCGCGCTCGCCCTGCACATCCGCAACACGATTCAGGATGCCGCGGCCGAGGGCGCGCGCACCGCGGCACTGGCCGGGGCGACCCTGAACGATGGCGCGGAGCGGACCAGGCAACTCATCACGATGGGGCTCGGCCCCGCCTACGCAGAGCAGATCACCGCCGGCTACGCCGACGTCACCGGCCTCGAGAGTACCGAGGTGCGCGTCGTCGCTCCGCTTCCGTTGATCGGCCTGTTTGGAATCGAGTCGGCGCTGGAGGTGACCGGGCATGCGGCCCTTGAACTTCCCGACTAGCTCCTGGAGTGAACGCGGCTCAGCCTCGTTGGAGTTCCTGACCGTCGGCATGATCCTGCTCGTTCCACTCGTCTACCTCGTGCTCGTCATGTCGGCGCTGCAGGCCGGAGCCTTGGCTGCGGAGGGCGCGGCCAAGCAGGCGGTGCGTGTCTTCGTGCAGGCCGAGAGCGACGCGGCGGGGCAGAGCGCGGCGGCCAGGGCGCTCGCCGTGACCCTGGACGACTACGGCCTCGCCGAGAGTGAGAGCGAGCTTGTCATCGACTGCTCGGCGGGTGCGCGCGGGTGCCTCGCGCGGGGTGAGACCGTCACCGTGCACGTGCGCATCTCTGTGGGGCTGCCGTTCGTTCCCGATGTGCTCGAGCTGCAGAACCGGGCGAGCGTTCCGATGGAGGCCGCCTCCACCCAGCGGGTCTCGAAGTTCTGGGGCGGCGGCTGATGCGGCGGTATCTGAGGGAGCGCCTGCGGCTCACCGTTCTGGGCGATGAGCGAGGTTCGAGCCTCGTCCTCACGATCTTCTACGGTGCGTTCGCTCTGTTGCTGATCCTCCTCGTCGTCGCCGCGACCTCCCTCTCGCTTGACCGCAACCGACTCTTCGGCATCGCGGACGGGGCTGCGCTCGCCGGGGCCGAAGCGTTCGAGCTCTCGGCCGTGAGCACGGCGGGGGAGGGTTTCACCGCGGCGCTGCAGGATGCCGCGGTGCAACAGGCTGTGCAGGAGCACCTGGCTGTCGTGCCACGCGGAAGCCTTGAGGAGCTCGTGGTTGAGAGCGCTGGAACACCGGACGGGGTCTCGGCCGAGGTGACGTTGAGCGCCTGGTGGCGCCCGCCGATGCTCACGATGCTCGTTCCGGCCGGCATCCGTATCGAGGTGACCGCGACCGCGCGCTCGGTGCTGCGGTAGTTGCGTTCGGCACAGGACGCGTTCCACGGAGTCCGCTCGCCAGAAACTGTTCAGATGTTGAGGATCGTGGGCAGTTTCTGGCGACTGGATGCGCGAGTGCGCGTCGGCTAGCGTTTCGGCGGCCGCGGCACGTAGCGCGGGATGTAGCGGGCGAGGATGCCGGCGCCGATCAGTCCCGCGATGCCGGCCACGCCGCTGGCCAGCGCGAGCGACGCCAGTGCCGTGATGGCTGCGATCACGAGCGGGGCCGTCGCGGCGCCGAGGTCGCCAGCGAAGCGCCAGGCGCCGAGGAACGGTGCGGGATCGTCCCGCGGGGCGAGGTCGGCGCCGAGCGTCATCATGATGCCGCTGCCGATTCCGTTCGCGACGGAGAGGAGCATGGCGACCCCGATGAACCACTGCACGTTGCTCGGCAGATCGTGGGTGAACGCGAGGATCAACAGCCCGGCGCCGAGGCCGAGCATAGACGGCAGCGCGCTCCACAGCCGCCCGTGCCTGTCCATGATCTGACCGCTCACATAGAACAGGGCGAAGTCGACCGCGCCGGCGATGCCGATGATCACCGCCGTGTCCGTGGTGCCGAGGCCGATGCTCACCGCCCAGAGCGGCATGATCACGATGCGTGCCGCCCGCATGGCGCCGATCAGGCTGACGCCCGCGCCGAGTCGGACGAGCACGCCCCGGTAGTGCCAGAGCGTTCTGAACAGGCCGCGGGTCTCCCGCTCGGCCTCCTCCGCACCCTCGTTCTGCGCACTGCTTCCCCGGTGCTGGGCCGGGCCGAAGGTGCTCGCCGGGTCGGCCAGCAACAGCAGAACGGCGGCGGCCGCCAGGCAACACACGATGAAGATCCAGAAGACCGCCTGCGTGCCGCCCGTCCACTGGATGACCGCAGCAGAGAGGAACGGGCCGATGAAGAAGCCGGCGCGGAACACCCCGCCGAGCGTGGAGAGCGCCCTGGCCCGGTAGGAGAGTGGGACGTAGCTTGTGAGGAAGGCGTGCCGGGCGAGGGCGAAGACGGCGGTCGCGAGCCCGACGATGAAGATCCCGACGCCGAGCACCCACTCGTTCGGCGCAGCCAGGCAGATCAGGACGGCGATGACCGAGAGCAGCGAGGCCCAGATCATCGCGTTGCGTTCGCCGATCCGGCTGACGATCACACCGCTCGGGATGTCGCCAACGACGGTTCCGACCATCACGAGCGCTCCGAGCAGGCCGGCGGTCGCGAGCGACGCACCGAGGTCGTGGGCGACGAGCGGGATCAACGGAATGATGGCGCCCTCGCCGATCGAGAAGAGCATGGTCGGCAAGAAGACGGCGAGTGCGACGGAGCGCAACGAGAAGGGGCGCTCTGCAACAGACATCGATTCGATGTTACGCCAGCACAGTAGGCTGGTCCCGACATGATTGAGCTCGATCTTTCCGACCAGATTGCCGCACTGCGGTCCACCTTCGGCGACATCCGCGCCGTGCTCGACGTCGACGCCATCACGGCCGACATCGCCCGCTTGAGTGAGGCCGCCGGTGCCCCAGACCTCTGGGACGACACGGAGAACGCGCAGAAGATCACGAGCGCGCTCAGCCACCGCCAGTCGGAGCTGGCCAAGATCACCAGCATCACGAGTCGTCTCGACGACCTCGAGGTGCTCGTCGAGCTGGCCAACGAGGCCGGTGACGAGGACAGCGCCCAGGAGGCGCGCGCCGAGCTGGCCAGCCTGCAGAAGCTCATGGGTGAGCTCGAGGTGCAGACGCTGCTCGACGGCGAGTTCGACCCGAACCCGGCCGTCGTCACGATCCGTGCAGGCGCAGGCGGCGTCGACGCGGCCGACTTCGCCGAGATGCTCATGCGCATGTACCTGCGCTGGGCCGAGAAGCACAAGTACCCGACGCGCGTGCTCGACACGAGCTACGCCGAAGAGGCCGGCATCAAGTCGACGACCTTCGAGATCGACGCCCCCTACGCCTTCGGAACGCTCAGCGTCGAGGCCGGCACGCACCGCCTCGTGCGGATGTCGCCGTTCGGCGCGGCGGGCAAGCGCCAGACCAGCTTCGCCGCCGTCGAGGTTGTGCCGCTGATCGAGCAGGCCGAGTCGGTCGACGTGCCGGAGAGCGACATCCGCATCGATGTCTTCCGTTCCAGCGGACCCGGCGGCCAGTCGGTCAACACGACGGACTCCGCCGTGCGCATCACCCACCTCCCGACGGGCATCGTGGTGAGCTGCCAGAACGAGAAGAGCCAGATCCAGAACCGTGCCGCGGCGCTCCGCGTGCTGCAGTCCCGCCTGATGCTGCTGCAGCGCGAGCAGGAGGCTGCCACCAAGAAGGAGTTCGCCGGGAACATCACGGCGAGCTGGGGCGACCAGATGCGCAGCTACGTTCTGGCGCCGTACCAGATGGTCAAGGACCTGCGCACGGACTTCGAGGTGAACAACCCGGGCAACGTCTTCGACGGCGACCTCGACGGCTTCATCTCGGCCGGCATCCGCTGGCGCAAGGGAGCGCACTAGGCGCGTCGCTGCGCCTTTTCACCCGACCGCTGCCTAAGCTCGGAGAGCCATGATTCGCTTCGACCACGTCACCAAGCAATACCCGGGAACTTCGAGGCCTGCGCTTAACGCGATCGACCTTGAGATTCTCCGGGGTGAATTCGTCTTCCTCGTCGGGGCTTCAGGCTCGGGCAAGTCGAGCTGCCTGCGGCTCGTCCTGAAGGAAGAGAAGCCGAGCACGGGCAGCATCCACGTGCTGGGCCAAGACCTCGGCTCCATCTCGAACCGCAAGATCCCCTACTTCCGCCGCAACCTCGGTGTGGTGTTTCAGGACTTCCGGCTGCTGCCGAACAAGACCGTCTACGACAACGTCGCCTTCACCCTCCAGGTGATCGGCAAGTCGCGCGGCTACATCCAGGAAGCGGTGCCGGACACCCTCAAGATGGTTGGCCTCGACGGCAAGGCGCAGCGCCTCCCGCACGAGCTCTCCGGTGGTGAGCAGCAGCGCGTCGCCATTGCCCGCGCCATCGTGAACAAGCCGCAGATCCTCCTCGCCGACGAGCCGACAGGTAACCTCGACCCGACCACGAGCGCCGGCATCATGACGCTGCTCGAGCGGATCAACGCAGGTGGCACCACCGTGATGATGGCGACGCACGAGGCCGCAATCGTCGACCAGATGCAGCGCCGCGTGCTCGAGCTGAGCGCCGGCACGATCGTCCGCGACGAGCGCCACGGCGGTTACGCCACCAGCGCGGTGCCAATCCTCGCCGTCGCGCCGGGCGCCCATGCCGCACAGGCGGCCCCTGCCGCCCACGCGGCCTCGGCCACCCCGGTGATCCCGGCGGCCCCTGTCGTTCCTGTGCCGACGGCGACGATGGCCCAGCCCCTCTACGTTGAGCCCGAGTTCAGCGACGAGGTGACGGATGCCGCGGCCGCCGTCACCGCCGCGGCCCAGGCCGCCCCGATTGCCCCGCCGGTGCCAGACCCGGCCCCGAAGACGGGAAACATGATCCGCCCGCTGCTGCCGGTCACCAAGCACGACGTCCCCGAACAGCTGGGACTCGCCGAGAAGCTCGGCCTGCGTGCAGCAGGCGAGAACCCGAACGCGACGGGTGAGCAGGAAGTGGGGCCGAGCAAATGAGGATCGGTCTCGTGCTCGGCGAGGCGGCCAACGGCCTCCGTCGCAACGCCTCGATGGTCGTCTCCGTCGTTCTCGTCACCTTCATCTCACTGACCTTCGTCGGCGTCGCCGTGCTCATGCAGATGCAGATCATGCAGATGAAGAGCGTCTGGTACGACAAGGCCCAGGTCGCCGTCTACCTCTGCACCGGCATCTCGCCCGGAGAGTCGTGCGCCGGCGGTGAGGCCACGCAGGAGCAGATCGACGCCGTCGAGGCGCAGCTCAACTCCGACGTGCTCGCCCCCTTCATCGACAAGTTCTACTTCGAATCCCACGAAGAGGCGTTCAAGAACTTCCAGAAGCAGTTCGAGGGCAACCCGGTGACCGAGTACGTCACCGCCGACCAGCTCAACCAGACCTTCTGGGTGAACCTGATCGACCCGTCCAACGCGGCCGTGCTCTCGGAGAGCCTGGGCTCGATGCCCGGCGTCGAGACGGTGACCGACCAGAGACGTTACCTCGACCAGATCTTCTCGGTTCTGAACGCGGCCAGCTACACCGCCATCGGCATCGCCTCGCTCATGCTGATCGCCGCCGTGCTCCTGATCGCGACGACGATCCGACTGTCCGCGTTCTCGCGGCGCAGGGAGATCGGCATCATGCGCCTGGTCGGTGCCTCGAACAGGTTCATCCAGACGCCGTTCGTGCTTGAAGGTGTGTTCGCCGCCCTGCTCGGGTCCCTCCTGGCCGGCGGCGCGGTCGTGGCGATCGTGCAGTTCTTCGTGCAGGGCTACCTCGGCGACACCCTCCAATTCACGAACTTCGTCGATGTGAAGGACGCACTGATCGTGGTGCCGATCCTGCTCATCGTCGGTGCGGTGCTCGCCGCGTTCTCCGCCAACTTCGCGATCTCCCGGTATCTGAAGGTCTAGTGCCCTCGGCCCTCCGGCGGTTCCTGCGCGCACCTGCGCGGGTGGCCGCCGTGGGGTTGCTCGCGCTGACGATGCTGGCCGCCTCGCTCGTGCAGGGCGCGGCGGCAGCGGCGCTGCGCCACGGCGTCGACGCCTCGTCGCGCCCGCTCTACGACATCCTGGTGACCGCGGCGGATGCCGGGGCGGCGCGACCGACGGTGTTCCCTCCCGGTGCGCTCAGCAGTGCGGTATCCGCGCTGACACAGGACGATGTCGCGGCGATCCGTGCGCTGGACGGCGTGGAGGTGGCAGCGCCGATCGGGCACATCGTGCTCCCCAATCTGTGGAGCTCGCAGCTGCGGCTGCGGGCGCCGCTTGATCCGGCGCAGCTCACCCCGGCAGCAGAGAGCTACCGGGCGACTGTTCGTCTCATCACCGATGACGGGCTGGGGGAGCGGCTGGTCAGCGAGCGAATCTACAACCTTGCGCTGGATCGCTCGACCGCTCCCACCGCTCTTCCTCCCGAGCCGGACGAAGCGAACTCAACCGACATGTGCCCGATCGGCCCGGTCGCGGTGCCCTGCTCGCTGTTCGGCTGGAACTCCGGGTCAAGCCGCGCCGTCGCCTGGTTGGAGAACAAGGACTTCACGGGCGGATTCGGGTACCAAGAAGGCGGTGACGTCTGGGTGTCGCTCCCAGACCCCGTGTTCATCGATCAGTCGGTCACGCTCATCGATCCCGTCGCGGAGGCGGCACTGCTCGGTGGCGCGGCTGCCTTCCTCGAGCCGCTGCGCGAGCTGGGCGGTGAGCGCAGTCGATCCGTGCAAGAACTCGAGCGGTGGGCCGCGGCATCCGCGACACCGACTCAACGCGTGATTCGGCAGATGGTGGAGGACATCGCTTCCAGTCGCGAGCAAATGCGTTCGACCCCCGCGTACGCGGAGTATGCCCGGCTGATGGTCGAGCAGGGCCTGACACCGCGCGACGAGGATCTGGCCGGGCCGGAGGCCACGTACATTCCGCTGTTGGTGGCCGATGCACCGGAGCATGCCCCGCTCCGAGCCGAGCTCACGCTGGAAGGTTTTGGGCCGCTCGGTGATTTTGCCGGCCGCAGCGATCAGGATTTCTATGCTCCGACATTTCCCGATGCGCTCCGCTCCGGCGCGCCGGGAACGCCTCTCGGCACGGTGTCACAGGATGCGGGGGTGCTGCTCGACGCCTTCGCGCCCGGCACGGTCGACCTGCTGTGGCCGGGTTCCCCGGAGCCCGAGCCGCTGGAACCGGCCTGGGCGCAGGCGCGCACCATCCAGCTTGGCGATGCACTCGTGGTGGCGCCGAGCACACCGTCGGCGGTGCAACTGCAGCCGGACGGCAGCCGCACCGCCCGCCTTGACGGGCGTGGCTTCCGCTCGACGCTCGACGTGGCCGGCTCCGACAGCTCCGCCCAGGCCGGTGCCTCGCTTGACTCCGACCCGACAGTGCTCGGTGTCGAGTCTGTGTTCAGCACGCCGCGCCGCGCGGAGCGAGGAGTGGCCGAGCCGGCCGAGTATCACGCAGGCATCGCCGTCGGTCGCTTCACCGCGGCGGATCTCGACGGCGTCGCCGAGCTCGCTGCGGGTATTCCGCTCGGCGCATATGACTCGCCCGCTGCCGTTCTGGTGCAGGATGCCGATGGTGCGAAGCGCGCGCCCACGGCAATCACCCCGGCCCTCGGGGGATTCGGGCTTCTCGGTGCAGAGACCACCGCGTTCGGTGACATCCGCAGCCCCGTCTGGCGCGAGAGCCCGGCGGTCGACGCCGTCCGAGTGCGCGCAGCCGGGGTGAGTGATTATGACCCGAGGGGGATCGCCAGCGTCGTCGCCCTCGCTCGGTCAATCGAGGACGCGGGTTACACGGCGACCGTCGTGGCGGGCAGTCATGCGGACACCGTGCGGGTGACCGTCGACGACTACGCATTCGGCACCATGGATGCCGCGGCCGGCCAGCGCGTGGGGGAGCTCGGTGTCGTCGAGCAGCGCTGGACCGTTCTCGGGCCCGCCGCCGGGCTCACCAGCGCGGTCGGAACGGGCATGCTGTTGTTGCTGAACACCGTGCTGCTGGCGGTGCTCGGCCTCCTCGCGCTCACCGAGTTCGGGGCGATTCCTGCTCGACGGCGGGACGCAGCCACGCTGCGGGAACTGGGCTGGCGCCGCTCGCGCATTGCAGGCTGGTTCGCCGGCGAGCAACTCGTCGGACTGCTGCTCGTCGCAGGCGTCTGTGCGATCGCGCTGGCCGCCGCTCCAGCGCCAGCGGTCGCAGCACCCGTCGTCGCGGCGGGGGTGGTCGGCGCTGCGCTCATCTGCGTGACCGCGACCGTGCGCGCGACCCGGCCGCGCGAGGCGGGGACGGTGAGCGCCGAAACACTGGAGCGGTCGTTCGGCGTGGAGTACCGGCCGGAGGCGCGCGTCGTCGGCGGCGCCCTGCACGGCAACGATGCGGGCGATCGTGGCGCGGCATCCGCCCCACGTGCGCAGCGCAGGCTGCCGGGCTCGGCCGTCTCCTGGGGGATCCAGCGGGCCTGGCGAAGGCCGGCCGCCGCCCTCCCGATGGCCATCGCCGTGCTCACCGCCATGGCGACGGTTGCCGCCTTCGCCCTGGCGATGACCGAGATCACGGGCCATAACGCGCAGGCGCAGATGGGCGCGCAGCTCGCCGCGGTGGCGCCGCAGCTGCTGTTGGCGCTCTGCGGCGCGGGTGTCGCCGCCGTGCTCATTGTGCGCTCGCGCGCGCAGTCCGCTCGGGAGGGGCGCGAACTCCGCGCCGTGCTGGAGGCGACGGGCTGGCCGAACGAAGAGCGGCGACGGGCGGCGCTCTCCGCGTCGCTGGCGGTGACGCTCGCCAGTGTGCTGCTCGGCAGCTACCTGCTCTGGTTCGCGCTCGGCGCGCTGGGGGTCGCATCCGAGAACACCATCGTGAGCTCGGCATTGGCCGCGGGCATCGCGGTGGCAGTGCTGCTCCTCGTGCCGCTGCCTGCCTGGCGCGGCGCATCCCGCTTCACGAGAAAGGCCGTGGTCCCCGATGGCGATGCTGCTTGAGCTGAGAGACGTCTCGATCGCCTTCGCCGGTCGAGCGGATCGCGTGAGCCTCGTCGCCGACCGCCTCGACATCGGGCTGCGGGCCGGTCGCATGCACTGTGTGAGCGGCGCGCCCGGAGCGGGTAAGACGAGCGTGCTGCGCGTGGCGGCTGGGCTGCTGCGGCCCACCGCAGGCAGCGTGAGCTGGAACGGTGAGGAGCTCGGCACCCTCAGCGAGGACGCGGTGAGCGGCAGACGCGGTGCGCTGCTCGGCTACGTCGACCAGCAGGGTGCGCTGATCGATGAGCTCAGCGTGCTCGAGAACGTGCTCCTGCCCGCCGTTCCCCGGCGTGCTGCCGCCGCGCTCGGGCCCCGCGCGCACGCGCTGCTCGGCGAGCTCGGGGTCGGAGAGCTCGCCGCTCTCCGGCCAGCCGAACTCACCGCAGCCGAACGGACGCGGGTCGCGGTGGCGCGATCGCTGCTGCTCGAGCCACCGCTGCTCGTGCTCGACGAGCCGACGGCCGGCGTGGGGCGGGCCGACGCCGACGAGCTGATCGCGCTGCTGCTGCGACTGCGTGACGCCGGCACGTCGATCCTGGTGGCCTCACGGGAGCAAGCGCTGATCGATGCAGCAGACCACCGCTCGACGCTTGGCTGAGCGGCGCAGGCATTGCCGCGGATGCCGGCGCCGCGGCATCCGCTAGACTGAACGGCTGCCCGGCACCTGCCGTGGCATCTCACGAACAGACAGAAGGAGCCCGTCGTGCCCAGGGAACGTGGCGAGAAGGTCGTGGCCACCAATCGCAAGGCCCGCCACGACTATACGATCGAGGACAGCTACGAGGCCGGAATGGTGCTCTCCGGCACCGAGGTCAAGTCACTGCGAGCCGGTCGGGCGAGCCTCGTCGACGGCTACGCCTTCATCGAGGGCGGCGAGATCTGGCTCGATGCCGTGCACATCCCCGAGTACGTCGGCGGCACCTGGACGAACCACCCGCCGCGCCGGAAGCGCAAGCTGCTGCTGCACAAGCAGGAGATCGTCAAGATCAGCCACAAGACGAAAGAGGGCGGCTACACCCTCATTCCGCTGCAGATTTACTTCAAGGACGGCCGCGCCAAGGTCGAACTGGCCGTCGCGAAGGGTAAGAAAGAGTACGACAAGCGTCAGGCGCTGCGTGAGCGTCAGGACAAGCGGGAGGCCGACCGGGCCATCTCGAGCCGAAAGAACCTCGGAGAGTAGACGATGAACCCACAGACACGAATTCCCGTACCCGGAACATTCAATTTTCGTGATGTGGGTGGCTACGCCACACCGGACGGTTTCGTGCGCTCTGGCAAGCTCTTCCGCTCCGACGGGCTGAGCAAGCTGGGATCGGCAGGCAAGGCGGAGATGACGCGCCTCGGCGTGCGCACGGTGATCGACCTGCGCGACGACTTCGAGGCCGAGGTCATGCCAGACGACCTCGCCGGGCTCGACGTCGAGGCGGTCAGGCTGCCCGTCTTCGAGGGGTCCGGGGCGTCGCAGGGCGTTGCCGGGGTGAGCCTCGAGGCGCTGTACGAGAAGATCCTCGGCCAGCACTCGGATGTCGTCGTCGCCGCGCTCCGCGAGATTGCGAGCACGGACAACGGTGTGCTCGTGCACTGCACGGCGGGCAAGGACCGTACCGGCATCGTCGTGGCGCTCGCACTGCTCGTTGCCGGCGTCGATCGATCCGTCGTCCTGGCCGACTACGCGCGCTCGCAGACGAACCTCGACGGCGAATGGCTGGACGGCATGCTGGCGTTGATGGCCGCGCACGGCGTCGAGGCGACGCCGGAGCTGCGGGTGCTGATGGGTGGCAGCCCGCCGGAGGCTTTGGACGGGGCGCTCCGTTTCATCGAGGACGCCCACGGCTCTGTCACGCAGTACCTGCTCGATTCCGGCATGAGCCTGAACGACCTGGCCGCGCTGCGGTCGGCGCTCGTCGAGCCCAGCGCCGGCTGACCGCGCGGGGCGCAGCCGGCCTCGGCGGGCCTCAACTCGCGCTGAACCGCGCGTGCACGGCCGCCGAGACGACGATCTCCTCCGGGCTGAACTGCGCACCTCCGGCCGCACCGCGACTGCGGAGGCTCACGGAGTCGGCCATCGCCATCATCGGCATCGGGCTGTTCTCATCGCCGAGGAGGCCTGGATCGCTCAGCGCGAGTGGCGTGAGCGATCCGAGCCCGAGGCTCTGCGCGAAGTTCTCGGCTTTGACGAGCGCCGCCCCGACCGCGAGCTGCTGCGCCTCGTGGGTGAGCTCCCGCGTGGTCTCCTCGTGCAGGGCCCAGTCGATGCCGTGCACGGTGACGCCCTCGCGCAGCGACGCGGCGCCCAGCCACTCGGAGAGAGCGGCGAAATCGGCGAACGTCGCGGTGACGGATGCCGCAGAGTGGTAGACGACCGGCAGCTGCTCACCGTTCTGGCTCCACGGCCGCTGGCCCCACACGCGCAGCTGCTCGGTGCTCCACGCGGTTACCGGGCCGCCGTCCGCCAGGAGCGCCGCCAGCTCCTCGCTCACCGCCCCGTGCAGCTCCGTGCTCGACGCGAGCACCCGCTCGCGGACAGGGCCCTCGAAACCGACGGAAAGCTGTGCCGTCGCGCGCTCGGGGGAGTGCTTGAGCTCGGCTTCGCCTGAAACGGTGATGATGGTGGGCACGGTTGTCCTCTCGACGATCCCGGCGCCGGAATGTCACGGCTTCGGAATGGATTTCCTTGGGCTGCTGTTCTAGACTGTAGGGCTGCATGAGGTTCTCGTCTAGGCGGGTGCTCGTGCGGCGTTTGGAAACTCAACAGCGTGTGACAACGACCCACTCATGGGGATGATCGGTTTCGACATTGCCTGCATGACTGCGAGAAGCGGGTCGAGGATTCAGGGTTATCTCGTAAACGATCTCTGAAAAACAATAAGTGCCAATTCAAAGCGCACTGACTTCGCCCTCGCTGCCTAAGCGAGCGCACTAAAGAAGTCCGTCAGGCCGGGAATGCTCTCTACCCGGACCCTGGCGCCATTTAGAGAGATTGCTTCTACATTGAGCCGCGGGGTGTAGAGGGACTCAAACGAAGGCTGGGCTCGTCGGAGTAGGTGCCAGTGGCAAATTCCGGAGCCGAGTAGAACGACTTCACTGGATACACCCGTAGAAGGCGCAGAACTACAGCAGTGGACCCGGGTTCAATTCCCGGCATCTCCACCCTTGGTCGTTGTCACACGTTGTTGTCCACGCGAAAGGCCGCCCACAGTGTGAAAACACTGGGGCGGCCTTTCGTGTGTCCGGATGTCGCTCCGCCGGTTGTGGCTGGGCCGACTGTCAGCGCGCGGCGCCGGCGAGTGACCCGGTGGTCTGAGCCGACGGGTCGTAGATGATGCACGACACCACGCGGTCGCCGGCCTCGGTCCAGCCGATCTCGGTCGGCGTGTAGGGGTAATAGTCCAGCTGGGACTCTTCGTAGGCGATCCCGGCGAAGGGCGCGAAGGCGCCGTAGCAGATCTCGTCCGCCTTGATCTGGACCTGCTCATCGCCGGGGAACTCGTCGCCCTCCAGGATGCCCTCGAAATACGCCTCCTCGTCGTGCGGCTCCGCGCACGGGACAACGGGCACGTCGCTCACGGTCTCTGCACCGGCCTCGTTCAGGCAGTCGCCGACCTTGATGGAGAAGACGTCGGCCTGGCCGCCCTCCGTGATCTCCTGCGTCTCGGCATCGCGGACCGGCTTCTGGCCCGACTCGAGCACGCCCTGCAGCACCGAGCAGCCGCTCAGGCCGGCGGCGAGGACCGCGGCGGCTGCGACGGCAACCGTGCGGGTGATGATCGTGGTTCGTGTTGAATGTTGCACTGTGGCTTCCCCCGTAGTTTCATGGCGCGGGGAAAACGTACCCCCCGAACGGGATGCTAGCGCACCACCGTGTCCGGGGAGAAACGCGGGGAATGCTCAGCGAAGAGCGTCGAGTACGGCCTCGTGCAGCAGACCGTTGCTGGCCAGCGCGTTGCCGTGCCAGGGGCCTGGCTCGCCCGTCACCGAGGTGAATCGGCCGCCGGCCTCCTCCACGATGGGGACGAGTGCCGCGAGGTCGTACGGCTTCACGTCGAACTCGCCCGCGACGTCGATCAGGCCCTCGGCCAGCAGCATGTACGACCACATGTCGCCGTAGGCGCGGTCACGCCAGACGGTGCGGGTCAGCGCGATCAGTTTGTCGAGGTAGCCGGCCTCGTCCCACTGGGCGATGCTGTTGAAGCTGATGGAGGAGTCGCTGAGTTCGCGCACGCCGCTCACGCGGAGCGGGCGCGGCGCTGCGCCGGCCTCCTGGATGAACGCTCCGCCGCCGGATGCCGCCCACCAGCGTGACTTCATGGCGGGCGCGCTGACGACACCCAGCACGGGGTGGCCGTCGATGCTCAGCGAGATGAGGGTTGCCCAGACGGGTACGCCGCGGAGGAAGTTGGCCGTGCCGTCGATCGGGTCGATGATCCACTGGCGGGTGCTGTCGCCCTCCGTGCCGTACTCCTCGCCCAGGATGCCGTCGGCAGGGCGGGCCTCGGCGATGCGGGCACGGATCGCGCGCTCGACGGCTTGGTCGGCATCCGTCACGAAACTCCGGTCGGGCTTCGTCGAGATCTCGAGGTCGTTCGAGCGGAAGCGGGCGAAGGAAATCGCGTCGGCGATGTCGGCGAGTTCCTGGGCGAGAGCGAGGTCGTCGGCCAGGTTGGCAGCTGCGTCAAGGGTCACACAGTCACATTAGTGGAGGCGTAAGCGGCCCGCGCGACACACCCGGGTGCAGCGGATTCGTCAGCCCCGAAATCTGATGCTATTGTTTTATCTCGGCCCGGGAAACAGAAACGGGCTGAGATACGCACCTCTAGCTCAATCGGCAGAGCAACTGACTCTTAATCAGTGGGTTCTCGGTTCAAGTCCGAGGGGGTGCACCAATCCTGAAACGGTCCCAGCTTCGGCTGGGGCCGTTTTTGCGTTAACGCCCTCTGCCAGCCACTCAAGCGGCTGCCCAATCTCGCGCGCCCAGATCACAACCTGGGAGAACGACGGCTCGCGCTCGCCCCGCTCCCACAGGGAGATTGTCGGACGGGACGCACCAACGCGTCGGCCCATCTCGGTCTGATCGATTCCGGCCATCTTCCGCCCCCAGCTCAGGCGCTCGCCTAACGGCATTGTCGGGGCAACTGTCATGTTCACCATGCGAGCAGCTTACAACGCGCGATGAATACATTCCTAGACACGCCGCATTCAATCCACAGCTTTATGCACAATGTGGACAACTCTTGCGGTCATGAATACAAAAGGATTCACGAGGGCAAGGTCGCGGCGCACGGCGCTGCCACTGCCGCGCTCGGCGTTACTGAGTTCGCCTCCGGGAGCACCGGGGGCGAACTCAACACGCCGCAGGTTGAGCCTGCACCCACCGCCGCACATGGCTGTGAGACCCGCAGAGCTGCACTGCGAACCAACAGTGCCCCGAGCAGACGGGGGAGCGGTAAGTGGTACGACCGGGCGCTCCACTCGACACCCGTCCTGCACCCGCCTGTCAGTAGCGCGATCGAGAGACGCGCCCACAGACGACCGACGCCCCGGCTCCGCCGAAGCATCGAGTCCTGTGTCCCTTCCGTTCTCGGAGGGGGCCACACCTCCCTCAACCACCTCACCACCGAAGGATCGGCGAATGACTCGCCCAACTCACACCCGCTGCGCTCTCCACCGCAACCCCGACGCCGCCCACGACTTCCACCCTGACTCCGGCTACTGCATCCACGGATGTGGCAACAGGGACGACGGCCGCGTGATCGTGATGACCTCCGGCAGAGTCCTGATCCCCGGTCCGACGTACACGCGCGAGCAGCTCGACGCTATGACCCGCCACACCCCCGAAGACACGCCCCTCGATTGGAACCAAGCATGAGCAAGCACCGCGACACGTTCACGCCGATCAGCCGACACGCTCAAGGCCGATGGCGCGTCGAGCGCGCCGGAGCGCCCCGAGGCCTCGGCTACGCCCGCGGCTGGCTGGCCACCAACATTCTGACCGGCGTCGGTGCATACCTCACCACGTGGACCGAGGCGATGGAGCTAGCGACGGGCGGGCCACTCGAACCGAAGTCGACGCGTCCCACCTGGGCGGAGATCGCCGAGTTCAGCGACAGCCTCGTGTGCGTGAGCGAGGCCACCGCGTGAGCGACCCCAGCTACGTCGACCCGACGCTCGCCGCTGTACTCACCGTTGGACTGTGGCTGACGTTGGCGGTGATCTGGCTACGCGCTCGCCTTCGCCGTCTGCGCAGCTTCCGCCTTGATCTCGCGGCGGTGCTGACGAATCGCGGCGAGCATCGCGCCCTTCACGACGAAGAAGAGCAGCACCCAGAAGGCCGGGATGGCGACGATCAGGGCGAGGACGAGCATGCCGGTGTCGGTAGGAGTCATGCCCGCATGCTATCGGCAGGCGGAGCCCGCTGATGGCGCAGCTTCGGCGCGGCCCGGGTCTGCTCGCTGATCCCTCGATGCCTCGTGAGCAGTGGGGTGGTCGCAAGGCGCAGCAGTACGTGAAGCTCACGCTCTCGACATACGGCACAGTGTGCTGGCTGTGCGGGCTGCCCGGCGCGAACAGCGCGGATCACGTGATCCCGCGCTCGAAGGGCGGCGCAGTGTTCCACCTCGACAACCTCGGCCCGGCGCACAAGCACTGCAACGAGAGCCGAGGGAATCGGCCGGCCGAAACGTTCGCACTCATCGAAGACGGCACTCAGTTTTTTAGCTCGGCCTAGCTGGACACCCACGCGCAGCCCCGTCCATTTTCTCCCAACCCACTACAAAAAATCAGGATCCTGACGGGAACGAACCATGACAAACGAATCGGACACAGAAGCCGCGATGCTCCCCGGCTTCGAGTCGCCGCCCGAGCCGAAGGGCAGCCTCGCCGCAGCCGTCGCCGCTCAGATCTCCGCATTGCGCTCGCTCGGCTACATCGAGGCGAACCACTCCGCCCAGGTCGAGCTTGCGCTCGTCGCGGCCCGCGATATTGACCGCTCGTTCGGTCGTGGTGCACCGTCCGGCCGGGCGAACCTGCTGCGCGTGATGAACGAGATCCTCGAATCTCTGCCGCAGCCCGAGGCCGCGTCGAAGGATCTGCTCGACGAGGTTGTGAGCGCCATGATGCACGATGACGAAGACGAGGTGAGTGATGCAGTTTCAGTCCTCGCCGCCCCCTAGGTTCATCACTCCACGCGATCCGGCTGCGGCGACTGAGGGCCGACAGATCGCCCGCCTCTCTCGTGCGCTCGGCAAGCCCCTCATGCCGTGGCAGCGCATGGTCGTGGACGGCGCGACGGAGAAGACCGCGAACGGGTTTTACAAGTACCCCGTTGTCGTCGTCACGGTGCCCCGGCAGTCGGGAAAGACAACCCTCGTCGGCCCGGTGCAGATCCACCGCATCATGACCCGCCCGAAGATCAGCGCGTTCTTCACCGCCCAGACCGGCAAAGACGCCACCGACCGTATGCGCGACATCATCACGATGGCAACGGGCTCCCCGCTCAAGCCATTGTTCAAGCCGAGGTATGCCGCTGGCAGCATGGGCCTCTCACTCGCCAACGGATCACGGCTGACGACCTTCGCCGGGCCCGACAACATCCACGGCGAGACTCCGCACCTCGTCACGATGGACGAGATCTGGCGACACGATCAGGCCAAGGGAATCGACTTCATGGGCGCCATCGGCCCCGCGCAGGCAACCCTCGAAGGCGAGTCTCAAATCTGGTTTATCTCGACCATGGGCACCTCGAACAGCGGCATGCTCAATGACCTCGTGGAGCGGGGCCGCTCCCAATGGCCGGGCATGTTCTACGCCGAGTGGTCGATGGCCGACGGGCTCGACCCGTACGAGCCCCAGACGTGGTGGACGTTCCACCCCGCGCTCGGCAACACGATCACCGAGAGCTACCTCGCGAAAGAGTCCAACGACCAGCCGCACGGCGAGTGGATGCGCGCCTACATGAATCGCCTCACGTCCTCCTCTGATCCGCTCGTGGCCGAGGAAGATTGGCAGGATCTGAACCGCAAGCCGCTCGCCGTCCCCTCGAAACGAGATCTCGCCATCACCTATGAGGTGGCTTACGGTGGCGAGTCGGCGGCGGTCATGGCGACGTGGCGCGACACCGACGGCGTGGCATGCACCCGAGTGCTCCACGCTGCTCCCGGCACGGCGTGGCTGATCCCGTTCATCGTCTGGATCATCACCGACTGGAAGCCCGCCGTGGTTGCCGCCGACGACGGCGGCGAGACTCGGCGCGTGACCGACGAGCTGCGCCGACTCGGCCACGAGATCTCGACCATCGGCTACGGCGACTTTGCCACAGCATGCGTTGGCCTCCTCACCTACATCCGCGAGAAGCAGCTCCGCCAGGACGGCTCCCGCACCCTCGCCGCCGCGATCGCGCACGTCGTGCTGCAGCCCATGTCCGACGGGTGGCGGTTCTCGAGGAAGAACAGCACCGGCCCTATCGCAGCACTCAACGCCGCAGCCGTCGGGCTGTGGGCATACGACCACCGCGAGCCAGAGCTCGCCAAGCCCATCATCCACTTCTGAGAGGCCCGAACAATGACGATCAAGCTGGACTCGACCCGTATCTCCACCGTCGTGAAGTGCTCCGAATGCCCGTGGTGGGCGGCATTCGCGGACTCGAAACTCGAAGGTTGGACGGTCGGCGCACGGCATGACTCGCTCGTGCACGGCGGCTCAAAACAGTCCACCGACGCACTGAGCTGGACGAAGCAACACGCCGAGTGATTTTCAGCACTCGGTGTGACTAGTGACGATTCTCCACGTGGGAATCGTCACTGAAGTTAAGCGCCTGTTCGGGTTCGAGCTGTCGGCCGTTGTTGCCAGCCCCGAGTCGCCGTGGGCCACCTCGCCCATTGGGCAGTTCACGCTCGACAACCTCTACAAGCTCGGCGAGCACATCCGAGTGACCGAACCTCGTGCCCGTCAGCTCTCGGTGATCTCGCGGGCCGAGGGCATCACCACCGGCACGATCCAGCGGATGCCGTTGTTCACCGCGAATCGGGCTACCGGCATCCGGCTCCCCGCTCAGCCGTCACTTCTCGTCCAGCCTGAGCGCGGCATTCCCCGCTCGACCACGCTGCGCCGTACCGCCAGGGCGATCTTCTACCACCCAGCAACGTGGTGGCACGTGACCGAGCGCGACGCGTACGGATGGCCGACGTTCGTGCGCTACGTTCCACAGCACGAGGCCCGCACCGACGACGCCGGGCGGCTGATCAACGCGTTCGGCAAGGACGTCAACCAAGACGACGTGATCGACTTTGTGAATCCTGACGGCGGACTCCTCGTCCGTGGGGCCGAAACGATCCGGCGCAGCATCCTCGTCGACCGCGCCGCAGCACACGCCGAGTCCAACCCCGTCCCATCCATCGACCTCCACAACGACGGCCCAGATCTCGAAACCACCGAGATCGACGCCCTGATAACCCGGTGGCGCGAGGCCCGCGAGAACGGCGGCATCGGCTACACGAGCAAGACGCTGAAGGCCACGCCGCTCGGCCAGCCCGTCGAGCAACTGCTCATCGACGCCCGCAAGAAGCTCGAACTCGAACAGGCCCGCCACGCCGGGATGCCCGCGTGGGCCGTCGACGTGGAGCTGGCCGGAACGTCCCTGAATTACAGCAACAACGCCAGCCGGTGGCGCGACCTCCTCAACCTCTCGGCCATCGCCGACGTGTCGACCATCATCACCGACCGGCTCTCGCTCGGCGACGTGACCCCGGCCACGCAGACCGTCGGCTTCGACACCGACCAGTTCACCCGCGACGACATGACCACCCGCTTCACCGCCTACAAGCTCGGCAAGGACGGCGGGTTCGTAACGAACGACCAGATCGCCACATGGGAGGGCTGGGCGAGCCCAGCACCCGAAGGGAGCACCAAGTGAACCGCAAACAACTCGACCGCCTCCACCGGCTCGGCCTCATCGGCGATGTGCAGCACACGGCGGGAATCGCCACGCTGAACGCCGGGGCCCAGTTCCGCCCCAAGCTCAGCGCCGTCCGAGTCAACGCTGCCATCACTCTCGCAGTCGACCCGACCGCCCGCACCATCAGCGGCACCGCCTCGATCTACGGCGAGTTCATCCCCTCGCACTACATGTACCTCGACGCCGGGTGTCTCAACTCCCGGATGCCGCTGAACAAGAACAAAATGCTCGTCGACCACGACATGCGCCAGCCCGTCGGCTACCTCACCGAACTGGACGAGGGAACCCTCGCCGTCACTTACACGATCCCCGAAGGAGAAGAGGGCGACGACGCCCTCGCATCCGCCGAGAAGGGGCTCCGCGACGGGCTCTCGGTGGGGTTCACCGCCTCCGAGTACTACTTCGACGAAGACCTCAATATCCACGTCACCGCCGCCGACTGGTACGAAACCAGTCTCGTAGCCGTCCCCGCCGTCGCCGACGCCGGGGTGAACAACGTTGCCGCCGCCGTGGCAACCTCGCCCACCGAACCCAAGGAGTTCATTGTGAATCGACACCAGCTCGCGGCGGCCTTCGCCGCAGGCACCATCACCCAAGAGCAGTACGACGCCGCCCTCGCCGCGATCGTCGCCACCGAGGCCGCCACCCCCACGCCGGCCGTTCCGGTTGCCGCCGACGTACAGGCTGGCCCCACCCACGACCCGGCCCCAGCCGCCAACCTCGAAGTCAACCAGCGACCCATGAACCTCGCCGCCGTCGCACAGCGCGTCGCGTCCGGCGTCCGCAGCGGCGAACTGACCAACTCCGAGGGCGTCGCCCTCGCCATCGGCGAGTTCCTGCCCAGCCAGGACGACGGGCAGGCATTCACCCGCCCCGAGTGGCTGGGCGAGCTGCGCACCCTTACCAAGTCCGACCGCCCGTGGATCGACGCCATCGGTTCCCCGCTGCCGCTGACCTCGCTCAAGGCCGAAGGCTGGCGCTGGGACGAGGAGCCTGAGGTGAACGAGCACAGCCTCGACACGTTCGACGAGGTGACCGGAAACGACCCGACCACGGCGGGTGACGCCTTCACCCCGTTCATGGTCGCCGCCGCTCACCGTGTGCAGCGCAGCGTGATCGACTTCGCCGACCCGCAGTTCACCGTCGACTTCCTCACGGCCCGCATGCGCCGCTACAACATCAAGTCGAACATCGGCATCCGCTCCCGCATGCTCGCCGCTGCGAGCGCGCCGACCGGCACCGTCACCAAGGGCGGCGTCGTCGCCGTGCTCAAGCAGCTCGTCAAGGACGTGCGCCCGATCGGCGGCCGCCTGAACCGCGTCTTCCTCGACAACCTCCTCTACGAGGAGCTGGAAGACCTCGACGTCGGCCCCACCTCGACGCTGCCGCTCTGGCTCCGCCAGGCATCCATCGGCATCAACCTCGCCGATGGCACCGCCGACGTGGCCGGGCTCGCAATCGTCAACGATCCCGCCCTCGAAGCCGGGCAGGCGCTCGGCTTCGACAACAGCATCGTGGACGTGCGCGAGTCCCCGGTGATCCAGCCGACCGCCGTCGCGATCTCGGTCGCCGCCGTCGACATGGGCCTGTTCGGATACCTCCGCCTCGACGACCACGACCCCCGCGGCATCGTCAAGCGCAAGTACGTCCCGGCGCCCACCCCGTAGCACCCCCGGTGCCCGGCCCCGAACGGGGTCGGGCACCATCCACCCTCACATGGAAGGTGCCCGTCATGGTCACTTGGCACACCGCCGACACCGCTCGCGCCGAGTGGAAGGACGCCCCCGCCACCGACGAGCTGAACGACCTCCTCGCGACGGCCAAAATCGAGTGCATCGAGTTCGCCACGAGCAAACCCTACGAGGAGTTCGATGAACCAGCGGGCGGCATCCGCCCCGGCTGGCGCATCGCGCAACTCCTCCAAGCCCGGGCCATCTGGACGTTCAAACAGACCGGCCCGCAAGACACCATTGGGTACGAGGGCGGCGGCGTCCGCGTCTACCCCATGGACGCCAACATCCGCGCACGGCTCCGCCCGCTGCGCCCCGTCCCCGGAGTGGGATAAGCATGGCCGACGAAACCACCACCCGTGCCCAGCTCGCCGCAGCCCTCCGCGCGGCCCTGCCCGGCAGTTACACCGTCTACGGCTACCCCCTCAACCTCGGCCCGCTCAGCGCGGCCGTGACAGCAGCCATCGTCGTGGAGCGGCGCAAGGTCGAACCCGCCCCCAATCAGGGCAGCGCGCGCGAAACGTTCTGGATCTGGGTCATCACCGACCAGCTAGACGAGGAGAAGGCCGAGGACACGCTCGACACTGCCCTCACCACCGTGCTCGACGCGCTGCTCCCGCTGACGTGGTGCACCGCACCCGACGCCACCCGCGACAGGTACGACGAGCAGAAGCACGCGTATCGCATCGAAATCACCGTCAACACGAACAAGGAGTAGACATGCCACAGATCAACGTTGCCCCCAGGGCACAAAAGAACCTCAAGCTCAGCATTGGGGCCGACACCTACGAGAAGCATGTGAGCAACGTGCAGTGGACGCCGACCAGCTCAACGGCTGAGTGGCGAGGTGGCACTCCGGATGCCGTCTTCACCGACACGACCTCGCCGACGTGGACGGCGAACATCACGCTCGTGCAGGACTTCGAGACCGAGGACAGCCTCGCCAACTTCCTCCTCGACCACGCCGGGGAGCAGGTCGAGATGAAGTACAAGCCGGATGCCGATGGAACGTTCGAGATCAGCGCCACCGTCACCCTCGCACCTCCGGCCATCGGCGGCGCAGTCAACGCGTTCAACGAGTCGACCGTCGCCATGGGCTCGACCAAGCCCGTCCGCACACCCGTCGGCCCGTAACCATGTTCGATGTCCGCCGATCTCCCGAACTGAAAGCGGCGGTGTTCGGCCTCCGCCGCGCGAATGCCGAGGTGCGCAAAGGCGTCAACGTGCAGACGCGTCAGGAGATCGGCGGACGCTGGAAGACCGCAGTCGAGAGTCGTGCCTCGACCAACATGGAGCGGGCCATCATCGTGAAGGGCGCCCGCGCCCGCGCCGGAACCGACCGGTTCAGCCTCCTCGCCGCAACCTCCCGCAAACCTCTGCGAGGCGGCCTCGTGCCCGCCTTCGAATGGGCAGGTGGCGAGTTCGGCGCACGCAGCCGCCAGGCCGAGGTGCGCACCCGCTCGCGCAAGGGCAAGGCCTACACCGCCAAGAAGTGGATCAACAGACAGTTCAAAGGCCGGGTCAAAGAGGGCCGCATCGCCTACGACGCGGCATCCGAGATCGGCACATGGGCCGTCGCCCAGTGGGTGCAATTCATCGTCGACAACTACGCCAAAGCAGGAAGGAAGACCAACTAATGGCAATCACCATTGACTTCCTCTCAAACGTTCGCGACCTCCTCCGAGGCACCGACGACGCCGAGGAGGCCTTCGAGGGCGTCGCCGACTCACTAGACGACCTCGCCCGCGAGAGCCAGCGTGCAGGCGACAAGCTCGGCGACAACATCCGCGACGGAGCGAAGGACGCAGAGAAAGGCGTCGACCGGCTGGAACGCTCGTTCAAGGAACTTGCGGATACCTCGAAGCGCGAGGCCAAAGGAGCGGGCGACCAGATCGGCCGAAACTACAAGAAGGGCACCGACGACGCGCGCGACGGGCTCAAAGACTTCAAAGAGGAAGCGAACTCCACAGCCAAAGAATCCGCCGCCAGCTTCGACGGCTCTGCCGATTCCATCGTGGACATGTTCCAAGAGGTCGCGGCCAACGCCTTCGCGGGGTTCGGGCCTGCAGGCGCAGCGGCCGGCCTCGCCGCAGCCGTCGGAATCGGGCTCATCAGCTCCGCGCTGCAAGCTGGATCTGAGGACAGCGAAGCCATGCGAGAGAAGGTCGGCGAACTCGCAACCGAGCTAATAGAAACCGGCGACGTTGGCAAGCTCTCTCTCGAGTACGTCATCGACAAGATCAAAGAGCTTGCCACCGAAACCGACCCCGCGAAGAACTCGCTCGATGACCTCCGCGAGATCGCCCGCAAGACCGGCGTACCCTTCGACCGGCTCGCCGGGCTCTACGCCGACAACAGCGACGCCCTCGACGAGTACATCGGTGGTGTGCGTGAACAGATCAAGGCCATGGAAGGGGCAGGCCGGGGGCTCGGCGACTTCAACGCGTTCATGGAAAAGAGCGCTGACAGTGAGAAGTACACGGGTCTTGTCCTGATCGCGCGGAAGTACGACAGCATCAAGAAGTCGACCGAGGAAGCAGCCGCAGAGGAAGCCGCGTGGCTCGCACTCGGCGGCCCCGAGTTCGAGCGCAAAGCACAGCTCGTCGGAACCGTCAACGACGCATACGACGACGCCGCTGGCAGCGTTCAGGACTACATCAACAAAGAGACCGGTCTGTTCGACACCGCCGCATACATCGCCGCCATGCAAGAGAAGCAGCAGGCGCTAATTGACTACCAGGACACACTCGCCACAAGCCCGCTGTCGGACTCGGCGAAGAGTTTTCTGGACTCGCAGGGTGCAGAAGCAGCGGCAACCTTCCTCGCCGGGTACAAGGCTGCTACGCCCGAGCAACAGGACGAGCTGGGTCGCATCTGGACTGAGGCGGGAAAGACCTCCAGCGGCTCGTATTCAACGGCCCTCGCCGCCGGTATCCCGAAAACGATGGAAGGCCCGCTAGTCACGCCCCGGATCGGCGATGTCGACCTATCCGAGATTCAACGACAGATCTCAAACCATCGATTCGTGGCTCGCGTCGCGACCAAGTTCGATCGAGTCGGAAGCCCGGTGCTCTAATGTCCACGATCACAGACGGCACAACGACCATCACGCCTCTATTGGTGCTTGGGTACGAGGCGACTAGGCAGGGACGCAACATCATCCACCCGATCATCGGGCGGCCCGATCCCGATGTCACGCTCGCGCCCGCCGCGCTGCGGACGGGGACACTGAGCCTGCTGTTCAAAGACGAGCCGACCGCAGCCGGATGCATGACCATGCACGCCGCCGCCGCAGTATTCACCGTCGACCGTGACGACCTGCCGGGAGCGTCGATGAGGTACGTCGTCGCAGGCCGCATCGGGGTCACTCTCGACCCGGCGACCCTGCTTCGGTGCGTGGTGACGGTGGACTTTCAGGAGGTCGCACCGTGACGATCTCAACGCACGACTACGCGGCAACCCTGCTAGTGGGGGCGGGGCACGCCCTCTCGCCGCGCGGCGGCCGGGTCACGATGGACGAGGGGTGGTCGCCACACGTCCAGGCGGAGCTGACGATCCCGATTCCAGCGCAGACCGTGCAAGAGCTGATCGACCCGCGCCAGCCGCGCCGGGTCAAGATCAGTTGCGCGGCCAACTACACCCCGGCCCAATCCCGGGTGTTCGACCTCGGCCTGCGCGATCGCCAGATCGACCACGAGGCCGGGGAGATGACGCTCTCGCTAGCCTCCGATGAAGCCCTCCTGCAGGACGACGTGTGGCTCGCCACTGCCCCCAACACGGCGGCACTGGCCTATCAGTCGTCGCTGCGCAGCATCATCAACAACGTTGTGCTGTCCCGCATTGGCGCCGCCCTGCAGCCCGGCGCAGCTGACTCGTCTTTCTACGTGCTCACCGACTCCACAAACCTGTTCACCAACCCGACCGCACAGATCGACACCACCGACACAACGTCGCAGGGCCTCACCAACTTGGTACGGCAGACCGGCGTCGTTCCCGGGTCGCACGGCACGGGGTTCCGGCTCAACGGTGCCGCAGCCACCGGCGACTCGGCAATGATGATCGGCGGCGATTCGGGCGCGCTGCGCAACGGTATGCAGGCAGGCAAGACGTACACGGTGTCGGGCATCTTCATGATCTCGGCAGCGATGGCCGGTACCGCTGTCGCACAGGCGCGCCGCATCGTCGCGTACACCCGCGTCGGCTCAGGCTCGTACGTGACGACCAGCTCAGCGCAGGCTCCCAACGCGGCCGGGAACACCCGGCTCTCGGTGACCTTCACCGTCCCGCCCGGCGCAACCGAAGCGTTCGTGCGGTTCTACCACGGCCACGCGAGCACGGCATCGTGCTACTGGATCGACCTTCGCCTCTCCGAAGGCACAGAGACCGCCTACTTCGACGGCGACACTGCCGACACTGCCGACTACGGCTACAACTGGACAGGCGCAGCGGGCAAGAGCACCGCGACACGCACCGCCCTCGTCGACCGCTCGCCCGAACTGCTCAACTGGAAGCCAGGCGAGTCGGCATGGGACTTTGTGCAGCCGCTCTTTCAGGCGGCCGCCCTGCGACTCTTCTGCGACGAGGCGCGCAAGTGGTGGCTCGTCGACGGCAGCTACATCGCCAGTGGACAGACGCAGCTCTCCACCGCGAAGAACCTCACGAAGGCAGTCGACCAGATCAGCCGCGACGACGACGACTGGTTCGACGCCGCGCTATTCATCTACAGATGGCGGGATTCCACCGGGGCTGCGCAAGAAGCGATCGACTGGTATGCCGAACCGGGGCGCAGCCGTGTCAGGACTTTCATCCTCGAGCGCGCGTACCCCGGCCCCGGCGCTGCGCGGTACGCCGTCAAGCGCGCGGCCGGACGCGGGCGGACTCTCGACGTGTCTGCCGTGTCGCAGTACGCAGTGAAACCCACACAGCCCGTAACCGTCACGCTCCCAGCAACACCGATCCAGACCGGCGTTGTTGCCTCCGTCGCGTGGGATCTCGCGACCGACGAAATGGCCGTGAAGACGCGCGGTCTAACTGATACCCCGCCGACGGCATGGATCTTCCTGCCAGCCGGTACCTCGTGGCTCGCCTCACCTCCCGGTGGGTCGTGGCTTTCCGAAACGATTGGAGCATAGCAATGGCAAACGGAGACGCGGCAGCAGCCGCAGGCATGGACGTGGTGCCCGGCGCCTCGGATCGCCGCCAAGGCTACGACGAGATCAACAAGACCCGCGACTACATCGCGGACCGCACCTCGGCGGTGACCCCGATCGCGAAGGGTGGCACCGGGGCGATCACCGCGGCGGCCGCCCGCACAGCGCTCGACGTGCCCAAGAAAGGCGACGTGCCGACAAGCGCCGCGTTCACATCGCTGTCCAATGCGGTGGGCACGAAGGTAGGGAAGCTCGGCAACGACATCATCGAGCTGGACTGGGACGTTGACGGGCTCATCATGCTCATCAACGGCTTCACCCAGGGCAAAATCGTCACCACGGGCCGCCCGCAAGGGTTCTACCGGAACGGCGAGGCGCTCAACACCGGGGGCAACGGGCTCGCCTCTCCCGGTGCACGGGGCCAAACCATCACCACGAACTACGCAAGCATCTACGCGGACGGTTCCGGCGTGTTCGGCATCCCCGGCTCGACAAGGGCAATGAAGAAGGATCTCACCGAATGGTCGCACGAAGACGCCGCCCGCTTCCTTGAGTTGGTGAGCGCCTACCACGGCCGCTACCTGACCGACTTCGACGACTCACCGATTCGACCGTTCATGATCGTGGACGAGTTCGAGGACGCCGGGTTCGAGCAGTTCGTGGTCTACGACGCTGACGGCATCGGCCAAGGCCTGCATTACGAACTAGTGACCGTCGCCCTGCTAGCCGTCGCGAAGCTTCACGCGGCGCAGCTCGCCGACATCGACGGCCGTGTGACAGCGCTAGAAGGCATCAGCGCAGCAGGAGGCGACCATGAGCTGGGTTGAGTTCTACGCAGACCCCGACCTCGCGGACGGCTTCGACTCCACCGCAGGCGACCGCGCTAACCCCCACCGAGGCCTCGACTTCTCGCATGCCGGCGGCACGTCGATCCCGTCGTATGTGGCGGGCACGGTCGTGATAAACGAATGGTCGAAAGCGCTCGGTTGGATCCTCGAGGTGCGCACACCGCTCGGCCGTTACGTCGGTTACCGGCACATGAAGGAACGCTCGCCGTTCAGCGTCGGCGACGCTGTGAAACTCGCCCAGGGCATCGGCTTCGTCGGCAACACCGGCAGCGCATCTCGCGGCAACCACCTCTGCACCACGAACGCCAGCGGGCAGGGCGGCGTGCACGGTTACCCGGCACTCGTGTCCGACCCGTGGCCGTACATCCAAGCCGCGATCGGCAGCTCCACTCCCGCGGGCGGCAACCTCACACCAACCACCCCTGCAGCACCGACCTCCCAGAGGAGAGACACCATGGCACGACCGATCCGGCAAGGAACACCCGGACAGACCTACTACAACGGCTGGGCGCTCGTCGGCGAGACAACCTTCGAGCTCAACCCCGCCAACGAAGCCCTCGCGAACGAGTGGGGTCGAATCTGGAACGGGAAGTCGGGCCAGTACGACGTCGTCACAGCGACGGAGTTTCACAACGCTCTGGCCGGGGTCAACCGTCGCCGGGCGCAGAACGGGCTGCCCGCGCTCCCGCTGCCGAAGTAGTCAACAACATCCCAAGAATCGGAAGGCAACTCATGAACAAGACCATCATCCTGCTCGGCTTTTTCGTCCTGATCCTCGTCGGCCTGATCGGCTGCGCGGTGCTCTACATCTACCGGCCTGACGAGGTGGGCAACTTCGTCACCTCAGTGGTGACGCTGCTCGGCATCGGCTCGGCTGCGGTCGTGACCATCTTCGGGCTCGGCGAACAGGCGAAGAAGCTCGACACGATCAAGTCGAACACGAACGGCACACTGTCGGCGATGCAGGAGGAGAACAAGCGCCTCACGAACATCATCGTCGAGCGCGGGCTGGACGCCACCACCGGCAGCGGCCAGCACCGCGCCGACGACTCCGAGTCCTAGAAGTTCACGGCACGACGCGTCGCGCCGTCCTCGACGAGGGTGTATATCTGCGTGGTCGCCACGGAGGCATGCCCCAGAAGCTCCTGGACGGCGCGAATGTCGCCGCCTGAGCCCCGGTAGGCGTTCGTGGCGAACCAGTGCCGCAGCATGTGCCCGGTGACGTTCGTGGGCAGCGCCTCGCTGATCAGCTTCGAGACGTAGCCGGGGGAGAGGTGCCCGTCGATGCGACCGGGGAAGATGTAGCCGGGCTCTAGTTGCTTGAGCATGTGCTCCAGCTCGTCACGAAGCGGAACGGTGCGCTCTTTGCCGCCTTTGCCGTGCACCAGGATCGACGAGCCTACGAGATCGGGGAAGACGTCGTCGGTGTGCGCCTTGGCGATCTCGCCGCAGCGCATCCCGGCGTGTGCGGCGAGGTTGACCATCAGCCGCACCCGCCAGTCGTGCGCCCGCTTGCCCTCGTCAACGGCCTTGGTCGGCGCTGGGCGGGGTCTCCCGGTCTGAACTTTGACCTTGGGTAGGCTCGCGGATGGATCGGTGTCGATGCGGCCTGTGAGGTGCGCCCAGCGGTAGAACGCCCGCAGGCTAGAGCGCATGCTGTTGCGGGACGATGCGCCGAGCTTGGCATGCCCGCCGAGGTAGCCGGCCAGAAAGTCGACTGTCATAGGAAACGGCGCCCGCCCCGTTTCCGAGGCGAAGCGCCGCATGTGGTAGCTCCGCAGGTACAGGGTGGTCTCAGGTTGCCCGGCCGCGCGCATCCACGTCAGGTAACTCTCAAGGTCGGCACGCCAACCATCTGGCGTCCGTATCGCTGTCTTCATATTTTCATGTTCGAGGCGCAGCGAGGGCCGATCACTGAACGACTCGGCCCCCGTCCGAGTGCCCGTCATTCGGGGGACCGAGACCCTAAATCATGCGGTTCAGGGCGCGGCTTGAAAAGGGCCGGCTCGGGCGTCGGGGGCGTTTCCGTCCACCCGGTCGAGCCGGGGTGCGGCCACGGCAGCAGCGGCCGGAAGTTCCACCCACCGGGCTCGCGGCCCGCGTCCTCTTCGGCCATGCAGTCGACACAGACCTCGAACATGAACGACGGGCACGCGGTCAAGTCGGTGGGCTCGCCGTCCTCGTCGCGGTGATCGCACTCGCCCTCGGTGCAGTCTTCCCACCACGCCTCAAGCTCGACGTGTTCGGCGTGTGCGACGATCGACGCATGAGCGACGCTGACGAGACCGAGCCCCTCACCGTCGAGGAGGTCGTGCTCTGCGCGGCGAGCTGGCTGGAGAGCGTCGGCGATGGCACCGTTCCCCACGCCGAGTGGCTCCGCCGCTGCCGTGAGGCCGTCGAGGTCGGCGCGGTCTGACCCGCTCGGCTCAAAAAGGTGTGCGGGATCTTGCGCACCTTTTTCGTCGGCGAGCATGCACGCGCCGAACATGAGACCGTTGACGAGCCGTTCAGGGCAGGAGCGGCCGGGGCCGTCTTCGGCGTCGTGTGCGTGCACGTTCGGCACACGCTCGATGAACGGCGACGCCTGGCATCTGCTGCAGTAGTCGAACATCACCACGAAGGTGCTGCCCGTGCTGCCACCACACTGTGCGCAGATCACGAGAGAACCTCGGCCAGCACGTCTTCGGCTGCCCAGATCGCGAGCAGGTCGTCGGCGGTCGAAACTCTTAACCAGTGGGTTCTCGGTTCAAGTCCGAGGGGGTGCACCAACTAACCGCCTAGGTCTCACGACCTAGGCGGTTTTTACGTTCGAGGGTATAGCAACCCTCACAGCAACAAGGCCTCGCACCTCATCAAAATGGGGGAGCGGGGCCTCTTGTCGCCGGCGGCACGACGATTCAGCTGCGCGCGTTCTGCGCCACACTCCGTGTTTCGCCGTGGTTGTTGCTGGCGCAGAGCGCGGCAACTGGCGCAGAACTCGTCGCGGATTCCGATGCAGCCGTTGGTGCGTGCCGCTGAGGAGCCGCTGGCGCTCCCTCAGTCGGTGCTACCGCGCGGCGTCGTCGCGGGGCGGCAACTGCTGCAGCGCCCAGGTGTTGCCGTCGGGATCGGCGAAGAACACGAAACGCCCCCACGGCTGCTCGTCGACCTCGCTGGCGTCGACGCCACGGCTGCGCAGCTCGTCGCGGGCGGCGTCGGCATCCGGGACCACGATCTGCACGCCCTTTTGCGAGCCGGGCGGCATCTCCGTGATGCCGGTGCCGAGCACGATCGAGCAGGCCGAGCCAGGCGGGGTCAGCTGCACAAAGCGCAGGTTCTCGTTGATGACGTAGTCGTGGTCGTCGTTGAATCCGACCTGGTCGACGTAGAACGCCTTCGCGCGATCGACGTCGCTCACGGGGATCGCTACGAGTTCAATCTTCCAGTCCATCGGGGCTCCCATGCTCTCAGTACCGCGTCCTCATCGAGGGTATGACGGCCCCGCGCGGTCGACAAGGGGTGCGGCGAGCTCAGTCGTCGAAGCCGCGGGCAATCAGCGCATCGCCGAGTGCCTCGGCGTTCTGCAGCGAGCGCACGATCACCGGAACCGCCAGCGACTGCAGTGAGCCCTGCGTTCCGCGTGCGCGCCTGGCCTCGATCACCTCGCCGACGATGGCCGCGATCACCGGAATCGAGCGGATCGTGAGCGCCAGCAGCAGGCCGATGCGCTCGGGATCCACCCAGCGTCGGAACGGCCGGAGCAGGCTCACGCAGGCGTCGAGCACGGCGCTGACGGTGGTCGTCATCGTGAAGATCGCCGCGAAGAACACCGCGATGATCAGGCGGCCGGCCATCAGCGCCGCTGTCACCCAGTCGCCGAAGACGAGCTGCAGCGGAACGGCGATCACGAGCACCCAGAGCACGGGGGCGACCTGCCGCCAGAGCCCGATGAACGGCAATCGGGCGGATGCCGCGAGCAGCACGCCGAAGGCCAGCACCACGCCGAGCTGCCACGGCTCGCGGAGCACCACGCCCACGCCGATGACGAGCGAGAGCAGCGCCAGCTTGAGCAGGGCGGGCGCCCTGTGCAGCAGGGAGTCACCCGGGTGGTAGAGACCGATCACGTCTTTCAGCGTAGGACGCGGCCGGCGGCGCCGGGCCGGCCGGGCGTACAAGAAACGGGGTCAACACTTGGCCGGCCGCCGGCCGCCGCCCACCACGCTCGGGGCCCGGGAAAACTGCACGGGCCCGGTGAATACGCCGGGCCCGTGCACAGTTCGCGGGCCGCGACGGATGCCGGCGGCTCGACGCGGCACGGCGAAGACCGGGTCAGCGGCCGGGGGAGACCGTGCCCTGCAGCGCCTCCGCCGCCCAGATCAGCGCGAGGTGGCTGAGTGCCTGCGGAGTGTTGCCTGCCTGGTGCCCCGCGCCGACGTCGTATTGCTCGGAGAGCAGGCCGACATCGTTGCCGAGCGCGAGGAGCCGCGTCATCAGCGCCTCGGCCTCGGCCTGCCTGCCGGTGCGCGCAAACTGTTCCGCCAGCCAGAACGAGCAGGCCAGGAACTGGTTCTCGCCACTCGGCAGACCGTCGACGGAGGTGCGCGTGCGATAGCGCAGCAGCAGGCCGTCGCGGAGCAGATCCTGTTCAATGGCCGCGACGGTGCCGAGCATGCGCGGGTCGTCCGAGGCGCAGAACCCGACCTGAGGGAGCACAAGCAGCGCCGCATCGACCTCCTCGCTGCCGAAGAACTGGGTGTACGAATTGCGCGCGACGCTGAAGCCACGCTCCTCGATGTCGCTGCGCACGTTGTCGCGCAGGGTGCTCCAGCGCACGAGCGGGCCCTCGAGCCCGAACTCGGTGATGGCACGCACCGCACGGTCGAACGCCGCCCACACCATCACGCGGGAATGCGTGAACTCCCGCGCCGGCCCGCGCATCTCCCAGATGCCGTGGTCCGGCCGTCGCCAGTTCTGCTCGAGGAACTGCATGAGCGCCCGCTGCAGCGGCCAGGAGAACTCCGTCTCCGGCACGCCGGCCTCGCGGGCGGCGTGCATGGCCACCATCACCTCGCCGATGACATCCGACTGGAATTGCCCAACCGCCGCGTTCCCCACCCGCACCGGGGCGGAGTCCCGATAGCCGGGGAGCGTCGTGAGCTGGCGCTCCGGCAGCTCGCGTTCCCCCGCGAGCCCGTACATGATCTGCACGTCGCCAGGGTCGCCGGCGACGGCGCGCATCAGCCAGTCGCGCCACGCCTCAGCCTCGCGGGCATAACCCTGGCCGAGCAACACCTTGAGGCTCAGCGAGGCGTCGCGCAGCCAGACGTAGCGGTAGTCCCAGTTGCGGATGCCGCCAGCCTGTTCCGGCAGCGAGGTCGTCGCCGCCGCGACGATCCCGCCCGTCTCCTCGTTGGTGAGTGCGCGCAGCACGAGCATCGACCGCACGACCGCCTCGCGATACGGGCCCTCGTGGCTGCAGCTGCGCGCCCAGCTCCGCCACCATTCGGCGGAGCTGCGCTGGTTCTCGTCCACGTCGATGGGGCCAGGGATCGGCCGGTGCGATGGGTACCAGCTCAGCTGCAGCTCGCGGGTCTCGCCGGCCTGCACGGTGAAATCGGCGATGTGTTTGCGCCCCTCGGCATGCATGCGGACACCGCGGATGACGCAGGCGTCCGGCCCCGCGACCGCGACGAGCGCGTGCGGCTCACCGGCCGGAGCCCTGGCGTCCTTCATCTGGCGCATCCACGGCACGGACGATGCGTAGCCGAATCGGACGCGGAGATCCATGTGCATGTCGATGCTCCCGCTGAGACCGCGCACGCGGCGCACGATGTCCGGCCCGCCGCCGTGCGGCATGAAGTCGATCACCTCGACCTGGCCGCCCTCCGTCTCCCACAGCGTCGAGAGGATGAAGGTATCGCTCAGGTAGGAGCGCCTGGGGATCGCAGCGGGATCGGCAGGCGCGAGCAGCCACCGCCCGTGTTCCTCGTTGCCGAGGAGGGCGCCGAACATCGACGGTGAGTCGAAGCGCGGCAGGCAGAGCCAGTCGATGCTGCCGTTCCGGCCGACGAGGGCGCCGGACTGGCAGTCGCTGATCAGCGCATAGTCCTCGATGTCGAGTGCCATGACGCCATCCTGACAGCCGGCCGGCCGCCAGAGAAGAGCGGGCCCAGAGAAGAGTACGCGGAGAAGAGCACGCGGAGAAGAGCACGCGCAGGAGGAGATCAGGCCAGCAGGGCCCGATAGCGGCTGATCGCGGCATCCGGTACGTCGTCGCCGACGATGCGTCCGTCATCGATGACGATCACCCGGTCGAAGCCGGCGAGCAGCTCGAGCTGGTGCGTCACGACGATGACCTGCTGATCGAGGCCGGTGAGCATCTCGGTGATGAGACGGGCATTGCGGGCGTCGAGCAGCGTCGTCGGTTCGTCGGCCACGACGATCGCCGGCTCCGTCACGAGCACGGACGCCAGCGCGAGCAGCTGTTTTTGGCCGCCGGAGAGCCGGTGCGCGGCGTGGTCCGCGTGCCCGGCGAGGCCGAAGCGCTCCAGCGTCGCGGCGAGCCGCTCCGCGCTCTCCGCCGCGCTGAGGCCGCGCCGACGCAGGCTGAATGCCACATCCTCGGCCACCGTCGGCATCACGATCTGGTTGTCGGGGTTCGTGAACACGAAGCCGACGCGGCGGCGTACCTCGCGACCCTTCTTGCTCACATCGAGCCCGTCGACGGTGACGCGGCCATGATCGGGCGTGACGAGGCCGTTGATCATGCGGGCGAGCGTCGACTTGCCTGAGCCGTTGGCGCCGACGATGCCGACGCGGTGCTCGCTGATCGTCAGCTCGATCTCCTGCAGCACGCGGCGCTCGCCGTAGCCGTGCGAGACGCCCTCGAACACGATGGGGCTCATGCCGCACGCTCCACGAGCATGGCGATGCCCTGGCCGCCGCCGATGGAGCAGGCCGCGAGACCGTAGCGCTCACCGTCGCTGGCGAACATGCGCGCGGCGAGCCGCACGAGCAGCACCGCTCCGGATGCACCCCAGGGGTGGCCGAGCGCGATGGCGCCGCCATCGGAACAGATGCGGTTCTCGTCGAGGCCGACGGCGTCGCTGACCGCGAGGAGCTGGGAGGCGAAGGCCTCGGTGATCTCGATGGCGTCGAGTTCGGATGCCGCAACGCCCGTGCGGGCGAGGAGGCGCTCGATTGCCAGGGCGGCACCGATGCCGGGCAGGGCGGGGTCCGAGCCGGACGCCGCGCTCGCGACGATGCGGAGACCGGGCAGGCCGAGCTCGGCGCGCACCGCCTCGCTGGTCACGGCCATCGCGGCCGCCCCATCGGAGATCCCGCAGGAGTTGCCGGCCGTGACGGTCCCGCCGTCGGTGAACGCCGGGCCGAAGCGGGCGAGGCGGCTCGCGTCGAGCGTCGCGCGCGGGCGCTCGTCGCTGGCGACGCCGCCGATCGGGACGATCTCCGCGTCGAAGCCGCCGCGGTCGCGGTGGGCGCTCGCCAGCTCGTGCGAGCGGGCTGCCCAGTCGTCCTGGCGCCGGCGGGAGATGCCGAAGCGGTCGGCGACGGCGTCCGCGGCCTCGCCCATCTCCGGGTCCGGCCAGCCGCTCGGTGCGAACGGGGCGCGGGTGTAGCGTCGGGCCTCGCTGTCGCCGTGGGGCGGCCAGAACCGCCACGGCGCGGTGGACGCCGACTCCGCGCCGCCGGCGAGCACGAGCTCTGCATTGCCGGCGCGCACGAGCGTTGCGGCCTGCGCGACGGCCTCGAGCCCCGAACCGCACTGCCGGTCGACGGTGACGGCCGGCACACTCTGATCGAGGCCGGCGCGCAGACCTGAGAGCCTGGCGACGTTGCCGCCTGGCCCCATGCAGTTGCCGAGCACGATCTCGCCGATCGGCCGGCCGGATGCGGCCACCGCGTCGGCGATGGCGCGCAGAACGGGCGCGGCGAGTCCGTCGACGCTGTGCTCGGACAGGCCGCGGCCGCTCGTGGCGATGGCGCTCCGCTTGGCAGCAACGATCACCGCACCGGTCATCGGTGCGTCGCCGGGGTGCGGCATCCTGTTGCTAGACATCGCGTGGAGCTCCAAACTCGCTGAAGGGGATCGTGCCGTCGTCGAGCCCGGCCCGCAGCACGCCCTTGGCCAGTTTGCCAGACGCGGTGCGGGGGATCGCGTCGACGAGCAGCCAGCGGCGGGGGCGCTCGATCGGCGTGAACAGCCCGCGCGCGGAGGCCACAACGGCGTCGAGTGCCCCCGCACCGTCGAGTGCCGCTGTGCGCTCGAGCACGGCGAGGACGCTCTCGCCGAGGATCGGGTGCGGTTCGGCCAGGACCGCGGCGGTGCCGACACCGGGGATGCCCTCGATCGCGCGCTCGATGTCCTCGCTCAGCACGGTGCTCCCCGCGGTGGTGACGGCGGCATCCGCGCGGCCGCGCACCCGCACCGTGCCGTCGTCGCCGAGGTCGATGAGGTCGCCGACGCTGGCGAAGCCGGAGTCGTCGCGGAGGAGCGCGCCGTTCGCCGAGCCGACGTAGCCAAGCGACAGGTACGGGGACCGCACCCAGGCTGAGCGCTCTCCACCGTCCTCTCCACCGCGCAGCTCGAGCTCGACGCCGGGGAACGCGCGGAGCGCTCCCGCACGGTCGCCGATGGCGACGAAGGAGAGTTCCGCGGCCCCGTAGTACTCGGTGACGGTGCTGCCGCGCTGCTCGGCGGCCGCGCGCCCTGCCTCAGGGAGGGCGGCGCCGGCCACGATGATGCGCTGGGGCAGTCGCTCGGCCGAGAGGATCCGGCGCAACACGGCCGGCGTGCAGTGCACGGCGCTCGCCGCGGTGGGGTCATCGCTCAGCTCTGCTCCCAGCCACAGCGTGTGCAGGGCCGCGAAGAGGTGCATCGAGACGTGCAGCGGGCCGGTGAGCACGACGGTGTCGCCGCGGCCGAGCCCGGTCGCGGCGGCGAACGGCGCGAAGGAGTCGTGCCACGACGCCGCAGTCCTGGCGATGGCCCTGGCGCGGCCGGACGAGCCGGACGTCATCACGATCAGCCCAGCGGATGCCGGAACGTGCTGCGGCAGCGGCGCGGGGTCGCGCGCATCACCGATCATCACGGGGCGCCCCCGGTCCAGAGCCGCGAGGACGGTGACCAGCAGCTCGGTGTCGTCTGCGCTGTCCGCGCGGACGACGACGCCAGGAGTGGGGTTGCTCCGAGCGACGTCGTGCCGGGCGACGCGCTCGCGCAGCGCCCCGTAGCTGAGCGCGCGCCCGCCGAATCGCAGCGCGGTGTCAGCGTCTGCGCCGCCCAGCCACCGCGCCGTGCCCGCCGACGTATCGCTCAGCAACGGACTGCTCACCGGGGGGTGATGAGCCCGGGCCAGGCGCGGTGCACCTGCTTCGCGGCGAGCACCGTCACGATGACCTTGAGGATGTCACCGGGAAGGAAGACCAGTGCTCCGGTGAGTGCGACGGTGAACGGGACACCCGTGCTGACGGCGACCCACGGAACGCCGATCGCGTACATGACGACGATGCCGCCGAGTGCCGTGGCTCCCAGGGCGGGCCAGAGCGGGTAGCGGGGGAGCAGCCTGGCGGTGAACCAGCCGATCACGAGTGCGGCGAGGAGCCAGCCGAGCAGGTAGCCGCCCGTTGGGCCGAGGAACACGCCGATGCCGCCGCGGCCGCCGGAGAGCAGGGGGAGACCGGCGGCGACGAGCACCTGCAGCAGGAGGACGGCGAGGAATCCGTTCCGGGCGCCGAGGATGGCGCCGGCGAGCATCACGCCGAGGGTCTGGAAGGTGATGGGGACGGCGGTGCCGCCGAGGTACAGCGAGCCGGGCAGGCCGAGGGCGGCGATGAGCGCGGCGAAGGTGGCGATGGACGCCAGGTCGCGGGCGCCGAGGGTGCGTCGCGGCGCACGGGGGCCGGAGGCTGCGGGGGCGGGGGCCGAGGTCGGCTGTGGCGGCAAGCTCTGCTGTGTCATGAACACAACGCTAGAAGCGGGGCCGGATGCCGCGCTCAATCTGCCGTACAAAAAACGACGGCAGATTCTGGAATGAAGCGTCTGAACCGCGGAGCCTGGAGCGGAGAGTCTGGAGGGCTAGGCGACGGCGCGGTGCGATGCGGTCTCAGCGTGCGCGCTGCGCGGGGCGTCCGCACGGTTTTGATCGGTGCGGTTCTGATCGGCCCACACCGCAACGGGGGCGGGATTCCAGCTGAGCGCGCTCGGCTCGGTTCCCGGCTCGTTCCGCAGCGCGTCGCGGCCGTCCTCAACGGTGCGCGTGAGCTCGCCGGCAATCTGGCGACTCAGCATCGTGTGGAAGATCTCGTCAGTGTCGCCGTCCGCACGGCGAACGAGCGTCCACTCCCCGGATGCCCCGATGATGTCGGTGAGCTTGTTGTTGATGAGCTCGAACAGTGCCTCGGAGCTGAGCTCCGGCGCAGGGGCCAGAAGCACTGGCGCGGTCTGGCGGCGCCGGCGGAACATTGCCACGATCTGTCCTCTCGCTCGCTTCGGGTAGCAGGATCAGTCTGCGCTATACTCGCCCGAATCTGCGGCTGACACGCCGCGGCGCGCTGTTACTTCTCGAGCGCGCGCTCTCTGGCCTCGTCGCGCACCGCGGTTATCGCGAGGGTGAGTGAGATGCCCCAGCCGAGCCACATGAGGGCCAGCCGCCAGTCGCGCGGACCGTTGCGTGTGGCTTGAACGATGCCCCAGCTGCTGGTCACCGCGCCGATGACGGCGCCGTTGAACAGGTATTTGCGCATGTGTCTGCACCTCCGTCCTCTCACGTTAGCGTGACTGGGAATTCGCCCCAACCCTGACCGATCGTGCAGTTCCTGACCGATTGGTCAAGTAGCATGGGGCGCATGCCCTCAGTAGACGCCGATTCGGCCAACGCCAGCACACGCCCGAAAGCGAGCGACGAGCTGCGCACGATCGCACTCGAGCAGTTCGCATCGACGGGTTTCTCGGGAACCTCGTTGCAGCAGATCGCCGACGAGGCCGGCTACTCCAAGTCGAGCGTGCTCTACCACTACGCCAACAAGGAAGCACTGCTCGAAGCCGCGATCGGCCCGGCTATTGACCGCCTCGGCGCCCTGCTCGCCCGATTCACGGAGCGCGGCCCATCCCTCGAGGCTCGTGGGCTCTTCGTCGAGGATTTCATCGACTTCCTGCTCGACTACCGGCTCGAGGTCTACACCTTCATCAATCAGGGGAGTTCGCTCCGCGGCATCCCCGTGATCGATCGGGCGAACGCATTCATCCTCGAACTGTCGAACACCATCTGCGATGAGAACGCCAGCACAGAAGACAAGGTGCGCTTCGGTGTCGCGCTCGGCGGTGCGGCGTACTCCCTGGTCGCAGGCATGGCCTTCCTCGACGGCGAGGACCTTGGCCCCGTCGACGAGGTGCGAGCCGCCCTCATCAAACTCGTCGGCGAGCTGCTTGCTCCCGTTTCCATCCCCTCCGCCTGACCCCCCTACTACGAGCAGGACAAACACAGTGGCAACGTTTCTCTACCGAATCGGTCGTTTCGCCTATCGCCGTGCATGGCGGGTGATCGGCGCATGGATCCTGGTCCTCGCCGCAATCCTCGGCGGCGGTCTCGCCCTCGGCGGTCAGTTCGAGGAGTCGTTCTCGATTCCCGGAACGGAATCGCAGCTCGCGATCGACAAGCTGAACGCGGTGTTCCCGCAGGCATCGGGCGCGGCCGTCGAGACCGTGTTCCAGGTTCCGGACGGTGAATCCGTCGAGGATGCCCAGTACAAGGACGCGATCGAAGAGACGATCTCGGCCATCGAGGGCATCGACGGCGTCGCCGCGGCCATCAGCCCGTTCTCCGAGTACGCGGCCAACGCCGTCTCAGACAACGAGGAGACCGCGATCGCGCGCGTGCAACTCGAGGGAGCATCGACGGATGTTACCCAGGAGACGATCGACGCACTGACAGCCACCGGCGAGATCGGCCGTGACGCAGGCATGACCGTGGCATTCGGCGGTCAGGTCTTCCAAGACACCACCTTCGGGCTCACCATCGTCGAGGTGTTCGGCGTGCTCTTCGCCGGAGTCGTGCTCGTCATCACCTTCGGGTCGCTGCTCGCGGCCGGCATGCCGCTGCTGATGGCCCTCGTCGGCGTCGGCGTCGCGATCGGCGGCATCCTCCTCGCGGCGGCCTTCGGCAGCGTGTCGAGCACCGCCCCGATGCTGGCCGTCATGCTCGGCCTGGCCGTCGGCATCGACTACTCCCTGTTCATCCTCTCCAGGCACCGACAACAGCTCGCCCGTGGCGTCGACCCGGAGGAGTCGGTCGCAACCGCCGTGGCGACAGCGGGCGGTGCAGTCGTCTTCGCCGGCATCACCGTGATCATCGCCCTGCTCGGTCTGCTCATCGTCGGAATCCCGTTCCTCAGCACCATGGGTGTCGCAACCGCGTTCGCCGTGCTGATCGCCATGCTCATCGCCGTCACCCTGCTCCCGGCCGTGCTCGGCCTGATCAAGGGTCGGATGGCGCCCAAACCCGGCAGCCGTGCTGACCGCCGCGCGCTCGCCGACGACGACGCCAAGCCGACCATGGGCCGTCGCTGGGTGAACACCGTGCTGAAGGCGCCGATCGTGGCCGTCGTGCTCGTCGTCGGCGTGCTCGGCACGCTGGCGATCCCCGCGTTCAGCCTCGACCTCAACCTGCCGACCGGCGCGGCGGAGCCTGCCGGCTCGACGCAGCGCGAGGCCTACGAACTCATCGCAGACGGATTCGGTCCCGGCTACAACGGACCGCTCGTCGTGGTCGTCGACATCACGCAGACCACCGACATCGTCAACGATCTCGACACGATCCGCGCCGAGCTGGATCAACTCGACGATGTCGCATTCGTCAGCCAGGGGCTGCCGAACCCGAGCGTCGACACCGCGATCATGCAGGTGATCCCCGAGAGCGCGCCGGACGACCCCGAAACGAAGGAGCTGGTGCAGAACATCCGTGATCTCGCGCCGAAGATCGAGGACGAGCTGGGCACGCCCATCACGGTCACGGGCCAGACCGCCGTCACCATCGACATCTCGAACAGGCTGAGCGACGCGCTCGTGCCGTTCGCGCTCATCGTCGTCGGCCTCTCCATCATCCTGCTGATGATGGTGTTCCGTTCGATCTTCGTGCCGATCAAGGCCGCCATCGGCTTCCTGCTCTCGGTGTTCGCCGCGATCGGCGCGACAGTCGCCGTGTTCCAGTGGGGCTGGTTCTCCGAGCTGCTGCACGTCGAGCACGTCGGTCCGATCCTCAGCTTCCTGCCCATCCTGCTGATGGCCGTGTTGTTCGGCCTGGCCATGGACTACGAAGTCTTCCTCGTCTCCGGCATGCGGGAGGAGTTCGTCAAGACAGGCAAAGCTCGATCCTCCATCGTGCACGGCTTCCAGCACTCCGCCCGAGTCGTGACGGCCGCGGCGCTGATCATGTTCTTCGTCTTCTTCTCCTTCGTGCCTGAAGGCGCAGGACCGATCAAGGGCATCGCGTTCGCGCTGGCGATCGGCGTCTTCTTCGACGCCTTCCTGGTTCGAATGACGCTGGTGCCAGCCGCCATGGCACTGGCAGGCAAGGCGGCCTGGTACCTCCCGAAGTGGTTGGGCCGGCTGCTCCCGAATGTCGATGTCGAGGGGGAGAGCCTCCGGGCACACCTCGACGATCTGGCCTGGGCCAGACAGCAGAACTCGGCGCTGACCGCGGATGACGCCTACCTCGGCCTCCCCGCACAGGCGATGGGGCCGCTGAACTTCGCCATCGACTCCGGCGCCGTCGTGACGGTGCAGGGGGATGCCTCGGCACGCCGCGTCTTCGCCGCCTCGCTGGCCGGCCGCCTCGGCCCGGTCGCAGGCAGGCTGCAGCTGCTCGGATCGCCGCTGCCGTCCGAGCGCTCCCGAGCGCTGCGCCGCGTCGGTCTCATCGACGTCGGCGCCGGTCAGCGGCACGACCTCGACCGCACCGTCGGCGAGGTGCTCAGCGAACGTCTCGAACTCTCACTGCCCTGGTACCGCGCCCGGTTCGGCGGCGACGCGGAGCGGGCATGGATCGACCGCATCAACGCCGCACTGCGGGCAACGGGAACGAGCCTGCGCCCGATCGACGCCGAGACGAGCATCTCCTCGCTCAGCGCGCTCGGCCGTGCAACCGTGCTCGCGGCGAGCGTGCTCACGGAGCGGCCGGCCGTGCTCATCGTCGACCTCGGCGACGCGCTGCCCGTTGATGCCCGCGGCCGCAACATCGCGCAGGTGCTGGCGGCGCTGGCACCGGCAGACACCACGATCGTGTTGGCGGCGGGAGACGCCGTGAACGCGGCATCCGAAGCCCTCATCGGGGCCAGGGCCAGCACCGCGATCGCGCTGCCGGCGCCGGCCGCCGCCCCGACAAGAATCGAAGAAGTCCAGGAAGATGAGGTGGCGCGCTGATGAGTGCCCGACTTGAGAAACTGTTCCGCCGCACGCCTGGCCAACGGCGCACCCGCATCGCCATAATGCTGGCCGGTGTGATCGTGGTGCCGCTGGCCATCGCCGGGCTCGTCTCCGGTGCGCTCGCCAGCGCGGATGAGCGACTCGACACGGTGCCTGCCATCGTCGTCAACAACGACGAGATGATCACGGCGACGCTGCCAGACGGCAGCGAGCAGATGATTCTGGCCGGTCGCCAGCTGGTGACGGAGCTCACCGGCCCAGACATGGCCGGCTTCGAGTGGACGATCTCGAACTCGGAACAGGCGGCCGATGCGCTCGCCGCGGGCGACGCCTACGCCGTGCTGACCATCCCGAGCGACTTCTCCTCCGCCATCAACTCGCTCTCCGGCGACGAGCCGACGCAGGCCGATCTGCAGATCCGCACGGATGACGCACACGCCTACCTCGCCGGCTCCGCCGCGCAGTCGGTCGGCGAGGCCATGACCAGCGCATTCGGGCGCGAGATCACGACCCAGTACCTCACGGCCTTCTACTCGGGAATCGCCGAGATGGGCGACTCGCTCGGCACCGCAGCGGATGGGGCAGACACCCTCGCCGGCGGCGTCGGAACCCTGGCAACCGGCCTCGACTCCCTGGCCGGCGGTGCGACGACGGCCGCGAGCGGTGCAGGCGAATACGCCAACGGAGTGAGCGAGTTCGCGGGCGGCGTGACGAGCTACACCCAGGGCGTCGACGGCATCGCCGGTGGTCTCGGAACGCTCAACCAGAGCGCGGCCCAGCTGACGCAGCTCAGCGACGGCGTGAAGCAGTACACCGACGGAATCAGCGGCGGAGCCACCCAACTGAGCGCTGGGCTCGGGCAGGGCATTCAGGCGCTGGAATTGCTGTTGCCGACGCTTGCCCCAGAGCAGGTTCCAGCGGCGATGGGCGCTCTGGAAGCTATGAAGAAGGTGCAAGCGGGGGCTGACCAGCTCGTCGGCAGCGGCGACCAGCTCGCCTCCCAGACCGCGACCGCCATCGGCGGCGTGCAGGGCGGCATCTCCCAGCTGGCCGGCGGCGCCGCGCAGCTCTCGGCCGGGTCGGACGGACTGCGCGGCGGCGCAAACGCCCTCGCCGGTGGCGCATCGGAGTTGGCTGGCGGCGTGAGCCAGCTCGCCGAGGGTGCCGGAGCGTCGGCATCCGGTGCACATCAGCTGCAGGAGGGCGCCAGCTCGCTAGCGACCGGCCTCGGAGACGGCGCTGAGCAGGCCAGCGCGCTCGGCGGAACGGACCCGAAGGCCACGGCCGAGGTCATCGCCGAACCCGTCGGCGTCAGCCTCGAACGCGACAACGAGATCGCCACCCTCGGCGAGATCATCGGGATGGTCTTCGTGCCCGTCGGGCTCTGGATCGGCGCCCTCGCGATCTTCCTCCTGATGCGACCGGTGAGCGCGATCGCGCTCGGTTCGACCGCACCGACGGCCAGGATCGTCGGGCGCGGGCTCCTGCGCGGCTTCGCCATCGCCGCCGCCCAGGTGCTCGTTATCGTGGCGCTGCTGCACACCACCCTCGGTGTCTCGTGGTCGAGCCTGCCGGCAACGCTGGGCTTCAGCCTCCTGATCGCCGCCGCATTCGTTGCAGTGCACCACCTGCTGGTGACCGGATTCGGCCGTGTCGGCGTCGTGATCTCGCTGGTGCTCCTCGCGGTGCAGCTGACGAGCGCTGGCGGACTCTACCCGGTGGAGATCGTCGCGGCGCCTTTCCAGGCGATCAGTCCGTTCCTCCCGCTTACCTGGGCGGTGCAGGGCATGCAGGCGATCGTGGCCGGTGTCGGCGGCTCGGCGGTCGGAACGCCGGCCGTGGTGCTCGCGCTCTTCGCGGTGATCTCGGCGACGGCGTCGCTCGCGGTCGTCGCCAGGCGCCGCGGAGCACGTTCCTTCGCCTTCGCGTTGGCGCAGAGCTAGCGCGGACAACGCCCGCGAGTTGCCAGAGATGGCCCATTCGCGGGCGTTGGAGGGGCCATCTCTGGCAACTCGCGCGCGAGCTGGACAGGCGGATGCCGGATGCGGCGGCCCGGGGCGGAGCGGGTCCGGCCGCGAAATGCAACGGGGGAGACGGGTGCTGGGGCGGCTGCTAGCCTCGGAGTGAGAGCAAGGTGCGAGCACCGCTCGTGCCGGAACGGATTCATCATCTCCGCCCCAGCAAGCCCCGCCCCCGCACACACCGTCGCGTACGGCGACTACGGCCTCGTCGTCGTGTCGAACCGCCTGCCCGTCGACTTCGTCGTCGATGCGGACGGCAACGAGGGCTGGCGCTCGTCGCCTGGCGGCCTCGTCACGGCGCTCGAACCGGTGATGCGCGAGGCCGACGGGGCCTGGGTCGGCTGGGCAGGGGTCGCAGACCGCGAGTTCGAGCCGTTCGAGAACGACGGCATCTCGATCGTCCCGGTTCCGCTCAGCAACGAGGAGCTCGAGCGCTACTACGAGGGCTTCTCCAACGACACCCTGTGGCCGCTCTACCACGACGTCATCGCCCCGCCGAGCTACCACCGCGAGTGGTGGGAGAGCTACGTGATCGTCAACCGGCGATTCGCCGCCGCCGCGGCCATGGTCGCCGCGCGCGGCGCGACCGTCTGGGTGCACGACTACCAGCTCCAGCTCGTGCCCGCGATGCTGCGCGGCCTGCGCCCGGACCTCGTGATCGGCTTCTTCAACCACATCCCGTTCCCGCCATACGGCATCTACTCGCAGCTGCCGTGGCGCAAGCAGATCATCGAGGGCCTGCTCGGCGCCGATGTCATCGGCTTCCAGCGGGTGGCGGATGCCGGCAACTTCACCCGCGCGGTGCGCCGCCTCTTCGGCTACACCACCCGGCACACCGTCGTCGAGGTGCCGACGCAGAACGGCGAGCTCCGCCGCGTCGTCGCCACCAACTTCCCGATCTCGATCGACGTCGCCGGCTTCGAGGAGATGGCGGGACGGCCGGAGATCCAGGCCAGGGCGCGTGAGATCAGGGCCGGGCTCGGCAACCCGGAGACCGTGATGCTCGGCGTGGACAGGCTCGACTACACGAAGGGCATCGCGCACCGGCTGAAGGCGTACGGCGAGCTCCTCGCGCAGGGCAGGCTCGACATTGAGAACACCGTGCTCGTGCAGGTCGCGAGCCCGAGCCGGGAACGTGTCGCGACCTATATGACGTTGCGTGACGAGATCGAACTGCAAGTCGGCCGGCTGAACGGAGACCACAGCTCGATCAGTCACACGGCCATCGCCTATCTGCACCAGGCGTACCCGCGCGAGGAGATGGTCGCCCTCTATCTGGCGGCCGATGTGATGCTGGTCACCGCCCTCCGTGACGGCATGAACCTCGTCGCCAAGGAGTACGTCGCCTGCCGCGTCAACAACGACGGCGTGCTCGTGCTCAGCGAATTCGCCGGGGCATCCGATGAACTCAAGCAGGCACTGCTGATCAACCCGCACGACATCGAGGGCCTGAAGGATGCCATCGAGACCGCCGTGCGGATGCCGGCCAAGCAGCGTCGCAAGCGCATGAAGACGCTGCGCAAACGGCTGCGCCAGAACAGCGTCTCCGACTGGGCGAAGGCGTTCCTCGACGACCTCACCGGTCGTGCCGCCGTCGAGCCGGGCGTGCCAGACACCCTGATCACCAAGCTGCGCGAGGTGGCTGCGAGCGAGCGGCTGCTCGTCGCGCTCGACTTCGACGGCACGCTGGCCCCGCACGTCGACCGGCCGGAGGACGCGAGGGCTCTGGAGAGTGCCCGCACCGCCGTGATGCGGCTCGTGGCGCTGCCGGAGACCCGCGTCGCCTTCGTCTCCGGTCGTGCCCTGGTCAGCCTCGAGCAGGTGGCGGAGCCGCCGGAGTCCGTGCTCCTTACCGGCTCGCACGGCATCGAGATGAAGCTCGATCAGCCGGAGATCTCACTCAATCTGCTGAGCGAGGAGATCGCCCAGCTTGCGAGCCTGGCCGAGATCCTCGATGGCATCGCGTCCAAGGCCGAGGGCGCGTGGGTCGAGCGGAAGCCAGCCGGTTTCGCCCTGCACACCCGGCTCGTGCCAGCACCGACAGGTCTGGCGCTGCAGCGCACGGCCAGGGCGAGCGTCCAGGGCATCCTCCCGAGCCTGTCCGTCCTCGAGGGCAAGAACGTGCTCGAGTTCTCGGTGCGCAGCGGCAACAAAGGCGACGCACTGCAGCAGCTCCGCGCGTACACGCAGGCCACCTCTGTGTTCTACGCCGGCGACGACGTCACAGACGAGCACGCCTTCGCGGTGCAGGGCGCAGGCGATCTCTCGCTCAAGATCGGGCAGGGCTTCACCGTCGCCGGAAACCGGGTGCGGGGTCCGGAGGAGCTCGCCGAGGTGCTCGCGCTGCTCGCCGATTTCCGGGCGGCACAGGCCGGAGCGTTGGACCGTGCCCGCTCCTGAAGCGGCGTAGTGGAGCCTCCCGAGGTTCTAGACTCAAGCCATGCCTGAGATTGATATCAAGCCACGAAGCCGTGCAGTCACTGATGGAATTGAAGCCACGACCAGCCGCGGAATGCTCCGCGCCGTTGGAATGGGCGATGAGGACTGGGACAAGCCCCAGATCGGTATTGCGAGCTCGTGGAACGAGATCACCCCGTGCAACCTGAGCCTTGACCGGCTCGCACAGGGCGCCAAGGAAGGCGTGCACTCCGGCGGGGGATACCCGCTGCAGTTCGGCACCATCTCCGTCTCCGACGGCATCTCGATGGGGCACGAGGGCATGCACTTCTCGCTTGTCTCCCGCGAGGTCATCGCCGACTCGGTCGAGACCGTCATGATGGCCGAGCGCCTCGACGGCTCCGTGCTGCTTGCCGGCTGCGACAAGTCGCTGCCAGGCATGCTGATGGCCGCGGCCCGGCTCGACCTGGCATCCGTGTTCCTCTACGCGGGCTCCATCGCGCCCGGCTGGGTGAAGCTCTCCGACGGCACGGAGAAGGAGGTCACCATCATCGACTCCTTCGAGGCCGTCGGCGCCTGCAAGGCGGGCACCATGACCGAGGAAGACCTCAAGCGCATCGAGTGTGCCATCGCCCCCGGCGAGGGTGCATGTGGCGGCATGTACACGGCCAACACCATGGCATCCGTCGCGGAGGCCCTCGGCATGAGCCTCCCCGGCTCGGCGGCGCCGCCATCGGCCGACCGCCGTCGCGACTACTTCGCGCACCGTTCGGGTGAGGCCGTCGTCAACATGCTGCGCCTCGGCATCACGGCCCGTGACATCCTCACCAAGAAGGCCTTCGAGAACGCCGTCACCGTCGCCATGGCTCTCGGCGGCTCGACCAACGTCGTGCTGCACCTGCTGGCCATCGCACACGAGGCAGAGGTCGAGCTCACCCTCGACGACTTCAACCGCATCGGCGACAAGGTTCCGCACCTGGCCGACATGAAGCCGTTCGGCAAGTACGTCATGGCCGACGTCGACCGCCACGGCGGCATCCCCGTGCTCATGCGTGCGCTGCTCGAGGCCGGCCTGCTGCACGGCGACGCGCTCACCGTGACGGGCAAGACCGTCGCAGAGAACCTCGAGCTGCTGAACCCCGACCCGCTCGACGGCGAGGTCATCCGCACCCTCGACAACCCCATCCACGCAACCGGTGGCATCACCGTGCTGCAGGGGTCCTTCGCTCCGGAGGGCGCAGTCGTGAAGACCGCCGGTTTCGACGCCGAGGTCTTCGAGGGTCCGGCACGCGTCTTCGAGCGTGAGCGTGGGGCGATGGACGCGCTCACGGAGGGCAAGATCAGCAAGGGTGACGTCGTCATCATCCGCTACGAGGGCCCCAAGGGTGGACCCGGTATGCGCGAGATGCTCTCCATCACCGCCGCCATCAAGGGCGCCGGACTCGGAAAAGATGTACTACTCTTGACGGACGGCCGATTCTCAGGTGGCACAACCGGACTGTGCATCGGCCACATAGCACCCGAAGCAGTGGACGCTGGTCCCATTGCCTTCGTGCGCGATGGTGATCTTATACGGGTCGATATCGCGGCCCGCTCCCTTGACCTACTTGTCGACGAGACTGAGCTGGCCGCCCGCCGTGAAGGCTGGGCACCCCTTCCCCCGCGCTATACCCGTGGCGTTCTCGCGAAATACTCCAAGCTCGTGCACTCCGCCGCAGAAGGCGCAGTCACCGGCTAGTAGCCCGCGATTCATTCATCCATCACGTACCCAAGGGACTTCACCGTATGTCTACGGAATCTCAGAACGTGCCTTCGCCGGCCGCACCCAAAACGGGAGCGGCCGCGCAGGCGAACTCATTGACCGGGCCGAGTAAAACCGGCCCAGAGAAGATGACGGGGTCAGGCGCGATCCTGCGCAGCCTGGAGCTTCTCGGCATCAAGGACGTCTTCGGCCTTCCGGGCGGAGCCATCATCCCGTTCTACGACGAGCTCATGTCGTCGACGGCCATCCGGCACATCCTGGTGCGTCACGAACAGGGCGCAGGCCACGCGGCGGAGGGCTACGCCTCCTCGAGCAACCAGGTCGGCGTCGCGATCGCGACATCCGGCCCTGGTGCGACGAACCTCGTCACCGCCATCGCCGACGCATACATGGACTCGGTGCCGCTGCTGGCGATCACCGGCCAGGTGTTCTCGACGCTGATGGGAACGGACGCCTTCCAGGAGGCCGACATCGTGGGCATCACGATGCCGATCACCAAGCACTCCTTCCTCGTGAAGCGCGCGGAGGACATCCCGGCGACGATCGCCGCCGCACACCTGATCGCCTCGACCGGTCGCCCCGGCCCCGTGCTCGTCGACATCACCAAGGACGCCCAGCAGGGCGAGATGACCTTCAGCTGGCCGCCGAAGATCGAACTGCCCGGCTACCGTCCCGTCACCAAGGCGCATGGCAAGCAGATCCAGGCCGCGGCCCAGATGCTGGCCGAGGCCAAGAAACCGGTGCTCTACGTGGGCGGCGGCGTGATCCGCGCCCGCGCCTCCGCCGAGCTCAAGGTGCTCGCAGAGGCATCCGGTGCCCCCGTCGTGACCACGCTGATGGCCCGCGGCGCGTTCCCGGACTCGCACCAGCAGCACCTCGGCATGCCGGGAATGCACGGAACGGTCCCCGCGGTGCTCTCGCTGCAGGAGGCCGACCTCATCGTGTCGCTCGGCGCCCGCTTCGACGACCGTGTCACGGGCAAGGTCGGGCTGTTCGCGCCGAACGCCAAGATCGTGCACGTCGACGTCGACCCGGCCGAGATCTCCAAGATCCGCAACGCCGACGTGCCCATCGTCGGTGACGCCAAAGACGTGATCATCGATCTGACCGCTGCCCTGGCCGAGGCGACGGGCGGCACAGCCCCCGACCTCGGGGAGTGGTGGAGCTACCTCGACGATCTGCGCGAGCGCTACCCGCTCGGCTACAGCAAGCCGAGCGACGGCCTGCTCGCACCGCAGTACGTGATCCAGCGCATCGGTGAGCTCACCGGTCCGGAGGGTATCTACGCTGCCGGCGTCGGCCAGCACCAGATGTGGTCCGCGCAGTTCATCAAGTACGAGCGTCCCAACGCCTGGCTGAACTCGGGTGGTGCCGGAACGATGGGCTACTCGGTGCCGGCCGCCATGGGTGCCAAGGTCGCAGAGCCCGACCGCGTCGTCTGGGCGATCGACGGCGACGGATGCTTCCAGATGACCAATCAGGAACTCGCGACCTGCATGATCAACAACATCCCGATCAAGGTCGCGATCATCAACAACTCCTCGCTCGGCATGGTGCGCCAGTGGCAGACCATGTTCTACGAGGGCCGTCACAGCTTCACCGACCTGAACACCGGTCACGAGACGGCGATGGTTCCAGACTTCGTCAAGCTCGCCGATGCATACGGTGCCCTCGGCATCCGCGTGCGAACTGAGGACGAGGTCGACGCCGCGATCAAGCTGGCGCTGGAGACGAACGACCGCCCGGTCGTCATCGACTTCATCGTGAGCCGCGACGCCATGGTGTGGCCGATGGTCCCGCAGGGCCTGTCGAACAGTTCCATCCAGTACGCCAAAGATCACGCACCAGCCTGGGAAGAGGAGTAAGCCATGAGCACCCACGTTCTGAGCCTGCTCGTCGAAGACAAGCCCGGCCTGCTGACCCGAGTCGCCGGGCTCTTCGCCCGCCGCGGCTTCAACATCGAGAGCCTCGCCGTCGGCCACAGTGAGATCGAGGGCCTCTCTCGCATCACCGTCGTCGTCGACGTCGACCGCCTGCCGCTCGAGCAGGTGACCAAGCAGTTGAACAAGCTCGTCAACGTCATCAAGATCGTCGAGCTCGACCCGACCCAGTCGGTGCAGCGGGAACACCTGCTCATCAAGGTCAAGGTCGACAACACGACCCGTTCGCAGGTGCTCGAGGCGGTCACGCTGTTCCGTGCCCGCGTCGTCGACGTCGCCAACGATGCCCTCGTGATCGAGGTCACCGGCGATTCGGGCAAGACGAGCGCGCTGCTGCGCGTTCTCGAGCCCTACGGCATCAAGGAGATCGCCCAGTCGGGGCTGCTCGCCATCGGCCGCGGCTCCAAGTCGATCACCGAGCGCGTCTTCAAGAATTAACCCCCACTTTCACACTCACCACCACCAAGTAGAGAGAAACACGCATGTCTGAGATTTTTTACGACAAAGACGCCGATCTGTCGATCATCCAGGGCAAGAAGGTCGCCATCATCGGTTACGGCTCGCAGGGTCACGCCCACGCGCTGAACCTCCGCGACTCCGGCGTCGAGGTCGTCATCGGACTCAAGGACGGCTCCAAGTCGGCCCCGAAGGCACAGGACGAGGGCTTCACCGTTCTCTCCGTCGCCGACGCTGCCGAGTGGGCAGACCTCATCATGATCCTCGCTCCCGACCAGCACCAGCGTTCGATCTACAACAACGAGATCAAAGACAAGCTGTCCGCCGGCAAGACCCTTGCCTTCGCTCACGGCTTCAACATCCGCTTCGGCTACATCGACGCCCCGAAGGACGTCGACGTCATCCTCGTCGCCCCGAAGGCCCCCGGCCACACGGTTCGTCGCGAGTTCGTCGCGGGCCGCGGCATCCCGGACATCATCGCCGTTGAGAACGACGCGACCGGCCAGGCCTGGGACATCGCGCTCTCGTACGCCTCGGCCATCGGCGGCGCCCGCGCCGGCGTCATCAAGACCACCTTCACCGAGGAGACCGAGACCGACCTGTTCGGTGAGCAGGCCGTTCTCTGCGGCGGCGTTTCGCAGCTCGTCCAGTACGGCTTCGAGACCCTGACCGAGGCCGGCTACCAGCCGCAGATCGCCTACTTCGAGGTGCTGCACGAGCTCAAGCTCATCGTCGACCTCATGTGGGAGGGTGGCATCGCCAAGCAGCGTTGGAGCGTCTCCGACACCGCCGAGTTCGGTGACTACGTCTCCGGCCCGCGCGTGATCGACCCCTCCGTCAAGGAGAACATGAAGGCCGTTCTCGCCGACATCCAGAGCGGTGCATTCGCCAAGCGCTTCATCGACGACCAGGATGCCGGTGCACCCGAGTTCCTCGCGCTGCGCGCAAAGGGCGAGGCTCACCCGATCGAGGAGACCGGCCGCGAACTGCGCAGCCTCTTCGCGTGGAAGCAGCTCGACGACGACTACACCGACGGCAGCGTCGCACGCTAGTCAGCAGCTCGTGGTCAGTAGTCACTGATTCGGAACGGCCCGCCTCGCTCGAGGCGGGCCGTTCTGCGTCTCGGCGCTCAGCCGCCGCCGAAACCGCAGCTTGAACGATAGGGTCCGATGTCGGCGAGGTATGTCTTCCACTCGTCGCGAGTCAGGTCGCGACCGGCCATGCGGCAGGCGGCCTCTGCCTGCTTTTCGGGGCGCAGGTCCCAGACGGCGATCCCGCCAGTCGCATTCACAGCCAGTTCCTGGCCGTCGGGCCGGATGAACGCCGCCCAGATCTCGGGGCTGGCCACCCGGATGGGCTCACCCAGGCGGATGCCGCTCTCGACGTCGTAAAGCGACACTGTGCCGTTCTGGGAGAACGCCGCAACGCTGCGCCCGTCGGAGCTGACGCTGATTCTGGCCAGTCCGCCGGGGATGCCGGGGAGCTCGCCGATGAACTCAAAGGTCTCCGCGTCGTACCGCGAGACCCGATCCGGTTCGAGGCCGACGATCTCCCCCCGTTCCGTCAGGACGGCCGTCACTGGGCCGAGCAGTCCACCCCTGAGCTGCCGCCCGTTTGTGCCGTCGTAGAGGCTGCTCGTGAACCCGAGCTTCGGGTCATAGCTGGTGAACAACACCCGTGACGCCGTGCTGTTCGTCGACGCGGACTGGATTCGCCCTTCGACACGAAACGTCGGCCCGATGCGCCTCCCGGTCGCCGGATCGAGGGTGTACACCGCGCCGTCGTGATCGCCTGCATAGAGCTTGGTGCCGTCGGCGCTCGGCCAGAAGAATGGGTCGACGCCCGGCGCGAAGTCCATTCCCCAGTCCCGCCCCGTGCGTGCAGACAGCAACCGGAATGTGCTCGACTCCGCAGTACCGTGTCTGCCGATGAGTACGCCGTCGCCCGTCCATCCGACCTCCGCCCAGCCGTCGGGCACAGTGAACGAGGGGTCGCCGGTGACGGTGTCGATGACCGCCATGCTGCTCGGACCCGCCCCGGATGCCGCGGAGTCGGGCGGAACGACCCCGGCCAGCACCTGAGATCCGGTGACAGAGTAGCCGTCACCCACCCGCCAGCCTTCGGCGATCACTCGCGTGGCCGGCCCGGAGTCATCGAGCATCCACTGCGAGAACGCGGCCGTGCCGCGCCCGACCACGTCGAGCTTTCGGCCATCCGCTGAGACCGCCAGGGCGCCGACGAATCCGAACTGCAGGTCGAGGTGACGCCCAGTTGGAACGCCGGCCGAGAGGCTGCGCTCCTCGATCCGGCCCCACAGGTCGCCGCAGTAGAGGCTGTCACGCGCCGACGAGGCCGCGAGCCACGGGCATGGCTTGCCCTGTTCGCCCTCGAACTGCTGCGACCAGGAGACGCTGCGCGCAGAGAGGTCGAGCGCCGAGATTCGCCGATCTCCGGTCACGAGGGCCAGCGAATCCGAGAGCACCGACATCGACACGTTCGCCGAAGCTGCGGGCAGCGCGATATGGGCCGTGACCACACCTGTCGGTGGATCAATCAGGAGTGCGTCCCCAGCGACGGTGCCGTAGACGAGCAGTCCGGCCGGGGTGAACCCGATGGTACCCGCCCGATCGGAGTCGGACACCTCGGCGTGGGTCGGCACGCCGATGACGGTCCTCACCGTGCCGGACACGGCATCCACCAGCGATAACGCACCCGTTGAGTCGATGGCCGCGACCGTTGTACCGTCCGGGCTGATCGCGATCGACGACAACACGCCCTCCAGCTCGACAGGGCTGCGCGCCATCGCTCCGCTGGCAACGTCGGCGAAGCGGATCGAAGCGTGGCCGAGCGCCGGGCCGTCACCCGATGCCGACTGCTCTGCGACGGCGACAAGGCGGCCGTCGGCGCTGACCACGGGGCCAAGGTGGACGTTCAGATCGGCGCCGCCTCGCTCGATGTCGAGTGTGCGTACGAGCTCGCCCGTGTCGAGATCGAAGAGCTGGGTTCGGCGTGTGTCTGTGACGACGGCCACAAGTCGCGTGCCGGGCACGACGCGGCCAACCATCTCGCGAACACCCGGAACGTACGTCACACGAAGCAGGCCGTTGGCGCCTTCCATTGCGCCCATCAACGCGGAATGCGTTCGGGGGTCATCGGGCCAGCGTCTGTGGGCCTCCACTGCGAGGAGCGCCGACACATCTCGCTCCGTCGTGCGCAGCGAGAGCGAGGTGCTGGTGAGTGCCTCGATCGTCGCTTCCGTTCGCTGCGCCGCAGTCTCCCGCGCGCTGAGGGCGACGAGACCGCCAGCGGTTGCGGCCACCGCGAGCATGGCGATGGTCGTGAAGAGTAGAGCGCGCAGCCGTCGATTCTGTCGCCGGTCGTGCGTTGCACGCCGCGCGAGTTCTGCGGCGGCCGCCTGCTCACGTCCGCGGGACGCGCTGAGGAAGTCTGCCTCAACCGCGGTCAGCTCCGGCGAGCGTGAATCCTGCCACTCGAGTGCGGACTGCAGCCGGGCACCGCGGAAGAGCCCTTCATCGGGGCGCCCTTCCATCTCCCACATGCTCGCGGCGGTGTCGAGTGCATGCATGACGCGCGCTCCGTCGGCATCCGATTCGAGCCAGCCACGCAGCCTTGGCCACGCCGTGGCCAGCGACTCGTGGGCGACGACGAGTGTGTCCTCCTCGGCGCTGACCAGACGGGCCCGCTCCAAGCCGATGAGCACCTGCTCATGTATGGCGTCCTTGCGGAGCGGCTCGATTCGGATGCGCCGTCGCATCGGTGCGCCATCGGAGCCGATCTCGACGAGGCGGAGCAGTGTCGCGCGGCAGATCAGCTGTTGCCGAGGGTCGAGTGACTGGTACAGCTGGTCAGCAGACTGGGCGATGGCTCCGGAGATCCCACCGGACTCTTCATAGCCCGCCACGGTGAGCGTTGAGCCCTCGCGCCGCAACCAGGTCTCGACGAGGGCGTGGGAAACATGGGGGAGGGCGCCGGGTTCGCCGGCCGCGTCGCGAAGTACGAGCTCCACCAGGCCCGTCTCGAGACGCAGCCCCGCGAGGTGCGCCGGCTGTTCGATCGCACTCCGCAGGCCAGCGGGGGAGAGCGGCCCGACGAGGTGGACTCCCTGCGCGACGAGCGGGCCGATGCTCGGCTCGGCCGCGCAGGCGTCGAGGTAGTCGGAGCGGACAGCGACGATGACGGTGCGGCCGGCTTCGACGGCATCCGCGATCAGCCGGCAGCAGGTGCCCACCTCGTCGATCGGAAGGCCGGCGTTGAGGAGCTCCTCGAACTGGTCGATCACAACGACGTCGGCGCCGCGGCGATCCGAGAGGGCGTCTCGGATGGCCGCGGATGATGCACGCCCAGATCCGACGACGACGACGATCCGTCCGAGCGAACGCAGGGAGGGGACGAGCCCGGCGAGCATGAGCGATGACTTGCCGCATCCCGAGGAGCCGGCGAGCGCAAGGAACGACGAGCCCCTCAGCCGCGCGAGGGCGAGCTGGATGTCGGCGTCACGCCCGAAGAAGGTCGCGGCGTCCTCGGCGCCGAATGCCAGCAGGCCGCGGTACGGGCATTCGCCGTTCGACTGAGGCGGTGCCGCCGGTGCGTCGAGCGAGGCCTCGTGGCGGAGGATCGCCGATTCGAGGGCGATAAGCTCTGCACCCGGCTCGATGCCGAGCTCGTCGGCCAGCCGGGTGCGTGCACTGCGCAAGGTCGCGAGCGCATCGGCCTGGCGGCCGCTGCGGTACAGCGCTGTCGCCACGATCGCCCACCGGCGCTCGCGCAACGGAGCAGAACGCACGAGATGTTCGGCGTCGGCCACCACCGCGCGGTGTTCGCCGAGCTCCAGCCGGGCTTCGAGCAGATCCTCCTCCGCGGTGGCCCGCACCTCGCCAAGTCGTGCCGCCTCGAGCAACGCGGGAGGCCATTCGGCTAGGTCGACGTACGGCGGCCCCAGCCAGAGTGCGAAAGCGCGCTCGATCGCGTCAATGGCACGTGCAGGGTCACCGTCGGCTCGGTGTTGTCGAGCTGCGCCGAGAAGTCGTTCGAAACGCACGGCATCGATCGCGTCGCTGTCGACGGTGAGGCGGTAGCCGGAACGGGAGGTGACGACCGCCGTGCGACCGAGTACCCGCCTGATGTGCACGATGAGCGCTTGCAGCTGCTTCGGCCATGTCGTGGGTGCATCGTCGCCCCAGACCGCCTCGGCCAGCTCCCCGGGCGTGACGATGGAGCCCAATCGCAGCGCGAGTGCGGCGAGGAGGGAACGCTCTTTCGGGCCGAGCGGGCCACCGGCAATCGTGAGATCGCCGAACACGCGAATCTCCACAGCTGCATTGTGCGCGCATCGCTAAGAGGCGTCAACGCCGCACGCCCCGGATCCATACCGAACACATACCGGGAGGGCGGCGGGGTCATACCGGCCACACCGACAGTGAAACCATGAACACAACACAGAAAACCCAACGAGTCCTCGCCGCCGCACTCATCGCAGTCTCGGTCGGCGCACTGACGGCGTGCTCGCCGCAGATCGCAGAGACCGGCGATCGGCCGGCGGCCGAGGCGCGCGCCCCGGCTGGGGTGGCGCCGTACCGTGATTTCGCGGAGCGTCTCACTCCGTCGGATCTTGCGCCGGCGCATAAGGCGGAGGTGCCGTACCGTGATTTCGCGGAGCGTCTCACCCCGGCCGATCTCGCACCGGCGCAGGGTGCAGAGGAGCCGTACCCTGACTACGCGGAGCGGCTCACCCCCGCCGACCTCGTGCCGCAGTCGTCCTGCCGGGACTGATTCACGCCTCGGCGTGCAGACATCCGATGTCTAACGCTAGGCTGGGTCGACCACATTCTCGATACGTCAGGAGCCCAGCGCCGTGCCCACCTCAGCAGCCCCCACCCCCGGAGAGTCCGGCACGAACTGGTTCACGACCGGCCGATTCGGTATGTTCGTCCACTTCGGCATCTACAGTGGTGCCGCCAGGCACGAGTGGGTACAGACCAACGAACGGCTGAGCGACGCGGACTACGCGCAGTACTTCGAGAACTTCGAGCCCGACCTCTTCAATGCCGCCGAGATCGCGCGCGCCGCGAAGAACGCCGGCATGGAGTACGTCGTGCTGACGACCAAGCACCACGACGGCTTCGCGCTGTGGAACACGGCCCAGAGCGACTTCAACTCCGTCCGCGCCTGCGGGCGTGACCTCGTGGCCGAGTTCGTGACCGCGATGCGGGCGGAGGGGCTGCGTGTCGGGTTCTACCACTCGCTGCTCGACTGGCACCACCCCGATTTCACCGTGGACTGGAACCACCCTCGCCGTGACGACGCGAACGCGACCGAACTGAATGCCGGCCGAGACATGGCGCGCTATCGCGCCTTCCTGCACGCGCAGATGCGCGAGCTGCTCACCGGCTACGGCCAGATCGACTACCTGTTCTTCGACTTCACCTACCCGGAGACGAAGCAGGGCTGGGTCGGCAAGTCGGCCGAGGACTGGGATGCCGCAGGCTTGCTCGCGCTCTGCCGGGAGCTCCAGCCAGGCGTCACCGTGAACGACCGACTCGGGATTCCGGGCGACTTCGTCACCCCGGAGCAGTACCAGCCGACCGAGCCGCTCATGCAGGACGGCGAGCCCGTGGTGTGGGAGGCGTGCCAGACGACGAACGGCTCCTGGGGCTACGACCGCGACAACGACAATCACAAGAGCGCAGATCTGTTGATCCGGATGCTCGCCGACTCCGTGTCGATGGGTGGCAAGATGCTGCTCAACATCGGCCCGAACGGCAGGGGAGCGGTCGACCCGCGCGATGCCAGGCTGCTGGCCGAGATCGGTGAGTGGATGCGGCTACACGGCCGCGCGATCACGGGAGCCGGCCACGCGCCGCACACTCCGCCCAGGGAGGGCGTCTACACGCTGCGCGACGACAGGCTCTACCTGCACCTCTTCAGCTGGCCGATGGGATTCGTGCACCTGCCGAATCTCGCCGGTCGCGTGCGCTATGCCCGCTTCCTGCACGACGGCTCGTGGATCAAGATGTCAGTCTCCGACCCGGAGCAGCAGGCTCTCGTTCTGCAGCCGGCCGGCCAGCAGGCCGGGACGCTGACGCTCGCGCTGCCCGTTCGCCGTCCGGATGTCGCGATGCCCGTGATCGAGCTGCTGCTGCACTAGCCCTCTGGCCCTCTCCGCTGATTGAGCTTGTCGAAATCCGCTCTGGCGGTTTCGACAAGCTCAACCAGCGGCGGGCATGAGCGGGTGCCGACGGGGGATTAGCGCTCGAGCACCGAGATCTTCTCGCGCACCAGGTGCGCGGCGCCGTAGAGGCCGGCATCCGGCCCAGTGCTGGCCGACTCGATGCGGAGCCTCTGGGTGACGAGCGGGTGGCAGCCCTCGTAGACCCGGCTGCGCACGGCGGCGATGAACGGCTCGCAGGAGGCCATGCCCCCGGTGAGGAAGAGCGCGTCTGGATTGAAGAAGTTGACGACGCTGCTGAGCACCTCGCCGAGGTAGGTGCCTGCCGTGCGGACCAGCGTCGTCGCCTGAGGGTCTGCGTCGCGCGCGAGCGCGACGACCTCGGCCGTCGTCGACACGTCGACGCCGCGTCCGCGCAGCTGGCGCACGATGCCGGCGCCGCTGGCGATCGTCTCCAGGCAGCCGATGTTCCCGCAGGAACACGGCTCGGATGCCGCGGCGGAGATCCGCGTGTGGGTGACGTCGCCGGCCGCGCCGGTCGCGCCGCGGTGCAGGGCGCCGCTCACGATGATTCCACTGCCGATCGCGGTGCCGGCCTTCACAGTGATGCTGTGCGCCTCCGGTCCGAGCTGGGCGTAGTGCTCACCGAGCGCCATCAGGTTGGCGTCGTTGTCGACGACAGCAGGCACCTCGAAGTGGCTCTCGAGCCAGTCGCGCACGGCGAAGCTCTGCCAGCCCGGCATCCGCGACGGCAGCTCGACGCCGCCGATCGTGTTGTCAACCGGACCAGGAAGCGCCATGCCGACTCCGCGGACGCGCCCCGGCTGTGCGTCGGAGTCCGTGCCGAGTTCGCGCAGGGCCGCGGCCACGAGCTCCAGCGTCGCCTCTGGACCGTCGTTGATGCGCACGGGCACGGTGCGGGTCTCGAGCAGCTCGCCCGTGAAAGACACCCGACCAATTCGAGCGTGCCGGCCGCCGAGATCGGCGACGAGCGCGTAGTCGTCACCGCCGCGCAGGCGAAGGATGCGGGGGCGTCTGCCGCCGCTCGACTCGCCGACGCCCTCTTCCACGAGCACTCCGCGGCGTTCGAGCTCGGCGACACGGAGCGAGACGGTCGACGGCGCAAGCCCGAGAATCCGCGAGATTTCGCTTCTCGATGCGGCTTCGCCGTGCGCGATGAGCTCCACGATGAGTTTGGCCTGCTGCTCGGTACCTGTCGAGGCGGCGCGGTGGGTCGTCAGTGACATAGTTCTCTCGTTCTCGAAGTAAGTCGAGACTAGTGGGGCGAGTGCAGCGGTGGGGCGTTTTGGCCCGTAACTCAAACGTAACAAACAAACATCCGATGAAAGTTGACGCTTTTGGGGTCGATCTGACAGTATCAACTTTCAGCAGTAAGTTAAGAAAGTTGTTTCGAAGCTCGAATTAACTTTCAGACTCCCCCTTGCACCGAACGAGGCTTGCGCTCGCTCGTGCGTAGTCACACTGAAGCGGATCACGTGGTGATTCGTGCCTGAGGAGGCAATTTTCAATGAAGAAGATGTACATCGCAGCGGCCGTCGCCGCTTCGGCAGCCCTGGTCCTGTCCGGCTGCAGCACCGGTGATGCCGCTTCCGGCGGTTCCGACACGATCGTCGTGGACATGTGGGCCGGCAGCGAAGACGACACCGCCGCACTCGAGGCACAGGTCGCCATCGCTCAGGAGCAGAACCCCGACCTCAAGATCGAGCTGCGCACCGCACCGTGGGGTGACTTCTTCACGAAGCTGACCACGAACATGGCGTCAGGCAACATGGCCTGCGTCACCGGCATGAACAGCGGAATGCTCTCCAGCTACACCGCAGGCTTCGCCCAGCTGACCGAGGCAGACCTCAAGACCGCCGGCATCGTTGCCGACGAGTTCGCACCTGGCGCCTTCGACATCCTGAGCAACAAGGGCGACCTCTACGGCGTGCCGTTCGACATGGCCACCATGCTCACCTACTACAACGCCGACATGCTCGCCGAGACCGGCGCACCGGTTCCCGCCGTCGGCTGGGACTTCGACGACTTCGAGGCCACCGCCAAGGCCGCAACCACCCCTGAGCACGCCGGCTTCGGCATCGGCATGGGCGGCTTCCAGTGGCAGGCACTCCCGATCGCCAAGGCCGGCGTCCAGCCGGTCAAGCAGGACGGCACGCTCGACCTCACCAACCCAGCCTTCGTTGACGCCGCCACCTGGTACGGCGAGCTCGTCACCGAGCAGAACGTCGCGCTGCCTGTTGCTTCGGCATCCGACACCGGCTGGGGCGAGAACCAGTACTCCAGCGGCATGGCGGCCATGGCCGTTGACGGCACCTGGAACGCCGTCGGCTACCTCGACAACGACCCGGGCTTCGAAGCCGGCATGGCTCCGCTGCCCGCCGGCCCCGAGGGCTCGCTCGGCCTGATCCTCGGCTCGGGCTTCGGCATCGCGCAGGACTGCGAGAACAAGGAAGGCGCGCTGAAGGTTCTCGGCTCGCTGCTCAGCGTTGACTCGCAGGACTACATCGCCTCCTCCGGCCGCAGCTACCCGGCCCGTCTCTCCTCGCAGCCGCTCTACTTCGAGTCGCTCGCACCGGAGTACCGCGAGCAGGTCGAAGAGGCGTTCACCGCCGCGTTCTCGAACGTGCAGGGACAGTACGTCAGCGACAACTGGTCGAAGGTCGACACCTTCGTCCAGCCGCAGCTCGTCAGCGTCTACAACGGTCAGGAGAGCATGGCGAACGTGCTCGAGACCGCGCAGTCGCAGTTCGGCAAGTAATCAATCCATAACGAAAGCGAGGAGACCTCTCGACATGTCGATCGGTACCCGTACACCTCGTCGAGGGGCTCTTGCCAGGAGCGAATCCCGTCAGGCGCTGGGCTTTGTAAGCCCGGCCCTGGCGGGCCTCGCCCTGTTCACCATCGTCCCCGTCGTCCTCTCCATCGTGATGGGCTTCTTCAACTGGCCCACCTTCGGTGAGAAGACGTTTGTCGGTTTCGACAACTACATCAAGCTCTTCACCGACAGCCCTGACTTCTGGCCGGCACTGCGGAACACCTTCGTGTTCGCCATCCTGTACGTGCCCATCAGCGTCGCACTGTCGTTCCTGCTTGCACTCTCCCTGCACTCCCGCATCCGCGGTCGCGGCGCGCTCCGCGTGCTCTTCTTCATCCCGGTCGTGACGCCGATGGTGGCCAACGTGCTGGTCTGGAAGATGATGCTGCAGCCGCAGGGCCTCATCAACGGCATCTCCCAGAGCTGGTTCGGAATCGAGCTGCCGAACTTCCTCGCCGACCCGCAGTGGGCCATGATCATGGTCGTGCTGATGTCGGTCTGGGCCGGCCTCGGCTACAACATGCTGATCTTCTCCGCCGCTCTCGAGCAGCTCCCGGAATCCACCGTCGAGGCCGCGCGCATCGACGGCGCGCAGGGACTGCGCATGATCTGGAGCATCACGGTGCCGTTGGTGTCGCCGTCGATCTTCTTCGCCAGCGTCATGACGATGATCACCTCGATGCAGGTCTTCGCCCAGCCGCAGCTGCTCACGGGCGGCGGGCCGGGCAACTCCACGCAGCCGATCGTGCAGTTCATCTACAACCAGGGCTTCAAGTTCCAAGAGCTCGGCCTCGCCGCGGCTGCCGCCTGGATCCTCTTTGCCGTCATCATCGCGATCACCGCCGCACAGTTCAGCGTGCAGAAGAAGTGGGTGCACTATGAGCACTAGCAGCATGACCATGGGCCCCGGCGCACTCGCCGAGCTCGACACCGCCAGCACGCCGCCGGCACCCCGCCGACGCGCGAAGCGCGAGAAGGAGCGCATCTCAGGCAGCGCCCCGATGACCAGGGGCGAGCGTGTTCGGCTCGTCTTCGGCCACATCTTCGTCTACATCGCCGCGCTCATCTTCATCTCCCCGCTGATCTACGCGTTCTTCTCGGCCCTCAAGCCGAACCAGGAGATCTTCGCGATGCCGCCGACACTGGTCGGCTCGGAGATCCGCTGGAGCAACTTCGCCGACGTCTTCACGTACGGGCCGTTCCTCACCTACATCGGCAACTCCTTCTTCGTCTCGATCGCCGGAACGCTCGTCGTTCTGGCCGTGTCGACGATGGCCGGTTACGCCTTCGGTCGTCTGCGCTGGAAGGGCCGGGATGCCGTCTTCGTGCTGTTCCTTGCCACGCTGATGGTGCCGGCCGAGGTGCTCGTCATCCCGATGTTCACCGTCATGCAGTGGTTCGGCTGGGTCGACACCTACCAGGCGCTCATCTTCCCGTTCGCGTTCACCGCGTTCGGCACCTTCCTGATGCGGCAGTTCTTCCGCGGCATCCCATTCGAGCTGGAGGAGGCGGCCCGCGTCGACGGCGCCGGGCCCGTGCGCTCCTTCCTGCAGATCGTGCTGCCGCTCTCGAAGTCGGCCGTGGCGGTTCTCGCGGTGTTCACCTTCCTCTCCTTCTGGAACAGCTACCTCTGGCCGTTGATCGTGACCGTCGACTACGCGGCGCACGGAACGCTGCCGATCGGTCTCGCGACGTTCTCCGGCATCACCGGAACCCGTTGGGACCTGCAGATGGCGGCCGCGATCATCTCGATGATCCCGACGACGATCCTCGTCATCGCCCTGCAGAAGCACCTCGTGAAGGGCATCTCGATGGCCGGTCTGGGCGGTCGCTAGCGTGGGCTCCGTCGACACTCTGATCGTCGCCGGAATTGACATCGGCGGCACCAAGATCTCGGCACTCCTCGTCGACCGGCTCGGCACGGTGCTCGCAAGCGGCACGGTGCGGGCGCCGGCCAGCGAGGGCGGCGACGCGATGAGCGCAGCCGCCGCCGGGCTGGTGCGCGCGCTTGAAGCGGAAACCGGGACCGTCGTCGCGGCCGCCGGCGTCGGAGCGGCCGGGGTCATCGACCCGGAAACGGGCACCATCACCGCCGCATCGGAATCCTTCACCGACTGGGTCGGCTTCCCCTTGGCCGTCGACCTCGGCGCCAGACTCGGCATCGGCGTCGCCGTCGACAACGACGTGAACGCCTTCCTGCACGGGGAGATGAGCTACGGCGCGGTCGCGGGCAGCAGTGACGCCATCGGGATCATGCTCGGCACCGGAGTCGGTGGCGCCATCGCCATGGGCGGCGACGTCTTCGTCGGCCCGCGCGGCGCGGCAGGCGAGATCGGTCACACCCCTGGCTACAGCGAGATCGTCTGCACCTGCGGCCAGCGCGGCCACCTGGAGACGTTGGCATCCGGTCGCTCGATCGGCGCGCGCTACAGCGAACGGAACGGCGGCATCGTCACCGACTCCGCGTTGTTCGTTGCCGAGAAGGCCCGGGCGGGCGACCCGGCCGCGATCGCCACGTTCGACGCGGCGGGCGAGGCGATCGGCATGGCCATCGCGACGGCCGTCAACCTCCTCGATGTCCAGGATGTCGTCATCGGCGGTGGTGTGCGCGGGGCCTGGGATCTGCTCGAACCGGCCCTCAACGCGACGCTGCTCGACAACCAGCCGGTCTCCGGCTACCCGCTCGTCGTCGTGCCGAGCGCGCTTGGCGGCCATTCGGTCGCCCTCGGCGCCGCCGCGCTGGCCTGGCGCCTGCTCGATCGCGGCGCGACCGCGAACACCATGAACGTGAACGACCTCGTAAGGAACGCACTGTGACCGAAGCATCCGACATCTGGACCGGGCCCCTCTCGCCCGTCGCCGAGGGCGGGCTCGTCCGCCCCCGCATCGGCATCGGCGGAATCTCGATCGAGTCGAGCACCTTCTCTCCGCACATCAGCGGCGACGAGGCGTTCACCGAGCGGCGCGGAGACGTGCTCATCGGCTACTACCCCTTCATGGAGGAGGGCTCCGAGCTGCGCGAGGCGGCCGACTGGGTGCCACTGCTGCAGGCCCGATCGCTGCCCGGCGGTGCCGTCGCCCGCGAGACCTATGAGCGGCTGAAGGCCGAGATCCTCGACGGCATCCGTGGCCAGGGTCCGTTCGACGCCTTCTACTTCGACATCCACGGCGCCATGAGCGTCGTCGGACTGGTCGACGCGGAAGGCGACCTCGGCACCGCCGTGCGCGACGCCCTCGGCCCCGATGTACTCGTCTCGACCTCGATGGACCTGCACGGCAACGTCTCGCGCACCCTGCTCGACGTCAGCGACCTCATCACCTGCTACCGCATGGCGCCGCACGAGGACCACTGGAACACCAAGCAGCGCGCCGTGCACAATCTGCTCGAGCGCCTGCGCTCCGACGTCGGCTCCGACGTCGATGCCCGCCGCCCGTACAAGGCGTGGCTGCCCGTTCCCGTTCTGCTGCCGGGCGAGAAGACGAGCACCCGGATCGAACCCGCGCGCACCATCTACGCCGAGGTGCCGGTCGCCGAGGCGCGCGACGGCGTCATCGACTCCTCGATCTGGGTCGGATACGCCTGGGCAGATGAGCCTCGCTGCCAGGCCGTCGTCGTGACCATCGGTGACGACGTCGAGGCGATCCGCGAGGAGACCGAGCGTCTCGGCCGCCTGTACTGGGACGCGCGCGATGACTTCGCCTTCGTCGCCGACGCGCTGCCGCTGGCCGAGTCGATCGACGCCGCGCTGGCCGCCAACGCGACATCCGATGCCCGCCCCTACGTGATCAGCGACTCCGGCGACAACCCGACAGCCGGCGGCGCAGGCGATGTGTCGTGGACGCTCGGCCAGCTGCTCGAGCGCCCCGAGTTCGCCGACGGCTCGGTGTCTGTCGTGCACGCCTCGATCTTCGACGCCGCCGCCGTCGCCCAGGCGGTCGCCGCCGGCGTCGGCGCCACGGTGTCGCTCGAGGTCGGCGGGCGCGTCGACGCCGGCCCGTCCGGGCCGGTCGCGATCACGGGAGAGGTGCTCTCGATCACCGACGGTGACGCGGATGCCGGCACCCAGGTCGTCGTGAAGTCCGGGGGAGTGCACGCGATCATCACCGAACGCCGGAAGCCCTTCCACCACATCGGCGACTTCACCCAGCTCGGCATCGACCCGCGCGCGTGCGACATCGTGTTCGTCAAGATCGGTTACCTCGAGCCAGAGCTCTACGCACTCACCACGGGCGCGGTCGAGGGCGAGCGGTGGAAGCTGGCCCTCACCCCAGGCGGCGTCGACCAGGATCTGCTCCGTCTCGGCCACTCGCACCTTGCACCTGGCGTCTTCCCGTTTGATCGGAGCGGCACGCCCGCCCTCCGCGCCATCGTCACCCGTCGCACCGCAGAAGGAATCGAGGACCTCTGATGCTCAACTTCGAGACCCGTGTCGGGCCGGACTTCGGCGAGAACGGCCCCGTCTACCCGAACGCCGCAGTGCCGGAGTGGTACCGCGACGCCAAGCTCGGCTTCTTCGTGCACTGGGGCCTGTACTCGGTCCCGGCCTGGGGAACCCCGACGGGAACCCGCAACGTTCCGGCCGAGGACGCCTACGCGCACCACCAGTACGCCGAGTGGTACGGCAACACCGTCCGCATCAAGGGCAGCCCCACCTGGGAGCGCCACCAGGACGTCTACGGCACCGGCACCAGCTACGAAGACCTGGCCGACCACTGGAACGCGGACGCCTTCGACCCGCAAGCCTTCGTCGGCTCGCTCGTGGACGCGGGAGCGCGCTACGTCATCCCGACCACCAAGCACCACGAGGGCTTCTGCCTCTGGGACACGGCCACGACGCCGTTCAACTCCGTCAAGCGCGGACCCAAGCGCGACCTGATCAGCGAGATCGCCCGCGAGACCCGTGCAGCCGGCCAGCGCTTCGGCGTCTACTTCTCCGGCGCCCTCGACTGGCACGTCAGCGACTTCCCGCCGATCGAGTCAGACACCGACCTGTTCCGCTTCCGCCGGAACGACGACAGGTTTGCCCGCTACAGCGCGGCCCAGCTCGACGAGCTGATCGAGCGATTCGCACCCGACATCCTGTGGAACGACATCGACTGGCCCGACGGTGGCAAGGGGCACGACCCCTACGCCGTCGCGGCCCTGCTCGAGCGCTACCTCGAGACGATCCCGCACGGCGTCGTGAACGACCGCTGGGGTGTGCCGTACCACGGCTTCATCACGCGCGAGTACCGGCACGTGGAGGACATCATCGAGCAGCCGTGGGAGTCCACCCGCGGCCTCGGCTTCTCCTTCGGCTACAACCAGGCGGAGGGTCCGGAGCACACGCTCTCCGGCGATGCGCTCATCCGCCTGCTGGTCGACGTCGTGAGCAAGAACGGCAACCTGCTGATCAACGTCGGCCCGCGCGCCGATGGCTCCATCCCCGAGCTGCAGCAGCAGAGCATGGCCGCCATGGGCAGCTGGCTGCGCGGAAACGGCGAGGCGATCTACGGCACCCGTCCGTGGGTCCGCGCCGGCGACGCGGCACAGGCCGTGTCGTACACGCAGAAGGACGGCACGCTCTTCGTCCAGGCGACCGATCCCGCCCAGGGCACGGCGGCGCTGCCCGCGGAGTTTGTGGCCGGAACGACCGTGCACTGGCTCGGCGCAGGTGGCTCGCAGCCGGCCGAGGTTCTCCCGGCGGCGCCTGGGGTCCCCGCACGGTTGGCCGTGCCCGATGCGCTCCGCGGCGAGGCCGTGGCCGTCGCGGTGCTCGCCGACCCGCTAGCGTGATGGCCATGACTTCCCGTGCGCGCTCCCTCGAAATTGCCGTCCAGGACCTCGAGGGTGTGCGCACGGCGCTGGCCGTCGGTGCCAACCGGATCGAGCTCTGCGGCGCCCTCGGCGTCGGCGGGCTGACCCCGTCGATCGGTGTCATCGAGCAGGCCGTCGCGGCCGCTCTGGATGCCGCAGCGCCGAGTTTCGTTCACGTGCTGGTGCGTCCGCGGCCCGGTGGCTTCGTCTACTCGACCGATGAGGTCGCCACGACGGTGCGCGACATCCGCGCCGTGCGCGCAGCGGGCGGAGCCGGCGTCGTGATCGGGGCGCTGACGGCATCCGGCGACGTCGATCGGGCCGTGACCGCCGAACTCGTGGCGGCGGCCGACGGCATGCAGGTCACCTTCCACCGGGCCATCGACGCGGTCGACTCCCCGCTGGAGACGGCCGATGCGCTGATCGAGCTCGGCCTCACCCGCGTGCTCACCTCCGGCGGTGCTGCGCGCAGCATCGACGGCGTCGACACGCTCCGCGCGCTGAAAGCCCACGTGGGCGACCGGCTGCAGATCATGGCGGGCGGCGGAGTGCGCGTCGGCGACATCGGTGCACTGTTCGCGGCCGGGATCGACGCTGTCCACCTCTCCGCCAAGGTCACCGTCGACGACCCGTCCCCGAGCGGTCCAGGGGGAGGCGCGCAGAGCTACGACCGCACCGACGCGGGCGTCGCCGCGGAGGCGGCCGCCGCCGTGCTGGCGGCTACGCTGGAGGCATGACCCGCGACCCCGATGATGACGCCCTGAGCTGGGCCGGCGATGACGACCCGACATTGGATGCCCGCGCAGCGGCATCCGGCGCTGAAGGCGCGCTGGCTCCCGGGTGGAAGATCGTCGGCGAGCCGGGCACCGTCCGTGACGGCGTGCAGGGCGACGCACCGATCGACGAGGGTGCCGCGGCGCAGCTCGACGAGCCCCAGAGCGACGACGCGGCCTCCGCTGCGGATGCCGCGGCGGCCAGCTCCGTCGCCCTCATCGTGCTCGGAGTGCTCGGCGGCGTCTACCTGCTGTACACCGTTGGCTGGGTGATCACTGCCGGCCGCGTTCCGAACGGCTCGGTCGACATCGTCGGCGGATTCATGTTCGACCTCGGTCTCTGGCTCGCCGCCCTGGCGCCCGCGCTGTGGTTCGCGCTGTCGCTCTGGCTGACGGCGGTCGGCTCGCGCTGGCGCCTGTTCTGGCTTCTGCTCGGCGTGCTCGTGCTGCTGCCGGTTCCGTTCATCGTCGGAGTGGGGGTCGGAGCATGAGCGCCGAGGTGAGTGAGCAGGCCACGACCCGCCCGCGGACCCCGCAGTGGCTGGCGCTGGTCATCGCTGTGCTGTTCGGGCTGTTCTTCGCCTACGACGTGTGGGAGGCGCTCGGCAACCTGCTCGGCATGCTGAGCTTCGCCGACAACCTCGGCGTCACCCTGACCGCGCTCGGCTGGGTCGTGCTGATCGGTGCGCTGCTGCTGCCGATCATCCTGTTCGGCCTCGCGTTCTGGCTGGGGATGAGGCGCGGCCCCGTGCAGCAGATCGGGCTCTACCTGGCCGCGCTCGCGGTCTCCGCTGTGCTCTATCTCGATATCTACACGGTCTTCGGTCCGGCAAGCCTGCTCGGGACGTAATGCGGTCAGACCGGTCGCCGACGCTCCACTAAAGTGGGGGAGTATCAGCGCCCCAATGGCCGTGGCGCACGACCCCTGTTTCATTCGCATTCGATTCCCCCTCGCATCCGACCCACATAAGGAAACTGATACATCGTGCCCAAGCCGATCGTGCTCATTGCCGAAGAATTGTCGCCAGCCACCGTCGATGCCCTCGGGCCCGACTTCGATGTTCGCTCCGTAGACGGAACCGACCGCCCGGCGCTGCTCGCCGCGCTCGCTGACGCCAACGCCATCCTGGTCCGCTCGGCGACGCAGGTCGACGCCGAGGCCATCGCCGCCGCTCCCCAGCTGCAGGTCATCGCCCGCGCCGGTGTCGGCCTGGACAACGTCGACATCAAGTCGGCGACCACCGCAGGCGTCATGGTCGTCAACGCGCCGACATCCAACATCATCTCGGCCGCCGAGCTGACTGTCGGCCACATCCTGAGCCTCGCCCGCCACATCCCGGCCGCGCACAACGCTCTGGCCCAGGGCCAGTGGAAGCGCTCCGCGTACACCGGAACCGAGCTCTACGAGAAGACCGTCGGCATCATCGGCCTCGGCCGCATCGGCGCGCTCATCACGGCCCGCCTGCAGGCCTTCGGCGTCAGCGTCATCGCCTACGACCCCTACATCACCTCCGCACGGGCCCAGCAGCTCGGCGTCACCCCTGTATCGCTCGACGAACTCCTCGCGCAGAGCGACTTCATCTCGATCCACATGCCGCGCACGCCGGAGACGGTTGGCATGATCAGCACCGAGCAGTTCGCGAAGATGAAGAAGACGGCGTACGTCGTCAACGTCGCCCGCGGCGGCCTGATCGACGAGGATGCCCTCTTCACCGCCCTCAGCGACGGCGTGATCGCCGGCGCCGGCCTCGACGTCTTCGTCACCGAGCCGCCCGTCGACTCCCCGCTGCTCAGCCTGCCGAACGTCATCGTCACGCCGCACCTCGGTGCGTCAACCGACGAGGCGCAGGAGAAGGCCGGCGTCTCGGTCGCGAAGTCGGTGCGTCTGGCCCTGGCCGGCGAGCTGGTTCCGGATGCCGTGAACGTCGCCGGCGGCGTCATCGACCCGTACGTGCGCCCCGGCATCCCGCTCGTCGAGAAGCTCGGCCAGGTGTTCTCGGGTGTCGCGCACACCAGCCCGCTGACGAGTGTCGACGTCGAGGTCCACGGCGAGCTCGCCGCCTACGACGTGAGCGTGCTGAAGCTCGCCGCCCTCAAGGGCATCTTCACCAATGTGGTGAGCGAGACGGTGTCCTACGTCAACGCGCCGCTGCTCGCCGAGCAGCGCGGCATCACCGTGCGCCAGCTCACCGATGCCGTCTCCGACGAGTACCGCAACGTCATCACCCTGCGCGGCGCTCTCGCCGACGGCTCACAGGTCTCGGTGTCCGGCACGCTCACCGGAACGAAGCAGATCGAGAAGATCGTCGAGATCAACGGCTACGGCGTCGAGATCCCGATCGCGCAGCACCACATCGTCATGATCTACACCGACCGCCCCGGAATCGTCGCCGTCTACGGCGCCGAGTTCGGTGACGCAGGCATCAACATCGCCGGTATGCAGATCGCCCGCCACGAGGCAGGTGGCCAGGCGCTCAGCGTGCTGACCGTCGACTCTCCGGTGCCGGACGGCCTGCTCGCCTCGGTCCGCGACAAGATCGCCGCCGACGTGATGGTCGAGATCGACATCACCGAGTAGCGAGCTCGCGCAGCACACGCAGAAATGGCCCCACACCGTCACGGTGTGGGGCCATTTCTGCGTGCCCCTGTGTGTGCTGAACGACTGCGCCGGAATCCGAGTGTGTCAGGGCTTCGGGGGCGGGGCCTCGTTCCTCGGCTGCTCCCTCAAGCCAGCGTGGGGACTGCACGGGTCCTCGAGCCAGTGTGGGGACCGCCAGGGTCGTCGAGCGGGCGGGGAATGCACGGGTCCTCCCGCCAGCGTGGGGACTGCACGGTGGCCGCTCGCGTCGGCGCGTTTCCGCACGATGGCTTGAGGGAGCGGGTCGACGAGGAACGAGGAGGCGCGCCCCCGAAGCCCTGAGCGACGCCGCCGAGCAGTCGCCCCGGTCAGCGCCCCTCGTGCAGGTGGTCCTTGTGCACGGAGTCGCGGAGCACGGGGACCGTGCCGGTGACCGAACGCTCGTCGACCCAGCACTCGATGCCGCCGATATCCGGCATCCGTGCCTGCGTGAAGACCGGGTCGTGGCCGGCCCTGCGCTGCGCCGTGTAGTCCTTGAGCAGGCGGAAGGCGACCCCGGAGAGCAGCAGGATCGCGATGAGGTTCACCATCGCCATGACACCCATGATGCCGTCCGCGGTGTTCCAGACGAGGTCGGCCGAGGCGACGGAGCCGAACAGGATGACGGCGACAGCCACGACGCGGTAGCCGGTCAGTACGGAGCGCTTGGTGGTGATGAACTCGACGTTCGATTCGCCGTAGTAGTAGTTGCCGAGGATCGAGCTGAACGCGAGCAGGAAGATGATCACGCTGAGCAGCACGTTCGACCAGGAGCCGAGGTTGCTGACGATGGCATCCTGGGTGAGCCCGATCCCGCGGGTGGCTCCGGCGAGATCCGGGGTGGAGACCAGGATGATGAACGCCGTGATCGAGCAGATCAGGAAGGTGTCGAAGTAGACGCCGAGCGTCTGCACGAGACCCTGCTTGACCGGGTGCGTGACGGCGGCGGATGCGCCGGCGTTCGGGGCGGAGCCGAGGCCGGCCTCGTTGGAGAACATGCCGCGCTTGACGCCGGTCATGATGATCGTGCCGATCGTCGCGCCGATGACCTCGTTGTAGCCGAACGCGTCGGTGAAGATCGAGGCGAAGACCTCCGGCAGCTTCTCGATGTTCATGGCGACGATCACGAGGCCGAGCAGCAGGTAGAGCAGCGCCATCAGCGGCACGACGGCCTGGGTGACGGAGGCGATGCGGCGCACGCCGCCGAACACCACCAAGCCGGTCAGAACGGCCAGGATGATGCCGATCGCCCAGCCGAGCCAGCCGGGAACGTCACCGCCGAGGCTGGAGCTGAGGGTGGCGGCGATGGTGTTGGCCTGCAGTGAGCTGAAGGCAAGCGGGAAGCAGAGGATCAGGATGACGGCGAAGAGGACGCCCATCCAACGGGCCTTCAGGCCGTGCTGCATGTAGTAGGCGGGGCCGCCACGGAAACCCGATTCGTCCTTGACCTTGTACAGCTGGCCGAGGGTCGACTCGACGAAGCTGGACGCGCCGCCGATGAAGGCCATGGTCCACATCCAGAACACGGCACCGGGGCCGCCGATCGCGATCGCCGTTCCGACGCCGGCGATGTTGCCGACGCCGACGCGCGAGGCGGCGGAGATGGTGAAGGCCTGGAACGCCGAGACGGACTGCGGCTTGCCGTCCTCGCCCCGTGGGGTCTTGTCGGTGAGGGTGCGCAACATCTCCGGAATGAGCCGGAATTGCACGACGCCGCTGCGAACGGTGAAGTAGATGCCCAGCCCGGCTACGACGGGCAGAACGATCCAGGTCCAGAAGGTATCGCCTGCAGTCGCAACGAAATCACTGATTACATCCATCTGCCCAGTATCCCCCGGAGCGCGCACAGGCGAAGTTTCCTCGGCGGATGGGGCGCCACGACGGCATCCGATTTGCCATCGTGGTGTCGAACAGCGCGAGAGTCGGCTAACGTAGATCGGTACGCCACCGCACGTTTTTGCGGTGGCGCGAATGTGAATAGAGGAGGCCGGCAAATGGACATCGACCTCAGCGTCCTGCGTCAGATGGAACGCGAGAAGGAAATCCCCTTCGACGAGCTCGTGCAGATTATCGAGCAGGCGATCCTGACCGCATATCTCAAGCACGTCAACCCCGAGTCGCACGGCCACGTCGAACCTCAGGGTGTGCGCGTCGAGCTGAACCGCAAGACCGGCCACATCGCCGTCATGGTTCCGGAGCTCGACGACGAAGGCAACATCATCGGCGAGGCCGAGGATGTGCCAAGTGACTTCGGCCGCATCGCGGCCTTCGCCGCCAAGCAGGTCATCAACCAGCGCCTGCGCGACCTGGCAGACGACGCCGTGCTCGGTGAGTTCCGTGGACGCGAGGGCGACATCATCGCCGGCGTGATCCAGCAGGGGCCGAACCCGCGCATGATCCACGTCGACCTCGGCACCATCGAGGCCATCCTCCCCCCGGAGGAGCAGGTTCCCGGCGAGGAGTACAAGCACGGTTCGCGCATCCGCGTCTTCGTGACCAGTGTCGCCAAGGGCACGAAGGGGCCGCAGATCACGGTCTCGCGCACCCACCCGTCCCTCGTGCGCAAGCTCTTCGCGCTCGAGGTTCCCGAGATCGCCAGCGGCGTCGTCGAGATCGTCTCGCTCGCCCGCGAAGCGGGACACCGCACCAAGATCGCCGTGCGCGCGACCGAGCCGGGCGTCAACGCCAAGGGCGCATGCATCGGTGAGCTCGGACAGCGCGTCCGCGCCGTCACCGCAGAGCTCAACAACGAGAAGATCGACATCGTCGACTACTCGGCCGATCTGCCGACGTTCGTCGCCAGCGCGCTGTCACCGGCCAAGGTGACCAGCGCGTTCGTGATCGATGAGGCGACGAAGGCCGTTCGTGCGCTCGTTCCCGACTACCAGCTCTCGCTGGCGATCGGCAAGGAGGGCCAGAACGCCCGCTTGGCTGCCAAGCTGACGGGCGCCAAGATTGACATCCAGCCGGATTCGATTCTCGAAGACGACTAAGGGCCAGCTGTTTATGCAGAAGGCGGCAGCCCCAGGGATGCCGCCTTCCGCCGGTCGGCCCGATGAGACAGTGAGTGCTAAGATGGAACCCGTTAGAACGTGCGTCGCTTGCCGTTCACGCGCTCCGAAATCCTCGCTTCTGAGGGTTGTCGCCCGGGAATCAGAACTTGTTGTCGATGACAATGCTTCTCTGCCCGGGAGGGGTGCGTGGCTGCATCCGACGATCGAGTGCTACCGCATGGCAGTGCAACGTCGAGCCTTCGGGCGGGCGCTGCGTGTCACAACGGCACTCGACACGATCACCTTAGAGAACAGGCTGAATGGCACCGTGAGCATCTAATGAGTAACAACTAATGAGCGGCTCGAAATGAGTCCCGTCCGTTACTAACGGTCTGCCCCTTTCCGGGCGCAGGCCCGGAACAGGAGAATTGTGGCTGCAAATCCACGCGTACATGAGATCGCTACCGAACTCAATGTCGATACAAAAGCTGCCCTTGACAAGCTCAAAGAAATGGGCGAATACGTCAAGGGACCGTCGTCAAGCATCGCGCCGCCCGTCGCGCGCCGCCTGAAGGCAGCCCTCGAGGCCGCCGGCCTCGTCGGAACCGCAACGCACGCTGCGGCCAAGCCGGCCGCTGCGGCCAAGCCGGGCCCCAAGGCCCCGACTCCCGCTGCCCCGGCAGCTCCGGCCGCCCCGGCGGAGTCGGTGCAGGAGAAGGCTCCGGCCGCTCCGCTGCCGAGCGCTCCGCTGACCGTTGCCGAGCGTCAGGCTGCCGCAGAGAAGGCAGCAGCCGACAAGGCTGCAGCCGAGAAGGTCGCTGCCGAGAAGGCGACGACCGAGAAGGCAGAGGCTGCTCCGGCCGCCGCCGCCGAGTCGAAGGATGCCGCAGCGGCAGCCCCGGCTCCGACCCCGGCAGAGGCCGGCTCGTCGATCCCGCGCCCAGGCGCCCCGCGTCCAGGTGCCCCGGCTCCCCGCCCGGGCAACAACCCCTTTGCTTCCAACCAGGGCATGGGACAGCGTCCTGCCAACCCGCGCCCGGGCAACAACCCCTTCGCGAGTGCACAGGGCATGGGCCAGCGCCCGGCAAGCCCTGGCAACATCCCGCGTCCGGCCGCTCCCCGCCCCGGCGCCCCGCGTCCAGGCGGTCCCGGCATGGGCCAGCGCCCGGCCGGCTTCGGCCAGCGCCCCGGATTCCAGCAGCGCCCAGGCGGCGCCGGTGGAGCACGTCCGGCCGGTGGCGGATTCCAGCGTCCAGGCGGTGGAACCGGTGGAGCTCCCGGCGCAGGCGGCGGCTTCGCGCCCCGTCCAGGCGGCGGTGCAGGCGGTCGTGGCCGTGGACCTGGCGGTGGTACCGCTGGTGCATTCGGTCGCGGTGGCGGCAAGAGCAAGGCTCGCAAGTCCAAGCGGACGAAGAGGGCAGAATTTGAGATGAGGGAGGCTCCGTCGCTGGGCGGCGTGAGCGTTCCCCGTGGCAACGGCAGCACGGTTGTGCGCCTGCGTCGTGGCGCGTCGATCTCCGACTTCGCCGACAAGATCGATGCCAACCCCGGTTCGCTCGTGACGGTGCTGTTCCACCTCGGTGAGATGGCCACCGCCACGGAGTCGCTCGACGAGGCCACCTTCCAGGTGCTCGGCGAGGAGCTCGGCTTCAAGATCCAGATCGTGTCGCCGGAAGAGGAAGACCGCGAGCTTCTCGAAGGCTTCGGCATGGACCTCGACCAGGAGCTCGAGAACGAGACGGACGAGGACCTCGAGATCCGTCCGCCCGTTGTCACCGTCATGGGTCACGTCGACCACGGTAAGACCCGACTGCTCGACGCCATCCGTCAGGCGAACGTCGTCGAGGGTGAAGCCGGTGGCATCACCCAGCACATCGGTGCCTACCAGGTCTGGACCGAGCACGAGGGCCACGAGCGCGCCATCACCTTCATCGACACCCCGGGTCACGAGGCGTTCACCGCCATGCGTGCCCGTGGTGCGCAGGTCACCGACATCGCGATTCTCGTTGTCGCTGCGGATGACGGCATCATGCCGCAGACGATTGAGGCGCTCAACCACGCCCAGGCCGCCAACGTGCCGATCGTCGTCGCGGTGAACAAGGTTGACAAGCCCGACGCCAACCCGGCCAAGGTCCGTCAGCAGCTCACCGAATTCGGCCTCGTCGCCGAGGAGTACGGCGGAGATGTCATCTTCGTCGACGTGTCTGCCCGCAACAACACGGGTATCCAGGACCTTCTGGATGCCGTGCTGCTCACCGCGGACGCCGGGCTCGACCTGCGTGCGAACCCGAACAAGGACGCCCGCGGTGTGGCCATCGAGGCCAAGCTCGACAAGGGCCGCGGTGCCGTCGCTACCGTGCTCATCCAGTCGGGAACGCTGCGCGTCGGTGACTCCATCGTCGCCGGCACCGCGTACGGTCGCGTTCGTGCGATGGCCGACGAGAACGGCGACGCCGTGCTCGAGGCCTTCCCGTCGCGCCCCGTCCAGGTGCAGGGTCTGTCCAGCGTTCCGCGTGCAGGTGACACCTTCATCGTGACCGATGACGACCGCATGGCCCGCCAGATCGCCGAGAAGCGTGAAGCAGCAGAGCGCAACGCTCAGCTGGCCAAGGCTCGCAAGCGCATCAGCCTCGAAGACTTCACCCGTGCACTCGAAGAGGGCAAGGTCGAGTCGCTCAACCTCATCATCAAGGGTGACGTTTCGGGTGCCGTCGAGGCCCTCGAAGAGTCGCTGCTCAAGATCGAGGTCGATGACAGCGTGCAGCTGCGCATCATCCACCGCGGCGTCGGTGCGATCACGGAGTCGGACGTCAACCTGGCGACCATCGACAACGCGATCATCGTCGGCTTCAACGTGCGTCCGGACACGAAGGCGCGCGAGCGTGCCGCTCGTGAAGGCGTCGACGTGCGCTTCTACTCGGTCATCTACAACGCGATCGATGAGATTGAGGACTCCCTCAAGGGCATGCTCAAGCCGGAGTACGAAGAGGTCCAGTCGGGCGTCGCCGAGATCCGCGAGGTGTTCCGTTCCTCCAAGTTCGGCAACATCGCCGGTGTCATCGTGCGCTCGGGAACGATCACGCGCAACGCCAAGGCCCGCGTCATCCGCGACGGCATCGTCGTCGGCGACAACCTGGCCATCGAGTCGCTGCGTCGCTTCAAGGATGACGTCACCGAGGTGCGTACGGACTTCGAAGCCGGTATCGGCCTCGGCAAGTTCAACGACATCCAGGTCGGTGACGAGATCGAGACGATCGAACTCAAGGAGAAGCCCCGCGCCTAATCACAGGCTCGGAGCCCCGCTCTGAAACAATGGCCGAGTCAGACATTCTCTGGCTCGGCCATTGTTCTTTCACTTTTGCAATCTGTTCCCACTGAGAGCAGTTCCCACCGAGAGGAAAACCACCATGGTTGATCAGGCACGCGCCAAGAAGATGGCCGACCGTATCCAGGTGATCATCGCGAAGCGCCTCGAACGCGGCATCCGCGACCCGCGCATCGGGTTCGTCACCATCACCGACGTTCAGATGACCGGCGACCTGCAGCACGCCACCGTCTACTACACCGTGTACGGCACCGACGAGGAGCGCGCGGACACCGCCGCCGGCCTCAAGGCCGCCACCGGCATGTTCCGCAGCGAGGTCGGCAAGAACCTCACCGCACGGCTCACGCCGTCGCTGGAGTTCCTGCTCGACGGCATCCCGGAGAACGCCGCACACATCGATGGCCTGCTGCGCGAGGCGCACCAGCGCGACACCGCTGTTGCCGGCCTCGCCGCGCAGGCCCAGTATGCGGGCGACGAGGACCCCTACGTCAAGCCGCGCGAGCTCGACGACGAGGACGACGAGGACGACGCAGAGGCCGACGCACGCTGACGCGTGCCGACGCACTGATTCGCACCGCCGAGGGCGGCCACCCGTTGAACGGGTGGCCGCCCTCGTGTGCGTGTGCGGAGAAGCTGCGACGCTCGCCGCGGTGGGGGTAGACAGGGTGGACTAGGCTCGATCGCGGAGCGACCGCCTGTCCAGGGGGATTTGCAGCACCGCCGCTCCGATCACACACGAGTTTGGGGTTCCCGTGCGCGCATCAACGTCGCTGTCCTTTGTGTCTCTTGCCATCGTCTCCGTGCTGGCGCTGAGCGGCTGTTCGGCCGCAGGCGGCTCAGGCGGGGGAGGCGATCTCAGCTATGAGGACAGCCCTCTCAACACCTACATGACCGCGATGTACGGCGACATGGACCAGGAGAAGCTCGACGCCCAGCAGGCGGAGACGGAGGAACTGGTCGCCGCCTGCATGAAGGAGGAGGGCTTCGAGTACCTGCCGAACACGCAGGGTGGCGGCGTCATGATCAGCTCGAGTGACATGGAAGACCGCGAGACCGAGGAATGGGTCGCCAGCAACGGCTACGGCATGATCCAGAGCGAAGAGCAGATCGCCGAGCAGCAGGCCCAGTCGGAGGAGTACGTCGACCCGAACGCCGAGTACACCGCCTCGCTCTCCGAGAGTGAGCAGGCCGCCTTCTACGAGACGCTGTACGGCCCAGGCCCCAGCGAGGAGGAGATGGAGGCGATGGAGGCCGGAGACGGCAGCTACGAGTACAACTGGGAGACCGCAGGCTGCCAGGGCGCAGCACAGCACGAGGTGCAGGGCGGCGCGCAGGACGCATTCACCGACCCCAAGTTCGCCGGGCTGTTCAAGAAGATGAACGAGCTCTACACCAAGGCTATGGAGCAGCCGGCCATCAAGGAACTCGACGCGAAGTGGGCCGATTGCATGGCGGATGCCGGCTACTCGGAGTTCACGAGCAAGAGCGAGGCGCAGATGTCGATCTCCGAGGAGCAGAACGCGCTCTACGAGAACCAGGAGTTCGACGAATCCGGCATGCCGCTCGAGCTGGACGCCGCCGCCATGGAGGAGCTGCGACAGAAGGAGATCGATCTCGCACTCGCGGACTTCCGCTGCTCCACGAAGACCGACTACATGCAGAAGAGCCTCGAGGCCCAGTTCGCACTCGAGACCCAGTTCGTCGAAGACAACAAGTCCGAGCTCGACGCCATGCTCGCCGAGTACGCGACGGGCAAGTAGACGATGCTGCGCGGCCGCAAGAAGGGCGCGACGTCCGACGCCGATTCCGGCGCAGACTCGCTGACGCCAGACGAAGCTCCATCCGAGGTTGACGCGATTCTGCGCGGCGACACGGCCGCCGCTGACGACGCCGACGACGCCACCGCGCCCGCGGTCAAGCCGGATCCGGCTGTCGTCGGATGGCGCAGGGTGCTGCACGGCAACCGCTCGCTCTGGGTGCTCGCGGCCGTCGCGATCGTCTCGCTCGTCGCCGGTGTCGCGCTCAGCGCCGTGATCGTGTCGCCTGGGCAGGCCGCCGCCGACGCGAAGCCCCCGGAGCCCGGTCTCATCACCGTGCCCGTCGAGCTGCGCACCCTCTCGAACGACGTCACCCTGCGCGGCGACGTCGTCTACGCGGATTCCGTCGACGTCACCCTCGAGGCCGGGGACCGCACCGGCCCGGCCGTCGTCACCGGCCGGGTGCCGGAGGTCGGGGCAACCTTCGGGCCGGCATCCGTCGCCCTCGAGGTTGCCGGTCGGCCCGTCATCGTGCTGCCTGGCGAGCTCCCCGTCTATCGCACGCTGCGTCTCGGCCTGGCCGGGCCAGACGTTGCCCAGCTCAAGAATGCGCTGCGCTCGCTCGGCATCGATCCGGGTGGCTCTGAGTCATTCGACGCGGCGACGGCGGCCGCCGTAGCCGAGCTCTACGCCCGCGTCGGCTATCCGGCGCCGCAGCCGGCCGATGGCACCGACGACGTCGTGCGCGGTGCGCGTGACGCCGTCCGCTCGGCGGAAGCCGGTGTCGCCAGCGCGCAGCGGGAACTCGCCAACGCCGGCTCCGGTCCATCTGGGGCAGAGCGGGTCGCGCTCGACAACGACATCCGTGCAGCGGAGCGCGCACTCGTGACGGCCCGGGAGAACGCGAAGACTCCTCCTGTGGCCGGCGAACCGCAGAACCCGAACGCCGTTGCCGATGCCGAAGATGCGGTGCGCCTCGCGTATGCGAAGCGGGACGTCGCTCTCGCCGCGCCGGACACCGGCGCACAGGCATCCGCCGTCGACTTCGCCCAGCGTGCACTCGCCGATGCGCAGGAGGCGCTGGCCGCGGCCGAACAGGGTACGCTCACCTTCCTGCCCGCCAGCGAGGTGCTCTACCTCTCCGGGCTGCCGCGCCGCGTCGACGAGGTGATGGCCAAGCGTGGCACCGTCGCGCAGTCCGCCGTGATGCGAGTATCCGGCGCCGAGCTCATCGTCGCGGCATCCGCGGCCGAGAGCGACGCGAAACTGCTGACCGTCGGCGACACGGCGACGGTCGCCGTGGGAGACGACGGCTCGCTCAGCGCGACCGTCACCGCGCTTGCACCGCGCAAGGCAACGGGCAAGGAGGCCGGAGTCCGCTACGACGTGACGCTGGCGCTGGTGAACCCGACACCCGAGCAGGTGCAGTCGCTGCAGGGCCAGAACGTGCGGATCGCGATCCCGATCGGCGCGACGGCCGGCGAGGTTCTCGCGGTTCCCGCAGCCGCGCTCACCGCGGGGGCCGGGGGAGAGTCCCGGGTCGAGGTCGTCGTGCCAGGTGAGAAGGACACCAAGCTCGTCGCCGTCACCACGGGTCTTGCCGCGGAGGGATTCGTCGAGATCAGCGGCGACATCGCTGAGGGTGAGCAGGTCGTGGTCGGCCGATGACCGACACCGCCGCCGACTCGCCCAGGGAGACCGTGGTCGAGTTGGTTGACGTGACCCGCTCGTTCCCCGGCCCGCCGGAGGTTCAGGCGTTGAAAGGCGTCAACCTGGCCATCAACCGTGGCGACTACCTCTCGATCGTCGGGCCGAGCGGATCGGGCAAGTCGACGCTGCTCAACGTGCTCGGGCTCCTCGACCGGCCGAGTGTCGGCGAGTTCCTGCTCGACGGCGTGCGCACCGGCTCACTGAGCGAAGACGAACGCGCGGCGCTGCGCGGGCGCAGCATCGGTTTCGTGTTCCAGTCATTCCACCTGCTGCCGCGGCGCACCGTTCTCGACAATGTCCTCATCTCCACCCTGTACAGCGGTGTGCCCCGTGCGGAGCGGATGCCGCGTGCCCACGAAGCGCTCGAGCGCGTCGGCCTCAGTCATCGCCTCGACTTCCTGCCGACGACGCTCTCCGGCGGTGAGCGCCAGCGCGTCGCGATCGCCCGCGCCGTGATCGCCCAGCCGCGCGTGCTGTTGGCCGATGAGCCGACGGGCAACCTCGACGCGAAGACCTCGCGCGAGGTGATGGACCTGTTCGAGGAACTCAACGCCGACGGCCTGACACTGGTCGTGATCACGCACGACAACGCCGTCGCCGAGCGCGCGAGCCGCGGCATCCGCATCGACGACGGCCGTGTGAGCGTGCTGCGATGACCGCCGGCTGGATCCGCGGCCGACTGGCATCCGTCTCAGAACGGTTCCGCCGCCGCGAGGGGGCACCGAACCCGGTCAAACGCGCGGACCGCTTCACCGCCCAAGACCTGCTCGTCGAGGTGAGCCACGGCATCGGTGGGCACACGGGTCGGCTCGTGATGACGACGATGGGAACCGTGCTCGGCATCGCATCGCTCGTCGTGACGATCGGTTTCGCGCAGACGGCGGCCGGGCAGATCGCCAGGCAGTTCGACTCCGTGGCCGCGACCCAGGTTCTGGTCACGCCGGGCACGACCGGCGCGATGTTCGGCAATTCCAAGCCGAAGACCGCGTTGCCGTGGGACGCCCCAGAGCGCGTCGAGCGCCTCGTCGGTGTCGAACAGGCCGGCCTCGTCGGCGCCGTCGACGTTGCAGGGCAACGGATCACCTCGGTCCCGGTGAACGATCCGTCCGCGGCCCAGACAAGCGGGCCGGCTGTGCTCGCGGCATCGCCGGGTCTGCTCGATGCCGTGCGCGGCCGCATCGTCACCGGGCGGTTCTTCGACGCCGGCCACGATGAGCGGGCCGACCGCGTCGTCGTGCTCGGCACGCGGGCGGCCGAGGAACTCGGTGTGAACCGCATCGACAGGCAACCGGCAATCTTCATCGGCGATCGCTCGTACACGGTGATCGGCATCGTCGACAAGATGCAGCGCCGCACCGACATGCTCGACGCCGTGATCATTCCCGCTGGCACGGCCCAGGCCGATTTCGGGTTGCGCGCGGCCGAGGAACTGCACGTCCGAATCGCGGTCGGTGCCGGTGGCGTCGTCGGCAAGCAGGCGCCGATCGCCCTCGACCCGAACACTCCGGACAACTTCGAGGTCGTCGCCCCGCAGACGGGATCCGAGCTGCAGGAGAGCGTGCAGGCCGACGTCAATGTCGTGTTCCTGATTCTCGGCCTGATCGCTCTCCTGGCCGGTGGTCTCGGCATCGCGAACGTCACGTTGCTCTCGGTGTCAGAACGTGTCGGCGAGATTGGCCTGCGCCGCGCTCTCGGTGCCACCCGGCGTGAGATCCGGGCCCAGTTCATGCTGGAATCGGTGGTGATCGGCCTGCTCGGCGGTCTGATCGGCGCGGCCCTCGGAGTCTTCGCGGTCGTCGGCGTCTCGCTCGTGCAGCAGTGGACGCCCATCATCGACCTGCCGATGGTCCTCGGCTGTGCGGTGCTCGGGGCCCTCGTCGGGCTGGCCGCCGGTGCGTACCCGGCGGCGAAGGCGAGCAGGATCGAGCCGATCTCGGCGCTGCGCCACGGCGTGTAGCTGCCCGACGGTGCCGAGGAGCACCCGTGCAGTCTGGCCCGCATTAACCGCGCGGGCCCGGTGAATACTCCGGGCCCGTGCAGTTTTCGCGGGCCCACGCCAGCCAGGCCGATTCCGTGGATGCGTGCTGGTTACTCGTGCGGCAGCGTGTAGCCGCCCTCGGCGGATGCCACGGCGAGCCCGTCGGCAATAAGGCCGCGCAGCGCACGCTCGCGCTGGGCGGCATCCGGCCACACCGTGTCGATCTCGGCTGCCGTCACCGGCTTGTGCGCCGCGCGCAGCTCCTTCATGATGAGCCCGCGCACCTGGCGGTCCGAGCCCTCGAACTTCTTCTGCACGCTCTTGCGCGGGCCGAGGTAGGCGGGGGATCCTGCCGCGATCCAGGCGCACTGCTCGCGGATCGGGCAGTCGCCGCAGCGGGGCGTCCTGGCGACGCAGACCAGCGCGCCGAGTTCCATGATTCCGGCGTTGAAGTCGCGCGCGTCGACGAGCCCCTCCGGCAGCAGCTCCTCCATCGCGGCGAGGTCGCGGGCCCGGCTGGGCGGTGCCGGCTCGGCCTGACCCTGCACGGCACGCGCGATCACGCGCCTGGTGTTCGTGTCGACGACGGGATGCCGCAGGCCGTAGGCGAAGGCCGCAACCGCCCTCGCCGTGTAGTCGCCGACGCCGCTGAGGGCGAGCAGCTGGTCGACGTCGCTCGGCACCACGCCGCCGTGGCGCTCGGTGATCTCGACGGCCGCGGCGTGCAGCCAGAGTGCGCGGCGCGGGTAGCCGAGGCTGGACCAGGCGCGCAGAGCCTCGGCCGGGGGAGCGGCTGCCAGATCCGCCGGCGTCGGCCAGCGCTCCAGCCAGGCGTTCAGGTGCGGGATCACCCGGTTGACCGGGGTCTGCTGCAGCATGAACTCGCTCACCAGGGTGCCCCAGGCGCTGAAACCGGGCTCGCGCCACGGCAGGGTACGGCCGTTCTCGTGGAACCAGGCGACGATCGTCTCCGGTATGGCGGTTGCGGCGGCGGTGGTAGTCATCCCTTCCAGCGTAGACGGGAGCGGCGGAGCCGGCAGGGCCGCCTGGTGTGCGCCCGGCGTAGGCTCGAGGCATGGAACTCGTCCTCACCCCCCGTGTTCGCTTCCTCCGCGGCCTCGCCGATGAGATCATGCACAACTACGGCCGCGGGCGCACGATCGTCGCGATCGACGGCGCGCTGCAGAGCGGCAAGACGGCGTTCGGCGACGACCTCGCCGCGGTGCTGGAGGAGCGCAAACACCCGGTGTTCCGGGCGAGCCTGGAATGGTTCCACCGCTCTCGCGATGAGCAGGCGAAGTTCGGCGAGGAAACCGCTGAGCGCTATTACCGCTACGGCTTCGACTACTCACTGCTGCGCCGGGTGTTGATCGAACCGTTTCGGATGGGCGGCAGCACCGGCTTCGTGACGAAGGCGTTCGACCCCAGGCGCGGCATCCAGGTGCTGCCGAAGTGGGAGACGGGCCCGATCGACGCGACGCTGATCATCGACGGCCGTTTCATCAACCGACCGGAGCTGCGCGGCCTCTGGAACTACAGCGTCTTCCTCGACAGCGCACCGGTCGATGGGCCGGACGGGGATGCCGACAGGCTCTACTTCGCCGAGGCCTCCCCGCGCACGCAGGCAACGGCGATCATCGACAACTCCGAGCCGGCGCTGCCCCGCCGCATCTTCGCCGACAGCTGCTGAGCACCACGGGCCAGCGGGCGCTGAGACTCAGCCGAAGGCGTTGATGCGACCGATGGCGTGCGCGGCGGAGAGGAACTCGCCGCTCTGCTCGACCTCGTGCACGAGCGCGGTGATCGCGGCGTTCACAGGTGTTGCGACCCCGGCGACCAGGCCGGCCCGCTCGACGGCACCGTTCAGGTAGTCGATCTCGGTGCGCTGCCCACGGCGGAGGCTTTGCTGGGTCGACCCAAGGTTCGGCACGTTGCCCATCCGCCGCTTCATCGACAGCGGCAGCAGCTGGCCGAGCCACAGCGGCATGTGCGCGAACAGGCGGAGCCGCGCGTCGCTGAGCCGTTGCAGCGAACCGAAGCGCACGCCGCTGGCGATGCCGACCTGCACGGCCTCGCGCATGCTGCGGGTCAGCGCAATCCGGAGCCCGCGGTGGGCGACGACCTCCTGCACGGTGAGGCCCGTGATTGCCGGAAGGCCGTTGAGCATGTTGACGATGAGCTTGGTCCACTGCGCCCCGACGAAGTTGCTCTGGGCGATGACGGGCGCGGCCTCGGCGAGCACGCCCCGCCAGCGGAGCGTCTCGGCGTCGGCCGGCCCCGTTCCGCGCCCGAGGTAGCTCGGCGCCGCCGTCGTGACGCGCACCTCGCCCGGCGTCGTGTAGTTGGCCGCGATGATCACGAGCAGGCCGAAGCACTCCGAGTTCGGCAAGACGCGCTCTGCGGTCTGCACGCCGTCGAGGCCGTTCTGCACAACGATCACCGGCACGCCGTCGAGCCCGCCGCCGCCGTCGAGCGCCGCGGCACCCTCAAGAGCTGCGGCGTTCTGCACCAGCGCCTCTTCGGCATCCTGCGCCTTCGTGCAGAGCAGCACCAGATCGGGGCGTGCGCTGAGGGTCTCGGATGCCGCGACGCGCGCGTTGGCCACGCCGAAGCCTCCGCTCAGGCGGATCCCGCGCTCCCGGATCGCGCTGAGCTGCGCCCCGCGCGCGGTCACCTCGACCTCGTGGCCGGCTCGGCTGAGCAGCGCGGCAAAGGTGCCGCCGAGGGCACCGGCCCCGATCACCGCAATTCTCATGATTCGAGCGTAGAGGGTCGGCCGGCCGGGCACGGGGCCACACGAGCGCGATGTTAGCCTTGAGTCGTGAGCAGCAGCGGCATCCTCCTTCTCGACAAGCCGCAGGGCTGGACCAGTCACGACGCCGTGGCCAGGACAAGGCGTCTCGCGGGAACCCGCAAGGTCGGCCACGCCGGCACCCTCGATCCGATGGCCACCGGCCTGCTCGTCCTCGGGGTCGAGAGCTCGACCCGCCTGCTCACCTACGTCGTCGGACTCGACAAGGAATACCTGGCCACCATCCGCCTCGGTGCCGCGAGCACGACCGATGACGCAGAGGGCGAACTGATCGGCGCGGTGCCCGCGGCCCGCGCGGCCGACATCGACGAGGCGGCGATCGCGGCCGGCATCGAACGCCTCAGCGGCGACATCGAACAGGTGCCGAGCTCGATCAGCGCCATCAAGGTCGACGGCAAGCGCGCGTACGCGCTCGTGCGGGCAGGCGAAGAGGTGCAGCTGAAATCGCGCGCCGTCACCGTCTCCGAGTTCGAACTCCTCGGCAGCACCGTCGTCGACGGCTACCTCGACCTCGAGGTGCGGGTCGTCTGTTCCTCCGGCACCTACATCCGCGCCCTCGCCCGCGACCTCGGCGATGACCTCGGCGTCGGCGGCCACCTGACGGCACTCCGACGCACCCGGATCGGACCGTTCTCCGTCGCGGATGCCGGCGAGCTCGACTCGATCGACGTAGCCACCGCCCTGATCCCACCCGCCGACGCCGCGGCCCGACTGTTCGAGCGGCTCGAGCTCAGCGAGCAGCAGGCCATCGACCTCGGCCACGGCAAGCGCATCGAGGTGGACGCGGCCCAGCGCGGCAGCACCCAGCCGATCACGACGCCGGGCGCGTTGCGCGCGGCGATCGCGCCGGACGGCCGCCTCGTCGGCCTCCTCGAGCTGCGCGGAGCCGACGGCAGCATCGGCAAGTCCGTCGTCAACTTCCCGAGCGATGTGGTGGCCGGCGCATGATCGAGTGGTTCACCTATCTGCAGATCGCCGTCGCCGTGATCGCCGGGCTGATCGCCATCGTGCGCGGCCTCGCAGGCAAGCCCCCGAGCGACCTCGTGCTCGGCGCGCTCGGCGTCGTCGAGCTCCTGCTCATCGTGCAGCTGGTGATCGCGATCGTCGCACCGCTGACCGGCAACGAGGCGTCTGGCAGCGTGCTCGAGTTCTACGTCTACCTGATCTCGGCGATGCTGCTGCCGATCGCGGCCGGCTTCTGGGCGCTGATCGAACGGAGTCGCTGGAGCACCGTCATCCTCGGTGTCGCCGCCCTCTCCGTTGCCGTGATGCTCTACCGGATGCTGCAGATCTGGACCGTGCAGGGTGTGTGACGCGGGGCGCTCCCACTCCTGCGATAATTGACGACTGTGACTGTTCAGCCCTCCTCCCGTCCCCGAGTCGGCCGCTCAAGCGGAGTCGGTCGACTTCTGATCACGGTCTACGCCATTCTGGCGCTGGGCGCGACGGGGCGCTCGGTCGTGCAGATCATCGAACGCTTCGACACCGCGCCTCTGGCGTTCACCCTCTCGGCGATCGCGGCTCTGGTCTACATCGTCGCGACGATCGCCCTCATCGCGCCCGGCCCGGTGTGGAACAGGGTGGCGTGGATCGCGATCGGCTTCGAGGCCGTCGGAGTGATCGTCGTCGGCGCGCTGAGCATCGCGATGCCGGAGCTCTTCCCCGAGGCGACCGTGTGGTCGGTCTTCGGCATGGGCTACCTCTTCATTCCCCTTGTGCTGCCATGGCTCGGCCTGTGGTGGCTCGCCAGTGTGCGCGCGTCGGAACGCGCGGCCGCGACATCCGGGGCCGCATGATGCGGATCTTCTCCGGCGTCGAGCAGGTGCCAGCCGACTGGGCGCGCTCGGCGGTGAGCATCGGCAAGTTCGACGGTGTGCACGCCGGCCACCGCGCGTTGATCGACGCCATGCTGCGGGCGGCGGATGCCGAAACGCTCGCCTCGGTCGTCGTCACCTTCGACCGCAACCCGCTCGCCCTGCTCGCGCCGGACGACTGCCCGACGGCGCTCGTCAGCATCAGGCAGAAGCTCGACCTGCTGGCGGGGACAGGCGTCGACGCAACCCTCATGCTCAGCTTCGATGCGGCACTGGCCGCGCTGCCGGCCGAGGATTTCGTGCGCCTGATCCTCGTCGACACGCTGCACGCCGCACGCGTGCTCGTCGGCCATGACTTCCGCTTCGGGGCGCGGGGTGCAGGCAACGTCGAGCTGCTGCGCAGCATGGGCGCCGAGCTCGGCTTCGCCGTCGACGTCATCGACGATGTGCACCCGGACGGCGATCGGCGCATCTCCTCCACCTGGATCCGCGAGCTGCTCGACAGCGGCGACGTCGCCGGTGCCTCCCGCCTGCTCGGACACATCCCGACCGTGCGCGGCGAGGTCGTGCACGGGGCGGCACGCGGTCGCGAGCTCGGCTATCCGACCGCCAACCTCGCTGCCGAGTCCGAGGGCCTCGTTCCCGCTGACGGCGTCTACGCCGGGTGGCTCGTCGACGACGGCGTGCGTTTCCCCGCCGCCATCTCCGTCGGCAACAACCCGACATTCGAGGGCGTTCCGCACAAGCAGGTCGAGGCCTACGTGATCGACGAAGACCTCGATCTCTACGGGCACTGCGTCGAGGTCGAGTTCGCTGAGCGCATCCGCGGCATGGTCGCGTTCACCGGCATCGAGCCGCTGATCGAGCAGATCGGCGACGACGTCGAGAAGGCGCGCGCACTCCTCGCCACCGCCTGAGCCGCGGCCGGGCCGCGCGCCGCTCCGCCGTCGCCACCGCGCCATTCGGCCGCCCTGTTGTGTCAGTAACTCAGGCAGTCCGACAGCTCGCCCGCCAGACGGGGCGAATCCGGTCGCTGGGCCCCATCCTGCCTGAGTTACGGACGCGATGTGCGCGGCCGTCCGCGCGCTCGGCCGGCCTGCGCGCTCAGGCGCCGGGGACGCTGTGCGCGCGCCCGAACAGGAACAGCAGGATCGACTCTGCGTCCGACTCCAGCGCCGGCCCGAAGCCGACGCTCCACTCGGCGTCGACGGCGCGCAAACGGTGGCCACGGGCCGCCGCCTTCACCGCGTACGGCGCGCGCTGAAGCTGGTAGAGCGCGACGGAGCCGGAGGCGATCGGGCTGAGCCCGAGCGCGATGCCCTGCGGGCTCGCGATGTCGAGCGCTGCGCAGACGGATGCCGCCAGCTCGGCGACGCGGGCGTGGCCGGGCGCCGCAGCCAGGGCACGCAGCTCGGCGACGGCTGTCTCGGGGGAGCGGGCAGGACTCGCCCGCACGCGGAGCTCCAGGGCGCGCGCTGCCCGCAGCGGCGTGCGCAGCAGCTGGCGGCGGAGGGCGGCGCGGCGGACGCCGGGCGGGGTCTGCAGGCGCCAGAGCAGCACAGTGGCCGTCTCGGCCATCGAGCAGCCGGGGCGGGCGCTCTGCGCGTGCCAGTCGGCGGCCGGCATCCGTTCGATGATGTCGGCCAGACGGGTGAGCACCGCGCTCAGCTCCGCGGAGCGATCGGCGCTGAGCTGGGACTCGTCGCCGCGCTCGCGCTGGCTCAGCGGAAGGTGCTTGGCGAGATCGCTCATGCCAGCAAGCCTAGACTTCATAGGTGACCGATCAAGCCGCCCGACCTCTCTGGGCGGGGCGAACCCTCGCGCTGCTCGGCATCCTGCTCGTCGCCCTGAATCTGCGCACGGCCGTCGCGGCCCTCTCGCCGATCGCCGCCGAGATCACACAGGACATCCCGCTCTCGCCGATCGCCCTCGGCGTCCTCGGCATGCTCCCGCCTGTGTGCTTCGCGCTGTTCGGCATCCTCTCGCCCGTATTCACTCGGCGCTTCGGTCTCGAGCCGGTGCTCATCGCCGCGCTCGTCGCGATCGTCGTCGGCCACACGCTGCGCGGCCTCTCCGTGTCGCTGCCGATGCTGCTGCTCGGCAGCGCGATCACCTTCGCCGGCCTCGGAGTCGGCAATGTGCTGCTGCCGCCGCTGGTCAAGAAGTACTTCCCCGATCGCGTCGGCCTGATGACGACGCTCTACGCCACCGCGCTCTCCGTCGGCACTTTCATCCCGCCGCTCTTCGCCGTTCCCGTCGCGGAGGCCGCTGGCTGGCAGTTCTCGCTCGGCATGTGGGCCGTCTTCGGCATGCTCGCGCTGCTGCCGTGGGTGACGCTGATGATCGGACACCGCACGCGCGGCGCAGAACTCCCGGAGGAGGCGCGGCCGGAGCTCCTGGTGCGCGTCTGGCGGTCATCGCTCGGCTGGTCGCTCGCCGTCGTCTTCGCGACGTCCTCCCTCAACGCCTACGCGATGTTCGCCTGGCTGCCGGCGCTGCTCGTCGACACCGCGGGGCAGACGCCGGCAGAGGCGGGGGCGATGCTCTCGCTCTACGCCGCGATGGGGCTTCCGGCCGCACTCGTGATTCCCGTGCTCGCGGCGAGGCTCCGCCACATCGGGGTGCTCGTCTACCTCGGGGTCGCGTTCTTCATCGTCGGCTACCTGGGACTGCTGCTCGTTCCGGCAGAGCTCACCTGGCTGTGGGTGGCGTTGGCCGGGCTCGGGCCGCTGATCTTCCCGCTCTCGCTCGTGCTGATCAATCTGCGCACGCGCACGCACGAGGGTTCCGTCGCGCTCAGCGGTTTCATCCAGGGCGTCGGGTACACGATCGGCGCGCTCGGCCCGCTGTTGGTCGGCGTGTTCCACGAGCTGAGCTCGGGCTGGAGCCTGCCGCTGCTCTTCCTCATGGCGACGGCCGTGGTCTGCGCATTCGCCGGATCGGTGGTCGCGCGCCCGCACATGCTGGAGGACGGCCCGGCCCACCGCTGAGCCGCGCGCCGCAGCCGCAGCCGTCGCGGCGGCTGTTGCTAGGCGACGAGGGCGGCGCGGTGGATCAGCGCGGCGGCGCCGATGAGGGGGCCGTCACCGGAGAGCCCGGACGGCACGATCAGCACCCGCGTGACGTAGCCGAACTCGACGCGCTCGGCCACTGCGGCCCTGGCGTGCTCGAACAGCAGCGGGCTCACATGTGAGAATCCGCCGCCGATCGCGACAACGTCGAGGTCGACGAGGCTCGCGGCCGAGGCGATCGCGCGCCCGACGGCTCGGCCGGCCCGTTCGACGGCGCGCACGGCGATCGGGTCACCGGCCAGGACGGCCGCGGCGAGCTCCTCGCCCGTGCTGCCGCTCCAGCCCTGGGCGTTGGCCCACTCGACCGTGCGGGGGCCGGACGCGACGGCCTCCAGGCAGCCGAGGCCGCCGCAATGGCAGGGGTCGTCGTGCCCGCCGATCTCGACGTGGCCGATGTGGCCGGCGTTACCGCTCGGGCCAGGCACGGTGTGGCCGCCGAGCACGAGGCCGCCCCCGACACCGGTCGAGACGATCATGCCCATGACGTTGTCGTAGCCCTGGGCCGCCCCGACCCAGTGTTCGGCGAGCGTGATGCAGAGGCCGTCCATGCGCAGGGTCACCGGGATGCCAGGCAGCACGGGGTGCACGGTGTCGGCGACGAGCTCGCGCAGCGGATAGTCACGCCACACGGGCAGATTCAGCGGAGACACCCGCCCGGCGCCGAGGTTGATCGGGCCGGCCGCACCGATGCCGACGCCGCGCACCAGGCCCGCGTCAAATGCGGCATCCGGCCCGCTCAGCATGGCGAGAACACCGCGGATCGCGGAGCGCACGCTCTCGGCGAGCTCCTCCGCGCTCTGCCCGCGCCCGGTGGGGAAGCGGTGGCGGCTCGACGGAAGGACGGCGCCGTGCTCATCGACGAGCGCGGCTTCGACCTTGGTGCCGCCGATGTCAAGGGCGATGGCGAGGGATGCAGGCATGCATCGAGCATAGGGGTGCGCGGCGGGGGCATCCGTCCTGCTCATATGAGCAGAGACGGCTACGAGTGTTGCGATGCGCGCCGCGTCCGGCCTACTCTGGAAGAGAGGAAAGGCGAGTGATGGTCGAGAGCGACGAACTGTTGTCGATCCGTGCTGCGGAGCTGTACTACGAAGAGAACAAGACGCAGGACGAGATCGGTTCGATACTGCGTTTGACGCGCTGGAAGGTGGGGCGTCTGCTCGCCCAGGCCAAAGCCAACGGCTTCATCCGCATCGAGATCGTGCACCCCCGGGCACGCCGGCTTCCCGTCGAGCGGAAGCTCCGGGAGAAGCTCGGCCTGAAGGATGCCGTCGTGGTCTCCTCCGCCGGCGTTGCCGACGACGACGAGCTGCAGTCGCGCACGGCGCAGGCCGCCGCCGACTACCTCACCTCGCTCCGCCCGATCCCGCGCACACTCGGCCTCAGCTGGGGTCGCACGCTGCACGACGTCTCCATCCACCTCAAGCAGGGCTGGGCGCCTGGCGTCAACGTCGTGCAGATCAACGGCGGCGTCAGCCTGAACCGGCGTGCAGGCACCGCCGCGACCACGGCCGTCACGATCGCCAGCAAGGCCAGCGGCCAGGCGACTCTGCTGCCGAGCCCGGCCATCCTCGAGCGCATCGAGACCAAGCGGGCCATCGAGGCCGACCGTTCCGTCGCCGCCGTGCTCGAAATGGCGGGAACGGCCAACGCCTACCTGTTCAGCGCGGGAGCGGCCGATCAGAACTCCGTACACGTCGACAGCGGCTACATAACGGCGGAGAATGTCAGCGAGCTCGTGCGCAAGGGCGCGGTCGGTGACGTCATCGGTCGCTACATCGACAGCAACGGCAACATCGTCGACCCCGCGCTCGATGACCGCACCGTCGGGCTCCGGCTCGACGATCTGCGCAACGCCGCGTTGACCATCGCGGTCATATCCGGAGCGGCCAAACACGCCGTGGCCGGGGCCGTCGTGAGCAGCGGGCTCTGCAAGGTCCTCGTGACCGACGAAGACACGGCCAACGCCCTCCTCGGCCAGTAGGCCAGAGCAGCACCCCTCAACACTCAACACAACCGCCCAAACAGTGAGGACACCTCGTGACAGGCACCCAGATCATTCCCACCGAACGCGCGCTCGCGCTCATCGGCGGTGAACCAAGCGACGCGAATCTGCGCCGCTACCTCCACGGCATCGCCGGAGTCGACGCCGTCGGCCTCGAGCAGCGCGCTGCGGCACTCGGCACGCGCTCCATCAAGACCACGTCCAAGGCGTGGGCGCTCGACACCATCATCAAGCTCATCGACCTGACGACCCTCGAGGGTGCTGACACCCCAGGCAAGGTGCGCTCGCTCGTCGCCAAGGCGATGACACCGGATGCCGGAGACCCCAGCTGCCCGCGCGTCGCGGCCGTCTGCGTCTACGGCGACATGGTCCCGTACGCCGTCGAGGCGCTCGGCGCTGCCCACGGCGACCCTGACAACGGCGGCATCAGTGTCGCCGCCGTCGCGACGGCGTTCCCGAGCGGCCGGGCCTCGCGCTCGATCAAGCTCGAGGACACGGCCGACGCCGTGCGCGCCGGAGCGGACGAGATCGACATGGTCATCGACCGCGGCGCGTTCCTTTCCGGTCGCTACGGGCTCGTCTACGACGAGATCGTCGCGGTCAAGGAGGCGTGCAAGCGCCCGGACGGCAGCTACGCCCACCTTAAGGTGATCCTGGAGACCGGCGAGCTCAACACCTACGACAACGTCCGCAGGGCCTCCTGGCTGGCGATCCTTGCCGGAGCCGACTTCATCAAGACCTCAACGGGCAAGGTGGCCCCCGCCGCCACCCTCCCCGTCACCCTGCTGATGCTCGAGGTCGTGCGCGACTGGTACCGCCTCACGGGCGAGAAGGTCGGCGTCAAGCCGGCCGGCGGCATCCGCTCGTCCAAGGACGCCATCAAGTATGTGGTGACCGTTGCCGAGACGGTCGGCGAGGAGTGGCTCACGCCGCACCTGTTCCGCTTCGGAGCCTCCAGCCTGCTGAACGACGTGCTGATGCAGCGACAGAAGATGGCGAGCGGGCACTACTCCGGCGCCGACTACGTGACGATCGACTAAGGACCAGACACAATGAGTTTCCTCGAATACGCACCTGCTCCAGAGTCGCAGGCGATCCTGCACCTGAAGAGCGACTACGGACTGTTCATCGACGGCGAGTTCGTCGAGGGGCGCGGCACTCCGTTCCAGACCATCTCCCCGGCCACCGAGAAGCACATCGCGACCATCGCGCACGCCTCCGATGCGGATGTCGACCTGGCCGTCGCGGCCGCCCGTCGTGCATACGACACGACGTGGTCGCGCATGTCGGGCAGCGACAGGGGCAAGTACCTCTTCCGCATCGCCCGTCTCGTGCAGGAGCGCGCCCGTGAGCTCGCCGTGGCCGAGACCCTCGACAACGGCAAGCCGATCAAGGAGAGCCGCGACGTCGACGTGCCCCTCGTCGCCGCCTGGTTCTTCTACTACGCCGGCTGGGCAGACAAGCTCGACCACGCCGGACTCGGCGCCAACCCGGCATCCCTCGGCGTCGCGGCCCAGGTGATCCCGTGGAACTTCCCGCTGCTGATGCTCGCGTGGAAGATCGCCCCTGCGCTTGCCGCTGGCAACACCGTCGTGATCAAGCCGGCGGAGACCACCTCGCTGTCCGCAATGATCTTCGCCGAGATCCTGCAGCAGGCAGACCTCCCGCCCGGCGTCGTCAACATCATCACCGGGGCCGGCGACACCGGCTCGGCGCTGGTGAACCACGGCGACGTCAACAAGGTAGCGTTCACCGGCTCGACCGCGGTCGGCCGCATGATCGCCCGCTCGACGGCAGGTACAGACAAGAAGCTCACGCTCGAGCTCGGCGGCAAGGCCGCGAACATCGTCTTCGACGACGCTCCGATCGACCAGGCCATCGAGGGCATCGTCAACGGCATCTTCTTCAACCAGGGGCACGTCTGCTGCGCCGGCAGCCGCCTCCTCGTGCAGGAGAACATCCACGACGAGGTCGTCGATCGCTTGAAGGCGCGACTCTCGACGCTGCGCCTCGGCGACCCGCTCGACAAGAACACCGACATCGGCGCCATCAACAGCCGCGAGCAGCTGGAGCGCATCCGCGAGCTCAGCGACATCGGTGAGTCGGAGGGCGCAGAGCGCTGGACCGCCGATTGCGCCATCCCGGAGAACGGCTTCTGGTTCGCCCCGACGATCTTCACCAACGTCGCGACGAGCAACCGCATCGCCCGCGACGAGGTGTTCGGCCCTGTGCTCTCCGTGTTGACGTTCCGCACGCCGGCCGAGGCGATCGCCAAGGCCAACAACACGCCGTACGGCCTCTCCGCCGGCATCTGGACCGACAAGGGCAGCCGCATCCTGGCCGTGGCCGACAAGCTGCGCGCCGGCGTCATCTGGGCGAACACCTTCAACCGCTTCGACCCGTCCAGCCCGTTCGGCGGCTACAAGGAGTCCGGCTACGGCCGCGAGGGCGGCCGTCACGGCCTCGCCGCGTACCTGAAGCCGGCCTCCAGTAGCACCGCGGCGGCGGCCAAGGCCGCCAATGCCTTAACCACCAGTGCAGCCTCAACCAGTGCCGTTACCCCGAAGGCCAAGACCGCAAAGAAGGCCAGCAAATGACCCGTCTCGCCGTTCCCAAGACCTACAAGCTCTACATCGGCGGCAAGTTCCCGCGCAGCGAGTCCGGCCGCACCTACGAGGTGCTCTCTGCCAACGGTGAGTTCCTCGCCAACGCGGCGCTCGCCAGCCGCAAGGACGCCCGCGACGCCGTCGTGGCCGCCCGCTCGGCCGTCGGAGGCTGGGCAGGCGCGACCGGTTACAACCGCGGGCAGGTGCTGTACCGCATCGCCGAGCTGCTCGAGGGGCGCCGTGCGCAGTTCGTCGCCGAGATCCGCGATGCGGAGGGCGTCACCGCTGCTGCGGCATCCGCCCAGGTCGACGAGGCGATCGACCGGTGGGTCTGGTACGCCGGCTGGGCCGACAAGTACGTGCAGGTCGCGGGCAACGCCAACGCGGTCTCCGGCCCGTACTTCAACATCTCGGTGCCGGAGCCGACCGGCGTCGTTGCGATCATCGCGCCGCAGGATAGCTCGCTGCTCGGCCTCGTCTCGGCCGTCGCTCCCGCCCTCGTCGCTGGCAACAGCGTCGTCGTCGTGGCCAGCGAGAAGCTGCCGCTCGCCGCGATCAGCCTGAGCGAGGTGCTGGCGACGAGCGACGTCCCCGGCGGCGTCGTGAACATCCTCACCGGTTCGCCTGCCGAGATCGCGCCCTGGCTGGCCAGCCACGCCGACGTCAACGCCATCGACCTGGTCGGCGGGGGAGACCTCGACTGGATCTCGCTGCAGGTGGCCGCGGCCGACACGCTCAAGCGCGTGTTCACGCCGGAGAACGGCGCGGATGCCGCGGCACCGACGCTCGGCCGCATCACCGGTTTCACCGAGACCAAGACCGTCTGGCACACCAAGGGTCTGATCTAGGCGCCGGATCGTCGACGCCCGCGAACGCCGCTGAGCGCTGGCCGCTGGGAGAGCCGCCGCCACCCGATCTGGGGTGGCGGCGGCTCTATTCTTTGAGTAACGAAAAGATAACGGCTGCGCTAGTGTTTCGACTATCAGACCGCGCGATGGGGCGCGGAACGGTCGAAAGGTCACCACGTGAAAGCTCGGGTTGCAGCGATCCTCGCCACGGCTACGTCGCTCGCCCTGCTCAACACCCTGGTCCTCACGCCCGGCGCCCCCGAGGTGTTCGCCTCCGATGTCTTCGGCTCGCTCCGGCTGCCGGGGGACGCGGCGTTCATCGCCGGTCACCGCGGCGACCGCTCGGTCGCACCCGAGAACACGATCGCGGCATTCACGGCGGCCTTCGAGAACCCGTCGATGCAGTTCGTCGAGACAGACGTGCAGCTCAGCCGAGACGGCGTTCCGATGATCTTCCACGACACGACGCTCAAGCGCGTGACAGGCTCGCCCAAACGCGTCGCCGATCTGAACGTTGCCGAGCTGAAGCGCCTTGATGTCGGTGCCTTCTACGGCGAGGACTTCGTCGACACACGGATGCCGAGCCTCGACGAGTTCCTGGAGCTGGCAGGCGGCTACGACAAGCGGCTCCTCGTCGAGCTGAAGGCCGACTGGACGCCGCAGCAGTTGGCGATCGTCGTGGCGGCGATCGAACGCTCCGGCGTCGGATCGCGCGTGCTGCTGCAGAGCTTCAGCATCGAGACGCTGCAGAATCTGCAGAGTGCGGCGCCGAAGCAGCCCAGGATGCTGCTGATCCGGGAACTGCCTGCCGATCCCGTGCCGATGGCGCTGCGCCTCGGCGTTCTCGCGCTCGGCACGACGGCGCAGTCGGTGACGGCAGCACCGCAGGCGCTGCAACGTCTGCACGAGGTCGGGATCGGTGTCGTCTGCTACACGCTGAACTCGGAGCGGAGCTGGGCGGAGGTGCAGGCGCTCGGCGTCGACGGCATCATCACGGACACCCCGAGCGACCTCGACGGCTGGCTCGCCGACAACGCCCCCGGCACATAGGTCACGGGCAACCGTTTTCGCATACGCGCTCGGGGCTTCGCAGGCGCGCCTCCTCGTTCCTCGTCGACGCGCTTGCTCAAGCCAGCGTGCGGAGAAGAGGTTCACAGTGCGGACACTCGGGCTGGCTCGCGGAGACCCACGCTGGTTCGCGGAGACTCACGCTGGCTTGAGGGAGCAGCCGAGGGACGAGGCCGCGACCGAAGCCGAGTGCGCTGCGTGACCGGCCGGATGCCGGGCAACCGTTTTCGCGTACGCGCTCGGGGCTTCGCAGGCGCGCCTCCTCGTTCCTCGTCGACGCGCTTGCTCAAGCCAGCGTGCGGAGAGAGGTTCACAGTGCGGAAACTCACGCTGGCTCGCGGAGACCCACGCTGGCTTGAGGGAGCAGCCGAGGCACGAGGCCGCGACCGAAGCCAAGTGCCTGCCGAATCTGTGCTTGTGCTTCGCATCATCTAGCCAATCTCCAGCCTTCGGGGTGATGATGGTCAAGGGAGGGCCATGATGACCGGATCACTGACGTTTGTCGGCGACAGCCTGACCGCGGGCGGACGCTGGGACGAGTGGTTCCCGGAGTTCAACGTTCACAACCACGGCACGGGCGGCGCGACGACGGCCGATGTGCTGGCCGGAATCGACATGCTCCTGGCCGAGGAGCCCGATGCGATCGCACTGCTCATCGGCACCAATGACCTCGCCTGGCGCAAGTCCGTTGAGCACGTCGTGCGCAACATCGAGAGCATCCTCGTGACCGCGCACAAGCGTCTGCCGCAGACCCGCCTGCTCGTGCAGTCTGTGCTGCCTCGTGAGCCGGAGTTCGCGCCGGCCATCCGCGACATCAACAGACACCTGCGCCAGTTCTCGGCGACGGTGCGGGCGCAATACCTCGACCTCTGGCCGGTGTTCGCCGACGACCGGGGCGCGCTGGGCCCACTGCACAGCGAGGACGGGCTGCACCTCACCGGCCCCGGCTACGAGAGCTGGCTGAACGAGCTGCGTCCCGCCATCGAACGGCTCTTCGCCGTGCCGATCGTGACGACACCGATCGACACGATCGCCGTCGATGCCAGCGGCGCCACGGTCGGTCGCTGACCTCAGCGCGCGGCGATGAGGTGGCGGTAGAAGCCGATTCCGCGCACCCAGGTGTCCACGTGCATGTGCTCGTTCGCGGCGTGCAGCGTCGCGCGCTGCTCCGCCGTCATCTCGAACGGCGTGAAACGGTAGACGGCATCGCAGATCGCCGTGAAGCGACGGCTGTCGCTCGCACCGGTCTGCACATAGGGGGTGGCGAGCACCTCGGAATCGATGGCGGCGATCGCATCGACGATCGACTGCCATTCCGCACCGGACATCGGCGAGACCGGTGATGGCTCGCTGGCGTCCTGAACGTCGATCTGCACGAGGGGATCGTGGATGGCGCGGCGCACGTGCCGCACCATCTCCGCGACGCTCGACCCGACGGCGACCCGCACGTTCACGGTGGCGACAGCGCGCTCGGCGAGCGCGTTGTGTGCCATGCTCCCGCTCAGTTGGGTGACGGCGGCGGTTGTGCGCACGAGGGCATTCGTCTCGTCGCTCATGCGCCCGAGCGCGGCGAGCAGCAGCGGACGGAACAGCCGCGGGTGCCGGAACACGGCGGAGAGCGCCCCGGAGGAATTCGCGCCGACGGTGCGGAGCATCTCGGCGATGGCCGGGTTGATGCTGCCGCGGAAGGGGCGCGCGTGCATGCGGGTGATCGCGCGGGCCAGCCGCAGCGTCGCCGTCATTCGCGGGGGAGTCGACGCGTGGCCGCCCTGCTGCTCGACGCTCAGCGTGAGGTGGGTGATGCCCTTCTCGCTGACGCCGATCATCGCACTCGGTCGCGTGAGGCCAGGCAGCACGCCGCGCACGATGGCGCCGCCCTCATCGAGCACGAGGCCGGGCCGGATGCCGCGGGCCCGCAACGTCTCCACGGTGGCGACCGCGCCACTGCCGCCGGTCTCCTCGTCGTGGCCGAAGCTCAGGTAAATGTCGTTGGCAGGGCTGAATCCGGCGTCGATCTGGGCTTCGACCGCCTCCATGATGGCGACGAGCGCGCCCTTGTCATCGAGGGTCCCTCTGCCCCAGATCATCCGGTCTGGGCCGTCACCGACGGTCACGGCGTCGAATGGCGGATGGGTCCAGCCCTCCGCGGTCGCGGCGACGACGTCGTAATGCGCCATCAGCACCATCGGGGCGGCATCCGAGGCCCCGCGCCACCGGAACAGCATGGAGTGCCCGGCGATCAGCTCGAGTTCGAGAGTGGCATGGGTGAGCGGGTAGAGCTCGGCGAGCAGCGCGCGGAACCGGTCGAAGGCCGCCCAATCCGTGTCGGCCGGGTCGGAGCGCGACATGGTGGGAATGCGAATCAGCTGTTGCAGGCGCGCCACCGAGGTGGAGGCGTCGAGCAGCTGACGTTCGCTCTGCGCCTCAACCACGGTTGTTGCTGAGCTCGAACACCTTCAGCAGCTCGGTCACGGCGGCGTCACGTTCCTCGCCGCCGGCCTCGAACTGATGCGTCACGTGGGTGCGCAGGTGGTTCTCGACGAGCAGCTTGTTCAACGAGCCGAGCGACTTCTGGATGGCGAGCGAGAGCGTGATGATGTCAACGCAGTAGTCCTCGTTCTCGATCATTTTCTCGAGCCCGCGCATCTGTCCTTCGAGAATGCGGGTGCGGTGCAGTGCGCGCTTCTTGATGTCTTCGATCACCCTGCAAGACTACCGCCGGATTCGATACCGGGGGCGGGTACGCGGCACCGCTACTGTTGGGGCATGAGGCGTCTCGTCATTCAGCTCGGCAGCGCCATGATCATGACCGCGCTGTTCCTCGCAACGGCGGTCGGGCCTGCACTCATCACCCAGCCGGCCACAGCATCAGACGAGCACGCCGTGGCCGCGCTTGGTCCGAAGCTGGGAGTCGATGACTTCCGTTTCGCCTCGCTCGATGCCGAGTACCTGCTCGGCCGCGACAGCGACGGCCGTTCGACCCTGGCCGTGACGGAGACACTGGTCGCCGTCTTCCCCGAGATCGATCAGAACCGCGGCATCCGTCGCGCCATCCCGCTCCGCTACGACGGCCACCCCACCGATGTCCGGGTGCTGAGCGTCACTGACGAGAACGGCGTCGCGCGCGGCTTCGAGCAGGAGAACGACGAGGACGACGAATTCCTGCTGGTGACGATCGCCGCTGACGGCTACGTGCACGGCGCGCAGAGCTACGTCATCCGCTACACCCAGAACAACGTCACCCTCGATCCGGACGACAGCGACGTCCAGGAGTTCTACTGGGACGTCAACGGCACCGGCTGGGCCCAGCCGTTCGACCGGGTGAACGCGGTCGTGACGATGGATGACGCACTCGGCGATGCGTTCACCGGCGACGTTGCCTGCTACCGCGGCCCGGAGGGGTCGACGACGCGGTGCGAACAGCTGGTGGTGGGCGAGAGTCTGCCGCCGGTGATCATGGTGGGCGCCGCCGATCTCGGGGCCTTCGAGAATCTCAGCGTGGCCATGGCGTTCGATCCGGGCACCTTTGTGCCGAGAGACGCGTCTCTCGCGGCATCGACACCTGGACTCATCGGGCTCGGCGCCGGAATCGTCAGCGTCGCCGGGCTGATCGCCGCGATCGTGGCCAGGCGCACCCGATGGCGCAGCGCGGCCGGGCGCGGGCTGGTCATCGCCGAGTACGAGTCGCCGCCCGGCGTCGACCCCCTGCTCGCCGCCGAGCTGCTCGGGGCCGAGACCAAGGGGGTCACGGCGACGATCCTCGACCTCGCCGTCAACGGCGCCGTGCGCATCATCGAGACCAAGAAGAAGCGTTTCGAGTTGGAGCTGCACGATCCCGCGCTCGTCACGGCTGAGGGCGCCCCCGTGCTCGCGGCGCTCTTCGGCGACAACGCGGCACCGGGCGCCAGGCGCAAGCTCGGCTCCAGTGACAGCGCGCTGGCCAGCGCGCTCGTCTCTGTCGGTCGCAGCACGCGTGCACGGTCGACGGCAGCGGGGTTCCGACGCCCGGTCGGTGTCGGCGGGCGCATCGCGCTCGCGGCGGTCGTGCTGATCACCGCGGTGGTCGCCGTCATCGGCAGCATCATCGCCCTGGACACGGACCGCGGCGGCGTGTGGCCCGTGTTCGTCATGCTCGCCTCGATCGTTGCGGCCGTCTTTGTGCTGATCCTGCTCATCGACGTCCGCCCCCTGACCAGGCAGGGCGCGATCGCCAAGGAACAGCTGCGCGGCCTCGAACTGTTCATCCGGCTCGCGGAGGCAGATCGACTGCGGATGCTGCAGAGCCCGAGCGGGGCGCTCCGCGACCCCGTGGCGAGCGGAGTGGCGACGGCCGGCGTGGCGCTGGCGGATGCCGGATCGCCCGGCCCGGTCTCGCCGGACCAGGTGCTCCGGCTGCACGAGAAGCTGCTGCCGTACTCGGTGCTGTTCGGGCAGGAGAAGGAATGGTCGGCGGAGCTCGCATCGCTCTACGAACGCGCTGGCACCGACCCGAGCTGGTACAGCGGGCGCAGCGGATTCAACGTCGCGGCGTTCTCGGCGGGCGTCGGCAGCTTCGCGACCGCGTCGAGCACGTCATGGTCCAGCTCCGGCTCGAGCTCTTCCAGCGGCGGCTCAGGGGGAGGCGGCTCCAGCGGCGGCGGTGGCGGCGGTGGCGGTGGAGGGGGCGTGTAGCTACTGCTCCGATCAGGCGAGTCGGTCGAAACAGCACACGCATCGGTGGCGATCGCTGAGCGTGCCTGATTGATGGCTGCCGCCTTTCATGACGCTGTGCGTCTTGCGTCTACGCTGGGGGGATGTCGAATCGCCCCGTCGCCCGCAAGGGGAACACCCCGGCCGCTCCCGAGTTCACCCGGCCGGCTCTCGCCCCCGGTCTCCTCGGTGCGATCGCCCTCATGGTCGGACTTGCCCTGCTCGACGTCGACGCCTTCACGATCGTGCGCTTCGTCGTCAGCATCCTCGCCCTGATCATCTGCGTCTTCGCGGTGCAGGGCAAGGCGTGGTGGTGGCTCATCGGCCTGGCACCGATCGCCGTGCTGTGGAACCCGATCATCGTCATCGAACTACACGGTCAGGGCTGGGTTTCGCTGCAGTTCGTCGCCGCACTCATCTTCATCGCAAGCGGAATTTTCATCAAGGTTCCGACTAAGGCGTGAAAATCCGCGCGGCGCAGTACACTGATACCGCGTCGGCAGACCCTGTCACCGCCTCGACCGTGCACGGCACGCTGCTTGGGGATGGGTTCGGCGCGTAGTTCGCGGGCATCACCGGGCAGCGACCGGTCGAGGGCGAACGCAGGCATCCGAGAGTTGGAGAACAATGCCCGAACAGCGACGCTCACGTCAGCGCACCCGCAGTCGTGACGACGAGGCGCCCATCATCCCGATCCTCGCCCGCAAGGTGCGCGAGGTCGAGGCCAAGGCGCAGGGCGGCAAGGTCGGGCCGACCAACCGCACCAAGTTCCAGGTGATCGCACTGCTGATGCGCGAGGAGCGCGCGCGTGTGAAGACCGACCCGGAGATCAGCGACGCCACCAGGGCCGAGCTGCTCAAGCGCCTCGACGGCATTGCGCAGATCCTGGCGAAGACCGCCGCCCGCGACACCAGCCTGATCACCCTGCTCGAGCCGGACGCCTCCGTCGGCGCGGTCGCGCAGCGGTTCCGTCGGGACTGGCTGCTCGAGTCCGGTGCGGAACTCACCCCGGATGAGCTCATCATCACGCGCGAGCCGGAAGCAGCGCCCGTGGTCCCCGAGAACCAGGTCATCCCGCAGTCGGTGAAGTCCCGCCAGCTCGCCAACCCGTTCCTCGCCCCCGACTTCTCGCGCGCTGCCGCCCCCGTTGTTCCGGTGCGCCGCCTCGCAAACTGGGAGCTGCTCAGCCCGCTGTTCAAGTCCTTCGAGTACGGATCCGGCGGGCAGGCGGCCACGATGGAGCTGCCGGAGGCGCCGAAGATCGACAGGCTCTCGCCCAAGGGCATGGAGCTGATGAAGCACCAGGCGCGCTTCGTCGAGAGCGTCCGCCAGGGGCACCGCACCTTCCTCCTGGCCGATGAGCCGGGACTCGGCAAGACGGCGCAGAGCGTGCTCGCGGCATCCGTCGCCGACGCCTACCCCCTGCTCGCCGTCGTGCCCAACGTCGTGAAGATGAACTGGGCCCGCGAGGTCGAGCGCTGGACGCCGCACCGCCGCGCAACGGTGATCCACGGTGACGGCGACACCCTCGACGCCTTCGCCGATGTCGTCATCGTCAACTACGACGTGCTCGACCGCCACCGCAGCTGGCTCGGCACCCTCGGCTTCCGCGGCATGGTCGTCGACGAGGCGCACTTCATCAAAAACCTGCAGTCGCAGCGCTCGAAGCACGTGCTCGCGCTCTCCGAACGCATCCGCCAAACCACGCCGGGCGGCAACCCCCTGCTGATGGCGCTCACCGGAACGCCGCTGATCAACGACGTCGACGACTTCCGCGCCATCTGGCAGTACCTCGGCTGGATCAACGGCGACAAGCCGGCTCCGGCGCTGCTGGCCAAGCTCGAGGAGTCCGGCCTGACACCGGCCGACATGGGCTTCTACGCCGAGGCGCGCGCCGCCGTCATCGACATGGGAATCGTGCGCCGCCGCAAGGTCGACGTCGCGACCGATCTGCCGGCCAAGCGCATCGCCGATCTGCCCGTCGAGCTCGACGACGACCTGGGCCGCTCCATCCGCCAGGCCGAGCGCGAGCTCGGCTACCGGCTGCGCGACCGTTTCCTGGCCCTCGTCTCCTCACGGGGTCTCAGCCTCGGCCAGCTCGACGAAGACCAGTTCGATGGCTTCGTGCGGGCCGTCGCCCACGCCGAGCTCGAGGAGTCGAAGGCCGCGAAGTCCGGCGACAACGTCTTCACGATGGTGCGCAAGATCGGCCAGGCCAAGGCGGCACTCGCCGCCGACTACGCGGCCCAGCTGGCCCGCTCCGTCGGCAAGGTCGTGTTCTTCGCCAAGCACATCGACGTCATGGATGCCGCGGAGGAGACCTTCGCCAAGCGTGAGCTGAAGAGCGTCTCGCTGCGCGGTGACCAGAGCGCCGTGGCCAGGCAGGCCGCGATCGACGCGTTCAACAACGATCCGGATGTCTCCGTCGCCGTGTGCTCGCTCACGGCCGCCGGCGTCGGCGTCAACCTGCAGGCAGCGTCCAACGTCGTGCTCGCCGAGCTCAGCTGGACGGCCGCGGAGCAGACGCAGGCCATCGACCGGGTGCACCGCATCGGCCAGGAGGAGCCCGTCACGGCGTGGCGCATCATCGCGGCGCACACCATCGACGCGAAGATCGCCGAGCTCATCGACAGCAAGCAGGGGCTCGCCGCGCGTGCCCTCGACGGCTCGGACGAGGAGGCCGTCGCGGCAGACTCGGTGCAGCAGAATGCGCTCGCGCACCTGCTGCGGCAGGCCATCGACGGTTCGTTGTAGACTCGCGAAACCGAGCGAAACGCCCCGATGATGCGGCGACGCGGCAGAGCCCTGCCGCGGAGCGAGTCGGAATCACAGCATGAGAAGCACAGAGGAGTCGTAGGGCGCATGAAGATCGGAATCTTGACGAGCGGTGGCGACTGCCCCGGATTGAACGCCGTGATCCGCGGAGCCGTGCTCAAGGGAGTCATCTCGCACGACACCGAGTTCGTCGGCTTCCGCTCCGGCTGGCGCGGCGTCGTCGAGGCCGACATCATGCCGATCACGCGCCATGACGTGCGCGGCCTCGCCAAGCAGGGTGGAACCATCCTCGGCTCCAGCCGCACCAACCCCTTCGAGGGCGAGGGCGGCGGGCCGGAGAACATCCAGCGCATGCTCGATGAGAACGGCATCGACGCCATCATCGCGATCGGCGGCGAGGGCACCCTCACCGCCGCACGCCGCCTGCACGACGAGGGCGGCATCAACGTCGTCGGCGTTCCCAAGACGATCGACAACGACCTGACCGCCACCGACTACTCCTTCGGCTTCGACACCGCCGTGGAGATCGCCACGGAGGCCATCGACCGCCTGCGCACCACCGCCGACTCGCACGGCCGCTGCATGGTGCTCGAGGTCATGGGCCGCCACGTCGGCTGGATCGCCCTGCACTCCGGCATGGCCGGCGGCGCGCACGCAATCCTCATCCCGGAGCAGCCGCAGTCCATCGATCAGATCTGCGAGTGGGTGGAGTCCGTGCGCGAGCGCGGCCGTGCCCCGCTCGTCGTCGTCGCCGAGGGCTTCACCCTCGAGGGCATGACCGAGGCGCACTCGCACAAGGGCCTGGACGCCTTCAACCGCCCGCGCCTCGGCGGCATCGCCGAGCTGCTCGCCCCGATGATCGAGGAGCGCACCGGCATCGAGTCCCGCGCGACCGTTCTCGGCCACATTCAGCGCGGCGGCGCCCCGAGCGCCTACGACCGGGTGCTGGCAACCCGTCTCGGCATGGCGGCCGTCGAGGCCGTCTACGAGCGCCAGTGGGGCTCCATGGTGTCCCTCCGGGGAACCGAGATCAAGACGGTCAGCATCGCCGAGGCAACGGGCGGGCTCAACACCGTGCCGCAGGACCGCTTCGACGAGGCCCGCATCCTCTTCGGCTAGGAACCCGGCCGTGTCGTCTGCTCCCGCCCTGCCAGAGGTCTGCGTCGTCTACCTGCTGCGCACCGACGAGCGCGGCGTCAGGCAGGTACTGCTCGGGCGCAAGAAGTTCGGCCTCGGCCAGGGCAACTTCGTCGGCCTCGGCGGCAAACTCGAGCCGGGGGAGACGCCGACGGATGCCGCGGTGCGCGAGGTCGCCGAGGAATCCGGCGTCGTCGTGCGGCCGGAGGATCTGCAAGCCCGCGGCAGGCTCAGCTACCACTTCCCGCACCGGGAATCGTGGAGCCAGGCGTCGCACGTGTTCGTGTGCGAACGGTGGGAGCGTCATCCAAGCGAATCGGATGAATTGAATCCTGAGTGGTTCGATCTGGACGCCGTTCCGTACGCGGAAATGTGGGATGACGCCCGCTTTTGGTTGCCGGCGGTGCTGCTGGGCGGAGGGGTCGACCGCAGCTTCACCTTCGGTGAAGACCTCGCAAGCGTCGTGGATGCGACACTCTCCGCCACTCCGCAATCTGACTGACCCAGACTCAGGTTGACCTCTGTCGATTCGGGTGTAAGTATCGACGTGGTGTTCCGCAGTTCTTCGATTTCGGCAAGCCATTCCTCGTGAATTTCCGGTGAACTCTCACCGACCTCCTCTTCCCCTAAAGAAAGACGCCGGTGGATATCACCCTGATCGTCGTGCTCGTCATCGCGCTTGCACTGTTTTTCGATTTCACTAACGGTTTTCATGACACCGCCAACGCGATGGCAACCCCCATCGCGACCGGTGCGATGAAGCCGAAGGTCGCGGTCACCGTCGCGGCCCTGTTGAACCTGGTCGGCGCATTCCTCTCCACCGAGGTCGCCCAGACGATTTCCGGCGGCATCATCAAAGAGGGTGATGACGGTGTCCTCATCACACCAGAGCTCATCTTCGCCGGCCTCATCGGCGCGATCGTGTGGAACATGTTCACGTGGCTGCTCGGCCTTCCGTCGAGCTCCAGCCACGCACTCTTCGGTGGCCTGATCGGCGCTGCCCTCGTCGGCTTCGGGACCGGAGCGATCGACTTCGCGGTCCTCACCTCGAAGGTGATCCTGCCCGCGCTGCTCGCCCCGCTGACGGCGGGCCTCATCGCCTATCTGGCGACCAAGATCGCCTACGCCGTGACGCGACGCTACGACGGCAAGCCCGACGGGCGCGACGGCTTCCGCTACGCGCAGATCTTCTCCTCCTCGCTCGTCGCGCTCGCCCACGGCACCAACGACGCCCAGAAGACGATGGGTGTCATCACGCTGACCCTCGTCGCAGCAGGCACGCAGCCCGCCGGCTCCGATGTGCAGTGGTGGGTCATCGTGACCTGTGCCATCGCGATCGCGCTCGGCACCTACATGGGCGGATGGCGCATCATCAAGACCCTGGGAACCGGCCTGACCGAGGTCAAGCCCGCGCAGGGCTTCGCGGCCGAGACGGCAACGGCCGCGACGATCCTCGCGTCCAGCCACGTCGGCTTCGCCCTCTCGACCACGCAGGTCGCCTCCGGCTCCGTGATCGGCTCCGGCCTCGGACGCCGCGGCTCGACCGTTCGCTGGGGCACGGCCGGGCGCATCGGCGTCGGCTGGCTCTTGACCCTGCCGGCCGCCGCCGCGGTCGGTGCGGTCGCTGCGTTTGTCGCGCTGCTCGGCCCGATCGGCATCATCATCGACACCGTCGTCGGTGTCGCTGTCATCCTGGGCATTTTCCTCCGCTCGCGCCGGAATGAGATCTCGCACCACAACGTCGTCAGCGAGGTGGCAGACTCCGGCCTCGCCGTCCAGATCAGCACGAACCCCGAGCCGAAGAAGAAGGTCAAGCCGTGATCGATTGGTCGGCCTTCGGCCTCGTCCTCATCTCCGCCCTCGTCGGCACCTGCATCGTCGTCGCGGCGTTCTCACTCGGCATTCGCCTGCTGACGGTGTCAGGGCGCACGCCCATCGTCACACCGGCCGAATTCACCGACGCCATCACCGTCATCACGCCGGCTGAGCTCCGCCACGCGGAGAAGCGCGCGGCCAAGGCGGCACGCAAGAGCCCGCTGAGCGCCGGCCAGAAGCGGGCCGCTCTGTACGGTGCGTGGGTCTGCTTCGGCATCAGCGGCATCGCCGTGCTCGTCGGCATCTACCTCATCATCGGCGAGCACCTGCTGGGCTGAACCCCGTAGCGCCGTAGATACGACAGAACCGCCGTAGACATGTCTACGGCGGTTCTGTCGTATCTGGCGCGGGTGCGCCCGGCTCCGGCTAGTCGGTGCCGCGCAGACGCGAGACGGCGTTCATCACGTGGTAGATCACGATGGCGGCGATCGTGCCGAGCGCGATGCCGTTGAAGGTGAACGAACCCAGGTTGATCGTGTAGTCGGCGATGCCGACGATCAGGGCCGTCGCGGCCGTGAACTGGTTGATCGGCTTGTTGAAGTCGACCTTGTTGTCGAGCCAGATCTTCACACCGATGATGCCGATGAGGCCGTAGAGCGCGGTCGTCACGCCGCCGAGCACGCCGGCAGGGATCGTGTTGATGACGGCGCCGACCTTGGGGGAGAGGCCGAGCAGGATCGCGAAGATGCCGGCCACCCAGTAGGCGGCGGTGGAGTAGACACGGGTTGCCGCCATCACGCCGATGTTCTCGCCGTACGTGGTCGTACCTGAGCCGCCGAAACTTCCGGCGAGCATCGTCGCCAGGCCGTCCGCGAACAGTGCGCGGCCGGTGAGCTTGTTCACGCTCGGATCGGTGAGCTGGGCGACACCGCGGATGTGGCCGACGTTCTCCGCGATCAGCACGAGCACAACCGGGATGAACGCTGGCAGGGTCGCCAGCACGGCCGAATCGGTGAACGGGTTCCCGGGGAAGGCGAACGTCGGCCAGCCGAACCAGGGGGCCGCGGCGACGGCGTCGAAGTTGACCTCGCCGAAGAGCACGGCGGCCAGGTAGCCGACGACGACACCGATGAAGATCGAGAGCCGACCGAGGATGCCGCGGAACAGCACGGCGCTGAGGATGACGGCGCTGAGCGTGATGAGCGCCGTCAGCGGGGCCTTGGCGAAGTTGGCGCCGGCGGCCGGGGCGAGGTTGAAACCGATCAGGGCCACGATGGCACCGGCGACGACCGGTGGCATCAGACCGTCGATCCAGCCGGTTCCCGTGACCTGCACGATCAGGCCGACGGCCGCGAGCATCGCTCCGACGACGACGATGCCGAACAGCGCGTTGCTGTGGTCGGTGCCGACGCTTGCCGCGGTGATCGGGGCGATGAAGGCGAAGGATGAACCGAGGTAGCTCGGCAGGCGGTTGCCCGTGATGAGCAGGAACAGGATCGTTCCGATACCGGAGAACAGCAGCGTCGTGCTCGGCGGGAATCCGGTGAGGATCGGAACGAGGAACGTTGCACCGAACATGGCGACGACGTGCTGGGTGCCGAGCCCGATCGTGCGCGGCCAGCTGAGCCGTTCCGCGGGGAGCACGACCGCGCTCGCCTCCACGTTCTTTCCATCGCCGTGAAGCGTCCAGGGCAGGTGCATGCTGCAGATTCCGATCTGTGAGGGGGGTTGACGGCGAATGGCCTCAGACGATCGTAGGGAGTGTTGGCGGCGATTTCGTGCGTTTGATGGCAAAACCCTTAGAATTGGCCGGGGAATTCACACCTTTTCAGCGCAAGGAGCTAGCCATCTCGCAGTCAACGGCCACTGAGACGCCAACCACACCACCGACAGGGTTGAAGTCTCGACTCGACAGCTACTTTGAAATCACCCGACGCGGCTCCACCTTCGGCACCGAAATGCGCGGCGGCATCGTCACCTTCGTGACGATGGCGTACATCGTGATCCTCAACCCGATCATCCTGAGCGGCCACCCCGACGTGAACGGCGACATGCTCGCGTTCCCGCAGGTCGCCGCCGTCACCGCCCTCACGGCCGGTGTGATGACGATCCTGTTCGGCCTCATCGCCCGTCTGCCGTTCGGCTTCGCCGCCGGTCTCGGCATCAATTCCTTCCTCGCGGTGAGCGTCGTCGGTCAGGTCACCTGGCCGGAGGCCATGGGCCTCGTCGTCGTGAACGGCCTGATCATCGTGCTGTTGGCCGCCACCGGCCTGCGCCGCCTGATCTTCGAGGCCGTCCCGATCCAGCTGAAGCTCGCGATCACCGTCGGAATCGGTCTGTTCATCGCGTTCATCGGACTCGTCAACGCCGGCTTCGTCACCTCCACCGGTGCCGCTTCGCCGCCCGTCGGCCTGGGCGTCGAGGGCTCGGTCGCCACCGTTCCGACGCTCGTCTTCATCGTGACCCTGCTGATCACCGGCGTGCTCGTTGCCCGCAAGGTGAAGGGCGCACTGCTCATCGGTCTCGTCGGCAGCACCGTCATCGCCGTGATCGTCGAAGCGGTCATGAAGCTCGGCCCGTCCTTCGTCGACGGCAAGCCCAACCCCGGCGGCTGGAGCCTCTCCGTCCCCGAACTCCCTGCGCAGTGGGTCAGCCTTCCCGACCTCAGCCTGGTCGGCGACGTCAGCTTCGGCAGTTTCGAGCGCATCGGCGCCCTGGCCGCCCTCATGCTCGTCTTCACCCTCGTGTTCACCAACTTCTTCGACGCGATGGGCACCATGACCGGCCTCTCCAACGAGGCGAAGCTGGCCGACGCCAACGGCGACTTCCCCCGCCTGAAGAGCGCGCTTGTCGTCGAGGGCATCGGCGCGGTCGCCGGTGGCTTCAGCTCGAGCTCCTCGAACACCGTGTTCATCGAATCCGGCGCAGGCATCGGTGAGGGCGCCCGCACCGGTTTCGCGAACATCGTGACCGGTCTGCTCTTCCTGATCGCCATGTTCTTCACCCCGCTCACCTCGATCGTGCCCTCCGAGGTGGCCAGCGCCGCCCTCGTGATCGTCGGTGCCCTGATGATGACCCAGATCAAGGACATCGACTTCAGCGAGTTCTCCGTGCTGCTGCCGGTGTTCCTCACGATCATCGTGATGCCGCTCACCTACTCGATCGCCAACGGCATCGGCGCGGGCTTCGTCGCGTGGGTGCTCATCCGCTCGCTCTCCGGCAAGGGCAAGGGCATCAGCCCGCTGCTCTGGATCGTCGCGGCCGGCTTCCTGCTCTACTTCGTGCGCGGCCCGATCGAGGCCATGCTCGGCGCGTAGTCGAGACGCATAGAAGGGTCGGATGCCGCTGGCACCCGACCCTTCGTCGTTTCTGGCGTTGTGCTAGCCGAGGAAGCCGCGCAGCAGGGCTTCCGAGCCGGCGATGTGCTCGCTCATGGCCTCGGCCGCTGCATCCGGATTGCCGCGCAGGATGGCACGCACGATCGCCTCGTGCTGCTCGTTCGAGTGCGCGATGTTGGGGGCAAGCAGCGGGATGTCGTCGAGCAGCTCGTTCACACGCATGCGCACATCGGCCACGAGCGGAACCAGGCTGGGGGAGCCGACGAGTTCGGCGATCAGAAGGTGCAGCCTGGAGTCGTGCCTGCGGTAGTCGCTCGGGGCGGCGTCCCGACAGTCCTCGAGGGCTTGCCAGAGCCGCTCCCTGTCGACGCCGCTGAGCTCGCACATGGCCGCCTGCCTGGCCGCACCGCACTCGAGGATGCTGCGGAGCACGATCGTGTCCTCGATCTCGGCGACCGGAACCTCCCGGCGCTCGCGCAGCTCGCCGTTCGCGCCGACCGTCGGCGTGCCTCGCGGCACGGGGTCGACGACGAAGGTCCCGCCGTACCGGCCGCGCCGGGAGAGCACGTAGCCGGCCTCCGTGAGCGCGGCGATCGCCTCGCGCAGGGTGTCGCGGCTCACCGAGAGCATTGCGGCGAGTTCGCGCTCGGCCGGGAGCTTCTCGCCCGGCGCGATCAGCCCGAGCCGGATCGTCTGCAGCAGACGCTGTACCGTCTCCTCGAAGGCGTTCGCCGTCTTCCCAGGGCGCAGCAACAGCTCGGCGCTCAGAAGGCCGTGCTGTGCTGCGTCCGGTGAATCAACCATCATTCCAGCTTAGGGTCGCTTGCCAATGGGCGGTGCTCGGTTGGGGGGGGGGGGGGTGAGGGCTACTGCTCAGACCGGGGTGACGTAGGCCGAGCTGATGCCGCCGTCGACGAGGAACGTCGAGCCGGTGATGAACGACGAGTCGTCGCTGGCGAGGAACGCGACGGCTGCCGCGAGTTCCTCCGGTTCCGCGAAGCGACCGACCGGGATGTGCACGAGGCGGCGCTGGGCCCGCTCCTGGTCCTTGGCGAAGAGTTCCTGCAGCAGCGGGGTGTTGACGGGGCCGGGGCAGAGGGCGTTGACCCTGATGCCCTGACGGGCGAACTGCACCCCGAGCTCCCGACTCATCGCGAGCACACCACCCTTGGACGCGGTGTACGAGATCTGCGAGGTCGCCGAGCCCATCACGGCCACGAACGACGCCGTGTTGATGATCGAGCCCTTGCCTTGCTTGACCATGTGCCGCAGCGCCGCCCTGGAGCAGAGGTAGACCGACTTGAGGTTGACGTCCTGCACCTTCTCCCACGCCGGCAGCTCCGTCGTCTCGATGGAGTCGTCATCGGGTGGCGAGATGCCGGCGTTGTTGAAGGCGATGTCGACCGAGCCGTAGCTGGCTGCCGCCGTGTCGAAGAGGTTGTTGACCTGCTCCTCGTCGGTGACGTTGACCTTGACGAACAGGCCGCCGACGAGTTCGGCCGCCGCGGCGCCCGTCGTCTCGTCCATGTCGCCGATCACGACGCGGGCGCCCTCGGCGGCGAAGCGCTTCGCCGTGGCGAGGCCGATGCCGCTGGCGCCGCCGGTGATGACGGCGACCTTGCCGGCGAGACGCTGGGTCAGGTCGATGGGAGCGATTGCGTTCATGGTTCTCTCTTTCGTACGTCAGGTGTTCAGTCGACCGCGAGGAAGACGTTCTTGGTTTCGGTGAAGGCCAGCGGCGCGTCCGGGCCGAGCTCGCGGCCGAGCCCCGACTGCTTGAATCCGCCGAACGGGGTGCTGTAGCGCACGGAGGAGTGCGAGTTGACGGACAGGTTGCCTGACTCGACCCCGCGGGCCACGCGGATGGCGCGGCCGACGTCGCGGGTCCAGATGGAGCCGGACAGGCCGTAGTCGCTGTCGTTGGCCAGCTGGAGGGCGTCGGCCTCGTCGTCGAAGGGAAGGACCGTGACGACGGGACCGAAGATCTCCTCGCGGGCGCTGCGGTCTCCGCGCTCCGGCGTGAGCACGGTCGGCGCGAACCAGTAGCCCGCACCCTCCGGCGCGCTGCCGCGGAAGGCGATCGGTGCGTCATCCGGAACGAAGGAGCTCACCGAGTCGAAGTGGGCGCGGGAGACCAGCGGCCCCATCTCGGTGCTCTCCAGCGCGGGGTCGCCGACGACGACGCCCTGCACTGCGGGCTCCAGCAGCTCCATGAAGCGGTCGTAGACGCTCCGCTGCACGAGGATGCGGCTGCGGGCGCAGCAGTCCTGGCCGGCATTCTCGAAGACGCCGTACGGTGCGGTCGCCGCTGCCTTCTCGAGATCGGAGTCGGCGAAGACGATGTTCGCGCTCTTGCCGCCGAGTTCGAGGGTGACGCGCTTGACCTGCCCTGCGCATCCGGCCATGATCCGCTTGCCGACCGCCGTCGAACCCGTGAAGACGATCTTGCGCACCGTCTGGTTCGTCACGAAGCGTTCTCCGACGACGGATCCGGGGCCGGGCAGCACCTGGAACAGGCCGTCGGGCAAGCCGGATTCGAGGGCGAGCTCCGCCAGACGGATGCTCGTGAGCGGCGTCCACTCCGCCGGCTTCAGCACGACGGCGTTCCCGGCGGCCAGCGCGGGGGCGAAACCCCACGCCGCGATCGTCATGGGGAAGTTCCACGGCGTGATCACACCGACGACGCCGAGCGGCTCGTTGAAGGTGACGTCGAGACCGCCGGAGACGGGGATCTGCTTGCCGAAGAGCCGCTCTGGCGAGGCGGAGTAGTAGTCGAGCACGTCGCGCACGTGGCCGGCCTCCCAGCGCGCCTGCGCGATGGGGTGGCCGGAGTTGCGCATCTCGGTCTGCGCGAGGTTCTCGATGTCGGCGTCTACGGCGGCGGCAAAGCGGCGGAGGGCGCGGGCCTTGTCTGCTGGAGCGACGGGCGCCCAGGCCCGCTGAGCGAGCGCCGCGCGGGCGATGGCGGCATCCGTCGCCTCGAGATCGAGGTGCTCGACGCTCGCCACGACGCTCTCGTCGGCCGGGTTGATGATCGTGTAGCTCACTGCTGCTCCTTCTGGCTCGCGTGTTCTCTGGCGGCGGCGACGAGGCCGGCGAAGAGTCGTCGGTCCGCCTCGTTCTCCTCCGGATGCCACTGCACGGCCACCCCGAATGGAACGCTCGGCAGTTCGACCGCCTCGATCACGCCATCGGCCGTCCGCGCGCTGACGAGGAGTCCGTCGGCGACCCGGTCGAGCGCCTGGTGGTGGTAGACGTGCACGTCGAGGCCATCGCCGAGCAGGGTCGAGAGGGCGGTGCCGGCCGCAATGCTCACGGACTCGCTGCCGAATTCGGCCGGTGCCGGCTGGTACTTCTCGCTGCCGACGACGTCGGGCAGGTGCTGGTGCAGGGTGCCGCCGAGTGCGACGTTGAGCATCTGGGCGCCCCGACAGATGCCGAGGAACGGCAGCTCGGCGTCGATGGCCGCCGTCAACAGCGCGTCCTCCCAGTCGTCGCGGTCGGTGCGGGGTGCGCCGGTCTTGGCGTGCGGCTGCTGGCCGTAGCGGGCCGGGTCGACATCGGCTCCACCCGAGACGATGAGCCCGTCGAGCGAATCGAGAAGGCGGCGGACCGCTGCTGGGTTCACCGGCTGCGGAGGCAGGAGCACGGCCGTGCCGCCGGCATCCGTCACCGCGTCGATGTAGACCTTGGGCAGGAACGACGCCCGCACATCCCAGACGCCGGTCTGCGCCTGCTCCAGATAGGTGGTGATGCCGATCACCGGGGCGGCGGTTGGTCTCTCAGAGTCGCTCGAAGCCACGGATGCGCTCCCAGTCTGTGACGGCCGCGTCGTAGGCGGCGAGCTCGACGGCGGCGTTGTTGAGGTAGTGCTCGACGACCTCGTCGCCGAACGCCTCCCTGGCGATCGCCGACTCAGCGAAGAGGGCGGCTGCCTCGCGCAGACTGCTCGGCACGCGCTCAGCGCCGCCGGTGTACGCATTGCCGACGAAGACGTCCTCCAGCTCAAGCTCGTTCTCGATGCCGTGCAGCCCGGCGGCGATCAGGGCGGCGACGGCCAGGTACTGGTTGACGTCGCCGCCTGGCACGCGGTTCTCGACGCGCATTCCGTGGCCGCGTCCGACGACGCGGAGCGAGCAGGTGCGGTTGTCGATGCCCCAGGCCACGGCGGTCGGGGCGAAGCTGCCGTCGACGAAGCGCTTGTACGAGTTGATGTTGGGGGCGAAGAACAGGGTGAGCTCGCGCATCGCGGCGAGCTGGCCGGCCATGAAGTGACGGAACATCTTCGACATCCCGTGCTCATCCGTTGCGTCGGCGAAGACCGCTTCGCCGTCCGCGCCGCGCAGTGAGATGTGGATGTGGCAACTGTTGCCCTCGCGCTCGTTGAACTTCGCCATGAAGGTCAGGCTCTTGCCGTGTGCGTCGGCGATCTCCTTCGCACCGTTCTTGTAGATCGAGTGGTTGTCGCAGGTGGCCAGGGCGTGGGCGTAGCGGAAGGCGATCTCCTGCTGGCCGAGGTTGCACTCGCCCTTCACGCCCTCCGAGTACATGCCTGCTGCGTCCATCGAGTTGCGGATGTCGCGCAGCAGCGGTTCCATCCTGGTCGAGGCGAGCAGCGCGTAGTCGATGTTGTAGTCGGATGCCGGGGTCAGCTCGCGGTAGCCCTTTGCCCAGGCCTGGCGGTAACTGTCGTCGAAAACGATGAACTCGAGCTCCGTGCCGACGAAGGGCACGAGACCCCGTTCGCTGAGGCGCTCGAGCTGGGCCTTCAGGATCTGGCGGGGCGATGCGACGACGGGGCTGTGGTCGAGCCACTGCAGATCGGCGGTGACCATCGCGGTCGTCGGCAGCCACGGCACCACGCGCAAGGTGTCGAAGTCGGGGATCATCGCCATGTCGCCGTAGCCGCGCTCCCAGCCGGACATGGCGTAGCCGTCGACCGTGTTCATCTCGACGTCGACGGCGAGGAGGTAGTTGCAGCACTCGACGCCGTGCTCCGCGGCATCCTCGACGAAGAGCCTGGCTGAGACGCGCTTGCCGACCAGGCGACCCTGCATGTCGGTGAACGCCACGATGACCGTGTCGATCTCCCCGATCCTGACCAGAGCGGTGAGCTCTTCGAGTGAGAGGTTTCCGGAGCGGGGGGTCATACGCATCTCCTCAGTGAGATCTGACAGCAACGAGAGTGAACAGAACCAGGTGGGCGGAACCGAGAATGGTTTGCTTGGCGACCATTACATCACAGGACTGTGTCGCGTGCCGGGTGAATATTGCCGATGCTGCGACGGAATGGCCAAAAATCTTTCCGCTAAAGGTATGTACGTCGAACCATTGCAGGCCCTATAGTCATGCCAGCAAGTCACCTGCCCAGTCGCCGGCCCCGTTTCTGCAGGGGTCGCACCCAGAGCGCGAAGGAACGTGAATGTCCAAAGACACCTTGAATGTGTCGGGAGTCACCTATACGACTGCCGAAGCCGGCTATTTCGAGAAGCGCAAGCTCAGGCGCTCCGCTGGCGTCTGGGGCCTCTGGGGTCTCGCCGTCGCCGCGGTCATCTCCGGCGATTTCTCCGGCTGGAACTTCGGCATCGACTTCGCCGGATTCGGCGGAATGCTGATCGCCTTCGCTGTGCTCGTTGTCATGTACTACGGCCTCATCTTCTCCATCGGTGAGATGTCCTCCGCCATGCCGCACACCGGCGGCGCCTACTCCTTCTCCCGCGCGGCGATGGGTCCGTGGGGCGGCTTCGTCACCGGCCTGGCCGAGACGATCGAGTACGTCGCGACGACGGCCGTGATCGTGTACTTCTCGGCCGCGTACGCCAATAGCATCACCACGGAGCTGCTCGGCTTCTCGATGCCGGCCTGGGTGTGGTGGGCCGTCCTCTATGTCGCGTTCATCCTGCTGAACTCGGCGGGCGCGGCGATCTCCTTCCGCTTCGCCATCGTGGTCTCGATCATCTCGATCGGCATCCTCCTGGTGTTCGCGGTGATGGCGATCGGCTCCGGCCTGTTCAGCTGGGACAAACTGTTCGACATCGCCCCGGATGCCGGCCAGACCGAGTTCCTCCCGCACGGCGTGCTGCCGATCCTGTTCGCGCTGCCGTTCGCCATGTGGTTCTTCCTCGGCATCGAAGAGCTGCCGCTCGCGGCCGAGGAGGCGCACAACCCGGTGCGCGACATCCCGCGTGCCGGTCTCTGGGCTCGCGGAACACTCATCGTGACCGGCCTCCTGGTGCTGTTCCTCAACACCGGAATCCTGGGTGCCGAAGTGACCGGCAAGGCGGGGGAGCCACTGCTCGACGGTTTCCGGGCCATCGTCGGCGACGGTGTCGCCGCCGTGCTCGCACTCTTCGCGCTCGTCGGCCTGCTGGCATCCCTGCAGGGCATCATGTTCGCCTACGGCCGCAACATGTACTCGCTCTCGCGCGCCGGCTACTACCCCAAGTTCCTCTCGCTCACCGGCAAGCGGCAGACGCCGTGGGTGGCTCTGCTGGTCGGCGGCATCATCGGCTTCATCGCACTGGTCGTCGTCGACTCGGCCGGAGGGTCGACTGGTGTCGCCGGTCAGATCGTGCTCAACATCGCGGTCTGGGGCGCGGTGCTGGCGTACCTGCTGCAGATGACGGCTTTCGTGATCCTGCGCAGGAAGTTCCCGGACGCCAAGCGGCCGTACATCAGCCCGTGGGGCGTTCCCGGTGCGATCATCGCGGCGATCATCGCGGCGCTCATCTTCGTCGGCTTCCTGTTGAACCCGACCTTCGGGCCGGCGATCGTCGCGATCGTCGTCGTCTACGCCGTCATGCTGGTCATCTTCGCGGTGTGGGGGCGCAAGCGCCTCGTGCTCTCGCCGGAGGAGGAGTACGCCGTCTCCGGCGGGCTGCACGGCGACCCGGAGACGGAGGGCTACGGGGGAGCGGTCGAGGAGGAGCTGCTCGCCAGCGACGGAATCGACGAGGCCGGAATCGACGGGGCGGGCCGCGACGAGGTCGCGGAGCCTCGCGCCTAGCGCCGAACGGCAATCATCACGGACCGGTGGGGTCTTCGCTACGGCGGAGGCCCCACCGGCCATTCCGGGGGATATCCCCATAGTTGGCTGTGCGGAAGCTCCGTAACGTTATTGATGTGCTCGAAACGGGCACACACACCGCATACGAAGGAGACCACTCATGTCCGCCACCATCCCCGTTGTTCCGTCGGCTCCCGCCGAGCCTGCGCCCACCGCGCCGGCAGCCGAAGGCACGAACAGCGGCCAGCCATTCGCGGCTCCCGCTCCGGCATCCGCGCCAGCATCGGCGGCTGAGAAGCAGTGGATGAGCATCTCGAGCCTCGTGCTCGGCGTCGTCTCGATCGTCGCAGGCTGGACCTTCTTCCTGCCCGTCGCCGGCCTTGTCTTCGGCATCCTCGCGCTCAAGCGCGAACCGAGCAGCCGCACCATGGCCATCTGGGGCGTCGTGCTGAACGGTGCTCTCCTCGCCGGCTCCGTGCTCATCGGCCTGGGCGCCCTGCTCTTCGGTCTCGTGATGATTCCGTTCGCGTTCCTGCCATTCGGCAGCTTCTAACGGCTCGGCGGCAACGCCGCCGAGAACCGACCGCCGTGTGGCGCAACATGCACAGTGTTGCGCCATACGGCGTTTCTGCGCCGTTTTCTGCGGCCGGGTGCCCGGAATCGTGCACGGCTCTCGCGATAGGCTTGATGGGTAACTGAGAGCCGCAGGCTCGCACAACCTCGAGGCAATGGAGCCGTTCGTGTCGACTAGCACGCCCAGCAGCACGTCAACAACGTTCGCGGAGGGTGCCACCGGCATCGCTTTCGCGGCAGCACAGGAAGAGCCACTCATGCAGGCAAGCCCCGGATTCCGCCTGGAGAGCGATTCGCTCGGAACCGTCGAGGTTCCCGAAGACGCGTACTGGGGTGTGCACACGAAGCGCGCACTCGACAACTTCCCCATCGCCAAGCGACCGATCTCGGTCTACCCCGACCTCGTGCGTGCCCTCGCCCAGGTCAAGCAGGCCTGTGCCCGTGCCAACGTCGAGGTCGGCGCGCTCACCGAGGAGAAGGGCCGCTGGATCGACGCGGCCTGCACGCGCATCATCCAGGGCGCCCGCCACGAGGAGTTCGTCGTCGGTGTCATCCAGGGCGGAGCGGGAACCTCGACCAACATGAACGCCAACGAGGTCATCACCAACCTCGCGCTCGAGCTCGCCGGCTACGAGAAGGGGCGCTACGACATCCTGCACCCCATCGACGACGTCAACCGCAGCCAGTCGACCAACGACACCTACCCGACCGCCATCAAGGTCGGCCTCGCCTTCTCGCTGCGCCACCTGCTGGCCGAGCTGCGCCTGCTGCAGGAGTCGTTCGCGAAGAAGGGTGTCGACTTCCACAACGTCCTGAAGGTCGGCCGCACCCAGCTGCAGGATGCCGTTCCGATGACGCTCGGCCAGGAATTCCACGGCTACGCGACGACGCTGGGCGAGGACTACGACCGTCTCACCGAGACGCTCTGGCTGCTGGCCGAGGTCAACCTGGGCGCGACGGCCATCGGAACCGGCATCACCGCCGACCCCGGCTACGCCGCAGCCGCCGTGCGCCACCTCAGCGAGATCACCGGGCTCAAGATCGAGAGCGCCCCCGACCTGATCGAGTCGACGAGCGACGCCGGCGCCTTCATGTCGTTCAGCGGATCGCTCAAGCGCAGCGCCATCAAGCTCTCCAAGATCTGCAACGACCTGCGTCTGCTCTCCTCCGGCCCGCAGGCCGGATTCGGCGAGATCAACCTGCCGCCCATGCAGGCCGGTTCGAGCATCATGCCCGGCAAGGTCAACCCCGTCATCCCCGAGGCCGTCTCGCAGGTCGCCTACGCGATCGCCGGCAACGACGTCACCGTCACCATGGCCGCCGAGGCCGGGCAGCTGCAGCTGAACGCCTTCGAGCCCGTGATCGCGCACTCCCTGTTCCAGGGCCTGGCGTGGATGACGCAGGCGTGCTGGACGCTGCGCGTGAACTGCGTCGACGGCATCACCGCCAACGAGGACCGCCTCGAGGCGATGGTCGCATCCAGCGTCGGCGTGATCACCGCGCTCATCCCGTTCATCGGCTACACCGAGGCAGCGAAGATCGCCAAGGTCGCGCTCAGCACGGGTCACCCCGTCGCCGACCTCGTCGTCGCGGCCGGCCTGATGACCCGCGACGAGGTGATGGAGCAGCTGCAGCCGAGCAAGCTCTCGGGCATGGACGCCGCCGCCACCGTCGCGGTGACCGATCTGCAGGGCGAGCCCTCCGAGTAACGCCAGAGCATCGAAAAAGGCTCGGCCCGCGGGAGACCGCGGGCCGAGCCTTTCTCGTTCGCGCGAGCCGTGGTCTCGACGCGGCCGTGGACGGCCTTCTCCTGTTGAGATCAGCCTCAGATGACTCGGCAGTGCGTGGTCAGGTAGCCGATGCCGCCGATCGAGACGGTGACGGTTGATCCGTCGCGGAGGAAGACCGGGGGCTTGCGCGAGTAGCCGGCGCCGCCCGGGCTGCCGGTCGAGATCAGCGTACCGGCCGGAATCGTGGCCGAGCGCGAGAGGTAGGCGATGATCTCGGCGACGGTGCGTACCATCTCGCCGCTGGAGGCGTCCTGCAGGATGTGGCCGTCGACGTTCGTGGTCAGCCAGAGGTCCTGGGGGTCCGGCACCTCATCGGCCGTGACGACGACGGGTCCGGTGGGCGTGAAGCCGTCGAAGGACTTGCACCTGGACCACTGCGCCTCGCTGAACTGGATGTCGCGGGCGGTGATGTCGTTGACGACCGTGTAGCCCCAGACGTAGTCGAGGGCGTCGCGCACCGACACGTTCTTGGCCGGCTTGCCGATGATCACGCCGAGCTCTGCCTCGTAGTCGACCTGCTGGGAGATCTCGCCCGGCCAGGTGGTTGTCGCCTCGTGCGCGGTGAGCGAGTTGGGCCAGAGCGCGAACACCGTCATGGCGCTCTCGCTGCGCAGCTTCAGCTCGCTGGCGTGGGCGGCGTAGTTCGCGCCGACGGCGAGGATGTGCGGGGGACGGAGCACGGCCGAAGCGTGGCGGAGCTCGTCGACCGGGGTGAGCGACACGCGCTGCGCGACGGCCTGGTCGACGACGGCCCGCACATGGGCCAGGCCAGGCTCACCGCGCTCGATCAGCTGCTGCAGATCGGCGGGGGCCTCGTCCATCACCTCGTCGAGGAAGAGAGCGCCGCCGCCGATGGTGACCGCAAGACGCGGGGTGGACTGGCCTTCGACTCTGAGATGCGCAAACTTCACTTCTCTACGCTATCGGCCAGCGGCAGATTTATCTTGTATCTATTCACCAGCAGATCCGAGAATGCGTTGACTGATAGCCACAGATAATCCGCGCAGGATACGCCGGAGCGTCGGGGTCGACGTGAATCGTGGCCCCGACGCTCCGATGGCCGCACCTGCAGCGGTGACGGTTCCGCAGGCTTCCTTGGAACGGGCTGCCGCCTTTCGCGACGCTGCGCGTCGCGCTTACGCGATGGGGCGGAGCCGGAGGCCCTGCATGCCGCCGTCGACGGCGATCGAGGTGCCCGTCGTCGAGCCGGCGAGCGGGCTCGCGAGGTACGCGACGGCCGCGGCGACCTCGTCGGCCGAGACGAGTCGGCCGTGCGGCTGGCGCGCCTCGAGGGCCGCACGCTCGGCCGCCGGGTCGGCTGCCGAGCCGAGCAGGCGCTGCACCCATGGGGTGTCGGCCGTGCCGGGGTTCACGGTGTTCACGCGGATGCCCTCACGCAAGTGGTCTGCGGCCATGGCCTGGCTGAGCGAGAGCACAGCGCCCTTGGTCGCGCTGTAGAGCGCTCGCTCCGGCAGCCCGGCGGTCGCGGCGATGGAGCAGGTGTTGACGATCGCGGCGGCCGGCGACTGGCGGAGCCACGGCAGCGCGGCGCGCGAGACGCGCACGAGCCCGAGCACGTTGATGTCGTAGACGCGGTGCCACTCCTCGTCGCCGTTGGCCTCGATCGTGCCCTGCGCGCCGATGCCGGCGTTGTTGATCACGATGTCGATGCGACCGAAGCGCTCGGCGACGGCGGCGACGCCGGCGCGCACACTGGCGTCGTCGGAGACGTCGACGGGCACGGCGAAGTGCTTGGGGTCTGCGGCATCCGGGTTCAGGTCGAAGACGGCGACCTGGGCGCCCTTGCTGGCGAGGCGCTCTGCGATGGCCGCGCCGATTCCGGAGGCGCCGCCCGTGACGATGGCGACGAGGTCGGCGAGTTCTGGCTGGGTGGTGTCAGATGTCATGTCGGTGATTCCTTTCGGTGCGGCGCTCAGGCCTGCACGAATTCCTGTCGCTGGCGGCCGAGTCCATCGATCTCGACCTCGACGACGTCGCCGGCGCCGAGGTAGGGGAAGCGGCCGGAGAGCGCGACGCCCTCCGGGGTTCCCGTGAGCACGAGATCACCGGGCTCGAGGGCGAGGAACTGGCTGAGGTGCCAGACGATGTAGTCGACGTCGAAGATGAGGTCGGCGGTCGAAGAGTCCTGCCGCGGCTCGCCGTTGACCCAGCTGCGCAGACGCAGATTGGCGTAGTCGACCTCGTCGGGGGTGACGACGACGGGGCCGGTCGGGTTGAAGCCGGGGGAACACTTGCCCTTGCTCCACTGGCCGCCGGAGACCGCCATCTGGAAGTCGCGCTCCGACAGGTCGTTCGCGACGACGAATCCGGCGATGTGCTTGATGCTGTCCTCCGGGGAATCGAGGTAGCTCGCGCGCTCTCCGATGACGATGCCGAGCTCGACCTCCCAGTCGGTCTTGGTGCTGCCGCGGGGGATCGAGACGGTGTCGAACGGGCCGGCGACGGTGTTCGGCGTCTTGAGGAACATGACCAGGTTCTCCGGCGGCGCGGAGCCGGACTCCGCGGCGTGGGCGGCGTAGTTCATGCCGACGCAGATGACGGCGCTGGGGCGGGCGATCGCCGCACCGACGCGGACGCCGTCCGCCTCGAACACGGGAAGCTCGCCGGCGGCCAGGGCGGCGGCGGCGCGGGCCGGCCCGTCCGACTCGAAGAATTCGCCGTCGATGTCGCGCGTGACGCCGCTGAGGTCGTAGTTGACCTCACCGTCGACAAGGACGGGCGTCTCGCGACCGACGGCTCCCAGGCGGGCAAATCTCATTGAACTACTTCCAATCATCGGAACTCTTGCACGCACTCACGGCGCTGATTTCCCCATTGTTTCCGAAAGGCTCTCGATTGACAAGCCAAAGATCGGATGTTTATAGTCACTTGACCCCAAGGGAAGGTTTTCATGAGCATCATCACCAGTGTCGACACCAGCGACGTCCGTTTTCCGACGTCTCTTCAGCTGGATGGCTCCGATGCCATGAACCCAGACCCCGACTACTCGGCGGCCTACCTCGTCATCCGCACGGACGCGGAGGACGGTCTCGAAGGGCATGGCTTCGTCTTCACGATCGGCCGTGGCAACGACGTCGAGGTCGCCGCGATCGAGACTCTCGCCGGCCACCTGCTCGGCCGCAACGTCGAGGAGCTCCTCGGCGACATGGGTGCGACCTCCCGGCTCTTCATGCACGACTCGCAGCTGCGCTGGCTCGGCCCGGAGAAGGGCGTCATGCACATGGCCATCGGTGCCGTGATCAACGCACTCTGGGATCTTCGCGCCAAGCGCGAGGGCAAGCCGCTGTGGCAGCTGCTCGCGTCGCTCAGCCCGGAGGAGATCGTCTCGCTCGTCGACTTCCGCTACCTCAGCGACGCGCTGACACCGGAGGAGGCGCTCGAGATCCTGCGGGCGGCAGAACCGGGCAGGGCGGAGCGCGAAGCGCAGCTGCTCGCCGAGGGCTACCCCGGATACACGACGAGCCCCGGTTGGCTCGGCTACTCCGATGAGAAGCTCGCGCACCTCTGCCGCGAGGCCATCGCCGACGGCTTCACCCAGATCAAGCTGAAGGTCGGTGCCGACCTCGACGACGACATCCGTCGCCTGCGGATCGCCCGCGAGACCTGCGGAGAGGGATTCCCGATCGCGATCGACGCCAACCAGCGCTGGGACGTCGCGGACGCCATCGCCTGGGTCAAGGCGCTCGAGCAGTTCGACATCACATGGGTCGAAGAGCCCACCAGCCCCGACGACGTGCTCGGCCACGCGGCGATCGCCCGCGGCATCGCCCCGATCCCGGTCGCCACCGGTGAGCACGCCCAGAACCGCATCATCTTCAAGCAGCTGCTGCAGGCGGATGCCATCGGCTTCATGCAGATCGACGCGGCGCGCGTCGGCGGCGTGAACGAGAACATCGCGAACCTGCTGCTCGCCGCGAAGTTCGGTGTCCCCGTCTGCCCGCACGCGGGCGGCGTCGGCCTCTGCGAGGCCGTTCAGCACCTCAGCATGTTCGACTTCATCGCCGTCTCCGGCAGCAAGGACGGCCGGGTGATCGAGTTCGTCGACCACCTGCACGAGCACTTCGTCACGCCCGTCGTGATGGACAATGGCAACTACCGCGCTCCGCTGGCCCCCGGCGCCGGAGCAGAGATGCACGCGTCGTCGATCGCCGAGTTCAGCTGGACCGGCGCGCACCGCGGGCAGGAGGTCAGCGCGTGAGCGAACTCGATTTCGGTCCGATCGGTTTCGGAGCCGCCTCGATCGGCAACCTGTACCGGAGCGTCGATGACGCCACGGCGCAGGAAACGCTGCAGGCGGCGTGGGATGGCGGCATCCGCTACTTCGACACCGCTCCGCACTATGGCCTCGGGCTCTCGGAGCGCCGTCTCGGCGCCTTCCTCCGCGAGAAGCCGCGCGATGAGTTCATCGTCTCGACCAAGGTGGGGCGCCTGCTCGTGCCGAACCCGGACTTCTCCGGTGGCACAGACCACGAGAACGCCTTCGAGGTTCCCAACGACCTCATGCGGGTCTACGACCCCAGCGAGGCGGGGGTTCGCCGCAGCCTCGAGGACTCGCTCGAGCGCATGGGCCTGGACTTCATCGACATCCTGTACCTGCACGATCCCGACGTCTACGACCTGGAGCGGGGGCTCGCTGAGGCACTGCCCGCCCTCGCCCGCCTGCGCGAGGAGGGTCTCGTGCGCGCGATCGGCATCGGTGTCAACGATGCGGCCGTCGCCACCCGCGCGGTGCGCGAGGCGGACATCGACCTCGTCATGATCGCCGGTCGCTACACCCTGCTCGAGCAGCCCGCCGCCGAGGAGCTCCTGCCCGCGTGCCTGGAGAACGGCGTGCGCGTCGTCGACGCCGCCGTGTTCAACTCGGGCCTGCTCGCCACGAACACGCCGGCCGCCGACGCCAGCTACAACTACGGCGCTGTGCCGGCCGCGGTGCTCGAGCGCGCCAGGAAGCTCGCCGCCGTCTGCGCCGAGTTCGGCGTCGACCTGCCGGCCGCCGCGCTGCAGTTCCCCGCACGGCACCCGGCGGTCGCCACCGTCGTCGTCGGCACCTCGCGCGCCGAGGCGGTTCGCGAGAACCTGCTCAGGGCGTCCGCACCGATTCCCGAGGAGCTCTGGGCCGCCCTCGAGGCGGTCTGAGCGTGTTGGAGCCGGGGGCATCCGCCACCAATGTGGTGCGGATGCCACCGGCGCCGTTTCACAGAAAAATGCGATAAAATCTCAGAAAATACTGGATTTCCTCGTATCATTCTTCTAGAAATGACCCATGCAAAGAAGCATGGAAGCCCCGGTCGGTTGGTATTTTGATGATCCCGGCGCTCCCGAGTTCGATGCTCCTGATTGTGATGCCGCTGACTTCGTTCTCCCTGTCGAGTCTTCGCCCCTCGCTGTGACCGCGGCGGAGGCCGTCGGCTTCTCCATTGCCGAGGCGGCGAACGCCCAGCACGCGGCGAACCGGGCCATGGCCGCCCAGCTCGCCGCTTTGGCCGCGGCGGTGCAGACCAGCCGCCGCAACCTCTCCGTGTATCTGTGGCCGGGCGCCCTGCAGGAGCCGGACGCCAGGGAGCTGGCCGAGCGTGCCGCCGCGACCGACGCCGGCATGCAGCTCCAGCTCTCCACAAGCGTTGCTCGCACCCGCGCCTACGAGGGTCGGGCGTTGATCGACTCCCTGCCGAAACTGTGGGAACTCTTCCAGGCCGGACTGACCAGTTACGCTCACGCCTCCGCCGCGGTGCAGCATCTGGCCGGACTCGGCGACCCGGCCGCGCTCGCCCGCTATGACGCTCTGCTGGCCGGCGCAGCCGCGACCATGACACCGGAAGCGTTCCGACAGAAAGCGCGCACCCTGCAGGAGCGCCTCCTGGCCGAACCGGCCGAGGCGCGCCACGGCCGGGCAATGGCCGAGAGGCGCGTGAAGCTGGAGCCCGCCGAGGACGGCATGGCCTGGCTGCATCTCTACCTCTCCGCGCCCGACGCCATCCGGATCAGCCAGCGCCTCTCACAGACGGCCCGCACCATCCACCGTTCAGAAACCGACCGCGCCACCGGCGCTGGCGCCGGTCCTGGTCCCGCTTTCGGTGTGCAGCGGCGCACTCAGATGCAGATCCGCGCCGACCTGGCCGCGGCCTGGCTGGCCGGGGACGGCACCCCGACCGCCGCGAAGGTGCGACCGATCCTGCTCGTGCCGATCCTCAGCCTCCTGGGCCTGAACGACAATGGCCTGAACAACAATGGCCTGAACAACAACCGACTGGACGATCAGGACCGGGGCGGCCAGTCGGCCATCCTGCACGGTTACGGCCCCATCGACCCGGTCACCGCCGCGAAGCTCTTCCACGACGCCCCCGCGTTCCGCCGGGCCGGCACGGACCCCATCAGCGGCGAACTCCTCAACCTGGAGCGCGACAAGTATCGGCCCACGAAGGCCCAACGGGATTGGTTGACCATCAAGTACGGGTCTTGCGCCCGGCCCGGCTGCGACTGTTCCTCGGCGATGGCCGATATCGACCACGTGCGGGAATGGGCTCGCGACCACGGCCCGTCCAACATCGACAACCTGATCCCGCTCTGCACCCCCGACCACCGGCTCAAAACACTGAGCAAGATCAGAATCAGCAAGACTCAGACGCCCGCCGGGGACGATCTTGTCACTGTGCAGACCCCGACCGGGTTCACCGCCACCCGGCTCGCGCGGGCCAGGCCAAGCTGGTGGGACGGCGACGAAGCACCCTTCTAGCCCGGAAGACCGTATTTAGCCCGGAAGACCGTAGAACGACTGCGCGCTCGTGCCCTCGATGGCGGTGCGCTCGGCCGCCGAGGCGCCGGTGGCCTCGTGAACCCGTGCGATCCAGGCCTCGAGTGTTCCGCCCGTCCCGAGCTTCGCGCTCACGGGCCAGTCGCTGCCGATCATGGCCCGGTCCGCGCCGAAGCTCTCGACGGTGTGTCGGATGAACGCGCCGGCATTGCGGTCGAGGGCCGCGGCATCCTGCGTCTCAGCCGTGAGCCCGGAGACCTTGACCGTGACGGCGTCGAGCGCGGCGAGCTGGCCGATTGCCTCCGCCCACGCGATGCCGGCGTCGCTGTCGATTCCCTCATCGATCGGCGGCTTGCCGAGGTGGTCGAGCACGACCCTGAGCGTCGGCAGCCCGCGCAGCAGCGTGACGAGCCGTGGCAGCTGATCGTGCCGCACGCAGGCGTCAAAGCTCAGTCCACGTTCCGCGAGCATGCCGAGGCTGTTCCGCACCGCCGCGCTCTCGAACACGGAATCCGGTTCCCCCTGCAACAGGTGGCGGATGCCGACGACGCCCGGAATCTCGGCCAGCGCGTCGAGGTGGCCGGGCAGGGCAGACTCGTCGTGCAGATTCGCCGCCGCAACGATGCCGACGAGCTCCGGCCACTCCGCTCCGCTGACCCATCTGGCCTCGTCGAGCGAGCTCTCCGCCGCGCAATCGGCCTGGACGAAGACCATCCCGCTGACACGCCCGCCCGCGCGGTCGACGTCGCCAGGCAGCATCGGTGCATTCAGCGCGGGGATCCCGGACAGCCACGGGTAGTCGAAGCGCGCTGTGTCCCAGACGTGGACGTGCGCGTCGATGACACCCATCAGGCGCTGGGGTTCTGGGTGGCGGCCTTCTGGGCGCTGAGGGCCCACACCTGCTCGAGCGGGCTGAAGCCCTCCTCGCCGTCCGCGCCGCGGAACAACTCGACGTAACGCCCGATGTCGAGCTGCCAGCGCGCGTTCGCCGGGTCATCGTCGAGAGCCGCGAGCGCGGCGTCGAAGTCGTCGCAATCGACCAGGTGGAACAGCCGGTGGCCGGAACGCCAGATCGTCCAGTCGTGGATGCCGAAGCGGTCGAAGCTCGCCACGAGTTCTTCCGGAATGGTGAGGTGGGCAGCGCGGTAGCCGTCGACGGCCCCGGCCCGGATCTCAGAGTGCAGTGCGACGATCATGTGTTCCGGGCTCCATTCATCCGATGTACTGAGACAAGGATGCCAGAAATGCGCGTGATGTGAAGGGCAACGCCTTCAAGCGTCCGATGTCTGCGGCGATCAGAGCGCTTCGCGCAGCCAGTGCTCGATCCCGCTGATGTGCACGACCGTGAGCGCGCTGGCGAGCTTGGCGTCGCCCTGGGCGAGCGCGGCGACGATGGCCGCATGCTCGTGGAGCGTGCGCTCGACGGCGTTCTCCTGCGTGATGCCGCGCCAGATGCGGGCGCGCACGGTGTGGCTGGACAGCGAGTCGATCAGGCTGGAGAGGTAGCTGTTGCCCGCGGAGGCCACGATGCGGCGGTGGAACTCCAGGTCGTGTTCGACGAGCCCCTCGACCGAGGTCGAGCCGTCGACCTCGGCGATGAGCGCCGCGAGCTCCGCGATCGTGTCGTCGTCGATCTGGTCGGCCGCCAGCGCCGTCGCGGCCGGCTCGAGGATCCGCCGCACGGCAAAGATCTCGAGGATGGACGTGTCGCCGTGCAGATCGACGACGAATGACATCGCCTCAAGCAGCAGCGCCGGTTCCAGGCTCGTGACGTAGGTGCCATCGCCGCGGCGCACGTCGAGCACCCGGATGACCTCGAGCGCCTTGACCGCCTCGCGCAGCGAGCTGCGGGAGAGACCGAGCTCCTCGCTGAGCTCCTTCTCAGGTGGCAGGCGATCGCCGGGGTGGAGTTTGCCCGAGACGATCATGTCCTTGATCTTGAGAATCGCTTCGTCGGTCACAGCCATGGGGCCATACTAGCGGCGGCCCCGAGGCCGAAGCGGTGCAGTCCTCAGCCGGCGAGCGCCCTCCACAGGTGCATGCCGGCGTAGCTGCGCCACGGCGCCCACCCCGCGCCGTGCGCGGCGAGCGCCTTCGCATCGCCTGGCAGCCCCAGCCGGCCAGCGCCCTGCCGGATCGCGAGATCGCTCGTCAGCAGCACATCGGGGCTGCCGAGCACGCGCATCGCGACGTAGCCGGCCGTCCACGGGCCGATGCCAGGCAGCGCGGTGAGCCGTGCGGTGAGCTCCTCCGTGCTCTCGCCGACATCGAGGTGCAGTTCTCCGGATGCCAGGGCCTCGGCCACTCGCATGATCGTGTCGATGCGCGCCGCCGGGCCGCGCAGCACGGCGCGCCCGCCCGCCGCGATCTGCTCGGCCGTCGGGAACAGCAGCCAGCCGCCCCGCGCATCTGGCAGCCGGTCGCCGAGGGCAGCGGCCAGTCGGCCGAGCGTCGTGCGGGCGGCGGCGACCGAGATCTGCTGGCCGATGAGTGCCCGGAACAGCGTCTCCTCCGGGCTCATACTGCCAGGGACGCGGATTCCGGGGACGGCCGCGACGGCGGGGGCGAGCGCGGGGTCGGCGGCGAGCGCCGAGTCGATCGCATCGGCATCCGCGTCGAGGTCGAGCAGGCGGCGCACCCTGGTGACGAGCGGCGCCAGGTCGCTGAGCTCGTCGAGCGTCGCATCGCAGGCGACGACGGGCGCGGACGGCGTGCCGTCGACGCGCAGGCTGATCGTCGCGACGCCGGACGGCAGCCGCACGGCACGGCGGTAGACGCCGTCGGCGAAGCTCTCGACGCCGGTGACGGCGCGCACGCCCAGGAAGCCGAGCACCCCTGCGCCGTCGAACGGAGCACGGGCCGGCAGCCGCAGCGTGACGGCCGTGCCCTGCTCGGCCGCGGCAGGAGGGGCGACGGCGTGCCGCGCCCGTCTGGCGGCACCGCGCTGCCTGAGCGCACTCGGGGTCTGCTGGTACACGGCGGAGACCGTCTCGTTGAACTGGCGCACGCTGCCGAATCCGGCGGCGAAGGCGATGTCGCTGATCGGCAGCTCGGTGTTCACGAGCAGCTCACGGGCCGTCTGCGCGCGTTGCGCCCTGGCGAGCGCCAGCGGACCTGCGCCGAGTTCGGCCTGCAGCACGCGAGTCAGGTGCCTGGGGGTGTAGCCGAGGCGGGCGGAGAGCCCGGGAACACCCGTGCGTTCCACCTCACCGTCGACGATGAGCCGCATCGCCCTGGCGGCCAGGTCGTCGCGCACGTTCCATTCCGGCGAGCCCGGCACGGCGTCGGGCAGGCAGCGCTTGCATGCGCGCAGCCCGGCCTCGTGAGCGGCGGCGGCGGTCAGGTAGAACGAGACATTGCCCGGCTTCGGCGTCGTGGCCGGGCAGCTCGGCCGGCAGTAGATGCCCGTCGAGTGCACACCGGTGATGAACTGGCCGTCGAAGCGGGCGTCCCGCGAGCTCATGGCACGGTATCGCTCCGCGAAGAGTGCGGTGGCTGCGGCATCCGTTCGTTCGGTCATGCCTCAAGACTGACACGCGCACGCGCGCCTCGGTAGCGGAAATCAGACATCAGCGTGCCCGCTATTCGACCGCCTCGAAACGCACGCTGCCGCTGGCGATGTCGGCGGCGAGCAGCAACACGCTCACGCGCGATCCCGGCGACGGATGCCGCGACGCATGGCACTCGGCCGTCACAGCCGGCTCGGCGAGCTGCACCCGCGCGGAGTCGCCGCGGAGCGACAGGACCGTGGCCTCGAACCGCCGGCCGACGTCGTCGCTGAGCAGCGCGGCCTCGACGCGGTTGATCGACGTGGCGTCGAGATCGGCTGCGCGTCTGGCGCTCGCCGCCATGATGGACGGCAGTTCAGTGAGCGAGTGCCGTGCCCACTCCGGAACGGTGTCGCCGGCGCAGAGCGCCGCACAGATGACGAGGCTCCAGCGGTCGACGAGACGGCGCAGCGGCGCGGTCGCGTGCGCGTAGGGCGCCGCGATCGCCGACTGCACGGTGTCGCGCGGAGCCGGCAGGCCAGCCGACGTGTCGAACGCGACATAGCCGGCCCCGCGGAACAGGCTGGTGGCCGCCTGCAGCACGGCCAGCGCCGCCGGGTTCTGCCGATCGAGGGCGCGCAGGTAGTCGCCGTAGCGTTGGGAATCCGGCCACGGCAGGCCGAGGGCGACGGTCTGCCGGCGGAAGCTCGCGAACTCCTCCTCGCTCGGCGCCGGCATCGTGCGCAGGATCCCGACTCCGCCGTCGATCATGATGGAGGCGGCCGCCATGCCGGTCATCAGCGAGAGCTGGGCGTTCCAGTCCTCGACGGGCAGCGGTTCGCGGCGCCGCAGCGTGTAGCCGTCGGGGCCGAGCACGATCTCCTCGTCCGGGGAGTTCAGGCTGGCGCCGCCCCGCCGCCGCTCCAGCTCGATCCGCGCGAGACCGACGGGCTGCAGCAGCGCCAGCGTCCCGGTCGCCGTGCCGGCGTCGATCGCACGCTGCACCTCGGCGTAGCTCAGCCTGGCTCGGGAACGGATCCGCGCACGCCGCACGGTCGCGCGCTGCACCTCGGCGTCGGCGTCGAGGGTGAAATCCCAGACGTAGGCGCTGCGCGGCGCGCCAGGCAGCAGCGATCCCGCGCCGTCGCCGATGGCGGGCGGATGCAGCGGGATGCGGCCGTCGGCGGCGTAGATCGTCTGGCCGCGCAGCCTGGCCTCCCGGTCGACTGCACCGCCGGGGGAGACGAGCGCTGGAACGTCGGCGATCGCGTAGCGCACCCGGAAACCGCCGGCCGGCCCCGGCAGCGCCTCGATGTGCATGGCCTGGTCCAGGTCGGTCGCGTTCGCAGGGTCGATCGTCACGAACTCGACGGCGGTGAGGTCGTGCCGCGGCAGCTCGAGGTGCGTGGCCACCCAGACGGCCTCGGCCACGGCATCCGCCGGGAACTCGTCGGGAAGCTCGAGCGAGATCCGCAGCTCGGCCAGCGCCGCGGCCAGCTCCGTCTGCGCCGCTGAGGCGGTGACGTGCGGGCGGCGGGTCGGCATGCGCTCAGCCTAGGGGCGCGCCAGTAAAGTAGGGAGGGTGATTACACGCCTGTCGAACTACTTCCTCCGAACGTTGCGCGAAGACCCCTCCGATGCCGAGGTCACCAGCCACCGCCTGCTCGTGCGGGCCGGCTACATTCGCCGCCAAGCCCCAGGCGTGTTCGCGTGGCTGCCGCTCGGCCTGCGCGTCAAGGAGAAGATCGAGCGCATCGTGCGCGAGGAGATGCACAACGCCGGCGCGCACGAGGTGCACTTCCCCGCGCTGCTGCCGCGTGAACCGTATGAGATCACCGGCCGCTGGGAGGAGTACGGCGAGGGCCTGTTCCGCCTGAAGGACCGCAAGGGCTCCGACTACCTGCTCGCCCCCACGCACGAAGAGGTCTTCACGCTCCTCGTGAAGGATCTCTACAACTCCTACAAGGACCTGCCGCTGTCGATCTACCAGATCCAGGACAAGTACCGCGACGAGGCGCGCCCCCGTGCCGGCCTGCTGCGCGGCCGCGAGTTCACCATGAAGGACGCATACTCCTTCGACTACACGGATGCCGGCCTCGACGCCAGCTACCAGGCCCAGCGTGACGCCTACGAGCGCATCTTCACGCGCCTCGGCCTGGAGTACGTCATCGTCAAGGCGGATGCCGGCGCGATGGGTGGTTCCAAGAGCGAGGAGTTCCTGCACCCGACGCCGATCGGCGAGGACACCTTCGTGCGATCGGCCGGCGGCTACGCGGCCAACGTCGAGGCGTTCACCACCGTGGTTCCCGAGGCGATCCCCTTCGACGGGCTCGCTCCCGCCGAGGTGCTCCCGACGCCGGACACCGCCACGATCCAGACGCTCGTCGACGCCGCGAACGCGAACCACCCGCGCCCCGACGGCCGGCCGTGGACCGCCGCAGACACGCTGAAAAACGTCGTGCTGGCGCTCCGCTACCCCGACGGCCGCCGCGAGCTCGTCGTCGTCGGCCTGCCGGGCGACCGCGAGGTCGACCAGAAGCGCGCGGAGGCCGCATTCTCCCCGGCCGAGGTCGAGCCGGCCAACGAGGACGACTTCAAGGCCAACGAACCAGGTCTCTTTGACGGGATCGCAGGAGTGTACTTGACGAAGGGGTACATCGGCCCCTGGCACCCGCAGCATGGACAGTTCCTTGGTGAGCAGGCCTTCCCTGACCGTCAGAACATCCGCTACCTGCTCGACCCCCGCGTCGTCCCCGGCACCGGCTGGATCACGGGCGCCAACGAGCACGGCCACCACGTCTTCGGCCTCGTCGCCGGCCGTGACTTCACGGCGGACGGCTTCGTCGAGGTCGCGGAAGTCCGGGACGGCGACCCCGCGCCCAACGGCTCCGGCCCGGTGGAGCTGGCCCGTGGCATGGAGATCGGTCACGTCTTCCAGCTCGGACGCAAGTACGCCGAGGCGCTCGGCCTCAAGGTGCTCGATGAGAACGGCAAGCTCGTCACCGTGACGATGGGCTCGTACGGCATCGGCGTCACCCGCATCCTCGCGATCATCGCCGAGCTCAACAACGACGCGAACGGCCTGATCTGGCCGCCGTCCGTCGCGCCGTTCGACGTGCACGTCGTGGCCACTGGCCGTGACGCCGCCGTGTTCGAGGCGGCGGAGACCGTTGCCGCGGCCCTCGAGGCCGCGGGCAAGGACGTGCTCTTCGACGACCGGCCGAAGGTCTCGCCCGGAGTCAAGTTCGGTGACGCTGAGCTCATCGGCGTTCCGACGATCGTGATCGCCGGCCGCGGTGTCGCGGACGGTGTCGTCGAGATCTGGGACCGCCGCACGGGAGTGCGCACCCCCGTCGCCATCAGCGAGGTGGCGGAGGCACTCGCCTAGAACGCACGGCAACCCACGGAAACGGCCAGAGAGCTCAGCGCACTCTGGCCGTTTTCGCATCCTCGCTGCGAGCCTCGGCCTCCAGCACGATGCGGTTCGCCATGCCGGCGAAGATGATGCCGTGGAATGGCACGAGCACGTACCAGTAGAGCCTGCCGGCCAGCCCGTGCGGAAAGTAGATCGCGCGCTGCCGGTAGACGCGCCGATCACCGACGTCGCGCGTCTCCAGCTCGAGCCAGGCGCGACCGGGAACGCGCATCTCGGCACGCAGGCGCAGCCTGGCTCCCGGCTCCACCCGCTCCACTCGCCAGAAGTCGAGAGCGTCACCCGTGTGCAGCGTGGCGGTGTGCCTCCGCCCCCGGTTCAGACCGACGCCGCCGACCAGTTTGTCGAACCAGCCGCGCACCGCCCACGCCAGGGGGAATGAGTACCAGCCGTTCTCACCGCCGATTCCCTCGATCACGGCCCAGAGCTCCGCACTCGCCGCCGGCGTCGAACGCTCCCTCTCATCCACGAAAACGGTGTGCCCGGCCCAGTCGGGATCGCTGGGGAGCGAATCGGCCGGGGCGTCATGCAGGCTCGCGCCGTGCCAGGACGTCTCGACCGTGCCATCCTTCATTCGCGCCAGCGCGAGGCGCACGGCCTTCCGGTACCCGGTGAGACCGTCATCCGGGGGCGGGATCAGCGCGTCGATGTCGTGTTCGCGCACCACGCAGTCGTACTGCAGCGATTCGATGATCGGAACGGCGAGCCTGCGGGGGATCGGTGTCACCAGGTTGACCCACTGGGAGGCCAGCCAGGGTGTCAGCACGGGCAGCGGTGCGATCGGTCGTTGCGGCAAGCCCGCCTCGACGGCGTAGCCGTTCATCATCTGGCCGTAGCGCAGGATGTCCGGGCCGCCGAGGTCGAACGTTCTGTTGACGTCGTCATGCACGCTCACCGCTCCGAGCAGGTAGTGCAGCACGTCACGCACCGCGATGGGCTGCACGCGATTGCGCACCCATCGCGGCGCCGGCATGTACGGCAGGACCTCGGTGAGGTGCCGGATCATCTCGAACGAGGAGGAACCCGAACCGATCACGATGCCGGCCTGCAGTGCGACCGTCGGCACCCCGGAGCCCAGGAAGAGCTCACCGACCGCCGCCCGTGAGCGCAGGTGGCGGCTGAGTTCCGCCGAGTCCGGGTGGAGGCCACCCAGGTAGACGATGCGGCGCACGCCGGCGGCGAGCGCCGCATCCGCGAGGTGTCGCGCCGTCTGCAGCTCGGTCTCCTCGAAGGAGCCGCTGGCCGAGAGCGAGTGGACGAGGTAGACGACGACCTCACAGCCCTCGCACGCCGACGCGACGTCCGCGGGGTTGAGCAAATCGCCTTCCATCACCTCGACGCGGTTGCGCCATGGCACATCCCGCAGCTTGTCCGCGGAGCGGGCGAGCACGCGCACGCGGTGGCCGGCATCGAGGAGCCTCGGCACCAACCGCCCGCCGATGTACCCGGTCGCGCCCGTCACCAGCACGGATCGGTGTTCCTGCATCGCAGCCCTCCGCTCTGGGCCGGCACGCCCACAACACCATGTTACGTTAATAACTAGCCTAGCTAGATAAATAACGATTGATGGAGCAGCAATGCACAACACGGATGACACGGCCCCGACGCACTACGACGCGATCCTGCTCGCCGGCTTCGGCGGGCCGGAGGGGCAGGACGACGTCATCCCCTTCCTGCGGAATGTGACGAGGGGGCGCGGCATCCCGGAGGAGCGACTCGAGGAGGTCGCAACGCACTACCGGCACTTCGGCGGGGTCAGCCCGATCAATGATCACAACCGCCAGCTCAAGGCCGCGCTGGAGGCCGAGCTCAAGCGCCGTGGCATCGACCTGCCGGTGCTCTGGGGCAACCGCAATTGGGCGCCCTATCTGAGTGAGGCGATTGAGGAGGCCGAGCGGCGCGGCTTCCGCTCGCTCATTGCCATCGCGACCAGCGCGTACTCCTCGTACTCCAGCTGTCGTCAGTACCGCGAAGACCTCTGGGGCGCCCTGGATTCCAGCGGAACGCATGGCACCATCACGATCGACAAGGTGCGGCAGTTCTTCGACCACCCCGGCTTCGTGACCCCGTTCATCGACGGCGTTGATGAGGCCATCGCCGCGTGCGAGGTCGACTTCGGCGCGGCCGGCCTCGCCGATGAGGTCGAGGTGCTGTTCGCCACGCACTCGATCCCAACGGCGGATGCCGAGCGCTCCGGCCCCAGGGACCTCGACTTCGGCCACGGCGGCGCATACGCCGCTCAGCACAACGCCGTCGCCGAGGTCGTCATGCTCGCCGTCGAGCAGCGCAGGGCCGAGCGCGCGAATGCGGAGCCGCTCGCTCCGGTGCCGTGGCAGCTGGTCTATCAGTCCCGTTCCGGAGCGCCGAGCACCCCGTGGCTGGAGCCGGACATCAACGACGCGATCGCCGAGCTGCCTGCTGCCGGCCGCCGCCGCGTCATCGTTGTGCCGCTCGGCTTCGTCAGCGACCACATGGAGGTCATGTGGGATCTGGACAACGAGGCGCGTGAGACAGCGGAACAGAGTGGTCTGAGCATGATCAGGGTGGCAACACCCGGGACCAACAGGGACTACGTCTCCGGGCTTGTCGACCTCGTTCTCGAACGCCGAGACGGCGTGCCCGTCGCGGAGCGCCCGGCGATGACGACCCTCGGGCCATGGCCCGATGTGTGCAGACCGGCATGCTGCGAGAACGCCCGTCTGGGTTTCAAGCCGGCGCTCGCCGGCATCGCCCCGTGACGACCGGGCCGGATGTGAGCTTCGAGCTGAGCTGAGCTGAGCAGCGGCCAGGCGAGCGGGCCTAGTCGAGCAGTCGCCCCAGCACGGCAAGCAGCCGGTCGATCTGGGCAGCGGATGCCGGCGAGCTCGGGTCGATGCTCGTGCCGGCGACCGGGCCGGCGAGTGCGGAGTTGTAGTACAGGCCGTCGCTGACCAGGAGGACCGCCTCGGCGATGTCCGGGTCGCCGACGGCCTCTTCGATGACGGCCAGCCACTGCACGCGGAGCGCGGCGAGCGCCTCATTGGCGGCCGGGTGCTTGCCCTGGGCCAGGCAGGCCGCGGCGATGATCGCACGGTCGAGCGGGGTGCCGGCGTTCACGGAGGTGCGGATCAGGTAGTCGACGGATCCGGCCGGCGCGGTTCTGATGTTCTCGACATCCGTCGTGCCGAGTGCGGTCATCCGGGCGAGCTGCCCCTCGACGAGCGCGTCCTTCGATGCGAAGTGGTAGAGCAGACCGCCCTTGGAGACCCCGGCGATGGCCGCGACGGCATCCAGCGTCGCCGCCTTTTCGCCGTCGTCGATCAGCAGCGCCTCGAAGGCGTCGAGAATACGGTCGCGCGTTGGGTGTGCGGTGCTCACACGCCCAGCGTAGCGAGGAGGCTGTGCCGGCATTTGACTACTGTACCGGCTGGACGGTATTGTTGTCGAGTCCAAGTTGCGCTCGGCGCAACCGCGCGCACAACAGAACGCGCGCAGTAGAACGCACAGAATTGAAAGAGCTGATAGTCGTGTCAACCCCCACCGTGAACACCACCGCGTCAACTGCCGTGCAGTCGACGCGCAGCAAACGGCAATGGGTCGCGCTCGCAGTGCTCATGCTGCCCGTGTTGCTGATCTCCATCGACAACACCGTCCTGAACTTCGCCCTGCCTGCCATCTCGGAGGCGCTCCAGCCGACGGGCACCCAGTTGCTCTGGATGATCGACATCTACCCGCTCATGCTCGCCGGACTGCTGGTGTCGATGGGCAGCCTCGGCGACCGCATCGGACGCCGCAAGCTTCTGCTCATCGGTTCGGCCGGATTCGGCATCGTCTCGGTGGCCGCCGCATTCGCCCCGAGCATCGAATGGCTCATCGCCGCGCGCGCCATGCTCGGCTTCTTCGGCGCCATGCTGATGCCGTCGACCCTGTCGCTGCTGCGCTCCGTGTTCACCGACCGGGATCAGCGTCGCCTCGCCGTCGCCATCTGGGCCAGCGGATTCGCGGCGGGAAGCGCCCTCGGACCGATCGTCGGTGGAATGCTGCTCGAGAACTTCTCGTGGGGCTCAGTGTTTCTCCTCGCGGTGCCGCTGCTCGTGCCGCTCATGATCCTGGTCCCGATCCTCGTCCCCGAGTCGCGTGACCCGCACCCGGGCAAGATCGATGTTCCGAGCATTCTGCTCTCGCTCGTCACGATGCTGCCCATCGTCTTCGGAATCAAGCACATCGCCGAGAGTGGTTTCGACGTGCTCGGTGTCGTCGTCATCCTCATCGGTGTGACGGCGGGCGTGCTCTTCGTCCGCCGCCAGTACCGGCTCGAGACGCCGATGCTCGATCCCGAGTTGTTCCGGCGTGGCGCGTTCAGCGGCGCGGTGCTGATCAACCTGCTCAGCGTCGTCGCCCTGGTCGGTGGGCTGTTCTTCGTCTCGCAGCACCTGCAGCTGGTGCTCGGACTCTCGCCCATGACCGCCGGCTTCGTGCTGGTGCCGGGGCTTGTGATCATGATCATCGCCGGCCTCGCCGTCGTGCCGGTTGCCAAGCGGGTGCGACCGTCGCGCCTCGTCCCGGCCGCGCTGCTGATCTCGGCCGGCGGCTACGCGGCGATCGCGCTGAGCGGCGGGCACATCTCCGCCCTCGGCATCGCGATCACCTTCAGTGCGCTCGGCCTCGGAATCGGCGCGGCGGAGACCGTCTCGAACGAGCTCATCCTCACGAATGTGCCAGCCGACAAGGCCGGCGCCGCGTCGGCTGTCTCCGAGACCGCCTACGAGCTGGGCGCTGTGCTCGGAACCGCCATCCTCGGCACGATTCTCACGGCCTCCTACCGCGCGGCCGTCGAACTGCCGCAGGGTCTGAGCGATGTCCAGCAGGCTGCGGCCGGTGAGACGCTGGGTGGCGCCGTGGCCGTGGCCGCTCAGCTGCCTGCCGATGCGGCAGCGGCGCTGCTCGACTCGGCACGGCTCGCTTTCGACAGCGGTGTCGGCCTTGCCGCCTGGATCGGCACCGCCCTGGTGCTGGCCGCCGCGGTCATCGGCCTGACCACACTCCGTAACGCACGCTAGAGGGGCGCGAACGGGGTGGGCCTCGGTACTACGCTGGAGACAGTCGTGCCGCATGGCCCACCCCCTCGCAATTCTCAAGGAGTGCAATGTCCCGTGTCGTGAAACTTGCTGTCATTCCCGGCGATGGGATCGGCCCAGAGGTCATTGCCGAGGCGCTCAAGGTTCTCGATGCCGCAACGGCGAGCAGCGACGTCACGATCGACACGACCCACTTCTCTCTGGGCGCGAACCGCTTCCTCGAGACCGGCGACGTCCTGACGGATGCCGACCTCGATGCCATCAAGGCGCACGACGCCATCCTGCTCGGCGCCGTCGGCGGCGTGCCTGGCGACCCGCGCCTCGTCGGCGCCAACATCGAGCGCGGACTGCTGCTCAAGCTGCGCTTCAGCCTCGACCACTACGTGAACCTGCGCCCGACCGTGCTGTTCCCCGGCGTCGCCAGCCCGCTGGCCAATCCGGGCGATGTCGACTTCGTCGTCGTTCGCGAGGGCACAGAGGGCCCGTACGTCGGCAACGGCGGCGCGATCCGCCAGGGCACGCCGCATGAGGTCGCCAACGAGGTCTCGGTCAACACCGCCTTCGGCGTGGAGCGCCTCGTGCGCCACGCCTTCGCCGTGGCATCCGCCCGCCCCCGCAAGAAGCTCACGCTGGTGCACAAGACGAACGTCCTCGTGTTCTCTGGCGCGCTCTGGCAGCGCACCGTCACGGCGGTGGCCGCCGAGTTCCCCGACGTCACCGTGGACTACCTGCACATCGACGCGGCGACGATCTTCTTCGTGACCGACCCTGCTAGGTTTGACGTCATCGTCACGGACAACCTCTTCGGCGACATCCTCACCGATCTGGCTGCGGCAATCAGCGGCGGCATCGGCCTCGCGGCATCGGGCAACATCAACCCGAGCGGCCAGTTCCCCAGCATGTTCGAGCCCATCCACGGCTCGGCCCCCGACATCGCTGGCAAGCAGCTGGCCGACCCCACCGCGGCGATCCTCTCCGTCGCGCTGCTCCTGGCCCACCTCGGCCTGAGCGCGGAAGCCGACACCGTCAACACGGCCGTGACCGCCGACATGGCGGCCCGCACCGGGGAAGCCCGGTCGACCGCCACCATCGGCGACGCCATCGCCGCCCGCATCTGACCCACTCCCGATCGACAAGGACGAACGATGACCAGCAGCCCAGCACCCCTCGAATTCGCCGTCACCCGCAACCTGGTTGGCGCCTCGGATGCCGCCCGCGCCGAGATTCTCGCGAACCCCGGCTTCGGCAACCACTTCACCGACCACACCGTCGACATCTGCTGGTCGGCCAAGGGCGGATGGCACCGGCCGCGCGTGCAGCCGTACGCCCCGATCCCGCTCGACCCCGCCGCCGCGGTTCTGCACTACTCGCAGACGATCTTCGAGGGCATGAAGGCCTACCGGCACGAGGACGGCTCGATCTGGACCTTCCGCCCGGAGGCCAACGCGGAGCGCATGCAGCGCTCGGCGCGCCGCCTCGCCCTGCCTGAGCTGCCGACCGAGTACTTCATCGAGTCGCTCAAGCAGCTCATCGCGGTCGACGGCGCCTGGGTGCCGTCGGCACCGGACGAGAGCCTGTACCTGCGCCCATTCATGTTCGCCAAGGAGGCGTTCCTCGGTGTGCGTGCAGCGGAGAAGGTGGCCTACTACGTGATCGCCAGCCCCGCTGGCGCATACTTCCCCGGTGGCGTGAAGCCGATCTCGATCTGGCTCTCCACCGACTACGCCCGCGCGGGCCGCGGCGGAACCGGCGCAGCCAAGACCGGAGGCAACTACGCCTCCAGCCTCCTGCCGCAGGCAGAGGCGTACAAGCAGGGCTGCGCCCAGGTGCTTTTCCTCGACTCCTCTGAGGGCAAGTACCTCGAGGAGCTCGGCGGCATGAACGTCGTCCTCGTCTACAAGGACGGCCGCGTCGTCACGCCGGAGTCGCCCAGCATTCTCGAGGGCATCACCCTCGACTCGGTGCTGCAGCTGGCCCGCGACCGTGGCCTCACCGTCGAGCAGCGTCGCGTCACCCTCGCCGAATGGCAGGAGGGTGTCGCATCCGGTGAGATCACCGAGGTGTTCGCCTGCGGCACCGCCGCCGTCATCACGCCGATCGCACAGCTGCGCAACAACGAGGTGACCATCGGCGATGCCGACGCCCCGGCCGGCGAGCTCACGATGTCGCTCCGCGAGGAGCTCACCGACATCCAGTACGGCCGCCGTCCAGACCGTCACGGCTGGCTGACCCGCCTCGACGCGTAGTCGCCGCCCCACCGCCTCCGAAAGGTCCTTCCAGTGAAGATCGCACGCTTCAGCCACGACGCCCGCATCGCCTATGGCATCGTCGATGACGGCGACCTCGTCGTGCTCGCCTCCGACCCCATGTTCGGCGGACTGGACACGACGGGGGAGCGGGTGCCGCTCGCGGATGCCGTGTTGCTCGCACCCGTCATCCCGCGTTCCAAGGTGATCGGCGTCGGCCGCGGCTACTACGCGAGCGAGGCCGAACGGGACGAGCAGGAGGCGGAGGGCGACCGCAGGCTCGAGCCGCAGTTCTTCATCAAGCCGAACACGACCGTCGTCGGGCCGGGCGACCGCGTCGTGCTGCCTGCGGCATCCGCCGAGGTCCACGGTGCTGCGGAGATCGCGATCGTGATCGGCAAGATCGCCAAGAACGTGTCGATCGAGGAGGCAGAGGACAAGATCTTCGGCTACACGATCGCCAACGACCTCACGGCGGTCGACCTGCTGAAGAGTGACGACCACAGCGCGCGGGCGAAGAGCTTCGACGGCTTCTGCCCGCTCGGCCCGCTGATCGAGACCGAGTTCGACCTCGAGGGCATCGACGTCAGCGGCGGGGTGAACGGCGCGCAGGCGCAGAACGGCGACACCGCGCTGCTGCGGCACTCGGCAGCCGAGACGGTGTCGTTCCTCTCCAGCTGCTTCACGCTGCTGCCTGGCGACGTCATCCTCACCGGTGCGCCGGCCGGCTCATTCCCCGTGCAGGCTGGCGACGTCGCGACCGTGACCGTCGAGGGCATCGGCACGCTGAGCAACCCCATCGTCCGCCTCTAGCGCCACGGCTGCTCCCGTTGCTCGAGTAGGCCGCCGCTGCTGCTTCCGTTGGTCGAGTAGTCCGCTTGCTGTTGCTTACGTTGGTCGAGCAGGCCGCTTGCGGCCGTATCGAGACCCGGTTCGGGTTGAAACGGGTTTCTGCGGGTCTCGATACGCTCGTTCCTCGCTACTCGACCGGCGGAGGCGGGGCCGAGCTTGTTTACGTTGGTCGAGTAGGCCGCTTGCGGCCGTATCGAGACCCGGTTTCGGGTTGAAGCGGGTGTCTGCGTGGTCTCGATACGCTCGTTCCTCGTTCCTCGCTACTCGACCGGCGGAGGCGGGGCGCTCTCGGTGCCGGAACGCGGAGTCTGGAACCGCTTCTTCGCGAGCGATGGCAGCACGGTGTCGCCGATGCCGTCGATCAGCGCCCGTCGCTTCGCACGTCCCCAGCCTTGAACCTGCTTCTCGCGTCCATGGGCCTCCGCGATCGACTCGTACTCCTCGAAGTACACCAGCCGAACGGGCCGTCGTCGTCGCGTGTATGCCGCCCCGCCATCGTGGTTGTGCTGCCACACGCGCTGCTCAACGTCCCACGTGCTGCCAACGTAGAACGACTTGTCGGCGCACTCCACGATGTACATGTACGGCATTGATGCAGTATTTCGGATTGTCGCGCTCGCCCGCAGAAGTTATCCACAGCACGTCGCGAGACGCTTGCTACTCGCTACTCGCTACTCGGCCAGCGGAAGACCGCGAGAGCCTCAGCGGCCGAGGGCGCGGAGCGCGTCGCGCACGTCGTACTCGTCGTTCCAGAGGTGGAACGCGACCCGTGCGCAGCCGGCTCGGCCCGATGCGGTGATCCCGGACGCCGTCAGCTGCCCGAGCGCCGTACCATCGGCATCCGGCCAGCTCACGATCGCCTGACCGCGCGCCTCGATTCCGAGACCGTCGCAGAACGCATCGGCCAGCCCGACGGCGTGCGTGCGCACCGCCTCGAGGTCGAGGCTCCGGAACAGTTCGATCGCCGGCTCGGCGCCGACCCAGGCCTGCCAGGCCGGTGATGCGTCGAATCGGCGCGCGCTGGCCGCGAGCTGCATGCCAGGTCCGTAGCAGGCGGCGATGGGGTCCTCGCCGGCGTACCAACCGGTGTGCAGGGGGCGCAGCTCGTCCTGGAAGGCGCTCGAGACGGTGAAGAAGGCCACGCCGCGTGGGGCGCAGAGCCACTTGTAGCTGTGGCAGATCGTGGCGTCGAATGCCTCGGCATCGACGGGCATCCAGCCGGCGGCCTGGGTCGTGTCGCACAGTGTGCGCGCGCCGTGCCTGCGTGCGGCGGCGGTGATGCCTGCTGCATCCGCAACGGCGCCGGATGACGATTGCACCAACGAGAACACGACGAGGGCCGTGTCGGCCGTGATCGAGGACGCCAGCTCGGCCAGCGGAACGTGCCGCACGCGGACACCGCGGTGCTCCTGCCCGAGGAAGGGGAAGACCATCGAGCTGAAGTCGCCGTCGACGCAGAGCACCTCGGCACCGTCGGCAACGCTTGCAGCGACCATGCCGGTGAACACCGAGGCCTGGGCGCCGATGGCGACACGGTCGACCGTGGTGCCGACGAGGCCGGCGTAGCTCGCGCGCACCCGCTCGACGGTGGCGGCGTAGTCTGGCACGCTCGCCTCGCCGCGGGCCCAGCGTTCAGCGTCGCGCAGCGTTGCGGCGACCGTCTCCGTCGTCGGCAGCCCCATCGTGCATGCGCTGAGGTAGCCGCGGCCGCCACGGAAGAGGGTGGCGGCGTCGCTCAGCGATGTGCTGCCGGGCACCACGCGGTGCGCCGTCGTGCTGACGGGGCGGTGGCTCGTGGCGCTGTGCATGGTTCCAGCTTGAGTGCTCCGATTCCATTCGACAAGGGGAGTGATTCAATGTGATTGATAAGCAACGGTTATGATTGCGGAATGAGCGCAGAACTCGATCTCGATTCCCACTCGCTGCGCGTTGTCGACGCCATCGCCGAGCACGGCTCGATCACGGCGGCGGCCGACGCGCTCGGCTACAGCCAGCCGGCCATCAGCCAGCACCTGAAGCGCCTCGACCAGCGCATCGGCATGCCCGTCGTCGAGCGCGTGGGCCGTGGCGTGCGCCTCACGGAGGCCGGGCTGGTGCTTGCCCGCCACGCCCGCCCCGTGATCAGGGCGCTCGATGCGGCGGCGGGCGAGTTGGCCGAACTCACCGGCTTGCGCTCAGGTCGGGTGCGGCTCGCCGCGTTCCCCTCCGCGTCGCCGACGATCGTCCCGCGGCTGCTCGCGGCGATGGCCGCGCGGCACCCGGGCATCAACATCAGCTACATCGAGGCGGAGCCGCCGGAGGCCGTCTCGGCCGTGCGCGAGGGCAAGGCCGACCTCGCGCTCACCTTCAGCTACCCGGGTGACCGGGTCGATCCGCACACCGAGAGCGCGCACGGCCTGCGCGCGGAGGCATTGAGCCGGGAGGAGATGATGCTCGTGCTGCCAGCCGGTCATGAGTATGCGTCATCCGAGACCGTCGACGTCGCCGCGCTCTCCGCTGAGGCCTGGATCGCCGGATGCCCGCGCTGCCGTGGCCACCTGCTCGAACTCTGCGATGCCGGCGGTTTCACCCCGCGCATCGGCTACGAGACCGACAACTTCCTGGCGGTCATGAGCATGGTGGCCGCCGGCCTCGGCGTCGCGATGCTGCCGACCCTCGCGATCGAGTCGGTGGGAACGCCGGCCGGTGTCGTCGTGCGTCCGACGAGCAATCGCAATCACCGCACGATCCACGTCGTCACGACCCCGGGGGCCACGCACGTGCCCGCGATCGCGGCCACCCTGCGCGTGCTCGAAGAGCTCACCGCTTCTCCAGCAGACCATTCAGCCAGCGCCAACTAAGATTGGTCACGATGTCTGACGCAAATCACCCCTGGTCCACCGCCACCGGCAGCGACGTACGCGTGCGCTTCTGCCCCTCGCCCACCGGAACGCCGCACGTCGGCATGGTGCGCACCGCCCTGTTCAACTGGGCATACGCGCGCCACACCGGTGGAAAGCTGATCTTCCGCATCGAAGACACGGATGCCGCCCGCGACAGCGAGGAGAGCTTCCACCAGCTCGTCGACGCGCTCAGCTGGCTGAAGCTCGACTGGGACGAGGGCGTGAACGTCGGCGGGCCGCACGAGCCGTACCGGCAGTCGCAGCGCACCGACATCTACCTCGGTGTGATCGAGAAGCTCGTTGCGTCAGGGCACGTCTACGAGTCGTACTCGAACGCCGAGGAGATCGACGCCCGCAATGAGGCGGCGGGCCGCCCCAAGCAGCACGGCTACGACAACTTCGACCGCGATCTGACCGAGGAGCAGCGCGCCGCCTTCCGCGCGGAGGGCCGCGAGCCCGCCCTGCGTCTGCGGGTTCCGGACACCGATCTCTCCTTCGACGACATGGTCCGCGGCGAGATCACCTTCCCGGCCGGTTCCTTCACCGACTTCGTCGTCGTGCGCCCGAACGGCGCGCCGCTGTACACGCTGGTGAACCCGGTCGATGACGCGCTCATGCAGGTCACCCATGTGCTGCGCGGCGAGGACCTGCTCTCGTCGACGCCCCGCCAGATCGCGCTCTACCACGCGCTCATCGACATCGGCGTGACGAGCTTCGTGCCGCGCTTCGGCCACCTGCCCTACGTCATGGGCGACGGCAACAAGAAGCTCTCCAAGCGCGACCCCGAGTCGAACCTGTTCCACCACCGCGACCGCGGGTTCATCCCAGAGGGCCTCGTCAACTACCTCTCGCTGCTCGGCTGGTCGCTCTCGCACGACCGCGACGTCTTCTCGATCGAGGAGCTCATCGCCGCGTTCGACGTCGAGGACGTGAACCCGAACCCGGCCCGCTTCGACCTGAAGAAGGCGGAGTCGATCAACGGCGACCACGTGCGCAGGCTCGACGTCGCCGACTTCGCCGCGCGCACCGTTCCCTACCTCGAGAAGGCCGGAATCCTCACGGCTCCGCTCAGCCCGAGCCAGGCGGCAACGCTGGCAGAGGCCGCGCCGCTGGTGCAGGAGCGCATCACGCTGCTCGGCGAGGCGCCCGGCATGCTCGGCTTCCTCTTCACGGATGCCGCCGGCCTGGAGTACGACGAGCAGGCGCTCGCATCGCTGCCGGCCAACGCCGGAGAGGTGCTCGCGGCATCCGTCGACGCGCTCGATCGTATTCCCGCGGTGGAATGGACGCACGAGCAGCTGCAGGAGGCCCTGAGTGGCGCCCTGATCGACGGACTGGGTCTCAAGCCGCGCGTCGCATACGGCCCGCTGCGCGTCGCCGTGTCCGGTCGCAAGATCTCGCCGCCGTTGTTCGAGTCGATGCAGATCCTCGGCAAGGATGACACGTTGGCGCGTCTGAACCGACTGGCTGCTTCGCTGACCGCGTAGTTTCGAGGGGGTTGCAATGAGCGAATTCGACGTCGCCGTGATCGGGGCGGGGCCGGCCGGGTTGAGCGCGGCCCTCGGCCTCGTGCGCTCCCGCAGGACGGTCCTGCTGATCGACAGCAACCGTCCGCGCAATGCGGCGACGCTGCGCTCGCACGGCTTTCTGACGCGTGACGGTGTGCCGCCGCTCGAGCTGCGCAAGCTCGGCCGGGAGGAGTTCGAGGGCTACCCGGGCGCCAGCTTCCATGCCGGCCTGGTGCAGAGCGTGCGCGCGCTGCAGGGCGGTGGCTTCGAGCTTGCCGCCCGCGGCATCCGCGGTGCGGCGAATCTCGAGGTCACGGTCGGCAACATCGTCGTCGCGACGGGGCTGGTCGAGACGATGCCATCGGTGCCGAGCCTGCGCGCCTGGTACGGAACCGATCTGCACAGCTGCGTCGAATGCGACGGCTACGAGAAGCGTGATGAGGCCTTGGCGCTCATCGGTGAATCGGCTGACCTCGCCGAGCGCGCACTTCTCATCAGCCAGTGGTCGAACGACCTGATCGTCTTCACCAACGGTGCGGATGCCGTGAGCGCCGCCGAACAGGAGGCGCTCGGGGCCCGCGGCATCGCCGTCGAACGCCGCCCCATCGCCGACGTGGTGGGGGAGCAGGGTCGGATGACGGGTGTGCTCCTCGCCGATGGTGAGACGGTTCCCCGCGAGGCCGGGTTCGTGCGCCCGGCCTGGACTCCGGCCATCGGCTACCTCGACGGACTCGGCATCGCACTCGATGCCGAGGGCCTCATCGCCGTCGATGCCTGCGGACGCACGAGCGTTCCCGGCGTCTACGCGGCCGGTGACTCGACCGCACCCGGCCCGGAACAGCTGATCATCGCGGCCGGGCACGGCGCGCAGGTCGCCGCTGCGCTGAACCGCGATCTGCTCGGCCCGCTCCTGCCGGTCTGACGGCATCCGCCGACGGATTCCGGCGGCGGCACGCGCGGGATTCCGGCTCGGTTTTGCCCGATCTCTCGGCATGGGATAGAGTTCTTCTCGGTTCGAAGTTCGCTTCGCGGCCACCGGCCCGGTAGGGCATTGGGGTATGGTGTAATTGGCAACACGGAGGTTTCTGGTACCTTTGTTCTTGGTTCGAGTCCAGGTACCCCAGCAGTGAATACAGTACGAACCCGGGATTGATATCCCGGGTTTTCGTCGTTTAACGGCCCCATCGCGGCATCCGCCGGCCGGCCGAGCGAACTTTCACCCTTGCAGCATGATGGCCGCGCCATCCCGGCCTGTTTACTCTGGGCCACATCGGCGAGGGCGTGCTCGTCGGGCCGCTGCCTAGGGTTGGGGGTAATGATGGAGTATCTGCTCGTCGCGTTGCAGGGCTGTGTTGTCATCGGGGCCATCGTGCTCGGTGTCCGAACCGGGGGCCTGGGGCTCGGGCTCTGGGGGGTCGTCGGCACGGTCGTCCTCGTGTTCGCCTTCCACCTTCCACCTGGTTCCATCCCCGTCGACGCCTTCTTCATCATCATCGCCGTGATCACGGCATCCTCGGCGATGCAGGCGGCCGGCGGCATCGACTACCTGGTGAACATCGCGTCAAAGATCATCCAGCGAAATCCGAAACGGCTCACCTACGTGGCTCCACTCGTCGCGTTCGTCTTCACCGTGCTCTCCGGCACCTCGAACATCTTCTTCGCGCTGATCCCCGTCATCTACGAGACCTCGTACCGCAACGGGCAACGCCCGGAGCGGGCACTCGCGGCATCCACCGTCACCTCCGGACTCGGCATCACGGCCAGCCCCGTGTCTGCGGCGATGGCCGCGTACATCGTGCTGATGGACGGAACCGGATACGGTCTGCCGCAGATCCTGCTCATCACGGTGCCGGCGGCGATCGTCGCCTGCATCGCCACCTCCTTCGTGCAGCAGCGCCTCGGAAAAGACCTCCTCGATGACCCGGTGTTCATGAAGCGAGTTGCGGAGGGAACCGTCGAGGTGCCTGCCGCGCTCCAGGAGCGCTACGCGGCGCGCGTCGGCCAGGTCGCGACCTCGGCGGGCGGAGCGGGCCCGGTGTCCGGTGGGGCCGCGGCCGGAGGTGCTGCGGCCGGCGGTGCTGCGGCCGGCGGTGCTGCGTCCAGGGGCGGCGCCAAGGCGACGCCGGTGCTGATCGAGCATCCCGTGCCTGAGGGCGGAGCGACGGCCGCGTGGATCTTCGTCACCGGCACCCTGCTCATCGTGCTTCTCGGCCTGTTCCCCGGACTGCGCCCGGCATTCCCCGATGCGGAGGGCGAGCTCGTGCCGATCGGCATGTCGACCGTCATCGAGATGGTGATGTTCAGCGTGGCCCTCGTGATCATCCTGGTCAGGAAGGTGAAGCCGTCGCTCGTCGTCGAGCAGCCGCTGCTCAGGGCCGGCTTCGTCGCCGCCGTCGCGCTGTTCGGAATCGCCTGGATGGCCGACACATTCATCTCGGCGAACGAGGAGACGATCATCGAACCGCTCGGCGCGATGATCGAGGCCAACCCGCTGTTGCTCGCCGTCGCCCTGTTCATCGTCTGTGGTCTCACGACGAGCCAGTCGGCAACCACGAACACGCTCATCCCCATCGCGCTCGCCGCCGGGCTCGCGCCCGGAATCATCACGGCCATGTGGCCGTCGCTGATCGGTGTCTGGCTGTTCCCGGCCAATGGTTCGCAGATCGCGGCGGTGGAGACAGACCTCACCGGTTCGACCAAGCTGACCCAGGTGCCGATCTGGCACTCGTTCACGATCCCGATGCTCGTCTCGTGGGTTGCTGTCGTCATCGCCGGCCTGCTGATCCAGCTCGTCGTGCCTGCCTGAACCGGCGCAACGCCCACCTCGTCGACGCAACCGCGTAGACCCAAGCTCATCGACACCACCCTGTAGACACCACCCTGTTTGGAGGCACCAATGTCCGACCCAGAACAGATCGCGCGCGGCGCGGCAGAGCTGATGCCCGAGATCATCGAGAGGCTCGAGGCTCTCGTGCGCATCCCCTCCGTCGCCTTCCCGGGATTCGATCCGGAACCCGTACACGCGATGGGGGCGGCGGTCGTCGAACTCTTCGAGGCGGCCGGCGCACACGGGGTCAAGCTCCTCGACGTCCCTGGCGGCTACCCGTGCGTTTACGCCGACCTGCCCGGCCCCGCCGGCTCGCCGACGGTGCTGCTGTACGCGCACTACGACGTGCAGCCGGCGCCGAAGAGCCAGGGGTGGACGAGCGAGCCGTTCGAGCCGGTGACGAAGTCGGACGGTCGCATCTACGGCCGCGGTGCGGCCGACGACAAGTCGGGTCTCGTCATCCACTACGGAACCCTCGCACTCCTTGGAGCCGATCGCCCGTGCAGCGTGAAGATCCTCGTCGAGGGCGAGGAGGAGACGATCTCGCACCTCGAAGCCTTCGTCGAGGACAACCCGGAGCTCTTCGCGGCCGACGCCTATGTCATCGCCGACATCGGTCCGCAGAAGGTCGGCCGACCAGGGCTCACCACCGCGCTCCGCGGCGACGTCGCGTGCACGGTCACCGTGCGCACCCTGGCCAACCCCGTGCACTCCGGCATGTTCGGCGGCGCGGCCCCCGATGCGATGACGGCGATGATCCGCGTGCTCGACTCGCTGCACGACGAGAACGGCGACACGGTGATCCCCGGTGTCGACAGCAGCAGCTGGGCCGGCGCGAGCATGGAGGAGTCGGTGTACCGCGAGGGATCCGCGATCCTGCCCGGTGTCGAGTTCCTCGGAACCGGCACGCTCTCCGACCGGATCTGGGCGAAGCCGTCGGTCACGGTGCTCGGCATGGATCTGCCGAACACGGCTGAGGCCTCGAACGTGCTGCTGCCCGAGGTCACCGCGAAGCTCTCGATGAGGATCGTTCCTGGATCGGACGGCGACGCCCAGCTGGAGGCGCTCATGGCACATCTCCGCTCGCAACGGCCGTGGAACTGCGAGGTCGAGGTGGAGAAGGTGAAGGTCGGCCACGCCTTCGCCGTCGACGAGTCGCACCCGGCGATCATCGCCGCATCTACGGCTCTCGAGGCCGCATACGGAGTTTCGGTTGAGTCGATCGGCAGCGGGGCCTCGATCCCGCTCGTCGCTTCGCTGCAGAAGGTCGCGCCGGAGAGCGCCATCATCCTCTGGGGAGCTGAGGACACCGCCCAGTCGCGTATCCACGCCTCCGATGAGTCCGTCGACCCCGGCGAGATCGAGCGCATGATCGCCGCCCAGACGCTGTTCATCCTCAACCTTGCCGAGCGCAGCCGCGGCTGAGTACCGCGGGACACGGGTAGTGGAGGCGATTCCCATGACAGCTCCAAGCGGCGCGAAGCGGATGACGGTCATTCAAGCGACCTTCATCGGGGTCGGCTCGATGGTCGGTGCAGGTATCTTCGCGCTCCTCGGCGCGGCGGGCGCCGTTGCCGGGGCGGCCGTCTGGCTGTCGTTTCTCGCCGCCGGTGTGATCGCAGCGTTGCAGGGATACTCCTTCGCCAAACTGGGCGCCAAGTATCCGTCTGGCGGCGGGATCCTCGGCTACCTCTCGCACGGTCTCGGCGAGGGGCATCTGACGGGGATCGCGTCGTGGCTGTTCTTCACGGCCGGGTCCATCGTCGTCGCGATGATCGCCTCATCGTTCGGCGCGTACGCCAGCTCGGTGGTCGCCGGCGGCGATCCGTTCTGGGCGACGGTGCTCGCCCTGGTGTTGATCGTGGTGATGACGGCCCTCAACGCGGTCGGCTCCACCGCCGTGGCGCGCGTGCAGTCGGTGATCGTGGTCGTTGTGCTGGCGATCCTCGTCGTCTTCGCCGCGGTGACCATCGCGAACTGGAACATCGAGCTGCTCTCGCCCGCCGGGTACCCCGGCGTCAGGGAGATCATCGCCAGCATCGCGCTCACCTTCTTCGCCTTCCTCGGATTCGGTGTGATCACCTTCACCGCGAAGGACCTCCCCAATCCATCACGCCAACTGCCCAAGGCGATCTACCTCGCGCTCGCCATCGCCACGACGATCTACGTCGCTGTGTCGCTCGGGGTATTCGGAACGCTCACCGCAGACCAGGTTGTCGAGTACGGCACGACGGCGCTCGCCGAAGCCGCCAAGCCGACCCTCGGTCAGGCGGGATACGTGCTCATGGTGATCACGGCGCTGTTCTCGACGACCGGCGCGGTCAACGCCGGACTCTATCCGTCGATCGGGATGACGGCGCACCTCGCCTCCGTCGGGCAGTTCCCGCCGGTGTTCGGGCGCTCGATCGGGCGATTCCCGGTCGGGCTCCTGGTGATGGCGGCCCTGGCCAGCATTCTGGTGGTTGGATTCAACGTCAACAACATCGCGTCGATCGGCAGCGCCGTCGCGCTGCTCGTCTTCACGGCCGTCACCGTTGCGCACTTCCGCCTGTACAAGATCACCGGTGCCAACATCATCGTGTTGGTGATTGCGCTCGTGGCGACCCTCGGCACATTCATCGTGTTCTGCACGACGACGCTCGCGAACGAGCCGGCCACCGCGATCGCACTCATCGGGATCATCCTGCTCTCGATCGCAGTGGACTTCATCTGGAAGGCGCGCGCACGCCGTTCGAGTCCACCGGCCCAGCCCGAACCGGCTGGCTGATCCCGACATCCGATCGCTACGAATCCGTGCCGAGAAGTTTCTGGACTTCGACGGAATGTTGTTGTTCCATAGATCACTGAGCAATGTTCACGAATGTGCAGGCCGGGGGTGAACGCGTGGGACGCAAGGATCGAAATCCTGCCTTCACAGAGACTCGCAGCGTCGGCGGGGTCTTCGGCGGGCTGCTCGGCCTCGTTGCGGCGGCCGTCGCCGCCGGGGCCCTGCTGGCCGGGGCGGTCACCCCGGTGCTCGCCGTCGGCGGCCTGGCGGCAAGCAGGTCGATCGCCTATTTCGAGGGCTTCCCCGACTACCTCGCGATCACGCCGCTGTCGCAGAAGAGCAACATCTTCGCCGTGCAGAGCGACGGCAAGCCCGTGCTCCTCGCCTCCTTCTACGACCAGAACCGCATCGAGGTCGGTTGGGGTGGCGTGAGCCAGTTCATCAAGGATGCCGCCGTCGCCGGCGAAGACCCGCGTTACTACGATCACGGCGGCATCGACGCCCAGGGCACCCTGCGCGCCGTGGCGATGACCGTGCTCGGCGACGACATCCAGGGCGGTTCGTCGATCGCGCAGCAGTACGTCAAGAACGTGCACGTGCAGGAGTGCGAACGGGCGGCCACCGAAGAGGAACGGCTGAGCTGCTACGACGAGGCGACCGAGACCTCGCCGTCACGCAAGCTCAAGGAGATGCGGCTGGCGCTGGGCCTGGAGAAGCGCTACACCAAGGACCAGGTACTGCTCGGTTACCTCAACATCGCCGGTTTCGGAGGCACGGTGTACGGGGTCGAGGCGGCCGCCAACTACTACTTCAACACCACGGCAGCCGGGGTGACGCTCGCCCAGGCGGCCAGTCTGATGGCGATCGTGAACAACCCGGTCAAGTTCCAGCTCGACCATCCGGACGACTGGCAGAACGGCGTGGCCAACGGCTACGCGGCGAACAAGGCGCGCCGCGACTACATCCTCGACCAGATGCTGCGGTACACGAAGATCACGAAGGCGCAGCACGATGAGGCGGTGGCGAGTCCCGTCGAGCCGATGATCACGGAGCCGAGCACCGGGTGCCAGAGCGCAGGCAACGCCGCGTACTTCTGCGACTACGTCAGCACCGTGCTGCAAACCGACCCGACCTTCGGAGTCGATGCGGACGCCCGCATGCTGAACTTCCGGCGTGGCGGCTACAACGTATACACGAGCCTGGACCTCGATCTGCAGGGGGCCGCCGCCGCGACGATGGCGGCGAATGTTCCGATGACGTACCCAGGTTGGGACGTCGGGGCTGTGATCACCAGCGTGCAGGTCGGCACGGGCAGGGTGCTCGCGATGGTGCAGAACAAGTTGTACAGCCAGGATCCGGCGGTCACGGCCAATGATCCGAACTACACGGGAATCAACTACAGCACCGACTACGCACACGGCGGATCGAGCGGATTCCAGCCGGGATCCGGCTACAAGGTGTTCACGCTCGCCGAATGGCTGAAGGAGGGCCATTCGCTGAACGAGCGGGTCGACTCGCGCCCCAAGGCGAACTGGGGAACGTTCCAAGACAGCTGTCTCGGCCCGCAGAACTACAACAGTGAGCACTGGAGCCCGAAGAACGATGCCAACGAGTCGGGTGCGAACTACACGGCGCTGCAGTCGACGGTGCAGTCGATCAACACCGGATACATCGGCATGGCGAAGAAACTCGACCTCTGCGGTATTCGCAAGACCGCCGAGGCCTTTGGGATGCATCGGGCAGACGGCGACCCGCTCGTGCAGAGCGCATCGGCCGTGATCGGCATCAACGAGGTCGCACCCCTCAGCATGGCCGTGGCCTTCGCGGGGATCGCCAACAACGGAGTCACATGCAGTCCAGTGGTAATCGATCGGATCGTCAAAGCGGACGGTACTGAGCTGCCGGTTCCGCAGTCCACCTGCTCGCAGTCCGTCTCGGCTGAGGTCGCCGCGGCCATGCACTTCGCCCTGCAGGGCGTGATGACGGGCGGAACGGCGACGCAGTCATACTTCGCCACGGAGCCGCGGGTGCCGGTCATTGGCAAGACAGGAACGACTGACGGCAACAAAGACACCTGGATGAACGGGGCGAGTAGCAAGGTGGCAACCGTCGCCGCCGTCGTGAGCGTGACCGGGGATGCGAATCAGCGCGCGATCTCCTTCGACAGCGGGCTCGCCTCGACCGCCAGGCACCGGATGTGGCCGGCCGTCATGTCCGTTGCGAATGCGAAGTACGGGGGAGACGAGTTCACGACGCTGCCCCCGTCTGCGATCGTCGGAGAGCGTTCCGATGTCACCGGTGAGATCACGGATGACATCCCTGGAGACGACACAGGCGGCGGCACTGTTGACGATACCGGCGGCGGCACTGTTGAGGACACCGGCGGCGGCACTGTTGGGGACACCGGCGGCGGTACTGGTGGCGGTGGAAACGGTGGCGGCAACGGCAACGGGAACGGCAACGGCAACGGGAACGGCAACGGAAACGGGAACGGGAACGGGAACGGGAACGGGAACGGAAACGGGAACGGCGAGTAAGCCGTCAGCGTTTCGACAGGTCATGGCCGCTGCCAGCCATCGCGGGCGTCAGCCGAGCGAGGCCTACAGCTCGATGCTGTCGCCGGGGGTGAGCGCCCGGAAGGTGCCGCCGCCCTGCTCAGTGCTCCACGCAATGCGGGCGTTGGAGAGTGCCTTGCCAGCATCCGAGAGCAGCATCTCGTGCGTCGGGAAGCTCTGCGCGGGGGCAACGGACTCCACGTAGTCCATCGCCTCGGCGATCTTCATCCACGGGGCGCCTGCCGGTACCGCGAGTACCTCAACGGACGCACCGGTCGGAGCGACGAAGGAGTCCCCGCCGTAGTAGAAACGCTCGTTCACCAGCACGCCGAGGTTGTCGATGATGGGGATGGAACGGTGGATGACGGCATGCTCACCGCCGAAGAAGCGGAGCTCGAAGCCGTCGACGGACGCGGCGCCGCCCGCCTCGACCTGCGTGACGTCGATGCCGTGCGCGGCGGCCGCGGCCACGACTCCGGCCGGCCCGAAGATCGGAACGCCTGGCTTGGCCTCGCGGATGCGCTCGATCTGCTCCGGGGTCCAGTGATCGTCGTGCATGTGGGTGATCACCACGGCGGCGGTCGACGCGTCGGCCGCGACGGGGCGAGTGAACTTGCCCGGATCGATGAAGAGGGTCTTGCCGCCTTCTTCGATGACGACGGCGGCGTGTTCCAGCTTCGTAATGCGCATGTCTGTAGCAAACACCGTGCCGCATTCACGCGCAACACGCAGTGCGCAATTCGTGCGCGGGCGCCGGGCACCGCCATAATCGGCCTATGTCGACTGCTCCGCTGCGCCTGACCGTGGCCATCAACCCGAATGCATCGTTCGGGCGACGCCGCGACGTCGGACCGCGCGTCGCCGAACGCCTCGTCGAGGCCGGCTATGAGGTCGCGATGCTGCGCGAACCCAATCTCGAGCTGCTGCGCCGCGAGGCTGAAGACGCCGTCGCGCGCGGAACCGATGCGCTCATCGTCGTCGGCGGTGACGGCATGGTCTCGCTCGGAGCCAACCTCGTCGCCGGCACATCGATCCCGCTTGGCATCGTGGCATCCGGAACCGGCAACGACATGGCCAGGGTGCTCGGTCTGCCCCTGGACGACGCGGATGCCGCCATCGAGCGGCTGCTCGAAGCGCTGCAGCGTGCGCCACGCGTGATCGACGCGGCCCGAGTGCGCCACGGCGCCCTCACGACCTGGTTCTGCGGCGCGCTCTCGGCCGGCTTCGACGCCAGGGTGAACGAGCGGGCGAACCGCATGACGCGCCCGCGCGGCCCCAGTCGGTACACGATCGCCATGTTGCGTGAGCTGTTGAGCTTCAAGCCGATCCAGTACTCACTCGTCGTCGACGGCGTCACCCGCGAGGTCAGCGCCATGCTGATCGCGGTGTCGAACGGCGTCTCGATCGGCGGTGGCATGAAGATCACCCCCGACGCCGAGCTCGACGACGGTGAGCTCGACCTCTTCATCGTGAGCGCACTGTCGAAACCGCGGCTGCTCCGACTCTTCCCCCGGGTGTTCTCCGGCGAGCATGTGAGCGAGCCGGAGGTAGAGATCACGCGGGTTCGCAGCGTCTCACTTCTCGCCGCCGACATCGTCGCCTACGCGGACGGGGAGCGGGTCGGCCCGCTTCCGGTCGAGGTCGAGATCGTGCCAGGTGCGCTGAAGGTTCTGGCCTGACAGGACCCCACAGAACGAAACGCCCGGGCGTGCGTCGATTTGGAACGACCGATTCCCTGTGACATACTTTTCAAGTTGCAAAAACGGCCCCATCGTTTAGCGGCCTAGGACACCGCCCTCTCACGGCGGCAGCACCGGTTCAAATCCGGTTGGGGTCACCATCAGCCCGGCTCCCGCATTTCGCGGGAGCCGGGCTTTTTGTCGTGACTTTCCGCGCCGGGAACCGTGTTCTCGGCCGGGTGAAAAGTACGGCATAATTGTTACGTTGCACAAACGGCCCCATCGTTTAGCGGCCTAGGACACCGCCCTCTCACGGCGGCAGCACCGGTTCAAATCCGGTTGGGGTCACAATAAGAAAGCCTCCGGTTCGCCGGAGGCTTTCGTGCTTTCCAGCTGTTTCCCGTGTCGGCGTCCGCTGGTAGCTTCGGATGCTATCGAGCGATGCGGCCGGAGGGGACGATGAGCACTGAGCGGGCGGGGCGGGGGCTCCCGCGGGCACTGCGTCCGTTCCGCGCGCCGCAGTACCGGATACTGGCCACAGCGCTCACCCTGTCGTTGCTCGGCTCCGGCATGTGGCTCGTCGCGATCGTCTGGCAGGTGATCGAGCTCGGAGGCGGTCCAGTGCAGCTCTCCCTGGTCGCGACAATGAGCGGGATCGGTCTCGTCTCCGTCGTGCTGATCGGTGGGGTCGTCGCCGACCGGGTCCCACAGAAATACACACTGCTCGTCGTCGAGGCGGCGAAGATCTTCGTCATCGGAGCCGTCGCCGCGCTGGCGCTGGCCGGCGGGCTCGAACTCTGGCACCTGGCGATCGCCGCCCTCATCATCGGCATCGGGGAGGGCTTCTTCTACCCGGCATACAGCGCAATGCTCCCGTCGATCCTGCCCGGCGACGATCTCCTGGCGGCAAACGGCTTCGAGGGCATGCTGCGCCCCGCCGCACTGCAGGCCGCCGGTCCGGCCCTGGCCAGCGCGGCGGTCGCCGCGGCATCCCCGGCTCTCGCCTTCGTGATCGTCGGTGTCCTGCAGCTCTTCGCGGTCGCCGCCCTCGTGGTGCTGCGCACCGTGCCGCTTCGCAGGGACCTCTCGCACGAGACCAGACACCCGGTGCGCGCAGCCATCGGCGACCTCGCCGAGGGCTTCCGGTACATGTTCACGACGCCGTGGCTGCTGGCGACGCTGCTGTTCGCGCTGGCGTTCATCCTCGTCGTCATCGGGCCCATCGACGTGCTCGCGCCGTTCGCCGTCAAGGACGCGGCGGGGGGAGGGCCGGCCGAGTATGCCATCGTGCTCGCCGCGTTCGGCGTCGGCAGCGTGATCGGCTCACTGCTGATCTCGTCGATGCGGATGCCGCGGCGCTACCTCACCGTCATGAACCTGGCGTGGGGTCTCGGCTGTCTGCCGCTCGTCGTGATCGGCTACACCAGCCACGTCTGGGTGATGGCGGTCGCGGTGTTCATCGTCGGCTTCTTCTTCTCGCTCGGCGGCGTGATCTGGGGAACGCTGCTGCAGCGCCGCGTGCCGCCGCACATGCTCGGGCGGGTGTCGAGCCTCGACTTCTTCGTGTCCCTCGCGCTCATGCCGATCTCGATGGCGCTGGCGGGTCCGGTCGGCGAGTCCATCGGGCTCGGGCCGACCTTCCTGATCGCCGGCGTGCTGCCTGCCGTGTTCGCGGCGATCGCGATCCTCTGGGCCAGGATGCCGCAGGACGAGATTGCGAACCCGCTCAGCAGCGACGACGACGATGACGCCGTCGCCGGGGCGCCCGATGTCGCGCCGTGGCTTCCAGGACCCCGCTTCGACGAGCGGGGCCTGGAAGACGCCTAGGAGGGCTGGGCCGGGCTCTCCGCAGCCCTGGCGCTCACGAACGCCGCGACGGCCTTCTCGATGTCGTCGCGGCTGTGCGCAGCACTCAGCTGTACCCGGATCCGCGCCGTCCCCTGCGGGACGACGGGGTAGCTGAATGCGATCACATACACGCCGTCGCCCAGCATGTGGTCCGCGATCCTGGCGGCCAGGGCGGCATCGCCGAACATGACGGGAACGATCGGGTGCTCGCCCGGAATCAGATCGAAGCCCTCCTCCGTCATCCGCGCCCGGAAGTGCGCGGCGTTCTGACGCAGCCGCTCCCTGTCATCCCCGCTGCCTGCGATCAGGTCGAGCGCGGCCAGCGTGCCGGCGACGACGGCCGGGGCGACCGTGTTCGAGAACAGGTACGGCCGCGCGCGCTGGCGCAGCAGTGCGACGAGTTCGGCGTGGGCCGCGACGTAACCGCCGGACGCCCCGCCGAGGGCCTTGCCGAACGTGCCGGTGTAGATGTCGACCCGATCGGAGACGCCGGCCAGCTCCGGGGTGCCCCGGCCGTGCTCGCCGACGAAGCCGACCGCGTGCGAGTCGTCGACCATCACGAGCGCGTCGTAGCGTTCGGCGAGGTCGCAGATCTCGGCCAGCGGAGCCAGCGAGCCGTCCATGGAGAACACGCCGTCGGTCACGATGACGCGCGTCCTGGCATCCGCGGACGCGACGAGCTGCGCCTCGAGCTCGACCATGTCGCGGTTGGCGTAACGTAGGCGCCTGGCCTTGCAGAGTCGGATGCCGTCGATGATCGACGCGTGGTTGAGCGAGTCGGAGATGATGGCGTCTTCCGCCCCGAAGAGTCCCTCGAAGACTCCGCCGTTCGCATCGAAGCAACTCGAGAACAGGATCGCGTCGTCGGTGCCGAGGAACTCGGAGACGCGCCGCTCCAGCTCGATGTGCAGATCCTGCGTGCCGCAGATGAAGCGAACACTCGCCAGGCCGAAGCCCCAGTCGTCCATCGCGGTCTTCGCCGCCCCGATGATGTCTGGGTGGTCGGCGAGCCCCAGGTAGTTGTTGGCGCAGAAGTTGAGCACGTCGCCGCCGTTGGCCGTGATGTGCGCGGACTGCGCCGAACTGATGCGCCGCTCGTGCTTGTACAGCCCGGCCGCCGCGATCTCGTCAAGGCTCTGCTGAGCCCGCTGTTTCATGGTTCCGTACATCTCAGACCTCACTCCAATCGAGCACGACCTTGCCGCCGTGTGCCTCCCGTGCCGCTGCGAAACCGGCCTCCCACTCTCGCGCGGGGAAGCGGTCGGTGATGACGGCCGAGAGTGCGCCGCGCAGCTCGCTGCTGGACTGCAGCATGGCGCTCATCGCGTTCCACGACTCGTACATCTCGCGGCCGTAGATCCCCTTGATCGTGAGCATGTGCGTCACGACCTTGGCCCAGTCGACATCGATCGGGGCGCTCGGCAGACCGAGCATTGCGACACGTCCGCCGTGGTTGAGGTTCTCGATCATCTCCGGCAGTGCGCCGGGGTGGCCGCTCATCTCGAAGCCGACGTCGAAGCCCTCGCGCATCCCGAGCTCCCGCTGCGCCTCGACGATCCGCCGCTCGGCGACGTTCACGGTGAGATCGGCGCCCATCTGCCTGGCCAGTTCGAGGCGGGGCTCTGAGACGTCGGTGACGACGATATAGCGGGCGCCGATGTGGCGCGCGACGGCCGCCGACATGAGCCCGATGGGCCCTGCACCGGTGATGAGCACGTCTTCGCCGACGAGCGGGAAGCTGAGTGCGGTGTGCACGGCGTTGCCGAACGGGTCGAAGATCGCGGCGACCTCGGGGGAGACGTCATCCGTGTGCACCCAGACGTTGCTCTCCGGGATCACCACGTACTCGGCGAATGCGCCGTCGCGGTTCACGCCGACGCTCACGGTGCGGATGCACATCTGCCTGCGCCCTGCGCGACAGTTGCGGCAGATGCCGCACACGATGTGGCCCTCTCCGGACACGCGGGCGCCGACCTGCACGTCGCGCACGTCTCGGCCGACCTCGACGACCTCGCCGTAGAACTCGTGGCCGGGGATGATGGGTGGCTTGATGGTGCTCGCCGCCCAGGCATCCCAACTCTCGATGTGCAGATCTGTTCCGCAGATGCCGGTTCGCAGCACGCGGATTTTTACTTCATGGTCGCCCGGTTGGGGTTCCGGCCGATCGGCCAGTTCCAGTCCGGGAGCGCCGTGTGGCTTGAATAGTGCCAGCACTGATACGCCTCTCGCTCGTCGATGAACGCGACGGCGATCTGCCGCCGATGGATGGTACAGAGGCGATGTTACCCCGGGTGACGGGGCCGGATCAGTCCGTTACGACGGCGTCGTCCAGCGTGTGGGCCTGCACGGCTTCGAGGTGCGCCTTGTGCGAGATCTTGTCGATCCAGGCCAGCGCCATGGCCGAGAGAATGAAGACACAGTGGATGACGACCTGCCAGAGCACGCCGTCCCAGGTGTAGCCGCCGTCGTAGTTCGGGGCGCCCATGTCGCCGACGGCGATGAAGGTCTTGAGCAGGTGGATCGAGGAGATGCCGATGATCGCCATGGCCAGCTTGACCTTCAGCACGTTGGCGTTCACGTGGCTGAGCCACTCCGGCTGGTCGGGGTGACCGTCGAGGTTGATCTTCGAGACGAAGGTCTCGTAGCCGCCGATGATGACCATGATCAGCAGGTTCGCGATCATGACGACGTCGATGAGGCCGAGGACGAGCAGCATCACGCCGGTCTCGGTCAGCGTCTCGAGGTGCGTGATGAGGTGCCACAGCTCGCGCATGAAGAGCACGACGTAGACACCCTGGGCGACGATGAGACCGAGGTAGAGGGGCGCCTGCAGCCAGCGGCTGAAGAAGATCGTGTAGCCGAGAGCTGTCGACGCCGGGCTCTTGCGGAATTGACGGGTCGGCGGCGTGACGATGCTCACTCGGGGCTCCAGCTCTGAGAATGGGGGGAGGGGGACGAGCGCGACGCTGCGCACAGAAATTCTAGGGGAATCGGCACAGCCGAAGCTGGGCGCGGCCCGCTCGGGGTGCCGCTGGTGCGGCGGCATCCGCTAGACTCGGCAACGCGAAGGGGAGTATCCCACCGGGCAGGAATGCCCATTTCGAATCCGTCAATACGAGCGCCGCAGTCGGTGCTCCGGGTTTGGGACGCGAGGAATCGGCCAGGCCGGATTTTCGTGGGGGAGAGACTTTCGAGTTTCGTGCTACCCACCGCAAGTGGCGAAGCACTCACTCCGAAAGGTCCCCGTGCAACTCGAGCTGCCCATCGCATTCGAAATCGGATCACTTGTCGTTCTGACGCTGATCCTCGTCGCCGATCTCCTGATCGTCTTCAAACGCCCCCACGTGCCCTCCATGAAAGAGGCGTCGCTCTGGGTGGGTTTCTACGTCTTCCTGGCCCTGGTTTTCGCAGGCCTCATGCTGCTCTTCGCCGGCGGCGAGTACGCCGGCCAGTTCCTGGCCGGTTGGCTCACCGAGTACAGCCTGTCGATCGACAATCTGTTCGTCTTCGTGATCATCATGGCCCGCTTCAGCGTGCCGCGGAAGTACCAGCAAGAAGTGCTGATGGTTGGCATCATCATCGCCCTCGTGCTGCGCGGAATCTTCATTCTGCTCGGCGCCCAGCTCATCGAGAGCTTCAGCTGGGTCTTCTACATCTTCGGTGCCTTCCTCCTCTTCACGGCCATCAAGCAGGCCTTCGGCAAGGAAGACGAGGGTGACGGAGAGAACGGCCTCATCCGGTGGCTGCGTCGCCGCGTCAAGATCAGTGACGACTTCGACGGTGCCAAGGTGCGCACCGTCATCGACGGCCGCAAAGTGCTCACCCCGATGATCATCGTCTTCATCGCGATCGGCACCACCGACCTGATCTTCGCCCTCGACTCGATCCCCGCGATCTTCGGCATCACCCAGAGCCCGTTCATCGTATTCACCGCGAACGTGTTCGCCCTGATGGGTCTGCGCCAGCTCTACTTCCTCCTCGGTGGCCTGCTTGAGCGCCTGGAGTACCTCAAGTACGGCATCGCGTTCATCTTGTTCTTCATCGGTGTGAAGCTCGTCTTCCACGCCATGCACACCAACGAGCTGCCGTTCATCAACGGCGGCCACGGCATCGAGTGGGCTCCGGAGATCGACACGTGGACATCGCTCGCCGTGATCATCGCCTCGATGGCGGTCGCGACGATCGCGAGCCTGATCAAGGCACGTGCGGATGCCAAGAAGCGCGGTCACACGCTGCTCGAAGAGGTCCCGCACTTCACCGAGGACTAGTCCGCAGCGCTGGGCAGCGTTGCGAGAACAGGCGGTTCCGAGCGAATTTCGCCGGATCCGCCTGTTTTCGGCATCACCCGGCCAGATCTGCCTGTTTGTGGTGCAGCGGGCGAGAGAGCGGGCGGGGCGCCCCGCGCTTTGGTAGCGTGGAGCGCCCCGTTCGTCGGGCAGCACCTTCGTCATCCGGGAGAAGCACGTGGCAACAGACCTGCCGAGCACCATCGCGCTGCCGAGCGGCACACTTGCGCTCGTCGTCGAGGCGCGCAGCGACGTCGGCCTCGTGCGCAAGGTGAACGAGGACTCGCTCCTCGCCGCACCGCCCGTCTTCCTGGTCGCCGACGGCATGGGCGGGCACGCGCGCGGCGACGCGGCCAGCCAGGTGGTCACCCGCGTCTTCACCGAGCACATCGTGCCCGGCGTCCTGACCACCCCGGAGCAGGTGCTCGACGCCATCCACTCGGCCAATGACGCCGTCCGAGATCTGAGCGAGGCCGGGGACTCTGGAACGGCGGTCGCCGGCACAACGCTGACCGGTGTCGCCCTCGTCGACGGCGACATCGAGAACGAGTATGGCTGGATGATCTTCAACGTCGGGGACTCCCGGGTGTACAGCTGGGACGGCCGCGTGCTCGAGCAGCAGAGTGTCGACCACTCCGCCGTGCAGGCGATGGTGGATGCCGGCCTCATCAGCGCAGAGGATGCGGAGCAGCACCCCGAACGCAACGTGATCACCCGCGCGCTCGGCGCCGAGGACACCGTCGACGTCGATGTCTGGCTGAGTTCACCGGTCGAGCACAGCACCTTCCTGATCTGTTCCGACGGGCTCACCAAAGAACTCGACCGCAGCGAGATCACGGCGATCTTCGCCAGACGCGAGGCGCGGGGAGACTTCGGCGGCATCGCCGACGAGCTCGTCGAGGCCGCCGTCGAGGCCGGCGGGCGCGACAATGTCTCTGTTGTCGTCGTGCGAACGGACGCCTTCACGCCGAGTGCTAGCCTGTAATTGTGTTGTACGGTCGACTTCTTCTGTGCCGCGACGAGTCCTAGAAACCCAGGCCTCCCTCGTCGCGGAGTTCGTCGTTGGCTGACCACCATTCATTGAGGAAGACGCTCACACAATGACCACAGAAACACGTTCTGCATCACGCCCGCGCACCCTGGCCGAGAAGGTCTGGGACGCCCACCTCGTGAAGAAGGGTGAGGACGGCACTCCCGACCTCATCTACATCGACCTGCACCTCGTTCACGAGGTCACCAGCCCGCAGGCATTCGACGGGCTGCGCATGGCCGGCCGGCAGCTCCGCCGCCCCGATCTGACGATCGCGACGGAGGACCACAACACGCCGACGCTCGCCATCGACAAGCCCATCGCCGATCTCACGAGCCGCACCCAGATCGAGACGCTCCGCCGCAACTGCGACGAGTTCGGTGTCCGCCTGCACTCGCTCGGCGACATCGAGCAGGGCATCGTGCACGTCGTCGGCCCCCAGCTCGGGCTCACGCAGCCGGGCATCACCGTGGTCTGCGGTGACTCGCACACCTCGACCCACGGCGCGTTCGGCGCCATGGCCTTCGGCATCGGCACGAGCGAGGTCGAGCACGTGATGGCGACGCAGACGTTGCCCCTCAAGCCGTTCAAGACGATGGCGATCACCGTCGAGGGCGAGCTTCGCCCCGGTGTTACAGCCAAGGACATCATCCTCGCCGTCATCGCCAAGATCGGCACAGGCGGAGGCCAGGGCTACGTGCTCGAGTACCGCGGAAGCGCCATCCGTGCGCTGTCGATGGACGGCCGCATGACGATCTGCAACATGTCGATCGAGGCCGGTGCCCGTGCGGGCATGGTTGCACCGGATGCCACGACCTACGAGTACCTGAAGGGCCGCGCCCACGCGCCATCCGGCCAGGACTGGGACGACGCCGTCGCATACTGGGACACCCTCGCCACTGATGACGGCGCCAGCTTCGACGCCGAGGTCGTCATCGACGCGAACACGCTCGAGCCGTTCGTCACCTGGGGCACCAACCCCGGCCAGGGCATCTCGCTGAGTGACACGGTCCCGAACCCGGCCGACTTCAGCGACGCCAACGAGCGCGCAGCCGCCGAGCGGGCACTGGAGTACATGGACCTGACCGCTGGCACTCCGCTCAAGGAGGTGGCCGTCGACGCCGTCTTCATGGGCTCGTGCACGAACAGCCGCATCGAAGACCTGCGCGCGTTCGCCAGCGTCATCCAGGGCAAGAAGAAGGCCGACGGCGTGCGCGTCATGGTCGTTCCCGGATCCGCCCGCGTGCGCATCGAGGCAGAGGCCGAGGGCCTCGACAAGATCATCACCGACTTCGGTGCCGAGTGGCGTTTCGCCGGCTGCTCGATGTGCCTCGGCATGAACCCGGACCAGCTGGCCCCGGGGGAGCGCTGCGCATCCACCTCGAACCGCAACTTCGAGGGCCGCCAGGGCAAGGGCGGTCGCACCCACCTGGTCTCCCCGCTCGTGGCAGCGGCAACCGCCATCCGCGGCACGCTGTCGAGCCCGTGGGACCTCGAGCACGGCACCGAGTCGCTGAACACAGAGGGAGAGGCGAAGTAGCCATGGAGAAGTTCACAACCGTCACGGGCGTCGCGGCTCCGCTGCGCCGCTCCAACGTCGACACCGACCAGATCATCCCCGCCGTCTTCCTCAAGCGCGTCACCAAGACTGGCTTCGACGACGCGCTCTTCTACGGCTGGCGTCAGGACCCGGAGTTCGTGCTCAACAAGCCCGAGTTCCAGGGCGCGCGCGTGCTGGTCGCCGGTGCCGATTTCGGCACGGGATCCTCGCGTGAGCACGCCGTGTGGGCGCTGCGCGACTTCGGCTTCGACGTGGTGCTGAGCCCGCGTTTCGGTGACATCTTCCGCGGGAACTCAGGCAAGCAGGGCCTGCTCGCCGCCCAGATCAGCGAGGAGGATGTCGAGAAGATCTGGGCAGCCATCGACGCGAACCCGGGAATAGAAGCGACCGTCGATCTGGTTGAGCGAACTGTCACCGTCGGTGATCTTCAGCTTCCGTTCGAGGTTGACGATTACACTCGGTGGCGGCTGCTCGAAGGTCTTGACGACATCGGGCTCACCCTGCGCGACGAAGCGTTGATTACAGAATTCGAGGCAACCCGCGAGAGCTGGTTGCCACAGACCCTCCCAGTGAGGCAGAACGTGCAGGCGGAAATTTGAACAGTCTCGGCGATGATGCAAAGAACCACGGCTCGGCCGTCGGTCTCTCCGTCGACAAGATCACCATCCACGGCGGCAAGCCGCTCGTGGGACGCATTGAGCTGAAGGGCGCGAAGAACCTCGTCACCAAGGCGATGGTTGCTGCGCTGCTGGGCGAGACGCCCAGCGTGCTCAAGGATGTTCCGAACATCAGCGACGTCCGCATTGTGCGCGGACTCCTTGAGGTGCACGGCGTCCACGTGAGCGAGGGCGAAGAAGAGGGCGAGCTCATCCTCGACCCGACCAACGTCGAGGTCGCCCACTTCGCGGCGATCGACGCGCACGCCGGTTCCAGCCGCATCCCGATCCTGTTCTGCGGGCCGCTGCTGCACCGCCTCGGCGAGGCATTCATCCCCGACCTCGGCGGATGCCGCATCGGCGACCGCCCGATCGACTTCCACCTCGACGTGCTGCGCACCTTCGGTGCCGTCGTCGAGAAGCTGCCGAGTGGCATCCGGATGTCGGCCCCGAACGGGCTGCACGGAGCCAAGGTCGAGCTGCCGTACCCGAGCGTCGGTGCCACCGAGCAGGTACTGCTGACCGCTGTGCGTGCTGAGGGCATCACCGAGCTCAAGGGCGCGGCCATCGAGCCCGAGATCATGGATCTCATCAACATCCTGCAGAAGATGGGCGCGACGATCACGGTCGACACCGACCGCGTCATCCGCATCGAGGGCGTCGAGCACCTCAGCGGGTACACGCACCGTTCGCTCTTCGACCGCAACGAGGCAGCCAGCTGGGCCGCCGCCGCGCTGGCAACCGAGGGTGACATCACCGTCGGCGGCGCGCGCCAGGCCGAGATGCTGACCTTCCTCAACGTCTACCGCAAGGTGGGCGGCCAGTTCGACATCCTCGACGACGGCATCCGCTTCTACCACCCAGGCGGCGAGCTCAACCCGGTCATCATCGAGACGGGCGTTCACCCCGGCTTCATGACCGACTGGCAGCAGCCGCTCGTCGTGGCGCTGACCAAGGCCAAGGGTGTCTCGATCGTCCACGAGACCGTCTACGAGCAGCGCTTCGGCTTCGTCGACGCACTGGTCGACATGGGCGCGACGATTCAGATCCACAAGGAGTGCCTCGGTGGTCAGGCCTGCCGTTTCGGGCAGCGCAACTTCAACCACTCCGCTGTGATCACCGGACCGACCGTTCTGAAGGGTGCCGACATCGAGGTTCCCGATCTGCGCGGCGGCTTCAGCCACCTCGTGGCCGCGTTGAGCGCGGACGGAACCTCGACGGTCAGCAACGTCGGAATCATCGCGCGCGGTTACGAGAACTTCCTCACCAAGCTCGAGATTCTCGGTGCAGACTTCGTTCTCGAAGACTGATCGCGATAATAGGGGAATGCCCGCACCAACACAGTCCGGACGCCGCGTGCGCTCGGAGAAGAGTCACCCGTCGATCTTCTGGATCTTCGCGCTGCTCGCCGTTCCGCTGATGAACCTCGCTGCCCGCTACGAGATTCGTGACGGGCACAAGATGCCTCGGCACGGCGCCTATGTGCTCGCGCCGAATCACTACAGCGAGATCGACCCCGTCGTCGTCGGCGTCGTCGCGTGGAAGCTGGGGCGTTACCCCCGCTTCCTCGCGAAGGCCTCCGTCTTCAAGGTTCCCGTGCTCGGCTGGGCGCTGCGTGTCTCGGGGCAGATCCCCGTCGACCGCCACGGCAACAAGTCGCACTCCGCGATTCGTGCCGCGGAGGAGCTCGTCGAAAAGGGACGCATGGTCGTCGTCTACCCGGAGGGCTCGCTGACCCGCGACCCCGATCTCTGGCCGATGCGCGGCAAGACCGGCGCCGTGCGCATCGCGCTTGAGCGCGGCATCCCCGTCATCCCCGTCGCGCACTGGGGCACCCAGCAGCTGATGGCCCGCTACTCGAAGAAGATCAGCCTCTTCCCGCGCAAGCACATTCTCGTCAAGGTCGGTGACCCCGTGAACCTAGACGCATTCAGAGACAAGCCTCTCGACACCGCATCCCTCAACCAGGCGACCGCCGTGGTGATGGATGCCATCACCGCACTGCTCGAAGATCTGCGCGGAGAGAAGGCTCCGGCCGAGCGTTGGAACCCCAGCGCCCACGACCAAAAGGAGACGGGTCGTTTTGACTCCTAGGGCCAAGACCGCAACCGTTCGACCGGGGACACGCGTCGCCGTGCTCGGAGCGGGAAGCTGGGGGACGACCTTCGCCAAGATCCTCGCCGACGGCGGGGCAGACGTCGTGCTGTGGGCGCGCCGGCCTGAGCTCGCACGCGAGATCCAGGAGGCCAAGCGCAACAGCGACTACCTGCCTGGCATCAACCTGCCGATCTCGCTCCGCGCGACCGCCAGGCTCGACCTGGCCCTCGCAGGCGCCGAGCAGGTGTTCGTCTCCGTTCCGAGCCAGTCGCTGCGGGAGAACCTGATCGCCGCCGAGCCGCACCTGGGCGCGAACGCGATCATCGTCTCCCTGATGAAGGGCGTCGAACGTTCGAGCGGGCTGCGCATGAGCGAGGTGATCGAGCAGGTCCTGCCGATCAGCCCGGACAACATTGCGGCGATCTCCGGCCCCAACCTCGCCCTCGAGATCGCGAAGCAGCAGCCGACGGCCGCCGTCGTCTCCTCGACGAGCCTCGAGACGGCCCAGGCCGTCGCGCTGCTCGCCCGCAACGACTACTTCCGTTCCTTCGTGAACACCGACGTCATCGGCACGGAGTTCGGTGGCGTGCTGAAGAACCTGATCGCCGTCGCCATCGGCATCGTCGACGGCGTCGGCTACGGCGAGAACACGAAGGCGTCGATCATCACGCGCGGGCTCGTCGAGATGACCGACTTCGCCGTGGCGTACGGTGCGCATCCGGAGACGCTCGCCGGCCTCGCCGGACTCGGCGACCTCATCGCCACCTGCCAGTCCCCGCTCTCGCGCAACAACACGGCCGGGCGTCTGCTCGGCCAGGGCTACAGCCAGAGCGACGTGGTCAAGCAGATGCAACAGACAACTGAGGGCCTGGCATCCGTCGGCCCCATTCTCGAACTGGCCAAGGCCAAGGGTGTCGAGATGCCGATCGTCGAGCAGGTGCGCCAGGTTCTGGCCGGCACGCTGAACCCGCGCGACATCGCACCGCACCTCACAACCGATTCGGACGAGCCGCAAGGCGAAAGGACTCTCGATGACGCACAAGCTCACGGTGGCGCTGCTCTTTGGGGGTCGGTCAAGCGAGCATTCGATCAGTTGCGCAACAGCGGGCGGGGTTCTCTCGGCGATTGACCGCGAGCGCTTCACCGTCATCCCGATCGGGATGACAAGCGATGGCGCGTTCACGCTGCAGCCGGATGACGCGGCCCTCTTCGCGCTGAACCCGGCAGCCATGCCGCACGTCGCAGACAACGGCACCCGCGTGCGCTGGCCGGAGAGCACCGCCTCGCGCGAGCTCAGCGTGGTCGAGGCCGACGGCACCGTGCGCTCGCTCGGCGCCGTCGACGTCGTGTTCCCGATCCTGCACGGACCCTTCGGTGAGGACGGCACGATCCAGGGCCTGCTCGAGCTGGCCGGTCTGCCGTTCGTCGGCTCCGGCGTTCTCGCGAGCGCCCTCGGCATGGACAAGCACTTCACCAAGACGGTGCTGCGCCAGGCCGGCATCGCCGTCGCGCCGTGGCAGACCGTCACCGCGCGCAGCTGGGCCACCGACCCCGCCGGCGTCGAGTCCGCCGTCACGGCGCTCGGCCTGCCCGTCTTCGTGAAGCCGGCGCGCGCCGGTTCGAGCGTCGGCGTCAGCAAGGTGTCATCGCTCGGTGGCCTCGCGGATGCCATGGCGACCGCGCTGGCCGAGGACGACAAGGTTCTCATCGAGGCCACGCTGATCGGCCGCGAGGTCGAGATCGGGGTGCTCGGAGGGCGGCCGGGCCAGGCTCCACGGGCATCCGTCGCCGGCGAGGTGATCGTCAGCGGCCGTGACTTCTACGACTTCGACGCCAAGTACCTCGACGCGCCAGGCATCGACCTCGTCTGCCCGGCTGAGCTCAGCGAGGCCGAGCTCGCCGAGATGGCCGAGCTCGCCGTGCGGACCTTCGAGGCCATCGGCTGTGCAGGCCTCGCCCGCGTCGACTTCTTCCTCACCGCGGATGGCTTCGTCGTCAACGAGATCAACACCATGCCCGGTTTCACGCCGATCTCGATGTTCCCCACCTGCTGGTTGAACTCCGGGCTCAGCTACCCCGAGCTGATCTCCGAACTGATCGAGCTCGCGCTGGCCGAGTAGCCGGCATCCGCACATAAGGACATAGCGCGTTTCCACGGAGCCTTCTCGCGAAGGCGTCCTTGGAAACGCGCTATTTCCTTGTATCCGGCGGGGGCGCGGGGCGCGACGGTGCGCGGCGCTCAGCCGGCTGGGAGCACGTCGCTGACGTCGATGCACCGGTTCTCGGCCGGGATCGTCGAGAGCGCACCGACGAGGTCGATCAGCGCGCTGGCCGACGCCTTGTCGTAGTCGACGATGACCTCGGTTGCCGGGGTGCGGCCGTAGGTGGTGAAGCGGAAGATCGGCTTGTTGCTGTCGTCGACGATCCAGTCGACGCCGCCCACCTCGACGCACTGCTGCGTCGTCGGTCCGGGCACCTCGACCCCGCAGCGCAGCAGGATCGTCGCCGGGTCGCCCCACGCGCCGGTGCCCTGGGCGTTCGTCTCGCGCAGCTTCTGCTCGCCGAGCGCCTCCGGCAGGCGCACGACGACCTCGGCGCAGCCGGGGTTCGCGGCGTCATCTGCCGGCTCGAGAGCCACGGCGGCCGTGCATCCGGACAGCGTCGCCGTCAACAGAGCGGCGCCGCCGACGACGCTCAGGGTGCGGATCAGGGAACGGGTCACGGTGCGGGAGATCATCGCTCTTCAGGCTACCGTGAGTTCTATGACGCACGCTGAACACCCCTCGCTCGACCCCGCAGGCCCCACCCTGGCCGAGCTCAGCGAGATCGCGGTGTTGCAGCGGATCTTCCCCCGCCTGCCAGAGTCGGATGCCACGCTCGTCGGGCCCGGCGATGACGCGGCCGTGATCGCCGCACCAGACGGCCGCTTCGTCGTGACGACCGACATGATGATCCACGGACCGGACTTCCGTCTCGCCTGGTCGCGGCCTAGGGACCTCGGCTGGAAGGCGGCCGCGACGAACCTCTCCGATGTCGCCGCGATGGGTGCCCGCCCGACCGCGCTCGTCGTGGCGATCGCCGCCCCGCAGAGCCTGCCGGTGAGCGTGATCGAGGGCATCGCCGATGGCCTCCGCGAGGCCTGCGCCGCGCTCGCACCCGGCTGCGGCGTCGTCGGAGGCGACCTCTCCGCCTCGGAGACGCTGACGATCGCCGTCACCGCGTTCGGCGACCTCGGCGGGCACGCCGCCGTGCTGCGCTCCGGCGCGCGCCCCGGTGACCTCGTCGCGATCGCGGAGGGCGGCAACACGCTCGGTGAGGCCGGCCGCGGCCTGGCGCTGCTGTTCACCAGGGGAGTGGACGCCGACGGCGCCCCGGATGCCGCGGCGGCGGCCGCGCTCCGCATCGAGCATCCGCGCCTGCTCGGCGCCCAGCTGCGCCCGGCCCCGCCCATCGCCGCCGGCGCACTCGCGGCGGCATCCGGGGCCACCGCCATGCTCGACGTCTCGGACGGCCTCGCCCTCGATGCCGCACGCATCGCCCTCGCGAGCGGCGTGCGGATCGACTTCGACTCCGCTGAACTCGGCGGGCACCCGGAGAGCGCACTCGGCGGGGGAGAGGACCACTCCCTGCTGGCCTGCTTCGCCGACGCTGTTGCGATCCCCGCGGCGTTTCGCGTGATCGGACGCGTGCACGCTCTCTCGGCCGGTGAGGCTGCCGGGATCACCGTGGACGGCGCTCCCCACGTGCTCGGCGGGTGGGACCCGTACCGAGGCTGGGACGGCCACGCCGGCTGAGCGTTACTGGGCCTCGTCTGACTGGGGCGGCACCGGGTGCTCGCGCAGCTCAACCGGCGGTTTGTGGCCGATGCGCTCGGAGAGATACGAGACGATGAGGGCACTCGACGTGCCGATGATCACGACGCCGCCGGCCATGAGGATGACGGCCAAGAACCGGCCGAGGCCCGTGACGGGGACGTAGTCCCCGTAGCCGACCGTCGCGATCGTGACGAAGGCCCACCAGATCGCTTCGCCGAAGGTCACGATCGTGGCGCCCTCCGCGCCGCGTTCAACCCGGAGCACGGTGATCGCGATCACGTAGACGAACATTCCGGCGTAGGAGGCGGCGATGGCGATCACCCGGGAACGCAGCGCATTGCCGCCGTTGCCCCCGAAGCCCGGTGCCGCATCGAGGTGGCGCAGCAGCGTGAACGGGCGCAGAATCGGCAGAACGGCGGAGAAGAAATCGACCCGGTGCGCCGCGAGGAAGCCGCGCCGTTCCGCGGGCGCGGTGAGCGCGATCCGCACGATCGGGTCGATGATGAAGGCCAGCCAGGCCACGCCCATGATCACGAGGATGGTGATCTCCTCCTCACGTGGGCGATCCGGGGTGATCGCCAACAGGCTGTACGCGACGAGAAAGCCGATCGACAACGCGATGAGGGGCCAGCGCGTCGCACGCTCCCATCGGGCGCGAACGGCCTCGCGACGCTCGGCCCGCTTGGGGTGATGTGCGGCAGCAGTCATCGCGCACTCTCGGCGTCGCGCAGCGGAACCCGCACGTCGGCACCGCCCTCTTTGGTCAACCGCGTGCGCATCGTCGCCAGGGTCGGCGCAGGAACGAACCCGCCGGCGAAGAAGGCTTCGCCCTGGCGGAAGCCGGTCGATCTGGCGAGCATGGAGCTGGGCGCATAGCCGAAGCGGGTGGCGAGTTCGGCGAGGTCAGCAGGCGAACTCATCCGCATCACGGCGACGTTGTCGCACTGCGAGAGGATGCCGGATGCGATCTTCGACGGTCGCTGGGTCGAGAGCAGCAGCCACAGGCCGTACTTGCGCCCCTCCGCCGCAATCTGGGTGAGGCGTTCACGCACGGCGACGAACAACGGGCCCCCGTGCTCCGGCGAGCAGAGATTGTGGGCCTCGTCGATGACGATCAGGATCGGCCGCCGTGACTCGCGCTTCGCCCAGAGGTCATCGAGCACGGCGAGTGCGACGACGAGGTACTCATCCGGGTGGGCGAAGCCACCGAGGTCGAGCACCGTGGCATCCGGGCGTTGCTCGATGACGTCGGTCACCGCTTCGCGTTGAAGGGCCCACACCTCCCACTCGATCAGCCGGAGGTTCTCGATCCGCGCGGCCAGAGCCCGGGCGGCAGGGTTCTCGCTCTTCATCAGCTGCGGGATGATGAGCTCGGGTCCCTGGCTCCCGATCGTCTCCTCAAGGTGCAGCAACTCGTTGTACTCCGCCCTGTCCGCCAGAGGATCGAGGCGCAGAACGGCGGCCTTCGACGGCATCGACAACTCGGTGAAACGCACACGCAGCGGGGTGGGGGACTCCTCGTCCGGGCGCAGCACGCGGATGTCCCTGTGGCCGAGCAGGCCGGCCTCCGCCGCGGCGCCAGGCGCCAGGCCGTGCTGGCTGAGTTCGCCAAGACGCACGAAGTCGGCATTGGGGTCGAAGATCACCATCGGCAGGCTGGTGTTGATCAGGAGCTGCTCGATGAGCACGCCGAGCGCGTAGGTCTTGCCTGAGCCACTCTGCCCGCACCAGAAGGTGTGCCGATTGAAGCGGTGGGGAATGAGGCGCGCGGCGACGGACGCCTCCCCGAGAACCGTCCCGACGCTCAGCGTTGCCCCGGTTCCGTCGTAGACGAGCTCGATCGTGGCCGCATCGGCCTCGACCATCGTCGCGACGTCGAACGGCACGGTTCCGGTGATGTCGATCGCGCCATCGCTGATCAGCCCGAGAATCGTTCCCTCGCCGCGAACGGAGCCGTCCTCCGCGGCCTCGAGTTGGTCGATCTGACCGAGCTGTGTTCTCCCATCACGCTCGGCGAGCGTCACGAAGTCCCCGTGATCGGCCGCACCCCCGATTGCACCCACAAATCGAAATCGGCGCCCGTCCAGCGAGTGGGCGGCGGGGGCCTGAGTGCTCTGGTTCGCGGTGTCTGTGCTGATCACGCTCAGAGTCTTCCACAGCGGCGTGGGTGAACGATAGATCCCACACGGGGCGGGCGGATCAGGCTCCTGGCTGCTCCGCAACCGTGTGTGCCCACCAGAGCGTCGTGTCGCCGTAGTCCTTGCGGCGGTCGAGTTCGAGACCGCTCGGCCACTCCGGCTCAGGGGAACGTGAGCTGCGCTCGACCATCACGACAGCCTCCTCGTGCAACCGCGGTGCGAGCGCGCGCAGATTCTCCGCGAGCTCCTCGGCGCTGAGCTCATAGGGCGGATCGATGAAGACCAGGTCGAAGCCTGCACTCGTTCCGTCGAGGAAACCCTGAACGCTCTGCCCGCTCACCGTGATCTGCGGCGCGCCGGTGCGGGGCGCGGCCTTCGCGACCGCCGCGGCGTTCGCCCGGCAGAGCGCAGCGGCCTGCGGGTTCTTCTCGACCAGCGTCACCACGCGGGCACCGCGGCTGGCCGCCTCCAGCCCGAGCGCTCCGGAGCCGGCGTAGAGGTCGAGCACGCGCAGCCCGGCGATGGCGTCGCGGGCGTCGAGCGCCGAGAAGATCGCCTCGCGCACGCGGTCGCTGGTCGGGCGGGTGCCGTTCTTGGGCACTCGCAGGGTGAGCGAGCCGGCGAAGCCGGAAACTATTCGTGTCATTGTGCTTCGAGCCTAGCCCGCACACGGGGGCCATCTCTGGGAAGATGGGAGTGTGTCAGATCTCACCGCGTCACCGAAGACCATTGACCAGACGGTCCTGGATCAGCTGTGGAATTTCACCGACCCGCAGCTCTCCGCCGAGCGGTTCCGACATGCCAGCGACGACAGCGAGTACAGCGACGAGGCCAGGGCCGAACTCGCCACCCAACTCGCGCGGGCGCTCGGGCTCTCCGGCCAGTACGACGACGGTGATGCCGTGCTCAACGCGATCGAGAGCGACAGCCCGATCGTCGCAGCGCGCATCGCCCTGGAGCGCGGCCGCCTGCGCGTGGCCGAGGGTGTTCCGGAGGAGGCGGTCCCGCTCTTCACCAAGGCCGCCCGCGATGCGGCGGCCGGTGGGGTCACCTTCCTCGTGCTGGATGCCCTGCACATGCTGGCGCTGACGGATGTCGGCCAGGAGGAGCAGTGGGCGGCGGACGGCCTGGAGTTGCTCGCCACCGCCAGCCAGACGCGCACCCAGCGCTGGGGAGTCGCACTGAACAACAACCTGGCCTGGTACCTGCACGACAACGGACGCGCGGAGGAGGCGCTGCCCTACTTCGAGCGCGCGCTCGACTTCGCGAAGGCCGTCGGAACCTCGGAGCAGCGCTTCATCGCCCGGTGGGCAATCGCGCGCTGCCTGCGCACCCTCGGCCGCACGGACGAGGCGCTGGAGCTGCAGCGTGTGCTCGCCATCCAACGACCGGACGACCGATACGTCGCGGCCGAGATTGCTGCGCTCGAGGCAGAACAGTCCGGCGTGTCGGAGACTGAGCCTACGATCGAAGAATGACCGAGCAGCACGACCCTCTGGCACGAGAGCAGGCCGCACTGGATGCGCGCGCCGCGCTGCCCATTGCGCCGGGGTTGGCATCGCTCGATGACAAGATCGCCGGTGTGCTCGGCGGGCGCACGGCATCCGCACTGCAGAAGGCATTCGGCATGGTCACGATGGCCGATCTGCTCGCGCACTACCCGCGGCGCTACGCCAAACGCGGAGAGCTGACGGCGCTCAGCGACCTCCCGCTCGGCGAGAACGTGACGATCGTCGGTCAGGTCACGGAGGCCCGCGAGCGCTCGATGAAGACGCGGCGTGGCTCGATCGTCGAGATCACGATCAGTGACGGCACCGCGTTCGTCAAGCTCACCTTCTTCAACCAGAAGTGGCGGCTCGAGACCCTGCGGCCCGGTGTCCGCGGGATCTTCTCCGGCAAGATCACCGACTACAAGGGCAGCCTGCAACTCGCGCACCCACACTTCGCGCCGTTCGAAACCGACCTCGACGACGATCCGTTCGGCATCGACAGCGGCGATGAGGCCAAGCGCTGGTCGGAGACGCCCATCCCGATCTACCCGGCGACCAACCAGGTGACGAGCGCGGAGATCGCGTCGATCATGCGTACAGCCCTCGACGCGATCGGCTTCATCCCCGACCCCGTTCCCGCCGAACTCCGCCGCGAGAAGTCGCTGCTCGAGCAGGCCAGGGCGCTCGAGGCGATCCACCGGCCGGAGAGGGATGGCGACTGGCTCGGCGCCAGGCGCACCCTGCGCTTCACGGAGGCGTTCGTGCTGCAGGCGGCCCTGCTGCAGAAGCGGGCGCGCTCGCGCACGGAGCCCGCGACACCACGCGTGCCGAAGCCAGGCGGCCTGCTCGAACGTTTCGACGCCGCGCTGCCGTTCCGGCTGACGGGTGATCAGGACACCGTCGGTGCCGAGATCGCACGCGACCTCGCCGCCAGCTCCCCGATGAACCGACTGGTGCAGGGCGAAGTCGGCTCAGGCAAGACGATCGTGGCGCTGCGGGCGATGCTCGCCGTCGCCGACTCCGGCGGGCAGTCGGCGCTGCTCGCACCGACGGAGGTGCTGGCCTCCCAGCATCTCCGCTCGATCGTGCGCGCGCTCGGTCCCGATCTGGCCGCCGAGCTGGTGCCGACGCTGCTCACCGGCCAGCAGGGCGCGGCCGAACGGCGCAAGGCGACGTTGCGGGCGGTCTCCGGCCAGGCGCGCATCGTCGTCGGCACCCATGCGCTCATCTCGGACTCCGTCGAGTTCTACGACCTCGGCCTGGTCGTCGTCGACGAGCAGCACCGTTTCGGCGTGGACCAGCGGGATGCCTTGCGGCTGAAGGGCCGCCAACCGCACGTGCTCGTGCTCACCGCCACCCCGATCCCGCGCACCGTGGCGATGACGGTGTTCGGCGATCTCGACGTGAGCGTGATCGCGGAGCTGCCGGCCGGGAGGCCCGGCATCGAGAGCTTCATCGTGCCGCTGGCGATCAAACCGGCGTGGGAGGGCCAGATCTGGCGGCGCCTCACCGAGGAACTCGCGCTCGGCAGGCAGGGTTTCGTCGTCTGCCCGGCGATCGAACCCAAGCAGATCGAAGAGGGCGAGGAGCTGGAGAGTGACGCCGACGCCGGCTCGGCCGCGCCGTTGGCGAGCGTCGTGAACGTGCTGGCCGCACTCCGTGCGCTGCCGAGCCTGCAGGGGCGGCGCATCGAGCCGCTGCACGGCAGGATGAGCGGCGAGGAGAAGGAGGCGACGATGATCGCCTTCGCCGCAGGCGAGATCGATGTGCTGGTCGCGACCACGGTGATCGAGGTCGGCGTCGATGTGCCGAACGCCTCGATGATGGTCGTGCTGGATGCCGATCGCTTCGGTGTCTCGCAGCTGCACCAGCTGCGCGGACGCGTGGGGCGCGGCGGCGTCCCCGGGCTCTGCCTGCTCGTGACCCGAGCGGTCCCTGAGAGCGTCGGACTGGCGCGCGTCGAGGCGGTCGCGGCCACCCTCGACGGCTTCGAGCTCGCCCAGGTCGACCTCGAACTGCGCCGAGAGGGCAACGTGCTCGGCGGCATGCAATCCGGCGGACACTCCTCGCTGCGCCTGCTGCGGGTGGCCTTCGACGGGGAGCTGATCCTCGACGCGAGGCGGGCCGTCGAGGGCATCATCGACGAGGACCCTGAGCTGCGCGAACACCACGGGCTGGCCGACGCGGTCGCGCGCCGACTCGACGAGGCGAGCCGGGAGTTCTTGAGCAAGAACTGAGTCCATCCTCCCCATTCCTCCGCTCACCTTGTATGCCGCACTTCACGCGCTAGTGTGAGTTCTATGCGCAGGATCGCCGTCGTCCCTGGTTCCTTTGACCCCGTCACCCTCGGGCACCTCGACGTCATCGAGCGTGCGGCAGGACTCTACGATGAACTGCACGTTCTCGTCGTGCACAACCCGGACAAGTCGGCACTGTTGCCGATCGCCCAGCGCGTCTCGCTGATCGAACTGGCCGTGGCCGAATCCTTCGAGGCCGACAACGTCGTCGTCGCCTCCTGGACGGTCGGACTCCTCGTCGACTACTGCACGGAGGTGGGCGCCTCGGTGCTCGTCAAGGGAATCCGCTCTCAGATCGACGTCGCCTACGAGACACCGATGGCGATCGTCAACCGCCACCTCGCGGGGGTTGAGACGGTGTTCCTGCTGCCCAACCCCGCCCACGGCCACGTGTCGAGCTCGTTGGTGCGCCAGGTCTCCGCCCTCGGCGGCGACGTGTCGCCGTACGTGCCGGCCGTCGTGTCCGAGTATCTGCAGAGGAGCCCGCAATGACCGGACTGCCGACCGAGATCACCACGACGGCCGAGAGCGCGCCGCAACAGGGCAAACGCGCGACGGCCCCATCCGCCGCCACGGATGCCGCGGTCGGCATGCCCGTGCTGGAACTCGCGTCGCTGGCCGCGCAGATCATGGCGAATGTGGAGTCCGTCATCGACGGCAAGCACACGGCGGTGCGCACCGCCCTGACCGTGTTGCTGGCCGAGGGGCACCTCCTGATCGAAGACGTTCCCGGTGTCGGCAAGACGATGCTGGCCAAGGCGCTCGCCGCCTCCGTCGATGCCTCGGTCAGCCGCATCCAGTTCACCCCCGATCTGCTTCCGAGTGACGTGACGGGCGTCTCGGTCTTCAACCAGGCCGAGCGTCGCTTCGAGTTCAAACCCGGTGCCGTGTTCGCCAACATCGTCATCGGCGATGAGATCAACCGCGCCAGCCCGAAGACCCAGTCGGCGTTGCTCGAGTGCATGGAGGAACGCCAGGTCACCGTCGACGGCACCACCTACCCGCTCGCACGCCCGTTCACCGTCGTCGCGACGCAGAACCCGATCGAGATGGAGGGGACATACGCCCTCCCCGAGGCGCAGCGGGACCGGTTCATGGCCCGCATCTCCATGGGCTACCCCGATCCGGAGAGCGAGCTGGCGATGCTCGACGCCCGCGACACCTCCAGCCCGCTCGGCCGGATCAGCGCGGTCGTGACCGAGTCGCAGTTGCGTGCCATGATGCAGGCAGCCCGTGCCGTCTACGCCTCGGCCGGTGTCAAGGAGTACGCCGTGAGCATCGCACGGGCCACCCGTGATGACCGTGATCTCCGCCTCGGTGCCAGCCCCCGTGCGACGCTCCAGCTGGTGCGCGCCGCGAAGGCGCACGCGGCGCTGCAGGGCAGGGACTTCGTGCTGCCCGATGACATCGACGAGCTCGTGGTCGCCGTCTTCGGGCACCGGCTGGTGCCGACGAGCCGCGCGCTCGGGCACCACCACCAGGAGAGCGCCCCGCTGATCGAAGAGGTCGTCAGGCGCATCGTCGCGGCGACCCCGGTTCCGCTCGGCTCGGCGCAGCGGGTCTAGGCACCGGGCCAGGGCGCGACAGGCAGGGGAGGCGCACACGATGAGCGCGGTGGTCGCTTCGACAGCTCGACGAGACTGGTGGCCTCGCCTCAGCCGCCGCGGGTGGGCCATGCTCATCGTGGGAGTTGCCCTCGCGAGCGGCGGATTCCTGTTCAGCAGGAAAGAGTTCCTCTTCGTCGCGTTCGTGCTCATCGCCGTGCCGCTTGCCGCGCTCGGCTACGTCGCACTCCGCGGAGCCAGGGTGCACGTGACACGCGTGTTCGCGCCCGGAATCGTGCCAGCGGGCGGCGAGGCCGTCGTCTCGCTCGTCGTGCGCAACATCGGTCGTCGCCCCAGCTTCGGCGCGCGGTGGCGGGATCAGGCGGCATCCGGAATCCTCGTGCCGCAGGACGCGCTGCTGCCGGCGCTCGGCCGGCACCAATCGGGGGCGGACGGCGGCGACGACACGGCCAGACTCGAGTACACCCTGCGCCCGCGCCGGCGCGGCGTGTACGACATCGGGCCGCTCATCCTCGGCATGGGGGACCCGTTCGGGCTCGCCTACGCCGAACGGCCGGTCGGCGAACCCCACGACCTGATCGTGACACCCCGGGTGAGCGCGCTGCCAGGCAGCGGGCGAGCGCTCAGCTCCGGCACCGGCGCGCTGCACGAGTTGCTGCGCCACACGAACCCCAACTCGGATGAGCTGATCGCGCGCGAGTACCGCCCTGGCGACCCGCTGCGCCGTGTGCACTGGGCGGCGACGGCCAAACGCGATGAGTTGATGGTGCGCCAGGAGGAGCAACGCAGCAACCCGGAGGCACGGATCATCCTGGACACCACGCTCTCCGGTGCGTCCGCCGCGGAACGGGCAGGACTCTCCGAGCGCTACGGCCGCCTCGACAGCGCCGTCGAGCTGGCGTTGGAGACCGTCGCCTCCATCGCCATGCAACTGCTGGCGAGCGGTTTCCGCCTCGACGTCGTCGAGACAGGACCGAGCCAGCTGATCTCCGGGGGAGGCGAGAACTCCCATGGCGGGCTGCGCGGCGGCCTGCGCGGTGACGCGCCGTGCTCCTTCCGCACACCCGGAGGCGATCGGGCGCTGCTGGAGGGCCTCGCCAATCTGCAAGTGCCGTGGCCGACGCCCCGGGTGGAGGCGGGGGAGGCTCCGGCCGGCAGCGCGCTGCGCACCAGCTCGCACCTGCCCGCGTTCGCCGTGCTCATCGACATCGACGAGGAAGAGACGCACGCGCTCGCTGCACTCCGCCCCTACTGCGAGCCGGCGGTGGCGTTCGTGCTCGACACGATGCGCCGGAGCGCGATCGAGACGCTCATCGACGCCGGGTGGCACTGCATCGAGCTGCGCTCGCCGCAGCAGATCCCCGACGCCTGGGCCGAGGCCGAACGGGGGCGGATCCACGATGTCGCCTGATCGGGACCCGGCAGCCCGCTTCGCCCAGCGCGGCAGGCCGTACTGGCTGCTCGGCAGTGCCGTCATGCTGCTCACCGCGACCGCACTGCTGGTGCTCGCACCCGTGCTCGTCTCGTTCTCATGGTGGTGGGCGAGCGTCGCCGCGATCATCGTGACCGGCGTCTCCAGCGCGCTGCTGCGCGGGTGGAACGTTGCGCCGCCGCTGGTGCCCCTGCTCTCCTTCTGCGCGCTCCTCGTGTACCTGACCTTCGGCTTCGGCGCGGGGACCGGACTGCTCCTTCTGCTGCCGACACCGGACACGATCGGCGTCTTCGGGGCGCTGATCGCCGAGGGGCAGTCCTCGATCCAGACGCAGGCGGTGCCGGCAGAGGCGACACCGGGCATCGTGTTCCTGCTCAGCATCGGAGCCGGTCTGCTCGTGCTGCTGGCCGACACCCTGGCCGTGTGGGCGCGGATGCCGGCGCTCGCCGGGATCCCGGTCGCCGTGCTCGCCATCGTGCCCACCGTCGCTCTGCGGCAGGACGAGCAGCTCTGGGTGCTCGTGCTCGTGGCCTCCGCCTATCTGCTGCTCTTGCGTGTCGACGTGCGCACCCGGCGCGGTGAGGAACAGGCGGCAACGGGCTCCAACGATCGCATGCCGGGCGGCCCGCGCATCGTCGCCGCCACGAAGCAACCCGGCCTTGGGCCGCTCGGTGGCGCCATCGGTGTCGGCTCCGTCGCAATCGTCTCGGCGCTGGTCTTGACGGCGGCCGTCCCCGTCGTCTCCCTCGGGGCGCCGCTCGGCGTCGGCCCGCCGTCGACGTCGCTCTTCGGCGGTGCCGTGAACCCGCTGATCGACCTCGGACAGGATCTGCGGCGCCCGGCACCTGCGCCCGCGCTGTCCTACAGCTCCACGAGCTCGCGGGCGGTGTACCTGAAGATGCTCACCCTCGATTCCTTCTCAGGTGACAGCTGGGTGGCCGGGCACAGCGCGTTCAATGAGTCCAACACGGTCGACAAGTTCGGTGCCCCTCCCGGCCTGGGCGAGAATGTGGCGACCAAGGAGGTGCGCACGAGCATCCAGGTCGCGGCGGTGCGGAGCGAGTGGCTGCCCGTTCCGTACCCGGCGACGAGCATCGAGGGGCTGAACGGGCAGTGGTACTGGGACTCGGATGCGCTGACGGTGGCAACCACGCACTCGACGATCGCTGGACAGAACTACGTCGTGAACGGCCTGGAACTCTTGCCGACCCAACAGGACCTCGCCGCCTCAGAGAAGCAGTATCCCGGTGAGATCGCGCGCTACCTCGAGCTGCCTGGCGACATCCCCCCACTCATCGGTGAGACGGCGCGGGCGGTCACCGCGACCGCCGAGACCCCGTATCTGCAGGCCGCTGCCCTGCAGAAGTTCCTTCGAGGCCGCGACTTCATCTACTCGGAGGAGACCCCCGTCGACGAGGGCTTCGACGGCGGTGGGCTCCGGGCGATCGCCAGCTTCCTCGAGGTGCGGTCCGGCTACTGCATCCACTTCGCCTCAGCGATGGCCGTCATGGCGCGCACGCTGGACATCCCGTCGCGGGTGGCACTCGGCTATGCGCCGGGGGAGCGCACCAGACAGCGTCTGGAGGGGGCGGTGCTCTACCAGGTGCAGACCTCCGATCTGCACGCGTGGCCCGAACTCTACTTCGAGGGCGTCGGCTGGGTGCCGTTCGAACCGACGCCGGGGCGTGGTTCCGTTCCGGGCTATTCGCTGCCCACGGCGGCCGTCACGGCGCCCATCGTGCCCGCTCCGCAGGCAAGCAGCGGTGCGGTGAACGGGCCTGATGCCAGGAACGTCGACGAGTCGAACCAACCGAGCGCGGTTGCGGATGCCGAGGAGGCGCGCGCGCTGCTGACCCGGAACCTGCTGCTCGCGGCCGCCGTGCTCGCGCTGCTCGCGGTGCCATGGTTCAGCCGCAGCCTGCTGGCCGCCTGGCGGCGGCGCAGGACGGCCGCTGGGGCCGGGATCGGGCCGCTCTGGCAGGAGCTGGCCGACACGCTCACCGACTGCGGGCACCCCGTCAGCGACACGGAGACACCGAGGGCGCGAGGCGGCGCCATCCGGACGATCCTCCGCGATGCCGGCGGGGAGAGTGCCGAGGCCGATGCGGCTCTGCAACGCCTGCTGGACGAGTTCGAGCGGGAGCGGTACGCACGGCCGCGCGACGGTGATGGGCCCAGGGGTGATGCATCCGCGATGCTGCGTGATGCCGCGCTGCTCGACGCGGCGATCCGTGGGGCGGTTCCCCCTCGCCGCCGGCTTCGCGCCCGGCTGATTCCCGCATCGCTCTTCGCCCGTGTCGGCGCCGCATTCGCACCCGGGCAGGGAGTACTCAGCAATACTCGCTAGGATCTCGTGGTGAGTAATTTCAGCAAGACCCCCTATACCGTGCACGTGCGCGACCTCCTTCGTCGCGCAGGCGAAATGCGCGAGGTGACGTTGGAGATCCCTCTTCCCGAGCAACTCGGCGAGGGTCTCGTTGCTGTGCGCGCGGGCGACATCATGGACGTCGACGTGCGTCTTGAGGCCGTTCACGAGGGCGTTTTGGTCAGCGCAAACGTCGAAACTACGGCATCCGGAATCTGCGGACGCTGCCTGATTGACATCGAACTGCCAGTCGAAGTCGAGTTTCAGGAACTTTTCGCGTATTCTTCTGATGAAGCTTTTGAGTATGAGGTTCAAGATGACCACGTGGATCTTGAACCGCTGATCAGGGATGCGGTTGTGCTTGCACTTCCGTTCCAGCCGGTTTGCCGGCCGGATTGCCCAGGTCTCAATCCTGAGACCGGGGAGCGGCTTGCCGAAAAACCCGAACTCACCGTAGAAGAGCCCCGCGACTCGCGATGGGCTGCGCTTGCGGACTTGCAGGTTTCCACAGACAACGGTGAAGGCCCAGAGGCCGGCATCGACACGAAGAAAGAGAGATAGTCATGGCTGTTCCCAAGCGGAAGATGTCACGCTCCAACACGCGCGCCCGCCGTTCGCAGTGGAAGGCTGAGGTTCCCAACCTCGTCAAGACCGTCGAAAACGGCAAGGTCACCTACAGCCTGCCGCACCGCGCCAAGATCGTCACCGACTCGGCCGGCACCGAACTCTTCATGGAGTACAAGGGCCGTAAGGTCGCCGACGTTTAATTCGTCGATGCGCGTAGAAGCACGTCGCGTGAAGGGCATCTCTGCATGACTTCTCTCTCTGAGCAGTCGCGGGATGCCCTTGCGGCGTCTCTCGACATCGACATTGACGATGCGTTGCTTGAGCTCGCTCTGACGCATCGTTCTTTCGCGTACGAGAACGGTGGGATCCCCACCAACGAGCGCCTGGAGTTTCTCGGCGACTCGATTCTCGGTCAGGCCGTCACGGTCATGCTGTACCGCAGCTACCCGAACCTTGACGAGGGCGACCTCGCCAAGCGGCGCGCCAGCCTCGTGAGCAGTGTTGCACTCGCCGAGGTCGCGCGATCCATCGGGCTCGGGCAGTACATCCGTCTGGGCCGCGGTGAGATCCTGACCGGCGGTCGCGACAAGGCCTCCATCCTCGCCGACACGGTCGAAGCCATCATCGGCGCGGTCTACCTCGACAAGGGCGGCGATGTCGCGACACCGTTCGTGCTGCGGCTGATCGAGCCGCTCCTGGCCGACCCAGACCGCTTCGGCGCGGCGATGGACCCCAAGACGAGCCTGCAGGAGATCGCGGCGCACCGTGGCGGCGGTATCCCCGTCTACGAGATCAGCGAGAGCGGACCTGACCACGACAAGCGTTTCGTCGCAACGGTCACCGTCGGCGACGTGACGGCAAGCGGCGAGGGCACGAGCAAGAAGCACGCCGAGATGGCTGCAGCGCTCGAGGCCTGGTCCCGGCTCACCGGTCGCTCGGCCGCCTCCTAACCGGCGACCATTCCCGCCGATGCCGGAACTGCCTGAGGTCGAGGTCGTACGAGCCGGTCTCGCACCGGCCGTGACCGGCGCTGTCGTGCGTGGCGTCGAGGTCTTCGACGAGCGCTCCCTGAAGCGGCACAACGCGGCATCCGGCAGCTTCGAGGCACTGCTGCTCGAACAACGGATGCTGGCCGCCGTGCGCCGCGGGAAGTTCCTGTGGCTGCCGCTCGGCAGCGGCCGCGCACTCGTGACGCATCTGGGCATGAGCGGGCAGGTGCTGCTGCGCAGCCCCGGCTTCGAGGAATCCGGTCTGCTCCGCATCCGGCTCGCCATCGAACACCCGGAGCACGGCGAGTTCTGGGTGAACTTCGTCGACCAACGGATCTTCGGATCGATAGCGGTCGACACCGTCGTTCCCACCGCGGACGGCCGCGCGGCAGGCTTCGCGGGGCGGGCAGCCACGGGCGATGAGCCCTGGCTGGCCGGCATCCCGAGCCAGGTCGCGCACATCGCCCGTGACCCGCTCGACCCCGCCTTCTCCGACGCGGCCTTCTTCGCCGCTCTCGCGCGCAAGAACACCGGCATCAAGCGCGCGTTGCTCGACCAGGGCCTCATCAGCGGCATCGGCAACATCTACGTCGACGAGGCGCTCTGGGCTGCACGCGTGCACTACGAACAGCCGGCCGCTTCGCTGTCCATGCAGAAGAAGCGCGTGCTGCTGGCGGAGATCCGGCGCGTGCTCGACAAGGCACTCGCGGAGGGCGGCACGAGCTTTGACGCGCAGTACGTGAACGTGAACGGGCAGTCCGGTTACTTCGCGCACCACCTGACCGCATACGGCCAACAGGGGAAGCCGTGTCTGCGTTGCGGCACGACGATGAAGCGCGAACAGTTCATGAACCGCGGCTCGCACTTCTGCCCGCGCTGCCAACGACTGCGCTGAATTCGCTCGGCCGCTGGCACGGCCCCGAATCGACTCGCCACAGAATGCTCTAAAAAGGCTCGTGTTTGAGCATTCTTTGGCGAGTCGATGACGCCGACGGGACGCTGGCTAGCGGGGGAGCCGGGGCACCGCGGCGATCAGCGCGCTCGTGTACCCCTCGGCCGGTGCGCGCAGCAGCTGCCGGGTCGTGCCGGCTTCGACGACGCGGCCGGAGCGCAGCACGACGGTGCGCTCGCACAGCGCGGCGACGGCGCCGAGATCGTGCGAGACCATCACCAGGGCCAGCCCTGTGCGCTCACGCAGCTCCCGCAGCAGCTCGATCACCTGGATGCGGGTGCTCATGTCGAGTGCGCTGACCGGCTCGTCGGCGAGCAGCAGCCGCGGTTTGCAGACGATGGCGCGGGCGATGGCAATGCGCTGACGCTGACCGCCGGAGAACTCGTGCGGGTAGCGGGCGAGCACATCGGCGTCGAGTCCGACCGATTCGAGGGCGGATGCCGCCTGCACGGCCGCGTCGCGACCACGGGCGATCCCGAGCGAGCGCAACGGCTCGCTGACGATCCGGTCGATGCGCTGGCGCGGGTCGAGCGAGGAGTACGGGTCCTGGAACACCGTCTGCACCGAGCTGCGGAAGCGCCGGATCTGCGCGGCATCCCGTCGGTTCAGCGGAACCCCGTCGAAGAGCACGGCTCCGCTCGTCGGTGCATCGAGGCCGAGCAGCAGGCGCAGCGCGGTCGTCTTGCCCGCCCCCGATTCGCCGACGAGGCCGACGCTCTCACCGGCGGCGATCGCCAGGGAGACACCGTCGAGGGAGAGTCCGCCGCCGTGGTAGCGGTGGCTGGCGTCCTGCAGCGCGAGGATCGGCGTGTCGTTCACGAGAGCTCCAAGGCGTCGTCGAGTGCGCGGGCGCTGGCGACGAGCCGCGCGGTGTACTCGTGCTGCGGGGCACTCAGCACCCGCGCGACCGGGCCACGCTCGACGGCGACGCCGGCGCTCAGCACGACGACCTCGTCCACGAGGGAGGAGACGACGGCGAGGTCGTGGCTGATGAACAGGAGCGCCATCTCCCGCTCGGCGACGAGCCGGTCGAGCAGACGCAGCACCTCCGCCTGCACGGTGACATCGAGCGCCGTCGTCGGCTCATCGGCGATCAGCAGCGCTGGGCGACTGGCGAGGGCGATCGCGATGGCGACGCGCTGACGCTGCCCGCCGGAGATCTCGTGCGGGTAGGCCCTGACGATGCGGTCCAGGTCCGGCAGCGCCACCTCGGCGAGCGAGGCACGGACGGCATCGGCCAGCGCGGCTCCGCGCAGACCCTGGTGGCGCCGGATCGGTTCGGCCAGCTGCTTGCCGATGCGCATGAGCGGGTCGAGCGCCGTGAGCGGCTCCTGGAACACGATGGATGCCACTGGACCGCGGAGCGGGCGCAGGGTCTTGTCGTCCGCGCCGACCACCTGCACGCCGTCCAGCGTGATGCTCCCGCCCGCGCTGAGCGAGCTCGGCAGCAGGCCGGTGACGGCGAGCGATGTGAGGGACTTGCCCGATCCGGATTCACCGATGAGGCCGAGCCGCGCGCCGCGCTCGAGCGAGAAGCTCAGCGCGTTGACGAGGGGCGCGGCATCCGCATCGGCGGCGCGAGCGCGGATCGTCAGCGCGTCAACCTCCAACAGGCTCTTCTCCGCGGGGCTCATCGTGAGTGCTTTCGGGTCGGATCGGCGAGCTCACGCAGGCCGTCGGCGATGAAGTTGATGCCGACGACGAGGATCACCAGGGCGATGCCGGGGGCGAGCGCGCCGACCGGCGAGGTCGTGAACGTGGACTGCGCCTCCTGCAGCATCCGCCCCCACGAGGCGTTGGGCGGGGGAGCGCCGAGGCCGAGATAGGAGAGGCTGGCCTCGGCGAGGACCGCGGCGCCGAACTGCAGCGCGAGGTTGACGCTGAGCGTCGGCCAGATGTTCGGAAGCACGTGCTGGACGATGATGCCGGGCCAGCGGGTGCCGGAGGTGCGCGCCGCCGTGACGTACTGGGCACGGAGCACCTGGGTGGCGAGGATGCGGGTGAGGCGTGCGACGACGGCAGACAGAGCGATGCCGATCGCGAGGATCGCGGTGCCGAGCGATGAGCCCTGCGCGGCGACGATCAGCATGGCCAGCAGCAGCACGGGGAAGGCGATGAGCACGTCGAGTGTCGCCGAGATCGTGTCGTCGAGCCAGGGCTTGGCGAAGGCGGCGATGAGTCCGATCGTGATGCCGATGACGGCGCCGACCGTGACGGCGCCGACGCCGACGGCGATCGCGATGCGCGCGCCGATCATCAGCTGCGTCATGAGGTCGCGACCGAGCTTGTCGGTTCCCAGCCAGTGTTCCCAGCTCGGGGCCTCGAGCCGGCCGCCGGACGTGTCGCTCGGTTCGTAGGGCAGCCAGACGAGCGAGAGCAGCGCGGTCGCCACGACGAGGCCGACGAAGACGATGCCGATGACGAGCGTGACGGAGCGGCGGCGCGCCCGGCGTCGCGGGGGGAGAGTTGCGACGGCATCCGTCGTTGTGACCACGGTCATCGGATGCCGTTCCCTGAGATGCTCACGCGCAGACGCGGGTCGATGAAGCGCTGCACGACGTCGGCGGCGAAGCCGATCAGCAGCACGAGGAGGGTGCTCACGAAGAGGATTCCCTGGATGTTGGGGTAGTCGTGTTGTTGGATCGCCGTCAGCAGCATGCTGCCGAGGCCGGGAAGGGCGAAGACGCTCTCGACGACGACGGCGCCGAGGAAGGTCGTCGCCAGTTCGATGCCGAGGATGGAGATCACGGGGACGCTGCCGTTGCGCAGGCCGTGGCGGCGGAACGCGCCGGAGAAGCTCGCCCCCTGGGCGCGGGCGGAGCGGAGGTAGTCGCTGCCGATCACGTCGAGGGTGGCCGAGCGGATGTAGCGGGTGAGCGACGCGCTCATGACGAGGCCGATCGTGATCACCGGGAGGACAAGGGAGGTCAGCGCGTCGGCTGGGTTCGCCCAGTCATCGCGCGGGAAGCCGCCAGACGGCAGGAGGCGCAGGTTCACCGCGAAGACGTTGACGAGCAGGATGCCGACCCAGAAGACGGGAACGGCGATGCCGAGCTGCGAGAAGCCGGAGAGCGCAACGCCGTACCAGCGGTCGGAGCGCACCGCGGCGACGAACCCGGCCGGGAGCGCGATCAGCAGCGCCAGCGCGAAGGAGAGCAAGGTCAGCGGGATTGTGACGGCCATGCGGGCCGCGATCTCCGGGCCGACCGGGAGGGAGCTGATGAATGAGGTGCCGAGGTCGAGTGTCGCCAGGGAGCCGAACCAGTCGAAGAACTGCTCGATCAGCGGGCGGTCCGAACCGACCTGGGCCTGGGCTGCCGCGATCTGCTCCGGGGTGGCGTTCACCGAGAGCAGGGCGTTCGCGGGGTCGCCCGGCAGTACGCGGAGCAGCAGGAACAGCACGAGCATGGCGATCACGAAGGAGATCGCCAGGAAGGCGAGGCGGCGCACGAGATAGACGGTCATGGAGATTTCAGGCTAGCGCCAAAAGGCCGGGCGGTCGCGTTGGCGACCGCCCGGCCGTTCGAAGCGGATGACTAGCTGCGCACGATCTTCGAGACGAAGAACTGCGAGTTGAGGCCGTTGACCCCGTAGCCCGAGATGTCGCTGTTCGCGACGACGATCTGCGGGTAGAGGTAGAGCCAGACGCTCGCGGCGTCAGCTGCGATCTGCTCGTTGACGAGCTTGAGCTTGGCGGTCTGCTCGTCGGTGCTTGCGGCCTGCTCGGCCTCGGAGACCCACTGCGTCACCTGGGGGTTGTCGTAGCCCCAGTAGAAGTCGGGGTTGCCGTACCAGACCACGTCGCGGTCGTTGACGTGCTCCTGCAGGGTGGCCTCGAAGTCGCGCTCCTTGAAGACCTTGGAGTACCACTCGTCGGCACTGATCGTGTTGATGTTCACGGTGATGCCGACCTTGGCGAGCTCGCTCTGCAGGAACTCGGCGACGGCGGGGTGCGGGTCGTAGCTCGGGGTGTCGAGCGTGAACTCGAAGCCGTTCGGCAGGCCGGCCTCGGCCAGCAGCGTCTTGGACAGCTCGGGGTCGTAGGGGTTCACCTGGGTGAGGTCCTCGTACCAGGGGTCTGTCGGCGGGACCATCGAGCCGATGAGCGTGCCGTAGTCGCCCCAGATCGAGGTGAGCAGCTTCTCGGTGTCGATCGCGGAGTACACGGCCTTGCGCACGGCGACCTGGTCGAACGGGGCGACCCTGTCGTTGAACGCCAGCAGCTCCTTGGTGGTGGAGTCACCGTCGCTCACGACGAAGTCGGGGTTGTCGGTGAACTGGCTGAGCTGGTCGGGGCTCTGCACGCTCGTGATGATGTCGATCTGGTCGGTAACGAGCGCGTTGCTGAGCGCGGTTGCATCCGTGAAGTAGTTGAAGACCACTTCCTTGTTGGATGCCGCGTCGCCCCAGTAGTCGCTGTACCGGTCGAGGCTGAGCGAACTGCCCCGCTTCCAGTCGCCGAGCGTGTACGGGCCGGTGCCGTCCTCCGAGGTCTTCAGGTCCTTCGCGGTGTCGTTGACGACCCAGATGTAGCTGAGGTTGTAGATGAAGGAGATCGACGGCTCGGAGAGCGTGATCGCGACGGTCTTGTCATCCGGGGTCTGGATGTCGGAGATGACCGCGAAGCTGCTCTTGCGGGCCGACTGCGAGTCCTCGGCAACGACGCGCTCGATGCTCGACTTGACGTCGGCGGCGGTGAGCGGGTCTCCGGAGTGGAAGGTGACGCCGTCCTGCAGCGTGAAGGTGTAGTTGAGGCCGTCCTCGCTCACGGTGTTGCTCGCGGCCAGGAGCGGCTCGACCTCGCCGTCGTCGCTCAGGCGGTAGAGGCCCTCGTAGACGTTGCCGGTGAACGCCTCGGTGACACCCTGGCCACCGCCGTCGACGTTGCTGAGGTTCTGCGGCTCGTAGAGCGAGCCGATCTCGATGACGGCGTCTGCGGAGCCCGCACCGCTGTCGGTGGTGCCGCCTGCAGCGCAGCCGGACAGGGCCAGGGCTGCGGCGACGGACAGGGCGATGGCGCCCGTGGATCTCTTCACGTGTTTCTCCTGTTTAGTGGTGCGGCTGGTGCTGTGGGTTCAGAGTGGTGGGGCTCAGAGCGTGTAGATGTCGAAGCCGTCGTGGAAGACGGCGACACGCTCGCCGGCCGCGACGGGTCCGGCGAAGCGGTTCTGAGCGGGGGGAAGCGGGCAGTTGTACTGGGCCGAGAATCCGCAGGGCGGAACGAAGGCCCGGTTGAAGTCGAGGGTGACGGCGCCTGCTGCACCGCCACGGCCGTCGAAGCGCGCTCCGTCGCTGTGCTGCACGAAGAGGAAGCGCCCAGACCCGTATGTTCCCGCGTCGCCCTCTGCACCGTTGCTGGCGTCGCCGAAGACGAGGAGCAGAGTGCCGCCGTCGTCGAAGGCGCTCATCGTGTACTCGGTGCCGTCGTGCTCGAAGCGGATGTCGCCTGGCACGACGAGCGACCGGGATCCGCCGTTGTCGCGAATGTGCTCGAACGGGATGGTGCGGTCATCGGCGACGGGGGTGAACTGCGCCTCGATGACCCAGTCGGGGTCGTAGTCGAAGGCCGGAACCGTGTCGAAGGCCAGAATGGCCGGCGATGCGGCATCCCAGAGGCGCACGCCGTGCTCCGGCTCGCCGGTCTCGAGGTTCGTGCGCTCGAGGACGGTGGCGGTGACCGTGTCTGCCTGGCCGACGAGGGCGTCGTCGGCGCCGAGCCGCTCACCGTTCGGAAGCCACCGGGTCTCGACCAGGGCGAGGTTGCCCTGCGGGCTCACGAGCGCGTCGAGGCGCTGTTCGCGCCAGGCGGCGTGCTCCTGCAGGGCGGAGGTGGCGGTGGTGGGCAATGCGGTCATGATCTCAATTCTTGGCACCGGGGCATGGAGCGGGTAATCGTGTTACCCACGGAGTCCAACCACGGTTCGATGCGAACCATTCCACGGCGCGGGGCGGTGCCCTCACGTGCTCGCGATGATTCGGTGGTGTTCTTCTATTACACACCATTAAGTGAGCCATAACCTCACGGCATGTATTGAACCGCCGCCTAGGCTGGGGAAATGACAGCATCGCGATCGTCTGGCACCGGCGTGTTGCCGTGGCTGGCGGCGGTCTGCGCGGTGGTGGCGCTCGGGCTCCTGGTGCGATTCGGCGTCGGAGGGGTGGTCGGCGATCTCCTCGGTGGCGCGCTGTACACGATCCTGATTGCGCTGCTCGTCTACCCGCTGCTCGCCCTGGGCTCGGTTGCCCGCGGGCGGCTGGCCCGCGTCTGGCTCGCCGCGGCAATCGGCTGTCTGTTCTCCGTGGCGATCGAGCTGCTGCAGCTGACCGGCGCACCGGCCGCCCTGTCAACGGTGTTCCCGCCAGCCCGCCTCGTCTTCGGCACGAGCTTTGCCGCGCTCGATCTCGTGGCGTACGCGTGCGGCGCGCTCGTCTTCGGCGTGCTCGGCACCCTCGTCGCGACCCGACGCGGTCAGGCGAGCGTCTTCTGCCAGGCAGCGGAGTAGCCGACGAGCTCGAAGCCGAGCTGGTGGTTGATGCGCAGCATGTGCTCGTTCTCGTCGGCATTCCAGGTGTAGACCCGTCGCCGCGACGGGGCGACCTCGGCCAGGCTCACCAGGTTCGCCGCCTTCATGAGCATGCCGAGACCGTGCCCGCGGTGGGTGGACAGCACGATGGTGTCGCCCTGATAGGCGAGATTCGGATGCTCAGCAGGCAGCTCCAGCTCCGAATAGGCCGCGATGCTGGCATCCGTGCGATCGCGCACGGCGACACGGAGCAGCTCCATGCCCGCCTCATCCGCCTCGCTCTCGTGCTCACGCACACGATCGGCCGACCACGTCTCCCTGTCGATCTCGAGGTCGGCGGCCGGCGCGTCTGTCGCCATGTGGCTGTTCGCCTCCGCGTAGGAGTCGATGTACTCCTCCGGCGTCTCCGAGCCCCAGGTGAGCAGCTCGTAGCGGTCGCCGGCGTGCTGCACGGCCCGCGCCAGTTCGCCCTGCACGGCGGGGAGGCCGTGTTCGCCGTTGGAGAGGTCGAAGACGCTCACCCGTTCGATCTGGGCCAGGGTGTACCCGTGTTTCATCGCGAAGCGCGCGCTCGGGTCGGTCTCGGGGATGACGGCGGCACCGACGGACGCGGCAAGACGCGGGACGGTCTCGTCGACGCCGCTCAGCGAGCCCAGAGGATGATCGCTGTAGCTGTTCAGCGAGGTGCGCCCCGCGGCCACCGCGATGCGTTCCGTCTCGGCGAGCAGCCGGCTGCCGAGACCCCTGCCGCGCATGGCGGGGTGAGTGGAGACGTAGACGAAGGCCGTTCGCGCGTCGTCGTTCAGCTCGTAGCGCACGATCCCGCGCCCGACGACGTCCTCGCCGCGCCATGCCGCGAGCGGCAGGCGCCAGGTGAAGGCGCTCGGACGATACTCCGACAGCGACGATTCCGGACCGAGCCAGGTGTCCCGATGGCCCCAGATGCTCTCCTCGATCACGCCGGAGAACTCCATGGCCTTCTCGAACGGGATCGCCTCCGCCGTGCCGAGGCGGCGCGGAATCGGCACCTCGCGGATCTCGATCGCGTCGAGCAGAGCTGCGCCGTCATCCGTCATCTCTCCATTACGTCACGCGGATCCCGTGAGGGCAAGCCGAGACGCCCGTTGATTTCCCGGGATTCCGGAGGAGTTCCGGTACCGTAGAGCCAATATCCGCACAGATCCAGCTGTGGCGAGAAGACGAGGCGGCGCGTGTACCTGAAGAGCCTGACCCTGAAGGGGTTCAAGTCCTTTGCGCAGCCGACCACTTTCGCCTTCGAGCCAGGCGTCACCTGTGTCGTCGGCCCGAACGGCTCCGGAAAATCCAACGTCGTCGATGCCCTCGCCTGGGTGATGGGGGAGCAGGGCGCGAAGACGCTCCGCGGCGGCAAGATGGAAGACGTCATCTTCGCCGGCACCTCGACCAGGGGCCCGCTGGGGCGAGCAGAGGTCACCCTCACGATCGACAACTCCGACGGCGCCCTGCCGATCGAGTACTCCGAGGTCACGATCAGCCGGACCCTGTTCCGCAACGGCGCAAGCGAGTACGCGATCAATGGCCGCGGATGTCGGCTGCTCGACGTACAGGAGCTGCTGAGCGATTCCGGCCTTGGCCGTGAGATGCACGTCATCGTCGGCCAGGGGCAGCTCGACGCCGTGCTGCGGGCGAGCCCGGAGGACCGCCGTGGCTTCATCGAAGAGGCCGCCGGCATCCTGAAGCACCGTCGCCGCAAAGAGAAGACGCTGCGCAAGCTCGATGCGATGCAGGCCAACCTGACCAGGCTCAGCGACCTCGCCGGCGAGATCCGGCGCCAACTCAAGCCGCTCGGCAAGCAGGCCGAGATCGCGCGCGAGGCACAGTCGATCGCCGCGGTCGTGCGCGACGCCCGCGCCCGCCTGCTCGCCGACGAGGTCGTCGGCTTGCGCCGCGCCCTCGACGACTTCACGCGCACGGAGCACGAACGCCACAGCGAGCGCATCGTGCTGCAGGAGCAGCTCGAGCAGAAGCAGCTGCGGGTGCAGCGCCTCGAACAGGCCCAGCTCGGCGACGCCGTCGATGTTGCACGCCGCACGAGTTTCGGCCTCGAATCGGTGCAGGAACGCCTGCGCGGCCTGTTCACCCTCGCCAATCAGCGCATCGCGCTGCTCGGGCGGGAAACGGGGAGCCTCGACCTCGGCCCTGGCGTCACCCAGTCGATGGTGACCGAGGCACAGGACGAGGTGGAGCGGCTGCGCGAGAAGCTCGCGGCCGTAGAGGGCGCCCTCCGCGCCGCCCAGGACGCGACGGTCGCAGCGCGCGCCCGGCTCGATGCCGTCGACGAGGAGATCGCCGCGCAGAGCGCGCTCGTCTCCCGCCACGACCTGGAGATCACCCAGCTCACCGGCCAATCCGACACAGCGGCCTCCCGTCTCGCGGCGGTGCGCGGTGAGGTGCTGCGGCAGCAGAACGCCTCAGAGGCCGCCGCCGAGCGCCGGGCCAAGGCCGAACGAGACCTGAACGAGCTCGAGGCCGCGGCCGAGCAGAGCGAGGCAGGGGAGACCGACCTCGACGAGGCGTACGAGCTGGCGCAGCGGGAGGTCACCGCCGCCGAGGCCGAGATCGAACGCCTGCGCGACGAGCTGCACGGCGCGGAGCGCGAACGCGACGCCCTCGCCGCCAAGGTGAGTGCGCTCTCGCGGGCCCTCGACGTCAAGGACGGTTCGGCCGAGCTGCTCGCCGCCGGACTCACCGGCGTGCGTGGGCTCGTCGCCGAGAGCGTGCAGGTCACGCCGGGCTTCGAGGCCGCCGTCGCCGCGGCGCTCGGCACCCTCGCCGACGCCGTGCTGGTGGAGAGCCGCGACGCGGCGCACGAGGCGGTCGCCCACGCCGGCGCGCACTCCCTCGGACGGGTCGAGCTCGTCATCGCCGAACCGCACGCTGACTCGGATGCCGCGGCCGGCGGGGTCGACGTCCCCGAGCTTGACGGCATCACCCAGGCCGCGTCGGTCATCACCGCGCCCCCTGGCGTGCTCGGTGTGCTCGCCCACGTCGTGATCGCCGACGACCTCGCCGCGGCCCGCGCCGCTGCGCCCCTGCTCAACGCCGCGGCCATCGGTGCACCCGTGACGATCGTCACCCGCGGCGGCGACGTGCTCACGGAGTACGTGCTGCGCGGCGGCTCCGGCGGCAAACAGGGCCGCATCGAGCTGTTGGCCGAACGGGACGCCGCCGCCGAACGGTTGGACGAGGTGACGTCACTCATCGAGCGTGCCCGCTTCGCGCTCACCGAGCAGCGCGTCATCCACCAGAGTGCGAAGACCCAATCGCAGGCGGCGCTCGCCACGCTGCGCGAATTCGACTCGAAACTCGCGACCCAGACCGAGAAGCTCAACCGCGCCCGTGTGCAGTTCGAGGCCTCCGTCGCGGAGTTCGACCGCCTCGGCAACTCGCTCACGCTGGCCACCGCCAGGGTCGCCGAGGCCGAAACGGCGGCACAGAAGGCCAAGTCCGAACTCGAGACGGCGCGCGCCAGGCCCCGGCCGCTGCTCGACGTCAGCACCCGCGACGCGCTCTTCGCCGAGCTCGAGCGCTCCCGCGAGGCCGAGATCGAGGCGCGCCTGAGCCTCGAGACGGCGCGCGAACGTGCACGCGCGGAGGAGGCGCGCCGCGAGGCACTGACCGTTCAACGGGAGCAGGAACGCGCAGCCGCGGAGGAGGCCGCCCGTCTGGCCGTCATCCGTCGCCGCCAGGTGGATGCCGCCACCGCCGTCGTCGATGCGCTGCCGGAGATCCTCGCCTCCGTCGATGCCTCCGTCGCGGAGGCCCGCGTCGAGCTGACGACGGCCGAGGCCAAGCGGGCGTCAGAGAACGAGGAGCTGGCTACGCTCCGCCGCGACGAGGCGGCACTGCGCGAACGCCTCGGCACCATCACGGAGAACGTACACGGCCTCGAGCTGCAGATCTACGAGAAGAAGCTCCACCTCTCCAGCCTGCTCGAACGCGCCGGTTCGGAGCTGGGGCTCACCGAGGACGTGCTCATCGCCGAGTACGGCCCGGACATCGAGATCCCTGCCGAGGTCGAGGGCGGCGAGCCCGGCCGCTTCGACAAGGCGGAACAGAAACGCCGCCTCGAGAAGGCCGAACGCACCTTCGCCCAGCTGGGCCGGGTGAACCCGCTCGCCCTCGAGGAGTTCGCCGCGCTCGAACAGCGCCATCTCTTCCTCAGCGAGCAGCTCACCGACCTCACCAAGACGCGGGCAGACCTACTCACGATCATCGAGGAGATCGACGAGAAGATGCAGACCATCTTCTCCGCCGCCTTCGAGGACACCAAGGAGGCGTTCGGGCGGGTGTTCCCGATCCTGTTCCCCGGCGGAACGGGCAGCATCACCCTCACCAACCCGGACGACATGCTCACAACCGGCATCGAGGTCTCGGTGAAACCGGCAGGCAAGAAGATCGAGCGGCTCTCGCTGCTCTCCGGTGGCGAGCGCTCGCTGGCAGCCGTCGCGCTGCTGATCGCGATCTTCAAGGCCAGGCCCAGCCCGTTCTACATCATGGACGAGGTCGAGGCCGCGCTCGATGACGCGAACCTCGGGCGCCTGCTCACGATCTTCCAGGATCTGCGCGAGTCCAGCCAGCTCATCGTGATCACGCACCAGAAGCGCACCATGGAGATCGCCGATGCCCTCTACGGCGTCTCGATGCGCCAGGACGGCGTCTCGGCCGTTGTCGGGCAGCGCGTCGCGAGCGAGCGCGGCGAACGCGAGGAGCTGGCGAGCTAGCTCAGGCCGCCACGCGCAGGTGCACGGTGTTGTTCCAGGGATCGAGCACGGTGAGCCCGTCGTCGCTGAGCGTCGCGCTCAGCCCAGCCTCCGCGATGCGGGCGGCCGCGGCATCCAGCTCGGAGCGATCCGCGAGGATGACGGCAAGTTCGCGGAGGCCGGCTGACGGCCCAAGCGCAGCAGCACCGGCGCTGTTCCACGTGTTCGCGGCGAGGTGATGGTGGTAGCCGCCGGCCGACATGAAGATGGCGCCGTCTGCGCGGCTCGTGACGTCGAATCCGAGCACGTCGACGTAGAAGCTCTCGGCCGATTCGAGGTCACCGACGCTGAGGTGCACGTGGCCCATCGTCGCCGGCGACTGCGTGCCAGCGTCGGTGAGGTGCTCGGCGATGAATGCGTTCGGATCCAACGCGGCCGAACCCATCGTCACCTGCCCGTCGATCCACTCCCACTCCTCGCGCGGGCGATCGACGTAGAGCTCGACGCCGTTGCCCTCCGGGTCGCCGAGGTAGAACGCCTGGCTGACGGTGTGGTCTGCACTGCCCTGATAGCTCGATGGGGAACGCTCGGCGATGCTCTGCAGCGACGCGGCCAGTGCCGCGGCATCCGGGAACAGGATGGCGGAGTGGTACAGCCCGGCGTCGGTGTTGCCCCGTGGCGGGGCGGCGGCGTCCGCGACGAGACGGATGAGCTCCTCACCGCCCTGGCCCAGTGAGACCTCGCTCCCGGTCTCCGCAAGCACATCGAGGCCGATCCCCTCTGCGTAGAAGGCGCGCATCGCCGGCATCTCACCGACGGTGAGCTGCACGGCTCCCATCCTGGTATCGGCGTGCAGCAGTCCAGACGAGACGGGGCCGGTCGTGACGTTCCCAGCCGCGGCGGCCTCCGGGGTGCCGCTCGAACGCCCTGCGAGGGTGACCGCCACGATGGCGCCGCCGGCGATGACGGCGGTGACAACGACGGCGATCGCCGCGATGGCGGTGTGTGACAGGCGGGGACGGGCGGGTGTGCGGGGTGCTGCAGGCTTTCGGGGCATAGCTGCTGGCAACGAGTGAACCTCGAGGACTATTCCTGTGAAAGCGCAGGGCGGGCCCCGTCCGCAGAGTCGGGGCCCAACCGCGCGACGCCTTAAGCTGGGCACATGGCTGAACGCACCTCCTCCTGGTCTCTCTCCGGAGCCCTTCGCGGCATGTTCGCGAAGAAGACGATCGACGACGACACCTGGGGCGACCTCGAGGACGCGCTCATCACGGCCGACTTCGGCCCCGATGTGACGGATGCCGTCGTCAGCGAGTTGCGCGCCAAGGTCGCCAAGTACCGCACGACCGACCCCGCCGACCTGCAGCGCATGCTGCGGGAGACGATCGAGGAACGCCTGGCCAGGCTCGACTCGACGCTCAAGCTCACCGAGCGCCCGGCTGTCGTGCTCGTCGTCGGCGTCAACGGCGTCGGCAAGACGACGACGATCGGCAAGTTCGCCAAGTTCCTGCGTACCTACGACCGCACGGTGCTCGTCGGAGCGGCCGACACCTTCCGTGCCGCCGCCGTCGAGCAGCTCGCCACCTGGGCCGAGCGTGCCGGCGTCGGAATCGTGCGCCCGCAGCAGCAGGGCCAGGACCCGGCCGCCGTCGCCTTCCAGACGATCGAGCGGGCCAAGGCGGAGGGCATCGAGATCGTCATCATCGACACCGCCGGGCGGCTGCAGACCAAGGGCGGTCTGATGGACGAGCTCGGCAAGATCCGCCGTGTGGTCGAGAAGCAGGCCCCGATCTCCGAGGTGCTGCTCGTGCTCGACGCCACGACCGGTCAGAACGGGCTCGCTCAGGCCGAGGCGTTCATCGAGCACGCTGGTGTGACCGGGCTCGTGCTCACCAAGCTCGACGGCTCGGCCAAGGGCGGCTTCGTGCTCGCGGTGCAGGAGAAGACCGGCATCCCGATCAAGCTCGTCGGTCAGGGCGAGGGCATCAACGACCTGACCGGTTTCACCCCCCACGTCTTCGCCCAGAAACTCGTCGGCTAGCGCCGGCTGCACAAGGAGCACACATCATGGCCATCGAACACGACTACTTCGGCTACCTCGGCAGCGAGCAGGAAGACGAGCTGTACTGGTCCGAATCCGTCGCCGTCGGCGAGCAGGACGTTGACATCTCGCTGAGCTCGCCCGAGGAGGGCGACGTCGCCCTGGAATCCCTCGACATCGCCGCCGGCATGATCGGCCAGCTCGAGGATCTGGACTCCGACGCCCGTGAAGCCTTCGTCGGCGAGCTCGCCACCGACACGTCCAACACGGTGGCCTACTTCTACCAGAGCGTCGCAGAGCTTGGCGATGAGATCCTCGACGACGCGATGAGCCGGGAGTCCGGCGACCGCCAGATCGACTTCCTGCGCTCGCTCCAGCTGCTGCGGGTCAGCTTCCTGCCGCACCACAGCGGCGAGGACGAGCCGTTCGCCGTTTTCGAGTACTCCATCGCTCCAGGCGAGAGCGATTCCGTGCTGATCGCGCGCTTCAACATCAACGCCGACGTCATCGGCACCGAGACCGCGATCTAGGCGCGTGGGCGAGGTGTTCCAGGCGCAGCAGGACCCGCGCCCGCACGACACCGTCTGGCCGGAGCTGCTGTGGCCGGTGCCGACGGCGACCGTATTGGTGGGGAACCTCGTGCGCCTGGACATGGTGGATGCGGCAGAGGACGCCGCCGGCCTGTTCCACGCTCTCGACGACGACGCCGTCTGGGCCCATGTGGCCGGGCGACCGCGGAGCGTCGAGGAGTACAGGCAGCGGATCGCGGCGAGCGAGAATCGCACCCGCCAGCAGTGGACCATGCGCACGCTGCGCGAACACCGTGGGCTGCCGGCCGGCAGCGTGATCGGCTCCACCAGCTACCTCGACGTGCAGCCGGGCAACGCGGCGCTCGAGATCGGCTCGACAACCTACGCCAGGTCTGTGTGGGGCGGCGCGGTGAATCCCGAGACCAAGCTCCTGCTGCTCCAGTACGCGTTCGAGACGCTGGATGCCGGCCGCGTGCAGCTGAAGACCGACATCCGCAATGAGCGTTCGCAGCGGGCGATCGAGCGCCTCGGCGCCCGCTACGAGGGCGTTCTTCGCCGTCACATGCGCCGCGATGACGGAACGATGCGCGACACGGTGATGTTCTCAATCGTCGCCGAGGACTGGCCGGCGGTGCGCGCAGGACTGCGGAATCGCGTCGACGTCGCGCTCGCGGCGGAGCAGGGCCGCGCGCTCAACTAAACTGTCAACACCATGGCTACATTTGGAACGCTCTCCGACCGGCTTGCCGAGACCTTTAAGAACCTGCGCACGAAGGGCAAGCTCTCCGCTGCCGACGTCGACAGCACCGTGCGCGAGATCCGCCGCGCCCTGCTCGACGCCGACGTCGCGCTCGACGTCGTCAAGAGCTTCACGGCGACGGTGCGTGAGCGCGCCCTCGGTGACGAGGTCAACAAGGCGCTGAACCCGGCCCAGCAGGTCGTGCAGATCGTGAACGAGGAGCTCATCACGATCCTCGGCGGCCAGCAGCGCCGCCTCGAGTTCTCCAAGAAGCCGCCGACAGTCATCATGCTGGCCGGTCTGCAGGGTGCAGGTAAGACCACCCTGGCCGGCAAGCTCGCCAAATGGCTCGCCAAAGACGGCCACACCCCGATCCTCGTCGCCTCCGACCTCCAGCGGCCCAACGCCGTCACCCAGCTGCAGGTCGTCGGCGAGCAGGCAGGCGTCCCCGTCTTCGCACCCGAGCCGGGCAACGGCGTCGGCAACCCGGTCAAGGTCGCCAAGGACGGCGTCGCCTGGGCCAAGCAGAAGCAGCACGACGTCGTCATCGTCGACACCGCCGGTCGTCTCGGCGTCGACGCCGAGATGATGAAGCAGGCCGCCGACATCCGCAAGGCCATCGACCCGGACGAGGTGCTCTTCGTCATCGACGCCATGATCGGTCAGGATGCCGTCGCAACCGCCAAGGCCTTCCAGGACGGCGTCGACTTCACCGGTGTCGTGCTCTCCAAGCTCGACGGCGACGCCCGCGGTGGCGCGGCGCTCTCGGTGGCCTCCATCACCGGCCGCCCGATCATCTTCGCCTCAACGGGTGAGGGACTCGACGACTTCGAGCCGTTCCACCCCGACCGCATGGCGAGCCGCATCCTCGACCTCGGTGACATCCTCACGCTCATCGAGCAGGCCCAGTCGGCCTTCGACGAGGAGGAGGCGCGCGCCGTCGCGGAGAAGTTCGCGACCGACAGCTTCACCCTCGACGACTTCCTCAAGCAGATGCAGCAGCTGCGCAACATGGGCTCCATCAAGAAGATGATGAGCATGCTGCCAGGCGCCGGCGCCATGAAGCAGCAGCTCGACAACTTCGACGAGCGCGAGATCGTGCGCACGGAAGCCATCATCCAGTCGATGACCAAGGCCGAGCGCGTCAACCCCAAGCTGCTCAACGGTTCACGGCGCCTGCGCATCGCCCGCGGTAGCGGCATGAGCGTCACCGAGGTGAACCAGCTCGTGAACCGTTTCGAGCAGGCAGCCAAGATGATGAAGACGGTCGCCAAGGGCGGCATGCCGCAGGTTCCCGGCATGGGCCCGATCCCCGGCGGCGGCTTCGGCGGGCGCGGCAAGCCGCAGGCCAAGAAGAAGGGCTCGAAGTCCGGCAACCCGGCCAAGCGTGCAGCAGAGAACGCGGCGATCGCCAGCGGCGTGAAGGCGCCGAGCGGCGTCAGCGCAGGTGGCTCCGGCTTCGGACTCGGCGGGGGTTCGGCACCGAGCCCCAGCGAAGAGGACCTCGCCAACTTCCAGAAGCTTCTCGGCAAGGGCTAAGCGGTGACGCACCGAGCCGCAACGCGCCCGGTGCGCATCGGGGTGCAGATCGCCCCGCAGCACGGCAGCTACGCCCAGATCCGCGACACTCTGAATGAGGTCGAGGAGCTCGGCGCCGACATCGCGTTCAACTGGGACCACTTCTTCCCGCTGTCCGGCGACAGGGAAGGACTGCACTTCGAATCGTGGACGATGCTCGCGGCCTGGGCGGAGCAGACGAGCAGGATCGAGATCGGCGCGCTCGTCAACTGCAACAGCTACCGCAACGCGGATCTGCAGGCCGACATGGCGCGCACGATCGACCACATCAGCGCGCGGGGCGGCGACGGCGGGCGCTTCATCTTCGGAACCGGCTCCGGCTGGTTCGAACGCGACTACGCGGAGTACGGCTACGACTTCGGCACCGTCGGCAGCCGGCTCGACGCGCTGGCTGAGTCCCTACCTCGGATCGAGGCGCGCTGGGCGCGGCTGAACCCGGCCCCCACCCGCGACATCCCCGTGCTGATCGGCGGGGCCGGAGAGAAGAAGACGCTGCGCCTGGTCGCCAGGCACGCCGACATCTGGCACTCCTTCAGTTCACCGTCGACCCTGGAGCACAAGCTCGGCGTTCTGGCCGGCTGGTGCGAACGCGAGCAGCGCGATCCCGCGGAGATCGAGGTGTCCGTCGAGCTGAGGCACCGCACGATCGCGGATGCCGACGCCATGCACGCCCTCGGAGCGACGCTGTTCACGGTGGGCATCACCGGCCCGCATTACGAGCTCGGCCCGGTGCGCGACTGGCTCGCCTGGCGCGACGAGAAGAACGCCGGCTAGCACCAGCGCGCCCCGCCGGTGCGCGACACCCCAGCCCCCTAGACTCCGAGCACGGGAACGCTTCAGATGGACGGGGACACGATGGATCAGCAGCCGGGGAAACACGCACAGGATCCGTCGGCTGTGCCCGCGGAGAATGCTGCTGCGACGGCGGCCCATGCGGCAGCGGAGCCGGCGGTCCATGCCGGCCCAACGCCCTTCTTCTCTCGCCCTGGCGTCCTGCTCGGCGGCGCCCTGGTCGTCGGCCTCGTCGGCGGGTTCCTCGGTGGCTACCTCGGCCAGCTGGCCGGGTCCGCCGGGGCGAGCACGACCGGGCCCATCATCGCCGCCCCCAACGCCGGCGTCTGCGACGCCGAGTCGGTGGCGAGCGCGGTGCTGCCGACGATCGTCACGATCAATGTGGTCAGCGAGGCCGGTGGCGGCGTCGGCACCGGCTCCATCGTGCGCGATGACGGCTACATCCTGACCAACAACCACGTCGTGGCCGACGCCGTCAACGGCGCCACGATCGTGGTCACCTTCAGCAACGGCCAACAGGTGCCTGCAACGCTCGTCGGGCGGTCATCGCAAGCTGACATCGCGGTCGTGAAGGTCGACGTCGATTCCGCCCTGCCGACCATCGCGATCGGCGACTCCGACACGCTCGCCGTCGGTCAACCCGTCGTCGCCCTCGGCGCGCCACTCGGTCTGTCAAGCACCGTCACCTCGGGAATCGTGAGCGCGCTCGGCCGGGACGTTCCCGTGCCGGCCGACGACGGAACCATGGCGCTCCTGGCCGGCGCGGTCCAGACCGATGCCGCCATCAACCCCGGCAACTCCGGCGGTGCCCTCGTCGACTGCACCGGGGCCCAGATTGGCGTGAACTCGGCGATCGCCACCGTTCCCAATGAGTCGGGTCAGGCCGGCGGCGGAAGCGTCGGAATCGGCTTCGCCGTCCCGGTCAACCTCGCCATGGACCTGGCCGAGCAGCTCATCGAGGACGGAAAGGTCTCCTACCCGTACCTCGGCATGCAGGTCGTCGTGATCCCTCAAGAGGTCGCGGAGCGGTTCAACACGGCACCAGGGTTGTTCGTGGAGGGCGTCACCGCGGGTGGACCGGCCGAGGACGCAGGCATCGAGCCAGGCGACATCATCACAGCACTCGACGGCCACGCGGCCACGAACGCCGCCGTGCTCACCCGGCTGAAGTTGACCAAGCAGGTCGGCGACACCGTCGAGGTCAGCTATCTGCGCGGCACAGAGACCGGCAGGACCACCGTCACGCTCAGCGAGGCGCCGTAGCCGGACCGGATGGGCTACGCGCCGACGCCGTCGCGGAGCTCGCGCGCGAGCGAGGCGACGACGGCCCGCAGATCGCCGTCTGCGGCCTGCGCGGCCCGCAGCTGCCGCTGGTAGCTGGCGCCGTGGCGCACGATGTCGAGCACGGAGGCCAGCTCGGCGCTGCAGCCCAGATCCGCAGCGATCGGGGCGAGCTCGTCGACCAGACGGCCGAGCTCGTCCGTGACGAGCGCCTCGCGGCCGTGCGCATCGAGGATGATCTCCGCGTCGAGACCGTAGCGTGCGGCCCGCCACTTGTTCTCGCGGGCGTACCACGGCTGCAACCAGCCGAGCGTCTCGCCGGCGTCGAGCCGACGTTCGAGGTGCTCGACGAGGCAGTGGATCAGGGCGGCGACCGCGGCGAGCTCCGCGGCGCTTGACACCCCGTCGCATGCTCGCATCTCGATGGTTCCCCAGTGCGGCGACGGTCGGATGTCCCAGCGCACCTCCGTGTAGTCGTCGATGATGCCCGTCACCGTCATGTCGTGCACGTAGCGTTCGTACTCGCTCCAATCGGAGAGCTCGTACGGCAGGCCGGCCGTCGGCAGCTGCTGGAACATGAGCGCCCGGTTCGAGGCATACCCGGTGTCGACGCCGGCCCAGAACGGGCTCGACGCCGAGAGCGCCAGGAGGTGAGGCAGATAGCTGCTGAGGCCGCCGAGCAGGGGGAGCACCCGCTCGCGGGCGTCGATGCCCACGTGCACGTGCACGCCCCAGATCATCATGTTGCGCCCCCACCACTGGGTGCGCTCGATTAGGCGGTGATAGCGGGCCTTGTCGGTCACCTGCTGGTCGTACCACTGGCTGAACGGGTGCGAACCGCTGCAGATCAGCTCGACGCCGCGCGGATCGGTCACCGCGCGCACCTCGTTCAGCTGGCCCTGCAGTTCGCGCACCGCGCCGCCGACGGTCTCGTGCACGGAGGAGACGAGTTCGACGGTGTTCAGCAGCAGTTCCCCCGTGATGTGCGGATGCCGCGTGCCATCGTCTGCGGCGAGCTCGTCCAGCACCTCGGCGGCCACACCGACGAGTTCACCGCTCGCACCGTCGACGAGCGCCAACTCCCACTCGATGCCCACCGTCCCGCGGGGGGACTCGGCGAAACTGATCTGCACGGGGTCACCATTCTGCGCGGGAGCCGGGGGAGCACTGCGTTGCAATTCTGGCACGCGCCGCCGCGGCGGGCGTCGCGGCATCCGAAATCGACATGTTTGGATCTGAATTGGGGAAGCGGGCCGATATCTGCAAGAATGGTCTGTCGAGCACTGTTTCGTCCGACCCTCTAATCAGACTTACAGTGCCCCTTTGAGCTTTTGCCGAGTGTGCACCCCACGCTCACGGCTGTCAGTTCGCCCATTTCACAAAACACACAGGAGAATTGTGGCTGTCAAGATTCGTCTCAAGCGCATGGGTAAGATCCGCGCACCGTACTACCGCATCGTCGTTGCCGACTCGCGCACCAAGCGCGACGGTCGCGTCATCGAGGAGATCGGCAAGTACCACCCGACCGAGAACCCCTCCTTCATCGAGGTTGACTCCGAGCGTGCCCAGTACTGGCTCAGCGTCGGCGCACAGCCGACCGAGCAGGTCGCGGCCATCCTCAAGCTCACCGGCGACTGGGGTCGCTTCAAGGGTGACAAGGATGCCGTCAGCACCGTTCAGGTCAAGGAAGCCAAGGTTGCTTTCGTCGCCGACGAGAAGAAGAAGCCGGTTCTGAAGCCGAAGGCTGAGAAGCCCGCCGCCAAGGAAGAGGCTCCCGCAGCTGACGCTGAAGAGACCACCGAGGCTCCCGCAGCGGACGAGCAGGCCTAGTCTTGCTCGCTCCCGCTTTGCAGCACCTCGTCAAGGGGATCGTTGATCACCCGGACGACGTGCAGGTTGTGGCCAAGAGTTCACCCCGTGGCGATGTTCTCGAGATTCGTGTGAATCCCGAGGACCTCGGCCGGGTGATCGGTCGCGCCGGACGCACCGCCAAGGCCCTGCGCACCCTCGTGGCTGCGCTGGCCGATGGCAAGCGCGTGCGCGTCGATGTCGTCGACACTGACTACTGAAGTGAGTGACGACGACGCGCGCCGCACGCAACTGCGGGTTGGGCGCCTGACCAAGGCGCACGGACTCAAGGGTGCAATCAAGCTGGAGCTTTTCACGGATGACCCGGGGCGACGTTTCGTCCCGGGCGCCGTGTTCTCCTTGCAGGTTCCAACGGGTTCCCCGTGGCACGGAAAGACCATCGAACTCGCCGAGCTGCGCTGGTACAACAGCCACCCCGTCGGGTTCTTCGTCGGAGTCTCCGACCGCACCGCCGCCGAAGGCCTCGCCAAGGCGATTCTCTGGATCGACCAGGATGACACCGAGTCGCCCGATGAGGAAGACGCCTGGTATGACCACCAGCTCGTCGGCCTCGCCGTCGTGCGTGACGGTGTGACCGTCGGCCAGGTTGCCCGGATCGAGCACTTCCCGGCACAGGACCTCATCATCGTCAAGACGCCGAACGGCGAAGTGATGGTGCCATTCGTGAAGGCCATCGTCGCCTCCGTCGACATCGACGCCGGTGTCGTCACGGTCACGCCTCCGAACGGACTGTTCGAAGAGCTGCCGGAGGAGCCCGTCGAGGACTCCGAAACGGAGACGGACGCGGACTCCGAGACGGATGTCGCAGCCGATGGCGGTTCGACAGAAGACTAGACAACGACCTCACCGCCGCTTTCGCGCGCGGTGAGCGGAACGTTACGAGAGGGTCACCGGCACGCAATCCTGCGAGCCGGTGGCCCTCTTAGCGTGTGAACCACAGCCAATCCGGCTGATTCACACTCGGAGGTCGCATGTCGTACGTCGCCCCAGACCGCATCGTTGATGCGGCAATTTCAGCCGGAGTCTCCCGGGCAGAGCAGCCGGTCAGCCAGATGGTGGTGCGCGGCATCCTCGCCGGCGCCATCCTCGCCTGCGCGACGACCGTCGCGTTCACCGCGTCCATCCAGACCGGGCTCCCCATCGTCGGAGCGCTGATCTTCCCCGTCGGCTTCGTCATCATCGTGCTGCTCGGGACCGAGCTCGTCACCGGCAACTTCGCACTCATCCCGCTGGCTGTGCTCGAGGGTCGCACGAGCACGGCGCTGATGCTGAAGAACTTCTTCTTCGTCATCGTGGGCCACCTCATCGGCTGCGCGCTCTACCTGCTGCTCTACGTGGCCGTCATCACCAAGATGGGCACCGAGTCCAGCGATCCGATGATCGCCCAGATCATCGCCGTCGCCGAGGGCAAGACGCTCGGCTACGCCGCACTCGGCGGCTCCGGCCTGGCACTGGTGTTCATCAAGGCTGTCCTCTGCAACTGGATGGTGACGCTGGGCGCAGTGCTGGCGCTCAGCTCAGCATCGGTGAGCGGCAAGATCATGGCCATGTGGCTGCCGGTGACGATGTTCTTCTCGCTCGGATTCGAGCATGCCGTCGTGAACATGTTCGTGATCCCGGCCGGGATGCTGCTCGGGGCGGACGTGAGCCTCGCGGAGTGGTGGGGCTGGAACCAGCTCCCCGTGCTTGCAGGCAACTTCCTCGGAGGCGTCGCGTTGACCGGGGCGCTGTTCTACTTCTCACACCGCCGCCGGATCACCAGGCAGACCCTGGTGACGACGGCACAGCCGCCCGTTGGCGAGCTCACGAGCGACGCCGCGCGTGAGCCGGCTCAGACGTTCAGCCGGTAGCCGCGCTTCACAACCGTCGCGATGAGTCCCGGCGATGCCAACGACTGTCGGAGCCGGCTGAGCGCCATCTCCAGCACATGATCGTCGGCATCGCCGGGAAGAACGCGGGCGAGCTCCTCGCGGGAGACGACGGCGCCACGCGCCGCGTACAGCGCTCGGAAGATCGCCAGGGCGCTTGGCGTCAGCGCGACGCGGCGCTCTCCGATCTGCACGACCGTTCCGCGCAGCAGCACGGGGCCGGCAACGGTCGGTACGGCGTCGACGTGCGCGCCCTCCAGGTGCTCGCAGACGAGGCGGATGAGCGCCCCCATCCGGAAACGCTCTGGTTGGATCGGTTCGAGCCCCGCCGCGAGCAGGGGTGCGGCCGTCACGGGTCCGACGGCGGCCGTCAGCACCGTGTCACGCATCGCCGCGAGAAGCTCCGTGCGGCGGCCGAGCTCGTCGGCCGCGCTGAGCAGGGCGTCGACGGCCGGTGCGCTGGTGAAGGTGATGCAGTCCAGTTGCGCCGCGCAGACGGCATCGACCAGACGACGCACCCGGTGGTCAGAGTCGTCAGGGGCCACCCAGCGATACGGTGCGACGGTGAGCACGCGCGGATGCACGGCGCGGAGACGGTCCAGTTGCAGCTCATCCTGGTGCCCGTGCACCTGCACGGCGACGGTCAGCCCTGGCGGGAACTCCTCGAGCACCTTGTCCACGAGCGACGCGCTCGTCTCCTCCGCGCTCATGCCGACGTCATCGAGCCCGGCCGCGCGGATCCCGCCGCGTGCCTTGGGGCCGCGCACGAGGATGCTGGTGCCGCTCAGCGCCTCGGTGAGCGCGCCGCCCTGGCCCGCGGCATCCGCGACATCGAACCAGCGCCGGATTCCGTACGCCGTCGTAGCGAGCAGCAGATCGGGGCGTGCAGCGATGATCGCGCGGGTGTCGGCGATGACGGGCTCGTCCTCTGCCGCGTTGACGATGTGCAGCGTCGGCGCGTGCAGCACGGTCGCGCCGCGGCGCTCGAAGGCGTCAATGAGGTCGCCGGATCGGCGGTCGCTGGTCACCGCGATCCGGAAACCGTGGAGCTGATCGGGGCGGAGCCCGATGACCGGCTCCTCCTGTGCGTCACTCCGGACCCCCGGATGACGCGTGCTCACGCGTCGACCAGGCCGGCGAAATCGGAATCGACCCGCGCGGCGCGCGCCATCAGCGACACGGCGTCGGCGTCGCCATCGTTCGCGAGGCGAACGACCTCGCCGATCACCAGCACGGCGGGGGAGGAGAGGCGGGCGGCGGCCGCCTCGGCCAGGATGCTGCCGAGATCGGCGATGGTGGTGCGTTGGGTGTCGCTGAAGCCGCGTTCGATGACGGCGATCGGCATGTCGGCACGCGTGCCGTGGCGCAGCAGCCCGCTGCACAGCGACGGCAGGGTGTTGATGCCCATGAGCACGACGATGGTGCCGCCGAGCCCGGAGAGGTGCATGAGCTCGTCATCCGAGAGCGGTGCGTGCCCGGAGATCACGGTGAAGAGTCGACTGACCCCGCGGTGGGTGAGCGGGATGCCGGCGGCCGCCGGAACCGCGATGGCGCTGCTGACACCGGGGATCACCCGAACGGGAATGCCGGCCCGGTGGCAGGCGAGTACCTCCTCGCTTCCGCGACCGAGCACGTAGGGGTCGCCGCCCTTCAGTCGCACGACGTGGGCGCCGCCGCCGGCGTGCTCGACGATGAGCGCTTCGATGCCGCTCTGGCTCACCGGGTGATGACCCGGCTGCTTCCCGACGTCGATCAGGAGTGCGTTCGGCGCCTGCTCGCGCAGCGCCGCCTGCGGGGCGAGGCGGTCGTAGAGCACGACGTCTGCGCTCCTCAGGGCGTCGACGCCGGCGACGGTGAGGAGTCCATCGCTGCCCGGACCACCGCCGACGAGTGTCACGCGGCCGCGTCCACGCGGCGCATCCGCGATCGGTGCATCCGTCATCGTCACTGTCCTCTCACGGGAATACTGGGGCCGCTCAGCATGACCTTGCCGTCCTCCGCCTCACCCGGCAGTGCCGGCCGCATCTGACCCCGTTCGAGAACACGGCCGATGCTCGGATCCGGTGTGCCAGGTGCGTTCACGAATGAGCGGAAACGGCGAAGTCGCTCTGGGTCGGCCAGCGTAGCAGCCCACTCATCCTCATAGCTGCCCACATGACGTTCCATTGCCGACTCGAGTTCGGCGGCCAACCCGAGCGAGTCATTGACCACGACGTCGCGCACGTGATCGAGCCCGCCGTCCAGTTCCTCGATCCACCTCGCCGTGCGCTGCAGGCGGTCGGCGGTGCGGATGTAGTACATCATGTAGCGGTCGATGTAGGAGATGAGCGTCTCGTCGTCGAGGTCGGATGCCAGCAACTGGCCGTGGCTGGGCTGGAACCCGCCGTTGCCGCCGACGAAGAGGTTCCACCCCTTGTCGCTGGCGATCACCCCGACGTCCTTGCCTCGTGCCTCCGCGCACTCGCGGGCGCAGCCGGAGACACCGAACTTGAACTTGTGCGGGGCACGCAGGCCGCGGTAGCGCAGCTCCAGCCGGATCGCCATCGACACCGAGTCCTGCACGCCGAAGCGGCACCAGGTCGATCCGACGCAGCTCTTCACGTTGCGCAGCGCCTTGCCGTAGGCCTGGCCGGATTCGAAGCCGGCATCCACCAGGATCCGCCAGATGGCGGGCAGCTGGTCGAGCCTGGCCCCGAACAGGTCGATGCGCTGGCCGCCGGTGATCTTCGTGTACAGCCCGAACTGCGTTGCGACGGCGGCGATGACGGCGAGCCCGGCCGGGGTGATCTCGCCGCCGGCGGGGGACGACGGAGTAGCTGCCGTCCTTCTGCATGTTCGCCATGGCACGGTCGTTGGTGTCCTGGAGCGTGCCTCTGCCATCATCCAGGATGTAGTCGTTGCCCTGGCTGGCCAGGATGGACCCGACGACCGGCTTGCAGATGTCGCAGCCGCGGCCACTGCCGAAACGCTCAATGATCTCCTCGAAGGAGCGCAGACCGAGCACCCGCACCGACTCGAACAGGTCTTGGCGGCTCATCGCGAAGTGTTCGCAGAGCGCCGTGGAGAGCGTCGCACCCGACTTCGCCAGTTCCCCCTGGAGGAGCTTCTTGACCAGCGGCACACAGGAACCGCACTGCGTTCCCGCGCGCGTGCACGCCTTGAGCTCGCCCAGGTCGTGGCACGGTCCGCCGTCCTTCCCACTGTGGACGGCGCCGCGCACGGTGCCGACGCGCACGTTGTTGCACGAGCAGACGAGCGCGTCATCCGGCAGCTCGTCCCCGGCCGGCGCCTGTGCGCCAGCCGCGGAGAGATAGGCGGCAGGCTCTGCGCTCAGCGTGCGACCGAGCAACGGGCGCAGGGCCGAGTACGGGGCGGCGTCGCCGACGAAGACGCCGCCGAGGAGCGTGCGGGCATCGTCGGACATCACGAGCTTCTGGTACAGCCCCCTGGCCGGGTCGGCGTAGACGATCTCCAGCGCGCCAGCCGTCTCGCCCATCGCATCGCCGAAGCTGGCAACGTCGACGCCGGAGAGCTTCAGTTTCGTGGCGTCGTCGATCGTGTCGAACTCGGCGTGACCGCCGAGCAGCCGGTCGGCGACGGTCTCTGCCATGGCGTTGGCCGGTGCGACGAGTCCGACGCAGCGACCCTCGACGCAGGCGACCTCGCCGATCGCCCAGATGTTGGGGTCGGAGCTGCGGCAGTCGGAGCCGATCACGACGCCGCCGCGCGCGCCGATGGTCAGGCCGGCCGCGCGGGCGAGCTCGTCGCGCGGGGTGATGCCGATCGCGAAGATCACGATGTCGGCATCGACGGTGCTGCCATTGCTGAACCGGACCGCGACGACCCGGTCATCCTCGACGACGATGGCGCGCGGCCGAGTGCCGAGGTGCAGGGTCAGCCCCGTGGCCGTGATGAGACGGGACAGCGCCTGCCCGGCGCCCTCATCGAGTTGGGCGGACATCAGCCAGCTGCCGCTGTGCACGACGGCGGCCTCCGCGCCGAGCTGGTGCAGGCCACCGGCGGCCTCGAGCCCGAGCAGGCCGCCGCCTGCCACCAGCACCTTGGCCGGGCGGCCGAGTCGCGCGGTCAGTTCCGCGGTCTCGGCGACGAGGGCGTCGACGTCGTCGAGCGTGCGGTAGACCCTCGCGTGCTCATGTCCGGGGATCTCGGGAACCGGCGCGCTCGACCCCGTCGCGAAGACGAGGTCGTCGTAGTCGAAGACAGCTCCGGATGCCGTGGTCACCGTGCGCGCGATCGGATCCACGGCGACGACCCGTGTGCCCGTGTGGATCCGCACCCGCTCGGCGTCCCACGGCGTGCTCGCCGTCAGCGTCAGGTCGTCCTGGCCGTGCAGGCGCCTGCTCAGTGCGACCCTGTCGTATGGCAGGTGGTTCTCCTCGCTCAGCACCGTGAGGCGGATGAGGCCGGCCTGGTCGCGGCTGCCGATCGCATCCGCGAGCCGGTGCGCGGCCGGTCCGCCGCCGATCACGACGACTCGGCGGACGGCGGCGCTCTCCCTGGTGGTGGCGATTCTGTTGTCATCGGCAGGCATCGGTGACCTCGTCTCTCTGTCGGAACTGCCCAGAGCCTATTGACGCGCCGTTTCTCGGCCTTTACCCGCGTGTAACGCGTGATGTCCTGCGTCCCACCCGTGTCGTCGCGCGCTGTGAGGTGCCCGTCATCCGGAGGTAACACGCGCAGTCGTCTGCCGAAACATCCGCTGCGTACTGTCGAGTCCACTGGCCGGAGCCGAGCACCGATGAGAGGACGAGAACCGATGGGCATGACACTGGAACAGACAGACACGACTCGCGGCACCGCCGTCTGGGAGCAGGCGTGCGCGCTCGCCGACCTCGAGCCGTCCTGGGGCGAGGCCGTGCTGCTGCGCATGAAGCAGATCGCGCTCTTCAAGGTCTCGCCGAAGGAGATCTACGCGGTCTGCCACCGCGACCCGCACACCGACGCCTATGTGATGGCCAGGGGGATCGTTGGGTCGAAGGGGGAGCGGCCGACCATCGCCTCGCCGCTGCTCAAACAGGTCTACGACCTCGGCACCGGGGAGTGCTTCAGCGATCCGGCGCTGCACCTCAAGACCTTCCGCACCCGCGTCGTTGCTGGATTCATCGAGATCGAGTTCGAATGACGCTGCTCGCCGTCTCCCACGGAACCTCGTCGCCGGATGGGCAGGGCGCGGTGACAGCTCTCGTCGACTCGGTCGCGCGGGCGCGCCAGGAGCTCGACGTCGTCGCGGCTTTCGTCGACGTGCAGCAGCCGGACGTCGCGGCGTCGTTGGCGGCGCTCGACCCGCGGGGCATCGTCGTGGTCGTCCCGTTGCTGCTCTCGGCCGGATACCACGTGCATGTTGACCTGCGCGAGGAGCTCGCTGCGGCCGAGGAGCACACGGCCGTGCTCGCCGCGGCGCTCGGGCCCGATGACCGGCTCGTTGCGCTGCTGGCCCGCCGGCTCCGCGAGGCCGGCCTGCGTCCAGGCGACCGTGTCGTGCTCGCCGCGGCCGGATCCAGCGACAGGCGCGCGGTGGCGGACTGTGCGGAGACGGCGCGGCGTCTGGGCATCGTGCTGCGGCGCGAGGTCGGGGTCGGCTTCATCTCGGCTGCAACACCGCGCCTCAGCGACGCCGTCATCGATGCGAGAGCGCAGGCGGCCGGCGGCAGGGTCGTGCTCGCCAGCTACCTTCTGGCGCCCGGGTATTTCGCCGCGCTGGCGCACGAGGCCGGCGCGGACGTCGTGAGTGCGCCGCTGCTCGTCCCGAACCGTTTCCCGCCCGCCGAGCTGGTCACGCTCGTCGGAGAGCGCTACGACGAGGCCGTCGCGAGCAGCCTGGCGGCCACCACCGCGGGGGTCCTCTCCTAGAATTGAGCCATGCGCATCGACATCGTCACGATCTTTCCCGAATTCTTCGATGTGCTCGACATCTCGCTGCTCGGCAAGGCGCGCGCGAACGGCCTGATCGAACTCGGCGTGCACAACCTGCGCGACTTCACCCACGACCGCCACAACACCGTCGACGACACACCGGCAGGCGGCGGCGCGGGCATGGTGATGAAGCCGGAACCGTGGGGTGAGGCACTCGACTCGATTCTGGATGCCGGCCCGGCCGACGCCGACCCGATCATCATCTTCCCCTCGCCCGCCGGCGTGCGCTTCGACCAGAAGATGGCCCGCGAACTCGCCGACGAGCAGCACATCGTCTTCGGCTGCGGCCGCTACGAGGGCATCGACCAGCGCGTCTTCGACGAGTACGCGGCGCGTGGACGCGTGCGCCTGGTCAGCCTCGGTGACTACGTCCTGAACGGCGGAGAGGTGGCCGTCATGGCCATGATCGAGGCCGTCGGCCGCCTGATCCCCGGCGTCGTCGGCAACCCGGAGAGCCTGGTCGAGGAATCCCACGAGGACGGCCTCCTCGAGTACCCGAGCTACACCAAGCCGGCCGTCTGGCGTGAGCGCGAGGTGCCGCCTGTGCTCCGCAGCGGCGACCACGGCGCGATCGCACGCTGGCGCCACGAGCAGCAGGTGGAGCGCACGCGACGCGTGCGGCCGGACCTGCTGCCGACGGAGCTGCAGGCCTCAGAGGGCTAGCCCCTCGCGGTGAGGACCAGCGGGCCGTCCTCGGTGATCGCGATCGTGTGCTCCATGTGAGCGCCGCGCGAACCGTCGGCGCTGCGCAGAGTCCAGCCGTCGGCATCCGTCACGATCCGATCGGTCGTGTGCAGGAACCACGGCTCGATCGCGATGACGAGACCGGGGCGCAGGGGGAGCCCGCGGCCTGCACGACCGTCGTTGGGGATGTGCGGGTCGCCGTGCATGGTGCGGCCGACTCCGTGGCCGCCGAAATCGGTGTTGATCGTGTACCCGTCGCCGTGACCAACGGCGGCGATGGCGGCGGAGATGTCGCCGATCCTGTTCCCGGGCTGCGCGGCGGCGATTCCGGCCGCGAGGGCGCGCGTCGTCGTGTCGATGAGCTTCAGGTCCTCATCGCGCGGGGTGCCGACGACGAGTGAGAGTGCGGAGTCGCTGACCCAGCCGTTGACGGATGCCGCGAAGTCCAGCGTCAGCAGATCGCCGTCGCGCAGCGCGTAGTCGTGGGGGAGCCCGTGCAGGACCGCGTCGTTCACGGAGGTGCAGATGACCTTGCCGAACGGGCTCGCGCCGAAGCTCGGGTGGTAGTCGATGTAGCAGCTCTCCGCTCCGGCGGCCCGGATCATGTCGTGCGCGAGCTTGTCGAGGCTGAGCAGGTTCACCCCGACCTTGGCTGCCGCGGCTGTGGCCGTGAGCACGCTCGCCACGAAGCGACCGGCCGGCTCCATCTGCTGGATCTCGGCGGGGGTGCGCAGCTCAATCATGGGCGTCCTCTCTAAGCGGACTCCTATTCTCTCTTGTTACGCTTGGCAGGTGAAAACAGGCTTCGACGTCATCCGCAGGGCCTTCTTCTATTGGCAGTTCCTCGCGGCGTTCGTGCTGCCGGCGTGGCTCTTCATCGGCTGGGGGCTCTTCGGCGGCAGCGGCTGGGGATTCGTCGGCCTGCTCGTGACCGCGCCCATCGTCTTCATCGCACTCCTGGTGATCGCCCTGATCGTCTACGCGCGGCCGCTCGTCCGGCAGACCAGGATGGTCTCGTGGAAGGACGTGCTGCTCTACCTCGTGCTGCACGGCGCGGTGATCGGGCTCGGATTCTTCGGGCCGTCGACGACGTTCTTCGTCGTTCTCGCCGTGCTCACCGCGATCGTCGCATTCTGGCTGACCCTCTGGGAGCTCCTCACCGACAGTGCCCGCAGCATGCGCGAGACGATGGACGCATTCGAGCAGGCGGCGCAGCCGCCCGGCCAGGGGCCGGGCGTTCCGCCGCGCGCACCCGGCCAGGGTTCGACGGGCTCGACCCGGCGGCCGGGCGACGACCCTGATGTGATCATCATCCACGAGGTGCGCGACTGAGGTGAGCTGCGGCATCCGCACGCCCCTCGTTTTGCTGCACACCGCCATGTCGTGGCACAATTGACGATTGTGCTGCAACACGGCCCTGCCTCCGGGGAGCCAGCGACACACTCTCGAGTGTGAGCGAGCAGCAACACAATTTCTTACCGAAAACTATTCAGTGTTCGACCGGTGGCGGGCACAGAGAGCGAACATCATGCAGATCCTCGACGCAGTCGATGCAGCATCCCTCAAGTCGGACATCCCCGACTTCCGCGCCGGTGACACCGTCAAGGTGCACGTCAACATCATCGAAGGCACGCGCTCGCGTGTTCAGATCTTCCAGGGCGTCGTTATCGGCCGCTCCGGCGACGGTGTGCGCGAAACCTTCGCGGTTCGCAAGATCAGCTTCCAGGTCGGCGTCGAGCGTACCTTCCCGGTGCACTCCCCGGTCATCGAGCGGATCGAGGTCGTGACCCGCGGTGACGTGCGTCGCGCCAAGCTCTACTACCTCCGCGAGCTTCGCGGCAAGAAGGCGAAGATCAAGGAGAAGCGCGACTTCTAAGACGTCTCGCACCTCTCTGCTTGAGCTCCCCACCCCTAGACTGGGGCGGGGGGCTCAAGCTCTTTAACGGGCGAACACTCGTAATGACCACAACATCTTCGACAACGGGCGGCAATGACTGATATCGACCAGGAGCTGCGCCGCGACCGCAAGCCGACCCGTCGAAGCGCGCGCAAGCGTGGGTTCCTCTTGTTCCTGCGCGATCTGCTCATCATCTTCGTGATCGCGATCGTCGTCTCCTTCGTCGTCAAGACCTTCCTGATCCGGTCGTTCTTCATTCCGTCCGAATCGATGCGCGAGACGCTCCAGGTGCACGACCGCATCATCGTCAATCAGCTCGTCCCTGAGCTCGTGCCGATCGAGCGCGGCGACGTCGTCGTCTTCCGCGACCCGGGCGGGTGGCTGCCGCCGGCCGCGCCGATCGAGCAGAACCCGATCGTGGCCAGCGTCGACTGGCTGCTCTCGGTCGTCGGGCTCTCGGCGCCGGACAGCAACGACCACCTCATCAAGCGCGTCATCGGCCTGCCTGGCGACCACATCGTCTGCTGCAACGCCCTCGGCCAGATGAGCGTGAACGGTGTTCCGCTCGACGAGAGCCCCTATGTGACGTTGCCGGTCGGCGACACCCGCGTCTCGCGCGATGACTTCGAAACGACCGTTCCGGCCGACTCACTCTGGGTGATGGGCGACAACCGGTACAACTCCAAGGACTCCCGCTACAACGGCGACACCCCTGGCAAGGGCTTCGTGCCGATCGACAACGTCGTCGGCCGTGCCTTCGTGGTGAGCTGGCCGCTGTCGCACTGGGCGTGGCTCGACAACTACCCCGGCGTCTTCGCCGGCGTTCCAGAGAGCGGCGAGTAGGTGGCCGTCTCCGATCCGAGCCTGGATGTCGAGAACGCCCTCTTCGCCAGCGGCGTCCGCTACGTGATCGGCTGCGACGAGGTCGGGCGCGGTGCCATGGCCGGACCCGTCGCCGTCGGCATGGCGATCGTCGACGCGCGGATCGGCGGCATCCCCGCCGGCCTGCGCGACTCCAAGCTGCTGAGCGAGAAGCGGCGCGAGGCGCTGGCGCCGCTTGCCGCCGACTGGGTGCTGCACTCAGCGGTCGGCGAGGCGTCGGCCGCAGAGGTCGACGCGCTCGGCATCACCGCCTGCCTCGGTCTCGCGGGCAAACGCGCCCTGCTCGCCCTGCACGCGAGCGGTGCGGACATCGCGGCGAGCACGGTGCTGCTCGACGGCTCGCAGGACTGGCTGAACCCGGCGCTCGGCTCGCCGCTGCCCGTGCAGACGCGGGTGAAGGCCGACAGGGACTGCGCATCGGTCGCCGCGGCATCCGTGATCGCCAAGGTGCACCGCGACCGGATGATGATTCAGTTGCACGACGAGTACCCGCACTACGGCTGGGCGGGCAACAAGGGCTACGGCAGCCCCGCACACATGGCGGCGATCGCCGAGCACGGCGCGACGCCGGTGCACCGAGTGAGCTGGATCAAGAGCGAGGCGCCGTGAGCCTCCGATGCGCAGGTGCCGTGGATGCGCTCCCGGCGTGCGGCGCGGGCTAGGATTGAAGCACCATGGATGAAGACGAATTCGAGGACTACGACCGCGAGGTCGAGCTGGCGCTCTACCGCGAGTATCGCGATATTGTGGCGCAGTTCCAGTACGTCGTCGAGACGGAACGACGCTTTTACCTGGCCAATGAGGTCGACCTCGTTCGCCGGGACACCGAGCACGACTTCTACTTCGAGCTGACGATGAAGGACGTCTGGGTGTGGGACGTCTACCGCTCTGACCGCTTCGTCAAGGCGGTGCGCGTTCTGACGTTCAAGGACGTCAACATCGAGGAACTCGCGACCAAGGAGTTCGAGCTGCCCAAGGAACTCGCGCTCGACGAGTAGCCCGCACCCGCTGCGAGCCATCGCGGCGCATCGCCTGTTGTGCACAGCCACCGTTTCGGTCGGCACCATCCACAGGGGCGGACGCGCCCGGTTCGGCGCGCCTCTGTAACGTCATGGTTGGCCGTGGAGGTGTTCCATGGCTGATCCGAGGCGGTCGACGACTGAACGCTCGAGCCAGCGTCTGGGGCGATTCGGCGAGCAACAGGCCGTGCGCTATCTGGAGGAACAGGGCTACCGGGTGCTCGAGCGCAATTGGCGCTGCAGGCACGGTGAGATCGACGTCGTGGCCTCCAGGGACGGCGTGCTCGTCTTCGTCGAGGTGAAGACCCGCACGAGCGCGGCCTTCGGCCATCCATTCGAGGCCATCACCGTGGCCAAGCTGCGGCGGATGCACGTGCTCGCCCGGCTCTGGTGTGCAGCGCGTCCGCAGGCGCGCGGGGTCGTGCGGCTCGACGTCATCGGGATTCTGGCGCCGCGCGGCGAGGTCCCGCGGATCGAGCACCTCGAGGGCGTGCACGCATGAGGGTCGTCGGTCGCACGCGGGCCGTCGCGCTGCTCGGCCTGAGCGGCGCCATCGTCGAGGTCGAGGCGGACATCTCGGCACAGCTGCCGAAGATCGTGTTGATCGGCCTGCCGGACACGGCGCTGCAGCAGGCGACGCACCGCGTCAGGGCGGCAGCGACGAACTCCGGCATCCCGCTGTCGGCCAATGCCATCACCGTGAACCTGTCTCCGGCCTCCCTCCCCAAACACGGCAGCGGCTTCGACCTCGCGATCGCCGTGGCCTGCCTGGCGGCAGCAGGCGACGTCGACGGCTCGTCAGTCGAACGCGTCGTGCACATCGGCGAGCTTGCGTTGGACGGGCGGTTGCGCCCGGTCGCGGGTGTGCTGCCTGCCGTCATCGCCGCCTACCGCGCCGGCTTCGACACGGTCATGGTGCCGAGCGCGAATGTGGCGGAGGCCGCGCTCGTTCCCGGGGTGCGGGTGATCGGCGTGGCCGGCCTGCGGGATGCCGCGATCTGGCACGGCGGCAGCTTCGATGCCGTTCCGATCGATCCGATCCCCGGACCGCCAGGCCAGCATGACGATGGGCCGAGGCATCATCCGGACATCGCCGACGTGGTCGGCCAGGATGCGGCCGTGTTCGCGCTGCAGGTGGCGGCGGTCGGCGGGCACCATGCATTCCTGCTCGGCCCGCCCGGTGCGGGGAAGACGATGTTGGCCGACCGGCTGCCGGGGCTGTTGCCGGATCTTGATGAGGAGGCGGCGCTGGAGGTGAGCAGCATCCGTTCGCTCAGCGGGCTCACCGTCGGCGTCGCGCTCAGCAACCGACCGCCCATCGAGAGCCCGCATCACACAGCAACGGCAGCGGCGATGGTCGGCGGCGGCTCCGGCGTGATCCGTCCTGGTGCTGCCGTGCGGGCCGCGCACGGAGTCCTGTTCCTCGACGAGGCACCGGAGTTCCAGACGGTCGTGCTCGATGCTCTGCGGCAGCCGCTGGAGACCGGCATGATCAGCATCCACCGGGCCAATGCCGTCGCACACTTTCCGGCCAGGTTCCAGCTGCTGCTCGCGGCCAACCCGTGCCCGTGCGGGCAGTTCGGCGTCGAGGGCGGCGACTGTTCCTGCCCGCCGAACGCCCGCAGACGCTATCTCGCACGCTTGTCCGGTCCGCTGCTTGACCGCGTCGACATCCAGTTGCGTGTGCAGCGCGTCACCGCCGCACACCTTCGCGTCGCGCAGCAGCGCGCCGGGGACGCAGACGGGACATCGATCGACAGCGCGAGCGCCCGCAGCGCCGTCGAGCGGGCACGGGCGACGTCGTCCGAGCGGCTCGGCGGCACGCCATGGCGCCTGAACAACGAGGTTCCGGGGGAGTGGTTGCGCGCACGAGAACGCAGGCCATCCCTTCAGGCGATGACCGCGCTCGACCGGGCGCTCGAACGCGGCGGCGTGACGATGCGCGGCTACGACCGCGTGCTGCGCGTCGCGTGGTCGATCGCCGATATCGAGGGCTCGGTCATGCCGACGGCAGAACACATCGCGCAGGCGCTGTACCTGAGGAGGGGAATCTGAGATGGCCGAATTCGGACTGAACGAGCGGGAGCTGCGCGCGCTGATCGCCCCGCTCCGGGCGGGGGCCGCTGGGTCATCCTCGTTGAGCGACGCCGCCGAGCTCTTCGCCCGCGCAGCCTGGACGGGCATCGCCGAACCCGGCGATCGAGGTGCCGGCCTCCTCGTCACCGCCCTCGGCGCGGCGACGGCGCTGGGCGCCCTCATCGACAACTGGCCGACGGCACGCATCGCCGAGGCCGTCGATCCCGCGGCACGCGCAGGCCGCGACGCGCTCGCGCACGAGATCAGCGCGGCGCTGGCCCGCTGGCGCCCGCGCACGAACTCCGCAGCGGCCGTGCGCGCGCTGCAGAGTGCGGCGCGCATCGGCTGTCGCCTCGCCGTCCCCGGCGACGCCGAGTGGCCGCCAGGCGTCGACGATCTGGGTGTGCACGCCCCGCTCGCCCTGTGGTGGCGTGGCCGGGAGGAGTCGATGCCGGCCATGGCCCGTTCCATCGCGCTGGTCGGCGCGCGAGCCGCGACCGGCTACGGCGAGCACGTCGCGATGGAGGCATCGGCAGGGCTCGTCGATCGTGGATTCGCCATCGTCTCTGGAGCGGCCTATGGAATCGACGGAATGGTTCACAGATCGGCTCTCGCCAGCGACGGCGTGACCGTGGCGTTCCTGGCCGGTGGCCTCGACCGCTTCTACCCGAGCGGGCACGACGCGCTGCTCACGCGCATCGTCGAGACCGGTGCGGTCATCTCCGAGCTCCCGTGCGGCGCAGCACCGACGCGCTGGCGGTTTCTGCAACGCAACCGCCTGATCGCAACGTCCAGCCAGGCCACCGTGGTGCTTGAGGCCGGGCACCGCTCCGGATCGCTGAACACCGCGGGCCACGCCGCAGCGGCGGGCCGGCCGCTTGGAGCAGTGCCGGGGCCGGTGACGAGCCCGGCATCCGCGGGGTGCCACCGGCTGCTGCGCGACTTCGATGCCCGCTGCGTCACGAATGCCGCCGAGATGGCGGAGCTGGTCGATGTCTACGCGGATGCCGCCGGCGAGATCGATGCGTCACGAGCGGGTGGTGCTGATGCGGCGAACCCGGATCAGCTGCGGGTGCTCGACGCGCTCAGCACGCGGAGCGGTAGGGAGGTGAACGACATCGCCGTGCGCAGCGGACTCTCTCCGCTCGCGGTGATCACCGTGCTCGGCGCGCTCGAACTGGATGGCAGCGCCGGCAACGGCGAGCGTGGCTGGATGCGTCGCGTCTGAGTAGGGTTGTGGCGTCGACGTACGCTGGAATCCCAGCATGATCGCAAGGAGACCCGATGGCGGAGAAAACCCCCGCGATGACACCGTCAGACCTGCCGGTGGAGGTCGTGCTCGACCGGGCGACCGGCCCCAGGCGCGAGGAGGCCGATGAGCTGCTCGCACTGCTCGGCGAGATCAGCGGCGAGGAGCCGGTCGTCTGGGCCGGCCGCATCATCGGATTCGGCGAATACGAGTACCGCTACGAGAGCGGGCGCGGCGGCCGTTCCCCGCTCCTCGCCTTCGCGCCTGGCCCAACGAAGCACACGATCTACCTCGCGAACGACTTCGCGGAACGCTGGCCCGATCTCATGGCCAGACTCGGCAAGCACCGTGCGAGCACGGTCTGCCTGTACCTCACGCGACTGACGGGCGTGGACCGCAGCGCGTTGCGCGAACTGCTTGAGCTCTCCCTCGCCGAGTCGCGAGCGCAGGCCGTCTGAGCGCGGCCGCCCGTCGTGGCCGGCAGCACGGTGTCCGAGCGCGGTCGTAGTGTTGGTGCGTCGAAGGAGAATTCATGACCGGCAGCCTCGGACAGTACCCGCCAGCTGACTATGTGATCGCGCACCTCAGCGACACCCACTTCCTCGGAGCCGACCCCGAAGGCCGGGTTCGTGCCCTGTACGGCACGGTTGACACGGATGCGACCGTTGCACGCGCGCTGCAGCGGCTGCGGTCACTCGGCGTGCGGCTGGACGCCATGGTCTTCACCGGCGACATCGCCGACCTCGCCGAGGAGGACGCCTATCGGCGGGTGCGCGGCCTCGTTGAGCCCGTCGCGGAGGAGCTCGGGGCGACGCTGGTCTGGGTGATGGGAAACCACGACGAGCGGGCGCGATTCCGACGCGAGCTGCTCGACAGTGCTTCAGAGAGTGCTCCGGACACCGATCCCATCGACCGCGTTGACATGGTGCGGGGCCTCCGCATCATCACCATCGACAGCACGGTTCCCGGCTATCACCACGGCGAGATCACGCGAGCACAGCTGGAGTGGCTTGCCGAGGTTCTCAGCACGCCCGCGCCACACGGGAGCCTCCTCGCCCTGCACCACCCGCCGATTCCGACTCCGCTCGCCGCGATGACCATCCTCGAGCTGCAACAACAGCAGGAGTTGGCCGCCGTCATCGATGGCAGCGACATTCGGGCCATCCTGGGCGGCCACCTGCACTACGCGAGTACCAGCCTCTTCGCGGGCATACCGGTCTCGGTCGCACCGGCCACCTGCTACACGATGGATGTCGCGGCGCCCGATCGTAACCTCATGGGCGTCGACGGCGGCCAGTCGTTCAGCCTCGTACATGTCTACGCCGATCGCATCGTGCACTCCGTCGTCCCGCTTGCCCCCGCTCCCGTCGTCGCCCACTTCGACGCCGACTTCCTCAGCCGGATGGAGCAGCTGAGCGCCGCCGAACGGCTCGAGGCGTTCGGGCGCAAGCCAGACGGAGTCGCGTGAGCGCCGGTTTCGATGCGGCGATCGAGCGATACGCCATCTACCTCCGCGTCGAGCGGGGCTTCTCGCCCAACACCGAGCGGGCCTATCGTCGCGACCTCGGTGCGCTCGCCGGCTTCGCCGAGAGTCGGGGCATCACGGAGGCGAACGCCATCGATCTGGAGCTGCTGCGGGACTGGCTGTGGGAGGGGACGGAGGCTGGACTGGCCCGCGCGAGCATCGCCAGGCACGCGGCATCGGCCCGCGGATTCACGGCCTGGCTCGCGCGGACCGGCGAGGCCGAGCACGATCCGGGGATCCGGCTGCGGGCGCCCAAGCCCGGCCGTGCCCTGCCACGGGTCGTCGCCGAGACTCAGATGAGCGAGATCCTGGGCGGGCTTGCCGCGCGAGCGGCAGCGGCGGCGCCCGAGGAGCGGCCGCAGGCGCTGCGCGACATCGCCGTGATCGAGCTGCTCTACGCATCGGCGCTGCGAGTCTCCGAGCTCGTCGGACTCGATGTCGAGGCGATCGACATGGACAGGCTCACCGTGCGGGTCGTCGGCAAGGGCGGCAAGGAGCGGGTCGTGCCATTCGGCGTTCCGGCCCTCTCCGCCCTGAGCGACTATCTGCGAACGGGGCGTCCTGCGCTACTGCGGCACGGGGCGGCCGCGCCGACGACGGCGCTGTTCCTCGGCGCACGCGGCGGCCGGCTCGGCACCCGGGCGGTGTACTCGCTGGTCGCTCGGCTCCTCGCCGAGATGCCGGGCGGCGGGCCGTCCGGTCCGCACGCGCTCCGCCACACCGCCGCCACCCACCTGCTCGATGGGGGAGCGGACCTGCGCGCGGTGCAGGAGCTGCTCGGCCACGCCAGCCTCGGCACGACGCAGATCTACACCCACGTCTCGACGGAACGCCTCAAGGAGAGCTACCGCACCGCCCACCCACGGGCCTGAGCGGCTCTGCCTGAGCGGCTCTGTCTGAGCGGCTCTGCTCAGCCGAGCGGCAACAGCACGGCGCGGGGGATACCGCCGAAGAGCAGCATCGGCGACACGTACTCGCCGTGCAGACGCACCCCGAGGTGCATGCAGCCGCCGTCGCAATGCCCGCCGTGCGCGACGACGCCGATGGGCTGCCCCCGCACAACCGGGTCGCCGGCGGCGAGCGAGCTGTCGATCGGTTCGTAGGAGCTCAGCAGATCGCCGCCGTGCCTGATCGAGAGCACGGAGCGATCAATGACGCGTCCTGAGAAGTGCACAATGCCGTCGGCAGGCGCGAACACCTCTGCGCCGGCGTCGGCCTCGATGTCGATGCCGCGGTGGCCGGCGCTGTAGCGGGTGGCCGGCGCCTCGAACGGGCGCAGCACGGCGCGCGGCGCCGCCACCGGCCAGCTCCAGTCGCTGCCGGCATCCACCGTGCCGGTATCCACTATGCCGGTCTCCGCAGCGCTGCTCGCGACGGTCCCAGCCAGCAGCGCCAGCACGGCGGCAACAGCACAGAGCGGCCGGAGCAGCAGGCGGAAGCCGAACGTTGTCATGCCTTCAGCGTTCCAGCGGGCGCGCGGCCGGTGGAGGGCCGCTCGAGAACGGTGGAGAACCGCGCCGCGTCTGCACGATGTGCACAACAGCCGTGCTGCAATCGATGAGGCGCGGAGCTGTTAGACTTTCGTGAGCAGTGCTGTGTGCACTGACTACGCGTGCCCATCAGGCAACACTTCCCTTCGGTCCTTACTTCGTGAGAAGCGGGTCGGTCGTGTGCTGGGCACCAGGAGTGGTGATCAACCGATCATCGCTGAAACCGAGAACAAGGAGACCGCCACATGGCCGTCGTAACCATTCGCCAGCTGCTCGACAGCGGCGTGCACTTCGGGCACCAGACCCGCCGTTGGAACCCGAAGATGAAGCGCTTCATCCTCACGGAGCGTTCGGGCAGCCACATCATCGACCTCCAGCAGTCGCTCACCTACATCGACCGCACCTACGACTACGTCAAGGAGACGGTTGCCCACGGTGGCACCATCCTCTTCGTCGGAACCAAGAAGCAGGCTCAGGGCTCCATCGCCGAGCAGGCTCAGCGCGTCGGCCAGCCCTACGTCAACCAGCGTTGGCTCGGCGGTCTGCTCACCAACTTCCAGACGGTCAGCAAGCGCCTCGCTCGTATGAAGGAGCTCGAGGAGCTCGACTTCGACGACACCACCAAGGGTTTCACCAAGAAGGAACTCCTGATCAAGAAGCGCGAGCTCGCCAAGCTGCACAAGTCGCTCGGCGGTATCCGCAACCTGACCAAGACGCCTTCGGCTCTCTGGGTTGTCGACACCAAGAAGGAGCACCTCGCCATTGACGAGGCGCGCAAGCTCGGCATCCCCGTCATCGGTATCCTCGACACCAACTGCGACCCGGACGAAGTTCAGTACCCGATCCCGGGCAACGACGACGCCATCCGCTCCGTTGGCCTGCTCACGCGCATCATCGCCGACGCAGCAGCCGAGGGCCTGATCCAGCGCCACCAGAAGCCCGAAGAGGGTGCAGAGGTTGAGCCTCTCGCCGCGTGGGAAGCCGAGCTTCTCCAGGCTTCCGAGACCGCTGCTGACGAGACCACTCCTGCGCAGTCCTCCGCCGAGACCGAGAAGGTTGCCGACGTCGCACTCGCCGCCGCCGAAGCCGACTTCGTCGAGGGTGAAGTTGCCGCTGTCGTCGCCGAGGTTGCTGCAGAAGACGCAGCCGCCGAGACCAAGTAAGGGATTTCCGGATGGCTAACTTCAACATTGCCGACCTGAAGGCGCTGCGCGAGCAGCTCGGTACCGGCATGACCGACACCAAGAACGCTCTGGTTGAGGCAGAGGGCGACGTCGCGAAGGCGACCGAGATCCTGCGTCTCAAGGGTGCCAAGGGCAACGCCAAGCGTGCCGACCGCTCCACCAGCGAGGGCCTCATCGCCGTCAAGGAGACGCCGGGCGCCGTCACGATGATCGAGCTCGCATGCGAGACCGACTTCGTTGCCAAGAACGACAAGTTCATCGCTCTGTCCGAGCAGGTTCTCGAGGCTGTTGCAGCCGCGGGCGCGACGACCGTCGAAGAGGGCCTCGCGGCCCCGGTCGACGGCTCCACCGTTGCCGACCTGATCGACCAGCAGGCCGCAACCCTCGGCGAGAAGGTGGAGCTGCGCCGCGTCGCAGCCCTCACCGGCGACGCCGTTGCCGTCTACCTGCACCGCACGTCCAAGGACCTGCCGCCGCAGATCGGTGTTGTCGTCTCCTACAGCGGTGACGACGCCGAGACCGCTCGTGCGATCGCTCAGCACATCGCGATGTTCGACCCGCAGTACCTGACTCGCGACGAGGTTCCGACCGACATCGTCGAGAAGGAGCGCGAGATCGTCACCGAGATCAGCCGCAACGAAGGCAAGCCGGAGGCGGCTCTGCCCAAGATCGTTGAAGGCCGCCTCACCGCGTTCTTCAAGCAGGTCGCGCTTCTCGAGCAGGACTACGCTCGCGACAGCAAGATCCAGGTCAAGAAGGTCGTCGAGGACTCCGGTCTGAACATCACGGGCTTCGCCCGTTTCAAGGCCGGCGCCTAGTACGCCATGGAGGAGTCCGGATCACATCGTGATCCGGACTCCTTTTCTGTGCACTGGCACAGCGCTACACACTAAGTTTTAGAAAAACACCTCTGGAAGGATCCACTCGAATGACTACGACGGAAAAAAGGCGCAGGGTCCTTCTCAAGCTCTCGGGTGAGGCGTTCGGCGGCGGTGCACTGGGTGTGAACCCGGATGTCGTCAGCGGACTGGCCCGTGAGATCGCCGAGGCCGCGAAATCCGTCGAGATCGCCATCGTCGTCGGTGGTGGAAACTTCTTCCGCGGTGCGGAGCTCTCGCAGCGCGGCATGGACCGTGGACGCGCCGACTACATGGGCATGCTCGGAACCGTCATGAACGCCCTGGCGCTGCAGGACTTCCTGGAGCAGGCCGGCGCCGAGACCCGCGTCCAGTCCGCGATCTCGATGACCCAGGTCGCCGAGCAGTACATCCCGCGTCGCGCGGAGCGTCACCTCGAGAAGGGCCGCGTCGTCATCTTCGGCGCCGGCGCCGGTCTGCCCTACTTCTCGACCGACACCGTGGCCGCCCAGCGTGCACTCGAGATCGACGCCGAGATCGTGCTCGTGGCCAAGAACGGTGTCGACGGCGTCTACTCCGACGACCCCCGCACGAACCCCGACGCGCACAAGATCGACCGCATCACCTACCAGGAGGCGCTGCAGAGCGGTCTCAAGGTGGTCGACTCGACGGCGTTCAGCCTGTGCATGGACAACGGAATGCCGATGCAGGTGTTCGGAATGGCGCCGGATGGCAACGTCACCGCCGCCATCCTCGGTGCCGAGCTCGGCACCATCGTCAGCAACTGACAACAACTAAGCTTGAACCACCATTACCTGAAGGAGTCGCCGTGATCGCGGATGCCCTGTCCGATGCCGCCACCCGTATGAGCAAAGCCGTTGAGGTCGCCAAGGACGACTTCGCCGGCATCCGTACCGGGCGTGCCAACCCTCAGCTCTTCCAGAAGATCATGGTCGACTACTACGGAACGCCGACCCCGCTGGCGCAGCTGGCCTCCCTGGCGAACCCCGAAGCCCGCACGCTTCTCGTGACCCCCTACGACAAGGGCGCGCTGCGCGACATCGAGCAGGCCCTGCGCAACGCCCCGAACCTCGGAGCCAACCCCTCCAACGACGGCAACGTCATCCGGGTGACGCTTCCCGAGCTGACCGAGGAACGCCGCAAGGAGTTCGTCAAGATCGTGCGCACCAAGGCAGAAGACGCCAAGGTCGCCGTGCGCAACATCCGCCGCAAGGCCAAGGACGAGCTCGACGCGCTGAAGAGCGAGGTCGGAGACGACGAGGTCGCACGCGGCGAGAAGGAGCTCGAGGCCGTGACGAAGAGCCACGTCGACGCGATCGACGACGCTCTGAAGCGCAAGGAAGCCGAGCTGCTCGAGGTCTAGGGGCTTCTCATGCAGAAAGTTCCGGATGCCGACCCGACGCCTGATGGCGGCACACAGGGTCGAGGGGCGAAAGCCGAGTTGCGCGCGCAGATGAAGGCCACCAAGGCCGAGCTGCGCGCGCAGGCGCACGCCACGAAGGCCGACATCGAGCGAGGTTTCGACGAGGCGCGGGCGCATCTGGATGCCACGAACGAGCGCATCAAGGCGCGCACCGGCCGCAACCTCGTGCTGGCGATCCTCATCGGACTCGCGCTCGGCGCGGTCACGCTGTTCAGTCTGATCGTGATCAAAGAGATCTTCATGATCTTCGCGGCGGTGCTCGTGCTCTTCGCCAGCTACGAGTTCGCCTCGGCACTGCGCCTCGGCGGTTTCCGCGTCCCGCGCGTTCCGACGGTCATCGCGGCCGTCGCTGTCGTGCCCGCGGCGTTCTACGGGGGAGCGGCCGGCCAGTGGCTGTCGATCCTCCTCGGCACGCTCTTCGTCGTGCTCTGGAGGCTGGCGGAGCAGGCCAACGCCACCGTGCGCACCCCGGCGTCTGCCGTGTTGCCCGATCTGGGCGCATCGGTGTTCGTGCAGATCTACGTCACCTTCCTCGCCAGCTTCGCCGTTGTGCTCGTCGGCCAAGACGGCGGCGAATGGTGGACCCTCGCCTTCCTGATCGTGGTGATCGCTGCCGACACCGGCGCCTACGCGAGCGGACTGATGTTCGGCAAGCACCCGATGGCACCGGTCATCAGCCCGAAGAAGACCTGGGAGGGTTTCGCCGGAGCCGCCGTCGCGACGACCGTCGCCGGTGTGCTGCTCGGACTCTTCATGCTCGATCAGCCGTGGTGGTTCGGGCTCATCTTCGGTGTCGCCATCCTGCTCAGCGCGACGCTCGGCGATCTCGCCGAATCGCTGATCAAGCGCGATATCGGCATCAAGGACATGAGCTCATGGCTTCCCGGGCACGGCGGCTTCCTCGACCGGCTGGACTCGATCCTGCCGTCGGCGGCCGTCGCCTTCGTGTTCTACCTGATTTTCGCGTGATGACCGACCGCTGCCCCGCAGCCCACACAGACGCCGAACCGGCGCACAGATTGAGGAGAAGAGATCGGTGAGTACGACCTTTCCCCGGGCACGCCGCCCGAAACTCGGCTACAAGATCGAACAGGTCGAGGAGTTTCTGCGCACAGCACGTGCCGTGTATGACGGCACCGCCCCGGCCGGCACGGTTCTGACCGCCGACGGCATCCGTCGCACCGCCTTCGGCATGCAGAAGAACGGCTACTCGACCGCACACGTCGACGCCGCCCTCGAGCGCCTCGAGGACGCCTTCGCCGCCCGTGAGCGGGACCAGGCCGCCCAGTCGATGGGTGACGCCGCCTGGTTCCAGGAGGCCCGCGCCAGCGCCCAGGAGATCCTGAACAGGATTGCCCGCCCGGCCAAGCACCGCTTCCAGCGAGTGAGCTTCCTGACCACCGGCTACAGCGTCGACGATGTCGACCGCTTCACGGGCCGCCTGGCTTCGTACTTCGAGAAGGGCACGCCGATCACGGTCGACGATGTTCGCACCGTCGTGTTCCGCCCGCAGCGCGGCGGGTACCGCGAGGTGCAGGTCGACATCGTTCTCGACGCCGTCGTCGACGTGATGCTAGCCGTTCGCTGAGCCACACCGTGATCGCTCCCGCTCCGCTCTGCGGTTCTCCGATAGCATCGAGGAATCGTGGGTAGACATTCCGGAACCATCGAGCCCGTTCGCACCGCTGTTGCGGTCGCGGTGCCGTACCGCAGACCCCGCTCCCGCGGCCGTGTAGCGCTGTTCACCTTCGCGTTCACCGCGGCGGCCGCCTTCGTGCTGGTCAACATCGTCGACCCGTACTCCGGCGCCGTCGCGTCACCGTATTTCCAGGTCGGCGATCGCTTCGGCGGCCAGCCGGCGCAGGCCGTCTCCGTCGCAGGTGAGTACGAGACGACCATCGTGCACGACAGCTATTCGGCAGAGGCTCCCGCACCGCCGCCGCCCCCTGTCGTCGAGACCGCATCCAGCTCAGGGTGGGCGCCTCCGGCCATTTCCCCCGACCCTGGGTCCGCTCAGGCATACGCGCAGGACGCCGTCGCGGCGCGGGGATGGGGCTCGGGCGAGTTCGATTGCCTGGTCGCCCTGTGGAGCCGCGAATCCGGTTGGCGCGTGAACGCGTACAACGCGTCCAGCGGCGCATACGGCATCCCGCAATCGCTGCCCGGCTCCAAGATGAGCTCGGCAGGATCGGACTGGGAGACGAACGCCGGCACGCAGATCGAGTGGGGACTCGGATACATCGGCGGCCGCTACGGCACACCCTGCGGCGCATGGGCCCACTCGGAGGACGCCGGCTGGTACTAGGCGCATCGCTGCCTAGAATGGAAGAATGCCCCGCAACAATCGTCCTTCCCGCCGCGCCTCGGAGCAGCCGGACGACGATCAGAACGGGCTCGGCCGGCTCCTCGCCGGCTGGAAGCGCACGGAGAGCAAGCGGGACGGGGAGTGGTTCGTCCAGCCGGTCACCGGCTCGCAGTCCGGGAAGCGTTACATCTGCCCCGGATGCAGCCTCGACATCGCTCCAGGTGTCGCCCACCTCGTGGCGTGGCGTGCCGACGCCATGATGGGCGACGAGGCGGCGCTGGCAGATCGCCGGCACTGGCACAACCACTGTTGGAGGCTCAAATGACGTCGGAGATCGCACCAGGCACGGCCATCCGCGGCGGCATGGAACTGCCAGCGCTGCGGGAGAACATCGAGCTGCGCACCAGCGACGGCCTGACCCTCGTCGGCGAACTCGCCATGCCGCTTGACCGCCCGCCCGTCGCGACGCTGGTGACCCTGCACCCGCTGCCGACCGCCGGCGGCTTCATGGACTCGCACATTCTGCGCAAGGCGGCGGCACGCCTGCCCGCCCTCGCCGACATCGCCGTGCTGCGCTTCAACACCCGCGGCACGAGTTCGCCGCGCGGGACCAGCGACGGCTCATTCGGCGATGGCGTCGACGAGCGCGCCGACGTCGCGGCCGCGATGGCATTCGTCGCGGAGCGCGGACTCCCGCACCCGTGGCTGCTCGGCTGGTCCTTCGGCACCGAGCTCAGCATCAAGTACGGCCTCGAACACGCCATCGACGGCGCGATCCTTCTGTCGCCGCCCCTGCACCGCGCGACGGATGCCGAACTCGCCGCATGGGCGCACGCGACGGTGCCGCTCGTCGTGCTTGTGCCCGAGTTCGATGACTACCTGCGCCCGGTCGAGGCGAGCGAGCGCTTCGCCGTCGCGCCGGCCACCCGCCTCATCGCCGTCGAAGGCGGAAAGCACCTGTGGGTGGGGGAGAAGCAGACGAGTCGCGTGCTCAACGAAATCGTCGCCGCAGTGAACCCCGCGGCCGCCCCGCTGCCCGAGGTCTGGCAGGGCTAAGCGCACCTGAGTCTGTCGAGTCCCCGCCGCTTGGGCCCGTCGAGCCTCCGCTGGTTGAGCTTGTCGAAACCCTGCCGTATCCGCCCCAGCCCGCTGGTCGAGTAGCGCGACGCGCAGCGTCGCGAAAGGCGGCAGCCCACTCCCAGGCAACCCCGGGAACCGCCACCGATGCTGGTGCGGCGCCGATCCGCGACCACCTCTTGTACACAGGCGAGCTTCCGCGGAAACTTATCCACATCAGGCCTTTTCCTAGGTGAACCTGCCCCGCGCGGGTAAAATTGAACCCATGGGAACCCCGACGGAGACACTCGCAGAGGCACGAGATCTGCTGCTCTCCGCCCTCGCCGATTCGGACGAACGTCTCTTCAACGATGACGCCCTGTTGGAGTTCACCGCCTCCGCCGAGGAGGTCGGCCGTCTCGCCGATGCGCTCCGCATCAAGGCCGCCGGCGAGCACGCATTCCGCTCCCGCCGAGAGCTCGGCGAGGACCGGCTGTCGGCGAAGAAGGGGTGCCGGAACGCCGTCGAACTCCTGTCCCGGATCACCCTCGCCTCGGAACGCACGCTGACGCAGCGGATGCGCCTCGGCGAGGCCACACGGCCCCGCATGGCACTCACTGGCGAGACGATGCCGGCCCGCTTCGGGCAGATCGCCGATGCCCTCGGCACGGGGATCATTGGCTACGACAGCGCCGCGGCGATCATTGACACCCTCGACCCGATCCGGAGCCGGGTCGGCGACCTCAACGTGGAGCACGCCGAAACCGCGCTCGTCGCCGCCGCGACCGGGCCCACTGTGGAGTCGCCGCTGCCGTTCGCCGCCGACGAGATCCGCGGCCAGGCCCGCGTCTGGGAGACGGTGTTGGATGAGGACGGTGTTGTCCCGGCCGAGGAGCGGGCCATGCAGGCCCGGGGCATCAGCGCCGGGCATGACCCGGGATGGGGTCGTCCACCGCAAGATGACGCTGCTGCCGGAGATCGACGCCAAGTTCGAAACCCTGCTGAACGCGTACCTGAACCCACGCAGCAAACCCAGCTTCGCCGACCCCGACCCGGACGCGCCGAAAGACCCCCGGGCGACGGCGCAGGCCCGGCACGACGTGTTCGCGAGCCTCATCGACGGCGCCGCCCGCAGCGCGGACAGCCCGAGCATTGGTGGGGCGGCGCCGACCTGTGCTCGTCTCGGTGCGGCAGGCCGACCTCGACGCCGGTACCGGGGCCGGGTTCATTGAGGGCTGTGAGGCCCCGATTTCCATGCGGGCGGTGGAGCAATTCGTGTGCGCCGGTGGGCAGCAACATGTGGTGATCGGCCCGGACGGCACGATTAACAGCATCGGCAGCAATGACCGGGTCTTCAACGCCACCCAACGGCGGGCGATCACCCTCCGCGACGGCGGCTGCATCATCCCGGGCTGTTCGATCCGGCCGCGTGGAGCGAGATCCACCACGTCAAGGCGTATCGGGACGGGGGCGAAACCGAGACGTGTAACGGAGTCCTGCCTCTGTTGGTTCCACCACCGCACGATCGAGACCAGCGGCTGGCAGATCCTCATGATCGACGGCGTCCCGCACGTGAAACCGCCGCCCTGGCTCCGGAACGGGCGCTCAGACGCCGGACACCCCGTGGCGAAGATCGACGAAGTCCCGCACCCAACAAGCCGACCTGCTTCAGCAACAGCAGCCGGCGCTGGTCGAGTAAACCGCCCGCGGCCGGATCGAGCGACCCGATCCGGTCAGAGGCTCAGGGCTTCGGGGGCGGCCTCGTTCCTCGGCTGCTCCCTCAAGCCAGCGTGCATATGACGCCCATTCCCACGATGGCCTGAGCGAGCGGCGCCACTCTTTGCACGCTGGCTTGAGCGAGCGGGGCAGCGACGAAGGAGCAGCGACGCACGCGAAGCCCCGAGCGGATCCGCCGACACTGGTCTGCGGCATCCATGGCGACCGGATCCGGTCAGGCGCTCAGGGCTTCGGGGGCGGCCTCGTTCCTCGGCTGCTCCCTCGAGCCAGCGTGTGAATTGGGCGCTAGAGCGTGTTCTGCCGCGGAATCACGACCTGCTTGATGATCAGCAGGATGGCGGCGGCGGTGGGAATCGCGATGAGGGCTCCGAGCAGCCCGAGAAGCGAACCGCCGGCCAGCGCGGCGATGACCACGACGGACGCCGGAACCGCGACGGCCTTATTCATGATGCGCGGGCTCAGCACATAGGCCTCGACCTGCATGTAGATCAGGTAGTAGATCGCAGCGGCCAGCGCCGTGAGCGGGGAGCCGAGGCCGGGGATCAGGCAGATCAGCACGATGAGTATGGACCCGGAGATCGTTCCAACGAGCGGGACCAACGAGAACAGGAACGCCAGCAGGGCGAGGAGAGCCGGGAACGGTGCGTCGATGATGCTGAGGAAGATGAAGCTCAGCAGCCCGTTCACGAGCGCGAGCGTCACCTGGCCGACGACGTACCGACCGACCGATTCGCTGATCTGTTCGCTCAGGTCGGTGAAGCGCTCGCGGCGCGAGGCAGGCACCAGCTGGTAGAGGCCGCGCTTCATCGACGGCAGGCTGCCGGCGAAGTAGAGGGTCAGGATCACGACGATCACGATGCCGAACAGCCCGGCGGAGAGCGCGACACCGAACTGCAGCACGCCGCCGAAGAGCCCGACGAGCTGATCGGGGTTGGTGACGAAGTCGTTGACCGCCTTGGTCATCGCCACGACGATCTCCTCCACTTGCAGGTTGGGGAAGGCCTCCTGCAGTGTGACGACGAGTTCGCCGGAGAGGAACCGACGCGACAGCACGGGCACGAATTCGATCAACTGATTGACCTGCTCGCTGATGATCGGGATGACGGCGAAGACGACCCCGGTCAGGGCCGCGACCACCGCGGCGAGCACGGTGAGGATCGCGGCCCAGCGCGGAACCTTATGCCGCTCGAGGAATGCGATCGCCGGATCAAGTCCGAGCGAGAGGAACAGCGCCGCGCCGATGTAGCTGAGAATCGTCGCCAGCGATGCGATCGAACCGAGGATCAGGATGCCGAGACCGACTCCGAGCGTGGCGACCAGGCCGAGCCGGAAAGCATTCTGAATCTTCACACGCACTCCCACCGTGACGGCGGAAGTGTGATCACTCCGTCTCGGAGGTCACCTGTTCTGCCTGCTTGAGAACACCGCGCAGGCTCTCGAAGTAGCCAGCGACCGCGTCGCGCTCAATCCTAATCTGGGACAGGCGGTCCTCTGCGTCAGCCACGAGTGCCCTGGTGCGTTCCTCGGTCTCGGCCAGACGCGTTGCGACCGTGGCCTCTGCCTCGCTGATGGTGCGCGCTGCGGCGTCCTCGGCCTCGTCCAGGATCGCCTTGGCCTCACCGCGGGCGCCGCTGCTGAGACGCTCGGCCTCTGCACGGTTCTCACTCGCGCGGCTGATGGCCTCCGCCAGCTGTGCGTTGGCGTCGTCCAGGAACTTCTGGGTCTGGGCGACGGCCTCCTGGTGGCGCTGCAGGTGCTCCTGCTCGGCCTCATCGCGACGCGCCTTCAGCTCGACATCGAGGTCGATGCGGGCCTGTTCGATCTCGCGGCGCATCTTCTGCACCTCGTGACCGGTCTTCTTGCGGCTCGCGGCGAGCTGGTTGTCGAGGTCGATGCGTGCCTGCTCACCTTCGGCGGTGAAGTCGGCGCGCGCCTGCTCGTGCTCGAGGGCGAGGTCGGCGCGGGACTGCTCGATGTCGCCGTCGTGGCGTGCTCGGCTGCGCTCCAGCTCGTGGCTGAGCTTGAGTCTGGCGGTCTCGATCTCGCGGGCGAGATCAGTCTTCTCCTGCTCGCGGGCGAGGGCGATCTCGGCGCGGCTCTGGTCGATCTCGCGTGAGAGATCGGTGCGGGCCTGCTCGAGTTCGATGGCGAGCGCTGCACGCGACTCCGCGGTCTCGGCGGCGAGGCCCTGCCGAGCCTCGGCGCTCTCGCGCTCGAGGTCGAGGCGTGCCTGCTCGTTGTCCCTAGCCAGGTCGAGGCGTGCCTGTTCGGTCTCCTTGGCGAGATCGGCGCGGGCCTGGTCGAGTTCGAGGGCGACCTCCGAGCGGGTCTGCTCCGTCTCCTGGGCGAGTCCAGCCGCAGCGGTTCGTGCCTCGGAGGCTTCGCGGTTGGCGACGACGACGACCTCAGCGGCCTCGCGTTCGGCCTCTGCGCGGATCGCGGCGGTCTCGCGCTTGGCGGTAGCACGCAGTTCGGCTGCCTCGGTCGCCACGGCGCCACGGATGGCGGCGGCGTCGCGCAGGGCTTCCTGCGTGATGAGCTCCTGCTCGTCACGGACGCGGGCCACGATGTCGTCGGCTTCGAGCCTGGCTGTTTCGAGGATGCGCGCGGCCTTGGCGCGGGCGTCGCTGACGGTCCGCTCGGCGAGCGCTGTGGCATCCGTGCGGAGCTTCTCGACCTCGCCGGAGGCGGAGCTGCGCAGCTTCTCTGCATCGATGTCGGCCTGGGCGATGAGGCGGGTCGACTGCTCCTCCGCAACGCGCAGGGTGTTCTCGAGCTTGGTGCCGAGTCCGGAGAACGTGGGGCTGCCGACCTCTTCGAGCTCGGCGTTCAGCTCATCGATGCGCGCGCCGAGCCGCTTGATCTCCTTGGCCGCGTCGACGCCGTGGGCGTTCGACTTGATCAAGTCGCGCCGCAGGCCCTGGATGGCCTTGTCGACCTCGTCCTTGTCGTAGCCCCGGAATACCTGGGTGAACTCGGTTTCGTCGGTAGCCACGATGTCTCTCCTTATGTCGGTCGCAGCAGCGCAGAGAATCGCGCTGCGAGCCACACTGATTTTAGCGGCATTTGCTGGCACCGAATGACGCGCGCGCACAGGCAGTTCCCACGCGGATTGGGGCGTCTTTCAGCTATGTCCGGTAGTGTCAACTGTCTTTGGCTGTTGCCATTTCGACCTGTTTACAACGAAATACCCGTCGTTGCGCCCGCTGCGTGCTGGCGTCGGTCATGGCTTCAGGCAACACAAAAGGAGAATTCGTGCGTTTTGTTTTGGCGATCGTGGCATTTGTTGCTGCGGCCTGCATGATTGCGCTGGGCATCGCCCAGCGCACTGTCTTTCTCGAGCCCGCAAGCGTCTCGCTCAGCACCACTGTTGCAGGTAACGGCCCGTACACGGTGATCGACAGCGACGCGCTGACCGCTCATGAAGGTGCCCAGACTCTGACCGTTCGCGGTTCGGGCGACACCTTCATGGCGTACGGCCGCACCGCAGACATGGAGGCGTGGCTCGGCGACCTCAGCTACACCCGTCTGAGCTATGACGAGGACACGAAGGAGCTCAGCTCCGAGCTCGTCCGCGGTCAGTCGGAGTTCACGAATGACGCGAGCCAGCCGTCGGATCCGCAGACCGGGGCGGAGGCGGCGACGCCGAACCCGAACCCCCGTGGTTCCGATCTGTGGCTCGATGAGTGGACGAGCGAGAACTCGCTGTCCAACACGATCAACGCGCCTGAGGGCATCTCGGTGCTCCTGGCCACCGACGGCACGGCGCCAGCACCCAAGAACGTGCGTATTTCCTGGCCGCTCGACAACTCGACGCCGTGGGCTGGACCGCTGATCGTCGGCGGCGCGATTCTGCTGCTGATCGGCCTGGTGCTCTACCTGTGGGCGCTGATCCACATGCGGCGCTCTCGCGGTCCGCGTCGCAACGTGCCGAAGGGGCCGCGGATGCCGAAGCTGCCGAAGGCTCCCAAGCCCAAGATGATCAAGATCAACGAGATCACGGGCGGTCAGCGCAAGGCGATCAGCGGTCGCTCGTCGCGCCTCGCCGTCGTGCCGGTGCTGGTCATCTCCGGACTCGTGCTCTCCGGCTGCTCCGCCTCGTTCTGGCCCGACCTCTCGGAGACGCCGTCGGCGACGGCGACCCCGACCCCGGAACTCACCGACACGCCGGAAGGTCTGGACGAGCTGCCGCCGCCCGCCGTCACCGTTCCGCAGCTCGAGCGCATCGTGCGCAAGATCGCCGTCGTCGCGAACGAGGCAGACACGTCGATGAACGCCGAGCTGCTTCCCGCACGTTTCACCGGTCCGGCGCTGCTCGAACGACAGAAGAACTACCAGATCAGGGCCGGCTACCCGGAGCAGGCCGCTCCGAGCCCGATTCCCGCCTCGCCGATGGAAGTGATCCTGCCGCAGCAGAACGCGACCTGGCCGCGCACCGTTGTCACCGTCATCCTCAATGAGGACGATCCGACGATCGCGCCGATGACCCTCGTTCTCAAGCAGAACAGCCCGCGGGAGAACTACCAGGTCGAGTACGCCATCACGCTGGCAGCGGACGCGACGTTCCCGGAGGTGGCACCGGCCAGCATCGGTGCCCCGCCCGTCGCACCAGACACGAAGTTCCTGACGCTGGCACCGGATCAGCTCGCAACGGCCTACGGTGACGTGATCCTCAAGGACACCGCGAGCGAGTACTACGACCTCTTCGACATCGCCGGAGACAGCTTCGTTCCCCAGGTTGGCGTCGCTGCAACGGAGGCGCGACGAGCCGAGCTGCCCCCGACGACGAACCTCGAGGTGTCGAATGCGCCCGGCCCGGGAGAGACCGTTGCCCTCGGCACAATCGACTCCGGCGCGATCGTGGCGGTGAACCTCAACCAGATGGAGAGCGCAACGCCGAACGATGGCGGTACTGTCGAGTTCAAGGCCAGCCCGGCCAAGTCGCTGTCCGGTGTCGAGAAGACCGCGAAGGGCGTCACCTCGACCCGCAGCGATCAGCTGCTGTTCTATGTTCCCGCCGCGGGCAGCGACGAGAAGATCCGTCTTCTCGGTTTCGCCCACAGCCTCATCGCCGCATCGGAGATCCCGTGACCAACGTTCCCCCCTCAGCAGCCAACCTCCGCGGAGCAGTCGACCTCTCCTCGCTCGTGAACCGGGCGAACGCGCCGGTCGGTGCGCCGGCTCAGCCCGGTGCCCCCGCCGGGGCTCCCGTGCAGGTGCCGAGCCTCGTGTTGGACGGAACAGACGCGAACTTCGGTGAGGTGCTCGAGCTCTCGCAGCGCGTTCCCGTGCTCGTCGACCTCTACGCAGACTGGGCGGAGCAGAGCACCGCGATGAGTGCCGTGCTGCAGAAGGTCGTCGCCGGCCTGCGCGGGCGCCTCGTGCTGGTGCGGGTGGCCGTCGAGTCGAACCCGCAGCTGGCTCAGGCCTTCCAGGCGCAGTCGGTTCCGACGGTTGCGGCCGTCATCGCCGGGCAGCCCGTCCCGCTCTTCGCCGGTGCCATCGCCGAGGACCAGCTGCTCGACATCCTCGAGCAGTTGTTGCAGCTGGCCGTGCAGAACGGTGTCACCGGCAGCGCCGTCTCCGCGGATGCCGAGGCAGGCGCCCCCGCGGATGACGCCGCGGAGCCCGTTCAGGAGGAGCCGCTTCCGCCGCACCACGCCGAGGCGTACGAGGCCATCGAGCGCGGCGATTACCCGGCCGCCATCGGCTTCTACAAGACCGCGATCGCCCAGGACCCGCGCGACCAGCTCGCCGTGGCCGGGCTCGCCCAGGTCAGCCTGCTGCACCGTCTCGCGGGCAAGAGCCTCGAGCAGATCCGCTCAGCCGCCGCTGCCGGACCGAATGACCTCGACGCCCAGCTCGACGTTGCCGACCTCGACCTCTCCGGTGGCCACGTCGCCGATGCGTTCGACCGTCTTCTCACGCTGTTCCCGACGCTCGACGCCGATGGGAAGAACCGGGTGCGCGAGCGAATGCTTGAGCTGTTCGAGGTCGTCGGAACGACCGACCCCGTCGTCATCGCGGCACGCCAGCGCCTGGCGATGCTGCTCTACTGATCTCCCGGCGTCCGGCGCCTAACGCTCGAGCTTGAGCCAGATTCCGCCGAGGGGTGGAAGGGTGACGGTTGCGGATGCCGCGCGCCCGGCCCACGGGGTGTCTGTGGCGTCGACGCCGCCGAGGTTGCCGACGCCTGATCCGCCATACTCCGCGGCATCCGTGTTGAGCAGCTCGCGCCAGCGGCCGGCGAACGGCAGCCCGATCCGGTAGTCGTTGTGCGGGGTTCCGGCGAAGTTGACGATGCACGCCAGCACCTCGCCATTGCCGTCGCGGCGCAGGAACGACACGACGTTCTGCTCTGCGGCGCCGCCGTCGAGCCACTCGAATCCGGCCGAGTCGTTGTCGAGCGCCCAGAGGGCCGGGTGCTCGCGGTACACCCGGTTGAGCTGGGTGACCAGGTCGAACAGCCCGCGGTGGCTTGGCTGGTCGAGCACCCACCAGTCCAGACCGCGCTCCTCGCTCCACTCGGACGGCTGGCCGAACTCCTGCCCCATGAACAGCAGTTGTTTGCCGGGGTGGGCCCACATGAAGCTGAGATAGGCGCGCACGTTCGCGAGCTTCTGCCAGTGGTCGCCCGGCATCTTCTGCAACAGCGAGCCCTTGCCGTGCACGACCTCGTCGTGGCTGATCGGCAAGAGGAAGTTCTCGCTGAACGCGTACAGGAACGAGAAGGTGATCTCACCGTGGTGGTGGGATCGGTACATCGGGTCGTGCTGGATGTACTGCAGCGAGTCGTGCATCCAGCCCATGTTCCATTTGAGCCCGAAACCGAGCCCTCCTGCGACGGTCGGCGCTGTGACCCCGCCCCAGCTCGTCGACTCCTCGGCGATCATGACGATGCCGGGGTTGCGCTTGTACGCGGTCGCCGTCACCTCCTGCAGGAAGGCGATGGCCTCGAGGTTCTCGTTGCCGCCGTGCACGTTCGGCTCCCACTCGCCGGCCTCCCGGGAGTAGTCCAGGTACAGCATCGAGGCGACGGCATCCACCCGCAGCCCGTCGACGTGGAACTCCTCCAGCCAGAACAAGGCATTCGCGACGAGGAAGTTGCGCACCTGGCGCTGCCCGAAGTCGAAGACCAGCGTTCCCCAGTCCTTCTGCTCGCCGCGGCGGGGGTCGGGGTGCTCGTACAGCGGCGCGCCGTCGAAGTTCGCCAGCGCCCACTCGTCTTTCGGGAAGTGGCCGGGCACCCAGTCCATCAGCACGCCGATCCCCGCCTGGTGCAGCCGGTCGATCAGGTAGCGCAAATCGTCGGGGGAGCCGAAGCGGCTGGTCGGCGCGTAGTAGCCGGTGACCTGGTAGCCCCAGGAGCCGCCGAACGGGTGCTCGGCGAGTGGCATGAACTCCACGTGCGTGAAGCCGAGTTCGCCGAGGTACTCGATCAGCTGATCGGCTGCGTCGCGGTAGCCGAGTCCCGGTCGCCACGATCCCAGGTGCAGCTCGTAGACACTCATCGGGGCGTTGTGCGGGTCGCGCTCAGCGCGGGCGCGCATCCAGTCGGCGTCGTGCCAGTCGTATGCACTCTGGCTGATCACGGACCCGGTCTGTGGCGGCAACTCGGCGGCGGCGGCCATCGGGTCGGCCCGCTGCACCCAGTCGCCGGACTGGGTGAGGATCTCGTACTTGTACACGCTGCCCGGCTCGAGGCCGGGCACGAAGAGCTCCCACACGCCGGTTGCGCCCATGTTGCGCATCGCGTGCCCGACGCCGTTCCACTGATTGAGATCGCCGATCACACGGACGGCCTGTGCGTGCGGCGCCCAGACCGCGAAGGAGGTGCCGTGCACGCTACCGCTCACCCCGGCATGGGAGCGATGGTGTGCGCCGAGCACCCGCCACAGCTCCTCGTGCCGGCCCTCGCCGATCAGGTGCAGGTCGAGCTCGCCGATCGTCGGGGCGTAGCGGTACGGGTCGTCGCTCTTCCACTCCGCGCCGCCGTCGTAGCGGGCCTCGATTTCGTAGTCGCGCAGGCCCAGGATGCTGTAGCCCTCCCAGAGCCCGTGCCCGATGTGTGCCAGCTCCACGCGGGCGTCGGAGCCGAAGACCGCCTGCACCTCCGAGGCGAGCGGGCGCAGCGCGCGGACGACGGTGAGCGGGTCGGCGACGTCCGCGTCGACGAGGTGCTGGCCGAGGACGGAGTGCGGGTCGTGATAGCTGCCGGATGCCACGCGCTCCAGAATCTCGGGGGCGATCACTGGCCGGGTGAATCCGTCGATCGGGCTCATGGCTACGATCCCTTCTGCGTCTTCTGGGGTGTGCGGCGCGCGTTCTTCTGGCGCTTCGGCGCGGGGGCGGCATCCGGAATCGGGCGGACCGCGAGGATGTGCACGGGTTCAGTGAACGCGTCGAGGCGGACGAAGTTGTGCTCGCTCCAGACCCAGACGGCCCCCGTCACGAGGTTTTCCACCTCGAAGCTCGTGCCCGCGGGCAGGCCGAACATCCGGGGGTCCAGGTGCACGGTGGTCTCCCGCACCGAGTGCGGGTCGACGTTCGCGACGACGATGACCGCGTCCGCGACGCCGTTCTGACTGTGCTCGGCCGCGAGGTACTTGCTGTAGACCAGCACGGAATCGTCGTCGCTGTGGTGGAAGCGGATGTTGCGGAGCTGACGGAGCGCTGGGTGCTCGGTGCGGATGCGGTTGAGGATGCCGAGGAAGAGCGCGAGGGAGCGATCGGCTGCCGCCGCTCCGGCGAAGTCGCGTGGCTTGAACTCGTACTTCTCGTTGTCGATCGCCTCCTCCGCGCCGGGGCGTGCGACGCTCTCGAACAACTCGAATCCGGAGTAGACGCCCCACGTCGGGGCGGCGGTGGCGGCGATCGCTGCGCGGATCGTGAACGCCGCCGGACCACCGAACTGGAGGTACTCGGTGAGGATGTCCGGGGTGTTGACGAAGAGGTTCGGGCGGAGGAAATCGGCGGTCTCCGTGGCGAGCGCGCCGAGGAATTCCTCGAGCTCCGCCTTCGTGTTGCGCCAGGTGAAGTACGTGTACGACTGCTGGAATCCGACCTGGGCGAGCGCGTTCAGCAGCGCGGGCCTGGTGAAGGCCTCGGCGAGGAAGACGACGTCGGGGTGCTCGGCGTTCACCGTGCCGATCAGCCACTCCCAGAAGTCCAGCGGCTTGGTGTGCGGGTTGTCGACCCGGAAGATGCGCACGCCCTGGGCGATCCAGTGCCGCACGATGCGCAGCACCTCGGCGCGGATGCCGACGGGGTCGTTGTCGAAGTTGATCGGATAGATGTCCTGGTACTTCTTCGGCGGGTTCTCCGCGAAGGCGATGCTGCCGTCCGGCAGCGTCGTGAACCACTCAGGGTGCTCCGTGACCCACGGGTGGTCAGGCGACGCCTGCAGGGCCAGGTCGATCGCGACCTCGATGCCGAGCTCGCCGGCCGTGGCGAGGAAGGCCCGGAAGTCCTCAAGGGTGCCGAGCTCCGGGTGCACCGCGTCGTGTCCGCCGTCGGCCGAGCCGATGGCCCACGGCGAACCCGGGTCGTTGGGGCCGGCGTTCAGGGTGTTGTTCGGGCCTTTTCGGAAGGCGCGCCCGATCGGGTGGATGGGCGGCAGGTAGACGACGTCGAAGCCCATCGCCGCGACATCCGCCAGCCGCTTGGAGGCGGTGCGGAATGTGCCGCTCGTCCACGAGCCGTCCGGGTGGCGCACGGCGCCCTCCGAGCGGGGGAAGAACTCGTACCACGACCCGACGCCGGCGCGGCTGCGCTCGACGCGCACGGTGCGGGTCTCCGCCACCGTCTCCAGGCTCGCCAGCGGCGTCGCCGCGAGCAGGGCGGCCACGAGGCCTGCCGTGCCGAACTCGAGGCGCTCCGCGGCGCCGATGCTTGTGTCGGCCAGTGCGAGCGCGGCCGTGCTCAGGGTGCGGCGTTCGGATGCCGCGCGCGCGGCGTCGGCCGCGGCCCGCCCGAGCAGCTCGGCCCCTGCAGCGAACATCAGCTCCACGTCGACGCCGGCCGCGACCTTTACCTCGGCGTTGTGGCGCCAGGTGGCGTAGTCGTCGGCGAATGCCCGCACTCGGTAGTTCCACTCGCCTGGCGCGTCGAGCACGAGCTCGACCTGCCACCGGTCCGTGCCGGGCGCGAGCAGGCTCATCGGATGCCGGCTGAGCGTTCCGGATGGGTTCTGCAGCAGCAGCTCGACGCCGATGCGGTCGTGCCCCTCGCGGAACGCCGTGGCCGCGAATGGCACGACCTCGCCGACGAAGGCCTTGGCCGGCCAGAGCTCGCCCGGCTGAGCGGGGCTCGGCGAGAAGACGGGGATGCGCCCAGCGCGCGTCAGGCGCTCGGGCACGGCGGGAGTCGTCACCGGGGTGTTCGCGGTCGCCTGGCGGTCACCGCTCTTGGGCACACTGTTCTTGGGCACACTGCGACGGTAGCGCGAATCACACGCGCTGTGCTGCCCTCATTAACACAATCGTCACCCGCGCCGCCTAGGGTGGTGCTCGTGAAGGCGATTCGAAAGTTCACCGTTCGTGCCGTGCTCCCCGATGCGCTCTCCGCGCTGGGCGAACTCGCGGCGAATCTGCGCTGGTCATGGCACGAGCCGACGAGGGAGCTCTTCGCGCACGTCGCCCCGGAGATCTGGAACCGGCTCGGGCACGACCCGATTGCGCTGCTCGGCGAGGTCGGCCCGGAACGGCTCGAGGCGCTGGCGCAGGATGCCGCGTACGTCGATGCCGTGAACCGGCAGCGCGACGAGCTCCGCGCGTACCTCAGCGAGCCCCGCTGGTACCAGGGGCTCGAGTGCGAGAAGCCGCCGGCGATCGGGTACTTCTCGCCGGAGTTCGGCATCGCAGCGGCCCTGCCGCAGTACTCTGGCGGCCTCGGCATCCTGGCCGGGGACCACCTGAAGAGTGCGTCAGACCTCGGCGTGCCGATCGTGGCCGTCGGCCTGTTCTACCGCTCCGGCTACTTCTCGCAGGCGATCGCGAACGACGGCTGGCAGCTCGAGAGCTACCCGGTGCTCGACCCGGACGGTCTGCCGCTCGCGGTGCTGCGCCGGCCGGACGGCTCCGCGGTGCAGATCACGCTCGCGCTCCCGGAGGGGCGCACCCTTCACGCGCGGGTGTGGCAGGCAGCCGTCGGCCGGGTGCGGCTGCTGCTGCTCGACACCGACATCCCAGACAACAGCGACGAGCTGCGCCACGTCACCGACCGACTCTACGGCGGGGCGGGGGAGCACCGCCTGCAGCAGGAGCTGCTGCTCGGCATCGGCGGTGTCCGCGCGGTGAACGCCTGGTCCGAGCTCACCGGCAGGCCGGCGCCCGAGGTCTTCCACACGAACGAGGGACACGCCGGATTCCTCGGCGTCGAGCGCATCGCGGCCCTCATCGGTGAGGGTCTCACCTTCGCGCAGGCTCTCGAACTGGTGCGAGCAGGAACGGTGTTCACGACCCACACACCCGTGCCGGCCGGAATCGACCGATTCGAGCTCGACGTCGTCGAGCGCTACCTCGACACCGATCTGCTTCCTGGGGTCGACGCCGCCGACGTGCTGGCGCTCGGCCGGGAGGACGGCGCACACCCGAAGTTCAACATGGCGTACATGGGCCTGCGCCTCGCCCGCACAAGCAACGGCGTCTCCCGCCTGCACGGCGAGGTCAGCCGGGCCATGTTCAGCGGGCTCTGGCCCGGCTTCGACACGGATGAGGTGCCGATCACCTCGATCACGAACGGGGTTCACGCACCGACGTGGACGGATCCCCGCCTGCAGGGGCTGGCCTGGGAGCGGCTCGGCAGCGCAGACACGACCGCCGTCGACTGGCTCTCGCCCGCACTCAGCGACGCCGAACTCTGGCGGGTGCGCGGGGAGATGCGCGCGCAGCTCGTCGCCGATGCGCGGGAGCGCACGGCATCCGCCTGGCTCGGCCAGAATCCGGGAGGGCGTGCCCCGGCCTGGATCGACGAGCTGCTCGACCCGGCCGTTCTCACCATCGGATTCGCCCGTCGCGTGCCGACGTACAAGCGTCTCACCCTCATGCTGCACGACCGGGATCGGCTGCGCTCCCTGTTGCTGCACCAGGAACGGCCGGTGCAGCTCGTGATCGCCGGCAAGTCGCACCCGGCCGATGACGAGGGCAAGCGCCTCATCCAGGAACTCGTGCAGTTCGCCGCAGAGCCGGAGGTGCGCGGGCGCATCGTGTTCCTGCCCGACTACGACATCGCCATGGCGCAGACCCTCTACCCGGGCACCGACGTCTGGCTGAACAACCCGCTGCGCCCGCTCGAGGCCTGCGGGACCTCCGGCATGAAGGCGGCGCTGAACGGGGTGCTGAACCTGTCGATCCTCGACGGCTGGTGGAACGAGTACTTCGACGGCGAGAACGGCTGGGCCATTCCCTCTGCGGATGCCGCGACGGACGGCGCGGAGCGCGACCGGCTGGAGGCCGAGGCGCTCTACGACCTGATCGAGCACCAGGTCGCGCCGCGCTTCTACCAGCGCGGCGACGACGGGGTGCCTGAACGCTGGATGCAGTCGGTGCGGCACACCCTGGCGACGCTCTCACCGGAGCTCAGCGCCGACCGGATGGTGCGCGAATACGTCGAACGGCTGTACTGCCCTGCCGCGGCCGCCGAGGCCGCGCTCTCGGCCGGGCATGCAGAGGCGGCGCGGGCGCTCGCCGCGTGGAAGGCACGGGTGCGGGCTGCCTGGCCGACGGTGAGCGTCGAGCACGTGGAGTCCGGCGGGGTCGCCGAGGTCGCACAGGTGGGCGACGAACTGCACCTGCGCGCCCACATCGGGCTCGGCGAGCTGAGCCCGGACGACGTCGCCGTCGAGGTCGTCTACGGCCGCAGCACAGGCGGTGATGAGCTCAGCGACGTCGAGCGTCTCGAGTTGCAGGCCGACCCGACGGCCGGGCTCGACGGCGCCGCGACGAGGCTGTTCACCGGAACGGTGCCGCTCGGCCGGGCCGGTGGGTTCGGCTACACCGTTCGCGTCGTGCCCGCCCACCCGCTGCTGTCGGGCGCCGCCGAGATGGGGCTCGTCGCCGTGGCCGAGTAATCGACAAGCCGAGTGCCGAGTGGCCGCTACCTCGCCGTGCGCGCCGCGGCCTCGACAGCGGTGACCGCGGCCTCGACGCCGCCGCTCCACGGCGCGCCGTGACCTGGCAGCACCCACCGTGCGCCGGTGCCGAGGATGGCACGCAGCGAGGCGATCGCCTGCTCCGGTTCGTCGGTGAACGGCGCAGGCTGCGGCCCCGTCGTGCCTGTGAGAACATGGCGCGTCGTGAGGCCGTCGCCGACGAACACGGCGTCGGCGACGGGCACGTACACGGCGATGCTGCCAGGGGAATGCCCAGGCAGTCCGATGATCTGGGGTGCCCCGGGGAGGTCGAGTGTCTCGCCGCCGTGGAGTTCGACGACCTCGGTGAGCCAGGTCGTCCGCATGCCGCCCTTCCTGAGCGCGTAGCCGAAGAAGCCCAACACCGGGCCGGGTTTCATCGGCTGTTTCGCGTTCGCAGGCTTGTCGCCGCCCTGCGCCCTGGCGGCATCGGCCGCGTGCACGAACACGGGCACGCCGTGGTCCCGCCGCAGCCGCTCGGCGAATCCGACATGGTCCGAATCGCCATGGGTCAGGATCACGCCCCTGACGTCGTCCGGCGAGAGTCCCACGGAGCCGAGCTCGGCGAGCAGCTCATGCCAGTGACCGGGGAGCCCGGCATCGATCACGGTCACACCATCGGCCGTGACGACGAGGTAGGCGGCGACGATGTCGTTGCCGATGCGGTGGAGGGAGGAGTTGAGCTTCACGATGGCTATGATAATTAGCCATGATGGCTAAAGTCAATAGCTATACTGGGTGCATGCCGACACCGGACAGGACCTCTCTCGACGCGATCGTCGACGCGGCGCGTGAGCTGCTCGAACTCGACGGACTCGCGGCGCTGACCATGCAGGCCGTTGCGCTGCGCGTCGGCGTGCGAGCGCCGTCCCTGTACAAGCGCGTGCAGAGCCGGGACGATCTGATCCAGCTCGTGGCCGAGGCGAGCCTGACGGAGCTCGCCGAGCGCCTGAAATCCGCGCAGACGCCGGCGGATCTCGCGAACCGTTTCCGCGCATTCGGCCACGAACGGCCGGCCGCATTCCAGCTGATCATGACGCCGGCGGCGGGGATCCCTGTCGCCCGCCCGGAGTTCGGTGCCGCGGCGAGCGAGCCCGTCCTCGAGCTCGCGGCCGAGCTGGCGGGCCCGGATCGCGCACTCGAGGCTGCCCGCACGCTGACCGCGTGGGCAGCCGGCTTCGTCAGCATGGAGCTGAACGGGAGCTTCAGGCTCGGCGGCGACGTCGACCGTGCCTGGGAGTTCGGCGCGGCCGCAATCGTCGAGGCGATCAGAGCAACGCGGTCGGACTCGCTGTCGATCGCGTGATCACTGCCGCCCGATCGGGGCGAAGCTGCCGGCCGTGACGGAGGCAAGGGCGTCCGGGCTGAGCTCGATGTCGAATCCGCGCCGACCGCCGGAGACGAACACGGTGTCGAAAAGGATCGCGCTCTCGTCGATCACGGTCGTGTGCGCGGTCTTCTGGCCGATCGGGCTGATCCCGCCGACGACGTAGCCGGTCTTGCGTTCCGCGAGCTTCGGGTCGGCCATCACGGCCTTCTTCGCCCCGACCGCAGCGGCGAGGGCTTTGAGGTCGAGTGTGCCCGTCACGGGAACGATGCCGACGACGAGCTGGCCGTCGGCATCCGCCAGCAGCGTCTTGAACACGCGGTCGGGGTCGAGCTCGAGCTTCTCGGCGGCCTCGAGGCCGAAGTTCGTCGCGCCGGCGTCGTGCTGGTAGAGGTGCGGGGTGAACGCGATGCCTGCAGTCGTCAGCGCGACGGTGGCCGGAGTGCCTGCGCCGTGCTCATTCGTCTTCTTGGCCACGGTGATTCCCTTCGCGTTGTCAGCGGTTCAGTGCGCGCGCAGCAGGCGCATGGAGGTGCCGGCGATGTCTACGACGGTGCCGGGGCTGAGGATCTCCGGGGATGCCGCGCCGCCGAGGTCGTCGTCGGCGGAATCCCAGAGCACCTCGTAGCCGACAACCCCCTCGTGGGCAGGCAGAGTGACCGTCGTCGCCGACTCCGTTGCGTGAACGATCAGGAGGATGCGGTTGAACTCCTCGCGCTCCGGCGTGCTCGCGGCGAGGTACTGCAGCGTGCGCGCCTCCGGAGAGTTCCAGTCGTCTTCGCTCATGGGGTCGCCCGCCGCGTCGAACCAGTCCATCTCCGAGGCCCCGGCTGTCGTCTCCCCGAGGCGGGCGAAGCGGATGGGGCGCAGGGCCGGGTTCTCGCGGCGGAGCGCGATCAGACGGCGGGTGACGGCGCTGAGCTGGTCCTGCCACGGTTCGCGCTGCCAGCTCAACCAGGTGAGCTCGCTGTCGTGGCAGTAGGCGTTGTTGTTGCCGCGTTGGCTGCGGCCGTACTCGTCGCCGGCCGTGAGCATCGGCACGCCGGCGGAGAACAGCAGGGTGCCGAGCAGGTTGCGCATGGCCTTCCGTCTGGCGGCGATGATCGCCGGTTCGCTGCTCGGACCCTCGACGCCGTGGTTGAAGGAGTTGTTGTTGTCGGTGCCGTCGCGGTTGCTCTCGCCGTTGCCCTGGTTGTGCTTGCGGTCGTACGCGGTCAGGTCGGCCAGAGTGAATCCGTCGTGGGCCGTGATGAAATTCAGCGAGGCCAGCGGCCCGCGCTCGGCCGAGAAGGTGTTCGAGGAGCCGGCCAGGCGGGTGGCGAAGCGGCCGATGCCGCTGCCGGCCGACCCGGTCGTGCGCTCTCTGGCGATGTCGGTGAGCCAGAAGTCGCGCATGCGGTCGCGGTAGCGGTCGTTCCACTCCGTCCAACCCGGCGCGAAGTTGCCGGTCTGCCAGCCGCCCATGCCGACATCCCACGGCTCGGCGATCATCTTGACCCCCTGGAGGCCCGGGTCGTTCAGGATGCCGTCCAGCAGCGGATGACGCGGGTCGAAGTGCACATCGGCGTCGCGTCCGAGGGTCGCGGCCAGGTCGAAGCGGAAGCCGTCGACCTGCACCTCGTTGGCCCAGTACCTGAGCGAGTCGAGCACCAGCTGCACGGGGGCCTCGTTGCCGAAGTTCACCGTGTTGCCGCATCCGGTGACGTCGATGTACGCGCCGTGGGCGTCCTGGCGGTAGTAGTTCGCGTTGTCGAGGCCGCGCAGGCTCACGGTCGGACCGAACGGCCCCTCCTCGGATGTGTGGTTGTAGACGACGTCGAGGATCACCTCGAGGCCGGCCTCGTGCAAGAGCTTCACCATCCCCTTGAACTCGCGCAGCACGGCATCCGGCCCCTCTGCCTGCGCGGCCGCGGTGGCGTAGGCGGAGTGCGGAGAGAAGAAGTTGAGCGTGTTGTAGCCCCAATAGTTGCGCAGCCCCTGCTTCTTCAGCCTCTGCTCGCTGACCAGGGCGTGCACGGGGAGCAGCTCGACGGCGGTCACGCCGAGGTCTTTCAGCGCCGCGATCGATGCCTCGTGGGCCAGTCCGGCGTACGTTCCGCGCAGCTCGGCCGGCACGGCGGGGTTGAGCTTGCTGAAGCCGCGCACGTGCATCTCGTAGATCACGGTGGCGTCGAGTGGGGTGTTCGGCTTCGTCGTGCCGTTCCAGTTGAAGTTGTCGTCGACGATCACGCTGCGCCACCGGCTGTCGCCGACGCGCACGAGTCCTCGCGCATAGGGGTCGATCAGCAGGCGCTCCGGGTTGAAGGCGTTCTGCGGCCCGCCCGGACCATCGGCGCGGATGGCGTAGCGGCGCCCGGGGGAGAGGCTGCGGCTGCGGCCGTGCCACACATTGTTGGCGTCCCGCGTCATGGGGATGGTCTTGACGATCCAGTTCGGGTCGGCCTCGTCGAAGAGCACGATCTCCATGGATGTCGCGCTGGCCGAGTACACCCGCAGCTCGCCGCCGCTGCTCGTGGCGCGAAGACCGAGACCGGCTGCGATTCTCGGCGGTGTCATGCGTTCTACAGTAGTGAGTATGGCTGTGTACCTGGATCACGCGGCGACGACACCGATGCTGCCTGTCGCCATTGCGGCGTACACGCAGGCGATGAGCGTCGTGGGCAATCCGGCGTCGATCCATTCCGTCGGTCAGAACGCCAAGCGGATGCTGGAGGAGGCACGGGAGCAGGTCGCGGCGACCCTCGGCTGCGAGGCCATCGAGGTCGTCCTCACCGGTGGGGGCACCGAAGCGGTCAATCTCGGTATCAAGGGTCTCTTCTGGGCGCGCCCCGGGCGCCGCATCCTCGTCGCGGGCGGCGAGCACCACGCCACGATCGACACCGTCGAGTGGCTTGCGGCCCACGAGGGCGCCGTGATCGAGTGGCTGCCGCTTGACGAGTTCGGCCGACTCCGGATGCCGGAGCTGGAACGGGCGCTCGCCGACGACCCAGGCGATATCGCCCTCGTCACGGTGCTGATGGCCAACAATGAGGTCGGGACCGTGCAGCCGATCACCGAGATCTCGGCCGCCGCCGCCCGCGCCGGCGTCCCGCTGCACGTTGACGCCATCGCCGCATACGGGCAGCTGCCGATCGACTTCGCCGCGATCCGCGCGGACTCCGGCTCCGTCGGAGGATCCGGGCTCGTCGCGCTCAGCGTGTCCGCCCACAAGATCGGCGGGCCCGTCGGCATCGGCGCCCTCGTGCTCAGCCGCAGCGCGAAGATCGAGGCACTGATCCACGGCGGCGGGCAACAGCGCCAGGTGCGCTCCGGCACCCAGGATGTCGCGGCCGCCGTGTCTTTCGCCGCTGCGGCGGGCGCGGTGCAGGCGGCGCTGCCGGAGGAGACGGCGCGCATGGCCGTGCTCCGCGACCGCCTGATCGCGGGCACGATCGCCGCCGTTCCTGAGGCCGTGCTGAACGGCGCGCCGCCGGCAGACGATGATCGCCTGCCAGGCAACGCCCACTTCAGCTTCGCCGGATGCGAGGGCGACTCGTTGCTGTTCCTGCTCGACATGGCCGGCGTCGCCGTGTCGACCGGATCGGCCTGCCAGGCCGGCATCCCCGAGCCATCGCACGTGTTGGTCGCCATGGGGCGCAGCGTCGACGAGGCAAGGGGCGCCCTGCGCGTGACCCTCGGGCACGGCTCGACGGATGCCGACGTCGACGCCTTCCTCGCCGCGCTCCCCGGCGCGTACGCCCAGGCCGTGAGTGCCGGCCACGCCGACCGCGCGACGAGCTTCGACCGCTGAGTCGGCCGCCAGAGGTTCACTCAGCAAGGCCCGTTTACACTGGAACCATGAAGGTTCTGGCGGCAATGAGCGGTGGCGTTGACTCGGCGGTGGCTGCGGCCCGTGCCGTCGAGGCAGGGCATGAGGTCGTCGGCGTGCACCTCGCGCTCAGCCGCATGCCCGGAACACTGCGCACCGGCGCCCGCGGCTGCTGCACGATCGAAGACTCGATGGACGCCCAGCGCGCCGCGAACATGATCGGCATCCCGTACTACGTGTGGGACTTTTCCGAGCGTTTCAAGGCCGATGTCGTCGACGACTTCGTCGCAGAGTACTCGGCCGGCCGCACCCCGAACCCCTGCATGCGCTGCAACGAGCGGATCAAGTTCGCCGCGCTGCTCGAGAAGGCGATCGCACTCGGCTTCGACGCGGTGTGCACCGGCCACTACGCCAGCATCGTGCTCGATGAGAACGGCAACAAGGAACTGCACCGGGCGAGCGCCTGGGCGAAGGACCAGTCCTACGTGCTCGGTGTGCTCACCGCCGAGCAGCTCGAACACGCCTACTTCCCGCTCGGCGACACCCCCTCCAAGGCGGAGGTGCGTGCAGAGGCGGCCGAGCGCGGCTTCAGCGTCGCATCCAAGCCGGACAGCCACGACATCTGCTTCATCCCCGACGGCGACACCCGCGGCTGGCTCGCCGATCGCGTCGGTGCCGAGACCGGCGACATCCTCGACCGCAACGGCGACGTCATCGGCAGCCACGAGGGTGCTCACGCCTTCACCGTCGGCCAGCGCCGTGGCCTCCGCCTCGGCATGCCCGCGGATGACGGCAAGCCCCGTTTCGTGCTCGAGGTGCGTCCGAAGGACAACACCGTCGTCGTCGGCCCCAAGGAGGCACTGGCGATCGCCGAGATCGCCGGCAGCCGTTTCACCTGGGCCGGCCAGCCGCAGGCGAACCCCGAGGTTCCGTTCGACGTCGAGGTGCAGATCCGTGCGCACGCCGACCCCGTTCCTGCCGTTGCCGTGCTGCGGGACGGCGAGCTCGTGATCACGCCGGAGACGCCCCTCGACGGTGTCGCCCCCGGCCAGACCGCCGTGATCTACGTCGGCACCCGCGTGCTCGGCCAGACCACGATCGACCGCACGGTCAGCGCCGTCCCCGTCAGCGCCTAGCGCGCCCTCGCCCCGCGTCGGCGCCTACTCGTAGACTTGCGGGGTGAGTACGACGAGCGATGATTTCGAGGCTGCCCGTTCCGAGTCCGAGGCGCTGCGCGACCGCATCGAGCGCAATCGGATCTCCTACCACTCAGAGGGCGTCAGCCTCGTCAGCGACGCCGAGTACGACGACGACATGCACAGGCTCGAGGCGCTCGAGCGCGAGTTTCCCGAGCTTGCCGGCCAGGACAGCCCCACCCAGCAGGTCGGCGCAGCACTCGTCGCATCCGGATTCCCTCCGCACGAGCATGCCGAACGCATGCTCAGCCTCGACAACGTCTTCAGCCTCGACGAGTTCACCGAGTGGGCGGAGAAGACCGCTGCGGCCGCTGCCCGCCCGGTGCGCTGGCTGAGCGAACTGAAGATCGACGGCCTCGCCATCAGCCTCGCCTACCGCGACGGCGTGCTCGAGACGGCGACAACCAGGGGCGACGGCCGAACGGGTGAGGACATCACCGACAACGTCGACTGGGTCCCGGTGATCCCAAGGCGCCTCATCGGCGATGACTTCCCGCCCTTCTTCGAGGTGCGCGGCGAGGTGTTCATCCGCACGGAGGACTTCGAGGCGATGAACGCGCGCCAGCGCGAACTGCAGGCGGCATACGTCGAGGAGCAGCGCGCCCGCTTGAAGCCGGAGGAGGACATCCCCACCCGCTTCGCCGAGTTCGCGAACGCGCGCAACGCGGCGGCCGGCAGCCTGCGGCAGCGGCGCGCAGAGAAGAGCGATGTTCAGCTTGAGCTCATGCGTGAACGCCTCGGCCGGCTCTCGCTCTACCTGCACGGCATCGGAGCATGGCCGGAGCCGCCCGTGCGGAATCAGTCAGAGGTCTACGAGCTGCTCGCTGGCTGGGGTCTGCCGACCTCCCCGCACTACCGCGTCTTCGACACGACCGCGGAGGTGTCCGGCTTCATCGAGGAGATGGGCTCGCACCGGCACGATCTCGAGCACGAGATCGATGGCATCGTCGTCAAGGTCGACGAGCTCGAGCTGCACGCGGAGCTCGGAGCCACCAACCGCGCACCGCGGTGGGCGATCGCGTACAAGTACCCGCCGGAAGAGGTGCACACGAAGCTCATCGACATCGTCGTCGGCGTCGGCCGCACCGGTCGGGCAACGCCGTACGCGGTGATGGAACCGGTGAAGGTCGCCGGATCGACAGTGCGCCAGGCCACGCTGCACAATCAGGACGTCGTGAAGGCGAAGGGCGTCCTCATCGGCGACACCGTCGTGCTGCGGAAGGCGGGCGACGTGATCCCCGAGATCCTCGGCGCCGTCATCGAGCTGCGCGATGGCAGCGAGACCGAATGGCACATGCCCGCCGACTGCCCGGAGTGCGGAACACCGCTGCGCGCGATGAAGGAGGGCGACATCGATCTGCGTTGCCCGAACGCGCGGACCTGTCCTGCGCAGGTGCGCGGCCGGGTCGAGCACATCGGCTCCCGCGGCGGGCTCGACATCGAGGTGCTCGGTGAGGTGACGGCCGCCGCTCTCACCCAGCCAAGCGTTCCGGCCACACCGCCGCTGCCGACGGAGGCCGGCCTGTTCGCACTCACCGTCGACGAACTCCTGCCGATCGAGGTCATCGTCAAAGACTCGGAGACGGGTCTGCCCAAGCTCGATGACGACGGAAACGCCAAGGTGCGTACCCCGTTCCGTCGCAACGCCAGTGCGGCGGAGAAGAAGGCGGGCACCGTCGGCCCGCAACCATCCACGAGCGCGCTGAAGTTGATCGCCGAGATCGACAAGGCCAAGACCAAGCCGCTCTGGCGCATTCTCGTCTCCCTCAACATCCGCCATGTCGGCCCGGTCGCCGCCCGCGCCCTGGCCGACCACTTCGGCTCCCTCGATGCGATCCGCGGATGCAGCGCGGAGGAGCTCGCAGAGGTCGAGGGCGTCGGAGGCATCATCGCCGAATCGGTTCTGGAGTGGTTCGAACACGACTGGCACCTCGACATCGTTGAGCAGTGGCGCGCGGCCGGCGTGCAGTTCAGCACCCCAGGCCACCCTGGGCCGGGCGCCGCGGCAGCGGCCGGAGGCGTGCTGGCCGGGCTGACGGTCGTCGCGACGGGCAGCCTCGACGGTTTCACGCGGGAGGGCGCGCAGGAGGCGATCATCGCCGCGGGCGGAAAATCGGCCTCGAGCGTCTCCAAGAACACCGACTTCGTGGCGGCGGGTCCAGGCGCAGGATCCAAGCTGGCCAAGGCCGAGGCACTCGGCATCCGCGTTCTCGACGCCGACGGTTTCCGCCTGCTTCTCGAGGGTGGACCCGCCGCGCTCGACGCGTAGCGGAATATAGGACGGCGGGCAAATTACCCGCGAATGCGGGGTATTATCTCTGGTGCGCGCGGGGTGACCGTGGCTACGATGAGCTTTGTGCGGTTGCACGCGCGAAATGCCCCCTACGGCATCGCGGCTCCGGCTGGAGTGTTCGTGGGGGTACTGCGTCAAGAGAACACACGCTGAGGGGACTTGCCGGGCATGCTCGCCGACGTCACGTTCATGGTCTCGGCCAGTGTCGCCCTCACGGGCGTGGCCGAGAGTTTTGTGGCGCACGAGATCTTTGCGGGCGAACGCTACGCCGCCTCCGGTCTGGAGCTCGGCCCCCCATCCACAAACGCCATCGGGCCGGACGCGGTGACCCGTGACGCCGACTCCATCACAACGATGGTGCTCGATGAGGCGAGCATGCAACGCGTCGGTGGGATCTCGCTGTTGCGCGGCCTCTCGGCCCTGAGCCCGCGCGAAATCGTCAACTATGTGCAGCAGAACGTCGTCCAGCTGGACGCCGTGCGCGACGCGCGCATCGCACCGGCCGAGATCAGCGCGTGGTGGGCGGCGGTGCCGTCCGCCGCACGGAAGGCCATGGCCGAGAGCGTCCCGCAGGTGCTCGGTTCCCTCGACGGCGTTCCAGCCGCGGTGCGCGGGCCGGCGAATGAGGATGCCCTGGAGCGGGCCGTTGAGGGCAACCGCGAGCGGGCGGCATCCGGCATCGGGAAGGGCGAACGTCGCAAGCTCGGCCAGCAGCAGCGGATGCTCGAGGCGGTCGCGTCTGCACTCACGAGCAAGCCGGGGGAGCCGGAGCGCACGCTGCTGGAGTTCGACGAGCGCGGCTCGGGGCGGGCCGTCATCGTGATCGGCGACCTCGACAATGCCGACTACGTGAGCTACCTCGTGCCCGGCATGTACTTCTCGGTGCAGCAGCAGATCCTGGACTGGACGGATACGGCTGCGACGCTGGCGGTCACGCAGCAGCAGTGGCTGCAGGACGTGCCAGAGGGCTTGTCGCCTCCGCGCGTCGCGACGATCGCGTGGCTGGGCTACCAGACACCCGATCTGCTCAACGTCGGCGGCCTCGAACTCGCCCAGAGCGGCGCGGACGCGCTCGAACAGTCGTGGCAGGGGATCCGCGCGACGCGCGGTGACCATCAGCCGTATCTGGCCGTGCTCGCCCACTCCTACGGCTCGACGGCCGCGATGATTGCGTTGCAACGTCACAACGAACAGATCGACGCGCTTGCGCTGATCGGCTCGCCGGGAAGCGCCAGCCAGACCGCGCGCGATCTCGGCGTCGCCGATGACCAGGTCTACGTCGGCGAGGCCAGCTGGGACCCGATCGTCGACACCGCCTTCTACGGCAGCGACCCCGGCTCGGAGTCCTTCGGCGCGAGGCGGATCGGCGTCGGCGGTGGCGTCGACCCGCTCACGAAGAAGACACTGGGCGGTTCCGTCGGTCACAATGCCTACTTCGCCGCAGGCAGCGAGTCGCTGCGCAACCTCGCGCTGATCGGGATCGGGCGGGGAACCTGGGTCACGGATGCCGACGGCGCCGCCGCGGGGACGAGCCTCGCCCAGGCGCGCTAACGTGGGCGGATGAGCAGCACGAAGCCGAATCACCCTGCCAACGAGGAGCCGGACGCCCAGGAACCGGCCGGCACGACGCGCAGGCGCTTCCTGCAGGCATCGGGCATCGCCGCGGCCGGAGTCGTCGTCGGCGGAGCGGCCGGCGGCGCGATCGGGGCGTCCATCGGGCACGCGCTCGGAGCGTCAGATGAGCGCGATGAGCTCGGCGCGCTCAACCCCCGCAGCATGCCGGGTTTCGACCACCTGATCGTGGTGATGGGGGAGAACCGCTCGTTCGACAACCTGCTCGGCTACCTCTACGACAAGGAGACGCTGCCGAAGGGGCAGCGCTTCGACGGCCTGGCCTTCGGCGACTATGCGAACACCGCCCCGGACGGAACCGTCATCCCCGCGCACGTCTACACCGGCAGCACAGACGAGATCATGGGCTCGCCGTCGCCGGACCCCGGCGAGGAATACCCGCACGTCAACACCCAGCTGTTCGACCGCATCGATCCGGCAGGCAACTCCGAGCTCTCGGTGGGCGAGATGACGGCGCCGTACAACGCGCCCGCGGCCGGCGCGAAGGCCGGAATGGATGGCTTCGTCACGGACTACGACGTCAACTACCGCCGGCTGCGCAAGGGCAAGGCGCCGTCATCCGATGAGCTTGCAACCATCATGGGATCGTTCAGCCCCGAGATGCTGCCCGTGCTGAGCACGCTGGCACAGAACTTCGCCGTCTACGACAACTGGTACTGCGCCGTGCCATCGCAGACGTTCTGCAACCGCTCCTTCTTCCACGCCTCCACCTCGCACGGCTTCGTCACGAACAAGGAGGGCGGCGGCTACAACAAGTGGATCGACGCCCCTGCGGCGCCGACGATCTTCAATCGGCTCCAGGAGGCCGGCGTCAACTGGCGGATCTACTTCGACGCCATGCAGCTCGTCTCCTTCACCGGGGTGCTGCACGCTCCGGTGCTCGAGAAGTACTGGAAGACCGGGCACTTCGCCACCATGGAGGACTTCTACGCCGACGTGAAGAACGGGAAGCTCCCCGCCTACGCCTTCGTCGAGCCGCGCATGGTCTACAACCACAACGACTTCCACCCGCCATTCGGCACACTGCGGGAGAGCGACGTCGACGGCGAGGAGGTGATCGACAGCGCCATCTCCGATGTGCGTGCAGGGGAGGCGCTCATCCACCAGATTTACTCGGCGGTACGAGACAGCGCCAGCCCGAGCGGGTCGAACGCGATGAACACGATGCTCTTCATCACCTTCGACGAGCATGGAGGAACATACGACCACGTGGCACCGCCCAAGGCCACCAAGCCCGGCGATGCCGGCGCGGGCGAGATGGGCTTCGAGTTCGACCGCCTGGGATGCCGGGTGCCCGCGATCGCGATCTCGGCATACACGCGGGCCGGCACCGTCATCAACGACGAGATGCACCACGGATCGCTGAGCGCGACGCTGGCTCGCGTGCACGGGCTAAAGCCGCTGAACGAGCGAGACGCAACGGCGAACACCATGTTCAACGCGGTGAACCTCACGACGCCGAGGCAGCCGGTGAGCTGGCCGCACACGACGCCGCAGTACATCCCGCCGAACCCGCAGGCCGAAGCGCCGCACCCGGCCAACGCGAGCAAGGACAAGCCGCTCAGCCCTCCCGGCCGCGGCCTGCTCGGTCTCCTCCTCGCGAAGTACGCGCCTCCAGGCACGCCGGTTCCTGAGACCTACGGCGAGGCTTACGAGCGCCTCGAGGAGCACGGCAGCGGGCTCTTCGGGGCCTAGCAGCGCCGACTCCGGCATCAAAGTAGGATTGTTCGGAACGCTCCGACGAACGAGCGAACCCCACGAGCGAAGCCCATGAGCGAAGCCCATGAGCGAACCCCACGATCGACACACGGAGACCCATGTCCGGAATCAGCGCAGAGCAGGTTGCACACCTCGCTCAGCTCGCCCGCATCGACCTGAGCCCAGAAGAGATTCTGAGCCTCACCACCGAACTCGACCAGATCGTCGACTCGGTCGCCAAGGTGACCGCCGTCGCAACGCCCGACGTCCCGGCGACCAGCCACCCGATCCCGCTGCAGAACGTGTTCCGCCCCGATGTGGTCGGTGAGACCCTCACGCTGGAGCAGGCGCTGCAGAACGCGCCGGCCCACGACGGCTCGCGGTTCAAGGTTTCGGCAATCCTGGGAGAAGAGCAGTGAGCGACATCATTCGGCTGAGCGCCGCAGACCTCGGTGCCTCGATCGCCGCAGGCGACATCACATCGGTGGAGGCAACACAGGCTCACCTCGACCGCATCGACGCCGTCGACGGCGCCGTCCACGCCTACCTGCACGTCGCACCGGAGCTGGCCCTGGCCGCCGCGGCCCGCGTCGACGCACAGCGTGCGGCCGGCGAGAAGCTCGGCCCGCTGGCCGGCGTGCCGATCGCCGTCAAGGACGTGCTCGTCACCACCGACATGCCGTCGACCAGCGGCTCCAAGATCCTCGAGGGCTACATGTCGCCCTTCGACGCCACCGTCGTCAAGAAGGTGCGCGAAGCGGGTCTGATCCCGATCGGCAAGACCAACATGGACGAGTTCGCCATGGGCTCCTCCACCGAGCACTCGGCGTACGGTCCCACCCGCAACCCGTGGGCGCTCGACCGCATCCCAGGTGGATCGGGTGGCGGTTCCGCCGCGGCCGTCGCCGGCTACGAGGCGTCCATCGCCCTCGGCAGCGACACCGGCGGCTCCATCCGCCAGCCTGCGCACGTGACGGGCACCGTCGGCGTCAAGCCGACCTACGGAGCGGTCAGCCGCTACGGCGCGATCGCCCTGGCCTCCTCGCTCGACCAGATCGGCCCGGTCAGCCGCACCGTCCTCGACTCCGCGCTGCTGCAGGACATCATCGGCGGGCACGACCCGCACGACTCCACCTCGCTTCGCAGCGAGTGGCCGTCAATGGCGGATGCCGTGCGCAACGCGAGCGTGCAGGGTCTGAAGGTCGGCGTCATCAAGCAGCTGCAGGGCGACGGCTTCCAGGCAGGCGTCATGGCCCGCTTCCAGGAGTCGCTGGCACTGCTCGAGCAGAACGGCGCCGAGATCGTCGAGCTGGAGGCTCCGAGCTTCGAGCACGCGATCGCCGCGTACTACCTGATCCTGCCTGCCGAGGCATCCAGCAACCTGGCCAAGTTCGACTCCGTGCGCTTCGGCCTCCGCGTGAACCCCACGAGCGGCGGAACCGTCGAAGACGTGATGAGCGCCACGCGCGACGCCGGCTTCGGGCCGGAGGTCAAGCGCCGCATCATCCTCGGCACCTACGCGCTGAGTGCCGGTTACTACGACGCCTACTACGGCAGCGCCCAGAAGGTGCGCACGCTCGTGCAGCGCGACTTCGCCGCCGCATTCTCGCAGGTCGACGTCATCGCCTCGCCCACCGCGCCGACCACGGCGTTCAAGCTCGGCGAGAAGCTCAACGACCCGCTCGCGATGTACCTGAACGACATCGCGACGATCCCGGCCAACCTGGCCGGCATCCCCGGCATCACCCTGCCGGCCGGTCTGGCCGATGAAGACGGTTTGCCCGTCGGCATCCAGTTCCTCGCCCCGGCACACGAAGACGCCCGCCTCTACAACGTCGGCGGCGCACTCGAGCAGCTGCTCGTCGCGCAGTGGGGCGGACACCTGCTGGAACAGGCTCCGGATCTGCTCGAACTGATCAAGGCTGCGGCCGAGGAAGGTGCCCGCTGATGGCCCGCGCACAATTGATGGACTTCGACAAGGCACTCGAGCTCTTCGAGCCGGTCATGGGCTTCGAGGTGCACGTCGAGCTGAACACCAAGACGAAGATGTTCTCCGACGCCCCGAACGTGTTCGGTGCAGAGCCGAACACCGGCCTGAGCCCGCTCTGCCTCGGACTGCCTGGCACGCTGCCCGTCGTCAACGAGCAGGCCGTGCGCTACTCGATCAGCCTGGGCCTCGCCCTCGGCTGCTCGATCGCCGAGTCGAGCCGTTTCGCCAGGAAGAACTACTTCTACCCGGACACCCCGAAGAACTACCAGATCTCGCAGTACGACGAGCCGATCGCCTTCGAAGGCTCCGTCGAGATCGAGCTCGCCGACGGCACCCTCATCGACATTCCCATCGAGCGTGCTCACATGGAGGAGGACGCGGGCAAGCTCACGCACATCGGTGGGTCGAGCGGCCGCATCCAGGGCGCGGACTACTCGCTCGTCGACTACAACCGCGCCGGTGTTCCCCTCGTCGAGATCGTCACCAAGCCGATCTACGGCGGCGAGCACCGTTCGCCGGAGATCGCGAAGGCCTACGTCGCAGCGATCCGCGACATCGTCGTGTCGCTCGGCATCTCCGACGCCAAGATGGAGCGCGGCAACCTGCGTTGCGACGCCAACGTCTCGCTGCGGCCGCGTGTCGCCGAGGGCGCTCAGCCCGCACCGCTCGGCACCCGCACCGAGACCAAGAACGTCAACTCGCTTCGCTCCGTCGAGCGTGCGGTTCGCTTCGAGATCCAGCGTCAGGCCGCCATCCTCGCCAAGGGCGGCAGCATCACGCAGGAGACCCGCCACTGGCACGAGGACACCGGCGAGACGAGTGCTGGTCGCCCGAAGAGCGACGCAGACGACTACCGCTACTTCCCTGAGCCCGATCTGCTGCCCGTCGTTCCGTCGGCCGAGCTGGTCGAGGAGCTGCGCGCCGCTCTGCCAGAGCAGCCGGCCGTGCGGCGTCGCCGGTTGAAGGCCGAGTGGGGCTTCACGGATCTCGAGTTCCAGGACATCCAGAACTCCGGCCTGCTCACCGAGGTCTCCGAGACGGTTGCGGCCGGCGCCAGCCCCGCAGCCGCGCGCAAGTGGTGGACGGGCGAGATCGCCCGTCTGGCGAACGCCGCCGATGCGGATGCCGCAAGCCTGGTGTCTCCGGCCGATGTCGCGGCCCTCGCCGGGCTGGTCGAGGCCGGCACCCTGACCGACCGCCTGGCCCGCCAGGTGCTCGAGGGTGTCGTCGCAGGCGAAGGAACGCCGCAGCAGGTCGTCGACGCGCGTGGCCTCGCCGTCGTGTCTGACGACGGCGCCCTGATCGCGGCCATCGACGAGGCGCTTGCCGCCCAGCCCGATGTGCTCGAGAAGATCCGCGACGGCAAGGTCCAGGCTGCAGGCGCCGTCATCGGCGCCGTCATGAAGGCCATGAAGGGCCAGGCCGACGCCGCCCGCGTACGCGAGCTCGTTTTGGAGCGCGCGAACGCCTAATCGGGTGTGCGGGTCTCGCGCACAGCGCCGCCCGCGTACGCGAACTCGTTTTGGAGCGCGCGAACGCCTGATCGATCCAGGATCAGCTGGCCGACTCCGGCCCGTTGAACCCCGGCGCCAACGACCTCTCGGAATATCCGAGGGGTCGTTGTGCGATCACGGCGATGCTGAGAGACGCGGTGCCGGCCAGCGCGACCCAGAAGTTCAACCCGAACACCGTGACCCAGAACGGCGGCAGCACGAGCAGACTGACCGAGATTCCGATGACACCATCGCTGACATGCGTTCCGCGCGGCAGCGCGGCCGGCGCCTGCTCGAGTCGACCGAGCGGAATCGAGATGGCATACAGCACAATTCCGGAGAGCGCCAGAATGGCCGGCCTGGTCCACCACCAGATGGCGCTCCCCGGCGGTTCGGCCGGCAGAGGTGTGAGCAGCAGGAGCCCGACGACCAGCGCGAACACGGGGAGATGCCAGAGGTAGATCGTCATCAGCCTGCTGCCGATGACGCCGACGATGGCCCGTGCACTCCGCAGTCGCATGGCTCGGCCGAGCAGCGGGTAGACGAGCATGAGCAGGCTGCACTGGCCGACCGCGAGCACGATGATGGCCGGCGTCGGGGGGTTCAGGTTGTCGAGCATGCTCTCCGGGTAGCCGGCCATGACAAGCAACAGCAGCGCGGCGAAGCTGCCGGCGGCGATGCCGAGAATGCTCCACCTGGAGCGCCGCGCGAACCAGCCGTCTGCCACCCAGAAGCCCAGCTGCTGGGCGAACAGCCAGACGAAGGTCATGTTCAGCAGGCCGAGTGCCTCGACACCGGTACCGAGCCGCACCAGGTCGAGCGCGGTCGCGCCAACGGCGAGGGCGGCGAGCGTCGTACGCGGCGCAATCCTGTGGAACGTCGCCATCCCGGGCAGAAACGTCTGGGTGAAGGCGTAGGCGGCCAGAAACCAGAGCGGGGAGGCGACCCCCAGCGCCATGGCCCAGATGGATTCCGGAGCGATTCCGACCAGGTGCAGGACCACGATCGCGATGGTGAAGAATGCGAAGAGCGGTATCGCGGGGCGGGCCAGGCGCAGAATCCGCGATCGGATGAAGTCAGAGGCAGTGCCGCCAGCCCGCTCGAGCCGCTCCCAGGACCCCAGACCGACGACGCCGCCGACCATGAAGAACAGCGGCATGATCTGCGCGAACCAGGTGACCGGTGCCAGCCACGGCTGTTCCAGAAGTGTTGGACGGATGACGAGCCCCTGGCCCGGGATGATGATGGCGCCGACCATCAGAAGGTGCCCGACGACCACGAGCATCAGACACGCCACACGCACGAGATCCACCACGGCATCGCGTTCAGGGGGTGCGCCACCACTGCCCGAGTCGTTCGCTTGAGGTACAGGCGATCTTGCCATCGCGACTCCGGCTCATCCAGTGACGGTGATTGTGTTCATTCTGGCATTGCCGGATGCGTTTCGGCCTGATTCTCTGCGCAACTTCTGACGCAGCACGCTCACAGGGGCCATGCAGCCTGCATGCCGGCGCACTGCCTAGAGTGGGAAGCGACATCGAGGGTGAGGACACCGACATGGGAATCATGGATTGGCTATTCGGGCAGCAGCCCCAGTCGGAGCAGCAGCGTCGCGCCGCGATTCCCCGCGAGCGCAGTGCAGATGAGGTGGCGATCGAACGCTACCGGTACCTGCTGCGCACCGCTCCACCCGAGGCGATCGAACAGGCCCACGCCGAGGCATTCGCCCGGCTCACCCCCGAGCAGCGCGCCGTCGTCTTCGCCGAGCTGAGCGAAGGCGCCCCAGCCGGCGAGCAGCCGCGATCCGACGACTCCCGGGCTCTTGCCCAGGCGGCGACGCGGCGTGAACTGCAGGCGCCGGGCACCCTCGAGCGTTCCTTCTCCGGCCAGCGTGGGGCTGGCCCCAGCTTCGGCAGCATGATGGGCAGCTCGATGCTCGGAACGATCGCCGGTGTGGTGATCGGCTCGGCCATCGCCCAGGCCTTCATTCCAGACTCCGTCGGCGAGAGCGCCTCGGCCGATGGTGCAGACAGCGGGGCGGATGCCGGTGCAGACAGCGGGGCCGACGCCGGCGCATCGGACGGCGGCTTCGGTGATTTCGGCGGAGGTGACTTCGGCGGCGGCGACTTCGGCGGAGGAGACTTCGGCTTCTAGCCCTGGCCGATCACCAGCGACAGGCTCGTGTCGCCGCAGGCGACGACGCGTTCCCCGCCCGGCAGCAGTGCGGCGCGCTCTGCGGACGCGGATGCTCCCGCCGTCGCGGCGAGGGCGGCCGTGAGGCCGTCGCTCCTGAGCAGTGACCCGGTCGCCCGGTGAGCGTCTGTCGATGCCACGATTCTCGCCGAGGCGTTGACGAGCGTCGTCGGCGCGCCGAGCTCGTAGAGCCGGGGGAGCAGCACCGATTCGATGTCGTCGACGTAGAGGTCAGCACCGACGACGCCGATCAGCGATCCGTCTGCGTGCACCGGCGCGGTGAGCGTGAGCGTGTACTCGTCGGTGCACAGGTAGTCGACGTAGGGACCCGTGATGTGCTGGGCGCCCGTCTGCACGGGCACGCGCCACCATTCCAGAGCCGTGTAGTCGCGGAAGTTCTCGGACTCCGGGTCCTCGACGGCGAGCAAGCGGCGCATCTCGGGAGTCGCGCCGTCAACGCCGAAGGTATTGAGCTGACCGAGCCACCATGAGATGTGCCACTCGGAGTCACTGAGGTAGCCAGGTGCTGCGACGAATCCGGCTCCGATGATCAGGTTGTCGGATGCCGCGAACTGCGGCAGCACGATCGCGTCGACCAGCGCGTCGAGCTCGGCCACGCTCGGCCGCGCTCCGATCTGCTGCTCGAACGCGTCACGCCACGCGGCGACGCGCCCGAAGACGGTGTCGAAGGTCGCGCTGATGCCGTCGACACAGCGGCTGACGGCGGGGGACTCGGTGATCGTCATGATCGGTGCTCACTTCATTGTGGCGGGACGGGTGGGGTCGTGCTTGTGGTGTCAGGCCGGCATTTTCTCGCGTTGCTGCGCCAGCATGCCCTTGCGGGCGACGAGCCAGTCGACGGCCATCGCGATGTGCCTCGTCGACTCGCGGCGCGCGGCATCCGGATCGACCGCCTCGACGGCCGCGGTCACGGTGTGGAGAACGTCGAGGCCGTGCTCCCGGTGCTCGGCCTCGCTCAGGCACAGCCAGAGCACGGGCCCGAACTCGGCCTGCAACCGCAGTTCCTCGCGCACGAGCCGCGCCGATTGGCTGAGTGCGGCCAGTTCCAGCTGGAACCGCGACAGCGCTCGCCTGGCCGCGCCCTCCTCTGCGACGTCGAACGACGAGCTGATGGTGCGAAGAGTCTCCACGTCGAGCGGGCCGGCCCTGTCTGCGGCCAGCTCTGCCGCCATGCCGGCGATCGCCGAATAGTGCACGCCCATGTCACGGATCTCGCTGCGGGCGAGGGCATCGACCCTCTGATCGAGGATGTCGTGGCGGGCGTGCCCGGAGAAGGTGACGAAACTGCCGCCGTCGCGTCCGCGGCGCGTCGTCACGAGGCCGCGCGAGCGCAGTGCCTCGAGCGATTCCCTGGCCGTGACGACGGCGACACCGAGCTGTTTGGCGAGTTCCAGTTCGCTCGGCAGCCGCTCGCCATCTGGCAGCACACCGGACACGATGGCGTCGCTCAGCCGTTGCTCGACGAGCTCGGCCCGCCCCTCGGTGTGCAGGGGGGTGAACACCGCCGCGCGCGTGAGCGTCGCGGCACGAATGGACTGCGGCATCGACCCTCCTCGCAAGTTGTGACATGACCGTAACATAAAGCTTCCCGTTATGACATCTGGAACCATATGATTCATCTCACGAGGTCGAATCGGGCGGCGTCCACCACTGGACATCGCCTCGAGGGACCGTGCCAGCAGAGTCGCTGATCAGAAGGAGCGAGCGTGCCAACAGATGCACCGGCCATCAGGCTGAGCGGACTGACGAAGTCTTTCGGCACGGTGAACGCCGTCGACGGTGTCGACCTCGACATCGCACCAGGCGAGTTCTTCTCGATGCTCGGGCCATCCGGTTCAGGCAAGACCACCGTGCTCCGGCTCATCGCCGGTTTCGAGATGCCGAGCGCCGGCACGGTCGAGCTGTTCGGGCAGGATGTCACGGCGAAGGCGCCATTCGACCGCGACGTGAACACGGTCTTCCAGGACTACGCGCTGTTCCCGCACATGAGCGTTCTCGACAACGTGGCGTACGGCCTGCGGGTGCGCGGGGTCGGGAAGGCGGAACGCCGCGAGCGGGCCAGAGCCTCGCTCGAGAAGGTGCGTCTCGGCTCCTTCGGCGACCGTAAGCCCGCCCAGCTCTCCGGCGGCCAGCGGCAACGCGTCGCCCTCGCCAGGGCCACCGTCGTCGAGCCCAAGGCGCTGCTGCTCGACGAGCCCCTCGGCGCGCTCGATCTCAAGCTCCGCGAGCAGATGCAGGTCGAACTCAAGGAATTGCAGCGTGACCTCGGTATCACCTTCATCTTCGTGACCCACGACCAGGAGGAAGCGTTGACGCTCTCCGACCGCATCGCCGTCTTCAACAACGGGCGTATCGAGCAGCTCGGCACGCCAGCGGAGCTCTACGAACGACCCGGCTCGCGATTCGTCGCCGATTTCGTCGGCACATCGAATCTCTTCGACGAGGACCGATCGCGCAGCATCCTCGGGCGCGAGGGCCAGCACTCCGTGCGTCCAGAGAAGATGACGGTGACCCATGGCGGCCTCGACGGCGATGGCATCGTGAACGTGCCAGGCACCGTGGTCGAGGCGATCTACCTCGGCAGTGGTGTGCGACTCGTCGTCGACCTCGACGACGGCACCCGCGTGAGCGTGCTCGAGCGGAACGACCGCGACCGGGTGCGCGACGACGAGCGAGGCGACAGGGTCGTCGTCTCGTGGCACCACGACGACGTCGTGCACCTCGGCACAGAGGTGATCCCCGGCATCTCCGGCTGAGGCATCTGAGCACCACCACAGCGCACCGCATTGCACCACACCGCATTTCACAACACAGAGATTTCACAACACAGAGAAGGAGAGAACCATGAAGCGCATGACGCGCACGGTACGCCGCGGCGTGACCGTCGGACTCGCGATCACAACGGTCGCGCTGCTCACGGCCTGTGGCACCTCGGGCGGCGGGACGGGGCCGACCGAGGCCGCGAGCGAGCTCGGCGAGACCGAGGGCCAGCTGTCGGTGCTGGCCTGGCCCGGATACGCCGAGGACGGCTCGAACGATCCCGCGGTCGACTGGGTCACACCGTTCGAGGATGCAACAGGCTGCGAGGTCACGGTCAAGACCTTCGGTACCTCCGACGAGGCCGTGAACCTCTTCAAGACAGGCGACTACGACGTCGTGTCCGCCTCGGGCGACGCATCCCTGCGGCTCGTCGCCGCCGGCGATGTACAGCCGGTGAACCTGGACCTGGTCCCGAACTACGCGAACGTCTACGACTTCCTGAAGGACAAGGCGTGGAACACTGTCGACGGCCAGAACTACGGTGTGCCGCACGGCTACGGCGCGAACCTGCTCATGTACAGCACCGACGTCTTCAGCGAGGCGCCGAGCAGCTGGGGCGTCGTCTTCGACGAGTCCGATGCGTACACGGGCAAGGTCACGGCGTACGATTCACCGATCTACATCGCCGACGCGGCGATGTATCTCATGGCCACGCAGCCCGACCTCGGGATCGAGAACCCCTACGCCCTCGATGAGGAGCAACTCGCAGCGGCCGTCGACCTGCTCAAGACGCAGCGCGCGAACATCGGCGAGTACTGGTCGGACTACCTCAAGGAGATCCAGGCGTTCACGACCGGTGACACCGTCGTCGGCACGACGTGGCAGGTGATCCAGAACGTTGCGGCGGCCGAGGGCGCGCCGACCGACGTCACCGTTCCAGAGGAGGGCGTGACCGGCTGGTCGGACACCTGGATGATCTCGTCCAGCACGGAGAACCCGAACTGCTCGTACGCGTGGCTCGACTACATCGCGAGCCCCGAGGTGAACGGCCAGGCGACCGAGTACTTCGGAGAGGCCCCGTCCAGCGACGAGGCCTGCGAGTTCCGCTCGGACTGCGAGGCATACCACGCCGGTGACGCCGCGTACGCGGAGAACATCTGGTACTGGACAACGCCGATTGAGAAGTGCATCGACGGTCGCACGGATGTCACGTGCACCGACTACTCGGCGTGGACCGAGGCCTGGCAGGAGATCAAGGGCTGAGCCCCTCTCGTCGGTCGAGTAGCGAGCGTCGACCGCGCCGCTGCTCGACCGACGACTGCCACCCAGCCAGACGCGACAGGACACGAACGATGACGACCACCTCCACGGTGCCGCGGCCACCGCGCACACCCGCACGCGCGGCATCCGCCTTCCTCAGCGCCCACCCGCGCACACGACTCATCCTGCTGCTCAGCGCCCCCTTGTTCTGGCTCGGCGTCGTCTATGTCGTGGCGCTCGCGCTGCTGCTCGTCACCGCGTTCTGGTCGGTCGACAGCTTCACCGGCGAGGTCACGACCGAGTTCACGCTCGACAACATCATCGAGGTCGTCACCGGCTCGCTCTACCAGACGGTCACCCTGCGCACGGTCGGAGTCGCACTCGCCGTCACGCTCATCGACGTGGCCTTCGCGCTGCCGATCGCGTTCTTCATGGCCAAGGTCGCAACGCCCCGTATGCAGCGCGTGCTGCTGATCCTGGTGCTCACTCCGCTGTGGGCGAGCTACCTCGTCAAGGCGTACGCGTGGCGTTCGGTTCTCTCGCAGGACGGCATCCTCGAGTGGCTCGTGGCGCCGTTCGGCGGCCAGACCATCGGCTACGGGTTGCCGGCGACGATCATCACGCTGTCATACCTCTGGCTGCCGTACGTGATCCTGCCCATCTACGCTGGGCTCGAGCGGGTGCCGGACTCGCTGCTTGAGGCATCCGGTGACCTCGGCGGCAAGAGCTGGCCGACACTGCGTCTCGTGGTCTTCCCGCTCGTGCTGCCGGCCATCATCGCCGGCACGATCTTTGCCTTCGCGCTCTCGCTCGGCGACTACATCACCGTGAATATCGTCGGCGGCGCGAACCAGATGCTCGGAAACCTCGTCTACACGAACGTCGGCGCCGCGAACAACCTGCCGCTCGCGTCGGCGATCGCGCTCATCCCGATCGCGATCATCTTCGGTTACCTCTTCCTCGTGCGCCGCACCGGCGCGCTCGACAACCTGTAAGGGGCGACCGGATGCGACTCTCGCGACTCTCCCGCACGGCACTCGGCATCATCACCGTGGTGATCCTGGTGATCGTCTACGTGCCGCTGTTCGTCGTGCTCGTGAACTCGTTCTCGACCTCGAGAACGCTCTCGTGGCCGCCGCCGGGTTTCACCCTCGAGTGGTGGGAGCGCGCCTTCCAGAGCGCAGGCGCCATGGAGGCCGTGGCGACGAGCGTGCAGATCGCCATCGTCGCGACGATCATCTCGCTCGTGCTCGGCACACTCATCTCGCTCGCGCTGCAACGGTTCGAGTTCTTCGGTCGCGAAGCGATCAGCCTGCTCGTGATCCTGCCGATCGCGCTGCCTGGCATCATCACCGGTATCGCGCTCAACAACTTCTTCCGCACGATCATGGGCGTACCGCTCTCGATCTGGACGGTCGTGATCGCGCACGCGACCTTCTGCATCGTCACGGTGTTCAACAACGTGATCGCGCGCCTGCGGCGGCTCGGCACGAATTTCGAGGAGGCATCCGCCGACCTCGGTGCAGGGCTCTGGACGACCTTCCGCCTTGTCACCTTTCCGCAGCTGCGTTCCGCGCTGTTCGCGGGGGGTCTGCTCGCCTTCGCGCTGAGCTTCGACGAGATCATCGTGACGACATTCACCGCCGGCTCCGGGGTGACGACTCTGCCGATCTTCATCCTGAACAACATGTTCCGGCCGAACCAGGCCCCGATCGTGTCGGTCATCGCCGTCGTGCTGGTGCTGGTGTCGATCGTTCCGATCTACATCGCACAGCGCATTGCGGGAACAGAGAAGACGCTGCGCTGACCACGCTGTCAGCGGGCGGCATTACGCTCGAAGGGTGAGCAAGCAAGACGGGTCGACGCGGCAGGTGAGTGCACCGGGCGCCGACGACTCGCGGACGCCGTTCCTGCACGTCGACCTCGACGCGTTCTTCGCATCCGTCGAGCTCCTGGACAATCCGGACCTCGCGGGCAAGCCGGTCGTCGTCGGTGGCCTGGGCCCGCGTTCCGTGGTGTCCGCAGCCAACTACGAGGCCCGTCGCTACGGCGTGAACTCGGCGATGCCGATGGCGTTGGCGCTTCGGCGATGCCCGAATGCCGTCGTCGTCCCTGTGCGGATGCACCGCTATGCCGAGCTCTCGGCGCAGGTGATGGCCATCTTCGACGACATGACGCCGCTGGTCGAGCGCCTCGGCATCGATGAGGCCTTCCTCGACGTCTCCGGCGCGGCCAAGCTGCTCGGTTCACCCCGCGTCGTCGCGGAACTGCTGCGGGCCCGGGTGCTCGCGGAAACGGGGCTGACCTGCTCGGTCGGCGTCGCGTCAACGAAGTTCGTCGCCAAGCTCGCCTCCGGGCGTTCCAAGCCCAACGGCCTGCTCGTCGTGCCGGCCGACCAGACGCTGGCGTTCCTGCATCCGCTGCCGGTCAGCGCCCTCTGGGGCGTCGGCGCGGCGACAGAGGCCCAGCTGAAGAAGCTGGGGCTCAAACGGGTCGCGGATGTCGCGGAGACACCGCTCGGTGTCCTGCAGTCCACGCTCGGCCCCGCGCTCGGCCTCAAGCTGCACAGCCTCGCCAACGGGCTCGACCCGCGCGAGATCAGCACGGAGCGCGAAGAGAAGAGTATCGGCCACGAGACCACATTCAGTTACGACATCACCGACATCCGCGAGATCAGACGTGCGCTGCTGCGGCAATCGGATGACGTCGCCGCCCGGCTGCGCCGCGCTGAGCTCGTGGCGAGGACCGTCGTGCTGAAGCTGCGCTACAGCGACTTCAGCACGGTGACGAAGTCGCGCACGCTCGCCGAGCCGACGAACGTCGGCAGGCGCATCTATGAGGAGGCGCTCGCCGCCTTCGACGCGCTGGGTGCGGAGGGCAAGCGGGTTCGCCTCATCGGTGTGCGCGCGGAGCAGCTCGGTGTCGGCGGTGGGAGCCTCGGCTTGTGGGACCCGGATGAGGAGTGGCGGGACGCGGAACTGGCCGTCGACGAGGTCACGGCCCGTTTTGGCAAGGGCATGCTGAAGCCGGCGGCACTGGTCAGGTCGCCGCCCGAGGGGTAGCGTGTCGGCATGAGCAATATTGCTGTGCAGCTGGCCGATTCCGTCCGCGGTGGCGGAGCATCGATGGTCTACGGAGACAAGGTCGAGGTCGACGGACAGTCGATGGTCCCCGTCGCCCTCGCCTGGTACGGCTTCGGCGGTGGTGGGGCGCCCGACAGAGGCTCATCAGATTCCGCGCTGGGTGGTGGCGGCGGCGGTGGAGCGGCCATCCCGATCGGCGCCTACGTCAAACGTGACGGCGTGCTCCGCTTCGAGCCGAATGTCGTCTCGCTGCTGGCAGTTGCGACGCCGTTCGTCTGCGTCGCCGGTTGGGCGCTGTCCCGCGTCATCCGCGCGCTCAAGAGCTGACGCGGGGGCAACCCAGGCAGAGGAGAGCCTCGTGGGCACGGTGGTCATGTACGGTTCGGTGTCTGCTGACGGCTTCATCGCCGACGAGAACGACCAGCCAGGACCACTGTTCGACTGGTTGACCAGCGGTGATGTCCCCCTGGACGAGAGCGGCGTGCTGATGGTGTCGCAGACGTCCTACGAGTACATCCGGCCGTACTGGGATCAGATCGGGGTGACGGTCGTCGGCCGCCACGTCTTCGACCTGACGGACGGCTGGGAGGGGACGCCCCCGAGCGGGATCGACCACGTGGTCGTCGTGACACACCGTCCGCAGCCGGATGGCTGGGACCCAAACGCGCCGTTCCACTTCGTCGACGGCGTCGAGGCGGCCATGGCCATGGCCCACGAGCTCGCGGGGGACCGCACTGTCGAGGTCGCCGCGGGTGACGTTGGTGGCCAGGTGCTCGCCGCCGGCCTGGTCGACGAGGTACGCATGGATGTCGCACCCGTCGTGTTCGGGTCAGGCAAGCGCTACTTCGGGTCGGTCAACGCACAGCAGTTGCTGGAGGATCCAGAGGTGTTGCAGGGCAACCGGGTGCTGCACCTGCGCTATCGCGTTCAGCGGGCGCGGTAGCGCGCCACCAGCGAGGCGATCCGGTCGGACATCGCGGCGCGAACCGGCAGGCCAGCCGCGATCCGTCGGCGGCGGCGCACGGAGAGTGCGAGCAGCGCGATCATCAGCGCCGCCAACGGCAGCAAGATCACAATGCCCATGCTGCGATGCTAGCCGCTCTGCTGCGCCCCGAATGCCGAGTCGCGGGGGCGGGGCTATACTCGATGACGAACACGGGAGTCCGGTGAGCCGGGCTGAGAGGAAGCTGATCAAGCTTCGACCGTCGAACCTGATCTGGATCATGCCAGCGCAGGGAGGCAGAAACAATCTCATACCCGTGCCCTCTTTTCATCGAACGAAAGGGCACGAACAGTGCATGCAACAATCGCACCACACAATCACTCAAACAGCGGGTCATCCAACGCGGCTCCGGCGCGCATCGGCAGCTGGCGGGTCGTCGACATCGTCGTCGCCAGCGTCCTCGGCGTCGCCGCCGGTGTCATCTTCTGGGCTTGGGGGCTCGCCTGGGAGACGGTCAGCTCGCCGCTGAAGGTGGCGCTGCCCGGAATGCAGGCGGCGCTCGCGGCCGTCTGGCTGTTCGCCGGCGTGCTTGGCGGTCTCGTCATCCGCAAGCCGGGTGCCGCCGTGTACACCTCCACCCTGGCCGCAGTCGTCTCGGCGCTCGTCGGCACCCAGTGGGGCGGATTCCTCACGATCGAGGCCGGCCTCGTGCAGGGCCTCGGCGCAGAGCTGGTGTTCCTGCTCTTCCTGTACCGCCACTGGACCCTGCCGGTCGCGATCCTCGCCGGAGCGGGCGCCGGCCTCGGCATGGCCGTGAACGACCTGCTGCTCTGGTACCCGGGCGCCGCCACCGAGTTCATCGTGATCTACACGATCTCGGCCGTCGTCGGCGGTGCCGTCATCGCCGGGGCGCTGTCGTGGTTCGCCGTGCGCGGGCTCGCGGCCACCGGCGCACTCAGCCGTTTCGCCTCGGGCCGGCAGGCCCGGATCTCGGCCTGACCCGTGACCGGGCAGCAGGGCGCGGCGCGCGTCGACGTACAGGGCTGGGGTTGGCGGCACGCCGGCCGCAGTTCCTGGGCGGTCAGCGGCGTCGACTTCTCGATTTCGGCCGGGGAGAGGGTGCTGCTTCTCGGCGCATCCGGCGCCGGCAAGTCGACCCTGCTGCACGGCCTCGCCGGCGTGCTCGGCGGCGAGGAGGAGGGCGAGCACAGCGGCGCGCTGCTCATCGACCGGATGCCGGCCGCCACAGCACGGGGCCGGAGCGGCCTCGTGCTGCAGGACCCGGACTCCCAGGTCATCCTGGCCAGGGTCGGCGACGACGTGGCCTTCGGCTGCGAGAATCTCGGCCTCGACCGCGAGGAGATCTGGCGCCGCGTGCGGGAATCCCTCGACGCCGTCGGGCTCGACGTCGGGCTGGACCGGAGCACCTCGGCCCTCTCCGGCGGGCAGAAACAGCGACTGGCCCTGGCCGGCGCGCTGGCGATGCGCCCCGGCCTCCTGCTCCTCGACGAGCCGACGGCGAACCTTGATCCGGCCGGCGTCGTCGAGGTGCAACAGGCCGTCGCCCGCGTGCTCGAGAACCGGTCGACGACGCTCGTCGTCGTCGAGCACCGGGTCGAGGTGTGGCTGCCGCTGGTCGACCGCGTGATCGTGCTCGGCGCCGACGGCGGCGTGCTGGCCGACGGCGAGCCGGAGCGTGTGCTCCGCGAACAGGGGGAGAGCCTTGCGGCCGCCGGAGTCTGGGTTCCCGGTCACGCACCGGCAGCGCCGGAGCGACGGCGCACGGCCGAGCCGACGCCGTTGCTCGAGGCGCGCTCCCTGGCGGTGAGTCGGATGCCGCGGCATCCCGTTGCCGACGGCATCGAGCTCGGCGTACAGGCCGGCCGCGCGCTCGCCATCACCGGCCCGAACGGCGCGGGCAAGTCGACGCTCGCGCTGACGCTGGCCGGACTGCTGCCCCCGACCGGAGGCGAGCTCATCGCCACGGACGCTCTGGCGCAGGGGGCCGGCCCCGCTCCGATCCGCTGGAAGTCCCGCCAGCTGCTCACCCGTGTCGGAACGGTGTTCCAGGACCCGGAGCACCAGTTCCTCACCGCCAAGGTGCGGGACGAGCTCGCCGTCGGCCCGAAAGCCGTCGGCGCGAGCGCTGCCGAGGTGAGCGCCGTCATCGACGAGCTGCTCACGAGGCTGCGGCTCAGCCACCTCGCCGAGGCGAATCCATTCACCCTCTCCGGCGGCGAGAAACGCCGCCTCTCCGTTGCCACCGTGCTCGCGACGCGCCCGCGCATGCTCGTGCTCGACGAACCGACATTCGGGCAGGACGCTCGCACCTGGCGCGAGCTGCTCGCGCTCCTGGCCGGGCTCGTCGACGACGGCCACGCGCTCGTCGCCGTGACGCACGATGCAGCCTTCGTGCGGGCCATCGCCGACGAGGAGTACGTGCTCGGCGCGCACGCCGGCCAGGAGGTCCGCCGATGAGCGTCATGACGCCCGTCGGCACGACGAGCGCGCTCGGTCGGCTGAACCCGGTGGCGAAGATCGCCGCCACGATCCCGATCACCCTCGCGCTCGTGCTCACTCTCGACTGGGTGTCTGCGACGGTCGCCCTGCTGCTCGAGATCGCGGTGCTCTGCGCCGGCGGGCTCGGGAGGGTGATCTTCAGCGCCCGTTGTCTGCCCGTGTGGATCGCCGCACCGCTCACCGGATTCAGCATGGTGCTCTACGGTCAGGCATCCGGCGAGACCTACGTCGAGTTCTGGCTGGTGCACGTGACAGAGGGCTCTGTGGCGATCGGCGTCGCCACCTGCATGCGCGTGCTCGCCATCGCGCTGCCCGCCGTCGTGCTGTTCATCACGATCGACCCGACCGAACTGGCCGACGGCCTCGCCCAGGTGGCGAAGCTGCCGAGTCGCTTCGTGCTCGGCGCCCTCGCCGCGCTGCGCCTCGTCGGCCTGTTCATCGACGACTGGCGATCGCTGCAGCTGGCCAGACGTGCCCGCGGTGTCGCCGACCGCGGCCTGCTCCGGCGCCTGCTCGGGCAGGCGTTCGCACTGCTCGTGCTCTCGATCCGGCGCGGCAGCAAGTTGGCCACGGCCATGGAGGCCCGCGGCTTCGGTGGCTCCACCCGGCGCAGCTGGGCCCGCGAATCGCTCTTCGGCGCTCCGGACTGGTTCGCCATTGCCGTCGGGTTCGCGATCGCCGCGGCCTCCGTCACGGTGGCGGTCGCCACGGGGAGCTGGAACTTTGTGCTGCGCTGAGGCTGATGCCGGCGCCGACATCCGCCCGCTGCTCGAGCTGATCCTGGCCGCCCCGCGCGCCGCGGTGGTCGTGGTCGACGGCCCGAGCGGTGCGGGCAAGAGCACGCTGGCCGACCGGCTCATCGCGGCATGGCCGACGGATGCCGCCCCGCAACTGGTTCGCCTCGACGACGTCTATCCCGGCTGGGGCGGCCTCGTCGCCGGCGCCGAGCAGCTGCGCTCCGGTCTGCTGGCTGCGCGCGCGGCCGGGCGGCCGGCTGGCTGGCGGCGCTGGGACTGGGCCGATGGTGCTCCGGCGGAGTGGCACGCCATCGATCCGGAGCGTCCGGTTGTCATCGAGGGCTGCGGAGCGTTCATCGGTGATGCCGCGCACCTGGCAGACATCGCGGTGTGGGTCAGCGCGGACGACACCGTGCGCAAGGACAGGGCGCTCGCCCGTGACGCGGGCGGCTTCGACGCCCACTGGGACGAGTGGCAGCGCCAGTGGCTGGACTACGAGGAGCGCGAGAATCCGCGCGAGCGTGCGCTCGTCGTGTGCGAGGCGGACTAGCTGGTCAGCCCCGCGGCACTACTCCTGCAGCGAGGCGAGCAGCGTGCCGATCACGGGCACCGGGTTCGTCAGGCGCCAGAGCGCGCCTGGGTCGGTGATCGCGCGGTCAAGCTGCAGCCGTGAGCGATGCTCGCCGCCCGTGGTCGCGACCGTGACGCTGCCGACGATCGCACCGACCGACCCAGTGCTGAAGTCGTCGAGCTGCACATCGATGCTGGCGTCATGCGTGGCCCAGGCCCTGCGCTCCTGCGGGGTGATGGCGACGGCGGATGCCGTCGCGCCCCATGGCGTGCTGATCGTCGCGTACGTCGCGCCCTTCTCGATCAGCGGAACCGTGCCGGCGCCTGCTGCCGCACTGGCCATGAGTGCGCGCACATCCGCCTCGAGGGTGTCGTAATCCGGCGATCCGAGGTAGACGGCAGAGAACGTGAGCGGCTCCGTCTCCGTTGAACCAGCCGGGGCCGGGACGCTCGCGGTGAAGAGCAGGCAGACGCCGGCCTCGTCGGTGTAGCTGCGCGAGATTCCGGTGACGCCATCCTCGGCCAGATACGCCGTGGTGTTCGTGACGCCGCGATTGTTCACGAGCGCCGACGGCGGGTTCGCCAGGATCTCGGCGATCACCGGTTCCGCCTGCACGAGTGCGGCCAGGCGCGTCACGTCGGCGGCGGTGCCCCGGCTCTCGGGGGAGAGGCCGTTCGTGTCGGCGACGCTGATCGTGTCGAGGCCCTGCTCGGCGAGCCAGCTGGACGCCGCAGCGAGGTACGCGTCGACTCCGCCGAATGCCCAGCGGGCGAGAGTGTCGGCATGGTTGTTGCTTGAGCCGAGGATGAGAGCCTGCAGCATCTCCCGCTGCGTCCACTTCTCGTTCGGGAACACGACGACGGTGCGGGCTCCGTCGCGACTGTAGTCGATGTAGTCCTGGTAGTCCTCGGTGCCGATGACGCGGGTCTCTCCGGCCGCCCCCGGCTCGAGCGGCTTCGCGTCAAGTACGACGAGGGCCGTGACGAGCTTCGCGATGGAGGCCATCGGCAGGGGATCAGTCGAACCGCCGATGGCGAATGGCGCCGTGTCTCCGCTCAGGATGACGGCGCTTGCACCGTTCTCGCCGAGCACGGGGCCTGCGGCATCCGCGGTGGGCAGGGAGTCCGCCGGCGTGGCCGATGCGGCGGGCAGCGGGCCGAGCAGCGTGGCCGGTGCGTAGACGCCGACGGCGAGAATCGCCACCGCCCCAGCCAGAACGCCTAAGAATCGCCCAACCCGGAATGTCGCCATGCCTACAGGCTACGGTGGCCCGATCGGATGCCGCGTAGCGCGCGCCGTGTGATCGTCAGCCGATGCCGGGTTGCAGGGACTCGGCGTCGATCATGTGCGTGCGCAGCGTCGCCGTGAACGCCGCCCAGTCGCCGGCGCGCAGCTCGGCGATGAGCGATCGGTGCTCGGCCATCACCGCATCCGAGCGCGCGAAGAAGGCATCCTGGCGCTGGATCATCATCATCGCGTGCCGTGCGTTGAGGCGGTCGTAGAGTTCGAGCAGGGTCTCATTGCCAGCGGCCTCGACGAAGCCACGGTGGAAGGCCAGCATGAGTTCGATCAGCTCAGGCAACTCGCGAGGCGCGAGCGCCCTCTCCTGCGCGTCGAGGAGTGCGCTGAGCCTGTCTGCGAGGAGTCCGCGCTCCGCCGGACGCGTGCGCTGAACGCAGCTGCTCTCCAACAGGTGCCTGGCATCGGCGAAGTCGTACGCCTCCTGTGCGCTGAGCTCACGCACGAGGACGCCGCGCTTGGGATAGACGGTCACCCACTCTTCCTCCTGGAGCCGCGACAGTGCGGCGCGGACCGGCGTGCGGCTCACACCGTGGGCCGCGGCGAGTTCGGCCTCGCTGAGCATGCTTCCTGGTGCATAGAAGCCGCTCATGATCCCGGCCCGAATGGCGGTGTGCACGCGTTCTGCGGCGCTGGGTGAATCGACCATGTCGCGCCTTCCTGTGCACCGATCCACTGGCACACTTCCCTGAGCGTGCCTCTTGGATACATGTTGTACTCTACGTGGACCAGTCGGTCAAGGTCGGGGAGACACAACAGTTTTGGCATCACAAGCGGTTCACAATCGACAGCGCTCCACCCGACTCTGGATCACCGGCATCCTCGCCGGCGTCATCATCGTCGTTGTCGCGATCATCGGCGTCATCGCCCAGAACCAGCCGGCCCCGGGCGCGGCCCCTGCGCCAACGACGTCGGCGCCCGCCACGGGCCAGGCGAGCGATGCGCCGCAGCTCTCCCAGCTCGCCAGGCGTGACCCGGAAGACACCGCGGCGCGGGGCTCCATCGATGCGCCGGTCGTGCTCATCGAGTACGCCGACTTCCGCTGTGCGTACTGTTCCGTCTTCGCCAACGAGGTCTTGCCGACGCTGATGACTGAGTACGTCGATGCCGGCCTCGTCCGCATCGAGTGGCGCGATGCGCCCGTGCTGGGGGAGACCTCGCCCGATGCGGCGATCGCCGCGCACGCCGCCGGCGCGCAGGGCATGTTCTGGGAGTACGCCGAAGCGCTGTACGCGACATCGCCAACCGGCAAGACCGAGTGGAACCGCGACGCGCTGCTCGGTGTCGCCGCCGCAGTGCCCGGGCTCGACGTCGACGCCTTCACCCTCGCGCTCGACGACCCGGCGCACGCGCAACGCGTCGTCCGCGAGGCGCAGGAGTCCACGGCGATCGGCGTGAGCAGCACGCCGACCTTCATCGTCGGCAACACCCCCGTGCGCGGCGCGCAGCCGCTCAGCGCGTTCCGCGACGTGATCGACCAGGAGCTCGCAGCGGCGGGTCACTGATGGACATCGGCTACCTCGGCGCGCTCCTCGGCGGAGTGCTCAGCCTGCTCAGCCCCTGCTCGGTGATGCTGCTCCCCGCGTTCTTCGCGTACGCGTTCACCGATCCGGCCACGCTGGTCGCGCGCACCGGGCTGTTCTACCTCGGGCTCGTGACCACCCTCGTGCCGCTCGGTGTTCTCGCCGGCGCGGTCGGAGCCTTCCTGCTGGCCAACCAGGGGCTGCTCGTGACCATCGCAGCGATCGTCGTGATCGCGCTCGGCATCGTGCAGATTCTCGGCATCCAGTTGCCGACTCTCGGGCGGCGGGAGTCGAAGGATACCGGCAGCAGCATCGCCGTCTATCTCCTCGGCGCAGCCTACGGAGTCGCCGGCGTCTGCACCGGGCCGATCCTCGGCTCGGTGTTGACGATCGCCGCGGTCGGAGCGAATCCGGTCTATGGCGGCATCCTGCTGGCCATCTATGCGCTCGGGATGACGCTGCCGCTGCTCGTGCTCGCGCTGGCGTGGAAGCGCATTCAGCGCGGCCGCACCGCCTGGCTGCGCCCGCGCCTCGTGCACATCGGGCGTTGGACGAACAGCTGGCACGCCATCATCTCCGGGGCGCTCTCACTCGGCCTCGGCGTCTTCCTGCTCGTCATCGGCGCCGACGGTGTCGGTGCCGGGCTGCCGACGAGCACGCTCTTCGCGATCGAGTCGTGGGTCGCGGAGACAGGTGCCAGCGTGCCGAACCTCGTCGTCATGATCGCCGCGCTGGTTCTCGCCTGCGCTGCCGGCGGCGTCGCCGTGATCCGACGCCGGCGTCAGGCCGCGCGCACCGCGATCGTGCCGGGAGCAGAGGCGTCGGTCCCGAACACGAGGTAGCGGTTCGCGACCTTCTCGCTGAAAAAACGGTCGTGGCTGACGGTGACGATGGCGCCGGGGAAGTGCACCAGTGCGCGCTCCATCACCTGCGTGCTCGACATGTCCAGGTGGTTCGTCGGTTCATCCAGCAACAGGACAGACGCACCGGAGAGCAGGCACTGCGCCATGGCGACGCGGGCCCGCTGCCCACCGGAGAGGTTGCCGATCTTCTGCTTGAGGTCGGCCTCCGAGAACTGGAACATTGCGAGGAAGCGGTTGACAGACTTGCGCGTCGCCGAGAAGGCGAGGCTGCCCGGAAGGGCGTTGACGGCGTGGGTGACCGTGTCGTCGTCATCCAGGTCGTCGAGCATCTGGTTGTAGGAGACGACGCCGACGCCGCCAGCCCAGTTCACCTTGCCGGTGTCCGGACGTTCCTCGCCGGTGAGTACCTTGAGGAGCGTCGACTTGCCGCTGCCGTTCGCCCCGAGCACGACGAAGCGGTTGCCGCGGCGGATCTCGAAGCTGAGGTCGTCGAAGAGTTGCTTCTCGCCGAACGCCTTCCCGATCGACTCTACGCGGCAGAGCACGTCTTTCACGTGCAGCGAACGGTAGATCTCGGTGATGATCTCGTCGACTGGCCGCGGTGCGCGTGACTTCTTGATCGTGGCCAGCTGCGTGCCGAGCTTGCGGCTGGCGGCCTTCGCCGCCTCGCGGCGGTCGGCGATGCCCTCCGATTCGAAGGCGAGCAACTCCGACTCGTGCACGAACTGGGCCTGCAGCGTCTTGAGCCGGAACTGCTTCTGCACGACATACTCGCCGAAGTTGCCCGGGTACTCGTGCAGGTGGAAGTTCTCGAGCTCGATGATGCGGGTCACGACGGAGTCGAGGAAGCGACGGTCGTGCGAGACGATGATCGCGGCACCGCGGAAGTCGCGGAACCAGGCCTCAAGCCACTCCACGCCTGCGACGTCGAGGTAGTTGGTCGGCTCGTCGAGCAGGAGCACGTCTGGGCGCTCGAGCAAGAGCTTCGCGAGCGCCGCGCGGTTGCGCCAGCCGCCGGAGAGCTGGTCGATCGGGCTGTTGCGGTGTGCCTCAGAGAAGCCGAGCGTGCTGAGCGCCGTGTCGATGTGGCGGCTGTAATCCCAACCGTCGATGTGGTCCATCTGCTCGAACAGTTCGGCCTGGCGGTGGATGAGCCGGTCCAGCTCGTCGGCGGACGGTCCGGCGGCGATGTCCGCGTCGATGCCGGCCAGCTCCGCTTCGACGAGCTTGACGTGTGCGAACAGCCCGTCGAGCACCTCGAGGATCGTCGAGGACCCGTCGAGCTCGGAGAACTGCGAGAAATAGCCGATTCTGACGCCCTGCTCGACTGTGACGGTGCCGGCATCCGGGGTCACCTGCTCGAGGATCAGCTTGAGGATCGTCGATTTGCCCGAACCGTTCTTACCGATCAGGCCGATCCGATCCCCGGTCTCGAGGCGGAGGAAGGCCTCGCGCAGAATCTGCGTGTTCTCGAAGCGGACCTCGACGTCGTGCAACCTGATCAGGCTCATTGTTCTCCTTCGCCCCGCGCTCGTGCGCTCAAGGGCCAACGGTGAATTCTACGGGAGGCTCCGCGTGCGGCCCCCGGCGGGGCCCGCGTTCTCTGCACGGGCCCGGTGAATTCACCGGGCCCGTGCAGGTTTCGCGGGCCGCGAGCAGGCGTTCGACGCGCTCACCCGGCGGTGCGATCGACGGCTACGGGGCGGTCGACAGCGAGTAGTCGCCCTCAGCGCAGCCCGTGATGCTCCAGCCGCCGGGCACGGCGACGCTCTCGACATCCGTGAGCCCCGTGGTCGCCAGCTCCGGTTCGCCGGTGCCGGGAATCCAGACCTCGAGCCCGCAGCTGCGCTCCGGCGTGGTGCCGGCAAGCTCGAGGCTTGCTCCATCGGCCTTGAGCGAGGTGAGCACCCCGGGGGAGGTGCGCGGGTACGCGCGGCTCAGGACCGCGAGCAGATCCGCCTTCGGCGGTGCGTCGCCGCCCGTCGCACAGTCCTGCATCATCAGGGCGTTGCCCACGGGGCCGATGCCGTTCTGGGGGTCGCCGCAGGCCTGCTTCCACACCCAGTAGGCGCTGCCGAGAATGTGCTCGTCCTCCGCGTCCGCATACCGGTTCAGACGCTGGAGCACGTCATCGTCCTCGCCCCAATAGCCGTATTCACCCGACCAGAGCGGCGCTCCATACTCGGCGGCGACGCGTTCCGCGAGCGTGAACTGACGTTCGAGGCTGACGATCGGGGGGATGCCGAGGTCGCGGTCCATCGTGATCGACTCTGCGTAGAGGTGCGGCGAGAAGACGATGTTGTCGTCGTCGGTGAACCCGGGCGTCGGCCCCGAGTCGAAGCCGAGGCCCGACCACAGAATGCTCGGCTCGAAGAAGACGATCTGGGGCGCGCCGGCCGCGCGGATCTCCTGGATCGCCCGATCGTAGAAGCGACCGAGCTGGTGAGAGGTTGTGACCGGTGCCGTCTGCCCGAACCCCGGCTCGTTCAGCAGGTCGAACCCGGCCACCATCGGCTCGTCGGCGAAGAGTCCGGCGAGCTCGCCCCAGCTGCGGGCGAGTGCGCTCTGCACGCCGTCGGTGTCAAAGTAGAAGTGCTGGAACGCGCGGTTCCCGGCGGGGGAGATGTCGCGCCCCATGAACTGGCAGCGCGGCGCTCCGTCTGTGATCGTCGCCCACTCCGGCGCGCCGTCATAGCCCCACATCGGCTCCGTTCCCGGCCTGCACGCCGTTCCCTCCTCCGTCGGTCCGTTCCACCAGGAGTCCTGATGCATGTCGAGCACGGTGTAGATCCCGTGCCGCTTGCCCCAGCCGACGGCATCCGTGATCTGCTCCACGTACTCGGGGTCGAGAGTGCCGCGCTCTGGTTCGAGGGCCGACCACGACAGGTTCAGGCGCACCACGTTGAAGCCCTGTTCCGCCATGGCGGCGTAGTCGTCCTCCGTCAGTGGCCGCGTCACGGGAACATCGGGCTGTGGCTGGTAGAAATCGACGAGCTGATTGACGTTGACTCCGCGGAGCAACACCTGATTGCCATCGCCATCCGTGATGATGTCACCGTCGGCGCGGAGGAATCCTGCCGGGGCGGCGGATGCGGCAGCGGCGGACCCGGTGCCGAGCGCAGGAACGAGCAGCGCTGCGGCCAGCGCGACCACGGCGACGGAGGCGGCGACGAGCATCGGCGTGCGGGCCGAGCTTCTCGCCAGGACCCGGTCCGTGGCGAGCGCGCCCAGCCCGACGACCCAGCCGACACAGGCGCCGAAGGCGAGCCCGTCTGCGACCGCGATGTAGGTGACCATCAGCGGCCAGACATCGCCGCTCACTCCACCGTCGACGACGATGCTGACCGCGCCCTGCACGAGTCCGACGATTCCGCCCGCGATGAGTGCGGCGAGCCAGCCACCCAGCACGCCGGGAACGCGCAGGCGCGTCCAGCGCAGGCACACCGCGGTGACACCGGCGAGCAGCGCAACCGCAACGATCATGGCGAGGGCGCCGCGCTCGGGGCGGGCAACGGGGATGCCGGGCGCGTAGGCCGCACCGGTCCACCAGAGACCGGCGACGAGCGGCGCGATGCCGGCGAAGAGCACGGCCGGCGGCCACACCGATCCGGCGCTGAACGTCAACCGCTCACGCGGGCCGCCGAACCAGCGGCTGAATCCGGCGACGATGAGCGCGGCCGGCACGGCCTTGACCGCCACGTACCCTGCGGCCCAGACGGCGGTCGCGGCATCCCATGTCATCGCAAAGCAGGCGGTGGCCTGGGCGAGGAGCACGGCGAGGGTCAGGCCTGCGGTGTGCATCCAGAAGCGGTCGCCTGCTCTGAGCGTCGCCCACCAGGTGACGCCGAGGAGCACGGGGACGAAGATCACGTATGGGGCGAGCGGCCAGAGGCCCAGGTCGAAACGCAGCGCTGCGCCCGGCCAGCCGACGAGCGCAAGCAGACCGGTGGGGTCGGCGACGGCCTGTACCAGGACGAGGATCGCCATGCTGGACAGCGCTACAACGGGACGGCGAACCGATTTCATGACACTCCATCGTGACAATTGCGTGGGCGAAGCTGCCAGCACAGCATGCGGCATCCCATACGGCGTGTCAAACCCGAGTTCTGCTCGGTTTGGGGGTGGGAATTCACTGGTGCACGGTGCCCGCTCAGGCCCCGTTCAGGCCGGCCTCGGGATAATGGGGCATCCACCGTGACGGAACAGCCATCGTCACAACCTGCACGCACCGAATGACCGACATCCCACGAGTGGAGAACACCTCAGCCATGCCCCTAGCGCGCCTGATGACAGCAGCGACCGATCCCACCGCCGGTTACGACGGTTTCATCGGCTGGGTCCTCAGCCTCATGGAGACGCTCGGTGAGATCGGCGTCGGCCTGGCCGTGCTGATTGAGACCTTCGTGCCGCCGATCCCCTCTGAGGCCGTCCTGCCCGGCGCCGGATTCCTCGCGTTCGAAGGCCGGATGAACTTCTGGCTCGCGTGGGCCGCAGCGACAGCCGGAGCCCTCATCGGCGCGTGGGCGTGGTACTGGATCGGCGCGGCACTCGGGCGAGATCGCACCCGCCGTCTGGTCGGACGGGTTCCGCTCATGGAGCACGAGGACTTCGACCGGGCAGAGACCTTCTTCAGCCGTTGGGGTGGTATGGCCGTGTTTTTTGGTCGCTGCGTACCCCTCGTGCGCTCGTTCATCTCGATCCCGGCCGGCGTCGAGCGGATGCCGTTCTGGACGTTCTCCGCGTACACCGCTGCGGGCTCCGGCCTCTGGAACGGGGTGTGGATCGGCCTCGGCTTCGCATTCGGCCCCGCGATCAAGCCCATCCTCGAGCAGTGGAGCGGCGTCCTCTCCGACATCGTCGTCGTCGCCATCCTCGCGCTGATGGTCTGGTTCGTCGTCGCTCGCCTCATCAAGCGTGCCAAGGCGCGACGGTTGGCGGCGGAGCTGCAGAACATCGAACCGTAGTGAGAGGATGCCGCCCGGCGCTGCCGCGGTAGAAACAGCGCTATCGCGCCCGACGTGCCGACCGCGAAGCCGCAGCTTCTGCCGCGTGAAGCGATCAGAAGCGCGAAAGAATGTGTCGCGCGCGGCCTGCCCCGGTGCCATGATGTGACAACCTGCCATCTCATGATCGGAGGATGCGCGTGAACGCAGATCGCTCAAGGCTGTCGGGGGTCCTTGCAGCCGCCGTGGTATCGATCGCCATTGTGGCGGGGCTCGCCGGATGCGCCGAGGGTGCCGATAGCGTCGACCGGGCCAAAGCGCAGGTCGCTGCGAAGGAGAAGGCTGTGGCGAGCGCTCAGGCCGAGCTGGACGCGCATCGAAGGAGTTCTGCGGCGCGAGCCGCGTCTACATCGACGCACTCGATCGGTACGGTGACGTACTGAACGACACCGCACCGACCGTCGGTGACGTTCAGGTGGCGGGCGCCGATCTCGCCGATCCCCGTGACGACGCGTTCGACGGCGCTGAAGCCGCGGTTGCTGCGCAGCAGACTCTCGTGGTCGCCCAGCAGGATCTCGTTCAAGCCCAGACGGCACTGGCCGCGGCCGAGGCGGGGCCGCCTGGCACGCCCTCGATCGGTGAGACGACCGCGACCGCAACTAGCACGCCGCTGGCGCCCGCTTCCTCCGTCGACCGCGTGAAACAGGCCGAGGCCGACTTCGATGAGGCGCAAACAGCCGTCACGGCGCAGACGCCACTCGCCGAAGCATCCGAGCAGTTCAACAGCGCGGTCGTCGCGCTCGAGTTGGCGTGGCTCAGGCTCTTTGCCGATGCAGGATGCCTCACCGACGATCAGCACGTGCAGGCCGAGGCGGCCGTCAGCGCATATACGATCGCCCTCCAGCAGGACCTCACTACGGCCGGGTACTACTCCGGCACCGTCGACGGCGTGTCTGGGCCGTTGACCGTGCAGGCGGTCGAGGACCTCCAGGCGGCCAACGCGTTGCCTGTCACAGGCACGGTCGACAAGGCGACGGCCGCAGCGCTTCAGGCCGAACTCGTGGCGCTCGGAGGCGCAGCCGCTCAGAAGTCGCTGGCGTCGACGGCTGCCGTGCAGCAGACGCTGAAGCTCGTCGGTTTCTGGGATGGACCGGTCGACGGGGTGTGGACCGATGCGCTCACCACGGCGCTGCAGGCGTTCCAGACCGAGCTCGGCGTCGAGCCGACTGGTGCGGTCGACGCCGCGACGCTCGCTGCCTTCGAACACGCGATCGCCGAGCTCACCGCGCCGGATGCCCCGTCGACTCCATCGGCGACGCCGACGATCCCGCCGGAGGGCTCCTGAACCCGCCCCCGCGGGTTGTCGCCTGCCTGCGACCAAGAGATGAGAAGCACCGGGGGATTGTTGTTCTGGATGCACCGGGAGATTGTTGTTCTGGTGCCCCCGGCAGGATTCGAACCTGCGACCAAGAGATTAGAAGGCTCCTGCTCTATCCCCTGAGCTACGGAGGCGCACGTATCAACGATACCGCAGGCCCTTGAGCCTGAATGCATTCGCTGGGGGACGTCTGCGCCGCTCGGTAGACTGGTCGCATGACGAATGCGAGCGACCGTCTGGTCTGGATCGACTGTGAAATGACGGGCCTCGATCTCGAGGTCGATGAACTTGTGGAGATTGCGGTGGTGATCACCGACTACGACCTCAAGGCCGTTGACGAGGGTTTCAGCATCGTGATCAAACCCGACGACTCCGCACTGGAGTCCATGAACGATTTCGTGCGCAACATGCACACGACATCCGGCCTCATCGAGGAGATTCCCGGTGGTGTGAGCGTCGCGGACGCCGAGTACCAGGTGCTGGAGTACGTGCTCAAGCATGTCCCGACCGAGCAGAAGGCCCCTTTGGCCGGCAACACGATCGGAACCGACCGCGCATTCCTGGCGAAATTCATGCCGCGCCTGGACGCGCACCTGCACTACCGCAATGTCGACGTGTCCTCGATCAAGGAACTTTCGCGTCGCTGGTTCCCGCGTGTCTACTTCAACGCACCTAAAAAAGACGGCGGACACCGTGCTCTGGCAGATATTTTGGAATCAATTCGGGAGCTCGAATATTACCGACGCGCCGTATTTGTCGCGGATCCCGGCCCCACAACCGAGCAGGTTCAGGCCGTCTCGGCCGACGTGGTGAACAACTTCGCCTCTCGGATGTAATACACTCTTCTAGTTGCCTTCTTCGAGTTCGCGAGAAGCAGGTGCATGGTGGGTATAGCTCAGCTGGTAGAGCGCCTGGTTGTGGTCCAGGAGGTCGCGGGTTCAAGCCCCGTTACTCACCCCAATGAAATTCTGAAGTCCGAACTCCTCCGGAGGCAGAGCATGCCGATCGAGATGAGCGAAGAGGATTTCGAAGCCCTCGTCGCCGATGAGCTCGACGCTCTGCCGGACGAGATGATGGCCGGCCTCGAGAACGTTCAGTTCTCGGTCGAGGATCGTCCGGAGGACGGCTCGCTCTCGCTGTTCGGCCTGTATCACGGCATCGCCCTGACGCACCGTGAGCACTACGGGTTCGGGGAGCTGCCCGATCTGATCACGATCTACCGTGACCCGCACCTCGCGCACTGCCACGATGTCGATGAGCTCCGCGATCAGGTCCACGTCACCCTGGTGCACGAGATCGGCCACTTCTACGGCATGGACGACGCACAGCTCCACGAGCTCGGCTGGGGCTAGGGCAGCGGATGCCGGACCTCACACTGCGCGGCGGTGTCGGTGCGCGCATCGACACCGAGATCGAGATCAAGCGGTCGCGCTTCCTCTGCCGCCTCGTGAGGGTCGAGAGTGAAGCCGAGGCGCGCGCCGTCGTCGACGCGGCCAGGCGCGAGGAGTGGAACGCGCGACATCACTGCTCGGCGTTCGTGATCGGCGCGGCATCCGCCCCCGATCAGCTGCGACGATCCAACGACGACGGCGAGCCGTCTGGAACCGCTGGCCGACCCATGCTGGAGGCGCTCTCTGGCCGTGAATTCATCGACAGTGTCGCCGTGGTCAGCCGCTACTTCGGAGGCGTTCTACTGGGCGCTGGCGGCCTCGTGCGGGCCTATTCGGACTCCGTGCTCTCCGCGGTCGATGTGGCGCACGCGCGCGGAGACGTCATCGCCCGCGAGCGGCGCGCCCTCTACACGCTGGCGCTGCCCCACGCCGACGCCGGGCGAATCGAGGCCGAGTTGCGGCACCGCGGTGTGAATATTCTCGGAACGGCATACGGCAGCCGCGCCGTCATTACGCTGAGCGGACACCGGCGCTCGGAACTGAACGAGCTCGTCGCCGCGGTCACGGCCGGCGGCGGTGTGCTCGAAGCGGCCGGCCACGAGCTGATCGACGTGGAGCCCTAGGCCTCTTCGACGGTCATGTCGGCGTCCGGCGGCCGCACGGCGTATCCAGGAGAGCGTTTGTGCAGTGCCAGACCGAGCAGCGGGAACAGCAGCACGGAGAGCATGCCGGCGGCGACGAGAGCCGCAGCGGTGCCCGTGTCGAGCGCGCCCTGATCGACACCGATCGCGGTGACGGCGACGATGATCGGGAGCCCCGTCGCGCCGAACAGCAGCAGCGCGCCGCGATCGGCGAGTGCTGCGCCAGGAGGAGCCGCCAGCGTGCTCGGCAGGCCGCGGACCACGAGGAGCGCGACCACGAACAGAGGGAGCAACAACAGTGCCTGGGGGTCGCTGACGAGGCCGCCGAGGTCGAAGGTGACACCGGTGTTGATGAAGAAGATCGGCACGAGGAAGCCGAAGCCGATTGCCTCGATCTTGGCCTCGACGAGCTCCGCGTCCCGCTCCGGCGCCCCGGCAAGCAGCAGTCGGTACAGCACGCCGGCGGCGAATGCTCCGAGCAGCATGTCGATGCCGAGCGCGACGCTCAGCCCGACGAGTGACACGAGAATCAGGATCACCAGGCGCACCGCGAACTGTCCGCTCGTGTGGATCGTCGAGGTGATCAGCGCGTGGAGGCGCTTGCCCGCTCCATTCGCGGCCAACCAGATGGCGCCGCCGGTGATGACCGCGAAACCGATGAGCACGAGCGTCGCGTGCAGCGGCGTCGTGCCGGAGAGGAAGAGCGTGATCGCCAGCAGCGGCCCGAACTCGCCGACGGCTCCGACGGCCGTCGTCGAAATGCCGAACGGCGTCCGCAGCTCGCCGGCATCGCGCAGCACAGGCATGATCGTGCCGAGCGCCGTGGAGGTGAGGGCGACACCGATGAACACGCCGGCGCCGACGGTGGGGGAGAAGAGGATGCCGGCACCGACACCGATGACCAACGAGACCAGCCAGCCCAGACCGGCGCGCTGCATCGGTCGCCCCTTGATTCTGGCGAAGTCGATCTCATTGCCCGCGAGGAAGAAGAGCATCGCCAGGCCGAAGTCCGCGAGCATCTCGGTGAACTCGTTCGGCTGCACCCAGCCGAGCAGCGATGGCCCGAGCAGGATTCCGAGGACGATCTCGAAGACGACGAGAGGAATCTTGACGACGCGGCCGACTGCCCGCCCGAGCAGCGGGGCGGCGGCGGCGATCGCGGCGATGACCACGAGTGAGGTGATCGGGCTGCTGTCCACGGGGCTCCTTGCTTGCGCCACTGCGGCACGTTCTGTTTGGTGATGATAGCGAAGGCTCGGCCCGTGAGTCGGTAGCGGCGGCGGCGCGCTAGATTCGACTCATGCGCGCGCTTCAGTCCCAGATCATGGCCGACCTCCACGTGACCCCGACGATCGACCCGGCCGTCGAGGTTCGCCGACGCGTCGACTTCCTGATCGACTACCTCGGTCGCACGGGTGCGAAGGGCCTGGTCCTCGGTATCAGCGGCGGTCAGGATTCCACACTGGCCGGTCGGCTGTGCCAGCTGGCCGTCGAGGAGATCGCCGCCTCGCGTTCGGCCGATGGCGGCACCGCGCCGGTCTTCGTCGCCGTGCGCCTGCCCTACGCCGTGCAGCGTGACGAGGACGATGCGCAGCTCGCGCTCGAGTTCATCCGGCCGTCCCAGACCGTGACGTTCAACATCGCGGCCGGCGTCGACGGCATCGCCGACGAGTTCCTGAACGCGACGGGAGAGGCCGTCACCGACTTCAACAAGGGCAACGTCAAGGCGCGCGCCCGCATGATCGCGCAGTATGCGATCGCCGGGCAGTTCGGCTACCTGGTTGTCGGCACCGATCACGCCGCAGAGGCGGTGACCGGATTCTTCACGAAGTACGGCGACGGCGGCACCGACCTCTTGCCGCTCGGCGGTCTCACCAAGCGGCAGGGTCGCTCCATGCTCCAGCATTTGGGGGCGGCGGAGCGGCTCTACCTGAAGCCGCCGACGGCCGACCTCCTCGACGAGAACCCCGGCCAGACCGATGAAGCGAATCTCGGGCTCAGCTACAGCGACATCGATGACTACCTCGAGGGCAAGGACGTGGCGGATTCCGTCGCAACCGCCATCGAGAGCCGCTACCGCGCGACCGAGCACAAGCGTCGCACCCCGGCGTCGCCGGCCGACGCCTGGTGGCGCTAGGCGTCAGCGCCTAGCTCGCGTTGGCTCGCCGGCGGCCTTCGCGTCAGCCGAATCAGGACACGCGGTCCGTCCGTGGCGGGGTCTGCCGCGTCCCATCCGTCATAGTCCCGTTTGAACGATGCCAGGACGCTCGGCTCGACGTCGATGGGTACGATCCTCGCCGTCATCGCGTGCGCGCCGTGACGGCCCTCGACCGCGAAGGTTGATCGGGAATCGCGGCGTATGTCGGCGACTTTTCGATTGACTTCAGCGGTTGCGATCCACACGACGCCACGATCCTCGACGAACCACACGCGTGACGTCCGAGGGCTGCCGTCGAGGCGGAGCGTCGTGATCCATCCGTGCCGCATGGGAAATGTGGGTGCCTCACTCTGCCGCCTACTCAGCAGTGGCGGTAGCGACAGGCCCTAGGACTCGCTTGACGCCGGTGCGGCGCTCGGCTGGCGGAGTGCGTCAACGTCGTCCAGGAGCTTCTGCGTGTCAACCGGTGCTGTGGGCGCGGCGGCGGCCGGCGGAACCAGCGGGGTCGTGTACTGCGCCTGGTGCTGCTGGGCGACCCACGCATCCTGTTCGGCGAGCAGGGTGCGCTCGGTCTCGCTCGACGCGAGCTTCCAGCGCTCCAGATCGCTGGCGAACACCTTGCGGGTGCGTCCAGGCTTGCTCTGCCATTCGACCATGCGATCGCGGAACTCGGCGACGGCCGGGTCGAGCTGGTAGCCGAACGTCGCGGATGCGCGCTTCAGCTCGTGGAGCTGGTGCGCTGCCCAGTCGGCAGCGACAGCGGAACCGCGGATCGGCAGCATGCGGATCTGGATGTCGGCCTGGCCGACGGCGCGGTCAGAGAGAACCTGCTCCTGCGGCGTGAGCGAGTTCCACACCGATGCCTCGGTTGACGCGTCGACGAGCGCGATGATGGCGGCCGCCTTGATCTCCGCGTCACGCTGCGCGATCAGTCGATTGGTGGCGCCGCGAGCGATCCACGCGGCGAGCAGGCCGGAGACGATCATGGCGATTGCAATGACCGCGGCGGCGAAGACCACCGGCTGCGCACTCGAAGAAAAGAACCAGTCTGAGAAATCGTTCAACCACTGCATGAGGCGCACTCTACCCGCGGAGCGGGGCGCCGCCCGCGCCTGTGCCCGGCGCGCCTCAACTCGCCTCTCGACACGCGCCCGCTTGGCGTTCCATCACCGAAAGCACTCGGCCGCGGTCTGCGCGTCGCCGAATTCACCCAGGCCGGAATAGTGCACGCCGTCGGAGAGCAATGCACGCGCGGTGAAGCGCTGGCCGTGCTCCGCACCGGATTCGCTTCGCTCGATGTGACCGAGAATCGCCCCGGCGGGCGTCGTGACCCGCCAGAGCCCGTCGCGGACGGGTACGAAGCTCAGGCCTGGCGCGGTGATTCCCAGCGGGGCGGCCTGTGAGCGGATGAGGGTGCTGCCGTACGCCATGGTGCTCCTTCGTCGGGGACTTCTCTGACGCTGTCACCGTATGAGACACCACCGACACGCCTAATTGTCGGCGCGGTCGGCGGGGAGCAATGCGATGGCGGCCGGCTCCGGGTCGATGAGTTTGTTGACCCGGGCCGTCTGTGCCAGGACGATCCCGGCGGTCACGATGGCGACGCCGAGCAGCTGGGCCAGATCGAGTGCCTCGCCGAGCCAGAGCCACGCGACGGCGAACGCGAACAGCACCTCGGCAGAGGACGTGATGCCCGCGGCCGTCGCGGTCAGGTGCTTGAGCGCGAGGAACGAGAACAGGAAGGGCGCGAACGTCCCGACGACCGCGGTGACGGCCAGGGGGATCCACACCGGGAGCACGACGGCATCCAGCGCACCGCCAAGCGAAACTGGAGACAGCAGCAGCGCGGGGTCCACCTGCCACCAGCCGCTGAACACCGCCCAGAACAGCGCGGCGAAACCCATCGCCCAGAACGCGACGACCAGGGGCGAGCTGGCGGTCACCTGCCGTTCGCCGACGAGGAAGTACACGGTCAGGCTCGCCGCCGCGCCGAGCGCGAAGAGCACGCCAATCGGCGAGACGTCGCCGCGACCGATCTGGGCGACGAGGGCGAGTCCGACGAGCACCAGCGCGATGGCCAGCCACAGCCTCGCCTTCACCTGTTCCTTGAAGACGAGTTTTGCGATCACGGCGACGGCGACGACGGCGAGGTACTCCAGCAGCAGCGTGAGCCCGACCGGCAGCAGCGTCAGGGCGACCGCGTAGCTCCACTGCAGCAGAGCGATGCCGACGACACCGAGGACGGCCATGATGCCAAGCTGCCGCCAGCCGATGCGGAACGCGGTCCGATCGGTGGCGAGCAGCCAGACCCCTGCGATGAGGGTGACGGTGAGTACGCGCACGAAGGTGAGCTGGGCCGGGGTGATCCCCGCCTCCAGCACGACCTTTGCAAGAGATCCGTTCGCTCCGAAGAGCACCGCCGCGATCAGCGCGTAGACATAGCCCAACGGATCAACGCAGGCCGGTGCCGTCCACCGCGAATGGCTCAATCGCGGCGATCTCCTCCGCGGTGAGCGGCGCGGCCTGCAGCGCAGCGACGTTCTGCTCGAGCTGGGTGACGCTGCTCGCGCCGATGAGTGCGCTCGTGACGGTGGGCTGACGCAACACCCAGCTGAGGGCGAGCTGGGCGAGGGACTGCCCGCGCTCCGCGGCGATCGCGTCGAGCGCGCGGGCGCGTTCGAGGTAGACCGGGCTGATCTGCTCGGGGTTCAGGAAACGGCTGGTTGCCGCGCGGGAGTCCGCGGGGATGTCGCCGCCGAGGTAACGGTTGGTGGCGAGTCCCTGCGCGAGCGGCGAGAAGACGATGCAGCCGGCGCCGAGCTCATCGAGCACGGGGAGCAACCCGGCCTCGACGTGACGATTGAACAGCGAGTAACTCGGCTGGTGGATCAGCAGCGGGATCTTGTGCTCGGCGAGCACGGCTGCGGCGGCACGGGTCTGCTCCGGGCTGTAGTTGGACAGGCCGACGTACAGCGCCTTCCCCTGCTGCACCGCGGTCGCCAGGGCGCCCATCGTCTCTTCGATGGGCGTGTTCGGGTCGGGCCGGTGCGAGTAGAAGATGTCGACGTAGTCGAGGCCGAGCCGGCCGAGGCTCGCATCGAGCGACGACAGCATGTACTTGCGGGATCCCCACTCGCCGTACGGTCCCGGCCACATGTCATAGCCGGCCTTGCTCGAGATGATCATCTCGTCCCGGTAACCACGGAAATCCTCGGCGAAGATGCGACCGAAGTTCGTCTCGGCCGCACCGGGGGGAGGGCCGTAGTTGTTGGCGAGGTCGAAGTGTGTGACGCCGAGGTCGAACGCCCGGCGGAGCACGGCGCGCTGCGTCTCGATGGGGCGCTCGTGGCCGAAGTTGTGCCAGAGACCGAGCGAGATCGCGGGCAACTGAAGCCCGCTCCGTCCGGTGCGGTTGTACTTCATCGTGTCATATCGGTCCGCGGCAGCAACGTAGCTCATGGCACCACTCTAGGGTGCCGAGGGCACGCGCTCGTCTCCTTTACACAGTGAGGCAGACGAGGCGAGAAGTGCACAGCCCGTGCCGCGACCGGCGCGGAGGCGTCAGCCCGGCGCACACTCGACATACGTGGTCGCGGGGCCGTAGGGATGGGCACGAGCCGCGGCGCCGCGACCACGACTGCGAGATCTGAGCCAGAGACGAGAGGACGACTGCAATGCGTGATTCCAACGACATCATCACCGTGCTGGGGGTGATCGGCACCGATCCGGAGGCGAAGACGACTCCGAGTGGCGTGCCACTGATCAAGTTTCGGATGGCATCCACCCAGCGCAAGTTCGACAAGAACAGCAGCAGCTGGGTCGACGGCAACACCAATTGGTACACCGTCAGTGCATTCAGGGGCCTCGCCGCGAATGCGATCCGCTCGCTTCACAAAGGTGACCCCGTGATTGTGACGGGTCGGCTCCACCTCCGGGCGTGGGACACCGGGGAGCGCCAGGGCACCTCCGTCGACCTCGAGGCCGATGTGATCGGCCTCGACCTGCAGTGGGGGACGGCGAGCTATCAGCGAACGACGCGCAGCGCTCCGCTCGAACCGGCACAGGTACAGGCACAGACCTTTGCGGCGGCTGAGATGCCAGCTGAGCCATCGCCGTCCGACACGGACGCGGAACCGCTCGACCGCTGGGCGACACCTGGGCAGCCGGCCGTGCTCGAGACGACGCCCTTCTAGCCGGACGCCCCCATAGAATCGTCAGATGTCGATTCACAGCCACGCAGACGCCAGACGGATGCCGAGGCTGCTGCTGGCGCTCGCCGCATGCTCGGCGCTGCTCGCCCTCACCGCGTGCACAACGGCGTCGGGTCCCGAAGCGACGACACAGCCGTCCGCGACGCCGGCGCCAAGTGCGACACCGACCCCCACCGCCCCTCCCGTACTGCAGCCGGATGGCACGGCGGCCGACAACCTCGCCTACTTCGACTTCATCGCCCAGTCGGTGCTGGACGCCACCCCCGATGCCGGAGGCGAGGCCTTCATCAACGCGCTCGTGGCCGGTGGCTTCGCGAAGGCAGACATGGAGGTCGGCTTCGATCGCACCTCGGTCGATCTCGCCGCCGACTCTGTGCAGTGGTCCGTGCGGTTCAACGGTGACTGCCTGATCGGCCAGTTCGGCCCGGCCAGCGGCGGCTACCACAGCATCGTCACCCCGACCCTCGCAACGGGCAGCTGCCTCATCGGCGTCACCCGGCCGATAGACTGGTAACAATATGGCTGAATACATCTACTCCATGGTTCGCGCCCGCAAGGCGGTGGGCGACAAGCTCATTCTCGATGACGTCACAATGTCGTTCCTGCCCGGTGCCAAGATCGGCGTCGTCGGCCCGAACGGTGCCGGAAAGTCCACGATTCTCAAGATCATGGCCGGTCTGGACACGCCGAGCAACGGTGAGGCCAAGCTCACGCCCGGCTTCACCGTCGGAATCCTGATGCAGGAGCCCGTGCTCGACGAGACCAAGACGGTTCTCGAGAACGTGCAGGAGGGCGTCGGCCCGATCAAGGCGAAGCTCGACCGTTTCAACGAGATCTCCCTCGCCATGGCGGAGCCGGACGCCGACTTCGACAGCCTCCTCGCCGAGATGGGCGTGCTCCAGGAAGAGATCGACCACGCCGACGCCTGGGACCTCGACTCCCAGCTTGAGCAGGCCATGGACGCTCTGCGCTGCCCGCCGGCCGATGAGCTCGTCACCCACCTCTCCGGTGGTGAGAAGCGTCGCGTCGCGCTCTGCAAGCTGCTGCTGCAGAAGCCGGACCTGCTGCTCCTCGACGAGCCAACCAACCACCTTGACGCCGAGAGCGTCCTCTGGCTCGAGCAGCACCTCAGCCAGTACCACGGTGCTGTGCTCGCCGTCACCCACGACCGGTACTTCCTCGACCACGTCGCCGAATGGATCGCCGAGGTCGACCGGGGCCGCCTCTACCCCTACGAGGGCAACTACTCGACCTACCTCGAGAAGAAGCAGGCCCGCCTGGAGGTGCAGGGCAAGAAGGACGCCAAGCTCTCCAAGCGCCTCGCCGAGGAGCTCGACTGGGTCCGCTCGAACGCCAAGGGTCGTCAGACCAAGTCCAAGGCCCGTCTCGCCCGCTACGAAGAGATGATGAACGAGGCCGAGCGCACGAGGAAGCTCGACTTCGAGGAGATCGTGATCCCCGTCGGCCCGCGCCTCGGCTCGCAGGTGATCGACGCCAAGAACCTGAAGAAGGGCTTCGGCGAGCGGATCCTGATCGACAACCTCACCTTCACGCTTCCGCGTAACGGCATCGTCGGCATCATCGGCCCGAACGGTGTGGGTAAGACCACGCTGTTCAAGACGATCGTCGGTCTGGAGCCGCTGGACAGCGGAGACCTGAAGATCGGCGATACGGTCGACATCTCCTACGTCGACCAGAGCCGTGGCGGCATCGACCCGAACAAGAACCTGTGGGAGGTCGTCTCGGACGGCCTCGACTACATCGTCGTCGGCAAGACCGAGATCCCCTCGCGCGCCTACGTCTCGCAGTTCGGATTCAAGGGTCCAGACCAGCAGAAGAAGGCCGGTGTGCTCTCCGGTGGTGAGCGCAACCGCCTGAACCTCGCCCTCACGCTCAAGCAGGGCGGCAACCTGCTGCTTCTCGATGAGCCGACGAACGACCTCGACGTCGAAACCCTCGGCAGTCTCGAGAACGCACTGCTCGAGTTCCCCGGCTGCGCCGTGGTCATCACCCACGACCGGTGGTTCCTCGACCGCACGGCGACGCACATCCTGGCGTACGAGGGCACCGAAGAGGACCCGTCGAACTGGTACTGGTTCGAGGGCAACTTCGAGTCGTACGAGGCGAACAAGGTCGAGCGCCTCGGCGCGGATGCCGCCAAGCCGCACCGTTCCACCTACCGCAAGCTGACGCGCGACTGACGCGCGCCATGACGTCGAGGTTCCGATGAGACTGCACGTTCCAACGCGGCTGCGCTGGTCGGACCTCGACGCCTACGGGCACGTCAACAACGCCGAGATGCTGCGCCTGCTCGAAGAGGCGCGCATCGAGGCGTTCTGGTCGAACGACGATGGGCACCAGAGCGCGGTCGGTGCCAGCACCGCCGTGCTCGACGGCCGGCCTGGAGCCTCGACGCTCACGCTGATCGCCAGGCAGGAGATCGAGTACCTCGTGCCCATCCCGTACCTCCGACAGCCGCTCGACGTGCAGCTCTGGATCGGCCACATCGGCGGGGCGAGCCTCGAGGTCTGCTACGAGGTCTGGTCACCGGCCGGCGCCGCCGACGCGACCCTGTTCACGCGCGCGGCGACAACGATCGTGCTCGTGGATGCCGCGACCGAGCGTCCGCGCCGCATCAACGAAGCAGAGCGCGCCGCGTGGACCCCCTACGTTGACGCCCCTGTCGCATTCGGCAAACGCCGCTGACCCAGCAGGCCGCGCGGCATCCGAGTCTCACCCGCGCAGCGGCTCATCACTGAATGTGCCGTCCCAGATGGCGCGTGAGCCCGACTCGCCGATCCGAACGACCGTCACGATCGATCCGGTCGCGACGATGAGCGCAGCAACGATGAGCACCGCGCCGACCACGCGGCGGAGCACCCGCGCCGTCGGCGCCGTGCGGGGTGCCAGCAACCGGTACCAGAGCCACTGCAGCACCGCGACGGCGGTCAGCGCGATCACCCAGGGGTAGAGGGTCACGCCGAGCGCGGCGTGGGCCTGAATCAGCGGTGCCTCACCGACGCGCGCCTGCAACCACTGGCCCGCGAGGGTCGTGAGCGGCACCAGGCCGAGCAGTGCGAGCGCGCCAAGCGGGGGAATGATGCCGAGCCAGCGGCGCGCGGCCGGCCAGCACGCGGCGAGGAGCACCGTGACGGCAACGACGGGAACGAGCACGACCACGACGTGCACGATCAGGGCGTGCAGCGGCAGGCCGTTGACCACGTAGTCAACTGGCACCGCGTCGATTGGCACGGCGTCCACGGGGCGCGGCCTCGTCAGCTCGCCACGATGGAGTCGCCGTCAACGCTGACGGGTATCGGCGTCAGCGGCTTGAGTGCCGGACCCTCGAGCACATCGCCCGTCGCCGCGTCGTAGCGGGAGCCGTGGCACGGGCAGTGGAACTCCGTCTGGGCCGGAGCGACGATGCACTGCTGATGCGAGCAGATGGCGCTGAACGCCACCACATCCCCGGCGGTCGGCTGCGCGATCAGCAGGCTCGCGCCGCCCACGACGACACCGATGCTCTCGCCGACCGCGACGGCGCTGAGCTTCGCGATCTCCGTGCCGCTCGGCGGGGGAGCAGTGCTGGAGGCGCCCGGCGTCTGCGGGGCGCCGGAGCCCGAGCCCGAGCCGGAGTCCGTTCCGGCATCACCGGATCCTCCGTCGGCCGGAGCGCATCCGGTGAGGACGAGCGTTGCGGCCGCCACCCCCACACCTCCGAGCCGCACGAGTGTGCGCCTGCTGATGTCGTTCGCCTCGTTCATGTGCACCCTCTTCGTCGAGTGATGGATCACGTGAGAACGAGACTAGCCGCTCATCTCGGAAGCCCGCTAGGCGCTCTCCGGCACCCGGATCATGCCCTCCTGGGCCACGGATGCCAGCAACAGGCCGCTGCGCGAGAAGATGCTGCCGCGGGAGAGGCCGCGCCCGCCAGCGGCGCTGGGCGAATCCTGCACGTAGAGCATCCACTCGTCGACGCGCCCGAAGCGGTGCCACCACATCGCGTGGTCGAGGCTGGCGATCTTGAGGCCTGGCTTCGCCCACGCGACTCCGTGTGCGCGCATCACGGGCTCGAGAATCGAGTAGTCGCTGGCGTACGCCAGTGCGGCCCGGTGCAGATTCGGGTCGTCCGGCAGCGTGCCGATGGCCTTCATCCACACGGCCTGGTGCGCCGTGCGCTCCCCGTCGACCGTGAGGTAGATCGATGAGGGGATGTGGCGCATGTCGAATGCGCGCTCCGCCGACCAGTAGCGGGCAGCGTCGTGGTCGATGTGGCCGAGAATGTCGGCCGTCGTCGGCAGGCTGTCCGGCTCCGGCATGTCATCCGGCATCTCGATCTGGTGGTTGAGTCCGGTGTCGCCGTCCTGGAACGAGGCGATCATCGACAGGATCGGCACGCCGTCCTGGTAAGCCTGTGTGCGCCGGGTGGAGAAGGAGCGGCCGTCGTGGATGCGGTCGACCGAGAAGGTGATCGGCAGGTTGACGTCGCCGGGCCGCAGGAAGTAGCCGTGCATCGAGTGCACCGTCCGCTCATCCGGCACGGTGCGCATCGCAGCGGTGACGGACTGCGCGAGCACCTGGCCGCCGAAGACCCGGCCGAGCGGCATCCACTGTGACGGACCGGTGAAGATGTCTTCGCTCGTTCGTGCACCGGTGTCGGTGAGGTCGAGTGTGCTGAGAAGACCTTCGATTGGTCCGATCATGCGTCCTCCATCGTGATACGCCCGGAGTGGGGGTCGGTGCGGGAGGAATACCTCGCCTCTGTTATGTAGTTTAGACAGGAGATGTCTGAGTCCTTTTCCCTCGTTGACCGCTATGCCGTCGGCGACATGCAAACGTATCTGTCCCGTGCCGGGCGTGTCGAAGACGGGTCGGTCCGGCTGATCGCCGCCGGGGGTGTCCTCGCCGCGTACACGGCCATCTTCTACCCCCGCGGAATCCTCGACGAGAGCCCGACGGTGCTGGGCCTGCGCACCTTCGCCCTGACAGGGGAGGCCGCCTTCGACGCCGTCGTGCCCGCGCGTTCCCTGCTGGAGCGGCTGGCGCGTGCCGAGGCCGTGGTGTCGGCACAGGGCAGTGGCGACACCGGCCCGGTCACCCTCTCTCTGCCGCACCAGGTGAGCACGGTGACGTGGGCGGGGATCTCGCCGCCCAAGGGAGGCTGGGTCCCTCAGGAGCCGGTGGATGCCGCCACGCTCGAGGGCGTCGCCAGGGCCGGTATCGACGAGGTTGCTGCCGCGGTTCCATCCGGCGTCGGAGAACAGATCGTGCAGCGCGTGCGTACCGAGGTGTGGGGGCGCCCGATCGAATCGCTCGAGCACATTCCGGCCGGGGCCGCGTTCGCCGCGTTCACCCTCGGCTTCCTTGCCGCGGACGAGCCGGTGCAGATCTTCGAGACCGGGCCGTGGACACGGTTGTCGACGAGCAGGGGCCACGTGCTCGTGCGCCGCAAGCCGTGGAGCCTGCGCTCCTGATCCGCCACCCCCGCGGCCTCCGTCAACTCTGGCACTCCTCTGAGTAGTGTGTGCTTAGTCAGAGGCCGAGAGCTTGGGGGACATTATGTGGTGGACGCGCACGAAGACTCCGAAGGCCGTCGAATCGTACGCGCCTGAGCGGGAGGCCGAGCTGGCGGCTCCGCCGCACCGCAACGCCTTCGTGATGGTGGCGCTCGGCGGGGCGACCGTTGCAGCCTTCGGCATCGCAGGCATGCAGTCGATCTTCGCTCCCGTCTTCTTCGCACTGGTGCTCACCATCTGTGTGCACCCGCTGCGGACGACCCTCGAGGAGCGCGGGGTTCCACGCGGCATCGCGACGGGATCGGTGATCACCGCGGTCGTTGTGCTGCTCGGCGGCTTCGGCTGGGCCTTCATCCTCGCACTCGGGCAGTTCGCCGCCCTGTTGCCGCAGTACGGCCCGCAGCTGTCGGCGTTTGCCGGCTCGCTCGCCGATGCGCTCAGCACGATCGGCTTCGGCCCAGAGCAGATCAACGACTTCATCAACGGTTTCGACCCGACGCGGCTGGTGAGCTTCTTCACAGACATCCTGGGCAGCGTCGCCGGACTCACCACCTCCGTCGTCATCGTGCTGACGATGCTAATCCTGATGGCCATGGATGCCGCATTCATCCCGACGTTGTTCAAGCAGCTCGGCGCCAGCAAGCCGCTCGTGGTGAAGTCGATGAACACCTATGCGAGCGGCGTGCGTCGGTACATGGTCGTCACGACGGTGCTCGGTGCGGCTCAGGGCCTCGTCAACTGGGCCGCGCTGGCGATCCTCGGGATTCCCGGCGCGGCGCTCTGGGGCATGCTCTCATTCCTCTGCAGTTTCATCCCCAACATCGGATACTTCATCGCGATCATCCCGCCGCTGATCTTCGGACTACTCACGGGCGGTTGGCCGATGGTCATCGCGGTTGTCCTCATCTACGGGGTGATCAACGGGATCATCCAGTCCGTCATCCAGCCCCGCGTCGTGGGCGGCGCCGTGTCGCTCAGCCAGTCGATCACGTTCTTCTCCGTGCTCTTCTGGGCGCTGCTGATCGGACCGATCGGTGCCATCCTGGCGATTCCACTCTCGCTGCTCGTGCGGGCGCTGCTGATCGACTCGAACCCGGCCGCATGGTGGTGGCGGCCCGTGATCGGCGACCTCGACGAGACCAAGCAGCTCATGAAGGAAGAAGACAGCGAGATCAAAGCGGCCAGGGTGCAGCGGAAGGCCGAGAAGCGGCTGAACGAGACGCCGTGACGCCCGTCGCCTGGCGTCGTGGCCGCCCGGCCCTGCCCTCTCAGAGCGAGGCGACCGCCCGCCCGGCCTGCCGCCCGCTGAACAGGCAGCCACCGAGGAAGGTACCCTCGAGCGAGCGGTAGCCGTGCACGCCGCCTCCGCCGAAACCGCTGGCCTCGCCAACGGCGTACAGCCCGGTGATGAGCGTGCCATCGGCGTCGAGCGCCTGTGAGTCCAGGTTCGTCTGGATCCCGCCGAGGCTCTTGCGGGTGAGAATGTGCAGCTTCACGGCGATCAGCGGACCGGCCTTGGGGTCGAGGATCTTGTGCGGGCTGGCCACCCGGATCAGCTTGTCGCCACGGTAGCTCCGCGCGCCGCGGAGTGCGACCACCTGCATGTCCTTGCTGAAGTCGTTGTCGATCTCACGGTCGCGCGCCTCGATCTCGGCCCGCACGGCCACCGCGTCGATCGGAACATCGGGGGAGAGCCCCTGCATCCCGGCGAGCAACTCGTCGAGGGTGTCCGCGACGACGAAGTCCGCGCCGTTGCTCTTGAACGCCTCAACCGGTCCAGGCGCCCCTGGGGCGACGCGCTTGGCGAGCAGCTTCACGTCTTTCCCCGTCAGATCGGGGTTCTGCTCGCTGCCGGAGAGCGCGAACTCCTTCTCGATGATCTTCTGCGTGAGCACGAACCAGCTGTGGTCGTGCCCGGTCGTCCTGAGGTGTTCGAGGGTTCCGAGCGTGTCGAAGCCGGGGAACAGCGGAACCGGCAGCCGTTTGCCCGTCGCGTCGAACCAGAGCGATGACGGCCCGGGGAGGATGCGGATTCCGTGCAGCTTCCACACCGGGTCCCAGTTCTGGATGCCCTCGACGTAGTGCCACATCCTGTCGCCGTTGATGAGTCGTGCGCCGGCCGACTCCGCGATGCCGAGCATCCGCCCGTCGACGTGGGCGGGAACCCCGCTCAACATCTCGGTCGGCGCGGTGCCGAGTCGGGCAGGCCACTGCTTGCGCACGAGGTCATGGTTGCCGCCGATGCCACCGGACGCCACGATCACGGCCGGGGCGCGGAACTCGAAGCCGCCGATGACGTCGCGGCTGCTGGCCTCGCCGCGTGCGGCGCTGCTCGGCGCGAGAACGCTGCCCCTCACGCCGACCACGGCCCCGTCCTCGACGATCAGCTCGTCGACCTGATGCCGGTGCTTCGCGGTGACGAGGCCGGCCTGCACGCCATCGCGCACCCTGGCGATGAACGGCTCCAGGATGCCGGGGCCGGTGCCCCAGGTGATGTGGAAGCGCGGGACCGAGTTGCCGTGGCCGGTTGCCGTGCCGCTGCCGCGCTCGGCCCAGCCGACGACGGGGAAGAAGCGCACCCCCTTCGCGTGCAGCCAGTCCCGCTTCTCCCGCGCCGCGAAGTCCAGATACGCCTCGGCCCAGCGCCTCGGCCACAGGTCCTCGTCGCGGTCGAAGCCAGCGCTGCCGAACCAGTCCTGGCTGGCGAGCTCCGCCGTGTCCTTGACACCCATCCTCCGCTGTTCGGGGGAATCGATGAGGAACAGTCCGCCGAAGCTCCACCATGCCTGCCCGCCGAGACTGGCCTCCGGCTCCTGCTCGACGATCAGCACCCGTTTGCCCGCCTCCACGAGCTCCGAGGCGGCGACGAGGCCGGAGAGGCCGGCTCCGATGATGATGGCGTCGATGGTCTCTGGCATCGCTGTGGCTCCTTCGTCACGGTGTGTGTTCCCACCGTAGTGCCGTCTGCACCCGGAGGGCGGCTACTCGCGCATCAACATCGCCTGCGCCTCGCGTTCCAGATCGAGGTACGGCTCGCCGCTGACGTCGACGCGCAGGCGGTGCAGCGTTCCACCGGTGAACGCCCAGGGCGCCGTCCCCGGATAGTCCGCCGTGACCGGGGCACCGCCGTCCCGGCCGACCGCGAGCCCCTCACCGGCGAGCGAGAACTTGCCCGCCTGCGTCTTGATGCGTTTCGACCCGACGGCCCGGTCGCCGTGGAAGAGGGTCAACAGGCCCGTTGCCACACCCGGCCCATCCTCTCCGTCTTTGGCGAAGGATGCCGAGAGGATCAGATTCTCGCCGACCGGCAGGTCCTCCTCCGCGTCGACCTTCTGCTCGAAGAGCCCGACGAAGTTGTTCACGTAGTGGAGCCGGTTGTCCTTGACGTAGAGCGCGTGGCCGCCGAACTCGGAACCCTGGGCGAACAGCACTCCAGCCGCACCCGGCTGCGGCAGGTCGACGAGCGCGCCGAGCACGAAGGAGCGGTTGCGGATGTTGGCCGACTGCGACTCAGGAACCTCCGACATCCCCGGGAAATAGACGTAGCGGTCGCGCGGTGCCGCGAGGAGTGGCCTCGGCGTCATGACGATCTCGAATGCCGAGCGGTCGTCGAGCGGGAACGCCTGGTTGCGACCGGCCTCGGCGAACCACAGATTCACGAGCTCGCGCAGCTTCTCCGGGTGCTCTGCTGCCAGGTTGTGCAGCTCTGCCCTGTCGACGTCGGTGTGGTAGAGCTCCCACTCGTCGTCGTTGAAGTGGCTCCACCCGCTGAGCGTCGGATGGTTCGTGATCGCCTTCCAACCGTCGTGCCACAGCGCTCTGGACCCGAGCATTGAGTAGAACTGTGTTCGCCGTTGCGTCGGAGCCGCGCCATCGTCGAGCGAGTAGCGCATGCTGACGCCGTCGAAAGTGCTCTGCTCATGCCCCTTGATGTGCGTCGGCGCCTCGACGCCCAGGGCGTCGAGGATCGTGGGCACGAGGTCGACGGCGTGGTGGTACTGCTCACGGATCTCGCCACGCGCGCTCGAACCCGCCGGCCACGAGATGATGCACGGGTCAGCCGTTCCGCCGTTGAATTCGTAGCGCTTCCACATCTTGAACGGGGTGTTGAACGCCATCGCCCAGCCGTTCGGGTAGTGGTTGTACGTCCGAGGGCCGCCGAGCTCCTCAAGCAGCCCGAGGTTGTCCGCCATGTTGTCCGGAACACCGTTGATGAACTTCATCTCATTGACGGAACCGTTCGGACCGCCCTCGCCACTGGCACCGTTGTCGGAGACGACGACGACGATTGTGTTCTCGCGTTCGCCGATGTCGTCGATCTCGTCGAGCAGACGCCCGATCTGATGGTCGGCGTGGGAGAGGAAGCCCGCGTACACCTCCGCCATCCGGCTGAACAGACGCTTCTCATCGGCGGAGAGTGAGTCCCATGGGCGCGTCACGTCCATCACGGGGAACGGCGCGCCATCAGGACCCGTCCTGCTCTCCGGTGTTCCGATCGGGTTCAGCCCGGGGAGCTCGGTGTCTGCCGGAACCAGGCCGAGGGACTTCTGCCGAGCGAGTGTCTGCTCGCGCATCGCCTCGTAGCCCATGTCGAAGCGCCCGGAGTAGCGGTCGGCCCACTCCTTCGGCGCGTGGTGCGGGGCGTGCGCCGCGCCTGGAGCGTAGTAGAGGAAGAACGGCTTGTCCGGGGCGATCGCCTTGGCGTCCCGGATGAAACCGATGGCCCGATCGGTGATGTCCTCGGAGAAGTGGTAGCCCTCTTCCGGCGTCGATGGCTGGTCGACGGGGTGGTTGTCGTAGACGATCTCGGGGTACCACTGGTTCGTCTCCGCGCCGAGGAAGCCGTAGAAACGCTCGAAGCCACGACCGCTCGGCCAGTTGCGCCTCGTCGATGCGACGTTCATCTCGTCATCCGGGCAGAGATGCCACTTGCCGACGGCGTAGGTGTTCCAGCCCGCCTCGCCGAGGATCTCGGAGATCATCCCGTTCGCCGGCGGAATCGTGCCGCTGGCGTTGGGGAAGCCGATCGCCGCCTCGGTGATGCAGGCCATGCTGTTGCGCGTGTGGTTGCGACCGGTGAGCAGACACGAGCGAGTCGGCGAGCAGAGCGCCGTCGTGTGCCACTGCGTGTACCGCACACCGTCGGCGGCGATGCTGTCGATGTTGGGGGTGTCGATCGGGCCGCCGTAACAGGACATCGCCGAGAAGCCGACGTCGTCGAGGACGATGTAGACGACGTTCGGCGCACCTGGCGGGGCCTTCGTCGGTTCGAACGGTGTCCAGTCGGGTTCGGAATCTCGGATGTCGATGCCGACGGTCCCACGGAATTCTGCAGCCACGATGCCACTCCTGCACGCTCGAGTTCGTCCGGCACGCTCGGCATGCGGGGCGGTCGGACGGTCAATGCGCAAAACACATGCCGCCGGTCAAGCTACGCCACGGCGGATGGCGCCGCAATGGGAGACAGTGCGCGAGAGGTCGTCAGTCCTCGAAGGTGTTCACCAACGAGTGCGCGGCGCGCTGCAGGTAGTCCCACAGCGTCGCCTCGTGCAGGGGCGAGAGGTCGAGCGTGTCGACGGCGGTGCGCATGTGCGCCAGCCAGCGGTCGCGGGCGTCCGGATTGACCTTGAACGCACCGTGGCGCATTCGCAGTCGTGGGTGCCCGCGCTGCTCGCCGTACGTTCCAGGACCGCCCCAGTACTGCTCGAGGAACATCGTGAGGCGCTCTGCGGCTGGCCCGAGGTCCTCCTCCGGGTACATCGGCTTCAGCACCGGGTCGTCGGCGACCCCGCGGTAGAACTCGGTCACGAGCTTCTCGAACGTCGCGCGTCCGCCGACCTGCTCGTAGAAGCTCACGGTCGCCGCTTGGCCGTGCTCGCTTCTGCGCAGCTGCACGGGGAGGGCTGGGGTGTTCTGCTGCTCGGTCATCAGGCTTCCGGGTTCTGCGTTGGTGGCTTCGGCGTGCTCTTCCGGGCGCGCGGGGCCTTCGGGGCGTGTGGCGCCAGATTCTCGACCACGTTCACGGGGCGGGTGCGCGGCGGGCGGGCGCCCTTGACGCTGGCCGCGCTGTCGAAGCCGGTGAGCACGATCGAGTTGAGGGCGGGCAGCTTGACCCCCTCGGCATCCAACGCCTTCTTCAGGCGGATGCGCAGCTCGCGCGAGACGTCGTCCTTGGCGACGGTGCGTGTCTTCACGACGATGCGGATGACGAGAGCCTCGGCCGAGATCGACTCGAGCCCCCAGATCTCCGGCTTCTCGAGCACGCGCGAGCGCCACTTGCTGCTCGCCGCCATCTCCGTTGCGGTCTTCAACATGAGCGCCTCGACGGCCTCGACGTCGGAATCGTATGGAACGGCAAGGTCGATGATCACACGTGCCCAGCCCTGCGACATGTTGCCGACGCGCAGAATCTCGCCGTTGCGCACGAACCAGAGCGTGCCGTTGACGTCGCGGATCTGGGTGATGCGGATGCCGACCGCCTCGACGACACCCGTCGTCGGGCCGACGTCGACGACGTCGCCGACGCCGAGCTGGTCCTCCATCACCATGAACAGGCCGTTGAGGGCGTCCTTGACGATGTTCTGGGCGCCGAAACCGAGGCCGGCACCGACCGCGGCGGTGAGCAGCGCGAAGGAGCCGAGCACCGAGGAATCGATCTCGTTGATCACGAGCAGCAGGGTGACGGTGAAGATCGTCACGTTCACGGCGTTGCTGAGCACCGAGCCGAGGGTGCGGGTGCGTTGCACCAGGCGCACAGCGGCCAGCGGCGATGCGGCCGCGATGGCCTGCGTGTCCTCGATGTTCTGCGTCTTCTTGACGCCGGACACGATCTGGCGGACGACCCGCTGGATTACGAAATGCAGCGCCCAGCGAATGAAGATCGCCAGCAGAATGATGATGATCACGTTGACGAGCGTGCCGAAGAACGTCTTCGGGTCGTTCTGCAGGAACGTGCCGATCGCTGTGAAAAAGCCGTTGACGGCGCCCCAGAATTCATTCATAGGCGACAAGTCTATCGAGGCACTCTCACCGGATGCTGGGTGGCCGCCAGCCGCTGGGCTAGCCGGCCCCCGGCGCCAGGCCGTTCTCGTAGGCGAAGATCACAGCGTGCACGCGGTCGCGCAATCCGAGCTTGGAGAACACCCGGCCGACGTGGGTCTTCACGGTCGACTCGGAGAGGAACAGCTCCGACGCGATCTCGGTGTTGCTGCGCCCCGCGGCGATGGCCGTGAGTACTTCCTGCTCGCGCGGGGTGAGAGAGCCCAGCGCTCCCGCTGCCGGGCCGGCCGACACCGCAGCGCCACTGCCCGCGACGGGGAGTTCCGCTCCGACGAGCTCGATCAGCCGGCGGGTGACCCGCGGCGCGAGCGCGGCCTCGCCGGCGTGGACGGCGCGGATGGCCTGCAGCAGCTGTTCCGGCCTGGCGTCTTTCAGCAGGAAGCCGCTTGCTCCCGCGCGCAGCGCCTCGAAGGCGTACTCGTCGAGGTCGAACGTCGTCAGCACGATCACGCGAGGGGCCTGAGGCGAGTCGAGGATGGCACGGGTCGCAGCGATGCCGTCGAGGCCAGGCATCCGCACGTCCATCAGAACGACGTCGGCGCGGATCCGCTCGAGCATGGCGATGGCAGCGTGCCCGTCCGCGGCCTCGCCGACGACCTCGATATCGGTTTCAGCCTCGAGCACCATGCGGAAGCCGATGCGGACGAGCGCCTGATCATCGACGAGGGCCACCCGGATCATGTCGTTCATTCCATCACTTTCGTCATCGTCGGAGTCGGCGTCGTGGACGTCGACGTCGCGCGGAGCTGCGCGTGCACCTGCCAGCCGAAGCCGGCTCGGGGGCCGACGTCCAACGTTCCGCCGTAGAGCGCGATGCGTTCCCGCATGCCGATCAGGCCGCGTCCGGTTCCCGGTGCCGCGGTCGTGGACGGCGTCGGGGCGTCGTCGCGCACCGTCACCGTGACGTCCTCTCCCGCATGGCGGATGTCGACCGTCACGGTGTGTGCCGTCGCCGCGTAGCGCAGCGCGTTCGTGAGCGCTTCCTGCACGATGCGGTACACGGTCAGTTCGATGATGCCGTCGGTGACCGGGACCCCGCTGGTGCGGAGGGTGACCGGCATCCCGAGCGCGCGGAAGTCATCGATCAAAGCGGGCAGGGCGCGCAGATCGGGCTGCGGTGCCAGCTCACCGGCGGCCGTGCCGGCCTCGCCGGGTTCGCTGAGCAGGCCGAGCATCCGTCGCATGTCGCCAAGCGCATCGCGGCCGGTCTCTGCCACCCGGCGCATCGCGTCCGCCGCGCGCTCCGGGTCGCGTGCGGTGGTGGCGGCCGAGCCGTCGGCGAGTGTGACCATCACGGTGAGGCTGTGCGCGACGATGTCGTGCATCTCCCGGGCGATGCGCGCCCGTTCTCTGGCCGTGGCCAGCTCCGCCTGCTGATCGCGTTCGCGGGCGAGGTCGCGGGCGCGGTCGATGAGGGCGACGAGATAGCGGCGGCGGTTGCCCATCGTCACGCCGATCAGGGTCGCGATGAGCATCAGCACGGCTGTCTGTGATGCAGATGCCGGGGCGTCGTCGCCGAAGGGGGAGAGTGCGCCGCTATCGAGCGCCGCGACCGCGATGTACGCGGACGCCGTCCCGACAAGCAGGGAGACGCCGAAGGCGATCCAAGCGGCCCTGACCGAGCGGTAGACGGCCAGCGAGTAGAGCGCGACGAGGATCGGCAGCACGTCGGTGGTACCGAGTGGGTAGACAACGAGGGCGAGCAGCCACGCCGTCGTCATCAACAGCCACGGATGCCGGCGGCGCCAGAACACCACCGCGCCGGCAATGAACGCGACCGCGAACAGGTGGAGCACGCTCACCCAGAGCGGGAGGATCGACTCGCCCCAGCCGACGATCATGCCGACCGTTCCGACAAACGTCGGCACGGCGTAGACCGCGGCGATCAGTGAGTCGGTGAGCACGGGGTGCCGTGCCCAGAACCGCCGAAACACACCGGGCGGTTTCGGCAGACGAAGTTCTCCCCCGACTACCGAAGCCGGGTAGTCGGGGGAGAAGGTGGGGTGCGTCATGGACGAGACTTTACGCGTCGCGTCGCTTCAGCAGGATTCCGGCGCCGACGAGGGCCGCAGCGACCCAGGCCAGCACGATGAGCAGGTTCTCGATGACCGAGTCGATCTCGCCTGTGAACGAGGTCTGCCCGAAGATGCCCATGCCCGCGGTGGAGAGCAGGTAGGGAATCAGGTCGCTCGCCCACTCGGCCGGGATCATCTGCAGCACCATCGGCAGGAGCAACAGCGTGCCGAGCGCCGCCGCGATCCCGCCCGCGCTGCTGCGCAGCATCGCGCCGAGGCCGAGCGCGAAGAGGGAGACGAGCGCCAGGTACAGCGCACCGCCGAGCAGCGAGAGGAAGACGTCCGGATCGGTGATGCTCGCACTTGCACCGTTGGCGCCATAGACGATCGAGGCGACGATGAAGGCGCCGACCGTGCTCAGCAGGCCGATGACGAACGTCGACACGAACAGCACCAGTGCCTTGGCCGCCAGTGCGGGGAGTCGCTTGGGCACCGCGGTGAGGGTCGAGCGGATCATGCCGGTGCTGTACTCGCCGGTGATGACGAGAACGCCGAGCACCGCAACGACCAACTGGCCGAAGAAGACGCCGAAGGTCGACGCCATCAGGATGAGCTCCTGCTGCTGTGCGGCGGGAGTAGAGGCCAGATCGGCTGGGCTGTCCATGGTGCCGACCATGCTGATCGACATGACGAACGCCATGCCGAGCGAGATCGCGATCACGATCAGGTACGACCAGACCGTCGAGCGGAGGCTGCGCAGCTTGATCCACTCCGAGCGGATGACGCCGCCGAAGCTGAGCGTGCTCGCACTGCGGGGGAGCGATGCGATTGTTGTCGTGGCGCTCATCGGCTGGCCTCCGTGCGGTATTCGACGACATCCTGGGTGAGGGCCATGTATGCCTCCTCGAGAGATGCGGTCTGCGGGGTGAGTTCGTGCAGTACCAGGCCGTTCGCGGCGGCGAGGTCGCCGATCTGGGCGGCGGCGAGGCCGGTGACCTGCATGACGCCGTGCTCTGCGCGCAGAACGGCGATGTCGGGCCCTGCGAGCAGCTCGGCGAGCTGGCTGGCGTGCGGGGAGCGCACTGTGACGGTGGCGAGTGACGCGCCTGCGACGATGTCGCCGACGGGGGCGTCGGCGATGATCTGGCCACGGCCGAGCACGATGATGTGGTCGGCGGTCTGGGCCATCTCGCTCATCAGGTGCGAGGAGAGGAACACGGTGCGTCCCTCTGCGGCGAGGCTGCGCACCAGCTGGCGCACCCAGAGCACGCCCTCGGGGTCGAGTCCGTTGACCGGCTCATCGAGGATGAGGGTGGCCGGGTCGCCGAGCAGGGCTGCGGCGATGCCGAGGCGCTGGCCCATGCCGAGCGAGAAGCCGCCGACGCGCTTGCGTGCGACAGACTGCAGACCGGTGAGCTCGATGACCTCCTGTACCCGCTTGGCGCCGATCCCGTGGGTGGCTGCCATCGCGAGCAGGTGGTTCTGCGCGGTGCGACCCGTGTGAACGGCCTTCGCATCGAGCAGCGCGCCAACCTCGCGAAGAGGGGCCTTGTGCTCGGCGTATGGCTTGCCGTTGACGGTCACGCTGCCGGCACTCGGCCGGTCGAGCCCGACGATCATGCGCATCGTGGTGGACTTGCCCGCACCATTCGGCCCGAGGAATCCGGTGACCTGACCGGGGCGCACGGTGAATGAGATGTCGTTGACAGCCGTCTTCGCGCCGTAGCGCTTGCTGAGGCCTTCTGCTGTGATCATGCTTCAACACTACGAACGGGGCGGATGCCGCCGCATCGGCCGTGCGGATGGCCCGTGTAGTACTGCGGTATGACATCGGCCCCGCTGGTTGAGCGCGGCCCCGCTGGTTGAGCGCGGCCCCGCTGGTTGAGCGCGGCCCCGCTGGTTAGCTTGTCGAAACCTCACGACGAGGATTTCGACAAGCTCAACCAGCGGGAGCCGGGGGTGCCACTGCGCGCGGGCTAGGCGCGGTCGCGCTCCTGCGCGGCGATCGCCCGTTCCGCCCTCGAGAGCTCCTCGACGATGATGCGACGGAGCGCCGGCGGGCCGTCGTTGGCCGCGAGCCACGCCCGCGACGCCTCAACGAGCGCGGCGTCGGCGAGCGGTGCGGGGTAGAGCCCGCGGATGATCGCAGCCGCCATGTTGTAGCTGCGCGTCGACCACACCTCCTGCAGCATGGCGAAGTACGGCTCAAGCTGCGGCGCGAGCAGCGCGCTCGGGCGCGAGCGACGCCAGCCGAGCGCGTACGCACGCACGTAGTCGTTGGAGAGCGTCGTGTCGCTGGCTGCGGCCGTCCAGGCGGCGAGCTTGCCTGCGGCATCCGGGATCGCGGCCTTCGCCGTGATCGCCGACTGCCGGCCCTTGGCGGTGTCGTCGCCGGCCAGGACCTCGTCGATGCTCTCCACCGATGCACGCCCGCCTGCTGCGAGTGCGATCACGAGCTCCCACCGCAGATCGGTGTCGATCGTGACGCCGGCAAGCAGCGACTCACCGGCCAGCAGCTCGACGAGCACGTCGAGCTGGCCCTCGGTCACGGCCACCGCGATGAAGCTCTTCAGCAGTTGCAGCTGGGCGTCGGAGCCCGAGGCCGCCGAGAGTGTGAGCGCCCAGAGTGCATCGCCGGCCTCGGCCGCCGCGGACTCGCGGTGCTCAGGTGCGATGTACTGGCCGAGCACCAGCTCGAGCAGGCGCAGCGAGAGCGCGCGCTGAGCCGACTGGCTCTCCGCCGCGATGTTGCCGAGTACGAGGCGCACGAAGTCGCGCGGGCTCGCCTCCGCATCGCGGGTCGCATCCCACACCGCGCCCCAGATCACGGCGCGCGCGAGCGGGTCGGAGATCCGCGCGAGGTGTTCCAGCGCGACGGCGTGCGACGCCGGATCGAGCCGGATCTTCGCGTAGCTGAGGTCGTCGTCGTTGAGGAGCACCAGCGCGGGACGCGCCCGCCCGATGAGCGCCGCGACCTCCGTCCGTTCCCCGTCCACGTCCAGCTCGACCCGGTGGGTGCGGACGATGGCGTCGTCGACGAAATCGTAGAAGCCGATCGCGAGGCGGTGCGGGCGGATCGTCGGCTGCGACGGTGCCGCGCTCTGGCGCACCGCGAAGTCGGTGATCGTTCCTGCGGCATCCGTCTGGATCTCGGGGCGCAGAGTGTTCACGCCGGCCGTCTCCAGCCAGAGCCGCGACCACTCGGTCAGCTCGCGCCCGCTCGTCAGCTCCAGCTCGTCGAGCAGGTCACGCAGCGTGGCGTTGCCGTTCGCGTGCTTCTGCAGGTAGACGGAGATTCCGGCGTAGAAGGCGTCGAGGCCGACCCAGGCGACGAGCTGCTTGATCACGGAGGCGCCCTTCGAGTAGGTGATGCCGTCGAAGTTCACCTCCACGTCTTCGAGGTCGTTGATCGTCGCGACGATCGGGTGCGTCGACGGCAGCTGGTCCTGCTCGTATGCGTGCGTCTTCTCCGTCGAGGCGAACGTCGCCCAGGCGTCGGCGTACTCGGTGGCGCTGGCCGCCGCGATGGTCGACGTCCAGGTGGCGAAGGACTCGTTCAGCCAGAGGTCGTTCCACCATTTCATGGTGACCGAGTTGCCGAACCACATGTGCGAGAGCTCGTGCAGCACGACGAGGGCGCGCTGCTCCTTGCGGGCATCCGGAACCTTGGAGCGGAACAGATAGCCCTCGTTGAAGGTGACGGCCCCGACATTCTCCATCGCGCCCCAGTTGTACTCTGGCACGAAGATCTGGTCGTACTTCTCGTAGGGGAAGGCGACGCCGTAGCTGGCCTCGTAGTAGGCGAGCCCCTGTCTGGTCTTCTCGAACATCACCTCCGGCTCGGCATACTCGGCCAGGGAGGCTCGGGTGAAGAGCCCGAGCGGGATCGTGCGGCCGTCGGCCGTCGTCGCCTCGCTCCGCCACGAGCTGTACGGCCCGGCGACGATGGCGGCGATGTAGGTCGAGATGTGCGGGCTCGGCGGGAATGCCCAGCTCGCCGCACCAGAGGCTCCGCCCGGCTCGACCGGCGAGGGCGTCGGGGTCACCGAGTTGCTGATCACGTGCCAGTCGGCCGGGGCCGTGACGGTGAACTGGTAGCTCGCCTTGAGGTCTGGCTGGTCGAAGCAGGCGAACACGCGGTTCGCCTCCGCAACGGCGAACTCCGTGTAGAGGTACGGCTTGCCGTCCACCGGGTCGACGAAGCGGTGCAGGCCCTCTCCGGTGTTCGTGTATGCGGAGTCGGCGACAATGTGAAGCTCATTCACGGCTTTCAGCTCGTCGAGGCGGATCCGCAGGCCGTCGCTGACGGCATCCGGGTCAAGCGCGACACCGTTCAGCGTGACGCTGTGCAGCGCGCGGGTGTTCGCCTCGATGAACGTCGATGCCCCCGGCGTCGCCGCGAAGGTGACGGTGCTCTCGCTGCCGAACACCTCCTCGCCCCGTGTCAGGTCGATGGCGACGACGTAGCTCGGGTTCTGAATGACGGATGTCCGCCGCTCGGCCTCCGTGCGGGTCAGATTCGATTCAGCCACGCTCAGACCCCTGCTGCAGCATCGGCGGCCTGCGCGGCCAGTGCGCGCTCGACGCCGGCGAGGTTCTCGCCGACGAGGCGACGGAGTGCTGGAACCTCGGGGTTCGCGGCGAGCCATGCCGTCGTCGCCTCCGCGAGCTCGAGGCTCGCCAGCGGTGCCGGGTACATGTCGACGACGATGGTCTCGGCGATGGCGTACGCGCGGTTCTGCCAGAGATCGGCGATCGCCGCGAAGTACGGGGCGACGAGCGCCTCGAGCGGGGCCGGGTCGTTCGTGTGCACGACGCCGAGCGCGGTGTGGCGCACGATCATGTTCGGGGCGGTGTCGCTCTCGACCAGGCCGTTGAACGCTGCGAGCTTCGCGGCGCTCGTCGGGAAGGTCGCGCGGGCGCGGGCGGCGGACTGCTGGCCGTTCGCGGTGTTGTCCGCGGCGAGGGCGGCGTCGATGTCTGCATCGCTTGCCGCGTTGTTCAGGACCAGACCCTCGAGTAGCTCCCAGCGCAGATCGGTGTCGATCTCGAGGCCCACGAGGGTGATCACGCCGTCACGGAGCGCGCGCACCGTCTCGACGTGCTCCGGCGTGCTGGCCAGGCTCGCGAACGCCTTGACGAGCTGGAACTGCACGTCGCTGCCCTCTTCTGCCGCCTGGGCGAGCTCCCACAGCGTGTCGCCGACGGTGCGCAGCGTCTCTGCGCGTCGGGCGGGAGCGACGTACTGCTTCGTCGCGAGCGCCAGCTGGCCGAGCACGGTGCGGATCGTCGTCGACTCGGTCTCGGCGGCGATGTTGCCGAGCACGAGGCGCACGAAGTCGCTCGCCGGGCTCTCGCCGTCGCGCGTGGCATCCCACACCGAACCCCACACGAGCGAGCGGGCCAGGCCGCTCTCGAATGCGGAGAGGTGCTGCAGGGCGACAGCGTGCGATGCCTCGTCGAGGCGGATCTTCGCGTAGGCCAGGTCGTCGTCGTTCAGCAGCACGAGGTCGGGGCGGGCGAGGCCGAGCAGTTCGGCCACCTCGGTGCGCTCACCTGCCACGTCGAGTTCGACGCGGTGGGTGCGGCGCAGCACGCCGTCGACGAGGTTGTAGAAGCCGATCGCCAGGCGGTGCGGGCGGATCGTGGGGTAGTCGGATGCCGCGGACTGCAGCACGGCGAATCCGGTGATGGCGCCGGCATCGTCCGTGGCGATCTCCGGGCGCAGCGTGTTGACGCCGGCCGTCTCGAGCCAGAGCTTCGACCACTCGGAGAGGTCGCGGCCGCTGGCCGTCTCCAGCTCGCTGAGCAGGTCGACGAGCTCGGTGTTGCCCCACGCGTTCTTCTTGAAGTAGGCGGCGACGCCGGTGAAGAAGGCGTCGATGCCGACCCAGGCGACGAGCTGCTTCAGCACGGAGCCGCCCTTGGCGTAGGTGATGCCGTCGAAGTTGACGAGCACGTCCTCGAGGTCGTTGATGGTCGCGACGATGGGGTGGGTGGACGGCAGCTGGTCCTGGCGGTACGCCCAGCTCTTCTCCATGGCGGCGAAGGTGGTCCACGCCTCCGTCCACTCCGTGGCCTCTGCCGTGGCCATCGTCGATGCCCACTCGGCGAAGGACTCGTTCAGCCAGAGGTCGTTCCACCACTTCATCGTGACGAGGTCGCCGAACCACATGTGGGCCAGCTCGTGCAGGATCGTGACGACGCGGCGCTCACGCATGGCGTCTGTCACCTTCGAACGGAAGACGTAGGCCTCCGTGAAGGTCACGGCGCCTGCGTTCTCCATGGCACCCGCGTTGAACTCCGGCACGAACATCTGGTCGTACTTCTCGAAGGGGTAGGCGAAGTCGAACTTCTCCTCGAAGTACGCGAAGCCCTGACGGGTCTTCTCGAAGATGTAGTCGGAGTCGAGGTATTCGGCCAGCGAGGCGCGGCTGAACACGCCGAGGGGAATGGTGCGGCCATCCCGGCTGGTGAGCTCGGAGCGCACGACGCTGTACGGGCCGGCGACGAGCGCGGTGATGTAGCTCGACATGCGCGGGGTCGGTGCGAAGCTCCACGTTGCGGCATCCGTGCCGTCGACGGCCACGGGCTCCGGCGTGGGGGAGTTGCTGATCATCTGCCACTTCGCCGGGGCGGTGACAGTGAAGCGGAAGCTCGCCTTGAGGTCGGGCTGCTCGAACACGGCGAACATGCGGCGGGAGTCCGGAACCTCGAACTGGCTGTACAGGTAGACCTCGTCGTCGACGGGGTCGACGAAGCGGTGCAGGCCTTCTCCGGTGTTCGTGTAGATCGCGTCGGCGACGACGGTGAGCACGTTCTCGGCGGCGAGGTTGTCGAGCTGAATGCGGATGCCGTCGCTCACGGTCGCGGGGTCCAGCTCCGTGCCGTTCAGGGTCACCGAGTGCACGGTGCGCGTGATCGCGTCAATGAAGGTGGAGGCGCCGGGGGTGGCCGTGAAGCTGACGGTCGTCTCGCTGCGGAACAGTTCGGGCCCGGTCGTCAGGTCGAGGGTGACGTCGTAGTTGTCGACCGCAATGAGCGCTGCACGCTCCTGGGCTTCGACGCGGGTCAGGTTTTCTCCGGGCAACGGTGCCTCCTGGGGCATATCAGTGAGACGTTCTTTGTCTCGGATGTTGTGGATCGTGTCCAGCCAACAAGCCTAGTAGCGGCATCCGGATTGTGGGTGTCGAACCCTTGACCGTGGTGGGGCCGCGGCGCACACTGAGAGGCGAACGACCTCTTGGCCGCTCATCCCACAGCGCAGAGCGAAGGGACAGCGTCATGCCCACAATTGAGGAGAGCGTGTTCATTGCCCGCCCGCCAGAGGAAGTCTTCGACTTCATCTCGACGTCGGCCAACATCCCCGTCTGGGACTCGTCAGTTGTCGCCGCCGAGCAGATCGACGACGGGCCGCTGGGAGTCGGCACCCGCACGAGGGGAACCAGCAAGATCATGGGGCGCCGTTTCGACTGGACCGTAGAGGCCACCGAACACGACCCACCGACGCGCCTGACCAGTGTCTCGGTCGAGGGTCGGATGGCGTTCACCGTCACGAGCACGGTCGAGGGCGTCGAGGGCGGGAGCCGATTCACCTACCGCATCGACGCCGAGTCAGGTCTCGGGGGAGTCTTCGGTCGCATGGCCGATCCCTTCATCCAAAAGGCACAGGCCCGCACGGTACGGGCGAACATGGAGTCCCTCGCCGAACTCCTGGTGGAGCACCCCGAAGACTGATCGTGCGGATGTCGGCGCCGCGCTGGAGCCGCTCGCTCGATCCAGCGCGCATTCTCACGCTGGCTTGAGGGTGCTCCAGCGACCGAAGCCCTGAGCGTCCGACCGGATCGGGTTGCCGGATACCGCAGCCGCAGTGTCGGTGGGTCCGCTCGGGGCTTCGCGTGCGTCGCTGCTCCTTCGTCGCTGCGCCGCTCGCTCGAGCCAGCGTGCAGAATGACCGCTCGCCCACGCCCACTCTCACGCTGGCTTGAGGGAGCAGCCGAGGAACGAGGCCGCCCCCGAAGCCCTGAGCGGCTGACCGGATCGGGTCGCCCGGGTCTCGATACGGCCGCGGGCGGCCTAGTCGACCAGCGTGGGTAGTTTTTGCTGCTGCTCTTGCAGCAGGTCGGCTTGTTGGGTGCGGGACTTCGTCGATCTTCGCCACGGGGTGTCGGCGTCGGAGCGCCCACCGCGGAGCCAGGGCGGCGGTTTCACGTGCGGGACGCCGTCGATCATGAGGATCTGCCAGCCACTGGTCTCGATCGTGCGGTGGTGGAACCAACACAACAGCACACCGTTGCAGGTCTCCGTTTCACCACCGTCCCGATACGCCTTGACGTGGTGGATCTCACTCCACGCGGCGGGGATTGAGCAGCCGGGGATGATGCAGCCGCCGTCCCGCAGGGTAATCGCCCGCCGTTGGGTGGCATTGAAGACCCGGTCATTGCTGCCAATGCTGTTGATGGTGCCGTCCGGGCCGATCACCACGTGCTGTTGCCCACCTGCACAGATGAACTGCTCCACGGCCCGCATCGAGATGGGTGCCTCGCAGCCCTCGATGAAGCCGGACCCGGTACCGGCGTCGAGGTCGGCCTGTCGGACGGAGACGAGCACCGTCGGCGCTGCCCCGCCGATGCTGGGGCTGTCCGCGCTCCGGGCCGCACCGTCGATGAGGCTCGCGAAGACGTCGTGCCGCGCTTGCGCGCTCGCCCGGGGGTCTTTCGGGGCGTCCGGGTCGGGGTCGGCGAAGCTGGGCTTGCTGCGCGGGTTCAGATACGCGTTCAGCAGGGTTTCGAACTTGGCGTCGATCTCCGGCAGCAGCGTCATCTTCCGGTGCACGACCCCGTCCCGGGTCACCCCGGCGCTGATGCCCCGGGCCTGCATGGCCCGCTCCTCCGCCGGGACAACCCCGTCTTCATCGAGGACGGTCGCCCAGACGCGCGCCTGGCCGCGGATCTCGTCGGCGGCGAACGGCACCGGCGACTCGACCGTGGGCCCGGTCGCGGCGGCCACGAGCGCCGTCTCGGCGTGCTCCACGTTGAGGTCGCCGACCCGCCCCCGGATCGGGTCCAGGGTGTCCACGATCGCCGCCGCACTGTCGTAGCCGATGGCTCCCGAACTGAGGGCGTCGGCGACCTGGTCGAAGCGGGCCGGCATCGCCTCCCCACTGAGCGCCATCCGGGGCCGGGTCGCTTCCCCGAGGCGCATCCGTTGCGTCAGGGTGCGTTCAGAGGCGAGGGTGATCCGGGCGAGGAGTTCGACGGCGTTGCGGCAGCCTCTCTTCGCGGAGAGGCGGTCTTCGCCGAGTTCTCGGCGGGAGCGGAACGCGTGCTCGCCGGCGGCCTTGATGCGGAGCGCATCGGCGAGACGGCCAACGGATTCGGCCGCGGCGGTGAAGTCCAGCAGGGCGTCGTCGTGGAACAGGCGTGCGTCGGAATCGGCCAAGGCGGAGAGCAGCAGATTTTGTGCTTCTGCGAGTGCCTCCGTTGGGGTTCCCATGGGTTCAATCTTACCCCGCCCGACCGTGTGCACCTAAGGAAAAGGCCTGATGTGGATAAGTTTCTGCAGATCTCTGCCTGTGCACAACAGATGCCGAGACGGAACCAGGCCAAGCTGCACTACTGAGTCGATTTTGCCTCGGCACCGAGCCGCTCCGCGGACTCGATGATCGACTCGGCGCCCAGCCTGAAGAGGTCCCGGCTATCGAGCGCGCGCAGCTGCGGGCTGAGTGAGGCGATGCGCGGGTGGCGTTCGGGGTCAACGAGCAGCGGCGAGTCGATCCACGGAACGGAATCGTCGGAGTCGTCCGTGTTGCTCGCACGCGCTCTCGCGATTCCCGCAGCGCTCGAGAGCAGATGCTCCGAGTAGAGGGCGTAGTGGCGCACGACTTCGTGGTCGGAGAGTCCGGCGCGGGAGAAGGCGTCGAGCATGATCTCGACGATCTCCAGTTCGCTGGGCCCGTTGGTGGAGATCACGATCGCCTCGACACCGATCGCCGGGTAGCGAGTGAACAGATCAAGGGTGGATGCCGCGATCTGCAGCAGTCGGCCCTTCCAATCGGCGGGCGGGGTGGTGAGCTCGCTCAGTGTTTCCAGGAAGAGTCGATCCAGCAGAGACTGCATCAGGCTCTCCTTGCTGCGGAAGTGCCGATAGATCGCCGTGGGGTCCGCGCCGAGATCGGCGCCCAGTTCGCGAACGGAGATTGAGATCGCTCCCGGTCGTGCCGCGAGTCGCAGTCCGGCCTCAACGATCGAATCCCGGTCGAGCCGCGTTTTGGGCTCGCTTGATCGATCCGCGCGCAGTTCGGCTTTTCCGTTCATGCTCTCATCATCCCCATCGGTCGATTCGCTGACGACACGGTCAGGATTCTCGCCCGCTCATCCGGGTGTTCGTGCGGTCCTGATGTCGCCGAGCCTATGTGCCCGTTGGGGATCAGGCAATTCGCCTGCTCCCGGCACGGAGCGCTTCTGTAACGGCTACGAAACAGTATCGAAACACCGATGTCAACAGCGTTGACATCATTGTTGTCAGTCGCTACTGTCAACTCACCATCAAAGACTTCAATGACGAAACGAGGGCCCAATTGCCTGCTGCTGATGTGCTGTTCACCGGAGGTCCCGTGTTCACCGGATCCGGCGAGCCACTGCCAGATCACGCCGTAGCCGTGATCGACGGGCGGGTGGCCGCGATCGTCCCAGAGGCCAAGGCGTCCGCGCACATCGGCGAGTCGACCACCGTCATCCAGCTCGGCGGAGCATTGCTCAGCCCCGGCTTCCAGGACGCCCACGTGCACCCAGTCGGAGCCGGCGTCGAGCTGCTCCAGTGCAATCTGACGGAGGGCGAGAACGCCGAGGACGCCGTGCGACTGGTTGCCGAGTATGCCGCGGCCACGCCAGACGCCCCATGGATCCTCGGTGGCGGCTGGTCGATGGATCACTATCCGGGTGGGGCCCCGCGTCGCCAGCTTCTCGACGCTGTCGTCCCCGATCGTCCCGTCGTCGTCTCCAGCCGCGATCACCACAGTGTCTGGGCGAACACCGCTGCGATCCGCCTGGCCGGCCTCGACGCGTCGACGCCGGACCCCGAGGACGGCCGCATCGAGCGCGAAGACGACGGCTTCCCGTCCGGTACCTTCCACGAGGGCGCGATGGGCCTCTTCGACGATGTGCTCCCGGCCACCGATGATGAGCTCGCCTACCAGGGCCTCCTCCGGGCTCAGGAGGAGCTGCTTCAGCTCGGCATCACGGGCTGGCAGGACGCGATGGTCGGCTCGATGAACGGCATCTCTAACATCGCCGATGTGTACCGCAGAGCGCTCGCAGAGGGAACGCTCACCGTGCACGTCGTCGGTGCCCAGTGGTGGGTGCGTTCCAACGGTGCGGAGCAGGTGGCCGAGATGATCGCGCAGCGCGAGTCCGTCAGCGCGCTCGGTGCCGAGGACCGGTTCACGCTCGGCACCGTGAAGATCATGGTCGACGGCGTCGCAGAGAACGCGACCGCCGCGATGGTCGCGCCCTACCGCGACGCGCACGGCCACGACACCGACAACCGGGGCCTCTCCTTCGTTGACCCCGAGCTGCTCAAGGGCTACGTCACGCAGCTCGACGCCGCCGGGTTCCAGGTGCACTTCCACGCACTCGGCGACCGCGCGGTGCGGGAGGCGCTGGACGCGATCGAGACCGCTCGGGAGGCCAACGGCCCGTCGGACAACCGTCACCACCTGGCCCACCTCCAGGTGGTCGCAGAGGAGGACACCCGTCGATTCAGCGGCCTCGACGCGATCGCCAACATCCAGGCGCTCTGGGCAACGCACGAGGACCAGCTCGACCAGCTCACCCTGCCGTTCCTCCAGCCGGGTGCCGAGGCGCGCCAGTACCCGTTCGGCGAGCTCGCCGGCCACGGTGCGCGCCTGGCGGCCGGCAGCGACTGGCCCGTCTCCAGCGCCGACCCGATGGACGCCGTGCACATCGCCGTCAACCGGATCGCCCCCGGCGAGGACTTCGAACCGCTCGGCGGCGTGCAGCAGCGTCTTGACCTCGCCACGGCGCTCGCCGCATACACCTCTGGCACGGCCTACGTGAACCACCGCGACCACGACACCGGTCGCATCGCAGAGGGGTACCTCGCGAACCTCGTGGTGCTCGACCCCAACCCGTTCGCGGTTCCGGCCGAGGAGATCCACACCTCGACCGTGACGTCGACCTGGGTCGAAGGCCGCCCCGTCTACACCCGCACAGCCTGATCCGCCGACAGCACCAGAAAGAGAGAATGATGACTGCACAGCACCCACCCGCCCAGCGCGCGCGCCGTCGAGCGCGCATCGCCGTGGCCACTGGAGTCTCCGCGCTCCTCGCGCTCACCGCGTGCACGGCGGCGGAGCCGGAGAAGGCGTCCGATGTCAGCTTCGAACTGACGGATGCCACGCCGGCTCCGTCCGGCGAGCTCGACTCGTTCACGTGGTCCAGCTACTCCGAGCCGTACTCGCTCGACTACGCGTATGCGTTCGACTACGCAGACAACCAGGTCCTCGCGAACGTCTGTGAGCCGCTGCTGCGCCTGAATGCCGACTACACCCTGACGCCGGCGCTCGCGGAATCCTTCGCCCACCCGACTCCGACGAGCTGGGTCTATACGATCCGCGACGGCGTCAAGTTCCACGACGGCACCGTTCTCACGCCGGCCGATGTTGTCGCATCCTTCAACAGGCACCTGGACCCCGCCGTCGGTTCGTCCTGGTACTCCGTCTTCCAGAACGTCGTGTCGATCGAGCAGACCGGTGACCGCGACGTCACCGTCACAACCTCGATCCCCGATTCGCAGTTCAACCTCGCGATGGGCGGCTCGGCCGGTGTCGTCGAGTCCGCGGCGAGTCTCGAGTCCATCGGAGCCGACTACGGCAACTCGACCGGTGGCGTGAACTGCACCGGTCCATTCAGCCTCACCGAGTGGAAGTCGGGTGAGTCGATCACGTTGACCCGTTTCGACGACTACTGGGACAAGGACCTGATGGCGAAGTCCGCCGAGGTGGAGTTCATCTTCATGGGTGACCCGAACGCTCGCGTGAACTCGTGGAAGTCCGGAGAGGTCGACGGGGGCTGGATGGTGCCGCTCGACGCGATCGCGCAGCTGCGCGGATCCAGCGTCGGTGACGTCTACTTCGGCATGAACACCGCGGTCAACGATCTCATCGTCAGCGACACCGACGGCCCGCTGGCTGACCCGAATGTGCGCAAGGCGCTGCTCATGGCGATTGACCGCAAGGGCCTGATCTCCGCCGCATACCAGGGCATCGGCACGACCACCGACGCGCTCACCACCGAATCCGTGTGGGTGGACGCCTCGAAGGCGGCGCTTGACACCGCCTTCGGCGGTCTGGAGGAGTACCCGTACGACCTCGACGCCGCGAAGAAGCTCATCGACGAGGCCGGTGTCGCCGGTGAGGAGATCGTCGTCGCGACGGCGCCACTCGGCACCGACTTCTCGGTGATCGCCCAGACGACGGTCGCCGCTGCACAGGCCATCGGCCTGAAGGCCCGCATCGAGACCTTCACGCCGAGCTCGTACACGACGCTGTTCTCCGACCCGAGTGCACGTGAGGGCATCGACCTCTTCTACACCGTCTGGTACCTCTCCAGCCCCGACCCGCTCGAAATGTACGGCGTGCTGCGCACGGGCGAGTTCAGCAACTACGGCAACTGGTCCAACCCCGAGTACGACGCCATCGTCAACGAGGCGGTTGCAATCGAGGACCCGGCCGCTCGCTCGGAGAAGACGGCAGAGGCCCAGTTGATCGCGAACGACCAGCTTCCGTGGCTCCCGCTGTCCGAGAGCCCCGTCACCCTGTTCATGGGAAAGCGGATCACGGGCGTTGCCCCGTCGATCAACTTCCTCTACTACCCGTGGGCGGCCACCATTGGCGCTTCCTAACGTCAGCGAGGCTCCGGCGTTGAGCCCCTGGCGGAGCGGTGGTCGCTACATGACCACCCTCCGCCGGGTGCTCGGCAAGCTGGGCGCGCTGCTCCTCACCCTCTTTCTTGCCTCCCTGCTCGTCTTCTTCTCCCGCTTCCTGGTTCCGGGCGACCCGCTGCGATTCCTGCTGCGCGGCCGCAAGCCGAGCCCGGAGGCCATCGCCGAGGTCTCGGCACAGTACGGCCTCGACCTGCCGCCGTGGCAGCAGTACATCAACTGGATCACCGGCGTCCTGCACGGCGACTTCGGCCGATCGCTGCAGTACCGGCAGGACGTGAGCACGGTCATCGGTGAGCGGATCCCTGTCACCCTGGGGCTCGTCATCATCGCCGGAACGATCATCGCGATCGTCGGGCTCATTTCCGGCACCATCGCCGCGCTGAACAAGGGGCGCGTTCTTGACCGCGGCATCCTGATCGGCCTGACGGTGCTCGGGGCGATCCCGTCCTTCGTTGGCGCGATCGTGCTGATCGCCGTGTTCGCCGTGCAGCTCGGCTGGTTCCCCTCATTCGGATCGGGTGAAGGGTTCATCGACGGGATCTACCACCTGATCCTTCCGTCGACAGCGCTCGCGCTCGTCTTCGTCGTCCTCGTCGGCAAGGTCACTCGCTCGTCGATGGTCGATCAGCTCGGCCGGGAGCATGTCGAGGTCGCGACCAGCCGCGGGCTGAAGCGGGGCACCGTCATCCGGCGCCACGTCTTCCGCAATGCGATCGGTCCGATTCTGACCGTCAGTGGTCTGCTCGTCGCTGGCCTGCTCGTCGCCAGCTCGATCGTGGAGTCGGCGTTCGGTCTCGCCGGAATGGGCTCGCTGCTCGTGCAGTCGGTCGACCGCCTTGACTTCCCTGTCGTGCAGGCGATCGTGCTGCTGATCGTGACGGCCTTCGTGAGTGTGAACGCCGTCATCGACATCTGCGAACCCCTGATCGATCCCAGAGCCGCAGCAGGAGCTGATGCCCGATGACCACCCCAACCATGGCCGTCAAGGTGCTCAGTGCACCCCGGATTCGGCGCGGCAATCTGACGTTCAACCTGAGCGTCGCCGTCGTCGCCGTCATGACCATCGCGGCGATCTTCGCCCCGTTCGTCGCCCCGTACGATCCCGACCTCGTCAATCTCGCCGCCGTCTACTCCGGGCCGAGCCCCGCACACTGGCTCGGCACAGACGCCCTCGGCCGCGACCTGCTCAGCCGCACGATCTTCGGTGCGCGCACGGCGTTGCTCGGGCCGTTGCTCGTCGTCATCAGCTCGACGATCATCGGCATCCTGCTCGGCCTGCTCGCCGCCTGGCGGGGCGGATGGCTCGACGGCGTGCTCGCCCGGATCTTCGACCTGGTCTTCGCCTTCCCGTCGCTGCTGCTGGCCATCCTGGCCGTCGCACTGTTCGGCAAGGGACTCGTCGCACCCGTCATCGCCATGAGCATCGCCTATGCGCCGTTCGTCGCACGGCTCACGCGCTCCCTCGTGATGGCCGAGCGCTCACGGCCCTACGTCTCCGCCTACCGCGTGCAGGGCTTCTCCGGACCGTGGATTGCGCTCCGCCGCGTTCTGCCCAATGTCACACCCATCGTCGGCGCCCAGTCGACGTTGAACTTCGGTTACGTTCTGGCCGAGCTCGCTGCGCTGTCCTTCCTCGGACTCGGCGTGCAGGCTCCGACGGCCGACTGGGGCGCGATGATCAACGAGGCCCAGGGCGGGATCATCGGCGGGCACTTCCTGCCCGCGATGGTGCCAGCCGTCGCCGTCGTGCTCGTCGTCGTCGCGGTCAACGTGATCGGTGAAGAACTCTCAGACCGGATCGGAGGCGGGGTTCCCGCATGAGCCTGCTCAGCATCACCGACTACACACTCGTTCTGCCCAACGGCACCACGCTGCTCGACAAGGTGTCGCTCACGATCGCCGCCGGGGAGACCGTCGGCCTCGTCGGCGAATCGGGGTCGGGCAAGTCATTGACGGCGCGCAGCGTCCTCGGGCTCCTCCCGGACCGGGCGAAGACCTCCGGCAGCGTGCTGCTGGACGGCCAGGAGGTGCTCGGCGCCGCGCAGCGCGACATCCTGAAGCTCCGTCGATCGACCGCATCGATGGTGTTCCAGGACCCGCGCGCCGGCATCAACCCTGCCCGCACGATCGGCGACCACCTGACGGAGACGCTGCGCCTCTGCGAGGGATGGCCCAAGGAGCGCGCCACCACGCGCGCCGTCGAGCTGATGGAGGCCGTGCGGCTGCCGCGCCCGGACGACCACCTGCGCCAGTACCCGCACGAGCTCTCCGGCGGCATGCTGCAGCGCGTCATGATCGCCGGCGCCCTTACGAGTTCGCCACAGCTGCTCATCTGCGACGAGCCGACGGCCTCGCTGGACGTCACGACGCAGGCCGGGATCATCTCCGTGCTCGCCGAGCAGCGCAGGACCCGCAACATGGGCATGCTCTTCATCACGCACGACCTCAACCTGGCCGCCGCGATCTGTGACCGCGTCTACGTGCTGAGCGCGGGCAAGGTCGAGGAGCAGGGCGATGCGCGGGAGGTGCTGAGCAACCCGCAGGCGGCGTACACCAAGCGCCTCGTTGCGGCCACGCCCAGCATCGCGAACGCCGTCGACCCGGTCGCGCCGGGCGCGACCGTGAGTGCGGAGGGGCAGAGCGGTGTCCCGGCGCGGCTCGAGATGCGCCATGTCTCCAAGAGCTACGAGCGTCGCGGCAAGGGACCAGTCACCGCTGTCGACGACGTGTCGTTCAGCCTGCCACGCGGCGGCGCGCTCGGCGTCGTCGGCGAGTCCGGCTCGGGCAAGTCGACGCTCGCTCGCATGCTGGTGGGGCTGGAGCCCGCCGACAGTGGCGAGATCCTGCTCGACGGCAGCCCGCGCGGTGCGATTCCCAGCACGCGCAGCGAACGGCTGGCCCACGCGCGCGCCGTGCAGATGGTCTTCCAAGACCCCTACCTCTCGCTCGACCCGCGCATCATCGTCAAGCAGGCCATCGGCGACGCCATCCGCCTGCACACTCCGCTCAGCCAGCGGGAGGCCGATCAAAGGGTGTTCGAGCTCCTCGATCAGGTCGGGCTCGACGAACGCCACGCGAATGCACGACCGCGCACGCTCTCGGGCGGGCAGCGCCAACGCGTCGCCATCGCCCGTGCGCTCGCCATCGAGCCGGAACTCCTCGTGCTCGATGAGGCGACCAGCGCCCTGGACGTCTCCGTGCAGGCACAGGTGCTGGATGTCGTGGCGAAGATCCGTGCAGAGCGTGGGCTCACCGTGCTCTTCATCAGCCACGACCTCGCCGTTGTCCGGCGGGTCTGCGAGAACGCCGTTGTCATGCACCGCGGCAGCGTCGTCGAGCGCGGCGCGACCGCCGAGATCCTCGAGAACCCGCAGCACGCGTACACCAGGCGACTGGTGGACTCCGTGCCGCGCGCCGACTGGCACCTCGACGAGTTCACCGTGCCGGTGCCGGAGCAGGTGCGGTGACCGAGCGCACCTTCCAGCTGCGCCACTACACGACGGTTCCGGAGCACTTCGACGGCTTCGTCGCGTGGTGGGCGAGGACTTTGCCTCCGCTGCGGGCACGGCACGGGTTCGCGGTCGAGAGCGCATACGGCATCCGTGATCGGCACCAATTCATCTGGGTGGTCAGCCACCCGGGGGACCGGGCGGCCTTCGAGGCTGCGGAACGCCGCTATGCGGACGCGGCCGATCGCGCCGCGGCATTCGCCGGCATCCCGAATTGGATGGAGACGATGGACATCACCTTCGTCGATGCGGTGACCACCACCGCACAAGAGATTGATCGACAGGAACCAGGAGAAGCACCGCAATGAAGGTCATCATCGTCGGAGCGGGAATCGGCGGGCTGACGACGGCACTGTCGTTGGAGGCCGCAGGCATCACCGACGTCACCCTGTACGAGTCCGTGGGGGAGCTGCGCCCCCTCGGCGTCGGCATCAACCTGCTGCCGCACGCCGTGCGCGAACTGACCGAGCTGGGCCTCGGCGAACAACTCAAGGGCTTCGGCGTCGCAACCAGCACGCTCAGCTACACCAACCGTCTCGGCCAGACGATCTGGTCGGAGCCGCGCGGGCTCGACGCCGGCTACCGATGGCCGCAGTACTCCGTGCACCGTGGCCAGCTGCAGATGCTGCTGCGGGACACCGTGCTCGAGCGGCTGGGTGCTGACAGCATCCACCTCGGTGCCAGCGGGGACGATGTGCAGCAACACGGCACGCCAGAGGACGGCTGCAGCAGCGTGCGCATCACGCTGGCCGACGGCAGTTCGTACCGGGTGAGCGCCGACGTGATCGTCGCGGCGGACGGCATCCACAGCGCGGTACGCCGTCAGCACTACCCCGAGGAGGGCGCGCCGGTGTGGAACGGACTGATCCTCTGGCGCGGAACCGCCAGGGTGGCACCGTTCCTCGACGGCCGCACCATGATCATGGCTGGCGACGCGTTCCAGAAGTTCGTCGCCTACCCGCTCTCGCTCCCCGACGAGGACGGGCTCGCGACGATCAACTTCATCGCCGAGTACCGCTCGGATGACGCGGACCCCGGTGTCAGCAGCTGGAACCGCTCTGCCGACCCCGCCACGGTTCTCGAACGCTTCGCCGACTGGGACTTCGACTGGCTGGACGTGCGCTCGATCATCGGCGCGGCCGAGGAGATCCTCGAGTACCCGATGGTCGACAGGGACCCGATCCCGCAGTGGACATTCGGTGCGCAGACCCTTCTCGGCGACGCGGCGCACGCGATGTATCCGATCGGCTCGAACGGTGCCTCCCAGGCCATCATCGACGCCCGCACCCTCGCGAACGCCCTGGCGACATCGGGCAGCATCGCCGAGGCGCTGCAGCGCTACGAGGACGCACGCAAGCCCCGCACCACAGCAATCACGCTCAGCAACCGATCGATGGGACCGGAACACGTCATGCAACTCGCCTACGAACGAGCACCACAGGGATTCGACGACATCGACACCGTCATCCCCTTCGCGGAGCGCGCGGAGATCGCGGAACGGTACAAGAAGGCGGCAGGGTTCATCCCGGACGAGCTGAACGCGCGTCCGAGCCTCTCCGTGGAGCGCGGGGTCGCCCGATGAGCCGCCACGACATCGTCTTCGAGCGTGTCACCCCGAGCCGTGCCACCATCGCGAACTCACTCGCGGAGACGCGCGCGAGCGCGTTCTGGATCGAGGACGCGCGGGATCGGCACGAGGCGCACCCCTCCCTGCAGGATTCCATCGTCGCCGACCTCGTCGTCGTCGGCGGCGGCTACACCGGGCTGTGGACCGCGCTGCTCGCGAAGGAACGCAACCCTGCGCTTCGGGTCGTGCTGCTCGAGGGCGAGAGCGTCGGCTGGGCGGCGTCCGGCCGCAACGGCGGGTTCTGCGAGGCCAGCCTCACCCACGGCGAGGAGAACGGCCGCACCCGCTGGCCGGAGGAGATGGAGACGCTGAACCTCCTGGGGCTGGAGAACCTCCAGGAGATCGAGGACGCCGTCAACCGCTACGGAATCGACTGCGACTTCGAGCGCACCGGCATCCTCTCCGTTGCCGTCGAACCGCACGAGGTCAAGTGGCTGAGCGAGTGGGATGAGGAATCCGATTCGCACATCCACCTCGATGAGGCAGCCGTGCAGGCAGAGGTGGCGTCGCCGACCTACCTCGGCGCCGTGTGGGAGAAGGAGTCGACGGCACTCGTGCACCCGGCCAAGCTGGCCTTCGGCCTGGCGCGCGTCATCACCGAGCTCGGTGTGACCATCTACGAGCACTCGGCGGTCCGCTCGATCGAAGACGCCCCAGGTGGCGTCGAGATCCGCACCGCGCAGGGCCGCGTGCACACGAAGAAGGCCGTGCTGGCGACGAACGTGTTCCCATCGCTGCTGAAGCGCAACGCCCTCATGACCATCCCGATCTACGACTACGTGCTCATGACGGAGCCGCTGAGCGATGCGCAGCTCGAGTCGATCGGGTGGAAGAACCGCCAGGGCATCAGCGACATGGCGAACCAGTTCCACTACTACCGGATGAGCAAGGACAACCGGATCCTGTTCGGCGGCTACGACGCGATCTACAACGCCGGCGGCAAGGTGAAGCCGGAATACGAGGAGCGGCCAGAGTCGTTCGAGAAGCTCGCCAGCCACTTCTTCACGACCTTCCCGCAGCTGGCGGGCCTGCGCTTCAGCCACAAGTGGGCCGGGGCGATCGACGCGAGCACGCGGTTCTGCGCCTTCTACGGACTCGCGCGGAAGGGCCGCGTCGCGTACGCCAGCGGCTTCACCGGCCTCGGCGTGGGTTCCGCGCGCTTCGCAGGCAACGTCATGCTCGACCTGCTGGACGGCGAGGTGACCGAGCGCACAGCGCTGAAGATGGTGAAGGATCGCCCGCTCCCGTTCCCCCCGGAGCCCGTCGCGACGATCGGCATCAACATGACCCGCTGGTCGCTTGACCGCTCAGACCACAACGAGGGCAAGCGCAACCTGCTGCTGAAGACCATGGATGCCATGGGCGTCGGCTTCGCGTCCTAGCGCCCCCGCTGGCCTCCGCCGCGAGCGTTCGCGGCCCGCGAAAACTGCACGGGCCCGGTGAATTCACCGGGCCCGTGCAGTTTAGGCGGGCCCCGAGTCGGTCGCTCAGCCGGCGGAGGGGGCTGGACGGCGCCGCGGGGGAGCAGGCGGAACCTCCTTGGCGGCGACCACCGCAGCCAGCGGAACCGTCTTGAGGCCGTCGCGGGTCTCGACGACACACTCCTCGGCGTTCACGCTGCGGAGGAATCCGAGTGCGTCGGTCAGCCCGCCGGGAATGCGCTGCCTGACAACCACCCGCGTTCCGAGCGGTGCCGTCGTGATGAAGTGCACGGGGTCAGCCATGCCTCAACCCTATGGCGCGCGGAAATCGGGCGCCCACTCTGGCGCCCAATATGGTGGGTCCATGACCTTCCCCACCATCGACGGACTCCGGACCATGGAACTCGGCAGCCCGGGAGGGTTGCGTGCCTCCCTCAACGACTGTGTCCTCACCGGCACGAAGCGGGCGACGGCCGGGCTGCCGAGCGAGTACATCACCGAGAATGAGCCGTGGGAGCACGTCGGTGAACGTCTCGTGCTCGTCGACGACGACATGAAGCCACTCGGCGTCATCGTGGTGACGCGGGTCGAGGAGACGACCTTCGCCGAGGTGACGTGGGCCTTCGCGCAGGCCGAGGGCGAGGGATTCGTCGATCTGGAGGACTGGCGCCGGGCGCACCGCGACTACTGGGCGGCGGAAGGTGAGCAGGTCACCGACGACACCCCGGTGCTGTGCATCTACTTCGAACTGCTCGCTGGCGGATACCCGCCACGCGATCACCAATCAGACGGCTTGTAGTCCTTCAGGAACACTCCGAACAGCTCTTCGCCGGCCTCGCCGCGCACGATCGGGTCGTACACGCGCGCGGCGCCGTCGACGAGGTCGAGCGGGGCGTGGAAGCCCTCCTCGGCCAGACGCACCTTCGTCGGGTGCGGCCGCTCGTCGGTGATCCAGCCGGTGTCGACGCTCGTCATGTAGATGCCGTCGCTCGTCATCTCGCGGGCGCTGGTGCGGGTCAGCATGTTGACCGCCGCCTTGGCCATGTTCGTGTGCGGGTGCCCAGGGCCCTTGTAGCCGCGGTTGAACACGCCCTCCATCGCCGACACGTTCACGACGTAGCTGCGACCGGACGGTGCCGCGGCCATCGAGGCGCGCAGACGGCTGATCAGCAGGAACGGTGCAGTGGTGTTGCAGAGCTGCACCTCGAGCATCTCGAGCGGGTCGACGTCCTGCACCTTGTCTGTCCAGCTATTCTCGTGGTGCAGGTCGGGCAGCAGCCCACCCGCGTCGATCGCGGTGCCTGCCGCGAGGCGGTCGAGCGAGCTCGAGCCCGGCGCAAGTGCGAGCGCGGTGAGGTCGTCGGCGGTGAGCGTTCCGGCGCCGGCGGCCGCGGCCAGGATGGGGTGGCTGGCAACGGATGCCGCCAACGCCAGCGGGTGCTGGTCGCTCGTGTGGCCGAAACTCACGATCTCCGGCAGATCGCCGTCAGGCAACGGTGAGAGTTCAGCCTCCACCAGCGGCGAGTATGCGCCGGGGGAGCGGCGCACAGTCTGTGTCGCGTTGTTGATCAGAATGTCGAGCGGACCCTGTGCCGCCACGTCATCCGCCAGCCCGATCACCTGGGCTGGGTCGCGCAGGTCGATGCCGACAACGCGCAGCCGGTGCAGCCACTCGGCCGAATCCGGCATCGCCGCGAAACGGCGCACCGCGTCGCGGGGGAAGCGGGTCGTGATCGTGGTGTGTGCGCCGTCGCGCAGCAGGCGCAGCGCGATGTACATGCCGATCTTCGCGCGGCCGCCCGTCAGCAGGGCGCGCTTGCCGGTGAGGTCGGTGCGTGCGGTGCGCTTGGCGTGGTTCAGCAGCGCGCAGCGCGGGCAGAGCTGGTGGTAGAAGGCATCGACGAGCGTGTAGCGCTGCTTGCAGATGTAGCAGGCGCGGGCGACGAGCAGCTCGCCTGCGACCGGCGCGTCGGTGGCGCTGGAGAGCTCGTGACCCTGCGTCTCGTCGTCGATGCGGCTCGGCGCACCCGTCGCGGTCGCGGCGATGACGGCCTTGTCGGCATCCGCGATGCGGGCCCGCTTGATGGCGCGACGCGACACCTTGACCGACTTGAACATCTTGGCCGTCGCGTGTCGCACGGTGAGGAAGTCTGGGTCCTCCTCGTCGACGTCGCTGAGCGTGGCGAGCACGCGGAGGGCGATCGCGAGCTCCTCCGGGTCGATGCGGGCAGCATCGACGCGGCCACCGCTGATGGCGGACTCGATGTCGGAATCGATCGCGGCAGAGTCGGGCTCAAGAGATGGTGCAGAGGGCATCCCTGAATTCTACGCGGCGAAGCTGACTGCTCCGCTGTGAACCCTAGACTGCTGTGATGCGCATCCACATCGCCACGGACCACGCCGGCCTCGACTTCAGCACGCACCTCATCACGCACCTCGGTGCGGCCGGCCATGAGGTCATCGACCACGGACCGACCAGCTACGACGCCCTCGACGACTACCCGGCCTTCTGCATCAACGCAGCCCTCGCCGTCGCGCACGACCAGGCGCACGGCATCGAGGCCCTCGGCGTCGTCTTCGGCGGTTCGGGCAACGGCGAGCAGATCGCGGCCAACAAGGTCACCGGCATCCGCGCCGCCCTGGTCTGGAACCTCAGCACGGCCCAGCTCGCCCGCGAGCACAACGACGCCAACGTGATCTCGATCGGTGCGCGCCAGCACACCATCGAAGACGCGACCAGCTTCATCGACGCGTTCATCGCCGAGCCGTTCCCCGGCGACGAGCGCCACGTCCGCCGCATCGCCCAGCTCGCCGAGTACGAGACGACAGGCGACATCGCGGGCAAGAACGTCGACCAGTACTAGCCTGATCGGTTTCTTCAGACATGCCAGAGGGCCACTCCGTCCACAGGATCACCCGCCAGTTCGCCCGTAACTTCGTTGGGCACCGGGTGAGCGCCTCAAGCCCGCAGGGACGTTTCGCCGAGGGCGCGAGCATGATCGACGGCCGCGTCGTGACCGATGCCAAGGCCGTCGGCAAGCAGATGTACCTGGAGTTCGACAACGGGCTCTGGCTGCGGGTGCACCTCGGCATGTACGGGGCGTGGGACTTCGCAGGCGACATCCTGATGGACGCAACGATCGCCTCGGCGAACGGGCGCATGGGCCAGACCAACCAGCGCGGAACGATCCTCGACGGCCCGATCCACGACCGCGACGGCGAGAACTCCATGCACTCGATCGGAGCTCCGCGCCGCACCCGCGTGCGCATGGCGGAGTCCGAGAAGGAGAGCGACGCGCTCGACACGTTCCCGCCAGAGCCGATCGGCCAGGTGCGCGTGCGCCTGCTCACCGACACCGTCTGTGCCGACCTCCGCGGCCCGACCGCCTGCGAGGTGCTCGATCCCGCCCAGGTCGACGCCATCATCGCCAAGCTCGGGCCCGACCCGCTGCTGGACAACTCGCAGGCGGCCGAGGACCGCTTCACGGCCGTCGTGCGCAAGAAGCCGACGCCCATCGGCCTGCTGCTGATGGACCAGAACGTCGTCGCAGGCATCGGCAACGTCTACCGGGCGGAGATGCTCTTCCGCGCCCGCCTGAACCCGCACACGCCGGGCAAGCTCGTGCCGGAGGACGTGGTGCGCGGTCTCTGGCGCGACTGGGCGCACCTGCTCAGGATCGGCGTCGAGACCGGGCAGATGATGACCATGGACGACCTCGAGGGCGATGCGTACGCCCAAGCGATGGCGAACCGTGCAGACCGCCACTGGGTTTACAAGCGCGAGGGCCTGCCCTGTCGCATCTGCGGGACGCACATCACGCTCGAGGATTTCGGGGCACGCAAGCTGTACTGGTGCCCCAACTGCCAGCGCTGAGGTGAGAAGCTAGCTGCATGCGCCAGACTCCGAGCTTCATCCTCGCCAGTGACGATGCCGTCAAGCGATTGATCCGCGAGAACCCGTGGGTCACGATGGTCAGCCACACGGATGCCGGCGAGCTCGTCGCCTCGCACTACCCGGTGATCCTCGACGAGGCCGCAGAGGACGGCATCGTGATCCTCAGTCACGTCGGGCGCCCTGACGAGCAACTGCACGAGCTCGGTCGGCACCCCCTGCTCGTGATCGTGCAGGGCCCTCACGGCTACATCTCACCCGGCTGGTACGACGCGAAGCCGGCCGTCCCCACCTGGAATTTCGTCGTCGCCCATCTGCACGGAACGCCGGAGCTGCTGAGCGATGACGAGAACCTCCAGGTCCTCGACCGCCTCGTCGACCACTTCGAGGAGCGGATGCCGGAGCCGCGCCGCATGAACGGCACAGAGGCCAACGCGGAGTACGCCGCCCGCATCGTCTCAGGCACCGTCGGATTCCGGATGCGCGTTGAGCGCTACACCGGCAAGAACAAGATGAGCCAGAACCGCCCGGCCGAGACGGTCGAACGCATCATCCACGAGCTGGAACACGGCGAGCACTACGCCAGCCCGGAGCTGGCCCGCGAGATGCGCCGCGCCCGCGGCGAGGCGGTGTGAGCGTGCCGGTGGGGATAACCCCCGGAAGCCTTCGGTTGCCAGCTGGCTGTGGCCGCCGGCATCCGCTGGACAGAATCGAAGCATGACCACCATCACGGCAACCCAGGCGACGACTCAGCCGGCGCAGCGCACGCACGACAACTACGGCAGACTCTGGCTGCGCGTCCCGCAGGAGCTCGGCTTCCTGCTGCTCAACCTGCCGATCGCCGTCATCAGCCTGGTCGTGCTCTCGACGCTGTTCTTCACCGGGCTCGGGCTCATCGCCATCCTCGTCGGCGTGTTCATCACGGTCGCCGCGATGTACACGGCGCGCGCTCTCGGCACCCTCGAACTGCTGCGACTGCAGTGGGCAGGACGCCCGCGGATCGCCCGCCCGCAGTGGGAGAAGCCGGGAGAGACCCAGAGCTTCTGGCGCATCACACTCGCCCCATTCGCCGACGGCCACTACTGGCTCTACCTGCTGCACGGCATGGTCGTCGCGCCGATCATCGGCATCCTGAGCTGGACGATCTCCTTCGTCTGGCTCACCGTCGGGCTGACCGGAGCGACGAGCTGGATCTGGCAGCGCGCGCTGCCCGATGAGGCCAACGACACGTGGTTGCACGAGCTCCTCATCGACTGGGCGGTGCCCGGCGCAGAGCTGGACATCGACCCCGTGCTCGGCGAGAGCCTGCTGTACCTTGCGATCGGCCTGATCTTCCTCGCGACGCTGCCGCTCGTCACCCGCGGCCTCACCCTGCTGCACAACGTCGTCGCCCGCGGCATGCTCTCCGCCTGGCGCTCAGAGGCGCTCAGCCTCGAGGTCGCATCCCTCAGCGCCTCCCGTGGGGCAGCGGTGCTGGCCGAGGACCAGTCGCTCCGCCGGCTCGAACGCGACATCCACGACGGTCCGCAGCAGCGCCTCGTGCGGCTGCAGATGGATCTCGCCAGCGCAGAGCGCAAGATCGACGCCGACCCGGATGCCGCCAAGGCCCTGCTGACCGAGGCCCGCGAACAGGCCAGGGACACCCTCGAAGAGCTGCGCGCCCTCTCCCGCGGATTCGCCCCGCCGATCCTGCAAGACCGCGGCCTCATCGCCGGTCTGGAGTCGCTCGCGGCCCGCAGCACGATCCCGGTCAGCCTGGAGCTGCAGCTGGACCCGGCCATCCGCCTCGCGCCCGAGATCGAGCGCAGCGCGTACTTCGTCGCTGCCGAACTGCTCACCAACGCCGCCAAGCACTCCGGGGCCGGCGCGATCCGCCTCCACCTCGCGCTGCGGGCGGAGCCGAGCGCCCAGTGGCTGGATCTCTGGGTGATCGACAACGGCTCCGGAGGCGCGGAGAAGCGTGCAGGGCACGGCCTGAGCGGCCTCGAGGACCGTCTCACCGGCCTGCGCGGCGTGCTCTCGATCGACAGCCCCCTCGGCGGGCCGACCGCCGTGGGCGCGCACATCCCGCTGCCGCGCTAGCGTGGAGTCTGTGCCGACCACAGACTCCACCGCTCCAGCCCCCGCGCTCCGCCTTGTTCTCGCCGAGGATTCCCTGCTGTTGCGCGAGGGGCTGGTGCGCCTCTTCGACGAGGCGGGCTACAACACCGTCGCGGCGTACGGCGATGCCGATCAGCTGCTGTCCGAGGTCGACACGGTTCGGCCAGACCTCGCCGTGCTCGACGTGCGGATGCCGCCGACCTTCCGCGACGAGGGGGTGCGCGCCGCGATCGAGCTGCGCAGGAGGCAGCCCGGCATCGGCATCCTGCTGCTCAGCCAGTACGTCGAGGGCAGCTACGCCCACGAACTCCTCTCCAGTGGCTCAGGCGGCATGGGCTACCTGCTGAAGGACCGCGTCGCATCGCTCGACGAGCTGCAGGATGCCGTGGCCCGCGTCAGCGCGGGCGGGACCGTGCTCGACCCGCAGGTCGTCCGCGAACTGCTCGCGCGCCGCTCCGACCCGCTCGACGCCCTCACCCCGCGCGAGCGCGAGGTGCTGGAGCTGATGGCGGAGGGACGAACGAACGCCGGCATCGCCGAGCGGCTCTTCATCGGCGTCGGCGCCGTCGAGAAGAACGTGACGTCGATCTTCCAGAAGCTGCAGCTGGACGACTCCGGATCCGACCACCGCAGGGTGCTCGCGGTCCTCGCCTTCCTGCAGCGCTAGCCGGCACTCGGGCTCGGGGACACCGGCTCGTAGTCGTGCCAGAGGGCGTAGTAGCGGCGGCCGCCGATCCAGGAGCTGAGAGCCAGATAGCCCAGCCCGACGCCGAAGCCAAGCACGTAGAGCAGCCAGGGCGGCGCGCCGAAGAGGCCGCCGAGCGCGGCGACGAACAGCCCGATGAGCGCGGCACAGACCGCCGAGATGAAGATCATGCTGCTGCCGACGACGTGACTGAAGTCGCTGCGCCGGCCGAGCCAGAAGTACGTGTGCTGCGAACCGGCCTGGTCGTCGTGGCTGGAGGCCATCAGGTACGGCTCGATGCCGGGGTCGAGCGCGAGGTAGGCGGCGCGGAGCCGATTCATGGCGAGCACGTACATGAGGTCCTCGTGCCCGACGTTGACGACGCGCACATTCGTCAGGACGCCGATCACGCAGAGCACGCCGAGAATCACGACGGCGAACACCCGGAAGGTGTCGCTGAACGTGCTGGCCTGCCCGACGAGCGCGATGCTGAGCAGGCTCGCGGAGGTGAGCGTCAGGAAGATGCTGATGCGAGTGAGCACCTCGCCCTGGGTGGTACTCCGCGACGCGAGCAGGCTCCAGTGCTCGGTCGCCAGCAACTGCGCGCGGACCGAGGCCGACCCGGCCGGAACTCCTTCTGGCGGCAGAGCCGCCTGCTGAGACATGCAGCCATTGTCCTCCAGCGCGCCCGGGAGCGCGAGCGGCCAGATGCAGCCCCTCGTCAGCGCAGTGCGGTGATCCTCGCCGCGGCGTGCTTCAGATTCTGGATCCGCTTCTCATAGCGGGCCGCGAGCGCGATCAGCAGGATGCCGCCGACACCGAGCCAGAGCCACCACAGCGTCGGGTTGTACAGCGACGACAGCCACGGCCAGAGCTGCGCCAGGCCATGCAGCAGTACAACGCCCCCGCCGAGAACGAAGGGGGCCTGCAGACGGAGGGCGAGGCCGGCGAGCAGCACGGCGAGGCCGACGACGCCGAGGCCGACGACGCGCCACAGCGGGGAGTCCGTGTAGTCGGCCAGCAGCGATGGCACGAGCAGCAGTGCGAGTCCGCCGCCGAGCGCGGGCCAGCTGCGGGCGCCGGGGGTGCATGACAGCCGGATGGCGCCGCTGGCGGTCCACGCGAGCGCGACGGGCACGGTCGCCAACTCGAACGGCGGAGCATCGCTGACGCCGAGCACGAAGGTCGCGAGGTAGTACAGGGCGGTCGCCCCGGCCAGGCCCAGTGCCAGCGTCGGCACCCAGGGCGCGAGGGAGGTTGGGCGCAGCCACGACAGCAGGACGTGCGCCGCGCTGAGCGCGGCGATGACTGGGATCGCGCGCAGGCCGCCGTCTGCGGCATCCGCGGTCGCCGCCAGCGCCGCGATCTCGAGCAGGGTGCCGCCGACGAGGGCGGTCGCGACGAGGGCGGTGCTGAGGCGACGCGATTCGCCGCCGAGCGCCGCCGCCGCGGCGATCAGGATGCCGGCGCCGGAGAGCACCCAGAGCTCAAAGATTCCGGACACGGTGCCTGACGACACGCCAAGCAGGCCGAGAGCGCGGGCTCCGACGGCCACCAGCAGCGCGACAGCGGAGGCACCGATGACGGCGTTGCGGAGCGGCGTTGCGCGTAGCGGGGCGCGCCAGAGGCAGGAGCCGATCAGCATCACGCCGGCGATGGCGACGGTCAGGATCGGGCGGAGCACGCTGCCGTTCGCGCCGTAGACCGCGGACGGCACGAGCGCGATGAGGATCCCGGCGGCCACGAGAGCGGAGACCGCGGTGCTCGCGGATGCCGCCTCCGCGCCGTCCCGGCGCGCGCCGCGCACAAGCAGCACCGCGATCAGCAGCAGGGCGGCGGCGAGCGTGACGGAGTACGGTTCCGGTGCCGTGACCCCGGCATCCGACAGCCCGGACCAGAGCGCGGCCGTGCCGAGGGCCAGCGCCAGCCACCCCAGCTGGTGACGCGGGCTCGCCGCATTGAACAGGCCGGCGCGGTCGACGGATGCCAACAGCACGGCGATCCCCGCAACGAGGTAGACGAGCCAGGCCGCAGGCCCATCGACGGCGGCGAGCGCGCCCACCACTCCGATGACGAGCACCAGCCCGGCGCTGGCGTCCAGCAGCAGCCGGTCGAGCGCGCGATTCGGGCGGGCCGTGGCCGAGCGCAGCTCCCACGCGAGACTGATCGCCAGCACGAGCAGGCCGACAACGGCCGGCCAGAGCTCGACCAGCATCCTCGGGGCAGGCACTCCCGCCGTCGCCAGTGCGGCGAAGCCGTACTGTCCGCTGAGCCAGAACGCGGGCGTGACGCCGAACAGCGCGAAGACCCGCGTCACGGCGAGGGCTCGGTTCGCCGGCAGCGCGATCAGCAACACCGCGGCCGTTCCGGCGGCCGCGACGCCGATGCCGGCGAGCAGCGGGGCAGAGAGCGGGCCGTCTCCGGAGAGGGCCCCGGTCAGGGAGGCGAGCACCCCAACGACGGCGGCAGACCCGAGCGCCCACGCGCGATCCGACGGGGGAGCGAAGCGGCCAAGAGGAACGCTGAACAGCAGCAGGAGAAGCCCGGAGACCAGGATCACGAGCGCGCGGGTGTCGACGACGGCGCTCCACGCTGCGCCGGTCGCCGTGACCGTCGCAATCGGCAGCATGGCCGTGGTCACGAGCGCGAACACCACCGTCGCGGCGAGCAGCACCGGACGCAGCACGGAAGCGAAGGCGATCTCACGGGCGCCGAGCAGCAGGCCAATGATCACACCGGAGCCGAGCAGCCAGAGCCAGAGGGAATCGAAGGCGAGCAGGTAGCCGGCGGATGCCGCAACGATGAGCGTGGCGAAACCGAGCGCGCGGCTGCCAGCACGCGGGGCGATGCGGGCGTTCAGCGCCGGCAGAGCCAGCACCGCGAGCGCGCAGGCGGCGATGGCCAGGTAGGCGAGCGCCGCGACGGCGGGCGGGGCGATCAGCACGGCGCAGCCGAGAGCGCTGAGCACGACGAGCGTCTGGAGCACGATGACCCGGCGCCTGAGCACGCCGAGGAGCGACCAGGCACCGGCGGTGAGCAGCGCTGCGCCGACGACGACCAACGCGGCCTGGACCGCAACGACGTCGGGCTGCAGCGTCGCCGGATCGGCTGGCCTCCACGGGCCGAACCCGTTGGCGAGCGGTGCGCGGGCCACGAAGGTCACGAACAGCACGCAGAGCACGACCACCAGCGCAGCAGCGACGACGGCTCCGGCGCCGATCCCGGCGCCGAGTCCCGCAGCGAACAGGCGCGGCCGCATGGCGTCGACGGCCAGCAGCACGGCGACGCTCACCAGCACCGGCCAGACAAGGGTCTCGGTCTCGGTGCTGGCCCGGAGCCCGATCACGATCGGCATCGCGGCGAGGCTGAACCCGGCGGCGGCCGCGGCGACCGTTGCTGCCGTGCGGTTCAGCGTCTCCGGCATCCGCAACCCGGCCAGCACGTGCACAGCGAACACCGCCGTCGGCACGCCGAGTCCCCAGATCGGCGCCCAGTGCTGGCCTGGCGCAACGAACAGGCCGAGGATGACGGCAGCCGGCACCGCCGGGGACGCGATGAGGAGCACGAGCACCCGTTCAGCGAGCAAACGGTGCGGCCTCGCCAGGCTGCGCCCGAGACGCGGGGCGAGCAGCTGCACCAGGGCGGCACCGACGATCACGACCGCGGACAGCCATGGTCGCTGGAAGGCGTCGACTCCCTGCCCAGGCGGGGTGGCGACCGCCCATGCGAGCAGGCCGGCACCGACAGGCACCGCGGCGAAGCCGGCCACGCTGGCGGCGCGCATGCCGGTGAAACGGAACCAGCCGAGCAACAGCGGTGCGCTGAGCAGCACCGCGATTCCCCAGTACCTGGCCGAATCCACGCTGGCGGCGCCGAACAGGTCGTTGGCCTGGATCGCCCAGATGTCGAGGTAGACGAGCAGCACGGCGAGCACGGCGATGCCCTCGGCCGTGGAGTGCAGCCGGAATCGCTGCAGCAGCGAGACCGCGCCGAACACCAGCACCGTGATGGCGGCGACGATGATGGCGCGGGCGGCGAGGCCGGCGACGAACCAGGCGATGATCAGGAAGAAGACCAACGCGACGGCCACGAGCGAGACGCCGACGACGAGCAACAGCATCTGCACGCTGGAGCGCCGGGGAGCCGCAGCCGGGGGAGCCGCAGCCGGTGGAGTCGCCGCCGGGGGTACTGCAGCCGGCGATACCTCAGCCGGCGCAGCGACCGGCGGAACGACTGTGGCCGCTGGCACCGCGATGGGGACGGGTGCGGGTGCGGGCGCGGCAACCGGCACGGCCGCACGCATCTGCGCGATCAGCAGGCCGCGCCGGTTCAGCTGCTCGGCGGCATCCGTCGACGCCTGCAGCAGCTCGGCCGCGAGCGGACTGCTCAGGTCGAGACCGCACACCGTGCAGCGCAGACCGCGCAGCGTCTGGAAGCAGGCGGGGCAGAGCGCACGGTTGACGAGCTCGTCGGTGCTGCGCGGCCAGACCAGGTGCGAAGACACCCGTTGCTCGTTCTGTCCTGGCGTCACACTCAAGCCCCCACCCGGCCCGCGCTCGCGGGCGCAACGGCTCCCAGCGTAGCGGCAGGGCAGCGCGGCGAAGCGTAGCGGTAGCTCCGGCGCGGTGGTTGAATTGCGCCATGACGCGCAGCCTGCAGGCTGACTACCTCGTCGTCGGTGCCGGCGCCATGGGAATGGCGTTCACGGACGCGCTGATCGATCATGCCGACGTTCGGGTGGCGATCGTCGACCGCCGTCACAGCGCAGGTGGGCACTGGCTTGACGCGTATCCGTTCGTCCGGCTGCACCAGGCCTCGGCGTTCTACGGGGTCGCGTCGACGGTGCTTGGCGGCAACGTCCAGACGCACGGACCGGAGGTCGGCCTGTACGAGCGGGGAACGGTCTCCGAGATCTGCGCCTACTTCGGTCGCGTGCTGAGCCGGATGGTGGAATCCGGCAGGGTCGAGTTCCTCGCCAACTGTGAGTACCTGCCGAACCGTGAGATCGTCTCGCACGTCTCCGGGCACCGGTTCGAGGTGTCTCCCCGCTGTCGGATCGTGGACGCCCGATACCTCGCACCCGACATCCCCGCGAACACGCCGCCGCCGTTCGAGGTGGATCCCGATGTCAGGGTGATCCCGGTCAACGATCTCGCGCGTCTCGGCGATGCGCCATCGCAGTATGTGATCGTGGGCTCTGGCAAGACCGCAACCGACGCCTGCATCTGGCTGCTCGGGCACGGCGTGGATGCCGGGAGGATCCGGTGGGTGAGACCACGCGAGCCGTGGATGCTCAACCGGGCGGTGGTGCAACCCAATCCAACCGTGTTCCTCGGCATGGCCGCCGACACGATGGAGGCGGCTGCCGACGCCACCTCTCTGTCGGATCTGTTCCTCCGGCTGGAGGATGCCGGCATCATGCTGCGCATCGACCGCTCGGTCATTCCGACCATGGCGAAGGCACCGACGCTGGCGGAGTGGGAACTCGCGCTGCTGCGCGGGATCGAGGACGTCGTCCGCCTGGGCCATGTCCGCCGGGTGCAGAGCGGGCGGCTCGCTCTCGAACGCGGCGAGGTGGCGATTGCGCGGGATGCGCTCGTCGTGCACTGCGCGGCATCCGGCCTGCAGAATCCACCGCTCATACCGATCTGGGGCCCAACCGCGATCACACTCCAGCCGATCCGGGCCGGGTATCCGTGTTTCGGTGCGGCGCTCGCCGGGTACGTGGAGGCGACCAGACGCTCCGACACGGATCACCACGACGCCGAGAAGAACCGGCTGTGCCCGCCGACCCCGTACGGCAACTCGTTGGCGCAGTGGGCGATGATGACGCTGCTCGGCACCCGCGCCACGATGTCATTCGGATCGGAACCAGACATCAGGGCGTGGGCCAACGGTGTCGCCCTCAACCCGGCGCGAGTCCCAGCAGAGCCTGAGCGGTCCGCGGAGTTGCTGGGCGCCCTCGGCCGGCTGCAGGCCGCACTCCCCGGCGGGCTCGGCCGGCTCGAGGAGCTGAGTCGGTCTCGCTGAGCGCCTCAGCTGGCGGAGGCCGGCGGGTGGAACTTTCCGCGGTGGATCTCGTAGACGCGGGCATGACCGGGCGAATCGGGGTCGTCGACGATCGGCTTGTCCGCCATGAACAGACGGATGACGTGGGCCAGCTCGCCCGGGTGGCTGAAGTTGATCGCGTGCGCTGCACCGTCGATCACGACGAGGAGCAGGTGATTGTCGGTCTGGCCGGCGACCTCACTGACCCGCTGGGAGTCCGGCATCAGCGGGTCCCTGCTGCCGATCACCGCGAGTGTCGGGATGCTCAGCTCGAGCAGGCGGTCGAGGGTCGGGTATTTGGTGAGTGCCTGGAACATCCTGACCGTGCTCGGAACGCCGAAACGCAGATAGTCCGGCGTCGCCACCCGCATCATCCGCGCCGGCTCACGCGGGCCGTCCTTGGTGAGTTGGCCCATGGCGCGCCGCAGCGGCTGGTTGTGCAGGCCGCCGGCGGGGGAGACGAGGATCGCGCGTTCCAGCCGCTCCGGGTAGTGGTGGGCGAATTCCAGGATGACCGGGCATCCCATCGAGTTGCCGACCAAGGTCGTCTTCTCGACGCCGCGCTCGTCGAGGAATCGTGCCGCGGCATGGGCGAGGTCGGGCACGTCGAGCGCGCTGGGATCCTTGCCGCTCCGCCCGAAACCGGGAAGGTCGGGCACGAGCGTGTAGAACTCATCCATGAGCAGTTCGGCCGTCGGCAGCAGGTACCGGCCGGAGAGGCCGAAGCCGTGCAGGTGCATCATGACCGGCGCGTTCGATGGCGCGGGGGACTCGCGGTAGAACACGTCGATTCCGTCGATCGTGGTCCAGTGCTCGGCCAGACGCGAGGCAGGATGCCGCGGCAGCCGCCGCGGCTTACCGTCGGTGGTTCGTGAACTCGACGACGCCATTGTTGCCCTCCCCTCGGAGGCGAAGCCGCGCATGCCGGCACGACAGTCGACTCCTGAATGCAATTTCGCAGTCGCGGCGCGCCGTGTCAAGCCCTGCGCGAGGAGTGGGCAGGATGTGCGCAACGGCGAGCGGAGGACATCGTGACGGCAGAGGATTCTTCGGCTCCGATCGCGCCCACAGTTCGTGGGAAGCGCCTCGTCGCTCTCGCCATCGTGCTGATTCTGGCCCAGGGAGTCCTGACGATCGCACTGTCGTTCTACATCCTCGACAGGGCGTACACATTCGTGGACGGCTGCGCCGTCTGCAGCATCGACGAGTTGTACATGCTCGGCGATGGGCCGAAGCTGGCACTCGCCAGCGTATGGCTGACGCCGCTGTTCGGCACACTGGCGGGAATCTTCCTGCTCAGCAGTCCCCTGTACAGGTGGGCCTGGCTTCCCCCGCTGATGACGATGCTCGTCAGCATCGCCCTGTGCCTGTACTTCATCTCGACGTTCGAGTACACCCCGCGGACCGGCGGCTGAGCCACGGCGACGAGTGTTCCGGCAATAAAAAAGGGCCCCAGCCAATCGGCTGGGGCCCTTCATCTACATGGAGGGGCTGACGAGAATCGAACTCGCATCATCTGTTTGGAAGACAGAGCAAACTAGTTTCCCGACGAGTCCCGCACGGCTGGCGCCCGCCTATCCACTGGCATCTGCCGATTCGAGAGTTCCCGTAGAGCCCCGGCCATTGCTCGCATACGGTGCAGGATAGGGTGCAGAATCACCCTCTGGCTCGGCAAGCTTCCCCATCATCTGGCCGAGCTCCTTCTTGCGCTCCTCGAGCGGGTGCACGTACGTGTCATACGTGAATGACGGGTTAGCGTGTCCCAACGTCGCAGCGACCACGACAACGTCGTTGCCCATGTCGAGCATGAGCGTGGCCGCGGTGTGGCGCAGCTGGTATCGGCGCGCATGGGGGAGGCCGGTTGATGCGAGCAGCGCCTTCCAGTACTGGGAGTCCAGGCGCGGTTCAATCGGGCGCCCATTGGGGCGGGTGAACACCAAGCCGACCGGCTTTCCGGCGTACTCCCACTCTTTGTAGACGCCAGCGTTCTCGGCCTGATCGATCATCTGTTGCGCGCGCGTCGCCTTGAGCTGTTCTACGACGACAGGGGCAAGCGTGATGATCCGATCGCCGGCATTCGTTTTGGGGATCGGCATATAGATCAAACCCTTGCCCGTGACGCGCTGTAGCTGCCCGTGGACGCGGATTGAGCCGCCCACCAAGTCCACGTCTGCCCACGACAATCCAAGGGCCTCAGCGGGGCGCAGGCCGTACATGAGCGCAAGGCTCCACCGCGCTTCGAGCCTGTCGCCCCTCGCTGCCCGCAGCACAGCACGCGCGTCAGCCTCACTGAATGATGTTGTCTCCGCTTTCGGTCGCTCTGGGATGACCGCATGCAGCGCCACGTTCTTTCCGATACGCCCTCGAGCAACGGCAACATTCAAAGCTGCACGAATGTTCGCGTGCACGTTTCCGATCGAGCTGGCGCCCAACGGCTTCCCGCTCTTGCTTACCTTGCCGGAAGCCATGTCGGCGTAGAGCTTCTCGAGCATCTCAACCTTCAGCTTCGACAGCTTGACCGTTCCCAAGTTCGGCGCGATATACGCCTTGAGTGACCACTCATAGTCTGCGAGCACGCCAGGCTTCAGATCAGCAATCGTGAGCCAATGCCGTATCCACTCCTCGAGCGTCCAGTCGCGGCCCATGACAAGCGTGCCGTCATCCTTGCGATTGGCCAGCTCGCGGACGGCCGTCGAGGCCAACACTTTCGTCTTGAATACGGGGGTGTACTTCCGCTTCCCGTCTTCGGTGATGTACCCGCGGTACCCGTTGGCGACCTTTGAAACCGAGCCGGCGCCTTTCGCGTTCCTGCCCATTTCCACTCCTCAAATCTCGTGTCCTCATTAATGAGGACAAGTCATGTGTTGTTTGTGCACGCGCAATGCAATGTCGTACGGCACAGCTACTATCAGGTGACAACCCCACTAAGCGGGGCTGATCAAGTTGGGGAAGAACACTTGGGCATTGGTATCAATGGTGATGGCTGGCGTTGCGTGCAAGAGACAGTCGACCGTGAAGAGATCATCGAGCGCTTGGGAGCCGAGGCGGTGAACCTTGACCATGTACTTGCTGGGGCGGTGAAGCCGTCAACCATGTTCATAGCGGCCTCGCTCCTGGCGTTTCCGCTCTCATTCTCTGACCTCTTCACGATCAGGATCCCCGTCTAGCGCGGCTGGCGCCGGATGACTTCCTCGAGCAGTGCGATCGTGTCGATATCCTCAATGCCCACACGCACCTCGTGGAGGTTGGCTTCTTCCTTCGTGATGAAGCCGGCCTCCGCGAGTGCCTCTAGAACATTGCGGTTGTAGGCGCGGGCGAACTTCAGGACGAAGTCCCAGCGTGGGGGATCTCCGCGCTTCCACCGGCTGACTGCTGACGGGTCGAAGTCCGCCTTCCTTGCGATTTCGACTCCGCCAGCATTGTTTGTGACGCGCTGGACATAGTCCCACCATGGCGTTGTGTTCATGCGCAAACACTACATGCGCATACGCAAGCCGTGCAAGCCATGCTGGCGCGCCCGCAACATTTGGCGGATTTGTCATGCCCGAATATTGTTAATGCGCATTAACAAGTTGTGCTTGCGCAAGCTCGTTAGATGTCCTAGTGTTGTCACAACGCAACATTGCGTGTGGACAAGCAAGGTGAGCCAGTGCAAACACTAGTGATCAACGAAGAGAACGTTGCTCGAGTCAGAGGCGGACGAACCGTCAAGGACTTCGCAGCAGAGCTAGACATGGACGCGTCCACCGTGTCCAGACTTGTCCGAAAGATCGCGGAACCAGGCCCACGGGTCATTGCCGCGTTCCTCGTGACATACCCATACCCGTTCGACCACTTCTTCAGAGTGACGGACGTGGAATCATGACCGCCGAGACAGTGGTTGAGCCAATGCTCCCAATCTCGGTAGTTGCCAAAACGCTCGACGTGGGCCGGCACTACGTGCAGAACCGCATCGACGCGGGGGAGTTGGCCGTAGTCGAGCTGGGGACGAACCTCAGATCGAAGAAGAGAATCCCGGCATCCTCACTCGCCGCCTTCATCAAGGCGCGCACATTCGGGGGAGCGGCCTCATGACCGCGTTCAAGGGGCAGGCGCTCTCCGCGGACTCGCTCGAGGCAGTAAAAGCTGAGGCTCGCGTGCCGATCCTCTTCGATCGAGCGGCCGGCAAAGGCGTGATGTACACGCACCGTGGCGTGGATGTCGTCTACATCCTGGAGTTCGCGAACGGCACTGTGAAGGTTGGCCAGTCCGTCGACTTCGAGACACGCGTTCGTGCGAACTGCAGCAACCGCCGCGTACGTGGCCACAAGCTGATGCGCTTCTGGCGCGTTGGCTCCGATGCGCCACTCGCCGACGAGGCAACTCTGATCCGTCTCGCGGGGGAGTTGGGCGGCACAGCCGATGGTCGCACCCGGGAGTGGTTCACGGGCGTTGAAGGCATGACTCTGATCAACGCCGCAGAGCGCGAGCTTGCGACTCTCGAGAGGGAGGCATCATGACCGGCCTCGACATGTTCACCTATTCAGGCCAGCAGGTTCGGACTGTCATCATCGACGGCGAACCGTGGTTCGTGGCCAAGGACGCCTGCGACGTTGTAGGCATCAGCAAGTACCGCGATGCTGTCGCACAGCTGGACCCCGACGAAAGGGTGTCCGTAGCCGTGGACACCCCTGGCGGCATGCAGATGATGGCCGCGGTAAACGAGCCGGGCTTGTTCGCCCTCATGCTCATCAGCCGCTCGCCGATCGTGCGTGACTTCCAGCGTTGGGTGCGGCACGAGGTTCTCCCGACGATCAACCGCACGGGCCAGTTCGGTTCCGCACTTCCCACCGATTTCGCTGAAGCCCTCGAGCTCGCAGCTGCAGAGGTTCGCCAGCGGGTCGCACTCGAGGCGCAGATCGCAATCGACGCCCCGAAGGTGGAGGCGTACGAAACTCTCATGGATGCGGACGGCGCCTACTCAATGGATGCGGCGGCGAAGATCCTCGGTATCGGCCGCACGACGTTGTTCACCCGGTTGCGCGCTGAGGGCATCATCCAGGCTGGGCAGCGGACCCCGTACCAGCGTTACGCGCATCATTTCAATGTGACGGCATCCACCTACACGGACAGCGAGGACGTATCGCACACCACGTTCACGTCGAAGGTTCGCCCGTCCGGTCTCGACTTCATCGCGAAGAAGCTCGGACTTGTGGCGGTGGCGTCATGAGCGGCTGGGCGATCCTCCTCATTGTGTGGTTCGTGGTGAATGCGGTGCTGTACATCGCACTCATCGGCAACACCCTCACGTTCACGCGGGCATCTGCCGTCATGGCGTTCTTCCTCTACGCCGGCCTCATCTGCATCGTGATCCTCGCCACCACGGGCTAACAACCCCCATGTTCTAGCCCTTTTTGCGCCTGTCGCACCTAGGGCCTGGCGACGCCTTTGCCTTCTGGCGGGTGGTCGCAGCACTTCACAACTGAACAGAACTTGCAGGAGTAACAGCCCGTCTGATCTGCGGATATCGGGGACAGCCCGGAGACACCACCTCCCGGCTATGAGGACTGCGAGCGGTAGTACCGCCCTTGAGGTTTTCGGGGCTGCGCAGGGTTCATGTGAGCGCAGTCACGTTCGGGGCGGGCAACAGGCCGGTTCGTTCTCATGGAGCGCCGTAAGTGGGTAGAAGTCGTGCCCCAACGCTGACGGGATGAACAGGCCTTGCAAGACATTCAAAACAACGGAGAGGAATCGCAATGACAGAGGGAATCACGTTCGAGGCCTTCCCGAAGATCGCCCGCTTGAACCGGGGCATGGTCATCACGGAGAAGCTCGACGGAACGAACGCAGCAGTCGTCATCACAGAAGCAGGTGAGGTCGGCGCTCAGTCCCGTAACCGGCTGATCACACCGGATGCCGACAACTACGGTTTCGCCGGCTGGGTGGATCGCAACGCTGCCGAGCTGCGCGACATTCTCGGCCCGGGTCGCCACTTTGGTGAGTGGTGGGGCTCAGGCATCCAGCGCAAGTACGGCCTCACTGGCGGCGACAAGCGTTTCAGCCTGTTCAACACGGGCAGGTGGAGCGCCGACGAGCTCGTGGGCGTTGAGGGGCTGGGTATTGTCCCGGTTCTCGCGCAGGGCCAGTTCGACAACTGGGTCATCGCCGAGCAGGTTGAGCGACTTCGCACGCACGGTTCGGTGGCTGCCCCTGGCTTCATGAAGCCAGAGGGTGTCGTCGTATTCCAGTCGGCCAGCAGAACGCTTTTCAAGGTCACGGTCGACGGTGACGAAGCGCCCAAGGGTGCTGCTGGTCACGCTCTCGATGAAGAGCGACCTGCGGCCTAGCAACAAGGCCAGCACGTGCGCTCACGGATCGGCGTGCTGGCACTCGACAACAAGAAGGAGAAGGAAGCACATGGCACATGACATTGAGAACGCTCAGGAGCGACTCGCGACTCTGCGCGACGCGAAGGAAAAGCGCGAGTACGAGGAACAGGTTGAGCACGCAGGGTTCGATAACCCCGACGACTACGACGCATGGCAGGTTCTCGAAGACCTGCGGAAGCTGACCCTTTCGGAGCGCCGTGCTGCTGAGGCAGCTGCTGAACCGAAGAAGGCAAACGGCGGCCTCGTCGTCAGCCGCTCGCTCGGGGACGGATGGTTCACGCCCACCGTTGAAATCTCCGGCCGTTCTATCCGCGACCAGGTCTACAGCTTCACTCGCGGCGTCTAGCCGCAACTCGCACCAAGGCGGCGAGCCTGCAATCGGTTCTCCTGGGCGTAGTACCCGGCGTCGCACCACAACACCTCACCTATTACCCGCCACGTCTGTGGCTGATTTCGAAGGAGAAACACATGACTGCAAAGCATTCGACCGCGCGCCCTGTAACGCGCACCGACCTGATCATCCTTGGCTGGGCTGTTGTCCTCGTCGCAGTTGCTGTGCTCGTGACCGCCGCAGCACTCCTCATGTCGAAGCTCGGGGGTGCCTGATGACTACCGCAAACTGCACCACTTGCACCCGCCCGATACGTCCGACTCGTGCACGCCTGGCTGATCATCCGGGGACGGTTCGTGTGTCTGGTCGTGGCCGTTGCGACATGTGCGTGAAGGCGTCGTCTGGTGGCCGTAAGGGTACGAGATCAACGTTGGATGTCGGGGCGTTCGGGTATCAACCAATCCCGGAACCGACACCGGAAGAACGGCGCTTGGTGTTGCGTCAGGTGAACCGGCTTGGTGGGGATGACGCAGCAATGTTGGCGGCCATGTTCTTTGGGCCGGTGCAGTCATGATCAAGCTCCCGAAAGACAAGTACGGCAACGAGGGCTGGGTCGTGAAGGCGCGCCAGATCCACTGGTGCGAGGCCCGCAACTACGGCTGCACGAAGCAGATCAAGCCAGGCGAGCAGTACTACCGCGCGGTGTGCTGGCCGGGTCACGACGCCAACGGCGGCTCAGTGCCGTGGATCCTCAAGATCTGTCGCGGCTGCCTGAACGAAGAGATGCAAGCGGCGTTCGACGCTGCACTCCCCAAGCCAAACCCCGCAGAGGAGGCAACCGCATGACCTTCCAATCCCCAATCAGTGGTGGCGCAGGAACACCAGCCACCTACCCAAAGGAAGCAACCGACCGTTGTTGCGCGCGTTGTTCTGGTGGCCCTCATGCGTTGGCGTGCGGTCGACCGAATGGTGCGTGTGTGTGCCATTTGAAAGCTAGAGCGCGTCGTGGCAAGTAGCGGCACACGTGTCGAGTGGGACACCGCAGATGTCGATTGCCCGTGTGGTTTCGCCGGGACTGTCGCGTACTGGTCGGACTTCGAAACGTTCGAGCACGGATTTGAATGCCCCGACTGTGGGCAAGAACACGTAGAGAAAGGGAAATGACGGCATGAGCGAGAACAAGACCGAGAGCTATTTCGAAGAGACGCGCGTCGAGCTGAGCGCGGCTGTCGTGGGGCAGCGAATCGTGAAGGCCGAGGTGGACAGGAGCGGCCGGGAAGACGAGCTGAAGCTGATGCTTGAGAGTGGCCGCGAGGTCGCCGTCAGCGGGTGGGGCAGCTGCTGCGCATGGGCTGGCGTGGGTGAAATTCTCCTCGACCTGCAGAACGTGGAGCACGTCATCACCTCGGTTGAGGCCACGGGTGGCGATGGCGTCGGCAGTGGCGAGAAGTGGTTCATCCTCGCGAACCTCGATCAGGTGCTCGGCTTCGAGACGGATGCAAGTGAGGGCACTGGCTACTACGGGTACGGGCTGTCCGTGAACGTCCGAGAGGAGGCCCCGAGTGACTAACCGCCGTCTTCTCACCCTCCTCCTGGCCGGATGCGTTTTGTACGTGTTCGGCCCTTACTTTTCCGACCACCTGATGATCGCGGGCATGGGCTTGCTGATCGTCGTAGTCCTGATCCTGTGTGCAGCGATCGGGCAAAAGCTTAGGAGAACCAATGACCACCCGACCACGTGAGCTCGAACTGATCATCATCGACGACACGGCCGGTGTAGACGCCGCACTCGACGCTGTTGTTCGCGCCGTCAACGCACCCAACGAAGCCGAAGCCGCATGGGACCAGTACTCAACGATCCCACTCAACTTCGACGCATCACCCCTATTCAGAGAACACGACGCATTCGTAGCCGGATGGGCTGCAGGACGAGGAGAGACAGCATGAGCGACAACACATGGGCTGTCACGTGCCGCGTAGACCACAGCCCTATTGGTTCCCCGGCGGGCGCGTCGCTTGCCACGGCAGAGAGCGAGGCCGAGGCGCTGGCAGTTCTCGCCGAGAAGCGGGAAATCTACCCACGGTGTGTGCTTGAGGCAGAGGCGGTGTGGGCATGACTCCCTGGAACGGCAACGGTTACACGCAGGCACCCGCTGAACCGTTCGTGACGGTGCTGCATTTCGACTACCCGCGCCCACCCATTGCGGCGAATGACCGCACGCATTGGGCGCACAAAGCACGCCTCACGAAACAGGTCCGCATCAAAACAGCCGAGCTCGCGAAACGCATCCCCGAACTTGGTCGTATCCGGGTGTCGCTCGTGTGGGTAGTGAAAGACAAGCGGCGCCGTGACGGTGGCGAAAACATCACACCCACATTGAAACCGATGATCGACGGCCTAGTAGACGCCGGAATTGTCGAGGACGACACACAAGAACAAGTCACACGCGACATGCCCCTCATCGAATACCGACCAGGAGCAGTTGCACACATGGAACTACGGATTGAGGAGATTCGATGAGCTGGAACGACGGCCACGTGACCCTTTCGCTGACTCTCAAAGCTGGCCCTAAGGCTGGGCTGACGAGCGTGTCGTGTTCCTGCGAATGGGCGCGTATGTACCCGACACAAGTCGGTGCGAAACGCGGCGAACGGGCACACCTGAAGCTGAACGGAATCCACGCATGACCCGCACCGATGCCGCCTACGACGACACCGACGCGTTCGACCGTGGAGGCGACCCCAGGAGAGCAGAAGTTGGGGACTTGGAAGAGAGATGGGAGGCGCTCAATGAGTGAGCCACGATTGATCCTCGACATGCCAGAAGCGGAGTACCACGCGCATCCGGCTTTGTCATCTACGGGGGCGAAAACGCTCATCAAGGACACGCCGGCACTGTTCAAGTACCAGATCCTCGACGGCAACCGCACCGACAAGAAAGCCTTCGACGTGGGCCACGCGATCCACGCGAAGGTGCTCGGCATCGGCATGGGCGTTGTCGAGATCCCCGAAGAGGTGCTGTCGAAGTCTGGCAGCACGGGCACGGATGCTGCACGCAAGTTCATCACGGACTCGCGTGCACAAGGTCTGATCCCGCTCAAGAGGGCCGAGCTCGAGCAGGTCAACGCATCCGCCGAAGCCGTCCTCGCACACAAGTTCGCAGGCCCATTGTTCGAGAGCGACGGCATTTCGGAAGCAACCGCGTTCGCCCACGATGACGAGTTTGACATCGACCTCCGAGCACGCTTCGACCGTATCAGCGGCAACGCAATGATCGACCTCAAATCCGCGGCCGATGCATCGCCCCGCGGGTTCGGCAAGTCAGTCGCGACGTACCGGTACGACATCCAGCAGGAGTTCTACCGCGAGGTACACGCACGAGCAACAGGCGAACGGTTCGAGCGGTTCTTTTTCGTGGCCGTCGAAACCTCCCGCCTGCACAGCATCGGCGTCGGCGTGTACGAGCTCGACTTCGAATACGAGCTGCGAGCAATCCGCGACGTGCGGGAAGCGAAAACCCGCTACAAGCACGGCCTCACCACAGGCGAATGGCCCGCCTACTCAAACGACGTCGTCACCCTCGAAGCCCCCTTCTGGCTGCGCGACTACGACATGAACGAAACGGAGTACGAACAATGAGAGTTGCACCCAAGCGCAACACGGACCAATGGAATGCTGACGATTTCGCGGTTGGGTCTCGCGTCTTCACCATCGCAGGAGTTCGCGATGGCACAAAGGAAGGCCCGTACGACATCGACCTGGTCGAAGGCGAGGGGAAGTGCTGGCGTCCACCGAACACGGTCATCCAGCTCCTCAACGACGTGTGGGGCACCGAGGACAGCGACGACTTCATCGGCCGTCGCGTAGAGCTGTACCGCGACCCCAGTGTGAAGTTCGGGCGTGAGGTTCCGGGCGGCATCCGTGTCCGCGCCGTTTCGCACATCAAGGAGGCGACAACGGTTGTCGTCCAGACGACTCGTGGCAAGCGCGACAAGTTCACCGTCCAGCCGCTCCCAACCGCGCCCACCCAGCCCACCGACACATCCGGACGGGACTGGGCCGCTGAACTCAAGCTCGCCGGTGACGACATCGACGCTGTTGCATCACTCGGGAAAGCAGCCAGTGGAGCACACGCAGCAGGAGACGTGATCGCCGCCATGAAGCGCAAATGGGGCGAGCTCAACAAGGCGGCTGAGAGTGGGGCGGAAGGGTGACGAAACCAAGAATCCTTGACCTGTTCTGTTGCGCAGGAGGAGCCGGCACCGGGTACGCCCGGGCCGGCTTCGACGTTTACGGGGTGGACATTGCGCCCCAGCCCAACTACCCGTTCCCGTTCTACCAGGGTGACGCGATCGGGCTGCTCGCGATGTTGGTCGCAGGAGGGGCCGTGCGGTTCGGCGACGAGCTGCTGTCCCTTGCCGACTTCGCGGCCGCCCACGCCTCACCACCGTGCCAACGGTTCACCGCGTACAGGAGACGCGGCGCCGGAGTTGGGTCGGGGTACCTGAACTTGATCCCAGAGGCGCGCGAAGGCCTCATCGCGTCTGGGTTGCCGTACGTGATCGAGAACGTTCCTGGCGCGCCGCTTGAAGACCCGGTCATGTACTGCGGGTCGAGCTTTCATCTCGACGTGCGTAGACACAGGAACTTTGAGAGCAACGTCACCCTGGTCGCGCCGCCGTGTGACCACTCGTGGCAGACGCCCCGCTTTCCCCCGGCAACCAATCGGGCCAACCTTCGATCGACGGTTGAGGTGGGAGTCTGGCGCATCCCTCTGGATACCCAGCGGAAGGCTATGGGCATCGACTGGATGGAACTACGCGAACTGTCGGAGGCGATCCCGCCGGCGTACACGGAGCACATCGGCCGGCAGCTCATCCAGCAGCTCGCAACGGTGCCCGCATGAAGAAGGAGAGGAGGAGATATGGCCCGCATCAGATCGATCAAGCCTGAGTTTTGGCGTTCACCGTCGACCGCGAAGGCATCACCGCGGGCACGACTGCTTTATATCGCGATGTGGAACTGGTGTGACGACCACGGCGTGGGTGAGTGGACGCCTCGTGAGTTGCTCGGTTTTGCGTTCCCGAATGACGACGATGTGACAAACGCGGAATTTCAGAGCCTTTGCACGGAAGTTGCAACATGCTTCGGAACCGAGTTTTACACCATCAACGGGCGCCGTTTTTACTGCATTCCGGCATGGGATGAGCACCAGAAGAACGAGCGTCGTGCGAACGGGAAATATCCGCGACCTGATGCCCCGGATGCCTGTGTTGACGCGGAAGTTCACCGAAATGCGGAAGCGCGCGGAACTTCCGTGCGGACGCACGGTAAAACACCCGCTGGAACAGAGGAACAGGGAACAGAGGAACAGAGGAACAGGGAACAGAGGAACCCGCGTTCCGCGGTGGCAATCACCCACGACCTCGACGCTCTCTTCTCGGCTGCTTACGACCACTGGCCGAAGAAGGCAGATCGCAAGGATGCGCTGGCGAAGTTCAAGAAAGCAGCCGGCAGCATTCCCGTCGATGACTTGGTGAACGTCATCATCCGATTCGGTGACGCGTACGAGGCGACAACGGAACGGCAGTTCGTTCCAGCTCTTGGTGTGTGGATCGGTCGCGAACGGTGGACGGATGACCTGCCCACTCGAGCAGACGCATCACGGAAGCCGACCCGCACAGAGCAGAACCTCGACTTCGTTGCCCAGCTGGCGGCGGAGGAAGCAATGAGCCAGAGAGGAATTGAGGCATGAACAAGGTTGAGGTGGGCCAGGTGCTCACGATCGCGAGCGGCTTCGACAGGTTCATCACTGTTGACCGGGTTACGACGGAAGCATGGTTCCTCGCGTTGGGTGGCGTCGACTATGCGGATGCGCAGGCGGCAACGGTCGCGCACTTCACAGGCCCGCTCGCCAAGGAGACATTCAGTGTTCGGCACATCCTGAACGCGGTGGCCGTGTCGAGTCGCACGAGTCAGGCAGCCATCGAGGCGGATGTCAGGTCTGCGAAAGCGCGTGGCCTGATCGAAGCGTCATGGCCAGCACGCACACCACTGCCCGCCGATGCTGCTGATGCTCTCTACACGTTGCGTGAGGGTGAGAGGAGAGCCGCGGCTGAACGGTTCGAGTTCGACCAGATCGAAGGCGTGCCCGTTGATGTTGGCGAAGTGGGGATGCGGGCATGAGCGAGATGCGACTGCTCGAGCTCGAGCTGCCCGAGTCGGTGTACGACAGGCTGCGCACCCTCGCACATCTACGTGGCGACTCGGTGACTGGCCTGCTGACGACGGACGCGTATCGGATGTCGAAGCTACACACGGGTTCGGATGAGGTGCACATTCTCTGGGAGAAGGGCATGACGGTGGCGCAGATCGCTGCCGAGCTCAACTGGACCAATTCGAAAGTCTCCCGCTCGCTGTATGCGCGCGGGTTGCAAGCAAACAGGAAACGAAGGAGCAAGTAGATGGCAATCGTAAAGCTGAAGGATGTCACCGTGACCCGCCTGAACAACTCGGGCAACGGCGTGAAGGTGGTCGAGGAGAACGAATCGGCCGGGAAGGTCTACAAGACGAGCTACACCCTCTGGTTCAAGGAGCCGTCCGGCTTGTCGGTCGGTGATGTCGTGTCAGTGTCGGGCCTGTTGTCCGCGAAGGTGGGCGATCCGTGGACGGGTGACGATGGACAGGAGCGCAGATCGGTTGATCTGTCGCTGAACGCGCCACGCATCAGCACCGGGGAAGCCACAGCCGCCACACAGAACGCTCCCGTATCCGAACCGTGGGCGCCAACCACACCGGCTGCTGAGAGCGCGTCAGGCGACGTCTGGAACACGCCGGGCAGCTACAGCGACGAAACGCCGTTCTAAGCCATGGCTCACATTCTGGCGAAGATAACGCTCAAGTCCGGCGCCGTGATCAAGCTCCGTGCGGAGAAGGTCACGCACCGCCCCGGCTCGCTCTCATGGTCTGGCGAGCGAACCGATTGCCCGCAGGTGCTCCACATCGCCTATGACGAGATCGCGGCCGTAACCACCGAGCGGAAGTGGTTCTGATGACGCGCATGCATGTGACTAGCCCGGTTTGGGCGTGGTGTTGTGACGAGTGCGGGCGAACCGATCACCGGCTCGAGTTCGCGCAATCCAAGCTCCCGAAGCCCGAGCAGATGACACGCGAAGGCTGGTTCATCGCGAAACTCTGGGGCGACAAATGCCCGGACTGTAATGCGAAACCCACCACCTTCGAGGCCCTTCCCGCACAAGCGGTCAGGGCCTCCACTGTTTCCAAGGAGGGGACATGAAAAACGACAACGAGAAGCTGATTGAGAAGGCGTTTGATGCGCTATGCAAACAGCAGCCACTTTCCAGCATCACGCGTTCGGACATTCAGGTGTGGCTTGAGCTGTTTGAGTCATGCGGCGCTCACCTCTCCGCACAGGAGGCGGCAAGGTTCAAGCCCCGGCCGTTCACCGACGAGGAGATGAATCACCCCGCGATGACCGCAGTGTTCGCGCAGGAGGCGGCAACGGAAGTCGAGCCGACGCCAGAGCTTCCGGGATTCGATGGCACTCATGCCGCACTCGATGCGCTCGGGATTCGCGGGCAGGCACAACTATGAGGGTCATCACCCGAGAGCAATTGATCGACCTGCTGCGCGAGCACGGGTTTCAGTCCGACAACTACCACGAGGATCAGGCCGATGCGATCCTCGCGCTTGACTCGGAATTCCTCAGCCAGGCGACTCGCTATCAGGGATACCTCACCGCTGCATTGGCTGAGCGTGACGCAGCACTGGCCGTCATCGAGCAGGTGAAGTCGCATCTGGAGAAGACCGCGATACCGGTCACGGCAATCCGCATGGCGTCGGAGGTCGAGAACATTCTCGCCACCGCACCCGCCGACGCTCTCGCTGAGCATGGTCGGGTGATCGCGGAGAAAGCATGGGATGCGGGCGCGGAAGGAGTGCTCGGCAGTCTCAGCAGCGCGTCGGCCTTCACGCTGCCACCCAACCCATACCGGGCAAACCCTGAACCGAAGGCCGATCCGCGCACCCAGAAGATCCGGGTGAACGTGGGCACCTACACGCCTGCTCCGAAGGAGGCGACGGATGCCTGACTACTGGTGCAAGACATGTGGCCGGTACGAACAAGGCTGCCGACACTCGATAGGCGAGGAGGCAACGAATGGATGACACCAACCTGATTCGCGTGTGGAAGCTTGTCATCTGGCGGGTCAAAAGGGGCTGCGGCTACGACGGGATCGTGCATTCCTTTTGGGCCGACAAACCAATGATCAGCATTCGTTTCGGCAAGAACGGGCGCCGTCCGTTCTCCGAGCGCAACCGACACCTGCCCAGCATCCAGAACAGGTGGCACTACTTCTTCGGGAAGCGGGTCACCATCATCACGCCACGGAAGGAGCGAACATGACTGACCTGCTCGAAGCGGTGGAAGCGCTCACGAAGCCGACGCGCACGAAGGTGATCCAGGACGACGGGACGGTTGCGATCGTCGTTCAGGATGCGTTGCTCGTGCAGCTCGAGACAGCGATCCGGTCAAGCATGGGTGGTTCAACAGGCGGTGCATCGTTGCCGTCTGAAGGGTCACCGCTCGATGTTGGGGCACTGTTCGAGTCGCTGAAGATAACCGCCGCAATCGGTGACTGGTGCCGGCTCGTTGGCGTCAAACCGTCCCGCAAGTCGGTGCCTGACCTGATCGACTGGCACACCGCATACATTGGCAGACCGTCCGAGGCTGATGACTTCTACATCAGCCAACTCAACGGGTGGGTGCGGATGATCACCGCCATGTTCGACCGACCACGCGAGAAAGACCTGCCCGACCCATGCCCCGTGTGCGACGCGAAATCATGGTGGCGCGACGGGGCCGAGTACTACCGGCCGCTCGTCGTCAAGTACCGGCCAGACGACCCCGTTGGGAGCGCGACGGCACTCTGCCGGTCGTGTGAAACCGTTTGGAACGCGCGAGAGCTCGCATTCGCGATTGAGCAGAAGGAGGCATCCAGTTGATTATCACCGACACGTTGAGTTCCAAAGCGCTGGTAAGCACAGAGCATCTTGGCGTAGAGCGCAGGAGCGCTGTCGCTGACGCACTCCGGAAGGAGGTTATTGCAGTCGGTGCGTCGCACGGGGTGATCATCCGTCCGCAGAGCGTGCACATCAGCGAGGGACAAACCGATGATGCAATGCTGCTCGAAGTCATCGGCGAGTGGGCACCCGACCCGACCGAGGGAGTCGCGCTGGTTGGCGGGATTCTCGACGGGAGCATTGAACCCATCGGGCGAGGCGATCATGTGCGCCCACCAGCGCGCCGCCTGTTTCCCGTCCCGCCGCGTCTCGCAGAGTATTCGACTGAAACGCTGATCACGTCGGTGGGCGCTGAATCGGTCGCGGTCTATCGGCTCGCGGGGATCGATTCGGAGCACGACCGATGGGTGTACGAAGCGGAGGTGAAATGCGCCTGAGAAAAAGGTTGCGACGTTCTTAATCCCGTGCGATACTTAGGTGCGCCGGTTTACTCTGAGAAAAATCAGACATGACACGGCGATTCTTCTTTAACGCGAAAGGCCCCGAGTTTCGACTCGGGGCCTTTTTTGCGCCCAAAAACTAAATGCCCCCGCGCTGCGCTAACAGCCGGGAGCCTGACCAACTCGGTAAGGAGTTGATGTGTCTAATCGTACCCCAGAGCACGCCGGATGGTATCTGGATGAGTATGACGGGCCCCGATTTTGGGAGCACGTCAACTTCCGCGGCGGCCAGCCGTACCTCAGTGACCCAATCGCTAGGATCGGCGCCGACGCCGGAGAGTGCTGGGTATGGCAGGGCTGGACCAGCAACGGATACGGACGCTTCAGGGCGTTTGGCAGCGGAGTAACGGCCCACCGGATCGGCTTCCAAGAGTTTGGCGGCAAGGTCACCGCGGATCAAGACATTGACCACCTCTGCCGAAACATTGCCTGCGTCCGCCACAGCCACCTTGAGGCCGTAACCCATGCCGAAAACGTCGCGCGAGGATCTCGTGCGCTGGCAACTCATTGCAAGCATGGGCACGAGTACACCGAGGCCAACACGATCGAACAAGTCCGCGCCGGTAGCAAGTTCCGTCGCTGCCGAGCTTGCCTAGTTGAGTCAAGGCAGCGGACATATCAGCGGCGCAAAGCACGCGCCGTCTAACCCCAAATACTTTCCCCGCCGACCGCAAACACAACAAACACGCCAGATCACTGAGCCTTACAAAACAGTGCGGTGCGTGCGGGGAAACACCTCACACAGAAGGCGGGTTCATTGTGGCATTGCTCGATGACCCCCAGTATGTTGCCGACTTGCGCTCGGAGCTGAGCAACGTCGCCATCGGAGCCAAATGGGGCACCTCGGAGAAGAGCGTGCGGCGGGCAAAGAAGAAGCTGCCCGCTGCGACTGTCGCCGGCGAAAGCAGCGAAGAATCGTCCGATGGTTCGAAGGTCGTCACGGCCATTCGAAACCGCCCGGTGACGCTCGCTGATGCACGCGCATGGATCGAAGCATCCGGTGACGACCCCGACGACTACGTGCTCTCCATTCGTTCGATCGCGTACGGGCTGGACATGTTCAGCAACCGCATGTCAGCAACCCCGAAACGCGGCCGCTCTGAAGCTGCCAGCACTGACATCGACCCGGTGGGCATCCTCGCCCAGCTGCGGTCAGAGAACGGCCCCCGCATCTTCTCAATGCTCGATGAGGGCGCCGACGAATCCACGTTCGTCATCTCCATCAACGATGTCCAGTTGGGTCAGTCCTACAATGGCGGCTCAGCAGCGACCATCGCCCGCTTCTACGAGTTCATCGCACTGGCCGTCAAGCGCATCACAGAGCTGCGCAAGATCGGCCGCAAGCTCGAACGCATCGTGTTCATCTTCGGTGGGGATCTCGTTGAGGGTTGCTTCATCTACCCCCACCAGATGCGCTCCATCGACCTAAACCGCAAGAAGCAGATCGAGGGCGTAGTTGCGCTCATCCTGCACGCCATCGACACACTCGCCCCACTGTTCGAGCGAGTCACCGCGCTCGCCACCAAAGGCAACCACGGCGAACACCGTGAGGGCGGCAAGAAGATCGACCTCAGCGACAACGACGACACCCTCTGCGTCGAAATGGCGAAACTCGCCCTCGAACGCGACCCAGACATGCAACACATCGACTGGATCATCGCCGACGAAGAAGCCGCCGTTTGGGCTCCCGTGTACGACTGGACGCTCGTAACCACACACGGCGACATCTACGCCAAAGGTGTATCCGGTGCCACAACCGAACGCAAAGCACACGCCTGGATCAAGAACATGGCTGCAGCATTCCGGAAGTTCGGACGCATCGGCCGTGCAGACGTGCTCATCACGCACCACTTCCACCACGACGAAATGGCCGACTGGGGCGACACGCTCTGGCGGCAGACAACGTCACAAGACCGCGGCTCACCCGAGTTCTCCCAAGCAACAGGGCAATACTCCGAACCCGGCATGCTGACGGGCGTGATGACACCAACGCAACGCTGGCAAGACGAAGCGGTACTGCGGTAACAAGACTTGCCAACGGCCCTCGGGTGCCGTCCATTGATGCGCGTCAGGCGCTAGAAGCAAGAACCTGACAACAGCTACTCACACTTGTCGCGGCGGGTGTGACGCGGATTCAACACAGGTAGCCCACGGGAGCCAAGTCGCGCCAAACTTCCCCCGCTATGTCGCTGTCCATTCGCGGCTACGGGCGAACGCTCGGATGCACACACATCCACGAGGACGGCGCCTTGGGAGCAAAAGGCCGGCACCACAACAACACACCGCGCGAGTCTCGACGGGTTTTATCGAGGCCAACAACTTAGGGAGCGTCATGGAGAGCCTGATCTGGTTCCTCAGCATCGTCAGCTTCTGGGCGCTGTGGTACTCCGCCCGTGATGCCGAGTGGAAGCGGCCCGCGTCATGGTTCGACCTCCAGCCCTACATGCGCCAGTCGAAGTCACAGACCGGACGCGCACAACAGAAGCGACGCAAGCGATAACCCGCACGGCTCACAAGGGAGTGACCATGACCGGCAACCTGCCCGACAACCCAGACGGATGGGCCGAGAAATACCCGTTGAGCAGGTACACGGAACTCGACATCGCTGATGAGGAAGGCGCATGGCTCCTTGTCAGCGCTACGGAGGTGGGGGCGGATGTCTGAACGCTACCGATGCACCGAATGCGACGACGAACACTCGAGCGAACTAGCCGCAGAAGAATGCGGCGACCGCGACCGAGAAGACGACCGCCGCACACGGCAATGGTTCGGACGAGGGCGCGAGTAGCAATCAATGCGTGTCTGCTCCAAGCATGGATGCCCCACCATCTACCCAGCCAGTGAAGGCAGTAGGTGCAAGACGCACAGGCAGCAAGCAAGGGCAGCACGCGTAGATAACAAGGTGTACTCATCCAAGGGGCACCGATCGTTCCGCAGCGCAGTACTCACACGTGACCCCATCTGCACATCATGCGAGCTGACACTCAGCACAGTCGCTGACCACTACCCACTCACACGCAGAGAACTCGTAGACGCAGGACTCAACCCCAACGACCCACAACACGGACGCGGGTTGTGCGCCAACTGCCACAACACACACACCGCAGCAACCTCACCAGGCGGATGGAACGACCGCACCTAGGCAGGACCACACAGGGAGCCCGAACGGGCGCCCAGTGGCCTCCTGTGAAGGGTGGGCCCCCACCCACGAACGGATACCACGATCTAGTCGCCGGTGAGGGCAAAAAAACCACAGACGGGTTCAAAAGGTTTCGGGAGCGGGTGATCTCATGGCTTCTGGTGGTGCTCGTTCTCGCAGTGGCCCTGCTCCTGATCCTGACTCTTACCGTTCGCAGAATCGCGAATGGATTGACCTGCCCGCTGCTGGTTTCAGCGGTGAGGTTCCCAACTTCCCCTTGGCTGGTGCCCTCGGCGTCGAGTCCGAATTGTGGGCTGAGCTTTGGTCGAAGCCTCAAGCTTCGGCGTGGTCTGCTCTCGGCTTGAAATATCAGGTTGCCGCGTATGTGCGTGCGTTCCTCGAGTCTGTTGAGCCGGAAGCTTCTGCCGGCCTGAAGACGGCTGTCCTCCGCATGGAGAACGAGCTCGGCATTTCGATTGCTGGCATGAAGCAGAACTTGTGGCGTGTGGCCGCGACTCCCTCGAGCACCTCTGAGGCGGTGAAGAAGCCCGCTGCGCGGAAGACGCCGACGAATAACTGGTTGGAGGCTGTCCGTGTCGAAGGGGCCTGAGTACACGATCCCTCCGCGGACGCAGACGCTGGGCTATCTGGCGATGTGGTGGATTGAGCATCACTGTGTTGTGCCTGATGGCGACAATGCGGGTGCATCGTTCGTCCCCTCGCTGGATCACCGCGTGTACATGGCGAACTGGTATCGGGTGAAGCCGACCGCGAAGCCTGGCGAGCGTGCTGCTGCGTTTGTGTACCGCATTGGCTTGTGGGTTGCTGCGCAGAAGGTGGGCAAGTCGCCGGGTGTTGCTGCTGAGACGTGCCTCGAGTTCGTTGGCCCCTCTCTTTACGATGGCCGCGCAGTCGAGGGCGAGATGTACATCTGCCCGTGGTCGGGCTGCCCGTGCATGGATGACCCGTACTTTTACGAGGCCGGTGAGCCTCGGGGTAAGCCGTGGGCTACCCCTCGCATCCAGCTCGCCGCCGTGGTCGAAGACCAGGTGGAGAACACTTGGGGCGCTCTCGTCCCGATGATCGATGACGGCCCCCTGGCGAACGTGATCCCGAAGACGGGTGAGGCGTTCATCCGCCACCCGAACAAGAACCGCGACTCACGCACTGAGATCGTCACCTCGAAGGCTGACGGCAAGCTTGGTGCCCGCATCTCGGCCGGCAAGTGTGACGAGACGGGACTTTGGAACGAGTCCAACTCGATGAAGAAGTTCGAGCGGAACTTGCGTCGTGGCGCTGGTGGCATGGGTGGCCGTGTCTCGCACTCCTCGAACCCGTATGACCCTGCTGAAAACAGTGTTCTGCAGGATCAGATGGAGTCACAGCTTCCCGACATCCTGAAGCATCACTTTCCGCCTCCTGCCGCTCTTGAGTTCAAGAAGAAGGCCGACCGGCTGCAGATCTTCCGCTGGAACTATGCGAGCTCACCTTGGGTGGACATTCGCACGGTTGAGGCTGAGGCTGTCGCTCTCATGGAGACGAGCCCCGCTGAGGCTGAGCGCTTCTACGGGAATCGCATCGTTGCTGGTTCGGGTACGTGGATGGACATGGCTCGCTGGACGCTCACGGGGCTTGATGGCCTCGAGGGGCGCCCGGAGCCGATCACGGTGTCTGCGCGCACGAAGGTGACTCTCGGGTTCGACGGGTCGGATAACAACGACCACACCGGCATCCGACTAGAAACGTTGGACGGTTACCAGTTCACGCCCACGTATGGGCCGGACAACAACCGGAAGACGTATTGGAAGCCTGCTGATTGGCAGGGTCGCATTCCTCACGCTGAGGTGAACGCGGCCGTCGATCAGATCGCTACTGAGTTCGAGATCGTTCGGGCCTACTGCGACCCGATGTTCTGGGAAACCGACATCGACAACTGGGGCGCGAAGTACGGCGAGAAGGTCTTTCTCAAGTGGGCGACGAACCGCATTTCGGCTATGCACGCGTCGCTCGAACGGTTCCGCACTGACGTGTACAACCCTGACGCGCAGTTCACTCACGATGCCGACCCTGACGTAGCTGTGCACATGCGAAACGCGATCATTCGCGCCCGCAACGTGGACAAGCTCACGGGGCTTCGGCAGTACATCCTCGGCAAGCCTGCCGATCACCAAAAGTTCGACCTCACGATGTCGTCGGTGCTTGCCCATGAGGCGCGCATGGATGCGATCGCTGACGGGGCACTAGATGTCCCGGCTGATAACTACGTCTACTTCTAGGAGGCCATTTTGGACGCTCAGGACGCCCGCCTCCAGACGGAGCGCATCTACACCCGGTTGAACGCACGCCGGCCTGACATCGAGAAGTCGGAGAACTACTACGAGGGCAAGCAGCCTTTGTCGTTCGCGACGAAGGAGTGGCAGGAAGCTAACGCTGCCCGCTATTCCGGGTTCTCTGATAACTGGTGCGGGACGATCGTCAACGCTGAGGCTGAGCGCCTGAAGCCGATCGGCCTGACTGGTGTTGGCGATGCCGGCGCGAAGTTGCTGTGGGATCAGCTGCAGTACAACGAGTTCGACATGCAGTTCTCGCAGGGTGTCATCACGTCGCTGGCTGCACGTCGCGTGTTCGTGATCGTATGGGGCGATCGTGACGGCGATGCGATCGTGACGTTCGAGCACCCCTCGAATGTGGAGATCGAGTACGACTGGGAGAACCCGCGGCTGCGGAAGGCTGCCTTGAAGACGTGGGTGGATGAGTCGAAGGAGTACGCGACTCTCTACACGCCTACCGAGCTTTGGAAGTTCGAGCGCCCCCGGCAGTCGGTCAAGAATGACCGTGACTCGCAGGCGCAGCAGTCGCGCACTGAGTATGCGGCGGATGGCGGCTGGCAGGCGCGCATCGCTGATGGCGACAACTCGTGGCCGCTGGCGAACCCACTCGGCGTTGTGCCGGTTGTGGAGCTCCCGAACCGGCCGACGCTCAAGGGCGATCCGATCTCGGAGATTCAGGGCGTCATGCCCATGCAGGATGCAATCAACCTGCTCTGGGCGTACCTGTTCCTTGCTGCCGACTACGCGTCGATGGATGCTCGTGTGATCCTGGGCGTTGAACCGCCGAAGATCCCCGTGCTCGATGCGACAGGCAAGGTCATCGGCACTCGCAATGTCGAGATGAAGGATCTCCGCGAGAAGCGGCTCCTGACGCTCACGGGCGAGAACGCGAAGATCGACTCATGGGATTCGGCATCGCTCGACATCTTCACGGACACGATCGAGATCGCGGTGGGCCACATTGCCGCGCAGACTCGCACCCCTCCGCACTACCTGGTGTCGAACAAGGGACTGTCGAACCTGTCTGGTGACGCGCTCACTGCGGCCGAGATTGGTCTTGTGCAGAAGTCGAACGAGTACATCTCGTTCACCGACCCCCAGCTGCGTGAAGTGCTGCGCCTGGTGGCGTTGGTGAAGGGCGAGAAGGCTCTCGCGCAAGAGGTTCGATTGTCGACCATCGTCTGGAAAGACCGCGAGATTCGTGCTGAATCCCAGTTGGCCGACGCGCTGAGCAAGTACAAGGCGCTCGGCTACCCGCTGAAGTACATCCTCGAGCTGCACGGCAAGGACCCGGACACCATCAAGAGGGTTCTGGACATGCGTGACGAGGAAGAGCGCGCCCTGATGCAGTTCGGCGTGCAGGATGCGATCGAATCTGAGGGTCAGGATGTCAACGCTCTCTGATATCGCGGCTGAGCATCAGCGGCGTCGCACGGTGACAACGGATAAGGCAACTGTTCGGGCGCTTCGGCAGTTCCGGCAGATCGACCCGGCGTTCTTGGATGCCGGTTGGGATCGGGTGTCGTCCGCAATGGTCGACACCGTGTCGGCTGCTCAGGTTGCTGCAGCTCGTCAGGCTGGCCCGTACCTGGATCGCGTTGCTGCGGCTTCAGGTGGGGCTCCTGAGCGTGCGCAGTTGGTGTCTGAAGCGTTCGGTGGAGTCATGCTGGACGGCCGCGAGGTTGGGCCGGCGATGTTCTCCGCTGTGACCACGACGAAGACGCTGGTCGGACGGGGCATGCCTGCCGCTCGAGCGTTCGAGGTGGGGGCATCGTTCCTTGCAGTCATCGTTGGCGCTGCAGTTCAGGATCTCGGACGGCAGGCAGACGAGACAATTGCGACGGGCCGCGGCTACACGCGGTACATCCGTGTCGTGTCAGCCGGTGCGTGCTCACGGTGCGCGATCCTTGCGGGTGGCGCAGAGTACCGGGCGCCATTCGAGCGTCATCCTCGTTGCAAATGCACCTCGTTGGCCGTGACGGATGGCGAAGGAACGCCTGCCGGGTTCTACGAAACCCCTAGCGCCTACTTCGACTCGCTGTCACCAGCTGAACAGGATCGGATCTTCACCCGTGGTGGTGCTGAGGCGATCCGTTCTGGCGCCGATCCGATCCGTGTTGTGAACGCTCGACGTGGTGCTGACGGGATCTCAACCTCTCGAGGCATCGGGCGCAACACGACTGCGAATAGTGGCCGGCGCATCCACCGGCAACAGATCGGCGTGAAGCCAGACGGAACACCCGTCATGGGCGTCACAACATCTGACGGCACGTATCGCGGCGGATTTCGGTCGACGCAGAACCAGATCGGTGTCGGTTCGCACCGTATCGACGGCAACCGCTACTCGGCCACGAAGCGCACACGCCTGATGCCGGAAACGATCATGGAGCTCGCTGACGATCTGCCCACCCGGCAACTGCTGCTGCGTGACGCCGGCTACCTCGAGTTCCCGGTTGGTGACACGAGCACAAACGCATGGGTGGCTAAGCGGCTTGAGTCGCAGATCGCTGACCGTGCCGCAGCCGACGCCTTCTATCGCAAGCTCGGCGTCTCCCTGGGCTAGCCCCAACAATCTTCCCCACTCCGGTGGGGAGCTGCGTGACGCAGCAATCACCCTTCGGGGTGTGTAACCGGCCCCGCGATGGGGCCTTTTCCATCCCACCTAGGAGTGATTCCAATGACAAACACTGATGAGTCCGTGACGGACGAATCAACCGAATCGACCGAATCTGTCGAGCAGACCGAAACCGAGTCTGAGTCGACGGAAGAGATCGAGCAGCCTGACCCGAACGCGGGCGCGCACAAGGCTCTCGTGGCTGAGCGCACTGCGCGCAAGGCGGCCGAGAAGGAGCTGAAGGCACTTCGGGACGCGAACGCGCTCAAGGACAAGCCCGCCGAGGAGCAGGCACTCGAGCAGGCTCGCATCGAAGCCCGAGCGGAAGCAACGGAGAAGGCCAACAAGCGCCTCATCGGTGCAGAGCTCAAAGCTGCTGCGACGGGCAAGGTCAAGAACCCTGCCCTCGCGCTGAAGCTCATCGACACGTCAGGGATTGACGTGGATGACGACGGCGAAGTCGATTCGGACGCACTCAACCAGGCAATCGCTGCACTGCTTGTCGACTACCCGGAGCTGGCCGCTGATGGCGGTTCTCGTTTCGGTGGTGGCGCAGATCAGGGGGCGAAGGGCAAAACGTCCAAGCCCGCGCAGCTGTCTGAGCAAGACATCAAATCCATGACTCCGGAGCAGATCGGCGCGGCCCGTGCGGCCGGCCAGCTGAACACGCTACTGGGGATCAAATAACCAAAGGAGGGAGCCCTCATGGCTCTTACGAACTTCATCCCCATCGTCTGGAACTCCCAGATGCTGCTCGACTTCCGCCAGGCAGCAATCGCGGCCAACCTCGTCAACCGCCAGTACGAGGGTGACGCGCGGTCGGGTAACACCGTCCGCGTGAACACCGCGGGCGCAATCGCGATCAAGGACTACAAGACCGGACTTCTCGAGTCTGCTCCTGGTGTCTTCATCCCGCGCACCACGAAGCCCGACGCGATCACCTCGACCAAGGCTGACCTGCTCATCGACCAGGAGAAGTCCTTCGACTTCCTGGTGGATGACATCGACCGTGCGCAGGCTGCTGGCTCGCTTGGCGAGTACACGCAGTCGGCTGCGGAGGGCATGGCGGAGGACGCCGACAAGTTCATCCTCGCCGGCCTGTCGACCACGAACGCCCACCTGACGGCCGCGGCCATCACCACGGGCGATCAGGCGTTCGACAAGATCGGCGACATCAAGAAGGCGCTCGACAAGGCGAAGGTTCCGACCAGCAACCGTGTCGCTGTCATCAACGCGGAGTACGCCTCCGTGCTGCTCAAGGCGTCGTCGCGCCTGACGAGCGTTGACCAGTCGGGTTCGCCGGCCGGTCTGCGTGACGGATACATCGGTCGCCTGCTCGGCATCGACATCTACCAGTCGGAGAACACCCCGAACGTCGCCAAGCCCCAGGTCATCGCCTGGTACAAGCCGGCCTTCTCGTTCGTCTCGCAGATCGAGAAGACCGAGGGCCTGCGCCACGATGACTCGTTCTCTGACCGTCTGCGTGGCCTCCACGTGTACGGCGCGAAGGCGTTCCGTCCGACCGGCATCGTCGCGTTCACCGCAAGCTAACTAGGAGGTCTGTGATGGAAGCATTCGCTACTGCAGCAGAGCTCGGGACGAGGCTCAACCGGACTTTCGAGGCCGGCGCTGAAATCGAGTGGATCGATGAGCTGCTGGCGGATGCTTCCGCACACCTCCGATCGGTCATTGGGCAGGAGGTTTTCCCGCGCACCACTTCGGAGTACGTTGCGTACCCGGATGGTGGGCGGGTTGACCTTCCCCAGTGGCCGGTGGTGTCGGTGGAAGCGGTCACCCGTGATGGTGGCGCCGTTGAGCACACGTACCGGCCGGGGTTCATCATGGTTCGTGATGACGCCCCCGTTGATGTGACATTCACGTGGGGTTACGCAGAGGCTCCTCGTGAGCTTGCCCGCCTCGCCTGCGTGCTCGTCTCCCAAACTCTTCTCCCGCTCGAGGCCAAGATCGGCCTCACCGCGGGCGGCCTGTCATCAGTTGCGATCGATGACTTCAAACTGGCATGGGCTGATGCCGGCGCATCGTCCGGCATGACCCTGACGGAGCATGCGGAGAAGGCGATCCGGAAGCAGTTCGGCCAGGGCGACATTGGCATTGTCGAGGCCCGCTGGTGAGCGTCATCGGTGGCACGGTTTCGATGGGGCGCAGTTGGGCTGAGGCTCGCATGCTGGACTCCTGCATTGTCGGCCTGAAGACGATCACCCCGGATCCGGACACCCTCGAGGATGTCGAAACGATCACCGCTCATTACACGGGCAAGTGCCGGATCTCGTCTACGTCGAACGCGGTGACGGATAAGGATGCGGTTGGTCAGGTGTTCGCGGATGAGTCGCTCATCTTGTCGGTGCCTGTAGCGACGGCTGGTCTGATTCGCACTGATGACACGGTGTGGATCACGGCGGTTGGTCCTGTTGCTGGCAATCCTGCGATGGTTGCTCGTGAGTATCGTGTCGCGGGCCTTGCTTCCACCTCACAGTCAACTGCTGCCCGGTACTCGATCGAGCTGCTGAGCTGATGGCTAGCGAATCGGCTGAGGTACGTGCTTTGGCGGCTGATCTGGCAGCGATCGCTGGAACGATGCCGGGTAAAGCTCGTCAGGCTTTCCAGCAGACGTTGATCCGCACGAAGAAGTCCTATGCGGATGATGCGAAGAAATCGATGCCTAAGAGTGTCGCGAAACGCTACACGCCGACGATCGACTACACCATCTCGAAAGGCGAGACGCCGGACGCGCTCGAGGGCGAGGTTGGCCCGAACATCGAACGCTATGGCGGGAAGTCTGGCAAGGGCGGGCTGTTGCCGTCGTTCGGTTTCCTCGATGACCCTGACGCTGCAGGCGGCATCCGCACGGCCCCTAGCCGTGCCCGTCAGCGTGCGGAGAAGTTCGCGGCCGACGAGCTGGTCAAGGGCATTGAGATCGCCGCTGAACAGTCGATGAAAGCGAGGGGCCTGTGATTCGAGAGCATTTCGCGGCCGTTAAGGCGCGCATCGAAACTGACACCACGTTGGCCGGCAAGGGTTACGACTCAGCACGCCTCGATGGCACAGGCGGCCTCGTTCGCGAGACGTACTGGATTCTCTATGGCGGCGGCCTGGATGAGCTTGACGACAACCGGTTTACGGCGACGCAGCGGGCGAACTCGCGGGGCGATCTGACGTACACGGTGCGCGCAGTGTCGACTACCGCTGATGTCGCTCGCTCGGTCACTGCGAAGGTGGCGGCCAAGCTGCTCGGGTTCGTGCCAGTTGTGGCTGGTCGCAAATGCGATCCAATCCGGATGCCCCCTGGCGGCATGGACGACGTAGAGGACGACAACTCGGTGAAGCCGCCGATGTTCTACCAGGACACGGAGTACGTGCTGCGGTCATCCCCGGCCGCCTAACCAGACCCTTTGGGCCTCGCACTTGCGGGGCCCTTTTCTATGCCCGGAGGTGCACATGGCGCAGTTCATTCGCGTCCGAGACAAGGCAACGAAGCACGAGTACGACGCCCCGCTAGGGGAAGTCAACCGTGCCCCAGATCTGTACGTGGTGATCGATGACGAGCCGGTGAATGCACCGCGCCCGCCTAAGCACTACGTGAAACCTGCGAGCACGCAGGCACCGAAACCGTCCGTGGGCAAAACCAAGAAGGAGACGCCTGATGGCTCTTGAAGAAATCCCTGAAGGCGTCGTAAGTGACGGCAATGGCCTCGTGCTGTTCGTCCCGACGATCGCCAACCCTGCAGCGCCGACCGTTGCGGAGCTCTCCGCGGGCACGGTGAAGAAGCTGACGTACTCGATCACGGGTGATGGCTACAACCACACGGTGACGATCAACAAGGTGACCGCGAACCGGCTGACACTGAAGCAGCAGATCCAGTACGACGGCACCGAGACCGATGACCTGTCGATCACCTACGTGTACACGAACACGGAAGACGATGTGATCCGCATCGCACTGCCGCAGGGCACGACCGGCTACATCGTGGAGCGCTGGGCGATCCCCAACGAGACGGCGATCACCGCCGCACAGATCGTGGATGTCATCCCGATCAAGGCATCCGTGCCGACCAAGAACGCACCCGTCACCAACCAGGAGCTGACTCGCACTCAGGCCCTGAACGTGACGGGCACGGTGCACCGCGACGTGGTTGTTGTCGCTGGCGCCTAGCTAGACCCCTGCCGGGCGTAAACCATGCCCACGGAGCGCCCGGCAGGCTCCTCCTCATCTGTGGGCTTATCCGTGGGAGATTTTGAAATGACTGCACTGTCTGATGCGATTGCCGCCCAGAAGGTGGCCCGTGCTGCTGGCCGTGAGACTGACACCGTTGAGGTGCTTGTTGGCGACCGGCTGACCACTCTGAAGTTCACGGAGATGGACGGCCTCGAGTGGCGTCGCATCGTTGAGCTATTCCCGCCTCGTCGCGGGGTGCAGCTTGACGCTCGCTACAACTACAACACTCTGGAAGGCTCCCTCGAGGGCGCGAAGCACAGCGGTGTCGAGCTGATCGAGGGCGAGGAAGCCCCACCGCTCAAGGTCGATCTCGAGGCGAATCCGCCAGTTGACGAGTGGGCTGACATGTTCTCGGTGCTGTCCAGCGCTGACCTGAACCTGATCGCCGCAACGCTGTGGATTCTGAATGAGTACGCGCCGAGCGAGCGGAAGGCCAAAGCAAAAAAAGCGTTGACGGCGCCGGCAAAGCCGAAGCGCGCCTCGCGCGCGAAGTCGGTGTCCCGCTAAGCCAGCTGCGAGGCCGGGAGCCGATCGTCTCGACGTTCTATGAGTATGACGAAAGCGGCCGGCTCATCGCCTCGCACTCCATTTCGGAGCCCCGGTTTACCCCGGAGGACGTGGCCGTGATGCTCGAATCCGCTGCGTTCGATCGTGACTTGGGCCCACATGGTTACCCGATGTCGCTCGCAACTGACCCCGCCATTCGGGGGCGCATCAAGGTCGACGCAACTGTCGACTTCATCGAGCAGGCGATCCGCAACAAGCAGGACGCATACAAGAAGGATTACGGCCACCAAAACCAGAACGGGTTCCTGTTCTCGGCGGTGGTCGACAAGCCATAACCACATTTCAATAGCGCATCCCGGAGGTTGTCATGGGTAAACGGGTTACCTCAGTTGATCTCCGGTTGCAGTATGCCGAGTTCGTTGGCGGCATGGAGAAGTCCGCGCAGAAGGTGCGCGAGCTGGGCACGGAAACCGAGAAGCTGGCGGCGAAGAAGGAAGCGTTTCAGCAGCTCGGAACTACGGCTCTCGCGGTGGGCACGATGGCTGCTGTTGGCGTCGGCCTGGCGGTTGCGAAGTTCTCCGAGTTCGATGCGGCAATGTCGTCTGTTCAGGCAGCCACGCACGAGTCGACGGGCAACATGCAGCTGATGCGTGAGGCGGCGATCGAGGCTGGCGCTGACACGGTGTTCACGGCCACTGAAGCAGCGAATGCTGTTGAGGAGCTGGCGAAGGCTGGCGTGGAGACTGCCGATGTTCTCGGCGGCGCTCTGGCCGGGTCGCTCGATTTGGCTTCGGCTGGCGAGCTGGGGGTTGCTGAGGCTGCGGAGATCGCGGCTACGGCGATGACTCAGTTCAAGCTGGCGGGCAAGGATGTCCCGCATATTGCTGACCTGCTCGCTGCGGGTGCTGGCAAGGCGCAGGGTTCTGTTCAGGATCTCTCGATGGCGCTCAACCAAGGCGGCCTTGTGGCGGCTCAGACGGGGCTGTCCATTGAGGAAGCCACCGGAACACTGTCTGCGTTCGCTTCTGCGGGCCTGTTGGGCTCCGACGCAGGCACGTCGTTCAAGACGATGCTGCAGCGCCTTACGCCGCAGTCTGCGGAAGCGCGCGAGAAGATGGAAGAGCTTGGCATCTCCGCCTACGACGCCCAAGGTCAGTTCGTCGGCATGGAGAAGTTCGCCGGCATCCTGCAGAAGTCGCTCAAGGGGCTCACCCCGGAGGCGCGCAACGCAGCACTCGGCGTCATGTTCGGCTCGGATGCGGTCCGTGCAGCAGCCGTCGTTTTCGAGCAGGGCGCTGAGGGCATCGGCGAGTGGATCGACAAGGTTGACGACGCGGGCTATGCGGCGCTCACTGCACGCATCAAGCTCGACAACCTGAACGGCGACGTTGAGAAGCTTGGGGGTTCGTTTGACACGGCCCTGATCCAGTCGGGTGCCGCTGCGAATGACGTGCTGCGGAGCCTCACGCGGACGGCAACTGAAGCTGTCGATGCGTACAACGAGATGCCCGACTGGGCGCAGGGTGTAGCGCTGAGCATCGGAGGCGTGACCGCGGCAGTCGGGCTTGGCTCGGCCGCATTCCTGCTCGGTGTCCCGCGAATCGCGGCATACCGTGGTGCTCTTGCCACACTCGGCCCAACCGCCCAGAAGACGGCTGCGGCCGTTGGCTTGGTCGGCAAGTCGGTCGGTGTGGTCATGGCCCTCGGGTTCGCTCACGAAGTCCGCGGCTGGGCTCAGGATCTCACTGGCGCAACTACGAGTGCTGATGGGTTCGTGAAGGCACTCGACAACTCGGCCTCCGCCTCTTCGATTCTCGACAAGGCGCTCGGCGGCAACGAGCTCGACGTTTTTGGTTCACGCGCCGCCAAAGCGCGAGGCAACATTCTGCAACTGACAGGCGGCATGTCTGGCTTCAACAGCGTGTTCGCTGACGTGCAGAACTCGCTCGTCGGCACGATCGCTGAGGTTGGCACGTTCGGCCTCATTGACACCACGCTGGGCACTTCGAAAAAGAACCTTGCCGAGCTCGACCAGGCGCTCTCTGTGATGGTCAACGGCGGCAACGTCGACAAGGCGAAAGAGGTTTGGGAAGCGCTCGTCAAGCAGACGGACGGCTCGAAGGAGTCGATCAAGAAGCTCAAGGAGATGTTCCCCGAGTATTCCTCTGCGTCGCGCGATGCGGCGAAGAACACTGAGGTCACGGTTGAGGAGATCGCCGGTCTTGATGACGTTGCCAATCGAACAACTGAATCGATCAGTGCACTTGCTGATGAGATCGCCGGTTTCGGAAGAGCTCAGTTCAATGTCAACGCGACCGCCCGTGAATTCGAGGCTTCGATCGATGACGCCGCCGCGGCCTTGCAGCGACAGAAGGATGCGTTTATCGAAGTCCAGGAGGAGGCGTACAAGGCTGCGAACGATGGCTCTCTTGACGGATTCGTTGGCACTCTGGATGGCTTCATTGCTTCCCTCGATATCGCCACTGAATCCGGGCGAGAGAATCAGGCAGCGCTCGACGCTATCGCGAAGTCTGCGAATGACGCAGCGGCAGCGATAGTCCTGAACGGCGGGTCAACTGACGAGTCAAGCGCGGCAATCGAACGCGGCCGTGAGGCGCTGGTCCTGCAGCTTGAGCAGTTCGGCGTCACAGGTGAAGCAGCTCAGGACTACATCGACAAGCTGTTGTCCACGCCGGCAGAGATCAAGACGCAGGCGGTTCTTATGGGCGTTGATCTTGCTCAGGAGCAGATCGATCAGCTTGTTGCGAACAACAGCGGGCGGGTCATCGACATTCAGACGCGGGCAACACTGCCTGACCTTAATGGCGACGCGTCGGGTTCGGGGCGTCCGGGGCTTGCTGACGGTGGCGAGATCCCCGGCAGTGGCGGGCCCCGTCAGGACAACATCCTGATTCGCGCCTCGGTGGGCGAGCACATGTTCGACGCTGAGGACGTGCGCCGCATGGGCGGGCAGTCGGCGGTGTACAAGTTCCGGCAGTCGCTCTACGACGGCGCCCAGCGTTACGCGGACGGTGGGGAGGTTCGCTACATGCGCTCGCCCCAGACCAACACGCCAGCCGTTGCCGCTAGCACCGGAGCAACGTACGCGCCGACTTGGCAAATCTCTGCGAACGGCACTGACCCGCTAGTGGTCGCAGCCGAGCTGGATGCAAAGCAGAAATTCCGGATGAGGAGCGGCTTGTGACGAACATTCGCGGCGCCGGCCTTGTGCTCCAAGGAGGCGAAGGGCATGAGGGGTTCTTCATCGATCACAAGGGAACGGCTGGCCTCTTCGGAGGGCTCAGCGTTCGCTCGTCATCGGTGGAGATCCCTCAAGACGTGGGCGAGTTCGACGTGCCCGTGTTCAAGACCGCTCGCTCGGTCGCGATCCAGGGAACGTGTGAGGCGTCGTCCCCGGAGCGGTTGGACCATTTCGCTCTGCAGCTTTCTGGTGCACTTGCTGATGGCAGTTTGGGGAGCTGGGTTTTCGACTTTCCGGGCGGCCCGCGCTGGGCCAATGGTCGGGTTGTGGGGCAGGAATTCGAGCCGGAAGTCTGGGGCGAGCTGGCGACATTCTTGCTGCAGCTGAAGTTCGCGAAACCGCAGCTATTCGGCAACATGAACACGGCCGCCGCGGCACAGTCGGTGACGATCTTCCACTACGGCAACTTCAAGGCTTCCCCGGTGCTGGTGATCACGCCGACCTCGAGCATGACCTCCGGGTACACGTTGAATCTCCCGGGCGGCAAGAAGGTCATTGTGACGCAGCCGCTGACAACGGGCCACGTTCACGAGTACAACACTGCGACTGGGCGCCTGAAGCTGGATGGCGTTCTGCAGGTTGGTGCTACGTCTCGCCGGGACACGATCGCGGTCAAGGGTGGCGCACAGGTGACGATCTCGATCACTGCGACCGTCGGCGCTGGCCTCATCACCCCGTTCACACCTGACACGTTCATTTAGGGGGTATCGATGTGGTCGTTTGGCATCTTTGACGCCCTGACCGGCAACTCCGTTGATGACGTGTTCCCCGCTGCTGGCAACTGGCGCACATCGTCTACGGCGATCGGTTCGGGGCAGCACAAGTTCCATTTGAGGGATGCAGCAACTCGTGTCCCGCAGTCGGTCGCTCGGAACCTGTTTGCGGATTGGTCGCGTGTTCTTGTGGTGATGGATGGTGGTGTTCCTGTGTATGCGGGGATCATCCTGAAAACGGAGTACGACAAGGACACGGGCGTCTTGACCGTGGAACATTCTGAGTTGCGGTTGATCTACTCGAAACGTCACGTGTATGGCGTGGATGAGTACAATTCGACGGCGCAGATTCAGGTGGTTGGGAAGAGCCCGAAGGGGCTGCTGTTGGCGGTCATCAAGGCGGCGTCTTATCGGCCGGTTCCGGGGAACTGGACTCTGCCGATGCGGTTCCCCGCTGATGAGGCGGGCGGTGTTTCTAAGACGTGGTTCCACTATCAGCTTATGAAAGCGGAGGACATGATCACGGAGGTTGGCCGGATGGCTGGCGCTGTGGACTTCTACTTGCAGCCCAAGTTGGACGCGAACGGGCGACTGTTCTGGGATGTGATTCTCGGCAGCCCGCGTCTTCCTGGCGCAACGATCGACGCACCGACGACTGTTCCTGAGCCGATCATCACGGGCCTCCGCGAGGTTCGGGATGCGGCCAGGCGGTTGACGGGTGTGTTGATGGTCGGCAAGGGGTCGGAGATGGACATTCGTGTTGGCAAGGCCGGCGCGACTGTGGCCCCGACGATCCCGTATCTGGATGATTCACGGTCCGCCAAAGCGACTGACAACCAGTTCGAGCTCAACGCTTTGGCAACGTCGGAGATGGGCGTGCATGAGTTCCCGGTCGCGCAGTACGAATTCAAACTGACGCACACGCGAGACGCTGACGGCAGTGAGCTGTTCAAGCTTTCAGATTGCGTGCCTGGTGCGCGAGTCCTTGTCGAGACCCGTGATGACGAGTGGCTGTATGACGGCCAGAAAACGTTTTACGTGTTGGGTGTGTCTGGTGACATGTCTCGCACGGTGACTCCGGAGGTGCAGGAACTGTGAGCCTCGACAATCTGAACGATGACCCGATGCGGGACGTCCTCGCGCGTTTGCGTGCGTTGGAGACTGCTGACCCGCTCGGCTTCTCCTCCATCACGCGCGGGCAATTGCGTGTCGGCGGTTCTGCGATCCTCCTGGTCGACTCGGATGGTGGCGTTGTCATCCACGGCCAGTTGAATGGCGACGGGACGCTCGTGTGGACGGGCGTCACGACGCTGAAGGGAACAACTCGTTTCGAGGGCGACACGACGCAGGTTGGTCCGTTCCACATTGAGGGCGCAACTGACCTCAAGGGCGATATGGCGGTGAAGTCTGGCGGCAAGATCACGGTTGAGGGCGCGAACCCGATCATTCTGAGTCAGGTTGCTGGTGCTGCTCAGATGCAACTGGGCGATGCGAAGTTGATCGGTGGCGCGAATGGGTTTGCGTTGGGTGTCGGCACCCGTGTCGTGTACTCCAGTTTGGACGGGGTTGTGTTGCAGGGTGGCTTGAATACGCTATCGGTCAACTCGAGCACGGGCACACAGATCAGCGGCGCTCTTGATTTGGAGAACTTGCCGACGATGGCGCGGGGTTCTTTGGTGCCGAACCTTTACATCGATCCCACCTCTAAGCAGGTTTACCGGCTCGTCTAGCGCGCCCTGTTCCTCAATCTTCTGCCTCCACGTTGTGGGGGCTTTCTCTATTGGAGGCCTTATGTCCACCGTGACTGGCAACCTGGCGACATTCGACCTTTCATCCACAGATCTTGCGGGTGTGCGGATCGTGTTCACTCCCAGCGGTCCGGCCGTTGCTGGGACGAAACTTTTCCTGTTCACGAAACCGCGTTACGCGTATCCGGCTGTTGACGGGTCGGGGTTGTTCAGTATCAACCTGGCGCCGACTCGTGATCTGCGCCCCGAGTCGTGGTATTCGATCCGGGTCGAGTGGCCTGACCCGAACATGTACGGCCCCAATCAGGGATATATCGGTGTCGACTTCCCCGACTGGCGCCTGTACGTGCCCAACGAGGGTGGCGATTTCGCGACTCTCATTGGCACGTTCGCGAAACCGAACGACATTTTTGTGTGGTGGTCGGCGACCGCCCCTTCCCCTTGGCCTGTCGGTTTGACGTGGGTCAACACGATCACTGGCGATGTCACCAAAAGGACGGCGTAATCATGACTCTTGAGCTCATCACGAACATCATGGGGCCTCAGGGGCCTATTGGTCCGATGGGGCCGGTGAACCCTGACTCTGCGCCGACCGACGAGGCTATCGGTGAGTGGGTGGGTGTACCGAGCGAGACTCGCACTGCACTCCTGAAGAACGGTCTTACCGGCTGGTTGCATGTCGACGGTTTCGGGGCGAAGCATGATGCTGGCGTGACGGACTCCACCTTGGCGATCCGTGCCGCGTTGGATGCTGCCAGCCACGGTGACACGATTTACTTTCCCGGCACAGGGCCCGGCGCCTACTACAAGATCACTGACACGATCACTGTCACGAAGACGAACATTCGCTTCATGGGCGCACCTCGTGACGCGTACGCATCCTCGATCCGGTGCAACGTCGCAGGGAAGACGATGATCCTTGTGAAAGCTGCAGGGTTCGTCATGGAAAACGTTGGCCTCGTAGGCGACGGGGCAATCCCGCTCGGCGCCGGGGCGACCGTCACTGGGCTCGAGGTGTGGGGCGACAACGACGGTAACTGTGACGCAGTGGTCCGAGGGACCACGTTCCAGCAGTTGAAGCTCGGGGCGCGCACCCGTGGGCGGAACGTGAACTTCGACCTCGACACGATGTTCTCTAACTGCCTCGAGGGAATCGCGTTCGATGGTCCTGACGCCGTGTTCCACACCGGCCCGAACCGCGAGGACATCCGCGGGCACGCGGTCAAGAACTGCAGGTTCCACACCAACGGAACACTCAAGACTCACGCGGTTATCCGCTTCACGCCGGCGTCGAAGACGAACGGGGCGATCGTTCGAGATAACTTCTTTGACGCTGGCGGGCAGGCTGCGCACATCGTCGCAGAGGGAGAAGCAGCAACACCCGCTACGTCCACGATCCGCGGGCTCAGCTTGAAAGACAACGTTCACCACCAAGTGGAGAATCGGGCGTACGACCTGAAGAACGTGCTTTACAGCTGGATCGACAACCCGAACATCATCGGGTCGTCGTCGGGCGGCGTGTGGAGCGAGGATGCGATTCTGCTGACGAACGTGTCCCGATCCAAGGTAAAGGGTGTCTCGGGCAACGTCATCGGCCGTTCGGGAATCAAGATGCGAGGCTGCTCCGTTGTGAGCCTGAAGAATATCGACTTTGACAGTGTCGGCATGGACACCGCCGCGGGGACATTTGATGTCCTGGATGTCGACTCCACGAATGACCAGATCCTGATCTCCGACGTCACAGCTAATGGGGCGCCCGGTTATGGGTTCAATGGCAACCCAACGGGTAGTGCGCTCTACGATGGCGTGTTCGTTAGCTGTGTGCTTGGGACCGTCAACTCTGACACTGTGCTGAACAAGGTGCAGCGTGGGTCAAACAGTTTCGTAGAGAACAAGCACGGCCGGCTTGAGGACATCGGGTACAAGGGGCATGATTTCTCATCGGGAGTTGCGAAACCCGTCGCGACGATCGCAACAGGAGGAAACCTCGCTGGATTCCTTCTCGAGGTGGAGGTCACAGCACAGAACGGCGCCCCGCTGAACGCTTACTTGTTCGCGCGACGGTACGTGAACCCGAACAATGGGGCTCCAATTGTGACGACGCTCGGTGCGGACGCTGCAAGTGGCGTAACGCTCACGATTACCGGGACGGGGGCGAATGTGAGTGTGTCCGTAACTGTTGGCGGCACGACGTTCGGCAGCGTCCGCCTCCGGACAAGCGCGCCGAGCGGGTCAGGCGCTGTGAATAAGCGGCAAGCCGCGATTACTATGCTCTAACCGCATCGGGGGCAGCTTGCTTCGACAGCCTGCCACCCCGCCTCTTGAACTTCTGCAGCGGCTTCTCCACGAGGAACCAGCTGGCGGCAGCAAGGGGCAGGGTGGCGGCAACGCTTGCGATCGCGAAGCCGAAAAGCGGCAGTGCGGAGAGGCCGAGAAGCACAAGCAGCTGCTGCACTGGGAAAGCGTAGATGTACATGCCGTAGGAGAAGTCATTCCGGAGCACGAGCCTCTTGTGGTTGGCCAGGGCACCAAGCCCGATCAGCCCATATGCGAGGAAGGGTGCGGCAACGAGTCGGTATTCGGGGAGCAGCGTCGAGGCGGTCGCAACCGCGAGCGCACCGATGACTAGTGGCCATGACACGGGGAGCTTCCTCGTGAGTTGGTAGACGAGCGCACCGGCCGAGAACATGAGGCCGAACCGAGCTGCGATGGCTACGTTCTCGCTCTCCACCCAGTCTGCGCTTGAGGCAAGTAGAGCGATCCAGCTGGCAATAAAGATCAGCGGGACTGTCGCTCGGAAACGGAGTAGCCCGGCGACGCCGGCTGCGAGGATCGCCAGGTAGCAGAGGAACTCCCAGAAGAGGGTCCAAAGCGAACCATTCCATACGCCGGGGTACGGGATGCCCGATGGTGAGCCTGCAATATCGAACTGGAACATCCAGAGGGCTGCGTTTTTGAGCACGTATGACAGCGACTCAAAAGAGTAGATCGGTTGCCCGGTTCCCGAAAGCAGGATACCGATGGGCGCGAAGACTGCTGCGGTCACGATGAGGCAGACGTAGAACGCGGGCAGGATGCGGATCGCTCGGGCACGGAGGTACCGGCGTGGGGATGGGTTGGCCAGCCAGCTTCCTAGGATGAGAAACCCCGAGATGGCGAAGAACCCATCGACCCAGAACTGGCCGCGAAGTTCGCCGACTTCGCCCCACGCGAACTCTTTCCCCGCCAGCAAGGGTGAATGCCCGAGGATCACTCCAATTGCGAGCAATAAGCGTATGGCGTTTAGGGAGTTCTGCTTTCGATCGAACGCATCGCTCAGTGTCCGTCTGGGCATTTCCTGAGCGTAGCGCATGTGGAGTCGAGCCTGTCCTTTCGGTTCACGTCCACCCATGCGGTGATGGTGAGCGTCACCCACATGACCGTCCAGAACAGGGAGTATCCGAACGCGGCTGAGCCGTGCTCGAGCGACGGCGCCCAAGCCCACCACAGGGCGAGTGACAGGATGCCAGCGAGGCCTGCACCGAACCACACATCGTCATAGTCGCGGGGGGTGGCTTGCTCTGTGACGCGTTCCCGCTCGATGCGTGCACGCCAATAGTTGGTCGGTGTCGCGGTCGCCTGAGGTGTCATAACACCCGAGGATAGGTGTCATTACACCCGCTGTCTAGTCCTTAGCCAAGTATTCGTCAAGCATCCGATTCACGACCGCCGTCAACGTCTCACCGTTTGCACGCGCTTTCGCCAACGCCTCCTGATACCTGTCCTCCGGGATGCGAAAAGACTTCAGGGGCGTCTTCGGCTGATTTGGCATACCCACATACAACCACGGCAGGAGACGCAAATGGTGCACCTGATCAAAGCTGCACGCGGCAACATCAACACACACCACGGGGAGCAGATCGGTCGTGGCTTTCCTCACGTTGGTATCGACGTTGGTTGGGGCGGTGGGCTTGAGCTCTACGCCCCAGCCGCGGGCTGGCTCACGTGGTCTGAGGCGGGCACGTACGGCAACCTAGCCGTCATCACGCACGACGATGGCACCCGGTCCCGCATCGCACACGCAGACGGCTACCTCGGATTCAATGGCCGCCGCGTCGAACAGGGCGAACACATCGGGACCATGGGGAAGTCTGGCGGCCCGTGGGGCTCGTCCGGTTGGTTCGTGCACTGTCACCAGGAGTACTGGGTGAACGGCCGCGCGGTCAACCCTCTCGACTACATGACCAGCACCGCTGGTTCCGGAATCACACCAATTGAGGAAGACGACATGTACACAGACAAAGATCGTGAACGCGACGACATCACCGCGTGGCGCGTCGAACAGATCAAGAACACGCTGGACGAGATCGCGCTAGGTCGCGGTGTCGTGAACGCGAAACTCGACACCGCACTCTGGGCTGTCGGTGACCCGAAATCCGGACTGCGCACGATGGTCGCCGGCATCAACGGTGGCACCGCGACACCCATCGACCTCGCTTCAATCGCCACGGCCGTGCAGGACGAAGAAGACCGGCGCAACCGCGACCGGCTCAACCGCTAACCACCCTCCCCGCCTGAGGAGGGCACATGCCAGATTGGCTCAACAGCAGCCTGACAGTCGCCGTAGCTTTCGTGCTCGGCATCGTCGGAACAGTCCTGACCGGCAAGCGTGACAAGCGCTCAGCCGAATCCACCCTGATCGACCAGCTGCAGGAAGAGCTGGCCGGCTACCGCGAAACCACCAACGCCCGCCTCGACAAGCTCGAGGCGGAGAACGCCGGGTACAGGCGGTTCGTGTTCGCGCTCATTGACCACGGCGACGCGAACGGCATTGACCGGCTCCCGTGGCCCAACGAACTTCCCCGATAGGAGACACCGTGACTCACGCAGCACCCACCCGTACGCCGCTCTGGTTTCCGAATCAGCGCGTCATCCGCACAACCGTCCAGGCGATCGTCGGACTCATCCCGACACTTGTCGCGATACTGCTCATCCTCGCGGATCAGTGGCCCGTCCAGTGGCTCATCGCTGCAGCCGGCGTCGGCGTGAGTGTGCAGGCCGCGCTCGCGAAGATCATGGCACTGCCCGCAGTAGACGCATGGCTGACAGAGAACACCGCGCTTGGGTCCGCCCCACGCGAGAAGTAGCGCCAACACTTGACCCCCAGTGGTCGCCTCTAGCGGGGCGGCTGCTGGGGGCTCTTTTGCGTTGGCTCGCCGTGTAGGTACTGATACTCGGGAGCCCCCGGAACGCCTCTTGCGAGCAGCCGCTGATGTGTCTCGTTGCAAGCTTGCTGCAGCGTCCGGTAATGCCCGATCATGCGTCGGCTGTTCTCGTGCTCGGCCCACGTTTGTGCTTTGTAGTACACCTCGTCACCGCGGCGCATGATGCGGATCAGCCCATAACACTTGCCGAGGGTGTCGATCATCTTCCATGTACCGGTAGGTTGCTCTACCGCTGCGAGGATCGGATACCAACGATTCTCACGTCTCTCCATTCTTCGAAGATACGTTCGAGAAATAATGGATGCAAGTCAGCTGGTGCGATCGCTGCGGCGGGTGTAGACCTAAACGTGCAGGGACTCCTCATGTACGCCACCAACCACCCGGACAGCACGACGTGGCAAGAACGCTACGACGACGCTGGAACCGGTGTCGAAATCGAGGAGACGACCGACCGGTACGTGTTGGCGTTGTCCGCGGCAGTGGTCAAGTATCCGGCCGGTCACCCCGAAATCCTGCGCGCGATGGAAGCCGTGCGACGACACACCAACGGCCGCAAAACTACTCGGCTTTCCTGACGCTGAGCATCTGGAATCCCTCAGGCACCATCGCCGCGAGCTGTGCTTTCACGGCCGTGTAGTCGTCACCTTCTGCTTCGAGCTCGGACGTTTCGACAGTGCGGATGGTGGCTACGAGTTTCACCAGTCCAGCTTACGAGGCAGCTCAGGGATGTCCTCGCCGGCGGCGGTGATGGCTGCGTGTTCTGCTCGGGCGGCATCCGTCTCGGCTTGCTGCTCAGGGGTCAGCAATGTTGCGGCCACTTCTTGGTCGCCAGGAATTTCCCAGATGTCACCCATGACATAAGCCTGCAGCGTTTAGCCAGGGTGAAACAAGGGTGGAGGCAAGGTTGCGGCGGCGCAAAGGCATGAGCTGGGGGAGTGGCGCGCTACTCAACCCCCGGAATTGCAGGCGACACGCTGTTGCACAAGCAATGTTGCGTGTGCGCAAACAATCGGGTAATGTCTAAATCACAACGAACGGCCGCCGTATGGAGGGGGTCGAACGAGAGATAGGAACCCGGCAATGAGCTCCACCCAATGCCCACTAAGAAGACACAGGCACACCGGTTTGATCAACGGCGCAGTTTGGAGTGCGCACGGCAGAAGGTGACAGTAAGGGGAGATCGATGGGGAGACCCACCATGTCCAGAAGAGGCGGCTACCCGCATCACGGCCCACACCAGGGCCAGTGCGCGGGGCCGCCTCTTTCTTTATGCCCGGATCGATACGGTGCAGAATAGGGTGCAGAGTAAAGAAGAAGGCCCCCAGCTAACCAGCTGGAGGCCTTTATCTATATGAGAGGGGCTGACGAGAATCGAACTCGCATCATCTGTTTGGAAGACAGAGGCTTTACCACTAAGCTACAGCCCCGAATCGGACGGTGTCCGGCGGGATGCCTGCATCAGCTGCGGGCACTCGAACAATGTTAGTACAGCTTTTGGGGTGCTTTGTTCACACTGCTGCGCAGTGGCATCCGAAACCGTGCAGTAGACTTGCGGAGGCCTTTCTGGCAGCGTGCGGTTTTTGCACGTCTCCGGAAAAGGTACGACGGGTTGCGGCACTGACTCGGGGCGTAGCTCAGCTTGGTAGAGCGCTCGGTTTGGGACCGAGAGGTCGCAGGTTCGAATCCTGTCGCCCCGACCACGTCGTGAGACATCCCAGCAGAACTTTTGACGTCTAGGAGAATTGCCACAATGCCAACCACCTCGGTTGAAAAGCTCAGCCCGACGCGCGCCAAGCTCACCATCTCGGTCTCGCCCGAAGAGCTGAAGCCCAGCATCACCCACGCCTACGGCCACATCGCCGAGCAGGTCAGCGTTCCCGGCTTCCGCAAGGGCAAGGTTCCGCCGGCCATCATCGACCAGCGCGTCGGCAAGAACGCCGTTCTCGAGCACGCCGTGAACGAGGGTCTCGACACCTTCTACCGTCTCGCCGTTGCTGAGCACGACCTGCGCCCGCTGGGCCGCCCCGCCGCCGACATCGTTGAGTGGCCGAGCGACAAGGACTTCTCCGGCGACCTCCTCCTCTCGATCGAGGTTGACGTTCGCCCCGAGCTCACGCTCCCCGACCTCTCCGGCATCGCCATCACGGTCGACGCAACCGAGATCGGTGACGACGAGGTTGACGCAGAGCTCGAGAAGCTCCGCACCCGCTTCGGCACGCTCATCACCGTTGACCGCCCCGCCAAGACCGGTGACTTCGTCACCATCGACCTCACCGCCAAGATCGGCGACGACGAGGTCGACAGCGCGAGCGGCATCTCCTACGAGGTCGGCTCCGGCGAGCTGATCGAGGGCATCGACGAGGCCCTCGACTCCCTCTCCGCCGACGAGACCACCACCTTCGAGTCGAAGCTGCTCGGCGGCGACCGCGAGGGCGAGACCGCTCTCATCACGGTGACCGTCACGGCCGTCAAGGAGCGCGAGCTTCCCGCCGCCGACGACGACTTCGCCCAGATCGCCAGCGAGTTCGACACCATCGCCGAGCTGCGCGAGAGCCTCGTCAAGCAGGTTGAGGCCAACAAGACCTTCGCCCAGGGTGGCCAGGCACGCGACCTTCTCATCGACAAGCTCCACGAGCTCGTCGAGGTTCCGGTTCCCGTTTCCCTCGTCGAGGACGAGGTGAACCGTCACCTCGAGGGTGAGGGTCGTCTCGAGGACGACGAGCACCGTGCAGAGGTCACCGAGTCCAGCGAGAAGACCTTCCGCAGCCAGATCCTGCTCGACGCGATCGCCGAGGCCGAAGAGGTCAAGGTCAGCCAGGACGAGCTGTCCCAGTACCTCATCCAGGGTGCAGCGCAGTACGGCATGAACCCGAGCGAGTTCGTTCAGGTTCTCAGCGAGAACGGCCAGATCCAGGCCATGGTCGGCGAGGTTGCCCGCAACAAGGCACTCGCGATCATCCTCGGCAAGGCCGTCGTCACCGACTCCAACGGCAAGCCCGTCGACCTCAGCGAGTTCGTTGCTGTTGAGGACGAGGACGAGGCTGAGGCCGAGGCCGAGGCCGAGAAGCCCGCCAAGAAGGCTCCCGCCAAGAAGAAGGCCCCCGCGAAGAAGGCCGCCAAGGCCGACGACGCCAAGGCCGACGAGGCTGAGGCCGACGCCAAGGCTGCTGAGTAGTCACAATTCCTGTGAGCGGGGGTCGGATGCCGATGGCATCCGGCCCCCGCTCTCGTTAACGCGCGAGAGAAGAGAACAGCAATGGACCGCCGCACGGAATGGAAGACGCGTGTCGACGCCGTCTGGGCCGACAGCACGCTGAACAACGCAGAGGTCATCGACCGCATCGACGAGCTCGCCGCCGAGTGGCGGGATGACGACGCGCTTGCGCTCTTCGAGAAGGCCGGCGCCCGCGATTCCGCCGGCCTGGAGGCGCAGGCGGAGCCGCTCTATCGCCGCGCGCTGCAGCTGGGTCTGCCCGAGTCGGAGCGGGCGCAGGCCACGATCCAGCTCGCCAGCACCATCCGCAACCTCGGCAAGATCGACGAGTCCATCGCGCTGCTGCGAGACGAACTCGATTCGGCGCCAGACGGCGAACTCGCCGGCGCTGCGACGGCCTTCCTCGCCCTCGCTTTGGCGAGTCGCGGGGATGCGCTCGAGGCAACGCAGCTGGCGCTCCTTGCCCTCGTGCCCCAGCTGCCGCGCTACCAGCGCAGCGTCAGGGCCTACGCCATGGAGTTGACCGCGGGGGCCTGACCCGCACGTTTGCCGGCGTCTGGCATGATGGGTGGCTCCCAGGGGTTCCGACGAAGCGACCTCACCGTCTCCGCAGGGATCTCATGTCGCTCTTCGCCTTCACGCTCGTCGTGGTCGCCGCCATCGCGCATGCCGCGTGGAACCTCGCCTCGAAGAAGGCCAGCTCCAGCGGGCTGCTTTTCATCTGGCTCGGCGCGGTGGCATCCACCGTGTTCTACCTGCCGCTGGCCATCGTCGACATCGGCCTGCACGGCCTGGAGCTGCGCTCCTTCATCCTCGGCGCGACGGTGTCGGCCGTGCTGCACGTTGCCTACATGTTCCTGCTGCAGCGCGGCTACGCGGCCGGCGACATCTCCGTGGTCTACCCGATGGCGCGCGGCACCGGTCCGCTCCTCACGGTCGTCTTCGCGATCGTCATCTTCGGTGAGCGGCCGCCGCCGCTCGCCCTGTTCGGCGCGCTAGTGATCGTGGCAGGCGTCGTGGCGATCGGGCTCGCCGGGTCCGTCGGGCGCAGGCGCGCGGCATCCGCAGGCCTGGGGATGCCGGGGGCGGCACCCTCCCGCATGCGTGCAGGCATCATCTACGGCCTGCTCACCGGCGTCTCGATTGCGGCGTACACCCTCTGGGATGCGTCGGTCGTCAACGGCGGTGGCGTATCGCCGCTGACCTTCATGGTCGGGTGCACGCTGGGGGAGTTGGTGCTGCTCGCACCGATCGCGCTGCGCAGACGCGCGCAACTGGTGACGGTGTGGCGCAGCTTCAAGCGCGAGGCGGTGATCGTGGGGCTGCTCTCGCCGCTGTCGTACATCCTCGTGCTCTGGGCGATGCAGCTCGCGCCGGTTTCGTTGGTCGCTCCGGCCCGTGAACTCAGTGTTGTGCTGGTGAGTCTCGCCGGCTGGTTGGTCTACCGGGAACCCAACCCGGTGCAGCGCATGGTGGGCGCCGTAGTGGTGCTCGGCGGGGTCGCATTGCTCGCCGTCGCGTGACACGCGATCTGCCCACGGCGAACACCGCTCTTCCAGCGCGTTGGCTCAGATAGATTCGACATACCGCGTTAACTGAAACGGAGCGACAACATGGCTGAACCTCTGGTAGCCACCAGCGTTTTTGATCGACTGCTGAAGGACCGCATCATCTGGCTCGGTTCCGAGGTGCGCGACGACAACGCCAACGAGATCGCCGCCAAGCTTTTGCTGCTTGCCGCCGAGGATTCCAAGCGCGACATCTACCTCTACATCAACTCGCCCGGTGGCTCGATCACGGCCGGCATGGCGATCTACGACACGATGCAGTTCGTGCCGAACGACATCGTGACCGTCGGCATCGGCATGGCGGCATCCATGGGTCAGCTCCTGCTGACGGCCGGCACGAAGGGCAAGCGTTACATCACGCCGAACGCCCGCGTGCTGCTGCACCAGCCGCACGGTGGCTTCGGTGGAACCTCCAGCGACATCCAGACGCAGGCGCAGCTCATCAACGACATGAAGAAGCGTCTCGCCGAGATCACCGCAGCGCAGACCGGCAAGAGCGTCGAGCAGATCAACGCCGACGGCGACCGTGACCGCTGGTTCGACGCCCAGCAGGCGCTCGAATACGGCTTCGTCGACCACATCCGCGAATCTGCGCTGGATGTCGCCGGCGGCGGCGGAACCGAAACCAAGTAAGCCCCGAGCTTCGACAATTCGATCAGAAACGAAGAGACGACTATGACGACACCCAGCTTCGGTGGCACCGCATACTCCAACATGCAGGCACCCGGCTCCCGCTACATTCTGCCCAGCTTCGAGGAGCGCACGGCCTACGGCTACAAGCGCCAGGACCCGTACGCCAAGTTGTTCGAGGACCGCATCATCTTCCTCGGCGTGCAGGTTGACGACGCCTCGGCCGACGACGTGATGGCCCAGCTTCTCGTGCTCGAGAGCATGGACCCCGACCGCGACATCCAGATGTACATCAACTCGCCCGGTGGTTCGTTCACCGCGATGACGGCCATCTACGACACGATGCAGTACATCCGTCCGCAGGTGCAGACGATCGTTCTCGGCCAGGCAGCATCCGCGGCCGCCGTGCTGACGGCCGCCGGCGCTCCAGGCAAGCGTCTGGCACTGCCGAACGCCCGCATCCTGATCCACCAGCCCGCCGTCGGCGAGGCCGGCCGCGGTCAGGCATCGGACATCGAGATCCAGGCCAAGGAGATCCTGCGCATGCGCACCTGGCTCGAGGAGACGCTGGCCAGGCACTCCAACCGCGATGCGGCCCAGGTGAACAAGGACATCGACCGCGACAAGATCCTCAGCGCAGAAGAGGCGCTCGAGTACGGTCTCATCGACCAGGTGCTCACCTCGCGCAAGAGCCTCGCAGCGCTGAGCAAGTAGACCTGAGCGGGCTTCTCGCGCAATGAACGCGGCGGATGACTGGCTGTATGACAGCCGGGCCATCCGCCGCGTTTCTGCGTATTCGGATGCCGAGATCGACCATCGCAGCTGGCCGGCGAGTATCCCGGCGATCGCGCAGGTGCTCCGAGACGGCCTGGAGCCGGCATCCGGGGTGACGTTCCTGGTCGGGGAGAACGGCAGCGGCAAGTCGACTCTGCTCGAGGGCATCGCGACGGCCTATGGCTTGCCGCCGGAAGGCGGCAGCAATCAGGGCTCGCATTCCACGCGCCCGACGGAATCGCCGCTCGGCGACTGGCTGCGCATCGAGCGGAGCCCGACGGCGCCGCGCTGGGGTTTCTTCCTGCGTGCAGAGACGATGCATGGCTACTACAGCTATCTCGAGGCCCTGCCGAACAGTCCAGACCAGCATCTGCACTCTCTCAGCCACGGAGAGTCGTTCAACGAGCTGCTCGAGAACAAGCTCAACCATCCGCGCTACGTCACCGGTCTGGCGTGCCTCGACGAGCCGGAGGCCGCGCTGTCGTTCGCGTCGACCCTGAACTGGATGGTGGGATTGCGCGAGATGGTCGAGCGTGGAACCCAGGTGATCTGTGCGACGCACTCGCCGATCCTGGCCTCCCTGCCCGGGGCGCGCATCCTCGAACTGGGGGAGTGGGGCATCCGGGAGGCGGACTGGTCCGATCTGCAGATCGTGCAGCATTGGCGCAGCTATCTGGATTCGCCCGAACGGTACCTGCGCCACCTCTTCGCCCCCGAGTGAGTAGCCCCGGAGGCGACGCGCCAGAGAATCTGCGAGCCACAAACGGCGGGATGTCGGCATCACAGGCTAGGCTCGGATTACGTTCTGAAACATCAGTTTCGCGACGCTGAGGAGGCGGACGAATGGCACGCATAGGTGAGAGCGCCGACCTGCTCAAATGCTCCTTCTGCGGCAAGAGCCAGAAGCAGGTCCAGCAGCTCATCGCGGGCCCAGGCGTCTACATCTGTGACGAATGCGTCGAACTCTGCAACGAGATCATCGAGGAGCGCCTGGCCGAATCCGGCGACGAGGTGAGCAGCGAGTTCGAGCTGCCCAAGCCCAAAGAGATCTTCGGCTTCCTCGAGGAGTACGTCATCGGCCAGGAGCCGGCAAAGCGAGCGCTGGCCGTCGCCGTCTACAACCACTACAAGCGTGTTCGCGCTCGCACGTCTATCGGCCCGGCCGACGTCAAGGACGAGATCGAGATCGCCAAGTCCAACATCCTGCTGATCGGCCCGACCGGCTGCGGCAAGACCTATCTCGCCCAGACGCTGGCCAAGCGCCTCAACGTGCCATTCGCCGTCGCGGACGCGACCGCGCTCACGGAGGCCGGCTATGTCGGTGAAGACGTCGAGAACATCCTGTTGAAGCTGATCCAGGCCGCCGACTACGACGTCAAGCGCGCCGAGACCGGGATCATCTACATCGACGAGGTCGACAAGATCGCCCGGAAGGCCGAGAATCCATCGATCACGCGCGATGTCTCGGGTGAGGGCGTGCAGCAGGCGCTGCTGAAGATCCTCGAGGGAACCGTCGCCTCTGTGCCGCCGCAGGGCGGGCGCAAGCACCCGCACCAGGAGTTCATCCAGATCGACACGACGAATGTGCTGTTCATCGTCGCCGGCGCCTTCTCCGGTCTCGAAGACATCATCTCCTCGCGTGCGGGCAAGAAGGGCATCGGCTTCGGCGCCCCGCTCCACTCCAAGGGAGACGACGTCAACCTCTTCAGCGAGGTGCTTCCGGAAGACCTGCAGAAGTTCGGGCTGATCCCGGAGTTCATCGGGCGCCTCCCCGTCGTCACCACCGTCACGCAGCTCGACCAGGTCGCGTTGATGGAGATCCTCACCAAGCCGAAGAACGCGCTCGTGCGCCAGTACCAGCGGATGTTCGAGTACGACGGCGTCGAGCTCGAGTTCGAGCAGTCGGCGCTTGAGGCGATCGCCGACCTCGCCGTGCTCCGGCAGACCGGTGCCAGAGGCCTCAGGGCGATCATGGAAGAAGTGCTCGGCCCGATCATGTTCGAGGTGCCATCGAGCGAGGAAGTCGCCCGTGTCGTGGTGACCAGAGCCGCCGTTCTCGAGAACGCGGCGCCGACGATTGTTCCCCACAAGGCACGTCGCCAAGAGAAGTCGGCCTAGAGAGGCTAGCGAGAGGCTCCGCCCATTCTGCAACCGATCTTCGCCGGTATCGTCGCCGCGATCACGGGGTTCGCCAGTTCTTTCGCCCTGGTCATCGCCGGGCTCGCCGCCGTCGGCGCCAGCGATGCGCAAGCGGCGTCCGGGCTCTTCGCCCTCTGCATCACGGTCGGCATCTGCTGCATCGTCGTGCCGTGGCTGACCAGGGTCCCGATCTCCTTCGCCTGGTCCACGCCGGGAGCAGCGCTGCTCCTGGCCGCGGCCGAGTCGACCCAGAACTTCGCCGCGGCAGTCGGCGCGTTCATCGTGTGCGCGATCCTGATCGTGCTCTGCGGGCTATGGCCGACGCTCGGTCGCCTCATCACCCGCATCCCGAAGCCGATCGCGGCCGCGATGCTCGCCGGCATCCTGTTCCCGATCTGCCTCGCACCCGTGACGGCGTCGGTCGAGCAGCCGCTCATCGCACTGCCCATGATCCTGGTGTGGCTGATCCTCGCTCGGCTGGCTCCGCGCTGGGCCGTCCCGGCCGCGATGCTCGTCGCCACGATCGGCATCGCCGTCATGGCGGGGCCGGGTGCCTTCACCGCCCAGTCCTCCATGCCGCGGCTGGAATTCATCGCACCCGAGTTCGTCCCTGCCGTCATCGTGAGTCTGGGGCTCCCACTCTTCATCGTGACGATGGCCGGCCAGAACGTGCCCGGTTTCGCGGTCATGTCGACGTTCGGCTACTCCGTCGCTCCTCGGCCGGTGCTCCTGACGAGTGGCGTCGCCTCCGCGGCCGGCGCGTTCTTCGGCGGGCACGTGATCAACCTGGCCGCGATCACGGCCGCGCTGATGGCCAGCCCGGAGGCCCACCCCGATCGTTCGAAGCGCTGGATCGCCACGGTGACCTCGGGCTTCGCCTACCTGCTGCTCGGCGCCGGAGCCGGCTTCGCCGCCGCGCTCGTCTCCGCCGCGCCGCCCATCCTGATCACCGCGGTGGCTGGGCTGGCCCTCCTCGGCGCGCTCGTGACGTCGGTGACGTCGGCGCTGGATGCCGCTGAGCACCGCATCACGGCGATCGCGACGTTCCTGGTCACGGCGTCCGGTGTCACGATCGCCGGAATCGGCTCGGCGTTCTGGGGACTGCTCGTCGGCGGCGTGTTCGCGCTGTGGCTCGGTCCCCTGGGCCGCAGGCGAGCGCAGGAGCCCGAGCCCGAGCAGGAGCCAGAGCGGGAGTCGGTCTAGGCGAGGTCGTCGTCGGTGCGGGCACCGAAGACGATCTCATCCCAGCTCGGCATCGATGCCCTGCCCTTCTTGCCGCGAGCCTGAGCCGCCGCGGGAGCCGGGGTCGGTGCAGGTGCAGGCGCCGGTGCTGCCTGCGGTGTCGTTGAGGCACTGGTCGGCCTGCTGGCCGCACCCCAGAGGCGGAGTGTCGGGTTGCTCGGCTCCGGATCGCTCTGCTGCTCGTCGGCGTCGTCCGACGCGTCGGCCGCAGGCAGGTCCAGTTCGGTGTCGAACGGCAGCGCGAGATGCTCCGCTTCGGATGTCGCGGCTGACTCGCTGACGGCGGCCGCCTCGCGCTCACCGCGTCGGCGACGCAGCGCCTCGAGCAGATCGGCCGTCTCGCTGAGCGACGGAGCCGGTTCGTCGGCCCGCTTGATCGCGGCCTTCGTGACGGCGGGGCTCGATGCGGCCGCCCTGCCGTAGGGAACGGGTTCCAGCTGGGGCACGACATCGCCGAGGTCGTCGCCGATGATCGGGTCACGGAACGTGAACGCCCCGCTGTCGAAGCGCGACTCGTCGATGGTGGTGTCGTGGCCGACGGCGCGCAGGCGGGGGATCAGCGATCCGCTGATCTCGCCCTGCTGTGAGAGCGTGACGGCCTCGGAGTTCAGCGGCGAGAGGGTGAGCTTCTTCGGTTCGAATGCCCAGCGGGCGTCGTGGTCGATGCCGTCGGCGGTGAACGCCAGCTTGATGACCCAGCCTCCCGCCGGCTCCTTCCAGCTGGCCCAGCGTTCGCCGTGCGCACCAAGTGATGCCAGGCGGTCGCGGATGACGGTTCCGAAGGTCATCGCATCGTCGGCCGGCTCTGGGTCGATAGCCGTGTGCACCGGCACGCCGAGGGCGGACGAGACCATGTGCTCGCGTTCGGCGACGACGGGGCCCTCGAAGCGCTGGATGTACTCCAGTGATGCGCCGGTGACGGCCGCGACATCGTCGGCGGACATTCCGGAGCGGATGTAGGCCTGAACCTCGCGTGGGGAGAGTTTGGGACTGTTCGTCACCTCGGGCTGCGCCTGGCGCAGTCGCGATTGCAAGACTTCGTCGATGACGATGCGGAAGCGTTCGCCTTCGTCTGAGGCGACGAGAAGCGCCCCGTTCTCGACGCCGATAACCTTCAGTTCCTGCATTGCGTTGAGCCCTTTCGCGCTGGCTGACGCTGCCTAGAATGCCACGCACAAGGCCCATTTCGAGGGAATACACCGGGCGCGCCGGAAGTTCTCTTGCACGGGCGCAAAAACAGGCGCGAAGCAGGGTTTGCTATTCCCCGCGCTTTGTTGCAAACTATGCCCGCCGATTTAAGTTGTGGCGGCAGTATATGGAAGTGGATGGGTATGGCAACGGATTACGACGCACCTCGGAAGACCGACGATGATTCTGACTCGATCGAGGCGCTGAAGGAGCGAGTACCCGACAAGATGTCGGGCGTCGTGGATGTCGAAGATGCCGACAACCCCGGTGGCTTCGACCTGCCTGGTGCCGATCTCTCAGACCTGGACCTCGACGTGGTCGTGCTGCCCCCGCAGGCAGACGAGTTCACGTGTGTGAGCTGCTTCCTCGTGAAGCACCGCTCGCAGGTTGACCACGAGTCGAAGCTCGGACCGATCTGCCTGGAGTGCGCAGCCTAGGCAGCAGGCGAATCAGTTTCTGGCCGTCGCGATCGATTGATCGCGGCGGCCAATTCTGTTGGGCGGCGGCTCGAGATCAGCCAGTACGGCGTCGGGTCTGCCTCGTCGAGCAGCGGCACGCGTACGACCGACTTCACCCAGCCGCGAATGAGCATCCATGCCCGTGCATCCAGCCGGGGCCCGCGTTCGGCAAAAGCCTCAGCGCCTTCACAGGCTGACGCCTCCCCGAGCTGGTCGAGGCGGATGCCGGCCCGTCCGGCCGTGAGCATCCCGTCCGCGACCGTGATGCGCGGAGACGCGAGGAGCAACAGCGCGACGCAGCCGGCGTAGAGCACGATGGCCGTGACGATGCCGGCCGGCATGCTGATGGGGGCGAGCACGAGGATGCTGGCTGGGATGACGAGGGCCGTGGAGATGAACATCCACGGGTTCGGCCACAGCCGTTCGCTGAATGCGGGAGCTGACGAGTCATTGTTAACGGGCATGGCTCTATTCGATCAGAGTTCTGCACTACCCTCGACACGTGGCTGAAAGCGTTGAAGTATTGATCACGGCATCCGTCGTTCCCCACTACGCCCATCCGGGCGATGCGGGAGCCGACCTGCACTCGGCGGAGTCGTTGACTCTGGCCCCGGGGGAGCGTGCCCTCGTCGGCACCGGCGTCTCGATTGCGTTGCCTCACGGCTTCGCCGCATTCGTCGTTCCGCGGAGCGGCCTCGCGGCCAAGCACGGCATCACCATCGTGAACAGTCCAGGCACCGTCGACGCCGGCTACCGCGGCGAGATCAAGGTCGCGCTGCTGAACACCGACACGAGTGCACCGTTCGAGATCGCCGCAGGCGATCGGATCGCGCAGCTCATCATCATGCCCGTCACCCGGGCGAACTTCATCCCGGTCGAGACGCTGCCAGGCAGCGCCCGCGGCGATGGCGGATTCGGCTCGACAGGCACCAGCCCGATCGCGGGCACCCCAACTTCAGGAGGTATCGCATGAGCGACATCGAGAGCGCCGGCGATCTGCCGGTCGAACACCCCAAGTCCGCACCGGAGGACCGCGCAGAGAACGGCCCGCTCGACGACAGCGAGGCGAACCCGGTTCGCCCCTACGTCGACCTCGGCGGCGTGAAGATCCTGCCCCGCGAGGGCCTGCACCTCCGCCTCGAGATCGAGGAGGAGAGCAAGCGCGTCGTCGCCATCGGCCTCGACTACGCCAACTCGACCCTGCAGGTGCAGCCTTTCGCCGCTCCCCGCTCGAGCGGGCTGTGGCACGAGATCCGCGAGCAGATCTCCGAGCAGATCGCCCGTCAGGGTGGAACGACGACACTGCGCGACGGTGCGTTCGGTCCGGAGCTCCTGGCCCAGATCCCCGTCGCGGCCGGTTCCGGCACCGCCGGCGGCACCCGTCTGGCCCGCTTCGTCGGTGTCGACGGACCGCGCTGGTTCCTCCGCGGCGTCATCGCGGGTGAGGCGGCGGTCAACCCCGACGCGGCTGCAGCCGTCGAGGAGCTGTTCCGCAGCATCGTCGTCGTGCGTGGCACGACCCCGATGCCCCCGCGCGACCTCATTCCGCTTCGGATGCCGGCTGCCCCAGCCGGCGATGCACCGACCAGTGTCTGAGAACAAGGACACGGGGCCGGAGGGCGAGCAGGCTCCTGAGGTCGCGGCGACCTTCGGCAACCAACTCGCCGACGCGGCGCGCAAGGCCGGGCTCGGCAAGCTCGCCGACGACGAGAAACTCTCGCCACGGGACATGCTCGCCGCACTCGGCGGCATCCGCGGCATGGCGGAGACGATCATCCCGGGCCTCGTCTTCCTCGTCATCTACACCTTCGCAAACGACCTGGTCTGGGCCCTCGGCGTCTCCGTCGCCCTCGCCGTGGTCTTCACGCTGCTGCGCATCATCGGCAAGACGCCGGTCATGCAGGCCGTCGCCGGCCTGATCGGCGTCGTCGTCTCCGCAGCGCTCGCACTCTGGACGGGGCGCGGCGAAGACAACTTCGTGCTCGGCCTCATCACCAATGCCATTTACGCGAGCGCGCTTCTGGTGTCGATGCTCGTGCGCTGGCCGCTGATCGGCCTCGCCGTCGGCTACCTCATGGGCGACGGCCTCGCCTGGCGCAACAACAAGCGACGATTCCAGGCGATGCAGCTGCTCACCGCATGCTGGTTCGGGCTGTTCGCCGCCCGCCTCCTCGTGCAGCTCCCGCTGTACTTCGCCGGCAATGTCGAGGGCCTCGCCATCACCAAGCTGCTGATGGGTGTCCCGCTCTATGCCATCCTGCTGCTGGTCTCGTGGCTCATCGTCAAGGCGGTCTACGCCAAGCCGGCGCGGTAGACGCATTTCGGCGCAGACACGGCGCTGATCCGGTGCCGGGAGCGGCATCCGGAGTGCTACAGTTATCTTGACATCAAGATAAATTCTTCGATCGGCACACCCCTCGCTCGGCGCGGCCTACTTAGGCTAACCTTGCTGGCAACAGCCTCGGTGTGGCCGCAAAGATTGAAGACATGCCGCGTATCTGGCGGCGTCCAGCTTAAGGAGAGGGCTACGTGTCTGCAGTAAATAGCTTTGGAGCAAAAGACACCCTCCGGGTCGGTGAGACCGACTACGAAGTATTCCGCGTCGACACCGTCGCCGGTTATGAGAAGCTCCCGTTCAGCCTCAAGGTGCTTCTGGAGAATCTACTCCGCACCGAGGATGGCGCGAACGTCACCAAGTCGCAGATCGAGGCCCTGGGTTCCTGGGTTCCCGAGTCGGAGCCGGACACCGAGATCCAGTTCACGCCCGCCCGCGTGATCATGCAGGACTTCACCGGTGTTCCCTGCATCGTCGACCTCGCCACGATGCGCGAGGCCGTGTCCGCACTCGGTGGCGACCCGAACAAGATCAACCCGTTGGCTCCGGCCGAGATGGTCATCGACCACTCCGTCATCGCCGACCTGTTCGGAACAGAGAACGCCCTCGAGCGCAACGTCGAGATCGAGTACGAGCGCAACGGCGAGCGCTACCAGTTCCTCCGCTGGGGCCAGACCGCATTCGAGGACTTCAAGGTCGTTCCGCCCGGAACCGGCATCGTGCACCAGGTCAACATCGAGTACCTGGCCCGCGTCACCATGACCCGCACCGTCGGCGGCGCCCTGCAGGCCTATCCAGACACCTGCGTCGGCACCGACTCGCACACGACGATGGTCAACGGCCTCGGCGTGCTCGGCTGGGGCGTCGGCGGCATCGAGGCCGAGGCGGCCATGCTCGGCCAGCCCGTCTCCATGCTCATCCCCAAGGTCGTCGGCTTCAAGCTGACCGGCTCGATCCCGGCCGCGGTCACCGCGACCGACGTCGTGCTCACGATCACCGACATGCTGCGCAAGCACGGCGTCGTCGGCAAGTTCGTCGAGTTCTACGGATCGGGTGTCGCGGCCGTTCCGCTGGCCAACCGTGCAACCATCGGCAACATGAGCCCCGAGTTCGGCTCGACCGCCGCCATGTTCCCGATCGATGACGTCACCCTCGACTACCTGCGCCTCACCGGCCGCAGCGAGGAGCAGGTCGCCCTGGTCGAGTCGTACTCCAAGCTGCAGAAGCTCTGGCACGACCCCGCCGCCGAGCCCGCGTTCAGCGAGTACATCGAGCTCGACCTCTCCACCGTCGTTCCGTCGATCGCCGGCCCGAAGCGTCCGCAGGACCGCATCGAGCTCAGCGCGTCGAAGGCGAAGTTCGAGCAGGACCTGCTCAACTACGCCGACGTCGACCACGACCTCGTCGACCTCGAGACCGCCGAGTCCTTCCCGGCATCCGACCCGCCCGGAAACACCCCGGAGAGCGAGCACAGCCACCACCACCACACGCACCGCAGCCACGCCCCGGCCACGGCATCCAAGCCGACCGATGTGTCGCTCGCGACCGGCGAGAACTTCGTGCTCGACCACGGTGCCGTCGCGATCGCGGCCATCACCTCGTGCACGAACACCTCGAACCCCTCCGTGATGCTCGCGGCAGGCCTGCTGGCCCGCAACGCCGTCAAGAAGGGCCTCAAGGTCAAGCCGTGGGTCAAGACCACGCTGGCTCCCGGATCCAAGGTCGTCACGGACTACTACGAGAAGGCCGGCCTCACCGACGACCTCGAAGCCCTCGGCTTCTACACCGTCGGCTACGGCTGCACCACCTGCATCGGCAACTCCGGCCCGCTCCTCGACGAGATCTCGGCCGCCGTCAACGAGCAGGACCTCGCCGTCACCGCCGTGCTCTCCGGTAACCGCAACTTCGAGGGTCGCATCAACCCCGACGTCAAGATGAACTACCTGGCGAGCCCGCCCCTGGTCATCGCATACGCGATCGCCGGTTCGATGAACTTCGACTTCGACGCCGACGCACTCGGCACCGACAGCGAGGGCAACGACGTCTACCTCAAGGACATCTGGCCGGATGCCGCCGAGGTGCAGGACACGATCGACAACTCGATCAACAAGGGCATGTTCGAGACCCAGTACGCCGGCGTCTTCGACGGCGACGAGCGCTGGCGTTCGCTGGAGACCCCCGCTGGGGCCGTCTTCGAGTGGGACGAGAAGTCGACCTACGTGCGGAAGCCCCCGTACTTCGACGGCATGACGATGGAGACCACCCCGGTCAGCGACATCCAGGGCGCCCGCGTCCTGGCCAAGCTCGGCGACTCGGTCACCACCGACCACATCAGCCCTGCCGGCAACATCAAGGCCGACAGCCCCGCCGGTCGGTACCTCGTCGAGCACGGTGTCGAGCGCAAGGACTTCAACTCCTACGGCTCGCGTCGCGGCAACCACGAGATCATGATCCGTGGCACCTTCGCCAACATCCGTCTGCGCAACCAGCTGCTCGACAACGTGGAGGGCGGCTACACCCGCGACTTCACGCAGGAGGGCGCGCCGCAGTCGTTCATCTACGACGCCAGCCAGAACTACCAGGCTGCCGGCATCCCGCTGGTGATCTTCGGTGGCAAGGAGTACGGCTCCGGTTCCTCGCGTGACTGGGCTGCCAAGGGCACCAGCCTCCTCGGTGTCAAGGCCGTCATCACCGAGAGCTTCGAGCGCATCCACCGCTCCAACCTCATCGGAATGGGCGTCGTTCCGCTGCAGTTCCCCGCCGGCCAGAGCTGGGCATCGCTCGGCCTCGACGGCACGGAGACCGTGTCGATCACGGGCCTCGAGCAGCTGAACGAAGGCACCACCCCGAAGACGGTGCGCGTCACCGCCGTTCCGAGCGAGCAGTCGCCGGCCGGCAACGAGACCGTCGAGTTCGACGCCGTCGTGCGCATCGACACGCCGGGCGAGGCGGACTACTACCGCAACGGCGGCATCCTGCAGTACGTGCTGCGTTCGCTCGTCTAACACGCAGCAGCAACAGCACCATCGGACGGCCGGTCTCATTGAGACCGGCCGTTTCCGTTGCGCGGGGCGCGAGCGCGGCGCAGAGTGGAGCCATGAGCGCACACAACGATCTGCTCGCCGCGGCAGACACGGCAGCCGAGCTGTCCGGCACGGCCTTCACGCACGTTCCTGGGCGCCTGCGCGCCCGCTACACGACAGCCGACTTCGCGGCCGCGGTCAGGCTGCTGGATGCCGTCGCCGCCGTTGCCGATGAGGTGAACCACCACCCGGACGTCAGCCTGGGATACGGCCGCATCGAGTTCGAGCTCAGCTCGCACGATGCCGGGGGAGTCACCGCCCGCGACGTTGCGCTCGCCCAGCGCATCCAGGCGTTGGCGGATGCCGCAGGCGCCAGCGCGGACTGAGCGGCACCCTTTCCGTCCATCGGCCCTTCCCTTCCGCCCGCCGTGTTTGTATAGTCGTCTATACAAGTTAGGAGGGCGTCTCATGGCGTCAGACGAGTACGTTCCGCTCTATGTGCAGATCGGCCGACACGTGCGGTCCCAGATTCTCGGCGGGCAGCTGAACGACGGCGACGCGATCCCCTCCGAACCGAGCCTCATGAAGACCTTCGGCACCACGCGCGGCACCGTGCGTCAGGCCATCGGCGAACTCGTCAACGAGGGGCTCGTGCGCCGGGAGCAGGGCAAGGGCACCTTCGTGCAGTTCCGGCCGATGACCCACAGCATCTGGAACTTCGGCGGCTTTAGCGACAGCATCAGGGGCAGAGCCGGCCTCGGCGTCGCCCGAGTCATCGAACACGAGGTGATCGACGTCGACGGCGAACCGACTCTCCGACTCGTCCGACTTCGCGGCATCCGCACCCCGGAGGGCGACGAGAGCATTCACTCGCTCGACACCTCGCACCTCTCGCTGCGTCTCTTCCCCGGCCTCGACACGGTGGACTTCGAGAATGCCTCGCTCTACCAGACCCTGCGCGAACGCTACGGCGTGCATCCGCACCGCACCGAGCTGTCGTTGACGACGGTGGCGCCGGATGCCGCAGTCTTCGCCCTGCTCGGCGAGACACCGCGCTCTCCGGCCCTCGTCACCCTCCGCGGCCATGCCTACGACGGCGATGACCGGCAGATCGAGCAGATCGAGATCGTTTACTCGTCATCGATCGAGTTCAAGATTTCCACCACCATGCCGAGCACCGGCGACTGAGACACGAAACGAGAACACCCCCAGATGTCCAAACGCACCGCATTCCTCGACCGCATCGCCGCGGGCCCCGTGCTGCTCGGCATGGTCCACCTCAAGGGTGAGTCGGCGGAGGAGAAGCTTGAGATCGCCAAGCGCGAGATCGGGCTGCTGTACGCCAACGGCGTCGACGCCGTCATCGTCGAGAACTACTTCGGCTCTCCTGAGGACATGGAGCGGGTGCTCGGCTGGCTCCAGGCCACCCGCCCGGCCGATTGCTACGGCGTGAACGTGCTCGATGACGACGAGCGCGGGTTCGAGATGGCGCACCGCTTCGGTGCCAGCTTCGTGCAGCTCGACTCCGTTGCCGGGCACCTGGCCGCCGACGACGAGCCCGCGTTCGCCGAACGCCTGGCCGGGTGGCGCATGGGCACGGACGCCGCGGTGCTCGGTGGCGTGCGATTCAAGTACCAGCCGTACCTCAGCGGAAACGACGTCGAGACCGATCTGCGCCTCGGCATGGAGCGCGCCGACGCCATCGTCGTCACCGGCGACGGCACGGGTATGGAGACCGATCTGGATCGGATCCGGGAGTTCCGCTCCGTCCTGCTGGACTTCCCCCTCATCGTGGGCGCCGGCGTCACGAGCGGCAACTACGACGCCCAGCTGGAGCAGGCAGACGGCGCGATCGTCGGCAGCTTCCTCAAGGACACGGGCAAAGACAACGGCGACGTCGATGGTGCACGGGTCGCCGAGCTCAGCGGCCTGATGCACGCACTGCGATGAACGCGTACACGCTGAGCCCAGCGCCGGCGACCGCCGAGGCGCTGCAGCCGTTCGGGCGCCACCTCGGCCTCCGCAGCGGTGGCAGCGCCGTGGTCAGCACGGAGGGCGACGGCTGGAGCGATCGCCGCTCCCTGAACGCGATCATCGACACACCCGGCAGCCTCGGGCACACGATCGGGGCGGCGACGCCGTTCCGGGTGTCCGGGATGGAGCGGCATCCGCACACCGAGGAGGCGCTGTTCTGCGCCGGAGAGCCGGTCGTCGTCGCGGTGGCCGACACGGCAGGCGACCGCCCGGCAGCCGCCGATGTGCGGGCATTCCTGCTGGAGCCGGGCGACGTGATCGTGCTGAACCGCGGCGTCTGGCACACCGCCTGCTACGGGGTCGGCACACCGACGCCCTACTACTGGCTGGCGACGGCCGACGACTCGATCGTCGACGAGTGGGTCGAACCGCACGGCGGCCCGGTGCACGTCGAGACGCCGGGGGCGCGCTCGTGACGCGCGATGGTGCGATCTTCATCGGTGATGTCGCCCTTGACGAATACTTCGCGGTCGACGAGTGGCCCGCGCTCGGAGACAAGGTCTGGGCGGAACCACGCGATGCAGAGCTCGGCGGGATGATCGCCAACGCGGCAAGCGTGCACGCGGCGCTCGGCGGCTCGACGCGCTTCCTCACGACGATGAACGACGGCCAACTCAGCCGGCGCCTGCTGACCGAGCTGAACGAACAGGGCATCGACACCGGCCTCTGCCTCGTCGACGACGCGCTGGCCGATTCACGCTGCCTGATCTTCCTCGCGGGGGAGCAGCACGTCGTGATCACGCCGCGCATCGGTGATCAGCGCTTCGAGCTCGACGATGCCTCCTTCGCGGTGCTTGGTGCCGCGCGCAGCATCTACAGCTCGATCGGTGACCTGCGCCGGCTGCGCTTCGGCTCGCTCTCCCCGGCCGAGATCGTCCGTGGCATCAGGGCAGCAGGCGCGCGGGTCGTCCTCGACCTCGACGTCGCGGACCTCGAGCCGGGCGACCGTGAGCTGATCGGCGCGACCGAGATCTGTTTCGTCAACCGGATCGGCTTCGACCGCCTCGCCGCTGGCGACGCACCAGGCGCCGTCGTCGCCGCGCTGCTGGCCGGCGGGATGACGCAGCTCATCGTCACGCTGGACGCCGACGGCTGCATCGTCCACAACAGCGACGGCCAGACCGCGGTCGGCGGCATCGCGGCCACCGTCGTCGACGTGACCGGTGCAGGCGACACCTTCTGCAGCGCATTCCTCTTCGCGTTCGACCGCTCGGGCGACCCGACCATCGCCGCCCGGTTCGCCAACGGTGCCGGGGCCAGGGCCACCGAGTCGCTCGGCGCGCGGTCAGGCGTCGGCACGGTCGACGACGTTCTCGACTACCTCAGAGCCGCTGGACAGGACACCGCGGCCCTGGCCGCGGCCCTGCTGCCCGGCGTCCGGTGATCTGACGCACCTGGCGCACCCACACCCCTTCACACCCCCCCGAAATGGAGAAACCATGTCAGCACCCCGCACCTCCTCGCGTCTGCTGCTCTTGGCTGCGGCGTCCCTGACGGCCGTCAGCCTCGTCGGCTGCGTGCAGAACGCACCGACCACAGCAGCGCCGACCGGCGACGCCATCGCAGTGACCGCCGACGAAGCCGTCGCCGCGCTCGTGCCTGCAGCCATCAGCGACTCAGGCACCCTGCGTGTCGGCGTCAACCTCACCTACTCGCCGAACGAGTTCAAGACGCCGGAGGGCGCACCGACCGGATGGGCCATCGAGCTCATGGACGCCGTCGCCGCGAAGATGGGCCTCGAGGTTGAGTACTCGCCCGCGGCCTTCGACAACATCCTTCCCGGAGTCATCGGCGGCAAGTACGACGTCGGCCAGGGCTCATTCACCGACACGAAGGAGCGCGAGAAGATCGTCGACTTCGTGAACTACTACTCGGCAGGCACCCGTTGGGCGGCCCAGGCGGGCAGCACCCTCGACCCCGAGAACGCCTGCGGCCTGACGATCGCGGCCGGCGCAACGACCTACCAGGAGACGAACGACCTTCCCGCCCGCTCCGAGGCGTGCGTTGCAGCGGGCAAGGAGCCGATCACGATCCTGAAGTTCGACACCCAGGACGCGATCACGAACGCGGTCGTGCTCGGCCAGGCCGACGGTTTCGCCGCCGACTCGCCCGTCACCGCCTACGCCGTCGCGGCCACCGACGGCAAGCTCTCCCTGGTCGGCGAGCAGTACGACTCTGCGCCGTTCGGCTTCGCCATCCCGAAGGATGCCGGCACGCTGGCCGAGGCCGTCGAGGCGTCCGTGCAGGCGATCATCGACGACGGCAGCTACACCGCCATCCTCGAGAAGTGGGGCGTGCAGGACGGCGCCGTCGCGGAAGCCGGCATCAACGGCGCCATCTTCTAGGCGCCCGTCCTGGCGCCCTCTTGGGCACCTCGGCTGAGCGCCAGCGGGAGCGTTCGTCCTCCCGCGGCGCGAGTACCACGGCATCCGCCCCACCGTCCCAGACCTTCACGGGGCGGGTGCCGTCCCACGCCGGCCAGCCGGGGTCGCCTGTCGCGGCGAATCGCACCCACGCGGCGTGCATGTCATCGGCCAGGCGTTGCGGAGCTTCCGGCCCGGCCATCGCCGCGGCATCCGGGCTCCGCAGGGTGTCGAAGACGAAGCCGAGCTCAAGCGCATGGCACGCGCCCAGCTCGTCGACGGGGGAGCGCCAGGCGAACTCGTAGACGAAACTGGGCGCTGCGTTCGCGCGGAGCCTGGCGTCGGCCAGACGGTTCAGCGGGATCCGCAGCAACAGGTCGGTCGCCAGCGCCCCGAACAGCTCTCCGATGCTGCACCCAGGCCGGTTGCGGCGGTAGAGCCGCACCGTCGCGGCGCTGATCCGGAACTTCGCCATCGCGGCGACGATGTGCAGCCGGCCGATCTTCTCGATCAGTCCGGTCGGGATGAACCAGAGCCGGTACTCCTCGGTGTTCGCCCCCATCAGCACCGGGATCGCCGCTCCGGCGCCCGCGTCCAGGGCGTCCCGCGGGTGCAGCGGGACGTGCTCCCCGCCAATCGTGAGGTTGAAGGCCGGCCCGCCGGTGATCGGCGTCGTGCCGACCGTCGCGCGTCGCTGGGCGGCCAGCAACGCGGCGGGGGAGAACTCGGCGAACGCCGCGCGATCCTGCTTGACCCCGAGCAGTTTCGCCATGATCCGTGTCACGGCGCCGGAGACGGCCGGCCGACGCGCGTCTGGCGGCCCGCTCTGCATGATCGCCCGATCGAAGAGAGACGCGGCATCCGGCAGGGCGAGCAGCGCGGCGATCGTGATCGCCCCGGCCGACTCGCCCATCACGGTCACCCTGCTCGGGTCGCCGCCGAACGACCAGATGTTCCTGCGCACCCAGCGCAGCGCGGCGATCTGATCGGCGAGGCCGAGGTTCGTCTCCGCGCCGTCGAGCACCGAGAAGCCCTCGCTGCCGAGGCGGTAGTTCACGCCGACGAACACGACGCCGTCCCGCGCGAAGGTGGTGCCGTCGTAGATCGGCAGGGCGTTGCTGCCGCGGGTGAGCGAGCCGCCGTGGATCCAGACGATGACGGGCGCGAGTTCGGCGCGGGTGCGCTCAGGGGCCCAGATCGCGAGATTGAGGATCTCCTCGCCGGCGATGGACGCGGTGCCGAGGAACTTCTCCATGCCTCCGGCATAGGGCAGTTGGGGCGCCGTGGCTCCCAGCTGCCTGCAGTCCCGCTCACCGGTCCAGCTCCGCACCGGCTGTGGCGGCCTGAAACGGTTCTCGCCGAAAGGCGCCGCGGCGTACGGGACGCCGAGATAGCGGTGCACGCCATCGATGAAGAGGCCCTGGATGCGGCCGTCCTCCACCTCCATGCTGATCTCGTGATCGGTCATATCGCTCCTTCGCGAATCCGGTAGCACCACTGTGCCATGAGACGGGTCGAAAACGGCGAAGCCGTGACAAGCGCGTAAACTCGACAGGTACCGCCGGATCAGGTGGTCGTGTCAGAAAGGCGGTGGGGCGTGAGCCTTCTCGAGACGATCAAGGGTCCCAGGGACCTCGACGCACTCTCGAAAGACCAGCTCGTGCAACTCGCCTCCGAGATCCGCGAGTTCCTGGTACAGAACGTCGCGAAGACCGGTGGTCACCTCGGCCCGAACCTCGGCGTTGTCGAGATGACGATCGCCATGCACCGGGTCTTCGACTCGCCGCGCGACGCGATGGTCTTCGACACCGGCCACCAGTCCTATGTGCACAAGCTCCTGACGGGGCGCCAAGACTTCAGCACGCTGCGCCAGCGCGGCGGCCTCGCCGGCTACCCGCAGCGCTCGGAATCCGAGCACGACATCGTCGAGAGCTCGCACGCCTCCAGCTCGCTCAGCTGGGCCGACGGCATCTCGCGGGCATTCAGCATGACCGGCCAGCGCGATCGTCACGTGATCGCCGTCGTCGGCGACGGTGCACTCACCGGCGGCATGACCTGGGAAGCGCTCAACAACATCACCGACGACAATGCTCGCCGGCTGATCATCATCGTCAACGACAACGGTCGCTCGTACGCGCCGACGATCGGCGGCATGGCGCGCTTCCTCAACACGGTGCGGACCCGTCGCAGCTACCGCAATCTGTACATCTCCAGCCGCAGGGCCTTCGACAAGCTGGGCGGCCCAGGCCGCGCCGTCTACCGCGGTGTGCGCGGCGGACTGCACGGCTTCCTCAGCCGTTTCTCCAACAATGAGGCGCTGTACTCCAACCTCGACATCAAATACATCGGGCCGGTGCACGGCCACGACCTCGTCGCGATGGAGGAGGCGCTGCGCCAGGCCAAGGGCTACGGCGCGCCGGTGATCGTGCACACGATCACCGACAAGGGCCGCGGCTACGAGCCGGCCCGTCAGGATGCGGCCGACCAGTTCCACGCCGTCGGGCAGATCGACCCGGAGACCGGCGAATCGCTCGACTCCTCGTCGGCGCAGTCCTGGACATCGGTCTTCGCCGATGAGATGGTGCACCTCGCCGCCGCCAACGAGAAGCTCGTCGGCATCACGGCCGCGATGCTCCGGCCGACCGGACTCCACCGCATGGCGGAGCGGTTCCCCGAGCGCGTCCTGGACGTCGGAATCGCAGAGCAGCACGCCGCGACCTCGGCTGCCGGGCTCGCCTTCGGCGGCATGCACCCGGTCGTCGCCGTCTATGCGACCTTCATCAACCGCGCATTCGACCAGGTGCTCATGGACGTCGCCCTGCACAAGGCCGGCGTCACCTTCGTGCTCGACCGTGCCGGTGTGACGGGCCCTGACGGCCCGAGCCACCACGGCATGTGGGATCTCGCGATCCTCCAGGTCGTCCCCGGCATCCGCCTGGCAGCACCGCGCGACGCCACCCGCCTCCGCGAGGAGCTGGCAGAGGCCGTCGCCGTCGACGATGCCCCGACCGTGCTGCGCTTCCCCAAGGGCAGCGTCGGCGTCGAGTTCGAGGCTGTGCGTCGAACGGATGACGGCGTCGACGTGTTGCGCGAATCGGCAACGAGCGACGTTCTGCTCGTCGCCGTCGGCCCGTTGGCCGGCATGGCACTCGAGGTGGCAGACCTGCTCGCCCTGCAGGGCATCGGCTCGACGGTCATCGACCCGCGCTGGGTCGTGCCCGTTCCGCGCAGCGTGATCGAGCTCTCCCGCGGACACCGTCTCGTGGTGAGCCTCGAAGACGGCATCAAGGTCGGCGGCATCGGCACCCGGATCCGCCAGGACCTGCGCGAGGCCGGCGTCGACACGGCCGTCACCGAGCTCGGCCTGCCTGACGAGTTCATCGACCACGCCACGCGCGCTCAGATCCTGCAGGACATCGGCCTCACCGCCCCGCAGGTCGCCGCGGACATTGCCGCCATGTTCGCGGGCAGCAAGGTGCCGCACGTCGGCCCGCCGACGGCCTCGATCCCGAAGATCAGGGTCGAGTGACGGCTTCGCTCACGTCGGGAGTGTTCACGGCGTAGCGCAGCTCGATGGCACCACCGGCGTACGGCGTCCTGCCTAACGCCGTGAGCCGAGTGTTCCTCGCGAGCGGGAGCAGCGGCCGCCCGGCGCCCAGCAGCACGGGCATGATCGTCACCTGCAGCTCGTCGAGCAGGCCGGCATCGGCGAACTGGCTCGCGACGTTGCCGCCGCCGATCACCCACACCTTCTTCTCGCCGGCCGCGAGGGCGGCAGCGGCGTGGAGGGCGGCGATGCCGCCCGGCCCGTCGGCGCTGGTGAACCGGATGTCCGCGCCCTCGATCCCCGGCAGCGAGCGGTGGCTGAGCACCCACGCCGGCATGGCGTAGCTCCACCCCGACGGATCATTCACGATGAAGTCGTAAGTGTCTGCTCCCATGATCACCGCGCCGATGTCGGCGATGAAGCTGGCATACTGCTCGCTGAATTCCTCGAAGCCGAACTCCATCAGCCAGTCCAGTGAGTTCTCCCGGTCGGCGATGAAGCCGTCGAGGCTGCAGGCAACGTAGTACACGGTTTTCGTCATGCCAGCAGCCTAGAGGCGCGCGCCGACACGGCACGAGGGGCGAACCGGCATCCGGTCCGCCCCTCGTTCACTCTTGGCTCAGGCCCCGACGCCGCGAATCTGCGGGTCGTGGAACGTGCCACCGAACACGCGCTGGCTGGCGCCGACGCGGTCGAGGTACGGCGTCGCTCCGCCGGCCTGGAACGGCCAGCCGGCACCGAGGATCAGACACAGGTCGATGTCCTCCGGCGCCGCGACGACCTTCTCGTCGAGCATCAGCTTGATCTCCTGGGCGAGCTGGTCCTCGACCCGGCGCAGGATCGTCGCCTCATCGACGGGGGTCTTGCCGACGGTGATCGTCTTCTTGGCCTCCTTCGTGAAGTCGGTCACCTTGCCCGCCTTGTCCTTCTCGACGACCTGGGCGAGCTTCGACAGGGCGTGCATGTTCTCTGACGCGTAGAAGCGTTCGGGGAACTCGCGCACCATCGTGTCCTGCACATGGGCGGCGACCGCCCAGCCGACCAGGTCGATCAGCTCGAACGGGCCCATCGGCAGGCCGATCGGCGCGAATGCCCGCTCGACGACGGGAACAGGGGTGCCCTCATCGACGGCACGTGCGGCCTCGCCCATCACCTTGGCGAGGAGCCGGTTCACGACGAAGCCGGGGGCATCGGCGGTGAGCACGGCGGATTTGCGCAGCTTGGCGGCCGTCGCGAAGGCCGTCGCCAGGGTGGCGTCGTTCGTCGCGGGGGCCTTCACGATCTCGAGCAGCGGCATCACGGCCACCGGGTTGAAGAAGTGGAAGCCGACGACGCGCTCGGGGTGTTCCAGTCCGGCCCCGATCTGTTCGACCGAGAGCGAAGAGGTGTTGGTGGCGAGAATCGTCGTCGGGGAGACGTGCTTCTCGACATCGGCGAAGACCTGCTGCTTCACGGCGAGGTCCTCGAAGACGGCCTCGATCACCCAATCGCAGTCGTGGAAGTCCGCCTTGTCGGTCGTGCCGGAGATGAGCGCACGGAGACGGTTCGCCTCATCGGGGTTGATCCGACCCTTCGCCGCGAGGGCATCGATCTCATCGGTGATGTAGGCGAGGCCCTTGTCGACCCGGGCCTGGTCGAGGTCGGTGATGACGACGGGAACCTGGAGCCGGCGCACGAAGAGCAGCGCGAACTGGCTGGCCATGAGGCCTGCGCCGATGATGCCGACCTTCGTCACCTTCTGGGCGAGCGCCTTGTCCGGCGCCCCGGCCGGCCGCTTGGCCCGCTTCTGCACCAGGTTGAATGCGTAGATGCTCGCCTGCAGCTGGTCGCTGATGATGCGGTCGGCGAGCGCCTCGTCCTCGAGGGCGAAGCACTCCTCCTTCGTGCCGTTCTTCGCTGCCTTGAGCAGGTCAAGCGCGGCATACGGTGACTGCGGAACGGTGCCGATCTTGCTCTCGAGCATCTTGCGCGCGATGCCGATGGCCGCATCCCACTTGACCAGGCGCTCGATCTTGCCCGGCGCGTTCTTGCGCTCGACCTTCGTCGTGCCAGAGATGACGCCGTCGGCCCAGGCAATGGAGTCCTCGAGGAAGTTGACGGGGGAGAACATGGCGTCGGCGATCCCGAGCTCGAAGGCCTGCGGGCCCTTCAGCATGCGGTTCTGCTTGAGCGGGTTCTCGATGACGACCTTGAGGGCGTTCTCGATGCCGATCAGGTTCGGCAGCAGGTAGGTGCCGCCCCAGCCGGGGATCAGGCCGAGGAAGACCTCTGGCAGTGCCAGCGCCGGTACAGAGCTGTCGATCGTGCGGTAGTCGGCGTTCAGCGGCAGTTCGACGCCGCCGCCGAGGGCGAGGCCGTTGATGAACACGAACGATGGCACGCCGAGCGTGGACTGCTTGCCGAACACGTAGTGCCCGAGCTGAGCCATCTGCAGGCCGATCTGGCGGTTCGGGATGTCGCTGATCTTGGAGAGGTCGGCGCCGGCCGCGAGGATGAACGGCTTGCCGGTCGTGGCGACGGCGTGGATCTCGCCGCGCGCCGCGCGCTCGGTGAGCGCGTCGAATGTGCGACCGAGCTCCATCAGCGTCGCCGGGCCGAGAGTGTTCGGGCGGGTGTGGTCGCGACCGTTGTCGAGGGTGACGAGCGCGAGGACCTTGCCGCTGGCCAGGGGCACATCGCGCACGTAGCTGTGTGAGATCACCTCGTCGGTGGAGAGCTCTTCGAGCAGGGAGAAGTCAATCGTTGAGTAGTCAGTCATGGTGTCCCAGCCTCACTTCTTCTTGCCGGTGTAGTTGGGGTTCTCCCAGATGACGGTTCCGCCCTGGCCGAGGCCGACGCACATCGCGGTCAGGCCGTAGCGCACCTCCGGGTGCTGTTCGAACTGGCGCGCGAGCTGGATCATGAGGCGCACGCCGCTGGCCGCGAGCGGGTGGCCGATCGCGATGGCACCGCCCCAGGGGTTGACGCGTGGGTCGTCATCGTCGATGCCGAAGTGGTCGAGGAAGGAGAGCACCTGCACGGCGAAGGCCTCGTTCAACTCGAACAGGCCGATGTCGGTGATGCTGAGCCCGGCCTTCCGCAGCGCCTTCTCGGTGGATGGCACGGGGCCGAGGCCCATGATCTCGGGCTCGACGCCGGCGAAGGCGAAGCTGACCATGCGCATCTTGGCGCGGAGGCCGAGCTCCTTGGCCGTCTCGGCGCTGGCCAGCAGGCTGGCCGTCGCACCGTCGGTGAGGGGAGAGGCGTTGCCGGCCGTGATGCGGCCGTGCGGGCGGAACGGTGTCTTCAGGCCGGCGAGGCCCTCCATCGTCGTCTCAGGGCGCATGCCCTCGTCCTGGGTGGCCAGTCCCCAGCCGGCATCCGTGCGCAGGGCGACGGAGACGAGGTCGGGCTGGATCTGCCCCGCGGCGTACGCGGCGGCGACCTTCTGCTGGCTGCGCAGACCGAAGCGGTCGGCGCGCTCCTTGGTCAGGTGCGGGAAGCGATCGTGGATGCGCTCTGCCGTGTTGCCCATGTTCAGCGCATCGGGGCTGACCAGGCGCTCAGAGAGGAAGCGCGGGTTCGGGTCGGCGTCGAGGCCCATGGGGTGACGGCCCATGTGCTCCACACCGCCGGCGATCACCAGGTCGTACGCGCCGAAACCGATGCCGGAGCCGAGCGTCGTCACCGAGGTCATGGCGCCGGCGCACATGCGGTCGATCGCGAAGCCGGGAACCGACTTCGGCAGGCCGGCGAGCAGCGCGGCCGTGCGGCCGAGCGTCAGGCCCTGATCGCCCTGCTGCGTCGTTGCGGCGATCGCCACCTCGTCGATGCGGTCCTTCGGCACGCTGGGGTTGCGCTCGAGCAGCCCGATGATGGCCTTGACGACGAGATCGTCGGCCCGGGTGTTCCAGTACATGCCCTTTTCGCCGGCTCGACCGAACGGGGTGCGAACCCCATCCACAAACACGACTTCAGTTCTTTCGGCCACTTCGCCTCCATTGATCGAACAATTCTGTTCTGATCCTAGGAGTGCTCAGGGAACGCCCTGAATCGTTTGCCGGTTTCTACGAGGGGGCCTCGGATGATTCGAGCAACGTTTGGTGGGCTTCTACAAAGGCCGCACTGATCTTCTGTGCGGTTGCGTCAATCTGCCAGGGGCGGGCGCCGAGCTCCGTCAGGGCCTCGCCGATCGACTCCGCGTCCATGGTTGCCGGCGGGTGCCAGGCCACTCGGCGCAGGTACTCGGGCGTGAGCAGGTTCTCGAGGGGGATCTGCAGCTCGTCCGAGAGCTCATTCAACGCGGCGCGTGCGGCCTTCAGCCGCAGATCGGCCTCCGGATTGCGCTCCGACCAGACACGGGGAGGCGGCAGCGTGTCGCCGTTGACCCTGACGGCGGGCAGCTCGGCGCTGGCGAGGCCGCGCTCAACGGCCTCCCACCAGCGGCTGAGCTCGCTGCGGCTGGCGCGGCCGGTGAACTCGCGCAGCTCGGACAGAGCCTTCCGCGTGGTCGGCATCGCCTTGACGACCGCGAGCAGTGAGGCGTCGGGAACGAGTCGGCCAGGAGCCGTGTCGATCTCCTGCGCATAGGCGTCGCGGGCCAGCCACAGTTCCCGCGCGACCGCGAGATTCCGTGCGCTTCGCACGCTGTGGATGCCGGAGAGTCGGCGCCACGGCTCGGCGGCGACCGGCTTGGCCTCCTTCTGCAGCACGGCGGCGAACTCCTGCCTGGCGATCTCCTCCTTGCCGGAGCTGACGAGCAGCTCCTGCAGGGAATCGCGCAGGTCGACGAGGAGCTCGACGTCGAGGGCGGCGTACTCGAGCCAGGAGTCCGGGAGCGGCCGGGTCGACCAATCCGCCGCGGAATGCTCCTTGGCGAGGTGGATGCCGAGCTGCTGCTCGATCACGGCGCCGAGCCCGACCCTGGCGAAACCGAGGAGGCGGGCGCAGAGCTCCGTGTCGAAGATGACGTGGGGATCGAGGCCGACCTCGCGGAGGCAGGCGATGTCTTGGCTGGCCGCGTGCAGGATCCACTCGACGTCGGCGATGGCATCCTGCAGTTCGTCGAAGCGGCCGATGGCGGGAGGATCGAACAGGAAGACGCCGGCGTCGCGGCGGAAGACCTGGATCAGGTAGGCGCGCTGCGAGTAGCGGAATCCGCTGGCGCGCTCGGCGTCGATGGCGATCGGGCCGGTTCCGGCTGCGATCATGGCGACGGCGTCGAGGTACTCGGCGCGGGTGTCGATGACGTGACGAGCTGTCTCAGCCACGGGGCGTCCGTTTCGGTGTCAGCACGCTTACGCCTTCCATAGTCGGTGGCAGTCCGGCGAGCATGCACAGGAGTTCGCCCCAGCCTTCGACGTGCGACGCGAGGTTGTGATCACGTGGAGTCCACGAAGCACGCAACTCAATCTGAGCGCCATCACCCTGTGCAGAGAGCTCACCGAAACCGGTTGAGAGAGTCTTGGTCGCTGTGCCGGATGCCGCGGAATAGTTCGCTCCGCGGGCGTCGAGCGCGTCGACCAACCATGACCATGCTACTTCGGCGAGGAAAGGATCGAGGCCGATCTCGGTTTCGAGCGGTGCCTGCGCGAAGCAGACGACCCGGAATCGACCGCCCCACTCCTCTGGCTCGTCTTCGTCATACAACAAGATGAAGCGGCCGGTGCCGTAGTCGGAGTCGCTGCCGTGGCGTGCGGGAGACACATCGGCGGCCAATGCGACCGCGTAGGGTGCCAGGCGGGCCGGTGCCGGAATCTCGGTGACGACGAGCTCAGCGCGGGTCTGGGCGCTTCGCACCGCGTCGAGTGCCGCTTGGAACTCCGGCGGGAGGTGGGGCGCTGGCGATGTTTCGGGCACGTGTGCAGACTAGAGTTTTTTCACGGCGCTGTCGGTGAGGCACGCCGGACGGCGTGGCTGACGGGGGCATTGCATGAAGGCTCGGGTAACGGATCGCAGGACACCGCGCTTGGCACGCGCGCTCGGCATCGTCGGCGTCGCACTGGCCGGCCTCGCGCTGACGGCCGGAGGCGCCATGGCGGTCGTCGTCGCCGTCTTCGCCCGCACCGTCGTGACGCCTCCGCGCGTTCGCAAGGACGACGTCGCCATCCTCGGCACCGAGTCGATCATCGTCGCAGGGGAGCGGGAGCCGGTGCGCGCCGTCGTCCTCCGTGCAACGGCCGACACGGTGCTCGACGGCCGGTACGGGCTCTGGTTCTCCGGTGAGAACGGCCACGCCCGTGTCGGCGAGATTCTCGCCCGCGGTGAGGCGACCGTGACGCGGCGCCTGCTCAAGCGGGACTTCGGCGAGCTGGGCACCGCCGTGGCCGGGCGCTGGAGCGGCTGGTACTACCTCGGACCGTGGGAGTTCGATCTGCCGTTCGAGAACGTCACGATCCCGACGGCACTCGGCCCGGCGCCGGCCTGGTGGGTGCCGGCATCCGGCGACAGCTCGCGCTGGGTGATCCAGGTGCACGGCCGCGCCGTGCGCAGACAGGAATGTCTGCGCGCCGTTCCGGTGTTCCACGAGGCGGGGATGCACAGCCTGCTCGTGTCGTATCGCAACGATGGTGAGGCACCGGAGAGCCGGGACGGGCGCTACGGTCTCGGCGACACCGAATGGCAGGATGTCGCGGCCGCGATGCGCTTCGCGCGCGAGAACGGCGCGACCGAGATCGTCCTGATGGGATGGTCGATGGGCGGCGCCATCGTGATGCAGGCGGCGCTGCGGGCGGAGGACCGCGGGCTGATCAGCGGGGTCGTGCTGGAATCCCCGGCCGTGGATTGGAGCGACATCCTGCACTTCCACGGAAACGGCTACGGTTTTCCCGCCGCGGTCAACGGCGCCGTGATCAGCACGATCGGTTCCCCGTGGGGCAGGGCGATCACGGGACTCGAGCAGGCGATCGACTTCCCCCGCCTCGACATCGCCGCGCGGGCGGAAATCCTGGAGCTGCCGATCCTGCTCATGCACAGCATCGATGACGGCTATGTGCCGATCAACGGTTCACGCGCACTGGCCGACGCACGCCCAGACATCGTCACCTTCGAGGAATTCACGACGGCCCGTCACACGAAGCTCTGGAACTACGACCCCGAGCGCTGGAACGGGGCGATCAGGCGCTGGCTGTCGGCGCGAGCCTGAGCCGGATCTGCCGCTTGGTGCGCCCGAGCATGCCCGTCATGCCCCGGATGCGCAGCGGCGAAACGGCCTGGGTCAGGCCGAGCGTCTGCGGGTAGTCGTCCGGGACGGCGAGGACCTGCTCCGGGCTGAGGCCGGAGAGCCCCTGCGCGAGGATCGAGGCGAAGCCGCGCGTCGTCGGGGATTCCCGCGGCGCTGTCGCGTAGAGCTGGACGGCGCCGGATTCGTCGATCTCGACGAAGAGGAAGACGGGGGACTGGCACTCCTCGACACGCTCGAACAGATCGGGGTGATCCTGATAGCGCTCCGGCAGTTCTGGCAGCTCGTTGGAGAACTCAAGCAGGAGCTGCAGCCGATCGCGCTGTTCGAGAGCGAGGAAGTCGTCTCGGATCTCGGCGAGCTGCTGGGGGAGTTCCGTGCTGGAGGGCGCTGCTGTAGTCATCGCAGCTATTGTCCCACGGCGGCCGTTGGCGCGGTTCCGCGGTCTTCGCCCACGGCGATCGGCACGCGCACCGCACTGCCCCACTCGGTCCAGGAGCCGTCGTAGTTGCGCACTCCGGTGAAGCCGAGCAGGTGGGTCAGCACGAACCAGGTGTGGCTGGAACGTTCACCGATGCGGCAGTAGGCGATCACGTCGTCACCCTCCCGGAGCCCCACCTCGCCCGTGTAGATCGCGTCGAGCTCCGCGCGGGTCTTGAACGTGGCGTCCGGTGCGGCCGCACGCGCCCATGGCACGCTCGCCGCGCTCGGAATGTGTCCGGCGCGCAGTGCACCCTCGGTCGGGTAGCCGGGAATCTCGGTGCGCTCGCCCGTGTACTCCTCGACGGAGCGCACGTCGATGAGTGGCTTGCCGAAGTGTGCGAGCACGTCCTCCTTGAAGGCGCGCGCTGTGCTGTCGTCGCGCTCGATCACCGGGTAGTCGACGGATGCCGGGGCGGGTGTCTCCGTCGTGAGCTCCCGTCCCTCGGCGATCCACAGTGCGCGGCCGCCGTCGAGCAGGCGCACATCCTCGTGGCCGAAGAGCGTGAAGATCCACAGCGCGTACGCCGCCCACCAGTTGTTCTTGTCGCCGTACAGCACGACCGTGCTGTCGCGGCTGATGCCCTTCTCGCCGAGCAGGCGCGCGAACTCCTCGCCCTGCACGAAGTCACGCAGCACGGGGTCGTTCAGATCCGTGTGCCAGTCGATCTTGACCGCGCCGGGGATGTGCCCCGTCTCATAGAGGAGTACGTCTTCATCGCTCTCGACGACGACGAGGCCGGGATCGCCGAGGTGCGCGGCCAGCCACTCGGTCGACACGAGCCGCTCAGGGTGGGCGTACTCGGCGAACTTCGCGGTCGTGTCGTTCTCGACGGTCATCTCGGCCTCCTCAAGACGCCCGATCGGGCGCGGAATGTCGGTGGGGAGCAGATTAGGCTGGTTGCCTGTCCACTCCTTCGAATCTACGCGTCCTCGCGTGAGCCAGCGTGCCGCCCCGCAATGCTGCGCAACACGAACCGCGGTTCCCACAGCAGAAACGGCACGCGCACGCATGCAGAGTTCCACAGCACTTCGCCTGATCGATCGTTCGCCGAGCATCACCGGCAGCGAGATCGCCGGTGGACTCGTGCCCCCGCCGCAGTTCGAGCACGCATCGTTCGAGTCGTACCGGCCGGACGCGGACTACCCGTCGCAGGCCGGCGCGGTCGAACTGCTGCAGGAGTTCGCCGGGGTGTGGCGCGCGCAGCGACCAGGCGGATTCTTCTCGCGCAACCGAAAGCCCAAGGCCGCGCTGCCCGGGATCTACCTCGACGGCGGTTTCGGCGTCGGCAAGACGCACCTCCTGGCCTCGCTCTGGCACGGTGCCCCCGGCCCCAAGTACTTCGGCACCTTCATCGAGTACACGGCACTCGTCGGCGCGCTCGGCTACGCCGAGACGGTGGCGTTGCTCAGCGGAACCAGGCTCATCTGCATCGACGAATTCGAGCTCGACGACCCGGGCGACACGATGCTGATGACGCGGTTGCTCGGCGAGCTGATGGCAACGGGAACGCGGGTGGCTGCGACATCCAACACCCCGCCGAACTCCCTCGGCGAGGGGCGTTTCGCCGCATCGGACTTCCTGCGCGAGATCCAGGCGCTGTCCTCGAACTTCCAGACCGTGCGCATCGACGGGCTCGACTACCGCCGCCGCAACGTCGAGGGGCGCGCGACCACCGTCGACGATGCGGCGCTCACGCACATGGTGTCGACGATGGTCGAGCGCGGAACCGCGGTGAGCTTCGACGGCTTCGACGAGCTCATGAAGCACCTGGCCACCGTGCACCCGTCCAAGTACATCAAGATGATCAGTGGCATCGACGTGATCGCGCTGAGCGGCGCGCACGTGCTGCACAACCAGACCGATGCGCTGCGCCTCGTGGCCTTCATCGACCGCGTGTACGACGCCGAGATCCCCATCGTCGCCAGCGGCACCCCGCTCAGCGAGGTCTTCGACGACGACATGATGGGCGGCGGCTACCGCAAGAAGTACCAGCGCGCCATGTCCCGGTTGATCGCGCTGACGACGGGCGAGTTGCCGCCGCACGACTGAGTCCGCGAAACATGCCCGTTACCCGGCGGCCGTTTTCGTAACGGCACCGAAACACGAGCGGCACTCTCACTGAAATCTCGCAGGTCCACTCTGGGCTCGTACCCGAGAAGTGCACGGTTCCACCCCGAGGTTCTCGACAGGTACACCCCTGATGGAAACTTCGAGAGGTGTAATCATGGACACAGGCAGCATTGCTTGGGCGATCACAGCAACGGCACTCGTGCTGTTGATGACGCCGGGCGTCGCATTCTTCTACGGCGGGCTGGTCAAGGCCAAGAGCGTCGTCAGCATGATGATGATGAGTTTCGGGGCACTCGGCCTCATCAGCGTGCTCTGGATCCTGTACGGATTCAGCATGAGCGCCGTCAGCTCGCCCGGCGACTTCGCCGGCAACCCCTTCGCCGACTTCGGCCTCAGCTCGCTCGCAACCGGTGAGTCGTCGAACACCGATCTGCTCGGGGCGACCTTCGGTGCGACGTTCGCGATCATCACCGTCGCGCTGATCTCCGGTGCCATCGCCGACCGGGCGAAGTTCGGCTCGTGGATGATCTTCGCCGGAATCTGGGCGACGCTCGTCTACTTCCCGGTCGCGGCCTGGGTCTGGGGCGGTGGCTGGATCATGGAGCTCGGCAACACCCTTGGCCTCCCGAGCGTGATCGACTACGCCGGTGGAACCGCCGTGCACATCAACGCCGGTGCTGCGGCTCTCGCCCTCGCCCTGGTGCTCGGCAAGCGTGTCGGCTTCCAGAAGGGCATCACCAAGCCGCACAACGTTCCGCTCGTGCTGATGGGCGCGGCGATCCTCTGGTTCGGCTGGTTCGGATTCAACGCAGGTGCAGAGTGGCTGAACGGCCTCGCGAACGTCGGCCTCATCGTCGTCAACACCCTCGGTGCCACCGCAGCCGCGATCCTCGGCTGGATGGTCGTCGAGAAGTTCAAGGACGGCAAGGCGACCTCGGTCGGTGCGGCATCCGGTGCGGTCGCCGGTCTGGTCGCGATCACCCCGGCCTGCGCCAACCTCGAGCCCGGCTGGGCCCTGCTGCTCGGTGTCGTCGCCGGTGCCGTCTGCGCGCTGGCCATTGAGCTGAAGTTCAAGCTCGGATTCGATGACTCGCTCGACGTCGTCGGCATCCACCTCGTCGGTGGAATCATCGGAACGCTCTACCTCGGATTCTTCGCCATCGACACCGGCCTGTTCACCGGTGGCGACTTCGGCCAGCTCGCCGTTCAGGTCATCGCGGCCGGAGCGGTGCTCATCTACTCCTTCGTCATCGCCCTCGCGCTGGGCTTCGCGATCGAGAAGAGCATCGGCTTCCGTATCAAGAACGAGGACGAAGTTGCCGGCATCGACACCGTCGTGCACGGCGAAGAGGGTTACGCGCTCAACAACGCATAGGCAACTACGCGAAGGCGCTGAGCGCGTTCTACAGGCGGCGTCGTTTGGAACCGGCGAAGCCGAGCGGCGGGGCAGTGTTCGTGTGAAGGAATTCACACGGCACTGCCCCTTCGTCTGTGTCGTCGTCTATGCACAGCGCCACCGATATGGTTGTCTGCGGGGGTCGGATGCTACGCGCCCTGCGCCTTGAGAGGACCCCGTGAACTACGACGATGCCGGATTCGTCCTCGCCTTCTCTGCGCTGATCCCGGTGCTCGGGATCGGGCTCGGACTGCTGGCAGGCCTGCGCGGGCCCCAGCTCCCCGTCGTCGTCATCGCCAGCGGCGCGCTGCTGCTCCTGTGGCTCCTCTTCGGAGCGCGCGCCGTGCTCGGCGCAGACGCCTCGCTCTCCCTGAGCATCTACTACGGGCTGATGTTCTCACTCACGGCCGTGCAGCTGAGCCCGATCCTGCCGCGCGCGGCACGGGCGCGGACGGGCGGGTGGCTCGTGTTCGTCATCGTCTGGGCGCTGCTCGCACAGCTGGCCATCGCGGCCTGGACGCTCAACCTGGTCGACGGCTGGCTCGTCGCGTCACTCGGCCTGCTCGACTTCGGCGGCAGCAGCATGCTCTTCATCGCCACGGCGTCTGCCGGGCTGGCCTGCCTGCTCGCGCAGCGAAGCAGGGGACCGATCATCGCGGTTGCGACACCGCGCCGTGCCGTCGCGACCATCATCCCGCTCTGGCTGGGCTTCTTCGCGCTCACGGTCGGCTCAGAGGCGGTGCCGGACGAGATCGCTGTGGATGCCGCGGTAAACACGTTGCTCGCACCGCTCGGCGGCGTCGTCGCCTGGGTCGTCGTCGAACGGATCCGGCACCACCGCGTCAGCATCGGCGGCGCCGTACGCGGAATCTTCGCCGGACTCGTCGCCGTGACGCCGGCGGCCGACGTGCTCTCGCCGTTCTGGGGCTGCATGCTCGGGCTCGCCTCCGGGGCGGTGGCCGCTGCCCTCGCAGGGCCCCGCGGTTCTGTGCTCGGCCTGCTGCTCACCCAGTTCACCGCTGCCGCGCTCGGCTGTGTCTTCATCGGCATCCTCGGCGACGGGGTCGGCGGTCTGATCACGGGGAGCTGGGCGCAGCTGGGCACCCAACTGTTCTCGATCGCGGTGGTCGCCGGGTTCGCCTTCATCATCGCGGGGCTCGTCGCCCTGGCCGTCGGGCGGGTGATGGCGAGCGCCAGTCGCACCCGGGAGCGCCCGGAAACCGTGGGGTAGGGTGGCGCCGTGTCGGTTCTGAAGCGCATGGTGAGCTCGCTGCTCGGCTCGCTCGGGGCGCGCACACGGAGCGATGAGTCCGACCACGACCGCCCGGGTCAGTCGGGCGCCCAGGCGACCGTCGAGATCGATCCCACACGCGTCGGCAGGGTGAGCATGAGCTACGCGCCGGCGGTCGACGGCGACCCGGACCCCGGTGAGATCGTCTGGACGTGGGTGCCATACGAGGAACGAGACGGCCGTGGCAAGGACCGTCCGGTGCTGCTCGTCGCGCGGGAGCACAGCGGAACCCTGTTGGCCGCTCAGCTGACGAGCAAGGATCACAGCGGCGAACGTGATGCGGTGCCCATCGGAACGGGTTCGTGGGATTCCGCCGGGCGCGCAAGCTGGGTGAAGCTCGACCGCATCTTTCGTGTTCACCCCGCCGGCATGCGGCGAGAGGCGGCCGCACTCGACGCGGCCCGATTCCGGCTCGTGGCCGAGGCGCTGCACGCCCGCTACGGCTGGACCTAACTCGTCCTCCCCGGCCCGACCCGCGCGCTGCGCGATCCCCGCGGGCCCGCGCAATCTCCGCCGGCCCGGTGTTTTCACCGGGCCCGTGCACGTCATGCGGGCCCCGAGCGAGGCTCGCGCCCCGGTCTGGTCGCTGTCGGTGCGCGGGTCTACCCTGAACGCATGTGCGCGAGCTACGGACTTGAGACAACGCCGGACGAACTGGATGAGCACTTTGCCTTCGATGAGCGCGGCCGCAACGCGGCGGTCGTCGAGTGGCTGGCCGCGAACGCGACGGAGGTGGTGAAACCGACCGGGCCGAGGGCCCTCAACCTCAACCCGCTGGTGCGGGAGCGGGTCATCGGCGGCGAATCCGTGCGGCAGCTCGACCTGGCGTGGTGGCAGATGTGGATCGGCGGACAGCGCCCCAAGTTCTCGACGATCAACGCCCGCAGCGAGAACCTCCTGAAGGGGGCCTGGGCCGGACCGACGATGTCGCGCCGCGCTCTCGTGCCCGTCACGCACTATTTCGAGAAGGGCCGCCGTTTCGACCTCGGGGGAGAGCTGTTCAGCCTCGCCGCGATCTACACGATCAACCGGACCGATGCCGCTCCGACGCCCGACGGTTGGCTCCCCACATACGCGATCGTCACGAGGCCGGCTGCAAGCCACGTCGAGGAGGTCCACGACAGGATGCCGCTGATCATTGCACCCGAGTTGTACTCCGACTGGCTGGCTCCGGAGCTCGCCGGTGACCGCACCCTGGTGGATGCCGCACTGGCGGCATCCGATGGGCCGTCGCAGCTGGTGCAGATGCACGACCCCGACGGCAGCTGACGGCAGTACCTGGGGAAGTGCCCGCCCGGCGCGCCGCACCGCAATCCGCGGGTCGGCGAGCCGATACCCGCCATGATGTGCACTATGAACCCACCTGCACGGAGGCTGGACCGCACCCTGCTCGTCATTCTCATCGCGATCGCCGCGCTGATCGTCATCGCGCTCATCATCGTGTTCACCCGCGGCGGGCCGACGGCACTCGACCCCGCCACCCCCGAGGGCGTCGTGCAGGGCTACTCGACCGCCGTGATCGACGGCGACCATGACGCCGCGTTCGAATACCTCGCACCGGAACTGCGTGAGGAGTGCGCCGGCTTCGACCCCGTCTACACCGAGAACATGCGCGTTGTGCTGATTGAGGTCACGGAACACGGCGACTCGGCCGATGTCAGGGTGTCGCTCGTCACGAGCTACGAGGGTGGCCTCTTCGGTTCATCGTCCTCTGAGACGCAGGAGACCTTCGAGCTCGTCACGAGCGGCGGCGAGTGGGCGATCAGCACGGTGCCGTGGGCCCTTGCGATCTGCCCGGGATCGGCGGGCTTCTGATGGCGAACACGGCAGGCTCGGCGCAACGGACGGTGCGTCGCGCGATTGTGTACACGCTGCTCTTCGTGCTCGTCACGGTTGCCGGCATCGGGATGTCCGGGCTCCTGGGCCGCGTTTTCGAAGCGGGATCAGCCATCGCGAGCGGCGGGAGCTCCGCCCTGGCCCAATCGCTCGCCTTCACGGTGATCGGCGCGCCGCTGGCCGCCCTCCTCTGGTGGTGGCTCTGGCGCCGGCTCGACGACGCCGAGGAGCGCTCCGCCCTGACCTGGGGTCTCTATGTGGCAGCCATGTACCTGGTGTCGCTCATCGTGTTCACCGTGTCGACGGTGGATGCCGCACAGTCCATGATCCGCGGCAGCTGGGAGCCTGCGACGCTGGCGAGCGCCATCGTCTGGTTCGGCATCTGGCTGGCACACCGCGCGATGTCGCGGAACGCCGACAGGGGGCCGTTGCGGCTCGCGACCGTGCCGGTGGTCCTCGGCGCCTTCTACGGGCTCGTGGCCGCGAGCAGCGGCGCCGTGAGCGCGTTCGGTGTCCTCCTCGACAACGCGATACGCGGGGTGAACGCCGTCGTCTTGGCCGGCGAGGGTGTGTTCGCCCCGCTGAGTCACGGGCTCCTGTGGTTGCTTGTCGGAGGCGTGATCTGGTGGCTGCACTGGGTGCACGGCGGTGCGGCGCGGGTCACGACGGGCCTCGCCTCCGTGATGCTGATCTGGGTGGCTGTGCTCGGCGGCAGCCTGCTCTCCCTGAGCGGTGTCGGCATCTCCCTGTTCGTGCTGTTGCGACTCGCCTTCGACCGCGGCGAGCCCATCGGCGTCGTGACCGACCCGCTCGGGGAGGCGATCGCGGCCGCGCTCGTCGGCGCGGTGGTCTGGCGCTACCACTGGCTGGTCACGCGGGAACGCTCTGCCGGCGTGCAGCGGGCGAGCAGCGTCGTGGTGTCTGGCGTCGGGATGGCCGCGACGGCATCCGGCATCGGTGTCATCATCAACGCTCTCCTGGCGACGCTGAGCACCTCGCTCGCTGGTTCAGACTCGCGCACCCTGCTGCTCGGCGGTCTGAGCGCCTTCCTCGTTGGCGGCGTGGTCTGGTGGTTCACCTGGAAGCCCGTTGAACCGGTATCCGCCGCCGAACAGCGCGACACCTCGCGCCGCGTCTACCTCGTCGCCATGTTCGGCCTCAGCGCCATCGTCGCGCTCATTGCGCTCCTGATCGTCGGCTACGGCGTGTTCGTCTTCGCGCTCGACTCCACGACGGGCACGAGCCTCATCGAGCAGGTGCGTGCCCCGCTCGGCCTGCTGATCGCGACGGCGGCGGTGTTCGGGTATCACTTCAGCGTCTGGCGGCGCGATCGGGCCGCCGTTGCGCTGGCCACACCCGTCCGTGTCCGCACGATCGGCGAGGTGATCCTGGTGACGGATGCCGCATCGGCACCACAGCGGAAGCTGATCGAGGAGCTCACCGGCGCCAGCGTCACCACCTGGGTGCGCGCAGACGCGCCGGGGGAGTCGCCAGGCGCGGCATCGCCCGGTCTGGCTGAGGAACGCCTCAGCGAGGCGCTGAACGGCGTCACGGCCGCTCGGCTGCTCGTCATCACCGGGGCGGACGGAGCGGTGCAGCTCGTGCCCCTTGCCGAGTGACGACGAGCCGACAACACGCAAAAACCCCCGGCTCAGCCGGGGGTTTTGTCTGTGGGCGATACCGGACTCGAACCGATGACCTCTTCCGTGTGAAGGAAGCGCGCTACCAACTGCGCCAATCGCCCATTGCTTTCACCTGTGCGGTGATCGCGATTACCGATACTAGCCGACCCGGGTGGCGCATTGCACATCGACAGCCGGCCACGGCGTTTCGGGGCGGATGACGCCGGTTCCGGACGGGGATCGAACACGCCCGGGTTTCGCCGGTTTGGTGATCCAGAGATCCATCGGTTAGAGTTTTGGACGTCGCAGAAATGCGGTGAAAGAAATGCGGATGTGGCGCAGTGGTAGCGCATCACCTTGCCAAGGTGAGGGTCGCGAGTTCGAATCTCGTCATCCGCTCGAGTGAAACCGAGCAAGCCAGTTTCGGTAACACAGGTGGGGAACCCACAATGGTGGCGTGGCCGAGAGGCGAGGCAGCGGCCTGCAAAGCCGTCCACACGGGTTCGAATCCCGTCGCCACCTCGTAGCACTCCACACTTGCAGTACACCCCCTAGTAACACCCCAGAAATGGGCGATTGGCGCAGCGGTAGCGCGCTTCCCTGACACGGAAGAGGTCACTGGTTCGATCCCAGTATCGCCCACCAAGTAAAACCCCCGGACTTCCGGGGGTTTTTGCTTGAAGCGTAGAGAGTAGGCTTTACGTAGCAACACAATGCGGATGTGGCGCAGTGGTAGCGCATCACCTTGCCAAGGTGAGGGTCGCGAGTTCGAATCTCGTCATCCGCTCAGAAATAGTGAAAGCCCGTCAGAGAGATCTGGCGGGCTTTTCTGCGTCCTCTTCGCGCATCGAGATCACCACGAACTCGTAGAACGTCGCCACGGTCTGCAGGCCGAGCAGCACGCTCGCGACCACGACGAACCAGGCGGCGAAGCCGTCGAGAGCGCGGCCGGTGTTCGCGCACCAGACGCAGAGACCGACCGTGGTGACAGACGCCGCGATCACGAGGATCGTCGCGTACAGGGCGACGGGCTTCGGCACCACGCGGATGCGTTGCCGCAGGCTGCGGGTGTGAATCGCAATGATGAGCAGGCCCACCGGAATGACCGACGCGAGCACTTTTGCGCCGTCGACGCTGATCTCCATGGCGAAACGCTACCGACGGCCGGGACAGATGGCCACCGTCTCGGCACTAAAGTTGATGACGTCCGCGAATTCGCGGCACATCAATCAATTTTTGGGAGTGGATGAAGGTGGCTGACGGCTTCGAGCTTTTCACCGACCGGTCCGTTGTCGCGATGCGCGTCAACGGTGAGCTGAAGGACCTCGCCACGCAGACTACGACCACCGACGTCGTCGAGCCGGTGACGATCGATTCTCCAGACGGCCTGAACATCCTGCGGCACTCGGCTGCCCACGTGCTCGCCCAGGCCGTGCAGACGATCAACCCGGAGGCCAAGCTGGGCATCGGCCCGCCCGTCACCGACGGTTTCTACTACGACTTCGACGTGGCCGAGCCATTCAGCATCGACGACTTCAAGGCGATCGAGAAGGCCATGAGCCGCATCATCCGCCAGGGTCAGCGTTTCGTGCGCCGTGTCGTGACCGACGATGAGGCGCGCGCGGAACTCGCCAATGAGCCGTACAAGCTCGAGCTCATCGGGCTCAAGGGCGGGGCGGATGCCGGCGCAGACAACGAGAACGTCGAGGTCGGTGGCGCCGAGCTCACGATCTACGACAACGTCGACCCGAAGACGGGGGAGACGATCTGGAGCGACCTCTGCCGCGGACCGCACCTGCCGAGCACCCGCCTGATCGGCGAGGGCCACTCGCTCATGCGCGTCGCCGCCGCCTACTGGCGCGGCTCGGAGAAGAACAAGCAGCTGCAGCGCATCTTCGGCACGGCCTGGCCGAGCAAGGACGAGCTGCGCGCGTACAAGGAGCGCCTCGAGGAGGCCGCCAAGCGCGACCACCGCAAGCTCGGAGCAGAGCTCGACCTGTTCAGCTTCCCTGAGGAGCTCGGCAGCGGCCTGCCCGTCTTCCACCCCAAGGGCGGCATCATTCGCGCCGAGATGGAGAACTACTCGCGCACCCGCCACGTTGAGGAGGGCTACTCCTTCGTCAACACCCCGCACATCACCAAGGGCAAGCTGTACGAGGTCTCCGGCCACCTGGACTGGTACCGCGACGGCATGTACCCCCCGATGCACATCGACGCCGAGATCGGCGAGGACGGCACCGTGCACCGCGAGGGCCAGGACTACTACCTGAAGCCCATGAACTGCCCGATGCACAACCTGATCTACCGCTCCAGCGCGCGCTCCTACCGTGACCTGCCGCTGCGCCTGTTCGAGTTCGGCAGCGTCTACCGCTACGAGAAGTCCGGCAACGTGCACGGACTCACCCGGGTGCGGGGCATGACTCAGGACGACGCCCACATCTACACGACGCGCGAGAAGATGCGCGAGGAGCTCACCAACACGCTCAACTTCGTGCTCGGCCTGCTGAAGGACTACGGTCTGGACGACTTCTACCTCGAGCTCAGCACCAAGGACCCGGAGAAGTTCGTCGGAAGCGACGACGCCTGGGAAGAGGCGACGGCGACGCTGGCTGAGGTCGGCGCGGCATCCGGACTCGAACTCGTGCCAGACCCGGGCGGAGCCGCCTTCTACGGCCCCAAGATCTCGGTGCAGGCGCGCGACGCCATCGGCCGCACCTGGCAGATGTCGACGATCCAGCTCGACTTCAACCTGCCGGAGCGCTTCGAGCTCGAGTACACGGCGTCAGACGGCAGCCGTCAGCGGCCCGTCATGATCCACCGTGCGCTGTTCGGCTCGATCGAGCGCTTCTTCGGCGTGCTCACCGAGCACTACGCCGGCGCGTTCCCGGTCTGGCTCTCGCCCGTGCAGGTCGTCGGCATCCCCGTCGCCGAGCAGTACGCCGAGTTCCTCGGCGACGTCATCGACCAGCTCACGAAGGTCGGCGTGCGTGCAGAGCTCGACCTCTCCGACGAGCGCATGCAGAAGAAGATCCGCAACCACACCATGGCCAAGGTCCCCTTCCAGCTCATCGTCGGCGAGGAAGACCAGGCGAACGGCAGCGTCAGCTTCCGCTTCCGCGACGGCACGCAGGAGAACGGTGTTCCCGTTGCCGACGCCATCGCCCGCATTCGTGCGGCGATCGACAGCCGCGCCCAGGTCACGACGCAGGGCCAGATCTAACATGACGGATGCAGGGCCAGAGGTGCCGAACGCCGAGGTGCCGGCCGAGGACATTCACGTCGAGAGTAGCGCGGATTTCGCCGCGGTTCCCGACGCGTTCCAGCGCCTCTGGACCCCGCACCGCATGGTGTACATCCAGGACGGGCAGCAGCCGCACAAGGACGACTGCCCGTTCTGCCTGGCCCCCTCGATGGATGACGAGAAGGCGCTGATCGTCGCGCGCGGCACGCACGCGTACGTTCTGCTCAACCTGTACCCGTACAACAGCGGGCACCTCCTGGTCTGCCCGTACCGTCACATCGCCACCTACGATCAGGCCACGCCGGAGGAGGTCGCCGAGATCGGCGAGCTCACCCAGATCGCGATGCGCGTGCTCACTGAGGTCTCGCACTGCGACGGCTTCAACATCGGCATGAACCAGGGTCGAATCGCCGGCGCCGGCATCGCGGAGCACCTGCACCAGCACATCGTTCCGCGCTGGGCGCTCGACGCGAACTTCTTCCCGATCATCGCCGGAACCAAGGCGCTGCCGCGCCTGCTCGGCGATGTGCGCAAGGAGATCGCCGATGGCTGGCCGGCCCCTCACACTTCGTAACCCACTGCGCAGACCCACCCTCACAGCCGAATAGGATTAACAGCATGACTGAGAGCACTTCTACCGAGCAGTTCGGTTCCAGCCGCGTCAAGCGCGGCCTCGCCGAGATGCTCAAGGGCGGCGTCATCATGGACGTCGTCACCGCAGAGCAGGCCCGTATCGCAGAGGATGCCGGCGCCGTAGCCGTCATGGCTCTCGAGCGCGTGCCGGCCGACATCCGTTCGCAGGGCGGCGTCGCTCGCATGAGCGACCCCGACCTGATCGAGTCCATCAAGGCCGAGGTCTCGATCCCGGTCATGGCGAAGGCCCGCATCGGCCACTTCGTCGAGGCTCAGGTGCTGCAGGCACTTGAGGTCGACTACATCGACGAGTCCGAGGTCCTGAGCCCGGCCGACTACGTCAACCACATCGACAAGTGGGGCTTCAACGTTCCCTTCGTCTGTGGCGCGACCAACCTGGGTGAGGCGCTCCGCCGCATCAACGAGGGTGCAGCGATGATCCGCTCCAAGGGCGAGGCCGGCACCGGCGACGTCTCAGAGGCGACCAAGCACATCCGCAAGATCAAGAGCGAGATCGCTCAGCTCAGCTCGATGAGCAAGGACGAGCTCTACGTCGCGGCCAAGGAGCTGCAGGCGCCGTACGCCCTCGTCGCCGAGATCGCCGAGACCGGCAAGCTCCCCGTCGTGCTGTTCACCGCCGGTGGCGTCGCCACCCCCGCGGATGCCGCCATGATGATGCAGCTCGGTGCTGACGGCGTGTTCGTCGGCTCCGGCATCTTCAAGTCGGGCAACCCGGCGCAGCGCGCAGCGGCCGTCGTCAAGGCCGTCACGTTCTACGACGACCCCTCCGTCATCGCCGAGGTGTCGCGCGGACTCGGTGAGGCCATGGTCGGCATCAACGTCGCCGACCTGCCCGCACCGCACCGCCTCGCCGAGCGCGGCTGGTAGCACGTGACAGTTGGCGTTCTGGCCCTCCAGGGTGATTTCCGCGAACACGCGAATGTTCTGCGCACCCTGGGGGCCGACGTCACCCTCGTTCGACGCCCGGAGGAGCTGGCCGCCATTGACGGTCTGGTGATTCCGGGCGGCGAGTCGAGCGTGATGGACAAACTCGCGCGCACCTTCGGCCTCGCCGAGCCGTTGCGCGCCCGTATCCGCGGCGGTCTGCCCGTCTACGGCACCTGCGCTGGCCTGATCATGCTCGCCGATTCCGTGCTCGATGCGATCGCCGGCCAGGAGAGCCTGGGCGGCCTCGACGTCGTCGTGCGCAGGAACGCATTCGGCTCGCAGACGCAGTCGTTCGAGACCGATCTCGACATCCCGGAGCTCGGCGATGTGCCCGTGCACGCCGTCTTCATCCGAGGCCCCGTCGTCGAATCCGTCGGCCGGAATGCGCGAGCACTCGCCACGCTCGCGGACGGCCGCGTCGTCGCCGTCGAGCAGGGCAATCTGCTCGGTACCAGCTTCCACCCCGAGATCACGGGGGAGCACCGCTTCCACGAGTACTTCTTGGGCAAGGTGCGCGCGCGTACACTCGCTGCATGACCCGATTCGTCGCGCTCCTCCGCGGGGTGAACGTCGGCGGCATCTCGATCAAGTCCGCCGATCTCGCCGAGCTATTCCGCACTCTGGGCTTCGAGAACGTGCGCACCGTTCTGGCCAGCGGCAATGTCGTCTTCGATGTGGCCGTCACTGCCACGGCGACGGATGACGCCGCGCTGAAGCTGCGCATCGAGACCGCACTCTCCGAGCGATTCGGCTACGACGCCTGGATCGTGCTCGAGCCGCTCAGCCGGGTGGAGAGCGTGATCGAACGCTTCCCGTTCGATGCGGGCAAGGAGGGCTGGCACCCCTATGTCTTGTTCAGCTCCGACGCCGCATCGCTGGCGGAGCTCATGGCCGCGGCCCCGACGCTCGACCCAGCGGACGAGATCGTCGTCGAGGGGGACGGCGTGCTCTACTGGCACTGCCGCCGCGCGGTCGGCGTCGACAGCGCATTCAGCAAGCTCACCGCGAAGGCACGCTTTCGCTCGTCAACCACCAACCGAAATCTGCGAACGTTGATGAAGCTCGCCTGAGTTATCGGGTGGGGGCGCAGTGCTGTTCTAGACTGTCAAGGCAGATTTCAGCGAGTAAAACAGGAGACTCATGTCCGGGCATTCCAAGTGGGCAACGACCAAGCACAAGAAAGCCATCACGGATTCGCGCCGTGCAAAGGCCTTCGCCAAGCTGATCAAGAACATCGAGGTCGCCGCCAAGATGGGCGGTGCAGACCTCTCGGGCAACCCGACGCTCGTCGACGCCATCCAGAAGGCGAAGAAGACCTCGGTCCCCAACGACAACATCGATCGCGCCGTCAAGCGCGGCGCCGGCCTCACCGGTGAGTCGGTCGACTACACGACGATCATGTACGAGGGCTACGCCGCCAACGGTGTCGCGCTGCTGATCGAGTGTCTGACCGACAACAAGAACCGCGCAGCGGCCGAGGTGCGCACCGCGGTCAGCCGCAACGGCGGCACCATGGGTGACCCGGGCAGCGTCGCGTACAACTTCCACCGCAAGGGCGTCATCGTCGTGTCGAAGACCGGCGACCTGACCGAGGACGCGATCCTGGACGCCGTGCTCGACGCCGGCGCAGAGGAGGTCAACGACGAGGGCGAGACCTTCGAGATCCTCACCGATCCGAGCGACATGGTCGCGGCCCGCGTCGCGCTGCAGGAGGCCGGGATCGACTACGACTCCGCCGACTCCGCCTTCGTGCCGTCGCTCAAGATCGAGGTCGACGCCGAGACCGCCCGCAAGGTGTTCAAGGTCATCGACGCACTCGAGGACCTCGATGACGTGCAGAACATCTACAGCAACTTCGATCTGAGCCCCGAGGTTCAGGCAGAGCTCGAGGCCGAGTAAGCCGATGGCCGTGCGTGTGCTCGGCATCGACCCCGGTCTCACCCGTTGTGGTGTCGGAGTCGTCGATGTCGAGCCCAATCGCACGGCCAGGCTGGTCGATGTGAGCGTCATCCGCTCCGCGCCAGGCGACCCGATCGAGAAGCGCCTGCTCACCGTCGCAACCGGGCTCGCCGAGCTGCTCGACCGGCACCAGCCGGACGCGGTCGCGCTCGAGCGCGTCTTCGCCCAGCACAATCTGAGCACGGTGATGGGCACAGCCCAGATCAGCGGCGTCGCACTGTTCCTCTCCGCCCAGCGCGGCCTCGCCGTCGGCCTGCACACCCCGAGCGAGGTCAAGGCCTCGATCACCGGCTACGGCGCGGCCGACAAGGCCCAGGTCGGCGCGATGGTGACCCGCATCCTGAAGTTGGCAGCACCGCCCAAGCCGGCGGATGCCGCCGATGCACTCGCGATCGCGATCTGCCACGCCTGGCGCACGGGCGTGAGCGGCGGAACGCTGCCGGGCGCGCCCGGGCAGGCGGACGGCCTCACGCCCGCACAAAAGGCGTGGCGCGCCGCCGAGTCCGGCGCTCGCATGTCGGTGGCCCCCCGTAGTCTTAAGCGGTGATCTCTTCCGTTCGTGGCCTCGTGCTCTCTGCTCTCGGTTCAACCGTCGTCGTCGAGGTCGGGGGAGTCGGACTGGCGATCAACGTCACGCCCGCGACGGCCCTCGCCGCCCGGATCGGGCAGGAGCTGCGCCTGCACACGACTCTCGTCGTGCGTGAGGACGCCCTGACCCTCTACGGCTTCGACAGCGCGGACGAGCTCGCCGTGTTCGAGCTGCTCACCGGCGTGACGGGCGTCGGCCCGAAGTCGGGCCTCGGCGTGCTCGCCGTGCTCAGCCCCGACCAGGTCGCCCGTGCCGTTGCCGACGAGGACGACGCGGCATTCCGCAAGGTCAGCGGCATCGGCCCGAAGACCGCGAAACTCATCGTGCTCTCGCTGACCGGCAAGCTCGCCGTCACCGCGGCCAGCGCACCGAACGTGGCCAGGGTGGCTCCGACCGCCATCGGCGAGAGCGTCCTCGCCGCGCTCGTCGGACTCGGCTGGTCGGAGAAGGTGGCCGTCCAGGCCGTCGAGGAGACGCTCGCGGAGGCCGGCGATGCAGACAAGGCGTCCGTCGCCGTTCTGCTGCGGCTCGCGCTCGGCCGCCTCGGCCCGGCCCAGCACACGATCGGCGGCCGCTCGTGAACTACGACGACACCCCGGCCGAGCTGCTCGCGCCCGAGCTGGAGTCCGACGCCGAGCTCGCATTCGAGGGCGCGCTGCGCCCGGCATCGCTGAGCGAGTTCGTCGGCCAGGTCAAGGTGCGCGGCCAGCTCCAGCTCCTGCTGACGGCAGCGACCATGCAGGGGAGAACACCGGACCACATCCTTTTTGCAGGGCCGCCCGGCCTCGGCAAGACGACCCTCGCGATGATCGTCGCCCAGGAGGGCAATCGCCCGCTGCGGATGGCGAGCGGACCCGCCATTCAGCACGCGGGCGACCTGGCCGCCGTGCTCAGTTCGCTCGTTCCCGGCGAGGTGCTCTTCATCGACGAGATCCACCGGATGGCGCGGTCAGCGGAAGAGATGCTCTACCTCGCCATGGAGGACTTCCGCATCGACATCATGGTCGGCAAGGGTGCCGGTGCCACCTCCGTCCCGCTCGAACTGGCCCCGTTCACCCTCGTCGGCGCGACGACGAGGGCCGGGCTCCTGCCGAACCCCTTGCGCGACCGCTTCGGCTTCACAGCGCGCCTCGAGTTCTACGCCGATGACGAGCTCGAGCAGGTGCTCACCCGCGCGGCATCCCTGCTCGGCCTGGACATCGACCGCGAGGCGCTGGCAGAGATCGCCGGCCGGTGCCGGGGAACGCCGCGCATCGCCAACCGACTGCTGCGCCGCGTGCGCGACTACGCCCTGGTCTACTCCGATCGGAGCGGACCATCCGGCGCGGGCACGGCCGACATCCATTCGGTGCGCGCGGCCCTCGAGCTCTACGATGTCGACGCGCTCGGCCTCGACCGTCTCGACCGCGCGGTGATGCAGATCATCCTCACGCGCTTCAACGGTGGACCGGTCGGACTCAACACGCTCGCCGTCTCTGTCGGCGAGGAGAGCGAGACGATCGAGGCCGTCGTCGAGCCATTTCTGGTGCGCATCGGACTCTTAACCCGCACCCCGCGGGGGCGTGTCGCCACCCCGGATGCGTGGCAGCACTTCGGCATGCACCCGGCGTCGGCTGGGACACTGCTGGATGACCTATAATTCAAGCTGGCTCACCATGCACCGCGCTAGACAGCAGCGGTTGTCCAGCCGCAACTCGGAAGGTTTTCCAACTTTATGGATCCGTTGACAATGATCATGCTCGCCGTTCTCGCGGTGCTCATCTTCTTCATGTTCCGCAACAGCCGCAAGCGCCAGAAGGATGCAGCAGAGCTGCAGACCCAGGTCGTTCCCGGTGCCAAGGTCATGACCAACTCCGGCCTCTACGGAACCATCCTCTCGATCGACGAGGAGGAGAACGAGGTACTCCTCGAGTCGACCCCCGGCACCGTTCTGGCACTGCACCGCCAGACGATCGCCCGCGTCGTCACCCCCGTCGCTGCTGCGGCCACCCCGGATGCAGCGGATTCCGCCATCGACGACGCCGCTCCCGAGTTCGGTGAGCGCATCGAGGGTGCCGGCACCGAGCCAGGCACCGAGTCCGGCGAAGCAGATGGCTCGACCGACAAGAAGTCGAACGACTAAATAGTCCGTTTTCCGTGCCCACGCCGATGAAGGCGTGGGCACGAACGTAGAAAGCTGAGTTCCGCGGTGGCAAAGTCGACCCCGGTCAAGAAAGCCTGGCGTTCCCTCACCTGGCTTGCCGTCATCATCGTCGGCCTGTTCGCCGTCAATGCAGCAGGCGTCATCTGGGGCGGTGGTTCGTGGACGCCCAAGCTCGCACTCGACCTCGAGGGCGGAACGCAGATCATTCTCGCGCCCAAGCTGGAGAGCGGCCAGACCGTCTCGCAGGAGCAGCTTGACCAGGCCGTGACGATCATCCGTCAGCGCGTCGACGCCTCCGGTGTCTCCGAGGCGGAGATCAACACCCAGGGTGGCCAGAACATCGTCGTGGCGATCCCCGGCGAGCTCGATGACGAGACGCGCAACCGGATCCAGTCGTCGGCCAAGTTGGAGCTGCGCCCCGTGCTCGTCGCCGGCGCGCCGACCAACGCGTCGATCGATGGCGAGTCCACCGCGACCCCGGAGCCCAGTGCAACGCCAAACCCCGAGCTGGAGACGACTCCGAGCGTCACGCCCAGCAACGGCAGCGACCTCAACTGGGTCACCCCGGCGCTGCAGGCAGAGTTCGAGAGCTTTGACTGCGCATCAACGGAGGCCGCGACGGCCAACGCCGCGCCGGCCGACAAGCCCCTCGTCACCTGTGACGTCGACGGAACGGTCAAGTACATCCTCGGCCCGGTCGAGGTTGAGGGTGCAAACATCTCCGACGCCTCGGCGGGCATGGAGACCACGCAGTCCGGTGCCACGACGGGCCGCTGGGTCGTCAACCTCGTCTTCGACGACCAGGGCACCAAAGACTTCGCCGAGGTCAGCACGCGTCTGTTCGGTCTGAAGGCGACCCCGCCGCTCGACCAGTTCGCCTTCGTCATCGACGGCCAGGTGCTCTCCGCCCCGTCGATGAACGGCATCATCACCGACGGACGCCCGTCCATCTCCGGTCAGTTCACCGAGGAGAGCTCCAAGGCTCTCGCCGACCAGCTCAAGTTCGGTGCACTGCCGATCAGCTTCACAGTGCAGAGCTCCGAGACCATCTCGCCGACGCTCGGAAGCTCGCAGCTGCAGAGCGGAATGATCGCGGGTCTGATCGGTCTGCTCCTCGTCGTCATCTACACGCTCTTCCAATACCGTCTCCTCGGCATGGTCACGATCGCGTCGCTCGTCGTCGCCGGTGTCATGACCTACATCGTGATCACGATCCTGTCGTGGCGCGAGGGCTACCGACTCTCGCTGGCCGGTGTCGCCGGTCTGATCGTGGCGATCGGTTTCACGGCTGACTCCTTCATCGTCTACTTCGAACGTGTGAGAGACGAGTTGCGCGAGGGTCGCATCCTCACCTCCGCCGTCGAGGCCGGCTGGAAACGCGCCGTCAGAACGATCTTCGCCTCCAAGGCGACGAACCTGCTCGCCGCCATCGTGCTGTTCCTGATCGCGGTCGGCAACGTGCGTGGCTTCGCCTACACGCTCGGCGTCACGACGATCATCGACGTGATCATCGTCATCCTGTTCACGCACCCGATGCTTCAGCTGCTCTCGCGGACGAAGTTCTTCTCCAGCGGCCACCCGTGGAGCGGTCTCGACCCGCAGGCACTCGGCGCGATCTACCGCGGACGTGCGGAGTTCCGCAAGCCAGCAGCGTCCGTCGACGCGAAGAAGGCGGCATCCAGCGCCAAGGAAGCCGAGAAGCGCCAGACGATCGCCGAGCGCAAGGCCGCAGAGCTGACCGCGGCGAGCACCGGAACCAAGACCACGGAAGGCAAGGAATCCTGATGGCCAACCGCCTGGCAACCTTCGGAAACGACCTCTACACCGGGAAGCGCTCCTTCGACTTCGTCGGCAAGCGCAACATCTGGTACTCCATCATCGGCCTGCTGGTCCTGCTCTCGATCGCCATCCCGATCGCCAAGGGCGGTTTCAACTTCGGCATCGAGTTCCGTGGCGGATCGCAGTTCGTCGTCACGAGCGTCGAGGGCGCCACTCAGGAGCCGGCCATCGAGGCCGTCGCCTCCGTGGTCCCGGATGCCGTCGCCCGCGTCACGACCGTCGGTGACTCCGGCGTGCGTGTGCAGACCGACCAGCTGAGCCAGGCCGAGAACCGTGAAGTCGCGGCCGCCCTCGCCGAGGCCTACTCCGTGCCGGAGTCGGAGGTCACCTCCTCCTTCATCGGACCGGTGTGGGGCGCTGACGTGACGCGCCAGACGATCCAGGGACTCGTCGTCTTCCTGCTGCTGGCGGCTGTCGGCATGGCGCTCTACTTCCGCACCTGGAAGATGTCGCTTGCGGCCATCGCCGCCCTGCTCGTCGACCTCGTGATCACCGTCGGCGTCTACGCGGCGACCGACTTCGAGATCACGCCGGCGGCCGTCATCGGTATTCTGACAATCCTCGCGTACTCGCTCTACGACACCGTCGTGGTGTTCGACAAGATCCGCGAGAACACGACGGAGGACGCGGTCAAGTCGAAGCACACCTTCGCCGAGTCGACCAACCTCGCCGTCAACCAGACCCTCGTGCGATCGATCAACACCAGCGTCGTCGCCGTGCTGCCCGTCGCAGCGATCCTCTTCATCGGATCGTTCGTGCTGGGCGCAGACACCCTGCGCGACATCTCACTCGCACTGTTCATCGGCATCCTGGTCGGCACCTGGTCGACCGTGTTCCTCGCGGCGCCGATGTACGTGCAGTTCCGCAAGGGCGAGAAAGAGGTCGTGCGCCACGACAAGTCGGTTCTCGCGGCCCGTGAGAAGGCCGCGGCCGCCGCTGCCGCCGAAGCCGTCACGGCGTAGGCTGACTGAGCCCGTGAGACGCAGGGAGGTGTCCAGATGAGCGATTCGCCGTCATCGACAGCCTCCCTGCGCCGTCTCGTGCCTCGGATCTTCTCCAAGGCGCAGCCGGCCGGTGCCGTCGACACCCTGGTCCGCACGGTGCGCATGCACCACCCCAAGGCCGACCTCACCGTCATCGAGCGCGCATACACGGCGGCCGAGCGCGCACACAGCGGGCAGAAGCGCCGCAGCGGTGAGCCGTACATCACGCATCCGCTCGCGGTCGCGCAGATCCTCGCCGACCTCGGCATCGGCTCCAAGACCGTTGCGGCCGCCCTGCTGCACGACACCGTCGAGGACACCGCGTACACGCTCGAGCAGCTGCGCGGCGACTTCGGCGACGAGATCGCAATGCTCGTCGACGGTGTCACTAAGCTCGACAAGGTCAAGTACGGCGACTCCACCCAGGCGGAGACCGTCCGCAAGATGATCGTCGCGATGTCCAAAGACATCCGCGTGCTCATCATCAAGCTCGCCGACCGGCTGCACAACGCGCGCACCTGGGGTTTCGTCCCGGCCGAGTCCGCCGCCCGCAAGGCGACGGAGACCCTCGAGATCTACGCCCCGTTGGCGCATCGCCTCGGCATCCAGGCGATCAAGTGGGAGCTCGAAGACCTTTCATTCGCCGTGCTCTACCCCAAGCTCTACGCCGAGATCGAGAGCCTCGTCCGCCAGCGCACCCCGCAGCGCGAGGAGTTCGTGCAGTCGGTGATCGACGCGGTCAACGAAGACCTGCGCGCATCCAAGATCCGCGGTCAGGTCGTCGGCCGCCCCAAGCAGTACTACTCGATCTACCAGAAGATGGTGCTGCGCGGCCGCGACTTCGACGAGATCTACGACCTCGTCGGCATCCGGGTGCTCGTCAACTCCGTGCGCGACTGCTATGCGGTGCTCGGCGCCATCCACGCCAGGTGGACACCGCTGCCCGGCCGTTTCAAGGACTACATCGCCACCCCGAAGTTCAACCTCTACCAGTCGCTGCACACCACCGTGCTCGGCCCGGAGGGGCGTCCAGTCGAGCTGCAGATCCGCACGCAGGAGATGCACCAGCGCGCCGAGTTCGGTGTCGCGGCGCACTGGAAGTACAAGGAGCAGCTGGCGACGGGCAAGCCCGGCTCGTCGGCGCTGCAGAACGACACCGACATGGCCTGGCTCGCCCACATCTCCGACTGGCAGGCGGAGACGGCAGACCCAGGCGAGTTCCTCGACTCGCTGCGCTACGAGATCGGCGCGAAAGAGGTCTACGTCTTCACGCCGAAGGGCCGGGTGATCGGGCTGCCTGCCGGCGCGACACCGGTCGACTTCGCCTACGCCGTGCACACCGAGATCGGGCACCGCACCATGGGGTCCAAGGTGAACGGCCGGCTCGTTCCGCTGGAGACGGAGCTCAACACTGGCGATGTCGTCGAGGTGTTCACCTCGAAGAACCCCGACTCCGGGCCCAGCCAGGACTGGCTGAACTTCGTCAAGAGCCCGCGTGCCAGGAACAAGATCCGGCAGTGGTTCACCAAGGAACGCCGCGACGAGGCCATCGAGCAGGGCAGGGATGCCATCGCTCGCGCCATGCGCAAGCAGAACCTGCCCCTGCAGAAGCTGATGAGCCAGGACTCCTTCGCGGAGGTCGCGGCCCAGATGAAGTACGTCGACGTCTCGGCGCTCTACGCCGCCGTCGGTGAGGGGCACGTGTCGACGCAGTCGGTGCTCGAGAAGGTCGTCGCGGCCGTGCAGGCCGTCGACGAGACGGACGGCCCCGAGCTTTCCATCCCCGTCAAGGGGCGCACGCAGCAGCTGCGCAGCAGCGACTCCGGTGTGCTCGTGCGCGGGGCGCCCGACATCCTGGTCAAGCTCGCCCGGTGCTGCACCCCGGTTCCTGGCGACGAGATCGTCGGCTTCATCACGCGTGGATCCGGTGTCTCCGTGCATCAGGCCAACTGCCACAATGTGCAGTCGCTGCTGAACGAGCCGGAGCGCATGATCGAGGTCGCCTGGGCGCCGACATCCAAGAGCCTCTTCCTCGTGCAGATCCAGATCGAGGCCCTCGACAGGGCCGGGCTGCTCTCCGATGTCACCCGCGTGCTCTCTGAGCACCACGTGAACATTCTCTCCGCGAACGTCTCGACCTCGAGCGATCGCCTCGCGCTCAGCCGCTTCGTCTTCGAGATGGGCGACACGACGCACCTCGACCGCGTGCTGAACGCGGTGCGGCGCATCGACGCCGTCTACGACGTGTACCGCGTCAGCGACGGCTAGCCGCCCAGAGACGGATCCGTTCCTCGGCCATGGCCGTGTTGGGCAGACGGAAGCGGGAGCGCAGCGCCGAGCGCGCCACGGCGGGGGAGAGCCCGGCCGTTGCCGCGATCGCAGCGGCGACCGCGATGGCGCGCCGTGTGCCGAGTTCGTCGTCGAGCAGCACGTCGACGAGCGTGCGCGTTGGGGTGGTGACCCGGCATCCGCCGATGAGCACGAGCTCGCGCTCGGCGATCACGACCTGCCGCATGGCGTAGGCGCGCGGCCGCCGCGGCCGGGCGCCGATGCCAGCAGGCAGGGCGAACTGCGGTGGCTGCGGCGGCTCGGCGAGTGCACCGTGCAGCCAGGCGGCGCTGAGCCGCTCCACGAAGGCGTGCTCGGGAAGCGCGGCGGCCAGGCCGGCGGCCAGCGAGGCGGGAAACGGCGGCAGGTCGACCGGGCAGAACATCTCGGCCAGCGGGTAGAGCTCGCCGTCCAGCCGCGCGGCCGAGAGTTCAGCGATCGAGAGCGTCGCCGTGCCGATGAGCGGTGATGACGGTGGAGTGCGCATGACCCAACAGTGAAGCGGCGCGCCTCGTCGAAACGAGACGCGCCGCTTTCTGTGGAGAATTCACTCCGGGCGTGCTGTTGTGGAGAACTAGCCGCCGATGGCCTTCAGCCAGGCGCGCTTGGTCTCGAGCTCCTCGCTGGCGGCCTTGACGGCCTTCTTGTCTCCGGCCGCCTCGGCGGCGGCGACGGTGGCCTCGAGCTTGGCGATGGCGTCTTCGAGCTGGCCGGTGAGGCCCTCTGCGCGTGCCTTCGTCTCCGGGTTGTTGCGTGCCCAGTAGTCGTCGTCGAGAGCACGGACGTGGTTCTCGATCTTGCGCAGGCGGTCCTCGATCACGCGGACCTGATCGCGCGGAACCCGCCCGATCTCGTCCCAGCGGTGCTGGATCGCCGTGAGCGCGGCGCGGGCCTTGACCCGGTCGGTCTCGGCGAGGATCGGCTCGGCCTCGCTCAGCAGGGCCTGCTTCTGCGCGAGGTTCTCGGAGAACTCCTCGTTCTCCTGGGCGTCGATCTCGGACTTGGCCGAGTACAGCACGTCACCGGCAGCCTTGAAGCGTGCCCACAGTGCGTCGTCCTGCTTCTTGCCCGCACGGCCGGCGAGCTTCCACTCGTCGAGCAGGCGGCGGTATCCGGGGATCCCGTCGACACCCTTGCCCGCGAGCGCCTCTGCCTGGTCGATGAGGGCCTGCTTGCGGGTGCGCACGTCCTTGTGTGCGCTGTCGAGCTCGGCGAAGAACGCCTTGCGGTGCTGCTCGATCGTGGTGCGGGCTGCACGGAATCGCTTCCAGAGCTCGTTCGCCTCGGCCTTGGGCAGACGCGGAGCGTCGTGCTGGTGGGCCTGCCAGCGCGCGAAGAGTGCGTCGAGGGTCGACGTTGCCTGCTTCCACTGCGTCTTGGCCGGGTCGCCAGCCGCGAGCTTCTCCGCGGCCTCGACGATCTCGGTGCGCTCGGCGATGGCGGCGTCAACGGCTGCCTTCGCCTCCGCGCTCTGCTGCTCGGTGAGCTCAGACACGGCGCCGCCGAGCTTCTCGAGGCGCGCCTTGAGGGCGGCGAGGTCGCCGACGGCGTTGGCGCCATCGACGTTCGCGCTGATCGAGGCGACGGCCTTGGCGATGTCGGATGCCGGTGCGCCGCGCTTCGCGCGCTGCTCGAGCAGCGTCACCTGACCGGCGAGGTCGACGTATTTGCGTTCGAAGTACGCCAGAGCTTCCTCTGGGGTGCCATCGGGGTACTGACCAACCGCGCGCTCACCGGATTCCTCGCGAACGAAGACGGTGCCCGTCTCATCGACGCGCCCCCACGGTTGCTGATCTGCTTGAGCCAAGAGTCTCATCCTTGCTGAGTGCCTGGGCCGCCCAATTGGTGCGGCCGTCTGCGCGCCAGACGACTTCCGTCTGCGCGACCATACCCGGCCCAGCCTATTCCACTCGGTGGCTCAAACTGGGCTCGCTATAGAACCGTTACCTGTGTGTCGCGCGTTACTGCAGCGTGAACCCCGTGATCGTGGTCGGGACGGCGGGAGCGCCGTCGCTCGCTCCGCCCTCGACGCCGGCGTCCGTGATCTGCTTCTTCAGCTCATCGAGGCCGCTCGTCACGTGGCCGAGCACGGTGTAGCCACCAGCCGCGTCGGCGCCGATCGTGGTGTCGTCGTAGACGATGAAGAACTGGCTGCCCATGCTGTAGCCGTTGCCGCCTGAGCGCGCCATCGCGATCGTCCCCGCCGGGTAGACGTTGTCAGCCGGTGCCGCCTCGATCGGGCCGTAGCTGTAGCCGGGGCCGCCGGTTCCGTCGCCGGACGGGTCGCCGCACTGCAGCACGTAGAAGCCACCGTCGGTGAGGCGGTGGCAGCTGACGCCGTCGTAGAAGCCGCTCTCGGCGAGGCTGATCGTCGAAGAGACGGCCTGAGGGGCCGCGGCACCGTCGAGCTCGACGCCCAGGGCGACGTCGTTGAGGGTGAGTGTTCCCGTCCACGTCCGCCCCTCGGCGAGCTCAGCCGGGGGCACATCGCCGATGTTCTCGCCCGCCTGCGGGGTCGGGGTCGGCGTCGCCGAGGCCGACGGCGTCGGCGCCGGGGTGCCTGGGCCGCCGCTGAAGAAGAAGATCTGGGCCCCGACCGCGAGCACGAGGATGATCACGAGCGCGATGGCGGCGATCCAGTTGTCGCGGGCGCGTCGGCTGATGCGACGCTCGTGCACGCGCTGGCGGGCCTGGTAGGCGCGCAGGCGCGCCCGTGCTTCGCGTTCCTGCTTCGGGTTCGAGGCCACACTGCTCCTTCATGGTGATGCGATGGGATCAACAGTGAACTCTACGCAAGGCGTGTCTGTGGCGCCAAGTACGCTGGGGGCATGGTGAATCAGGGTCTTGGTCTGCGCAGCGGTGCGACGCCGCTTGCCGTTCGGATGAGACCCCGTTCTCTCGACGAGGTGGCAGGCCAGAAGCACCTGCTCACGCCCGGCTCGCCGCTCGTCGCCCTGGCAAGCGACAAGACGGGGGAGAAGGGATCGGTCTCCGTCATCCTCTGGGGCCCACCTGGCACGGGCAAGACGACGCTCGCCCAGGCGATCGCGCACTCCTCCGGCCGCAACTTCGTCGAACTCTCCGCCGTCAACGCCGGCGTGCGCGATGTGCGCCAGGTGATGGAGCAGGCGATGACCAATCGCGACCTGTACGGCACATCGACGGTGCTCTTCCTCGATGAGATCCACCGCTTCACGAAGGCGCAGCAGGACGCGCTGCTGCCTGGAGTCGAAAACGGCTGGGTGATCCTGGTCGCCGCGACGACGGAGAACCCCTCCTTCTCCGTGATCTCTCCGCTGCTCTCGCGTTCCCTGCTGCTCACACTCGAGCAGCTCAGCGACGACGACCTCGGCATCGTCCTCGACCGCGCCGTCGAGGACTCCCGCGGGCTCGGCGGCCGCTTCGTGCTCGAGCCGGAGGCGAGGGCCGCGATCATCCGGCTGGCGTCCGGTGACGCACGACGCGCGCTCACCGCGCTGGAGGCGGCATCAGTCTCGGCCGCGACCGGCCTCGACCTCAGCGACCCGGATGCCGACAAGCCGCTGATCACGACGGAGCTCGTCGCGCTGGCCGTCGACCGCGCGCTGCTGCGCTACGACCGCAACGGCGACGAGCACTACGACGTGATCAGCGCGTTCATCAAATCCGTGCGCGGCTCGGACGTCGACGCCGCCCTGCACTACCTCGCCCGCATGATCGAGGCGGGGGAGGACCCGCGCTTCATCGCGAGGCGGATCATCGTCTCCGCATCCGAGGACATCGGCCTCGCCGACCCGCAGGCACTCGTCGTGGCGATCGCCGCGGCAGACGCCGTGCAGTTCATCGGCATGCCGGAGGGCCGGATCCCGTTGGCCCAGGCCGTCGTGCACCTGGCGACGGCACCCAAGTCGAATGCGGCGTATGTCGGCATCGACGCGGCGATCGCCGATGTGCGGGCCGGCGAGTTCGGCCGGGTCCCGAAGCACCTGCGCGACGCCCACTACCCCGGCGCGAAACGCCTCGGCCACGGCAAGGGCTACGTCTACCCGCACGATGCCCCCGTCGGTGTCGTGCCTCAGCAGTACCTGCCGGACGAGCTGCGCGGCCGGGAGTACTACCAGCCGAGCGAGCACGGCAATGAGCGCGAGGTGGCTGCCCGCCTCGCCAAGATCCGTCGCATCGTCCGCGGGGAGCCATAGCCGGTCGCTGTGTTAGGCTGTCTGAGGCCTAAAGCCTGATTTTTGCGTGCGGCTGCGCGAATCTCAGGGCTCAAGGGGCAGGAGCTGTAGCCGCTCAGTCCCCGTGGCTCACCCCTCTAACTTTGCCGTGGCACATCGTGCCCGCGGTATTTCATTGTTTGAGATTCATTTCGAAAGGAAACCGTGTCTACTAAGTCACGTACCCGCAGCAAGACCCGCCTCTCGCGCGCGCTCGGCATCGCCCTCACCCCGAAGGCCGCCAAGTACCTCGAGAAGCGCCCATACGCTCCCGGTGAGCACGGCCGCACCAAGCGCAAGCAGGACAGCGACTACGCCGTTCGTCTGCGCGAGAAGCAGCGTCTGCGCGCCCAGTACGGCATCCGCGAGAAGCAGCTGAAGATCGCCTTCGAAGAGGCTCGTCGCACCAAGGGCCTGACCGGTGAGAACCTCGTCGAGATCCTCGAGACGCGTCTTGACGCCCTCGTGCTCCGTGCCGGCTTCGCCCGCACCACGGCTCAGGCTCGCCAGATGGTCGTGCACCGCCACATCCTCGTCGACGGCCAGCTCGTTGACCGTCCCTCCTTCCGCGTGAAGCCGGGACAGCAGATCCACGTCAAGGCACGTTCTGAGGGCACCGAGCCCTTCCAGGTCGCCGCAGCCGGCGGACACGTCGACGTTCTGCCGAAGACCCCGGCGTACCTCGAGGTCGAGCTCGACAAGCTGCAGGCCCGCCTCGTGCGCCGCCCGAAGCGTGCCGAGGTTCCCGTGACCTGTGAAGTACAGCTCGTCGTGGAGTACTACGCGGCTCGCTAGTCGTCAGTGAACTACGCTGGAGGGCGGATCATCTTCGGATGGTCCGCCCTTCGCGGTATATGCCCCTCGGGGAATGGGCCGCGCAGAACTGGGCCGCTCGTGGAATGGAAGGTGGACAATGTCCCTCGGTGACATCGCAGGACTCATCGCGGCCGGTGTATTCGCCGTGCTCGTCGGCTTGCTGGCGATCCCGCTGATCAAACTCGGCGGCGTGCTCGACCAGACACGTGACTCCATTCGCGAGACCACGAACGGCGTGACGCCGCTTCTCGAGGAGACGGCGGTCACCCTGAAGGAGACGAACCGCCAGCTGGCACGCGTCGACGTCATCACCGCCAACGTCGCGGATGTCACGGGCAACGTCTCCGCGCTCGTCGCCCTCTTCGCCGCCACCGTCGGCGGCCCCCTGATCAAGCTGGCCGGGTTCTCTGCCGGGGTACGAGCCGCATTCCGGGCCGCGCGCCCGACGGCCCGCGGAACCAGTCGGCGCTGAAGCACTACTGTTGTCAACGAACTCTCGGATCGCAAGGAGACTCTTCTCATGAAAAACCTGCTGTGGCTGATTCTCGGAATCATCGGTGGCTTCGTCATCGCACACGAGGTCAACAAGACCCAGGAAGGGCGCCGCTTCTTCACCGGCGTTGACGCCAAGGCGCGCGAATTCGGGGCTGCCGTTGCCGACGGCTACCACCAGCGCGAGGCCGAGCTGCGCCAGGCCATCGACGAGGTGCTCGACTAACCTCGAGCGATCATCGCACCACCCAGGCGCCGGATCCGGCGCTTCGACACACTACGTACTACGGGACCCATGCAGACTGCAGACATTCGCCGCCGCTGGCTTGACTACTTCGGAGAGCGCGGTCACACCGTCGTGCCATCCGCCTCCCTGGTCAGCGACGACCCAACACTCCTCTTCACCGTCGCAGGCATGGTTCCCTTCGTGCCGTACCTCACCGGTCTCGTGCCCGCGCCATTCTCGCGTGCGACCAGCGTGCAGAAGTGCATCCGCACCCTCGACATCGAGGAGGTCGGCAAGACGCCGCGTCACGGCACCTTCTTCCAGATGAACGGCAACTTCTCCTTCGGCGACTACTTCAAAGAGGGCGCGATCAGCTACGCCTGGGAGCTGCTGACCAGCTCGGAGGCCGACGGCGGCTACGGCTTCGCCGAGAAGGACCTCTGGGTCACCGTCTACAAGGACGACGATGAGGCCATCGAGATCTGGAAGCGGGTCGCCGGCCTGCCGGACGAGCGGATCCAGCGCCTCGACAAGGACACCAACTACTGGCACACGGGCCAGGCCGGCCCGGCCGGACCCTGCTCGGAGATCTTCTTCGACCGTGGACCGGCATACGGGCGCGACGGCGGCCCGGCGACAGACGACGACCGCTACGTCGAAATCTGGAACCTCGTGTTCATGCAGTACCTGATCGGCGATGTCCGCGGCAAGACGGAGTTCACGATCGTCAAGGAACTGCCGAACAAGAACATCGACACCGGCATGGGCCTGGAGCGCGTCGCGTTCCTCAAGCAGGGCGTCGAGAACTTCTACGAGATCGACCAGGTTCGCCCGGTCCTCGACCGCGCCGCCGAGCTCTCCGGCCGCCGCTACGGAGCCGACCACGACGACGACGTGCGCATGCGCGTCATCGCCGACCACGTCCGCTCCTCGCTGATGCTGATGAGCGACGGCGTCACGCCGTCCAACGAGGGCCGCGGCTACATCCTGCGCCGCCTGATGCGCCGCACGGTGCGCGCCATGCGCCTGCTCGGCGTCGACGCGGCCACGTTCCCCGAGCTCTTCGCCGCCTCGCGCGACGCGATGAAGGACGCATACCCCGAGGTCGAGCGCGACTACTCGCGCATCGCGCAGAGCGCGATCGGCGAGGAGGAGACCTTCCTCCGCACCCTCGCGGCCGGCACGACCGTGCTCGACCTCGCGCTGAACAAGACCAAGGAGGCCTCGTCGCCGCAGCTGGCCGGCGACGCCGCGTTCCTGCTGCACGACACCTACGGCTTCCCGATCGACCTCACACTCGAGGTCGCGGAAGAGGCGGGCCTCACGGTCGACCGCGCCGCATTCGACGCCCTCATGGCTGAACAGCGTGCTCGCGCCAAGGCCGACGCGAAGGCCAAGAAGACGGCTCTCGCCGACCTCTCCGTGTACGGAGAGTTCCGCGCGTTCGGCGAGACGGTGTTCACCGGCTACACGAACCTGCAGACCGAGTCCCGCGTCCTCGGCCTCATCGTCGGCGGGCACTCCGTGAACAAGGCCGTCGCCGGCGACATCGCCGAGGTGATCCTCGCCGAGACCGCGCTCTATGCAGAGTCCGGCGGGCAGGAGGCCGACAGCGGCCTCATCGTCGGCCCCGGCTATGAGCTCGAGGTGCTCGACGTGCAGAAGCCCGTCAAGGGGCTCATCAGCCACAAGGTGCAGGTGCGCTTCGGCGAGGTCGGCGTCGGGGATGCCGCAACGAGCGTCGTCGACGCTGACAACCGCCGCGGAGCCCAGCAGGCGCACTCCGGCACGCACATCATCCACGCAGCGCTCCGCCAGGTGCTCGGCCCGAACGCGCACCAGTCCGGCTCGTACAACATGGCCGGCTACCTGCGCCTCGACTTCTCCTGGAACCAGGGCCTCTCCGCGGCGACGCGCAGCGAGATCGAGGAGATCTCGAACAACGCCATCCGCGACAACCTCGAGGTCGTCACCAGGGAGATGCCGCTTGACGAGGCACGCGAGCTCGGCGCCATGGCGCTGTTCGGCGAGAAGTACGGCGATCGCGTGCGCATGGTCGACATTGGCGGCCCATGGTCGCGCGAGCTCTGCGCGGGAACCCACGTTGGTTCCAGCGCCGAGATCGGCATGATCAACCTCATCAGCGAGTCCTCCGTCGGGTCGACGAACCGCCGCGTCGAATCGCTCGTCGGCATCGAGGCGTTCCGGGATCTGGCTGCGGAGCGCGCGCTCGTCACACAGCTGACCAGCTCGCTCAAGACGCCGCGCGAACAGCTCCCTGAGAAGGTGTCGGAGCTCGTCGCCAACCTCAAGGCCGCTGAGAAGAAGATCGCGGCCTTCGAGGCGAAGGCACTCGGCGACAAGGTGCCGGCGCTGCTGGAGAAGGCGACGGTCGACGGCGGGCTCACGCTCATCGCCGAGAACCTCGGCACGCTGGCATCCGCAGACGATGTCCGCACCCTGGTCAACGCCGTGCGCGAGCGCCTCGGGAACGAGGCGGCGGTCGTCGCGCTGGTCGCCGAGGCCGGCGGCAAGGCCGTCGCGATCGTTGCGAGCAACCCGGCGGCCCGTGAGCGCGGCATCAAGGCCGGCGCCCTGGCCCGCGAGATGGCGGGAATCCTCGGCGGTGGCGGCGGCGGAAAAGACGACCTGGCGCAGGGCGGCGGACCCGATGTGAGCGCGATCCCGCGCGCACTCGAGGCCGTGCGCAGCACGGTCGCCGCGGCGCGGGCATAGTGCGTTCTGGGGTGCGGCTCGGCGTCGACGTCGGCAAGGCGCGCGTCGGGCTCTCCCGCTCCGATCTGCACGGCATGCTCGCGACGCCGATCGAGACCGTTCCGCGCACCCTGCCGGAGGGCGAGATCGTGCTCAGCTCCGACATTCTCCGCATCGCCGAGGTGCAGCGGGAGCTCGACGCGATCGAGGTCGTCGTCGGGCTGCCGCTCGCGCTCTCCGGCGCGGAGACGGCATCGACGGCCGACGCCAGACACTTCGCGACCGCGTTGCAGCTGGCGCTGACCGTTCCGGTTCGTCTGGTCGACGAGCGGCTCTCGACGGTGTCGGCGCAGTCGGCGCTTCGCTCGTCTGGCAAGAAGGCGAAGTCGCACCGCCCGGTGATCGATCAGGTGGCCGCGGTTATCATTTTGCAGCACGCTCTCGACTCCGAGCGCGGAATGGGCACTCCGCCCGGAACGACTCTCAGCCCGAACGAAGGACTCTGACAGTGTCAAACCTGCCCCCGGTCACCCCCGACGATGCGGGTGCCCAGAAGGACGACAGGGCTGCAGAAACTGCCGCGCCGGCCGAGGCCGATGCGCGCCCATCCTTCGACGAACTCTTCACCGCTCCGGCGCCGGCCCAGCCGGAACTGGCCGAGAGCCTTCGCCCGCGGGCGTCGGCCAGGAAGATGAAGCGGGGCAGGGGCGGCATCGGCTGCCTGATCGTGCTCGTCGTCCTGGCCGGCATCGTCACGGCCGGTTACTTTCTGTTGCAGGGTCCGATCCAGCAGCTGATCTCCGCGGCATCCGGGCCGGAGGACTACGAGGGCAGCGGCACCGGCGAGGTGACCGTGATGATCCACGAGGGTGACATCGGCTCCGATGTCGCGACGACCCTGCACGAGAGCGGCGTCACCAAGAGCTTCGAGGCCTTCTACGACCTGCTCCTGGCGCAGACCACGCCGCCCGTCTTCCAACCCGGCGCGTACAAGCTCGCCGAGCAGATGAGCGCCCAGGCCGCGCTGGACGCACTGGAGAACCCGGAGAACCGGCTCCAACAGACCGTCGTCGTGCCTGAGGGCACCGTCGCCGCCGATGTGTTGCAGCTGATCTCGGAGGGCACGGAGATCCCGTTGGCCGATCTGCAGGCGGCCGCCGCGGATGTCGCCTCCTTCGGCCTCCCGGCCGAGGCCACCAGCCTCGAGGGCTTCCTGTTCCCGGCCACGTACACCTTCACGCCCGGCCTCGGCGCGCACGACGTGCTCGCGACGCTGGTCGATCGGCAGTTCCAGGCGCTGGACGCGGCCGGTGTCGCTCCAGAGGACCGATGGAACACGATCGTGCTCGCCTCGTTGGTTCAGAAGGAAGCCGGCCTCCGGGAGGACTACTACAAGGTCGCCCGCGTCTTCCTCAACCGACTCGACCCTGCGCTCTGGGAGAGCGGGCTGCTGCAGTCCGACGCGACCGTCGCGTACGGAACCGGCAACACGCACCGGGTCTCGACGACCGACGCCGAGCGCGAGGACGCGAGCAACCCGTACAACACCTACGTGCACCCCGGCATGCTCATCGCCCCGATCTCGAACCCGGGCGACCTCGCCATCGACGCCGCGCTGCACCCGGCCGACGGCCCGTGGCTGTTCTTCGTCACGTGGAACCTCGACACCGGCGAGACGATCTTCTCGGCCACCGTCGAGGAGCACGATGCCGCCGTCGAGAAGTGGCTGGCCTGGATGGACGAGCACCCGGAGTACCAGTGAGCACGCTCCGCCTCGCCGTCCTCGGCTCACCGATCACGCACTCGCAGTCGCCCGCGATCCACACCGCTGCATACGCCGCACTCGGCCTCGACTGGGAGTACGGGCGGTTCGAGCTCGACGCCGACGGCCTCGCCGCGTTCCTCGCAGCGCGGGGCCAGGAGTGGCGCGGCTTCTCGCTCACCATGCCGCTGAAGTTCCAGGCGCTCGCCCTCGCCGATGAGGTCGACGCGACGGCGCGGATCACCGGCGCCGTCAACACGCTGCTGTTCAGCGGTGCAGGCGCGACACGACGCCTGCACGGCTTCAACACCGACGTCACCGGACTCGTGAACTCGCTCGCCGACAACGGCATCACGAGCGCACGCTCCGTGCTCATCGTCGGCGGGGGAGCGACGGCCGGATCCGCGATCATGGCGGCGGCCGAGCTCGGCGCCGGAGCTGTCGTCGTCGCCGTGCGCAGGCCGGACGCCGCCGACGGGCTGCACGAGCTGGCGCGTGCCGCCGGTGTCGCGCTGCGCATCGTCGCACTCGCGGATGCCGTCGCCGCGGCATCCGAGATCGACCTCGTCATCAGCACGCTGCCGGGTGGTGCAGACGCCGGCCTGCGCTTCGACGCCGAGCTCATGCTGCGCACACCGCTCTACGACGTCGCATACTCACCGTGGCCGAGCCCGCTCGGCGCGGCATGGCAGCGGGCGGGCGGCCGGGTGATCTCCGGCATCGGAATGCTGCTGCACCAGGCCCTCGTCCAGGTGCGCATCTTCGTCGCCGGTGACCCATTCGCCGAACTCCCGAACGAGAAGGCGACCTTCGCCGCGATGAGCGCAGCGGTGCAGGCCGGGAGCGCAACGCACTCCGACGCTGTGGAAAGATAGAGACCATGCTGCGTTGGCTCACCGCCGGGGAATCCCACGGCCCAGAACTCATTGCCGTGATCGAGGGGCTCCCCGCGGGGGTCCCGGTCGCGTTGGACGACATCCGTGCCGATCTGGCGCGCCGCAAGCTCGGTTACGGCCGCGGCGCCAGGATGAAGTTCGAGCAGGACGAGCTGAACATCTCCGGCGGCGTTCGCCACGGCCTCAGCCTCGGCAGCCCCGTCGCGCTGCGCATCGGCAACTCGGAGTGGCCGAAGTGGAAAGACGTGATGAGCGCCGAGCCCATCGACGAGTCCAAGCTCGGCCGCGGTCGCGGTGCGGCACTGACCCGGCCACGTCCAGGCCACGCCGACCTCGTCGGCATGCAGAAGTACGACTTCGACGAGGCCCGCCCCGTTCTCGAGCGCGCCAGCGCCCGCGAGACCGCCGCCCGCGTCGCCCTCGGCGCCGTCGCCCGGTCCTTCCTCTCCGAACTCGGCATCCGCCTGGTCAGCCACACCCTCTCCATCGGCCCCGTGCGGGTTCCGGAGGGCAGCACGTTGCCGACACCGGATGACGTCGACACACTCGACGCCGATCCGCTCCGCTGCTTCGACGAGGCCACGAGCGCGCTCATGGTCGCCGAGGTCGATGACGCACACAAGGAGGGCGACACCCTCGGCGGTGTCGTCGAGGTGCTCGCGTACGGCGTCCCGCCTGGGCTCGGCTCCTACGTGCACGGCGACCGCCGCCTCGACGCGCAGCTCTCCGCCGCGCTCATGGGCATCCAGGCGATCAAGGGCGTCGAGGTCGGCGACGGCTTCCTCACCACCACCCGCCGCGGCTCTGCTGCCCACGACGAGCTCTTCGTCGACGGCGAGGAGATCCAGCGTGCAAGCGACAAGGCAGGCGGTATCGAGGGCGGCATGAGCACGGGAACGCTGCTCCGGGTGCGCGCGGGCATGAAGCCGATCGCGACCGTCCCGCACTCGCTGCGCACCGTCGACGTCGCCACCGGCGAGGCCGCCGTCGCGCACCACCAGCGTTCCGACGTCTGTGCGGTTCCGGCGGCCGGCGTCGTCGCGGAGGCCATGGTCGCGCTGACCCTGGCGAATGCGATGCTCGAGAAGTTCGGCGGAGACTCCATCGGAGAGACCCGCCGCAACCTCCGTGGCTACCTCGACGCGATCCCGAGCCGCCTGGCCACTGGCAGCACCAGCCGCCCGTTCTCCTGAGCGTGAGCAGCGTGAAGTCGCTCCTGCCACTCGTCTTCATCGGCCCGATGGCCGCGGGCAAGAGCAAGATCGGTCGGCTCGTCGCCCGCAGGCTCTCCGTGCCGTTCATCGACACCGACAAGGTCATCGCGGCCAAGCACGGCCCGATCCCCGCGATCTTCGCCGCGCAGGGTGAGCCGGCTTTCCGCGCATACGAACGGGATGCCGTCGCCGAGGCCATGCGAGGCGACGCCGTAGTGTCACTCGGCGGGGGAGCGGTGCTGCATCCCGACACCCGCCTCGAGTTGGCCGGCCACACCGTCGTGCTGCTCACGGTGACCCGCGACGCCGTCGCCAAGCGCCTGGCCGGCAGCGGCAGGCCGCTGCTGGACGGCGACGACGCCGTCGAACGCTGGGCGGCCATCGCCGATACGCGCATGCCGATATACGAAGCGCTGGCGACAGAGACATTCGACACCTCCGCTCGGCCGATCACGCAGATCGCCGACGACATCGTGACCTGGGCAAGAGAAAGATCGTGACCGTGACCGAATCAACGACAACCATCATCACCGTCGGCGGCGAGAAGCCGTACGACGTGCGCGTCGGCAACGACATCCTCGGTGGCATCAGCGAACACCTCGGCACCAAGGTCAGCAAGGTGCTCATCGTGCACAGCGCGACCGTCGCGGCCAAGGCCGCAGCACTGCGCGAGCAGCTCGCCGAGCATTACCAGGTGCTGCTCGCCGAGATCCCCGACGCCGAGGCCGGCAAGCGCATGGAGGTCGCCGCCTTCTGCTGGCAGGTGCTCGGCCAGGCCGACTTCACCCGCAGCGACGCCGTGATCGGCTTCGGCGGCGGTGCGGTGACCGACGTCGCCGGCTTCGTCGCCGCCACCTGGCTGCGCGGCGTCACGCTCGTGCAGGTGCCGACATCCGTTGCAGGCATGGTCGATGCGGCCGTCGGCGGCAAGACCGGCATCAACACCAACGAGGGCAAGAACCTCGTCGGAGCGTTCTACGAGCCGAGCGCCGTGTTCTGCGACCTCGACACCCTCGACACCCTGCCGCGGAACGAGGTGCTCGCCGGCTTCGCCGAGATCGCCAAGGCCGGATTCATCTACTACCCCGAGATCCTCGACATCATCGAGGCCGACGTCGACCGCGTCACCGACGTCACGACGCCGGAGTTCCGCCGCGTCGTCGAGCTCGCGATCGACATGAAGGCCCGCGTCGTCGCGGAAGACCTGCACGACCTCGCCCTGCGCGAGATCCTCAACTACGGCCACACCCTCGGCCACGCCATCGAGCACGCTGAGCGCTACCAGTGGCGCCACGGCGCGGCCGTAGCGGTCGGCATGGTCTTCGCCGCCGAACTCGGCAGGCTCACCGGCTCGCTGAGCGACGAGGTCGTCGCCCGCCACCGCAGCGTGCTGACGTCGTTGATGCTGCCGACCACCTACCCGGTCGGTCGCTGGAACACACTGCTGGCGACCATGCAGCGCGACAAGAAGGCGCGCGGCGCGATGCTGCGCTTCATCGTGCTCGACGACCTGGCCCGCCCGACCGTCCTGCAGGGGCCGGACACGAGCCTGCTGTTCGCGGCATACCAGGAGATCGGCGACTGACGCAGAAGGCATCGCTTGCCCGCGGCTCCGAGTTGTGCTGGGCTTGCTGACAAGCAGATGCGGAGGATCCGATGGGCTCTGACAGCACAGGCCGGGTCACGGTCACGGACGGCTCGTGGGGATTCTTCTGGTTCCTCGCCTACATCGGTGCGGCGATCTACTTCGTCTCGGTGTCTGACGGGTCATTCTGGGGCGTCATCCTCGGGCTGCTCCAGGCGATCGTGTGGCCCGTCTACGTGGTCTACAACGTGCTCGTTCTGCTCGGGGCCTGAGCTGCGCTGTGCCGCTAGGCTGATCGCATGACCAGCAACCCCGTCACCCGTGTCCTCGTGCTCAACGGTCCGAACCTCGGCCGACTCGGGTCGCGGGAGCCCGAGGTCTACGGCTCTGGCAATCTGTCCGACCTCGAGGCGCTTCTCGTGGCATCCGTCCCGTCCGGCGTCGAGATCGACCTGCGCCAGACCAACGACGAGGCCGAGCTCATCGACTGGCTGCACGAGGCGGTCGACTCCGCCAGCCCCGTCGTGCTGAACCCGGCGGCATTCACCCACTACAGCTATGGGCTGCGGGATGCCGCTGCCCTCGTCACCAAGGCTGGACTGCCCCTCGTCGAGGTGCACATCACCAACCCGCACACGCGCGAGAGCTTCCGTCACGACAGCGTGATCAGCGGGGTGGCGACGGGCGTGATCGCGGGCTTCGGCTTCGATTCCTACCGCCTCGCCGTCGACCACATTCTGCGATCTGCCCGCTAGCGTCTAAACTTGATCGCTGGGCCGTGTGCTTGACCGCACAGTGGCCGCGAAACTTTCCCAACTGAATGGACACAAACAATGGCTTCAACCGCTGACATCAAGAATGGCGTCGTGCTCAACATCGATGGCCAGCTGTGGACCATCATCGAGTTCCAGCACGTCAAGCCGGGCAAGGGCGGCGCATTCGTGCGCACCAAGATGAAGAACGTCGTCACGGGCAAGACCGTCGACAAGACCTTCAACGCCGGCGCCAAGATCGAGACCGAGAACGTCGACCGCCGCGACTTCCAGTACCTCTACGCCGACGGCGAGTCGTACGTGTTCATGGACGTCACCGACTACGACCAGCTGCACGTTCCCGCCGCTGTCGTCGGCGACGCCATCAACTTCATGCTGGAGAACCAGGCCGTCACGCTCGGCCTGCACAACGGCAACCCGCTGTTCATCGAGCTGCCGGCATCCGTCGTGCTGCTCATCACGCACACCGACCCCGGCCTGCAGGGCGACCGTTCGACCGGCGGCACCAAGCCGGCCACCGTCGAGACTGGCTACGAGATCCAGGTTCCGCTGTTCCTCGAGACCGGCACCAAGGTCAAGGTCGACACCCGCACGGGTGACTACCTCGGCCGCGTCAACGACTAAGCGACGCTGACGCTGTGAGCGCACGCACCAAGGCACGCAAGCGCGCCCTTGACATCCTTTACTCCGCCGACATGCGGCAGATCTCGATCGACGACGCGATCGCGGCCGAGGCGGCGCGCGCCGTCAGCGAGCCCGCCCGCGCGGCGAGCTGGCTGTACGCCCGCGAGATCGTCGACGGCATCGTCGACAACAAGGCCGACATCGACGAGATGATCGAGACCTACGCGGTCGGGTGGACGCTCGCCAGGATGCCCGCGATCGACCGCGCCCTGCTGCGCATCGGCATCTGGGAGATCATGTACAACGACGAGGTGCCGGATGCCGTGGCCATCTCCGAGGCCGTCGAGGCAGCCACCGTGCTCTCCACTGACGACTCGGCCGGCTTCATCAACGGCCTGCTCGCGAAGATCTCGCAGGTGAAGCCGGGCGCCTAGCCCGTCTCCGCTCCACGACGCCCGCATCGTCCAGCTACGGCTGGGGGTTGCGGGCGTCGTAGTTTCGGAACGACGGCTGTGCGCGCATGATCACGGCGATCAGCGCGATGATGGCCAGGCCGCCGAACAACGGCGGGAACCACAGGCCGACGGCCGTCGCGAGGATGCCGACGTAGAGATCGCCGAGCCGTGGGCCGCCGGCGACGACGACGGTGAAGATGCCCTGCAGACGGCCCTGCATGGCATCCGGTGTCGCCGTGAGCATCATCGTGCTGCGGAAGATGGCGCTGACCTCGTCCGATGCGCCGGTGCCGGCCATCGCGATCGCCGCGATCACGAGCGCGGGAATGTTGACCTCGGCGAAGCTCTCGCCGACCGGGCCGAACCACCCGGTCTGCATGACGGCGACGACGAGGCCGAGCATGGCCACGCAGCCGCCGTAGATCATGATCGAGCGCGCAATCGCGACACCGTAGCGGTGCACATGGGCGACGGGCCCGCTGAACAGACTGGTCAGGAAGGTGCCGAGCGCGGCGGCAGCCGTGAGGATTCCGACCGTGATCGCCCCGCCGCCGACGGCGAGGGCCGCGACGGCCGGGAGGAGCGCGAACGGGCGGCCAAAGGTCATCGCGACGATGTCGACGAGGAAGCTCGTGCGGATGTTCGGTGCCTGGCGGAGGAAGACCAGGCCGTCGCGGAGCGACTGCAGGCCGGCGCGGGGAGCCGCCCCGTCCGGCTTGAGCGCCGGGAGCGTGACGATGCCGAGGAAGCCGGCGGTGAACAACACGGCGTCGACGGCAAAGGTGGTCGAGAAGCCAGCGGTCGCAACGAGCACACCGGCCAATGCCGGGCCGAGTGTCAGCTGCACGCCCATGCTGATGCCGTTGAGTGCCGCGGCGCGCGAGATGAGGTGCTGTGGCAGGATCCGCGGTGTGATGGCCGAACGCGTCGCACCGCTGATCGTTGCGGCGACGGTCGCGATGGTTGTCACGATGTAGAACGGCCAGACCGGGATCGCGTGCTCTGAACCGCGGGTCGCGGCATCCGCCATCGACAGGGCGACGAGGCCCAGCGTGGCGAACCAGGCCACGAGCGAGCTCACAATCAGCACCCGGCGGCGGTCGAAGGCATCGGCGAGCACGCCGCCCCAGAGCCCGGCGATGATCATCGGCAGCAGGGCGATGCCGCCGACGAGGCCGACGGCGAGTGTCGAGCCGGTCATGTCGAAGATCTGCAGGCCGACGGCGACGACGGTGAGTTGGGCGCCGATGCCGGAGATCGCGCCGCCGATCCAGAGTCGGCCGAATGCCGGTTCCCGCAGCGGTGAGAGGTCGACCAAACGGCGGCGGGGAGGGGCTTCAGTCACTCAGAGAACGATACCGGCCCAGCCGATCCGCTCCGACGTGATTGCGGTTTTCGTCTGTTTCCGCAAACAGACGGGTGTATTGCGTTGCGTTCACGTAAAAACTCGAACGAATCCGCAGATTGATCATTGTCAGGAAGTTCGCAGGGTGCTAACTTCGCAGCACAGTTCATGGGGGCTCTACAAAGGAGTGCAAGATGGCGGATACCGAAGCGGCAGTGCAACAGGCCCCGAAGCCCGAGCATCGTCATGAATTGCAGGCCGACGGTGTGACCGCAGCCGGCTCGATCGTGATGGCCGTCGCCGGCAGTGCCCCGGCCTATTCGATCGCCGCAACCACGGCGACGCTCGTTGCTGTTGCGGGCGTCGCGAGCCCGGCCGCGCTGCTCTGGTGCGCCCTTCCGATGCTCGGCATCGCGTGGGCCTTCGCCTACCTCGGGCGGGCCGACGTGAACGCGGGCGCCGCCTACTCGTGGGTCGGTCGCGCGCTGCACCCCATCCTCGGATTCCTCTCCGGCTGGGCGCTGGTCATCTCGGCGACGATCTTCATGGTCGCCGGCGCACTGCCGGCCGGCGTGATGACGGTGGCCCTGTTCAGCCCGGAGAACTCGGACAACGTGCCCCTGGTGACCGGCATCGGCGCCGTCTGGTTCCTGATCATGGCCGCCTGTGTTCTGCTCGGCGTGCGCATCACCGCACGCGCCCAGTGGATCATGACGACGATCGAGGTCGGCATCCTGATCGTCTTCGCAATCGTGGCGATCGTGGTCGCCGCCACCGGTGAGCACGCCGGCCCGTCGTTCTCCTGGGACTGGTTCGGCTTCGGCCACTTCACCGGCACGGGTGCGTTCGTCGCGGCAGCACTCATCGCGGCGTTCTACTACTGGGGCTGGGATGTCGCAGCCAACCTCAGTGAGGAGACCAAGAACGGGCGCAAGGCGTCCGGCATCGGCGGCATCGTCGGCGTCGTCATCGTGTTCCTGCTGTTCGAGATCTTCACCATCGCGACGCTCGTGATCCTGCCGGCCGAGACCATCGAAGCCAACAGCGGCAATGTGCTCGGCGTTCTGGGTGAGGCGATCTGGCCGGGGCTCGGCGGCAAGATCCTGATCGTCGCCGTCATGCTCTCGACGATCGCGACCCTCGAGACCACGCTGATCCAGGTGACCCGCACCCTGTTCGCCATGGGCAGGGACAACACGATCCCGGCGTCGTTCGGCCACTCCCACCCGAAGTGGCGCACCCCGGCCTTCGCGACGCTGGTCGTCGCCGGCGTCTCGCTTGTGCTGTTCATCGGCTCCAACTTCCTCGGCAGCGTCGGCGAGATCCTCGAGAACGCCATCAGCTCGATCGGCCTGCAGATCGCCTTCTACTACGCCCTCGCCGGCATCGCCGTCGTCGTCGCCTATCGGAGGGTGATCTTCACCTCGGTGAGGAACTTCCTCTTCATCGGACTGTGGCCGGGACTCGGCGCCCTGTTCATGCTCTGGATCTTCTTCGTCTCGATCCCCTCGCTCGACACCATCGTCATCGTCATCGGTCTGGGCACCCTCGCCCTCGGAATTGTGCCGATCATCGTGTACTGGAAGAAGGGTGCTGCCTACTTCAGCCGGCGCCCGCTCGAACTGCCGAGCGAGCTGGACGCGACCGCACCGGAGAACATCGACACCAGGCCTCCGCGCTAACGCGCCAGCGCCGCGCGCCCCGCGTTCGCGGCCAGCCAAACGTGCACGGGCCCGGTGAAAGCACCGGGCCCGTGCACGTTTCGCGGGCCCGGGCGGCGCGTGTCGGTCGGGTCGAGCGTGCGAAACACGAGGTCGCGCTTTGCTAGGGTGGAGGGACACAACAACCTTTAACGCCGTCCAGAGAGACGGAGAAGGGAGTTCGTTTGATGGCGCGTACCGTGCTCAATCAAGCTGACATCACGCGAGCACTCACTCGCATCGCCCACGAGATCATCGAATCCAACAAGGGCACGCAGGACCTGGTCCTGCTCGGCATCCCGACCAGGGGAGTCACGCTGGCCCAGCGCATCGCCGGCATCATCCAGGGCATCGACCCGGACGCCCCAGCTGCGCTCTCCGGATCGCTCGACGTCACGATGTACCGTGACGATCTGTCCCGCACTCGCACGCGCACCCCGGCGCCCACCGCGCTGCCGACGTCGATCGACGGCAAGACGGTCGTGCTCGTCGACGACGTGCTCTTCTCCGGCCGCACCATCCGCGCCGCCCTCGACGCCATCAACGACATCGGCCGCCCCCGCGCCGTGCGCCTCGCAGCGCTCGTCGACCGCGGCCACCGCGAACTGCCGATCCGGGCCGACTTCGTGGGCAAGAACCTGCCGAGCTCCACCGATGAGCGCATCAACGTGCGCCTGCAGGAGATCGATGGCGAAGACTCCGTCAGCATCGAGGCACTCGCATGAGGCACCTGCTCTCCACCCGCGAGCTGAGCCGCGAGGCCGCGATCGAGATCCTCGACATCGCGGAGGACATGGCCGATGTGCAGCAGCGCGAGGTCAAGAAGCTCCCGACGCTGCGCGGCAAGACCGTCGTCAACCTCTTCTTCGAGGACTCGACGCGCACCCGGATCTCCTTCGAGGCCGCGGCCAAGCGGTTGTCGGCTGATGTCATCAACTTCAGCGCGAAGGGCTCGAGCGTCTCCAAGGGCGAGAGCCTGAAGGACACGGCGCAGACCCTCGCCGCGATCGGAGCGGACGGCGTCGTCATCCGCCACGGCGCGTCCGGCGCCCCGGCCGTTCTGGCCGCGAGCGGCTGGATCGACGCCGGCATCATCAACGCGGGCGACGGAACGCACGAGCACCCGACACAGGCGCTGCTCGACGCGTTCACCATCCGCAGGCGCCTGCACGGCGCGGCCTCGCGTGGCCGTGACCTCGACGGCGTCACCGTCACGATCGTCGGCGACATCCTGCACTCGCGAGTCGCCAGATCCAATGTCTGGCTGCTCGATGCCCTCGGCGCGAGCGTGACCCTGGTCGCCCCGCCCACCCTCGTTCCGGTCGACACCGGCGCCTGGCCGGCGACGATCAGTTACGACCTCGACGCGGCCATCGACGCCGCGCCCGACGTCGTGATGATGTTGCGCATTCAGGCCGAACGCATGAATGCAGCGTTTTTCCCCAACAGCCGGGAGTATTCCCGCACATGGGGTCTTGACGACGATCGTTTTCGGCGCCTCGCGCCGAGTAGCATTGTCATGCACCCCGGCCCGATGAACCGTGGCCTGGAGATCTCCTCCGCCGCGGCCGATTCGGCGCAGTCGACGGTGCTCGAGCAGGTAGCGAATGGAGTTTCGGTGAGAATGGCCGCGTTGTATCTCTTGCTTTCCGGTGAACGTGAGGTGTCCCGATGAGCACGAGCTCCGCTGGCGAAGCCATCCTGATCACCGGTGCAACCCTGGCCGACGGCAGCCGCAGCGACCTGCTGCTGCAGAACGGACGCATCACCGAGACCGGAAGCGGCCTGAGCTCCGCCGGCGCAACGGTGGTCGACGCGGACGGTCTCCTCGCGCTGCCCGGCCTCGTCGATCTGCACACGCACCTGCGTGAGCCGGGCTACGAGCAGAGCGAGACCGTTCTGACCGGCAGCCGCGCGGCCGCGGCCGGCGGCTTCACGAGCATCTTCGCCATGGCGAACACCTCGCCGGTCGCCGACACCGCCGGTGTCGTCGAGCAGGTGCTCTCCCTCGGCGAGCAGGCCGCATACGCCACCGTCCGCCCGATCGGCGCCGTCACCGTCGGCCTCGCCGGCGAGAAGCTGGCCGAGCTCGGCGCCATGGCGACGTCGCGCGCCCAGGTGCGCGTGTTCTCGGATGATGGCTTCTGCGTCTCCGACCCGCTGCTGATGCGCCGCGCACTCGAGTACGTCAAGGCATTCGACGGCGTCATCGCCCAGCACGCCCAGGAACCGCGGCTCACCGTCGGCGCCCAGATGAACGAGGGCGCCCTCTCCGGCGAACTCGGCCTCACCGGCTGGCCGGCCGTCGCCGAGGAGTCGATCATCGCCCGCGACGTGCTGCTCGCCGAGCACGTCGGCTCCCGCCTGCACATCTGCCACGTCTCCACCGCCGGCTCCGTCGACGTGATCCGCTGGGCGAAGGCCCGTGGCATCGCCGTCACCGCCGAGGTCACCCCGCACCACCTGCTGCTCACCGAGGAGCTCGTCGCCAGCTATGACGCGCGCTACAAGGTGAACCCGCCGCTCCGCCGCCGTGAGGACGTCGAGGCGCTGCGCGCGGCCCTGGCCGACGGCACGATCGACATCGTCGCCACCGACCACGCGCCGCACCCGATCGAGGCCAAGGACTGCGAGTGGGATGCGGCGGCCAACGGCATGGTGGGGCTCGAGTCCGCGCTCTCCGTCGTGCACGCCTCCGTCGTCCAGAACGGCCTGCTCGGCTGGAGCGACGTCGCCCGCGTGCTCAGCGGCGCCCCGGCGCAGATCGGCCGTCTGGCCGGCCACAGCGCGGAGCTCGTCACAGGGACCGTGGCCGACATTGTGCTCTACGACCCGAATGCGACGCGCGAGTTCAGCACGCAGAACCTCGCGGGCAAGGGGGTCAACTCGCCGTACCTGGCGATGACGCTGCCCGGCCGCGTCGAGGCGACCTTCCGCCACGGCTACGCCACCGTGCTCGGCGGCGAGGTCCTCCCCGCGGAGCAGGTGGCCCACTCGGCCGCGCTGCTCGGTGCGGCCTCGTGAGCATCGAGCGCACGCTGCTGGCCGCGCTGCTCGCGGTCGTCGTCATCGCGCTCCTGCTGCTGATGGTGCGCAGCTGGAAGCGCCGCGGCACGCGGGACAGCGGGCTCACCGGCTACGCGCTGCCGGCCGCCCCGGCCGCGCACACGCTTGTCGTGCCCGTCGCGTACGTGGCGACGACGAAGCACGAACTGCCGCTCGAGCGCCTGCAGCCCGCAGGCCTCGCGTTCCGGGCCCAGGGCACGCTCGCCGTGGCATCCGATGGTCTGACCGTCGATCTCGCCGGCAGCGACGCGCTGTTCATCCCGCGGGGCGCGCTCCGCGAGGTCACAGAGACGACGTGGGCCATCGACCGTGCCGTCGAGAGCGACGGCCTCAGCTGCGTGAGCTGGCTCATGCAGCGGATACCGGGCGCGGCCGAGCAGACGGACACCATCGCAGACAGCTACTTCCGCGTGATCGATCCTGCGCAGCGCGCAGTGCTCGTCTCCGCGATTTCCACCCTTCTTCCGGCCTCTGCGGCCGGCGCCAACAGTGAGGCACAGAAATGACAGACCAGCTTGTGACAGATTCGGCAACCAGCTCCAACGGGCTGCCGGCACGCGCCGTCCTGGTGCTCGAAGACGGCAGCCGCTACGTCGGCCGCGCATACGGCGCAACGGGCCGCACCTTCGGTGAGGCGGTGTTCGCCACCGGCATGACCGGCTACCAGGAGACGCTGACCGACCCGAGCTACGCCGGCCAGATCGTGCTGATGACCGCGCCGCACATCGGCAACACGGGTGCCAACGACGAAGACATGGAATCGGCCCGCATCTGGGTCGCCGGCTTCATCGTGCGGGAGCCAGCGCGCATCGTGTCGAACTTCCGCTCGCAGCGCAGCATCGACGACGACCTGGTCGCAGGGGGAGTCGTCGGCATCAGCGGCATCGACACCCGCGCCGTGACGCGCCGGATCCGCTCGGTCGGCGCCATGCGCTCCGGCATCTTCTCCGGTGCGGACTTCGACCTCTCCGACGGCGAGCAGCTCGACCTCGTGCGCTCCGGCGTGCAGATGGCCGGTCAGAACCTCTCCGGTGCCGTCTCCACCACCGAGCGCTACGAGCTGCCGGCCACGAGCGAGCGGGTCGGAAGCGTCGCAGTGCTCGACCTCGGCGTCAAGACCTCGACGCTCAACTTCCTGGCCGACCGCGGCTTCGACGTCGTCGTGCTGCCCCAGACGGCAACGGCAGAGGAGATCCTCGAGCTGGCGCCCGACGCCCTGTTCTTCTCCAACGGCCCAGGCGACCCCGGTGCATCCGACCGGCACGTCGAGATGCTGCGCGAGGTGCTGCGTGCAGGCGTGCCGTACTTCGGCATCTGCTTCGGCAACCAGCTGCTCGGCCGCGCGCTCGGCTTCAACACCTACAAGCTGCCGTTCGGTCACCGCGGCATCAACCAGCCCGTGCTCGACAAGGCCACCGGCCGGGTCGAGATCACCGCGCACAACCACGGCTTCGCCGTCGAGGCGCCGATCGACCAGATCAGCGAGTCCAGTGAGGGCTTCGGTCGCGTCGAGGTCAGCCACTACGACCTCAACGACAACGTCGTCGAGGGCCTGAACTGCCTCGACATCCCCGCGTTCTCCGTGCAGTACCACCCCGAGTCCGCCTCGGGCCCGCACGACGCCAACTACCTCTTCGACCGCTTCCGTGACATGGTCATGGCGCAGCAGCAGCAGAACGGAAACAAGTAATGCCCAAGAGAGACGACATCAAGAGCGTTCTGGTCATCGGCTCCGGCCCGATCGTCATCGGTCAGGCCTGTGAGTTCGACTACTCGGGCACCCAGGCCTGCCGCGTGCTGCGTGAGGAGGGCGTCCGCGTCATCCTCGTCAACTCGAACCCGGCCACGATCATGACCGACCCGGACTTCGCCGACGCGACCTACGTCGAGCCGATCACCTGGCAGATCATCGAGACGATCATCGCCAAGGAGAAGCCGGATGCCATCCTGCCGACGCTCGGCGGACAGACGGCGTTGAACGCCGCGATCGACCTGCACAGCAACGGCATCCTCGAGAAGTACAACGTCGAGCTCATCGGCGCCAACTTCGAGGCCATCAACAAGGGCGAGGACCGCCAGATCTTCAAGGACCTGGTACTCGCTGCCGGTGCCGACGTCGCCCGCTCCTACATCGCGACCAGCGTCGAGCAGGCCGTCGAGCAGGCGCAGGACCTCGGCTACCCGCTCGTCGTGCGCCCGTCCTTCACCATGGGCGGCCTCGGCTCCGGCTTCGCGTACACCGAGGAGGAGCTGCGCCGCATCGTCGGCGACGGCATCCACCAGAGCCCGACCAGCGAGGTGCTGCTCGAGGAGTCGATCCTCGGCTGGAAGGAGTATGAGCTCGAGCTCATGCGCGACACCTCGGACAACACGGTCGTGGTCTGCTCCATCGAGAACGTCGACCCGGTCGGCGTGCACACCGGTGACTCGATCACCGTCGCCCCGGCACTCACCCTCACCGACCGCGAGTACCAGAAGCTGCGCGACATCGGCATCGACATCATCCGCGCCGTCGGCGTCGACACCGGTGGCTGCAACATCCAGTTCGCCATCGACCCGGCCAACGGCCGCATCATCGTGATCGAGATGAACCCGCGCGTCTCGCGCTCCTCCGCGCTGGCCTCCAAGGCCACCGGCTTCCCGATCGCGAAGATCGCGGCGAAGCTCGCCATCGGCTACCGCCTCGACGAGATCCCCAACGACATCACCAAGGTCACCCCGTCGAGCTTCGAGCCGACGCTCGACTACGTCGTCGTCAAGGTGCCCCGCTTCGCGTTCGAGAAGTTCCCGGCCGCCGACGCCACCCTGACCACCACCATGAAGTCCGTCGGCGAGGCCATGGCCATCGGCCGCAACTACGCGACCGCGCTGCAGAAGGCGCTGCGCTCGATGGAGAAGAAGGGCTCGTCGTTCCACTGGGGCGAGGAGAGCCGCTCCATGGAGGAGCTGCTCGAGATCTCGATGGTCCCGACCGATGGCCGCATCGTCACCGTGCAGCAGGCGCTCCGGAAGGGCGCTTCGATCGAGCAGGTCTTCGAGGCCACCAAGATCGACCCGTGGTTCATCGACCAGATCGTGCTGATCAACGAGGTCGCCGACACGATCGCGAACGCGGACACCCTCGACACCGACGTGCTCATCTACGCCAAGGACCACGGCTTCTCCGACGCGCAGATCGGCGAACTCCGCGGCTTCGGCGAGGCCGATGTGCGCGAGGTTCGCCACATCCTCGGCGTCCGCCCCGTGTTCAAGACCGTCGACACCTGTGCAGGCGAGTTCCCGGCTCTCACGCCGTACCACTACTCGAGCTACGACGCCGAGACCGAGGTCATCCCGAGCGACCGCAAGAAGGTCGTCATCCTCGGTTCCGGCCCGAACCGCATCGGCCAGGGCGTCGAGTTCGACTACTCCTGCGTGCACGCGTCGTTCGCGCTCTCGGATGCCGGCTTCGAGACCATCATGATCAACTGCAACCCGGAGACGGTCTCGACCGACTACGACACCTCCGACCGCCTGTACTTCGAGCCGCTCACGCTCGAGGACGTGCTCGAGGTCATCCACGCCGAGAGCCAGAGCGGCGAGCTCGTCGGCGTCGTCGTGCAGCTCGGCGGCCAGACGGCCCTCGGCCTGGCCAAGGGCCTCGAGGCCGCCGGCGTCCCGATCCTCGGCACCAGCCCCTCCGCCATCGACCTCGCGGAGGAGCGCGGCCTGTTCTCCGGCATCCTGGATGCCGCAGGCCTGATGGCCCCGCGGAACGGCACGGCCACCGACGCCGCAGGCGCGATCGCCGTCGCCGAGGAGATCGGCTACCCCGTGCTGGTGCGCCCGAGCTTCGTGCTCGGCGGCCGCGGCATGGAGATCATCTATGACAGCGCCTCCTTCGCCGACTACTTCGTGCGGATCGAGGGCCAGGTCGTCGTCGGACCGTCGCACCCGCTGCTGGTCGACCGCTTCCTCGACGACGCGATCGAGATCGACGTCGACGCCATCTACGACGGCACCGAGCTGTACATCGGCGGCGTCATGGAGCACATCGAGGAGGCCGGCATCCACTCCGGTGACTCCAGCTGCACCCTGCCGCCCGTGACGCTCGGCCGCGGCCAGATCGACAAGGTGCGCGAGGCGACGCTAGCGATCGCCGAGGGCATCGGCGTCCGCGGCCTGCTGAACGTGCAGTTCGCGATCGGCGCAGGCGTGCTCTACGTGCTCGAGGCGAACCCGCGGGCCTCCCGCACGGTTCCCTTCGTCTCGAAGGCGCTCGGCATCCCGCTGGCCAAGGCCGCATCGCTCGTCATGGTCGGAAAGACCATCGCCGAGCTCAAGGCCGATGGGCTGCTCCCGGTCAACGACGGCTCCCGCGTCCCGCTGGACTCGCCCGTCTCCGTCAAAGAGGCCGTGCTGCCGTTCAAGCGTTTCCGCACCAAGGAGGGCACGGTCGTCGATTCCGTGCTCGGCCCGGAGATGCGCTCGACCGGTGAGGTCATGGGCATCGACAAGGACTTCCCCCGTGCCTTCGCCAAGAGCCAGCTCGCCGCATACGGCGGCATGCCGCTCACCGGAACCGTGTTCGTCTCGGTCAGCGACCGCGACAAGCGCTCGATCATCCTGCCAGCGCTGCGCCTGCAGGAGCTCGGCTACGACATCGTCGCGACCGAGGGAACCGTCGAGGTGCTCCGACGCAACGGCATCCGCGCGGAGCAGGTGCAGAAGTTCTCCGAGAAGGCGGATGCCTCCGACTCCTCGATCGTCGAGCTGATCCACCGCGGCGACGTGCACGTCGTCATCAACACGCCGAGCGGCCGCTCGGCCAGGGCCGACGGCTACGAGATCCGCGCAGCGGCCGTCGCGGCCGACATCCCGCTGTTCACGACCATTGCGGAGCTCAGCGCCGCCGTGGCCTCGCTCGACGCCGTGCGCACCGGCTTCGAGGTCACCAGCCTGCAGGAGTACGCCATCCAGCGAGCAGCGAACGCGTGAGCCAAGCAGAACCGCTGACATTCGGCGACAAGCTCGGGGCGGTCTTCGACCGCTCCGGGCACCTCTGCGTGGGCATCGACCCGCACGCCTGGATGCTCGACCGCTGGGGCCTCGACGACTCGGCCGACGGCGCCCGCGAGTTCGGTCTCCGGGTCGTCGAGGCGGCCTGGAACCGTGCGGGAATCGTCAAGCCGCAGGTCTCCTTCTTCGAACGCTTCGGCTCCGCCGGCTATCAGGCGCTCGAACGGGTCATCGCCGAGGCGCGTGCGGCCGGCATCCTCGTGATCGCCGACGCCAAACGTGGAGACATCGGCTCCACCCAGCAGGCGTACGGCGAGGCCTGGCTCCGGCCGGGATCTCCGCTCGAATCGGATGCCGTGACGCTCAGCCCCTACCTCGGGCTCGGATCGCTGCAGAGCTCGCTCGAGCTGGCCGAGGCAGCGGGCAAGGGCGTGTTCGTCCTGGCTGCGACCTCGAACCCGGAGGCGGCCGGTCTGCAGACCGCCCGCGTCGTCGAGAGTGAGCGCACCGTCGCCGCGAGCATGCTCGCGGGCGTCTCGGCGTGGAACAACGCGCAGAAGGACTCGGCCGAGCGCCGCTTCGGCTCGATCGGCGTCGTGCTCGGCGCCACCCTCGATCTCTCCGACTTCGGCATCGGGATCGACGAGGAACAGCACGGCCCATCAGTTCCGGTGCTCGCTCCCGGCTTCGGCCACCAGGGAGCTGAGGTGAGTGAGACCCGTCGCGTGTACGGAGCGCTCACCCCCGGTGTGATCGTGTCGGAGTCGCGGGGCCTGCTCGGCGCCGGACCCGACGGAATCGCCGACGCGATTGCGCGGCGAGCAGAAGAAGTGGAGGCCAAGCGTGGCTGAAATCGCTGGATCCGACATCCCGAAACACCTGAACCCGCCGGACGTCGACCGCGTCGCCGCATCGCGGGCCGCCGTCGCGGCCCGTCGCGCACGAGCCGCCGTCAAGGCCGCCATCGCTGCGGGGGAGCGCAACCCACTCGACGTGATGCGCACGGCGTTCGAGGAGCCGCTCGGCACAGAGGGCAAGCTGCGCGTCACGGAGTTCCTCACGAGCATCCCCGCGATCGGCGTCACCAAGATGCACCGCATCATGGAGGACCTGGAGATCTCACCGGCCAAGCGCCTCGGCGGCCTCGGCCGGCACCAGCGGCACCGGCTGCGTGACTACCTGAGCGAGCGCCTCGCCGCGCGCACGCCGAGCCCCGCCCGCCTGATCGTGCTCGCCGGTCCGACGGCCGTCGGCAAGGGCACCGTCGCCAACCACATCCGCGAGAACTACCCGGACGTGCTGCTGTCGGTGTCCGCGACGACCAGGGCTCCGCGCCCCGGCGAGATCGAGGGCGTGAGCTACTACTTCGTCGACGACGCGGAATTCGACCGCATGATCGCGGACGGCGAGCTGCTGGAGTGGGCGACCGTGCACAACGCCTCCCGCTACGGCACGCCGCGCGGCCCGGTCGAGGCCGCACTGGCCGCGGGCAACAGCGTGCTGCTCGAGATCGACATCCAGGGCGCGCGCTCCGTTCGCCGCGCCATGCCGGAGGCGAGGCTCGTCTTCCTGCAGCCTCCCAGCTGGGAAGAACTCGTGCGCCGTCTGATCGGTCGGGGCACAGAGGATGCCAGCGAACAGGCGCGCAGACTCGAGACGGCGAAGGTCGAATTGGCCTCGGTCGACGAGTTCGATTACCAGGTCGTCAACCACGACGTGGGCGAGGCGGCGCAAGAAGTCGTAGACTTGATGAAGACTCGCAAGGCGAAGCGCTGATCAAGCGCGCCCTTAGCACCGTTTCACCCACCCCATACAGGAGTTCCCACATGGCTGACAAGCTCACCGGCATCATTGACCCGCCCATCGACGAGCTTCTCTCGAAGGTCGACTCCAAGTACGCCCTCGTGATCTTCGCCTCCAAGCGTGCGCGCCAGATCAACGACTACTACGCCGACCTGCACGAAGGCAGCCTCTTCGACAACGTCGGCCCGCTCGTCGACTCGTCGATCGAAGACAAGCCGCTCTCGATCGCGATGCACGAGATCAACGAAGACAAGCTGACGGTTCGCCCGAACGCTGAATAGCCAGAACGTGGCAGCCTCGAAATCTTCGCCGCTCACGGTCGTCGTCGGCATCAGCGGTGGGATTGCGGCGTACAAGGCTGTCAATGTCGTGCGGGCCTTCGTGCTCGCCGGCCACTCGGTTCACGTTGTCGCAACGGAGGCCGCGCTGCGCTTCGTCGGTCGTCCGACCCTCGAAGCGATCTCGCGCAACCCCGTGCACAGCGAGCTCTATGAGGGCGTCGCCGAGGTGCGGCACGTGGCGATCGGCCAATCGGCCGATCTGATCGTGATCGCACCGGCGACGGCCAACACCATCGCCAAGCTCGCCGCCGGCATCGCCGACGACCTGCTCGGCAACACGGTCCTCGCCAGCACCGCACCGCTCGTGATCGCCCCGGCGATGCACACCGAGATGTGGCAGAACCCTGCGACGGTCGCCAATGTGGCGACGCTGCGTTCCCGCGGTGTCACCGTGATCGGCCCGGCCGTCGGGCAGCTGACGGGCGCGGACTCCGGCCCAGGCCGCCTCGAGGAGCCGGACGCCATCGTGCGCGGCGCTCTCGCCGTCGTCGCGGCCGGTCCCGTTCAGGATCTCGTCGGCACCCGTGTCGTCGTGACGGCAGGCGGGACGCGCGAGCCGCTCGACCCCGTCCGCTTCCTCGGCAACCGCTCGAGCGGCCGTCAGGGCATCGCCATCGCCGAGGCCGCCGCGGCCCGCGGTGCCGACGTCGTGCTGATCGCGGCCCACCTCGAGGTGCCGCCGCCCGGCGGTGTCGAGCTGCGCGAGGTCTCGACGGCGCTGGAGATGCAGGATGCCGCAGCCGCGGCATCCGCGGACGCCGACGTCATCGTCATGGCCGCGGCCGTCGCCGACTACCGTCCGGTTGAGGTTAGCGAGGGCAAGATCAAGAAGGATGACCGCGGCGACTCGATGACGCTCGAGCTCGTGCGCAACCCGGACATCCTGGCCGGCCTCGCCGCCGCGAAGCGCGATGGCCAGCTCGTCGTCGGTTTCGCGGCCGAAACGGAGACCGATCGCGCCCGCCAGCTCGAACTCGGCCGCAGCAAGATCGCGCGCAAGGGCGCGGATCTGCTCGTGCTGAACCGGGTCGGTTGGAACGAGGGCTTCGCAACGGAACGCAACGAGATCACGGTGCTCGACAGCACCGCAGATATAGTGTTGGAATTCGCGGGCAGCAAGGTGTCGGTGGCTCACCGCATCCTTGATGTGATCGCAGAACGACTGTGATCCTGCGGCACACCAGCCAGCAGTGCACAAGAACAGACAGACAGGTCACATGAGCGAGCTTCGGCTATTCACATCGGAATCGGTCACCGAGGGGCACCCAGACAAGATCTGTGACCAGATCTCCGACAGCATCCTCGACGCCATGCTGGCGCTCGACCCGCACAGCCGCGTTGCGGTCGAGACCCTCGTGACGACGGGCCTCGTGCACGTCGCAGGCGAGGTCACCACCGAGGCCTACGTCGAGATCCCCTCGATCGTGCGCGAGCGGATCACCTCGATCGGCTACGACTCCTCCGACGTCTGGTTCGACGGCCGCTCCTGCGGCGTGTCCATCTCGATCGGCGGCCAGTCGCCCGACATCGCCCAGGGCGTCGACAACGCGTACGAGAGCCGTGAGCTCTCCAGCGACGAGATGCTCGACAAGCAGGGTGCAGGCGACCAGGGCATCATGTTCGGCTACGCAACCAACGAGACCCCGCAGCTGATGCCGATCCCGATCTGGATCGCGCACCGCCTCGCCGAGCGCCTCGCCGAGGTGCGCAAGGCCGGTCTCGTCGACTACCTCAGGCCCGACGGCAAGACGCAGGTGACGATCGGCTACGACGGTCAGATCCCGCGCACCGTCGAGACCGTCGTGCTCTCGACGCAGCACTCGCCCCGCGTCACGCAGGAGCGCCTCCGCGAGGAGATCAACGAACTCGTCATCCGCCCGGTGCTCGACCTCGTCGAGCTCGACACCTCGGCGGCCAAGACCCTGATCAACCCGACCGGCAAGTTCGAGATCGGCGGCCCGCAGGGCGACGCCGGCCTCACCGGCCGCAAGATCATCATCGACACCTACGGCGGCGCGAGCCGGCACGGCGGCGGTGCGTTCAGCGGCAAGGACCCGTCGAAGGTCGACCGCTCCGCCGCATACGCCATGCGCTGGGTCGCCAAGAACGCCGTGGCGGCCGGCCTCGCCGAGCGCCTCGAGGTGCAGATCGCCTACGCGATCGGCAAGGCGGCGCCCGTCGGGCTCTACGTCGAGACCTTCGGCACCGGTGCGATGTCGGATGCCGAGATCACCCGCGCCATCCGCGAGGTCTTCGACCTCCGCCCGGCCGCGATCATCCGGGATCTCGACCTGTTGCGTCCGATCTACGCCCAGACCGCCAGCTACGGCCACTTCGGCCGCGAGCTGCCCGACTTCACCTGGGAGCGCCTCGACCGGGTCGATGATCTGAGAAGCGCAGCCGGGCTCTGATCATGGCATCAGCCGGCGTGGTCGCGCGAGTGCTGATCGACAACCCCCTGCCGCAGCTCGACCACCTCTTCGACTACAGCGTGCCCGAGGCGCTGCGCGCCGATGTGCGCGTCGGCCAGCGGGTCAAGGTGCCGTTCCGCTCCGGTGGGCGCCTGATCGACGGCTACATCATCGAGCTCGTCGACCGCGCCAGCGCGGACTTCTCCGGGCAGCTGAGCGAGATCGACTCGTTGATCTCCGTCGTGCCCGTCCTCACCCCTGAGGTGTACGCGCTCGCCCGCCGGGTCGCAGACCGTGGTGCTGGCAGCGCCATCGACGTGGTGCGGCTCGCCGTCCCACCCCGCGCCGTGCGCGTCGAGAAGAAGTGGATCGCCGAGCGGGCTGAGGGCGCCACCGCGGTTGCCGCGGTTGCCGAGCATGCCGCGGTCGTCGTACCCGCGGCATCCGAGCTGCCCGCCGTGACCGGATACTCGGCCGAGGTCCTCGCCGGCGCCATCGACCCTGACGGGCGGGTGGCGCTCACCGCCATCCCGCGCCTGCTCGAGGGGCCGGGCGGCATCTGGGTCGGCCACTGGGCCGTCACGATGGCCGAGCTGGCCGTGCGCACACTCGCGACCGGACGGAGCGCCGTGCTCGCCGTTCCAGACTTCCGCGATCAGGACCAGCTCCTCGCCGCGCTGCACGCGCTGCTGCCGGCCGAGAAGGTCTCGCGATTCGACGCCAGGCAGACCACGAGCGAACGCTACGGCGCCTTCCTGGCCTGCCTCGACGACGAACCGCGTGTCATCGTCGGCAACCGCTCAGTCGTCTACGCGCCCGCGGCACGGCTCGGGCTGATCGCGATGTGGGATGACGGCGATCCGCTGTACGCCGAATCACTGAGTCCATACGCGCACGCCCGCGATGTCGCGCTGATCCGTCAGGGAGTGACGGAGTGCGCTCTGGTGCTGCTCGGCCACGCCCGCAGCATCGAGGCCCAGCGCCTCGTCGAGATTGGCTGGCTGCACGAGCTCGGCCCCGAGCGCTTCACCCGCCCGAACATCATCGCCACCGCGCAGCAGGGGTCTCCAGACCCGCAGGCGCAGGCCGCGCGGATCCCGTCGACCGCCTGGCGCGAGGCCAAGCAGGCCCTGGCCACCGGTCCGGTCCTCGTCCAGGTCGCCTCGCCCGGCTACGCGCCCGTCGTCGCCTGCGCAAGCTGCCGGGAGGCCGCGCACTGCGGGCGCTGCCAGGGGCCGCTCGGCCAGAGCGCGGCCGGGGCGGCGCCCAGCTGCCGCTGGTGCGGGGCGATCGCCGCCAACTGGAGCTGCGGCAACTGCGGCGGGCACGCCCTCCGCACGGTGCGCATCGGCGCCGGGCGCACGGCCGAGGAGCTGGGCCGTGCCTTCCCCGGGGCGCTCGTCATCGTCGCCGACGGCGAGAACCCGATCCTCAACGTCGCGGCCCGGCCTGCGCTCGTCATCGCGACGCGCGGCGCCGAGCCCGTGGCCGACGGCGGCTACGCCGCTGTGCTCCTGCTCGACGGTGAGCGCATCCTCGGCCGCGAATCGCTGCGGGTCGCCGAGGACGCGCTGCGCTGGTGGTCCAACGCCGCCGCCCTGGCCACGCCGGGCGCGCCCGTGCTGCTCGCCGGCGTCGGCGGCGCCCTCGCGACGGCGCTGGCCACCTGGCAGCAGGCCGGCTGGGCGGCGAGCGAGTTCGCTGACCGCCGCGCGCTCCGTTTCCCGCCGGCCGTGCGCACGGCGTCCGTCACCGCGGCACCGGCCGTGCTGGAGACGACGCTGGCCGAACTGCGGGAACTGGACGGCGTCGACATCCTCGGCCCCGTTCCCGCTCCGATCGCACCCGGTGCGGCTGCGGCATCCGACGGCCTGATGCGTGCGATCGTGCGCTTCGACTACGGAGCGGGCGCCGACGTTGCCAGGCGACTGCGCGCCGGGATCGTGGCCGTCGCCAGCTCGCGCAGACGCCCGCCCAAGGGTGGGGCCTTCCGGCCCGCACCTACACTGAGAGTTCGATTCGATGACCCGGAGATCTTCTAGATGAAACTCGTCTTCGCCGGTACGCCGGACGCGGCCGTTCCGAGCCTGCGGCTGCTTGCAGCCAGCCGGCACGAGATCGTGGCCGTGCTGACGCGCGCCGACGCCCCGCTCGGCCGCAAACGCATCCTCACGCCGTCGCCCGTCGCCCAGGCCGCAGCAGAGCTCGGGCTTCCGATCATCAAGGCCAACTGGCTCGACGAGGCCGTCACGGACGAGATCGCCGCGCTCGGCGTTGACCTCGGCGTGATCGTGGCCTACGGCGGACTCGTGCGCGAGCCGCTGCTCAGCACGCCGCGGCTCGGCTGGATCAACCTGCACTTCTCGTTGCTGCCGAGGTGGCGCGGCGCCGCCCCGGTGCAGCGTGCCCTCATCGCCGGTGATGCCGTCACCGGCGCCGACGTGTTCCAGTTGGTCCCTGCCCTCGACGCCGGAGCGGTGTTCGGCCGCATCGAACAGCAGATCACCGAGGAGAGCACGGCGGCGACGCTCCTCGCCGACCTGGCGGACTCCGGAGCGGAGCTGCTCGGCCGCGTGGTCGACGGCCTCGCCGACGGCAGCGCCGTCGCGACCCCGCAGAGCGGGGAGGCGACGCCGGCGGCCAAGCTCAGCATCGACGACGCCAGGCTCGACTGGGCGGAGCAGGCGGCATCCGTGTTCCACCGCTACCAGGGCGTCACGAGCGAGCCGGGCGCGTTCACGGTGATCGACGGCGCCCGCTTCAAGATTCACGAGATGCGCCACGCCAGGGATGCCGAGCCACTCGCGCCCGGCCGCATCCGTTCCGTCGACGGCCGCGTGCTCGTCGGCACAGCCAGCCACCCGCTCGAGCTGCTGCGTGTGCAGCCGGCGGGCAAGACCCCGATGAACGCCAGCGACTGGTGGCGTGGAATCGCAGCAGAGGAGGTGATCGCCGAATGAGCGATCGCAGACAGAATTCCGGCAGCAACGCGCGTCCGGCGCGTGCGCCGCGCCCCCAGCAGAGCGTGCAGCCGGCCCGGCTCGTCGCCTACGAGGTGATCGCCGCGGTACGCGAGTCCGACGCATACGCCAATCTGCTCCTGCCGAGCCGCATCCAGCGGGCCAGGCTCAACAGCGCGGACGCGGCCCTCGCCACCGAACTCACCTACGGCACCCTGCGCATGCAGGGCTTCTACGACAAGGTGATCGAACTCGTCGCCGACCGCACCGTCGACAAGATCGACCCGGCCGTCCTCGACGTGCTCCGCCTCGGCGCGCACCAGCTGCTCGCCACCCGCGTCGCCACCCACGCGGCCGTGAACGAGTCGGTTGCGCTCGCCAGCCAGGTGGCCTCCCGCTCGGCGACCGGCTTCACCAACGGCGTGCTGCGCACGATCTCGCGCAGTTCGCTCGAGGAGTGGCGCGGCTGGGTGCAGGACGAAACGGAGGGCGCGGACGAGAAGCTCGCCGTGCTCCACTCCCACCCGGCCTGGGTCGTCCGTGCGCTCCGCACCGCGCTCGAGGCGGAGGGCCGTGGCTCGGAGCTCGAGCAGCTGCTCGAGGCCGACAACGCCGCGCCCAAGGTGAACCTGGCCGCGCTGCCCGGCCTTGTCGATGCAACGGATGCCGCAGCGCTCGGGGACGCCAACCGCTTCTCGCCGATCGGCTTCGAGCTCTCCGGCGGCGACCCGCTCGGGGTCACCGATCGATTCGGCGGCGCGGTGCGCGTGCAGGACGAAGGCTCGCAGCTGGCCGCGCTGGCGCTCAGCCGGGCGGAGCCGGTGCGGCCGGGGGAGCGCTGGCTCGACCTCTGCGCCGGACCGGGCGGCAAGGCGGCGCTGCTGGCCGCCGAGGCGCGCCTCAGCGAGGCGACGCTCATCGCGAACGAGCTCGTTCCCGCCCGCGCCGGGCTCGTCCGCAACGCCATCGCCGGCGTCCCCGGTGATGTCCCGGTCTGGGAACTCGACGGCACGACGATCGGCGCGGCCCACCCGGCCGAGTTCGACCGGATCCTGCTCGACGCCCCGTGCACCGGGCTGGGAGCGCTGCGCCGACGCCCTGAGGCCCGCTGGCGGAAGTCGCCCGGCGACGTCGCCGAGCTGAGCGTGCTGCAGGGCAAGCTGTTCGACGCCGCATTCCAGGCGCTGAAGCCCGGCGGCATCCTCGCCTACGTCACCTGCTCCCCGCACCTCGGCGAGACCCTCGGAGCCGTCAACGGCGCGGTCGCCCGCTGGGGTGACGCGCTCGAGCAGCTGCCCACCCGTGACATCCTCGATGGCATCGCGGCGAACCCGCTCGACATCGGGGGCAACGGCCTGACCGCGCAGCTCTGGCCGCACCGCCACGGTACAGACGCCATGTTCATCGCCCTCTTCCGCAAGCACTGATCGCTCCGATCGATAGCATGGGGATCATGTCGACCCGCATCAACCCCAGCATCCTGACAGCCGACTTCGCGAACCTCGAGCATGAGCTCGGGCGGATCAGCTCGGCCGACCTCGTGCACGTCGACGTGATGGACAACCACTTCGTGCCAAACCTCACCTTCGGCCCGACGATGGTGAACCGGCTGCAGCAGGTCTCGCCGATCCCGCTCGACGTTCACCTGATGATCGACGACGCCGACCGCTGGGCCCCCGGCTATGCCGAGACGGGCGCGTTCTCCGTCACCTTCCACGCCGAGGCCGCGAGCGACCCGGTCGCCCTGGCCAGGCGACTGCGCCAGATCGGTTCCAGAGCCGGCATCGCGCTGAAGCCTGGCACCTACATCGAGCCGTACCTCGAGCTGCTGCCTGAATTCGACCAGATCCTCATCATGACCGTCGAGCCCGGCTTCGGCGGGCAGAGCTTCATGACGGACATGATGCCGAAGCTCCGCCGCACGGCTGACGCCGTCGCGGCATCCGGCCTCGACATCTGGCTCCAGGTCGACGGCGGCGTCAGCCTCGACACGATCGGGATCGCGGCGGAGAACGGCGCGAACACCTTCGTCGCCGGCTCGGCCGTGTTCAACGTGGGGGAGCCGGAGGAGCAGATTGTTGCTCTGCGCGCCGCCGCGGCGTCATCCGCTCACCAGCACTAGTAACCTGTAGAGGTGAAAACTTTCGACGAACTCTTCGCCGAGCTCACTGAGAAGGCCAGGACCCGCCCAGAAGGTTCGGGAACCGTTCGTGAACTCGACGCCGGCGTGCACGCCATTGGTAAGAAAATCGTCGAGGAGGCCGCCGAAGTCTGGATGGCCGCCGAGTACCAGAGCGACGCAGAAACAGCCGAGGAGATCTCGCAGCTGCTGTACCACCTGCAGGTGCTCATGGTCGCGAAGGGGCTCAGCCCCGCCGACATCTACCGACATCTCTGATCCGCTGAGCTCAGCGCCAGATCAACGAGTCACCGATGTCCGTGAGAAACGACCAAGAGAGCGTCACCCCCATGCTGAGAATTGCCGTGCCCAACAAGGGCGCCCTGTCTGAAACCGCCGCCCAGATGCTGTTCGAGGCCGGTTACGCCGGCCGCCGCGACCCGCGCGAACTGCACACGCCAGACCCGCGCAACGACGTGGAGTTCTTCTACCTGCGCCCGCGCGACATCGCCACCTACGTCGGCTCTGGCGCGCTCGACGTCGGCATCACCGGCCGCGACCTGCTGCTCGACTCCGGCTCGCCTGCGCGCGAGGTGCACGAGCTCGACTTCGCCGCGTCCACCTTCCGCTTCGCCGGCCCCTCCGACCGCTTCCGTCAGTTGAGCGACCTCGCCGGTGTGCGCGTCGCAACCAGCTACCCCGGCCTCGTCGGCGACTTCCTCCGTGCCGAGGGCATCGAGGTCGAACTCGTCAAGCTCGACGGCGCCGTCGAATCCGCCGTGCGCCTCGGGGTCGCGGATGCCGTCGCCGACGTCGTCTCAACGGGTGCGACGCTCCGCGCGGCCGGCCTCGAGATCTTCGGCCCCGTCATCCTCGAGTCGACCGCCGTGCTGATCCGCTCGGAAGACGAGAAGCCGGGTGTCGCGACGCTGCTGCGCCGCCTCCAGGGCGTTCTCGTCGCCCGCCAGTACGTGATCATGGACTACGACATCCCCGTCGCCCTGCTCGAGGAGGCGACTCGCGTCGCCCCCGGCATCGAGTCGCCGACGGTCTCGCCGCTGCACGACCCGGAGTGGGCAGCCGTGCGGGTCATGATCCCGCGTGCGGAGACGAACCACATGATGGACGCGCTCTACGAGATCGGCGCCCGCGCCATCCTGGTCAGCTCGATCCACGCAGCCAGACTCTAGGGCGGCGACGATGTCTCTCTCCGTTCGCGTGATCCCGTGCCTCGACGTGGCCGACGGCCGCGTCGTCAAGGGCGTCAACTTCCAGAACCTGCGTGACGCTGGCGACCCGGTCGAACTCGCCAAGCGCTACTTCGAGCAGGGCGCAGACGAACTCACCTTCCTCGACGTCACCGCAACGGTCGACAACCGCGCGACGACGTACGACGTCGTGAGGGCGACAGCCGAGCAGGTGTTCATCCCGCTCACCGTCGGCGGCGGCATCCGCAGCGTCGAGGACGTCTCGAAGCTGCAGGCCAACGGCGCTGACAAGGTCGGTGTGAACAGCGCAGCCATCGCCCGCCCGGCGCTGATCGCCGAGATCGCCGACCGTTTCGGTTCCCAGGTGCTCGTGCTCTCGCTCGACATCAAGCGCAGCGAGCGCACCGAGTCCGGCTTCGTCGTGACCACCCACGGTGGCCGCACGGAGACGGATCTCGACGCCCTCGCGTGGGCGAAGCAGGCGATCGAGCTCGGTGTCGGCGAGTTGCTCGTCAACTCGATCGACGCCGACGGCACGAAGCAGGGCTTCGACCTCGAGCTGATCCGCGCGATCCGCGAGCTCAGCACGGTCCCGGTGATCGCATCGGGCGGCGCGGGTGCCGCGACACACTTCCCCCCGGCGATCGCAGCAGGGGCCGACGCCGTGCTGGCGGCATCCGTTTTCCACAACGGGGAGCTCAGCATCGGCGACGTCAAGGCGGCCCTCGCGGCCGAGGGAATGCCGGTGCGCGCATGAACGCCGTGAACGATCAGGACAGCATCGACGCCGTGATCGACCGTGCCGTGTTCAACGGCGACGGGCTGTTGCCCGCGATCATTCAGCAGCACGACAGCGGCGAGGTGCTGATGATGGGCTGGATGAACGCCGAGGCGCTCCGCCGCACCCTCAGCGAGGGGCGTGTCACCTTCTGGTCGCGCTCCCGCCAGGAGTACTGGCGCAAGGGCGACACCTCCGGGCACGCGCAGTTCGTGCGAGGTGCCGCCCTCGACTGCGACGCAGACACCCTGCTCGTGCAGGTCGAGCAGATCGGCGCCGCCTGCCACACCGGCGCGCACAGCTGCTTCGACGTCGACCCCCTCCGGCCAGTCATCCTGCCGTCCTAGACCCACTTCCTCGTCCTCGACATTGTCCGAACGGAGCCCCATCCGATGAGCACCGGAACAACGAACCGCGCAACCTTTGACGCCGTCGCCGCAGAGCACCGGGTGATCCCGGTGATGCGTCAGCTCTTCGCCGATGGCGAGACGCCCGTCAACATCTATCGCAAGCTGGCGGAGGGCCGCCCCGGCAGCTTCCTGCTCGAATCGGCCGAGCAGGGCGGCATCTGGTCGCGGTTCTCCTTCGTCGGAGTCTCATCCTTCGGTGTGCTCACCCAGACGGATGACGCCGTCGCCTGGATCGACTACGGCGCATCGGCAGAGCGCGTGCTCGGCGATGCGGCACAGCTCGCCCCCCTCGCCGCGCTCGAGCAGCTCTTCGAACGCTGGAAGACGCCGCGGCTGCCGGACGTCCCCCCGCTCACCGGCGGACTCGTCGGCTTCATCGGCTGGGAGGCGATCCGCCAGATCGAGCGGCTGCCCGACCGGCCGCCGGCCGAGCACGCCGTGCCGGGCCAGGCATTCAGCTTCGTCGCGGACCTCGTCGCGATCGACCACAAGTACGGAACCGTCCAGCTCATCGCCAATGTGCTCAACGACGGCCGCGAGGGCGCCGACGAGCTCTGGGCCGATGCGCAGGCCCGCCTCGACAGCCTGCAGCAGCGACTCGCGCAGCCCTCGGAGGCCTGGCTGGCCGAGGTCGACATGAACACGACGCCGACGGCGCGCTCGCGCACGAAGCGCGAGGACTTCCTGGCCTCGGTCGAGACGGCCAAGGAGCACATCCGCGACGGCGACATCTTCCAGGTCGTCATCTCGCAGCGCTTCGAGGAGGACTGCACGGCGACGCCGATCGACGTCTACCGGGTGTTGCGCAGCCTCAACCCGAGCCCGTACATGTACCTGCTCAGCCTCGAGACGCCGGATGACGAGCCGTACTGGATCGTCGGCTCCTCGCCGGAGGCGCTGGTCAAGGTCTCCAACAAGCGCGTCTTCACGAACCCGATCGCCGGGTCGCGGCCCCGCGGCGCGACCCCGGACGCCGACAACGAGCTCGAGACCGAGCTGCTCGCCGACGCCAAGGAGCGCGCAGAGCACCTCATGCTCGTCGACCTCGCCCGCAACGACCTGGCGAAGGTCTGCACGCCCGGCAGCGTCGAAGTGACCGAGTTCATGAGGGTCGAGCGTTTCAGCCACATCATGCACATCGTCTCCTCGGTCGAGGGTGACCTCGTCGCGGGCAAGAACGCGATCTCGGTGTTCCGTGCCACCTTCCCGGCCGGCACGCTCTCCGGTGCGCCGAAGCCGCGCGCCCTGCAGATCATCGACGACCTCGAGCCGGCCCAGCGCGGCGTCTACGGGGGAGTCGTCGGCTACTTCGGCTTCGCCGGCGACGCCGACCTCGCCATCGCCATCCGCACCGCGACCATCATGGGCGGGGTCGCCAGGGTGCAGGCGGGCGGCGGACTCGTGCTCGACTCGGTTCCGCAGTCGGAGTTCGAGGAGTCGCAGAACAAGGCGGCAGCCCCCCTGCGGGCCGTCGCCATCGCGAACGCGCTGCGACGGGTGCAGTGACCATGAGTGCATCACGGATCAAACTCAGCGCCGTGCTCGCCGGGCTGCTTGCCGCCGTGCTCGCCATGCTGGCCTGGACCCAGACCTGGGTGATCGCGCACATCGGCGTCAACCCGGTCGAGATCGACGGTGCGGCCGCAGCGCCTGCGCTCTCGGCGCTGGCCCTCGCCGGGCTCGCCCTCGGCGGCGCGCTCACCATCGCCGGCCCCGTGTTCCGCATCGTGCTCGGCGCGCTCGAGGTGCTGCTCGGCCTCTCCGTCGTGCTCGCCTCCTTCTCCGCCATCACCAACCCGGCCGGTGCCGCGATCGCCAGCGTGAGCACGCTCACCGGTGTCGCAGGCGACAACTCGGTGCTCGCGCTGATCACGGATGCCGGCATCACGCTCTGGCCGTGGGTCGGCGTCGTCTCCGGCCTGCTGTTCGCGGCGGCCGGAATCGCCGTGCTCGTGACCAGCAAGCGCTGGCCAGGACCCGGCCGCAAGTATCAGGCCGTGCGTATGTCGAACGCCGATGCCGCACCGCTGAGCGCCAAGGACACGGCCATCGACAACTGGGACGAACTCAGCCGCGGCAGCGACCCGACGGAGCAGTAGCCGGGGCCGCAGCCCCGGAACCGCTAGACTTTCCATCACCCCCTTCAGAACTTTTTAAGGAGCACCATGAGTACAGAGTCAGTTGATCCAGGCCACGGCCACTCGCCGGCCGCATGGACCTCGGTCTTCATCATGCTCATCGCCTTCCTGATCGGCACCGTCGCGTTCTTCCTCGACGTGCAGTGGCTCGTCTGGGCCTCGGCAGGCCTCCTGGTCGTCGGCCTGATCGTCGGCTGGGTGCTCGCCAAGGCCGGTTACGGCACGAACGGCCCGAAGTACGCTCCGAAAGCGCACTAGCGAGTGCTCTCCGAGCTCACCGCCGGTTCCGTTGAAGACGCCGAACGGCGTCGGCTGAGCCGGCCATACGCCACCGTCGAGGCCGCGGCGCTCGCACGCCCGCCCGCGATCGATGCCCTGCGCGCCCTGGCCCCGGCCGAGCGCGTCAAGGTCATCGCAGAGGTCAAGCGGGCGAGCCCGTCGCGCGGACAGCTCGCCGAGATCCGCGATCCAGCGGCGCTGGCGGCGGCGTACGAGACCGGCGGAGCCAGCGCGATCAGCGTGCTGACGGAGGAGCGCCGCTTCGGCGGCTCCCTCGCCGACCTCGAGGCAGTGCGGGCGGCGGTCAGCCTGCCCGTGCTGCGCAAGGACTTCATCGCGACGCCGTACCAGGTGCTCGAGGCCCGCGCGGCAGGAGCCGACCTCGTGCTCCTCATCGTCGCCGCGCTCGAGCAGCCGCTGCTCACCGAGTTGCACACGCTGATCCTCGAGCTCGGCATGACGCCGCTCGTCGAGACGCACAGCGCGGATGAGCTCGACCGGGCCATCGACCTCGGGGCCTCACTGATCGGTGTCAACGCGCGCAACCTCTCCACCTTCGAGCTCGACAAGAACCTCTTCGGCACCCTGGCCGGGCGCATCCCCGCCGGCACTATCAAGGTGGCAGAGTCCGCGGTTCTCTCGGCCGCGGATGTCGCGCACTACCGTTCGGCCGGCGCCGACGTCGTCCTGGTCGGCGAAGCGCTCGTGACGAGCGACCCCATCCGCACCCTCTCCGAATTCCTGGCGGTCTAGATGTCTGATTCCAAGCTGCGCGACGAGCTCGGCCCGTACTTCGGCGACTTCGGCGGCCGCTTCGTTCCGGAGTCGCTCGTCGCCGCGCTCGATGAGCTCACCCTCGCCTACGACATCGCGAAGAAGGACCCGGCCTTCGCCGCCGAGCTCACCGAGCTGCACAAGAGCTACACCGGTCGCCCGTCGATCATCACCGAGGTGCCGCGCTTCGCCGAGCACGCGGGCGGCGCCCGCATCATCCTCAAGCGTGAAGACCTGAACCACACCGGGTCGCACAAGATCAACAACGTGCTCGGCCAGGCGCTGCTCACCAAGCGCATCGGCAAGACCCGCGTCATCGCCGAGACGGGCGCTGGCCAGCACGGCGTCGCCACCGCGACGGCCGCAGCCCTGTTCGGCTTCGAGTGCGTCGTCTACATGGGCGAGGTCGACACCGAGCGCCAGGCGCTCAACGTCGCCCGCATGCGCCTGCTCGGCGCGGAGGTCGTCGCCGTCAAGGCCGGATCCCGCACGCTGAAGGACGCCATCAACGACGCCATGCGTGACTGGGTCACCAACGTCGAGAACACCAACTACATCTTCGGCACCGTCGCGGGTCCGCACCCGTTCCCCGCCATGGTCCGTGACTTCCAGAAGATCATCGGAGAAGAGGCCCGCGAGCAGGTTCTCGCGCTCACCGGCTCCCTCCCGGATGCCGTCGCGGCCTGCGTCGGCGGCGGATCCAACGCCATGGGCATCTTCCACGCCTTCCTCGACGACCCATCCGTCGCCCTCTACGGCTACGAGGCGGCCGGCGAGGGCGCAGACACGCCGAAGCACGCCGCCACGATCACGAAGGGGCGCCCAGGCGTCCTGCACGGCGCGCGCAGCATGATGCTGCAGGACGAGGACGGCCAGACCTACGAGTCGCACTCGATCTCCGCCGGCCTCGACTACCCGGGCGTCGGCCCGGAGCACGCCTGGCTGAACAGCATCGGTCGCGCCCAGTACCGCCCGGTTACGGATGCCGCAGCCATGGACGCACTCATGCTGCTCAGCCGCACAGAGGGCATCATCCCGGCCATCGAATCCGCTCACGCCCTCGCCGGCGCCCTCGAGCTCGGCCGCGAGCTCGGACCGGATTCGACGATCCTCGTCAACCTCAGCGGCCGCGGCGACAAGGACATGGAAACCGCCGGACGCTACTTCAACTTGATCGACCAGGGGGCACGGCAGTCATGAGTTCGGTCGAATCGACAATCCGCACCAGGGTAGACGCCGGCAGCGGCGCCCTCATCGGCTACCTCCCCGTCGGATTCCCGAGCCTCGGCGCCAGCGTCGACGCCGCGGTCGCCCTGGTTGAGAACGGTGTCGACATCCTCGAGATGGGACTGCCGTACTCCGACCCCGTGATGGACGGCTCCGTCATCCAGGCCGCCACCCAGCGCGCCCTGGCCGACGGCTTCCGCCTGCGCGACGGCTTCGCGGCCGTCTCGGCGATCACCGCCCAGGTGAAGGCACCCGTGCTGATCATGACTTACTGGAACCCCGTCGTGCAGTACGGCGTCGATCGCTTCGCCGACGAGCTCGCCGCGGCCGGCGGCGCCGGCCTGATCACGCCTGACCTCATCCCCGATGAGGGAGCGGACTGGATCGCGGCCTCTGAGCGCACCGGCCTCGACCGCGTGTTCCTTGCGGCACCGACCTCCACCCCCGAACGCCTGCGGCGCGTCGTCGACGCCAGCCGCGGCTTCGTCTACGCCGTCTCGACGATGGGCATCACCGGTGCCCGCGCCGATGTCGATGCCGCTGCGCGCGGCCTGATCGAGCGCCTCCGTGAGGCGGGCTCGACCAGCGCGTGCGTCGGCGTCGGCATCTCGACGCCTGAGCAGGTGCGCGAAGTGCTCGGCTACGCCGACGGCGCGATCGTCGGCTCCGCGCTCGTCAAGGCACTGGCCGACGGGGGAGTCGACGCCGTCGGCGCACTCGCCCAGCAGCTCGCTGCCGGCAAGTCCGCAGCCTAGCCACGCCGTCTAGACTCACAGAAACCAACGAAAGGGTAGTACTGGTGTTTGCACCGTTGAGCATTCCGAGTCCTGAGTGGAGCTACTTCGACCTCGGTCCGTTCCGCATCCACGCCTACGCCCTGTGCATCCTGGCCGGCATCGTCGCCGCGACGATCATGACCAGCATGCGCCTGACCAAGCGGGGTGCAGAGCCGGGAATCGTGCTCGACATCATCCTCTGGGCCGTGCCGCTCGGCATCATCGGTGCGCGCATCTACCACGTGCTCACCCACCCGGGCGACTACTTCTACCCCGGAGCGGATCTGCTGCGCACCCTGTACATCTGGGAGGGCGGCAACGCCATCTTCGGTGCGCTTCTCGGCGGTGCCGTCGGTGCGTTCATCGGATGCCGCATGACCGGCATCCGGTTCTGGACGTTCGCGGACGCCCTGGCTCCCGGCATGCTCCTGGCCCAGGCCATGGGCCGTCTCGGCAACTGGTTCAACCACGAGTTGTACGGATTGCCGACGACTTTGCCGTGGGGTCTGGAAATTTCTTCGGACAACCCGGCGTTCCCGGTCGGGCTTCCGGAGGGAACCCTCTTCCACCCCACATTCCTCTACGAGATCCTCTGGAACGTGCTCGGCGTCGCCGTCATCCTGTTCCTCGAGCGCAAGATCACGCTGCGCTGGGGCAAGGCATTCGCTGTATACCTGATCTGGTACGGCGTTGGCCGTAGCTTCTTCGAAGCCATCCGGGTCGACCCGAGTGAGATGTTCCTCGGCGTCCGCACCAACATCTGGGCTGCCTGGGTCGCCATCGCGGTCGGTGTCGTGATCTTCATCGTGCAGTCGCGCCGTCACACCGGGGTCGAGATCAGCCCATACGTGCCCGGACGTGAATGGAGTGCGGCCGACGCTGATATAGAATCTGACAACGCAGATTTCGACAACGACGAAGACGGCAACGGCGCCGCGGATGTTCAGAAGTCTGCCGCCGCTGCCACAAGCACAAGCGGCCAACTTCCCTAGAGGCTCGTCACTTCCGAGTCCCGCTGAACACCCCTCGCATCAAGGGGGCGGCACAATCCCACCCACGGGCCGATGGCGTCCCCTTGCACATCATTCGTGAGGACGGTCAGTCGTGACGTTTCAATCCACCTTTACGAGGTTCAGTCAAATCCCGGGTCGGCAGGGTCTCTACGACCCTGTTCATGAGAAGGACGCGTGCGGCCTCGCCATGGTCGCAACGCTGCGTGGCACGGCCGGCCACGACATCATCACGGCCGCGCTCGACGCGCTGCGCAACCTCGAGCACCGCGGCGCCATCGGTTCCGATGCGGGAACCGGTGACGGCGCAGGCATCATCACCCAGATCCCGGACGCCTTCCTCCGGGCGGTGACCGACTTCGAACTTCCTGCCGCCGGCCGTTACGCCGTCGGCAACGCATTCCTCCCCACCGACCCGACCGCGCGCACCGCCATCAAGCGCTCGCTCGCCGCGATCGCGGAGGAAGAGGGCCTCAGCGTCCTCGGCTGGCGCGAGGTGCCCGTCCGGCCCGACGAGGTCGGAACGCTGGCCAGGGCCGCGATGCCCGCCATCCAGGCCTTCTACGTGCAGAGCGCACGCAGCTCCGCGAGCGGAGCGCCCCTCTCCGGCATCGAGCTGGACCGCCAGACCTTCCGGCTGCGCAAGCGCGCAGAACGAGAGCTTGAGATCTACTTCGCCTCGTTGTCGTGCCGCACCCTCGTCTACAAGGGCATGGTCACCACGCTCCAGCTGGAGCCCTTCTACCCCGACCTCTCCGACGAGCGCTTCGCCTCCAAGCTCGCCCTCGTGCACTCGCGGTACTCCACGAACACCTTCCCGTCGTGGCCGCTGGCCCAGCCGTTCCGCATGATCGCGCACAACGGTGAGATCAACACGATCCAGGGCAACCGCAACTGGATGCGGGCCAGGCAGTCGCAGCTCGAGTCCGAGCTGCTCGGCGACCTCGCCCCGCTGCTGCCCATCGTCACCCCCGGCGCAAGCGACTCCGCCTCCTTCGATGAGGTCGTCGAGCTGCTGACGCTCTCCGGTCGGTCCCTGCCGCACTCCGTCATGATGATGGTGCCGGAGGCCTGGGAGAACCAGAGCGAGATCGATGCTGAACGTCGGGACTTCTACGACTACCACTCGATGCTCATGGAGCCGTGGGACGGCCCGGCGGCGATCGTCTTCACCGACGGGTCCCTCGTCGGTGCGACCCTCGACCGCAACGGCCTCCGTCCAGGCCGCTTCGTCGTCACCGACGACGGCCTCGTCGTGCTCGCCAGCGAGATCGGCGTGCTCGACTTCGATCCGGCCACCATCGTGCGCAAGGGACGGCTCCGTCCGGGCAAGATGTTCCTCGTCGACACGGTCGCAGGCCGGCTGATCGAGGACGACGAGATCAAGGCGGAGCTGGCGGCATCCGAGCCGTGGGGGGAGTGGCTCGAGGAGAGCCGCATCAAGCTCGCCGAGCTGCCGGAGCGCGAGCACATCGTGCACCCGCCCGCATCCGTCGTGCGCCGCCAGCGGACCTTCGGCTACACCGAGGAGGAGGTGCGCCTGCTGCTCACGCCGATGGCGCGCTTCGGTGCGGAGCCGCTCGGCGCCATGGGCTCCGATACGCCAATCGCCGTGCTCTCCGAGCGCCCCCGGCTGATCTTCGACTACTTCACGCAGCAGTTCGCCCAGGTGACGAACCCGCCGCTCGACTCGATCCGTGAAGAGGTCGTCACCTCGCTCGGAAGCTCGGTCGGGCCGGAGCACAACCTGCTCAGCGCCGGACCGGAGCACGCCCGCCAGGTCTCGCTCACCTTCCCGGTGATCGACAACGACGAGCTGGCGAAGATCCAGCACATCGACCCGTACCCCGGCAGCCGCAGCACCGTCACCATCCGGGGCCTCTACCGCTTCGACGAGGGTGTCAACGCCATGCGTGACCGCCTCGCTGCACTCAACCTCGAGGTCGACGCGGCCATCGACGCCGGCGCCCGCTTCATCGTGCTGAGCGACCGCGACTCCAACAAGGACCTCGCTCCGATCCCGTCGCTGCTGATGACGGCATCCGTTCACCACCACCTCACCCGCTCAGAGAACCGCATGAAGGTCGGCCTGATCGTCGAGGCCGGCGATGTGCGCGAGGTGCACCACGTCGCCCTGCTGATCGGCTACGGCGCATCGGCCGTGAACCCGTACCTGGCGATGGAGAGCTGCGAGAACCTCGTGCGCAGCGGTGTCATCACCGACGTCACGCCGGAGAAGGCCGTCGCCAACGTCATCAAGGCGCTCGGCAAGGGCGTCCTGAAGATCATGTCGAAGATGGGCATCTCCACGATCGCCTCCTACTCCGGCGCCCAGGCCTTCGAGGCCATCGGCCTCGACGAGGAGTTCATCGCGCAGTACTTCACCGGCACCACCTCCAAGCTCGGCGGTGTCGGGCTCGAGGTCATCGCGGCCGAGAACCTGCAGCGGCACACCTCCGCCTACCCGGAGGACGCAGCCGTCACGGTGCACGAGCGCCTGCAGACCGGCGGCGAGTACCAGTGGCGCCGCGACGGCTCTCCCCACCTCTTCAACCCGGAGACGGTGTTCCGCCTGCAGCACGCCACCCGCACCCGCCGCTACGACATCTTCCGCGAGTACACGAAGCTCGTCGACGACCAGGCCGAGACCCTCATGACGCTGCGCGGCATGTTCGGGCTCCGCACCGGACGTCGCCCTGCCGTGCCGCTGGAGGAGGTGGAGTCGGTCGCATCGATCGTCAAGCGTTTCTCCACCGGCGCGATGAGCTACGGCTCCATCTCGCAGGAGGCGCACGAGACCCTCGCCATCGCGATGAACCGCCTCGGCGCGAAGTCGAACACGGGTGAGGGCGGCGAGGACCTCGACCGCCTGCTCGACCCGGAGCGCCGCAGCGCCATCAAGCAGGTGGCATCCGGCCGTTTCGGCGTCACGAGCATGTACCTGACGCACGCCGACGACATCCAGATCAAGCTCGCCCAGGGCGCCAAGCCCGGTGAGGGCGGCCAGCTGCCGTCGACCAAGGTCTACCCCTGGGTCGCGCGCACCAGGCACGGCACCCCCGGTGTCGGCCTGATCTCGCCGCCCCCGCACCACGACATCTACTCGATCGAAGACCTCAAGCAGCTCATCTTCGACCTGAAGCGTGCGAACCCGAAGGCCCGCATCCACACCAAGCTGGTGAGCCAGTCCGGCATCGGCGCTGTCGCGGCCGGTGTCGCGAAGGCGCTCTCCGACGTCATCCTGGTCTCCGGCCACGACGGCGGAACAGGGGCCAGCCCGGTCAACTCGCTCAAGCACGCGGGAACGCCGTGGGAGCTCGGCCTGGCCGAGACGCAGCAGACGCTCATGCTCAACGGCATGCGCGACCGCGTCGTCGTGCAGGTGGACGGCCAGCTGAAGACCGGCCGCGACGTCGTGATCGGCGCGCTGCTCGGCGCGGAGGAGTTCGGCTTCGCCACGGCGCCGTTGATCGTGGAGGGCTGCATCATGATGCGCGTCTGCCACCTCGACACCTGCCCCGTCGGCGTCGCGACTCAGAACCCCGAACTGCGCAAGCGCTTCACCGGCAAGCCGGAGTTCGTCGTGAACTTCTTCGAGTTCATCGCCCAGGAGGTGCGCGAGTACCTCGCCGAGCTCGGTTTCCGCAGCCTCGGCGAGGCGGTCGGCCACCACGAGCTGCTCGACACCACCGCAGCGCTCGAACACTGGAAGGCATCGGGCATGGACCTGACGCCGATCCTCGTCGGCCCGGACTTCTCGGACGCCGAACCGCGCCAGAGCGCGCGGGAGCAGGAGCACGAGCTCGACGAGCACTTCGACAACCAGCTGATCGCCCGTGCGGCCGATGTGCTCGAGCACGGCGGACACGTCGAGATCGAGTTGCCCATCCGCAACACGGAACGCGCGGTCGGCACCATGCTCGGCCACGAGGTGACGGTGCGCCACGGCGTCAACGGTCTGCCGAGCGGCTCGATCGAGGTGACCCTCACGGGCTCGGCCGGCCAGTCGCTCGGCGCGTTCCTGCCCGGCGGCATCACGCTGCGGCTCGAGGGCGACTCCAACGACTACGTCGGCAAGGGTCTCTCCGGCGGTCAGATCACGGTGCGGCCGGACCGCCGCAGCCTGTTCGCGGCCGAACGCAACGTCATCGCGGGCAACGTCATCGGCTACGGGGCGACCAGCGGCTCGCTGTTCCTCCGCGGAATCGTCGGCGAACGCTTCCTGGTGCGCAACTCGGGTGCGACCGCCGTCGTCGAGGGCGTCGGCGACCACGCCCTCGAGTACATGACCGGTGGCCTCGCGCTCATCCTCGGCGGCACCGGGCGCAACCTCGGTGCAGGAATGTCAGGTGGAACCGCCTACGTCTACGAGCTCAAGCGTGAGCGCGTCAACCGCGATTCCCTCGCGAGCGGCGAACTCGAGCTGCACGAGCTGGGCAGCGCCGACCGCGAGATCGTGCGCGACCTGCTGGAACGGCACCTCGCCGAGACCGATTCGCCCGTCGCAGCACGCATGCTCGACGACTTCGACCAGACGGCATCCCGCTTCGTCAAGGTCTTGCCGCGCGACTACGCCGCGGTTCTCGAAACTCGAAAGAACGCGGAAGCCGAGGGCCTCGACCCCGACGGCGACCTCGTTTGGACTCGCATCCTGGAGGTGACCGGTGGCTGACCCCAAAGGCTTCTTGAAGACGACCGAGCGTGAGCTCCCCGCGCGGCGCCCGGTGTCGGTGCGCCTCATGGACTGGAAAGAGGTCTACGAGCAGGGCGACCCGACCCAGCTGCGCCGGCAGGCCGGCCGCTGCATGGACTGCGGTGTCCCGTTCTGCCACCAGGGCTGCCCGCTCGGCAACCTGATCCCGGAGTGGAACGACCTGATGCACCGCGGAGAGGGCCACGCGGCCAGCGAGCGGTTGCACGCGACGAACAACTTCCCGGAGTTCACCGGGCGGCTCTGCCCTGCACCGTGCGAATCGGCGTGTGTGCTCGGCATCAACCAGCCGGCCGTCACGATCAAGCAGGTCGAGGTGTCGATCATCGACCAGGCCTTCGACAACGGCTGGGTGACGCCGCACCTGCCCGGTCGTCTCACCGGCAAGACCGTTGCCGTCGTCGGTTCCGGCCCGGCCGGTCTCGCCGCCGCCCAGCAGCTGACCCGTGCCGGTCACACCGTCGCCGTCTTCGAACGTGACGACCGCATCGGCGGCCTGCTGCGCTACGGCATCCCGGACTTCAAGATGGAGAAGCGCCACATCGAGGCGCGCCTCGCGCAGATGACCGCTGAGGGCACGCGCTTCCGGCCCGGCGTGAACATCGGCGTCGACATCAGCTGGGCCGAACTGCGCCGGCGTTACGACGCCGTCGTTGTGGCGACGGGCGCGCTCGTTCCGCGCGACCTGCCGATCCCCGGACGCGACCTGCCCGGCGTGCACTTCGCGATGGAGTACCTCGTGCAGGCCAACCGGGTCGGAGCGGGCGACACCGTCGAGAACCAGATCGTGGCCGACGGCAAGCACGTCGTCGTGCTCGGTGGTGGAGACACCGGAGCAGACTGCATCGGCACCGCACACCGCCAGGGGGCGGCATCCGTCACCAACCTCGCCATCGGCAAACAGCCGGGGCACACGCGGCCCAGCCACCAGCCGTGGCCGATGGACCCGCTGGTCTTCGAGGTGTCGAGTGCCCACGAGGAGGGCGGAACCCGCGAGTACCTCGCGTCGACCGTCGAGTTCCTCGCGAACGAGGACGGCCAGCTGCGTGCGGTTCGCGTGGCGGAGACCGAGTTCGTCGACGGCCGCCGCGTGCCGAAGTCCGGCACCGAGCGCGAGATCCCCGCCGACCTGGTGCTCCTGGCCCTCGGCTTCACCGGGCCGGAGACGGAGCTCATCAGCCCGCAGCTTGAGGTCGGTTTCGACGAGCGCGGCAACCTCATCCGGGAGTCGGACTACCAGAGCAGCCACGAGGGCGTCTTCATCGCCGGCGACGCAGGGCGCGGACAATCGCTCATCGTCTGGGCCATCGCGGAGGGCCGAGCTGCGGCGGCAGCCGTAGACCGGTACCTTGAAGGGGAGACGCTTCTACCCTCCCCGGTCCGACCGACCGACCGAGGCTTCAGCCTCTAATACTTTCCGCGGCGGGGCCAACGAACGCTCCGCCGCGGACAAGAACCCATCTGAGCCCATTCGGGCACAAAGTACGGAGTACAAAACATGAGACGCGCGAAAATCGTCGCAACCCTCGGACCGGCAACGTCCAGCTATGAGCAGATCAGAGCGATCATCGATGCCGGTGTCGACGTCTGCCGCATGAACCTGAGCCACGGCACCTATGACGTGCACGAGGGCGTTTACCAGAACGTGCGCAAGGCAGCCAACGACTCCGGTCGTGCCGTGGCCGTTCTGGTCGACCTGCAGGGTCCCAAGATCCGCCTCGGCAAGTTCTCTGACGGGCCGCACGAGCTCGCAGAGGGCGACATCTTCAAGATCACCACCGAGGAGATCCTCGGCACCAAGGAGATCTGCGGAACCACATACAAGGGCCTCCCTGGCGACGTGAAGCCGGGCGACTTCCTGCTGATCGATGACGGAAAGGTGCGTGTCGAGGTCGTTTCGACCGACGGCGTCGTCGTCACGACCAAGACGATCGTCGCCGGCACCGTCTCGAACAACAAGGGCATCAACCTGCCCGGTGTTGCCGTGAACGTTCCTGCGCTCTCCGAGAAGGACGAAGACGATCTGCGTTGGGGCCTCGAGCTCGGCGCCGACCTCATCGCCCTCTCCTTCGTGCGCAACGCGGAGGACATCACCCGCGTGCACGAGATCATGGACGAGGTCGGCCGTCGCGTCCCCGTCATCGCCAAGATCGAGAAGCCGCAGGCCGTCGAGGCCCTCGAGGGCATCGTCGACGCGTTCGACGCGATCATGGTCGCCCGTGGCGACCTCGGCGTCGAGCTCCCGCTCGAGGCCGTCCCGATCGTGCAGAAGCGCGCCGTGGAGCTCGCCCGCCGCATGGCCAAGCCGGTCATCGTCGCGACGCAGATGCTCGAGTCGATGATCTCCAGCCCGGTTCCGACCCGTGCAGAGACCTCGGATGTCGCCAACGCCGTCCTCGACGGTGCTGACGCCGTGATGCTCTCCGGTGAGACCAGCGTCGGCGAGTACCCGGTCGTGACCGTGCAGACCATGGCACGCATCGTGGACTCGACGGAGGAGCACGGCCTGGAGCGCATCCTGCCGCTCACGGTCAAGCCCCGCACGCAGGGTGGCGCGATCACTCTCGCCGCCGCCGATGTCGCCGACTTCGTCGACGCCAAGTTCCTCTGCGTCTTCACCGAGTCCGGTGACTCCGCTCGCCGCATGTCGCGCATCCGCTCGAAGATCCCCATGGTCGCGTTCACGCCGGAGCCCGGCATCCGCCGCCGCCTGGCGCTGACCTGGGGCATCCAGACGTACCTGGTCGACCGCGTCACTCACACCGACCAGATGATCGGTCAGGTTGACGATGTGCTGCTCGGCCAGGGCCTTGCAGAGGTCGGTGACAAGGTCGTCGTCATCTCCGGGTCCCCTCCCGGAATCATCGGCTCGACCAACGACATCCGCGTGCATGTCGTCGGCGATGTCCACAACGAGGCGGCTCCCGCGTACAAGCGCAGCTAGTTCGCCATCATGAAAGGCCCGGTTCGAGAGAACCGGGCCTTTCGCATGTCCGGGGTCGCACGATAGCGTGTGCGCACACCTTCATCACTCTCAAAGGAGACAGCGATGCCAGCAAGCCTCTTGCCCGATGTGCACATCCCGGCGGTCAGCGTGTACGAATCGGTGTTCGGAGGTTTGAGTGACGAGGATCTCGGCTCCGTCGCGATCATCGACGGCGGCTCGGGGGCCGAGACGACCTTCGGTGAGCTGCGCGCCCATGTCGACGCCATCGCCGGTGCCCTGGCCGCGCGCGGCGTCGTGCTCGGCGATGTGATCGGGCTCCTCTGTCCGAACATCCCCGCATTCGCCTCGGTGTTCCACGGCATCCTGCGTGCAGGCGCCACCGTCACGACGATCAACTCGCTGTACACGGCCGAGGAGATTGGCGCTCAGCTGAAGGATTCCGGTGCGGCCTGGATCTTCACCGTGTCGCCGCTGCTCGCCGGTGCGGCCGCCGCTGCGACCGCTGCCGGCATCCCGGCCGAGCGCGTCGTCGTGCTCGACGGCGCTGAGGGCCACCCGTCGCTGCGCGACCTGCTGACGGCGGGGGAGCCGGCGCCGGAGATCAGCTTCGACCCCGCGACCCAGATCGCCGTGCTGCCGTACTCCTCCGGCACGACCGGCCGCCCGAAGGGCGTGATGCTCACCCACACGAACCTCGTTGCGAACGTCGCGCAGGGCATCGGTGCGATCGGCGTCGAGAAGGGCGAGCGCGTGCTCGCCGTGCTCCCGTTCTTCCACATCTACGGCCTGACCGTGCTGCTGAACTATGCGCTCACCCTGCGCGCCGTGCTCGTCACCATGCCGCGCTTCGATCTGGTCGAGTTCCTCCGCATCACCAGCGAGCACCGGTGCAACTGGCTCTTCATCGCCCCGCCGATCGCGGTCGCACTGGCCAAGCACCCGGTGGTCAACGCCTACGACCTCTCCAGCGTGAAGGTCGTCTTCTCCGGCGCAGCCCCGCTGAACGGAGCGCTGGCCGAGGCGGTCGCCACACGGCTCGGCTGCATCGTCGCCCAGGGCTACGGCATGACGGAAGCGAGCCCGGCGACCCACGTCATCCCGCTCGCCCGTCCTGACATCGACCGGTCGAGCGTCGGGTTCGCCCTGCCGAACACGGAGTCGCGCGTCATCGACCCCGAGACGGGTCTCGACGTCGTGGTGCCGGATGCCGGCCAGAGCGAGCCGGGGGAGCTGCTCGTTCGCGGCCCGCAGGTGATGGCCGGATACCTCGGTCGGCCAGACGAGACGGCGGCGACCATCGATGCGGACGGCTGGCTGCACACCGGCGACCTGGCGACGCTGGATGCCGAGGGGATCTACCGCATCGTCGACAGGCTGAAGGAGCTGATCAAGTACAAGGGCTACCAGGTGGCCCCCGCCGTGCTCGAGGCGATCCTGCTGCAGCACAGCGGCATCGCGGATGCCGCTGTCGTCGGAGCGGACGACGAGGACGGCCAGGAGATCCCCAAGGCCTTCGTCGTGCTGCAGCCCGGCGTCGAGCTCGGCGCCGACGAGGTGATCGCCTTCGTGGCCGGCCGGGTCGCGCCGCACGAGAAGGTGCGCGTCGTCGAGTTCATCGATGTCATCCCGAAGTCGACCGCAGGCAAGATCCTGCGCCGCGAGTTGCGAGGGCGTTAGCGGGTCACGGCGCCAGTTCGACGACCTCGACGGGCTGCAGGATGCGTGTGTATGGGGTGCCCGCAAGCGCTGGCGCCGCGACGCCGGAGGCCCACACCCGCGTCATCGTTGCCAACAGGCCTTCCGCCTCGGCCACGGTGGCGAAGTCGAGGTCGATCGTCACGAATCGGGGGTCGTCGAGCGGGCGGCAGATTGTGTAGTGGAGCACGCCGGACGCCCGCCGATCCGCCGGGTCCCGATCGAACGCGGCCTTCCACGTGTCGAAATCACTGATCGGATGCTCGATCCTCAGCGTGATCATGAGCGTCTCACCTCTCCCTGTGGTTGTTCAGCAGCAGCGTAGGGCGGGGCCCCGATGGTCACCATCCCAGAAAGGTGGGGTTCTTCCGCGCAACGCGCGTAGTGTCGGATCATGGGTGCAGCGGACACGCTGAGCCGTGCGCGCGAGCGGATCGAGCGGCTCGCCGGCGCGACGAGCGATGCTGCGCAGTACCGATCGGCTGTGCTGCGCGAGCTGAGCGGAGTGCTCGCCTTCGACGCCCACGTCTGGGTGCTGACCGACCCGCAGACGGCCGTGGGCGCGGCCCCGCATGCCCGGGTTCCAGCGCACGGCGAGCTGCCGAGGCTCATCAGGTACAAGTACCTGACCGAGCTGAACCGCTGGACGGCGCTGGCGGATGCCGGCATCGCGGCCACCTCGCTGTTGCGCGCCAGTGCCGGCGAGCCGGAGCGCAGCCTGCTCTGGCGCGAGGTGCTGCGCGCGTACGCCGTGCTCGACGTCGCATCGCTCGTGTTGGCCGACTCCCGCGGGTGCTGGGGGTTCCTCGACCTGTGGCGCAGCGGCGAGGCCGTTCCGTTCACGCCACGGGAGTTGGCCTTCCTCGCGAGCCTCGCACCCGGGATGACACGGGCGATCCGCGCTCGCCAGGCTGCGACATTCACCAGCATCCCTGCGGCAGCGACGGAACCGCGCGGGCCCGTGCTGCTCCTGCTCGATGACGCCCTCGTCGTGCAGAGTCAGACCCCGGCCGCCGAGGCCTGGCTGGGCGCGCTGGTGCCGTCATCCGATGGGGGAGCCGTCGTACCCGCGAGCGTCTACAACGTCGCGGCCCAGTTGCTCGCGGTCGAGGCCGGAGTCGATGCGCACGAACCACTGGCGCGGGTTCACCTGTCGGCCGGCACCTGGCTGACGGTGCGCGCCGGCCGCGTCGGGGAGCAGATCGCCGTCTCGCTCGATCCGTCATCGCCGGCGGAACGCCTCGATCTCTTCGCGGCGGCGCACGCGCTCAGCGCGCGCGAGCGAACCGTGCTCGAGCTGCTCGCTGCCGGAGCAGACACGCGCACCATCGCGGAGCGGATGTACGTATCGGAGTTGACCGTTCAGGACCACTGCACGGCGATCTTCGCGAAGGCCTCCGTGCACAACCGGAGGTCGCTGCTCGCGCGGATCCTCGGAACGCGAGAGCTCTCCTAGGACGTGGGTGCTGGCACCCGACGCCGCGACTGCGGAAAGCCGTGTCGGTGGTCGATGCGATGCTGAGGTCATGGACGAAGCCGTCGAGGGCCAGCTGAACGGGGACGATGCCGGCGATCCCGTGCTCGGCGAGTACCTCTTCGAGCTGGGGGAGGCCAACGCCTATCTCTGCTACGCCCAGGCCGAAACCTACCGGGTGATCGAGGCGGCCAGGCGGAGGGCGCTCGCGATCGCGGACCCACTCGGCGGGCGGCGCTCACTGGACGAGGAGTTCGCCCAGCGCAGCCTGATCGCCGAGATCGCGCTCGTTCTCCGGATGCACGAACGCACCATGCACTCGTTGATGTATGAGGCGCAGCAGCTCGTGAATGTCTTTCCGACCACGCTGATCGCGCTCGCCGCCGGAGAGATCAGCCAGAGGCACGCGCGGGAGATCCTCGCCGGAACGGTCACCCTGCCGCCGGAGCTGCACGCCCGATTCGAGGCGGAGGCGCTGCCGAAGGCCCGCGTCCAGTCCCCGACGCAGTTCCGTCAGAGCGTGAGACGGCTCCAGGAGCGGCTCAGCCCTGAGGCGCTGACGGCGCGTGCCGCGCACAGCCGCGCCGAGCGGCGCGTAGTGTTTGAGCCGGCAGAGGATGGCATGGCCTGGTTGAAGCTCTACCTGGAGGCGGACAAGGCGTGGTCGGTAGCCGAGCGCGTCAGCCAGCTGGCCGATCAGGCGCAAGGAGACGCCGTCGCCGCAGGTGATGCGGACGACCCCGTGCGAATCGCGGCGATCACCGCACCGAGCACCCACGCGCAGTTGGAGGCGGACGTCGCCGTCGAGCTGCTGCTCGGACGGGCGGCGCCCACGCTCATCGACGGCACGCCGGCGACCGCATTGCCCGCGCTGGCGTTCAGCAAACCAGAGGTCTTCGTTGCCGTGCCGCAGATCACCATCGGCATCCAGAGCCTGACCGGCCAGTCCGATGAGCCGGCCGAGCTCCACGGCTACGGTTCGATCCCAGCCGACGTCGCGCGCGGACTCGTCGTCCACGCGGCGACGTTCCGCCGCGTGCTCATTGACCCCGAGGACGGCACCCCACTGGCGCTGGATCCGCGGAGGCACCGAATGAGTGAGCTGTTCCCGGGTGCCGCATCACGCCAAGACCCTCGGCCTCATGGCCGCTGGCGTGCCTGGTCGCCCGGAGATGGCACCCTGCGCTGGCTCTCGCCGACCGGGCACTACGCGGAAACAGCCCCGGCCAGCACGATCGGCTGCACGCGTGCTGCGCGAGCGGGACCGCCGGGCCCGGCCCGGTCGGAGCGGCCGGCGGAGGCCGCAGCGAAGTACCCGGATCCGCCGCCGTTCTGAGGGGCAAGACCCTGCGGTGACAGGGTGAAAAGTGAATTGTGCCGGTGGTGGGACTCGAACCCACACGTCTCTCGACAAAGCATTTTGAGTGCTCCGCGTCTGCCATTCCGCCACACCGGCGCACAAGACCTCGATCAGAATACCGTAAGCTTGAACCCGTGACCGACACAGACAACACCCCAGCTCCGCCCCGCCGCGTCGTCGTCGCAGAGGACGAATCCCTGATTCGTCTCGACATTGTCGAGATTCTGCGTGACAACGGTTTCGAGGTCGTAGGCGAGGCCGGTGATGGTGAGACCGCGGTCGCACTGGCAACCGAACTGCGCCCTGACCTCGTCATCATGGACGTCAAGATGCCCCAGCTCGACGGCATCTCCGCGGCCGAGCGCCTGAGCAAGGGCCACATCGCGCCCGTCGTGCTGCTGACCGCATTCAGCCAGAAGGAGCTCGTCGAGCGCGCGACAGAGGCCGGAGCCCTTGCGTACGTCGTCAAGCCGTTCACGCCGAACGACCTGCTGCCCGCGATCGAGATCGCACTGGCGCGTTACGCCCAGATCATCGCCCTCGAGGCCGAGGTCACCGACCTCGTCGAGCGCTTCGAGACCCGCAAGCTCGTCGACCGCGCCAAGGGCTTGCTCAACGAGAAGATGGGCCTCACCGAGCCCGAGGCGTTCCGCTGGATCCAGAAGGCGTCCATGGACCGCCGCCTGACCATGCACGATGTCGCCCAGGCGATCATCGAGCAGCTCAGCGCCAAGAAATAACGGCGCCGACACAGCTTTCACACGAAGAGCGGATGCCGATGGCATCCGCTCTTCGTTCGTTAACGCCGAAGCGCTAGGCCTGCTGCGGCAGGTCCTTGATCAGGTTCGTGATGCGGATCGTGGAGCAGCGGCGTCCCTGCTCGTCGCTGACCGCGATCTCGTGCGTCGTCAGCGTGCGGCCGAGGTGGATCGGCGTGCAGACGCCCGTGACGAAACCGGAGGTGGCTGAGCGGGTGTGCGTCGCATTGATCTCGATGCCGACGGCGAGGCGTCCCGCGCCGGCCCAGAGGTTCGCGGCCATGGATCCGAGCGACTCGCCGAGCACGACGTATGCGCCACCGTGCAGCAGCATCGCCGGCTGCGTGTTGCCCTCGACCGGCATGCGGCCGACGGCCCGCTCGACACTGAACTCGGTGAACTCGATGCCCATCTTCTCGGCGAGGGCGCCGATTCCACGCTGCAGCACCCAGTCGAGGGCGTCTTGGGTCGTCTGTGTCATGGTCACCTTTGAAATCGGCCAGCGCTGCTCAAGCCTGCTGCCTGTCGGCGGTGGCTTGTAGGCTGTGTCTGTGTCGGATTCAGAAAAGCCTACCCTCCTCATCATTGACGGCCATTCGCTGGCGTTCCGGGCGTTCTACGCCCTGCCGGTCGACAGCTTTCAGACCAGGGACGGGCAGCACACCAATGCCATCCATGGCTTCATCTCGATGCTCCTGAACCTGCTGAAGAACGAGAAGCCGACCCACATCGCGGTCGCCTTCGACATCTCCCGGTTCTCGTTCCGGACGCGGGAGTACCCCGAGTACAAGGGCACGCGCGGCGAGACCCCGCCCGAGTTCATCGGCCAGATCCCGCTGCTGCAGGAGGCCCTCGCCGCGATGAACATCGTGACGATCACGAAGGAAGACTTCGAGGCCGACGACATCCTGGCGACCCTCTCCGTGCGCGGCACGGTGGAGGGCTACCGTGTGCTCGTCGTCTCCGGTGACCGTGACAGCATCCAGCTCGTCAACGACAACGTCACGCTGCTCTACCCGAACACGCAGGGTGTCTCGCAGCTGAAGCGCTACGACCCGGCCGCCGTCGAGGAGCGCTACGGCATCCGTCCAGAGCAGTACCCGGACGTCGCCGCGCTCGTCGGTGAGTCCAGCGACAACCTGATCGGCATCAGCAAGGTCGGCGAGAAGACCGCCGTCAAGTGGCTCGGCCTCTACGGCAGCCTCGACGGCATCCTCGAACATGCCGACGAGATCAAGGGCGTCGTCGGCAACAATCTGCGCGAGCAGAAAGAGAACGCGATCCGCAACCGGCGCCTCAACCGCCTCGTCACCGACCTCGAACTGCCCGTCGCCGTGCCAGAGCTCGAACGCGGCCCGATCGATGAGCAGGCCGTGCGCGACATCTTCGCCCGCCTCGAATTCCGCACCCTGCTCGATCGGGTTCTCAAGCAGGAGCTCGCCGAGGGCGCCGAGATCGCGCCTGGCGCAGAGGCCGCAGAGGTCCCCGCCGCCGACATCCCCGTGACCCCGACGGCCCAGTCGCTGCTCGACGAGGAGCTGCGCGGCTGGTTGAAGCGCGTCACCGCTACCCATCCAGCCGGACTCGGCCTGAGCGTCGAGATCATCGACGGCATGCCCATCGGCTTCGGCATCGCCAGCGAGACCGAGGCGGTGATCCTGCCGTGGATCGCCGGACGCAGCGACTACGAGCCGTTCGAGGAGTGGCTGGCCAGCGACGCGCCGAAGATCATGTGCGGCGCGAAGACTCAGCTGAAGGCGATCCGCCGCGCCGGTCTCGCCTTCGACGGCCTGGCCGTCGACGCCCTCGTCGCCGGCTGGCTGCTGCGCCCGGGCGGGCAGGAGAAGACCCTCTCCGACCTCGTCTCCCGTCACCTGGACGAGACGGTTCCCCAGCCAGACCTCAACCAGCTCGTTCCGGACGACAGTGTGCCGTCCGGTGCTCCCGTCGACGCCTGGTACGCGCTTCGGGTGGCCCCGGTCGTCGTGGCCCAGCTCGACGAGGGTTCGCGCAGCGTGCTCGAGACCATCGAGATGCCCACGCTGGCGGTGCTCGTCGAGATGGAGCTGCGCGGCGTTGCCGTCAGCCACGACGAGCTCGCCGCACTCTCCTCCGAGCTGGGGGAGACGGCAGCGGCGATCGCCGAGAGGGCCTTCGCCGAGATCGGGCGCGAGGTCAACCTCGGGTCGCCCAAGCAGCTGCAGGAGGTGCTCTTCACGGAGTTGGGCATGCCCAAGACGCGCGCGACGAAGACCGGCTTCTCGACGGATGCCGGCGCCCTCGCCGACCTGCAACAGAGCAACCCGCACCCGTTCCTCGGCCTCCTCCTCGAGCACCGCGACGCGACGAAACTCCGCCAGATCGTCGAGACACTCGACAAGTCGATCGACGCGACGGGCCGCATCCACACCAACTACGTCCAGGTGGGAACGGCGACGGGCCGCATCGCATCGAACGACCCCAATCTGCAGAACATCCCCGTCCGCACGGAGGACGGCCGCCGCATCCGCGCCGCCTTCCACGTCGGCGACGGCTACGAGACGCTGCTCACCGCCGACTACTCGCAGATCGAGATGCGCATCATGGCGCACCTCTCCGAGGACGCCGGTCTGATCGAGGCCTTCAACGCCGGGGAAGACCTGCACCGCTTCGTCGGTGCGCGCATCTTCGGCGTCGAACCGGAGGACGTCACGCCGGCGATGCGCAACAAGGTCAAGGCCATGTCGTACGGCCTCGCATACGGACTCAGCGCCTTCGGCCTGTCCAAGCAGCTGCGCATCGACACGGCAGAGGCCAAGCAGCTGATGACCGACTACTTCAGCCGGTTCGGCGCCGTGCGCGACTACCTGCGCAACGTGGTCGAGCAGGCCAAGGTCGACGGCTACACGACGACCCTCTTCGGCCGTCGGCGCCCGTTCCCCGACCTGGCGAGCCCAAACCGGGTGCACCGCGAGGCCGCTGAACGCCAGGCGCTGAATTCACCGATCCAGGGATCGGCCGCCGACATCATGAAGCGCGCCATGATCGCCATCGAGAACGACATCGCCGCCCAGGAACTGCGTTCGCGCATGCTGCTGCAGGTGCACGATGAATTGATCTTCGAGGTGGCGCCCGGTGAAGCCGACGCGCTCGAGACGATCGTCCGCGACGGCATGGGGGGAGCAGCCGAGCTGCTCGTGCCCCTCGACGTCCAGATGGGGCACGGCTCCAACTGGGACAGCGCAGCACACTAGGCCGCACAGATTTCCGGAAGAGCCCCGAGTTATGGAGAGCCACGAGATGAGCACAGAAGCACGCACCCCGTCGGCGATCGACCAGATCGCCGAGGATTGGGTCGACACCCTGGTCGAGTTGCAGCCGACGATCGGCACCTTCATCGGCCGCAACGAGGGGAACGGGCGCTTCGGCGACTACTCCCCGGCCGGACATGAAGCCCTCGCGGCTGCCGCCAGGACGGTGATCGGCCAGCTCGACGCCGAGACGCCCGTCGACGCGGTCGACGAGGTCACGAAGACCGATCTGCGCGCGACCCTCGCGCTGCAGCTGCGCAGCTTCGACGCCCAGCTTCCGCTCCGCGACGTCAACGTGATCGCCTCCCCGGCTCAGGAGATCCGTGAGATCTTCGACCTGATGCCGACGGCGACGGTCGAGGACTGGGAGCAGATCAGCTCCCGCCTCGCCGCCGTCCCTGCCGCGATCGACGGCTACATCGAGACACTGCGCGCCGGCATCGCCGCCGGCGTCACGCCCGCCGTTCGCCAGGTGCGCGAGGTGGCGGCTCAGACCGCGAAGCACGCAGCCGTCGAGGGCTTCTTCACCGAGTTCGCCGCCGGCGCCTCGCTTGAGTCCGGTGAGCTGCCGGCATCCCTGGCCAAGCAGCTCGGCGACGGTGCGGGGCTGTCGCTGCTCGCCTACGACAAGCTGAGCCACTTCCTCGCGCACGAGCTCGCGGATGCCGCCACGCCGGTCGACGGCGTCGGCCGCGACATCTACGCGCTGCAGTCCGAGCACTTCCTCGGCGCGACCATCGACCTCGACGAGACGTACGAGTGGGGCATCGACGAGCTCGCCCGCATGGTGGCGGAGCAGAACAGCATCGCCAACGAGATCAAGGCGGGGGCCTCGGTCGAGGAGGCGATCGCCTTCCTCGACACCGATCAGAGCAGGAAGCTGCACGGAACGGAGGCGCTGCAGCGCTGGATGCAGGAGACGAGCGATCGGGCCGTCGCCGAGCTCGGGCGCAGCCACTTCGACATCCCGGAGGAGATCCGCACCCTCGAGTGCATGATCGCGCCGACGCAGGAGGGCGGGATCTACTACACCCAGCCCACCGACGACTTCTCCAGGCCGGGCCGCATGTGGTGGTCGGTGCCGGAGGGCGTCACCGAGTTCGACACCTGGCGTGAGCTCACGACCGTGTACCACGAGGGCGTTCCCGGCCACCACCTGCAGATCGGCCAGGCCGTCTACAACCGGGCGACGCTCAACACCTGGCGCAGGCAGCTCGCCGGCACCTCTGGGCACGCCGAGGGGTGGGCGCTCTACGCGGAGCGGCTGATGGAGCAGCTCGGCTACCTCGACGATCCGGCCGACCGTCTCGGCATGCTCGACGGGCAGCGCATGCGCGCGGCGCGCGTCGTGCTCGACATCGGCGTGCACCTCGGCAAGCAGCGCCCGGACGGCAACGGTGTGTGGACGGCCGAGTACGCCTTCGACTTCCTCCGCGAGAACGTCAACATGAACGACGGCTTCGTGCGCTTCGAGGTGAACCGCTACCTCGGCTGGCCGGGGCAGGCTCCCTCCTACAAGGTGGGGCAACGCATCTGGGAGCAGCTGCGCGACGACGCGGCCGCCCGCGCAGGGGCCGGCTTCGACATCAAGGACTTCCACAAGCGCGCGCTCGACCTGGGTGGTGTCGGCCTCGACACGCTCAAGGCCAGCCTCCTCGCCTGAGCCGTGAGCTCGCCCTACGAACTCGTTCTCGGCGAGGAGCTCGAGGGGCTGCATCCGCGGCTGCGCGCCTACTTCGCGGCGATCCCGCCCGGCCACCACGGCCGGGGCGCCGGGGTCTTCGACCGCGTCGGCACGCCGCGGCGGTGGCTCTGGCCGCTGCTGTGGCTGCTGCAACACGGGGGAGTGCTGTTCCCCGGTTGGCATCGTGATGTGCCGTTCGTCGTGGTCAACCGGCCCAGCGTGACCGCAGGCGGCCTCCCGTCCGTCGCGGCGGTGCGACGCTTCCGCTTCACGGAGGGCGAGCGGGCCATGATCGACTCGATCGAGGCGGTCGACGGCGGGCGACCCGGTCTGGTCGACCACCTCGGCCGGCCGCGGCTGATCGAAGCCCGGCTCGAGGCCGGTGTCGTCGACGGTGCGCTGCACATGCGCTCCACCGCGGTCGCCCTGCACCTCGCTCGCCTCCGGGTGCCCGTTCCCACGGCCATCGCGCCGCGCGTCGCGCTGATTGAGCGCTTCGACGACGGCACGGACTCGCAGCACGTCTCTGTCGAGCTCAGCGCACCGCTGCTCGGTAGGCTCTACGAGTATTCGGGCTCGTTCCACTACGAGATTCGCTCGGGGGTCGGGGAGCAATGAGCAGGCGTGTCGTCATCGCGGGGGCGTCCGGCTTCATCGGGCAGTACCTCTGCGAGAAGTATCGGGCCGCAGGCGATCACGTGGCGACGATCGGGCGCAGCGGAGCGGATGCCGCATGGGGCGACGCCGCGGCGATCACCGCGTTGCTCGACGGGGCCGAGCTGCTCATCAATCTGGCAGGCAAGAGCGTCAACTGCCGCTACACCGCCGCGAACCGTGCCGAGATCATGCGGTCCCGCATCGAGACGACCAGGCAACTCTCCGAGGCGATCGCCGCCTGCGCGCGGCCGCCGGCCCTCTGGGTCAACTCCTCGACCGCGACCATCTACCGCCATGCGGACGACCGGCCGATGACCGAGTCAACGGGCGAGATCGGAACCGGCTTCTCCGTCGGCATCGCAACGGCGTGGGAACGCGAGTTCTTCGCAGCCGAACTGCCGCACACCCGCAGGGTCGCGCTGCGCATGGCGATCGTGCTGGGGGACGGCAGCGCGCTCATCCCGCTGCTGAACCTGGCCCGCTTCGGTGTCGGCGGCGCGCAGCACGACGGCCGCTGGCCGGCAACCGCGAAGCGCCGGGCGGCCGGCACCGTCCACGTGAACCGCAGGACGGCCGGGCGGCAGAAGTTCAGCTGGGTGCACATCGATGACGTCGCAGGCAGCATCGACTTCGTTGAGCGGCATCCGGAGATCGACGGGGTCCTCAACGTCTCTGCCCCATCGCCGAGCGACAACACGACGCTGATGCGCACCCTCCGCCGCATCGTGGGCGCACCGTTCGGGCTGCCGACGAGCCGCTGGATGCTTGAACTCGGCTCTGCCGCCATCCGCACCGAGACCGAACTCGTGCTGAAGAGCCGCTGGGTGGTTCCCGAGCGCCTGATCGAACTCGGCTACCCGTTCGCCTACCCCGAATTGGAGCCGGCGCTCCGCGCAATCGTCGCCGGGCGCACCAGCTGAGCGCCGACTTGTACCCCTCGTGGGTAAACAGCTAAGCTAGAACGTCACGTTTGTGACGATCTATCCGTATGCCCCTCGCAGTATCTCATTCAGCTCTACCGCTGTGAGTGGCCCGAACTTGTCCGTACTGGAGCATCTACTACATGACAATCGTAACGACCGCCAAGGCACCCAAGCAGGTCGCCATCAATGACATCGGATCTGCTGAAGACTTCCTCGCCGCGGTCGAAAAGACTCTGAAGTTCTTCAACGACGGTGACCTCATCGAGGGCACCGTTGTGAAGATCGACCGCGACGAGGTCCTCCTCGACGTGGGCTACAAGACCGAGGGCGTCATTCCCTCGCGTGAGCTGTCCATCAAGCACGACGTTGACCCCAGCGAGGTCGTCAACGTTGGCGACACCGTCGAGGCCCTCGTTCTCCAGAAGGAGGACAAGGAAGGTCGTCTCATCCTGTCCAAGAAGCGCGCACAGTACGAGCGTGCGTGGGGCGACGTTGAGAAGATCAAGGACGCCGATGGCGTTGTCACCGGTTCGGTCATCGAGGTCGTCAAGGGTGGCCTCATCGTTGACATCGGACTCCGTGGCTTCCTCCCGGCTTCGCTCATCGAGCTGCGCCGCGTCCGCGACCTCACGCCGTACCTCGGCCAGGAGATCGAGGCGAAGATCCTCGAGCTCGACAAGAACCGCAACAACGTTGTGCTTTCGCGTCGCGCCCTGCTTGAGCAGACTCAGTCTGAGAGCCGCACCACCTTCCTGAACAACCTTCAGAAGGGTCAGGTCCGCAAGGGCGTCGTCTCCTCGATCGTCAACTTCGGTGCGTTCGTCGACCTCGGCGGCGTTGACGGCCTCGTGCACGTCTCCGAGCTCAGCTGGAAGCACATCGAGCACGCCAGCGAGGTTGTCGAGGTTGGCCAGGAAGTCACCGTCGAGATCCTCGAGGTTGACCTCGAGCGCGAGCGCGTGTCGCTGTCACTCAAGGCAACGCAGGAGGACCCGTGGCAGGTCTTCGCCCGCACCCACGCCATCGGCCAGGTTGCACCGGGCAAGGTCACGAAGCTCGTCCCCTTCGGCGCGTTCGTTCGCGTTGCAGAGGGCATCGAGGGCCTCGTTCACATCTCCGAGCTCTCCGGCAAGCACGTTGAGCTGGCCGAGCAGGTCGTGTCGGTCGGCGACGAGGTCTTCGTCAAGGTCATCGACATCGACCTCGAGCGTCGCCGCATCTCGCTGAGCCTCAAGCAGGCCAACGAGGGTGTCGACCCCGAGGGCACCGAGTTCGACCCGGCCCTCTACGGCATGCTCACCGAGTACGACGAGCAGGGCAACTACAAGTTCCCCGAGGGCTTCGACCCGGAGACGAACGAGTGGCGCGAGGGCTTCGACACCCAGCGCGAGAAGTGGGAGCTGGAGTACGCAGCTGCCCAGGCTCGCTGGGAGGCCCACAAGAAGCAGGTTGCAACCGCGAACGAAGAGGCTGCCGTTGCCGGCGAAGCCGCTGCGGCCGGTTCGACCTTCTCGAGCGAGTCCGCCACCGGTGGCACGCTTGCCGATGACGAGTCCCTCGCCGCACTGCGCGAGAAGCTCTCGGGCGGCAACTAGCATCATCAGCGCTCACCACGCCGAAACGCGCGGTTGAACGCAGCGAAACGGGTCGGTCCTCTTGGACCGGCCCGTTTCGTCGTTGATGCGGGCGTCCGGCAACACTGCCTAGGCTGGGCTCATGCAGATCGGACGCCTCCAGCAGCACGCAGAGTCCTTCCAGCACGGCGCTGACGGCTACGACCGACACCGCCCCGGCTACCCGGAGGAGAGCGTGCGGTGGCTCCGTGGCGCGCCATCCACCCCGCAGGACGTGCTCGACCTCGGGGCGGGAACGGGCAAGCTGAGCGCCGCCATGCTCGCGCACGGCGACAGGGTCACCGCGGTCGACCCCTCCGCCGACATGCTGCGGGTCGCGGCCGAGCGGATGCCGGAGCTCACGACCATCGTCGGCAGCGGCGAGCACATCCCACTGCCGGACGCCAGCGTCGACCTGGTGACGGTCGCCCAGGCCTGGCATTGGATGGACGAGGAGCTCGTGACGCGCGAGGTGGTGCGGGTGCTGCGCCCCGGCGGCCGCCTCGGGCTGATCTGGAACAGTCGCGACGCGGGCGTTCCCTGGGTCGCGGCGCTCTCCACGGCGATGCACGCCGAGCTGAACGCCACGGCCTTCGTGCCGACGCTGGGCGCCGGCATGACGGTCGTCGGCCGGCACGTCGAGCGCTGGACGCAGTGCACGGACCGGGCCGGCATCCTGAACCTCGCCACGACGCGCAGCTACTACCTCGTTGCGGGTGAGGCGGAGCGGGCCGCGATGCTCGCACGGATCGAGGCGGTGCTCGATGCCCACCCGGAGACGCGGGCCGAGACGATCCTGCTGCCCTATGTCACGGAGGGCTGGCTGGCTGTTCCGTGGACCGGCGAGTTCGCCTGAGCCTGGCGATCCAGCGGGTGATCAGCACGACACCGCCGATCATCGCGAGCAGCGCGATCACCGGGGCCAGGATCGCGAGCACGGAGAGCACGACACTGCTGACGTCCTCAGCCGTGCTGATCACGGGGGCTGCGAGTCCGGCGGTGAGCGCATTCGCGACGGGACGAACGCTGAGCTTCGCCAGGTGCACGGCAAGCGCGATCACCGCGCCGATCACGATGGGCACCCACTGATTCGAGCTGAAGAATGCGGCGGGATCGGTGATGGCCACGGTCGTCGCCGAGCTGCCTGAGCCGAACGCGAGCCCGCCGGAGGTCGGCCGCACGACCGTCTGGACGATGTCGTTCACCGAGTCGACACCTGGCACCTTGTCCGCCAGTATCTCGAGCACGAGGAGGACGGCGAGGATTCCGAGCACCCACTCATTCTGCAGCCAGGCCCAGTTCGCCGGCAGCTCGATCAGGCCGGTGAACCGGGAGCCGAGCCCGATGAGAAGCAGGGGGATGTAGGCGTTCAGGCCGGCGGATGCGGCCAGGGCGCTTCCGGTCAGGAACTCCAGCATGTGCCGAGTCTGGCACGGATCCAGGACGCCATGCACGTCTAGACTCTGACTGTGTATCTCATCGGATTGACTGGCGGCATCGCCTCGGGCAAATCGACGGTCGCCCGCCGTCTCGTTCAACACGGCGCGATCCTGATCGATGCGGACGTCCTCGCCCGCAAGGTCGTCGAGCCGGGCACTCCCGGTCTCGCCCGCATCCGCGAGGAGTTCGGTGACGGCGTCCTGAACGCCGACGGCACCCTCGACCGCGAGAAGCTCGGGGCTGTCATCTTCCACGACGAGGACGCCCGCGCCAGGCTGAATGCCATCGTGCACCCGGCCGTGCGCGAGCTGGGGGAGAAGCTCAAGGCTGAGGCAGCCGCCGCGGATCCGGATGCCGTCGTCGTCCACGACATCCCGCTGCTCGTCGAGGCCGGGCGTGCCTCTGAGCCGTTCGACCTCATCGTCGTCGTCGAGGCGCCGAAGAAGACGCGGGTCGCGCGTCTCGTCGAGGAGCGGGGCCTCGACCCGGCTCACGCGCACGCCCGCGTCGAGTCCCAGGCCAGCGACGAGGAGCGACGCGCCATCGCCGACGTCGTGATCGACACCGACGAGAGCCTCGCCCACACTATGAGCCAGGTCGATGACCTCTGGATGCGGGTGCAGTCAGAGCGCACTGTCGGTGGCCGTCCGTAGACTGGATCCATGGAACCCACCCGCGCCGTTCGCCCGTTCGAGGTCGTCAGCGAGTACACCCCGAGCGGTGACCAGCCCGGCGCGATCGCCGACCTCTCCGCCCGCATCAACGCGGGCGAGACGGATGTCGTGCTGCTCGGTGCCACCGGAACGGGAAAGTCGGCGACAACCGCCTGGCTGGTCGAGGCCGTTCAACGCCCGACGCTGGTGCTTGCACACAACAAGACCCTCGCCGCCCAGCTGGCCAACGAGTTCCGCGAGCTGATGCCGCACAACGCGGTCGAGTACTTCGTCTCGTACTACGACTACTACCAGCCAGAGGCCTACGTGCCGCAGACGGACACCTTCATCGAGAAGGACAGCTCGGTCAACGCCGAGGTCGAGCGCCTGCGCCACTCGACGACGAACTCGCTCCTCAGCCGGCGCGACGTCATCGTCGTGTCGACCGTGTCCTGCATCTACGGCCTCGGCACGCCGGACGAGTACATGAACGCCATGGTGGCGCTGCAGGTCGGCCAGAAGGTCAGCCGGGACTGGCTCGTGCGCAAGTTCGTCTCGATGCAGTACCAGCGCAACGACATCGACTTCTCCCGCGGCAACTTCCGGGTGCGAGGCGACACCATCGAGATCATCCCGATGTACGAGGAGCTCGCGATCCGCATCGAGATGTTCGGTGACGAGATCGAGGCGCTCTACAGCCTGCACCCGCTGACCGGCGACGTGGTGCGCAAGCTCGACTCGATCGCCGTCTTCCCCGGTTCGCACTACGTCGCCAGCACCGAGGTGATGCAGAAGGCCATCGTGACCATCCGCGAGGAGCTCGAGTGGCGCCTGGCCCAGCTGGAGCGCGAGGGCAAGCTGCTCGAGGCGCAGCGCCTGCGCATGCGCACGAACTTCGACCTCGAGATGATGGAGCAGATCGGCTTCTGCTCCGGCATCGAGAACTACTCGCGGCACATCGACCAACGTGCGGTCGGCGAGGCCCCGCACTGCCTGCTCGACTACTTCCCTGACGACTTCCTCGTCGTCATCGACGAGTCGCACGTGACGGTTCCGCAGATCGGCGCCATGTACGAGGGCGACTCCTCGCGCAAGCGCACCCTCGTCGAGCACGGTTTCCGCCTGCCGAGCGCGCTCGACAACCGCCCGCTCAAGTTCGATGAGTTCAAGAACCGCGTTGGCCAGACCGTGTACCTCTCGGCGACGCCGGGCAAGTACGAGATGGGAATCGCCGACGGCGTCGTCGAACAGATCATCCGCCCGACTGGTCTCGTCGACCCCGCCATCGTGCTGAAGCCGAGCAAGGGCCAGATCGATGACCTGCTCGAGGAGATCCGGGTGCGCGCGGCCAAGGATGAGCGTGTCCTCGTCACGACGCTCACCAAGAAGATGGCAGAGGAGCTCACCGACTTCTTCACCGAGTCCGGGGTACGGGTGCGCTACCTGCACTCGGATGTCGACACGCTTCGCCGCGTCGAGCTGCTCACCGAGCTGCGCCAGGGCGTGTACGACGTGCTCGTCGGCATCAACCTGCTCCGTGAGGGCCTCGACCTCCCCGAGGTCTCACTCGTGGCGATCCTGGACGCCGACAAGGAAGGCTTCCTGCGCTCGGCGACCTCGCTCATCCAGACGATCGGCCGTGCGGCCCGAAACGTGTCAGGCGAGGTGCACATGTACGCGGACCGCGTCACCGACTCGATGGCTAAGGCCATCGAGGAGACGACGAGGCGCCGCGAGAAGCAGGTCGCGTACAACCTCGCCAACGGCATCGACCCGCAGCCGCTCCGGAAGCGCATCGCCGACATCACCGACGTGCTGGCGCGGGAGGAGGCGGACACCGCCGAGCTGCTGGCCGGGCGCGACGGCCGCAAGAAGTCGCCTGTGCCGAACCTGCGCCGCGAGGGCATCGCATCGGCCGGGGGCAACGAGCTGGAGTCGCTCATCGCCGATCTCAACGAGCAGATGCTGCAGGCGGCCGGCGAGCTCAAGTTCGAGCTGGCTGCCCGCCTCCGCGACGAGCTCTCCGAGATCAAGCGGGAGCTCCGCCAGATGGAGAAGGCCGGCCACCTTGACTGATGCCGTGCCGCTGTTGGTGGTCGCCGGGTTGCTCCTGGCGGGTTTCCTGCTGTGGCCGCTGCTGGCGCCCCCCATGCTCGCCGCCGAGAGGGCGCGCCGGCGCAAGAGCGTCGGCTCCGGCATGCTCGGCGTCGTCGACGAGGTGTTCCGGCCGCAGGCGCACGACGCCCACCTGGTCTGGGAGGCCCAACAGGAGCTGCCAGCACCCGCGCCCTTGCCAGGCGACGGGCCCCTGGCGTCCGGCCGGATCCGCATCACGCTCCCGCCGAGCCGTTAGCGGCGCTCCGCGGGCTGGCGCACGTCGGCTGAATGTTCGCCGCGAGCGTGTAGAACGAGTCTTCGAATGAGTCGCTTTTCTCGTAGACTCGTCTGGTGTCAGTTTCTCGAGTCGAATCCACGTCCAAGCTGAGTGTTCGCGGCGCCCGCGTGCACAACCTCCACAATGTCGATCTGGAGATCCCGCGCGACTCGCTCGTGGTCTTCACCGGCCTCTCCGGCTCCGGGAAGTCCTCGCTGGCATTCGACACGATCTTCGCGGAGGGGCAGCGGCGCTACGTCGAGTCGCTCTCGGCGTACGCCCGCCAGTTCCTCGGCCAGGTGGACCGGCCGGATGTCGACTTCATCGAGGGTCTGAGCCCGGCCGTCTCGATCGACCAGAAGTCGACGAACCGCAACCCGCGCTCCACCGTCGGCACGATCACCGAGATCTACGACTACATGCGCCTGCTCTGGGCCCGCGTCGGCGTTCCGCACTGCGCCGTCTGCGGCGAGAAGATCCAGCGCCAGACCGTGCAGCAGATCGCCGACCAGCTGATGGAACTGGCGGAGGGCACCCGCTACCAGGTGCTGAGTCCCGTCGTCTCGCAGAAGAAGGGCGAGTTCGTCGACCTGTTCAAGGAGCTCGCGGCATCCGGCTACTCGCGCGCCATCGTCGACGGCGAGCAGATCCAGCTCTCCGACCCGCCGACGCTCAAGAAGCAGATCAAGCACGACATCTCCGTCGTCGTCGACCGTCTCGTCGCCGCCGACGATCTGCTCAGCCGCCTCACCGACTCGCTCGAGACGGCCCTGCGCCTGACCGATGGCCTCGTGCGCATCAACTTCGTCGACAAAGAGGGCGACGAGGCGTGGCACACCTTTTCCGAGAAGCTCTCCTGCCCGAACAACCACCCGATCCAGCTCACCGAGATCGAACCGCGCACCTTCTCGTTCAACGCGCCGTTCGGTGCCTGCCCGGAGTGCTCCGGCCTCGGCACGCGCATGTCGGTGGACGAGGACCTGCTGCTCGGCGACCCGGAGCTCAGCATCGCCGAGGGCGTCATCCTGCCGTGGACGACGCAGGGCAAGGGGCTGTTCAGCTACTACGAGAAGCTGCTCGAGGGCCTCGCCCGCGACCTCGACTTCGACCTCACGACCCCGTGGCAGAAGCTGCCGGCCGATGTGCGCGCCGCCGTGATGAACGGCGACAACTTCGAGGTCAAGGTGAAGTGGAAGAACCGCTACGGCCGCGAGGTGAGCTACACCTCCGGCTTCGAGGGCGTCGTTCCCTACATCGAGCGCCAGTACGCCCAGGCGGAGACCGACAACCAGCGCGCCCGCTGGGCCGAGTACCTGCGCGAGGTGGCCTGCCAGGTCTGCAACGGCAAGCGGCTGAAGCCCGAGGTGCTCGCCGTGCACATCCACGGCGAGAGCATCGCGGATGTCTGTGAGCTCAGCCTCAGCGACGCACGCAGCTTCATGGACAAGCTCGAACTCACCGAGCGCGAGCAGGCCATCGCGGCCCAGGTGTTGCGCGAGATCAAGCTCCGCCTCGACTTCCTGGTCAAGGTCGGCCTCAACTACCTGAACCTGGCCCGCGCCGCGGCGACGCTCTCGGGCGGCGAGGCCCAGCGCATCCGCCTGGCCACCCAGATCGGTTCCGGCCTGACGGGCGTGCTCTACGTGCTCGACGAGCCGAGCATCGGCCTGCACCAGCGTGACAACCGCCGCCTGATCGAGACCCTCGTCGCACTCCGCGACCTGGGCAACACGCTGATCGTCGTCGAACACGATGAGGACACGATCCGCACCGCAGACTGGATCGTCGACATCGGACCGGGCGCTGGCGTCAACGGCGGCCGGGTCGTGCACTCCGGGTCCTACGACGCACTGCTCGGCAACCCGGAGTCGCTCACCGGCGACTACCTGGCCGGCCGACGCCAGATCGTCACCCCGCACACGCGCCGCCCGGTCGACCCTGAACGGCAGATCTCGGTCATCGGAGCGCAGGCGAACAACCTGCGCAAGGTGAGCGCCGACTTCCCGCTCGGCACCTTCACCGCCGTCACCGGAGTGAGCGGCTCCGGCAAGTCCTCGCTCGTCAATGACATCCTGTACCGGGTGCTCGCCAACAAACTCAACGGCGCCCGCAAGCTGCCGGGCAAGCACACCAGGGTCACCGGCCTCGACCACCTCGACAAGGTGATCCACGTCGACCAGGCCCCGATCGGCCGCACGCCGCGCTCGAACCCCGCGACGTACACGGGCGTCTTCGACCGCATCCGCAACCTCTTCGCCGAGACGATCGAGGCGAAGACGCGGGGCTACCTGCCCGGCCGCTTCAGCTTCAACGTCAAGGGCGGCCGCTGCGAGGCGTGCTCGGGCGACGGCACGATCAAGATCGAGATGAACTTCCTGCCTGACGTCTACGTCGACTGCGAGGTCTGCCACGGTGCGCGCTACAACCGCGACACCCTGACCGTGCACTACAAGGGCAAGAACATCGCCGAGGTGCTGCAGATGCCGATCAGCGAGGCGGCCGAGTTCTTCGAACCGATCTCGGCGATCCACCGCTACCTGAAGACCCTCGTCGAGGTCGGCCTCGGCTACGTGACGCTCGGCCAGAGCGCGACGACCCTCTCCGGCGGCGAGGCGCAGCGCGTCAAGCTCGCCACCGAGCTGCAGAAGCGCTCCAATGGGCGCAGCGTCTACGTGCTCGACGAACCGACGACCGGTCTCCACTTCGAGGACGTGCGCAAGCTCCTCATCGTGCTGAACGGCCTCGTCGACAAGGGCAACACCGTCATCGTCATCGAGCACAACCTCGATGTGATCAAGAGCGCCGACTGGGTCCTCGACCTCGGGCCGGAGGGCGGATCCGGCGGCGGCAAGGTCATCGCGACGGGAACGCCGGAACAGGTCGCCGCGAACAAGAAGAGTCACACCGGCGTCTTCCTGAAGGAAGTCCTCGCGGCTGACGCTGCTTCTGCGAATCGCGCGACCGCGGCGATCGCGGGCTGAGCGGCGCGGAGTATCGATGGCGAATGTGCTGAGTTACCGGCCCAAGACGGGGGAGATCCCCACGGAGCCGGGGGTCTACCGCTTCCGCGACCAGAATTCCCGGGTGCTCTACGTCGGTAAGGCGAAGAACCTGCGCGCGCGGCTCAGCAACTATTTCGCGCCGCTGGAGAGCCTGCACGAGCGCACCAGGCGCATGGTCACGACGGCGACGAGCGTCGAGTGGACGGTCGTCGGCAGCGAGGTCGAGGCGCTGCAGCTCGAGTTCACCTGGATCAAGGAATTCGACCCGCCGTTCAACGTCATGTTCAAGGACGACAAGTCCTACCCCTACCTGGCCGTCACCCTCGCCGAGGAGGCGCCGCGTGCCCTGGTCACGCGAACGACAGGGATCAAGGGCGCCAGGTACTTCGGTCCGTACCCCAAGGTGTGGGCGGTCTACGACACCATCGAGCTGATGCTCAAGGCCTTCCCGATCCGCACGTGCAAGGACTCCGACTACAAGCGCGCCATGCAGTCGGGCAAGCCGTGCTTCGCCGGGCAGATCGGCCGCTGCTTCGGCCCGTGCTCCGGGCTGGTCAGCATCGAGGAACACCGCGAGATCGTGAAGCGTTTCGTCAGCTTCATGGGCAGCCAGGACCGCAAGCTGATCAACGAGCTCACCCAGGAGATGAAGGCGGCATCCGCCGCGCTGAACTTCGAGCTCGCGGCAAAGCGACGCGACCAGGTCGCCGCGCTCGAGGCGGTGCTCGAGAAGAGCGCCGTCGTGCTGCGCGACTCGGTCGACATCGACCTCTTCGGCATCGTGCACGACGAGCTCGCTGCGGCCGTGCAGCAGTTCGTCGTGCGCGGCGGTCGTATCCGCGGTGTGCGCGGCTGGGTCGTCGACAAGGGCCTCGACGCGTCGATGGGCGAGCTCGTCGACTCGATCGTGCAGACCGTGTACAACGAGAACAATCCGCCGCCGCGGGAGATCGTCGTGCCCGAGCTGCCTGACGACGCGGCAGCGCTCGAGGAATGGCTGCGGGGGATGGCCGGCGTCAAGGTGCAGGTGCGTGCGGCTCAGCGCGGCGAGAAGGCGGCGCTGCTCGCCACCGCCACCCAGAACGCCGCCCACTCGCTGATGCTCTACAAGACGCGGCGCAGCTCCGACTTCACGGCCCGCTCCAAGGCGCTCGAAGACATCCAGGAGGCGCTCGGGATGACGGAGGCCCCGCTGCGCATGGAGTGCTACGACGTGTCGCACCTCGGCGGGACCAACATCGTCGCGAGCATGGTCGTGTTCGAGGACGGGCTGCCGCGCAAGGATCAGTACCGGCGCTTCAACATCCCCGAATCCACCGACGACACCGATTCGATCTATCGCACGCTCACCCGGCGGCTGGCCCATCTGCGCGAGGAGGCAGCCACCCCGGTTGCCGACCCCGCCGCGGAGGAGGGCGCGGGGGAGAAGCGCCGCAAGTTCAGCTACCCGCCCAATCTGCTCATCGTCGACGGCGGGCAACCGCAGGTCGAGGCCGCCGCGCGCGCGATGCGGGAATCCGGCGTGCAGGGGATCCAGCTCTGTGGCATCGCCAAGCGCCTGGAGGAGATCTGGCTGCCTGACTCCGACTACCCGGTGATCCTGCCGCGCAACAGCGACGCCTTGTTCCTGTTCCAGCGGATCCGTGACGAGGCGCACCGCTTCGCGATCACGCATCAACGGGCGAGCCGCAAACGGGACATCAACTCGGTGCTCGGCGAGATTCCCGGGCTCGGACCGGCCAGGGTCGCCGTGCTGCTGAAGCATTTCGGCTCCGTTTCGCAGCTGAAACAGGCCAGCCCCGAGGCGATCGCGGAGGTTCGGGGTGTCGGACCGGCACTCGCACAGGCGATCCACCAGCACTTGCGTGCCTGAATCGCTCGGCGCTCGGTAGGCTAGAGTCCCACCAGTTCTTCTAGCGAAGGTGAGAATCTGCCATGGCGGATGCCCGGCAGCACGAGATGCTGATCGTCACGGGAATGTCCGGAGCCGGTCGTTCGACCGTAGCGAACGCTCTTGAAGACCTCGGTTGGTACGTTGTCGACAACCTCCCCCCGCAGATGCTGCGCCCCTTCGTCGATCTCGCCGGGCGCGCCGGATCGAGCCTGCCCAAGATCGCGGCCGTCGTCGACATCCGCGGCGGCAACTTCTTCTCCGAGCTGCAGGAGATCATCCAGGCGCTCCGCGCCGGCGGAACGGAGCTGCGGGTCGTCTTCCTCGATGCATCGGACGATGTGCTGGTGCGCCGCTTCGAGTCGGTGCGCCGGCCCCACCCGCTGCAGGGCGATGGGACGCTGCTGGACGGCATCGCGGCCGAGCGGGCGCGCATCGCGGCGATCCGCGGGGCGAGCGACATCCTCATCGACACCACGGAACTGAACATCCACCAGCTGGCGACGGCAACGCGGGAGCGGTTCTCCGAGCAGGATGTCGCCGGCGTGAGTGTGACGCTGCTGAGCTTCGGCTTCAAGTACGGCGTGCCGACGGACGCCGACATGGTCGCGGACGCCCGTTTCCTCCCCAACCCGTTCTGGGTTCCCGAATTGCGCCCCCACACCGGCCTCGACGGCGATGTCGCCGACTATGTGCTCGGACAGCCGGGCGCCCACGAATTCCTCGAACGCTACGCAGCCGCACTCGAGCCAGTGCTCGCCGGCTACCAGCGCGAGAATAAACGTCACGTCACGATCGCCGTCGGTTGCACCGGCGGCAAGCACCGCTCCGTCGCCATGGTGAAGGAGCTGTCGACATTGATCGGCGGCCTTCCCCGGGTGGCAGTGAGTGTGAGGCATCGGGACCTCGGACGCGAATAGGCAGCCGCACCCGGCTGCCTGTCCACGCCTTTTGGCACTGCAAAGAATGGAAACACGATTGGCTCTCACCGCCGACGTTAAAGAAGAACTCTCCCGAGTCGAGGTCGCAAAGACCACGGTCCGGGCGGCCGAGCTCGCGACGATCCTGCGCTTCTCCGGAGGTCTGCACATGATCTCCGGCCGCATCGCCGTCGAATCCGAGCTCGACTCAACCGTGCTCGCGCGCCGCGTGCGCAAGGATCTCGCCGAACTCTATGGTGTGCGCAGCGACGTCTCTGTGATCGCGGCCTCCGGGCTTCGTCGCACCAACAACTACCTCGTCCGCGTGCTGGAAGGTGGCGAGACGCTCGCCCGCCAGACCGGCCTGCTCGACGCCCGCCGCCGCCCGATCCGTGGTCTGCCGAACCGCCTGACCACGGGCTCGCGTGAGGAGATCGCCGCCGTGTGGCGTGGAGCGTTCCTCGCGGCAGGCACCCTGACCGATCCTGGCCGCTCCGCAGCACTGGAGATCACGTGCCCTGGCAACGAGGCAGCCATGGCCCTGGTCGGCGCCGCCGGCCGTCTCGGGATCGCCGCGAAGGCCCGTGAGGTGCGCGGTGTCCACCGTGTGGTGATCCGGGACGGAGACGCCATCAGCGCGATGCTCGTGCACATGGGTGCAGAGCAGACGGTGCGCAACTGGGAAGAGCTGCGCCAGCGCCGTGAGGTGCGGGCCACCGCGAACCGCCTGGTCAACTTCGACGACGCGAACCTCCGCCGCAGCGCGCAGGCCGCCGTCGCCGCATGCGCCAGGGTCGAGCGCGCCATGGAGATCCTCGGCGCCGACATCCCCGATCACCTGAAGTACGCGGGGGAGCTGCGCCTGCGTTTCCGCGACTCCAGCCTCGACGAACTCGGCCACCACGCCGAGCCGCCGATGACCAAGGACGCCGTGGCCGGCCGCATCCGCCGCCTGCTCGCGATGGCGGACAAGAAGGCGGCGGATCTCGGCATCCCCGGAACCGACGCCAACCTTCCCGCCGACCTGGATGACGTCTGATTTCGCGGTCGCGGAACATGATCGGTGGCCCCATGGTTGCCATCAGTAGACTGAAAATGTCGCAATCGGTCGCGAATCTCGCGGTCACGAAAGAGGAGAAAATCAATGGCTGAATACACGCTGCCTGAGCTCGCCTACGACTACTCGGCACTCGAGCCGAGCATCAGCGGTGCGATCATGGAGTTGCACCACAGCAAGCACCACCAGGCCTACGTGACCGGGGCGAACACCGCGCTCGCCCAGCTCGCCGAGGCTCGTGACAACGGCAACCTGGCGAACGTCAACAAGCTGCAGAAGGACCTCGCCTTCAACCTCGGCGGCCACGTCAACCACTCGATCTTCTGGACCAACATGTCGCCGAACGGTGGCGACAAGCCGGTCGGCGAGCTCGCCGCCGCGATCGACGACTTCTTCGGTTCCTTCGAGAAGTTCCAGGCGCACTTCACCGCGACCGCCCTCGGCGTGCAGGGTTCGGGCTGGGCGGTTCTGGCCTGGGACTCGATCGGCCAGCAGCTGATCATCCAGCAGTTCTTCGACCAGCAGGCGAACTTCGCAGCAGGCACGGTTCCGCTGCTCATGCTCGACGTCTGGGAGCACGCCTACTACCTCGACTACCGCAATGTTCGGGCCGACTACGTCAAGGCCTTCTGGAACATCGTCGACTGGGCCAACGTGCAGTCACGCTTCGACGCAGCGCGCGTAAAGACCAACGGCCTGCTGATACTGTCATAGCGGATGGTGTCCCCGGGCACCGCCAGGGGACACCGTCGTCTCATTCTTGTTTCGTCCATCCCACGCGCTCAGCGCCTCAGTAACAGGAGTACTTTCGTGACCGTCAAGATCGGTATCAACGGATTCGGCCGCATTGGCCGCAACTACTTCCGCGCCGCCCTCGCCAAGGGCAGCGACATTGAGATTGTTGCGGTCAATGACCTCACCGATCCCAAGACCCTCGCTCACCTGCTCAAGTACGACTCTGTCGCCGGGCGCCTCGACGCCACCGTCGAGCTTCAGGGCGACAGCATCGTCGTCAACGGCAAGGCCATCAAGGTCCTCGCCGAGCGTGACCCGTCGAACCTCCCCTGGGGTGAGCTGGGTGTCGACATCGTCATCGAGTCCACCGGTTTCTTCACCAAGGCTGAGCTTGCCCGCAAGCACATCGAGGCCGGCGCCAAGAAGGTCCTCGTCTCCGCTCCCGCCACCGGCGAGAACGTCGCGACCATCGTTCTCGGTGTCAACGAGCAGAGCTACGACGCAGCGGTCCACGACGTCATCTCCAACGCCTCCTGCACCACGAACTGCCTCGCGCCGCTGGCTCAGGTCTTCCTGGACAACTTCGGCATCGAGCGTGGCCTGATGACCACCGTTCACGCCTACACGGCAGACCAGAACCTGCAGGACGGCCCGCACAGCGACCTCCGCCGCGCCCGTGCAGCAGCCGTCAACATCGTTCCGACCTCCACCGGTGCTGCCAAGGCCCTCGGCCTCGTCATCCCCGAGCTCGTCGGCAAGCTCGACGGCTACGCGCTGCGTGTTCCGATCCCCACCGGCTCCATCACCGACCTGACGGTCACCGCTTCGCGCCCCGTCACCGTCGAAGAGGTCAACGCCGCGTACAAGGCTGCAGCAGAGGGCCCCCTCAAGGGCATCCTCAGCTACACCGAGGACCCGATCGTCTCCAGCGACATCGTCGGCGACCCGCACTCCTCGATCTTCGACGCCGGCCTCACCAAGGTGATCGGCGACCAGGTCAAGGTTGCTTCCTGGTACGACAACGAGTGGGGCTACTCCAACCGTCTGGTTGACCTCACCGTCTTCGTCTCCGAGACCCTCTAAGCGGGTAGGGCGTGACGCTGCGCACGATTGATTCCCTCGGGCCACTCGCAGGCAAGCACGTCATCGTGCGCTGCGACCTGAACGTTCCGCTGAAGGACGGCCAGATCACAGATGACGGTCGTGTGCGAGCGTCTCTGCCCACCCTCACCGCTCTGCTCGCTCAGGGCGCCCGCGTGAGCGTCGTCTCACACCTCGGGCGCCCTGATGGGGCACCGGATGAGCGCTACAGCCTTGCCCCGGTCGCCCGCCGTCTCGGCGAGCTCCTGGGCAAGCCCGTTGCCTTCGCGACCGACACCGTCGGCGCTTCGGCGCAGGCGACGGTCGCCGCCCTCGCCGACGGCGAGATCGCCGTTCTCGAGAACCTGCGTTTCAACGCGGGGGAGACCTCCAAGGTCGCCGAGGAACGGGCGGCCTTCGCAGCCGAGCTCGCGGCCTTCGGTGACGCACTCGTCTCCGACGGCTTCGGTGTCGTGCACCGCAAGCAGGCGAGCGTCTACGAACTGGCCGAGCTGCTCCCGAGCGCCGCCGGTCTCCTGATCGCCGCAGAGCTCGATGTGCTCGACCGCCTGACCGAGAACCCCGAGCGGCCGTACGCCGTCGTCCTCGGCGGATCCAAGGTCTCAGACAAGCTCGGCGTGATCGGCCACCTGCTGCCGCGCGTCGACTCGCTGCTCATCGGCGGCGGCATGCTCTTCACCTTCCTTGCGGCCCTCGGCCACAAGGTCGGATCGAGCCTGCTCGAGGTCGACCAGATCGACACCGTCAAGGGCTACCTGGCCGAGGCGGAGCGCCTGGGCGTCGAGATCGTCCTGCCGACGGATGTCGTCGTCGCCTCGAAGTTCGGTGCGGACGCCGAGGTTCTCGTGCGTGCGGCCGACGCCATCGAAGACACCCCGTTCGGTGCATCCGGGCTGGGACTCGACATCGGACCGGACACCGCCGCGCGGTTCGCGGAGGTCATCCGTGCCTCGACGACCGTGTTCTGGAACGGCCCGATGGGCGTCTTCGAGCTCGCCCCCTTCGCAGCGGGCACCCGTGCCGTTGCCGAGGCTCTCACCGAGGTCACCGGCCTCAGCGTCGTCGGCGGTGGCGATTCAGCCGCAGCCGTGCGCGCACTCGATTTCAACGATGACCAGTTTGGTCACATTTCGACCGGTGGAGGTGCCAGCCTCGAGTTCCTCGAAGGCAAGCGACTTCCCGGTCTGGAGGTACTCGGATGGTAGTGAATAGAACCCCCCTCATCGCGGGCAACTGGAAGATGAACCTGGACCACCTCCAGGCCATCGCCTTCGTGCAGAAGCTGGCGTGGAACCTGACGGAGGCCAAGCACGACTTCAGTGCCGTCGAGGTCGCCGTGTTCCCCCCGTTCACCGATCTGCGCAGTGTTCAGACGCTGGTCTCGGCCGACAAGCTCCCGCTCGCCTTCGGCGCGCAGGACGTCTCGGAGCACGTCTCCGGTGCGTACACCGGCGAGATCTCGGCCGCGTTCCTCGCCCAGCTCGAGTGCCGCTACGTGATCATCGGTCACTCGGAGCGTCGCACCCTGCACGGTGAGACCGACGAGCAGGTCGCGGCCAAGGTCGCTGCGGCTCTCGCACACGACATCGCCCCGATCATCTGCGTCGGCGAGACGGCGGAAGACCTGGAGAAGCACGGCCCGAGCGCCGTTCCCGTCGCCCAGCTGCGCGCGGCACTCGCCGGCGTGAGCGGAGCGGCCGACCTCGTCGTCGCCTACGAGCCGGTCTGGGCCATCGGCTCCGGCCAGGCCGCAACGCCAGAGCAGGCTGAGCAGGTCGCGGCCGCGCTTCGCGCCGTGCTCGTCGAGCTGCTCGGTGACGATGTCGCCGCGAAGACCCGCATCCTCTACGGCGGTTCGGTCAAGTCGGGCAACATCGCCGGATTCATGCGTGAGCCGAACGTCGACGGCGCCCTCGTCGGCGGCGCGAGCCTCGACATCAACGAGTTCGCCAGCATCAGCCGCTTCAAGCAGCACGTCGGTCTGTAGTCCGAAACGGTCGGAACGACAAGGGCCTCGGCGCGGCATCCGGTGAACGGGTGCCGCGCCGGGCTATAATTGTCTGTGGTCTTGGCGCGGCGTCCCTGCTTCGCATTGTGAAAGGTTTCTCGTGGAAATTCTCCAGGTAGTAATGCAGGTCATTCTCGGTTTGACGAGCCTGCTGCTGACCATGCTGATCTTGCTGCACAAGGGTCGCGGTGGCGGTCTCTCCGACATGTTCGGTGGAGGCATGACCAGCAACCTCGGCGCATCGGGTGTCGCAGAGCGCAACCTCAACCGGATCACCGTCATCCTTGGTCTTGTCTGGGTCTCGAGCATCATCGTGCTCGGCCTCATCACCAAGTTCGACACAGGGCTCTAACTCGGCGCCGCCCCGGCGGCTCCGTCACACAGCATCAATTCACAGCTCTATTCAACACAGCAGCGGAGGCAGCCATGGCATCGGGTGGCAGTGCAATTCGGGGATCGCGCGTCGGCGCAGGCCCCATGGGCGAACAGGACCGCGGCTACCACGCGGACCGCGTGGCCGTTTCTTACTGGGATGCTCTCGGCAACGAGACCGTCCGCTACTTCTCGGCGATCCTGCCCGATGAGGAGATCCCGCTGACGATCGACTCCCCGCAGTCCGGTCTCCCGGCCGGCCGCGACAAGGAGAACCCCCCGTCGCTGGCGAAGCTCGAGCCGTACAAGACGCACCTCGCCTACGTGAAGGAGCGTCGCACGGAGGAAGAGGCTGAGCAGCTCCTCGAAGAGGCGCTCGAGCAGCTCCGCGTCCGCCGCGGCAAGGTTTCAAGCAGCAACTAGTCCATGTGACTGAACACAACAGAAAAGCCCCAGCCGGATCGGCTGGGGCTTTTCTGTTGCTCCGCTCAGTACGAGGGGGCGATGAGGGACTCTGGTACCTCGGCCGCTGCGTCACGGTCGATGAAGAACACCGTGCGCTTGCGGCCCTTGATGCCACCGGCAGGAACCTCGTCGCGACTCGCGCCGGCCAGGGCCAGGCCGAGGGCGGGCGCCTTGTCGGATCCGGCGAGGACCATCCAGACACGGTCGGAGTGGTTCAGCACCGGACGCGTCAGGCTCAGGCGCTCTGCCGGCGGCTTGGGCGAATTGCGCACGGCGATCACCGAGCGGTCGTTCACCTGGATGCCGGAGCGGTGCGGGAACAGGGAGGCGACGTGGCCGTCCGGCCCGACACCGAGGAAGGTGATGTCGAGACGGGGCAGCTCAGCGCCCTCTTCGGCGTGGGCGGCGAGCTCGGCCGCGTAGGCGTCTGCCGCCTCGTCCAGGTCGAGTGCGCCGTCGGAGGCCGGGAAGCGGTGGATGTTCTCGGCCGGGATGTCGATGTGGCCGAGCAGGGCGTCGAACGCCTGCTGGTCGTTGCGCTCCGGGTCACCGGCAGGCAGCCAGCGCTCGTCGCCCCACCAGAAGTGGATACGCGACCAGTCGAGCGTGTCCCGCGCGCTGGACTCGTTGACGGCCGCCAACACGCCCGAGCCCATCGAGCCGCCCGTCAGCACGATGTTCGCGCTGCCAAGGTCGTCGAGGATGTCGAGCGTCTTGGTGATGAATCGAGCGGCGACAGAGCCGGCGAGTGCCTGCTTGTCTGGATGCACGAGCACCCGGCGTTCATTGGTCATGCGGCTGGTCCCGTCGTGATCGGCTGTGATGCACCGAGTCTAGCGAGGGCCTCCGTGATGACCTGGCCGTAGAGCTCATCCGGGTCGAGACGGCGCAGCTCGTCGGCCAGGCAGTCGCGCAGATTGCGGCGGGGCAGGGCGAGGCTGTGGGTCGGCTGCTCCGGCTGGGTCAGCACGGCGACACCGGCGACGGAGCGGGTGAGGTCGATGGCGCCGGTCGAACGCTCCATGCGCACGCTGTGGATGCCGTGCGACGTCGCGCCTGGCGTCAGCACGTACTCGGTCGGCGCCTCGAGCGCCGAGTGCAGCCAGGCGCTCAGCAGCGTCGTCGACGGTGAGTCGTCGCTGCCCTCGACGTGCACGGAGGTGACGGGGGAGTACGGCGGCTGGTCGAGCACGGCGGCCAGCTGAGCACGCCAGAGCGTCAGGCGGGTCCACGCGAAGTCGATGTCGCCAGGCATGTAGCTCGCGGCGAGCTGCGCGAGCGCCGCCTGCGGGTTCGGCTGCGCGGAGGCATCCGTGATGCGTCGGTGGGCGATCCGGCCGAGCGGCGCATGACCGGGCACGGCGGGTGCGGTCCCGGGCCACCAGGTGACGACCGGGGCGTCCGGCAGCAGCAGGCCCATGACGAGGCTCTGCTCGTCGCTGGCGGCCTCGCCGCTGGCGCGCAGGATGATGACCTCGCTGGCACCCGCGTCTCCGCCGACGCGGATCTCGGCGTCGAGGCGGGCCTCGAGCGTGGAGTCGCCGTTGGCGCACACGACGAGCACCCGCATCGGGTGCTCACGGGACGCGTCGTTCGCGGCCTCGATCGCCACCTCCTCAGAGCCAGTGGACGCCGAGATGATCAGCGTCAGCACGCGGCCGAGGGCGACGACGCCGTTCTCCTCGCGCATCTTGACGAGGGCCTTGGACACCTGGCTGATGGTGGTGTTGGGCAGATCGATGATCATGGACGCCTCCAGACACGGCCGTCGCGGGCCAGAAGTTCATCGGCCGAGCTGGGACCCCAGCTGCCGGGGCTGTACTGTTCGGGCTGGCCCTGCGTCGCCCAGAACTCCTCGATCGGGTCGAGGATCTTCCAGGAGAGCTCGACCTCCTCGTGCCGGGGGAAGAGCGGCGGGTCGCCGAGGAGCACGTCGAGGATGAGACGCTCGTATGCCTCGGGGCTCGCCTCGGTGAACGCGTGGCCGTAGCCGAAGTCCATCGTGACGTCGCGCACCTGCATGCCGGCGCCCGGCACCTTGGAGCCGAAACGGATCGTGACGCCCTCATCGGGCTGGACCCGGATGACGAGGGCGTTCTGGCCGAGCTCCGAGGTCTGGCTGTCAGCGAAGAGCTGCTGCGGGGCACGCTTGAAGACGACGGCGATCTCGGTCACCCGGCGGCCGAGGCGCTTGCCTGCCCGCAGGTAGAACGGCACGCCGGCCCAGCGGCGGGTGCCGATGGTCAGCTTCATGGCCGCGTAGGTCTCGGTCAGCGACTCGGGGTCCATGCCGTCCTCATCGAGGAAGCCGAGAACCTTCTCGCCGCCCTGCCAACCGCCGCCGTACTGGCCCCTGGCCGTGCCGGTGCCGAGATCCTCCGGCAGACGAACGGCGGCGAGGACCTTCTCCTTCTCGGCGCGGAGCGCGGAGGCGTCGAAGGAGATCGGCTCCTCCATCGCGGTGAGGGCGAGCAGCTGCAGCAGGTGGTTCTGGATGACGTCGCGGGCAGCGCCGATCCCGTCGTAGTAGCCGGCACGGCCACCGACGCCGATGTCCTCCGCCATCGTGATCTGCACGTGGTCAACGTAGTTGGCGTTCCAGATCGGCTCGTAGAGCTGGTTGGCGAAGCGGAGCGCCAGGATGTTCTGGACGGTCTCCTTGCCGAGGTAGTGGTCGATGCGGAACACCGAGTCGGCCGGGAAGACCGACTCGACGACGGCGTTGAGCTCGCGCGCCGTCTTCAGATCGCTGCCGAACGGCTTCTCGATCACGACGCGACGCCAGGCGCCGTCCTTGCCGGCCGCGAGGCCGGACTTGCTCAGTTGTTCGGTGACCTGGGGGAACGCCTTTGGCGGGATCGAGAGGTAGAACGCATGGTTGCCCATGGTTCCACGCTCTCGATCCAGCTCGTCGATCGTCTCCTTGAGCTGCGCGAACGCATTCTCATCGTCGAAGGTTCCGGGGACGAACCGGATTCCCTGCGCCAGCTGCTGCCAGACTTCCTCGCGGAACTCGGTGCGTGCATGCTCCTTGACGGCATCGTGCACGACCTGCATGAAGTCCTGGTCGGCCCAGTCGCGTCTGGCGAAGCCGACGAGACCGAAGCCGGGGGGCAGCAGTCCGCGGTTGGCCAGGTCGTAGACGGCCGGCATCAGCTTCTTGCGGGACAGATCGCCTGTCACGCCGAAGATGATGAGCCCGCTCGGACCGGCGATGCGGTTCAAGCGGTAGTCGGCCGGCGACCGCAGTGGGTTGGAATCCGCGGTGATGTTCACCGGTGCCATGAAGCTCCTCGAAGAGATGAGATGGAGTGCTCGCGCTCAGCGGGCGGCGTCGAACAGGGTGCTCACGTTTGCCGCGGCATCCGTCAGCGTGAGAGTGAGGACGGGGCGTCCGTGGGCAGCCAGCACGCTGGCGTCTCCACTGGCCTGGGCCTGGATGAGCTCACCGAAGGTGAACGGGCTCTCGGGGATCGCGAGGTCCTCGGCCGGGGTGGCGAGGATCTGCAGGAACGCGCCGACCGCTGGACCGCCCTTGTGGAACTGACCGGTCGAGTGCAGGAAGCGAGGGCCCCAGCCGAAGGTGACCGGGCGTCCGCTGCGTTCGGCGAGGATCGCACGGAGCTCGGCGAGCTGCGGCAGCGCCAGACGGTCGACGTATGCCTGGATCGAGATGTAGCCGTCCTCCGGCACCTCCTCGATCAGCACGTCGATCGCGGACTGCAGGTCGCTGGCCGCTCCGATGACCTCAGGGGTGCCGCGCACCTCGATGCCCTCGGAGACGAAGGCGGCCGGTGCTGGCTCTGGGCGTGCGTCCAGAAGGCCACGGGTTGCGATCTTGGCCGACTCGACGTCGGGCTGGTCGAAGGGGTTGATGCCAAGCAGGCGACCGGCGACGACGGTCGCGTACTCCCAGACGAGGAACTGCGCGCCGAGCGTTCCGCTCACGCGCACCTCATTGGCGTCTCCGCCGGGGAAGAGGTGGTGACCGGCGTCGTCGACCAGGCGAACGAGCAGGAAGTCATCGAGCCCCGCCGTGATCTCCGCTGCGCCATCGTCGAGGACGACGGGGAGCAGGCCGGTGCCGAGCTTGCCCGTCGACTCCGCGATGAGCTGCTCGACCCAGTCGGGCAGGCCGACGATGTGCGTGCCGTCCGCGAGCAGACCGAGCTTGTCGCGCAGCGGCGACGTGCCCGCGATCGCGGCGCCCAGGATGAGGCCGGGGTTCTCCTCGTTGTCGACGGCGAGGGGCAGCGAGATGGCCTCTGCCTCGTCGAGGAGCTGGGCGATGTCAACGCCGGCGAGACCGGACGGCACGAGGCCGAACGCGGTCAGTGCCGAGTAGCGGCCACCGACGTTCGGGTCCGCGTTGAACACGCGGTAACCGGCGGCACGGGCCGAGACGTCCAGCGGCGAACCGGGGTCGGTGACGACGATGACGCGGGTGACGGGGTCGATGCCGGCATCCGTGAACGCCTTCTCGAAGACGCGACGCTGGCTGGCGGTCTCGACGGTCGATCCCGACTTCGACGAGACGACGATCGCCGTCTCGCTGAGGCGGTCGTTCAGCGCCGCGAGGACCTGGCCGGGGTCGGTGGAGTCCAGAACGGTGAGCTCGACGCCCATCGTCCTGGTGATGACCTCCGGGGCCAGCGAGGAGCCGCCCATGCCCGCGAGGGCGATGTGGCTGACGCCCTGGGCGCGCAGTTCGTCGCGCAGGGCGACGATCTCGGGGACGAGCGGGCGCGAGATCGCGACCGACTCGGTCCAGCCCAGGCGGATCGCCGACTCGGCCTCGGCATCCTCGCCCCACAGGGTCGGGTTCAACGCGGTGATGCCCGACGCGACCTCGTCAGCGACGAGGGTGCCGAGGTGGCGGCGCACAGCCTCAGCTGCAGCGCCGCTCACCGCGATCTTGATGCTCACTTGGCTGCCTCGAGGGCGACCTTGACCGTCTCGAGCAGTTCGCCCCACGAGATGATGAACTTGGAGACACCCTCGGACTCGAGCAGCTCGGTGACGTCGTCGTAGGAGACGCCGACTGCCGCAAGCGCGTCGAGAACGGCCTGGGCGTCTGCGTAGGAGCCGGTGACGGTGTCGCCGGTGATGACGCCGTGGTCGAACGTCGCCTCCATCGTCTTCTCCGGCATCGTGTTGACGACGTTCGCGGCGACCAGGTTGGTCACGTAGAGCGTGTCGGGCAGGCTCGGGTCCTTGACACCGGTCGAGGCCCAGAGCGGGCGCTGCGCGTTGGCGCCGGCGGCGAGCAGGGCCGCCGCGCGCTCCGTCTCGAAGGCCTTGATGAACACGTCGTAGGCGAGCTGCGCGTTGGCGACGCCGGCCTTGCTCTTCAGTGCGATGGCCTCGTCGCTGCCGATCGCGTCGAGACGGTTGTTGATCTCGGTGTCGACACGCGACACGAAGAAGGAGGCAACCGAGTGGATTGTCGAGAGGTCGTGGCCGTTGGCCTTGGCCTTCTCGAGTCCGGCGATGTAGGCGTCGATGACCTGCTGGTGGCGGGCCAGGCTGAAGATCAGGGTCACGTTGACGCTGATGCCGGCGGCGATCGTCTCGGTGATGGCCTCGAGGCCCGCGATGGTCGCGGGGATCTTGATCATGGCGTTCGCGCGGTCGACCTTGGCCCAGAGCTGCTTGGCCTGGGCGATGGTGCCCGCCGCGTCGTGGGCGAGGCCCGGCTCGACCTCGATCGACACGCGGCCGTCGACACCGTTGCTGGCGTCGTAGACCGGGCGGAAGATGTCGCTGGCGTCGGCGACGTCGCGGGTGGTGATCTCGAAGACCGCCTCGTCGACGCTGGCACCAGATGCCGCGAGCTCGGCGACCTGCGCCTCGTAGGCGTGGCCGTTCGCCAGCGCGCTGGCGAAGATCGTCGGGTTCGTGGTGACGCCGACGACGTTCTTCTCGTCGATCAGCTTCTGCAGGCCGCCGGAGACGATGCGCTCACGGGAGAGGTCGTCGAGCCAGATGCTGACGCCGGCCGCGGACAGCTGGGCGAGGGGAGTTGCTTCAGTCATTGTGTTCAATACTCCTTTGCGCGGCTTACGCCGACGCGATCGATTCCTTGGCGGCGGCCACGACGGCTTCGGTCGTGATGCCGAACTTGGTGAAGAGTGTCTGGTAGTCGGCCGATGCACCATAGTGCTCGATCGAGACGGCGCGACCCTGGTCTCCGATGTAGCTATTCCATGTCAACGCCAGACCGGCTTCAACCGATACCCGGGCCGTGACATTCTTCGGCAGAACCGACTCGCGGTACTCCGCAGACTGCTCCTGGAACCACTCGAGGCTCGGAGCCGAGACGACGCGGGCGTGAACGCCGTCCGCCTTGAGCTCCTCGCGGGCGGCGAGGGCGAGCTGCACCTCGGAGCCGGTGGCGATGATGATGACGTCGGGGGTGCCGTTTGCGGCATCCGCGAGCACGTACGCGCCCTTGGCCACGTTCTTGGCCGAGGCCAGCACGTCGCCGGATGCGTCGCCGTCACCACGCTCGAACACGGGGATGTTCTGACGGGTCAGCGCGATGCCGGCAGGGCCACCGCGACGCTTGAGGATCTCGAGCCAGGCGTAGCTGACCTCGTTGGCGTCGCCGGGGCGCACGACATCCAGGCCGGGGATCGCGCGCAGCGTCGAGAGCTGCTCGATCGGCTGGTGGGTCGGGCCGTCCTCGCCGAGGGCGACGGAGTCGTGGGTCCAGACGAAGATCGACGGGACCTTCATGAGGGCAGCCAGACGGACGGCGGGACGCATGTAGTCGCTGAAGATCAGGAAGGTGCCGCCGAATGCGCGGGTGTTGCCGTGCAGGACGATGCCGTTGATGATCGACGCCATGGCGTGCTCGCGGATGCCGAAGTGCAGCACGCGGCCGTAGGGGTTGCCCGTCCACTCGTGCGTGGAGTGCTCGCTCGGCACGAAGGAGGCCGAACCGTTGATGGTCGTGAGGTTCGACTCGGCGAGGTCGGCCGAGCCGCCCCAGAGCTCGGGGATGACGCCGGCGAGGGCGTTGATGACCTTGCCCGATGCCGCGCGGGTCGACACCGAGGTGCCGCCCTCGAAGACGGGCAGAGCGGACTCGGCCTCGTCGGGCAGCTCGCCGCTGAGGACGCGGTCGAGGAGGACCTTGCGCTCCGGGTTGGCTGCGGCCCAGGCGTCGAAGCCCTTCTGCCACTCTGCGTGCTGCTCTGCGCCACGCTCGACGGCCTTGCGGGTGTGCGCGATGACCTCGTCGGAGACGGCGAAGCTCTCGGCGGGATCGAAGCCGAGCACCTCCTTGACGGCGGCGAGCTCCTCGGCGCCGAGCGCCGAACCGTGGATCTTGCCTGAGTTCTGCTTCTTCGGGCTCGGCCATCCGATGATGGTCTTCAGCACGATGAGGCTCGGCTTGTCGGTCTCGCCCTTGGCTGCCTCGATGGCGGCGTTCAGCTCGACCATGTCCTCGACGTACTCGCCCGTCTTCTTCCAGTCGACGGTGAGCACCTGCCAGCCGTAGGACTCGTAGCGCTTGGCGACGTCCTCGGTGAAGGCGATCTGGGTGTCGTCCTCGATGGAGATCTGGTTGCTGTCGTAGATCGCGATGAGGTTGCCGAGCTGCTGGTGGCCGGCGAGCGAGGATGCCTCGCTGGTGACGCCCTCCTGCAGGTCGCCGTCACCGGCGATCACGTAGACGAAGTGGTCGAACGGGCTCGTGCCTGCTGCGGCATCCGGGTCGAAGAGGCCACGCTCGAAACGGGCGGCGTAGGCGAAACCGACGGCGGAGGCGAGGCCCTGGCCGAGCGGGCCGGTGGTGATCTCGACGTGGTCGGTGTGCCCGAACTCGGGGTGGCCGGGGGTCTTGGAGCCCCAGGTGCGCAGCGCCTTGAGGTCGTCGAGCTCGAGGCCGTAGCCGCCGAGGTAGAGCTGCACGTACTGGGTCAGCGAGCTGTGGCCAACCGAGAGCACGAAGCGGTCGCGGCCGAGCCAGTGCTGGTCGGACGGGTCACGGCGCATGACCTTCTGGAACAGGAGGTATGCGGCCGGGGCGAGGCTCATGGCCGTACCGGGGTGGCCGTTGCCGACCTTCTCCACTGCGTCTGCCGCGAGAATACGGGCGGTGTCAACTGCCTTGTTATCAATGGAATCCCATTGCAGATCTGCCACTGGATACTGACCCTTCTAAGCGTTGGGGCAGCGCATTCCGCGCCTGCTCCCGTTGAGGTATGCCGCGCCGAAATCGTCATTGGCTCATCCCCGACGCGCGCAACTCGCCACAGATGGGCCGAAATACTTGTGCGCACGTTGGAGACCGGCGAGCTTCTTCAGTATAGAGACAGCACTCAGCCACGCGCATTGATGTGACGATTGCTCGCTGCAGCCCGTTATGCATTCGTGGCCTAGAATTGGCTGAGAACCCGGCTGTAAGAGGAGCAATGGACGTCGCACTAGAGAATCGCACCCAGAGTCAGCGACCCGATCTGCGGCGCAAGCTCCGGGCCTACTGGGCACTGACGAAGCCGCGCGTCATCGAATTGCTGCTCGTGGTCACGGCTCCGACGATGATTCTGGCGCAGAACGGCATCCCGAGCCTGTGGCTCGTGCTTGCCACCCTGATCGGCGGTGCGATGAGCGCCGGGTCGGCCGGGGCGTTCAATTGTTACATCGACCGCGACATCGACCGGGTGATGAAGCGGACGAAGAACCGTCCCCTCGTCACGGGGGAGCTGAGCGACCGCGAGGCCCTCGTCTTCGCCTACGGCTTGGGCGCCGCATCCATCGTCTGGCTCTGGCTCACGACCAACTGGCTCGCCGCGGCACTCTCGCTCGGTGCCATCCTGCTCTACGTCGTCTTCTACAGCCTGATCCTCAAGCGCCGCACCGCCCAGAACATCGTCTGGGGCGGCGTCGCCGGCTGCATGCCCGTGCTCATCGGCTGGGCCGCCGTGACCGGGGACATCACCTGGCCGCCGATCATCCTGTTCGCGATCATCTTCCTCTGGACGCCGCCGCACTACTGGCCGCTCTCGATGAAGTACCGCGACGACTACAAGGCGGCCGGCGTGCCGATGCTCGCCGTCGTGCGCGGCCGCGCCCAGGTCGGGCTGCAGACGATCCTCTACGCGTGGGCGACCGTCGCGTGCTCCCTGCTGCTCATCCCCGTCGCCGGCATGGGCCTGCTCTACACGGCCGTCGCCCTGGTGACGGGTGGCTGGTTCATCTACGAGACGCACCGCCTGTACAGCCACGCGATCCGCCACAGCGAGGTCTCGCCGATGCGGGTCTTCCACGGCTCCATCGCCTACCTGACGCTGCTCTTCGTCGCCGTCGGAGTCGACCCGCTGCTGCCCTTCTAGGCACCGCCGAGCTCGTAGAAACGGCCCCCTCCCATCCCGGGAGGGGGCCGTTTCTACGAGTTGGGCACGACGCACTCGCGTGCCCCGGATGTCGCTTCCCTGCAAGCCCTGAGCGTCTCAGCTGATCGGGGCGCCCCGAACTCGTAGAAACGGCCCCCTTCCGCGCGGGAAGGGGGCCGTTTCTCCGAGCTGGAGCCGTGGCGCCTAGGCGACGGCAGCGGGGGAGGCCTCGGCGACCGGAGCCGCGACGGCGACGGGCTTCTTGAGGCTGAGCACGACCGCGGTCATCGTCGAGGCGAGCAGGGCCGCGAGCAGCATGTGCGTCGCGACGAGCGCCTCGGGCAGGCCGGTGTTGGCCTGGATCAGGCCGACGGCGATCTGCATGACCTCGACGGCCAGCAGGTAGAGGGTCCACCGGTGCACAGCGGTGCCGCGGAAGTTCATCGAGGTGATCGCGAGGAACAGCGTCAGGGCGAAGGTGGCGTATGCCGGCCACGCGTGCAGGTGTTCGAACAGCTCGGCGTTGAAACCGGTGCGGGCGGCGTTGAGGTCGCCGGAGTGCGGGCCGGATGCCGTCGTCAGCACGCCCATCGCGATCGTGAGCGCGACGAAGAACGTCGTCACGTGCGCGGTGATCTTGAACCAGCGCGGAACGGCGGATTCGCGCGGGCCGGGCACCGCGTATGCGCGGATGATCAGCGCGGCGGCGACGCAGCACATGATGAGCGACGCCGTGTAGTGGAATCCGACGATGAAGGGGTGGAGCCCCGTCAGCACGGTGATGCCGCCGACGACGGCCTGGGCGACGACGCCGATGAGGAGCACGAGGGAGAGCACCCAGAGCTCGCGGCGCTCCCTGCGCATGCGCAGCACGAGCAGCACCATGATCACCGCGATGATGCCGACGACGCCAGACATCATGCGGTTGCTGAACTCGATCACGCCGTGGATGCCCATCTCCGGCGTGGGAACCAGGGATTCCGGGGTGCAGAGCGGCCAGGTTGGGCAGCCGAGCCCCGAGCCGGTCAGGCGCACGGCGCCGCCGGTGACGATGATCACCAGCTCCGTGATGAACGAGAGCCAGGCGAACAGTCGCACGCGCCCATCGACCTGAGTTGGCAGCCAGTTGTAGATGCGCTTCACCGTGTATTCGCCTTCATGATTGATGCTTTGCGCGAAGCTGAGCGTCGCGCACGCCGATCCTCAGCCTTGTGGCTGTAGAATCAATTGATTTGAGAACCGCTGTCACGCGCCGATGCGTCACACGACGCAGAGCCGCGCGCTCCGACAGTTGGTCTTTGAATATCTTAGGTACGCAATGCAGCCACCCGCACAATCGTTCATCGATGCCAGACGCATTCGCGCTTGGTACGGGAATGAGCCGGACTGATATCCGGTTACAGCGGGCAGGAGAAGAGGTAGAGAATGTCGGACGTGCTCATCGACCGCCCCGAGCTCGAGTCACTTGGTGTCTACGAGTTCGGATGGTCTGACCCGGATGCCGCTGGTGCATCCGCCCGTCGAGGAATCTCGAAGGAGGTTGTCTCCGACATTTCGGCCCTGAAATCTGAACCGGCCTGGATGCTCGAACGCCGCCTCAAGGGCTACGAGCTCTTCGGCCGCAAGCCGATGCCGACGTGGGGCGCCGACCTCAGCGAGATCGACTTCGACAACATCAAGTACTTCGTTCGGTCGACCGAGAAGCAGGCCCAGAGCTGGGAAGACCTGCCCGACGACATCAAGAACACCTACGAGAAGCTCGGAATCCCCGAGGCCGAGCGCCAGCGCCTCGTCGCCGGCGTCGCGGCCCAGTACGAGTCCGAGGTGGTCTACCACCAGATCAACGAAGAGCTCGAGGCCCAGGGCGTCATCTTCATGGACACCGACACGGCGCTCAAGGAGCACCCGGAGTTCTTCGAGGAGTATTTCGGCACCGTCATCCCCTCCGGCGACAACAAGTTCGCCGCGCTGAACACGGCTGTCTGGTCAGGTGGCTCCTTCGTCTACGTGCCGCCTGGCGTGCACGTCGAGATCCCGCTGCAGGCCTACTTCCGCATCAACACCGAGAACATGGGCCAGTTCGAGCGCACGCTGATCATCGCCGATGAGGGCAGCTACGTTCACTACATCGAGGGCTGCACCGCGCCGATCTACAAGAGCGACTCGCTGCACTCCGCCGTGGTCGAGATCATCGTCAAGAAGAACGCCCGCGTTCGCTACACGACGATCCAGAACTGGTCGAACAACGTCTACAACCTGGTCACCAAGCGGGCGACCGCGGCAGAGGGCGCGACCATGGAATGGGTCGACGGAAACATCGGCTCCAAGGTCACCATGAAGTACCCGTCGATCTTCCTGATGGGCGAGCACGCCAAGGGCGAGACGCTTTCCGTGGCCTTCGCCGGCCCCGGCCAGCACCAGGACGCCGGCGCCAAGATGGTGCACATGGCTCCGTACACGCAGTCGTCGATCGTCTCCAAGTCGATCGCCCGCGGCGGCGGCCGTGCCGGCTACCGCGGCGAGGTGCGCATCGCCGCCAACGCCCACCACTCCAAGAACAGCGTCGTCTGCGACGCCCTGCTGGTCGACAGCATCTCGCGCTCCGACACCTACCCGGCCATCGACATCCGCGTCGACGACGTGCAGCTCGGCCACGAGGCAACGGTCTCGAAGGTCAGCGAGGAGCAGCTCTTCTACCTGATGAGCCGCGGCATCGACGAGACCGAAGCCATGGCCATGATCGTGCGCGGCTTCATCGAGCCGATCGCGCGCGAGCTGCCCATGGAATACGCCCTTGAACTCAACAAGCTCATCGAAATGGGCATGGAAGGATCCGTCGGCTAAATGACCGCCGCCTCGACACCCAGTACAACCATGCCCACTTCCGCGACGCCGACCGCGAGCCTCGTCGAACCCGGCCAGCACGGCCTGAAGAAGCACAGCGACGGCGGCTGGGGTCTCGCCCCCGTGCAGACCCGCTCGGCCCGCTTCGCCTCCTTCGAGCACAGCGACTTCCCGGTCATCACCGGCCGTGAGGCCGTGTGGAAGCTCTCCCCGGTCGCCAAGTTCGCCGACCTGCTCGACGGCGAGCTCGACGGTTCGCCGTACGAGTTCAGCGCCACGGATGCCGCAGGCGTCAGCGTCAGCTGGATCGACCGCGACGACGCCCGCATTGGCTCGGCCGGCAAGCCGGAGGAGCGTGCATCCGCCAACGCGTGGACCAACTTCGAGAAGGCACTGCTCATCTCGGTGACCGGCGAGGACGCGAAGGAGCTCACGCTCTCCCGCAGCACGCTCGGTGCAGCAGCCCGCGCCGCGCACATCGTGATCGAGGCCGCGCCGTTCAGCAACGCGCGCATCGTGCTCGAGAACGCCGGCGACGCCCGCATCACCGAGAACGTCGAGATCCTCGTCGGCGAGTCGGCGAACCTCAGCGTCGTCAGCGTGCAGCAGTGGAACGACGGTGCCGTGCACCTGGCCAACCACTTCTCGCGTGTCGGCCGTGACGCCAAGCTCAAGCACATCGTCGTCTCCCTCGGTGGAGAGGTCGTCCGGGTGAACCCGACGACCCACCTCGCCGAGTCCGGCTCCGACGTCGAGGCCTTCGGCCTCTACTTCGCCGACGCCGGCCAGCACCTCGAGCAGCAGGTGTACGTGCACCACGACGCACCGCACTCGCGCTCGCGCGTCAACTACAAGGGCGCGCTGCAGGGCCAGGATGCCCGCACCGTGTGGATCGGTGACGTGCTCATCGGCCCGAAGGCAACGGGAACGGACAGCTACGAGCAGAACCGCAACCTCGTCCTGAGCGAGGGAACGCGTGCAGACTCGATCCCGAACCTCGAGATCGAGACCGGCGACATCGCCGGCGCCGGCCACGCCAGCGCGACCGGTCGATTCGACGACGAGCAGCTCTTCTACCTGCAGTCGCGCGGTATTCCAGAGGAGGAGGCCCGCCGCCTCGTCGTGCGCGGATTCCTCAGCGAGATCATCCAGCAGATCGGCTCGGCCCCGCTCGAGGAACGCCTCCAGGGCGTGCTCGAGGCCGAGCTCACGGGATCGGTGCTCTGATGGCCGCCAGCAGGATCTGCGCGCTCGACGAGCTCGAAACGAACCAGGCCGTCAAGGTCGACATCGATGGCGTCTCCATCGCACTCGTGAAGGATGCCGCAGGGGAGGTGTTCGCCATCGGCGACACCTGCACCCACGGCGACATCTCCCTCTCCGAGGGCTTCGTCGAGGACGACACGCTGGAGTGCTGGGCCCACGGATCGCAGTTCTCGCTGCGCACGGGCAAGCCGCTCACCCTCCCGGCCTACGAGCCGGTCCCCGTCTACAAGGTTGAGCTTGTCGACGGCGACATCTACATCGACACGGCCGTCACGCTGGCCGTCTGACCTTTCAGGCACCGCACCCACTTGACCGGCGCTGGCGCGCCGAAAACGAAAGAGATTGAACACTATGTCTGTTCTTGAAATCAAGGACCTGCACGTCAACGTTGAGACCGACCAGGGCACCAAGCAGATCCTGCGCGGCGTCGACCTGACCATCAACGAGGGCGAGATCCACGCCGTCATGGGGCCGAACGGCTCCGGCAAGTCGACCCTGGCCTACACGATCGCCGGCCACCCCAAGTACCACGTCGAGGGTGGCTCCATCCTCCTCGACGGCGAAGAGGTGCTCGACATGAGCGTCGACGAGCGCGCCCGCGCCGGCCTCTTCCTGGCCATGCAGTACCCGGTCGAGCTTCCCGGCGTGAGCAACACCAACTTCCTCCGCACGGCGAAGACCGCCATCGAGGGCGAGGCTCCCAGCATCCGTCACTGGATCAAGGACGTCCGCTCCGCCATGGACGCCCTGCGCATGGACTCCTCCTTCGCCGAGCGCAACGTGAACGAGGGCTTCTCCGGTGGCGAGAAGAAGCGCAACGAGATCCTCCAGCTCGAACTGCTCAAGCCGAAGTTCGCCGTCCTCGACGAGACCGACTCCGGCCTCGACGTCGACGCGCTCAAGATCGTCTCGGAGGGCGTGAACCGCGCCAAGGCGAACACGGGCCTCGGCATCCTGCTGATCACGCACTACACCCGCATCCTCCGTTACATCGAGCCCGACTTCGTGCACGTCTTCGTCAACGGCCGCATCGCGGAGCAGGGCGGCCGTGAGCTTGCAGATCGCCTTGAGGATGAGGGATACGATCGCTTTCTCACCGGCACGAACGTAGGCTAGTTCTATGACCAGCACACTCGCGCCGGCGCGTTACGACGAGATCGAAGAGGCGCTCAAGGACGTGATGGACCCGGAGCTCGGCATCAACATTGTCGACCTCGGGCTCATCTACGACCTCGGCTGGGACGACGAGAACGACGCCCTCGTCATCCACATGACGCTGACCAGCGCCGGCTGCCCGCTCACCGATGTGCTCGAGGAGCAGACCGCCGAGGCACTGGACGGTGTCGTCGAGCAGTTCCGCATCAACTGGGTGTGGATGCCGCCGTGGGGTCCGGAGAAGATCACCGACGACGGCCGCGACATGATGCGCGCGCTCGGCTTCGCGATCTAGGCAGCACCGAACGCAGAACGGCCCGTCTCCCGAGGGAGGCGGGCCGTTCGTCGTCGCAGTAGGCTCGCACCATGGGCAGTCAATTCATGAACCCCGACGCAGATCGCAGCGAAATCGCTCCGCGCGAGCGGTACATTCACGGCCACCACGAGAGCGTGCTGCGCTCACATTCGTGGCGCACGGTGCAGAATTCCGCCGCCTATCTATTGCCGCACCTCGCAGCCGGCCAGCAGGTTCTCGACGTCGGAAGTGGGCCGGGCACGATCTCGATCGACATCGCCCGCCGCATCGCGCCAGGCACCGTCGTCGGAATCGACTCGTCGGCTGAGGTCGTCGAGCAGGCGGCGGCCCTCGCCCACGACAACGGCGTCGACACGGTCAGCTTCAGGGTCGGCGACGTCTACGCCCTCGAATTCGCCGACAATAGCTTCGACGTCGTGCACGCCCACCAGGTGATGCAGCACCTCGCCCGCCCGGTCGACGCGATGCGGGAGATCCGGCGCGTGTTGAAGCCGGGCGGCGTGTTCGCCGCACGCGACGTCGTGTACGGATCCACCTCGTGGTACCCGGCTGTGCCGGCCCTCGACAGCTGGCTGCGGACGCTGCTCACCGTGCACCGCGGCAACGGCGGCGACCCCGATGCGGGCCGCGCGCTCAAGGCGTGGGCGCGGCACGCCGGTTTCGCCTCCGTGACGAGTTCGGCGTCGATGTGGTGTTTCGCCACGGATGCCGAGCGCGACTGGTGGGGGAGCACCTGGGCCGAACGCGCGCTCGAGTCGAGCTTCGCGGCCCAGGCGATCGAGACCGGTGCGGCATCACTCAACGATCTGCACGCGATGGCGGACGGTTGGCGCTACTGGGCGGCGGACGCCGACGGCTGGTTCGGCATGCCCCACGGCGAGATCATCGCGGTGAAGTAGCTCTCGGTTTCGACAGGCTCAACCAGAGGGAACCGTTGATAGAGCCTGTCGAAATCCTTACCAGTCGTCGTCGTCGCTCTCGGCGAAGTCGCTCGTGCTGGCCGGGATCCGCTGCGTGATGGTGGCGCTGTCGGCCTCCGCGTCGTAGCGGATAACCGTGCCGTCATCGAGCTCGAGCACGGGCTTACCCTCGAGCCAGGTCAGCGTCCAGCGCCAGGCCGAGCGGTCGATCGCGGCATCCGGAGCATCGCTCTCGACGGCCTCGATCGCCACGAGGACGACCTCGGGGAGCGTGCTCGGGGCGCTCTCGCCGAACGCCCAGCGCTTGCCGAGCTGCATCAGGCGTCGCTTCCGGCGGTGATGTCCATCTCGTAGGTGATCCAGTCGGTGCGCGTTGCGACCTTGTCGTAGAGCACCTGGGCAACCTCGTTGTCTGCGGCCGTGATCCAGCTGACGCCGCTGAGCTTGTGCTCCTTGGCGTACTCCCTGGCCGTCTCGAGCAGCGCGGAGCCGACACCGGTGCCCCTGGCCGATTCCGCGACGAAGAGATCGTCGAGGAAGAGCCCGCGGGTGGCCTCGAGGGGCTGGGCGAACTCACGCAGGTGCGCGAGGCCGATCAGCTCGCCGTCGCGCTCAGCGACGAAACCGAAGGTCTCGTGGTTCTTGTCGCTCAGCCAGCTCCACACGATGAGGGCCTGCTGGTCGGTGAACTCACGCTTGTAGAACGTGGTGTAGCCCTCGAAGAGGCCGATCCAGTTGAAGAAGTCGCCGTCGGCAATGGGTCGAATCTGCACAGTCATGCTGGTTCTCCTAGCTCTCGTTCACCGGAGCGAACACAATGTCGGTGACGGCAATCTCGGCGCCCTCGGCAAAACTCAACTCCTCAATGCGGCCTACGGCCTTCAGATCAGCAGCGGCCTGGCGGAGCAGTTCGAGCTGTTCTGGAGTAGCAACGATAACAGCAGAGGCCACGAGAGTCTTCTGCGATGCCTTGGCGTCGGTCTTGGCGCGACGGATGCCGATGAGGGCCTGGCCTGCGGCGGCGAGCACGCGCGGGTCGGCACCTGGCAGATCCGTCGGGACGGGCCACGCGGCCGTGTGCACGCTGTCGTCGTTCGACCAGGACCAGGCCTCCTCGGTCGCGAACGGTACGAACGGGGCGAACAGTCGCAGCAGCACGCGCAGCGCGATGCGCAGCGCCGTCGTCGCCGATGCCTGCGCCGGACCGTCGGCGTACGCGCGCTCCTTGACCAGCTCGAGGTAGTCGTCGCAGAACGTCCAGAAGAAGCTCTCGCTCACCTCGAGGGCGCGGGCGTGGTCGTAGTTCTCGAACGCGCTCGTTGCCTGCTCGATCACGGTGTGCAGCGCGGCGAGCATGCTGAGGTCGAGCGGCTCGGTGACGGCGGCGAGCCCGGCTGCCGCTGCGTCGTCGCTCTGCTCGAAGCTCAGGATGAACTTGGCCGCGTTCAGGATCTTGATCGACAGGCGACGGCCGATCTTGATCTGGGTCGGGTTCTGCGGGTCGAAGGCCGCGTCGGTGCCGAGGCGCGATGATGCCGCCCAGTAGCGGACGGCGTCGGATCCGTGCTGCTCGAGGATGTCGGCAGGCGTGACGACGTTGCCCTTGGACTTGGACATCTTCTTGCGGTCGGGGTCGACGATGAAGCCGGAGATGCTCGTGTTCTTCCACGGTGCGACGCCGTGCTCGAGCTCTGCGCGCAGCACGGAGGAGAACAGCCAGGTGCGGATGATGTCCTGGCCCTGCGGGCGGAGGGAGTACGGGAAGACGAGGTCGAAGAGCTCCGGATCGCGCTCCCAGCCGCCGGCGAGCTGCGGGGTGAGCGAGGAGGTCGCCCAGGTGTCCATGACGTCGTGCTCGCCGATGAAGCCGCCGGCGACGCCGCGCTGTGCCTCGTCGAAGCCGGGGGCGGTGTCGGAGGACGGGTCGACGGGCAGCATCTCCCGACCGGCGATGATCGGCGCGTCGAAGACGGGGTTGCCGTCGGCGTCGAGCGGGTACCAGACGGGGATCGGGATGCCGAAGAAGCGCTGGCGCGAGATGAGCCAGTCGCCGGTGAGGCCGCCGACCCAGTTCTCGTAGCGCACGCGCATGAACTCGGGGTTCCAGTTGAGCTCGGTGCCGTGGCCGATCAGTCGCTCACGGAGCGCCTCGTCCTTGGCGCCGTTGCCGATGTACCACTGCCGGGTGGAGACGATCTCGAGGGGCTTGTCGCCCTTCTCGAAGAACTTCACCGGGTGTTGGATCTTCTTCGGCTCGCCGATCATCTCACCGCTGGCCTGCAGCAGCTCGACCATTGTCTGCTTGGCGGAGAACACGGTCTTGCCTGCGATCTGGGCGAACGCGGCGAGGCCTTCCTCGCTCGTGATGGCCTCCGGAGCCTCGCTGATGATGCGGCCGTCGAAGCCCATGATCGCGCGGTTGGGGAGCTGGAGCTCGCGCCACCAGACGACGTCGGTCACGTCGCCGAATGTGCAGATCATGGCGATTCCGGAGCCCTTGTCCGGCTGGGCCAGGTGGTGGGCGAGCACAGGGACCTCGACGCCGAAGATGGGCGTGCTGACGGTCGTGCCGAAGAGGGGCTTGTAGCGCTCGTCATCCGGGTGGGCAACGAGGGCGACGCAGGCGGCGAGCAGCTCGGGGCGGGTTGTCTCGATCTCGATCGTGTCGCCGTCCGGCTTGTGGAAGCTCACACGGTGGTACGCGGCCGGCTGCTCGCGGTCTTCGAGCTCGGCCTGCGCGACGGCGGTGCGGAAGGTGACGTCCCAGAGCGTCGGGGCCATCGCCTGGTACGCCTCGCCGCGCTCGACGTTGCGGATGAAGGCGAGCTGCGAGGTGAAGAGCGCCTCGTCGCCGATGGTGCGGTAGCTCTGCTTCCAGTCGACCGAGAGGCCGAGGGTGCGCCAGAGCTCCTCGAACTGCTTCTCGTCCTCAACGGTGAGGCGTTCGCAGAGCTCGATGAAGTTGCGGCGGCTGATGGGCTGCTGGTCGGCTGCCTTGGTGCTCTTGCCGTCACCGCCCTCGAACGGCGGCACGAAGTCGGCCGCGTAGGGGAGCGTCGGGTCGCAGCGCACACCGTAGTAGTTCTGCACGCGACGCTCGGTGGGGAGGCCGTTGTCGTCCCAGCCCATCGGGTAGAAGACGCTCTTGCCGCGCATGCGCTGGAAGCGGGCGACGACGTCGGTGTGCGTGTACGAGAAGACGTGACCGATGTGCAGCGAACCGGACGCCGTCGGCGGCGGCGTGTCGATCGAGTAGATCTGCTCGCGCGTGGCGTTGGCGCGGTCGAAGCTGTACGTGCCCGCGGTCTCCCAGACGGGGCCCCACTTGGCTTCCAGCCCTTCGAGGACGGGCTTGTCTGGAACGCGATCAGGGGTAGTCATGAGGCTCCGGTTCGTTATGGGCGGCACCGTGTCGGTGGTGAGGTGCCTGAGTGTCAGCTGTGATCAAGGTTACCCGACGAGGCGTGGGGCGTCGGCCAGCAGCTGCTCGGTGTACTCGTGCTGCGGATCGGTGAACAGCGATTCTGCCGCGCCCTGCTCGAGGATCCGGCCGCCCCGCATCACGGCGACCCGGTCGCTGAGTTGGCGGATGACGGCGAGGTCGTGCGAGATGAAGAGCATGCTGAGGCCGCGCTCCCGCTGCAGCCGGGCGAGCAACTCGAGGATCTGCGCCTGCACGGTGACGTCGAGGGCGGAGACGGGCTCGTCACAGATGAGCAGCTCCGGCTCCGCGGCGAGCGCCCTGGCGATGGAGACCCGCTGGCGTTGCCCGCCGGAGAGGGTGAGCGGATTCCGCGGCGCCAGCTCCGGCGCGAGACCGACCTGGCCGAGCAGCGAGGTCACCGTCTCCGGCCCGCGGATCGCGTCCTGCACGATCCGGCCGACACTCCAGCGCGGGTCGAAGGAGCCCAGGCTGTCCTGGTAGATCGCTCCGATCCGGTGGCGACGGCCGCGGCGCGCCTTCTCCGGAAGCGGGGACCACGGTTCGCCGTCGAGGGTGACGGTGCCGGCATCCGCCGTGGCGAGGCCGAGCAGCAGCCGGGCCAGGGTGCTCTTGCCCGAGCCGGACTCGCCGACGAGGCCGAGCGTCTGCCCGGCGTGCAGCTCGAGCGAGACGTCATCGACGGCCTGGAGCCGGCCGCCGGGCACCCGGAACGCCTTGCTCAGTCCGCGCGCCTGCAGCAGCGGCGGCGCACCGCTCTGGCCGCCAGCCGGGATAGCCGTTGCCGGCGCGGGGCGCGGCGCTGACCGGGGGATCGCCGCGATGAGCTCGCGCGTGTACGCGTGCTGCGGCTGCTCGAGGAGCCGCCTGGTTGGACCCTGCTCGACGACGCGGCCGGCACGCATCACGATGATGCGGTCGGCGAGCTGGTTGACGACGGCGAGGTCGTGGCTGATCAGCAGGATCCCGGTGCCCTGCTCCTTCACCTCGGCCAGGAGGGCGAGGATCCGCGCCTGCACGCTGACGTCGAGCGCGGTCGTCGGCTCATCGGCGATGAGCACCGGCGGGTTCAGCGCCAGCGCCGCGGCGATGAGTGCGCGCTGGCGCAGACCGCCGCTCAGCTCGCCTGACCGCTGACGGATGGCCTGTTCCGGGTTCGGCATCGCCACCCGCTCCAGCAGGCGAAGCACCCGCGCGTGGGTCTCCGCCGCGCCCGGCCGTTCGTGCAGGCGGATCGCGTCGCCGATCTCGCGGCCGATCGGGCGCAGCGGGTCGAGCGAGACGAGCGCGTCCTGCAGCACGAGCCCGACCTCGCGGCCGCGGACGCCGCGCCACGCGCGTTCGCTCGCTCCCAGGCGGTCGGTGCCGAGAAGCTCCAGCCGCTCAGCCAGCACGGCGGCGTTCGGCCCGGCGAGCCCGAGCAGTGCGCGCGCGGTGACACTCTTGCCCGATCCGGACTCGCCGACGATCGCGAGGCATTCGCCGGCGTGCAGGCTGAGGTCGACGTCGTGCACGACGGTGCCATGAGCGAAGCTCACGCTCAGGCCGGCCACATCGAGCAGGGGAGTCGTGCTCCCGGGTGTTGTGGTCATGACCGTCCTCCGATCCTGGTCAGCGCGCGGCCGAGCACGGTGCTGGCGACGGTGGTGAGCACGATCATCAATCCGGGGAAGACGGTGAGCCACCATGCCGTTCCGATATAGGTGCGGCCAGCCGAGAGCATGGCCCCCCACTCCGCGGTCGGCGGCAGAGCGCCGAGCCCGAGGAAGCTGAGCGCCGAGGCCCAGACGATGGCCTGTCCGATGCCGAGCGTGGCGAGCACGAGCAGCGGGGCGAGGGCGTTCGGCAGGATGTGGCGGCCCAGGATCCGGGAGGGCGGGTGGCCGAGCACGCGTGCGGCCTCGACGTAGCCGGATGACCGGATGCCGATGAGCTGGCCGCGGATGATGCGGGCGTAGCCGGGGGCCGTCGAGAGCCCGACCGCGATCGTCGCCGTGACCGGGCCCGGCCCGGCGATGACGATGACGAGCAGGGCAAGCAGCAGGCCGGGGAAGGCGAAGAGCACCTCGACCGTGCGATTGACGGTGAAGTCGAAGAAGCGCCCGCCGAATGCGGCGAGAACGGCGAGGATGAGCCCGAGCACGAGTCCGATCGCGGTCGCGGCGAGGCCGATCAGCAGCGAGTTCGCGGTGCCGAACACGACGCGGCTGTAGACGTCGCGACCGGATTCGTCCGTGCCGAACCAGTGCGCGGGCGATGGGCCGGAGAACGCCTCCTTCGGTGCGATCTGGTTCGGGTCGGCGGTTGCGACGGCATCCGGGAACAGGCAGGCGGCCAGCAGGTAGAGCGCGAACAGCCCGGCCAGCAGCGTTCCGACGCGGATCCGCCCGCGCGGCGCATGGCCGGCGACGACGCCGCGGAGTTCGAGTTCGCTCATGCCCCGACCTCCTGCGGTGACGCCTGGGCCCTCTGCCGGGGGTCGACGATGGCGGATGCCGCGTCGCTCGCCAGCGTCATGAGCACGTAGACGAGTGCGACGACGAGCACGACGCCGGTGACGACGGGCACATCGCGCACGGTCACGGCCTGCACAAGTGTGCGGCCGAGCCCGGGGCGCGCGAAGATCGTCTCGACGATCACGGCGCCGGAGAGCAGGGAGCCGAGCGCCCAGCCCGAGAGCGCGACGCCGGGGATGGCCGCATGCCGGATCGCGTGCCTGGCCCTGATGCCCAGCTCGCTCTCGCCTCGCGCCCGCGCCGACAGCACGTAGGGCTGGGCGAGCGCGTCGAGCATGCTCTCCCGCATGATCGCAGCGAGGAAACCGGCGAGCGGGATGGCGAGGGTGAGCACGGGCAGGACGAGGCCGCTGAGATCCCCGGACGAGACAGGGGGCAGCCAGCCGAGGCTCGTGCTGAACACGGCGATCAGCACCGTGGCCAGCCAGAAGTGCGGCAGGGCGGCCCCGGCGAGTTCGATGCCGTGACCGACGGATGCCGCGATGCGCCCCGCCCCCGTCGAGAACAGCGCGAGGGCGATGGCGATCACCCACGCCACCAGCAGCGAGCACACCGCGAGCAGCAGCGTTCCTGGCAGCTGCGCGGCGAGCAGATCGGCCACGGGGACCTTGAGCGCGTAGGAGCTGCCGAGGTCGCCGCTGAGCAGGCGCCCGAGCATCGCCGCGTACTGGACCAGGAGCGGCTGATCGAGGCCGTGCTCGCGCCTGGCCTGCTCGAGCGCCTCAGGGGATGCCTGCGAGCCAGGGCCGCCGAGGATCGCCAGCGCCGGGTCGCCGGGGATCAGCCGCATCGCGAAGAAGGTCAGCGTTGCGACGGCCCAGAGCACGAAGACGGCGCCGGCGAGCCGGAGGAGAACCCTATTCGCTGAGCCAGGCGTCATAGAAGTTCGGCGTCGACACCGTGTTGATCGCCCTGGCACCCTGCACCTGCTTCCCCAGCAGGAAGTGGTTCTGCTGGTCGTAGAGCGGCAGAACGGTGAAGCTGCCGAGGATTCGTTCCTGCGCCTCAGCGTAGAGGGCGGCACGCTCGTCGGCGTCGAGGCTGGAGGATGCCTGGCTGAGCAGGGCGTCGAGCTCCGGGTCGTTCAGCTGGGCGAGGTTGGCGAAGTAGCCGCTCGGTGCCGGCGTGATGCTGGCAGAGTGGTAGAGGATCCGCAGCACGTCGGGCCCGACCTTGGTGTACGGCGCGCTGACGACGTCGTAGTCGTTGCTGAACAGGGCGCCGTACCAGCTGGAGAGGTCGAGCGGCGAGATGGTGACCTCGAAGCCGGCCTCTGCGGCGGTGGCCTGCACCTGCTCGAACAGGGACTGCTCGGCCGGGATCGACTGGTTCGTGCTCACCGGGAATGCGAGGGAGAGGCGTTCTCCGTTCTTCACGCGGTAGCCGTCGGCATCCGTCTCGGTCCAGCCCGCCTCGTCGAGGAGCGCCTCTGCGGCGTCGAGGTCGTGGTCGAAGAGTGCCTCGTCCGAGTAGCCGAGCGGTTCGACGCTGGAGAGGGCGGAGTATGAACGCTCCGCCGTGCCGAAGAACAGGGCGTCGATGCCGTCGTTGACGTCGACGGCGCGGATGAACGCCTCGCGCACGAACGGGTCGTTGAACGGGGCCTTGCCCGAGTTCAGTTCCAGGCGGTTGGAGGCACCGGGGCGGGGCGCGTCGATCTCGGTGAATGTGCCTGCGTCGGCTGCCGCGGCGAGCGTGTCCGGCTGGGCGTTGTCGATCACGTCGACCTGGCCGGCCTGCAGCGCGGCGTAGCGGGAGGCGGAGTCGGGCAGGAAGCGCCAGTCGATCGCCTCGAGGTGGGCCGGACCGCTGTGCGCGGCGTCGGCAGGTGGCGAGTTGTACTCCTCGTTGCGCACGAGCGAGACGCGGTCCTGCTTGACCCACTCGTCAACGACGAACGGACCGGTGCCGATCGGCGCGAGGCAGTTCTCGTCGATGCCGCGGGCGATGCCCGCCGCCGACTCGATGGCAAGCCACGGCATGCTCAGCGACTCGAGCAGCGCGCTGTCCGGCGCGCTCAGGGTGAAGCGGGCGACGGTGTCGCTGACCGCCTCGACGCCGGTCACCTTGCCGAGCGCGAGGTATCCGGTGGACGAGCCGGTGGCCGGGTCCTGGATGTGCTCGACGGTCGCCTTCACATCGGCGGCGGTCAGCGGGCTGCCATCGCTGAAGCGCACGTCATCCTGCAGCGTGAAGTCCCAGCTCAGGCCGTCCTCCGAACTCGTCCAGTCGCTGGCGAGCCACGGGATGATCTCGCCGTCCTCGTCGATCGAGACGAGGGATTCGAGGTACTGGCCGGCGATCAGTGCCTGCGGGTAGTTGCCGCCGACGTGCGGGTCGAGGCAGTCCGGCTCGGCGTCGCCGCTGGCGTAGACGAGCGTGCCGCCCTCGACGGGCTCGCCGCCCGCGCTGCTCTGGGCATCGCCGCCCGGCGAGGTGCAGGCGGTGAGGAGGAGAACGGCGGATGCCGCGAGCGGCAGCAGCGAGCGGCGCAGTGTCGTGGCGGTGGTGGGGGACGCAGGCATGCAGGAATCCTTGCTGGGGAGGAGGCAGAGAGGTGCGGGCGGCGGGGTGTTCTCGCGCGCCAGTGCAATCATGGCACCGGAATCGGGCCCTCGGCCTCAACTTGTTATAGTTCAGCTATAACAATAGAATCGCATCGTGCTGATTCGCATCGACCCCACTCTCTCCATGCCGCTGTTCGAGCAGCTGGCGACGAGCATCCGCGCCTCGATCATCGACGGCCGACTCAGTGTCGGCGAGCGGTTGCTGCCGGCGCGGCAACTCGCGGAGGCGCTCGACATCAACGTGCACACCGTGCTGCGGGCCTACCAGATCCTCCGGGAGGAGGGGTTGCTGGACATGCGTCCTGGCCGCGGGGCGATCGTCGCCGGCCGCATCGGCCAGCACGCCGCGCTCGCCGGCGCCATCCACGACCTGGTCGACGAGGCCAAACTCCGCAACATTTCCGAGAGTGCTCTGCTCTCGCTCATCCGAGAGGCTTACAAGTGAGCAACACATCCACCCCGTCCTTCTCCGTGACCGGCGCCGAACAGGCCCGCGTCACGCGCTCGCGCGTCATTCTGCTCGGAATCGTCGTGCCGATCGTGCTCGCAGCGGCCGGTGCCCTCCTCATGATCAGCTGGATTCCTGAGCTGCCGAGCCCCGTCGCGACCCACTGGGGCGCTGACGGGGTCAACGGCACGGGAAGCCCGTGGCTGCTGGCCGTCACGCCGCTCGGCATCACGGTGCTCTTCTCGGTGTTCGTGTACCTCGGCGCGCTGCGCGAGTCGACGCCAAGCGGCCTGCCGACCGTGAACCAGAAGTTCATCGCCGCGATGGGCCCCGGTCTGGCGCTCTTCCTCACGATCGGCATCGGCGGTTCGGTTGCCACTCAGCGAGGTCTGGACTCGGCGGCCGCCGCCCCTGACCCGTGGCTGTGGCTCGTCGCCGGCGGTGTGCTCGGGGTGGCGCTCGCCGCAGTGGTCTGGCTGGTGCTTCCCCGCGCCGACCGTTCCGGGCCGGAGGCGCTGCCCGTCGAGACGCTCGAGGTTGCGGCCACCGAGCGTCTGTTCTGGACGGGCATGGTGTCGATGGCGCCGCTCGGCCTCGCGCTGATCGGAGCGGCGGTCGGCATCCTCATCGTCTCCGCGATACTCGCCGCCTTCGCAGGATCCGGGGTCGCCGTCCTCGTCATCGCCGTGACCCTGGTGTTGTTCGGCGCCGCCGTGACGACCCTGCGCTGGCGGGTCAGTGTCGGCGGTCATGGCCTCTCGGTCGTCTCGATCGCCGGCTGGCCGGCCGTTCGCGTCGCCATCGACGAGGTGACCGCCGCACGACTGATCGATGTCAACCCGGTCGGCGACTTCGGCGGCTGGGGATGGCGCTGGGCCGGCGGCCGCACGGGCATCATCCTGCAGGGCGGGCCGGCCATCGAGGTGACCCGGCGCTCTGGACGCACGCTCGTCGTGCCCGTCGACGATGCGGAGACCGCCGTCGCCGTGCTGCAGGCCGCCATCGCCCAGCGCGACGCCTAGCGCCCCCGCGCGGTAGAAACCGCGTTCCGCTGCAGTTGTTTCTGGCGCGGAACGCGGTTTCTACCGCGCGAGCTCGGCGGCACAACGCGTGCGCCCCCGGCAGACACGCTATTCTGGGGAGCACAGACTGTGAACCGGCCATCACCGGGGAGTCCTCGGAAGAAAACGATCGGATGCCGCGGCATCCGATCGCCGTAGAACCGAGCGGGGCTGGCCCGTCATAGCCAAGGAACAAGCGGTTCTCCGCCGGTCGACGTTGGCCGAGGAGGGCAAGCGAGGTGGTACCGCGGCAGAGCTCACGCTCTCCGTCCTCGTGGAAGTGGCCAACAGCATCCGTCAGCCGTCCAGGAGACACACGTGTACCCCAAAGGTTCGAATCCAGCATCACCCGATGCCGCAGGCGCCGCGTTCGGCGTCACCCCATCGCCCAGCTTCCCGGCGATCGAGGAAGACGTTCTCGAGTTCTGGAAACAGGACGGCACCTTCCAGGCCTCGATCGACAACCGCGACGGCCAGCCGGAGTGGGTCTTCTACGACGGCCCGCCGTTCGCCAACGGCCTGCCGCACTACGGGCACCTCCTCACCGGCTACGCCAAGGACGTGTTCCCGCGTTACCAGACCATGCGCGGCAAGCAGGTGCACCGCCGCTTCGGCTGGGACACCCACGGCCTGCCGGCCGAGCTCGAGGCCGAACGCCAGCTCGGTATCACCGACAAGAGCCAGATCGAGGAGATGGGCCTCGCCGCGTTCAACGGCGCTGCGCGTGAATCCGTGCTGCGCTACACCAAGGAGTGGCAGGAATACGTCACCCGCCAGGCGCGCTGGGTCGACTTCGAGAACGACTACAAGACGCTCGATGTCACGTACATGGAGAGCGTGATCTGGGCCTTCAAGCGCCTGCACGACAAGGGCCTCGCCTACGAGGGCTACCGCGTGCTGCCGTACTGCTGGCGTGACCAGACGCCGCTCTCCAACCACGAGCTGCGCATGGACGACGACGTCTACAAGATGCGCCAGGACCAGACGGTCACCGTCACCTTCCCGCTCACCGGGCCCAGGGCCGAGTCGCTCGGCCTCACCGCCGTCCGGGCACTGGCCTGGACGACCACCCCGTGGACCCTGCCGACCAACCTCGCGCTGGCCGTCGGCCCCGAGATCGAGTACGCCGTCGTTCCTGCCGGCCCGAACGGCACACCGGATGCGACCGTTCTCCGCGAGGAGGCTGCCGGTCTCGCCCCGCACACCGAGGTGCTCGGCGCCGAGTACCTGTTGGCGATCGACCTCGTCGGCGGCTACGCCAAGGACCTCGGCTACGACAGCGCGGAGGAGGCCATCGCGGCCGTCTCGCGCACCGTCCGCGGCTCGGAGCTCGAGGGCGTCAGCTACGACCGCCTCTTCGACCACTACGCCGACACCGAGGAGTGGGGAACCGAGAAGGCCTGGCGCTTCGTCGTCGCCGACTACGTCACCACCTCTGACGGCACCGGCATCGTGCACCAGGCGCCCGCATACGGCGAGGAGGACCAGAAGGTCTGTGAGGCAGCCGGCATCCCCGTCATCCTCTCGCTCGACGACGGCGGCAAGTTCCTGCCCGCTGTGACGGATGTCGCCGGGCAGCTGTGGATGGACGCCAACAAGCCGCTGACGCAGCTGCTCAAGGCCGAGGGACGCCTGCTCCGCCAGGCCAGCTACGAGCACAGCTACCCGCACTGCTGGCGCTGCCGCAACCCCCTGATCTACAAGGCAGTCACGAGCTGGTTCGTGCGCGTCACCGAGTTCCGTGACCGCATGGTCGATCTGAACCAGGACGGCATCGAGTGGGTGCCGGAGAACGTCAAGGACGGACAGTTCGGCAAGTGGGTCGGCAACGCCCGTGACTGGTCGATCAGCCGCAACCGCTACTTCGGCTCCCCGATCCCGGTGTGGAAGAGCGACAACCCCGAGTTCCCGCGCGTCGACGTCTACGGCTCCCTCGAGGAGATCCAGCGCGACTTCGGCCGACTGCCGCTGAACGCGGCGGGCGAACCCGACCTGCACCGCCCGTACATCGATGAGCTCACCCGCCCGAACCCCGACGACCCGAGCGGCCAGTCGACGATGCGCCGCATCTCCGACGTGCTCGACGTCTGGTTCGACTCCGGCTCGATGCCGTTCGCGCAGGTGCACTATCCATTCGAGAACGTCGAGTTCTTCGACGAGCACCACCCGGCCGACTTCATCGTCGAGTACATCGGGCAGACCCGCGGCTGGTTCTACGTCATGCACGTGCTCTCCACCGCGCTGTTCGACCGGCCGGCGTACAAGAACGTCATCAGCCACGGCATCGTGCTCGGCAGCGACGGGCAGAAGATGTCGAAGTCGCTGCGCAACTACCCCGACGTCTCCGAGGTCTTCAACCGCGACGGATCCGACGCCATGCGCTGGTTCCTCATGTCGAGTTCCGTGCTGCGCGGCGGCAACCTCGTCGTCACCGAGGAGGGTATCCGCGAGGGTGTCCGCCAGGTGATGCTGCCGCTCTGGAGCACCTGGTACTTCTTCAGCCTGTACGCCAACGCCTCGGCGAACGGCGGCTACGAGGCCAAGCTCAGCACCGCGTCAACCGATGTGCTGGACCGCTACCTGCTCGCCAAGACGCGCGCGCTCATCGAAGACGTCACAACCGACCTCGACGCCCTCGACAGCACCATGGCCGCGGCCAAGCTGCGCGACTTCGCCGACGTGCTGACCAACTGGTACGTGCGTCGCTCCCGCGACCGCTTCTGGGCCGGCGTCGGCGCGGACGGCGGCAACAGTGAGGCATTCGACACGCTCTACACCGTGCTCGAGACGTACACCAGGGTCGCGGCGCCGCTGCTGCCACTCATCAGCGAGCGCATCTGGCAGGGCCTCACCGGCGGCCGCAGCGTGCACCTCGAGGACTGGCCGGATGCCGCATCCTTCCCGGCCGACGACGCCCTCGTCGCCGCGATGGACCAGGTGCGCGCCATCTCCGGTGCCGCCCTCTCGCTGCGCAAGCAGTCCGGTCTGCGCGTGCGCCTCCCGCTCGCGAAGCTCACCGTCGTGGCATCCGCCACAGCCGATCTCGCCGAGTTCGCCGCGATCGTGCGCGAGGAGCTCAACGTCAAGGCGGTCGAGTTCGTCGAGCTCGCCGAGGACAGCGCAGCCGCTTACGGCATCACCAGCAAGCTCACCGTCAACGCCCGCGCGGCCGGCCCGCGCCTCGGCAAGGGCGTGCAGCAGGTCATCCAGGCCGCCCGCAACGGTGACTGGAGCGAACTGGACGGCGTCGTCACCGCCGGCGGGGTCGAACTCGTCTCCGGCGAGTACGAGCTCGTGCTCGAGACGGCATCCGGTGGTGCCGACCAGGCACTCGCCCTGCTGCCAGGCGGAGGCTTCGTGCTGCTCGACACGGCCACGACGGCCGAGCTGGAGGCCGAGGGCCTGGCCCGCGACGTCATCCGAGCAGTCCAGGATGCCCGCAAGGCCGCCGGTCTCGAGGTCAGCGACCGCATCCGGTTGACGCTCGGCGTGTCGGAGGACGGCCGGGCCGCCGTGCAGCAGCACGCGGAGTTGATCGCGGGGGAGACCCTCGCGACGGACGTGTCCGTCAACGGGGCCGCCGGCGGCGCAGCGCTGCTGCAGCTCGCCGGAGGCGCCTCCGTGGCAATCGAGGTGGAGAAGGCATGAGCGAGAACATCTACGACGAGTTCGAGGAGGCGGCAGACGCCGTCTACCGCGCGCTCCTCAAGCGCATCGGCGAGGTGAACCCGCAGCCTCGGCTCGAGCCGACCCGCCGCGCCCTGGAGCTGCTGGGTGACCCGCAGCGTTCCTTCCCGATGATCCACGTCACGGGCACCAACGGCAAGACGAGCACGAGCCGCATGATCGAGAGCCTCCTGCGTGCGCACGGCCTCCGCACCGGCCTCATGACGAGCCCGCACCTGGTCCGCTTCAACGAGCGCATCATGATCGACGGCGAGCCCATCGGCAACGAGGCCCTCGCCGCGAACTGGGCGGACATCGCGCCGTACATCGCCATGGTCGACTCCGAGCTCGTCGCAGCAGGCGACGTGCCGCTGACCTTCTTCGAGGCGCTGACGGTGCTGGCGTTCGCCTGCTTCGCCGACGCGCCAGTCGACGTCGCCGTCGTCGAGGTCGGCATGGGCGGCGAGTGGGACTCCACCAATGTCGCCGACGGCCAGGTCGCCGTCTTCGCCCCGATCGCCCTCGACCACATCGGTCGACTCGGCAACGACATCTCCGAGATCGCCAGGACGAAGTCGGGCATCATCAAGCCGTCCGCGGCCGTCGTGTCGGCCGTGCAGACGCCGGAGGCCCTCGCCGAGCTGCAGCGCGCGGTCGAGCTCACCGAATCGACGTTGGCCGTTCAGGGCGAGGCATCCGGCTTCGAGCTGCTCAGCAGCACGATCGCCGTCGGCGGGCAGCTGATCAGCGTCCGAGGCCTCGCCGGCAGCTACAGCGAGCAGTTCCTGCCGCTCTACGGCAGCCACCAGGCGCAGAACGCGGCCGTCGCGATCGCCGCGGTCGAGGCGTTCCTCGGCGGCGGCTCCCAGGCCATCGCCGACGACATCGTGACGGAGGGCCTCAGCGGCGTGACGTCACCGGGTCGCCTGCAGCTGGTCGGCATCGAGCCGACCGTGATTGTGGATGCCGCACACAACCCGCACGGGGCAGAGGCACTCGTCACCGCGCTCACGAGCTTCTTCGACTTCGACGAGATCGCCTTCGTGCTCGGCATCCTGGAAGACAAGGACGCCGCAGGCATCATCCGCGCGATCGCCCCGGCTGCCGCGCGCATCCACGTGACGCGGTCGAGTTCCGAACGCGCCATCGGCGTCGACGAACTCGCCGACACGGTGGTGGACATCGGCCGCGACGACGCGACGTTCCGCTTCGACGACCTCGAGACGGCCATCGAACAGGCTCGCCGCTGGGCGGCCGACGCCCCGCGCCGTGCCGTCGTCGTCACCGGCTCGATCACCCTCGTCGGTGAGGCGCTGTCCCTGGCCGCTGCCGGCGATTGGATGAACCCGTGAGCGCCGCGCGCGGCAGTTCCGTGAAGCGCTCGCTCGCGTCGATCGTGCTCGGCTTCGAGCTCGTCGTCATCTTCCTCGCCACCCTCGTGATCGCATTCGGTCCTGGCGCGGTGCTGCCGCCATGGGTGATGCTCACCGTCGGCGGCATCGTCTGCCTGCTCGCGATCGCCACGATCGGCCTGCTGCGTCACGACTGGGCCTATGTGCTCGGCTGGATCGTGCAGGGCGTCGTCGTGCTGAGCGGCTTCTTCAACCCGGCCATGTTCTTCATCGGCGCGCTGTTCGCGGGCATGTGGGCGTACAGCATGGTCACCGGCGCCCGACTCGACCGCCAGAAGGCGGCCAACGCCGCGCCTGAGCAGTGAGCGCGAGCGCATTGACTTCATCCGCAGAAATCCCAAGGAGAGAAAACACATGAGCACCATCGAAGAGACGCTGGTCCTGATCAAGCCGGATGGCGTTGCTCGCAGCCTCAGCGGCGAGATCCTGCGCCGCATCGAGGCCAAGGGCTACTCGATCGTCGACATCCGCATGCTGCAGGCAGAGCGTTCGCTGCTCGCCGAGCACTACGCGGAGCACGAGGGCAAGCCGTTCTACGAGCCGCTCGTCGAGTTCATGGAGTCCGGCCCCATCGTCGCCGTGCGCGTCGCAGGCAACCGCGTGATCGAGGGCTTCCGCTCGCTCGCGGGCACCACGGACCCGACCACGGCAGCGCCTGGCACGATTCGCGGCGACCTCGCCCGCGACTGGGGCCTCAAGGTGCAGCAGAACCTCGTGCACGGCTCCGACTCGCCCGAGTCGGCCGAGCGCGAACTGCAGCTGTGGTTTAGCTAGTCCAGTTCAGCTAGTCCAGTTCAGCCAGCCCAGTTCAGCTGGAACGTCCGGATGCCGCCTCACACTCTGTGTCAGGCGGCATCCGTCGTTCAGCCCGGCCTCGGCTAGAGGTAGTTGAGCACGTCGAGTCGCAGCTGGGCGATGACGGCGATCACGACGAGGCAGCCGAGCGTGATCAGCGGGATCCAGCTGTAGGCGGCCGACGCGAAGCGGCGCGTCGCGGAGCCGAGGGGGAGTCGCCCCGTGCGGAGGTTGTCGAATGTGACCATCCAGAACAGCGGGATCACGACGCTCCACGTCACCATGCACCACGGGCAGAGCGTCGACAGCGCGAAGATGCTCGTGCCGATCAGCCAGATGACGAAGGCGAGGGCCCCGGCAACTCCGAGGTTCAGGCCGAGCCAGAACCAGCGGGGGAAGCGGCTCCCACCGATCAGCGCGACGCCGATCGTGATGACGACGGGCCACGCCATCAAGCCGATCACGGGGTTCGGGAAGCCGAAGATCGAGCCCTGTGGGGAGCTCAGATTGGCTCCGCACTGCACGAGCAGGCTGAAATCGCAGCTCGGAACCGAGCCGGGATTCTGCAGCAGATGGAACTTCTCCAGCGTGAGTGCGAACGCCGCGAGCAGGCCGATTGCGCCCAGAATGACGAACACGACCCCCTGGGCCACGGAGGAACGCGTAGATGCAGTTTCGGGCATACACGGATTATCCCACGCGTGGCGCGCGCCATTTCGCGATTGCATGCGATAATTGCCTCAGTCGTTCGGGCGGTGCCCGAACAGGCGTCAAGAAGGCTTAACGGGTGCCCAGCACCCACGATGATTCGGTCCGCGCACCGAGAGAAGTAGCAACCAGAGCCACGAGCCGGTTGCGCACCAAATAGATTTGCGGGGGTTCGCGAAGCGGATCTTCGCTCGAGAGAGTACCCGGAGCGGGTGGCGCGGTTGCCCGCACCGGTCAAGGAGTAACCCCAGCAATGGTGGACAAAGCAAGCAACGACACCAACACGAGCGGCGCTGCACCGGATTCGACGAAGACTCCGGCGAAGAAGCGGTCACGGATCTTCGGCGCGCGGAAGAAGCGCGGCGAGGAGACGCCTGTGACGCCGCCGGTCGCCGAGCAGCCAGTGGCAGAGGCCCCGGTCGAGCAGCCTGAGCAGCCGCAGCTGCCGGTGGATGAGGCTCCCGAGCCCCCCGCCGCGGCAGCGGACGAGGCGCCCGTCGTCGACGAGGCGCCCGCGCCAGCACCTGCGCCGGTGATCCCCACCCAGCTCAGCACGACCTCCCTGATCTTCCACGCACCGGACATCCTGCCGCTGCCGCCGCGTCCGGCCGGTGAGCGCGGTTTCGACCGTGACTTCGATCGCGATTCCGACGACGCATCGACCGTGCGCCGTCGTGCGCGCCGTCGCAGCGGCGAGGAGGGTCGCTCCGGTTCCGACGACCCCGCGAACACCGTCGTCAAGGTCCGCACGCCGCGCGAGCCAGAGCTCATCACCGAGCCGCAGCGCATCAAGGGCTCCACGCGCCTCGAGGCCAAGAAGCAGCGTCGTCGCGACGGCCGGGATGCCGGGCGCCGCCGCACCGTCATCACCGAGGCCGAGTTCCTCGCCCGCCGCGAGTCGGTCGACCGCAGCATGGTCGTGCGCGCCAAGAACAACAAGATCCAGATCGGCGTGCTCGAAGACAGCGTGCTGGTCGAGCACTACGTCGCCAAGAACCAGGAGGCGAGCCTCATCGGCAACGTCTACCTCGGTCGTGTGCAGAACGTCCTCCCCAGCATGGAGGCCGCGTTCATCGACATCGGTCGCGGCCGCAACGCCGTGCTCTACTCCGGCGAGGTCGACTGGGAGGCCGCAGCGGCCGAGAACCCCGGAGCCAACCAGCCGCGCCGCATCGAGCTCGCGCTGAAGCCGGGCGACAAGGTCCTCGTCCAGGTGACGAAGGACCCGGTCGGCCACAAGGGTGCCCGCCTGACCAGCCAGGTCTCGCTGCCCGGCCGCTACCTCGTCTACGTTCCGAACGGGTCGATGAACGGCATCAGCCGCAAGCTGCCTGACACCGAGCGCGCGCGCCTGAAGAAGATCCTCAAGGAGGTGCTGCCAGACAACGTCGGCGTCATCGTGCGCACCGCGGCGGAGGGCGCCACCGAGGAGCAGCTGACGCTCGACGTGCAGCGCCTGATCAGCCAGTGGGCCAGCATCAGCTCGCAGCTGCAGACCGTGCAGGCCCCCGCGCTGCTGCACTCCGAGCCCGATCTGCTCATCAAGATCGTGCGCGACGTCTTCAACGAGGACTTCCAGAAGATGATCATCTCCGGGGATGACGCCCAGGAGGTCATCGAGAGCTACCTGCGCGGCGTCGCCCCCGACCTCCTCGAGCGCGTCGAGCGCTACGAGGGTGAGAAGGACGCATTCGACGAGTACCGCATCTCCGAGCAGATCGAAAAGGCCCTCGACCGCAAGGTCTGGCTGCCCTCGGGCGGTTCGCTCGTGATCGACCGCACAGAGGCGATGACCGTCGTCGACGTCAACACGGGCAAGTTCGTCGGCTCTGGCGGAAACCTCGAGGAGACCGTCACCAAGAACAACCTCGAGGCCGCGGAGGAGATCGTGCGCCAGCTGCGACTCCGCGACATCGGCGGCATCATCGTCGTCGACTTCATCGACATGGTGCTCGAGTCCAACCGCGACCTGGTGTCGCGCCGACTCATCGAGTGCCTGAGCCGTGACCGCACCAAGCACCAGGTCGCAGAGGTCACCTCGCTCGGCCTCGTGCAGATGACCCGCAAGAAGCTCGGCCTCGGCCTGCTTGAGTCCTTCAGCGAGAACTGCGAGGCCTGCGCAGGGCGCGGAATCATCGTGCACCACGACCCGGTGGTCAAGCACCGCCAGACGCCGCAGCAGGCGCCGCAGCAGGAGCGTCGCCGCTCCGGCAAGTCCGGTCAGCAGGCGCAGCAGCAGCAGCAGCAGCCCCAGGCGCCGGCCGCCGAGAAGTCGAGCGGCACCCACGGCATTACCGAGGACGCCAAGAACGCTCTCGCGCAGATCGCCGCGAGCACCCTGGCCCACCCGGTCGACGCGCCCAAGGTCGACGAGCCCGCAGCCCAGGCCGCCGCGCAGCAGTCCGGTGCACAGCAGTCCGGTGCACAGCAGTCCGGTGCACAGGGCGAGGGCCGCAGCCCGCGTTCACGCAACCGCAAGTCGCGTGGTGGTCGGTCCCAGCAGTCGACCGAGCGTTCGGGCGACGCGGCGGCCGTGACCGCGCCGACCGCCGCCGAGGTGCAGCCTGAGTCGAAGTCGGAGCCGGTCGCCGAGGTGCGCAGCGCACCCAAGGCCGAGCCGATCGCCATCCTCGACATTCCCGTCGAGGTCGCTCCGCGCCAGGCGCGCGCCGTCAACACGAAGGCGGCCGAAGAGCTGCTCGGTTCGGTCCTCGAGGCCCTCCCGCAGCCCAAGCAGCCCGGTCAGGGCCGTTCGCGCAGCCGCCGTGTGTCGACGGCCGCGCTGTCGACGACGCCGGTCATGCCGATCGTCACCGGAACGCCGAGCGGTTCAGACAGCGAGTAACAGCAACTCACAGAGTGAATGAGAGCGCCGTGGCCCTAGAGGCCGCGGCGCTCTCGTGCGCTCACCCTGAGCCCGCTCGCGCGCAGGCGCGTCACGAGTTCGCGACCGCTGACCGGCAGCGCCCCGGCATCCACCAGGGCCTGCCAGCGCTCAAGCGGCACGTCGTAGTGATCGAGGTCGAATCCGCGCCGGGGGATCGCCTGCGCCTCGGCGAATGCGTGCAACTCGTCGAGACTCGTGTCGCTGACGAGATGGGCCCAGACGGTGTCGTGGGCCGGCCAGATGGCCTGATCGATGAGCACAGTCATGACTCAGAGTCTACGGATCGGGCCCCGCGGTCGGCCGATTTCTCGACACGCTGCACGCCGTGGTGCAGTTTCCCCGCTTCGCACTAGTAAACTGTTCCCTGCACGTCGCGCCGGATCACGTCCGTGATCATGGGGCAGACCGTGCCGGGCGAGCCCGTTTGACCGCGCGCATTCGATCAGCTAAACTCGATCGTTGGTGTGTGTCGGAATCATCCGCACGTTTGCCAAGGTTTTCTGATTGAGACCGGTCCGTCTGACCGCGTCAATCCAGTGACTTCCCGAGTATTAGGAATTGGGGCTAGGTAGCCCCCCAGAGTGAGGTACGTAAAGTGGTTTACGCAGTTGTGCGCGCCGGTGGCCGCCAGGAAAAGGTCGAGGTCGGCACCATCGTGACGATGGACCGGATCAAGGCCGTTAAGGGCGGCACCGTCGAGCTGGCCGCTGTGCTGCTTGTTGACGGAGACAAGATCACCTCGGACGCCAAGTCCCTCGAGAAGGTCACTGTCACCGCCGAGGTTCTTGAGGACCTCCGCGGCCCGAAGATCGTCATCCAGCACTACAAGAACAAGACCGGTTACAAGAAGCGTCAGGGGCACCGTCAGGAGCTCACGCGCGTCAAGGTCACCGGCATCAAGTAACGGCCTGAGGAGAGAAGCAAATGGCACACAAAAAGGGAGCTAGCTCCACTCGTAACGGTCGTGACTCCAACGCACAGCGCCTCGGCGTGAAGCGTTTCGGCGGTCAGGTTGTCAGCGCAGGCGAGATCATCGTCCGCCAGCGCGGCACGCACTTCCACCCCGGCGTCAACGTCGGCCGTGGCGGCGACGACACCCTGTTCGCCCTCGAGGCCGGCGCTGTCCAGTTCGGCAACAAGGGTGGCCGCAAGGTCGTCAACATCCTGGTGGCTGCCGAATAGGCATCCACATGCAGTAATCGTCAGGGCGAGCTTCGGCTCGCCCTGACGTATTTCACCCGCACCATCGCCGGCGCGGGAGTACGTACACAGCATCACCACTACAAGCATCACCAAGGAGACCAGCCATGGCCACATTCGTTGACCACGTCACGCTTCATCTGCGTGCCGGTCACGGCGGCAACGGCTGTGTGTCCGTGCGCCGCGAGAAGTTCAAGCCGCTCGCCGGCCCCGACGGCGGCAACGGCGGCCACGGTGGCGACATCGTGCTCGTCGCAGACCCCCAGGTCACGACGCTGCTCGGCTACCACCGCGCGCCCCACCGCAGCTCACAGAACGGCGGGCCTGGAATGGGTGACCACCGTGCCGGCGGCAACGGTGAGCTGATGGAGCTGCCCGTTCCGGTCGGCACCGTCGTGAAGGACGTCGACGGCAACGAGCTCATCGACATGAGCGAGCCGGGCATGTCGTTCACGGTCGCCCCCGGCGGCCTCGGCGGCCTCGGCAACGCCTCGCTGGCGACAACCAGGCGCAAGGCCCCCGGCTTCGCTCTGCTCGGAACTCCCGGCTGGGAGGGCGACGTCTACCTTGAGCTCAAGACCGTCGCCGATGTCGCACTCGTCGGCTACCCCTCCGCAGGCAAGTCCAGCCTGATCGCCGCGCTCTCCGCGGCGCGGCCGAAGATCGCCGACTACCCATTCACCACGCTGCACCCGAACCTCGGCGTCGTCGAGGCTGGAGGCAACCGCTACACCATCGCCGACGTCCCTGGCCTGATCGAGGGCGCGAGCGAGGGCAAGGGCCTCGGGCTCGAGTTCCTTCGCCACGTCGAACGCTGCACGGCTCTGCTGCACGTCATCGACTGTGCAACGCTCGACCCCGGTCGTGACCCCATCACCGACCTCGACGTGATTCTCGGCGAACTCGCCGCGTACCCCGTTCCCGAAGGACAGAAGCCCCTCCTCGAGCGCCCGCAGCTCATCGCGCTCAACAAGGTCGATGTCCCTGAGGCCAGGGAACTCGCCGAGTTCGTGCGCCCGGAGCTCGAGGAGCGCGGCTACCGTGTCTTCGAGATCTCCTCCGCGACCCACGAGGGCCTGCGCCAGCTGAGCTACGCACTGGCAGAGCTCGTGGAGCAGGGCCGCGCCGAGGCGGCGGCCAAGCCGGCCAAGGAGCGCATCGTCATCCGCCCGAAGGCCGTCGACGAGGGTGGCTTCGTCGTGAAGGTCGAGGGCGGAAGCTTCGGCAACGTCTACCGTGTCATCGGCGCCAAGCCGGAGCGCTGGGTTGCGCAAACCGACTTCGCCAACGACGAAGCCGTCGGCTTCCTGGCCGACCGCCTCGCCAAGCTCGGCGTCGAGAACCAGCTCTTCAAGGCCGGCGCCGTTGCAGGCTCCACCGTCATCATCGGGCCGGGCAGCTCCATCGTCTTCGACTGGGAGCCGACCCTGACCTCGACGGCCGAACTCATCACCGCACCCCGTGGAACCGACTCACGTCTGGACGGCAGCGGTCGCGCCACGCGCAACGAGCGCCGCGAAGACTACTTCGCGCGCATGGATGCCAAGGCCGCGGCACGTGCCGAACTGCTCAACGAGCGGGCATCCGGAATCTGGCAGGAAGACGGCGGTGTCGAGATGACCCGCGCAGAGCGCGACGCCCTCGCGGAATCGGGCGAGGAGAGCGAGTAGCGGTGAGCGTGCGTGATCGGGCCGGGATCGCCTCGGCGAAGAGGATCGTCGTCAAGGTGGGCTCATCGTCCATCAGCGGTGACAATGCCGGCCAGATTGCGCCACTCGTCGACGCCCTCGCGGCCGCGCACGGCCGTGGAGCCGAGATTGTCCTCGTGTCGTCCGGAGCGATCGCGACCGGCCTGCCGTACCTGCGCCTCTCCGAGCGCCCGACCGATCTCGCGACGCAGCAGGCCGCGGCATCCGTCGGCCAGAACCTGCTGATCTTCCGCTATCAGGACAGCCTCGACCGCTACGGCATCGTCGCCGGTCAGGTGCTGCTCACCGCTGGCGACCTCGAGAACGCGACGCCGCGCAGCAATGCACAGCGGGCGATGGAGCGCTTGCTCGATCTGCGGATCCTGCCCATCGTCAACGAGAACGACACCGTCGCGACGCACGAGATCCGCTTCGGCGACAACGACAGGCTCGCCGCTCTGGTGGCCAGCCTGATCTCCGCAGACGTGCTCATCCTGCTCAGCGACGTCGACGCCCTCTACACGCGTCCGCCGCACGAGCCGGGCGCAGAGCGCATCGCGCACGTGCCGTACGGTGACGCGCTGGCCGGCGTCGAGCTGAGCTCGGCCGGGCGTGCCGGTGTCGGCACAGGTGGGGCCGTCACCAAGGCCTCCGCCGCCCGGCATGCGGCCGAGTCGGGAACGGCCGTGCTCGTCACGGGGACCGGCCTGGTCAACGAAGCACTGCTCGGCGAGGATGTCGGCACCTGGTTCGACGCGCAACCCCGTAACACGGTGCCTGAGCACGCCTAAACTAGGGCCATGTCCCTGCTGAACACCCCCGCGACCACCGGCATCGATCTGAGTGCGTTCTCCGCGAAGCTGGATGACGCCCGCGCCGCATCGCTCGAACTGGGGGCGACGACCACCCAGAAGAAGAACGAGGCTCTCGTCGAGATCGCCGCGACGCTGCGTGCCAACGTCGCCGAGATCGTCGAGGCCAACGAGCGTGACATCGATGCCGGGCGTGCCAACGGCCTGAGCGACGCGCTGCTCGACCGTCTCGCCCTCAACCCGGCGCGCATCGAATCGCTCGCCGTCGCCGTTCTCGAGATCGTCGGGCTCGCCGACCCGATCGGCGACAATGTGCGCGGCAGCACTCTGCCGAACGGCGTCCAGATCGCCCAGGTGCGCGTCCCGTTCGGTGTCGTGGGTGCGATCTACGAGGCCAGGCCCAACGTCACCGTCGACATCGCCGCCCTGGCCCTGAAGAGCGGCAACGCGGCCGTGCTGCGCGGCGGGAGTGCCGCGCAGAACTCCAACCAGATCCTGGTCTCGCTGATCCAGCGGGCCATCGCGGCGCACGGCATCCCCGAGGCCGCCGTGCAGTCGATCGACGAGTTCGGCCGGGAGGGCGCGCGCGCCCTGATGCAGGCACGGGGGCAGGTCGACGTGCTCATCCCGCGCGGCAGCGCCTCGCTCATCAACACGGTCGTGACCGAGTCGAAGGTCCCCGTGATCGAGACCGGCGCCGGTGTCGTGCACATCGTCCTCGACGAGACCGCGCCCGTGCAGTGGTCCGTCGACATCGTGCACAACGCCAAGACCCAGCGCCCCAGCGTCTGCAACACGGTCGAGACCGTGCTCGTGCTGGCCGGAGCCGCCGACCGCGTGCTGCCGGCCGTCGGCGCGAAGCTTGCGGAATCCGGTGTGACCATTCACGCCGACGAGCGCGCCCGCGTGCTGCTGCCGGACGCCGTGCCCGCGACGGAGGAAGACTGGGAGACCGAGTACCTGAGCCTCGACATCGCGGTGCGGGTCGTCGACACCCTCGACGAGGCGATCGAGCACATTCGGCGATACTCGACCAAGCACACGGAGTCGATCATCACGAACGACCTCGGCAACGCCGAGTACTTCCTGAACCGAGTGGACTCGGCAACCGTCATGGTCAACGCGTCGACGCGTTTCAGCGACGGGGGAGAGTTCGGTTTCGGCGCCGAAGTCGGAATCTCGACCCAGAAACTGCACGCACGGGGCCCGATGGGCCTGCAAGAACTCACGAGTACCAAGTGGATTGTGCGTGGCAACGGACAGCTGCGGCCGTAGCGCCCGCTAGAATCGTTGTGGCGGATGCACCTCCCGCCACCTGAATGGAGAATGTGATGTCTTTGCTGACCGCCGTGGTTGCGTCGTCCGAAACCGTGCACGCCGTTGAACTGCCGATCGAGCCCATCATGTATGGCGCCATCGCGCTCGTGATCTTTGCCGCATTCGGTTTCGTCACCTGGAGCTTCCGCGATGTCGCAAACCGCCACAAGGCCAAGGGTGACGCGTACGCTGCCACCCACGGCGGAGCGCACGCCCCGTCGGGCCACTGAACGAACCGCCTGTGACGAGTGCGTCGAAACGCCGCCCGCGCATTGGCGTGATGGGCGGCACGTTCGACCCCATTCACCACGGCCACCTGGTCGCGGCGAGCGAGGTGGCGCAGTCATTCGACCTCGATGAGGTCATCTTCGTCCCGACGGGTCTGCCGTGGCAGAAGGCCGCCGTCAGCCCGGGGGAGCACCGCTACCTCATGACGGTCATCGCCACGGCGTCGAACCCGCGATTCACCGTCAGCCGCGTCGACATCGACCGCGACGGGCCGACGTACACGATCGACACGCTCCGCGACGTCCACGCCGAGCACCCGGATGCCGAGCTGTTCTTCATCACCGGCGCCGACGCCATCGCCCAGATCCTCACGTGGAAAGACGTGAGTGAACTCTGGGACCTCGCCCACTTCGTAGCTGTGAGTCGGCCGGGGCATGACCTCAGTATTTCGGGATTGCCCGAGGGCGACGTAAGCTTGTTGGAGGTTCCGGCCCTCTCGATTTCGTCGACCGACTGCCGGGCCCGTGTGGAGCGCGGCGACCCCGTCTGGTACCTGGTGCCCGATGGCGTCGTGCAGTACATCTCCAAACACCATCTGTATCGGAGTGTGGCATGAGTGCGTTGCCCGACGAGCAACCGCTGACAAGGCGTCAAATGCGCGCGAGCGAACGTTCGCGTCAGCCGGAAGCAGCCTCCGTCGACCCCGCGGAACCGAGCGACACGCCGGCGAGTGACGCACAGCCGAACAACCCGGAGCAGCCCGCCGCCCTCGATCCGGCGGCGCAGGCAGCAGCCGAGCGTGAGCGCGCCGCGGCAGACGCCGCGGCCTGGGCGCCGAAGACCGCACAGGCACCGGCGGCGCCGTCGTCCGTCGAGACCGATGCCGCAGAGCACGAGTACGACGACGACAACGACTTCGGCGATTTCCAGGGCGTGCCTGAGCGCACGCTCACCCGCCGCGAACTGCGTGCGCTGCTCGCGGCCCAGGCCGCGGCTCGCGGCGCTCAGGGCGACGAGCTGGCGGAGTCGTCGACAGACGATGCGGCGGATGTCGCACCGCAGCCACCGGTCGGCCACTGGTCGCTCGACATCGACGTCGAGGACGACGCCGACGATCAGAGCTTCGACCAGGTGCTCTCGCGCGGCGTCGGCGCCGGCGGCGTGCCGACCACGACGAACGCCCTCATCCTGCCGATGATCCCGCAACAGGGCGTCGATGGCTCCACGCCGATCGTCACGGGCGAGATGCTGGTGACCGGCTCGATCGACCTGCCGAGCCTCGGCGACACCGGCGCACACCCGAATCTGCTGGATTCGCCCGACGTCGACCGGCTGCTCGATCAGGTTGACGATGCCCACCCGGCAACGAGCGCACAGCCCGTTCGGGCCAGTCGTGCCGTGAGCACCCACACCTCCACCCGCGACACGCTCACTCCGCCCAAGCAGGGCGGACTCAACGTGCCGACGGTGCTCGCCATCACGGCGGCCGTGCTGGCACTCGGTGTCATCGGCCTCTTCATCGGCGGATACATCTTCAAGATTTTTTAGTGCCGCGCCCACCGGTCGGCACCCATGCTTCTCACAAACAGGACACAATCCAGATGACTGCAACTTCACACGCCATTGAACTTCTCCAGGTGGCCGCACGCGCCGCTGACGCCAAGGGCGGGACCGACCTGGTCGCCCTCGACGTCACGCAGCCGCTGCCGCTGACCGACATCTTCTTCCTCGTCACCGGCAACTCGGAGCGCAACGTCGTCGCCATCGCCAGCGAGGTCGAGGACGAGTTGATCCGCGCCGGAGCCAAGCCGCTCCGCCGCGAGGGCCGGGCAGAAGGTCGGTGGGCATTGCTCGACTTCGGCGACCTCGTCGTGCACGTCTTCCACGAGGAGGAGCGCGGCTACTACCAGCTGGAGCGTCTCTGGAAGGACTGCCCCGTCGTCTCGATCGAGCTGCCGGAGCGCGACACGCGCGAGTGACGCGGCCGTTTTTACACGCGAGTTAATCGTGTAGTAATCTAATCAAGTTGCTCCGGAGGAATCGGGAACAACTGAGGGTCTGTGGCGCAGCTGGTAGCGCACCTGCATGGCATGCAGGGGGTCGGGAGTTCGAGTCTCCCCAGATCCACCAATACCCCCGATGAATCGTAGATTTGTCGGGGGTTTTCTCGTTGCTCGCCTGACTTCGGGCCGTCGCCACTCACCGCGGCCCGCCCGGATCCGCCATACTGATGTCGTGCCGACCGATCGCGCCCTCGTTGGCCGTCAATCCGAACTCGTGCGGTTCGGCGCGCTGTGCGCCCAGACGGGTGCCGGCGGTTCTGTGCTGTTGATCGAAGGCGATCCAGGGGTCGGCAAGACTGCGCTGGTGGACGAGTACGAGCTGATCGCGCGCGAGCGCGGCATGAGAGTGCTCCGCACCTCCGGCACCCCCGACGAATCCGCCGCACCGTTTTCGGGTCTTCACCTCCTCCTGCACCCGCTGCGCGCGCAGATCCCGGGACTGCCGGAGCCGCAGCGCGACGCTCTCGAGGTCGCGTTCGGGGCACGGTCCGGCGAGACACCCACAACCTTCCTCGCCGGCGTCGCAACCCTGACTCTCCTGTCCGACGCGTCGAGGGAGCACCCGCTGCTCGTGATCGGCGAGGACCTGCATTGGCTTGATCCAGCGTCGCGCCAGACGCTGCTGATGGTGGCCAGGCGAGTCTCGTCGGATCCCGTGATCGTGGTCATGACCACCCGCGGCGGCCATGAGTCGGTCGGGACGGAGACGATCGAACGCGTCCGCCTCGCGCCACTGAGCTTCATCGACGCCAACGCGCTGCTCGATTCCCGGTCCGACAGCCCAGACGGGACGGAACGACGGATGCTTCTGGAGCTGGCGGACGGCAATCCCCTCGCCCTCGTCGAGCTCTCCGTTGCCGGCCTCCGCGGCGCTGACCTCAATGTCGTGCCGCTCACGCGCCGGCTCGAACTCGCGTTCGCCGGGCGATACGCGGAGCTTTCGCTTGAGGCGCGACTGGGCGTGCTGGCCGGGTCGCTTGGCTGCGATTCCATCGACGACACCTCGGCCGCCATCGCCAGGGCGCTCGGCGGTGCACCATCGCGCGAGTGGCTGGTGACTGCCGCAGCGGCCGGGTTGCTCGAACCGGTGCATGGCCGCATCAGCCTGCGGCATCCGCTCGTGCGCTCCGCGGTCGCCAGTGCGGCGCAGCCGCAGGAACGAGCGACCATGCTGCGAGCGCTCGTTGCCACGATCGCAGACCCCGCACGCACGGTGTGGTGGCGGGCCGACCTCGCGACCGGCACAGATCCCAAGCTCGCGGCGGAGCTGGTGCAGATCGGCGAGGCGGCGCTCGGCGCTGGCGATGCCGTGCTGGCCCTGCGGGCGCTCCGCCGGGCAGCTGAGCTGACCGTGCCGTCCCCGGCGCGCATCGAGCGACTCCTGCTCGCGGCCGATGCCGCTGGACGCGCGGGGGCGCATCGGACCGCGGTCGGGCTCCTTGACGAGGCGGATGCCGAGACCGACGACTCCCGCACGCGAGCTCGCACCGCATGGATGCGCGAACTGCTTCCTGTCGAGGAGTCGGCGCTCACGCGCGGCGACCTGAGACCGGCGACCTCCGCCGTCGAGAACATGCGGCGGTCGGGCGATGCGGACGCGGCGCTCGACGCGCTTCTTCACCTCGCCTCGATCGCCTGGGACCATTCGAACCACAGTGATCCGGGTCTGGTCATCTCCGAGGCGGCACGTGCCTTCGACCTCGACCCGGATGAGCCCAGGACGCTCCTGCTTGACGCCGTCACGAATCCGGCAGGGCGGGGGGACGACGTCATCGCACGCATCCGCGATCATGCCGGCATCGACCATGACGACGCGCAGCGTGCCTGGTACCTCGGCTATGCACTCAATCTGTGCGGGGAGATCGAACCGGCGGCCGAGTACCTGCAGCGCGCGGTCGATGGATTCCGAGAGCACGGCAGTCGGGCGCTCTTGCCCCACGCGCTGATGGGATTGTCCTGGATTTGCTTCCTGCAGGGCCGGTTCGAACGGGGACGCGCCTGCATCGACGAGTGTGTCACGATCGCCATCGACGCCGAGGATCCGGGGCTGGCCACGGCGGCACGGATGGCACTCGCCTGGTACGACGCGTTGGACGGCGCAGTGCCCGACCGCGACGCCATCGCCGGCTCATCACCGCTCGCGGCCCTCGCGCTCGAAGCTCAATCTCCGCGCGCGACCCTCGTGTTCGCCGAGGGATGCGCCGCGCTGGTCAGCGGCCGTCCCCGCGACGCCGAGCACGCGCTGCGACGGCTGGCCGATCCGAATGACGGCGTCTACAACCTCATGTTCCGGATCGTCTCCCTGCCCGATCTGGTGGAGGCTGCCGTGTTGCTTGGCCATAGACCGCTGGCGGGAGCCCAGCTCGCCGCCATGACCGAGCTTCAGGAAGGCTGGCATGCGCCCGTCCTTTCTGCCGCACTCGGCTACTCACGGATCGTGCTGTGCGATGACGCACGCCTCGACGAGGAGTCCGAGAGGCTCGAGCGCCATCCGCTGCCCATCCCGTTTCTTCAGGCGCGTGCGCACCTTCACCTCGGCACGCGCCTGCGTCGGATGCGGCGAACCGCCGACAGCCGCAGCCACCTGCGCATGGCACTCGCCCTCTTCGAAAGCTTCCCCGCCACCATGTGGGCGCAGCGCGCGCGCGACGAGCTCCGCGCTGGCGGCGTGCGGCTGCCCGATGTCGCGCCGTCCGGGCGCCACGTGCTGACGCCGCAGGAACTCCGAGTCGCCGAGCTTGCCGCCGTTGGGCTGAGCAACCGCGAGATCGCTGAGCGCCTGTTCTTGTCTCCACGCACGATCGGCGCCCACCTCTACACGGCGTTCCGCAAGCTCGGTATCACCGCGCGGGAGCAACTCGGAGGCGCGCTTCGATCCGAGTGATCCGTCCAGCCGGATCGCGGTCAGCGTCAGGCCGTTGCCGCCAGAGCACCAACGCGGGAGACGAAGTCGAGCGAGGCCTGGGCGACCTCGGCCCACCCGTGGTCGATCGTCAGGGAATGGCCGCGGTTCGGCATCACCAGCATCTCGGTCGTGCCGGGATTCTTCGACTGGATCTTGAAGGCCTGCTCAGTGGGCTTGAGGGGCACCGTGTGGTCGAGCTCTCCTCCGATGATCAGGAGGGGTCCGCGGTCCGGGTTCTTCGAATCGACCTTTGTCTCGCTGAAAGGGTTGAGGTTGGCTGTCACGACCTGAAAGATGGGGTTGCCCGCCGCTGCGACGTGGAATTCCTCGTAGAGGGCGCGCGCTTCGTCCTCCTCGAGGGCATTCGCCCAGCCGTACGAGAAGTCCTCGAACGTCAGCGTGACGCCATGCTTCAGGCTGGTGCCGGGGTGCGAGACGACAGGTGCCGACGATTTGAAGGAGGAGATGGGCACCGCCAAGACCCCCTGGAACGGTGCGGGATCGACCGCTACGGTGGCGACGGATGCCCCGAGACCGGCGAGCTTCTGCGCGATCAGTCCGCCGAACGAGTGGCCGACGATGGCCGGCTTCATGGTGAGGGCGGTGATCGCCTCGAGGTAGTGGTCAGTGACCTCCTGCACCATCTTCTCAGCGAACGCGTCGGGGTTCGCCCTCGCATCCTCGACCGATTCGGGGTCGTCGGGCCACCCAGGGGCGATGCTCGTGAAGCCCGCTTCCTCGAAGCGGGCGCGCCAGCGGTCCCAACTGCTGGAGAGCAGCCACAGGCCGTGCACGAAGACGACGGGACGGAGCCCGGATTGGTTGGCTCGTTCAATCTCGGCGAGCTCGTGAGTGGTCAGTGCCATGGTGGTCTCCTCATCGTGGGTGAACACCGACAAGCGTCCTCCGCACATGGTGCGACGGCATCCGTCGTTCATACCTAAGTTCACGGCCGGAGTGCCCTAGATAGAGTGCGAAGCCGGCGAAACGCGGTGCTCGGACCCGCACGCCGCTGTACGGTTGCCGCATGGATCTGACATTGAGTGGACGCGTTGCGGTGGTGACCGGCGCGAGTCGCGGGATCGGTGTGGCAGTCACCCGTTCGCTCCTGCGAGAAGGCTGCACGGTGATCGGGATAGCGCGAGGGCCCAGACCCGAAGACGACGACCTTCGAGACCAGGATGGTTACACCTACATCCGCGCCGACCTCTCCCGTTCGGACGCGATCGAGGCGCTCGCCGATGCACTTCCAGGCAGGATCGATGTGCTCGTCAACAACGTCGGCTCCGCACCGCCGCGGCCAGGCGGGTTCGGCAGCATCACAGACGAGGACTGGACCGGCACACTCTCACTCAATCTGCTCGCCGCGGTGCGAATGACCAGGATGGCTCTGCCGCGAATCCCTTCCGGCGGCGCAATCGTCAACGTCGCGTCCGAGAATTCGAAGCTCCCGGACCCTCTGGTGATGGATTACAGCGTCGCCAAGGCCGGCCTGCTGAGCTTCACGAAGTCTCTGTCAAAGGAGCTCGGGCCGACCGGTGTGCGGGTGAACTCGATCAGCCCCGGCCCGGTGGCGACTGACTTGTGGCTCGGGTCTGGCGGCGTGGCCGAGCAACTCGCCGCCGCGACGGGTGGCAACCCTGAGCAGGTCCGTGCCGGAGCAGAGCAGGCGATGCCAACGGGACGGTTCACCCGCCCAGAAGAAGTCGCCGATCTCATTGCCGTCCTCGCCAGCCCGCGCTTCGGGAACGTGACCGGATCGGACTTCGTCATTGACGGGGGCATGCGACCCACAATGTGAGGGCGATGCTGGAATGTAGGCTTCAGCTGAGGTCAAATGGAGGCGTGCAGCAGGACATCGCCCGCGTGACGACGACCGACGGCACCGGCGTGGCGTATGCCTCGATCGGCGTCGGCCGGCCACTGGTGTACGTGTCTGGCTGGCTCAGTCACCTGCAGCTGAGCTGGGAGCTGCCAGAAGAGCGGGAGTTCCTCGAAGGCCTGGCGCAGGGCTGCCGGCTCGTGCGCTACGACCGCGCCGGATGCGGGTTGTCGGCTCCGTCGACCCGGTCGCCGTCGTTGGCTTCCGAGCTCGATCAACTTGCCGCGGTCGTTGCGACACTCGGTCCAGAACCCTTCGACCTGGTCGGCACGTCGATGGGTGCGCTGGTCGCGGTGGCGTGGACGGCAGCACACCCTTACACCGTCCGGCGGCTGGTGCTCTACGGCGGCTGGGTGTCCGGCGCAGACATTTCCCCGCCCAGCGCGCGGGAGCACCTCCTCGCGCTGGTCGAGTCACACTGGGGGCTCGGCTCCGACGTTCTCACCGACATCTTCGCGCCCGACGCCGATGCTGCGATGCGCACGGAGTTCGCTCGCTACCAACGCGCGTCCTCGACCGCCGCAACGGCGCGGGCACTTCTGGCGATGAGCTACGAGCTCGACGTCGCAGACCTTCTGGCGCGGGTGAGCACCCCGACCCTGGTGGTGCACCGTGCCCAGGACCGGGCCGCTCCCGTCGAGCAGGCCGAAGCGCTTGCCGACGGCATATCCGGAGCGCGCCTTGTGGTGCTGCCCGGCCGCTCGCACCTGCCGTACGCTGGCGACGCCCACACGCTCGTGACGACGATCCGTCGCTTCCTCGGCCTGCGCACGCCGAGCCGCGGCGCCCGCACCCTGACGGCCAGGCAGCTCGAGGTCGCCGCGTTGGTCAGCCAGGGATGCACGAACCGCGAGATCGCCGCACGGCTGGGCATTGACGAACGTTCCGCAGAGGGGCACGTCGAACGGATCCGGCTCCGCCTCGGCTTTCGGTCGCGAGCCCAGATCGCCGCGTGGTACGCCGCCCACCCGGACCGGTCACAAGCGGCGAAGTAGGGTAGTTCCACGCCTGACCCTGCCGACAGCGTCCTGCATGCTGGGCAGATGGACCACTACTCAACCACCGCAACCTCCTCGGCGCCCGGCTTCGAGCTTCACGCCGCGCGCGGCCGTTTCAACGCCGCGTTCTTCCGGGTGATGGACCCGTACATGGAGGGGACGCTTCGCCGGCAGAAACGACGCGTGTTCGCGGGGCTCCCTCGGGTCGTCGTCGAGATCGGGTCCGGTGTCGGTGCCAACCTCCGGTACCTCCCGGCCGGCGGCACCCTCGTCGCCATCGAGCCGAACCGACACATGCACGGACTGCTGCGCGCAGCGGCCAGCCGGGCCGGCGTGAAACTTGACCTTCGCGAGCGCATGGCCGAACAGACCGGTCTCCCCGACCACAGCGCGGACACCGTGATCTCCTCCCTCGTGCTCTGCTCAGTGCAGGATCCGGCCGCTGTGCTCGCCGAGATCCGGCGTGTGCTGCGTCCGGGTGGCACGTTCCGCTTCCTTGAGCACGTTGTGGCCGGGAGCGGTACGCCCACCCGTGCCGCTCAGCGAATCCTCCGGCGTCCGTGGGCGTGGACGTTCGAAGGCTGTTCGTGCGAACGGGATCTGGAGGGTTCGCTGCGCGCCGCCGGCTTCGGGAGCGTCGCCATCGAGCGCTATCGGGTCCACACTCCGTTCCTCCCGTTCAACACCCACATTGCCGGCATCGCGCGGGCATAGGGCCACACTTCACCACGAAAGGACTGTCACCATGTCCACCTCATCGATCTGGCACGGTCAGGTGCCGCCGAGCGTTCTCACGGAGATGAGCCGAGGCTCCCTCATCGAAACGCTCGGCATCGAAGTCACCGGGATCATGCCCGATTCTCTGCACGGTCGAATGCCCGTCGATGCGCGCACAACGCAGCCGGCCGGAGTGCTCCACGGCGGTGCGTCCGTCGCATTCGCCGAGACGCTCACCTCGGTTGCGGGCTTCCTCGCCGTCGATCGAAACCGTTTCCATGTGGTCGGACTGGAGATCAACGCCAACCATGTGCGTCCGGTCTCCGATGGCTGGGTGCACGGCGAGGCCAGGGCGCTCTCCCTCGGCCGGTCGATCCAGGTCTGGGAGGTCCGGATCACGGACGAGGACGGCCGGCTCGTCTGCATCTCGCGTTGCACCCTCGCGGTGCTCGCGACCCCGTCGCGATACTGAGGGGGAGCAACCCGCGCGCAAGCCGGGTGCCGGAATGTAGTACAGTAGACGAGTTGCTTCGGAGGAATCGGAAGTGATTTCGGGTCTGTGGCGCAGCTGGTAGCGCACCTGCATGGCATGCAGGGGGTCGGGAGTTCGAGTCTCCCCAGATCCACCGAATGCCCCTGATGAATCACGAGATTTGTCAGGGGTTGTTTCGTTGAAACGGCCTGAGATCGGCACTCGCCGCCCCGCACGGGGGACCTGGGACGACGACCGTCTTCTCCCGATGGCTAGACTTGTCCGATGTCGTATCGCGCGGAGCTGCTCGGGATCGTGGATGAACTCAAGGGGCGGCTGCCGCGCGTGTGCGGGCTCACAGGGCGGCTGGCTTCGTTGAACGACGGCATGCTGAAGACCTGGAACGATGCCGCAGAGATCGAGTACTCACTGCCGACGACGCTTCCGCCAGCGGCAGAACTGCTCGCGGTCGCATCAGACCCGACGGCCGACCCTGAGCTCGCGGCGAGAGTCGGTCAGGAGCTGTGGATCGTCTCCGGCGACCTCACCGCACCGGCTGTGCGAGTCGCGATCCCGGCGGACGGCGCTGCCTTCCTGCCATCCGGTCGGCTGATCGTGACCGCGCCAAGCGAGCCACGTGAGGGCGCGGACTTCTCCGAGTCGCACCGCGTTATTCTGCTCGAGTCGACGGGCGAGGTGGTCGACGAGGCGGTCGTCGTCGCCCTCGACCCAGAGCCGCACCTCCTTCGCCACCCCGTGGATGCGGCCATCGTCTGCGACTTCGTGATGGGGCAGGACGGCAGCCTGCTGACGGTCATCCGTGACGTTGACGGCAGACTCGACGTCGAGGAGGTCCTCCGCGCGGAGGACCTCGTGACGCTGTCGTTCAGCCCGCTCGGGGACCAGGTCTTGTTCGGCCCTTACCCGTCCGATCCCGAACGAGCCGTCGTGGCGACCTGGCCAGGACTCGCGATCGACTCGACCCTCGACGCCGAGAGCCTCGAGCTCGAGACGGGCTTCGACATCACTGGTGGTCATCTCGCCGACGGTCGCATCCTGCTCCTTGCTGCCGAAACGGGGCCGGTGGTCGCCGACCGGGACCTCGCGGAGGCGGCCCTCGTCGAGATGGTTGACCTCGACGACTACGTCGGCGATGGCTTCGTCGAGAGCATCGCGCCGCTCGGTGCGGAAACCTTCGCAGCGGTGCTCTGGGAAGCCGGTCAGCGCACGACCACCGTCTGGCGCCTCGTCGCGCGGTGATACCCCGTGAACGACTGGGCCGTCGACCGGGCGTTGTGCGTCATCCGGTGCTTTTCCAGCTATAGGATCGTTGGCAGCGCAAACATCGGCGCATTCTCCCTTCACCTTCCCCCACCTGTTGAGAGCTCATGGCACGCACTCTGACCACCGGCGCCCCCTGGCGGGTCATCCTCGTATTCGCTGTTCCCCTGCTGATCGGCAACGTCGTGCAGCAGCTCTACCAGGTGGTCGATGCGATCGTCGTCGGCAGGCAACTCGGCATCGACTCACTCGCCGCGGTCGGCGCCACCGGGTCGCTGCTGTTCCTGCTCCTCGGATTCGCATGGGGTGTCACCTCTGGCTTCGCGATTCCGACCGCACAGGCATTCGGCTCGCGAGACCTCGACGCCGTGCGCAGCTCGGTCGCGACCGGCACGATTCTCACCGGTGCTATGAGCGTGCTGCTCACGATCGGTGCTCCGCTGATCGCCGGTCCGACGCTGCAGCTGCTCCAGACGCCGGATGAGTTGCTCGCCGAGGCGACGGTGTTCGCCCAGATCAGCTTCCTCGGCGCATCCGCCGTGATGTTCTTCAACTACCTGTCCGCGGTGATCAGGGCAATCGGCGACTCGCGCACCCCGCTCATCTTCCTGACGCTCTCCTGCCTGTTGAACATCGCCCTCGTGGTGCTGATGGTCGGCCCGCTCGACTGGGGTGTCGCGGGGGCGGCCCTCGCAACGGTCGTCGCTCAGGCGGTGTCCGTCGTGCTGTGCCTCGACTACATCCGCCGGCGGATTCCGGTCCTGCACGTGCGTCGAAGCGATTGGCGGGTGTCGCGCGCCTCGATCGCCCTGCACCTCCGCCTCGGAATGCCGATGGGCTTCCAGACCTCGATCATCGCGATCGGAACCCTCACGGTTCAGGTGGCGTTGAACGAGCTCGGCGCCGACGCCGTCGCGGCGTACACGACCGCTTCGCGTGTCGACTCGATCGCGGTGGCGCTCCTCTCCTCCCTGGGGCTCGCCGCGTCGATGTTCGCCGCACAGAACCTCGGTGGGCAGCGTCCAGACCGCATCAGGCGAGGGGTCGTCCAGGCGACCTGGATGTCGGTCGGTGCCGCGGTGGCCATCGGTGTTCCGATCATCGTGTTCAGCGAGCAGCTCGTGCGGGTGTTCGTCGGCGACGGCTCCGAGGCGGTCGTCGACGCCGCGTCGTACATGCTCATCGTCGACGGCTACACCTATGCGGCGCTCGGCGTGTTGTTCGTGTTGCGCGGCGTGCTGCAGGGACTCGGCCGCACGGTGGCCCCGACGGTGACGGGCGTCGTCGAGCTCGTCATGCGCGTCGGCGCGGCGATCGTGCTGGGCTCGGCGTTCGGATTCGTCGGCGTCGTCTGGAGCAATCCACTCGCCTGGTTCGGCGCGATCGCGCTGCTCGTTCCCGCCTACATCATCGAGCATCGACGCCTCGGGAAGATGCGCATCCAGCCGCTGGCGCCGACACCGACGACGCCCATCGCGATCGTCGGCCCCGTCGACGGCTCCATGAACGTCGACGCCGTGGTGACCGGTTCGATCCCTGTGCAGGAGTTCAGCGCTCGTTCCGAAGGTCGTACACGCGCTTGAATTTGCCCTCGCTGCGTGGCAGCGTTCCCGGCTCCTCGAGGCGCACCTCCACGGTGGAGCCGATGTGTGTCTTGATCCGCTGCGCGAGCACGAGCGTCGCGGCCTGACAGACCTCGACGCTGAGATCCGGATGCCGCTCGATGCGCACGGTCATGGCACCCATCGGCCCTGTGCGGGTGAGTTCGAGGATGAAGTGCGGCGTGAGCGTCTCGATGCCGAGCACGAGCTCCTCGATCTGGGTGGGGAAGAGGTTCACCCCGCGGAGGATGATCATGTCGTCGTTGCGGCCGGTGATCTTCTCGATCCGGCGCATGCCCGGCCTCGCTGTACCTGGCAGCAGCCGGGTGAGGTCACGGGTGCGGTAGCGGATGACGGGAAACGCCTCCTTGGTCAGCGAGGTGAAGACGAGCTCGCCCATCTCGCCGTCCGGCAGGGTCGCACCGGTCTCGCCATCGACGATCTCGGGCAGGAAGTGGTCCTCCCAGATGTGTGGGCCGTCCTTCGTCTCCAGGCACTCGTTCCCGACACCTGGCCCCATCACCTCGCTGAGCCCATAGATGTCGAGGGCGTCGATGCCGAGTCGGCGCTCGAGTTCGAGCCGCATCTCGTTCGTCCACGGTTCGGCGCCGAGCACGGCCACTTTCAGGCTGCTCGAGTGCGGGTCGATGCCGGCCGACTCCATCGCATCAGCGATCGTGAGCAGGTAGCTGGGCGTGCAGAGAATCGCGTCGGGTTCGAAATCCGTGATGAGCTGCACCTGCCGCGCGGTCTGGCCGCCCGACATCGGGATGACGGTGGCACCGAGCTCCTCGATGCCGGCATGGGCGCCGAGGCCGCCGGTGAACAGGCCGTAGCCGTACGCGTTGTGCACCTTCATGCCGGCTCGGATGCCGGATGCGCGCAGCGACCTGGCCACGAGCGTTGCCCAGTTCGCCAGGTCGCCCTTCGTGTACCCGACGACGGTCGGGCGGCCCGTCGTCCCCGAGGACGCGTGGATGCGCGCGACCCGGTCCATCGGAACCGCGAACATGCCGAACGGATAGGTCTCGCGCAGATCGGCTTTCGTCGTGAACGGCAGCCGTGCGACATCCGCGAGGGTACGGATGTCACGCGGGTGCACGCCAGCCGCATCGAACTTCGCGGTGTACAGCGGCACGTTCTCGTAGGCATGGGCGACGCTCCACTGCAGCCGCTCGAGCTGCAGCGCCTCGATCTCGGCCCGACTCAGGCGCTCGGCGCCGTCGAGTTCGGCGGGGCTCGGGGCGCGCAGTGTGGTTGTCGTCGTTGACATCGGCTGGCTCCTTGTTAGCGGTTGGTGGTGAAGCTGCGCCCGCGGAACTCGGCGACGGCAGCGCCCGTCTCGTCGGTGACGCTGACGTCGTAGATGCCGGTGCGGCCGCTCCGGGTGCGGCGCATCGCCGTCGCTGTCAGCGTCTGCCCTGCGTGGGTGGACTTGAGGAAGGTGATGTCGGCGCCCGCCGCGACGGTGACCGATTCGTCTTCGTTGCAGGCGATGGCGAAGGCCGTGTCGGCGAGGGTGAACACCAGCCCGCCGTGGGTGATCGCGAAGCCGTTGGTCATGTCCTCGCGCACGAGCATCGACACCACGGCCACGCCGGGCTCGTCGCTCTCAACGACCATGCCGAGGGCGGATGACGCCTTGTCGCGCTGCATCATGATGCGCATCGGGTTCGCATCCGCGCTCGCGTTCGCTGCCGCATCCGTCATAGTGACTCCTCGTTGAGTGCGCCGGTGGTGTGTGCACGACTATAGCCCAAGCTGAACGATCGGTCAGTAGCCGTCCGGCCGGTTGACGCGGTGCAGCCGGCATGGCACGCTTGGCAGAACGAACGGTCAGTAGGTTCGCGACAAGGTAACGGAGCCATGGCGGAAGCATTTGTAGTCGGCGGCGTGCGCACCCCGATCGGCCGATACGGGGGAGCGCTCGCCCAGGTGCGCCCGGACGATCTGGCCGCGCTGGTCATCGCCGAACTCGTCGCCCGCACCGGCGTCGACCCGGCCGCCATCGACGATGTCATCGTCGGCGCCGCGAACCAGGCCGGAGAGGACAACCGCAACGTTGCCCGCATGGCCGGCCTGCTCGCCGGGCTGCCTGTCACGGTTCCTGGCATCACCGTCAACCGGCTCTGCGCATCCGGCCTCTCCGCCGTGCAGCTGGCCGCGAGCATGGTCAAGTCCGGCGATGCGGATGTCGTCATCGCCGGCGGCGTCGAGTCGATGACGCGTGCGCCGTGGGTGCTCGCCAAACCCGAGAAGGCCTTCGCCAAACCGGGCGAGATCGTCGACACCTCGATCGGCTGGCGCTTCACGAACCCGAAGCTCGCCGCCCGCGACAAGTACACCTTCAGCATGCCGGAGACGGGCGAGGAGGTCGGTGTGCGGGAGGGCATCAGCCGGGAGGATGCCGATGCCTTCGCCCTGCGCTCGCACCGGCGTGCCGTCGCAGCAGCCGCCGCCGGACGATTCGACGAGGAACTGGTCGCCGTGGAGACGCCGAGCGGGCGTGTCGCCGCCGATGAGGGGCCGCGCGCCACCACCACGATGGAGGCCCTCGCCGGCCTGCGCCCGGTGGTGCGGGGCGGAACTCTGGTCACGGCCGGGAACGCGTCCTCGCTGAACGACGGAGCAGCCGCCATCCTCGTCGCCAGCGAATCCGCGATCGCGCGCCTCGGGTTGACGCCGCGGGCACGCGTGATCGGCGGGGCATCCGCCGGCATCTCGCCGGAGGTGATGGGCCTCGGCCCCGTGCCGGCGATCGAGAAGCTCATGGCCAGGACCGGCGCGGACCTGGCCGGCTTCGACGCGATCGAACTCAACGAGGCCTTCGCGACACAGGCGATTGGCGTCATGCGCCGCCTGAAGCTGCGCGAGGAGATCGTCAATGCCGACGGCGGCGCGATCGCGCTCGGCCACCCGCTCGGCGCCTCAGGCACCCGCATCCTCGTCACCCTCCTCGGCCGCATGCAACGCGAGGGCGCGGCCCGCGGCCTCGCCAGCATGTGCGTCGGCGTCGGCCAGGGCGCCGCACTCGCGATCGAGGCCGTCTGATGGCGGCGTACACGAGCTTGGCGGTCGACACGGATGCCGCCGACCGACTGCACATCCGCCTGAACCGGCCGGATTCGAAGAACGCGATCACCCAGACCATGGTCGACGAACTGCACGCGGTCTGCGCCGAGCTCGAGGAACGCCCCCGGGTACTGATCCTCTCGGGTGCAGGTGGTGTCTTCGCCTCCGGCGCCGACATCGGCGAGCTGCGCGAGCGCCGCAGTGGCGATGCGCTGGCCGGAATCAACTCCGCCCTGTTCGTGCGGGTGGCCGCCCTGCCGCTCCCGGTGATCGCCGCGATCGACGGCTGGGCGCTCGGCGGCGGGGCGGAGCTCGCCTACGCCGCAGACTTCCGCCTGGCCACGACGAGCGCCAGAATCGGAAACCCAGAGGTGAGCCTCGGCATCGTGGCCGCGGCCGGGGCCAGCTGGCGGCTGGCCGAGCTGGTGGGGGAGCCGCTGGCCAAGGAGATCCTGCTGGCCGGGCGCATCCTGAACGCGGAGGAGGCCCTCGCGGTGCGGCTCGTGACGGAAGTGCACGACGCGGACGCCCTGATCCCGGCCGCGCACGCGCTGGCCGATCGGATCGGCGCGGCGGACCCGCTCGCGCTGCAGTTCACGAAGGCCCTGATGCGCGCCCCGCGGGACGCGCACCCACTGGCCGACAACGAGGCCCAGGCTGTGCTCTTCGAATCGGAGCAGAAGTTCGCCAGAATGACCGCGTTCCTCGAGAGAAGAACCGAGAGGACGAAGCGGTGACCGTTCCGAGCGAGGTCGGCGTCATCGGCGGCGGCCGGATGGGCGTCGGCATCGCACACGCCTTCCTGCTCGCCGGTGCGAACACCGTCATCCTGGAACGGGATGCCGACGCGGCAGCACAAGCGCTGGCCGCCATCGAATCGGCCGTGCTCCGCAGCGTCGAGCGCGGCAGCGCGGGGGAGGATGCGGCCACGCTGCTCGAGCGCTGCGCGGTGACCACCGAGGTGCAGCGGCTCGCCACCGTCGGCCTGGCCGTCGAGGCGGTTCCGGAGGACCCGGAGCTGAAGATCGCCATGCTCGGCCGGGTCGAGGCCGTTCTCGCGGACGACGCCTGGCTGGCCACGAACACCTCCTCGCTGTCGATCGCGCTCCTCGCCGCCGGCCTCGCCCGGCCGGAACGATTCTGCGGGCTGCACTTCTTCAACCCCGTGCCGAGCTCGACCCTGGTCGAGATCGTCAGGGGCGCAGGCACGAGCGACGAGCTGACGGATGCCGCGCGCGACTGGGTGCACGCGATCGGCAAGACCCCGATCGTCGTCAACGACTCACCGGGCTTCGCCAGCTCGCGGCTCGGCGTCGTCGTCGCCCTCGAGGCGATCCGCATGCTCGAGGACGGCGTCGCATCGGCCGAGGACATCGACACCGCCATGGTGCTCGGCTACAAGTTCCCGGTCGGCCCGCTGCACCTCACCGACCTCGTCGGCCTCGACGTCCGCCTCGGCATCGCCGAGTACCTGCACGGCGCCCTCGGCGAGCGCTTCGCCCCGCCGGCGCTGCTGCGCGAGAAGGTTGCGGCCGGACTGCTCGGGCGCAAGAGCGGCGAGGGCTTCTTCACCTGGCCGGAGCCGAAACCCACAGGCGAACCGCACACCACGAAGGATCACTGATGACCACGACAGACACCACAACCCGCGTGCTCTCGAGCTACCTGCAGGGCGCATGGTGGGCGCCGGAGAGCGGCGTTCCCGTGCGCGATGCCGCAACGGGGGAGCTCGTCGCCTACGTCGGCGCCGACGGGGTCGACCTGGCCGGGGCGATCGACTACGCGCGGTCCGTCGGGCAGGCCGCGCTCGGCGAGCTGACGTTCCACCAGCGCGCGCTCGTGCTCAAGGCCGTGGCCGGCCACCTCAACTCCATCACGGACGAGCTGTACGCCTTGAGCGACCGCACCGGGGCCACCAGGCGCGACTCGGTGATCGACATCGACGGCGGAATCGGTGTGCTCTTCACCTACGGCTCGAAGGGGCGCCGCGAGCTGCCGAACAGCACCGTCTACGTCGACGGGGCGCCGGAGAACCTCGCGCGAGACGGCTCATTCGGCGGCCAGCACATCTACAGCAGGGTGCCTGGCGTCGCCTTCCAGGTGAACGCGTTCAACTTCCCGGTGTGGGGCATGCTCGAGAAGTTCGCGCCGGCCTTCCTCGCCGGCGTCCCGAGCATCGTCAAGCCGGCGACGCCGACCGCCTTCGTCACCGAGGCCTGCGTGCGGGCGATCATCGACTCCGGCCTGCTTCCCGAGGGATCGCTCCAGCTCATCACCGGCTCCGTGCGTGGTTTCCTCGATCAGCTCGATGTGCGCGACAAGGTGAGCTTCACCGGGTCGGCGTCGACGGCACTGGCCCTCTCCGGCCACCCGCACGTGCTCGAGATCGGGGTCGACCTCAACTGCGAGACCGACTCGCTGAACGCGGCGATCCTCGGCCAGGACGCCGAGCCGGACACCGCGGAGTTCACGGCATTCGTGGCATCCGTCGTCACCGAGATGACCGCGAAGGCCGGCCAGAAGTGCACGGCCATCCGGCGCGTGATCGTGCCGCGCGACCGCATGGATGCCGTCACGGCGGCGATCGGCGCCCGGCTCGAACAGCGCGTCGTGCTCGGAGACCCGCGCGCCGATGGCGTCACCATGGGACCGCTGGCCAGCCTCGAGCAGCTCGCCGAGGTGCAGAAGAACGTCGCGGCGCTCCTGGCCGGCGGCGGCGAGATCGCCTGGGGCAGCCTGGATCGCCCGGAGGTGCTGCACGCGGACGGTACCGTCGCGCCCGCACCGGACGGTGCGTTCATGTCTCCGGTGCTGCTGCGCTTCGATGATTCGGATGCCGCAGCGGTGCACGACATCGAGGCCTTCGGTCCCGTGGCCTCGCTGATCGGTTATGACAGCGTCGCGGATGCCGTGCGCCTGGCGAACAGGGGCGGCGGCTCGCTCGTCGCGACGATCGCGAGCATCGACCAGGATGCCGTCGCCACCCTGTTCGGCGGCATCGCGCCGTTCCACGGCCGCGTGCTGGTGCTCGACGGCAGTGTCGCGCGCACGAGCACCGGCCACGGTTCGCCGGTTCCGCACCTCGTGCACGGCGGGCCGGGGCGTGCAGGCGGTGGCGAGGAGCTCGGCGGCATCCGCTCGGTTCTGCACTACATGCAGCGCACGGCGGTGCAGGGCTCGCCGGCGGTGCTCACCGCGCTCACCGAGCAGTGGCGGGCGGGCGCGCCGAGCGTCGCCGATGCCGAGCACCCGTTCCGGAAGCCGCTGTCGCGGTTGCGCATCGGCGACGCCGTCGCCTCCGAGGCGCGCGAGATCACCCTCGAGGACATCGGCCACTTCGCCGAGTTCACCGGCGACACCTTCTATGCGCACACCGACGAGGAGGCCGCTGCGGCCAACCCGTTCTTCCCCGGCAGGGTGGCGCACGGTTACCTGTTGCTCTCCTTTGCCGCCGGGCTCTTCGTCGACCCGGCGCCCGGGCCGGTGCTCGCCAACTACGGGCTCGAGCACCTGCGCTTCATCACGCCGGTCTCGCCCGGCGACAGCGTGCGGGTCACGCTGACCGCCAAGCAGATCACGCCGCGGGAGACCGACGAATACGGCGAGGTGCGCTGGGACGCGGTGCTCACGAATCAGAACGACGAGATCGTCGCGAGCTACGACGTGTTGACCCTCGTCGCCAAGGAGTGATCGGGTAGTCTCGCAGAATCTGCGAGCACGGAATCTGAGGAGGGGGCCTCATGCAGTCAGCGCCGATCGCACTCGAGCGCGCTCCGCGGCTGCAGCGGCGGCGGCGAACGCAGGCCCCCGACCGCAGGAACCGGGCCGCCGGGCTGGTCGGCCTGTTCGCGTTCGCGGTCTCGCTCGCCGGGGCCTGGATCCCGTCCTACTGGTTCGACGAGGTCGCCACGCTGATGGCGTCCCGGCTGAGCTGGACGGAGCTGTTCGCCTTCACCCGTCACATCGATGTCGTCCATCTCGCGTACTACTCGCTGATGAAACTCTGGAGCGGCGCGTTCGGCGAATCCGAGCTGGCCACCCGCTCCTTCTCCGCGCTGGCCATCGGTGCGGCGGCCGCCGGCCTGGTCGTGCTCGCGAGTGCGCTCACGAGTGTCCACGTCGGCGTGATCTCCGGGGTGGTCTTCGCGATCCTGCCGCACACGACGTTCATCGGCGTCGAGGCGCGCTCCTACGCGCTGAGTGCGGCGATCGCCGTGTGGTCGACCGTCATCCTGCTGCTCGCGCTCCGCAGCACGCGCCGACGGTGGTGGCTCGTCTACGCGGCGGTGATGACCGTCGGGGTCTACATCTTCCTGTACTCCATCCTGATGCTTGTGGCGCACGGCGTGTACCTGGTGCGCCATCACCGGGTGCGCCGCCAGCTGCTGCCCTGGCTCGTCACCGCGGCGCTCGTGACGCTGGCGGCGCTGCCCCTGATCTGGGCCGGCCTGGACCAGAAGGGGCAGATCTCCTGGATCGCCTACGAGCCCACCCGTGACCTCTGGGCGCTGTTGACCGAGCCGGCGTTCCAGCTGTCGCGCGATGTCGCGGCGCTCGCGTGCGTGGCCGCCCTGCTGATCGCGCTGTGCTTCGCCCGGCGTCTGTCTGGCGGTCGGCGCAGGCTGGCGGGCCTCGCCCTCGCGTGGTTCTTCATGCCACTGCTTGTGCTGCTGATGGCGGATGCCGCGGTCGGCTCGGTCTTCACGCCCCGCTACCTGTCGTTCGCGGTGCCGGCCGTCGCGGTGCTGCTCGCCATCGCGTTCACGCTCACTCCGCTGAAGCCCGTCGCCTGGCTGCTGGTGCTCGGCCTCGCGCTGGCCTGCCTGCCCGGCTACCTCGCGCAGCGGGCGCCGCTGGCGAAGAATCACGGCAGCGATCTTGCGCAGATCGCCGACCACATCGAGGAGAACGCACTGCCGGGGGACGGGATCTTCCTCGACGACCCCGACTTCGGCAACACGCAGCCGCGCCTCGCGCTCTCCGGCTACCCTGCGGCGTTCGCCAACACCAGGGATGTCGCATTCACCCGCTCGTTCAGCACGACGGGCGGCTTCTCCGACATCACGCGCGACCTGGAATGGCTCGGTGATGGCCTCGACGGAATCGACAGGCTCTGGGTCGTCACCGCCGGCGAGCCGGGCTCGCCTGAGGCGCGCAGCGCGCGGCTGGTCCTGGGATCCCAGGGCTTCGTCGACGTCAGCGAGACCGAGACGAACCTCTCGACGATTGTGCTGTTCGAGCGTTAGTCGTGCACGCGGATGCCGTCGAAGGCCACCGTGATCACGTCATCCGCCAGCTGGTCCTGGCTGAGTGCCCCACTAGCTCATGGGGTCGCCAGGACATGGGCTCGTCGAACCTTCTCTGCGCCCAAGAGCGTTCGTGGCGTCGCCCAGCGGAGGTCATCGTTACTAGGCGGCTTCAACCACTTGATGCACGCGCACTCTGCTTAGGAGGGGGTTCTCCAGCCGAATTCGCAACTTCATTTCTGTGTTGAGCCCTTCCCTTACGCAGTCAGCGAGAATCGCCGGAGTTGAACTCAGCAGGTTATCCGAGCTGCGTTCGTCTCTGGCCCGTAGGACAAGCGCGGGAAGTGAGAATACGTGTGCCAAGTCTGGCACGATTCGTAGTACGAACTTGCGAGCCGCAGCGAGATTCGACGATGCCTTTGCGATCCCCAGTCGCTGCGCAAGATTCTCGATCTCGACGAAAGTTGCGCCCGCCATCCATAGACTCAAATGCTCTTCGATGAAGTCAACTGCCTGCGCGGCATCAATGTCCCACTCACCCAATTTGTCGCCTGCCCCCTTAAACATCGCGCGATTCCCCCGGCGGAGGACGTCCTGTAGCGTGGTCGGGTTTGTTCGAAGCACATCGAAGAACCACGAGATCCACTCGGGGATGCTGCCGTCGAGCGGTGGCGCGGTCTCCAGCGCGAGGTCGACCAGCTTAATAGTTGAAATCGCGGTTCCGGTGGCTGCGGCTAGGTTTGTCTGCCATTCGAGTTCTTCGACGGAGGAGAGCGATGATTCAACCACGTCCAAGCGACCAGCCAACCAATCGTCCTTCCCGCTTCGCCTTGCCCGGAAGGCAGCGAAGCTTCTCGTGAGAACCTGCTCTGGCGACACTGGAGAGTCACCATGCGAACTGATCCGCCTGAGGAGGTACGCACCGAGTTCACCGGGTTCTGAGTCATCGAGAGCGTCCAGCACCGTTTCAAGCGGGTCGCGAATATCAAGACATTGGTCTCCTTGAGAGAAGATTTCCTGTAGAGAATTCCAAGCCTCATGCATTTCCCTCGTTGTGCCGTCAAAGTCAATGACTGAACTAGGGACAACCAGGACTAGCCCATTCGCATGCTGGCCTGCTCTGCCAGCTCGACCGGCGGCGTTGAGTATCTCGTGCGGTTTGAGTTGGGCCATCCGGTCCAACTCTGGATCGAAGCGAGTGTCACCGGCAATGACTACCACTTCGCTCGGTAGGTTCATGCCTTGCGCAATGGTCGACGTAGCGACCATCACAGGAATTCCCGATGCTCTCGAGTAGAGCGACTCGTGGAGCCGCCGTTCCGTCGGGAGTAACAAGCCATGGTGGACCGCCACCGGTCCCACAGTGCCGTCGTCGGAGACTTCCAAATAGAGCGCATTGGGGTCGCCAAGCTCCTCCACGCTTCGCTCCAGGAGACGCCGCTCGGCTGGGTTGAGTTCGACAACACTGTCACGGGTCAACGCGATTTGATTCGCGATGCTCACAGCCCAACCAACGCTTTGAGCGAATACGAGCACTTTGAGTCCGGAAGACGCGCTCGCTGAGGCGATTGCCGCGGCCACCGCGTTTGAATTCGGCACCAGATGCCATGGTCTGGGTCGTCGTCCCGAGGATGAAAGCAGCACTTTATGGTTCAGAAGAGGGAGCAAGAGATAGTCGGCAATCTTTCTAGATTCCCAGCTGTGTCGAAGACTGAAGAATCCAAACGGCGTTGCCCACAGCGAATTCCGAACTGCAGCCGGTGCACCAAGGTTCGTAGATTGCTCGAAAGCCGCATCCAGACGAGCCTGAAGTTGAGCAATCTCCTCGGAACGATAAAGTACAGCGGCCCGGGCCTGCCGGGTGGGCTTCCAATCCATGTCAAGCGGCAGCGTTTGGCGCCCGGTGCTGGATTCTATCCATGCTGCGAGTTCATGCGTGTTTCGAACCATCGCCGAAATTAGGACTACGTCGGCCTGCGGGTTTGCAGCCGTCACTGAAAGCAAACAAAGCATCGCGTCGAGAGACCGTTGGTCTGGCAAGTTGTCGCCGCCATCCAGAAGGTGAGCTTCATCGAACACAACTAGCGCCAATTCGGAGACGAACTCGGGGCGCACGCCGAGCGTGGCGAGGCAGCTCTCCGGCGTCATAACGAGCACTTTCGGCGAGTCCAACGCAGCGCGAGGATCAGGGTCTTCCCCTCGCTGGGCAACGATGGGGAAGTCAGGGAAGACAGGCCGGAGCGCCCGAGCCGTTTGGTCCATTAGCGCCAGAGTGGGGACTAAATACAGGACGTCACCACCGTCGAGTAGCGCAGTGGCAACCTTCAGCTCAGAGATTGTTGACTTACCCGCCCCAGTGGGGAATGTCACGACTGCCGAAACACCGCGCTCCAATAGCCCTTGTTCAATCGCACTAAGGTGATTTCGCCACAGGACTGGTCGTCTACCTGCGATCCGCTCAAGAAGCGTCTCCCATTGGGCCACGTCGATTCTCGCCGGCGCGGCAACATTTACCAGGGCCGCAAGTTGCAGTACGGGTTCGATACGTGCAAGTAGCCGGGCGATATGGCTTGGCCCCGCGTAAACGCTCACCGCTTCTCGACGGTTGCCGAACTGGTCTTCAACGACGAAAGTCGAGGCAGCGAGCGATGCGATTCTCTCGAAATCCCCGGTCCGCCACCCTGCTCGGGAGTTTGCAAGCATTCGGCGGGCCAGCTTCGTCAGCGCCTCAACAAGCAGAATGCCGATTGCCTGAGAGCCGATATCCGGCGACGGTTGAGCGCCAAGGCCCAGATCGACGGGCAGGTTTCTCAGGCTCCCAAACTCAGAACGACCCAGATGACGTATCGCCGCGAGGAGCTGACGATCCGCCTGATGTGCCGCATCAGAAATCTGTATCTGCGAAGCCATTTCCGCCGCGTCGGCGTTTGCGTCTGCGAGCATATAGAGAAGCGTGGCGGAAACTTCGGCGGGCACGGAATGCCCATTCAGCGTCGCTGGCGAATCACGTTGCTCAATCCAAACTCTCGCAAGGAATCGGCCATGATGGGCCGTAGCTGCAACGAACGCGGTGGCGGCCCTGACGCTGTCGTCGATTTCGTCGTCCGACAGAACTATCGTCTCGTAAGCGGCCGCGAGCGAATCTAGGTCATCCCAAATCGCCTCCTTTGCAATTGCACTCAGTTCCTCCGGTCTGTCTTGCAACGCAGATCGCGCCATCGAAACTCTGACGTAAGCCTCCGTAAGCGACTTGGGCAGATCTACTGGCAGCATGCCGTGAAGGCGCGGAACTCCAGCAATGAGCTCGGCGGTGTAGCGATCAAACATTCGCCACCTGATCTAACTTTTCGAGTGCATCGAGTTCTTCAATTGCTAGGTCCGCAAGGGCCTGCATCCATGTCCTCAGATCCGACAGATATAGCACGTGGCCGAAACGGCGACTGTGCCCGCCGGGAACCTTGTCTTCGTAACCCTTGAATAGGCGCGAGATTCCAGCGTCAGAATTGTGTGGGTCGGCGATAGTGATTGCGAGCCGGAACGAGAGGCCACCTTCTCTGAATACCCGATCCGTGGCTTGGCGAACGTCTAGGTTGTCGACCCGATCCAGCAACGCCGAAAGCTCCGATACCAGATCATGGTTCCGATCACCCCTCGCCATCTGTTCGAACTCCGGCCATACTTCGTCTCTCACGGTGCCCCGTGGATCGCTGGTCGCCTTGTCCTCAAAGACGACCAGGCGTTCAACTTCGTCTCCGCTCGGGGAGAGCACTAGTTGAAGTCCGTCAAAGCCCTTATCCGCCCAGATGCTGTGAGGTGGACGCAGCGGGCCGACACCCGATTCAGCAGCTGCGATCCATGAGATGCATTGAAACAGCCAACCGTCACGATGCCACGGTTCAGTGCCAGGAAGCGTGACCAGCAAGTCCTTCGCGCTACCCGAGAACACTGGAAGCGCGGGGCTGATGATGCGTGCGTTGGCCAGAATTGACTCCAGATGGCGCCATTGTCCCAGCGCGATCTGAGCGATGCTATGCGCGAGTGCGCGTTCATCGTTGACGGTCCATCGCGAGCCCTGTGGATGCCCGGCATTGAGTTTCAACTCGTCGGTGTTTATCAGCGAAGTTCTCACAACTCCATGATGGTGTGCGCAAAGGGCCACACTGGCTGCTCTCAACCCCCCTTTTCGGGGCGGCCTGCTGGGCCGCGGACCGCGGGTCGCTGGGGCGCATCGCGAGTGTAAGGAGTGACGCTGTTGCCAGCGTGACGCTGTTGTCAGCGTGACGCGAGTCAGTCGCCCGGGTGCACCCGGATGCCGTCGAAGGCCACCGTGATGACGTCATCTGCCAGCTGGTCCTGGCTGAGCGCCCCGCCCGGCTTGTACCACTCGACGATCGAGTTGATCATGCCGAACAGCAGCCTGGTCGTTGTGCGCGCGTCCACGTCGGCGCGCACGGTGCCGTCGCTGCGCGCCTGCTCGACGAGCGCCGAGACCGCGTTGTCGAATGCGCGTCGTCTGGCGAGCGCATCGCGCTCGAGATCGGTGTTCCCGCGCAGGCGCAGCAGCAGGGTGACGTAGGGCAGTTCATCGGTCAGCACCCGCACGGCACTGCGCAGCACGAAGGTGAGACGCTCGTCGGCCGCGCCGGCCTGCGCACCTGGCTGCTCCAGGATGGCCTCCAGCTCGCCGAGCGCGCGCTCCAGCGCCATCCGCAGCAGGTCTTCCTTGCTGCTCACGTGGTAGTACACCGCGGACTTGCTCGTGCCAAGGCGTTCAGCGAGAAGCCCCATCGACGTGGCGTCGTAGCCGTAGTCGTTGAACGCGGCGACGGCGATGTCCAGCACGGCTGGCAGGTCGTACGGGGCACGGCCGCTCCGACCATTGCCTCCTGGCGGTGCGGTCTCTGCTGAGGAAGTCATGAGAACTCGACTCTATCCGACAGCTGATCTTGATCGGGGGGATTCGGCGTGATAGTTTTACTGAACGATCGGTAAGTGACCGTGCCGATCGGGTGGACGGGCAAGGAGGCCTCTCGTGAACAGCGCAGTCGACACCGATGCGGCCGGGCAGGCCCGCTTCGACGAGATCATCGCGGCGGACACCCGGGTGGAGCCGACGGACTGGATGCCGGCCGCCTACCGCAAGACGCTCGTGCGCCAGATCTCGCAGCACGCCCACTCCGAGATCATCGGCATGCAGCCGGAGGGCAATTGGATCACGCGGGCGCCGAGCCTGAAGCGCAAGGCCATCCTGATGGCGAAGGTGCAGGACGAGGCCGGCCACGGGCTGTACCTCTATTCGGCCGCCCAGACGCTCGGTGTCGACCGGGACGTCATGTTCGAGCAGCTGATCGCGGGAACGGCCAAGTACTCGTCCATCTTCAACTACCTCTCCCCGAGCTGGGCCGACATGGGCTCGATCGGCTGGCTCGTCGACGGCGCGGCGATCTGCAACCAGGTTCCACTCTGCCGTGCCTCATACGGGCCGTACGCCCGGGCCATGGTGCGCATCTGCAAGGAGGAATCGTTCCACCAGCGTCAGGGGTTCGAGATCCTCCTCGCCCTCATGAACGGCAGCGACGAGCAGAAGGCGATGGCGCAGGAGTCGGTCAACCGCTGGTACGCGCCGGCCTTGATGATGTTCGGGCCGCCTGACGCCGATTCGCCGAACTCGCAGCAGAGCATGGCCTGGAATATCAAACGCTTCAGCAACGACGAGCTGCGCCAACGCTTCGTCGACATGCTCGTTCCGCAGGCGGAGATCCTCGGCATCACCCTGCCGGATCCCGAGCTCGCCTGGAACGAGGAGCGCGGACACTACGACTTCGGCGAGCTCGACTGGGGCGAGTTCCACGACGTGCTGGCCGGCCGCGGCCAGGCCAACACGGTGCGCGTCAACCGCAGGAGGGACGCACACGAGGGCGGGGCGTGGGTGCGGGAGGCGGCCCGCGCCTATGCAGACAAGCAGGCCGCAGCCCGTGCGGAACAGACGCAGAGGATCGCATCATGACCAGCCCAGGGGACTCAGGAAGCCGCGAGACGTGGCCGCTGTGGGAGGTCTTCATCCGTTCCTCCCGCGGCCTGTCGCACGTGCACGCCGGATCGCTGCACGCGCCGGACGAGATCATGGCCGTGCGCAATGCGCGTGACCTCTACACCCGTCGAGGGGAGGGCGTCTCCGTCTGGGTGGTGCCCGCCGCGGCGATCACGGCATCCGACCCGGATGCGAAGGGCGCGTTCTTCGAATCGCCGCAGGGCAAGGACTACCGCCACGCCAGCTACTACACGGCCTCGGAATCGGTGCCGCACCTATGAGCGTCCGGCCGCACCACGCAGACACGGCTCAGGCCGTCGCCGAGTATGCGCTCGGCCTGGGTGACGATGCGCTGATTCTGGCGCAGCGCCTGGGGCAGTGGATCGCGAACGCGCCGGAGATCGAAGAGGACATCGCCCTCGGCAACATCGCCCTCGATCTGCTCGGCCACGCCCGCGGCCTGCTCAGCTACGCCGGGACGGCGTTGGGCAGGAGCGAGGACGATCTCGCCTACTTCCGCGACGAGGCCGAGTTCCGCTGCCGGCAGCTGTTCGAGCAACCGAACGGCGACTTCGCCCAGACGATCGCCCGCCAGCTCATCGCCTCGGTCTACTTCGACCAGCTTTACCGTCAGCTGACGACCTCCGCCGATCCCACGCTCGCGGCCATCGCGGCGAAGGCGGTCAAGGAGGTCGACTACCACCTCGACCACAGCACACAGTGGCTGCTCAGGCTCGGCCTCGGCACGGAGGAATCGCACCGCAGGATGCAGCGGGGGCTCGATGCGATGTGGCCGTTCGCCGACGAGCTCTTCCGCGAGGAGCCGCAGGCGGCCGCCCTCCCCGGCATCGCCGCCGATTCGGCGCGCATGCGCGCCGCCTTCGACGCCCTGGTTCCGACGCTGATCGAGGATGCCGGCCTCAGCGTGCCCACGACGGCTCCCGCCCGCGGAGGCGGCCGGGATGGTGTGCACTCCGAGGCGTTCGGGCCGCTGCTCGCCGAGATGCAGGTGCTCGCCCGCGCGCACCCTGGAGCATCATGGTGACGCTCGCTCCCGACATCGAGGCCGAGGCCAGGCCGCTCCCGACGAACGACGCCGACCGCGCCGCCTGGGCGATCGCGGCCACCGTGTGCGATCCGGAGGTTCCGGTGCTGACGATCGAGGACCTCGGGGTGCTCCGCAGCGTCACCGTCTCCGCCGATGCCGTGGTCGTCCAGATCACCCCGACCTACTCCGGGTGTCCGGCCGTCGACGCGATGCGTGACGACATCGTGACCGCGCTCACGCTGCACGGCTACACCGTCGCGCGGGTCGACGTCGTGCTCGCGCCGGCGTGGACGACCGACTGGCTGAGCGCCGCCGGCGCGGCGAAGCTCGAGGAGTACGGCATCGCGGCCCCGGCGCCGCGCACCCCCGGCGGTGCCGTGAGCCTCGGTCTCGGCATCCGCTGCCCGCACTGCGGGTCGCTGCACACCCGGGAGGTCTCCCGCTTCGGCTCGACCTCGTGCAAGGCGCTCTATGAGTGCCAGCGCTGCCACGAGCCATTCGACTACTTCAAGGCGCACTGATGACCGACACCACGACCCGCCGTCGCGCGAGCTTCCACCCGCTCTCCGTGTCCGGCGTGCGGCACCTGACCTCGGATTCGATCGAGGTCAGCTTCGCAGTCCCGGAGGAGCTGGCAGGCAAGTACGACTACGCCCCTGGGCAGTACATCGCGATCCGCACCTCCCTCGGTGGTGAGGAGGTGCGCCGCAGCTACTCGATCTGCCAGGCCCCGGTAGCCGGTGAGCTGAAGGTGGCGATCAAGCGTGACCTCGGCGGCCTCTTCTCCGCCTGGGCGATCGAGAACCTGCGCCCAGGCATGCAGATCGACGTGATGAGCCCGGAGGGGCGCTTCGTCGCCCGGCCGCCTGTACGGCAGGACGCACACTACGTCGCGATCGCCGCAGGCTCCGGCATCACGCCGGTGATGGCGCTGATCGAGAGCACACTCAAGGCGTCGCCAGGCAACACGTTCTCGCTCGTCTACTCCAACCGCACGGCGATGGACACGATGTTCGTCGACGAACTCGCCGATCTGAAGGACCGCTACCCGTCCAGGCTCGCGCTCTACCACGTGCTCACCCGTGAGCGCCGGAGCTCCGAGCTGCTGTCCGGGCGCCTCGACGCCGGCAAGGTGCGTGCCATCCTCGACGCCCTGATCAGCCCGAACGACATCGACGAGTGGTTCATCTGCGGCCCGTTCGACCTCGTTCAGCTCTGCCGCGACACCCTCGCCGAGCTGGGCGTCGACGTGTCAGCCATCCGGTACGAGCTGTTCACCAGCGACCGCCCTGACAACCCGAGCGGCCAGACCGGGCGCCCGATCACGCCGCGCGATGACGACCAGGTGCACACCATCTCCTTCGTGCTCGACGGCACAACGGCGACGGTGAAGAGCCCGGTGCACAGCAACGAGTCGATCCTGAACGCCGCGCTGCGGGTGCGCGGCGACGTGCCGTTCGCCTGCGCAGGCGGTGTGTGCGGCACCTGCCGCGCCGTCGTGACGGATGGCACCGTCGAGATGGCCGAGAACTACGCACTCGAGCCGGAGGAGCTCGCCCGCGGCTACGTGCTCACCTGTCAGGCCGTTCCCACCAGCGAGAAGGTCAGCGTCAACTACGACGTGTGACCAGAAGACGTGTCAGCGTAAGGAGCATCATGCCCGTTGAACTCAGCATCTCAGGCGGCGTCGCCGAGATCGTCCTGAACGACCCGGCCAAACTCAACGCCGTCGACGAGGCTGCGATCACGGGGCTCTCGGACGCGCTGGATGCCGCGGAGGCTGCCGGTGTCCGGGCACTGTTGCTGCGCGGGGAGGGCAGGGCGTTCTGCGCCGGCCGCGACATCTCCGGCGTCGACCCGGCGACGGATGACGCCCGCGGCTACCTGGACGAGGTGGTCACGCCGCTGCTCCGCCGCCTGGCCGCCTTCCCTGCACCGACCTTCGCCGCGGCGAACGGTGCCTGCCTCGGCGTCGGACTCGGACTGCTCATCGCGACGGATGTCGTCTACGTCGCTGACACCGCGAAGATCGGCTCGCCGTTCGCGAATCTCGGGGCGACGCTCGACTCCGGTGGCCACGCCCTCTTCGTCGAGCGGCTCGGCGCACACCGCACACTCGACCTGATCTACACGGCCGAGCTGATGAGCGGAGCGGAGGCCGTTGCCGCCGGCCTGTTCAGCCGCGTCGTGCCCGAGGCGGAACTGCTCGCCTTCACCCGGGAGCGCGTCGCCAGGGTCGCGACGGGCGCGACGGGCGCCTTCCTGGCGAGCAAGGCACTCGTCGCCCGCCTGCGCGACGAACGGATCGGGCTCTGGGAGTCCGTCGCCGACGAGAACGCGGCCCAGGGTGAGCTCTGCGCCAGCGAGGACTACCGCGAGGGCTTCGCGGCCTTCCAGGAGAAGCGGCGCCCCGTGTTCACCGGTGCGCCCGCGCCGGCGGTGCGCTGAGCGGCGGAGCAACCCGCCTCTCTGCGGTGCGCTCGAACGCCGCGGCGAGGCGCAGCAGCGCGACATCGTCGTAGGGGAGACCGGCGAAGGTGAGACCGACCGGCATCCGGATGTCGCGCATGAGCCCCATCGGGACGGTCACCGTCGGGATCCCGAAGTGGCGAATCACGAGATTCCCGTTCGCCACCCAGACACCGTTCCTCCAGCCGGCATCCGCCGACGCCTCATTCACGTCCATGTCGGCAGGACCGACATCCGCAACCGCCGGGAACACGACGGCATCGAGTCGGTTCGACGCCATCCAGGCGTCGAAGTCGATGGCTCTGGTGTGCTCAAGCCCGCGGATGCCGTCGGCGAGCTCCTCGATCTCCTCGACGGATGCCCAGTGGCGCTCGGCGGCGATCCGGGGGAGATCCGCGATGTCGTCGTCGAAGCCCTGATAGCGGTCGGGGAGCGAACCGGGAGGCGCGGGGAAGATCCGCTCGCCATCCACAGCGGCCAGCGAGGAGAGTCGCGGATCGCCGTTCATCTCGAGGAAGTCGTTCCACGCCCACGCGGCGAGGTCGTTCAGCTCGGTGTGCAGGAACTCCGGCGACACGAGGCCCCGGTTCGTGATGGTCGGCGCGCCGGCGCGGTCGCCCTCGTAGTTGGAGACGAGCGGGAAATCGACCTCGACGACGGTGGCGCCCGCCGCTTCGAGGTCGCGCCTGGCCGCCTCCCACAGCTCGATGACGGATGCCCGGGTCTCGATGCGCTGCCCGGTGGGGCCGCCGATGCCACCTGGCTCCCCGGTCCCGGCATCCTGGTCGCCGTTGATGTACATGCGGGGCACGCCGAGACGCGTGCCACGCAGGGTCGCCTGGGCCGCCGCGAGATCTGTCGGCGCGAGTGACGGGTAGGAGGCGGGCCGATGCTCATCGACCCGGGGGATCTCCAGCCAGGGCTGACTCCGCCAGAAGTCACCGCGCGTGTCGCCGTCCTCCGCCACGATGACGTCGAGCACGCGCAGCAGATCCGCCATCGTGCGGGTGTGCGGAACCACGACGTCCATCGTCGGCACGAGCGGCCAGTTGCCGCGCATCGAGATGATGCCTCGGCTCGGCGTGTACGCGCAGAGCGCGTTGTTCGAGGCCGGGGCGCGCCCGCTTGACCACGTCTCCTCGCCGAGGCCGAAGGCGCACATCGACGCCGCGGTCGCCGTTCCCGAGCCGTTGGACGAGCCGGAGCCGAAGGCCGCGGTCAGCCACGCGGCGTTGTACGGGCTCTCCGCCCGGCCGTATGCGCCGCGCTGCATGCCGCCGTTGGCCATCGGGGGCATGTTGGTCAGCCCGATGAGCACTGCACCGGCCGTGCGCAGGCGCTCGATGGTGAATGCGTCCTGCTGGGCGATGAGCGCGGTGAACGCGGGCGATCCCGCCGCCGCGGTCAGGCCGGCGGCGAGGTAGCTGTCCTTCGCCGAGTACGGGATCCCGTCCAACGGGCCGCGTGACTCTCCGCGCGCCCGGCGCGCGTCGGACGCCTCGGCATCCGCACGGGCGTCGGGGTTCATCACCACGTAGGCGTTCAGCGCGGTCGCCGTGCCTGGGGCGTCGAATGCGCGGATGCGGGCCAGGTAGGCGTCGAGCAGGGCGACGGCGCTCGTCTCGCCCGCGGCGAGCGCGGCGGCGAGCTCGTCAATGCCGGCTTCCACAATGCCGCCTTTCCCCACGGTGGGGCTGGTCATCGCGCAACGTCCGGCTGCTGTTGGGTGATGCAGTGGATGCCGCCGCCGTCGGCGAAGATCGCGCGCGCGTCGACGGTCAGCGCCGTGCGGCCGGGATACGCGGCCTCGAGAATCTCGCGAGCCCGGGCGTCCGCACGGTCCTCGCCGAAGCCGCAGGCGATGACGCCGCCGTTCACCACGAGGTGGTTGACATAGCTGTAGTCGACGAAGCCCTCCTCGTCGCGGAGGATCTCTGGCGCTGGCAGCGCGGTGATCCGGAACGGCCGCCCCGCGGCATCCGTCGCCGCTGACAGGACGGCGTGGAGTTCGCGGCTCACCTCGAAGTCCGGGTGCTCCGGGTTGGTCTGCGTGTGCAGCAGGATCTCGCCCGGCGCCGTGATCGTCGCCACGATGTCGACGTGGCCGCTTGTGCCGAAGTCGTCGTAGTCACGGGTGAGGCCGCGGGGGAGCCACACGGCCGTGGTGATCCCGAGGGTGCGCCGCAGCTCCTCCTCCACCCTGGCCTTGTCGGCCCACGGGTTCCGACGCGGGTCCAGCTGCACGGTCTCCGTCAGCAGCACGGTTCCCTCGCCGTCCACATGGATACCGCCGCCCTCGTTGACGAGCAGCGAGCTGATCCGCGTCGCGCCGACGAGCTCAGCGACGAATGCGGCGTTCTTGTTCGCCCGCTCCCACCGCGCCCAGCCTGGGGCGCCCCAGCCGTTGAACGACCAGTCCACCGCGCCGAGCGTGCCGCTCGCGTCGTCGACGACGAATGTCGGGCCGTGGTCGCGCATCCAGCACTCGTCGATCGGTGTCTCGTAGAGTTCGACCGCCGCGCTCAGCATCCGTCTGGCCCGCTCGTGCTTTGTCGGGTCGACGAGCATGGCCACCGGCTCGAAATCGACGATGTGGTTGGCGACGTCCGCCCACGCCCGGTAGGTGAGCTCGCGGCTGTCCTCCGTGCTGCCCAGTGCGGGACCGGGGCACGGGAATGCCATCCAGGTGCGTTCGTGCCGGTCGGTTTCGCTGGGCATGCGCCAGTTCATCGGAAGCTCCATTGCTTTATTTACCGCATGGTCAATAATAGGAGGATCGTGACACACAGTGAGGAGCGATGTCAATGGAGTCCACAGCCAGAGCGGTGCGGAAGTCTGCGGGCGCCCGCGCGGCCGAGATCCGGGGGAGCGCGTGCGCGATCGCGCTCGAGAATGGGCTCTCGGCTCTCACACTGCGCTCCGTTGCGGCACACGCCGGTGTCACCTCCGCGTTGGTCGCCCACTACGTCGACGGCATGGATGCGCTGATTGCGGAGACCTTCGCCCACATCACCGGTCAGGAGCTCGACGACGTCAGCGCGCGCGTGGCTGACGGCTCGCCGACTCGTCGCCTGCACACGCTGTGCTTCACCCTGCTGGACGGAAGCAGTGACGAGGTCACGGTCGTCTGGGTCGAGGGCTGGGCGATGGGGCGCCGCAATCCGGCGCTCGCCGAAGCCATCCGTCGGCAGATGGACCTCTGGGAGCAGCTGTTCTCCGCCGTGATCGAGGACGGCGTTGCGGCGGGGGAGTTCGTGACGGACGACCCGGCTGCCGTCGCCTGGCAGCTGCTCGGCATGATCGACGGGCTGAACGCGCAGGCGCTCGTGACCCGGGCTCTTCCCGGCCCACGCGGGGCGTTGATCGCCGGCGCAGTCGAGGGCATGCTCCGGATGCGGCCCGGCTCGCTCGCGCTAGCCTGACTTGTTGTGCCCATTCACGACGCCTCACCCCGCTCCGGACTGCCAAGCGATGTTGTGACGGTGATGCGCACACTGCGTGCCAGACATCGCGACTGCTCTGAGCCGTCCGCCGACGCGACGAACGCCGACTACGGCGCGCAGACCCTCACCATCGACGGACTCACCGCGCGGCTGCGGATCGGGCGTGTGACACCTCGCAAGGTCGGGCTCTTCGTCGCGGTGTGGGAGCGCGGCGACGACGGCACGACCAGGCCGTTCGCGGCGGAGGGCGACACGGAGCTGCTGCTCGTGATCGTGCGTGACGACGCCCAGCTCGGGCTGTTCACCTTTCCGCGGCGGGCACTGTGCGAGCACGGCATCCTCTCCGTCGCCGGAGAGGGCGGCAAGCGCGGCTTCCGGCTGTACCCGCCGTGGTCAGAGACGTCCAGCGCCCAGGCCCGACGCACCCAACAGTGGCAGCAGGGCTACTTCGAGACCATCAGCGATCTCCCAGCCTGAGCCGCCCTAGTCTCGGAACGTGCCCACTCTTCGATCGTCCACGACTCTCGCCGTCGGAACCGCGCTGGCCACGACACTGCTGCTGAGCGGCTGCGCAGCGGGATCGGCGACACCCGGTTCGGCCAACGACACCGATCTGCACTTCCTGGCGATGATGACTCCGCACCACGAGCAGGCTGTGCAGATGAGCGACATCGTGCTGGCGGCCGACGGGGTGAGCGAGGAGACCCGGGAGATCGCGGAGCGCATCCGCAGCGGGCAGCAGCAGGAGATCGTCACCATGCTCGGCTGGGTGGCCGAGTGGCGGCAGGAGCCGCTGCTCCGCCAGCACTCAGAGCACATCGCAAACGGCATGGTGACGCCGGAGCGGATGAGCGCGCTCGGAGCCCTCGACGGTGCCGCGGCGGAGCAGACCTTCCTCGAGGAGATGGTCGTCCACCACGAGGGTGCGATCGCCATGACGCAGGATCAGATCGACAACGGCGGCTACGCCGAGTTGCGAGCCCTGGCTCAGCAGATGATCGACGTGCAGACGGCGGAGATCGCCGAGATGAACCGTCTGCTCGGTTCCTGAATGACCGAGATGCACGCCAGACTGATCGTAGTGGCGGCGCTCTGCGTGCTCGCGTTGACCGGCTGCACCGCGGCGCCGGATGCCGCGGCCACCGTCCGCCTGCCGCCGACGAGCGGCGGCTTCGACTACCAGTTGGGTGGCGCATACGATACGGCCGCGCCCGCTGCCGTCGTCGTGCGTGATGTGACCGCACAGCCGCTGCCAGGCGCGTACAACGTCTGCTACGTGAACGGCTTCCAGACCCAACCGGGCGACGCCGAGCTGTGGACGGCTGAGCGCGGCGAGCTTCTGCTGCGCGACGCCGACGGCGCGTTCGTCATCGACCCGAACTGGCCGGACGAGTACATTCTCGACCCGTCATCCGAATCCTCGCGCCGCGCCATCTTCGGCTTCATCGCTCCGCTGATCAGCGAGTGTGCCGAGAAGGGATTCGACGCGGTCGACCTCGACAACCTCGACATCGCCAGCCGATTCACGGATGCCGCGAGCGGCCGCATCGATCCCGCCGGTGTGCTCGCCCTGGCCGGCATGTACGTGGACCGCGCTCACGATGATGGGCTGGCGATCGGGCAGAAGAACGCGGCGGAGATGGCCGACGCCGGACACCGGGAGATCGGCTTCGACTTCGCCGTGGCCGAGGGCTGCGCGGCATACGGTGAGTGCGCCGCCTACCGCGACGTCTACGGCGAGCACGTGCTCCAGATCGAGTACACGGACAATCTGCCGACTGGATTCGATGCCGTGTGCGCGGCGGATGATCGCGCCCCGCTGACGATTCTGCGCGACCGGCCGCTCTCGACCCCCGGCGGTGCCGGCTACGCGTACGAGCAGTGCCCGGATGGTCCTTGAGGACCATGGCCCCGTGTCGGTGCCGCGTTGTAGGGTGAAAAAGTCCCTCGCTCGCCGACACTATGAGGTCTCTTCGTGGTTCTGCTCTCCCTCGCGCTCCGGCATGCGAGACCGTACAAGGCGTGGATTGCAGCGGTCGTCGTACTGCAGTTGATCTCGACCATGGCTGCGCTCTACCTGCCGAGCCTCAACGCCCAGATCATCGACACCGGCATCGCAACCGGCGACACCGACTTCATCTGGTCGACCGGCATGACCATGCTCCTGGTCTGCCTCGTGCAGGTGTTCACCGCGATCGGCGGCATCTACTTCGGCTCACGCACGGCCATGGCCATCGGTCGCGACCTCCGACGCGGGGTGTACCGCAAGGTCGACTCCCTCGGTGCGCTGGAACTCAACCGCTTCGGAAGCGGAACCCTGATCACGCGCGGCACGAACGACGTGCAACAGGTGCAGATGCTCGTGCTCATGACGCTCAACTTCATGGTCGCGACGCCGATCATGTGCATCGGCGGCATCATCATGGCCCTCCGCGAGGACCCAGGCCTCTCCTGGTTGCTCTGGGTGTCCGTTCCCCTGCTCTTCGTCATCGTCGGCATCCTCGTCTACCTGCTGATGCCGTTGTTCCGCCAGATGCAGGACCGCATCGACGGCATCAACAGCGTGCTGCGCGAGCAGATCATCGGCATCCGCGTCGTGCGCGCGTTCGTGCGCGAGCCCTTCGAATCGGAGCGCTACCGCAGCGCCAACGAGTCGCTCACCCGGGTATCGGTGAAGGTCGGCAACATCTTCGTGCTGATGTTCCCCATCATCATGATGATCCTGCACCTGGCCACGGCGGCGGTGCTGTGGTTTGGCGGGCATCGCGTCGACGCCGGCGAGATGCAGATCGGCTCGCTCACGGCCTTCCTGCAGTACCTCCTGCAGATTCTGACGGCCGTGATGATGGGCGTTTTCATGGTCATGATGATCCCGCGCGCCGTCGTCTGCGCCGAGCGCATCGAGGAGGTGCTCGAGACCGAATCCAGCCAGAGGCTGGCGAGCGGCCCCGAGCTGCCGACTCCGCGCCGCGGCACGGTCGAGTTCCGCAACGTCACCTTCGGTTACCCCGGTGCGGAGCGGCCCGTTCTCGACGGGGTGAGCTTCACCGCAGAACCGGGCAAGACGACGGCGATCGTCGGCTCCACCGGCGCGGGTAAGACCACGTTGATCAACCTCATTCCACGGCTCTACGACCCGCAGCAGGGCGAGGTGCTCATCGACGGTGTCAATGTCAACGATCTGAGCCGAGCCCAGCTGTCCAGCGTCGTCGGGCTGGTGTCCCAGAAGCCGTACCTGTTCTCCGGCACGATCGCCTCGAACCTGCGCTTCGGCCGGGTGGATGCCGACGACGCCGAGCTCTGGGAGGCGCTGCGCGTCGCCCAGGGAGAGGATTTCGTGCGCGAGAAGGAGAAGGGGCTGGCATCCGTCGTCGCGCAGGGCGGAACGAACGTCTCTGGCGGCCAGAGGCAGCGCCTGTGCATCGCGAGGGCCCTCGTCGCCCAGCCGAGGGTGTACCTCTTCGACGACTCCTTCTCGGCACTCGATGTCGCCACCGATGCGCGCCTCCGCGCCGGACTCGCCGACGCAACGGGTGACGCGACCGTGATCATCGTCGCGCAGCGGGTATCGACGATCACGGATGCCGACCAGATCCTCGTCGTCAACGACGGCGTCATCGTCGGCCGCGGCACCCACGACCAGCTGCTCGAGAGCAGCGAGACCTACCGCGAGATCGTGCAATCCCAGCTCAGCGTCGAGGAGGTGGCGTAACCATGGCCAAGCGCGATCGACAGAAGAAGAACCCCGAAACGCCGGCAACACCCGATGTGATCGATGAGCTCGAGTACGAGTACACACCGAGCGAGGCCGACGGTGACATGTTCGGCGGCGCGCCGACGAAGAAGGCGCAGCACTTCTGGCCGTCGGCCAAGCGCCTGCTCGGGCTCCTGCGGCCGGAGCGCGTGAAGATGGCCTTCGTTGTGCTGCTGGTGATCATCTCCGTGATCTTCACCGTCATCGCCCCGAAGGTGCTCGGCGAGGCGATGGACGTGATCTTCAACGGCGTGCTCGGCTCGCAGATGCCGGCCGGTGTGCCGCTCGACGACGTCATCGCCGGGCTGCGGGCGGAGGGCAACGATCAGTTCGCCGACATGTTGCAGGGCACAACGGTCGTTCCCGGTGAGGGCATCGACTTCATCGAGCTCTCGCGCCTGATCTTCATCGTTCTCGGCCTGTACCTCGTCGCCTCGTTCCTGATGTGGGCGCAGGGTTTCATCCTCAACGGCCTCGTCATGCGGATCGTGTACAAGCTGCGTCAGGACATCGAGGAGAAGCTGAACCGGCTGCCCCTGAGCTACTTCGACACGCGTCAGCGCGGCGATCTCATGTCGCGCGTCACGAACGATGTCGACAACGTGCAGGCCGCACTGCAACAGGCATTCTCGCAACTCGTGCAGTCACTGCTCATGGTCGTCGGCATCGCCGCGATGATGTTCATCGTGTCGTGGCAGCTGGCGCTGATCGCGCTGATCTCGCTGCCGCTCTCGGCCATCATCGCCGGGGTGATCGGTGTGCGCTCCCAGAAGCTCTTCGCCGCACAGTGGAAGAACACCGGGTCGCTGAACGGGCACATCGAGGAGACCTTCTCCGGCCAGGAGATCGTGCGGGCATTCGGCCGAGACAAGGAGATGCTCGAGGAGTTCGACAGCCGCAACGAGAAGCTCTACGCGGCCTCATTCGGTGCCCAGTTCGTCTCAGGCATGATCATGCCGGCGATGACCTTCGTCTCCTACCTCTCGTACGTGATGATCGCCGTCGCGGGCGGGCTGCGCGTGGCATCCGGGCAGATGACGCTCGGTGATGCCACGGCGTTCATCCAGTACTCGCGCGAGTTCACCCAGCCGATCAGCGAGATGGCAAGCCTGGCCAACATGCTGCAGTCCGGTGTGGCCTCGGCCGAGCGCACCTTCGAGCTGCTCGACGCCGACGAGCAGGAGGCCGACGCGGCGACCGCCGAGCTTCCAGAGCCGACCGACGGTCACGTCGAGTTCGAGCACGTGTCCTTCAGCTACAGCGCCGATGTGCCGCTGATCGCCGATCTCTCCTTCTCGGCCGAGCCCGGCCACACGGTCGCGATCGTGGGGCCGACGGGCGCGGGCAAGACCACCCTCGTGAACCTCGTGATGCGCTTCTACGAACTCACCGGCGGGCGCATCCTGCTCGACGGCGTCGATGTGCACACCCTGTCCAGGGCGGAGCTGCGCTCCCAGGTCGGAATGGTGTTGCAGGATGCATGGCTGTTCGAGGGCACCATCCGCGAGAACATCCGCTACGGCCGTCTCGACGCCGGCGACGACGAGGTGGTTGCCGCCGCGAAGGCGACGATGGTCGACCGCTTCGTGCGGCAGCTGCCGAACGGCTACGACACGGTTCTGGATGCCGACGGCGGCAGTGTCTCGGCCGGTGAGCGGCAGCTCATCACGATCGCGCGCGCCTTCATCGCCAACCCATCGCTGCTGATCCTCGACGAGGCGACATCATCTGTCGACACGCGCACGGAACTGCTCGTGCAGCAGGCCATGGCGGTTCTCCGCTCCGACCGAACCTCCTTCGTGATCGCCCACCGCCTCTCGACGATTCGGGACGCAGACACGATCCTCGTCATGGAGCATGGCAGCATCGTCGAGCAGGGCAACCACGAGCAGCTGCTCGCCGCGCGCGGCGCCTACTTCACCCTCTATCAGGCGCAGTTCCTTGGCGGCGAGTCTGAGGCATCAGAGGCAGATGGCGTACCGGAGCCCGCGGGGGAGCCGGTCTAGGAGCCGACCGCGTCGCGGCCGACGATCGCCATGCCGGCGCCCCGCAAGCGTTGACGTTCATCGTTGAGCAGCGCGACGAGCCGTTCGGTCGTGCCCCGGATGTGCGCTCCCGCGAGGGCGGCCGCCCTGTCGGCGTCCCGAGCCTCGAGCGCTTCGATCACCTCGAGGTGCTCGCGCCAGGCGTTCTCACGCGATTGGCTGCTCTGCGTCTCCAGCCAGCGGGTGCGCGCGAGCCTGGCCATCGCGCCGCCGATGGCGTCAGCCATGAGTGTGTTGCCCGAGAGCTGGGTGAGCTGGGCGTGAAACGCGCTGCTCGCATTCAGCACCCTGTCTGCCTCAGAGCCGGAGTGCTCGTCCTCGACGAGCTGACGCAGGGCGGCGATGTCGTCGTTGGTAGCGCGGACGACGGCCAGCCGCACCGCGGCCGTCTCGATTGCCTCACGGAGTTCGGCCAGCATCCTGACCTCGTCGAGGTCGAGCGGGGCGACGATGAAGCCGCGGCCCTGCCGGCGCACGAGGCCCTCCGTGTCGAGGCGAAGGAGGGCGGCACGCACCGGTGTCCGCGATGCGCCGAACTCGCTCTCGAGCTCCCGTTCGGTCACGGGGGAGCCGGGCGGCAGCTCGAGGGTGAGAATCGCCTGACGCAGCTGTGCGTAGATCTGGTCCGTCTGGGTCATCGTCTTCCCTCGTATTTCGCGTCGTCCCGTTAATGGTATACCTAATTGGTATACCAAGGGGAAGTGGGATCGCATGGCCACACAGTCGGCGCACGGCGGCACGAGGCGCGTGCGGCCATGGCGCATGCTGGCGCTCGGGGTCGCGGCGCAGACCTCCGGCACGATCATCGTCAGCGTTCCGGCATTCCTCATTCCCCGGCTGCAGGCTGAATTCGGTCTGAGCCTCGCCAACGCGGGTGCGCTGGCCACCGCCCCGACGCTCGGCCTGGTGCTCACGCTCGTCGCCTGGGGGCGCTTGCCGACCGATTCGGCGAGCGGATCGTGTTGGCGCTCGGCCTCGCGCTGACCGCGGTGGCCACGGCGGGCGTGATGCTGAGTGGGAGCGTGCAGATGCTCGGTGTGATGTTCGTGTTCTGCGGTATGGCCGCGGCGAGCACGAATGCGGCGAGTGGGCGTGTCGTGGTCGGCTGGTTCGATCGGGATCGTCGTGGATTCGCCATGGGCGTGCGCCAGATCGCGCAGCCGCTCGGCGTCACCGTCGCCGCGTTGACGGTGCCGACCCTCGCGGCCGGCGGGGGCATTGCCACCGCCGTGCTGCCGCCCCTTCTGCTGCTCACGGTTCTCGCGGTCGCCTGCTGGTTCGGAATCGTGAACCCGCCGCGTGCGAGCGTGGTGAGTGCTGCCGCGGCGCCATTGCCGGTGTCTCCGTATCGGGCCAGCGGCTTCCTCTGGCGCATCCACGCTGTCGCACTGCTGCTCGTCGTGCCTCAGTTCACCCTGACGACGTTCGGCCTGGTCTGGTTGGTGTCTGACCTCGAATGGACCCCGCTGGCCGCCGGCGTCGCGATCGCCGTCGCCCAGTTCGTCGGGGCGATGGGGCGCATCGCGCTCGGCGCCGTCAGCGACAGGGCGAGAAGCAGGGTGTGGCTGCTCCGCGTGGTTGCCGTGGCCGCGGCGGTCGCGATGGTGTTGCTCGGCAGCGTCGCCGCCTGGCTGCCCGACGCGGCTCTCGTGGTCGCCATGATGCTGGTCATCGCGTCGACCATCACGGTCGCCGACAACGGGCTCACCTTCACCTCGGTGGCGGAGGGGGCAGGCAGTTCCTGGGCCGGTCGCGCATTCGGCATCCACAACACCGGGCAGTACATCGCGGCGACGGCGGTGGGGCCGGTGGTGGGCGGGCTGATCGGGCTGATCGGCTTTCCGCTCGCCTTCGCGGCTGTGGCAGTCGCCCCTGTGTTCGCCATCCCGCTCGTGCCGCGCCGAGATCACGACGCCATCGGTGCTGTGCCGGCTACTGCTGTGGCCGTGGCACGCTGATCGCCTCCACGGCGGCGTCCCCGCGGATCTCACGCATCCTGACGATGACCGCGTCGACGGCAGCCGCGTTGAGGGTCGCACAGACGACGCTGTTGGCGCCGAGTGATTCCAGACCGCCGGCGCGGATGCGGATCACCTCCCATCCGACTTCCGCCAGGGCATCGTCCTTCTCCCGATCGGATGCTGCTTTGAGGCCGCGATGGGCTCGCCGACTGCGCCCGGGATCGTCGTATTCGACGGCGATTCGCAGCGCCGGGATCACGATGTCCGGCCAGGCCTCCTGCTTGCCATAGAACATGCGCGCCAGGCGGATCGTATTGACGCCGTGGGGGAGCGTGATGCGTTCGGCGAGCAGCATGCGCAGCCGTTGCTCCGTGAGCGAAGTGCGGGTGCGCAGCCCGGGATTCATCGACGCGACACCGGCCTCCGGTGACACGGTCGCTGCGTTCCGAATGCACTTGGCGCAGCTCGGCCCGCTGAGCACGGCCAGCACGGTTGCCCGATAGCGGTCATGGCCGCGGGGGCATACCCAGCTGTACTCCGCGCCGACCCGGGTCTCCCCGGCCAGCGCCTCACGCTCCGGCGCGATGACCTTGCGCAGGAGTTCCTCGCGAGAACGCTGTGTTTCGGCGATCAGCATGCAGAGCGGGCACGCGCGTTGCAGCGTGAGCACGCCGTGGTCAGCGGCGGCTGCTCCGTGCCCGCAACGGAATCGCACGGCGACCATCTTCTCGCTCCCTTCGAATCTGCCAGCACCATACGCCCCACCACCGACACCCGCCTCTCGGCGTGTGCGCTTGACCCCGAACGGGGGTCACCGCACAATGGGCACGTGGCGCGAACGGTGTCACTCGGCGAAAGGCCAATGATGAGCGATCCGCACGAGATCCAACGCGACACCGCAGCAGTGTGGTCAGAGAACGCCGCGCAGCCAGAGACGCTTGCAATGACGGGGGTGTACCCGCAGGCCGAGCAGTCCGAATCGTCGGAGCCGTCCGAGGAGCGCACGGAGCCCAAACCGCGCCTCACCGCCGACCAGAACATCCGACTCATGCTGGTTGTCATCGTTGGCGTCGTCGCGCTGTTCTTCGCGTTCGGTCTGTTGGCGATCTTCAGCCCGACGAGCGCCACGGTCGCCGCCCTCGCCGTGATCGCAACGCCGATCGCGTCCATCGTCGCCGCCTACTACGGCATCACGCTCAGTATGCAACAGGTGCGTGCCGCGCAGCGCGAGCGCGAGGCAGCCATCGAGCGCGTCGCCGCGGCCGAGGCCGCCGCCCGCGAATCCGATGTGTGGGCAGCCCAGCTGGAGTCAGCGCTCCGCGTGGCCAAGGTGAAGCTGGACGCCGCCCGCATCTCGACCGGTGATGTCGAACGGGCAGCCGGGGTCGACGCCGACTTCTTCTGACCCGGCCGTCAGGGCACGAGAGCATCGGTGCCGCGCGCGAGCGCATCCACCAGCTCTGCCGCACCCCGCCGGCGCACGAGCGCGGCAGCTTGCCCGGCCCAGAGTGACATGAGCTCGGAATCTCCGCGCCGCGCCGCCTCGGCCTTCACCGGTGCCGTCAGCCAGTTCTGCACGGGGAAGGGCGCCAGCGGGGTGCCCGTGGATTCGAGCTCCCTGAGCATGCGATTGGGGATCCCGCGGGCGAGCCGCCCGCTGAACGCCCGCGTGAGCACCGTGCTCTCGGCATCCGCACCGAGGATGCGCGAACGATGCGCATCGGAGATCGCCGATTCGGCGCACACCAGGAACGCCGTGCCCAGCTGCGCCGCGGATGCCCCCAGCGTCAGCGCGGCCGCGACCCCGCGGGCATCGGCGATGCCACCGGTCGCGACCACCGGAACGTCGACGGCGTCGACGAGCTGCGGCAGCAGGGCGAAGAGCCCGATGAGCGAGTCCTCCGGCTCGGCCAGGAACGACACACGGTGACCGCCGGCCTCGAATCCGCTCGCAATGACGGCGTCAACGCCTGCCGCTGCGAGCGCGCGACCTTCCGCAACGGTCGTCGCCGTTCCGAGCACGCTGGTTCCTGCCGAATGCAGCCGATCGATCTGTTGCTCTGACGGGACACCGAACACGAAACTGGCCACAGCCGGCCGAGCGTCGAGGAGCGCATCGAACTGCTCATCGAAGTCGGGAAGGTAGCGCTGGGGCCGGGTCGGCAGCGCGAGTCCGAGTTCGACGAAGAACGGTTCCAACGGTGCAACCCACGCACGGAAGTCGTCGTCGTCCACCGGCGGAATCTGGTCCCCGTGCGGCAGCCAGAGGTTCAATGCGAATGGGCGCCCCGTCTGCTCGCGCAGCGCCCGTGCCGTCGACCGGATGCGCTCAGCGTCATAGCCGTAGAGGCCGAAGCTGCCGAGCCCTCCGGCGTTGCTGACGGCGGCGGTGAGTGGCACCGACGACAGCCCGCCGAAGGCGCCGAGCGCAATCGGCAGCTCGATGCCGAGTGCCCGCGTCAGAGCGGTGTCCCGCCATGCGCCGGTCACCGTCGGCCGCCCCGCGGCTCGGCCATCGCCCGTCGCACCCGCGCCAGCGAGCGCTCACGCGGCCACACCCGAACGTTCCGGGGCAGCCGGGGGTAGACGAAGCGGGTGAGCCGGAACACCCGATCGAAGCGCAGCTGTCGTCTGGCATCCCACTGCAGGCCGTGCATCGCACGGACCGTTGGTGGCAGGAGCCCCGTGCTGACCAGCCGAACCAGGGGCATCGCGGCGCGTGCGGCGAGGGGAACGGTGCGCGGATGCAGCAACGCCTGGACAACGGTGCGGCTCTCGTGACTCGGCTCCAGCTGGGCGAGCATGCGCTTCCAGTAGAGCTCGAACTGCTCGCGGTCGGCCGGCCAGAGCTCAGCCGGCATCTGCAATCGCGCCCCGAGCGCGGCATAGTCGAGGTACACCGCCTCGGCCGAGGCGTCGTCGAGAGTGCCGAGCAGGCGATCCTGCACCTGCATCGCCGCGTAGTACAGCGTCGCCGCCACCCACAACTGCAGTTCGGGGTCGACGGCGTTGTACGCGGGCTCTTCGCGCTTGCCGTGAACGGGGCCATGGGCCCTGTTCACCCGACGCACGACGGCCGCGACCATCTCCTCATCACCGAATGCGACCGTGTACACGTAGTCAAGGGTGCCGAAGAGGCGGTCGAGTGGCCGCTCGACGAAGTCGCTGTGTCTGGCCACGCCGCGTGCGACCGCCGGGTGTGCGAGCTGCAGCAGGATCGCGGCTCCGCCGCCTCCGAGCAGGGCGGCTTCACCGGCCACGTCGCTCAGGCGAAGGGGAAGCTGAGTGGGTGTCGTCACAGCAGCACGCTACTCCTCCCGGCTGAGCGTCAGACCAGCGAGCTACACTCCTCACAATGAGCAGCGCATCACAGGCCCGATCCGGCAGCACCCCGAGAAACCGGATCAGGCGCCTCGCGGCGGTGCTGCTCGCCCCGGCCCTGCTGCTTGGCGTCTCCGGCTGCATGACCGGCATCGGGCCATCCGCGGAGCGGCCATCGCCGGCCGCCACCGAACCGAGCGTCGAGCCGAGCCCCAGCGCGGAGCCCGATCCGGCGGAGACCGCCCTCGCCACGATGACGCTTGAGCAGAAGATCGCCAGCCTGCTCATCCTGCACACGCCGGGAACGGACGGGGCGGCGCAGCGGGCATTCATCGACCGCTACGGCCTCGGCGGGGTGATCCTCATGGGCGCCAACATCCCGGGCGGAACGGAGGCGACCGACACGGCCGCTCTCGCCGCCATGACGGCGACGATTCGCGGTGATGACGAGATTCCCCCGTTCATCGGCATCGACCAGGAGGGCGGTGAGGTCGTGCGGGTCGGGCCGGACCCGGCGCCGGGCGCCGATCAGCTCCGCGGGCTCCCGGTCGAGGCGACGGAACAGGCCTTCCAGGCGCGGTCGACCATGTTGGCCGACGCCGGCATCTCCCTCAATTTCGGGGTCGTCGCCGACGTCAGCGCCGACCCGTCGTCGTTCATCTACGGCCGCTCGCTCGGCGGCGATGCCGCGGCCTCCAGCGCGCGGGTCGCCGCGGCCGTCACCGGCGAGGGCGACCGCGTGCTCAGCACGATCAAGCACTTCCCAGGCCACGGAGCCGCCCCTGGCGACTCACATGTCGGCATCCCGAGCAGTGAGATGCGCTACCTCGACTGGACGCGTCAGGAGGCGCCACCGTTCCGCGCCGGAATCGATGCGGGCGCAGACTTCGTGATGTTCGGGCACCTGGCGTTCCCCGCCATCGACGCCCAGCCGGCGAGCCTCTCCTCCGCCTGGCACCACATCCTGCGTGAACAGCTCGGCTTCACAGGGCTCTGCATCTCCGATGACATGCGCATGCTGCAGGATTCCGGCGACCCGCGCTACGCCGACCCGGTGCAGAACGTGATCGCGGCCTTCGCAGCAGGCACCAGCATCGTGCTGTACACGCTGCCGGCCGATCCGGCCACGATCGGGGTCGACATCGATGCCGTCATCCGGGGCGTCGCGGATGCCGTGCGCTCCGGCCACATCTCGGCCGAACAGATCGACGCCGACGCCCTCGCGGCGCTCCGCCTGCGCGAAACTGCCTGAGAAAAACTTTCGGCAACACGGAATACCCGCGAAAGACAATGCGTTTGCATGTATCACGGCCGTGGAATCGGCCCTCAACCACGTAGAAAGTAGCCACATGACTGCAACGCTCGACACCACCATTCCCGGATACCGTGCGGGAACCTGGATCATTGACCCCACCCACAGCGAGGTCGGATTCAGCATCCGCCACCTGATGATCAGCAAGGTCAAGGGCAAGTTCGAGCGCTTCAACGCGACCTTCGTCACGGGCGAGAACCCCCTCGACTCCACGGTGACGGCATCCGCCGAGGTCGCCTCGATCAACACGAACGAGCCGAACCGCGACGGTCACCTGCGCACTGGCGACTTCTTCGAGGCCGAGACCTACCCGACGATCGACTTCGTGTCGACCGGCGTGCGCGTCGTCAAGGGCGAGTTCCTCGTTGATGGCGACCTCACGATGAAGGGCGTCACCAAGCCGGTCACCTTCGAGTTCGACTTCGGCGGCTTCGGCGGCGACCCCTACGGCAACTACAAGGGCGGCGCGACGGCCAAGACGGTCGTCAACCGTGAGGACTTCGGCCTCACCTACAACGCAGCACTCGAGACCGGCGGCATGCTGCTCGGCGACACCGTCACGATCTCGCTCGAGCTCCAGGCGGCGCTGCAGGCGTAATACACCGTTGCGCCGAGAGGGCCGTGGCTGATGCCACGGCCCTCTCGGTCTTCTCACATGCACGCTCGCTCAGGATGGACGATATGGCACAGACCCGCACGGCCCCCGGCGCGCGCATCGCAGCGCGCCTGATCGCCGTTGTCGCGGTGCTGCTGGCCATCGCATTCGTCGCCCACCCGCTGATCCCCGGAGCGGTCGGCACCGCGATCGCAACGGCGCTGCCGTGGCTGGTGCTGCTGGTTCCCGTGCTCGTCATCGCGGCGCTGTTGACCCGTCGTCGGCGGGCGTGGCTGATCGCCGGTCTGCCGCTGCTCGCCTGGCTGGCCGTGGTCGGACCGCTGTTTCTCCCTCTGGCGGCGCCGGCCTCCGCCGATGTCCAGCCAGAGACTCTCACGGTCGCGAGCCAGAACGTGCAGGCGGGATCCGGAACGGCCGCGGAATCCGCTCTCGCCCTGGCCGATGCCGGCGCCGACGTGATCGCACTCGAGGAACTCGACGGCGCCGCCCGTGAGGCCGCCGCCGATGCCCTGAACGAATCCCACCCGTACTCCTACGCCGTCGGCACCGTCGGGCTCTGGAGCCGGTACCCGGTCGTCAACGAACAACCGCTCGAGCTCGACCTCGGCTGGAACCGTGCTCTGGCCGCCGACCTGGAGACCCCGTCCGGCCTGGTCAGCGTCTACGTCGTGCACGCCGCCTCGCTGCGGCCAGGCGCCCAGAGCGACAGGGACGGGATGCTCACCGAGCTGGCCGCGATCGTCGAGCGCGACGAGAACGAGCGGGTCTTGGTCATGGGCGATTTCAACGCCACGAGCACCGACCCAGCACTACGGGCGCTGCAGCAGAGCGTCTCTGAGCCGAACCGCACAACGGCATCGCTCGGTTTCACCTGGCCGAGCGGGATGCCGCTTGCTCGCATCGACCACATCTTCCAGCACGGGCTGGAGGCGCTCGAAAGCTCCGTCATGGAGGCGGGGGAGAGCGACCACCTCGCCGTGCTCACCAGCTTCGCGCTCTGACGCGGGGCGCGGGACGTCGGATCATCGCCGCCGACGTCTGCGGCCGCGGATCGCCGCGTCCAGGGGCGGAACGACCGCGAAGGCGAGGAATGCCCACGAGCCGATGAAGGGTGCCAGCAGAACCACGACGAGGCCGGTGACGACCGCGCCGAGCGCCCTCCTGCTGCTCGCCCGCACCTCGTCATCCGACATGTCGCCGAGCAGGCCGCGCGGCGACGTCGTCACATAGCGCCACAGCGCCCAGTCGAAGAGCAACACCCAGAGGAAATTCAGCGGCAGCACCAGGCGCCCGAGCAGGAGCTCGCTGAAGTCGGCGTTCACGCTCGTCGTGAACGGGATGAGCACGACACCGAGCAGGCGCAGGGAGTTGAGCCAGAGCACGGGGTCATCGACACGCTTGACGTACTCGAACTGACGCGTGTGCACCATCCACAACATGCACAGCAGCAGGAAGCTGATGACGAAACTGAGCACACTCTCCGAGATGGCGCCGAGTGCATGCCACAGCTGGTCGTTGTTACTGATGGAACCGAGGTGGTCGACCGAGAGGTCGAGGACCAGGAGCGTCGCCGCGATCGCGAACACCCCGTCGGAGAACGCCTCCAGGCGTCGGGGTGAGAGCAGTCGCGGCTGATCAGTCACCGACGATCTCCTCACGAACCCGCCGCAGATCCTCCATCAACGATCCGATGAGGATCCAGTGCTCCGGATGCGGTGTCGCGATCACGAGGGGCGCGGTCAGTGCGGGCGGCTCCACGGTGTCGTCGTGCGCCGCGACGGTGTCGCCGCTCGCGTCGACCAGTAGCAGCAGATCGTGGGCCGCGCGTTTCAGCTCGACGGAGATCGCGCGCACCGTTGGTTCCTGCCTGAGGCTGTCGTCGTAGTGGTCACGCACCGCCCTGGTCATGCCGAGCACGCGGTTGACCAGGGGAGAGAGCCGATCGAGCAGTGCGGCCTCCGCCTCGACCGCACTGCCGAGCCGCGAGCGGCGCGGGTTGAAGGCGAGGCTCTCCCTGCCCTGCTTCACGGCGTCGGCCGCCTTCGCCTGCATCGGGCGGAGCAGACGCGCGTTGAGCAGCAGCTCCTCGAGCTCAGCGGGGCGCAGCGGTTTTTCGAGCGCGACCGCGAGCCGATCGATCGTCGCTGCCACCTCGCGGCCGAGGGCCGCGACGCTCTCCTTGGCCGGCGCGAGCAGCACGGGCGGGGCAATGCTGATCGTCACGATGAAGCCGATCGTCGCGCCGATCAGGGTCTCGATGATCCGCTCGGCCGCATAGCCTGGCGTCGTCGTGCCGAGCGCCAGCACGAGCATCGCGCTGATGGGAATCTGGTTGGCGGATGCCGGTGTGAGCCGCAACGCCCAGCCGATGAAGATCGCCACGACGATGCTCGTCAGGATGATCCACTCGCTCTCGCCGAACAGCTGGGCGATGACGGTGGCGACAATGACGCCTGCGATGACCCCGACGGAGCGCTCGATGGCGCGCCCGAGTGTCTGGTTGACGCTCGGTTGCACGACCAGCAGCGCGGCGATCGCGGCGAAGATCGGCATGTCGGTCGGCAACAGCAACTGCGCGATCAGCCAGGCGAGCACGGAGGCGAATGCCACCTTCGTCACCTGCAGCAGGGGCACCCGGCTCGGGGCCTGGATGCGAGAAGTCATTCGCACCCCCTCAGGCTAGTCCTGCAGGGTGAGCCCGAGAAAGCGCGCGTATCTGCGTCCATCACGTCGGATGCCGGCCAGCTGCCCCGCGCTCAGCTCGGTGAAGGGCTCGGCCGTGACGTGCAGCCTGGAGCCGGCAACTGCCCGCCTCTTCCACGTTCCGACGACACGGCCGCCGGCGACGATGATCGGCTGGAACACGCCGTTCTTGCCCGGCACGATGCGCCCGTGGTGCTCGATGTCGGCGGCGACCTCCCTGTCCCGGTAGCCGAGGAAGTACTCGTCGAATGCCGGCAGCAGCCAGACGGATGCCGCGAAGCGACGCCGTTCGGCCGCGTCGGCGACAGCGCCGTCCGCCTCGGCCGCGACCCAGTAGCTGGTCTCCGCGAAACGCCGCTCGGCCAGCAGCGGGCGCGCGATCGCGAGCCCACGCTTCGCCTCCGCCATGGTCACCTTGCTCCACCAGACGAAGTCCTGCAGGGTCGCCGGACCGTGGCCGCGGATGTACCGCAGCAGGAACTCGGCCAGCGCCTCGTCCCGCTCGAGCCGCCTGGGCTCGGGGACCCACTCGTCCAGCAGCACCAGGGCCTGCGCGTTGCCGGCCGTCGGCCCCCAACAGAGCGTTCCCGTCTGCGCGAGGTACCAGATCAGGTGGTAGCCGCGGCCGTCGGCTGTCGCGATGCCGTTGCGCTCCAGCAGTGCCTGGAACTCGTCGCGGGTGAGGCTGTGGCCTCCGTGGAGCGCCTCGACGGCCAGTTCCCGTGCCCGCTCGTACACCGCACTCGTCAGACCCTGCCGCTCGTGCGTCGGCCTGGCCTGGCGCAGCAGACGCTCGGTCGTGCACTGCAGCATCCACCCGAGGTCCTGCCCTGGAACAAAGTGCAGCGTTCCGCGCATCGGCCAGGAGCGCACCAGCTCTCCGGAGTCGATCGCCGCGTCGATCGACGCAACGGTCGCACCGGGGCAGCGGGCGCCGATCGCCCACTTCGCGGCCGCGAGATCCTGCCCCTGGAGCGCGAGCAGACGGTCGGGGACGGCGGCTGGCCTCGTGGCATCCGCGGGGAACAGGCCCTGCGCCCTGGCCCGCAGGAGTGCGAGTTCGCGCTGTGCGGTGAGCCGTGCCATCACCCCAGTATTCTGCATCGGGCACTTGTGCAGGGTGAGCTTCGGTAGAATGGTGCGTTGCGCCGCTTTTCGGATGACCGCGCGCCAACCCCCACACTCTTTGACAGTTGCTGTCACCTACAGAAATGGATGCGCCGTGCTGAGCGTTCAAGACCTCGAGATTCGCGTCGGAGCGCGCGTGCTCATGGAGAACGTGAATTTTCGCGTATCCGCCGGTGACAAGATCGGTCTGGTCGGTCGCAACGGTGCAGGCAAGACCACGCTGACCAAGACACTCGCGGGGGAGACCCTGCCAACAGGCGGCACCATCGAGCGCAGCGGCGAGATCGGCTACCTGCCGCAGGACCCTCGCTCCGGTGACCCGGAGATGATGGCGCGCACCCGCATCCTCGACGCCCGCGGTCTTGGCACCATCGTGCTCGAGATGCAGCAGGCGACGCTTGACATGGGCAGCAGCGACGAGGCCGTGGCCGCGGCCGGCATGAAGAAGTACGGCAACCTCACCGACCGCTTCCAGGCGCTCGGCGGCTACGCGGCCGAGGCGGAGGCCGCGTCGATCGCGAGCAACCTGAACCTGCCCGACCGCATCCTCGAGCAGCCTCTCAAGACCCTCTCCGGTGGTCAGCGCCGCCGCATCGAGCTTGCCCGCATCCTGTTCTCGGATGCCGGCACCATGATCCTCGATGAGCCGACCAACCACCTCGACGCCGATTCCGTCGTCTGGTTGCGCGAGTTCCTGAAGAACTACAAGGGCGGCTTCATCGTCATCACCCACGACATCGAGCTCGTCGGCGAGACCGTGAACCGCGTGTTCTACCTGGACGCCAACCGCATGGTCATCGACACCTACAACATGAACTGGAAGAACTACCAGCGTCAGCGCGCCGCCGACGAGGAGCGCCGCAAGAAGGAGCGCTCCAACGCCGAGAAGAAGGCCGGCGTTCTGCAGATGCAGGCCGCCCGCTTCGGCGCCAAGGCGTCCAAGGCCGCGGCGGCGCACCAGATGGTCGCCCGCGCCGAGAAGCTGCTCGCCGGCCTCGACGAGGTGCGCGTCGCCGACCGCGTCGCAAAGCTCCGGTTCCCGACCCCCGCCCCCTGCGGCAAGACGCCGCTGATGGCCGAGAACCTCAGCAAGAGCTACGGTTCACTCGAGATCTTCACGGCCGTCGACCTGGCCATCGACCGCGGCTCCAAGGTCGTCATCATCGGCCTGAACGGTGCCGGAAAGACGACGCTGCTGCGCATCCTCGGCGGCGCCGACCAGCCGGACACCGGCTCGCTTGTTCCCGGCCACGGCCTGCGCATCGGCTACTTCGCGCAGGAGCACGAGACGATCGACGTGGGCCGCACCGTGCTCGAGAACATGGTCTCCTCCTCGCCGAACATCACCGAGACCGAGGCGCGCAAAGTGCTGGGCTCGTTCCTGTTCACCGGCGACGACGGCCACAAGAAGGCGGGCGTGCTCTCCGGTGGCGAGAAGACCCGTCTGGCCCTGGCCATGATCGTCGTCTCCGGCGCCAACGTGCTTCTGCTCGACGAGCCCACGAACAACCTCGACCCCGCTAGCCGACTCGAGATCCTCGATGCGCTCGCGCACTTCGAGGGCGCCGTCGTCCTCGTCAGCCACGACCCCGGCGCCGTCGAGGCGCTGAACCCGGAGCGCGTGCTGATCCTGCCCGACGGCGTCGAGGACCACTGGAACAAGGACTACGCGGACCTCATCGCCCTGGCCTGACAGGCCGGGCCGAGCTAGACGACGGGGTACTTGAACCCCACGTGGGAGCCGACGAAACCGAGGCGCTCGTAGAAGCGATGCGCGTCGGTCCTCGCGGCATCCGAGGTGAGCTGCACCAGGCTTGAACCGAGCGTCGGCGCGGCCACGTCGGTGACCCAGCGCATCATGGCCCCGCCGATTCCGGAGGAGCGCAGCGCGCTGTTCACCCGCACGGCCTCGACGAGCAGGCGCGTCGAACCCCGCCGCGCCATTCCGGGGATCCGCGTCAGTTGCATGGTCGCTATGGGCACATCCGCTCCATCGACGACCACGAGCAGCTCGTTCGCGGCATCCTGGACGATCTGCTCCAGCGCGGCCAGGTACGCGCCACGGTCGTCAACGTGGGCGATGTCGCCACGCGAACTGCTGATCGGGTCATCGGAGAGCAGTGTCATCAGTGCGTCGAGATCGCCCGCGGTCGCCCGCCGCATGGTGACGTCTCCCGCACGGGTCTCGAGGCTTGTCGGCAGTACGAGATCGATGAGCATGGCTCCATCCTTGCAGCAGCTCGGCTACCGGGCGTTGTCGAGGATCTCGTCTTCGATCTCGGAGTCGCTTCGCGTCTTGAGCGACTGCTTCGTGGCTCGTGCTGCCGCGCGCTTGCGCTCGGCCGGGTCGTCGATGTTGACAGCACGGAACTCCTGGCGCGCCGCCCACCCCAGGCCGATGAAGGCCATGATCGCGAACACGTACCACTGGAAGGCGTAGGAGAGGTGGGGCCCCTCGTCGCGTGGCGGCTTGATCACGGCGAGGGGGCGCGGATCGATCGCCTCCGGGGTCTCCGAGATCATCAAGCCGTATGCGCCGGTGTAGTTGTCGGTTCCCAGCCGTTCGGAGACCTCGTGGAGCTGAATCGTCGAGATCTGGTTGCCGCTGGAGCTGCGGCCGGCCAGCGATGGCTCTCCGGCCTTGAGCCTGGCGACGATGGTGACGGTGCCATCCGGGGCGGATGGCACGACATCCGGGGCATCCTGAGCAGAACCGGTCGGCAACCAGCCGCGGTTCACGATGAAGACGGTGCCGTCGGCCAGCTGCAGGGGAGTGAGCACCTCGAAACCGGGCATCCCGGCACGGGGGCGGGTGCGCACGAGCAGCTCGTCCTCCTGGATGTACTCACCCTCCATGACGACGGGGAGCCACTTCTGCGACTCATCGAAGCTGTCGAGCGTGGGCAGCGCCTCCGCCAGTGGAACCGGTTCGGCCGACCAGTTGTTGTCGACCCGCTGGATCTCCGCCTGCGCCTCTGCCCGCCTGGCGAGCTGCCAGTTCCCGAGGAAGACGCAGACGACCGCGAAGAGCACGGTGAGGGCCAGGTAGCCGGCCCACCGTTTGCTGAGCAGGAAGCGCCAGCCGCTCACGAGGCGTCCTCCAGCGCGCTCACGGTGAGGGGGAACTCCCTGGCTGCGAGGAAGTCGCGCAGATAGTCGACATGCTCGTCGCAGGCCAACCAAGTCTTGAACCGTTCGCCCGTGTGGATGCGCGGGTTGCGCCAATCGATTCGCCACCGCGCATCCGCTGAGCACGCGGCGCGCGAACAGGCTTCGCGGGGCAGCGCTCCGCCGAGGAGGCCCATCCCGATGAGGTCAGTCATTCTTGCGCTTCCAGGCCCTTTCGATTGCGCCGGGGCGCAGTAGGTTCGACGACTTCGCCTTCGACGGCACATTGGCAATGACGACGGCGAAGTACGGCAGCACCACGGCTCCGATTGCGGGCAGCAGCAGCCACCAGCCTTTCAGAAACAGCATGGAGAGCACGCAGAGCACACGAATCCCCATCGCAAGCGTGTATTTGAGCATGCGGTTGCGCCGCTCCACCTCAGGGGAGACGGGAAGTGACGTGATGGATTCGTGCTTCATGGCTATGCCTTAAGCCTACGTCTCCTGAGGGGTGGCGAAGACGCTCTAAACTGGGTCAGATTTGCCCGTTCGCCTCGCCAGCACTGCCCGATTGGACCACACCATGACCACGCCCCGCACAGTACTCGTCACCGGAGGGAACCGGGGCATCGGTTTCGCCATCGCCGAGGAGTTCGTGGCGCAAGGCCACCGCGTCGCCGTGACCGCCCGCTCAGGGGAGGGTCCTGCAGGATCCTTCACCGTGCAGGCCGATGTGACGGATGCCGCGTCGATCGACGCCGCATTCACCGCGATCGAGGCAGAGCTCGGCCCGGTCGAGGTGCTCGTGGCCAACGCCGGCATCACCCGCGACACGCTGCTCATGCGTATGAGCGAGGACGACTTCGTCGACGTCATCGACACGAACCTCACCGGCGCGTTCCGCGTGGTGAAGCGGGCGTCCAAGGGCATGCTCAAGGCCCGCTACGGCCGGATCGTGCTGATCTCCAGCGTCGTCGGGCTCTACGGCGGCCCCGGCCAGGTCAACTACTCCGCGTCCAAGGCCGCCCTCGTCGGCATGGCCCGTTCCATCACGCGCGAGCTCGGTGCCCGCGGCATCACGGCGAACGTCGTCGCGCCCGGCTTCATCGAGACCGACATGACCGCAGCGCTCCCCGCCGAGCAGCAGGCCGAGTACAAGAAGAACATCCCGGCCGGCCGTTTCGCCACTCCGAACGAGGTCGCCAAGGTCGTTGCCTGGGTCGGCAGCGACGAGGCCGCGTACATCTCCGGTGCGGTCATCCCGGTAGACGGCGGCCTCGGGATGGGCCACTAGACGACCGAAGCGTTCGGTGCCGTAGGGTCGCGATATGCGGATCGTCGTCTCAGGGACCCACGCGAGCGGAAAGAGCACATTGGTTGCGGATTTCGCGCTTCGCCACCCGGAATTCGCTGTGCTGCCCGATCCGTTCGATCTCGTGGATGAGATGTGGGACAGCCCGAACGCCGCCTCGTTCGCCGCGCAGCTTCGGATCTCGGCCGATCGACTCGATCCACTCGAGTTGCCCGAGAACCTCATCGCCGAGCGTGGCCCCATCGACTTTCTCGCGTATCTGCTGGCTCTCGAGGAGCTGACAGGAGCATCCAGCTCCCGTCAGCTCCTCGAGCGCTCGACAGAGATCACTCGGGAGGCGCTGAGCCACGTTGACCTGCTCGTGGTGCTGCCGCTCACCGCGATCGACTCCATCGAGGCCGGCATCGACGAGCACCTGGAGCTCCGAGACATGATGAACGACATCCTGCTCGATCTCCTCGGCGACTCCGACCTCATCGGCCAGCGCCTGAAGGTCGCCGAGATCACGGGCGACCGGGACCGCCGACTGTCAGCTCTCGAGGCTCTGGCCATCCGAAAAACCGACTGAGCCCTAGCTCAGGCCGGAGCGGCTCAGCCCCGCAGGCCGAGCAGCGGCAGAACCTGGCCGAGGTCGGCGACGTCGATGGCGACGTCGGCCTCTGCCCGCACCCGCGGCTTGGCGTTGAACGCGACGGAGAGACCGGCGACGGCCATCATGGCGAGGTCGTTCGCACCGTCCCCGACGGCGACCGTGCGATTGAGCGGGATGCCGGCGGCATCCGCCCACTCCTGCAGTGCGTGCGCCTTGGCCGCGGCGTCGATGATCGGTCCAGACACCCGACCGGTGAGCTTGCCGTCTTCCAGTTCCAGGCGGTTCGCACGCCAGCTGTCGAGGCCGAACTGGGCCGCCAACGGGTCGAGGAGCTCGTGGAAGCCGCCGGAGACGACCCCGAAGAGTCCTCCGGCCGCCTTAACCCCGGCGATCAGTTCGTGGACCCCCGGCGTCGGGCGGATCAGCGCGCCCACCTCGGCGAAGACGCTCTCGGACAGGCCGCCGAGCGTCGCGACTCGGGCGCGCAGGCTCTCCGCGAAATCGAGCTCACCGCGCATGGCCTGCTCCGTGACGTCGGCGACGAGTTCACGGGAGCCGGCGGCATCCGCGAGGAGTTCGATGACCTCGTCTTGGATCAGGGTGGAATCGGCATCGAGGACAACTAGGAAACGCGGCGAGCTCATGCGGCGACTGTAACACCCTTGCCGACGACGGTGATGCCGGAGGCCGTCACGCTGAAGCCGCGCGCGCGGTCGTGATCGAGGTCGACGCCGATCGTCGCCCCAGCCTCGACGACCACGTCCTTGTCGAGCACGGCGCGGATGACGCGGGCGCCGGCCTCGATGCGCACGCGTTCGAACAGGATCGAGTCGACAACCTGTGAGCCGGAGTCGACGTGCACCCAGGGGCCGAGCACGCTGCGTTCGATGTGGGCGCCGGAGATGAGCGAGCCGAGCGACACGATGGAGTCGATCATCGTGCCGAGCGCCCCGTGCGCGTCCCTGACGAACTTCGCGGGAGGGGAGTTGCGCTGCTGCGTGAAGATCGGCCACGCCTCGTTGTAGAGGTTGAAGACGGGCAGGGCGGAGATGAGGTCCTGGTGCGCGTCGAAGAAGGAGTCGATCGTTCCGACGTCGCGCCAGTAGTAGCGATCACGGTCGGTGGAGCCTGGCACGACGTTGCGGCGGAGGTCGTAGACGCCCGCCTCGCCGCGCGCCACGAAGTCGGGGATGATGTCGCCTCCCATGTCGTGGCTGGAATCGGTGCGCTCCCCGTCGCGCAGCACGGCCTCGATCAGGGCGTCGGCGTCGAACACGTAGTTGCCCATCGATGCGAGCACCTCGTGCGGGGCATCGGCAAGGCCGACGGGGTTCTGCGGCTTCTCGAGGAAGGCGCGGATCGACTCCGGGGAGTCGGGGTCGACGTCGATGACGCCGAACTGGTCCGCCTGATCGATGGGCTGGCGGATGGCGGCGACGGTCGCCTTCGCCCCCGAAGCGATGTGCGCCTCGATCATCTGGCTGAAGTCCATGCGGTAGACGTGGTCGGCGCCGACGACGACGACGATGTCCGGCTTCTCATCGCGCAACAGGTTGAGGCTCTGCAGAATCGCGTCGGCCGAACCGCTGAACCACCGCTTGCCCAGGCGCTGCTGCGCCGGCACGGAGGCGATGTACGAGTTCACGACGCCGGAGACGTGCCACGTCTGCGAGACGTGACGGTCGAGACTGTGCGACTTGTACTGCGTCAGAACGACGATCTGCGAGAGCCCGGAGTTGATCAGGTTCGACAGTGCGAAGTCCACGAGGCGGTAATGCCCGCCGAAGGGAACGGCTGGCTTTGCGCGGTCTTCCGTGAGCGGCATCAGACGCTTGCCCTCGCCACCGGCGAGGACGATTCCGAAGATCTTCTTGGGCTTCATGCCCCCACCCTAGGGCAGCTGAATGACACTTCCTAGACGCATTCCGCTCTGTGTCGACCCGGCTGCGCTAGCGTTGCCCCATGCGAGTCGATCTGCTCACCAAGGAGTATCCACCCGAGGTCTACGGCGGTGCAGGAGTGCACGTCGCGGAGCTCGTCCGCGCCCTCCGCGCAGACATCGATGTCGTCGTTCGCTGTTTCGGCGCGGAGCGGGACGCTCCCGACACGATCGCGTACGCCGCACCCGAGACCCTGGCCGACGCCAATGCGGCTCTCAGCACGCTCGGCGTCGACCTCGCGATGGCCCAGGATGTCGCAGGCGCCGACCTCGTTCACTCCCACACCTGGTACGCAAACGGGGCAGGACACATCGCCAAACTTTTGCACGATGTTCCGCATGTCGTCACCGCGCACAGCCTCGAACCGCTCCGGCCGTGGAAGGCCGAGCAGCTCGGCGGCGGCTATCGCGTGTCGAGCTGGGTCGAGAAGACGGCCTTCGAGGCAGCGGACGCGGTCATCGCGGTGAGCGGCGGCATGGCCCGCGACATCCTGCGCTCCTACCCGTCGCTCGACGAGCAGCGCGTGCACGTCGTCTACAACGGCATCGACCTGAACCGCTGGAAGCCGTTGCACGACAGCGACACCGTTCGGGCGCTCGGCATCGACCCCGATCGGCCATCGATCGTCTTCGTCGGCCGCATCACGCGGCAGAAGGGGCTGCCGTATCTGTTGCGGGCGGCCAGGCTGCTGCCGGCCGATGTGCAGCTCGTACTCTGCGCGGGCGCGCCGGACACGGCCGAGATTATGGCCGAGGTCAGCGCGGGCGTCGAGGTGCTGCAGAGTGAGCGCGACGGGGTCGTCTGGATCGACCGGCTGCTCAGCCAGCACGAGCTCTCTGCTGTACTCACGGCGGGAACGGCCTTCGTCTGCCCCTCGGTCTACGAGCCCCTCGGGATCGTCAACCTCGAGGCGATGGCGTGTGGGCTGCCCGTCGTCGGAACGGCGACCGGCGGCATCCCCGAGGTCGTCGTCGATGGAGTGACGGGCCGCCTGGTCCCGATCGAACAGCTGGATGACGGCACGGGAACGCCGATCGATCCCGACCGTTTCGTGGCCGATCTCGCGGCGGTGCTCACCGAGGTCGTGAGCGACCCGGAGCGCGCCGAGGCGATGGGGAAAGCCGGCAGGGAGCGTGCGGAGCGGGAATTCGATTGGACGCAGATCGCGGCGCGCACCCGCGAGATCTACGCCAGCCTGCTCTGAGCGGTCGCCGCGGCTCGGTAGCATAGGAGCATGGCCAGCGTTCTTCAGCTCACAGACGTCTCCGTCGTTCGCGACGGCAACACAATCCTCGACTCGGTGAACTGGACGGTGAATCCCGACGAACGCTGGGTCGTGCTCGGTCCAAACGGCGCGGGCAAGACCACGCTGCTGCGCATTGCCGCAGCGGCATTGCACCCGAGCAGCGGCACTGCCCTCGTGCTCGAGGAGCAGCTGGGCAAGGTCGACCTGTTCGAACTGCGCCCGATGATCGGCTTCGCGTCGACCGCGATGGCCAGGACGATCCCGAAGAACGAGAAGGTTCTCGATGTCGTGCTGACCGCCGCGTACTCGGTGACCGGCCGCTGGAACGAGGAGTACGACGAGCTCGACACGCGTCGTGCACAGCGGGTTCTGGCCGAGTGGAAGCTTGATCACCTCGCCGACCGCCTGTTCGGCACCCTCAGCGACGGCGAGCAGAAGCGCGTGCAGATCGCGCGTTCCGTGATGACCGACCCGGAGCTGCTGCTTCTCGATGAGCCGGCGGCCAGCCTCGACCTCGGTGCGCGCGAGGAGCTGCTGCACCTGCTCGGTGGCTACGCACAGTCGCCGAACGCCCCGGCCATCGTCATGGTCACCCACCACGCGGAAGAGATTCCCCTCGGCTTCACGCACGCCCTCGTGATCGCGGCTGGTCGGGTCGTCGCCGCTGGACCGTTCGCCGAGGCGCTCACCTCTGAGGTGCTCACCGAAGCGTTCGGTCTCGGGATCGAGCTGAGCGAGCAGGACGGGCGCTTCGGCGCGCGTGCGGTCTGACAGCCCGAATTCTGCTAAGCTCGGTAGCTGGCCCCCGGGCCGCAAGCTTTCTCGCCTGATCGGACTGTGATCGGCAAGACAGATCACACCAGTCTCAACACACAAACAACTTTCAACGCTAGGAAATTCGATGAAGTCTGAAATCCACCCCACTTACGCACCGATCGTGTTCCGCGACCTTGCTTCGGGTGCAACCTTCCTGACCCGTTCGACGGTCGGCAGCGCCAAGACCATCGAGTGGGAAGACGGCAACACCTACCCCGTCATCGACGTGGAAATCTCCTCGGAGTCGCACCCGTTCTACACGGGCAAGCAGCGCATCATGGACTCGGCCGGACGCGTCGAGAAGTTCAACCAGCGCTTCAAGGGCTTCGGCGCCTAAGACGCTTAACGAACAAAGGGCAACCGGCTTTCGCCGGTTGCCCTGTGTTCGTTAAGGCCTCGTTCGTTGAGGCCTTCGCTCAGCGCTGCGGCCAGGAACCATCGGCCGTGAAGCCGGGGTCGCGGTTGGCGCGCATGTACTGCTGGAAGCTGGCGGCCTGCTCCGCCGCCCACGTGATCTGCTGCTCGTGCAGTTCCTCCGCTGTGGCGGGCAGCGCAGCGCCGTGCTCGCGGGCGATCGCCTGCGCGACACGGCCGGCCGCGATGGCGTCCGCACCCGCATCGTGAGCGTCGTCCAGCGGCACGCCGTAGAAGGCGGCTGCGGCCTCGAGCGTGCGCTTGCCCTTGCGGTAGCGATCGACGGCCTTGTCGATCACCAGGGGGTCGATGACGGGGCTCGGGGCGCCGAGAACGATCAGGCCGTGCCTGACCGCCTCGCGGTTGAGGATCGTGAAGTCGTACGGGGCGTTGTAGACGACGACGGGCACGTTCTGCGCGAGCAGCGTGCGGATGCGCTCGACGATCTGCCCGACACCCTCGGCGGCCGGCATCCCGTCTGCCTGAGCGCGTTCCGTCGTGATGCCGTGGACCGCCGTCGCACCGCTCGGAATCTCGACACCGGGGTCGAGCAGCCAGTCGCTGCGTTCCTGCACCGCGCCGTCTGCGTCGATCACGCTGACATTCGCGGTGACGATGCGACTCGTCTCCACGTCGATTCCGGTTGTCTCGAGATCGAAGACGGCGAGTGTTGCGGACCAGCTGAGTGCGTTCATGCCATCACTCTATGGCCAAGCACCGACACATCCGGGAGCCCCGCTGACCGTGCCTCGTGCGACAATTCCGCTCGTATTGAAACCGAGGTCAGAACGGCGGGGTGTCCGGGTAAGCCGTCGGGGTTTCGACAGGCTCAACCAGCGGGGGCGGGTCAAACGGCGGGGGTGGCGGTTCGCCCGGGGGTCTTCGGCTGCTGGGTGGGGCCGGGTGCGTCTCGTAGATCCGGCCGGCCGGGCTGACCCAGCGCAGACCACCCAGCCCAAGCTGCCGGACCCGCCAGCGGGAGTTGTGCTTGAGGCGGTGGTGTTTCTTGCACAGCACCGCCAGGTTGTCCTCTTCGCTGAGGCCGTCGTACCCGAAGGGCTGGGTGTGGTCGATCTCGGCCCGTTCGGCCTTCCGGGTGCAGCCGGGGAAGCGGCAGATCTGGTCCCGGTACAGGATCCACCGCCGTAGCGCTTTCGTGAGCGGGTACTTCCGCGGGTCCAGTTGCAGCGGGGTGCCGTCGACCGGGTCGACGAGGATCCGGTGCAGGGTTGGGGCGTCGGCGGCCAGCCGGCGGGCGGTATCGGCGTCGATCGGCCCGTAGCCGTGCAGTTCCGCCGGGTCGTCGGACTGGCCGATGAGGGTCGCGTACGGGACCGTGAGCTTCGGCACGGCGACAAAGACCTCGGGGCGGGAGAACGCCAAGCCGGGCATCCGCGACCGCGGAGCGTCATCCGCGTTGGTGGCGCCGTCTGCGGGCGGAGCGGGTGGGCTGAGCAGCAGTTCGGCGGCGATGTCTGCCTCCAGTTGGGCGTGCGTCCCCGAGGTCAGCGCCCCTGCCGTCTCGGGCAAGTCGGCACTGTCCAGGGCCTCAGCCTGGGCCTGGTCGGCGAGGTGGCTGATCCGTTCGGTGATCGCGATCGCCTTCTCCGCCTCTAGATGCAGGTGCAGCCACGCCATCCCGTCCGCATCGGGTTCGAACCAGAGTCGGCGTTCCGCCCGACCTTTCGCTGCCCGCACGGTGAGGGAGTCGGGGTGGAGGCGTTCCCGGATCCGGGCCGCCGTCCGCCGGAACGCGGTCGGGGTTTGTATGGCCGCCTGGGCCAGTGCTTCCGTTTCGAAGCGGGCGTGGAGTTCCGGTGGGAGGGTAACGGCCTGGGCGAGGATCTCGCGCACGTGGCGTTGCCCGACCGTCCCGGACGCGAGGGCGGCCAGACTCTTGGTGAAGACGGTGACGAGTTGCTTGGCCTCGTAGATCAGCCCCGTCATGGTGCGCTCATGCACCCGCAACACCAGGGCCAGCTCGGCGGTGATGCTGCGGAGCGCGAACTCCTCCTCGATCCGCCGCGACTTCCCCATCGGGTCGGCGGTCGCGAGCGCGTGGGAGCGGGCGGTTTCGATGAACCGGTACTGCTCCGCCTGAACCGCGCCAGCCTGGGCAACGCCCGCGGCGAGCCCGGTCAGGCATCCGGTGAGGACCGGGTCGGCGGCCGATCCGGGGAGCTGCAACACTGCTTCGCTCATGCCTACAGCGTCTCACCGACCACCGACACGACTTCTCGCAAAGAGGCCCTGAGTCAGGGGTTATCCACAGGCAACCGTGGACCGTGACATAACCGTGGCCTGCGGGGTTTCGACAAGCTCAACCAGCGGGGTTCCCGGCGAGAGTTCAGGGCTTCGATCGCTGGCGCTCCCTCAAGCCAGCGTGGGAGCGGGCCGCGACGCGGCTCAGCCGCAGTGCAGCCAGAAGAAGCTCTGCGTGGCCATCGTCAGCGTGAGCGAGCCGTTCTCGTCGAAGCTCGGGAACACGCCGCCGCCGAAGAGGTCGTAGAGCCGGGTGCCGGCCATGTCCTCGGCCGTGATCGTGACCGCGACGGGATTGTGCGCGAAGCTGAAGACGCAGAGCACAGACTCCGGCTGTTCGTTGTAGTGCGTGCTGCCGGAGAGTCCTGAACCGGCATAGCTCCGCACGAATGCGAGCACGGAGTCATTGTTCGTCGGGATCACCCGGATGTCGCCGAGTCCGAACACGAGGTGAGCCTTGCGCACATGGATGACGTTGCGCACCCAGTGCAGCAGCGAGCGTGACTGCGCCAGCTGCGATTCCACGTTCACGTGCCCGTAGTTGTAGACGAGGGACTGCACGACGGGCAGGTAGAGCTTGCCGGGGTCAGCGGCCGAGAACCCGGCGTTCCTGTCCGGCGTCCACTGCATCGGCGTACGGGAGCTGTCGCGGTCGGGCAGCCAGATGTTGTCGCCCATGCCGATCTCGTCGCCGTAGTACAGGAACGGGCTGCCTGGCAGGGCGAAGAGCAGGGCGTGGGCCAGCTCCAACTCCGCGCGCGCGTTGTCGAGCAGCGGGGCGAGGCGGCGCCGGATGCCGACGTTCGCCCGCATCCGCGGGTCGTAGGCGTACCAGCCGTACATGGCCTGCCGATACTCCTCCGAGACCATCTCGAGGGTGAGCTCGTCGTGGTTGCGCAGGAAGATGCCCCAGCCTGCGCCATCCGGGATGTCGGTGGTCTCCGAGAGCACGGCCACGAGTTCGTCGGCCCGCTGCGAGCGGAGCGCGTAGAAGATGCGCGGCATCACCGGGAAGTCGAACGCCATGTGGCACTCCGGCTCCTCGTCGCTGCCGAAGAAGGCCGCGACCTCCCGCGGCCACTGGTTGGCCTCGGCGATCATCACGCGGCCGGGATAGTTCTTGTCGACCATCGCGCGGAGCGCCTTGATGAACTCGTGCGTCGGGGGCTCGCCCTCACCGTTGCCCTCATCCGATTCGTACAGGTAGGGGATCGCGTCGAGTCGGAAGCCGTCGACGCCGAGGTCGAGCCAGAAGCGGACGACGTCGAACACGGCCTCGTGCACCGCCGGGTTCTCGAAGTTGAGGTCGGGCTGGTGGGAGAAGAAGCGGTGGAAGAAGAACTGCCGCCGAACGGGGTCGAACGCCCAGTTCGACTCCTCGGTGTCTGTGAAGATGATGCGAATGTCCGGCCACTTCTCGTCGGTGTCGCTCCAGACGTAGAAATCGCCGTACGGACCCTCCGGATCGTTCCGCGACTGCTGGAACCACTCGTGCTGGTCGGAGGTGTGGTTGAGCGGCAGGTCGATGACGACGCGCATGTTGCGCTCGTGCGCCTTCGTGACCAGTTCACGGAACTCGTCGAGGGTGCCGAACTCGGGCAGGATCGAGCGGTAGTCGGCCACGTCGTAGCCGCCATCGCGCAGGGGAGAGGTGAAGATCGGCGGAACCCAGAGCGCGTCGACGCCGAGCCACTGCAGATAGTCGAGCTTGGAGATGAGGCCGCCGAGATCGCCGGTGCCGTCTCCATTGCTGTCGACGAAGGAGCGCACCATCACCTCGTAGAACACGGCCCTGCGGTACCACTGGGGATCGAGGATGAGACCAGGCAGTTGGATCGGCGCGGTAAAGCTCATTCCAAAGTCTAAGCAGTTCCCTCCCGGTGCTGTCCAGTCTTCGGCGGCAGCTCACCTAAACTTGAGTCGATGAGCATCGAGTCCCCATACGCGTCGCAGTTGGCCCGCATCCCCGTGCGCGAACACACGGTCTCCGTTCTGGGCAGCGCCAGCCGCTACTGGGAGTACGGAGCCGCGGTCGTCGGCGCTCCGACCGTCGTCATGGTGCACGGATTCCGCGGAGACCACCACGGACTCGAACCCGTCGTCGCGCAGCTGCCAGGCGTGCACATCATCTCGCCTGACCTGCCCGGCTTCGGCGCATCGACGCCGCTCGGCGCCGACTCCGGCTTCAGTCACGATCTCGACGGCTACTCCGCCTGGCTGCGCGGATTCGTCGCGGCGCTCGAGCTTCCCGGACCCGTCGTGATCCTCGGCCACTCCTTCGGATCGATCGTCTCCTCGGCGGCGCTGGCTGGCGGGCTGGCGGCGGATGCCGTCATCCTCGTCAATCCGATCGCGGCCCCAGCGCTCTCCGGCCCGCGCGGCATCATGACCAGGCTCGCCGTGTTCTACTACTGGGCGGCCGCGAAGCTGCCGGAGAAGCTCGGCTTCGCGCTGCTGCGCTCCCGCCTGATCGTGCGCGTGATGAGCGTGACGATGGCCAAGACCAAGGACCAGACGCTGAAGCGGTGGATCCACGAGGAACACGACCGCTACTTCTCGGCGTTCAGCAACCGCGAGGTCGTGCTCGATGCCTTCCGTGCCTCGGTCAGCAACGACGTGAGCGAGTTCGCTGCGTCGATCACGCCGCGCACGCTGCTGATCGCGGCCGACCGCGACGACATCACCCCGATCGCCGCTCAGCACACGCTGCAGACGCTCTTCCCGCAGGCGACGCTGTACGTCATCCACGGCGTCGGCCACCTCATTCACTACGAGAAGCCGGCCGAGGCGGCAGCCCAGATCCGCGGGCTGCTTGCAACCCTGCCGAGCTCGAATGAGACGGCCGGGGCATGAGGATCGTTTTCGACTGCCGCTACACCCGCATCGACAGGCACGACGGCATCAGCCGATACACGGCGAGCCTCGTCGAGGAGCTCGGCAAGCTGCACCCGGTCACGATGCTGATCAACGACCACCGTCAGCTCGACATGCTGCCGGCGCTGCCGTGGCAGCTGGTCAGTTCGCCGACGAGCGTGCGCGAGCCGCTCGTTGCGCTCACCGTCAACAAGCTCAAGCCGGATGTCGTCTTCACCCCGATGCAGACGATGGGCTCGTGGGGGCGCAGGTACAAGCTGCTGCTCACCGTGCACGACCTGATCTACTACCGCAACCGCACCCCTCCGCGCGATCTCGCCGCCCCGATCCGCGGGCTGTGGCGGCTCTACCACCTCGCGTGGTGGCCGCAGCGGATGCTGCTGAATCGCGCGGACGGCGTCGTGACGGTGTCGGACACGACCGCTGGGCTGATCGCAGAGCACAATCTGACGCACCGTCCGGTCACGGTCATCCCCAACGCCGCGGGCGTCGGCGCCGTCGCCTCGGAGCCGGCCCGCACCGCGCCGAGCACCCTGCGCCTGGTCTACATGGGCTCATTCATGCCGTACAAGAACGTCGAGACGCTCGTGCGCGCCGTCGCGATGATGCCTGGCGCCGAACTCCACCTCATGAGCCGCGTGAGCGACTCCGAGCGCACGCGCCTCAGCCAGCTCGCCCCGCAGGCCGAGCTCGTCTTCCACAACGGCGCCAGCGACGAGGAGTACCAGCAGGCGCTCCGCTCAGCGACCGCGCTCGTCACGGCCTCGCTCGATGAGGGCTTCGGAATCCCGCTCGTCGAGGCGATGGCGGCCGGAACCCCGATCATCGTCAGCGACATCCCGATCTTCCGCGAGATCGGTGGGGATGCCGCACTGTACTTCGCTCCGACATCCGCCGACGGTCTCGTCGCGGCCGTCGCGACGCTCACCAGCCCGGGGGAGTGGGAGCACCGCTCTGACCTCGGCCGCGCCCAGTCGGCTCGCTTCACGTGGAAGTCCTCGGCCGAGAGGCTGCTTGCACTGCTCAGGAAGACCGCGACGCGCTAGTCGGCGCTATACGGAGGAGCGCAGCACCAGCCCGCCGAGCCCCCAGCGGAACTCCTGCACGGAGCCGTTCGGGATGCTCCGGCCGGGGCCGTCGAACTGTCCACCGCTGGAGTGGTGCAGCAGCGTGCTGATCACGCCGCCGTGGCTGACGACGAGCACCCGCCCGCCCGGATGCCGCGCCGCCAGCGCTTCGAGGCTGGGCAGCGTGCGATCGAGCACCTCCTCGCGTGACTCCAACCCGGGAACCGGAACGCCGTCGGCGAAGCGCGCCGTGCGCTCCTCGAAGCTCAGCCCCTCGATCTCGCCGTGGGCGCGCTCGGCGAGATCCTCGACGAGTTCTGGCTCAGGCAGGCCGAGCTCGGCTGCGATGATGCGCGCCGTCTCGTGTGCGCGGCTGAGCGGGCTGCTGACGATGGCATCCCACGGGCCGTCCGTCGCCTGCTCTGCACGCAACCGCGCGCCGGTCTCGGCGGCCTGCGCGCGACCGGTGTCGTTCAGCGGGATGTCGGTGCGTCCCTGAACGCGCTGCTGCGCGTTCCACTCGGTCTCACCGTGCCGAACAATGCCGAACGTCGTCATCCATCCCCCTCAAGCGTGTGGGCCAGATTCCAGTCGACTCAGTGCAGGAGTCGCTCGGCGATCGCCGTGAGTGTCTCTGAGGCCCCGGCATCCAGCTTATGCGCTGCGCGGGAGTCGCCCTTCGTCGTGCCGCGGTTCACGACCACGATCGGCAGGCGGCGCCGCCTGGCCTGCTCCATCAGGCGGATGCCGGAGTTGACGGCGAGCGAGGAACCGACGATCAGGAGCAGATCGGAGCTGGCGACGAGGGCGGCTGCGAGCGCGAACTTCGACGATGGGACCAGCTCGCCGAAGAAGACGACGTCCGGCTTCAGCCGGCCGCCGCAGACGGTGCAGACGGGAAGCACGAAGCTGTCGATCTCGTCGACATCCGCGTCGCCGTCCGGCGCCAGACGCACGGCGCCCTCCGTGTCGAGCCACGGGTTCGCCCGCTCGAGCTGCTCGGCGACGGACTGCCTGGCGAAAACCTGCCCGCAATCCAGGCAGCTGACGGTGTCCATCGAGCCGTGCAGCTCGACGACCTTGCGGGAGCCGGCGCGGGTGTGCAGCCCGTCGACGTTCTGCGTCACGACGCCGGAGACGAGCCCGGCGGCCTCCAGCTGGGAGAGTGTGCGGTGGCCGGAATTCGGCTGCGCGCTGCCGAAATGACGCCAGCCGAGGTGGCTGCCGGCCCAGTAGCGCTTGCGACGGCCCTCATCACGGAGGAACTCCTGCACCGTCATCGGTGTGCGCACCGGCGCGCCTGCGCCGCGGTAGTCGGGGATGCCGGAGTCTGTGCTGATGCCGGCGCCGGTGAGAACGGCGGTGCGCTTGCCGCGCATCAGATCGGCGAGCTGCTCGATCTGCGTCGCGCTCGCGCTCCCAAGGACCAACTCTGCCTGCACGGGGTCTCCTTTGCGATCTAACCCCATCATCAACCCATTTGGTTTCGATTATGTTTCCGAGCCTGTCAGGCTAGAGGGATGCAGATCATTCCCATCACCGAGCTCACCGTCGGTGGTGCCTCCGATTTCGCCCGGCTCACCGATGTCGCCCTGCGCCGAGTCAGCGAACCGGAGGGTGGCCTGTACATCGCCGAGTCGAGCAAGGTGATCGCCCGCGCGCTGCGTGCAGGGCACATCCCGCGCTCCGTCCTGCTGCAGAAGCAGTGGCTGGCCGATATCGAGCCGCTGTTGGCCCACTTCCCCGACGTCCCCGTCTACGTTGGCGAGCCGGAGGTGCTCGAGCAGCTCACCGGGTACAACCTGCACCGCGGAGCGCTTGCTGCGATGGAACGCCCGGCCCTGGCATCCGTCGAGGACCTCATCCGCGACGCCAGGCGCATCGTGATCCTCGAGGACATCGTCGACCACACCAATGTCGGGGCCATCTTCCGGGCCGTGGCCGGCCTGGGGGCGGATGCCGTGCTCATCACGCCCCGCTGTGCCGATCCGCTCTACCGCCGGAGCGTCCGCGTGAGCATGGGCACAGTGCTGCAGGTGCCGTGGACGCGCCTGCCGGAGTGGAGCGAGGCGACCCCGCTGCTGCACGCGCACGGCTTCCACATCGCCGCGCTCGCGCTGGCCCCCGACGCCGTCAGCCTCGAAGACTTCGAGAAGAACCCGCCGGAGAAGCTCGCCATCGTGCTCGGATCCGAGGGCGATGGCCTGAGCCGGGCGGCGCTGGCATCCGCGGACACCACCGTCACGATCCCGATGTTGCACGGAGTCGATTCACTTAACGTCGCGGCGGCGAGTGCCGTTGCGCTGTACGCGCTGCGCGTTCGCTCAGCCCAGACCGTTTAGGCTCTTTTCGTGACCCTAACCCGACGCCAGATCTATCGACGTCGCAGGATCGCCGTCTTCAGCGTTGCCGGCGTGGCACTCATCGCCGTGCTCTCGATGCTGTTCTACGGTGTGAATGCCCTCGCGGCCCCGCTTCCGGCCACGGCCATCGCCCGCAGCGAGGTGCCCGTGCTCACGCAGGCAGCCGCGCCCGTCGACTGGCCAGGCTTCGGTCGCACAGCGGTCGGCCAGCTCGGAACCACCGGGATCCTCGCGAGCGAGGGCGACCAGTCCAGCGGGCCCATCGCGAGCATCACCAAGGTGATCACGTCGCTCGTCGTGCTCGATGCGCACCCGCTCGGCGCAGGCGAGGCCGGTCCGGAAATCGACTACACAGAGGCCGACGTCGACATCTACTGGGACACGATCGCCGAGAACGGCTCCTCCGCTCCCGTCGTGGCCGGGATGAGCCTCAGCCAGCGGGAGACGCTCATCGCGTTGCTGCTGCCGTCGGCGAACAACTACGCCGAATCGCTCGCGATCTGGGCGTTCGGCTCGGAGGACGCCTATCTGGAAGCGGCGAACGCCTGGATCGCCGAACACGGCCTTACCGACACGCACGTCGTCGATGCCAGCGGTCTCTCCGCCGGCAGCGTGAGCAGCCCCGCGAACCTCGTCGAGATCGGCAAACTCGCCATCGCGCAGCCGGCGATCGCCGAGATCGTGGCCATGAAGTCGGCCGATCTCCCCACCATCGGCACCGTCACCAACTCGAATAAGCTCCTCGGCAAGCACGGCGTCACCGGCATGAAGACCGGCACGACCGATGAGGCCGGCGCCTGCCTGCTCTACACCGCGGATGCCGTCATCGACGGTCAGACGGTGACGCTCGTCGGCGCGACGCTCGGCGCAGAGACCCACTCCGAACTGAACGACGCCGTCGGGACGCTGCTCGACAGCGTCTTCGCCGGGTACCACACCGTTCCCCTCACGGCGGAGGGCCAGCAGTGGGCGAGCTACTCGACCGAGTGGGGCGACACCGCAGCGGCGGAGAGCGCGGCATCCGCCTCGCTGCTCGTCTGGTCGGACACCCCCGTCGAGACCACGCTTGATCTGCCGGATGTCGCGCTCGTCGACGATGGCGCCGAGATCGGCAGCGTGACATTCACGGCCGGCGGGCAGAGCGCCAGCGTGCCGATCACGGCCAACGGCACGCTCGGCGACCCCGGCATGTGGTGGAAGCTCGGCAACCCGCGCTAGTCGTCGTCGGGCTCCGCGAGCACGAACGGGGCAGCATCGGGGCGCTTTGCGGTCACCAGGTCGCCGGAGGACTGGTGCCGCACGCGGCGGAGCACCCACGGGACCAGGTACTCCCTGGCCCAACTGAGGTCTTCGCTGCGCGCCTCACGCCACGAGCGGACGGGCGCAGGCTCCGGTTCGGCCGGTTTGAGATCGTTCGGCACGTTGAGCGACGCCAGCACGAGCCTGGCGATCTCGTGGTGGCCGAGCGGGTTCAGGTGCAAGCGGTCCGGCGCCCAGAATCGGGTGTCCTGGATCTCCTTGAGCGGCCACTGGTCGGCCACGATGCAGTCGTACTTCGCGGCGATCGCCCGCAGGTTCTCGTTGTAGATGGCGACCTTGCCGCGGATGCCGCGGAACACCGGTGAGAAGCCGACGTCCGTCGCGGTGAACAGCACGACCGTCGCCTTGTCGCGGGTCAGCTTCGCGATCGCCTGCTCGACGAGCGCAGACACGGCGTCCGGGTCGCTGCCTGGCCGGATCACGTCGTTGCCGCCGCCGGAGATCGTGATGAGGTCAGGGTGCAGGCTGAGCGCGTGCTCGACCTGCTCGTCGAGGATCTGCTGGATCAGCTTGCCGCGCACGGCGAGGTTCGCATACGCGAAGTCATCTGTGCCGTCGCTCAGGACTTCCGCGACGCGGTCGGCCCAGCCGCGGTGGCCGCCAGGCACGCTCGGCTCCGGGTCGCCGATGCCCTCCGTGAACGAGTCGCCGACGGCGACGTAGCGCTGCCAGGGGTGCACCGGCCACGGGCTCGGGGAATCGGAGAGCTGGTCTGGGGATGAGTCAGCGGCCTCGGCCTGCTCACGTCGCCGCGAGAGGCGAAACCACAGTCCCTTGTGTTTCGCGGTGTCATCAGCCATGACTCCACCCTAACCAGCGGCCAGCGAAGTGTGTCTCTGGGTGCCGCTAAACTTGAGCCAGTGACTACTCCGCAAGCCTCCCCAGCCCATCCGGGTACCTCGGCGGCGGAGCATCTCTCCCCGTCGTTCCCCGAGAGGGCCGCATGGGGTACCGCCAGCAAGCTCCGAGCCTGGCAGGCGGAGGCGCTGGAGAAGTACTTCGACAGGATGCCGCGTGACTTCCTCGCCGCCGCGACGCCCGGCGCAGGCAAGACGACCTTCGCGCTCCGCCTGGCCGCCGAGCTCCGCGGCCGCCGCGAGGTCGACACGATCATCGTCGTCGCCCCGACGGAGCACCTGAAGAAGCAGTGGGCGGAGGCGGCCGCCCGCGTCGGCATCCGGCTCGACCCCGAGTTCAAGAACGCGCACGGCCGTTTCGGCAAGCACTACCACGGGGTCGCCGTGACCTACGCGGCTGTCGCCGTGCGCGCATCGCTCTATCGCGACATCACCCTCAGCAATCGCACCCTGGTGATCCTCGACGAGGTACACCACGGCGGCGACGCGCTCAGCTGGGGCGACGCGATCCGCGAGGCATTCGGCTCCGCCACCAAGCGGCTCTCGCTGACCGGAACCCCGTTCCGTTCCGACACGGCCCCGATCCCGTTCGTCGAGTACGCGCCGGACAACCAGGGCATCCGCACCTCGATCACCGACTACAACTACGGCTACGGCCGGGCCCTCGAAGACGGCGTCGTGCGCCCGGTCATGTTCATGGTCTATTCCGGCCACATGAAGTGGCGCACGAGCACCGGCGACGAGATGGAGGCGAAGCTCGGCGAGGACAACACCAAGGACATCACCTCCCAGGCGTGGCGCACGGCGCTCGACCCGGGCGGCGAGTGGATCCCCGCCGTCCTGCAGGCGGCGGACAAGCGCCTCACCGAGGTCCGTCAGGGCATTCCGGATGCCGGCGGGCTCGTGCTCGCGACCGACCACTTCGCGGCGAAGGCCTACGCCGTCGCCCTCGAGGAGATCACCGGCCAACCGGTCACCCTCGTACTCTCGGACGACAAGGAGGCCTCGGACAACATCGATACCTTCTCGGCCGGGACGAGCCGCTGGATGGTCGCCGTGCGCATGGTGTCCGAGGGCGTCGACGTCCCGCGGCTCGCGGTCGGCGTCTACGCCACCTCCTCGGCGACGCCGCTGTTCTTCGCCCAGGCCATCGGCCGCTTCGTGCGTGCCCGCAGGCGCGGCGAGACGGCATCCGTGTTCCTGCCCCATGTGCCGCAGCTGATGGCGCTCGGCTCGCAGATGGAGCTCGAGCGCGATCACGCGCTCGACCGCATCAGCAAGGACGAAGACGGCGACATCTACAACCCGGAAGACGCCATGGTCGCCGCGGCGAACAAGGACGACAAGGCCTCGGAAGCGCTGACCAGCGAGTTCAGCTTCCAGGCCATCGGCTCGGCGGCGACCTTCGACCGGGTGCTCTTCGACGGCCACGAGTTCGGCACGCTGGCCGAGCCCGGCAGCGACGAGGAGTACGACTTCATCGGCATCCCCGGCCTGCTCGAACCGGAGCAGGTGAGCGATCTGCTGCGGCAGCGGCAGGCCAAGCAGGCCCGCCGCGCCGCCGAGCGGCAGAAGAACCGACCGGCAGAGGAGATCGCGGCGGAGACGCCGCAAGCCCTCTACCGCACCCTGAAGGAGCAGCGCGCGCTGCTGAACAGCCTCGTCGGCATGTGGGCCAAGCTCACCGGCGAACCGCACGGCATCGTGCACGCCGAACTCCGCCGCTTGTGCGGCGGGCCGGCGGTCGCTCAGGCCAGCGTGACCCAGCTGCAATCACGCATCCTGCTCCTGCGGAAGCGCCTCGGCAGCACGCACTAGACCCTCGGCGGCCTCGGCGACGTCCGCGGCATCCAATGCCTGCAGGATGTCGGCGGCCAGGTCGTCGACGTGCTCGAGTCCGATGCTCAGGCGGACGACGCCGGCGTTGGGCTTCGCGCTCGCCTCGACCGGGCGGTGCGTGAGCGAGGCTGGATGCTGCACCAGGGAGTCGACGCCGCCGAGCGAGACGGCGTGGGTGATCAGCCGGCAGGCCTCGGTGAAGGCCGCGGCCGCCTCGTAGCCTCCGGCGAGCTCAATCGCGATGAGCGATCCCGGCCCGTGCAGCTGACGGCCGAGCAGGCCGAGCGGATCCTGGCCGGGGAGCGCCGGGTAGTGCACCCGCTTCAGCGCGGGGTGGCCATCGAGCAGGAACGCGAGCTGTTCGGCCGTCGCCTGCTGGGCGCGCACGCGCACGGGAAGGGTGCGGAGGCCGCGGTGCAGCAGGTAGCCGGCGAACGGGTGCAGCAGGCCACCGGTGAGGGCACGGACCTGGCGCAGCCGCTCCAGCCACTCCCGGTTCGTGGCGACGACGCCGCCCATGACGTCGCCGTGCCCGCCGAGGTACTTCGTGGCGCTGTGCAGCACGAGGGTCGCGCCGTGCATGGCCGGCTGCTGCAGCACGGGGGAGGCGAAGGTGTTGTCGACGAGAACGGGCACATCGCCGGCCTCGGCGCATACCGCGGCGATGTCGAGGAGCTCGAGCGTCGGGTTCGCCGGCGTCTCGATGATCACCAGACCGGTCTCTGGTGTGATCGAGGACGCGATGCTTCCGGCATCCGCCCAGCTGACGGTCGTGCCGAGCAGCCCGGCGGCGAGCACGTGGTCGGTGCCGCCGTAGAGCGGCCGCACGGCGACGACGTGCGGCTTGCCGGCTGCGGCTGTCGCCAACAGGCAGGCGGCCAGGGCGGCCATTCCCGTTGAAAATGCGACGGCGCCGTCCGTGCCTTCCAGCGCGGCGAGGCTCTCCTCGAAGCGGGCGACCCCCGGCTGCCAGAGGCGCTGGTAGACGGCCGACGCTCCCGGCTCGAGATCGCCGCCCGTTGCGAGGTTCTCGTAGCTCGCGCCGCCGCTCTCGACCCCGACGAGCGGGTTCGTCGTCGACAGGTCGATCGTCGGTACGTGGGACCCCGATTCGCGCACACCGGCCATGCCGCCGTGGACGGCGAGGGTTTCGATGTGACGGGTGGGCAAATGTGACTGAGGCATCGTTGACTCCATGGCTTGAACGTAGTTGAAGCTCTCACCACGGCTCAATAGCGTCAAGGATCCTGTGCAAAAGGCTGGTATTCTTGAAATGTTCTTCACAAAGAAAGCAGAGGCACCCAGTGGATTCGAAGAAGGCCGAACTCGACCGCGTCGATCGCTCATTGTTGCGAGCGCTGTCGACGAATGCCAGGGCATCCGGCGCGGCACTGGCCGCAGAGGTCGGCGTCGCCGAATCGACCGTGTCACTGCGGCTGCGCCGCCTGCAGACTCTCGGCTACATCCGGGGCTTCCGCGTCGACATCGATCTGGCCGCGCTCGGTGCCTCACTGCAGGCGCTGATCTCCGTTCGCCTCGTCAAGCACGCCCGTGGCGAGATCGATGCGTTCCGGGATGCCGCACCGCACCTGCCCGGCGTCATCGGGCTGTTCCACATGGCCGGCGCCGACGACTACCTGCTGCACGTGGCCGCCCACGACGCCTCGGAGCTGCGGGACTTCGTGCTCACGCACCTCACCGGTCACCCGGCCGTTGCGCACACCGAGACGAACCTCATCTTCGAGCACGCCGACGGCGACGGCTGGCACGAGCTGGTCAAGGAGTAGCGCCGCCCAGCTGCGCGAAGCCGCGGCGGACGGCCGGTTCGACGATCTCCTCCGGTAGCCCGGAGTCGGCCGCGATCCGGGTCGTCGCGGCTGCGACGCCGAGCCGCTCTGCGTGCGCGGCGGTGATCGCATCCGCGACGGCGCCAAGCTCGGCGGCCTGCCGGAGCATGAACCGGCGGTCCACCGCCTTCCCATGACCGGGAATGACGACGTCAGTCCCGCCCACCTCCGCGGCGAGATCGCGAATGACCTGCGGCCAGGTGAACGGGAAGGATCCGGAGCCGAACATCGGCGGGCCGGACTCCTCCACGATGTCGCCGACGATCCAGCAGTCGGCGTCCGGAATGTGCACGACGAGATCGGTGTCGGTGTGGCCGGGCGGCAGCGGGATGAGGCGCGCCGCGCGGCCGCCGAGGTCGAGTTCGCGGGACTCGCCGAGCAGCTCGTGCGGCGGGGTGAGAACGACATCCGCCCAGTCGTACTGCGGCTGTGCGGCGGGATCGGCCGTCCAGACGTCGAGGCGCGGCTGTTCGAAGTCACGGAAGTGCGCCGGGATGCGTCGGTGCCCGTAGATGGTGGCCGTGCCGCCGAACTCCTGGTTGCCGAAGCTGTGGTCGTAGTGGGCGTGGGTGTTCACGACCCAGCGGATCGGCCCGAGCTTCAGCGCATCGACATCGGCACGGAGTTCGGCCGCTTCGCGAGGATTGCAGCGAGTGTCGACGAGGAGGAGCCCGTCGTCGCCGCGCACGAGCACGGTTGAGATGTCGATCGGGTGGTAGCGCGCGTGCCAGACGCCGTCTGCGACTTCAGCCCAATCCGTCATGGCTCGATCCTATTGGCGCCGCCTGCCTGCGGGTAGCATGGCGTCGTGCTGAGCGAGTGGACGGACTTCTTCGTCGCCTCAGCCGGGGCCGCCGCGGCCCTGGCCGGCCTCATCATCGTGGCCGTCAGCGGTGACGTCGATCGGGTCATCGCGATTCCCGGCATGGCCTCACGAGCCGGCGTCGCGATCGCGCTGCTGGTGATGTCCACGCTCATTGCGCTCGGCGCGCTGATCCCGCACAGCTCGGCGCTGGGCTACGGCGCGCTCGTCGTCCTCACTGGGCTCGTTGCCACGCTGCTCGCGACGCTCTCGCTGCTGCGCCTCGTGCGCTCGCGCACCGGTTCCCTCAGCGAGGCGTTCCTGAAGGGCGCGTTCGGCGTGCTGCCGGCGCTCCTCGCCGTGATCGGCGGTGTGCTGGTGATGCTCGGGACGGATGCCGGACTCGGCCGGGTGGCCACCGGCATCCTGCTCGCCGTGGTCTTCTCCGTGATCTCATCGTGGGTGATCCTGATCGAGATCCGCCGCTGAGCTGAGCAATGCCCGGCGCCGTTCGGGGGCCCGAAATGCTGTCAATCACGGCGTTTTCGGGCCCTCGGCCCCCGGCGCTCGATAGCCTTGTCAGCGGATGCTCAGGGTTGCGCAACCATGCCCAATTACCTCACCTCGGAGACTCAGCCCCGCATGTCACAGTTCCACGAAGACACCCCTTCGGCCCGCGCCAACGTCGGCGCGCCGCTGCCGAGCAAGGCCGAGCTCAAGCGCTGGCGCCAGTACCTCGCGAACGAGCGGGCGGAGGCCGCGGTGTACCGCGAGCTGGCCGCGCACCGCGACGGCGAGGAACGCGAGATCCTGCTCGCCCTGGCCGATGCCGAGGGCCGCCACGAGGCGCACTGGCGTGAGCTGCTCGGAGAAGAGGCTGGAGCGCCACTGCGCGCCGACATCCGCACGCGCGCGCTCGGCTGGCTTGCCCGTCGCTTCGGCTCGATCTTCGTGCTCGCGCTCGCGCAGCGGGCGGAGAGCGCATCGCCGTACTCCAGCGATCCGCACGCCACCTCGGCGATGGCCGCCGACGAGCGCATTCACGAGGAGGTCGTGCGCGGACTCGCCGCCCGCGGTCGACTGCGGCTTTCCGGCACGTTCCGGGCGGCCGTCTTCGGCGCCAACGACGGCCTCGTCTCCAACCTGGCCCTCGTGCTCGGCATCGGAGCGACCGGCGTCTCCAGTGCGTTCGTGCTGTTCAGCGGCATCGCGGGTCTGCTCGCGGGCGCGCTCTCGATGGGAGCGGGGGAGTACGTCTCCGTGCGCTCCCAGCGTGAGCTGCTCGACGCGTCCAACCCCGACCCGGATGCCGACAAGGCGCTGCCCGACCTCGACGTTGACGCGAATGAGCTCGCCCTCGTGTACCGCGCCCGCGGTATGGACGAAGCCGAGGCCGAACGCCACGCCGCCCGCGTGATCACGCGGATCCACGCGCAGGGCGCCCCACTCACCGGGCCGGTCGGAACGATCGACGACCACGAGGCGATCGGCACCGGCTGGGGAGCGGCGCTCTCGAGCTTCTGCTTCTTCGCCTCCGGCGCGATTATCCCCGTACTGCCATACATCTTCGGGCTGCAGGGCCTTGCGGCCGTGATCGTCGCCGTCGTGCTCGTCGGCATCGCGCTGCTCGTGACCGGCGCCGTCGTCGGCCTGCTCTCCGGTGCTCCGCCGCTGCGCCGGGCGATGCGCCAGCTGGGCATCGGTCTCGGCGCGGCCGCGGTCACCTACGTGCTCGGCCTCGCGTTCGGCACAACGGTCGGCTAGGCGGCCGGAGCCTGCGCGACGCGCACGGTGTTGCCCGACGGGTCGCGGAACGCGCAGTCGCGCGGGCCCCAGCCCTGGTCCATCGGTTCCTGCAGGACCTCTGCGCCGGATGCGCGCACCGTCTCGAAGAGGGTGTCGACGTCATCCGAGCGGAAGACCACCAGGGGCAGCACGCCCTTGGTGAGCAGCTCCTGCATGGCGTCTCCGTCGGCCTGGGAACGACCGGCGTGGGGGACAGAGAGGACGATTCCGAGGCCGGGCTGCGCATCGCTGCCGAGCGTGACCCAGCGGTATTCGCCGGATGCCACGTCGTTCTGTACCTCGAGGCCGAGAGCGTCCCGGTAGAAACCGAGCGCCTCGTCGACGTCGTTGACGGTGATGTTGGTGTACTGGAGTGCGATTGTCATGACCACGAAGTTACGCCGCAGTCGTGTCGCTCGCTTCTCCATTTCTGCTCGATGCTGAGGCGCCTGTCGCCGGAGCGCGCGTCGGGCGGGTGGTGGCCATCGCCACGCAGGCCGGCATCGCAGCGACCGCGGCGTGGGGGCGGCTGCGGTAGGCGCTCGGGGTTTCTCCGGCGATCTCGGTGAAGCGGGAACTGAACGAGCCGAGCGAGGTACAGCCGACGGCCATGCACGCCTCGGTCACGCTCACGCCGGCGCGGAGCAGCGCCATCGCGCGCTCGATCCTGCGCGTCATCAGGTAGCTGTACGGCGTTTCACCGTATGCGGCGCGGAAGCTCCGCGAGAAGTGGGCTGGCGACATGAGAGCCTTCGCCGCCATCGTCGGAACGTCGAGCGGCTCGGCATAGTCGCGGTCGATCAGGTCCCGGGCGCGGCGCAGGCAGGCAAGGTTCTCCAGCTCCTGCGGCGTCATGCTTACACGCTAGCACCGGGGCGTTGCTGTCTAGAAGGGCGGGGTGTCCGGGTAGTCCGCGGTGGTTTCGACAGGCTCAACCGGCGGAGGCGGGCCAAACGGCGGGGCTGGCGGGTCGCCCGGGGGTCTTCGGCCGCTGGGCGGGGCCGGGTGGGTGTCGTAGATACGGCCGGCCGGGCTGACCCAGCGCAGGCCGCCCTGGCCCAGCTGCCGGACCCTCCAGCGGGAGTTGTGCTTGAGCCGGTGATGCTTCTTGCACAACACCGCCAGGTTGTCCTCTTCGCTGAGCCCGTCGTACCCGAACGGCTGGGTGTGGTCGATCTCCGCGCGTTCGGCCTTCCGGGTGCAGCCGGGGAAGCGGCAGATCTGGTCGCGATAGAGGATCCACCGGCGCAGCGCTTTCGTGAGTGGATACTTCCGTGGGTCCAGTTGCAGCGGGGTGCCGTCGACCGGGTCGACGAGGATCCGGTGCAGCGTCGGGGCGGCGGCGACCAGGCGGCGGGCGGTATCGGCGTCGATCGGCCCGTAGCCGTGGAGCTCCGCCGGGTCGTCGGACTGGCCGACGAGGGTCGCGCACGGGATCGTGAGTTTCGGCACGGCGACGAAGACCTCGGGGCGGGAGAACGCCAGCCCGGGCATCCGCGACTTTGAAGTGCCGCCTGCGGGTGGACTGAGCAGCAGTTCGGCGGCGATGTCCGCTTCCAGCTGGGCGTGCGTCCCCGAGGTCAGCGCCCCTGCCGTGTCGGGCAGGTCGGCGGTGTCGAGGGCTTCAGCCTGGGCTTGGTCGGCGAGGTGACTGATCCTCTCGGTGATCGCGATCGCCTTCTCCGCCTCCAAGTGGAGGTGCAACCACGCCATGCCGTCGGCGTCCGGTTCGAACCAGAGCCGGCGTTCCGCCCGACCCTTCGCCGCGCGGACCGTCAAAGAGTCGGGGTGGAGGCGTTCCCGAATCCGAGCCGCCGTCCGCCGGAAGGCGGTCGGGGTCTGCGTGGCCGCCTTGAGAAGCGCCTCGGCTTCGAAGCGGGCGTGCAACTCCGGTGGGAGAGTGACGGCCTGGGCGAGGATCTCACGGACGTGCCGTTGCCCGACCGTGCCCGCGGCGAGGGCGGCCAACGACCGGGTAAAGATCGTGCCGAGTTGTTTGGCCTCGTAGATGAGGCCGGTCATCGTGCGCTCATGCACCCGCAGTGCGAGGGCGAGTTCGGAGGTGATGCTGCGGAGCGCGAACTCCTCCTCGATCCGTCGCGACTTCCCCATCGGATCCGCGGTCGCGATCGCGTGGGCGCGGGCGGTTTCGATGAACCGGTACTGCTCCGCCTGGGCGGCACCGATCGAGGATTGGACCGCGGCGAGGCCGTTGAGGCATCCGGTGATGACCGGGTCGGTGGCCGATCCGGGGAGCTGTAGCAGTGCTTCGCTCATGCCTAGATCGTCTCACCGACCACCGACAAGACTTTTCGCAAACAGGCTCCGAATCAGGGGTTATCCACAGGCGGCACCGACCGTGACCCAACCGAGACCTGCGGGGGTTTCGACAGGCTCAACCAGCGGACTTTCCGGCGAGGGCTCAGGGCTTCGGGACTTCGTCCCTCAAGCCAACGTGGGTTGCGGGAGTTCCCGGCGAGGGCTCGGGGCTTCGGTCGCTGGCGCTCCCTCGAGCCAGCGTGGGAGTCGGGGGTTCCCAGCAAGCGCCTGCGAGGGCTCCGGACTACGGGGCGGTGACGAAGTCGATCAGCTCTTCGACGCGGCCGAGCAGGGCCGGCTCGAGGTCCGCGAAAGTGCGCACCTGCCCGAGGATGCGCTGCCAGGCACGGGCGATGTCCGCCTGCTCATCGTGCGGCCAGCCGAAACTCGCGCAGATGCCCTTCTTCCACTCCACGGTGCGCGGGATGGTCGGCCAGACCTTGATGCCGAGCCTCTCGGGCTTCACCGCCTGCCAGATGTCGATGTAGGGGTGGCCGACGACGAGCACGTGCGTGCCATACGGGCCGGCGGCGACGGCATCCGCGATTCTGCTCTCCTTGGAGCCCTTCACGAGGTGGTCGACGAGCACGCCGACCTTGCGGCCGGGTCCCGGCTTGAACTCGCGCACGATCGCGTCGAGGTCATCGACGCCCTCGAGGTACTCCACGACGACGCCCTCGATGCGGAGGTCGGCGCCCCACACCTTCTCCACGAGCTCGGCGTCGTGCCGACCCTCCACGAAGATGCGGCTCGGCAGGGCGACGCGCGCCGCGGCGTTCTCGACGGCGAAAGATCCGGATGCCGTGCGCCCCCGCCCGGCCGGGGCGGCCTTCTGCGGCGCGACCAGCACCACGGGCTTGCCGTCGAGCAGGAAGCCGGGCCCGAGCGGGAACAGCCGGAGCTTGCCGAAGCGGTCCTCGAGCGTGACGATGTTCTTCTCGATGCGCACAACGGCACCGCAGAAACCGGTCGCGACCTCCTCGATCACGAGGTCCTTCGTTGCGGCCTTTTCGGGGATCACGGGGCGGCCGGCCTTGCGCCAGTCACCCGCCAGTACATCGGAGCCGTAGCGGTCGTTCATCACCTATCGAGGTTAACGGATGCGGCCAGCGCTTCGGTGACCGCCGGCTCAGTTGGCTGAGTCGGCCGCCTTGCGGATGTGCTCCGTGATCACCCGCTCCGTCTCCGGGGTCAACGCGAGCAGCGCGAAGGAGGTGACCCAGATATCGCCGTCATCGAGTTGTGCCGATTCCTCGAAGCCGAGGGTCGCGTATCGAGTGGTGAACTTCGAGGCGGCCTTGAAGAACACAACGATCTTGCCGCTGGCGTCGGCGTATGCCGGGAAGCCGTACCAGGTCTTGGGAACCAGATGAGGAGCCACCTCGGAGACGATCCGGTCGATCCCCTCTGCGAGAACTCGGTCATCATCCGGCAGCTCGGCGATCGCCTCGCGGACAGCGGCCTCTCCGGCGGCGCGGCTCTTCCCGGCCTTCTCCTGCGCGCGCAGCTCGGCGGCGCGCTGCTTGACGGCCTCGCGCTCCTCTACGGAAAGTCCGCTGCTCTTCTCAGTCATGTCGTACTCCTTGTCGTCGTATGGTGGCCGTTCCCGACCCACGATCACACTACGACCAGCTGGGTGGCCGCACTTCTCGAATCCTGCTCGATACCGACGGTCAGCGGAAGTCCCGCGAGCGCTGCGCCGCGCTCACCCCGAGCGTCTCGAAACGGTCGGCGAGCAGGTTGACGACGCCCTCCTCCGTGCGTTCCAGGATGCCGCGCACGATCAGCGCGGGGGATTCGCGGGCGATCCGCCGATAGCGCGTCCACACGCCGACGCTCGCGATCACGTTGAGGGTTCCCGTCTCGTCCTCAATGTTGAGGAAGGTGATGCCGCCGGCCGTTCCCGGTCGCTGCCTGTGTGTCACAACGCCGCCGACCTCGACCCGCCGCCCGGATTCTGCCGTCTGCATCGCCGAGACGGCCAGCGCGCCACGGCGGTCCAGCTGCTCGCGCACGTGCCGCACCGGGTGGTCGTCCGGCGAGATGCCCGTCGCCCAGAGGTCATAGACCACCTGCTCGGCCGCGCTCAGGATCGGCAGCAGCGGCGGCTGCAGCACCACGACGGAACCCTCGAGGTACTGGGCGCGGTCCTGCGCGGCGTCGCCGGCGCTCCACAACGCCTCCCGCCGCTCCAGGCCGAGCCCCGAAAACGCCCCGGCGGCGGCGAGCGCCTCCAGCTGGGCGGTGTCGAGGCCGACCCGGCGCGAGACGTCGGCCATGCTGCGGTAGGGGCCGCCAGTCGCGCGCTCCGCCACGATGCGCTCGGCCAGCGCCTCGCCGATGCCGGCGACGTCGGCGAGGCCGAGCCGCACGGCGTACGCGCCGTCGCGCCGGTGGGCGGCCGTCTCATCGGTCTGGCTCCGCTCGAAGGTCTCCGGCACAGCCGCTTGCTGCCTCTGCACGCAGCTCGGGCGGCCGGTCAGCAGCGGGGCGGAGCCCGGAGCGGCATCCGCTGCGCCCAGGTCCACCCGTTCGAGCACGGCATGTGCCTCTGAGCGCAGGATGTCTGGACGCCGCACCTCGACGCCGTGGCGTCTGGCATCCGCCGTCAGGGTCTGCGGTGAGTAGAAGCCCATCGGCTGCGCGCGCAGCAGGGCGGCGAGGAAGACGCCGGGGTAGTGCAGCTTGATCCAGGAGCTGGCGTAGACGAGCAGTGCGAAGCTCAGCGAGTGGCTCTCGGCGAAGCCGAAGTTGGCGAAGGCCTCGATCTTGGCGTAGATCACGTCGGCTGTCGCCTCGTCGATGCCGTTCTCCGCCATGCCGGCGTAGAGCTTGGCCTTCAGACGCCCGATCTTCTCGACCCCGCGCTTGGAGCCCATCGCCCGGCGCAGCAGATCGGCGTCCTCCGCCGAGCAGTTGCCGACGGCGACGGCCATCTGCATGAGCTGCTCCTGGAAGATCGGGATGCCGAGGGTGCGCTCAAGCACCGGCTCCAGCTTCGGGTGCATGTACGTCACCTCCTCCTTACCGGTCTTGCGCCGGATGTACGGGTGCACGGCGCCGCCCTGCACCGGACCCGGCCGGATCAGCGCGATCTCGATGACGAGATCGTAGAAGCGGCGCGGTTTCAGCCGGGGGAGCGTGCCCATCTGGGCCCGGCTCTCCACCTGGAACACGCCGATCGAGTCGGCCCGGCAGAGCATGTCGTAGACGCCGGCCTCCTCCTTGGGCATGGTGTCGAGGCTCCACTCCTCGCCGAGCAGATCGCGCGTCATGTCGAAGGCGTACTGCAGTGCGGCGAGCATGCCGAGGCCGAGCAGATCGAACTTGACGAGGCCCATCCAGGCGCAGTCGTCCTTGTCCCACTGCAGAACCGTGCGGTTCTCCTTGCGGGCATGCTCGATCGGGCACACCTCGCCGACCGGCCTGTCGGTGAGAACCATGCCGCCGGAGTGGATGCCGAGGTGGCGCGGGAAGGTGAGCAGCTGCGTGGCGAGGTCGGTGACGGCATCCGGGATCACGGTCTCCGGATCGCTCGGCGTCACAGTTCTGCCCCAGCCCTCCATCTGCCGCGACCAGGCGTCCTGCTGGCCTGGGCTGTAGCCGAGCGCCTTCGCCATGTCGCGCACGGCGACCTTGGGCCGGTAGCTGATGACGTTGGCGACCTGCGCGGCGTTGTGCCTGCCGTACTTGGCGTAGACGTACTGGATGATCTCCTCGCGCCGGTCGGAGTCGAAGTCGACGTCGATGTCCGGCTCCTCGTCGCGGATGCTGGAGAGGAAACGCTCGAACGGCAGGTCGAAGAAGATCGAGTCGACGGCGGTGATGTCGAGCAGGTAGCAGACGGCCGAGTTCGCCGCAGAGCCCCTTCCCTGGCAGAGGATGCCGCGGCTCTTCGCCTCCCGCACGATGTCGTAGACGATGAGGAAGTAGCCGGGGAAGTCCTTCAGCTCGATCACCTCGAGCTCCCGCTCGATGCGGCCGCGCATGGCCTCGGTCATGCCGGGGTACTTCTTTGCCGCCCCCGTCCAGACGAGTTCCCGCAGCCAGCTCATCGGGGTGTGCCCGGCCGGGACGTCCTGCTTCGGCAGCCCGGGGCGGGCGCTGCGCAGGGTGAAGGCGAGCTCCTCCGCGTAGCGCACCGTCTGCTCGACCGCCCCGGGGAAGCGGGCGAAGCGCGCAGCCATCTCGGCGCCGGAGCGGAGGTGTGCGCCGTCGGATGCCGGCAGCCAGCCGTCCATCTCGTCCAGGCTCCGCCTGGCCCGCACGGCCGCGACCGCCGAGGCGAGCCGGTGCTCGGATGGCGTCGCGTAGTGCACGACGTTCGTCGCGACGACGGGGAGCCCTGCTGCGGCTGCCAGTTCGGCGAGCACGTCGTTCGTCGCGCTGTCCAGCGGGTGACCGTGGTCGAAGAGCTCGACGGCGACGTTGCCCGCGCCGAACAGGCGCACGAGTTCGGCGAGTTCGGCCGCGGCGGCGTCCGCGCCCTCTGCCGGGGTCACCGCGGCGGCCAGCGCCTGCCGCACGGCGCCCTTCCGGCATCCGCTCAGAATCAGCCACTCTCCGGCTGCCGCCGCGGCGAGCTGCTCGAGCTCGTAGACCGGGCGACCCTTCTCCGCCCCGGCCAGCTGCCCGGCGGTGATGGCGGCGGCCAGCCGGTGGTAGCCGCTTTCGCCGCGCGCCAGCACAAGCAGGTGGCTGCCCTCCGGGTCGGCGACGCCGTTCTGCGGGCCGCTCAGGCCGAGCGAGAGCTCCGCGCCGAAGATCGTCTTCACCTCCGGGTAGCTCTCGGCCGTCTCCGCCAGGCGCACCACGCCGTAGAAGCCGTCGTGGTCGGTCAGGGCGATGCCGTGAAGGCCCAGCCGCTTGGCCTCCTCGAGCAGCTGCTCAGGCGAGCTGGCGCCGTCGAGGAAGCTGTAGTGGGAGTGCACATGCAGCTCGGCGTACGGCACGACGCTGTCGGCGTGCTCGGTCTCGATGCGGCGCGGCTGGTACGGCTCACGCTTGCGCGAGAGCGGGCTCTCCGGGCGCACGGGTGGGCGGCCAGAGAGGGTGCGCTCCATCTCGGCCCAGGACCTGGGTGGGTTGCTCCAGCCCATCAGTCGTACTTCGCTTCCGCCCACCACAGGGCGTCGGTGCCGCTGTCGATCGCCGCGTCGTTGATCTCATAGGCGAGCAGCCAGGCCATGCCGCTGGAGTCGACGACCTGGAAGCGGTACAGACGGCGGGCGGATGCGGCATCCCACCAGCGTTCGACGACCGGCCACGGGCCAGCCCACGCGCTGACACCCCGTGCCAGCTGCTCGCCGATGCGCAAGGTCGCCGGTGAGCCGCTCAACATGCCGCGGGCGTCGACGTCGAGGCCGTCGCCGTGCTCGTCGAGCACGGTCACCTGCTGCCTGGTGCTGTACACGGTCGCCGGAGCGACCGGGGGCAGGCTGCCCGGCCACGGCGCACCGGTCGAGCCTGGCGCTGCGGCGGGTGGCGCGTCGCCCCACGGCACGAACACGGTGCGCTCGGCGAGCAGGCGCCCGCCGGCGATCACCGCCGTTCCGACGCCCTCGTGGCCGAGCATGCTCTGTACCCGGGTGAGCCCGTGGTGGATGCGCTCATCCGGGCCCGTTCCCCACAGCCCCTGCTCGTGGTTGCCCGTCGAATCCACCCGCTCCGGGCTCACCCGCACCCGCACGATGCCGGAGCGCAGGCCCTTCTCCGCCGAAGCCGGGGACGCGGACGAGGCCGATGCCGCGCCCTGCAGCTGCCAGCGCACCCGGTCGACGACGTCGGCGCCGGTGAACCAGCGCGGGTGCAGCCAGCTGCGCTCTGAGACGCTGCCGCGTTCGCTGACGAGCTGCACCTGGATGGCCGTGCAGACGAGGCGGGAACGGGTCAGTGCTGCCACGAACTCGTCCGCAGCAGCACGGATGCCGAACGCGACCTGCTCGACCTGTTCCAGTGCCGGCTCGAACTCGATCACCGCATCGAAGTCTTTCGGCAGGGCCCTGGCGACGACGACGCGCCCGTCCGCCGCCCCGGCCAGGGCGTGGGCCTCCGCCCCGATCGCGCCGAAACGCCGGTGCACATCGACGGCCGGCAGTGCGGCGAACTCGCCCAGGGTGCTCACGCCGAGGCGCCTGAGCAGCGTGGCCATGCGGGTGTCGACCAGGATCCCGATCGGGAATGGCGCGAGGAAGGCGGCGGACTGACCGGAGGGGATCAGGCGCACTGGGTGGGTGGCGCTCGTCGCGCGGGCCGCCTGCTCTGCCGCGAATGGGCCGTCGGCGATGCCGACGCGTGCGCCGGCCGCCCCGAGCAGGCCCTGCACCGTCAGGCCGTCGAGCAGGGCGGCAGCAGCCTGCTCCTCCCCGCCGTAGAAGCGAACGGGCCCGCGGGCCCGGATCGCACTGGTGCCAGGCCGCATCAGCTGCACGCCGGGAACCAGCTGCTCCAGCCGCGCGAGAATCGGTTCGTAGGCCCGCGCATCGTGCGCTGGGTCGTAGGGCAGCACGAGCAGATCGGTGCAGCGGGACTGCGCCTCGCGCAGTTTGAGTCCGCGCTGCACCCCGGCTGCGCGCGCGGCGGGGGAGCAGGCGAAGACCAGACCGTGTTCGATCAGCGCGAGCGGGCGCTCGTCATCTGCGCCGTCCTCATCCGCGGCGGCCTGAATGGCCGCGGTGATCGGCCAGTCAGGCAGCCAGAGCACGATGGTCCGGCTGAGCTTCTCCGAGCCGAGTTGTGTCGATTCGGGCATACATCAAGCATCGAACATCTGTTCGATTAAGTCAATCCCGTCCGCCGGCGGCGCGTCGCCATCACACGGCCTCCGGCAGCGCGTGCGGAACCGTCGGCGCCGCGGTCGCCCCGCCCGAGCCGGCCTCTGCCTCTCTCGCCAGGAAGGTCCCCAGCTCGGCGATGGTGCTCATCAGCGGTGCGGGGAAGACGACGACGGTGTTCTTGTCGACGCCGATCTCGACAAGGCTCTGCAGATTGCGCAGCTGCAGGGCGACCGGATGCGCCATCATGACGTCGGAGGCGTCCCCGAGCGCCGCGGCGGCGAGCGCTTCACCCTCCGCGTTGATGATCTTGGCCCGCTTCTCGCGTTCGGCCTCTGCCTGCCTGGCCATCGCCCGCTTCATCGAGTCAGGCAGCAGGATGTCCTTCAGCTCGACGAGGGTGACCTCGACGCCCCAATCGAGCGTGTTGTGGTCAAGAATCTCGCGGATGTTGATGTTCAGGGTCTCCGTCTCGGCCAGGGTCTCGTCCAGGGTGTGCTGGCCGATGACCTTGCGCAGGGTGGTCTGGGCGATCTGATCGATGGCGGCGCCGACATCCTCGATTGCAAGCACCGACTTCACCGGGTCGACGACGCGGTAATAGGCGACGGCGGACACCCCGACGCTGACGTTGTCGCGCGAGATGATGCCCTGTGACTGAATGGGCAGGGTGACGATGCGGAACGAGACCCGGTGCATCACGTCAACGACCGGAATGATGAACCGCAGGCCGGGCTCCTTCGTTGCGTGCAGGCGCCCGAAGCGCAGCACGACTCCGCGCTCATACTGCTTGACGACCTTCACCGACAGGAAGAAGAGCACCAGCGCGAGAGCGATGACGACGATGAGAATGATGATCTGGACGATCATGAGCGGTTCATCTCCATGGGCGCGAAACGCGCCCTCTGCGGTAATTCTCCTCCTGTGCGGACCGCTTCGCCAGTGTCTTGGAGGTGCTCTCAGCCGAGGGCGCCCCCGCGCCGCAGGGTGAGGACATCGCGCATTCCGCCCGATCGAGGCTCGCTTGCCCGAACCCCGGAATGGGCGTCGGGCAGCCAGAGCCTGGCGCTCCGGGGACGGCCGGCGCCGGGGCGTCCTCCAGCGGTCACCGTCGCCTCCCGACCGGAGAGGTGCCCGTGGCCTGCCCCGAGCCCGCGCCAGTCGCTGTCGTCGATGCGCAGCGTCGCCTCGCTCTGCGGCCAGTCGCCGAGCACGACGAGGGTTGCGCCGCGTTGGCGCAGTCTGGCGCTGAGGCGCGCGGCATCCGCATCGCCGACCCGACGCGGCGGCCGGGTCACGACCACGGTGAGCACGTCGACGAGCGCGGCGGTGACGGTGAGCCACTGATCGCCGGGGGATGGGGCCAGCACGAGCCGCTCCAGCTCGATGCCGATGCGTGCTGCCGCCTCGACGCCGAAGTCGGGAACGCCGACGACCCCGCACCAGGCGCCGCCGGCCGACGGCGCGGCCAGCATGGCCATGGCCAGCGTCGTCGAACCGGAGACGGAGTAGACGGAGCCCTGTCGCAGCGCGCCGCCCGGCAGCACGGATGCCAGGGCGGGCAGTGTCGGCAGTGCGCGCTCGTCGAGCGTCGTCGCCTGCATGCTGTGAATGCGCGCCTGAAGCTCGAGCACCCGGGCGTTCGCCCCGGCGTGCTCAATCGTCTGGCGATTCTCGGCAAGCATGGACACGCTTCAAGTCTCGAACTTATGTTCTATAAAGTCAACCGGTCACCGTAGACAGCCGCACTGATCGGGCGTAACCTTGGCGGCGTCGCAGGCGGCCCAGCCGCCATCCGAGGCGAAGGGCCGTGGCATGGTCTGGCGTATACCCGCACTCGTCGTTGGCGTGCTCGGCGCGCTCCTGCTCTGCTCCTGTGCCGTATCCGCCCCGTCGCCCACCGCGTCACCGGCCGTCGAGACGAGCAGCCCGCCGCCGGCGACGTTCGCTGACGGTGACTACCTGCTCACCGTGGAACCCACGACGTGCGTTACGCCGATGAACGGGACCATACTCACCGTGTCGAACGGGACGGCCACACTCCCGCTCGAGGGAGTGACCAAGACCGGACCGGTGACCGTCGACGGAACGGCCGTGTCGATCGAACTCAACGGAGGGAACGGCGGACTCCAGTTGCTGCTCGACGGCACCCTCGCCGAGGACGGAACCGTCACTGGGCCGGGGAAGGACACCGCCGGCCCCGGATCCGGCTACGACTGTGCGTTCACCTTCACCCTGTCGCCGCCAGCGCATGAGGATGCGACCCTGGCCGACGGGGATTACATCCTGGATGTGGAGCCGGACTGCCCGACGGTGATGGAAGGCCGCAGGATCAGCATCGCAAGCGGACAGGCGACGTACCTGATGGAATCCGGTTTCACGATGACGGGCCCGGTCACGACGGCAGCCGGGGCCGTGAGTATCCGTCTCGATCTGACGGAGCCGTCCGAGATCAGCACCACCTTCGATGGGGTGCTGTACAGCAATGGAGCAGTCGCCGGCACAGGACAGAACGGCGGCATCAACCCGGGCGGCGAGATCGGCTACACGTGCGAATTCGGCTTCGTCATGACGCCGGCACCGCCACTGCCACCGCCCCCGACGGCGGCGGTCGGCGTCGACTGCTCGCAGGCTGCTCTCCAGGCGGCGGTGGATGCGGTCGGGCTGCCCGACGGCAACGTCAGCGACAACCAGTTCGCCTGCTCCGGCGAATGGGCGACGGCGGGCATCAGCGTCGCTGGAGGGGAAGGGTCCTCCACCGGCGTCTTCCACATCGAAGGCGGCACGTGGGTAACGAAGAACCGGCGCGCCGAATGCGCCGCAGGAACCATCCCTGCTGACATCGCCGACCTCGCCTGCAACAGCAACTGACTGCCGGAACAGAAAAGGGCCGGATCTCTCGATCCGGCCCTTTTCTTCTCTGCTTCCTACGAAACAGACTGTCTCAACACAGTGTGCGCGAAGGGGGACTTGAACCCCCACGCCCGTTAGGGCACTAGCACCTCAAGCTAGCGCGTCTGCCAATTCCGCCACCCGCGCATGTGTTTCTGGCAGCTGATCTCTCAGCGGCCCGAGAAAGAGATTAGCACGAATTCGGACGCGACCATGCCTGCGCGGTGGGGCCCGGGCGTGTCTGGGCATGAGTGTTGCTGGCAGAAAACAGAAAAGGGCCGGATCTCTCGATCCGGCCCTTTTCTTCTCTGCTTCCTACGAAACAGACTGTCTCAACACAGTGTGCGCGAAGGGGGACTTGAACCCCCACGCCCGTTAGGGCACTAGCACCTCAAGCTAGCGCGTCTGCCAATTCCGCCACCCGCGCATGTGTTCCCGGCAGCTGATCTCTCAGCGGCCGAAGACGAGATTAGCACGGATTCGGAGGCCGGTTTGAGCGTTCCAGTCACCGGCGCTGCGACACGCCGATCGTGCGGGTGGTCCGGTAGCGTGAATCCATGGTCCAACCCGGTGATTCGTCCGCTGACAACTTTTCTGAACTCGATGCAACAGCGCTCATCGCGCGGGATCTCATCCGCTTCGACACCTCGAACTACGGCGAGGGCAGGGCGAACGGCGAGACCGAGGCCGCCGAGTACATGGCAGAGCATTTGCGCGCGCTCGGGCTGAAGCCGGAACTGTTCGAGGCCGATCCCGGCCGCACGAGCGTCGTCGCCCGCGTTCGTGGGCGCAACGCGGACAAGCCGGCGCTCGTCGTGCACGGCCACCTCGACGTCGTTCCGGCCGATCCGGCCAACTGGTCTGTCGACCCATTCGGTGGAGAGATCAAGGACGGCCTGCTCTGGGGTCGTGGCGCCGTCGACATGAAGAACATGGATGCCATGATCATCACCGCGCTGCAGGACATCCTCGGCGCAGGCACTCAGCCGGAGCGCGACCTCGTCGTCGCGTTCTTCGCCGACGAGGAGGCCGGGGGAGTCCAGGGCTCCCACCACCTCGTCCAGAACCACCCGGAACTCTTCGCCGGCGCAACGGAGGCGATCAGCGAGGTCGGAGGATACTCGATCTCGATCGGTGACAAGCGCTCCTACCTGCTGCAGACGGGCGAGAAGGCGCTGCTGTGGATCAAGCTCGTCGCGCGCGGTCGCGCGGCACACGGATCCCGCCTGATCCACGACAACGCCATCACCAAGCTGGCAGAGGCCGTCGCGAAGCTCGGCCGTCGGGAGTGGCCGATCAAGCTCACCGACACGACAACCCTGTTGCTCGGCGAGATCGCGCGGATCCTCGATGCCGACCCGCAGCGCGTCGGGCCGGACGAGCTCGCGCTGGCCACGGGCTCGGCATCCGGATTCCTGCTGGCATCGCTCCGCACGACGACGAACCCGACACTGCTCAGCGCCGGCTACAAGCACAACGTCATCCCCGACCTGGCCGAGGCCCTCATCGACATCCGCACCCTGCCGGGTGAGGAGGAGGCCGTTCTGGCCGAGGTGCAGGAGATCGTCGGGCCGGATATCGAGATCGTGATCATGCATCGCGACATCGGCCTCGAGACGCCGTTCAGCGGCGGGCTGGTCGACGCCGTCACCGACACGCTGCACCGGCACGACCCCGGCGCCCCCGTTCTGCCCTACCTGCTCTCCGGTGGAACCGACAACAAGGCGCTCAGCCTGCTCGGCATCACCGGCTATGGGTTCGCGCCGCTCAAGCTGCCGGCCGAGCTCGATTTCCCTGCGATGTTCCATGGAGTCGACGAGCGCGTTCCGCTCGACGCATTAGTCTTTGGCAGGCGGGTTCTCGGTGACCTGCTTCTGAACTACTAGCCACGGAAGAGCCTCAACTTGGATCTCATCAACGCCATCATCCTGGGTCTCGTGCAGGGGCTCACCGAGTTCCTGCCGATCTCCTCGAGCGCCCACCTCAGCATCGTCGGTTCCTTCCTCGGCACCGGAGAAGACCCGGGGGCGCGGTTCACGGCGATCACTCAGATCGGCACGGAACTTGCCGTTGTGATCTTCTTCTGGCGCGACATCGTGCGCATCATCGCGCGCTGGGCGCAGTCGATCGCAGGCAAGATCCCGCGCAACGACCCGGATGCCCGCATGGGCTGGCTGATCATCATCGGCTCGCTGCCGATCGCGATCCTCGGCATCGTGTTCAAGGATCAGATCGAGACGACGTTGCGCAACCTCTGGATCACCGCGACGATGCTGATCGTCTTCGGCATCCTGCTCGGCATCGCCGATTACGTCGGGGCCAAGAAGCGCAAGCTCGACCAACTCACCTACCCGCACGGCGTCGCATTCGGCTTCGCCCAGGCGCTCGCCCTTGTGCCCGGCGTCTCGCGTTCAGGCGGCACCATCACGATGGGCCTCTTCCTCGGCTACGAGCGCGCAGCAGCGGCCCGCTACGCCTTCCTGTTGGCGATCCCCGCCGTGTTCGGCAGCGGTTTCTACCAGGTCTACAACTCGATCACCGATCCGTGCGTCGCGGGTGCCAGCGGCTGCCTCCCCGAGGTGTTCGGCCCGTTCGAGACCCTGGTCGCCACCGTCATCGCCTTCTTCGTCGCGCTCGTCGTGATCGCGTTCTTCATGAGCTACATCTCCAAGCGCAGCTTCCTGCCCTTCGTGATCTACCGCATCCTGCTCGGCGGGCTGCTCTTCTGGTTCCTCGGCGCCGGCGTGATCGCGGCCTGAGCCGGGGTCAGGCGCAGCGCAGCCTGAGGTAGTCGGCGATGATCTCCGGCGTGTGGAATGCGACGTGGCCGGCGCCCTCGATCCGATCGGGGGCGCGCCTGCTCAGCGCCGCGGCAATCTCGCGGAACGCGGGATGTGAGGCGCTGCCGTAGGCGAAGCGCACCTCGACGCCGGAGGCGTCGAGCGCGTCGAGGTCGGCGAGTTCGCCGCTGGCAGGGATGTCATCGCTGACGAAGTTCTCGGCGAGCGCCAGGCCGCGCTCTCCGTACCAGCCGAGACCTGGCGGGTCATCGAGCAGCCCGCGCGATGCTGCGCCCATCGCCCCTGACCAGTCGCCGGGGTGAGCCGCCAGGTGGCGGTCAACGGATGTCGTCCCGTTTCGCCTGAGCGCGGTGCCGGATGCCGAGTAGCGCAGATAGCCCGGCTCGTACGCGAACACCCGCCGGACGAGACGCGGATGCCGCAGCGCCAGCTGCACTGCGACGATTGCGCCAGCCGACGCCCCGAACACGTCGACGCGCGCGAGCCCGAGCGCCCCGATCAGCCCGGCCGCGTCATCCGCGTGCCTGGCCGAATCGCACGGCCAGCCCTCGCGACCGCTGCGGAGCGTCCCGCGGCGGTCGTAGCTCACGACGGTGAAGCCGCCCAGCCGTTCGGCGATGGGTCGGAACATCTCGGCGTCATCGCTCGAGGCCCCGATCAGGAGGATCGGCTGCCCGGTACCGCGCGTCTCCGCATAGAGCGCGCAGCCGCCGACGGCGTAGTGGCCGACGCGTGGCTGCTCGGCGTCAGGCAGCGCGAATGGGTTGGTTCGGAGATCCCGATCCGTCATGCCATCAGGCTACGCCTGTGGCCGCCACGGTTCATCGCCCGGTTTGCCGTCGCGCCCGTCGGCTTTGCCGTCTCCGGCCTTGCCGTCCGTGTTGCTCTTGCGAAGGTAACGCTCGAACTCCTGCGCGATTGCCTCGCCGCTGGCCTCAGGGGAGTCCACCGTGTCGCGGGCCTGCTCCAGCTGCACGATGTACGACGCCATCTCCTCGTCGTCACTGGCGAGGTCGTTGATGCTGGCCTCCCAGACGGCCGCCTCGCTGACGAGGTCACCGCGCGGGATCGTGACGTCCGTCAGCTCCTCAAGCTTGTCGATCAGGGCGAGCATCGCCTTCGGCGACGGGGCGTGGTGCACGTAGTGGGGCACGGAGGCCCAGATGGAGAGCGTCGGGATGCCGACCCGCTCTGCGGCATCGGCGATGACGCTGAGGATGCCGATCGGCCCCTCGTAGTTGCTGCGCTCGATGTCGAGCTCTGCACGCACCTCCGCGTTGTCGCTTGAGGTGAAGATCGAGATCGGCCGCGTGTGCGGCACATCGGCGAGCATCGCTCCGAGGAAGACGATCCCGCCGATGTCGGCCGCGAGGGCGGCGTCGATGACCTCGGCGGTGAAACCCTTCCAGGTGCGGGACGGCTCGGTTCCGAGCAGCAGGTAGATGTTGCCGTCGTTGGCCCCGCTCACCTGCATCTCGGCATCCGCCGCCAGCGATTCGCTCGGCTCGCCCGGAACGCTCGGGCCGTACAGCACCGTGCTCGGCCAGGTCAGCGAGCGCTTGCCGTCGTCGTCGATTCCGATCGTCGGACGGTTGAACTGGTAGTCGAAGTACAGCTCGGGGTCAACGGCGAAGATCTCGGTGAGCTCGAGCTCCTCCTTCAACGAGCGAACCGCACCGGATGCCGCCTCGCCGGCGTCGTTCCAGCCCTCGAACGCGACCACCAAGATGCGACCACCCAGGATTCTGCTGCCCGTCGTCACCGAAACGTCTCCGCTCATTCACCAGAGGGCCACTCCGGCCCCGCCTCTAAGGATATGCCCGCACCCACTCCTCTAGACTTGATCCCCGTGACTACACACTCTCCTGCCGCCGTTCTCTGGGACATGGATGGCACCATCGTCGACACCGAGCCGTACTGGATGCAAGCCGAAACGGAGCTTGTGACGAGCTTCGGCGGTGTCTGGACGCACGAGGACGGCCTGCAGATGGTCGGCAACGGGCTCAGCGTCTCTGCCGTCATCCTGCAGAAGGCCGGCGTGCGGCTCGAGGCCGACGAAATCATCGCCAGGCTCACCGCTCGTGTCGAGGAGCTGCTTGTCTCCGAGGGCGTTCCGTGGCGGCCGGGGGCGCGCGAGCTCCTCGCCGAGCTGCGCGAGCTGCAGATCCCCACCGCTCTCGTCACGATGTCGATGTCGTCGATGGCCGAGCGGATCGTCGAACTCATCGGCTTCCGCGCCTTCGACGTCATCGTCGCCGGTGACCACGTCGAGAACCCCAAGCCACACCCCGAGGCGTACCTGCGCGCCGCGGCACTCCTCGACGTGCCGATCGAGCACTGCGTCGCCTTCGAGGACTCCGTCCCCGGTGTGGCCAGCGCCGCGGCATCCGGAGCGGTCACCATCGCCGTTCCGCACATCATCACGCTCCCGGAAGACCCCAGCTACACGCTCTGGGCGACCCTGGCCGAGCGCACACTTGCCGACATCGCCACCGTGTTTGTCGAGAACATCTCCGATTCAGAAGTGGTGACCCCATGACCGAACTTTCCGCAGCCAAGCCCCAGGGCGACCAGCCGGCCAGCCTCCCGCAGAACAGCGGCCCGTTCCGCGCGGGTGACCGCGTGCAGCTCACCGGGCCCAAGGGCAAGCTGAACACCTTCATGCTCGAGCCCGGCAAGGTCTTCCACAGCCACCGCGGTCTGCTTGCGCACGACTCCATCATCGGTCAGCCGGACGGCTCCATCGTCGTCAACAACGTCGGCATCGAGCACCTGGCGCTGCGCCCGCTGCTCAACGACTTCGTCATGGGGATGCCGCGCGGCGCCGCCATCATCTACCCGAAGGACGCCCAGGCGATCATCGGCCTCGCCGACATCTTCCCCGGGGCGACGGTCGTCGAGGCCGGCGTCGGGTCCGGCGCGCTCTCGCTCTGGCTGCTGCGCGCCATCGGGCCGAGCGGAACGCTCAAGTCCTTCGAACGTCGTGAAGACTTCGCAACGGTCGCCCGTGGCAACGCGGCCACCTTCTTCGGCTACGACCCCGAGAACTGGTCGATCACCCTCGGCGACCTCTCCGACGCCCTGCCAGAGGTCACGGAGCCAGGCAGCGTCGACCGCGTCGTGCTCGACATGCTCGCCCCCTGGGAGTGCCTGTCCGCGGTCTCGCTCGCCCTCAAGCCGGGCGGCGTGCTGCTCTGCTACGTGGCCACCGTCACCCAGCTCTCCCGTGTCGCGGAGGCGATCCGCGCGACAGGCGACTACACGAACCCCGATTCGAGCGAGACGATGGTGCGCGGCTGGCACGTCGAGGGCCTGGCCGTGCGCCCGGACCACCGCATGATCGGGCACACCGGATTCCTCCTCACCGCTCGCCGCCTCGCTCCTGGAGCGGTGCTTCCCGAGCTCAAGCGCCGGCCGTCCAAGACCGACTTCAGCGACGAAGACGTCGAGCTGTGGACGCCGGGCAGCCTCGGTGAGCGCAGCGTCAGCCCCAAGAGCCTGCGCAAGCGCGTGCGCGCCGCAACGGCCAGCGCAGAGCTCTCCAAGGCGCGCGATGCCGACGACGCCGAGCCCGAGGCTGAGGCTGACTAAACTTGTGCAGGGTCGCCAGACTCGCACCATCCGTTCCACGACACCCACTGCATCGAAACGAGGACTCGTGCGCAAGATCCCCGCACTGCTCATCTCCGCCGGCTTGCTCGCCGTGAGCCTGACCGCCTGCGCGCCCAGCACGGGCCCCGGCTGCGAGAGCGCGGTGCCGTCTGGCGAGTCGTCGACGATCGTGAAGGTCAGCGGCGACGAGGGCGCCAAGCCCACGGTCGACTTCCCGACCCCGCTCAAGGTCTCCAGCACCGAGCGCACCGTTGTGCGCGAGGGCGAGGGGCCCGGCACGGTCGAGGGCCAGCAGATCAGCATCGACTGGAGCGTCTACAACGGCACGAGCGGCGAGCTCATCGAGCAGTCGGCGTACGACGGTTCACAGGCCCTCTCGTTCGCGCTGGTCGACGGCAAGCTGATGCCTGGCGTGCAGCAGGGCCTGCTCTGTGCCACGGAGGGTTCCCGCGTCACGCTCGTCGTTCCGCCTGAAGACGCATTCGGGGAGGCAGGCAACCCGCAGCTGGGCGTCGCACCCGAGGATTCCCTCGTCTTCGTCATCGACGTGAACCGCAGCTACCTGCCGCGCGCGAACGGCACCCCGAAGGCCGCCGCAGAGGGCATGCCTGCCGTCGTCCTCGACGCGAACGGTGTTCCCGGCATCACGATCCCCTCCGCAGCCGCCCCGACCGACCTCCAGGTCGCCGTGCTCAAGCAGGGCGACGGCGAGACGATCGAAGAGGGCGACCAGGTCGTCGTGCACTACACCGGTGTGCTCTGGGACACCAAGAAGGTCTTCGACTCCAGCTGGAGCCGCGGCGCCCCAGCGGTCTTCGCGGCGGCCCCCGGTTCGGAGACGGTGCAGAACGGTGTCATCACCGGCTTCGCCGACGCGCTCATCGGCCAGCAGGTCGGTTCCCAGATCATTGCCGTGATCCCGCCCGAGCTCGGCTACGGGGAGCAGGGCAACGGCGCTGTGCCGCCGAACTCGACCCTCGTCTTCGTCGTCGACATCCTCGGCATCTCCTAGCCATCATGGACGCCAGCGCGGTCTCGGTCGAGGAGCGGCTGTTCAGCCTGGTCCTGGCCCTGCTCGCGAGCGAGCAGGGCCTCGGCAAGGCCGAGATCCTCTCCACGGTGCAGGGTTACCGCCAGCGCTATGTGCTCGGCGGCAACAACGCGAGCCTCGAGCGCCAGTTCGAGCGCGACAAGGACGACATCCGCGAGCTCGGGATCCCGCTGGAGACGCTCGACTCGCCCGAGCGGCCAGGCGACACCCAGGCCGCCAGGTACCGGATCCCCAAGGCGCTCTACGAGCTGCCGGCCGACATCACCTTCTCATCGGAGGAGATCACTCTGCTCGGGCTCGCAGCAGCCGTGTGGCGCGAGGGCTCGCTCTCCGAGGATTCCCGCCGCGCGATCACCAAGCTCCGTTCCCTCGGCATCGACACGGATGACGCCGTCATCGGTTACGCACCGCGGCTGCGTGTGCGTGAGGCCGCGTTCACGCCGCTGACCCAGGCACTCGACCGGCACCAGCGTGTGCGCTTCCTCTACCTGAAGCCGGGGCAGAAGAAGCCGTTGCTGCGCACCGTCGAACCGCGCGCCCTCGTCGTTCACGAGGGGCGCTGGCACCTCACCGCCTTCGACCAGCGGGCCAGGGCGCCGCGCACGTTCCTGCTCTCGCGCATCGTCGGGGCCGTCGAGGTTGTTGCAGGCGCCCCGTTCGAGGTGCCTGGCCCCGGGCAGGCCGAGAACTCGCTCGCCGAACTCGAGCGCGTGTGGCAGGGCAACGTCGCAACGCTCCGAGTACTCGCCGGCAGCGACGCAGAGCTGCGCCTGGCGAAGCGGCCTGGCAGCACGACGACCAGAACGGGGGAGGCAGACATGTGGGAGTATGCGGTGCACTTCACCGACCTCGACATCTTCGCCGATGAGCTCAGCGGCTTCGGCCCGGAGGTTCTCGTGCTCTCCCCGGCGCCGCTGCGTCAGGCCGTGCGGCACCGCCTGATCCAGGTGCGCGAGCTGCACGCGGGGGCTGGCGCATGAGCGCCGTGTTCCGCGCCCAGGACAAGCTGGCGCTGTTGCTGGCCCTCGTTCCTTACCTGCTCGACCACGACAGGGTGAGTGTGACGGATGCCGCAGCGCACTTCGGCGTCGAGCCGGAGCGCATCCGTGACGCCGTCGCGCTGATCGCCGTCTCCGGTGTTCCCGGAGAGACCAAGCAGTACCAGCACGGCGACCTCTTCGACATCGCGTGGGACGAGTTCCTCGACCACGACACGATCGTGCTCACGCACCAGGTCGCCCTCGACGACGCACCGCGCTTCTCCGCCAGGGAGGCCGCCGCGCTGATCGCGGGGCTCCAGTACCTCGCGGCGCTGCCTGAACACGGCAAGCGCGATGCCATCGCGACCCTGATGGCCAAGCTCACCCGCGGAGCGTCTGCGACGCCCAGCCAGCTCGCCGTGAGTGAGACGGCGACCGCCGCGGACGCCAGCGTCGAGCAGCTCGACATCCTGCAGACGTCCGTCAATCGCGGCACCCAGGTCGAATTCTCCTACCTCAACGCCCGCGGGGAGCGGGAGTCCAGGCGGGTTGACCCGCTGCGCATCGAGTCCGTCGATCAGGATTGGTACCTGCGCGGCTGGTGCCACCTGCGCAACGCCGTCCGCACCTTCCGCCTCGACCGCATCACCGAGCTGCGGGGAACGGAGCAGCCGGTCTCCCGCCACGGCGACGAGGTCGCGCTGCCGAGCACGCTCTTCGCCGTCTCCGACGACGATCTGCGCGTCGAGTTGGAGCTGCCGAGTGATGCCCTGCCCGTTCTGAGCGACTACATCACGCCGGGCGCCCGCAAGAAGCGCGACGGTGACAGGGTGCGGGTCACCATCCGCGTCTCGCACTACCACGGACTGAAGCGCCTCGTGGCAGGGCTTCCCGGCCTCGTCACGGTGGTCGCGCCCGATGAGGCGCGTCGGGTGGTCGCAGAGTGGGCGGCCGCCGGCGCGGCACAGTACGACGGCGACGAGGACTGATCATGCCATGGTGGAGTTGGTGGCTGATCTGGGGTGGCCTCATCCTCGGCCTGCTCGGAATGCTCGCGTATTTTGCCGTCGTGTTGTTCCGCAAGACGATGGCAGCGGCCGAGGAGCTCAGCACCCTGGGCGACGCGCTCAGCGTGCTCGATGCACAGCTGGACGACGTGGCACCGGGCCGCAAACCCTCAGCAGTCTTTCAGCCGAGCGCCGAGCTCGCCCTCGTTGTGCAACAGAACCGCGTCGTTCGGGCCGAAAAGCGGCAGCGCAGCCGCGACAAGCGCATCACGCGGGGTAAACTACTCGTACGCTCCGCCGAGAATTGGACTCAACCACATGCTTAACAACCTCACCGGATGGCACGCAATCATCATCCTCGTGGTGATCTTGCTTCTCTTCGGCGCACCCAAACTTCCCGCCCTGGCGCGCAGCCTCGGTCAGTCGATGAAGATCCTCAAGTCTGAGATCAAGCCGGATGCCGCAGCGAAGGACGCGTCGACCGAGGGCGCAGAGCCCGCGGCATCCGACACAACTCCCAAGCCTTAAGTAGTGTCTGAACGCGACACGCGCCGCAGCCGCGAAGGCAAGATGCCGCTTGGCGCTCATCTCCTTGAGCTGCGCAAGCGGCTCTTTCTCGCGGCCATCGGCGTCGTCATCGGCGCGGCCATCGGCTGGATGCTCTCCGAGTGGATCTGGGAGCAGCTGCGGGAACCCGTGACCGCGATGGCCGAGGCCCAGCACCGCAAGGCCGAGATCAACTACCCGCACATCACCTCGGCGTTCGACCTGCGCCTGCAGATCTCGCTGTACTCCGGTCTGATCCTGTCCAGCCCGATGTGGCTGTACCAGATCTTCGCCTTCCTCACGCCTGGCCTCACCGGCAAGGAGAAGCGCTACACCTTCGGCTTCTTCTTCACCGCCGTTCCGCTGTTCTTCGTCGGCTGCGCGGCCGGCTGGATCGTGCTGCCGAACATCGTCGGCCTGATGGCCAGCTTCGCGCCGACCGACACCGTCACCTACTTCGAGGCGACCGCCTACTTCAACTTCGTGCTGAAGCTGCTGCTCGCCATCGGCGTTGCCTTCGTGTTGCCGGTCTTCCTGGTCCTGTTGAACTTCGCGGGCATCCTGAGCGCGGTATCCATCATCAAGTCGTGGCGCATCGCGATCCTGATCATCTGCCTCTTCACCGCGATCGCCACCCCGGCCGCCGACGTCGTCTCCATGTTCATGCTCGCCATCCCGATGGTGCTGCTCTACTTCCTGGCATACGGCATCGCATTCCTGCACGATCGGCGAATGGCCAAGCGCGCGGCTGCGCTGGAGGCCGAGTACGCCGATCTAGGCTAGGGGCGTGACCACACTCTCCCCGGCCGAGCGTTACGCGGCCTCCCGTCTGAACCAGCGGACGCCCCTCGTTCAGGCGTTCCGCGAATTGCAGCGCTTCGATCTCGACCCCTTCCAGAAGGCGGCCTGCTCGTCGCTCGAAGCGGGGCGCAGCGTGCTCGTCGCCGCGCCGACCGGTGCAGGCAAGACGATCGTGGCCGAGTTCGCGGTCTACCAGGCGATGCAGGAGCCCTCGGCGAAGGTCTTCTACACGGCGCCGATGAAGGCGTTGAGCAACCAGAAGTTCCAGGAGTTCGTCGCAGACTACGGCCCGGAGAACGTCGGGCTGCTCACCGGTGACACCAACATCAACTCCGGTGCGCGCATCGTGGTGATGACCACCGAGGTGCTGCGCAACATGCTCTACGCCGACTCGGATCTGCTCGCCGACCTCGCCTTCGTCGTGATGGACGAGGTGCACTACCTCGCCGACCGCTTCCGCGGTGCCGTCTGGGAGGAGGTGATCATCCACCTGCCGAGCGAGGTGAAGCTCGTCGCCCTCAGCGCGACCGTCTCCAATGCAGAGGAGTTCGGCGACTGGCTGCAGGCCGTGCGCGGCGACACGGACGTGATCGTCTCGGAGGAGCGCCCCGTTCCGCTCGAGCAACACGTGCTGGCCAGGGGCCGCATGGTGGATCTCTTCGACTCCTCCGGGGTCGCCGCGACGAACAGGGTGAACCCCGAGCTGGTCCAGCTGGCCAAGGGCGGCTCCCGCTCGATCAACTCCCGGTCCACCCGCGGCCGGCGCGGCCACGACCGCGGTGGGTTCAACCAGCCGTCGGCGTCGGCGCACAAGCTTGACCGCTCCGCCGTCGTCGCGATGCTCGACGGCAAGAACCTGTTGCCGGCCATCTTCTTCATCTTCAGCCGCGTCGGCTGCGATCAGGCCGTGCGCCAGGTGCTGCGCGCCGGCGTGCGCCTGACCGAGGCCCACGAGCGCGACGAGATCCGCGCCATCGTCGAGGATCGCTGCCGCACCCTGCTCGACGAGGACCTCGCGGTGCTCGGCTACTGGGAGTGGCTTGAGGGCCTCGAGCGGGGCGTCGCCGCCCACCACGCCGGAATGCTCCCCGCGTTCAAGGAGGTGGTCGAGGAACTGTTCCAGCGCAAGCTGGTCAAGGCCGTCTTCGCCACGGAGACCCTCGCCCTCGGCATCAACATGCCTGCCCGCACCGTCGTGCTCGAGAAGCTCGAGAAGTTCAACGGCGAGGCCAGGGTCCCGATCACACCGGGGGAGTACACCCAGCTCACCGGACGTGCCGGCCGCCGCGGCATCGACGTCGAGGGCCACTCCGTCATCCACTGGCAGGACGGGCTCGACCCGCAGGCCGTCGCGTCACTCGCCTCCAGGCGCAGCTACCCGATGAACTCGAGCTTCCGCCCGACGTACAACATGGCCGTCAACCTGATCGAGCAGTTCGGGCGGTCGCGCGCCCGTGACATCCTCGAGTCCTCCTTCGCCCAGTTCCAGGCCGACCGGGCCGTCGTCGACCTCGCCCGCACCGCCAGACAACAGCAGGAGTCGCTCGACGGCTACGCGCAGTCGATGACCTGCCACCTCGGCGACTTCGTCGAGTATGCCGGCATCCGCCGCACCCTCAGCGATCTCGAGAAGCAGGCCTCACGTGCCGACCAGCAGTCGCGGGCCGCCCGCGACAAGCTGCAGAAGGAGCTCAATGCGCTGCGCAAGAAGATGCGCGCGCACGGATGCCACAGCTGCCCAGACCGCGAGGTGCACGCCCGCTGGGCAGAGCGCTGGTTCAAGCTGAAGAAGCAGAACGACGCCCTGAAGGCGCAGATCCGCTCGCGGACCGGTGCCGTCGCCCGCGTCTTCGACCGGGTGACCGATCTGCTGCTCGGCTTCGGCTACCTCGTCAGGGACGCCAGCGGCAAGCTGACGGCGAGCGAGAGCGGCCGTATGCTCCGCCGCATCTACGGCGAACGCGACCTGCTCGTGGCCGAGTCGCTGCGGCGTGGCCTCTGGGACAAGCTCGATGCCCCCAGCCTGGCCGCGATGGCGACGACCCTCGTCTACGAGCCGCGCCGCGACGAGGGAACGCTCTCGGAGCGCTACCTGCCTCGCGGGGCCTTCCTCGAGGCGTTCGACGCCACCGGCACCCTCTGGAGTGATCTGGACGACCTCGAGCGCGAGCACCGGCTTCCAGGCAGCGAGCCGCCGGCGACCGGCCTGGCGCTGGCGATGTGGAAGTGGGCGAAGGGCGCACCGCTCGGCGAGGTGTTGAGCGACGCCGACATGGCCGCGGGTGACTTCGTACGGTGGACCAAGCAGACGATCGACCTGCTCGACCAGCTCTCCGTCGTGGCCGACAACCCGGTCGCCGCGAATGCCCGCCTCGCCATGGACTCCGTGCGCCGTGGCATCGTTGCCTACTCCTCGGTCGCATAGGCTGTGCAGGTGGTAGCGAAGGGTATCGATGTGCGCGCCGTGCCTCTGTATCCCATCTGGCTCGCGATGCCGTTGGCTGCGGCATCCGGCGTGCTGCTCGACGGCGCCTTCCCCGACACCGGGATCTGGCCGCTCGCACCCGTCGCGGTCGCGTTGCTCTTCACGACGCTGCTCGGCCGCGGACCGTGGATGGGGTGGCTGCTCGGGCTCATCGCCGGGCTTGCCTTCTGGCTGACCCACATTCACTGGCTGACGCTGTATCTGGGGCCTCTGCCCTGGGTGGCACTCGCCGTGCTCCAGGCGATCTTCTTCTCGATCGCCGTCGCGATGATCTCGGTCGTGCTGCGCTGGGGGCCACGAGTGTGGCCGTCACGGCTCGGCCGCCTCGGCATGGTTCCGCTGGTCGTGGCCGGCCTCTGGACGGCCAGGGAGGCGATCGCCGCGGTGTGGCCGTACGGCGGTTTCGCCTGGGGCAGGCTCGCCCTCTCGCAGACAGAGGGGCCCTTCGCCGGGCTGCTCAGCCTGGTCGGCGCCTCCGGGCTCAGCTTCCTGATCGCGTTGCTGGCCGCGCTCGGCGTGCAGCTGCTCCGTGAGCGCACGCTGTCGTTCAGCTGGCGCGGCGGCATCGCCGTCGCCGCGATCGCCCTGCTCATCGCGATTCCGGCGTGGCCGGTGCTGCAGTCTGGCACGACGCGGCTCGCCGCCGTGCAGGGCAACGCGAACGCCGGCCTCTTCGCCGAGTACGTTCCCGGCGAGATCCTCGCCAATCACGTCAGCGAGACGCTGCCGCTGGTCGGCGAGGACGTCGACATGGTCGTCTGGCCGGAGAACGGTTCAGACATCGACCCGCTGCGCAGCGAGCTGTCGGCGCGGACCCTCGACAGCATCAGCGAGCGGATGCAGGCACCGCTCGTCGTTGGAACCATCACGCTGCGCGACGACAAGTTCTACAACAGCTCCCTGCTGTGGAAGGCGGGGGAGGGAGCGGTGCAGATCTACGACAAGGTGCACCCGGTTCCCTTCGCCGAGTACATGCCCGACCGCGAGTTCTGGCGCCCGTTCGCCCCTGACCTGATCGACCTGATCAGCCGCGACTACGAGATCGGCACGCAGTCGAACATCTTCGACATCGACGGGATCCTCGCCGGCATCGCCATCTGCTTCGACATCGCGGACGATCAGCTGGTCAAGGAGATGATCTCCGGCGGGTCGGAGCTCATCCTCGCGCAGACGAACAACGCCGACTTCGGCAGCGCGGAGCGGTACACGGACGAGAGCATCCAACAGCTCGCGATCGCCCGCATGCGCGCGATCGAGACCGGTCGCACGGTCGTGAACATCTCGACGGTGAGCTCGAGTGCGATCATCGCCCCCGATGGCAGCACGATTGCATCGATCCCCGACTTCACGGCGGGATCGATGGTCGAGGAGGTTCCGCTCAGCACCACGGTGACGCCGGCCATCGCCGCGGGTCGGGGCATCGAGTGGCTGGTCTCCGGGCTCGGACTCGCCGGATTCGTGCTCGCCGTGATCACCGCCGCGCGCACGCGCAGGTCCCGCGTCATGGTGTCACGTGGTTGAGCCGGTCGGGCGCGGGACCCTCGTCGTCGTCCCGACGTTCCAGGAGAGCGCCAGCATCCGCTCGATCATCGCGCGGATCCGCGCGGCACTGCCGGCGGCCGACATCCTCGTCGTCGACGACAACAGCCCGGACGGCACCGCTCAGATCGTGTCGCAGCTGGCCAGAGACGACGAGCGGTTGGCCGTACTGGTGCGCCCGGACAAGAGTGGCCTCGGCCGTGCCTACCTCTCCGGCTTCCGCTACGCACTCGACAACGGTTACGACTACGTCGTGGAGATCGACGCGGACGGGTCCCATGATCCGGCCGAGCTCCCACGCATGCTGGAACTCGCGGCGGCCGGCGCGGACCTCGTGATCGGGTCCCGGTGGGTGCCGGGCGGTGGCGTCAGCAACTGGTCGAAGACGAGACAGGCCATCTCCAGGGCGGGCAATCGCTACTCCCGCTTCATGCTCGGCTCGCGGGTCCGCGACATCACGGCCGGCTTCCGGGTGTTCAGGGCGCAGACGCTGCGTATGCTGCTCGAGGAACCGACCTCCAGCCAGGGGTACTGCTTTCAGATCGAGATGGCGTGGCATGCGGAGCGCGCCGGCCTGGTGATCCGCGAGCACCCGATCACCTTCGAGGAGCGCGCGGAGGGCGAATCCAAGATGCACCTCGGCATCGTGGCGGAGGCGCTCTGGCGGGTCACAGTGTGGGGTGTGCAGAAACGGCTATCGCCGGGCCCCCAAGCCCGGCGATCCGATTAGCGTTGTGCCGATGGCACGCGCCATGAGTGCACTGACGGCGCGTTAGGCGCCGACCTTGCTCGTGCCACGACGGGCCCGAAGGGCGACGAGGCGCTCCTCAAGCAGCTCTTCGAGCTCCTCGCGGGTGCGGCGCTCGAGCAGCATGTCCCAGTGGGTGCGCGCGACCTTGTCTTCCGAGTGGTCGATGACGACCGGCTTCGAGTCGACGATCAGGCTGGCCTCGTGGCCGCAGTGCTTGCACTCCCACGCCTCGGGGGCTTCGGCTTCAGCCGAGAAGGTCATGACGGTGTCACGACCGCACGTGCCGCAGCGGTAGCTGTGGTTGACGCGTGGTGAAAAGCTGACACCCTCTTCGCTCTGCAGGCTTTGTGCGCCCAGTCTCATTCCACGCAAACTACGATCTGCCATTGTGTGGTCTCCTCTCGCGATGCATCCTCAGTTATAGCGCTCCAAGCTGTGCGTTCGCTTGTCGGGCGGCGTGGCGAGGGGAGTGGGGTGCCGCTTATCAGGAAACTCTCAGTTTCGCCTGCGGTGCCGCTCAGTTGCGCGCGGCGATCAGCGGTACGGCCAGATCGGTGCGATCGGTGACGAGGCCGTCGACACCGAGGTCGAGCAGTGCGGACATGTCGCGCTCATCGTTCACTGTCCAGACGTGCACCTCGACGCCGGCGCGGTGCATGGCGCGGATGACGCGGGGCGTTGTAACGCGCATCGGCCCTGCACTCTGCGGCACCTGCACGGCTGAGACTCCGCGGAGCGCCCAGCGCACGACGGGGGAGAGGCCGAGCTTGGCGGCGAGCAGCGCCAGCGTGAAGCGGGGCGCAGAGGCGGAGCTGGCGACACCGGGAAGCAGCCGGGTCGTCTCGCGGCGGCGCCGTTCGGAGAACGACGTGATCAGCACGCGGTGCGTCGCGCCGGCCGCGCGCACGGCCGCCGCCGTCGGTGCGATCGCTGCGGCATCCTTCACATCGATGTTGAAGCGTGTGTCTGGGAAGGCGGCGAGAGCGTCGGCGAGCGAGACGATGTGTTGGCCGTCGCCGAGGTCGATCTCGCCGAGCTCGGCGAAAGTCAGTTCGCCCACCCGCTCCGACCGTGAGGCGACGCGGCTGAGATCGTCGTCGTGGCAGATCACGGCGACGCCGTCACTGCTGGCCTGGACGTCGGTTTCGACGTGGCTGGCACCGGCCGCGAGCGCATTGGCGAAGGCGAGCAGCGAGTTCTCGGGTGCGGCGGTGGCCAACCCTCTGTGCGCGAATACGCGGGGGCCGGTGCCGTGGAGGTAGGGCTTCGGGGCGTTGTGGTTCAGAGGGATGGGCCTGACTGTGCTGGAGGGCGGGGCGGTGGCGTTGCCGGAGGGGCGCCGTCACCGCTCGGTGGGATGAACGCCCTGCTGAGCCCCTTGAGCGCCTCGGTGAGTTCGCTGGGGATGATCCACAGCTTATTCGACGGGTTGTCGGCGAGCTTCGGCAGTGTCTGCAGATATTGGTAGGCGAGCAGCTTCGGGTCTGGGTCTCCCTCGTGGATGGCACGGAAGACGGTCATGATCGCCTCCGCCTCACCCTGCGCGCGCAGCACGGCGGCCTTGGCATCGCCCTCGGCACTGAGGATGGCGGCCTGCCTGGCTCCCTCCGCGGTGAGGATGGCCGACTGCTTGGTTCCCTCGGCCGTCAGGATCAAGGCGCGGCGGTCTCGCTCTGCGCGCATCTGCTTCTCCATCGAGTCCTGAATCGAGTGCGGCGGGTCGATGGCCTTGAGTTCGACGCGATTGACGCGGATGCCCCACTTGCCGGTCGCCTCGTCGAGCACGATGCGCAGTTGGCCGTTGATGTTGTCACGGCTGGTCAGCGCCTCCTCGAGGTTGAGCCCGCCGACGACGTTGCGGAGGGTGGTGGTGGCCAACTGCTCGACGGCGCCGAGATAGTTCGCGATCTCGTAGGTGGCCGCCCTGGCATCCGTCACCTGGAAGTACACGACGGTGTCGATCGAGACGACGAGGTTGTCCTCTGTGATGACCGGCTGCGGCGGAAAGGAGACCACCTGCTCGCGCATGTCGACCATGCGGTGCACCCGGTCGACGAAGGGGACCAGCAGGTTCAGACCGGGCTGCAGTGTCTTGTGGTAGCGGCCGAGCCGTTCGACGACGCCGGCGGTGGCTTGAGAGACGATGCGGATTGAACGGAACAGGATGACGAGAACGAACACGACGATGACGACGATCACCGTCGCGATCACAATCTGCGTGATCGTCTCTGCTGACACGTTCATGGCTGCGTCCTTTCGGCCGGAACGATGACGGCTGTTGCGCCGTCGATGCTGGTCACGAGCACGCGTTCACCCGCGGCGACAACGCGCTGTTCGGTGAGTGGCGACAGGCGGGCCGTCCACGTCTCGCCGTTGGCGAGCTTCACCTGGCCCGTGCCGAACTGGCCGCCGACGGATGCCACGACGGTTCCGTCCGTGCCGAGCAGGGCGTCGACGTTGCTGCGGGCGGGGTCGCCGCCGCGTTTCAGCACACGGAGCAGCGGCGGGCGGATCAGCACCAGGAGCACGACGGCCAGCAGGGCGGCGATGACGAGTTGGAGCCACCACGGGGCACCGAAGAGGCCGGCGATCAGGCCGCCGACACTGCCGACCGCGATCATCAGGAAGGTCAGCTCGAGGGTGACGACCTCGATCGTGAGGAACAGCAGGATGAGCACCAGCCAGACAATCCAGCCGTACGAAGCGACGAAGTCGTCCATGACCGTTCCTCCCGACCGCTCTCACGATGCTTGATTCGAAACTAGCAGTTCAGGCCGGAAAAGCGCCCGAGTCTCGCTGTGAGTTGCACGCCAAGATCTACCAGGGGCCGACGAATCGCTGGCCGGGAGATTGGTAGTCTCGATGCGGCGCTCTCGCGCACCGTTCTTCCGCAATTTGTCGTTCACCAACACGAGGAGACCTCCGTGACCAATCCACTCACCCCGCAGCTCTTGGCCGGCAAGACTGCGCTTGTCACCGGCTCCTCCCGTGGCATCGGCGCCGACACAGTGCGTTACTTCGCCGAGGCCGGCGCCAAAGTCGTTATCAACTTCCGCAACAAGGAGGCGCGCGCGATCAAGCTCGCCGAGGCGCTGCGGGCCGAGGGCGCAACGGCGATCACCGTCGGCGCAGACCTCACCGACCCGGCATCCGTCGCAGGGATGATCGACACGGTGAAGGCCGAGTTCGGCGGAATCGACATCCTCGTCATGAACGCCTCAGGCGGCATGGAGTCCGGCATGGCCGAGGACTACGCGATGGTACTGAACCGCGACTCGCAGGTGAACCTGCTGGAGACCGCGCTGCCCGCACTGAACCCCGGCGCCCGCGTCGTGTTCGTCACCAGCCACCAGGCGCACTTCATCAACAACACGCCGACGATGCCCGAGTACGAGCCGGTCGCCCGCAGCAAGCGCGCGGGCGAGGATGCGCTGCGCGCCAAGCTGCCTGAGCTCGCCGCTGCCGGTATCGAGTTCGTCGTCGTCTCCGGCGACATGATCGAGGGCACCATCACGGCCACGCTGCTCGAGCGTGCCAACCCCGGCGCGATCTCGGCGCGCAAGGAGTCGGCCGGCAAGGTCTACAACGTGGGGGAGTTCGCTGCAGAGGTCGCTCTCGCGGCCGTCGAGCCGGTGCCGGCGAACAACACCCGCTACGTCGGTGACATCTCCGACTTCAGCTGACGCCTCGCACGCACGAGAAAGGGCCCGCCGATTCGGCGGGCCCTTTCTCTGTTTCTGATGACTAGTCCGACGTGACGAGGCCCTTGCCGAAGGTGAAGGCACGCACGATCTGGATGATGCCCAGGATGATCAGGCTGATGCCGGTCAGGAGGAAGAGGATCACAGCGCCCCAGATCGGGGAGAAGAGGAGCACGATACCGGCGACGAGGCTGAGCAGGCCGAAGAAGATCGTCCAGCCCTTCGAGCGCGAGTCGCCGATCTGCACGAGCGAGACGATGCCCTCGATGATCCATGCGATTCCGACGAGCACGCCGAGGAACACGGCCAGGAATGCTGCGGTGCTGCTGAGGTTCGCGAAGGCGAGCACGCCGCCGACGACGAAGAGCAGGCCGAGGATGATGTCGAGTGCGCGCGCCCCGCCGCCGATGCCCTTGGAGAAGATGCCGATGCCGAGGTAGGCCAGACCGGCGATGAGCAGGTAGATGCCGAGCAGCAGGGCGATACCCGCTGCGGCCGTCTGCGGCGAGAAGGTGATGATCAGGCCGATGATGAGCGCGGCGGCGCCGGAGACGCCCAGCGCGATTCGGACGCCGTTGACGGCCGACTTCGTGAGATCTTTTCCATCGAGGGAGAAAGCGGCGAAATATGCGCTCTGTTCTGGGGTAGACATTGTGATGCGCCTCTCGGTTCGTGCAGGACGGTTGTCGGCCCCAGAGTAGCGCTCTCAGGCGTCGCAGGGGGAGATGCCACACCGTGAGTCCAATTGAGACGCGAGAACGAGGCTCCGCCGGGTAGCCGCACCGAACTCGTGGAAACTGCCGCCATCCACGCGCATTCGGCGTGTTTTCTCCGGGTTGGATACATGTGCGGACGTGGGCCGCGCGTTATGTCAAGTAATTGCGCTGAAGCTCAGTGCGGCGCAACGCCTGCTACGCGAGGCGCTGGTGCGCACGCGGCGCAGCACGCGGCGTCACCTGGGGCGTCGCACGAGTGTTCTCTCGGCGATCGAGAGTGCACGCAATGCGGTGGTCGCGATTCTCAATGCCATCGTGCAAACGGGCATTGCAGTGGCCGGAACCGCCTCTTCAGCCGCCACCGGGCATGCGCTGATAATGCACATTATGTCAAGTCAGCGAGATTAGACCCTCCCCTTGAGTGGAAAGCCTGCCGAGTGTCACTAGGTCTTTCATCTGTCACGTTTGATTGGTCATGCACAATCCGTGCGGCAACATCGTGCTCGACGCCGTCGAGTGCCCTGATGTCGAGCTCGACGCCAGTCTGGCTCGCAAGCGTCGTGTTGCGCCGTCGGATTGGTGAGTGTACAGTCACTCACATGGGCTCCATCCTCTCCACATCAGATCAACGGCGCGACACCGTCATCGCGAGTGCCATCTCCGCTTTCGCTCGCACGGGCTACCTCGGGACGCCGACAGCAAAGATTGCCGAGCACGCCAAGATTTCGACGGCGTACGTCTTCAAGCTATTCCCGAGCAAGGAGGCGCTCTTCGTGGTGGCCCTTGAGCGGTGCTTTGAGCTCATCGTGCACACTCTCAACGCTGGCGCTGAGGCCGCATTGGACCAGAGCCCCGATGGCGTGCTTGACGCAATGGGCGGCGCCTACGCTGAACTGATCGCCGACCGCGAGTTGCTCATGATGCAGGTGCATGCCCAGTCGGCCTGCGACGTCCCCGAGGTCCGTCGCGCTCTGCGGGAAGGCTTGGGTCAGGTCACGCGGTTCGCGTCCTCGCGCTCCGGCGCGAGCGACGAAGCTGTGCAACGCTTCATCGCGTACGGGCAGCTGTGCCACACCATCGTCACAGCCGAACTCGACGCCGTCGAAGCCGATTGGGCTCACGCCCTCACAGCCGGCATCCGCCACCCAGGGAGGAAGGAGACTCGTACCGCTTGAACATCGATCCACCCACTCCCCCATTTGTGAACACTCCACTCACGCAGGCGGCTTAACGGTCACGCCGACGCCCCTGCGTTCCATTTTACGCAAAAGAGTGACTGACTAATCACTCACCCACGTTCAACAATCGATCGAAGGAACTCATGTTCAGCACCATTTCAACTCCCGTCGGCGCCCCCACCACACCGCCCAGTCGCGCAGTCACCGCGGCGCTCGTGTCGGCCTGGTCGATCCCCGTGCTGCTGCTCGGCCAGTTCGCACTGCTCGCATCGCTCCCGGTCGTGGTTGTGCTTGCCGTTTCGCTTCGTAGCGCGCGTCTTCGCGGGCTGCGCTGGTGGAGCGGCCTACTCGCCCTGCTCTACGCCGCGCCGATGGCGATTTGGCTGTTCCGCCCGGACGGCGCCCAGAGCCTTTCGAAGGACATCAGCCCAGTTTTCGTCGCGCTCATCATTGCCGCATCCGCGGTGCTCATCGTGAAACTCCACCTCGCCCGCAGTCGCTAGTCCCCGAACTCTCCGCACCCCTGAAAGGAATAATTGCCATGACCACCATCTCCGCATCCTCGAGAACTCGAGCGGACCGCCGCTGGACCGCGCTCGTCGTGCTCGCCATCGCCCAATTCCTCGTCGTTCTCGACGCATCCATTGTCAACATCGCACTCCCCTCAATCGGCGCGGCGCTCGAATTGGACACCGCGCAGTTGAGCTGGATCATCACCGCCTACGTCCTCGCCTTCGGCGGGTTCCTGCTTCTCGGAGGGCGCCTCGCCGATCGCTTCGGCCATCGACGGGTATTCCTTGTCGGAGTAGCGGGATTCGTCGCCGCGTCCGCACTAGCCGGCCTGTCCGCATCCGGTGAAATACTGCTCGCCTCCCGCGCCCTCCAGGGCGCCTTCGCCGCACTCCTCGCTCCGGCATCACTCGCACTCCTCACCCGTCTCTTCACCACACCTGGCGACCGGGCCAAAGCGCTGGGCGTCTGGGGTGGAGTTGCGGGGATCGGTAGCGCTGCGGGGGTGCTACTCGGCGGCGTGCTCACGGCCGCATTCGGTTGGGAGGCAATCTTCTTCGTGAACGTGCCCATGGGCGCGATCGTACTTGTCACACTCCCCTTCCTCGTCGACCGCGATGGCATGGTCGAACGTGTGAGACTCGATCTGCCCGGCGCTATCACTGTGACCGGCGGCCTCGTTGCCCTCGTCGGTGCATTGAGCTTCTCCCAGGAGCTGGGCTTCGCGCACGCGCTCGTGCTCGGGCTCTTCGCCGTCGCGGCCATGCTCCTCGCCGCGTTCGTCGTGATCGAGCGCCGCAGCGCCCAACCCCTCGTCGATCTCACGATGTTCCGGATGCCGAACATTGCCGGAGGTAACCTTGCGATGCTCTTCGTCGGCGCCGCCACCACGGCAACTTTCTTCGCCCTCGCGGTCTACATGCAGCAGGTGCTCGGGTTCAGCGCCCTAGAGTCGGGGCTCACCCAGCTGCCACTCGCCGGAACCCTCGTCGTTGTAGCTGGCCTGGTGCCAACAACGATCGCACGTTTCGGGGCGCGACCAACGCTTGTCGCATCCCTCCTCATCCTCGCAATCGGGCTGACCTGGCTCTCGTTAGCTCCCGCCGACGCGACATTCCTTGGGTCGCTCCTACTGCCGACGATCGTGATCGGTGTGGGGCTCGGAGGATCGTTCGTGGCAACAACACACCTCGCCGTAGACGGTGCAGACGGTGCGGATGCCGGGCTCGCAAGTGGTCTCGTGAACACGAGCCAGCAGATCGGCGGCGCCATCGGTCTGGCGGTCCTTTCGACTGTCGCCGCCAGCCGCACGAGCGCCATGCTGGACAGTGGCGCTTCCTCGGCCGACGCCCTGACGAGTGGATTCAGCTGGGTGTTCCTGGGTGCCGCGCTTGCCGCGTTGGCAGGTGCGGCCGCTGTCGTGGCTACGAGTTTCCGCCGTCAGGCCGGTGCCGAAGCCCGCAGCGCGTCCTAGCCCCTGGGAGGGGTCGCCGCCGGCTTGCTTCGGCGGCGACCGCATGTCCGATTCGCTGTGCGATTCTCTACGGCTGAACTTAGAATGGCCGCATGTCGGCTCCCTCGCCGACCACCGCGAATGAATGGCGGAGTTGGAGGGTTGAACTCATGACAACGGATCTCAGCGATGACGAAATCAAGCGCCAGGTCTCGGCGAAACTGGCATCCCGGTTTCCTGAGCTGGGTGAAGCGAGCATCCGGGCCGTGGTCGACGAGGAGTTTCGCGCCCTCGCGGAACAACCGATCCGGGACTTTCTTGTGGTGCTGACCGAGCGTGCTGCGAAAGACCGTCTCAAAAAGCACACGCAGGAAGCTTCGAGTTGATGTCGCCAGCAGGGTGTCGTTCGCGATGGCAGTCTCATCAGCGGCCAGAGGAGCCGGAGTCCGCGGCGCGGACTCCGGCTCCCATCGTGACTACACGGTGACGGACGCATCGACCTTTGCCGCGGCGGTGCGAATCAGATCGGCCACGACCTTGGGCCGGGAGACGTAGATCGCGTGGCTGCCCGGCGTCTCCGACACGGTCGCGCCAATGCGCTCCGCCATCGAGGACTGCGCTACCGGCGGGATCATCCGGTCTTCGCTGACATGGAGGTACCAACTGGGCTTCACCCGCCACGCCGCCTCTGTCACGATTCCGCCGAGCGCCTCGAGCCCCCACGGAACCTGCGCATCTGCCATGAACGCCGACTCCGCCGGGGAGACGTCGGCGGCAAAGGAAGCGGCGAATTTCTCGCGATCGAGGAAGAGGTAGCCATTGACAGGAGGAAGGATCGGCGGCTGAGGACCATCGGCCGGGAAACTCGCGAGCAGCGAGTTCACGGACTCGCCCTGATCCGGAGCGAACGCAGTGACGTAGACGAGGGCGGCCACCTTCTCGTGCGCCCCGGCTTCGGTGATCACCGCCCCGCCATAGGAATGGCCGACGAGGACGACGGGGCCGTCGATTGTGTCGAGCACGTCGCGGGTGGTCGCGGCGTCGTCGGCGAGGGACTTGGTGGGGTTCTGCACGACGCGAACGTCGAACCCTGTTGCGCGCAGCTCGTCGTAGACGCCGCGCCATCCGGTTCCGTCGACGAACCCGCCGTGAACGAGAACGATTGTGGCACTCATGTTGACTCCTTCATGTGAAATGGACACGAGTGAATCTACGGAGCCGACGAAGCAGGGGAATCCGTCAGATGACGTATCTCAGAGACGCAGTTCGAGCTCCTGCTGCTCGAGGGCGTCACGGAGCGCACCGCGTGAGGCGATGCCGAGTTTGGGGAACACCCGCGACAGGTGCGTGGATACCGTCCGCGGGGAGAGGAACAACTGGGCCGCGATCTCCTTGTTCGAGAGCCCTGTCGCTGCGAGATTGGCGACTGCAGACTCCTGCGGTGTGAGCTGCTCGCTCGCCTGGACGGTGCCGCCCGCTGCGCGGAGCTCCCGACGGGCGCGCTCGACCCATGGCGTCGCGCGGAGTCGCTCAAAGCCGTCGATCGCTGCGGTGAGCTGGAGCCGCGCATCGGCCGGGGCTTGACCTCGCCGAAGCTGCTCGCCGAACACGAGTTGCACGCGACTGCGATCGAAGACCCAGCGCTCGCTTCCCGGCGTTGCAAGCGCATCCTCGAAGCGGTCTCGCCAGTTGTCGGTGTCAACGAGAGCTCCGGATGCCGCCACGAGAAGTTCCAGCCGCGACGAGAGCGCTCCGATACCGGCGTCCTCCGCGGCTTGCGCATGCAGACTCGCTTCCACCTGCCGGCCCGATCGCGCCGCTGCCTCGACCAGATCGAAGACCAGCCAGATCGCATGTGGGAGGAAGGGCTGGAACGTGCCGACGGGGCTGATGGACGCGGCGTGGCGGTAGGCCGACTCGAATCTACCGTGTGGCAGTTGCAGCATGCAGCGAACCTGGGACGCGTATGCGGCGAGCGTGTAGAGGCGCCGCGGAGCCGCCCACAGCAGAATCTGTTCAGCGGCCCGGTCGGCCGCGGCATCCTGCCCTCGTGCGGCATCCACCAGACCGCGAAGGAACCGGCCGGGCGCGGCGGTCAATGTGTAGCCGAGCTCCTCGCAGAGCCGGAGACCATCGTCGGTGAGCCGTTCAAGCTCGTCCCACTCGCCCGCGAAGTAGTCGTCATTCGCCAGGAGGAAGAGTGACTCGATCTCCTTGGCGACTGCACCGCCGCGACGACCGTCGTCGACGATGCGCCACAGCGGCTCGCGCGCACGATCAATGCGGTCGAGGTAGGCACCGGCAGTGGCGGTCCTGGTGATCTGGACTGGATCGGAGGTGAACCGCAATCCATCCAGGGCGGCATCCAAGCGCCGAAGGGCAGACGCGTCGGCATGCGTTGGATCCCCAAAGGTCGCGTCAAGCAGGAAGAGCGTATCGGGTGGTTCGGGGGCGACCCGGGCGAGCTGCTCACGCGTCTCACTCCAGAACTCGGCTCTGCCGGCATAGAACCCGACCAGCACGAGCGTCTGCAGCGCCTCCATGGCATCGTCATCAAAGGCGTCAAGCGGGCCCGGTTGCGAATCGAGCGCCGCGATGAGCAGCCGTTGCGCACTCGAAGCGTCGCCCTCACCATTGAGGATATGAAACGCCACCGCCGTCACTGCGGCGAGGGACGGGGCGCCCGCAGCCTCGTTCTGAGCCGCGACAACGAGGCGCGGACTCGCCTGCAGCTCACCGGTGACGAGGGAGCCAATGTACGCGGCACGAGCAAGACGCCGGGCTCGATCTTCTTGGGCGGGGCTCAGTTCGGCCGCCCGCAGCATCGCCGCTGTGGCCCGCGTGCTATTTCCCGTATGCAGAAGATCGTTGGCTGCGACCTCAAGGAGCTGCGCGACGTCCGCGTCGGGTGCTGAAACTGATTGGCCGAGATGCCACGCCCGGCGCTGCGGATCGTATGCGAAAGCGTTCGAGAGCACGGTGTGGGCGCGCCGGCGGCCTTCCCCTGTTGAGAGCTCGAACACGGCCGAACGTATCAATGGGTGACGAAACTCCAGTCGCCCGTTGCGAGTGCTCCGTCGCACCAGGCCCGCACGTTCGGACGCTGCGAGACCCGCTCCTCCATTCGGCATCGGCAGGCAGTCTTCAATCGTCCTGCTGTTCTCCGCCCCGGCGAGCACCAGGAGCAGCAGCATCTCGCGCGCGCCATCGGGGAGATCCCGAATTCGCTGAGCGTAGAGGTTCATGAGTCGGTCGGTGAGCGGGAGAGGCTCTCCGAGGGGACGGTCGGTCGCATCGAGAGCGGCGGGCAGATCGAGCAGGGCAAGCGGGTTGCCGAGTGCATCCTCACGAATCCGTCGTCGGACGCTCGGCGAGAGAGACGGGAAACGGTCGACGAGGAGCGCATCGGCGCTTGCCTCATCGAGCGGGGCGAGGACGTGGGCGTCGAATCCGCTTCGTACAAACAGGTTCTCGAGCTCCGATCGTGCAGATATGAGGAATCTCAGATCCGCACTCTGTAGCCGCCGCGCCACGTAGGCCAGGGCCATCCCGCTCGCCAAATCGAGCCAGGGCGCGTCATCGATGATAATCAGGAGGGGCGCTGACTTCGCGGCCTCCGTTGTGAGGGCCAGGCTCGCGGCACCCGCAATGAGCTGGGTTGGCGGTGGGCCAGCTTCGAGCCCACAGATCACCGAGATTGCGTGCTGATGCACCTCATCAAGCGCCGGGAGACTGGTGAGTAGGGTGTGGAGCATCTGGTTCAAGGCACCGAAACTGAGCTCGGCCTCGTACTCGAATGCGGTGACGCGAAGAACCGTTCTCCCGGCCCGCTCGGAAATCTCGGCCGCCGCATCCAGCAGCGCCGTCTTCCCGACCCCTGGATCGCCGCTGAACATCAGCACTGGCGCAGATGATGGTGACCCAACCTGTACGAGGGCGTTAATCAATTCGAGTTCGGCTTCGCGCCCGAAAAGCATGCGTCACCACCAATTGCCCAGAGCTCGCAAGGACTGATCCACTGAAACTACGAGCAGTTGTCGATTCTCGCAACCATCGCCCGCTGCGCGGTACGGTCCGGCAGCACGTGTATGCGGGTGCGGCCAATACCGCGTATGTCTCAATGCACGTCGATGGCGTGCCCGAGAAGATCAACCCGGCTGCCTACGAGGCACTCCTCGCACAGTTCGGTCGTGACGACATGCGAGGCAAGCGCGCCATGCGGGTACTAGGCAGTACGCCCGAGCCTGCGCGCGCGCAATCTCGAGAAGCACCTGCTTTGGGCTCAGCTCCTCACGCCGCTCGTCGTCGAACGTCTCGACGGTCCCCATCGACCACTGCGCGCGGAAGCGCTCGTGCAGGCATCCCTCGCATGCTTCGATCTCGCCCTCGCGAGCTGGGCGCAGTCAGAGACGGCTGCAGACCCTGCACGCTTGCTCCGCGCCGCTTTCGCCGAGATCGCCTCGATCAGCCAGCCCGCTGCCGCCGATTGACCGGCCCGCGCCCGCACGACTTCCGTACGGGGCACCGCGGGTGGCTCCGTCTGAGCGCCTTCAGCAGTGGCGAGATTCGATCAGCAACACGCCCTAGTGCAACCCGCCCGGCGGCGCGACGCCACCTCTGGCGACTGCAAGCAGAAGCGGAACGACTCGGGGCGATGACTTTCACCTCGCCGCGGCGCAGGTGGGCAAAGATGGCGAAGACCCAGAGCGGCGAAGCAGCCGGGTTGAGACTGCCGCCAACAATGTCATCGACGTCGGCAGAGCGAGGCGGCAGTTCGGGCGCCCGTTCCACTCAGCCTGCTCGCACGCCTGTACGCGGGGTCGTTGATTTAGGCGGTTGATTCGCGTTCCACGACGCGCATGAAGTCGCGCGCCCTAATCGTTCGCGGGGGCGTCGTGCTCTCGTCGAGGATTGCCGCGAGTGCACTCGCGTATTCGACGGCCAGACTGTCGGTATCGAACGCGATTGAGGACAGCGGCGGCTCCATCGAGCCGTTGATGGCCATCTCATCGACGCCGATCACGGCGAGATCCTGCGGGCACCGGAGCCCTGCCCGGCGAATTCCCGCAAGCACGGCGACAGCCACTTCGTCGTTGTACGCAGCCACTGCGGTTACGCCGTCGGCAACCCAGCCCTCCACGATCTGAGCGGCGCCTGACGCATCGAGACGAAATCGGCCATAGGCTGGCGCCGGCAGACCGCCCTCGGCACACGCCTGTGCAACCAGATCGAACCGGCTCTTCGACAGCACCGCGAGACCGGGGTCGCTCGTGTCAGCGAAGGCGATACGCGAATGCCCTTTCTCGACGAGGTGGTCTACCTGCACGGATCCCGTCGGGTCGTCCATGCCCAAGGCGAGGCCACCCGTCGGGAACAACGAGGAGACGGGGATCTTCTGCTTGCTCAGCCAGGCCTCCGACTCATCGTCGAGGCCGAACATGCTGAACACCACCCGAGGTCGCAGGTCCTGGGCGGCATCGATGATGGATCTGTTCGCCGCGCCTTCGAAATGGACGATGAGGGTGACGCCTCTCTCGGCTGCACGCGCAGTGAGGTGGCTACTGATGTCGACAATCAATTCGCCGAGGTGTGCGCTGGGGACGACGAACAAAGCGATTCGTGAAGCTCGGGCCGCCAGGCTCTGCGCTGCCCGGTTGGGTCTATATCCGAGTTCCTCTGCCGCACGGAACACAGCACTGCGGGTCTTCTCGGAGATCTTCTGCGACGTGACGTTGTTGAGCACGTAACTGACGGTCGCCTGAGAGACATTGGCTCGGCGAGCTACGTCCGCGCTCGTCGGCGGAACAGTTCCGCGCCGTTTAAGTTCGCTCTGGGATTTGACGGCACTATCGGTCATGCATCTATTATGCTCACTGATACGCATAAGTGATGCGCATAAGTGATTGGACGAAGATGTCTTTTCTTGAAAGCCGCCCTACTGAGGACTTGGCCGAAATCGCCTTCATCGAGGAGGCTGCCGGCAATGAGGATCCGCCGACGCCGATAAGGGGCGTGCGCCGCCTGCTGTGGTGGATCGTCCCCGCCAACATGGGTGTGTTCATCATTTGGGGATCGTTCCTAGGCATTCTGCTGCCTGCGCAGGTCGCCGGGCTCGACCCGGCGAACAAGGTTGCGAACCTCGCGATTGTTTCCACGGTCGGAGCCATCTTCGCCCTGTTCGCCCAGCCGATCGCGGGTCAGTTGTCCGACCGGACACGGTCCCGTTTCGGGCGCCGCGCACCGTGGATCATGATCGGGTCGCTCATCGGTGCGCTCTCCTTGGTAGGACTGACCTTCGCGAACTCGTTCGTCGGCGTGCTGATCGCGGCGACGTTGGTTCAGACGGCGTACAACTTCGCGCAAGGACCGCTCAGCGCGATCATGCCCGACCGAGTTCCGATCAAGCGCCGTGGCACGTTCTCGGCGCTGTCAGGCATCGGCCTGATGGTTGGCGCCCTCGGCGGCCAGATCGTCGGTTCCGTCTTCCTGGGTAGCATTGCAGCCGGATACGTGTTCCTCGCGGTCTTCTCAGTGCTGATGCTGTCGCTGTTCGTGATCTTCAACCCGGACTACTCCAGCGAGGAAATCGCGCGCGAGCCGTTCAAGTTCGCTGACTTCCTCCGCACGTTCTGGGTCAACCCGATCAAGCACCCAGACTTCTTCTGGGCCTTCACTGGCCGCACCCTGCTCTATGCCGGCTACTTCACCGTCACCGGGTTCCAGTTCTACATCCTCACCGACTTCCTCCACATAGAGAACCCCGCCTCGGTCATCCCGGTGCTCGGCGTGATCAGCTTGGCCGGCATCCTGATTTCAACCGTCATCTCGGGGCCGCTCTCGGACAAGTTCGGCCGTCGAAAGCCGTTCATCTTTGGCTCGTCCGCGCTCGTGGGGGCCGCGATGCTGATCCCGATGATCTCGCCCACCCTGCCCGGCTGGATGGCGATGACGTTCGTTGCTGGCTTCGGCTTCGGCATGTTCCAGGCGGTCGATACCGCCCTGATGAGCCAGGTGCTGCCGTCCGCGAGGTCGTTCGCGAAGGACCTCGGCGTCGTCAACATCGCTGCCACCCTGCCGCAGGCACTGGCTCCGGCCATCGCCGGTGCGATTGTCCTCAGCGTCGGATACATCGGGCTGTTCCCCCTCGGTATCGTCCTCAGCATCCTCGGTGCCTTCGCCGTCTGGCCGATCAAGGCATCCCGCTAGCACCCAGAAGAGCCCCATCCGGCTCCCCGTGCGTCACGACGCCACCAGTGAATGGAGTAACCCGATGAACATCCTGCAGGTTCCAGACGGGACCCTCACAACATCCATCAATCCGTTCCTTCCGGCAACGGAGTACGTGCCAGACGGGGAGCCGCATGTCTTCGGCAACCGGGTCTACATCTACGGCTCTCACGACTTGGCCGACGGCACCGCAGTCATGTGCGCCGGCGACTACGTCTGCTATTCGGCAGCGCTGACCGACCTGGCCCACTGGCGCTACGAGGGTGTCATCTATCGGCGCGATCAGGATCCGTTCGCTCGGATGATGACCCGGCGCGGCGGCGACAAGCTGGGACTCAAGTCCCACTTGTTCGCCCCCGACGTCGTGGAAGTCCACGGCAGGTACTACCTCTACTACGGCGTGGCGATGTCCGAATCGGGCGTCGCGATGGCCGTGGCGGATTCGCCCACCGGTCCCTTCGAGTACGTGGGCCGCGTACGCTACCCCGAGAGCGAGAAGCCGTCCGGATGGCGCGACGGGAAAGACGGCCTCGACGACGGTGACATGGCGTTCTTCGGCGGGAGGCCGGCGATCAGCCGACGAGGAATCCGGATCAAGGAATTCCCCTACGACCCCACCCTGCTTCTGCATGAAGGGCGGCTATTCCTTTACGTTGGCCTCCTCAACTGCTATGTCGTGGAACTGGACACGAGCGACATGCGGACTGTCGTGAAGAACGAGAGCGGCGGCTACGCCACCCAGGTCTTTCGTGCTCGACCACTCAAGCTCGTCCGCGACCTGATGTTCGGCAAAGCGGCCGATGCGCACTTTGTGAATGGGCCATCGATCCGTGAGATCGACGGGGCTTTCGTGCTGAGCTATTACGCCATGGGCAGTGGCGGGTTCAACGGCATGTACTACGCCACCGCAGACCAGCCGCAGGGCCCGTTCGCGCCGGCCGGTCCCCTGGTCTCGCTTGGCAACTCCCGGTTCCGAGGACAGAAGTCCCCCGCTGACCAAACGGGCAATATCCACGGCGGAATGTTCGCCGTCGACGGACAGTGGTATCAGATCTATCACCGGCAGACCAAGGCTGGCCGCCCTGCCTGCGCCGTGCCGCTCACGCGCCGCGCCGACGGTGGCTTCGAGCACGCCGAGCACACCTCGATGGGGTTTAGTACCGAACCCCTCAATGCCTTCCGCCGGTGGCCCGCCTACATGGCCTGCCACCTGACAGACCATGTAGGCGCCAGCGGCAAGAACAGCCCGCTGATCGCCCAGCGCGCCTACGACAACACCGACGGCGAACTGCCGGTTGTCACCCGCCTGCGGGCGGGGAGCATCGTCGGGTACAAATACTTCGACTTCGGTGCGGATGCCGTCGCCGGCGCGCGGGTGAGCATCGAGCTCGACCCCGCCAGCCGCGGTCGAGTCGACATCCGCCTGGACGATGCCTCGACCGGTCCGGTCGTCGCGACCATCGAGGTCGACGGGCCGCTCGGCACGCCCGTTTCCTTCACCGCGGCGATGGCCCCGGTGAGAGGCGTCCACGCCGTCTACCTTGTCACCCACCCCGAGGGCCCAGAGCTGGGAGGCCTGTCGCAACTGGCATTTGGCTCAGCCCGGTAATGAACTCGCCGGACCGTCCCGCCCATCAGCACTGTTGGGGCCGAACCCCAGTTTTGGCCTCCACAACCACCCACTGACCCACCTTCCAGACGAGGAGATTTAGATGAGCACGACAACCAGAACGACCGACACCGTCGGAACCCCTCTTCAGCGCGCGGATGCGCTACTGCAGCAGCTGACGCTCGAGGAGAAGGCCCTCCAGCTCTCGGCGACCATGCCGATCGGACTGTTCGGCGTCGATGGCCTGATCGAGTCGCAGGCGACCAAGGTGCTCGGCCACGGCATCGGGCAGATCTCGGCACTCGGCATGTTCGGCCACAAGTCGCCGGCGAAGACAGCCCACACCGTCAACGAGATCCAGCACTTCCTTGTAGAAAACACCCGCCTGGGCATCCCTGCGATCTTCCACAATGAAGCCCTCAACGGGGTGATCGCACCGGACTTCACCGTGTTCCCCACGGCGATCGGACTGGCCGCGAGCTGGAACCCCGAAGCCGTCGGGGATATGGCCGAACTCATCCGTCGGCAGATGCGCAGCGTCGGCTTCCTGCAGGCACTCGCACCCGTCATGGACGTCGCCCGCGACGCCCGGTGGGGTCGCGTGCACGAGACCTACGGGGAGGACCCCTACCTCGCATCCGCCCTCAGCGTGGCCTTCACCAAGGGCCTGCAAGGTACGGACCTCCGCGAGGGCGTCATCGCCACCGCTAAGCACTTCCTCGGGTACGCGATGACCGAGGGCGGCCAGAACATGGCCGCCACACAGGCAACGAACCGCGAACTGCGCGAGGTGTACGCACGGCCTTTCGCCGCCGCCATCGAGCTCGCCGGCCTGGCATCGGTCATGAACTCCTACTCCGAGGTCGACGGAATCCCCGTCGGCGCATCCGGCGCGATCCTCAACGACCTGCTGCGCGATGAGCTCGGCTTCGAGGGAACCGTCGTGTCGGACTACATGACCATCGCGATGCTGCACTCGCGCCAGCGGATCGCCAAGGATATGGCGGAGGCCGGTGTGCTCGCACTCACCGCGGGTCTGGATGTCGAACTACCCGCGATCGTCGGCTACGGCACCCTGCTTGCCGAACAGGTACGCGCCGGCAAGCTCGACGAGGATGTGCTCGACACCTCGGTGCGCAGGGTCCTGCGCGACAAGTTCGCCCTCGGCTTGTTCGAGCGACCTTTCATTGACGAGGACCCCATCGTTCTCGGAGGCATCGCCCAGCAGGGCGTTGAACTCGCGAACCAACTGGCCAGCGAATCGATCACGCTGTTGAAGAACGAGGCGGGCATCCTTCCGCTCTCCACACAGGTGAAGAGGATCGCGATCGTCGGCCCGCACGCCGACGAGGTCGGATTCGCTTTCCCCGGCTACACCTACCCGCGCACTCTCGGGATGCTCGGCGCCATGATGATGGGCAGCGATGATGAGGGCGCGATGGCGGGCCTCGACGGCCTCGGCGGCGAGATGCCCCCGGAAGCGATGGCGGCCGCCGGCGCTGAGTTCGGTGCGGCCTTCGCGGTCTCACCCGAAGAGTACATCCGCCAGCACTACGGCACGATCAGCCTCGCGGAGGCCGTGCGGCAGCTGGTGCCCGACGCCGAGGTCACGGTAGTTTCCGGATGCGGCGTGCTCGACTCCGAGCCGCATGACATCGACGCCGCGGTCGCGGCTTCAGCAGATGCCGACGTCGTGATTGCGGCCTTCGGCGGACGCGGCGGCTTCTTCGGCGGGCCGATCACCGAGGGTGAAGGGGTGGACACCGCCGCCATTGACCTGCCTCGCACGCAGCGCGAACTGATCGAGGCCGTGGCGGCGACGGGAACCCCCGTGGTCGGGGTGCTCTCCACCGGGCGCCCGATGGCGATCACCGAGGCCCTCCCCGCGCTGACCGCACTGGTACACGCCTACTACGGCGGGCAGCAGGGTACGCGTGCCATCGCCGACGCGCTCTTCGGATTCACAAACCCGAGCGGCAAGCTGCCTTACAGCATGCCGCGGCACTCCGGCCAGGTTCCGGTCTATTCGGGCCAGCACACGGGCAGCGGCTACCGTCGCCCCGAGAGCGACATGCACAAGGGCTACCGCGATATGCCTGCCACTCCCCTATTTGCGTTCGGTCACGGACTCAGCTACACGTCGTTCGCCTATGGCGACGTGACCCTGAGCGCCGCATCCGTTGAGACGACTGGTTCCATCGATGTCAGCGTCAACGTCGAGAACACGGGAACCGTGAGCGGCGTGGAGATCGTGCAGCTTTACATCAGCGACACCGCCACCGGCCTGGTGCGACCCCTCCAAGAGCTCGTCGGCTTCCACCGCATCACACTCGCGCCGCGCGCCGCGAATACGGTGACCTTCTCGGTGCGAATGGACCAGCTCGCCTACCTGGGACTCGACGGAAAGACGTTCATCATGGAAGCCGGCCCCGTCGATGTTCTCGTCGGCTCGGCATCCGACGACATCCGTGCCCGGGCGAGCTTCGAGGTCACTGGCCCGACCGTTGAGCTCGGCCGTTCGCGATCCTACCTTTCGGAATCGCGAGCCCAGTAGCGGTGGGACGCCCGTCAGGACGCCTCGGGTCCAGCCGAAGCTACCAACGATGACGCTGCGGCTGCCCGCAGAAATGACAGATTGAATGAGACACATTTCCGAGATTCTGTCTCGTTGAACGTGTCACGCCCGCGAACTGGCGCGCTGCGATGACAAGTCAGATGAGACGGGACAGTCATGTGCTCAGAGCGAACTCGCGCCGTGGGCCCGAGCGGCGGCGCAGACTGACTTCATGAGCGAGATGTCTCCCGACGCGAAAGCACTGGATGCTTATTCGAGGACGGTGATGCGTGTGACACAAGCGGTGCTGCCGTCGGTCGCAGCTGTGGACGTACGCGTTCGCCAGGCGCGCGGCGCTGGCAGCGCGTCGGTGATCACGGCCGACCGACATCTGCTCACGAGCGCTCACGTCGTGGACGGGGCCACCGAGGTGAGTCTGGCGTTCTCGGACGGCACCTCCGCGCCTGCGCACGTTGTCGGCTCCGATCCCCTCTCCGACCTCGCCGTGCTCTGGGCCGACGGGCCGACGCCACCACCGGTGACTCTTGGCGATGCGGCGTCCCTACAGGTCGGACAACTCGTCGTAGCGCTCGGCAACCCGCTTGGATTGGCTGGCAGCGTCACCGCCGGCATCGTGTCCGGGCTGGGCCGCTCGTTGCCGACCCGCTCCGGACGCGTGATCGACGAGGTGATCCAGACCGACGCGGCTCTCAATCCGGGCAATAGCGGCGGCGTGCTTGCAGACAGCGCGGCTCGCATGGTCGGGGTCAACACGGCCGTTGCAGGATTCGGCCTCGGCCTCGCGGTGCCGATCAACGCAAACACGCTCGCCATCATCGAAGCACTGCGCACCACCGGGCGCGTTCGCCGTGCCTGGCTGGGGATCGCGGGCGCGAAAGTGCCACTGAGTCCTGCCGCAGCCTCACGAGTCGGGTCGGACGCGGGCATGCAGATCGTCTCTGTCATCGCCGGCAGCCCGGCCTCTGCCAGCGGCGCGCGCGTCGGTGACATCGTCCTCTCACTCGACGGCGTCCCGATTCTCACCCCGACCGACGTGCAGCGCGCGATGGTCGAGGGTGCGATCGGACGCCGCATGGAGATGACCGTATGGCGCAACGGAGCGCTCGTCGACGTCGTCGTCGAACCGGAAGAACTGCAGTGACCACATACGAGTCCCCCGAAATCGGATTCAGGCGATCCAGGGGCGCGTGAACGCGAGCACCCGCTCCCCGTCCGGATCTGCCAGCGAAACGCCGACGAACGCGACGGCCGAGTCGGAGGTTTGTCGGCGGAAGGAGAACGCGTCGTCGGTGACGGCGTCCGCGATGGCGACTCCGGCGTTCGCCGATGACTGCGCGTTCGCGAAGGCGCCGGACGTCCGCGCAATATAGGCGTCCAACAGGGGCCGGTATGCTCCGGCGTCCGTCGGGCGCTCCACGTTGGCAACGAAATCGCTGGCCACGGCGGCAGGTTCGATGACACCGACCTGGACGCCGAACCGTTCGGCGACGACGGCCAATGACTGCATGAAGCCCTCGACTGCGAACTTCGCTCCGCAGTACGCGTCGGCGAAAGGCTGGCCAACGACGCCGCCGACGCTGGTGATGGTGAGGATGCGGCCGCGGCCACGCTCGCGCATTCCAGGGAGGACGAGCTTTGCGAGGTTGACGGGAGCAAGGTAGTTGATGTCGAGCTGCGCCTGAATCTGGGCCATCGAGAGCTGCTCGGCGGTCGCGACGCTGCCGCGCCCCGCATTGTTGACGAGCACATCGATCTGCCCGTGGTCCGCAATGATCTCGTGCACAACCCGTGCCGCAGCATCGTGATCGACGACATCGAGTGCCCGGATGTCGAGCTCGACGCCCGCGGCGTGCGCAGCGGCGGTCAGCGTGTCGGCACGCGAGGTGTCACGCAGCGTTGCGACAACCCTGAGCCCGCGGCGGGCGAGTTCGACGGCGGCATGCATTCCCATGCCCGACGACGTTCCAGTGATGAGCACCACATCAGCCATGCCCGCAATCCTACCGGCGAACGTGCACTCCAGGGCTGGCTCTGAAGCCACCTGCGCACCTTCGTGACCGCCTTCCGGGCAGGCGCGCTGACCGAAGCCGCGAATCTCCCTGAACTGCGCCGTGGCACGACGGAACGGCCGGGATCATTCACAGCGCGGCTGGAACCAACGGCCTGAACTGGGTGGGGTCGAAGTCCGGGGCACTGTCACGTTCTCGAAGCCATTCGATCGCCTCGTACAAGTTGGAACCGATTCTGGTCAGTGAGTTGAAGCGAGCGGTGTGGTAGATCGGCAGTTCGTCATTGTCGTCGCGGGCGCCGGTGTCCCAGGCTAGGTAGTCGCCGTTCTCGCTCATTGCGAAGACCGTCAGTCGCTGCGCGGTGTCCCAAGAGCCATCCGGCTCGATCTTCCAGTCATAGCCCTCGACCCGAGCCTCGCTGAAGTCATCGTGGAGCTGCTCGGTCAGGTACCTGCCTCGACCCACAACCCCGTCGGCGAATCCTGAAGACACGGGTGTGTAGATGAGCCAGAGCCCGAACAGGCGACCCCAGCCGAAAGCTCGGACGAATGAGACGTAGGAGGGCGGAAACCCGACCCCGTCGGGCAGCCTGTGATGCTCGATGGTGTGTTCACTGAGAATCGGGGCGAGTGGCTGGCTGACAGACAGGTTCCATACATCTTTGTGTTCCACCTCTGCAGGATACTGACCGGAGCTCACCCGGTCAGCGGGGCACGAAGCGAGAAGTCGACTCAGCGGGCACTTCGCACGGAGCTGTTGATCAACGCGAGCACCTCCGCAGTCCCGTCACACATTAGCGTCGGCGCCCATGGTTCCGACCAGAGCCGACCGTGAGCCACCCAAGCAGTTGCCAACCCGGCTGCCCGCCCCCCTGCGATATCGGCTTCGGCGTGATCACCGACCATCCAGGCGATTCCGTCCGCCTGAGCAACTTCGCGTGCAGCCGCGAAGATTCGCGCGTCGGGCTTCTTGAAGCCAAGCTCGCCTGAGATGACGCTGCCGGTCACAATCTCAGCGAGCGCAGTGCGCCGAAGCTTCATCCGCTGCTGTTGGGAATCTCCGTTTGTGACGATCACGAGACGTTCACCGATTGCAGCCAAGCCGTCGAGCTGTGCCAAGACGCCGGGGTAACACTCGATGAAGTCGACGTGCTCGTAGAGCAGCTGCGCGACAAGGACATCGAGGTCGGAAGTATCAGGCTTCAATCTCTCGAGGATCATCGCTGCCAACTCAGCACGAGGCGTGTAGCCGTGCGCGTCCGCTCGAATCAGCCATTCGGCGTCCGACGCCTCACCACCCCACGACGCGACTGCAACGTCGGCCCACTGCGAAAATGCGGCGTCTCTATCTACGAGAGTGTTATCAAGGTCAAGGAATACCGGCACAGTGGAATCCTAGGAGCCGGCTATGGCCGCTTGGAGTTGCCGGATACTTGAGCCGAGGACTCCAGAGGCGAGAAGTCCTGGGCCAAGCGGCCCAGCTGAGTCCTCACCGAGCAGTGGCAGCTTCCGCAGCGCGGACCTCGGCTGCTGCGTCAGCTGCTCAAGCTGCCAGGCAATCTCCTCGTCGACGGCCGCAGGACGGTCTGGAGCCGCCAGCCCGACCGCCTTGGCGGCGTACGCGGCCGCACCGAGCGCGTGCGCGCCCATGTGGGCGACGCCTGCGGCCTGTGCAGCGGCGCGCGCGGCGGCCGCAGCCGCAGGAGAGCTCACCGCGTGCGCGGCCCGCCCTGCGACGAACCGTTGGCGGATCTCGCCGGCAGTGTCGAGCTCACCGCGAGCAAACGCCCGGGCTCGGGCGATGGCCTCACGGGGTCGAGCGTCGGATGGGGCTTCCGCTTCAAAGACGGGCAGGACCCGTTCAGCACAGTCGGCCGCCCATGCGGCGACCTGCCGCCGGTCGGATTCACTCAGCGCCTGCGGGGAAACCATGTAGGCAGCCTCCCACATCGACTGCCTAGTTCGTGATCGCGTAACGCAGGAGCACCACGCCGTTGTCGAACGGCGTGGCCTCGAGCAGGCTCAGGGTGCGCGAATCCTCGAAGATGCGCCTGCCGGTGCCGCGGGATGCCGGGCAGACGAGCAGGCGGAGTTCATCGACGATGCCGGCATCCATCAGAGATCGCATCAGCGTCAGGCTCCCCCACAGCCAGATGTCCTTGCCGCTCTGCGTCTTGAGTTCCCGGATCGTGCCTGCGGGGTCGCGTGTCACCGTCGCCGCCGGAAAGTCGCCCCAGGGTGCGTCATCCAGTGCCGACGATGCGACGTACTTGGCGAGCGTGTTGAGCTTGTGGCCGTACTCCCCCTGCTCCTCAGCGTGCGGCCAGTAATCCTTGGACTGCGTGTAGGTGTTCGCGCCGAGAATCATCGTGTCGACCGAGTCGATGAAGCCCATCAGGCTGCTCTTGAACGGAGTTGTTACGGTGTCGTCGAATGGCTCGCCCGCCACGAAGCTGAGCCCGCCGTCGTCCTCCGCGGCGATGTTGTCGACCGTCACCCACTGCTGCACGATGAGCTTTCGCATGGGGTCACCGTAGCCCTTTCCTCAGTCGAACTCGACGGCCGGAGACGCGGGCGGGCGCTCCGTGCGGAACCCGACGAGCGTGTGGCTTCCGTCACAGTACGGACGGATCGTGGAGGCGCCGCAGCGGCAGAGTGCGACCGTCTTGCGCGTCCTCGGCAGCACATCGCCGTCCTCGCCGCGCAACTCAACGTCGCCCCGCACGATCAGTGGCCCGTTCGGGCACGCGGTCACCGACACCTCGCTCGGCCTGGTCATGCGACCGCCATGCGCAGCGACGAGCGCCCCTCGGTGAACGCCTTCAACACGCTCCCCCACAGGTTCCCGTCCACGGTCAGGCAGGCTGCCGCGCCGAAGAGGATGTCGTCGACCAGCTCGGGTTCGTCCGTGGCCAGTGCCCCGGCGAGGTCGCGCGCGGCGATCTGCTCGTGCACGGCATCCGCCTCGACGTGTTCGTCGAAGTAGTCGCTTGCTTCGGGGCCGAGCCCCAGACGACGGATGCCGTTGGCGTAGGCGCGGCAGGGCAACGACGATGTCATCTCATAGGCGGCGAGGTGCCCGACGATCGCACCGCGCAGCCGGCGGTGCAGCCCGAACAGCGACATCGTGTTGAGCGAGGCGAACACGTTCGCGTGCACGTGGTCCGCGTATGCGCCGTAACTGCTGTCGAGGCCACGCTCCTCCATGCATCGGGCGAAGATCGTGGCGTGGAGTCGGTCCGGGCGCCCTCCCCCGTATTCGTCAGCCTGGATCTCCACGAGGGCGGCCTTCGCGCCGCGGTGCAGGCGCGGGATCGCCCAGCTGTGCGGATCGGCCTCCTTGAGCGTGTAGATGGACCGGTTCACAAGCACCTCGCGGTACTGCTCGAGGCTCGCCTCCGATTCGACGAACCGAGACAGGCTGGGCCCGTCGTCGCCGCGGACGAGTTCGAACAGGGCCTCCGAGACTCCGCGGACCGCGTGCGGCTGACTAACCTCTCTGCGCAACTCTGCCTCGAATGACCTCTCGATCTCGGCCCGCACCTCGAGCAGCTCCGGGTTCCACTCGAAAGTCTCGTCGACGCCGGCGACTCCCCCATAGTGCAGCTCATACAGTACGAAGAGGGCGAGCTGGATGTCGTCGTCATCTAAGACTGATTCGCTGTCGTCTATGGCGCGCCGCACGTCGTGCATCACGGATGCCGGCCGCTGCCCCGATCCGCTGCCCAGCCACGTGTTGAGTGCCGCCGAGGCAGGGCCCCTGGCCTCCGGCATAGCCATCGGCCGGGTAGATCGTTGGCGAATCGTCGCGGTCATGGGGTCTCCGCCGAAAAAGTGGGTGGTCTGTCACAGCTTGTGAGAGACGATTCGCGCTTGCAAGGGGGTTGTCCCTGAGGCTCTCCGCGGGTAGCGTCGCCCGGCCGAAGGCGTCCTAGCGCCGCATCTGGGCGGTCGTGAGGCCCGACATCTCGGGGTCGGTCTGCTCGTCACCGGTGAACTCAAAGCCGTTCCGACGATAGAACGCGATCGCACGCGGATTCTCCTGGGCCACCCACAACACTGCCGGCTGACCGTTCAGCACGGCGTCAAGCAGGGCCTGGCCGGCACCACTGCCGTGCCAGTTCGCCAGCAGATAGAGGCTGTACAACTGGCGCTCACCCGGCAGCTTCTGCACATCCGACTCGAGGCGCGGCCCGGCCATCGCGAAGCCAATCGGCTCGTCGCCAGTGCGCGCGACACGGACGATCCACGGACTGTCGGGTTCCTTCACGCTGTTGAGATCCCGCTCCTACTGGGCGCGGCGCTCCTGAAAGTGCCGCTCAGCGAAGAACTCGGCAGGCACAAGCCGGGAGTACGCTTCCCGCCAGGTGGCCACGTGGAGCGCGGCAATGTGTGGGGCATCCGCCTGCGACGGCTGCTGGATCGTGAACGTCATCAACGGTCCGCGCTGCTCGTGGGGGCCGAAAGCGGGCGTTCGAAGACGATGTTGCTGGCCACAAAGCCCTGCGTCCGGAAGAAGTCGTGCGCGTCGTCGTTGAATGCCCAGGAGTCGAGTCGTACGGCGTCCGCCCCCATCGACGACGCATAGGTACTGATCTCGTCGAGAAGGAGCTTTCCAACGCCGGTGCGTTGGCTGTATGGGGCGACGGCGATGTGATGCACGTACAGCGAATGTGACGGATGCCGGAAGGGGCTCACGGGCCGCCTGAGCTCTTCGGCAAGGACGTAGCCAACCGCCCGTCCGTCGTCGACAGCCACCAGGACGATGCTCGTGTCGTCGAGTCGCGACCGCAGGAAGTCCCGGAGCGACGCGCGCTCTGGGGCGCGGAATAGGTCCGGCCGACCGGTCGCGTGCAGTTGCTGAATGCCGACACTGAGCTCGACCAGGGCGTCGAGATCGTTGGCGTTGGCCGATCGGACCCTCACTGAAGACGACGCTGCGTTCACCATGCGCCGAGTGTAGTGGCGCACGATGGCCGTCGCACAGCCGCTGCGGCCCGGTGGTCGGCCAGACTAGGCGTATGGCCGCAACCCTCATCCTGATCAATGGTCTGCCCGGTTCTGGGAAATCCACACTCGGGCGCCAGCTCTCGGCGGCGCTCGCCGTTCCCGTCATCTCCAAGGATGTGCTGAAGGAGACGTACGCTGACGTGGCGCTCGGCACCGTGTCGAGCACACGTCTCGGTCAGATCGCGTCGCAGACGATGTGGGAGCTTGCCGCCGCGATTCCAGACGCCGCCATCGTCGAGTCGTGGTGGTACAGCCAGCGGGATCGTGATTTCGTCCTCGCCGGTATCGCCAGGTCTGGCAGCCCCGACGTGGTCGAAATCTGGTGCGATGTTTCCCCGGAGTTGGCGTGGGAACGCTATGACGCGCGCATCCGACACGCGATCCACCCGGTGGGAGCCCAGGCCCGCGTGCCGTGGGAGCAGTGGTGCGCCGATGCGGCGCCGCTTGAGGTCGGCCACTGCATCCGATTCGACACGTCAGGCCCGATCGACCTTGCCGCACTTATGCACAGCCTGGACGCGCTCATCGCCCAGGGCGCCTAGCCCGCCGGCTCCCACAGCTCGATCGGCAGTCCTTCGGGGTCATGGATGCGGGCGAAGCTGCCGTAGTCGGTGCCCGTCCACTCTGGGCGGCGTTCGACGCTGATCCCGGCGGCCTCGAGCCGCGCCACCATGGCGTCGAGCTCGTCGACACGGAGATTGAGCATGAAGGGCTGTTCCGCGGCGAAATAGTCACTGTCGGAGGGGAACGGTGCGAACACGGTCGGGCCCGCCTGTTGTTCCCAGACGCCGCTCTGCCCCGCCTCGATGCCGAGGTGCTCGCTGTACCAGGCCGCCCGTGCCTCCGGATCCGTGCTGCGGAAGAAAAGCCCGCCGATTCCCGTCACGCCCATGGCCTGCCTCCTTGCGATCAGCTGATGGGAGTCAGCTTAGTCAGAAGCTGCCGAGGCTCTCCCCGATCAGCACAACGCCGATGAGAAGCAGAACAATGGCAACCACGACCGCATAGTTCTGCACAAGCCAGGCGCGCACGGAATCCAGCGCCGGGCCCACCCGCTCCTCGGCAAGCCAACAGCCAACAACCGCGACGATGAGCACGATGCACGCCAGGACCGCATAGCCGGCGCTCGCGACGACGATTCCCGCTGTGCCGAGATGCGCACTCGCGATCGTCAGGCCGGCGCCGACGCCGAACGCGAGCTCCTTGGGGTTGACGGCGGAGAGCAGGATGCCGCTGCGAGCGGCTCCGCCCATGGTGCTGTTGTTCAATGACGCCATCCACGAGGGCAGTGCTGCGGTCTCCCCCGACTTCGGGCGAGCGCGCCACTTGACGGCCGCGAGAACGATCAGTCCGATGCCGAGCCCGATTCGGAGCACGGCGGTCACCGGTGACGCGTCGCCCTGCTCGGGCAACAGCTCGGCCCCGAGGGCGACAACGGCGGCGACGAGCACGAGAACAAGGAGGCGGGCGGCCAGGAACGCCGCCCCGGCGCCGAGGCCGGAGCGCGAGCGCAGGAGCAGGATGACTGCAATCGGTGGAATCGGGCTGAGCGCGACGGCTGCGCCGTAGATGAGGAGATCGCCAATGAGTTCAAGCATGAGAGTGACCTCACTCTATCGGCGCCGCTGCGAACGTCGCCGGCGCGACGCATCGCATGAGCCGTGCGCAAGCGGCTTGCCCGGATCCGACGCGCAGAGTGTACTGAGGGGATGACAAGCCGCACGCATCCTGCGCAGCAGCCGGACGGCCAGGACGAGCGACCCGGCGCGGCGGCGCCGCACAGCCCCGCGGCGCTCAACTCCGCACAATGGCGCTACGTTCTCGCGCGCAGCGTGAAGGAGTTCCGCCGCGACCGCTGCCTGGACCAGAGCACTGCGCTTGCGTTCCGTTCTGCGCTCGTGACCTTTCCGACCATGCTCGTCCTGGTGTCGCTGCTCGGCATGCTCGGCGAGACGAGCAGAGTGATGCGCTTCACCGTGGACACGATCGCATCGCTGGGGTCCGACGAGACGGCGAAAAGCGTGCGAGCGCTCTTCGCCGCGCTGGCAGAGGCGCCGGCCGGCTATGCGTTCGTGCTCGGACTTTTCTTACTGATGTGGTCGGCATCCGGATATGTGACGGCGTTCGGCAGGGCCATGAACAGCATCTATGGGGTCGCAGAGGGGCGAACGGCATGGAAGCTGCGCGTCGCCGCTGTTCCCCTCGGAGCGCTTCTGGTGTTCCTGCTGCTCCTTGCCGCCGGGGCAATGCTCCTGGGCGGCGAAATGCTCGGCGGCCTGGATTTGAGTGACGCGGCGGTGCTCGCATGGAACATCGTGCGCGTCCCTCTTGCCTTCGCCCTGGCCGCAACCGTGATCGCGCTCCTCTATTACTTCTCGCCGAACGTCAAACACCCGCGGCTCCGCTGGATGAGTGTCGGCGCCGCCGGCGCACTGACCGTCTGGGTGCTCGCATCGCTCGGACTGACCCTGTACTTTGCCAACTTCTCCTCCTTCGACCGCAGCTACGGGGCGATCGGTGGTGCGCTCGTCTTCCTGCTCTGGTTGTGGTTGAGCAACGTTGCGCTGTTGCTCGGCGGCGAGTTCGACGCGGAGCTGGAGCGGATGCGGCAGCTCCGCAGCGGGCGGGCCGCGGAGGCGCACATATTCATCCAGTTGCGGGACACCTCCGCGGTGTCCACCGCGCAGAATGCGGAGCTCCACGACGTGATCCAAGCGCGGACAATCAAGGAGGAGGCGCGGCGTGCTCGAGACACGCACGCCGACTGACCTCGCCGCCCCCGCTCCTCCCACGCTGGCTCGTGTGAGCGCCAGCGACCGAAGCCCCGAGCCCTCGCCGAACACCGCGCAATCCACGCTGGCTGGAGGGAGCGCCAGCGACCGAAGCCCTGAACCCTCGCGGAATCCCGCGCAACCCACGCTGGCTTGAGGGAGCGCCAGCGACCGAAGCCCTGACACAACCGAACACTCCGCCGGTTGAGCTTGTCGAAACCCCGTTGGTCACGGTTCCATCACGGTCGGTGCTGCCTGTGGATAACCCCAGATTCGAGGCCTGTTTGCGGAATGCCGTGTCGGTGGTCGGTGAGACGATCTAGCCATGAGCGAAGCACTGTTGCAGCTCCCCGGATCGGCCGCCGACCCGGTCATCACTGGATGCCTCACCGGCCTCGCCGCGGTCCAATCCTCGATCGGTGCCGCCCAGGCGGAGCAGTACCGCTTCATCGAGACCGCCCGCTCCCACGCGATTGCCACCGCGGACCCGATGGGTCGGTCGCGACGGATCGAGGAGGAGTTCGCGCTCCGCAGCATCACCTCCGAGTTGGCCCTCGCGCTGCGGGTGCACGAGCGCACCATGACCGGACTCATCTACGAGGCGAAGCAACTCGGCACCGTCTTCACCAAATCTCTGTCCGCCCTCGCCGCGGGGACGGTCGGGCAACGGCACGTCCGTGAGATCCTCGCCCAGGCCGTCACTCTCCCACCCGAACTCCATGCCCGCTTCGAAGCGGAAGCACTGGTGCAGGCGGCCGCACAAACGCCGACCGCGTTCCGCCGGACGGCGGCCCGGATCCGGGAACGCCTCCACCCCGACTCCCTCACCGTGCGGGCGGCGAAGGGCCGGGCGGAGCGCCGGCTGTGGTTCGAACCCGATGCGGACGGGATGGCGTGGCTGCACCTGTACTTGGAAGCGGAGAAGGCGATCGCGATCACCGAACGGATCAGCCACCTCGCCGACCAGGCCCAGGCTGAGGCCCTGGACAGCGCCGAGCTGCCCGAGACGGCAGCCGCGCTGACCTCGGGGCCGCACGCCCAGCTCGAGGCGGACATCGCCGCCGAACTGCTGCTCAGCCCACCCGCTCCGCCCGCAGACGGCGCCTCGACGTCGCAGATGCCCGGGCTGGCGTTCTCTCGCCCCGAGGTCTTCGTCGCCGTGCCGAAGCTGACTATCCCGTACGCGACCCTCATCGGCCAGACCGATGACCCGGCGGAGCTCCACGGCTACGGGCCGATCGACGCCGACACCGCCCGCCGGCTCGTCGCCGCAGCCCCGACACTGCACCGGATCCTCGTCGACCCGGTCGACGGGACCCCGCTGCAGTTGGACCCGCGGAAGTACCCGCTGACGAAGGCGTTGCGCCGGTGGATCCTGTATCGGGACCAGATCTGTCGTTTCCCCGGCTGCACCCGGAAGGCGGAACGGTCCGAGATCGACCACACCCACCCCTTCGGGTACGACGGGCTCAGCGAAGAGGACAACCTGGCGGTGCTGTGCAAGAAACACCACCGCCTCAAGCACAACTCCCGCTGGCGGGTCCGGCAGCTTGGGCTGGGTGGTCTGCGCTGGGTCAGCCCGGCCGGCGGGATCTACGACACGCACCCGGCCCCACCCAGCAGCCGAAAACCCCCGGGCGACCCGCCAGCCCCGCCGTTTGAGCCGCCCCCGCTGGTTGAGCCTGTCGAAACCACAACGAACTTCCCGGATACCCCGCCGTTCTGACCCCGGCACGGCGCCGAGGGAACGAGCGGCAGCTACTTTCTCGCGGTAAGAGTGGCATGGGAGGACCGGACGATCGACTCGAGCACGGCGAGGTCGACCTTGTCCAGGTCCTTGATGTAGAGGCATCCGACGCCTGACGTGAACTCTCCGAGACGCGCGAGCGCGTCGTCGTGCGCGCCGATGCCGTCGGCCAGGTAGATCGACATTGCTGCCTTGCGTGGCGAGAAGCCCGCGGCAGGCGCGTCACCCTCACGTCCGCTGGCGTACCTGTAGTGATACTGCCCGAATCCGACGATCGACGGACCCCACAGCACGGGCGACTCCCCCGTGATCCGTCCGAACAACTCGAGAAGCGTCTGCGCATCGCGTCGACGCACGGGATGCGCGACGGCGGCGACATACTCCAGCGCTGCTGTGTTGGAGGTCGAGGGTTCGGTGCTCACCGTTCCAGTGTACGAAGCCGAGACGCGCCTGTCGCCCGGCGCTCAGTGCGATGACGCAGCGGCCGGCACGGAGCGCGCATCCCGGACGAAGGCCGCTGATCCGCTGCTTCGAACTCCACCGCGGTGCGCAGCCTGGACGCCATCACGTTGCCGCCGCTTCGATGAGCTGCTGCAGACGGTTGACGGTCCGGTCCAAGCCGCGCGAGAAGGCAGCCAATTCGGCTGGCTTCCAATCACCGAAGAGCTGACGGGTGAACTCGTCCTGCTCCGCTGCCAGCTTGGCGACGAGCGCCTCCCCGGCACCGGTCAACGTAACCAGCGTGGCGCGCCGGTCGTTCGGGTGCGGCTCCCTGGTCACAAAACCGTCGGCAACGAGCCCGTCGACGAGCCCGGTGATGTTTCGGGGACTCACGTGCAGGGAATCGGCGAGCTCGCGCTGCGTTCGCGGCCCGGCCGCCGCAATCACCCACAGAACCGGCGCGCGCGATCGGGAGATCCCGTCGCGCGCCAGGCTCTCGTCCATGTCGCGCCCGAGCAGCACGGTGAGCTGCAACAGGCGGTCAAGGGCAGCGATGGAAGCAGAATCAGACACACTGTGATGTTACTTCATCATGTTGTTAGTTCAGCGGTCGAGGCCCGTCGTTCCGCGCGACGGCGCAGAATGTGCCGCTCGACGAGCGTCCATGCCGTCGTGACTGTGAGGTAGAGCGTTGCCGCCAACGGCACGATCGCGGCGAAGATCACCGTGATGAACGGCATCCAACTCAGCACGCCGCTGACCCTGGCCATCGCGGCCGGCACCTCCTCAGTAGACTGCGCCTGCTGGGCGAGCATGACTCGGCGCGAGGTGTACGCGACCGCGGCGATCACCGCGAACAGCCCGAGGAAGACGGCGGCTCCCGGCCAGGCGGAACTCCCGTTGACGACGGCGAGGAAGCTGGAGCCGAGCGGAACCCCGAGCAGCGTCTCGTGCAGCAGCTCGTTGGGGTGGCCGTTGATCGTGGCGAGGATGAAGAGGCCGTAGACGATGGAGAGCACCGGGGCCTGCGCGAGCGCGGGCAGCATGCCCGCGAATGGGGACGCCTTCTCCTCTGCGTACAGTTCCAGAGTCGCACGCTGGAGCTTCTCCGGGTTCTTCTTGTGCCGGGTTTGCAGCTCGCGCAGCTTCGGCGCCATCCTGCGCCGCGTGACCTCTGCCCGCGCCTGGGCGGCACCGAGCGGGATCAAGTAGATGCGCACCAGGACGGTGAGGGCGACGATGGCGAGTGCCATCGCTGAGGCGCCGGCGAGCGGCGTGAAGAGGGAGGCGAGGCCGTTGACGGCCGTTGAGGCAAGTTCGAGCAGCGCCGCGATGGGCGCGAAAGCGTAGAGATCCACGAGGGAGGGTCCAATCAGGCAGAGGAATGTGCGGTCACATACGCGACCGCGCCGCTGCCTGCGAATCCATCGATTCGCAGCAGGCTGACTACGCGGTCGCCTCTGCCCGGGCCGGAGCCCTGGTGCGGGGCCTGCCCGCTGTGTTCGGATGCTGTGGCTCGATGGCGCGCGAGAGCACCTCGCTGTGCGCCCGTGAGCGGGCGCCGACGTGCAACTCCCCCGCCGCGATGCCGACCGCGAGATAGCGGGCACCGAGGGTGAATGCGGCGGCGAGCATCACCGCGGTGGTGAGCAGCGCGGCATCCGACGGCGTCTGCAGCACCAGCGCGTACGCGACGAATGCGACGGTCAGTGTGACCGCCATTCGCTCCTGCAGCGCCTTCATGAGTGCGAGCCTACCCTCCCGGGCCGACGGTCACTCGCGTTTGGCGAGCTTCTCCAGCCGATGCGCGGATGCCGGCATGCCCAGCTCCCCCAGTGGCTCGTGGTGCGCGGGGCTCGGTCGCCGCGCGTCATCGGGCACGGGGCAGTGCACGATCACGTTCGCGCTCGACTCGTCGATGTTGTGCTCGCGCATCTGATGCCCGCAGAGTGGACACAGCCTCAGGGCGACCGGAACCTCCTCCTCGGCGCCCACGGAGATCGGAGGAGAACCGATTGCTTTCTCGACCTGCCTGTTCACTCGTTCAAAGAATCGCACGAAGGCATTTTCTTCAGCCTGCGTGACATCGTCGCGGCTCATGGCGTCATACTACGCCCGCCGCGTCGCTCGTCAACAGAGTCAGGCCTCGCCGAAGCCCGACTCGACCAGGGTGGCCAGTGCATCGACCGCGTCAGAGCCGACCGGATCCTCGCTGGCCAGCACGATCGTCGTTCCCTTGACCAACCCCATCGCCATGATGCCGAGCAGGCTGCGTGCATCGGTGCCGTTCACCGTCACCCGCGCTGGGAAGGTGTTCGCGAGCTTGACGAAGTCGGCAGCGGGGCGCGCGTGCAAGCCGTCCTTGTTGATCAACGTCACGGTGCGCGAGTAGCCGCTCGCCGGCTCGGGCTCCGCCTGCTCCGCCGATTCCGCGCTTCCCGCGCTCAGCGCTGTCGTGCCGCCTGCCGACTCCGCCGCCTCCATGACCGCGTGCAGCGTGCCGCCGACCTCGCTCGCGACCGCGGCGGCGACGCCGCCCTCGATCAGGGGCGCGTCCACGATGCGCACGCGCTCGCGCACGGAATCGTCGAGGAAGTCCAGCGCGGTCTCCGCGGTCAGGATGGCCGAGCCGAGATCGCAGAGCAGGACGACGCCGACACCCTGGTCGACGGCCGCGATGGCCGCGGACACCTTGCCGAAACTCGTGCCGATCCGGCCGTCATCCGTGCCACCGGCCGCGGCCATCGGCGCGTTCTGCGCCATCTGGCCGGCGAGTTCGCGCAGGCCGTCGGCGATCTTGTCGCTGTGCGAGACGAAGACGAGGCCGACCCTGGCGGCGGTCATGCCTGTGCTCCTGCCCGGGCAACCTGCTCTGCCGCGCGCAGCAGCAATGCGCTTGACTGAGCCCCGGGGTCGCGGTGGCCGATGGCCCGCTCCCCCAGATAGCTGGCGCGCCCCTTGCGGGCCACGAGTGGTTCGGTAGCCTCCGCGCCGCGTTCCGCGGCGTCCGCTGCCGCCTTCAGCACCTCGTAGGGGCTCGCTCCGGCTGCGGCAGCGGCCGTGGCGGCGTCGACGGCCGGCGTCCACGCGTCGATCATCGTCTTGTCTCCCGGCTCCGCCTTGCCCCGGAGCACCACGCCGTCTCTGGCGGCGGTGAGCGCCAGAACGAGCGCAGCGGCGTCCAGCTGTTCCTCCGCGCCGACCGCGAGTGATGCCTTCAGAAATGCCGTGCCGTAGAGCGGGCCAGCGGCTCCTCCCACCGTGGAGATGAGCGTCGTAGCGACGACCTTGAAAACGTCGCCAGGGGTGGCGGAGTCCGGCAGCTCATCGAGCTTGCCGAGCGCCGCCTGAAATCCCCTGTCCATGTTCTCGCCGTGGTCGCCGTCGCCGATCTCCCGATCGAGGGTGATCAGGGCCACCCGGTTCTCGGCCAAAACCTCGGCCGATGCGGTGATCCAGGCCCGTGCCCAGTCCGCTCCGAGGCTCGCGCCCATCAGCGCCCCCACCGCAGCGCAGCGGTCTGCACCGGGGCATCCCAGAGCGCGGTGAGCTCGTCATCGAGCTTGAGCACCGAGATCGACACCCCCTGCATCTCGAGCGAGGTCGTGAAGTTGCCGACCAGCGAGCGGGCAACGGTCACTCCGCGCTCGGCGAGGATCTCGGCGGCACGACGGTAGACGATGTAGAGCTCCACCTGCGGCGTTCCGCCCATGCCGTTGACGAGAAGCAGAGCGTCCTCCCCCGCCGCGAACGGCATGTCGTCCAGCACAGCGCCGAGCAGTCGAGCGACGATGGCATCCGCCGGTTCGAGCTTGATGCGCTCGCGGCCGGGCTCGCCATGGATGCCGATGCCGATCTCGATTTCGTCGTCGGCGAGCGTGAAGCTCGGCTCGCCGGCGTGCGGCACGACGCAGGCGGTCAGTGCGACGCCCATCGTGCGCACGCGGGAGTTGACCTTCGTGGCGATCGCGGCGACCGCGGCGAGGTCGTCGCCCCGCTCGGCGGCAGCGCCCGCGATCTTCTCGACCAGCACCGTACCCGCAACACCGCGGCGGCCGGCCGTGTACAGCGAGTCCTTCACCGCGACGTCGTCGTCGACGATGACGGATGCCACCTCAATGCCGTCAGCGGCTGCGAGGTCGGCGGCCGTCTCGAAGTTCAGCACGTCACCGGTGTAGTTCTTCACGATGTGGAGCACGCCTGCTCCGCCGTCGACGGCCTTCGTGGCGGCGACGATGGGGTCGGGGGTCGGCGAGGTGAACACCGGGCCCGGCACCGCGGCATCCAGCATGCCGTAGCCGACGAATCCGGCGTGCAGTGGCTCGTGGCCGCTGCCACCGCCGCTGACGATTCCGACCTTGCCGGCGCGCGGAGCATCGCTGCGCACGACGAAGACGGGGTCGAGCTCCGCACGGACGATGTCACTGTGCGCGATGGCGAAGCCGCCGACCGCCTCGGTGACGACGTTCTTCGGGTCATTGATGAGTTTCTTCACAAGCTTTCCTTCCGTTGAAGGCCTCCACGCTCCGATGCGTGGAAGGCGAATCACTCGGCTACTCAGCCCAAACTACGGCTAAATGCGCGCCCGCGGTAGCCCGCGACGTGGGGTTTGGGGCAGGCCATTCCCATCCGAGCCGCCCAGCACTATGTTGTTAGGCATCGGAGCGTTGCAACGCCCTTGATCGGCCGCGCAGCGACGAACAAGAAAGGTCAACGTGGACAATCTCGGAGTTCTCTTCCTGTCAGAGCTGGTCGGCACCGCGATGCTCGTGCTGCTCGGCTGTGGAGTCGTCGCCAACGTCGCGCTTGCCAAAAACAAGGGCTTCGGCGGCGGCTTCCTCATGGTGACCATCGGCTGGGGCCTCGCGGTCTTCGCCGGTGTCATCGTCGCTTACGCCTCTGGCGCCCACATCAACCCAGCCGTCACGCTCGGCCTCGTCGCCAACGGCGCGACCGAGTTCGGCAACGCCGCGCTCGGCGTAACAGTCCCGGTCTCTGCCGTGTCGGTTCTGGCTTACATCGGCGCGCAGTTGATCGGAGCCATCATCGGCGCCGTCGTGGTGTGGTTGGCGTACAAGCAGCACTTCGACCAGGAGCCGGAGCCGGCCAACAAGCTCGGCGTTTTCTCGACCGGTCCCGCCATCCGCTCCTACGGCTGGAACCTCGTCACAGAGATCATCGGCACCTTCGTGCTGGTGTTCGTCGTGATCGGCTTCGGCCGCAACGGTGACGCGGGCGGGCTCGCATCCCTCGGTGCGCTCCCCGTTGCGCTGCTCGTTATCGGTATCGGCGCCTCCCTCGGTGGCCCGACCGGCTACGCCATCAACCCTGCCCGTGACCTCGGCCCGCGCATCGCGCACTTCATCCTGCCGATCCAGGGCAAGGGCGGCTCGGACTGGAGCTACTCCTGGGTCCCGGTCGTCGGCCCGATCATCGGTGGCTTGCTCGCCGGCTGGTCAGCCCTCCTGTTGCTCCCCATCATCACCTGACCCCCAGAGGGCCGGCTCGGCAGATCCGAGCCGGCCCTCATTCTTTTTGACCCTCAGACCCCTCGCTTCACCGACTCTCGCAAAGGAGCACCCCCATGGCTGACTACGTACTCGCCATTGACCAAGGCACCACGAGTTCGCGCGCCATCATCTTCGACAAGGCCGGATCGATCGTCTCGACCGGGCAGCTCGAGCACGAGCAGATCTTCCCCCAGGCCGGCTGGGTCGAGCACAACGCGACCCAGATCTGGGACAACGTGCGTGAGGTGATCGGCCAGGCCCTCGGCAAGGCGAACCTGACCCGTCACGACATCGCATCGGTCGGCATCACGAACCAGCGCGAGACCGCCGTGGTGTGGAACAAGAACACGGGCAGGCCCGTCTACAACGCCATCGTCTGGCAGGACACCCGCACCCAGCCGATCGTGGACCGCCTCGCGGCCGACGGCGGCGTCGAACGCTTCAAGCAGCAGGTCGGGCTGCCGCTGGCCACCTACTTCTCCGGCACGAAGATCGTCTGGATCCTCGAGAACGTTCCGGGAGCGCGTGAGGCGGCGGATGCCGGCGAGCTCCTCTTCGGCACGACAGACTGCTGGGTGCTCTGGAACCTGACGGGCGGCGTCGACGGCGGTGTGCACGCCACGGATGTGACGAACGCCAGCCGCACGCTGTTCATGGACCTCGAGACCCTGCAGTGGGACGACGACATTCTCGCCGCCTTCGACGTGCCGCGGTCGATGCTGCCAGACATCCGCTCCTCCTCCGAGGTCTACGGGGTCGCGCACGAGAACTCGCTGCTGCGCGAGACCCCGATCGCCGGCATCCTCGGCGACCAGCAGGCAGCCACGTTCGGCCAGGCCGCGTTCGACACCGGAGAGTCGAAGAACACCTACGGGACAGGCAACTTCCTCATCTTCAACACCGGTGAGGAGATCGTCCACTCCAAGAACGGCCTGCTGACGACGCTCGGCTACAAGCTCGGCGACGCGAAGCCGCACTACGCACTCGAGGGCTCGATTGCCGTGACCGGTTCGCTGATCCAGTGGCTCCGCGACAACCTGGGGCTGTTCAGCTCGGCCGCGGAGGTGGAGGCACTCGCCCAGACGGTCGAGGACAACGGCGGTGCCTACTTCGTGCCGGCGTTCTCCGGGCTCTTCGCCCCGTACTGGCGACCGGATGCGCGCGGCGCGCTGGTCGGGCTGACCCGTTACGTGAACAAGGGCCACATCGCGCGCGCAGCCCTCGAGGCCACCGCGTTCCAGACCCGCGAGGTGCTGGATGCCGTCAACGCCGACTCCGGCGTCGACCTGACCGAGCTGAAGGTCGACGGCGGCATGATCGCCAACAACCTGCTCATGCAGTTCCAGGCCGACATCCTCGGCGTTCCGGTCGTCCGCCCGGTCGTGGCCGAGACGACGGCGCTCGGCGCCGCATACGCCGCCGGCCTGGCCGTCGGATTCTGGAGCGGGCTCGACGAACTGCGCGCGAACTGGCAGGAAGACAGCCGGTGGACCCCACAGATGGATCCGAAGGAAGCTGAGCGACTGTTGCGCAACTGGAAGAAGGCCGTCACGAAGACCCTCGATTGGGTCGACGACGACGTCAAGTAGTGCCGGTGGGTCGGGGCGTCTACGCCTTCGACGCCTCGACCCACTTGGCCAGCTTGCTCGCGGCCGCGCCGGAGTCGATCGTCTCCGCCGCGACGGCCATCTTCGCGCTGAAACGCTCGAGGATGCTGATCTGGCTCTGGGCCGGATCGTTGGCCAGGTCGAAGGAGACGAGACCGGCCGCGGCGTTCAGGAGGACGATGTCGCGCACAGGTCCGGACTCCCCCGCGAAGGTGCGGTGCACGACGGCCGCGTTGTGCTCGGCGTCGCCGCCGAGCAGATCGCTCATCTTCGCCCGCTGCACGCCCAGATCGCGGGGGTCGATGTCGTGCTCGGTCACGAGACCGCGCGACACCTCCCAGACGTGGCTGTGGCCGGTGGTCGTCATCTCGTCGAGACCGTCGTCCCCGCGGAAAACGAGAGCGGTTGCTCCGCGCGTCTGGAACACGCCGACGAAGAGGGGAACCCGATCGAGCTGGGCGACGCCGACGGCGGATGCCTCGGGGCGGGCCGGGTTGCAGAGCGGGCCGAGGTAGTTGAAGACCGTCGGGATGCCGAGCTGGCTGCGCACCGCTCCCGCGTGCCGGAAACCGGGGTGGAACGCCGCGGCGTACGCGAAGGTGATGCCGGCCTCGGAGAGAATCTCGGCGACACGCCCAGCGGAGAGGGTGAGGTCGATTCCGAGGGCCGCGAGCACATCGGAGGAACCGGATGCCGAGCTCGCCGCTCGGTTGCCGTGCTTGATGACGGGAACACCGGCGGCGGCCGAGACGACGGAGGCCATCGTCGACACGTTCACGGTGCCGAAGCGGTCACCGCCCGTTCCGACGATGTCCAGTGCCATGGAATCGACCTCGAGGGGCACGGCGTGGTCCAGGATCGCGTCGCGGAAACCGACGATTTCGTTGACGGTTTCGCCCTTCGCCCGCAGCGCGACAAGGAACGCGGCGAGCTGAGCTTCGCTCGCTTCACCGATCATGACCTGATCCATGCACCAGGCGGCATCCGCGACACTCAGGTCTTCGCCGGCGAGCAGCGAAGTGAGAACGGATGGCCACGACTGAATCTCAAGCATGTGCTCAATCCTAGGAGCACAGAGATTCCCTGCCGATACACAGTGACTCACCGCTGATTCTCAGCGTTCTGGGGTTGAAACTAAGGCTCCCCTAACCAAAGTTTTCGGCGACAGACCGCCCTGAATGGGAAAACCCTGCGAGTATTTCGGCCATAATGGAGGAGTGACGAGCACTTCAATTACTCAGCCGGCCAGCGCGCCCGCCATCAACAGGCCCAATACCGTGGCGGTGGGCACCATCGTCTGGCTGGGCAGCGAGGTCATGTTCTTCGCTGGCCTCTTTGCCATTTACTTCACCTTGCGCTCCACGAGCCCAGAGCTGTGGGAGTTTGAGACCGCGCGTCACAACTTCCCCTTCGCGCTGACGAACACGCTGATCCTCATCGCGTCCTCGTTCACGTGCCAGTTCGGTGTCTTCGCGGCCGAGAGGATGCAGGCGCGCTCCACCGGCTGGAAGCCCACGCAGTGGGGCACCGTCGAGTGGTTCTTCCTCACCTACGCGCTCGGTGCGATCTTCGTCGCCGGTCAGATCTTCGAGTACGCCACCCTGGTGTCTGAGGGCATCTCGCTCTCCTCCAACGCGTACGGCTCGGCGTTCTACATCACCACCGGCTTCCACGGCATCCACGTGACGGCAGGCCTCTTCGCCTTCCTGCTCGTGATCGGTCGCTTCTTCTCGGTGCAGGGCCGCAACTTCGGCCACCGCGAAGCCACCAGCGCCATCGTCGTTTCTTACTACTGGCACTTCGTCGACGTCGTCTGGATCGGGCTCTTCCTGGTCATCTACGTTCTCAAATAGCAATCAGGAGCGGATCACTTCCCATGACCGAGAACCCCAAGCCCACGAAACGCGCAGCGCGTAAGACTGGTCGCCGTCATCCCCTGGCGACCGTCGCACTGCTCGCAATCGGACTGGTCTTCACCGGCGGCGCATACACCGCCTTCAGTGCGAGCACCGCGTCGGCTGAGACCGACATCACCTCGCAGCAGACCATCGACGAGGGCAAGAAGCTCTTCCAGGCGAACTGCGCAACCTGCCACGGCCTCGAGGCCCAGGGCACCGGTGACGGCCCGAGCCTGATCGGTGTCGGCGCCGCCGCCGTCGACTTCCAGGTCGGCACCGGCCGCATGCCGATGCAGATGCACGGCCCGCAGGCCGAAGAGAAGCCTGTCCAGTTCACCGAGGAGCAGATCAAGGCACTCGCAGCCTTCGTCGCCTCAACGGCCCCCGGCCCCGCCATCCCGGATCCCGAACTCGTCGACGGCGGCGGAAACGCCGCAAACGGCGCAGAGCTGTTCCGCATCAACTGCGCGATGTGCCACAACGTGGCCGGCGCAGGTGGAGCTCTCACCGAGGGCAAGTTCGCCCCGGCGCTGACCGACGTCTCCGGCACGCACATCTACGAGGCCATGGTCACCGGCCCGCAGAACATGCCCGTCTTCAGCGACATGAACATCAGCCCCGAGGACAAGCGCGACATCATCACGTACCTGAAGTACGTGCAGGACAACCGCTCCCCCGGCGGATTCGAGCTCGGTGCGCTCGGCCCCGTTTCAGAGGGTCTGTTCATCTGGATCTTTGGTCTCGGCGCGATTGTTGCCCTGACCGTGTGGATCACGGCAAAGTCCAACTGATCTACGCAAGCAATGACACAGCGTACAAAGGAGAACCATGGCACAGGACGATAACGGCGGTAAGGACATCACCGCTGCCGATTCGTCGGGCCTCGCCCATGCGGAAGAATCCGCAGGCCTCGCCGTCATCACGCGCGACGCCCTGACCGACCCCGGATTGCCGCCGCACCGCGCGCGCATCACGGATGTCGATCCGAAGGCTGAGAAGCGCGCAGAGCGCACCGTCTACACGCTCTTCTACCTGTCGATCGTCGGCAGCATCTGGGCGGTCGCCGCCTACATGCTCTTCCCGATGGAGTCGAACAACGTCGGAGACGTGCGACTGAACAACATGTTCGTCGGCCTCGGCATCACCCTCGGGCTCCTCGCCATCGGCATCGGTGCTGTGCACTGGGCCAAGGCGCTCATGTCCGACAAAGAGGGCATCGACGTCCGCCACACCACCCGTGGCACGGAAGAGACCCGCGCCCGCGCGGTCGAGATCTTCCAGGAAGCCAACGAGGAGTCCGGTTTCGGCCGTCGCACCCTGATCCGCAACACGCTGATCGGCGCGCTCGTCGCCTTCCCGCTCCCCGCCGTCGTTCTGTTCCGCGGCCTCGCGCCGCAGGGCGAGAACCCGGTCGAGCTGCTCTCGCACACCATGTGGGCGAAGGGCACCCGCCTCGCGAGTGACCCGAGCGGCGCTCCGATCAAGGCGTCGGACGTCACCCTGGGCAGCGCGTTCCACGTGATCCCCGAGGGCCTCACGGACCTCGGTCACGGCGAGGGCTACCTCGAGGAGAAGGCGAAGGCAGTCGTTCTGCTGATGCGCCTGAAGCCAGAGGATCTGCACGAGCTTCCCGAGCGTGCCGGCTGGTCGTACGACGGCATCGTCGCCTACTCCAAGATCTGCACCCACGTTGGTTGCCCTGTCGCTCTCTACGAGCAGCAGACGCACCACCTGCTCTGCCCGTGCCACCAATCGCAGTTCGACGTGTCCAACCACTGTGAGGTCATCTTCGGACCGGCCGCTCGCGCGTTGCCACAGCTGCCGATTGCTGTGGACGACGAGGGCTACCTCATCGCACAGAGCGACTTCACTGAACCTGTCGGCCCGAGCTTCTGGGAGCGTCATTGAGCACCGCAACTACCACGAGCGCACCGACGTCCTCGGACTCGGCAGCGCAGAAGCCCGGTGGGTTCACGGCCGCCGCAGCGAACTACCTTGACGAGCGCACCAGCGTCTCCGGTGCCGTCAAGGAGTTCGGTCGCAAGATCTTCCCCGACCACTGGTCGTTCCTGCTCGGTGAGGTGGCGCTCTTCTCGTTCGTCGTCATCCTGCTCTCGGGATCGTTCCTGACGTTCTTCTTCCAGGCCTCCATGGTCGAGGTGCACTACGACGGCTCCTACGTGCCGCTCAAGGGTGTTGCCATGTCGGCGGCGATGTCGTCGACGATGGACATCTCCTTCGACATCCGTGGCGGACTGCTGATGCGCCAGGTGCACCACTGGGCTGCCCTGCTCTTCGTGGCATCCATCGGCCTGCACATGCTCCGCATCTTCTTCACCGGTGCATTCCGCAAGCCGCGTGAGCTCAACTGGGTGATCGGCTTCGTGCTCTTCATCCTGGCCATGGCAGAGGGCTTCACCGGCTACTCGCTCCCCGATGACCTGCTCTCCGGCAACGGCCTCCGCATCATCGATGGAATCATCAAGGGCATCCCCGTCATCGGAACCTGGACCTCGTTCCTGTTCTTCGGCGGCGAGTTCCCCGGCGACCAGATCGTCGGCCGCCTGTACACGCTGCACATCCTGTTGCTGCCCGCGATCGTCGTGCTGTTCATCGCACTGCACCTGCTCTTCGTCGTCGTGCACAAGCACACGCAGTACCCGGGTGCAGGCAAGAACGAGCAGACCGTCGTCGGCTACCCGGTCCTGCCGGTGTACGCCGCGAAGGCCGGTGGATTCTTCTTCATCGTCTTCGGCATCGTCACGCTGATCGCCTCGCTGTTCACGATCAACCCGATCTGGAACTACGGGCCGTACGACCCGTCCCCCGTTTCCGCCGGTACCCAGCCTGACTGGTACATCGGATTCGCCGACGGCGCGCTGCGTCTCGTTCCGCCGGGCTGGGAGTTCGTGCTGTTCGACCGCACCTGGTCGTTCAACATCCTGGCTCCGCTGATCATCATCGGCATCTTCATCGTGCTGGTTCTGATCTACCCGTTCATCGAGGCCTGGATCACTGGCGACAAGCGCGAGCACCACGTGCTCGACCGCCCGCGCAACGCTCCGACCCGTACCGCGATCGGTGCAGCCGGTGTCACGTTCTACGCCGCCCTCTGGGCAGCGGCCAGCTCGGACATCATCGCGACGCACTTCAAGCTGACGATGGAGGGCGTGATCCACGGCCTCCAGGCGATGCTGATCCTCGGACCGTTTGTGGCCTACTTCATCACGAAGCGCGTCTGCATCGCCCTGCAGAAGAAGGATCGCGAGATCGTCCTGCACGGTTTCGAGTCCGGTCGCATCGTCAAGCTGCCCGGCGGCGAGTTCATCGAGGTGCACGAGCCCCTCGACGAGTACGAGCGCTGGCGCCTGGTCGACTACAAGGACTACAAGCCGCTGATGATCCGCCCGAACGCCAAGGGCAAGATCACCGCCGGCCAGCACCTGCGTGCTGCCATCTCGCGCTGGTTCTTCGAAGACCGCATCGCTCCCGTCAGCAAGGCGGAGATCGAGCAGTCGCACGGAGAGCACCACTAGCGAGAACCGCTTGATCGGGGCGTTGGAGACGTACACACGTCTCCAACGCCCTTCTCATTTGTGTCCACCGTCAGCCGAAAGGAACGCCGTGACCCTCGAGAGCCTCGCCGAGTGGCTCCGCTGCCCGCACTGCGGTGAGCCGCTGCTGCCGCAGCCGCCGCTGGCCGTACGGTGCGAGCACGGGCACAGCTTCGACGTCAACAAACGCGGCTACGTGAACATGCTGGCATCCGGCAACAGGATGATCGGGGACTCCCCCGCGATGCTCGACGCCAGGCAGGCCTTCCTCGACAGCGGCCACTACGCTGCGGTACGGGAGGCAGTGGCCACGTTCGCCTCCCTGGGGCTCGCATCGGGCCCTCAAAGCGTGTTCGATGCCGGCTGTGGCACTGGGTACTACCTCGGCGGTGTGCTCGCCGCACAGGGCCACGAGGCCTCGGCCCTGGCCATGGACATCTCCCCCCATGCCGTCGCCCGTACGGTGCGCGGCATCGGTGCGCGCTGCGACGGACTCGTCGCCGACACCTGGCAGCCCCTCCCGGTCCGCGATGACGCCGCAGGACTGATCATGACGGTGTTCGCGCCGCGCAACCTCCCCGAGTTCCACCGAGTGCTCGCCCCCTCCGGCGCCCTGCTCGTCGTCGTCCCGACCGCCGCGCACATCGGGGAGCTCCGCGCCGACGGCCGCGCGCTGGACATCCCGGCAGAGAAGGCCGAACGCCTCGTCGATGACGCGGCCGCGCTGTTCTCGCTGGAGCGCAGGGAACGGGTCGAGTATCGGGCAGAGCTGAACTGCGCGGAAGCGGAGCAGCTGGTCTCCATGGGGCCATCGGCCCACCACGCCGCCGACTCCCCCGGGACGAGCAGCCATGAGCTGATCGCCACGACCGTGAGCGTCGACGTCCTGCTCTTCCGCCCCGTCGCCCACTAGGATCGCGTCATGACGTTCAACCGTTCCGCATGGTGGTGGCTGCGATAGCAGCCGGTTGAAGCATGTTCACGGGCTGCGCGGCAGCTCGTGAACCGGTGCGAGAGAACTCCGTGCAGTCCCCAATCGAGGGGAGAAACACATGGAGTCATTCACCGCAACCGCGCGACGTTCAGCCGATGTCGCCGACGCCGTTGCCCGCAACCCCGAGCGCTTCCGGGTGCTCACGGGTGAGCGGCCGACGGGGCCGCTGCATCTGGGGCACTACTTCGGGACCATCCGGGAGCGGGTCCGCCTGCAACAGGCCGGCGTCGACACGTTCCTCGTGCTCGCCGACTATCAGGTCATCACCGACAGAGACACCACGGCACACGTCAGTGGGCACGTGTACGGGGCCGTGCTCGACTATCTGGCGGCCGGCATGGATCCGGGGCTGACGACGATCTTCACACACTCAGCAGTGCCGGCGTTGAACCAGCTGATGCTGCCGTTCCTCAGTCTCGTCTCGGAGGCGGAGCTGCGCCGGAACCCGACGGTCAAAGCGGAGCTCGCGGCGTCGGGCAGGGCGCTGAGCGGCCTGCTCCTCAGCTATCCGGTGCACCAGGCAGCCGACATCCTGTTCTGCAAGGGGACCCTGGTGCCGGTCGGCAAGGACAATCTCCCCCACGTCGAGATGACGCGCGTGATCGCGAGGCGGTTCAATGAACGCTACGGCGATGTCTTCCCGGTTCCGGACGCGCTGATCACCTCGACGCCGGAGGTGCCGGGGCTGGACGGGCGGAAGATGTCGAAGAGCTACGGCAATGCGTTCGCCCTGTCGATGACGGCCGATGAGACCGTTGCGGCGATCAGACGGACACGAACCGATGACGTTAGACGGATCACCTTCGACCCCGAGCACCGGCCGGGCGTGTCTGCGCTGCTTTCGACGGCGGCGCTGTGCCTTGGTGTCCAGCCGACCGAGCTGGCCGATACCGTCGGCGATGGCGGCAGCGGCGAACTGAAGGCGTTCACGGCGACTGTCGTGAACGAGTTCCTGGCGCCGATGCGCGAGCGGCGCCGCAGACTCGCCGCCGACGACGAACTGGTCCGCGCGGTGCTGCGACGTGGGAATGCGGCCGCGAACCGCGTCGCAGAGGCGACGTTGACGGAGGTGCGACAGGCGATGGGGACGGTGTACTAGCCGCGGACGGGGCCGACCCGGTAGTGGTAGCGGTCGACGGTTGCGAAGCCGGCGCTGCCGTAGAGGCGGAGCGCTGCGACGTTGCCTGCGGCGACCTGGAGTGCCACATAGGAGCAGCCGAGCGCCGCAGCCTCCCCCAACGTCGCCCGGAGCAGCTGTGCGCCATGGCCGCGGCCACGGTGAGCGTCGGCGACGCCCATGCAGCTGAGCGCGGCGATGTCGCCGTGCACGCTCAACCGGGTCACGGCGACGTCGGAGTCGGCGCTCATCAGGTAGCGCGCCGGCGATCTGCCAACGATCTCGAGCTGGACACTGTCGGCGCGCTCGTCGCCTCTGCCGTCGGTGGCGAGGTAGCTTGCCGTCCACTCCGCCGACGGTTCATCGGTGATCGCGGCCCCGCCGACGCCGGCGTGCTCGGGCCGCAGCCGGAGCAGCTGCACCAGCGTCGGGGTGTGCAGCGTATAGCCGCGCCTGGCGAGCTTGCCGTCGAGGCCGGAGAACGGGGCGTGGTTCGGGATCTGGGCGATCCTGGGCAGGGCCCGCTCGGCGTAGAAGGCCTCGAACTCCTCGATCGCCGTGTCTGCGCTCCCCCGCGGCACGGCGGAATTGGCCCGGTTCGTGACGCCGCGGTCGGCGCGGAGGAGCCACGCCGACGTCTCGACGCGCTCCCGCGGCATCCACGACTCGGTCCAGAAGGCGGAATCGGCTGATACGACGGAGGAGGCCCCGCGCTGTTCTGACATGCGCGGGGCCTCCTCCTGGTGCCGATGTGGCGGTGTGTTTAGCGTGCGAACAGACCGCGGTAGTACTCGTAGACCCATCCGACGATGCTGATGGCGAGGATGCCAACGGCGATGAAGGAGATCCAGAAGCCGACGGCCAGGCCGAGCATGAACAGCGCGAGTGAGCCACCCAGCATGATCGGCCACCAGCTCCACGGGCTGAAGAAGCCGAGCTCGGCGTCTCCATCGTCGATGTTGGCGTCGAGGCGGTCCTCGGGGAGGTCTCCACCCTGGGCCGCGAAGACGCGGTCAAGGTAGAAGGCGATGAAACCGGAGAGGATACCCGAGAGGGCGATGGCGATCGTGCCGACCCACTCGAGGTGACCGGTCTCGATGACGGTCCAGAAGCCGTAGATCGCTGCGACGATCACGAAGAAGACGGTCAGGATCCAGAACAGTACGGAATTGACGCGCATTTACTTGATCCTCTCCGACGCGGCATCGAAGGTGGGCGCATCGGGAGCGTCCTTGGCCGGGCCGACACCGATGGGCAGAGCTGCCTCCGGGTGGTTCAGGTCGAATGCGGGCCGCTCGGAGCGGATGCGCGGGATCGACGTGAAGTTGTGACGCGGCGGCGGGCACGAGGTGGCCCACTCCAGCGATCCGCCGTAACCCCACGGGTCGTTGACGGTGACCTTGGGAGCATTGCGTGCCGTGATGTACACATTCAGGAAGAACGGGATCATCGAGGCGGCAAGAACCATGGAGCCGATCGTGGAGAGCTCGTTCATCCAGGTGAAGCCATCGCTCGGCAGGTAGCTGGCGTAACGACGCGGCATGCCGACGACGCCGAGCCAGTGCTGCACGAGGAAGGTCGTGTGGAAGCCGATGAAGAGCAGCCAGAAGTGCCACTTGCCGAGACGCTCGTTGAGCATCTTGCCTGTCCACTTGGGCCACCAGAAGTAGAAGCCACTGAACATGGCGAACACGACGGTGCCGAAGACGACGTAGTGGAAGTGCGCGACGACGAAGTAGGTGTCAGACACGTGGAAGTCGAGCGGCGGCGAGGCCAGGATCACGCCGGTGAGACCACCGAAGGTGAAGGTGACGAGGAAGCCGATCGCCCAGAGCATCGGAGTCTCGAAGGTCAGCGAGCCTCGCCACATCGTGCCGATCCAGTTGAAGATCTTCACACCGGTCGGAACGGCGATGAGCATCGTCATCAACGAGAAGAAGGGCAGCAGCACCGAGCCGGTGACGTACATGTGGTGAGCCCACACCGTGACCGAGAGTGCCGCGATGGCGATCGTCGCGTAGACGAGAGTCTTGTAACCGAAGATCGGCTTGCGGCTGAACACCGGGAAGACCTCGGACACGATGCCGAAGAACGGCAGGGCGATGATGTAGACCTCGGGGTGGCCGAAGAACCAGAACAGGTGCTGCCAGAGGATCACTCCACCATTGGCGGGGTCATAGATATGCATCCCGAAGACGCGGTCGCCGGCTGCAGCCAGCATCGCGGCGGCGAGCACCGGGAAGGCCATCAGCACGAGGATCGAGGTGACGAGCGTGTTCCAGGTGAAGATCGGCATGCGGAACATCGTCATACCGGGTGCACGCATCGTGATGATTGTCGTGATGAAGTTCACGGCACCGAGAATCGTTCCGAAACCGCTGAGGCCGAGGCCGAGCATCCAGAGGTTTCCACCGATACCGGGCGAGAACGTCGTCGACGCGAGCGGCTGGTATGCGAACCATCCGAAGGATGCCGCACCCTGCGGGGTGAGGAATCCAGCGACCGCCATGAGGCTACCGAAGTTGAACAGCCAGTAGGCGAATGCGTTCAGACGCGGGAACGCCACGTCGGGGGCGCCGATCTGCAGCGGCATCAACACGTTTGCGAAGCCGGCGAAGAGCGGCGTCGCGAACATGAGCAGCATGATTGTGCCGTGCATCGTGAACAGCTGGTTGTACTGCTCCTTGGTGGCCACGATCTCGAGGCCGGGAGCGAACAGCTGCGCGCGGATGATGAGAGCCATCACGCCGCCGATGCAGAAGTAGATGAACGAGGTGATCAGGTACATGTACCCGATGACCTTGTGGTCAGTGGAGGTGATCCACTTGACCAGGATGTTGCCCTTGCGCTCGACCTTCGACGCGGCGAACGGCGTCGAGGTCGGTGCGGGTGCTGTGGTGGTGCTCATGGCCTAGTGGTCCTCCTTGAGCTCGGGCGCCCCGGTACCCGGCAGGTTCTGGTTGCGGTCGTACTCGAAGCCGAGCTGGCCTTCCTGACCGGCGTCGCGCAACGACTGGATGTAGTCGTCGTACTCGTCCTGGGAGACGACCTCGACGTTGAAGAGCATGAGCGAGTGGTACTCGCCGCAGAGCTCGGCACACTTGCCCTTGTACGTTCCCTCACGGGTGGGGGTCACGTACATGTAGTTGGTCTTGCCGGGGAACATGTCCTTCTTGTACAAGAAGTCGATGACCCAGAAGGAGTGGATGACGTCGCGGCTGTCGAGAGCGATCTCGATCTTCTGGTCAACGGGCAGCACCAGAGTCGGCAGCTCGGCCTCGTTGATCGCGCCCGGCTCGCCGTCGAGTTCGGGCTGAGCCTGAATCCCGGGCGAGTAGACGTCCTCGTTGATGTAGTTGAAGTCCCATGCCCACTGCTTGGCCATGACCTGGATCTCAACATCGGGCTCGGCGTACGGAGCCTCGATCGCAGCCTGGTCACGTGCGGTGAAGGCGAAGAAGCCGAGCACGAGAATGAGCGGAACGATCGTGTAGAAGATTTCGATCGGCATGTTGTAGCGCAGCTGTACGGGCAGGCCAGTCTGGCCCTTCCGACGGCGGTAGACGATGACGGCCCAGATGATGAGCCCCCATGTGATGAGGCCCACAATAAGCAGCACGATCCAGGATGTGGTCCACAGACCACTCACCATTGAGGTGTTCGACGTGACAGGGTTTTCACCCTCCACGAATCCTGGGAGGAAGCCGTTGAGCTGTGCCTGGGTACACCCGGCAAGAACTACGGCTAGCGTCGCTGCGATTGGAATTGCAGCCCATCGGAGTCGGCGATTGTTACGCACCGGTGACCTTTCGGGAGACTCGAAGACACTTCACAGGGAAGTGCCATTGACCGTTTCTAGCCTACTCCGCTCGCGGCGCCGGATTGTGCATTCGCACGGCGTTGCATCAGTCATTTCACAAAAAACAAGGGCAGAAGCCACTTAAACCGCCTCGGGAGGGCATCCGCTTGGATGCCCTCCCGAGGAAGATGCGTTATAACTCGCCGGATCAGTGGAACGAATCACCGCACGCGCAGCTGCCGCCGGCGTTGGGGTTGTCGATCGTGAATCCCTGCTTCTGGATCGTGTCCTCGAAGTCGATGGAAGCCCCATCGAGGTAGGGCACGCTCATCTTGTCGACGATGACCTCGACGCCGTCGTAGTCGACGACGGCGTCGCCGTCGAGCTGGCGCTCGTCGAAGTAGAGCTGGTAGATCAGGCCGGAGCATCCGCCAGGCTGCACGGCGACGCGCAGGCGCAGGTCGTCGCGACCTTCCTGGGTGAGGAGGCTCTTCACCTTCGCGGCGGCAGCCTCAGAAAGGCCGACTCCGTGCTCGGCGGCGGTCGTGGTGCTTGTGTCTGTCATGCTGCTCCCTGCATCTGAGACCAAGTGGTCATGAAATCTGTTCAAATTCTACCCCGCTCAACTTCGGGCGGGCTGGGATCATTCCCGGGCGTTCAGCCGCGCGAGGAACAGGGCCTCGCTGAGCACCGCCCGCTTGAAGACGCCGAGGTGCAGCGACTCGTTCGGGCTGTGCGCGCGGGAGTCGGGGTCTTCGACGCCCGTGACGAGGATCTCGGCCGCCGGGAACTCGCGCACGAGGTCGGAGATGAACGGGATCGACCCGCCGATGCCGGTGTCGACCGGGTCGACTCCCCAGGCGTCCGCCATGGCCTGCTTGGCCTCGCGCACGGCCCAGCCGCTCGTGTCGACGAGGAACGCCTCGCCCTTGTCCACCTCGCTGATCGTGAGCTCAGCACCCCACGGCGCGTGCGCGCGCAGGTGCGCCTCGATGGCGGCGAATGCCTCGGATGCCGGCTGCCCGGGTGCGACGCGGGAGCTGACCCGCACGCTCACAACCGGTGAGAGCGTGTTGGACGCGTTCGCGACGCTCGGCGCGTCGATGCCGGTCACCGTCACGGTTGGCTGCGCCCAGATGCGGCTGAGGATCGTGCCGCGGCCGATCGGCGAGACGCCAGGCAGCAGGCCGGTCTCGGCGCGGAGCTGCTCCTCCGAGTACTCCGGCGTCACGGTCTCGTGGCTGCGGAGGCCGTCGACCGCGACGGAGCCGTCTGCGTCGTGCAGTGTCGCAAGCAGTCGGATCGTGGCGAGCATGGCATCCGGCACCGCTCCCCCGAACATGCCGGAGTGCGAGGCGTGCTCGAGGGTGCGCACGGTGAGCTTGAACGTGACGTTGCCGCGGAGGGCGACGGTGAGCGCCGGGGTGGTGATGTCCCAGTTGCTCGAGTCGGCGACGACGATCGCATCGGCGGCCAGTGCGTCGCGGTTGTCGCGGAGGAAGTTGGCGAAGGAGCGGGAGCCGAACTCCTCCTCCCCCTCGATGAACAGGGCGATCCCGAGGTCGAAGTCGGGGCCGACGGCCTCGATCAGCGAGCGGACGGATGCCACGTGCGCCATGATCCCCGCCTTGTCGTCTGCTGCACCGCGGCCGTAGAGGCGGTCGCCGCGCACGACAGGCTGGTAGGGCTCGGAGTCCCAGTCGGCGTCATCGCCAGGAGGCTGCACATCGTGGTGGGCGTAGAGCAGAACGGTCGGGCGGCCGTTGCGGGCAGCGCGGGTGGCGAGCACAGCCGGCTGGCCGAGCTCACCGGCATCCGAATCGCCGGCCTCGCCCTCGATGGCGGCACGCTTGATCTCCACCGTGTCGAAGACGCCGAGTTCACGCACGAGCTCGGCGACGGCCTCGGCGCTGGCGGCGACGTGGGCGGGGTCGAAGGCCGACCAGGCCACCGATGGAATGCGCACGAGCGCGGAGAGCTCTGCGATCGTGCGGGGCAGATCGAGCTCGACGCTCTCGCGCACCGCCGCTTCGATCTGTGCCTGATCCTGTGGGGCCTGGCTGTGAGTGTTCGGGGGCGTCTTCGTCGTGTCGCTCATACGACTAATCTTAAAGGAACCAACCCAAGGACTTGATGTGGCAAAGAACCAGGCCAGCAATGGCAGCGATCCCGTGACCAGCGACGAATCCACGGAAGAGACCGTCTCGACGGTCGGCAAGGGCGCCCCGACGCCCACACGCAAGCAGCAGGAGGCAGCCAACAAGCGCCCCCTCGTTCCCGGCGACCGCAAGGAGGCTGCGAAGGCGGCCCGCGCGAAGTCGGCCGAGGTGCGCGAGCGTGCCCGCATCGGCATGGCCAACGGCGAGGAGAAGTACCTCCCGATGCGTGACCGCGGCGAGCAGAAGCGCTACGTGCGCGACTACGTCGACGCCCGCTTCAGCATCGGTGAGTTCATGATCCCCGTGATGTTCCTGGTCATCATCCTCACGTTCATCCCGAGCCCGCAGGTGCAGACCTACGGCATCCTCGCGCTGTGGGCCTTCTTCCTGATCGCCGTCGTCGACAGCGTCATCCTGGGCTTCACCCTCACGCGCAAGCTCGCGGCCAAGTACGGCAAGGACAAGGTCGAGAAGGTGCGCTGGTACGCGGCGATGCGTGCGCTGCAGCTGCGCGCCATGCGCCTGCCGAAGCCGCAGGTCAAGCGTTTCCAGTTCCCCAGCTGAGCAGCGGGAGAACTGAAGGGGCGGTCGCTGATGCGGCCGCCCCTTTCTCGTCTCAGCGGGCGAACGCGCCGAGCCGCACGAGCGGGATGCGCATCTCCTCGTCGCTCAGCGAGCCGTGCTGGCCGACCATGCTGCGGCCGGCCAGCGTGATGTCGCGCGAGTCGTAGTACGCGACGAGCTTGCGGGCGGCCACGATCACATCGCCGATGCGGGTGAGTGCGCGGGGGTCGACGTCGCCGAAGATGCCATCGGCGATCGCCTCAGCCTTGGTCGAGACCCAGACGCGGTCGCCCTCGACGCTGCGCCAGCTCTCGGCGAGGTCATCGGCTGCGGATGCCGGCAGGCCGGGCTCCAGGTAGAGTTGCAGGCAGCGCGGCTCGCCGCCGACGTGGCGGACCCCTGCAATGAGCTCTGGCACCGCGTCGTAGAGCACGTGTTTGTCGAGCGGAACGTCGATGATGCCGTGGTCGGCGGTCACGAGCACGCCGACCCCCTTCGGCAGAGCCCGCGCGAAGTCGGAGACGGCGGCGTCGAGCTTCTCCAGCTCGCCCAGCCACTTGTCGGATTCCCAGCCCTTGGCGTGTGCGGCCATGTCGAGCTCGGCGACGTAGAGGTAGACGATGGCGCGCTCGGTGGTCTCGATCACTCGCCGCGCCGCCGCGAACCGCTCATCGAGCGTGTCGGCGCTGAGGTATTCGGCGCCGCGCAGCACGGCGTCGGTGAGGCCGGAGTTCGCGTAGCGCGCCGTGCCGATCGCGAACGCCGGCATCGCGGCATCCCGCGCTTTCTCGAAGATCGTCGGCTGCAACTGCCAACTCTCCGGGCGCATCGCAGCATCCCAGCTCTTCAGCTGGTTGACGAGGCGGTCGTTGTCGGCGTCGAGCACCGAATAGCCGACCATGCCGTGCTGCCCCGGCGCCACCCCCGTGGTGAGCGTGGCGATGGCTGAGGCGGTCGTCGCGGGGAACACGCCCTCGATGACGTCGCTCTTGGCGAGGCGCGACGCCAGGAACCGGGCGTGGCCGGCGCGGCCGCGGAGGGCGGTGGCCCCGAGGCCGTCGACGAGCAGGACAACGGCGTGGGTGCTTGGCGGCAGGGCGAGGGCGTTCTCCTCGCCGAGCACGCTCTGCAGCGAACTTTGCAGAACATCGGCAAGGCGAGGTCCACGGGAAATACGGGCGGGTAGCATGGGCATCGCGCCCAGTCTGACATAACGCCGGGCGGCACCTGCCCCCTGCCCCGGTACGACGAGAAATCACGGATGACGCGCAACAGCACCAACACACCCGGCACCGCCGGCGCAGACTTCACCGAACGCATCGAAGACGTCGATGTCGCCACCGAGATGCAGGGCTCGTTCCTCGAGTACGCCTACTCGGTGATCTACTCCCGTGCGCTGCCGGACGCGCGCGACGGCCTGAAGCCGGTGCAGCGCCGCATCCTGTACCAGATGGCCGAAATGGGGCTGCGCCCGGACAAGGGCCACGTCAAGTCGGCGCGCGTCGTCGGCGAGGTGATGGGAAAGCTGCACCCGCACGGCGACACTGCGATCTACGACACCCTCGTGCGCATGGCGCAGGCCTTCACGCTCCGCGTGCCCTTGATCGACGGCCACGGCAACTTCGGCTCGCTGGATGACGGCCCCGCCGCGTCGCGCTACACCGAGGCGCGCCTGGCCGCTCCTGCCCTCGCGATGACGGAGGGACTCGACGAGGATGTCGTCGACTTCGTTCCCAACTACGACAACCAGTTCATGCAGCCGGACGTGCTGCCAGCCGCCTACCCGAACCTGCTCGTCAACGGCGCGAGCGGCATCGCGGTCGGCATGGCCACGAACATGGCGCCGCACAACCTGATCGAGGTCATCGGCGCAGCGCGTCACCTCCTCGCCCACCCGAACGCGACGCTCGATGAGCTGATGGAGTTCGTGCCAGGACCCGACCTGCCGACGGGCGGCACGATCGTCGGCCTCGCTGGCATCAAGGACGCCTACGCGACCGGCCGCGGCAGCTTCAAGACCCGTGCACGGGTCAGCGTCGAGTCGATCACCGCCCGCAAGGCCGGCCTCGTCGTCACGGAGCTCCCCTATCTCGTCGGGCCTGAGAAGGTCATTGAGAAGATCAAGGACGGCGTCAACTCCAAGAAGATCAGCGGCATCTCGGATGTCACCGACCTCACCGACCGCACCAACGGCCTGCGACTGGTCATCGGCATCAAGACCGGTTTCAGCCCGGAGGCCGTGCTGGAGCAGCTGTACCGGCTGACGCCGCTGGAGGACTCCTTCAACATCAACGCCGTCGCGCTCGTCGACGGTGGCCCGCAGACCCTCGGTCTGCGCGAGCTCCTGCTCGTCTACGTCGACCACCGCATCCAGGTCGTCACGCGCCGCTCGGAGTACCGTCTCGCCAGGCGCCGGGAGCGGCTCCACCTGGTCGAGGGCCTGCTCGTGGCGATCCTCGACATCGACGAGGTCATCCAGATCATCCGCAGCAGCGATGACACCGCGCAGGCGCGCACGCGCCTCATGGACATCTTCGACCTCAGCGTCATCCAGACCGACTACATTCTCGAACTGCAGCTGCGCCGCCTCACCAAGTTTTCGCTGATCGAGCTCGAGACGGAGGCGAGCAAGCTGCGCGCCGAGATCGATGAGCTCCTGGCACTGCTCGCGAGCAAGCCGGCCATCAAGGCACTCGTCTCGCACGAGCTGGCCGAGATCGCCGAGCGCTTCGGCACCCCGCGCCGCACGCTGCTCACGGACGCCAGGCCGAGCATCGCCGGCGCGGCGGCCAAGCGTGCCGCCGCGATCCTCGAGGTCGCCGATGTGCCGTGCCGCGTGTTCCTCAGCACGACCGGGCGCATCGCCAGGGTCGATCTGCCCGTCGGCGAGGACGGCCAGGCCACGATCACTCCCCCGGCCAGGCGCAGCAAGCACGACGCCATCCGCAGCAGCCTCGACACGACGAGCCGCGCCGAGATCGGCGCCGTCACGAGCCTCGGTCGTCTGATCCGCTTCACCCCCGTCGACCTGCCGATGCTGCCTCCGACCTCCGTGCAGCTGGCAGCGGGCGTCAAGGTCGGCGACTACCTCTCGCTGCCCAACCGCGACGAGAAGGTCCTCGCGATCGTCTCGCTCGATTCCGACCGTTCGATCGCGCTCGGCACCAAGCAGGGCGTTGTGAAGCGCGTCGCCGTTGGTGCATACCCGAACAAACCCGACTTCGAGATCATCGGCCTGAAGCCGAAGGACGAGGTCGTCGGCGCCGTGCAGGGCGGAGAGGACGACGAGCTCGTCTTCATCACCTCCGATGCGCAGCTGCTGCGCTTCGCCGCGGCATCCGTGCGCCCGCAGGGGTGCCCGGCCGGCGGCATGGCCGGCATCAACCTTGGCAGCGACGCCCACGCGATCTCGTTCACGAGCATCGCGCCGGATGCCGTGGACGAGGCGGTCGTCGTCACGATCGCCGCAGGCAACCAGACGCTGCTCGGCATCGATCCGGGCAGCGCGAAGGTCAGCGACTTCAGCGAGTTCCCCGCGAAGGGCCGCGCCACGGGCGGAGTGCGCGCACAGCGATTCCTCAAGGGTGAAGACGAACTCACGCTCGGCTGGGTCGGCTCGCCGCCTGCACTCGCGGTCGGACCGGACGGCTCCGTGCGCGTCCTGCCGGACGGCGGCTCCAAGCGCGACGCCTCCGGTTCCCCGCTCGACTCGGTGATCGGCGCCGTCGGCCACCAGATCGGCTAGCCGGCGAACGCAGTAATGGCCCTCAATCGCGAAGATTGAGGGCCATAACTGCGTTGCCTGTGCGTGGCTGCGGCCGCCTAGACGTCGATGCGGTCACGCGAGAGCGTGTCGGAGCTCTCGACGATGAACTCCTTGCGCGGGGCGACCTCGTTGCCCATGAGGAGCTCGAAGACGCGACCGGCGTTCTCGGCATCGCTGAGGTTCATGCGGCGGAGCGTGCGGTGGCGACGGTCCATCGTCGTGGTCGCGAGCTGGTCGGCATCCATCTCGCCGAGGCCCTTGTAGCGCTGGATCGGGTCCTGGTAGCGCTTGTTCTGCTTCTTCAGCCCGGCGAGCACGCCCTGCAGCTCCGCCTCGGAGTACGTGTAGATCGTCTCGTTCGGCTTGGAGCCCGGGTTCATCACGATGACCCGGTGCAGCGGCGGCACGGCGGCGAAGACGCGCCCTTCCTCGATCATGGGACGCATGTAGCGGAAGAACAACGTCAGCAGCAGCGTGCGGATGTGTGCGCCGTCGACATCGGCGTCGCTCATGATGATGACCTTGCCGTAGCGGGCGGTGGAGATGTCGAAGCTGCGGCCGGAGCCTGCGCCGATCACCTGGATGATCGATGCGCACTCCGCGTTGCCCAGCATGTCGGAGACGCTGGCCTTCTGCACGTTGAGGATCTTGCCGCGGATCGGCAGCAGCGCCTGGTGCTCGCTGTCGCGGGCGACCTTGGCGGTGCCGAGGGCGGAGTCACCCTCGACGATGAACAGCTCGCTGTTGGCGACGTCATTGGAACGGCAGTCGGCGAGCTTGGCCGGAAGCGATGAGCTCTCGAGCGCGTTCTTACGGCGCTGCGTCTCCTTGTGGGCCCGCGCGGAGATCCTCGACTTCATCTCGGCGACGACCTTGTCGAGCAGGAGGGCCGACTGCGCCTTGTCGTCCCGCTTGGTCGACGAGAAGCGTGCGGCCATGCTCTTGGCGACGACGTTGGCGACGATGCTGCGGACGGCGGGCGTTCCGAGCACCTCCTTGGTCTGGCCCTCGAACTGCGGTTCAGGCAGGCGCACCGTGATGACGGCGGTGAGGCCGGCCATCACGTCGTCCTTCTCGAGCTTGTCGCTGCCCGCCTTGAGCCGGCGCGCGTTCAACTCCACCTGCTGCCGCAGGAACTTGAGCAGGCCCTGGTCGAAGCCGAGCTGGTGCGAACCGCCCTTCGGCGTCGCGATGATGTTGACGAAACTCTTGACGACCGTGTCGTAGCCGGTCCCCCAGCGCAGGGCGATGTCGACGACGCAGTCGCGCTGGAGCTCGGTCGGCAGCATGGCCCCGTGCTCGTTCAGCACGGGGACGGTCTCCGTGAAGTGGCCAGTGCCGCTCAGGCGCCAGGTCTCGGTGAGCGCGGCATCCGTCGCGAGGTGCTCGACGAACTCGGAGATGCCGCCCTCGAACTGGAAGGAGGTCGTGTGGGTCTCGGGCCCGGTCTCGTCGATGATGTCCAGCGCCAGGCCGGGAACCAGGAACGCGGTCTGGCGGGCACGGCCGATCAGATCGTCGACCTGGAAGCCGGCGCCCTTGGTGAAGATCTGGCGGTCGGCCCAGTAGCGCACTCGCGTGCCGGTGACGGCCTTCGCCGTCTTGCCGACCACGCGGAGTTCGCTCTGCTTATCGAACGGCGTGAACGGGGCATCCGGGCTGGGGTTCTTCGGGTCGGCATCAGCGAAGACGCCCGGCTCACCGCGGTGAAACGACATCGCCCAGGTCTTGCCGCCGCGGTCGACCTCGACGTCGAGGCGTTCCGAGAGTGCGTTCACGACCGAGGCACCGACACCGTGCAGGCCACCGGATGCCGCATAGGAGCCGCCGCCGAACTTGCCACCGGCGTGCAGCTTGGTGAAGACGACCTCGACGCCGCTCAGGCCGGTCTTGGGCTCGATGTCGACGGGGATGCCGCGGGCCTTGTCGCGCACCTCGACGCTGCCGTCGGCGTGCAGCACGATGGCGATCTCCGTGCCGTGCCCGGCGAGGGCCTCATCGACGGAGTTGTCGATAACCTCCCAGAGGCAGTGCATGAGACCGCGCGAGTCTGTGGAGCCGATGTACATACCCGGGCGCTTGCGTACGGCCTCGAGGCCCTCGAGGACGGAGAGATGGCGGGCGGAATAGTCAGAACTCACGAGGTCCAATCCTAGTAATCGCGGGGCGTTCCCCCGTGATCGAAACACTGCGCAACGCCGTTAGGTCACGACTTGGGCGTCAAAGCCTACGCGGTGAGCGAAATAGCACGAGAAAGGGGCATAGTTCAAGGCCTCTCGTGTTTACATTGGATATCAGCAATGGAGGAGGAGCCCATGTCACAGATCACCAGCCCGAACAGTGCGGTCGACGAGCTCGAAACCCCACACCAGCTCACGGCGCTCGACCGATGCGATGCATGTGGCGCCCAGGCGTACATCCGCGTGGTCGTCAGCAGCGGTGAGCTGTTGTTCTGCGCTCACCACGGTCGCAAGCACCAGGAGAAGCTCTCGGCGCTTGCACACAGCTGGCACGACGAGTCGAGCCGCCTGCTTGACGACAACAAGAGCTGAACCGACAAGAGCTAGGCAGAGCCAGCCCTACTCGCTCTCGAGCCCGAGCCGCACCGCAATCTGATTGCGTGCGGCTCGTGCTATTTCATCGACGGATTCCGCGCGCTCCCCGCGGCTGTACTCCGCCCCGGCGCGACGGAACATGCGCATCAGCAGCTCGTCGGCGAACGACGGGTTCTTCGCGAGCACCGGGCCGTGCAGGTGCGTGCCGAAGACGTCGCCCATGACGACGCCCTCCTGGCTGGAGTCGCGGCCGTTGCCGCTGCCGGAGAGCACCCGACCGAGCGGCGACGCCTCGGCGTGGTTGTAGTCACGGGCGTGGTTCTCGAAGCCGACCAGGCGACCGAACTTCGTCTTCACGACGAGATCATCGGTGACGCGCACGTCGCGGGGAACGGCGCGCCCAGGCAGGATGCCGATGCCCTCGATGGACTGCACCGGCGCTCCGGCCACACCGGCGAGCTCGACTCCGTGGCTGAGCAGTTCCCAGCCGGTGCCGATCGCGAGGATCGGCACACCCTCCGTGCCCCAGCGCCGGAGCTCATCGATCAGTGTGCGCAGCTTGTCGCGCGCCGCAACGAGATCCGTGTCGGAGCCGGAGCCGATGACGACGGCGTCGACATGGTCAGGCAGCTCTGCGGCATCCTCGACGGCGACAACGCGGGCGCTGGCGCCGGCCCATTCGGCACGGCGCGCCAGGACGCGGGCGTTCTCGGCGTCGCCGTTGCTGTTCAGCAGGCTGGGGAAGAGCGTGACAATGGTGAGCTCGGTGCTCATTCGGGTGCCTCCACGGCGCTCAGCCCGAGGTGCGCACGGGTGCGACGCATCGAGTCGGCGGAAAAGATGACCGTCTTGACGCCCCGCGCCGGGTCCGGCAGTGCCAGGAACTCGTCGACGGCGGCGCCGAGATCGTGCACGATGCGACCGATCTGCACATTGTCGTAGCTGAGCTGCAGCGCGAGCTCGTCCGCCTTGGACCCGGAGACGATGTCGACGTGCCCGAGACCGGAGGTGTCGACCGGCCAGAAGTAGCTGGGGTCGCGCACGTCGGAGCCGAGCGCGAACAGGATCTGCTCGGTGGCCGGGTCGAGGTGGTCGATGTTCAGCTGGAAGCTGGCCGGGTTCTGCACGAGAACGAACTCGACGGTCTTCCCCCGCACCTGCAGCGTCTCACCGCGGCCGAAGACCGGTGGGATCGAGCCGATGGTCGAGACGGCGATGGCCGGGTCGAAGCGGCTGCCGAGCACGGCGCGGGCGCCGGCCAGTGCCGCTGCGGCGTCGACCGCGTAGTGCGTTCCGCGGGCGGGCAGACGCACGGTCGTGACCGGTCCGCCGTCGATGGTGACCTCGCTGGAGCGGCCGGAGACGTCGCGCACGAGCACGCCGGCCTCAGACGGCATCCGTCGCTCGGTCATGGACGCCAGGCCGAGGCCGCGCGGGTTCTGATCGAGAACGTCGGCGCTCACGCCGAAACGCGGGGTGTCGACGGTGCCGTGCAGCCGCGAGACGAGCTGTTCGAGGAACGCGTCGTCCGCGTTGACCACGACGGCCTGGCTGGCGCGCAGCGCGATCTTCTCGAGCATCGCGGCGACCATCTCGGAGTCGTGGAAGCGGTCGATCTGGTCGACCATCACGTTCGTGAGCACGACGACGCGGGGCTTCAGGTCATCGGCGATGAGCGCGCCGTGGCCCTCATCCATCTCGAGCACGGCGATGTCGCCCGCGATGCGGCCGCCGAGGCTGGCCTCCTCGAGGAGCGCGGACGTCAGGCCCTGGGTGATGTTCGCCGTCGACGGGTTGGTGAAGACTTTCTTGCCGTGGCCACGGAGGGCCGCGACGAGCATCTTCGTCGTGGTCGACTTGCCGCTGGACCCGGAGACGATGACGAGCCCCTCCGGGAAGGAGTTGAGCGTCGTGGTCAGAAACCCGGGCGCGATCTTGTTGACGACGAGCCCGGGGATGGCCGAACCTCCGCCCGGCTTGCGCAGGCGCGCAAGCAGGCGGACACCGCGACCAATGAGGATCGCGGGGGCGTAGCGGATTCCCACCGGCCTACTCGAGGTAGTCGCGCAGCGACTGCGAGCGGCTCGGGTGACGGAGCTTGGCCATCGTCTTCGACTCGATCTGGCGGATGCGCTCGCGGGTGACCCCGAAGGTGTCGCCGATCTGGTCGAGGGTCTTCGGCATGCCGTCGCCCAGGCCGAAGCGCATGCGGATCACGCCGGCCTCGCGCTCGGAGAGGGAGTCCAGAAGCGACTCGAGCTGCTTCTGCAGCATCGTGAAGCCGACGGCGTCAGCGGGAACGACGGCCTCGGTGTCCTCGATGAGGTCACCGAACTCGCTGTCGCCGTCTTCACCGAGTGGCGTGTGCAACGAGATCGGCTCGCGGCCGTACTTCTGCACCTCGACGACCTTCTCCGGCGTCATGTCGAGCTCGCGGCTGAGCTCCTCAGGCGTTGGTTCGCGGCCGAGGTCCTGCAGCATCTGGCGCTGGACGCGGGCGAGCTTGTTGATGACCTCGACCATGTGCACTGGAATACGGATCGTGCGGGCCTGGTCGGCCATGGCGCGGGTGATCGCCTGACGGATCCACCAGGTGGCGTAGGTGGAGAACTTGAAGCCCTTGGTGTAGTCGAACTTCTCGACGGCACGGATGAGGCCCAGGTTTCCCTCCTGGATCAGGTCGAGGAACTGCATGCCGCGGCCGGTGTAGCGCTTGGCCAGCGAGACGACGAGGCGGAGGTTCGCCCCGAGCAGGTGGCTCTTGGCGCGGGCGCCGTCCTTGGCGACCCACTGCAGCTCGCGGCCGAGCTGCGACTTCTTCTCGGCGTCGCTCATGTGCGAGAGCTTGTCCTCGGCGAAGAGGCCGGCCTCGATGCGCATGGCCAGCTCGACTTCTTCGGCCGCGTTCAGAAGCGCGACCTTGCCGATCTGCTTCAGGTAGTCCTTGACCGGGTCGGCCGTCGCGCCGGTGATGGCGCTGGAGTAGACGGGAACCTCGTCCTCGTCGTCGACCATCGAGAGCACGAGTGCGCCGGTCGGCAGCGGCTCGGTGACGACGGCACGCTTGGGCTTGCCGTCCTCGTCCTCCTCATCCGCGTCGTCGGCTGCGGCGTCCGGGGCGTCGACGACGGCCTCGTCGACCACGACGACCTCATCGTGCTCGTCGTCCTCGTCGCCCTCTCCGCCTGCCGCGGTGGTCTTCTTGGTTGCTGCGCGCTTGCGCGGTGCGGCCTTCTCGGTTGCCGGCTTGGCAGCTGCGGCACCGGCGGCCTTGCGCACTGGAGCCTTCTTGGCCGCAGGCGCCTTGGCGGCGGGGGCAACAGCCTCGGCGGCGGTGTCTTCGCTCGCGTCGGGCTTCGTGGATCGGGTTGCCATTCGAGCACCTCTCAGACGGGCGAGCAGCGGGCCTTCCCATCGCAGGAAGTGAGCCGCTCGTCGACGTTCCACTCGCGACGAAGCCGCAAATGGACATTACGAGGACCCATGTCAAGTCTCGGTCCGTTTCCCACGCGCGAGCACAGGAAACCCAAGTCAAGAATGGGTCCGCTTTTGATTATTGCACGAAATCCGAGGGCCGGATGCCGCATGGGCTCCGGCGCGACGTCATTCGCCTCGGTGGCGGCGCAATCGCCTGGAGAGTGCAACCCAGATGGGTGCCACCTCTATTCCCTCTTCGTGCTTCATCTGGCGCCTGGTGCGGTGCCTGGCGTGCAACAACATCGCCACGCCGAAGCCGATCACGATGTACTGCACGAGGAACGCCAGGCGGAACGAGTCGTAGGAGTAGAGGTCACTCGGCTCCCCCGCTGCGACCCGCGCGTGGTCGAGCAGGTCGAGGATCGCGCCGACGAGGAAGATCATCACGAAGCTGGCGATGAATCCACCCATGTTCACGATGCCGTTCGCCGAACCGAGGCTGCGCATCGGGTTGAAGGTGCGGGCGAAGTCGAGCCCGATGAGCGAGCCTGGCCCGCCGACGCCCATCACGACGACGAGCAGCACGATGAGCCAGAGTGGCGGCTCTTCCGGCCAGAGCAGCACGACGGTCCAGACGAGGCCGATCACGTAGACGATGCCGAGCACCAGGCTGCTGCGGCGCAAGGGGAACCGTGCGGTGAGCAGACCGAGGATCGGCCCGGCCACCATGCCGGATCCGACGAGCACGAGGAGCATCAGCGCCGCGGTCTCCGGGCTCAGCCCGACACCGAACACGAGGAACGGGATTCCCCAGAACATCGTGAAGACGGTGCCGGAGGACTGCGAGACGAAGTGCGACCAGAATCCGAGCTGGGTGCCTGGCCGCTTCATAGCGGCCCGCAGATGGTGCATGGCGGTGCGCAACGAGCCGGTGTGCCGCCCATCCGGGGCGCCGCGCGGGCGATCGCGCAGGCACAGGATGCCGAGGAACAGCGCGAGCGCCGACGCGGATGCCGCCGCGACGAACGCGGGGGTCCAGCCGAAGTACAGCAGGGCCCAGGCGAACGGCACGGCGGAGAGCACCTGCCCGAGCTGGCCGATGTTGCCGAGCCACTGCGAGAGCTGGGGAACGAGCGACCCGCTGAACCACGAGCTGAGCAGCCGGATCAACGAGATGAAGATCGCCGCGTCACCGGCGCCGACGAGCACACGGCCGATCACGGCCACCGTGATGCTCGGAGAGAATGCGACGACGATCTGGCCGATGCACATGAGCGACGTGCCGACGAGCATGAGCGCACGCGGGCCGAAGCGGTCGATGAGCACTCCGACGGGAATCTGCAGGCTCGCGTAGACGACGAGCTGGAGCACGGCCAGCATCGAGAGCGCGGCAGCGGAGCTGTCGAAGCGCTCAGACGCGGCAACTCCGGCGACACCGAGGGAGGTTCGCTGCAGCACAGCGACGAGGTAGAGGAAGGCGCCGATCCCGAATATCAGCCAGGCACGACGAGAATTCACTCACCGAGCTTAGCCGCCGCGGTCACGGAGTCAGCGGCGGCTCACCGTCATTGCGACGCTTGAACGCCAAGAACTTCTCCAGCTCCGCGGCAATCTCGTCGGCCGTGGGCAGCTCGCCGTCCTCGTCCGTGAGGGGCGAGCGCAGGGTCGTTCCTGCCATGTAGCTGTCGTGGCGCTCCTCGAGGGTGCCGACCAGCTTGGCCAGCTCGCCGTTCTCGGCCACCTGCGCATCGATCTTCGACACGAACTCGCGGTTCGCCTCGCGCAGTCGGTCGGTCGGGAAGATGAGCCCCGTCGCCGCGCTGACGCTCTCCAGCGCCGAGATCGCCGCGGCCGGGTACTCGGTGTCGGCGAGGTAGTGCGGGATGAGCAGGATGAAGCCGACGGTCGGGCTCCCCTGCTCGGTGAGGCGGTACTCGACCAGGTGCAGCGCGTTGGCCGGAACCTGGGTGTGCGGACGCCACACCGACATGGCCGAGGTGAGGTCTTCCCGATTGCCACTGACGGTCACGCCGATGGCGCGGGTGTGCGGGACCGGCATCGGGATGGAGTGGACCCAGGTGGTCCCGGCGACCCCGAACCGTTCGACGAGGTCGAGCAGCGCGCGGCTGAACTGCTCCCACCGGAAGTCGGGTTCGAAGCCGGCGAGCATGAGGAACGGCTGGCCCAGCTCGTCGCGTGCGAGGTGCACCCGCAGCGCAGGCGGCTGGTAGTCGGTGAGGTGGTCCTCGTCGAAGTAGATGATGGGGCGCCTGGAGCGGTAGTCGAGCAGCAGATCCGCATCGAACTCGGCGACGACGACGTGATTCATGGTTCCGAGCAGGTACTCGGTGAACTGGCCGACGGCCCCGCCGGCATCGGCGAAGCCCGTGAGCCCGGCGACGAGGTGCAGCCCTTCCGGCACACTCGCGGCATCCGGGGTCAATCGATACAGTTCACTCGCGTCGCGCATACCCTCATGCTATTCGCGTCGGGTGGCGCGGGCGCGGCGAGGCGGCCATGCCGTGAGCGAACACGGTATTCCCGGCAGTGCGCGGCTCGCAACTAACATCGAGACATGACCTTCTCCTCCCTTGCCGTTTCGTCTGCCCCCGCCACAAGCTCAGAGGCCGATGTCCTGCTGCTCGCCGCCGTCACCGTCGACGGTGCGGCCTTCATGCGGGCGCCCGCCGAGTTCGTCGAGCTCGACGAGCAGCTCGCGGCGTTGGGCTTCACCGGAGCGTCAGAACAGCTCGTGCGCATCCCGGCCTCCGTCGGCTCGGCGCGCAGCATCGCCATCGTCGGTCTCGGCAAGACCGTGTCGACCGAGAGCCTCCGCTCCGCCACTGCATCGGCCGTGCGCCGCCTGCTCGGCGTCGACAGCGTCGCCGTGGCCATCCCCGTCGCGGATGCCGCAGAGGCCGCAGCCGTGCTCGAGGGCGCGACCATCGGCAGCTACTCCTACACCGAGTACCGCCACAGCACGCTCGAGCGCACCAAGACGCCGGCCGAGCAGATCACCGTGCACCTGGAGCAGCATGCCCCGGTCGCCGAGCCGGTGGACGAGGACGAGGTCGACGACGCCCCCGTCCCGCTCGAGCTCGACGCCGACGCCCTGCTCGCCCGCGCCACCGCCGTCGGTGAGGCCTTCGCGCTCGTCAAGGACCTCGTCAACGCCCCGCCGTCCGACCTCTTCCCGGCCAGCCTCGCCGACCGCGCCGTCGCCGCGGCGGCCGAGCTGCCCGTCGAGCTCGAGATCTGGGACGAGCACGAGCTCGCAGCCGACGGCTTCGGCGGCATCCTCGGCGTCGGGCAGGGTTCCTCCCGTCCGCCGCGCCTGGTCAAGGTCAGTTACACCCCGGCCGACGCCGAGAAGCACCTCGCTCTCGTCGGCAAGGGCATCACGTTCGACACCGGCGGAATCTCGCTAAAGCCCGGCGCGTCGATGGTCGGCATGAAGTACGACATGACGGGAGCCGCCACGGTGCTCGCCGTCACGCTCGCCGCAGCCCAGCTCGCGCTGCCCGTGCGCGTGACCGCGTGGCTGTGCCTGGCCGAGAACATGCCGTCCGGCACGGCGACACGCCCGAACGATGTGCTGCGCATCCGCGGCGGCCAGACCGTCGAGGTGCTGAACACCGACGCGGAGGGTCGTCTCGTGCTGGCCGACGGCCTGGTCGCGGCATCCGAGGAACAGCCCGATGCGATCGTCGACGTCGCCACCCTCACCGGCGCGCAGATCGTTGCCCTCGGCAGCCGCTACACCGCCGTGATGGGCGATGACTCGCTGCTCGCCCGGGTGCTGCAGGCTGCGGAGAGCGCCGACGAGAAGGTGTGGCCGATGCCGTTGCCCGAGGAGCTGCGGGCGAGCATCGACTCGGATGTCGCCGACATCGCCAACGCCAAGATCGGCAACCCGGCAGGCGGAATGCTGCTCGCCGGCGTCTTCCTGCAGGAGTTCATCGGGAAGCGCGCTGACGGGGAAACCCTGATTCCCTGGGCTCACCTCGACATCGCGGGGCCGTCGCACAACGAGGGCGCAGCGTACGGTGCGACCGGAGCAGGCCCGACCGGCGTGACCATCCGGACCCTGCTCAAGCTGGCCGAGGAGCTTGCCCGCCCATAGTAGGGTTGTATGGGCAAGGAGGGCTTGCCACCACGCCTGCTCGTGGGTCACAAATCCACGGAGCAGAACAGGCCGATCGACCTGATGCACTATAGGGAGCAACTGAGTGTCCGAGCAGAATTTTGACATTGTCGTCCTCGGTGGAGGAAGTGGTGGCTACGCCGCCGCATTGCGAGCTGTACAGCTCGGCTTCACGGTGGCCCTGATTGAGAAGGACAAGCTCGGCGGCACCTGCCTGCACCGTGGCTGCGTCCCCACCAAGGCACTCCTGCACACCGCAGAGGTCGCCGACGTCGCCCGCGACGCCGCCAAGTACGGCGTCAACGCCACGCTCAACGGCATCGACATGACCGCCGTCAACGCTCACCGTGACGGCATCGTCACCAGCAAGTGGAAGGGCCTGCAGGGGCTCATCAAGGCTCGCGGCATCACCGTCATCGAGGGCGAAGGCCGTCTCGCCTCCCCCACGAGCGTCCAGGTCGGCGCCGACACGATCGTCGGCAAGCACGTCATCCTCGCCACCGGTTCCTACTCGCGCTCGCTGCCCGGCCTCGAGCTCGGCGGCCGCGTGATCACGAGTGAGCAGGCCCTGCAGCTCGACTACATCCCGAAGAAGGTCGCCGTGCTCGGCGGCGGCGTCATCGGCGTTGAGTTCGCCAGCGTCTGGAAGTCCTTCGGCGCCGACGTCACCATCATCGAGGCCCTTCCGCACCTCGTTCCGAACGAGGAAGAGTCGATCTCCAAGCAGCTCGAGCGCGCGTTCCGCAAGCGCGGCATCGAGTACTCGCTCGGCGTGCGCTTCCAGAGCGTCACCCAGAACGAGTCCGGCGTCGTCGTCACCCTCGAAGATGGCAAGACCATCGAGGCAGAGCTGCTGCTCGTCGCCGTCGGCCGTGGCCCGGCCACCGCAGGCCTCGGCTTCGAGGAGCAGGGCATCACCATGGACCGCGGCTTCGTCATCACGAACGAGCGCCTCGCCACCAACGTGCCCGGCGTCTACGCGATCGGCGACATCGTTCCCGGTCTGCAGCTCGCCCACCGCAGCTTCCAGCAGGGCATCTTCGTCGCAGAGGAGATCGCGGGCCTGAACCCGATCATCGTCGAAGACGTGAACATCCCGAAGATCACCTACTGCGACCCGGAGGTCGCGTCGGTCGGCTACACCGAGGCCAAGGCGGCCGAGAAGTTCGGTGCAGACCAGATCAGCAGCTACGACTACAACCTCGGCGGCAACGCCAAGAGCTCGATCCTCGGCACCGCGGGATCGGTGAAGGTCGTCCGCGTCAACGACGGCCCCGTCGTCGGCGTGCACATGATCGGCGCCCGCGTCGGCGAGCTCATCGGTGAGGCCCAGTTGGCCGTCAACTGGGAGGCATACCCCGAGGACATCGCACCGCTGATCCACGCGCACCCCACCCAGAACGAGGCCATGGGCGAGGCATTCCTCTACCTGGCCGGTAAGCCGCTGCACGCCCTCTAGGCCGCGCGCACCCACGACTGCAATAAGCTCAGAATGAATAACGCTTTGAAGGAGACAATCGCATGAGCGAATCCGTCAGCCTCCCGGCACTCGGTGAGAGTGTCACAGAGGGTACGGTCACCCGTTGGTTGAAGAACGTGGGCGACCGCGTAGAGGTCGATGAGCCGCTGCTCGAGGTATCGACCGACAAGGTCGACACCGAGATCCCCTCGCCGATCGCCGGCGTGATCGAGGCGATCCTCGTCCAGGAGGACGAGACCGTCGAGGTCGGCACCGCGCTCGTCACCATCGGTGACGGCTCCGCCGCCGCTGCCCCCGCCGCTCCGGTCGCCGAGGCACCGGCGGCTCCCGAGCCCGTCGCGGCCCCTGAGCCCGTTGCCGCTCCCGAGCCCGTCGCAGCTCCTGCACCGGTCGCAGCTCCTGCACCGGTCGCCGCTCCGGCACCCGCAGCAGCCCCCGCGCCTGCCGCTCCGGCACCGGCCGCAGCGCCCGCGCCTGCCGCTCCGGCTCCCGCAGCAGCTCCCGCTCCCGCAGCAGCCCCGGCTCCCGCTGCGGCTCCCGCCGCCGAGGCTCCGGCCGCGGCATCCGGATCGCACGCCTCGACCAGCGGCTACGTGACCCCGATCGTTCGCAAGCTCGCCAACGAGCAGGGCGTCGACCTCAGCACCCTCACCGGCACCGGTGTCGGCGGCCGCATCCGCAAGCAGGATGTACTCTCCGCCCAGGCTCCGGCGGCCTCCGCCGCCGCGGCAGCCCCCGTGCTCGAGGTGTCCCCGCTGCGCGGCACCGTGCAGCCGATGTCGCGTCTGCGCAAGGTCGTTGCCGAGCGCGCCGTCATCTCGATGCAGTCGACGGCCCAGCTCACGACGGTCGTCGAGGTCGACGTGACCCGCGTCGCCATGCTCCGCGACAAGGTCAAGGCCGAGTTCCTCGCCAAGACGGGCAACAAGCTGTCCTTCCTGCCGTTCTTCGCACTGGCCGCCGTCGAGGCGCTCAAGGCGTACCCGGTGATCAACGCGACCGTTGACGGCGACTCGATCGTCTACCCGGACCACGAGAACCTCAGCATCGCCGTCGACACCGAGCGCGGTCTGCTCACCCCCGTCGTCCGTGACGCGAGCTCGCTGAACATCGCCGAGCTGGCCGCCCAGATCGCCGACCTGGCCGGACGCACCCGCGAGAACAAGCTCAAGCCGGACGAGCTCGCCGGCGGCACGTTCACGCTGACCAACACGGGTTCGCGCGGCGCGCTGTTCGACACCCCGCTGGTCTTCCTCCCCCAGGTCGCCATCCTCGGCACCGGAATCGTGGCCAAGAAGCCCGTCGTCGTCAGCGACAACGGCATCGACGCCATCTCGATCCGCTCCACGGTGTTCCTGGCGCTCTCCTACGACCACCGCATCGTCGATGGCGCAGACGCGGCCCGCTTCCTCACCACGGTGAAGGCGCGCCTCGAGGGTGCAGCATTCGAAGGACAGCTGGGACTCTAGGAGTCCGACGCTCTCTCGTAGACGCCGACCGGCCTCGCCCCTGATCATCAGGGGCGAGGCCGGTTTCGTTTGCCGAAGCCCCGTCCGCTTAGACTGACCGAATGCTCGACTTTGTCGTCGCGGGGCTAAGCGCCAACTCCGTGCCGTATCTCGAGGGCCTTGCCCTTCAGCGCGCCGTCCATCAGTCCGTCGTCTCCTGTGATCGCAACGACACCGTGATCTTCCTCGAACATGATCCCGTGTACACCGCAGGCAAACGCACCCTCCCCGAGGAACGTCCGCTCGGCGACGTTCAGGTGATCGATGTCGATCGGGGAGGCAAGATCACCTGGCATGGGCCGGGCCAGCTCGTGGTCTACCCGATTCTCCATCTTCCGGACCCCGTCGACGTCGTCGGTTATGTGCGCACGCTCGAGGGCATCGTTCTCGAGGTGCTGAACGACCTCGGCGTCGCGGCCCACCGCGTCGACGGTCGCTCCGGCGTCTGGTTCACCGACGGCGGTCGAAGCAACAAGCTCGCAGCCATCGGCATCCGCGTCGCAGAGGGCGTCACGATGCACGGCCTCGCGCTCAACTGCAGCAACTCCCTGGAGGCCTACGACCACATCGTCGCCTGTGGCATCGCGGATGCCGGCGTCACAACGGTCAGTGCCGTGCTCGGTCGCACGGTCTCCCCCGAGGAACTCGTCGCACCCATGCAAGCGGCGCTCCTGCGCGCCTTCGACCGCGAGCGGGTGCTCCTGTGAGCGCGGCTCCCGACGGGCGCAGGATGCTGCGTCTCGAGGTGCGCAACGCCCAGACACCGATCGAGCGCAAGCCAGAGTGGATCAAGACCAGGGCGAAGATGGGACCGGAGTACACCCAGCTGCAGGCTCTCGTGAAGAGCGAGGAGCTGCACACGGTGTGCCAGGAGGCGGGGTGCCCAAACATCTACGAGTGCTGGGAAGACCGCGAGGCCACGTTCCTCATCGGAGGTGCCCAGTGCACGAGGCGATGCGACTTCTGCCAGATCGACACGGGCAAGCCGGCCGACTACGACGTCGATGAACCGCGTCGCGTCGCCGAATCGGTGCTCAGGATGCAGCTGCGCTACGCAACCGTGACGGGTGTCGCGCGAGACGATCTCCCCGACGAGGGTTCGTGGCTCTACGCGGAGACGATTCGCGAGATCCACCGCCAGGCCCCGGGTACCGGCGTCGAAATCCTAGTCCCAGACTTCTCGGGGAACCCCGAGTACCTGGGCGAGGTCTTCTCCGCCAGGCCCGAGGTGTTCGCGCACAATGTCGAGACGGTGCCGCGGATCTTCAAGCGCATTCGGCCGGCATTCACCTATGAGCGTTCCCTCGGCGTGATCGCCCAGGGCCGCGCGGCGGGGCTGATCACCAAGTCGAATCTGATTCTCGGCATGGGTGAGGATCGTGCAGAGGTCTCCCAGGCCCTGCGAGATCTGCACGCGGCCGGAACCGACATCATCACGATCACGCAGTACCTCCGCCCGAGCGCCAGGCACCTGCCTGTCGCGCGCTGGGTGAAGCCTGAGGAGTTCGTCGAGCTCAATCACGAGGCGGAGGAGATCGGCTTCCTGGGGGTGTTGTCCGGGCCACTGGTGCGATCCTCCTACCGCGCGGGGCGACTGTGGGCGCAGTCGATGCGGGCAACGGGCCGGGCGATACCCGCCGAGCTCCAACACCTCGCCGATGCCTCGCTCGGATTCGCGCAGGCCGTCTCCTAGCGTCGATCGGCTAGTAGTCGAAGATCTCCCTGAGCCGCCACCCGGCCTCGCTCCTGACCATCAGGAGCGAGGCCGGATTCGCCTCCTCTCCGAGCTTCTCCGCCGCGAGCAGGGCAGCACCGCCGTTCCGTTCGACGAGCGCGATGCTCGCGGGGTCGTACGCGGCGGGCAACTCGGCCGTGCCGCTCTGTTGGGCACGACGGATGCCGGCGGCATCCGCATCGGCGATCGGGCTGCCGAGGTCGTCGACCCCGTCGAGACAGAGCAGTGACGACTCCCGGAAGCACTGCTCTCGCAGCGAGAGCAACAGGGTCGCGGCCAGCACCGGGTCATCCCCCTGCAGGCCGGGCGGGGCCGCATGTGTCGATGCGGCGTCTGTCGGGGCTGGCTCGACCGGAGCGGACTGCTCCGCTGAGCTCTGAGGTGCACCGCCGGGCGGGAGCACGGTGATCGCGAGCACGAACAGAGCTGCGGCCACCGTGCAGCCGACGATGACCGGTCGACGATGCCTGCGAAGCGCAGCGCCCAGTGCCGTGCGGAGCGCCGTCATCCCGCGGCCACCGAACGACTCCGCGGCCGCCCCGGCCACCTCCGGAACGCCCCAGCGCCGCCACGCGGACGGCGGCCGATCGGGCTCGTCCCCGGCCTGAGCCGGAGCGGCGGGCGGGGTCCCGCGAGTTCCGTGCCCGGACGCGGCGACCCTGTCGGGCGGATCGCCGGCGGCGATCTCGCCCGGCATCCGCACCGCCAGAGCGCGGGAGAGCGTGAAGAGGCGCCGCTCCAGCTCCTGCGCGAACGGCAGGAAGGGATGTGCACCCACGCGGCCGTCGACCCAGCCCAGCAGATCCTCGAGCTCGTGCGGCGCGACGCTGTCGGCATCGATCACGGCGCACAGCTCGTGCACGAGCGCGCCGAGTGCCTGATACTCGGCGCGGAGTGTCTTCGTGCGCTCGGCGCCGGTGCCCAGCGGTCGTGCGCTCCCCCAACGGCTGAGTCGGGCGCGGCCGTTGGCGTCGAAGCGAACCGCGGCGGCGCCGATGGCACCGTGGCTCAGCCCGGCCGCGTGCAGAGCGGCGACGGCGACGGTCAGCGGGGCGAGGATGGTCACGACCTCACCGGCCCGCAGCTGGGACCGCCGGGAGAGCAGCTCGGCCAGCGTCGGGCCGTCATCCCGTTCCATCACCAGGCACAGCCGACCATCGGGCAGGCTCACCACATCGTGGAGCGGCGCCGAGACGCCGCTCGGCAGCGCGGTGAGCACGGCGATCTCGCGATCGATGAGTTCGGCCGCGGTGCCGGCGTGGAAGACGCGCAGCGCCACCGTGTCACCGCCGGGAGCCGCGTGGCCGAGATAGACGGCCGCACTGCGCCCGACGGCGAGGCGGCGCACGACGCGGTAGCCGGCAATGTCGGTGAGCGCGTCATCGAAACGCGTCGCCGCGCTCGCACCGCCAACGCCGGGCTCGGAGTCGGGCTCCGGTCCGCGTCGCCGCACTCGTCTCGTCCGCTTCACGAGGCCAGCCTGCACCCGGTCTGGCGCGCCGGCGCATGCGGGTGTCGCCCTGTGTATAACGCGCAGACGAGGCACCCCTGTGCACAACAGACCGCCCGGCACGATGCGGTCATCGGAGGCCTCGCGGACTCGGTATTCTAGAGAGCATGGCACGCAGCTCGGAGAAGTCTTCCACCCCCAAGCAACCTGGTCGCTTCAAGCAGATGTGGCAGGTCTTCCAAATGACCCGCCGCTACGACTCCAGCGCGCAGTGGCTCATGCTTCTCGGATTCCTCGCCCCGATCATCATCGGTGTCGCGCTCGGCATCTGGCTCGGCGCTGGCAACGGTTTCACGATCGCGCTCTGGATCGTCGCCGGCGTGCTTGCCGGCATCCTGATTGCGCTGATCATCCTCGGCCGTCTGGCCGAGAAGGCCGCGTACTCGCAGATCGAGGGCCAGCCGGGCGCCGTGGGCGCCGTGCTGCGCAGCTCGCTGCGCCGCGGCTGGATCGGCAGTGAGATGCCCGTCGCCGTCAACGGCAAGACGCAGGATGCCGTCTACCGCGCCGTCGGCCGCGGCGGCGTCGTGCTCATCGCCGAGGGCGCTGAATCGCGCACCGGCCGCATGCTCGATGACGAGAAGCGCAAGATCGTGCGCATCCTCCCCAACGTTCCCGTCACCTTCCTGCACGTCGGACGCGAAGCCGGCGATGTGCCGCTGCACAAGCTGCCGCGCACACTGTCGCGCATCAAGAACACGCTGTCCAAGGCCGAGGTGCTCGCGGTGAACAACCGGCTGAGCTCGCTCGGCACGCAGCTGCCCATCCCGAAGGGCATCGACCCGTTCAAGGTGCGCCCGCAGCGCGGCCGCTAGCCCAGCGGGTCGACACACAGACCAAACAAATGACGGATGCCGCAGCGCGCGGCATCCGTCATTGTCGTTAACGAGCGAGCTCCGCGGCGCTAGGCGCGGATCAACACCGTTCCGGCGACCTTGTCGTGGAAGCCGCGCTGGTCCGAATCCCAGACGAGCGCGGGAAGGACGACGACGAGCAGCACGGTGCGCACCAGAGCACGCCAGAGCGGAACCCGCTCTCCGTCCAGGGTGATCAGACGCATGCCGCACATGCGGTGTCCAATGCTGCCGCCGAGAGTGGCGATCGCGAGGATCTGCAGGAGCGCGAAAACGCCCATTGTCGCGAAGGAGTATGCCAGCGACTCGTAGGGCGCGATGAAGAGCGAGATGCCCATGGCGATCGCCCAGTCGATCGCGATGCCGCCGATGCGACGCCCCACCCGTGCGACGGAGTGGGCGCCCTCGTTGGGGAGACCCAGTCGCTCACCCGGCCAGCGGCTCGGTGGAAGCTCGCCGAAGGTGCGGCGGGCGGAGTTGCGGGAGGAAGAGGAGGCAGACATCTGGACCAGTCTATCGAGCGGTTGGTTCTGTAACATGCTCGAAACATTCGCGTCACCCGCGGGAAATTCACCCGCCATACTCTCGGGGAAGGTTGCGCGGAGCAGCCGTTCGGTTCCAGATCTGGGAGAAGTCCTACATGTTCAGCGATTCATCTGAGGTGCTCAGCTACATCAAGGAAAACGACGTCAAGTTCCTTGACATTCGTTTCACCGATCTTCCCGGTGTGCAGCAGCACTTCAACATCCCGGCATCCTCCGTCGATGAGGAGTTCTTCACCGTCGGTCAGCTCTTCGACGGCTCCTCGATCCGCGGCTTCGCGTCGATCCACGAGTCGGACCTGCAGCTCATCCCCGATGTGACCACCGCGTACATCGACGTCTTCCGCAAGGAGCTCACCCTGGTGATGCTCTTCGACATCTACAACCCGCGCAACGGCGAGATCTACTCGAAGGACCCGCGCCAGGTTGCCCGCAAGGCCGAGAAGTACCTGGCATCCACCGGCATCGCCGACACCGCGTTCTTCGCCCCTGAGGCCGAGTTCTACATCTTCGACGACGTGCGCTACGAGGTCAACCAGCACACGAGCTTCTACTCGGTCGACTCCAGCGAGGGCGCCTGGAACTCCGGCAAGCAGATCGAGGGCGGCAACCTCGGAAACACCACGCCGTTCAAGGGTGGCTACTTCCCCGTCAGCCCCGTCGACCAGCACGCCGACCTCCGCGACGACATCAGCCTCAAGCTGATCGACGCCGGCCTGATCCTCGAGCGCAGCCACCACGAGGTCGGCACCGCCGGCCAGGGCGAGATCAACTACCGCTTCGACACCATGGTGCACGCGGCCGACGACATCCTGAAGTTCAAGTACATCGTCAAGAACACCGCACACCAGTGGGGCAAGACGGCCACCTTCATGCCGAAGCCGCTCTTCGGCGACAACGGCTCCGGCATGCACACGCACCAGTCGCTGTGGTCCAACGGCGAGCCGCTGTTCTACGACGAGTCCGGCTACGGCGGACTCTCCGACATCGCCCGCTGGTACATCGGTGGTCTGCTGAAGCACGCTCCGGCCGTGCTCGCGTTCACGAACCCCAGCGTCAACTCCTTCCGTCGCCTGGTTCCCGGCTTCGAGGCTCCCGTGAACCTGGTCTACTCGGCCGGCAACCGTTCCGCCTGCATCCGCATCCCGATCACGGGAACGAACCCGAAGGCCAAGCGCATCGAGTTCCGCGTTCCGGATGGCGCGAGCAACCCGTACCTCGCCTTCGCCGCCCAGCTGATGGCCGGCCTCGACGGCATCAAGAACCGCATCGAGCCGCACGAGCCCGTCGACAAGGACCTCTACGAGCTTCCGCCCGAGGAGGCCAAGGCGATCCCGCAGCTGCCCGCGTCGCTCGAGGAGGCGCTCGACGCGCTCGAGGCCGACCACGACTTCCTGCTGCAGGGCAACGTCTTCACGCCCGAGCTCATCGAGACGTGGCTCGACTACAAGCGCGAGAAGGAGATCAAGCCGCTGCAGCAGCGCCCGCACCCCTTCGAGTTCGAGCTCTACTACGGGGTGTAGTCACTTCCCCACTGATTCACTGGGCTGAAGCTGCTTCAGTCCGCAACGAGTCCGCACGATCTGCGAAACGTCACCGACGGCAGATCGTGCGGACTCGTCTTTCTCTGGACGCAAGCGACCGTGGACGTCGATCGTCGTCTTCGCGGACGCGTGGCGCAGACTTGCCGGGACGACCTTCACGTCGAGCCCGGCAGCGATCAGCAGCGACGCGAAGTAGTGGCGCAGGTCGGGGATCCGGAACCCCTTAGGCAGCCCCTCGACGGTGGCAGGAGCCCGGTGCCATTCCGTCTCGATCGTGTACTGGGCAACCCGGCGGCCGTAGGCGATGTGAGAGAGGCGCTCGTGGAGGGCATACACGGTGGAGTCCGCGAGTCCGCCAGTCTTGAGCTTCGCCGTCCACGCCTTCACCTCAGATGGGCGCACGCTGGACAGCAGCCAAGAGTCGAACTCGGCTTCGATGTGCTTGACGTGGCTCTTCGCCTGCCTCACCGTTGAGGCGCGATTGTTCGCGTAGCCCTTCAGTCAGAGTTGGCACCACTCCCTTACCGTGGTGACCTCGTCGAGCCACTCCTGCGCGATCTGCTCACCTGCAGCTGCAGCCTCGCGCGAGTACGTCTTGAACCGGAACTGCCGCGAGTGCTCCTTAGCCTTCCGCATCCCGATACCGGGCGCGATGGGGGCTCCGGTTCTGCGCACGTCAATCTGCGAAACCGGGCAACGATGTTAGCGGAAACATTCCTTCGTCAATAGCCGCAATATATACCGGCTTTACTGCTCCGACCGGCTCCGCCAATCTGTGGTCTGTCGGACAAAGACAGGGTCGTCAACTGATACGAAGGAGACAGTGTGGATGAATCCGAAAACGGGTTGATCAGCCGCAGGGCGATGGTCGCAGGATCAGGCGCAATTGCTGCGATGGTTGCACTTGGCTTTGGTGAACTGATTGGCGAGGTGCCGTCAGCAAGCGCGGCAACGACCTATCAGTTCCCGTTCCCGATAAGCGCATACGACGCCACGGACAAGTACAACACCTACGGCCCGAACGACTTTCGCCTCACACAGCAGCTTGGGAGGCATCGCGGCGTTGACTTCAACGGACCTCTCGCAAGCTACGGCAAGAATATCGCTGCGGTTGCGGACGGATGGATCGAATACAAGGACTCCGGACTTGGCAATCGCGTCGTAATCAGGCACGCGGACGGCTACTACTCCGGTTACTCCCACATGGCCGAACAGTCGCCAATCGGAACTGGGGATCCCGTGATGCTTGGCCAGACGATTGGTCGCGTTGGCACGTCGGGTGGCGTCGCCGCTCACTTGCACTTGTCAATCGGGGCGAACCTCGGGGGCGCACTCGGCAATGGCGGCTACTTCATCGACCACTTTGACCCAATCGCTCACATCAATGCTCGCCTCACAGGGGGCGTAACACCTAACAACCCAATCGGATTTGGAGAAGAAATGGGCCTCGTAGTTCAAATCGCTAGCGGAGCTGGCGCGGGTGGCGTGTATTGGATCGCTCGCAAGACAATCGTTCACCTTGGCAACATGACGGACGTAGATCGTGCCGTCCGCCTCTCCGGTCGACCGCTTGCTGTCCAGACGCGTGCCGAACTCGACACGTTCTGTGCAGTTCTCGGTATCCCCGGGAACCAAATCGTTTCAGGCGTCAAGTACTACGGCTGACTCGAGACAAGCGATGAGACGCCCACCTTCTTCGGAAGGTGGGCGTTTTCCGTCGCTGCTGGAGCTAGTCTCCACCCATAAGTGGTGGTCGCAATGGAGGAGGCGGTCGAATCTCGAATCACCGAACTCGTCGCCGTTTGGGGCTACCACCTGGCCAGCCACTCGCAACCTTTCCCACGATGACCACCCACGCCTACTGATTCATCGCTTCAAGCACGTTCCTGGCTGGTGGCGGCCTCCTCGTTGTTCGGTGGTGGCTTATCCCGCGCCCGATTTCTGGCGGCAAACAGACGTGGTGGCAATCAGCGCTACCAACGAAGAGTTCGAGCTCTACTACGGCGTCTAAGCACTAGCGAAGCATGACGAAGGGCCCGCATCCAACCGGATGCGGGCCCTTCGTCATGTCAACAGCGACCTACAGGCCACCCATCTCATGGAGGTTGCTCTCGCCGGGGAAGAATCCCCCGTAGCTGGTGTTCTGCCCCCGTTCGAACTCCTCCAGTTCCTCGGCCTCAATCTCCTCGGCCTGAATTTCCGCTTCCAACTTCGGGTCGAGCCCTGATCCGGATTCCCGCTTCGCTTCATCAGTCATAGTCACAACCTACTCCCCATCGCGCTCAGAATCGAAGGCTTCGGTTTCCTCATCCCACGCGTCGAGATCGTCTTCGTCGTAGGGCTCCGCGTCCTCACCGACATCGTCGAAAACACCATCCGGCCCGATGGTTTCGACGTCGTCCTCAGCGGCGAAATCACTCATGATTGGCACCTCCGCGTTCTCTCGATCGCGCTCAGGATTGCGCTCTCGACTGCCGAGGATAGGTCGAGCAGCCCCAGCAGACAAGCCCTTTCCGGTGCGCATTTCGGCGCCAGGATGCAACGTGATTGCGTATGGAGCGGGCGCGTCGTGCACATCCTGCGTGCCGTTGCCGTCCGCGGCCCGGCGGTGTAGACCTGAAGGAAGTTCAAGCGAATCGGAGAGTACGATGCCTGACAAATCGCCACACTCACACCACGCCAAGAAGGCGCCGGCCAAGACCTTGAAACAGAAGCGGGCCGAGAAGCACGCCAAGCACCACGACCCCAGTCTGGACATGAACACGGCGTCCGACGCCATTCACAAGACAGACAAGTAGCCGACTGGCCCCGGCCGGTTCTCGGCGTTCAACCGGTGGGCGTTCCCCGCTCAGGGACGCCGTAAAACTCGCGCTCGAAGACGGCCCGCGCTCGGCGGGTGAGCGCCAGATAGTCCTCCTCCAGCTGGTTCGCCGCACCGGGAGGGTAGTTCAGGAGCCGGGCGACCCCGCCCAACTGAATGCGGTCGCGCGGCAGGATGTCGCTAGTCTTGTTGGTCCAGAGCGTCATCGCCGACCGCGCCCGTGACGCCAGCAACCAGGCGGCGCGGAGCGTCGCGGCATCCGCGGCCGGCACGAGGCCGGCATCCGTCGCCTCCGCCAGCGCGATGAGGGTCGACGGGGTGCGCAGCGCGGGAATGGCCGCGCCGTGTTGCAGCTGCAGCAGTTGCACGAACCACTCGACGTCGCTGAGCGAACCACGGCCGAGCTTCAGGTGCCGCAGCGGATCGGCGGCCTGGGGCAGCCGCTCGCTCTCGACCCTGGCCTTGATGCGCTTGACCTCGCGCACCGCACTCTCGGCGATCGCGACCGGGTAGCGCACGGCGTCCGCGACAGCAATGAAGTCGCGGAGGAGCGCCGCATCCCCGACGGCGCCGCGGGCGCGGAGCAGGGCTTGCGCCTCCCACGTGAGCGACCAGCGGGCGTAGTACGCCCGGTAGGAGTCGAGCGAGCGCGTGACCGGGCCGTTCTTCCCCTCCGGCCGCAGCCCGACATCGAGGTCGAGCGGCAGGCGGCTGTCCTCGCTCAGGCGCTTGAGCTCGGCGACGATGTGCTGCGAGCGGTACTGCGCCTGCTCTGGGGCGAGCCCGGCCGGTCGGTAGACGTACATCACGTCGGCGTCGGAGCCGAAACCGAGTTCCTGCCCGCCGAACCGCCCCATCGCGATGACGGCGAACTCGATGCCGTCGTCGGCTGCGCCCGTGACGGTTCCGTTCGCCGGGGCACGGATCGCGCGGACGAGCCCGTCGATGAGGTTTTCCGTGACGTCGCTGAGGCCGAGTCCGAGCTCTTCGACGCTGCAGAGGTCGAGGGTGGCCGAGAAGGCGAGGCGCAGCACCTCACGGCGGCGGATGCCGCGCAGCACAGCGGCCGCGGCATCCGCACTCGCGTGCCGCGCCAGCACAGCGCGCGTCTCGTCGGCCAGGGCCGCGCGCGTTCGCGGGCGCAGATCGTCCTCGTCTTCGAGCCAGGCGACGGACTCGGGGGTGAGCTCGAGGAGTTCGCCGATGAAACGCGATCCGGAGAGCACCTTGGTGAGCCGCTCTGCAGCCCCGGAGGAATCGCGCAGCATGCGCAGGAACCAGTGGGTGCCGCCCAGGCTGTCGCTCAGGCGGCGGAACGCGAGCAGGCCGTAGTCAGGGTCTGCGCCGTCGGCGAACCACTGCAGCATCACGGGCAAGAGGTGGCGTTGAATGGTGGCCCGGCGCGACACTCCAGCAGTGAGCGCCGCGATGTGCGCGAGTGCCCCGCGGGGGTCGAGGAAGCCGATCGCGGCCAGCCGCGCCTCGGCCTGCGCGCTCGTGAGATTGAGTCCCTCGGCCGGCAGCGCGGCGACCGCCGAGAGCAGCGGACGGTAGAACAGGCGCTCGTGCAGACCGCGCACGCGCAGCTTGCCTGCAGCGCGGAGCGCGCTGAGCTCGCTCGCGCTCGAGGCCAGCCCGCTCGCCCTGGCCAGGACGCGCAGGGCGTCGGCGTCGCGCGGCATCAGGTGGGTACGGCGCAGGCGCTGCAGCTGGAGCCGGTGCTCGAGCAGGCGGAGCACGCGGTAGTCCTGCGAGAACTCGGCCGCCTCGACGCGGCCGATGTAGCCGCCCTCCGCCAGCGAGACGAGCGCAGGCAGCGTGCCGAGCTGGCGCACCGATTCGTCGCTCTGGCCGTGGACGAGCTGCAACAGCTGCACGGTGAACTCGATGTCGCGCAGCCCGCCTGGACCGAGCTTCAGCTGCACATCGACCTCGTCGTCCGGGATGTGCGCTGTGACGCGCTCGCGCATGCGCTGCACGGAGTCGACGAAGCCCTCACGGGCGGAGCTGTTCCACACCGCAGGGGCCATCGCGGTCACGTAGCGCTCCCCCAACTCACGGTCGCCGGCCAGCGGGCGCGCCTTGAGCTGCGCCTGGAACTCCCAGTTCTTCGCCCAGCGCTCGTAGTACGCCAGATGTGACTCCAGGGTGCGCACGAGAGCGCCGTCCTTGCCCTCTGGGCGCAGGTTGGCGTCCACCTCCCAGAGCGGCGGCTCGACCAGCGCCTCCGAGATACCGCGCATGGTGAGCATGGCCAGGCGGGTGGCGATCTCGACAGCGCGGGCACTGTCGAGGCCGTCATCCGCCTCGGTGATGAAGATGACGTCGACATCGCTGACGTAGTTGAGTTCGCGGGCGCCGGCCTTGCCCATGCCCATGATGCTGAGCCGGGTGGCGTCGACCTGGGCGGCGGCGAAGAGGCCGAAGCCCGGCTTGTCGGCGATCGTGACGGCGCGGCGGGCGACGGCGAGCGAGGCCTCCAGCGTCGCGCCGGCGAGATCGGCGAGGGCGCGGGCGACTCCGTCGAGGCCGGCGACCGGATCGCCCTGCTCCAGGTCGTAGGCGGAGAGCCGGGTCAGCCACCAGCGGTAGCGCACCCGGAGCCGGGTCCAGGCCGCCTCGTCACCGGCGGTGTCGCCGAGGGCGCTGCCGTGCACGGCCGCGAGCATGTCGGCCGTCAGCTCGCGCTCGGCCGGCGGTGCGAACAGGGGCTGGGCCACCGCGCTCATCTCGTCCGGCCGGCGCAGGAAGAACTCGGCCAGCCCCTCTGACGCCCCGAGCACCCGGATCAGGCGCCTGGCGGCATCCGGCTCACCCAGCACCGCGAGTGTCTGCTCCGGGGACTGCCGCAACAGCGCGATCAGGCTCGCGAGGGCGGAGTCGACGTCGGCGGCCGTCGCGAAGTCCGGCAGCAGTGCGCGCGCCGATGACCCGCTCAACTCCTCGAACTCGGCCAGCCCGTTCGCGGCGCTGCTCAGTTCGAGGAAGCCGGTGCGCGCGAGCTCGGTGAGGCTGAAGCGGTCAGAACTCATCAGGCCGGCGACGTCCTAGAGGATCTCGAGGTTGTTGCGCAGTTCGAACGGAGTCACCTGCGTGCGGTACTCGCGCCATTCCTTGCGCTTGTTCATGAGCACGTAGTTGAACACCTGCTCGCCGAGCGTCTCGGCGACGAGCTCCGACTCCTCCATGTACTGGATGGCGTGGTCGAGGCTGGCCGGGAGCTGCGCGTAGCCGAGCGCGCGGCGCTCGGAATCGCTGAGGCTCCAGACGTTGTCCTCTGCCTCCTCCGGGAGCTCGTACTCCTCCTCGATGCCCTTGAGACCGGCGGCCAGCATGAGCGAGTAGGAGAGGTACGGGTTCGCTGCCGAGTCGATCGCTCGGTACTCGATGCGGGCGCTCTGACCCTTGTTCGGCTTGTAGAGCGGAACACGGATGAGCGCCGAACGGTTGTTGTGGCCCCAGCAGACGAAGCTGGGCGCCTCGTCGCCGCCCCAGAGCCGCTTGTACGAGTTGACGAACTGGTTCGTCACCGCGGTGATCTCAGGTGCGTGCTTGAGCAGGCCGGCGATGAAGTGGCGGCCGGTCTTGGAGAGCTGGTACTGCGCGCCCGGCTCGTAGAAGGCGTTCGAATCGCCCTCAAACAGCGACATGTGCGTGTGCATGCCGGAACCGGGGTGGTCGGAGAAAGGCTTCGGCATGAACGTCGCATAGACGCCCTGCTCGATCGCCACCTCCTTGATGACGGTGCGGAAGGTCATGATGTTGTCGGCCGTGGTCAACGCGTCCGCATACCGGAGGTCGATCTCGTTCTGGCCCGGACCGCCCTCGTGGTGGCTGAACTCCACCGAGATGCCGAGGTCTTCCAGCATCCGCACGGAACGACGACGGAAGTCGTGTGCCGTCCCGCCAGGGACGTTGTCGAAGTAGCCGGCCGAGTCGACCGGGATCGGTCCCTTCTTGCCGTACTTGGACGACTTGAGCAGGTAGAACTCGATCTCGGGGTGCGTGTAGAAGGTGAAGCCGCGGTCGGCCGCCTTCTCCAGCGTGCGCTTCAGCACGTTGCGGGGGTCGGCGACGGCCGGGACGCCGTCGGGCGTGCTGATGTCGCAGAACATGCGTGCGGTCGGGTCGACGTCCCCGCGCCAGGGCAGAATCTGGAACGTCGTCGGGTCCGGGTGCGCGAGCAGGTCCGACTCGTAGGTGCGGGTGAGGCCCTCGATGGCCGAGCCGTCGAAGCCGAGTCCCTCGGTGAATGCACCCTCCACCTCGGCCGGCGCGATGGCGACCGACTTGAGCGTGCCGACGACGTCGGTGAACCACAGGCGAATGAATTTGACGCCCCGTTCCTCAATGGTTCGAAGAACGAAGTCACGCTGCTTGTCCATTCATGCCCTTTCTCGCTGGATTCCAGAGTAGTGCTTCGGCGGGCTTCGGGCTGGCCGACTGGCCAGTGATCGTCACGGGCCAGTGATTAGACTGAGCCGCATGTCTGATCACGCAGCTGAAGTTGTCAATCCCTACGGTGGATCCAACACCACCGGGCCGAAGCGGGTGCGCACCCGCCACTTCCAGAACGCCAAGGATCAGGGCATCAAGATCACCGGTCTGACCAGCTACGACCAGCTCACGGCCCGCATCTTCGACGAGGCGGGCATCGACTTCCTGCTCGTCGGCGACTCGGCCGGCAACAACGTACTCGGCTACGACACCACCCTGCCCGTCACCGTCGACGAGCTGATCCCCATGACTCGCGCCGTTGCCCGCGCCGCCCGCCGTGCGTTCGTGGTGGCCGACCTCCCCTTCGGTTCCTACGAGGTGGGCCCGGAGGACGCGCTGCACACCGCGATCCGCTTCATGAAGGAGACGGGTGCCCACGCCGTCAAGCTCGAGGGCGGAGAGCGCAGTGCGCAGCAGATCCGACGCATCGTGCAGGCCGGCATCCCGGTCATGGCCCACATCGGCTTCACCCCGCAGAGCGAGCACGGCCTGGGCGGTCACATGATCCAGGGCCGCGGCGCAGGGGCGGAGCAGCTCATGCGTGACGCCCTGGCCGTGCAGGATGCCGGCGCGTTCGCCGTCGTGCTCGAGATGGTGCCAGCGACATCCGCCGCAGCGGTGACGGCCAAGCTCAGCATCCCGACGATCGGTGTCGGCGCCGGCCCGGATGTCGACGGCCAGCTGCTCGTGTGGACCGACTTCGCCGGCATGAGCGACGGCCGCGTGCCGAAGTTCGTGCGACAGTACGCCAACGTGCGTCAGGTGCTGCTGGACGCCGTCACGGAGTTCCGCGGCGACGTCGACGCCGGCGCCTACCCGGCGCCGGAGCACAGCTACGAGTAGCGCCGCCCCACCACCCTCGCCGCCGTTGCGCGGTAGAAACCGCGTTTCGCGCCAGCAACGTCTACGGCGAAACGCGGTTTCTACCGCGTAGCCCGCAGGCGCGGCCGCTCGGTCGGCAGCACGCCGACCTCGGCCAGGCGCGCACCCAGGCGTGACAGACTCATGCCGACCGCGTAGTCCCACCGCGCGAAGGCACTCGTCCGGCGTCGCAGCGCGTCCTCCCGCAGCTTCTCGGCATAGACGACGTCGGCAGGGGCACGGCCGGCGAGCAGAACCGGATCGGTGTACTTGGCCTTGCCGTCCGCCTCACCAATGGCGTCGGCGCCGGCGAAGTAGAAGTCTGAGTCATAGTCAGCGCCGTCGATCTGCCAGCTGCGCTGCAACTCCGGCACCGGAAGGCCCAGCTGGGCCATCGTCACCCGACTGTTCGACTCGTTGACGGATCCCGAGCGGCCGTCGCCGAACTCGATGAGTTCACGCGCCCGCGCCGAGCCACGAAACGGCAGCATCCGTTCCCATGCGCGGAGCAGCTCTGCGGTCGTGGTCATGGCCGAAGCTCTGCCGAAGCGGTCGACGTGCAGCGCCGCATCGATGGCGGCCACCGCACTGAAGGTCGAGCTGGTCGCGGCAACGTCGACGACTGTCCGCTCTATCGAGGTGAGGTACAGGCCGTCGCGGCAGATCACGTCGACGTCGTCGATGCCGACGGCGTGCCGCTGGCGACCGGGCGCCGAACGACCACCACTGCCACGTTCGACAAGCTCGTGGACGTCTCGCGGCCACGGCTCAATGCGGGGAAGGCCGTGCAGCACCGCGGCCGACTCGTGTGAGAGCACGGGTAGGAACTGCCCTCCGCGCGCAACCCCGATCACGAAGGCCTGGTAGCGCTGCGTCGGCGTCAGCCCCAACCAGAGCTCCCGCCTCGCGTACAGCCCGCGGCGCAGCTTGACGACGGTGCCTCGCGCGCGTTCGGTGCGCAGCAGTGAGTCGATGGGTGCGACACGGCCGTGCACATGCGCGATCACGAGAGCAGCCTCGACAGTGTCGGCGATTGCGAGTTCACTCATGGAACTCAGTGTCACGGCATCCGTCGGGCGCAGAGGGGCTCGGATCGACGTTGTGGAGAGGGACGCCATCCGAGCGGTCTGTGCAGAACAGGCGTGCGCGGCAGAAACCGCGCATCGCGCTAGAAACAACTGCAGCGGAACGCGGTTTCTACCGCGCGGCGCTAGTTGTCTTCTGCGGCCTCTTCCGCGGCCCACTTCTCGGAGTTCGCGCGCAGTTTCTCGAGCGCGTGCTCCGCAGCCTCGTGCGTGGGGAATGGGCCCACACGATCAACGGAGGGGGACGCGTAGCCGAACTCCACGGCGCCGGTCTTCAGGTTGTACCAGAACTGTTTGTCTCCACGCTCGGTCATAAGCTTGATCCTATGCCCAAGGATTCCAACGGTCACCTGATTGCCGGGCGACTCTCGCCCCAACGCCCCGTGCCCACCCGCATCGCCCGCCCCGAATACGTCGGCAAGGCGGCCCCAGCCGAGTACACCGGCAGCAACATCTACACGCCGGAGCAGATCGAACTGATCCGGGAATCCGGCCGGATCGCCGCGGACGCGATCGCCGCGGCATCCGCGATCATCGCCCCCGGAGTCACGACGGAGCAGCTGGACGCGCTCATCCACGAGTACCTGCTCGCCCACGATGCCTACCCGTCGACGCTCGGCTACCGCGGCTACCCGAAGTCCAGCTGCACCTCGGTCAACGAGGTCGTCTGCCACGGGATCCCCGACGACACCGTGCTCGAGAACGGCGACATCGTCAACATCGACGTCACCGCGTTCCGGAACGGGATGCACGGCGACCTCAACCACACCTTCATCGTCGGCGAGGCGAGTGAGGATGTCGCGCTGCTCGTCGAGCGCACCCGCGAGGCACTGGCCCGTGGCATCAAGGCCGTCGCGCCCGGCCGCGAGGTCAACGTGATCGGGCGCACCATCGAGTCCTACGCGAAGCGCTTCGGCTACGGCGTTGTGCGCGACTTCACCGGACACGGCGTCGGATCCGCGTTCCACAGCGGGCTCATCATCCCGCACTACGACTCCGCCCCTGAGTACAACGACGTGATGGAGGTCGGCATGGTGTTCACCATCGAACCCATGCTCACCCTCGGCACGCACGAGTGGGATCTCTGGGCCGACGACTGGACCGTCACGACGAAGGACAAGAGCATGACCGCTCAGTTCGAGCACACCCTCGTGGTGACCGAACGCGGTGCGGACATCCTCACCCTGCCGAGCACCCCGTAGAGCACAGCAGTAGGGCAACGCAGTAGATTCGTCACTATGACTGCGCGCACGGCTATCGGCATCGACATCGGCGGAACGGGAATCAAGGGGGCCGTTGTCGACCTCGGAACGGGAGCGCTGCTCTCGGATCGCCGCAAGGTTCCCACCCCCGCCGGTGGCCGTCCGGCCGACATCCTCGATGCGACCGTGCGCATGCTTGAGGGGCTCCGCGAGGAGTTCGGTGCCCTGCCAGTCGGCGTCTGCTTCCCCGCCGTCGTCAAGGGCGGCCACACGCTCTCCGCCGCGAACATCTCCGAGGAGTGGATCGGCCTCCCCGCCGAGTCGCTCTTCGAGGAACGGCTCCAGGTGCCCATCCACTTCGTCAACGACGCGGATGCCGCCGGCCACGCCGAGGTGCGCTTCGGAGCCGCCAAGGACCGCGAGGGCGTCGTGCTGCTCACGACCCTCGGCACCGGAATCGGCACGGCGCTGCTGTACAACGGCGTGCTGGTTCCGAACACGGAGCTCGGCCACCTCGAGCTGGACGGCCACGACGCCGAGAGCCGGGCGGCGTACTCCGCGAAGGAACGCGACGACCTCAGCTGGGCGGACTGGGCCGAGCGCCTGCAGCGCTACTACAGCCACCTCGAGCTGCTCTTCTCCCCCGACCTCTTCATCGTCGGTGGCGGCGTCTCCAAGAACCACGCCGACTTCCTGCCGCTGCTCGATCTGAAGACGCCGATCATCCCCGCCGTCCACCGCAACAATGCCGGCATCCTCGGTGCGGCCGATCTGGCCGCCGCGGGCCTGAGCGCCGGCCGACACACGGCGCAGAGCCTGTGACGGGCAGCAGTCACGCCGACACGGATGCCGTCTTCACGGGGCACCTCGCCCGCGGCGCGGCGCCGGCCGCGGCATGGGGCGTGTTCGACGCCCACGGCCTGCAGCATCTGAACAGCGCCGGTGCCGCGCCGGATGCCGCCTTCCGCATCGCCTCGTGCACGAAGAGCTTCACCGCCGCCGCCGTGTTGGCCCTCCGCGACGATGGCCTGCTCGGCCTGGATGACCCCGTCACCCGATTCCTGCCAGCGCTGAACCTCGAGCGGCTCCCGTCGCCCCGCTCGGCGGTGCCGACGCTGCGCATGCTGCTCACCATGTCGGCGGGTCTGCCGACAGATGACCCGTGGGGCGACCGCCAGGAGAGCCTCACGGCCGACGAGTTCGACGCGCTCCTGTCCGCTGGGCCGCGTTTCGAGTCGGAGCCGGGCACCCGCTTCGCCTACTCGAACCTCGGCTACGCCATGCTCGGGCGGGCGATCGAAGTCGCGGCCGGGCAGCCATACCGCCGCGTGGTCGAGCAACGCCTGCTCGAACCCCTCGGCCTGGCCGCCACCGGCTTCGACGAGACCGTGGGGGCCGCCGGCGGCGCCGTCACCGGGCACCGCAGGCACGCCGGCGGCTGGGAGCCGCTCCCCCTCAGCGGTCCAGGCGCCTTCTCGCCGATCGGCGGGCTGTTCAGCACGGTCGCCGACCTCGCGATCTGGGCGCGCTGGCTGGCACGCGCCTTCGGCGGCCCGGGAGACTCGGATGCCGAAGACGACGCCGTGCTCAGCGCCGCGTCCAGGCGGGAGATGCAGCAGCTGCACCGCATCGACCAGGACGTGACGGGGCATCCCACCGGGTACGGCTTCGGGGTCTTCGTCGAGCAGTACTCGCCGACGAGCCGTGTCATCTCGCACTCGGGCGGCTACCCCGGTTTCTCGGCGCACATGCGCTGGTCGCTGGAACACGGATTCGGCCTGGTCGCGTTCGAGAACGCCACATACTCACGCGTGTCCGAGGTCACGACGGAGGCATTCGACGCGCTGCTCGCGACGCGTGTGGCGAAGCCGACACACGCCGTGTGGCCGGAGACCCGCGCCGCCCAGCACAGCATCACCGACATCCTCACCGCCGACGATCCGCTCGCCGAGCCGCTGACCACGACCCTCTTCTCCGAGAACGTCGAATTGGACCAGCCGCTTGCCCGCCGCCGCTCAGCCCTCCGGCTGGCGCTGGCAGACATCGGTGGCCTGGACGGGGCCGAGCCCGAAGCGGAGACGTCGGAGGGCCCGGCACACCTCGTCTGGTTCCTCGCCGGCCACAGCGGCCGTCTGCGCGTCGAGATTCGGATGACGCCAGAGGCAGCGCCCCGCGTGCAGACACTCCTCATCACCGCTGACCGCGCCGGCCGGTAGCCACCGCCTGCGCGCGGTTGCGAGGCCGGCGTGAGGATTCCGCTCCGCGCCGTGAGGAAAGCGTAAAGACCCCCTGGCCCGCGCGGCCGACGCAGTTGACTCTCCCTGTGGCCACCGGCCACGGCCGGGCGGGATGCCTCCCGGCACCGCCCTACCGGGAGAGTTCTCGTGATCGACATCGTCTTCATCGGCGCCATCGTGCTGCTCATCGCAGTCGTCGCCCTCATCGCACGGGGGGTGGAGAAGCTGTGAGCGGATTCGATCTGCGCACCGCTCTCGACCTGCTGAGCGCCGCACTGGCCGTGGCCGCCGTCGCCTACCTGGTGTACGCCCTGCTGAAGCCGGAGCGCTTCTAGATGGCGCCGCTGATGTTCTTCATCCTCCAGCTGGCCACCGTCGCCCTCGTGCTCGCGGTGCTCTATCGCCCGCTCGGCGACTACATGGCCGGCGTCTACACGAGCCACAGACACCTCCGGGTCGAACGCGGCATCTACCGGGTGATCGGTGTCGACCAGGACTCCGAGCAGACCTGGCCGATCTACTTCCGCAGCGTTCTCGCGTTCTCGGCCGTCGGCATCCTGATCGTCTACGGCCTCCAGCGCCTGCAGGCATTCCTCCCCTGGTCGCTCGGTCTGCCGGCCGTCAGCGAGCAGCTCTCGTTCAACACCGCGATCTCCTTCGTGGCCAACACGAACTGGCAGTCGTACTCCCCCGAGGCGACGATGGGCTACAGCGTGCAGCTGCTCGGCCTCGCCGTGCAGAACTTCGTGTCCGCCGCCGTCGGCATCGCTGTGGCCATCGCCCTGGTGCGCGGCCTCGCACGCCGCGTGAGCCCGACCATCGGCAACTTCTGGGTCGACCTCGTGCGCGGCTCGCTCCGCATCCTGCTGCCGATCGCCGCGGTCTCGGCCGTCGTGCTGATCATCGGTGGCGTCATCCAGAACGTGAACGGCTTCCAGGAGGTGACGACCCTCAGCGGCGGAACGCAATCCATCCCGGGCGGCCCGGTCGCCTCGCAGGAGGCGATCAAGCTGCTCGGCACCAACGGCGGCGGCTTCTTCAACGCGAACTCCTCACACCCCTTCGAGAACCCGACGGCGTGGGTGAACGTCGTGCAGGTGCTGCTGATGCTCGTCATCCCCTTCGCGCTGCCCCGCACCTTCGGGCGGATCGTCGGCGACAACCGTCAGGGCTACGCGATCCTCGCGGCCATGGCCACGTTCTTCGTGCTCTCGCTCTCGGTGATGACCTACTTCGAGCTCAGCGCCAACGGGTCAGCTCCCGGCCTGGCCGGCGGGGCGATGGAAGGCAAGGAGCAGCGTTTCGGCGAGCTCGGATCGACCCTGTTCGGAACGACGAGCACGCTCACCTCCACCGGCGCCGTCAACTCGATGCACGACAGCTTCACGGCGCTCGGCGGCGGGATGGCAATGCTCAACATGATGCTCGGTGAGCTCGCACCCGGCGGAGTCGGTTCCGGTCTCTACGGCATGCTCGTCATCGCGATCCTCGCCGTGTTCATCGCCGGCCTCATGGTCGGTCGCACCCCCGAGTACCTCGGCAAGAAGCTCGGCGCCCGCGAGATCAAGCTCGCCAGCCTCTACATCCTCACGACGCCGACCCTCGTGCTCGTCGGCACGGCGCTCAGTTTCGGCATCCCCGTCGTGCGCGACAGCGTGATCGGAACGTCGATCTGGAATCCGGGGCTGCACGGCTTCTCCGAGGTGCTGTACGCCTTCACCTCCGCGGCCAACAACAACGGCTCGGCGTTTGCCGGCCTCACCGCCAACACGCCATGGTTCAACACCGCGCTCGGTGTGGCGATGCTGCTCGGCCGGTTGTTGCCGATCCTGTTCGTCCTCGCGCTCGCCGGCTCACTCGCGGCGCAGGAGAAGGTCCCCGTCACGGCCGGCACCCTGCCGACCCACAAGCCGCTCTTCGTCGGCCTGCTCTGCGGAACCGTGCTCATCGTCTCCGCCCTCACCTACTTTCCCGTACTCGCGCTGGGCCCCCTGGCGGAAGGACTCTTGTAAGCCATGTCCACAACTCTCGAAACGCCAACGCACCAACACCACCCACACGCCCCGAAGACGCCGCAGGGTGCCTTCGGCCCGAAGCAGCTCGTCGCCGCGCTGCCCGGCGCGCTGCGCAAGATGCACCCGAAGCAGATGTGGCGCAACCCCGTCATGTTCATCGTCGAGGTCGGAGCTGCGCTGACCACGCTTCTCGCGATCGCGGAACCGTTCCTCGGCAGCCCCGAGCAATCCGGCGGCTCCGCCATGGCTCCGTCCTTCACGGCCGGCATCGCCGTCTGGCTCTGGCTCACCGTGATCTTCGCCAACCTCGCCGAGTCCGTTGCAGAGGGCCGCGGCAAGGCGCAGGCGGAGAGCCTGCGCGCCACGCGCACCAGCACGATCGCGCACAGGGTGAGCGACTATTCCGGGGCGGATGCCGGAGCCGAACGCTCGGAGACCGTGCCTGTGGCATCCGCCGATCTGCTCCTCGGTGACATCGTGGTCGTGGCGGCAGGCGAGTTGATCCCCGGCGACGGCGACATCGTCTGGGGCATCGCCTCCGTCGACGAGTCGGCCATCACCGGCGAATCCGCCCCGGTCGTGCGCGAATCCGGCGGCGACCGCAGCGCGGTCACCGGCGGCACCCGGGTGCTCTCCGACCGCATCGTCGTGCGCATCACCAGCAAGCCGGGCGAGACCTTCGTGGACCGCATGATCCGCCTCGTCGAGGGTGCGAGCAGGCAGAAGACGCCGAACGAGATCGCGCTCAACATCCTGTTGTCGACGCTTTCGATCATCTTCCTCGTCGTCGTGGTGACGATCGGGCCGATGGCCGGCTACTCGGATGCCGCGCCCAGCGTGCCCGTGCTGGTCGCCCTGCTGGTCTGCCTCATCCCCACGACCATCGGTGCCCTGCTCTCGGCGATCGGCATCGCGGGCATGGACCGACTCGTGCAGCACAACGTGCTCGCCCTCTCCGGTCGTGCCGTCGAGGCCGCCGGCGACGTCACGACTCTGCTCCTGGACAAGACAGGGACGATCACCTACGGCAACCGCCAGGCCGCCGAGTTCATCCCCGTCGGCGGCGCCACCCGCGCCGCACTCGTCGCCGCCGCCCACGCCGCATCGCTCGCCGACCCGACGCCAGAGGGCAAGTCGATCGTTGCGCTCGCGGAGACACTCGACCCGACTCTGCTGCGCGAGGAACCGCGCCGACACGAGGTCGTGCCGTTCACGGCGCAGACCCGGATGAGCGGCGTCGACTACGCCGACGGTGCCCAGCTTCGCAAGGGCGCCGGTTCGATGGTCGCCACCTGGGCCGCCGAGAACGGCGCGGCGACCACCAAGGCGAACAACGAACTCAACGCCGAGGTGCGACGCGTCTCCGAACTCGGTGGCACCCCGCTCGTCGTCGCCGAACGCTCGGCGGCCGGGGTGACCCGGGTGCTCGGTGTGATCTACCTGAAGGACGTCGTGAAGCTCGGCCTGGTTGAGCGCTTCGCCGAGCTGCGCCGGATGGGTATCCGCACGATCATGATCACGGGTGACAACCCTCTGACCGCCAGGGCGATCGCCGCGGAGGCCGGAGTTGACGACTTCCTGGCCGAGGCGACACCGGAAGACAAGATGGAGCTGATCAAGCGGGAGCAGGCTGGCGGCAACCTCGTCGCGATGACCGGCGACGGCACGAACGATGCCCCGGCGCTCGCCCAGGCCGACGTCGGCGTCGCGATGAACACGGGCACATCCGCAGCCAAAGAGGCCGGCAACATGGTCGACCTCGATTCAGACCCGACCAAGTTGATCGACATCGTGCGCATCGGCAAGCAGCTGCTGATCACACGCGGCTCGCTGACCACCTTCTCGATCGCCAACGACGTGGCCAAATATTTCGCGATCATCCCGGCGATGTTCGCCGGGGCGTTCCCCGGCCTGGCCGTGCTCAACATCATGGGGCTGAGCTCGCCGGCATCCGCGATCCTCTCCGCCGTGATCTTCAACGCGATCATCATCGTCGCGCTGATCCCGCTGGCCCTCCGCGGCGTGCGCTACCGCGCGGCGTCTGCATCCCAGATCCTGCGCCGCAATCTGCTGATCTACGGCCTCGGCGGAGTGATCGCCCCGTTCATCGGCATCAAGCTCATCGACCTCGTCGTGAGCCTGCTGCCCGGCTTCTGACCCACCACACCCCTCAGACAGAGAAAGACGACATCATGCCTGCACCACGCGGCACACTGCGCCAGTACGGCGTCGCACTCCGAGCCATGCTCGTGCTCACGCTGATCCTCGGCGTGCTCTACCCGCTCACGATCACCTTGGTCGGCCAGCTCGCGCTGCCCGTGCAGGCCAACGGATCCATGGTCACCTCGAACGGCGCGGTCGTCGGATCGAGCCTGATCGGGCAGTCGTTCGCGGATGCCGACGGCGCCCCGCTCCCGCAGTGGTTCCAGCCGCGGCCCTCCGCCTCCGGCTACGACGCTGCGGCGTCCGGCGGCACCAATTGGGGGCCGGAGAACCCGGATCTCATCGCGGCGATCGGTGATCGTCAGGCGGCCATCGCGGATCTGGACGGTGCGGCTCGGGCCGAGATCCCGGCCGACGCCGTCACCGCGTCCTCCTCCGGGCTCGACCCGCACATCAGCCCCGAGTACGCGCGGCTGCAGATCGACCGGGTCGCCGACGCGCGGGGCCTGGACCGCGCGGCCGTCGCCGGGCTGCTCGAGTCTATGATTCAGGGACGGGATCTCGGCTATCTCGGCGAACCGACCGTCAACGTGCTCGCGCTGAATGTTGCACTCGAGCGCCTCGCGTTGGCAGAAATGGATGCGAAGAACTAGTGTCACGGGGTCGTTTGCGGGTGCTCCTCGGCGCCGCTCCGGGAGTGGGCAAGACCTTCGCCATGCTCGAAGAGGGGCGCAGGCTCCGCGCGGCCGGCAAAGACGTCGTCGTCGCGGTCGTGGAAACCCACGGCCGCGCAGGCACCGCAGAGCTGCTCGACGGCTTCGAGGTCGTTCCCCGCACCGCATTCGAGCACCGCGGCGTCTCGCTGGACGAGATGGATCTGGATGCCGTGATCACGCGGCATCCGCAGATCGCCCTCGTCGACGAGCTCGCGCACACGAACGCCCCCGGTTCACGCAATGCGAAGCGGTGGCAGGACGTGGCCGAGCTGCTGGACGCCGGCGTCGATGTCTACTCGACGGTGAACATCCAGCACATCGAATCACTCAACGACGTCGTGCAGCAGATCACGGGCGTGCCGCAGCGGGAGACGATTCCGGATGCCGTGCTGCGCAGTGCCAGCCAGATCGAGGTCGTCGACCTGGCCCCGCAGGCACTCCGTGACCGCCTCGCCGACGGCGAGGTCTACCCGGCGACCAGGATCGACGCCGCGCTGTCGAACTACTTCCGCCTCGGCAACCTGACGGCGCTGCGCGAGCTCGCCCTGCTGTGGCTCGCCGACGAGGTCGACAGCTCGCTGCAGCGCTACCGTGCTGAGCACGGCATCGACGCCAAGTGGGAGGCCAGGGAGCGCGTCGTCGTCGCCCTGACGGGCGGACCGGAGGGCGACACGCTGCTCCGCCGCGGCGCGCGGATCGCCGCGCGCTCCTCCGGCGGCGAGCTGCTGGCCGTGCACGTGACCAGCCACGACGGGCTGCGTGCCGCGAACCCGGAGGCGCTCGCCAGGCAGCGGGCGCTCGTCGAACAGCTCGGCGGCAGCTACCACCAGGTGATCGGGGACGACATCCCCACCGCCCTCGTCGACTTCGCCCGTGGCAGTAACGCCAGCCAACTCGTGATCGGTGTGAGCCGTCGCGGGCGCCTCGCCGCGCTGCTCAGCGGTCCGGGGATCGGCGCCACCGTCATCCGCGAATCCGGCGACATCGACGTGCACATCGTCGCCCACGCCCACGCCGGCATGCGCTTCGCGCTGCCGCGGCTCACCGGCGGCCTGACCCGGCGCCGCCGCATCGCGGGTTTCGCCACGGCGCTCATCGTCGGGCCACTGCTCACCTGGGGGCTCTCGGCGACGAGCTCGATCGAGTCGATGGCCAGCGATGTGCTCGCCTTCCAGCTGCTCGTCGTCGTGGTCGCCATGATCGGCGGGTTCTGGCCGGCGATGTTCGCCGCCGTGCTCTCCGGGCTCGCGCTCGACTTCTTCTTCGTCGCCCCGCTCTACACGATCACCATCGCCCACCCGCTGCACCTGTTGGCGCTCGGCCTGTTCATGGTCGTGGCCGCGCTCGTGAGCTTCGTGGTCGACCAGGCGGCCAGACGCAGCCGCATCGCCAGCCGCGCCGCGGCGGAGTCGGAGCTGCTCGCCACGATCGCCGGAGGGGTGCTGCGCGGCGAGGACGCCCTGCAGTCGCTCATCTCCCGCACCAGAGAGTCGTTCGGGCTGAACGGAGTGCGGCTGTTGGCCGGCGACGAGGTGCTCTACACCGACGGCGAGCCGGCCGAGCCGGAGCACACCACCGTGCTGCCCGTCGGCGATCGAGCCACGCTGGAGCTCTCCGGCCGCGACCTCGAGGCCAGCGACCGCCGCCTGCTCGCCGTGATCGTGGCCCAGATCGACGCATCACTCGAACACACGGACCTCACCGCGACGGCGCAGGAGGTCGGGCCGCTCGCCGAGACCGACCGTGTGCGCAGCGCGCTCCTCGCAGCCGTCGGCCACGATCTGCGCCGCCCGCTGGCCGCGGCGACGGCCGCCGTGACGAGCCTGCAATCGCATGGCATCGCACTGAGCGAGGCCGACCGTTCCACCCTGCTCGCGACGGCCGCGGAGAGCCTCGACGCGCTCGCGGCCCTCGTCACGAATCTGCTCGACGTCAGCCGGGTGCAGGCCGGTGTGCTCGCGGTGAGCTTCGCCGATGTCGAGATCGATGACCTGCTGCCCTCCGCACTCGACGAGCTCGCGCTGCGCCCCGGCGCCATCGAGATCGACCTGCCGGCCGACCTCCCGGCGGTACGCGCAGATGAGGGGCTGTTGCAACGGGTGATCGTCAACCTCATCGCGAACGCCGTGCGCTTCTCCCCCGACGACCAGCCGCCGCTCCTGGCCGCCAGCACCTTCGGCGGCACCGTGCAGTTGCGTGTGTGCGACCACGGCCCCGGCGTGCCCGACGCGCGCAAGAGCGACATGTTCGTGCCGTTCCAGCGCCTCGGCGACATCGACAACCTCACCGGGATCGGCCTGGGCCTCGCGCTTTCGAAAGGCTTCGTCGAGGGCATGGGCGGAACGCTCGAAGCCGACGACACCCCCGGCGGCGGCCTGACGATGGTCGTCACGCTGCCGGCATCCACATCACCCCAATCCGAGAGAGCCGCAGAGTGAAAATCCTGATCGCAGACGACGACCCGCAGATCCTCCGGGCGCTGCAGATCACCCTGGCCGCGCACGGCTACGAGGTGATCGTCGCCCGCGACGGCCGGGAGGCCATCAGCCTGGCCACGACCCAGCACCCCGATCTGCTCGTCGTCGACCTCGGGATGCCGGTGCTCACCGGCATCCAGGTGATCGAGGCGGTGCGCGGCTGGAGTTCAGCGCCGATCCTCGTCGTCTCCGGGCGCAGCGATTCGGCCGACAAGGTGGACGCGCTGGATGCCGGTGCCGACGACTACGTGACGAAGCCATTCGCGGTCGATGAGCTGCTTGCGCGCATTCGTGCGCTCACCCGGCGCACCCCCGCCGCGAGCGACGAGCCGGTCGTGCGCTTCGGCGATGTCACCGTCGACCTCGCCGCCCGCCAGGTGACCCGCCGGGTATCGACAAGCTCAACCAACGAGTCGTTTGAGGAGATCGTGCGGTTGACGCCGACGGAGTGGCAGGTGCTCGAGGTGCTCGTGCGGAACCCGCGCCGCCTCGTGACACGGCAGGTGCTGCTCACCGAGGTGTGGGGGCCGCAGTACACGAACGACACCGGGTACCTGCGGCTCTACCTCTCGCAGTTGCGGAAGAAGCTCGAGCCGCAGCCGTCGCAGCCGCGCTACCTTCTCACCGAGTCAGGGATGGGCTACCGTTTCATGCCCGACGAGGCATAGAAGCCGGATTGGTGCGAATGGGCCGGCTATTACGCCGGGTTCTGTCCCCGCCGCACCACGAGGATGCGGCGCTGGACGGCCATCTATCTCGGGACTACGTTGCCGCAGCCCTCTAGCGGTCTACCCGAGAACGCGACGAGCAGCCGCATCGTTCTCTGTCTGACCTTGCTCCGGACGAGGTTTACCGAGCAGGCCAGGTCACCCTGGCCCCTGGTGGTCTCTTACACCACCGTTTCACCCTTACCGCGAACCGAAGTTCGAGGCGGTCTGTTTTCTGTGGCACTGTCTCGCGGGTTACCCCGGGTGGGTGTTACCCACCGCCCTGCTCTACGGAGCCCGGACGTTCCTCGGCACACGCTCACATTCAAGAATGCGAGCGTGTGACGCGACCGTCTTGCCGACCCATTCGCAGGATCAAGCCTACCGTGTGGCAGCAGGCTAGTTGAGCGGGATGCCTGACTCGTCGGTGCGGATGAGGATACGGTCGCACTCCGGGCAGAACAGCACGTCGTCCCACGATGCCTGACGCACGGTCTCGAGGTCGGCACCGGTCAGCGTCATGTTGCAGCCGTGGCAGGTGCGCGCGCGCAGCAGCGCGGCGCCGATACCACCGCCGATGACACGGCGCTTCTCGTAGAGGGCCAGCAGATCGTCGCCGACCGTCTTCGCCACGGCGGACCGGTCGCGCTCGGCATCCGCCTGCTGCACGACGAGCTCGGCTGCGGCGCGGTCGCGCTCCTGCTCGACGACGCTCACCTCGTCGAGCACGCCGTCACGCTCGGCGAGGATGGCGGCCAGTGCGGCCTCCTTCTCCTCGACGCGCTCCATCACGGTCAGTTCGATCTCCTCGAGATCTCCCCTGCGCTTGGTCAGCGACGCCAGTTCGGACTCGAGTGCCTGCAGATCCTTCGCCGATGAGCTCTGCAGCATGCGCTCGGAGTCGCGCTTGATGCGCGCCTCGACGACGGCGACGTCCGACTCGAGCCGGCCGAGTTCGGTGCGCGCGTCGTCGACTTCGCCCGTTGCGATGGCGAAGCGGCGGCGCACCTCCTCCAGCGTCTTGGCGAGAGTCGACAGCGTCGCTTCCTGCGGCAGGTTCTTCAGCTGGTGGGCGAGCTGCTGCAGTCGGGTATCGACTTCCTGCAGCCGCAGCAGATTCTTCTGTTCCGCTTCGCGTGCCTTCACGTGGGGTCTCCTCTTGGTGGTGCAGTTCTTGGTGATGCTGTGTTGATGATGGGGCAGGTCAGTCTGTTCGGTTACTGCGTGACCACGAAATCCCAGGGGTCTGTGTTGAGTTCGCTGACGATGACCTCGACGCCGGGCAGCACGACGCGCAGCTGGGCGGCTGCCGAGTCGAGCCAGAGCCACTCACTGGCCCAGTGCGACACATCGATCAGTGCCGGGCCGCGGCCGTTCAGCTTTGCCTGCTCACGGGCTTCGGATGCCGGGTGGTGGCGCAGATCGCTGGTGATGTAGACGTCGGACGCCAGCACGGCCGGCTGGGCGAGCAGCGAGTCGCCCGCGCCGCCGCAGAGCGACACCGTGTTGATGACGGCGTCGTAGTCGCCGGAGACGCGCACACCGCCGGCGGTGGCCGGCAGCAGTTCGGCCAGGGTGCGGGCGAGGCGGCCGAGCGTCGTCGGTTCGCGAAGCGTTCCGGCGCGGCCGATGCCAACGCGCGGGTCGAGCAGATTGGATGTGATGGCGACGGCATCCGTGAGGTCGAGCTTCTGGGCGATGACGTCGGAGACGCCGTCCATGACGACGTCGGCGTTGGTGTGCGCGGTCAGCAGCGCGCAGTCTGCCTTGATCAGGCGGCGCAGCAGCGAACCCTTGTACCGGTCTTCGGCAACGCTCGTCACTCCGCGCAACAGCAGCGGGTGGTGTGCGATGAGCAGGTCGGCGCCGAGCTCGATCGCCTCGTCGACGGTGTCGGCCACCGCGTCGACGGCCAGCACGATGCGGCGAACCGGGGCGGCACCGTCGCCGCTGACCAGGCCGGGGGCATCCCACGATTCGGCACCATCCAGCGGCCACAGTTCGTGGGCTACGCGGATGACGTCGGTGAGAGTTGTTGGCACCCTCCCAGCCTACCGGCGCTCGGCGTTCAGTCTGCCCGGATTGTTTCGCAGTTCGGGGTGAAGTCCTCACCGGCGAAGCGTGCGGAGGTCCAGTCGAGGAGATCGTCGATGAGCGGGGACCCTGGGCTGACGACACCCATGTGGTCGCGCCCGGGGTACTCGTGGTACTCGAGTTGTTGGCCCGCCGCACAGCGCCCGAGCAGGTAGTTGCGTTGGATCGCGGGAGCCACCAGGGGGTCGGCGCCGCCCTGCCCGACGAAGAGCGGCGCAGCGATCTCACCGCTCGGCGTGTTCTGCCGCAGCCGCTCACCGAGGGCGCCGTGCGTCGGGTCGCTGCGGAAGATGCTCTTGTCTGTCTCGACCGAGAGGGCCGAGAGCACCGAGACGAGCGCGCCCGGCTCCGAGAGACATCTGGTCGACATCTCCTTCACGAGCGTCCGCGCGGCCGGGTCGATGTAGACGGCACGCCGCACATCCGGGTAGTGCGCGAAGTACGCCTCAGCAACGAAGGAGGCGAAGACGCTGCCGCCCGTGACTGTCGGCAGGTGTTCGAGCAGCCCGATCACGTCGCTGGCCGGTGCGAGCGCGACGACGCCGGCGATATCGAGATCCGGCGCGTAGTCGGCGGCGATCTGGCCGGCCCACAGCGAAGCGTGACCGCCCTGCGAGTGCCCCCAGATCGTCGTGTCACCGCTCAGCGTGACCTCGCTCATCTGCTGCGCTGCCCGCACGGCGTCGAGTACGGAGCGGCCCTCCCCCTCACCGACCAGGTACGGCTGGGCACCGCTCGTTCCGAGCCCGGCGTAGTCGGTGGCTACGAGCACCCAGCCCTCGTCGATGATGCTGTCGAGTGCGGGCAGGGCGCCGGCGGCGAATGGATTCTCGAGCAGCGATGGCGCACAGTTCGTGGCGTAGCCAGTCGTCCCGTGCGCCCACGCGATCGCGTCGCGTGGAACGGCGCGGCCGTCGGCCTTCGTCAGCACGATCCCGCTGGCGATGGTCGGCGTGCCGCCGGCATCCGTCGTCGTGTAGAGGATCCGCCAGGCGAGCGCATCCTCTGGAACCGCCCGTTCGAATGGTTCGACACGCAGTAGCTGCCCAGGCTCGCTCGGCACGTCCGCCGGGGCAGAGTAGAAGGAGTCAGCGCGAGCCGTCCCGGGCTGAAAGGTCCAGGCCAGTGAGCTGGCAATGAGAGCAAGCGCCACCGCACCGATCGCGCCGGCCAGCCGGAGCCACCGCGCGACCCGGGGCTGCGATGCGGATGCCGCGGCATCCGTGCCCCGCGCCCTGAGGATCGCGCTCCACACCGTGCCGAAGCCGAAGATGAGCGTGCGCACCCCGAAGAGCACGGCGACGACGAGCAGGGTCACATCGGGCCAGAGCAACGCCAGCGCTCCGAAGATGATGTCGGCGAGTGAGAACAACATGGCGGCGGCCCGCTGATCGCGGGTGCCGCGGAACACGGCGACGATGCCGAGTATGCCGGTCGCGATGAGCGATACGGCGAGGAAGGCGGGCAGCACATCGATCGCGACACCGAGCCAGACCAACACGAGCACTCCGGCTACGATCCAGGCCACACCGATGACGGTCGTGGTGCGCGGGGCCGAGCTCTGGGCCGCGCCGAGGAGGTCACCGATGCCGGAGACGATGAAGCTGAGGCCGATGTAGACCGCGAGCACCGAGAGCGAGCTGAGCGGGCGCAGCACGAGCAGCGCACCGAGTGCGATACAGGCGAGGCCGACGAGGAGTAGCACCCACCACGGTGCACGCGCGATCAGACCGGGGATGGCGCGCGCGGTCGAGAGCGCGCCGTCTACCCGGAGTCACCACTTCGCTCATCTCAACAGAGTAGGGGCACGGCGTTGTGTCGCGTTTCTGATTAGCTAGTAGGCGGGCACTTTCACCCAGCCGAAGGAGAGTTCGATGCACGCCGGGAAATTCGACGACGCCGCCATCACGGAAGCCGTGATCACCGAGATGCGCGGCAGCGGCGGCCGTACGATCCCCGACGTTGTCTCCCTCTTCGCCCGCCATGGTGTCGCCGTCGACGGCGAGAACGCGATGATGTTCGGCGAGAACATCGTGGCCTGGTACGGCCTCAGCGACGATGCGGTCGCTGCGCTCAACGCCCTCATCGCGGATGATCGGGCCGAGGTCGTTCCGAGCAGTGAGGCCGCGTATCAGGCGGCCGGCTTCGAGGGCCCGTTCCCCGCGATCGGGCCGGCTGGAATCAGCGGCCGCTACGATTCCCCGCGCTGGCTCCCCACCGAGATCATCGTTCGGCGCTAGGCTCCCCCGCGCTCGTCCGTCGGGCGACCACCCAGACGCGCACGGCGCCGAGCACACCGAGCGCGAGGAACACCACCGCGACGAGCATTGCCGCTCTCGTTCCGTCGCTGAATCCCTCGGCCAGCGCCTTGACGACCGTGTCTGTGTCGGAGCCGAATGGGCTCGACGAGCCCTGCTGCCGAAGGATCTCGATCGTCGTTCCCGCACTCTGCCTGGTTTCCTCCGCCGCCTGCGTCGCAGCGTCGCCGGTGATGCCGTCCTGCGCGAGCGCGTTCGGCAGAGTGAAGGCCAGCGCCATGGAGAGGGCCGCACCGGAGAACGCCGTGCCGAGGGCGGAGCCGACCTGTCGCACGGTGCTCTGGGTTGCGGAGCCCTGACCGGACTGCTTCGGCGGAACGTCGCGCAGCACGGTGCTGGTGAGCTGGGCCGATGCCAGGCCGAGGCCGAGGCCGTAGACCGCGAGAATCGCCGCGATCGCCCAGCCGGAGGTCGTCGAGCTGATGAAGAGCGCCAGGACGAGGACTCCGGCGACCTCGAGGAAGAGTCCGAGGAGCACGACGCCTGGCGCGCCGAACCGCGCGGCCAGGTGGCGGGCAGATGCTCCGGAGAGGAAGGCGCCGACGGCCATCGCCGCCAGGATCAGGCCGGCGATCATCACATCGAGCCCGAGCACGTTCATCAGGTACAGCGGCAGCACGAAGATGATCGCGAACTCGCCGACGGCCACCATCGCCGCCGTCACATTGCCCCAGGCGAAGGTCGGCAGGCTGAACAGGGTCAGGTCGAGGATCGCCGAGCGACCGTTGTGCGCGCGGTGACGCTCCCACAGCACGAACAGGACCAGCGCCACGATGCCGATCAGCAGCAGGACGGGCACGATCGAGATCGGCGCGGTCGCCGGCCAGGTCAGGCCGAAAATCGTGAAGTCCATCGTGGGGGTCCACCAGCCGAGGTTGGGCCCCTCGATGATGGCGAAGACGAGCGCACCGAAACCGATGCCGCTGAGCAGGGCCCCGTCGACGTCGACGCCCGGGCGGTTGTCGCCTCCGCGCGTCTCACGCACCCACAGCACCGTCGCGACCATGACGATCAGGCCGAGAGGGATGTTCACGATGAAGATCCACTCCCACGACGCGTACTGCGTGAGTGCGCCACCGGCGAGCGGGCCGACGGCAGCCGCGCCGGAGATCACCGCTCCCCAGACTCCGAACGCCGCGGCCCGGTAGCGCCCGCGGAACGTCGCGTTCACCGTCGACAGCGTTGCGGGCATGATGAGCGCGGCGCCGAGCGCCTGCACGACACGCGCCCAGATCAGTGGGCTCGCGGCATCCGAGAGCGCGGCCAGAATGCTGCCGATCATGAAGAGCACGAGGCCGACGAGGAGCATCCGGCGCCGGCCGAGCCGGTCGGACAAGCGCCCGGAGGAGAGCAGCAGCGCCGCCAGGACGACGGCGTAGATGCTGTTCACCCACTGGGCGTCGGTGAGGTCGAGGTTCAGATCGCGGATGATCGTCGGCAGCGCGACACCGACGATCGTGCCGTCGAGCACAATCATGCCAAGCGCTGTGGACAGAGCGGCGAGCCCCAGCCATTCACGACGCGTCGGTGGCGTCGTCTCCTCAGTGTCAGTCATGGAATCCCCCTCTGTGCGGCCGCGCCGCTGCTACAAGCTCACCGGTGAATCGGGGCCCCACGGGATCCCGAGCAGGAACCAGCCCGCATAGAGCACGATCCAGCCGACGAGAATCCAGACGGTGTACGGCACCATCAGCGCGATGATCGTGCCGATGCCGGCATCCTTCTTGTAGCGCTGCGCGATCGTGACGATGAACGGGAGATAGACCATCAACGGGGTCAGCACGTTCATGGGCGAATCGCCGACGCGGTAGGCGGCGAGCAACGTCTGCGGGGCGACGTCGAGCGCCGCGAAGATCGGCACGAAGATCGGCGCGAAGATCGCCCACTTCGGCACAACGCCGGGCAGGATCATGTCGAGGACGAAGATCACGAGCACGAAGGCGACGAGCAGGACGACGGCTGGAACGTTGGCCTGTTCGAGCAGGTGAGCGGCCTCGACGGCTGCGACGGTCGGCAGGTGGGTCCAGTTGAAGAGGGCGATGAACTGGGAGATCATCAGGAACATCAGCAGCAGGCCGCCGAGGCTGCCGAAAGTCTTGCCGATGGCGCCGACGACGGCGTTGCCGCCGCGCATGGTGTTGGCGCCGATGCCGTAGCAGGCGCCGCAGACGAGAAAGCCGAGCGAGATGATGAAGATCAGGCTGGCCATGAACGGCGTCGCGCCGATGAGTTCGCCGGTCTCGTTGTCGCGCAGGGGCGCTCCTGGCGGCAGGGTGAGTGCGAGCACGATGACCACGACGACGAGCAGACCCCACAGGGAGAAGCGAAGGCCGCGTGCCTCGCCCTTCTCGTCGACCGCCTCGCCGGTGGTCGCGTCGACGGGTTCGACCATCGTGTAGCTGCCGAGGCGGGGCTCGACGATGCGCACGGTCACGACGACGGCGATGAGCGCCATCAACACGGAGGACACGATGGCGAAGAACAGGTTCGCCGTCACGGTGAGCGGTTGCAGTCCCAGGCTGCCGAGCGCCTCGTTGGTGATCTCGGTCAGCATCGAGTCCACAGGGGTGATCAGCACGTTCACCGAGAAGATCGCGCCGACGCCGGCGAACGCCGCGGCCATGCCGGCCAGCGGGTGGCGCCCGACCGAGAGGAACGCGGCTGCGGCCAACGGGATGAGGATGAGGTAGCCGGCATCCGAGGCGACGGAGGAGAGAACGCCGACGAAGATCAGGATGAAGGCGAGCGACCAGCGCGGGGCGACCTTGACGATCTTGCGGATGAGCGCGCCCATGAGGCCCGCGTGTTCGGCAACACCGACGCCGGCCATGGCGACGAGCGTCACAGCGACGACACCGAATCCGGCGAAGTTGTCGACGAAGGACGAGAAGAAGAACTCGATGCCGTCCGGGGAGAGCAGGCTGCGCACCGCGAAGGTCTGCTCGCTTGTCGTGAACTCTGGCAGATCGACGAACGCCCCGGTGGAGGTGTCGTACGGCATGATCGTTCCGCCGAGGGCGTTGTTGAGCTGTTCGAGCTGCTCGATCGGAACCGGGGTGATCACCTCATCGGTGACGCTGACGCCGATCCACGAGAGCACCGCGGAGAGCAGCGCGATGAAGGCAATCAGGTAGACGAACATGATCGTCGGGTTGGGCACCTTGTTGCCGAGCGTCTCGATGGCGTTGAGGAATCGGCCGGATTCCTTGACCTTTGGCGCTTCTGTTGATGACATCGTGCTCGCCTTCGTGCATTCCGACTCACGGTGATGAATCGATTCCCCGACAGTCGGACGCGGCTGTCGGTCTCAACATAGCGGGCAGGAGGCCGAAATCGTGGCAATCAGCGTCGCAATGCGTCGGCCTCGACACCCGCGCTCGGTCGAGCTAGGCTCGCGGCAACCGAGGGGGCTCACGATGACTGGACTTGTTGCGGCGATGGTGGCAAGCGGCGGCGTAGTGCTGGCCGGAATTCTGATCACCGCGCTGGTCGTGAGCAGGCGACCGTTCCGCCGCGTGAGTGCCGTGGTGGGCGACGATGAGGGCGCGCGTGCGGCCGCTGAGATTCAGGCGCAGATCGATCGCGGACGCTCGGCCTCGTTCTAGCCGAGGTCACGCCGCTGCGGCGTGAACCGCCTTGACCTCGGTGAGGACCAGACGTATGAGGGCAGCGCCGGTGCCTAGAACGGCGGGGTGTCCGGGTAGTTCGTTGGGGTTTCGACAGGATCAACCAGCGGGGGCGGCTCAACCGGCTGGGACGGCGGCGGGGCTGGCGGCGGGTCCGGTGGGGGTCTTCGGCTGCCGGGTGGGGCCGGGTGGGTGTCGTAGATGCGGCCGGCCGGGCTGACCCAGCGGAGGCCGCCCTGCCCCAGCTGTCGGACCCGCCAGCGGGAGTTGTGCTTGAGCCGGTGATGCTTCTTACACAGCACCGCCAGGTTGTCCTCTTCGCTGAGGCCGTCGTACCCGAAGGGGTGGGTGTGGTCGATCTCGGACCGTTCGGCCTTCCGGGTGCACCCGGGGAATCGGCAGATCTGGTCGCGGTAGAGGATCCAGCGGCGCAGCGCTTTCGTGAGCGGGTACTTCCGCGGGTCCAGTTGAAGTGGGGTGCCGTCGACCGGGTCGACGAGGATCCGGTGCAGTGTCGGGGCTGCGGCGACGAGCCGGCGGGCGGTGTCGGCGTCGATCGGCCCATAGCCGTGCAGCTCCGCCGGGTCGTCGGACTGCCCGATCAGGGTCGCGTACGGGATCGTCAGTTTCGGCACGGCGACGAAGACCTCGGGGCGGGAGAACGCCAGCCCGGGCATCCGCGACTTTGAAGTGCCGCCTGCGGGTGGACTGAGCAGCAGTTCGGCGGCGATGTCTGCCTCCAGTTGGGCGTGCGTCCCCGAGGTCAGCGCGGTCCGCGTGTCGGGCAGGTCGGCGGTATCGAGGGCCTCAGCCTGGGCCTGGTCGGCGAGTTGACTGATCCGTTCGGTGATTGCGATCGCTCTCTCCGCCTCCAAGTGCAGGTGCAGCCACGCCATGCTGTCAGCGGCGGGTTCGAACCAGAGTCGGCGTTCCGCCCGGCCCTTCGCCGCCCGCACAGTCAACGAATCGGGGTGGAGGCGTTCCCGGATCCTCGCCGCCGTCCGTCGGAACGCGGTCGGGGTTTGTGTGGCCGCCTTGGTCAAGGCTTCGGCTTCGAAGCGGGCGTGGAGCTCCGGTGGGAGGGTGACGGCCTGGGCGAGGATCTCCCGCACGTGGCGTTGGCCGACCGTGCCGGCGGCGAGGGCGGCCAGCGAGTTCTGAAACACGGTGCCGAGTTGCTTGGCCTCGTAGATGAGCCCGGTCATGGTCCGCTCGTGCACCCGGAGGACGAGTGCGAGTTCGGCGGTGATGCTGCGAAGCGCGAAGTCCTCCTCGATCCGCCGCGACTTACCCATCGGATCCGCCGTGGCGATCGCGTGGGCGCGGGCCGTTTCGATGAAGCGGTACTGCTCGGCCTGGGCGGATCCGATCGAGGACTGGACCGCGGCGAGGCCGTTCAGGCATCCAGTGATGACCGGGTCGGCGGCCGATCCGGGGAGCTGCAACAGTGCTTCGCTCATGCCTAAATCGTCTCACCGACCACCGACACGACTTCTCGCAAAGAGGCCCTGAGTCAGGGGTTGTCCACAGGCAACCGTGGACCGTGACATAACCGAGGCCTGCGGGGTTTCGACAAGCTCAACCAACGGGTTTTCCGGCCAAGGCTCAGGGCTTCGGTCGCTGGCGCTCCCTCAAGTCAGCGTGGGCGGTGGACGATTCACGAGGGGTCGCCAGGGGGGGCGGGAGTGCCCGGCGAGGGCTCGGGGCTTCGGTCGCTGGCGCTCCCTCAAGCCAGCGTGGGAGGTGGACGATTCACGAGGGTCGTCAGCGTGGGAGGCGGCGGGCCACGAGTCGGCGCCTCCCCCGGCGCGTCCCCGGCTACGCTGGCTCACGCCGGAACTGTCGAAAGGCCTCGAGTTCGATCTCGTCGTGCTGAGTGATCCCGAGAGCGTCGGCACGGGCATCGAAGGGGCTGTAGCTATGTCGCCATGACCCGCTCGAGCCGACGGCTCGTGAGCCTCACGAGCCGATGACCGCGAGGTGAGGGGACCCTGTTGGAGAAGTACGACATCAAGCGGGCGCACAAAGCGCTCTACGCACCGTCATCCGCCGACTTCGCGATCGTCGACGTGCCCGAGATGCATTACCTCGCCGTGGACGGCCACGGCGATCCGAACACGGCGCAGGCCTACGCGGACGCGATCGAGGCGCTCTACGGCGTCTCGTACACACTGAAGTTCGAGAGCAAAAACGCGCTCGGGCGCGACTTCGTCGTCGGGCCTTTGGAGGCGCTGTGGCGAGCCGCCGACATGATGGCGTTCACTTCACGCGACAAGGATTCCTGGGACTGGACGGCGATGATCATCCAACCGGAGTGGATCACCGCCGAGATGGTGGACGCCGCGATCGTCACGCTCCGCGCGAAGAGGCCCCTTGCGGCCATCGAGAAGGTGCGCCTGATGACGCTCAACGAGGGAGGGTGCGTCCAGATCCTGCACATCGGCTCATACGACGACGAGGCGCCGACCCTTGACCGGCTGCACCACGAGTACCTGCCCGCCCACAACCTCGACTTCAACGGCGACCACCATGAGATCTACCTCAGCGATGCGCGTCGCACAGACCCCGCCAAGCTCAAGACCGTTCTGAGGCAGCCGGTCAAGGCACTCTGAGCGGCTCGGATCTCGCGTTCCCCAACTACACTTCCACCATGTCCGCGGGAGCTCGGGTATCGGCGACAACTTCTGTGGCGTGGACCGCCACGGCGGCTGCGCTGGCCGTTGGCGGATTTCTTGTCCTGGGCTTGAGCCTCGCAACGCACTACTGGTTCAACGTTCGCACCCACGCCGGCGAAACATGCCTGCACATTGATGTGCCGGAAGAAGCCGCCTTTGACGCGACGCCCTACAACACGAAGGTGATCTGGTGGCCGATGGGTGTGGAGTGCACCTTCGACGATGAAGGCGACAACAGCGCCATCACCGTCCAGTCTGACTGGGGCCTCACCACCGCCGCGTTGATCGGGGCCGCAGCCATTGCTTTGTCCATTGCCATCCCGGTCGTCCGGAACACACGAGCCAAGCGTTCGTGAATCGTCTGTCGAAATCCGGCCGCAAACAAGAAAAGCCGCCGCATGCGCGGGGGCTTTCTTTCTGTGGGCCCTACCGGGCTCGAACCGATGACATCCACGGTGTAAACGTGGCGCTCTACCAACTGAGCTAAAGGCCCATTACGAACTACCGCTCGCAACGACTCATTTATCTTATAGGGATTTCCGGATGCCGCGCGCCGCCGCCCCGCCGCCCGGGCGCGTCCATACACTCGGCTCATGAGCAGATCGCCAGCGGTGGCCGATGACCGCGACGCCCAGGAGCGCCGCTCCGAGACACGCTGGCCTGCCTTCGCCGGTCTCGTCGTCGCCCTGGTGCTCTACATCCTCGTGCCGAACCCGGACACGGCCGTGCTGCGACAGGTTGCGACCGTCATCCTGATCCTGATGTTCCTGCCGCTGCTCGTCGAGAATCCGCACCGCCTCACCCGGCAGTCCGAGTGGTCGCGCTGGCTCTCGATCACCTTCACGGTGGCGCTCGTCGTCGCCAATCAGGTGAACGTCGCGTTCGTCATCCGCTCGCTCATCGAGGGATCGGCCAACGGCGCGCAGATCCTGCTGACGGCGCTGCAGGTCTGGATCACGAACGTCATCGCCTTCGGGCTGCTCTATTGGGACATCGACCGCGGCGGCCCCGTTGCACGCGGCAACCTGACCAGAAGCGAGCTGCGCACGGCCGACTTCAAGTTCCCGCAGGATGAGAGCGGCGACGACGTCGACGAAATCAGCCGCATATCCTCGAGCCGCTCCGATTGGCGCCCCGGCTTCGTCGACTACCTCTACGTCTCGCTGACAAACATGATGGCGTTCAGCCCGACGGATGCCATGCCGATGCGTTCCCGCACGAAGCTGATCATGGGCGTACAAGGGGTCACCGGTTTTGTCCTGCTCGCCCTCGTGATCTCCCGCGCCGTGAACATCCTGGGCGGTTGAGGAGCGGAACGGCCTAGACGCGGAGCGTCTCCAGCGCGGCCCGGTAGTCCGAGAGAGGGCGGGCCCCGCCCGGGGCGGCGTGGAACGAGGCCCGAATGACGCCATCCCGGTCAATCAGCACGGTCAGCCGGGTCGCGTAGCCGCGCTCCTCGGAGAACGCGCCGTACTCGCGCGCGACGGCACCGTGCGGCCAGAAGTCGGCGAGCAGCTGGAAGCCGTAGCCCTCCTGCTCCCCCCACGCCCGCAGCGAGTACTTCGAGTCGACGGAGATGCCGAGCAGCACCACATCCTCGTCATCGAAGATCGCCAGGTTGTCGCGCAGCTCGCAGAGCTCCCCCGTGCACGTGCCGGAGAAGGCGAGCGGGAAGAACACGATCGCGACGGCCTTCTCGCCACGGAACTGACTGAGCCGCACCGATTCACCCCACTGATTCAGCAGCTCGAAATCGGGGGCGGTTGTGCCGATCTGCAGCGTCATTGTGCGACTCCTGTTCCGATTCGACGGCGAGTCGTCGAATGCCAGCATCGATCGTAACGGCCCCGGTGCACACACGGTCGAAATAGAATCAATAGGATGACTGATTGTGCCCGGTCGCGACCCGACCAGGTCTTCGCATGTGTGAAGTTCGACTTTTGAGCACGCCGACACGGCTTGGTCTGCACACGCGATCGGTTCTAACACATAGAGAGAGGTCGACTGTGACTGTCAACGACCAGGACCCGTACTCGGTCAACAACCTGGACTCCGATCCGGAGGAAACAGCAGAGTGGGCCGAATCACTCAATGCGCTCGTCGCCGCTCACGGGCACGAACGTGGTCGCGAGATCATGCTGAGCTTGTTGAAGCGCTCGAAAGAGCTGCACCTGGGTGTTCCCATGGTTCCGACCACCGACTACATCAACACCATTGCCCCCGAGAACGAGGCTCCGTTCCCCGGCAATGAGGAGATCGAGCGCCGTTACCGCGCCTGGCTGCGCTGGAACGCCGCCGTCATGGTGCACCGCGCACAGCGCCCCGGCATCTCGGTCGGCGGACACATCTCCACCTACGCCGGCGCCGCCTCTCTCTACGAGGTCGGCTTCAACCACTTCTTCCGCGGCCAGGACCACCCGGGCGGCGGAGACCAGATCTTCATCCAGGGTCACGCCTCGCCCGGCACCTACGCCCGCGCCTACCTCGAGGGCCGCCTGAGCGAGAAGCAGCTCGACGGATTCCGCCAGGAGAAGTCACAGGCCCCGTACGGTCTCTCCTCGTACCCTCACCCTCGCCTGATGCCGGAGTTCTGGCAGTTCCCGACCGTGTCGATGGGTCTCGGACCGATCAACGCGATCTACCAGGCTCAGACGAACAAGTACCTCACCAACCGCGGCATCAAGGATGCAAGCGACCAGCAGGTCTGGGCGTTCCTCGGCGACGGCGAGATGGACGAGGTCGAGAGCCGCGGCCAGCTGCAGGTCGCAGCCAACGAGGGCCTCGACAACCTCAACTTCGTGATCAACTGCAACCTGCAGCGCCTCGACGGCCCCGTCCGCGGCAACGGCAAGATCGTCCAGGAGCTCGAGAGCTTCTTCCGTGGCGCCGGTTGGAACGTCATCAAGGTCGTCTGGGGCCGCGAGTGGGACGACCTCCTCGCCCGCGACACCGACGGCGCACTGCGCACCCTCATGAACGTCACCCCCGACGGTGACTACCAGACCTACAAGGCCGAGAACGGCGCATACGTGCGCGAGAACTTCTTCGGTCGCGACCCGCGTGCACTCGAGCTCGTCAAGGACCTGTCCGACGACCAGATCTGGGGCCTCAAGCGCGGTGGCCACGACTACCGCAAGATCTACGCGGCGTTCAAGGCGGCATCCGAGCACAAGGGCCAGCCCACCGTCATCCTGGCGAAGACCGTCAAGGGCTACGGCCTCGGACCGAGCTTCGAGGGCCGCAACGCGACCCACCAGATGAAGAAGATGACGCTGGACAACCTCAAGACGTTCCGCGACGCCATGCACATCCCGGTCACCGACGCACAGCTCGAAGAGAACCCGTACCTGCCGCCGTACTACAAGCCGGCAGACAACGACGAGGCGATCGAGTACCTGCACGAGCGTCGTCGCGAGCTCGGCGGCTACCTGCCGGAGCGTCGCACCGCCCACACCGCGATCTCGCTGCCGGATGACTCCGCGTACGCGATCGCGAAGAAGGGCTCAGGCACGCAGGAGATCGCCACCACCATGGCGTTCGTGCGTCTGCTGAAGGACCTGATCCGCAGCAAGGGCTTCGGCCACCGCATCGTGCCGATCATCCCCGACGAGGCCCGCACCTTCGGTATCGACGCCTTCTTCCCGACGGCGAAGATCTACAACCCGAACGGCCAGCACTACACCTCGGTCGACCGCGAACTGCTGCTCGCCTACAAGGAGAGCCCGCAGGGCCAGATCATCCACGTCGGCATCAACGAGGCCGGCGCGCTCGCGTCGTTCACGAACATCGGAACCAGCTACTCCACCCACGGCGAGCCGCTGATCCCGGTCTACGTGTTCTACTCGATGTTCGGCTTCCAGCGCACCGGCGACGCCATCTGGGCCGCCGGTGACCAGATGGCCCGCGGTTTCATGATTGCGGCGACCGCCGGTCGTACCACGCTGACCGGTGAGGGCCTGCAGCACGCCGACGGCCACTCGCTCGTTCTCTCCGCCACCAACCCGGCCGTCGTCTCGTACGACCCGGCATACGGCTACGAGATCGGCCACATCATCCGCAGCGGCCTCGAGCGCATGTACGGCGGCGAGCACGAAGACCCGAACGTCATGTACTACGTCACCGTGTACAACGAGCCGATCATCCACCCGGCCGAGCCGGAGAACCTCGACGTCGACGGCATCGTGCGCGGCATCTACAAGCTCAAGGACGGCACGATCGCCGGCCCGAAGGCTCAGCTGCTGGCATCCGGTGTCTCGATTGCGTGGGCCCTCGAGGCGCAGGAACTGCTCGCGAACGACTGGGGTGTCTCGGCCGATGTCTGGTCGGTCACCTCGTGGAGCGAGCTGCGCCGCGACGGCCTGGCCGCCGACGAGCACAACTTCCTGAACCCGGATGCCGAGCCGCGCACGCCGTACGTCTGGGAGAAGCTGGGCACCGCTCAGGGCCCGTTCATCGCCGTGACCGACTACTCGCACAGCGTCCCCGACCAGATTCGCCCCTTCGTTCCCGGAACGTACGCGACCCTGGGTGCCGACGACTTCGGTTTCAGCGACACCCGCGCCGCTGCCCGTCGCTTCTTCAAGATCGACGGCCCGTCGATGGTCGTCCGCACGCTGCAGGCGCTCGCCGCCCGCGGCGAGGTGGACCGCAACGCTCCGGCGCAGGCAATCGAGAAGTACCGTCTGCACGATGTGAACGCCGGTACGACGGGCTCAGCCGGGGGCGAGAGCTAACACACCGTGGCGACGAGGCCGAAGACAAGAGAAGAGACGCTGGCGTGGCTGCGCACCATTTCTGGTGAGCTGTCCACGACCACGTTGAAACGTCTCGAGGAGACGCTGCCCTGGTATGGCGACATGCCACCGGGGCGGCGCTCCGCCGTCGGCCTCGTCGCGCAGGCGGGCATCACCTCGTTCATCTCCTGGTATGACGACCCGGCCTCGACGCCGTGGATCGCCGCGGACGTGTTCGGGGCCGCCCCGCGCGAGCTGCTGCGCTCGGTGAGCCTGCAGCAGACGCTCCAGCTGATCCGCGTCGTCGTCGAGGTCGTCGAGGAGCGCGTGAAGGACCGCGGCGAAGGTCTGCACGAAGCGATCCTGCTGTACTCCCGCGAGATCGCCTTCGGCGCGGCCGACGTCTACGCTCGTGCCGCCGAGGCCCGCGGCCTTTGGGACGCCCGCCTCGAAGCCCTGGTCGTCGACTCGATCCTCGCCGGGGAATACGACGACGAACTTCCGAGCCGCATCGCGGCACTCGGCTGGCACGGCCACGGCGAGGTCGCCGTGCTCGTCGGAACGACCCCGCGCATGCTCGACGTCGACCAGCTGCGCCGCGCAGCCAGGCACATGGCGGCCGACGTCCTCATCGGCGTGCAGGGCAACCGCCTCGTGCTCGTGATCGGACGCTCGCAGCCCTCCCCCGGAGCCAATCCCGAGAGCGAGGACGAGCCGGCGCCTGCAGAGGACGTCATCAGCTTCCTCGACATGGCCGTGCAGCTCGAGCCGCACTTCGGGCAGGGCCATCTCGTGCTCGGCCACGAGGTCCCCAATCTCGTCGACGCGTCCAAGAGCGCCAAGGCCGCACTGGCCGGATTCGCCGTCGCGCACTCCTGGCGCCACGCCCCGCGCCCGGTGCAGGCAGACGATCTGCTCCCGGAGCGCGCCCTGGCCGGAGACCCGCTCGCCCGCGCCACCCTGATCCACCGGATCTACCGCCCGCTGCAGGCCCACTCCACCGAGCTGCTCACCACGCTCTGGTGCTACCTCGACAACGGACGCTCGCTCGAGGCGACGGCGCGCGAACTCTTCGTGCACCCGAACACGGTCCGCTACCGCTTGAAGCGTGTCTCCGAGGTCATCGGCTGGGATGCCACAGGCGCCAGGGAGGCGCTCATCCTGCAGGCCGCGCTCATCATCGGGTCCATCAGCGATCACGACGGGCTCCGCCGGCGCCGTTGAGCATCACAGGCGCTACTTTCTGTGCATGCCGCACAAGAGATTCGCCGATACGCTGTTTGTCATCCACATTCGTCCTCGGACCCAGATTGGCAAACTAGAGAAGTGATCGTCGTCGTCTGCCCTGGACAGGGCTCCCAAACCCCCGGCTTCCTCGAACCCTGGCTCGCAGAGCCACGCTTCGCCGAGCGCCTCCGCTCCATCTCGGATGCCGCAGGCATCGACCTCGTCGCGCACGGCACGACGAGTGACGCCGACACGATCCGCGACACGGCCGTCGCCCAGCCGCTCATCGTCGCGGCCGGCATCCTTACCCTTGAGGCGCTGCTCGACGGTGGCCGCCGCGAGAAGATCGGCGCGATCGCCGGGCACTCCGTCGGTGAGATCACCGCAGCCGCCGGTGCCGGAATCCTGAACGACGCCGACGCGATGCGCTTCGTGCGCGAACGCGGAACGGCCATGGCCGCCGCCGCAGCACTGGAGCCGACCGGCATGAGCGCCGTCCTCGGCGGTGACGAGGCCGAGCTGCTCGCCCGCCTCGACGAGCTGGGCCTGGAGCCGGCCAACTACAACGGTGGCGGCCAGATCGTCGTCGCCGGAGCGCTCGACGCCCTCGCGGCACTCGCCGAGAACCCGCCGGCCAAGACCCGCGTCGTTCCGCTGCAGGTCGCCGGCGCATTCCACACCCGGTACATGAAGCCGGCCGTCGCCCACCTCAGCGAGGTCGCGGCCTCGCTCACCCCCGCCGACCCCACGCTTCCGATCTGGACGAACAACGACGGCACGCAGGTCGCCAGCGGCGCCCGCTTCGTCGAGCTGCTCGTCGGCCAGGTCTCCTCCCCCGTACGCTGGGATCTCTGCATGGAGTCCTTCCTGGCAGCCGGCGTGACCGGCATCATCGAGCTCGCTCCTGCCGGCGCGCTCACCGGCCTCGCCAAGCGCGCCATGCGCGGCATCCCGAGCGTCGCCATCAAGACGCCGGACGACCTCGCCGCCGCCTTCGAGCTCATCGACCAGGCTTAACCCTCACCTCAGAAGAACGGCAGAACATGACCCGTCCCACCCTGCAGCAGTCGCACGGCCCCGCGTACACCCGCATCTACGCGGTCGGTGCGGCGCGCGGCTCGGTCGCCGTGCCCAACGACGACATCGTCGGACCGATCGACTCCTCCGACGAGTGGATCCAGCAGCGCACCGGCATCATCACCCGCACCCGTGCGACGAGTGACGTCTCGGCGCTCGACCTCGCGACGGATGCCGCCCGCGAGGCGATCGAGCGCAGCGGGATCGCCCCCGAGCTCATCGACGCCGTCATCATCGCCACGATCAGCAATGTGCAGCAGTCTCCGTCGATGGCCGCCGTCGTCGCCGACCGTGTCGGTGCGAACCCCGCCGCCGCCTACGACGTCAACGCCGCCTGCGCCGGATACGCATACGCCGTCGCCCAGGCCGACGCGCTCGTGCGCACCGGTGTCGCCCACTACGCGCTCGTCATCGGCGCCGAGAAGCTCTCGGACATCGTCGACCCGACCGATCGCAGCATCTCCTTCCTGCTCGGCGACGGCGCCGGCGCCGTCGTCATCGGCCCGAGCGACTACGCGGGCATCTCCAGCACCGTCTGGGGTTCCGACGGCTCCAAGGCTCACGCGGTCGGCATGAACAACACCCTCGTGGAGTACCGCGACGGCGCCGCCGAGTGGCCGACCCTCCGCCAGGAGGGCCAGACCGTCTTCCGCTGGGCCGTCTGGGACATGGCCAAGGTCGCCAAGCAGGCCCTCGCGGCCGCCGGCATCACCGCCGACGACCTCGCCGCCTTCATCCCGCACCAGGCGAACATGCGCATCATCGACGAGTTCGCCAAGCAGCTGAAGCTGCCGGAGAGCGTCGTGATCGCCCGCGACATCGCGACAACCGGCAACACCTCTGCCGCATCCATTCCGCTGGCAACGCACCGCCTGCTCGAGGAGAACCCCGAGCTGAGCGGCGGCCTCGCGCTGCAGATCGGCTTCGGTGCCGGCCTCGTGTTCGGCGCGCAGGTCGTCGTCCTTCCCTAACAAAGTCCTGCCGCACCCCTAAACTGGGTGGCGGTCAAACGAAACACCCCCCTCAAGGAGAAAACAACATGGCATTGTCCACCGAAGAAGTTCTTGCCGGCCTGGCCGAGCTCATCAACGACGAGACTGGCATCGCGACCGACACGGTTGAGCTGGGCAAGTCGTTCACCGACGACCTCGACATCGACTCCATCTCGATGATGACGATCGTCGTCAACGCTGAAGAGAAGTTCGACGTCAAGATTCCGGACGAAGAGGTCAAGAACCTCAAGACCGTTGGTGACGCTGTCACCTTCATCGTCGGAGCCCAGGCTTAAGACCCCTTTCCCGCTCTGGCGGGTCGACACCAGTCGGCTCGCCGGGCCGGGCATGCCCGCTTGATCCCTCACTGCGTGGAGAGTTTGACGTTATGACCAAAAAGATTGTGATCACCGGTATCGGCGCGACGTCGCCGCTCGGTGGCAACGCCCAGGACACCTGGTCGGCCCTGCTCGCCGGTGAGTCCGGTGCGAGCGCCCTCGACTACCCCTGGGTCGAAGAGACTCAGATCCCCATTACTTTCGCCGCTCAGGCGCGCGTGAAGCCGAGCGAGGTGCTGGAGCGTCACGAGACCAAGCGTCTCGACCCCTCCAGCCAGTTCGCCCTCATCGCCGGGCGTGAGGCCTGGGCGGATGCCGGCTCCCCCGAGGTCGCCCCCGAGCGTCTGGCCGTCGACTGGTCCACCGGCATCGGCGGCGTCTGGACGCTGCTCGACGCCTGGGACACCCTGCGCGAGCGCGGCCCCCGCCGCGTGCTGCCGATGACCGTCCCGATGCTCATGCCCAACGGCCCGGGAGCGGCCATCGGAATGGACCTGCACGCTCGTGCCGGCATCCGTACCGTCGTCTCCGCCTGCGCCTCCAGCACCGAGGCCCTCGCCAACGCCTACGACCACCTGCAGCGCGGCCTGGCCGACATCGTCATCGCCGGTGGTTCCGAGGCGGCGATCCACCCACTGCCCATCGCGTCCTTCGCGGCCATGCAGGCACTCTCCAAGCGCAACGACGACCCACAGACGGCCTCGCGCCCCTACGACGTCAGCCGCGACGGCTTCGTGCTCGGTGAGGGCGCTGCCGCGCTCGTCGTCGAGACCGAGGAGCACGCACTGGCCCGTGGCGCTCGCATCTACGCCGAGCTGCTCGGCGGCACGGTCACGAGCGACGCGTACCACATCACGGCTCCGGACCCCGAGGGTTCCGCGGCCGCCAGGGCGATGCTCACGACGCTGGAGAACGCCGGTGTCTCGCTGAGCGAGGTCTCGCACATCAACGCGCACGCCACCAGCACGCCCGTCGGCGACATTGCCGAGTACAACGCGCTGCGCCGTGTCTTCGGTGACCTCCTCGACGGCATCCCGGTGTCGGCAACCAAGGCATCGACCGGTCACCTCCTCGGTGGTGCCGGCGCGATCGAGGCGCTGTTCACGGTGAAGGCCCTGCACGAACGTGTCGCCCCGCCGACGATCAACCTCACCGAGCAGGACCCGGCCATCGCGCTCGACGTCGTCACGTCGCCGCGTGCGCTCGGCGACGGCCCGCTGACGGCGATCAGCAACTCCTTCGGTTTCGGCGGACACAACGCCGTCATCGCATTCCGGAGCGTCTGATCCCGCTCGACACCCTCGTGTGAACGCTCAGAAGGCCCGCTCGGTATTCCGTGCGGGCCTTCTGCGTCTCATGGGGCTGAACCAGCCGGGCTGACTGCTCAGCCGGTCTTGTGCAGCCAGATCACCGGGGAGTGGTCGCTCGCGTGGCGGAAGACGTCGAGCTCGTCGTCCCACTCCTGGCCGAGCGCGAGCCGCAGCTCTCGGTGGAGTTCGAGCACATTGGTTCCGGCGTGATGCATGGCTGCGCGGATCCGATCTTCCGGCACAACCATGTTGCCGACGCTGTCGACCTGCGCACAGAAGATGCCGAGGTCGGGCGTGTGCATCCAGCGGGCGCCGTCGGAACCGTTACTCGGATCCTCTGTCACCTCGAAACGCAGGTGCTCCCAGCCGTGCAGGGCGGAGGCGATGGCCGCCCCCGTGCCGCGCTCGCCCTCCCAGTAGAACTCGGCGCGCTGGCATCCATCGAGCACGGGCTGTTCCGCCCAATCGAAGTTCACCGCGCGCCCGAGGGCGCGACCAGCAGCCCACTCGACGTGCGGGCAGAGTGCACGCGGTGCCGAGTGCACATAAATTACTCCCCGTGCGGCAGGCGCCAGACGGGCAGGTGTTGCCGTCATGATCTCTCCGTTTCGTGTGAGGTGCGTCTTCCCCAACGACCTGTGAAACGGGTGCCATGACCGGCACTCACACGATTATGCCCCAGAAGCGGGGTTCACACAACGAATCCCGGGTTCACGGAGTGACCGCGAGGAGATCGTCGAAGCTCACGACGATCGGAACGTTGGTGACCGAGCTCGAGAGGTAGCTCTTCAGCCCGATGCCACCTGCGGCCTGGATCGAGGCGGTGCTGTCGGTGGCCGTCAGCTGCCAGGCGGCCGGCTCCGCCGCGCTTGTCTTCCACACCTTGGCCTGAATGGTGCTCGGCGATGTGCCGGTCACGCGGACGCGCATGCTCAGCTTCTCCCCCGCTGCATACGTCACCCCGCCGGCCGTGCTCGTCGACGTCAGTGCCACCTCTGCGTTGCCGTTGGAGTCCGTTCTGACCAGGGAGAGTCGAACATCGCCGCCCGCGCGCAGGTTGAGTTTCGCCAGATACGCGCCGCCGCCGGAGATGCGGCGCCCGTATGCCCACACATAGGAGCCGCTCCCCGCCGGCACCTTGTCGGAGGCGATGGTGAGACTGAGGTCCGTCGCCGTCGACGACACTCCGTTCAGGAAGGCGTTGAGCGTTCCGTTGGCGGTCGGCAACCTGAACTTGCCGACCCCGTCGGCCACAGAGAAGCTGGATGTCGCGCCGCTCAGCTGCCAGGCGCCGCCGCTGTCGGCCGTGCCCCAGCCCGATGCCACCGTTCGCCCGAAGGTGTCTGCCGCCAGCGCCACCGGACCGGGTGGGTCGGTCGCCGTGACTGGCCGTGTCGTCGTGTTCGTTCCCCCGGCGTTGTCGGTCACGGTGAGCGTGATCGTGTAGTTTCCTGCTGCCGCGTAGCTGCGCGCGGCGGGGTTGCCCGTCCCCGTTGTGCTGTCACCGAAGTCCCAGGCATAGCCGGTGATCGTGCCGTCGCCATCCGTCGATCCGCTCGCGTCGACCGTGCAGTCACGGTTGGTGCAGGACGCCGTGAATGACGCCGTCGGCGGGGTGTTCGCCGCCGCCGCACCGATGGTGAAGGCATCCGTGTACGTGCCGCCCGTCGCCCTACGGAAGTTCGCGGTCAGGCTGTCGGCATTCGCGACGACCTCAAGGTTGCCCCAACTCGGATTCTGGTTGGCACCGGACGTTGCCGCGAAGTACGGCGCCTCGGCGTCGGTGGTGGAGACGTCGCGCAACGCGACGCCGCCGGTGCCGACGGTCGCGAACACGGTCCCGGCTCCCCTGACCAGGGTGCTGTCGGCATCCACGACACAGCCGGCCGTGTAGCTGCCAGGCGTGAGGCCGGAACAATTGGGCCCGGTCGCGAGCTGCTTTGTGCGCGCGTAGAGGTGCTCATGCCCGTTCAGCACGAGGTCGACGCGCTTGCTCATCATCAGGTTGTTGATGTCGACGCCGGACGCACAGGCGTACTCGCCGACCGAGAGACACGGCATGTGCATGCCGACGACGACCCACGGGATCCCGGCCGACCTGGCCTGGTCGATCGCGTTGACCGTCCACTGGTAGTGGGGCGTGCCCGACGCATACGACCAGCTCCCGCCGGGAAAGGTCAGCCCGGGTGAGATCGCGATGAATCGCACCAGCGGCGCATCGGCGGGCACGTCGACGAAGTACTCGCGTCCGTAGGTGCCGACAGCGCCGGGCACTTGGTTCGGGAGACAGGCGGAGAAATCGTTGATGTTGCCGTTCTGACCGTTGCTCTCGTGGTTGCCCGAGATGAGCTCGAAGGGGAAGCCGGCCCCGACACGCGTGGTCACGAAGTCACACCACGTCGACTCCTGCCCCGTGACGCCATAGGAGAGGTCGCCGAGCGCGAGGTGCAGATCGGGATCGATTGCGCCGATCTGGTTGAGCACCGCGCTCGTCTCTGTGCGCGCGTCGAAGTCTCCGGAGGCCGTGAAGTGCACCTCGCCAGGCACCGCCGCCATCTTCGGCTGCACGGCTCCCGCCGCGAATGCCGCGATCACGAGGGATGCCCCCGCCGCTCCGGCCAACATCGATCGCATTGCACGCATGAGCCTGCTCCTTGCACGTCGGGTACGTAATCGTGGCAAGGCGGAGAATGGCCGGGATCCAGTGGGCCTGGGAATCGGCCTTCGGCGTCTTGGCTGCAGATTACCGGATCGCACCAGCCCTGAACAGGGGGATTCGCCGAAAGCAGCGTGGCACCGTCGCGCCAGTGCGTCGCCTGATTATGCTCAAGCCCAGAGGCACTCGATCGGAGCCGCCCCTGTCGGCGGTGCGAGAGGAGAATACATGTCGGTGCGCGAGAGCCTGCTCGCCGTGCTCACGCTCGGGCCCGCCTACGGGGCACAGCTGCACGCGGAACTCCTCTCCCGGCTCGGCCACCGCCGCGACATCAACGTCGGCCAGATCTACGCAACACTCGATCGGCTCGGCAAGAACGCCCTCGTGCGCGACAGCGGCACGACGAGCGACGGCCTGCCGCTCTACGAACTCACCTCGGCCGGCCGTCTCGCCGCCAGGGAATGGCTGAGCGTCGTCGGTCCAGCGCAGCTGGACTGGAACGAGATGCTCGACCAGCTGTTGGTGGCGTCCTCGCTGCCAGGGGTCAACCTCGACACGCTGCTCGCGCAGCACCGCGAGCTGTGGGCGGCGCCGCTGCTGCAGCAGGTGGAGCCGGAATCGGTGCAGGACGTGCTGGCCACCGCGTCAGAAGACGAGTTGCGCGCTGCCGCGCTGCGCTGGCTCGATGCCTGCGAACGCGCCGCCACCGACACGACCGCTGGCACGGCGATCAGCCGGCCCCTCAGTGACGCGCGGCCTCGCCGTGGCCGTCGCCCTGCCGCCTGACAACCAGCGAGACGAGCGCGTCGACATCGGATGCCGCGGGTAGCCGCTGGCGGCCGAGGATCCGGTAGAGCAGGAAACCGATGAGCACGGCTGCGATCGTGCTGACGTCGGCATCCGCCGGCAGCTGGTCAACCTCGCGCGCACGGGCAAGTCGTGCACGCAACTGTTCTTCGTGCGGGCCGGTGAACCGCTCGTAGAGCTGATCGGCGATCGCCTGGTTGTCGGAGGACGCTGCGGTGAGCGCCAACGTGAGGCTCGTGCCCTCTGGGGTCGCGACATGTGAGACCCACTCGTTCAGCCACGCACGGAGATCGCCACGCAGATCCCCGCTGTCGGCGATCGGGCGGAGCTCAGTCGCGACACCACCGGCAAGCGCGGCGTCGGCGACGATCGCGCCCTTCGAGCCCCACCACCGGTAGAGGGTCTGCCGCCCGACCCCGGCCCGTGCCGCTATGGCGTCGAGCGTGATGCGCTCGTAGCCGAGTTCAACGAGGAGCGCGCGAGTTGCGGCGAGGGCGGCGAGCCGCGAGGTCTCGCTACGTTTGCGCCCGGCTGCCATCGCATCAGTCTATGTACTCGCCCGCCGTCGTCTGCGCGTGTAGATTCACATTACGAGACAAATTGTCTCTCTTTACGAACGCACGGAGGTCGGCAGATGCCGAATGAAGTTCTGGTGGTCATCGGTACCGGCGGCATGGGCGTTGCCGCGAGTCGACGATTGGGTGGAGGGAAGACGGTGCTGCTGGCCGACTTCAACGCGAGTGCATTGGATGCGCTCGCCGAGACGCTGCGCGACGAGGGCCAGCAGGTGGAGACGCAGCACGTCGACGTGTCGTCTCGCGAATCCGTGCGCGCGCTCGCTCGCGCGGCAGCCGCGCTCGGGCCCGTTGCCCAGGTGCTCCACACGGCTGGGCTCTCCCCCGCACAGGCGCCGACCGAGGCCATCCTCGCCGTCGACCTGCTCGGCGTGGCGATCGTGCTCGAGGAGTTTGCAGAGGTGATCGCCCCCGGTGGTGCCGGAGTCGTGATCTCGAGCATGTCCGGACACTTCGTTCCGGCGCTGGACCGCGAACTCGAGGGCCAGCTGGCCATGACACCGGGCGACCAGCTACTCAGCCTGCCTGCCACCTCGCCGGACGCCTTCGCGTCAGCAGGCCACGCCTACTCCTTCTCGAAGCGTGCCAACCAACTGCGCGTACGCGCCGCGAGCACGACGTGGGGAGCCAAGGGAGCACGCATCAACTCGATCAGCCCCGGTGTCATCTCGACCAGAATGGGCAGGCAGGAGCTGGCCAGCGAGTCCGGCGCGAACATGCGGGCCATGGTCGACGGCTCGGGAACCGGACGGCTCGGCACGCCGGATGACATCGCGGCGGCCGTCGCGTTCCTGTTCTCCGACGCGGCATCCTTCATCACCGGCACCGACCTGCTCGTTGACGGCGGGGCAGTCGCCGCCGTGATGACGGGCGCCGTCCGGCTGTCGGCCTAGCTCGCTACTTCGCGTCGGAGTAGCGTTCGACGGTGGCGATGCCCAGTGGGAAGTCCACAGGGAAGTCGCCGAAGAGCAGCCGGCCGGAGGTCGCGGCCGCCGCCGTGACGACCGCGGCCACCTCCTCGGCGTGCTCGGCCGGCGTGTGCACGATGATCTCGTCGTGCAGGAAGAAGACGAGGTGCGGGATCCGCTCGAAGACGGGGCCGGATGCCGCGGCACGGCGCCCTGGCGGCTGCGGGTTCATGCCCTCGATCGCGAGCAGCCCCTTGCGGAGCTCCGCCATCCAGCAGAGTGCCCATTCCGCCGCGCTCCCCTGCACGACGAAGTTGCGGGTGAAGCGACCCCAGTCCCGTGCCCGGCTGCGTGCCCTGGCCTCCTCGGCGGTGCTGGCGCCCGGCTGGCTCGCCCGCCACTGCGCCTCGCGCCAGTCCTCGCCTGGGGCCGGAGAGGAGCGGCCAAGCCAGGTGGTGACGAGCTCGCCACGCTCGCCGGCACGGGCTGCCTGCTCGACGAGGCGGATCGCGCGCGGGTACGCCCGGGTGAGCTTCGGCATCAGGCGCCCGCTCTCCCCCGTCGTCGCGCCGTACATCGCCCCGAGCATGGCGACCTTCGCCTGATCACGCGTCTCGACGACCCCGCTGGCGACGATGCCCGCGTACATGTCGACGCCGCGGCCGGCCGCGGCCATGCTGGTGTCGGCCGAGAGCGCCGCGAGAATGCGCGGCTCGAGCTGGGCCGCATCCGCCACGACGAGCTTCCAGCCGGGGTCGGCCGTGACGGCCGCGCGGATCTGGCGCGGCAGCTGCAGGGCTCCGCCCCCGCTGGTGGCCCAGCGCCCGGTTGCGGCGCCGCCTGGGACATAGTCGGGGTGGAACCGACCGTCAACGATCCACTGGTCCATCCAGGTCCAGCCATTGGCAGTGAGCAGGCGCGCCCGCTTCTTGTACTCGAGCAGCGGCGCGATCACCGGATGCGTGTACTCGGCGAGCTCCCAACGGCTCGTCGACGTGATCATCAGACCGGCGCGATTCAGTGCCTTGAGCATGCTCTGCGGGGAGTCCGGGTTGACGGTGTTGTCACCGAGGATGCTCCGGATGCGGCCGGCCAGCACCTCGAGCTTGGCCGGCCGCGTGCCGTAGGGCACCCGCGGGCCGAGCTCTTCGGTCAGGATCGCGTCGTGCACCTCGGTGCGCCACGGCAGCCCGGCACTGCGCATCTCGGCGGCGATGAGCGCCCCGACGGACTCGGCCGCGAGGAGGAGCCGCAGCCTGCCTGCATCCGGCACCTCGGCGATCGCCCGCAGCTGGCGTCGGTACTCGGCGACGCTGTCGTCGGCGGCGGCAGCGCTGCGCCCGGACGCTATCGTGTCGCTGAGGTCGAACAGGGCGCTGTGCACGGGCGCGACGGCCGCGGTGAGCGGCTCGGCAGGCCGGCTCCATTCGCTGGGCGCCGAACGCGCGAACTCCGTGCCGGCGGAGAGGGTCGAATTGCGCAGGATCGCGTGGCTGAGACGCAGATCGTGGCATCGCTGCACCCGCACGCCGGCGGTGAGCAGGTCGCCGTACCAGCGGGAGCTGTCGCTCCACACCCAGCGTTCCGCGGCGTCGCCAGCCGCCCGGTGCGCGCGTTCGCGCTCGGTGACAAAGGCGGCCAATGCCGAGAACTCCAGCGCGAGGGGCGCGCCCACGAGCTCTCCGCGCTCGTCGACGGTGCTCGCCATCACCGAGGTCGGGTCTGTGCGAGAGAGAACGATGGCCACCGCACCATTCTCCCCGCAGCCACCGACATCGCGCGCCACGACCCCGGATCATGCTGGCGCCCGCATCTCCGACGGGGCTAGGATCGACGGCGTCGAGAGGATCCGCCCCTGCCCCAGCCTGCCCCGCTTCCCACCTCCGAGCTCGTGCATGCACTCCGCGCATCGGGTTCGGTGTTCGCCGAAGACGAGGCAGCGCTGCTGCTCGAGGCCTCGGCAGGGGATGCCGCGCATCTGCGCCAACTGCTCGACCGACGCCTCGCCGGCCTCCCGCTCGAGCAGGTGCTCGGCTGGGCCGAATTCGCCGGCCTGCGCGTCGCAGTGGCTCCGGGGGTCTTCGTGCCCAGGCGCCGCACGGAGTTCCTGGCCGAGCTCGCCATCGACGCGTGCTCCGCAGACGCCGTCGTCGTCGACCTGTGCTGCGGCTCTGGCGCCATCAGCGCCGCCGTCCTCGCCTCCGTCCCCACCGCGCGGCTCTGGGCGAGCGACGTGACGGCCGAAAGCGTGCGGTGCGCCAGGCACAACCTCGGTGACCGCGCGACCGTTGTGCGGGGTGACCTGTTCGCAGCCCTCCCGAGCGCGCTGCGCGGCCAGATCGACGTTCTCGCCGTGAACGCGCCCTATGTGCCGAGCGCGTCGATCGCCCTGATGCCGCCAGAGGCCCGTGTGCACGAGCCGCGCAGCGCACTCGACGGCGGGCCAGACGGCCTCGACGTGCACCGGCGGGTTGCCGCGGATGCCGGCGGCTGGCTGCGTCCGGGCGGCACGTTGTTCATCGAGGCGAGCGCGGAACAGGCGCCGGCCTCGGCCGCGCTGTTCGAAGCCGTGGGCTTCGCCACGCGGGTCGAGCGCGACGACAGTCGCGACGCCACCGTGGTTGTCGCGTGCTGAGCTAACCGCGCAGGGTGGCGAATCGTTGCAGGAAGAGGGCGATGGTGAGGGCCAGCGCCTGGATCTCGGACGGATCGACGCTCTCGTTCGGTGCGTGGATGAGCGCGAGGGGCTCTTCGACCCCTAACAGAATGACCTCGGCCTGCGGGTACGTGTCGGCGAACACGGTGCAGAGCGGGATCGATCCGCCCTGCCCCAACAGGCTCATCGGCGTTCCGTAGGCCTCCTGCATTGCGGCGGCCATTGCGCCATAGGCTGGGCCGTCGGTTGTCGCCTGGAACGGAGATCCGATGGCCTCGGTCTTCGTTGTGACGTGAACACCCCACGGTGCCGCGGCCGCGAGATGCTCGACGAGCGCGTCGTGCGCCTCGGTGGGAGACATTCCCGGCGGCACGCGAAGGTTGAGGCGCGCTGCCGCCCGCGGCGTGATGGCGGCCGTCGATCCCGTCACCGATGCGCAGTCGATCCCGAGGACGGTGATTGCCGGACGGGCCCAGATCATGTCGGAGACCGTGCCGTCGCCGAGCAGCGCGACCCCGTCGAGCACGGCCGCGTCGGCGCGGAACTGCTCGGGAGAATACGGCTCCCCACTCCAGCTCTGGGTGTTGTCCAGGCCGGTCACGGTGGTGTTGCCCTGGCTGTCGCGAAGCGAAGCCAACATGGCGACGAGCGCCGCGAGGGCGTCGGGGGCAGCACCGCCGAACATACCGGAGTGGAGCTCGGTGGCCATGGCCTCCACGGTGACCACGACATTCACCATGCCACGAAGGGACGCCGTCACCGCAGGACGCCCCACCGCCGCGTTGCCCGTGTCGCAGACGAGGATGGCGTCGGCGCGGAATGTGTCCGGGTTGCTCGCTACGAAGGCCTCAAGCCCTCCGGTTCCCTGCTCCTCCGAGCCTTCGACGACGAGTTTGAGGTTCACCGGCACGTCGCCGTCGAGCCCCCGGATGGCGAGGAGTTGAGCAAGGATGTTTCCCTTGCAGTCCGCGGAGCCCCTGCCGAACCAGCGCCCAGCCACCTCGGTCAGCTCGAATGGCGGCGTGCGCCATGCGGAATCGTCGAGCGGCGGCTGAACGTCGTAGTGGGAGTACAGCAACACCGTCGGGGCGTTTGGGTCGGCGCACGGCCGGGTCCCGACAACGGCGAAGCTGCCGTCCGGCGTCTCCTCGAGACGAGCATCGGCGAATCCGAGTGCGGCGAACTTGTCGAGCACCCAGTGCGCTGCCCGTGAGCACTCCTCCGTCGGGTACTGGCGCGGATCCGCGACCGAGCGGAACGCAACGAGCTCCGCGAGCTCCTCCCGCGCCCCCGTCATCCGATCGGCGATTGTCGAACGCAGATCCACGGTTCACCCGCCGTTGGCGTCGGACGTGTTCAAGGTGTTCACGAACTCCTGGAACTCGGCCAGTTCGTCTGGGCAATAGACGTCCATTATCAGGAGTTGCCCTTGAACGAGCCGGTTCTCGGCGATGATCGGACGGCTTCCCGTCCCGCCTGCCCCGGTCGTCAGCTGCCCCAGGAACGTCGCCCGGGTCAAGGCCTCGTTCGGGTTCGCACAGACCGCCCCGCCGTCCTCGCCGAGGACGCGCACGATCTGCTCGCTGGACGGCGCCGTCGCCCCCGTCGCCTCGATGTTCGAGATCAACTGATCGGCCTTCTCCTGCGCCTGCTGCGTCTCTCTCGCCGACCTGAACGTGAGCAGGCCGACAACGGCCAGGACCACGAGCACGACAACACTCACGATGTAGAGAACCGAGCGCTCTCGCTTGGTCGACGACTCCATCTGCGTGCTCATGGCGCTGCACCCCCTGCCTGGTTGGTCTGCTCAGGCTGCTTCCAGGACGGTTTGCGGAACCGGTAGAAGAGGAATGGCACGAGCAGGCCGAGCCCCAGTGCGCCACCACCAACGATGAGGAAGTAGACGGCGGGGTTCTCACCGCCGAACTGGGACGGCGGGATGAAGCCGACGAGCAGTGCGGCCAGCGAGGCAGCGAACCCGACTCCGGCCAGGCCGATCAGCATCGGCGCCCGGTAGCCACGCGGGTGGTCCGGGTCATTTCGACGCAACCGGATCGCCGCAATGAACATCAGCAGGTACATGATCAGGTACACCTGCGTGGTGATCACGGAGAAGATCCAGTACGCGCTCGACACATCCGGGATCAGGGCGTAGCCGAGTGCGATCACGGTCGTGACGAGCCCCTGCACCACCAGCAGGTTCTGCTGCACGCCCTTCTTGTTGAGCTTCTGCAGGAAGGGCGGGAGGTATCCCTCCTCGCGCGAGATCAGCAGCAGGCCCTTCGACGGGCCCGCCAACCAGGTCAGCATGCCACCCAATGATGCGGCCACCAGCATGATCCCGATGATCGGGGTGAGGCCCTGCATGCCGAACTGTGCGAGCACGGCGTCAAAAGCCTGCATGACGCCGGCGGTGAGTGAGAGCTCCTCGGCCGGCACGATCCAGCTGATCGCGAGCGCCGGCAGGATGAAGATCAGCAGAACGAGTCCCATCGCCAGGAAGATCGACCTCGGGTACTCCTTGGCCGGGTTCTTCAGCGAGGACACGTGCACCGCATTCATCTCCATGCCGCTGTAGGAGAGGAAGTTGTTCACGATCAGCACCAGGCTGGCCAACCCCGCCCACTCTGGAAAGAAGTTCGCGGCCGTCATCGGAGCGGCAGATGGGTTGCCCTGGCCCAGGAACACGGCGCCCAGGATGACGAGGAACGCGCCGGGGATCAGGGTACCGATGATGAGGCCGCCGCTGGCCAGACCGGAGACGCCCTTGGTGCCGCGGGAGGACACGAACACGCCGGACCAGTAGAACACGACGATCACGAGCGCGGTCCAGACCCCGTTGCTGGCAAGCGCCGGATTGAACACGTAGGCGAGCGTGCTCGCCACGAAGCCAAGCAAGGTCGGGTAGTAGAAGATCGTCATGGCGAACTGGCACCACACGGCCAGGAAGCCCATCGGCTTCGAGATTCCCGCCGCAACCCACTTGTAGATTCCGCCCTCCCAGCCGGAGGCCAGCTCCGCCGCCACGAGCGAGGTCGGAAGCAGGAAGACGATGGCGGGGACGAGGTAGAGGAAGACCGCGGCCAGACCGTAGACCGCCATGGTGGGGGCTGGCCGCAGGCTTGCGACCGAACTCGTCGTCATCAAGGCGAGGGCCAGCCACGAGATCACGACGGCCGGTGGCGCCTTCGGTCGTGCGAGAGCGGCATCCGCGGTGCTCATTGCAACCACGCTCGAGTGCGGCCTCCGGCACGTGTTGTGCCATCCCATCCGGTCGTGAAACGAAGGTCTAACATACGCGCCACCCCACCCCAAAGGGATAACTGAGAGGATTCCTCATCTTAGCAATGTCGTGTTTGGTTGGAAAGGTGCGATCCTGAGAGGAACACTGAGGAGGCGCCGTGACGGCAGGAATGAACGCTGTACCCATCCCATTCACGAGCGGGGACTACGCGGCCCGCATGGCGCGGCTGGTCGACGACGCGCTTGAGGCGGGACTCGACGGCGTCATCGTGACTCCAGGGCCGGACCTGGTCTGGCTCACCGGCTACCGCCCCACCGCCATGACCGAGCGCCTGACGATGTTGCTGGTCGCCCCTCACACGCACCCGACGCTGCTTGTGCCCATTCTGGAGCGACCGGATGCCGAAGCAGCCGACGGCGCTACGGCGGTCGGGATCGCCGATTGGACCGATGGCACAGACCCCTATGAGGCCGCGAGTCGTCTGCTGCGGCCCGATGGGCGGTTCGGCATCTCCGACTCGGCGTGGGCGATGCACCTGCTCGGCCTCCAAGCCGCGCTGCCAGACACCCGCTTCGCTTCGTTGAGCCACAGCCTTCCGATGATGCGTGCGCTCAAGGACGACAACGAGCTCGGCCGGCTCGCCGCGGCGGGTGCCGCCGCCGATGCGACATACGCCGAGATCCTGAAGGTACGGTTCGCCGGTCGGCGCGAGACGGATGTCGCGGCAGACCTGGCCAGGCTCCTGCGAGAGTTCGGGCACGAGCAGGTCGATTTCACCGTCGTCGGCTCTGGCCCCAACGGCGCCAATCCCCACCACGAGGCGGGCGATCGCGTGATCGAACATGGCGACGCGGTGGTGCTCGACTTCGGCGGGCTCATGCACGGCTACGGATCGGACACCACCCGCACAGTCTGCGTCGGCGAACCGTCGGCCGAGGTGCTGGAGGTCCACGAGATCGTCAGGCAGGCACAACAGGCGGCATTCGAGGCGGTCCGACCGGGCGTGACCTGCCAGGAGATCGACCGGGTCGCCAGAGCGGTGATCACCGAGGCCGGATACGGCGAGCAGTTCATCCACCGCACCGGCCACGGGATCGGCGTGACGACCCACGAACCGCCGTACATGGTCGAGGGCGAGGAGCGGCTCCTCCAGCCGCGGATGTGCTTCTCGATCGAGCCCGGAATCTACCTCAAGGGACGCTTCGGCGTGCGCATCGAAGACATCGTCACGGTCACCGACGACGGCGGCGCGCGCTTCAACAACACCGATCACGCCCTGCAGATCGTCGAGTAGCCGGATCAGATCGCGCCGGGCCCACGCCGCACGCGCCCGGTGATCGCGGTGCCGGCGAGGACGCCGAGTGCGATGGCGACCATCGTCGACACCGTCGTCACGAGGGAGCTGACTCCCCCGGTATCCCCTCCGAGAAGGCTGGCAACGCCGACGAGACCGAGCGCGCCGGGAACGAGCAGCCAGAACGCGGGCAGGAAGCTCACGATCGCCGGAGGCCCGGACCGTTGCCGCGCGACGATGACGGCCACCGGGGTCATCGCCAGGGCCCCGACGAAGGCCGACAGCACGCCGCCGAGGAACACATCGGCGAGCACCTGCGCCCCGTACGCGACGTAGAGGACCAGCAGGATCCAGCCCAGCGAGGCGGGTCTGGCGCACTGATACACGACGATCCCCACACCGAACACCGCCACACCGAGCCACGGGCCCAGGGCGCCGAGTGGTTCCTGCGCCGAGGTGATTTCACGTGCTGGAATCCCGACGACCCCGGCAGCCGCAACGATTCCAACCGCGAGGAGGATCAGTTGCATCGATCCGGCCGCGAGACGACCGGCCCCGGCCATCATCTGCCCGGTCGACAGCTCCACGACGCCGGTCGTCAGCAACGCACCGGGTAGCAGGATGATCAGCGGGGCGATCAGGGACGGGAGGACACCGGGATCGATATCGGTGCGGATCAGGAGGAACACGGACACCCCCACGAGGAAGGACGCCCCAACGGTGATCAGCGCCTGATACCGCCTGGCCGTTCCCGCACCGGCCAGAAGGAGCGAGCCCACGACAGCACCCAGTACCGCCGAGAGGAGCACGCCCGCCCAGGACGCACCGAGCAGCATCGAGATTCCGCTGGAGAGGAACATGTACGCGATCAGGCGCTGTGCTGTGTTGTAGGGACGCGGCAGTCGGCGGATCGCCACGATGCGTGATGGAACCGCGGCGGCTGGCAGTGCCCCGCTCTGCGCCGATTCAATCGCGTCATCGAGCTCCTCCACCTGATGGAGCAGCAGCGCACTGTGCCCGCTGGAGACCACTCCGGTTCGGAGTTGCCCGTCGGCGCTCGCGGAGATGAACAGCGCCGTAGGGAAGACGACGATCTCCGCCGTCGGGTATCCGTTCGCGGCGGCGATGTCCACCAGCGCCTCCGTCACGCTCACCACCGAGTAGCCGGCATCGATCATCGCCTCGCCACTCGACTCCAGGGCGGCCAGCACGACGGCCGGTTCGGCGTGAGTCTGCGGTTCTGCCTGCGCCGGCATCACCTCGTTTACACGCCGACGCGGCGCCCTGCGGCGGATCAGGAACAGGACCGCAATGCCCACGAGCAGGACGGCGATGGCGATGATCCACGACACCGGGTCGACGTCCGGGTCGGCATACGCCGGTTCGATCGGGGCGAGCTCGGTGTTGTCCGGCTCGTCCACGGGCGCCTCGTCGGGCACGGGTACCTCCGTCGGAGCAGGTGCTTCCTCCGTGGGGGTCGGCTCGGCTGTCGGGGGCACGCCGGTCTCGGTGGGGACCGGCTCGGGCTCGTCAGTGGGCGGCACCGGGGTGGCGGCGTCGGTGGGTGCCGGCGTCTCTGGTGCGGGCTCCGTGGACACGGGCGTGGGGACCTGAGGCCGCGTGATGCCGGATCCCTCGGCGGCAACGGCAGCCGCTACCGGGCTCACGGCGAAAGCGAGTGCAACCGTGAGGACGACTGCGGCAACGCCACGCTCCACACTCATCGGCGGCGTGCTCAGGGCCTAGTCATCCGCTGCGAGGAACGGCTCGTGGTGATATCCGGAGGACTCAACCACCAGCGCCGTCGATTCTGGTACCTCCTGGAAGACGCCGGGCAGATCATTGAGTGGCTCGGAGACGATGAGTCTGGCGTTCGGCCCGAACAGTTTGAACCGCTCCGCGTCGGGGTACATCTCCCACAGCGTCTCGACGTCCGTGGAGTGGAACAGCGTTCGACTGCGCATCTGCGAGGAGTAGCGGAACGCCCACATCGTCGCGCCATCGGTCACGGCGACCGTGCCCTGCATGGGAAACGCCACTCCATGATCGCGCCCAACGGACTCGACCTTGCGGATCGTCGCCGCCATCGCCGCGATGGGGTCGTCCTTGAGACCGAGCGTCAGAGCGAGGTTGAACAGCACCTCTGAGTCGGTCGTGCCCAGGATGTTCGGGTAGAGCGAGGGGTCAACGGCATAGGTCAGATCGCGCTTCACCTTCGAGAATTCGGTGAGGAAGCCGTTGTGCATGAACATCCAGTTCTCATGGCGGAACGGGTGGCAGTTGGTCTGCTGGATCGGCGGCCCACCGGCCGCGCGAACATGGCTGAAGAACAGCGGGCTGCGGATGCTGCGGGTCAGCTCGCGGAGGTTCTGATCGTTCCACGCCGGCTCGATGCTGTGAAAAAAGGCGGGTTGGGAGCCCGGTTCATTGTTCTCGGGGTACCAACCGAAACCGAAGCCGTCACCGTTGACGGTCTCGTTGCCGAGCGGCGAGTTCAGCGATTGGGCGACCAGTGAATGCTGGGCATCCAGGATCACCAAGGAGGGTTGGAGCGCTTCGCCTGAGTAGGCCAGCCATCGACACATCTCTGCACCTGTCTTTCCTTGCGCGGATGGTTTTGCCCTGACCCTAACCCCGTGTCACCGCGGTCGACGTCACCCCGATGGGATGAAGCTCACTCCACGGCGACGCCGGACTCACGCACAGCGGCGCTGAGTAGCTCACGCGTCGCACATACGGTCTCAACGAGCGACTCCGGATCCGCGCTCAGCCCGAGCACCAGATCGTCGACGCCGTCGACGCCCGCCTGGGCGAGCAGCCCCTTCTCGTTTGTCACCCACTCGCCTCGTGCGGCGAGGATCGCGTGCGCTGCGCGGCACGCGGCCTCGCTCATGAGGCCAGCGCACTGCGCGACGCGCCCGCGGCGGGCGTGCCCGTCTGCGTACACGAGCGTCATATCCGCCGTCGCCCACCACTCCGCGCTCGCGCTCTCCCGGAGCGCCTCCGGGTACTCCCACTGCGGCACCTCGCCCCACAGCGGTCGGTTGATGCCGAGCTCCGCCAGGAGGATGTAACTGGGGATCCCGGCCTGGTGAAAGAGCAGCCCGTCGATGTAGAAGCGCCCATGTTCGGCATCCTCGTGGATCCGTTCGATCACGCTGAGGTCGCGGTAGTGGATGTCGACGTCCCTCCCGTCGACCGTGACCTTGCCGCCGCCGTTGAAGAGGCTCCCCCAGCCCTCGAGCTCCGTCAGCTCACCCGGCCAGCCGAGTGCACGAATCTGCTCGACGTCCAGTGCATCGCGGTAGTAGACGGCCAGATCCCAGTCGCTGTCTGGCCGTTGGACGCCGCGCGCCTGTGAACCGCCGAGGGCAACGCCCCGCACGCCGGGAACGGCTGAGAGCGCGGCAGTCACCGATTCCAGGAACACGTCATCATGCATCCGCTCAGCATAGTGTCGCCCGGGGGCGGCAAGCTCGATAGTGTCGGAGCGCACGGGCGGAGCGGCCGCTGTGGTGGAAGGTTGGGGATGGACCACTTCGAGACGATCGTGATCGGAGCGGGTGTGTCCGGCCTCACCGCCGCGCGCCTTTTGATGAAGGCCGGCCGGAGGGTCGTGGTGCTCGAAGCACGTGACCGCATCGGCGGCAGGGTCCACACCGATCGACACGACGGGCTCGTCACCGACCTCGGCGCATCGTGGATCCACGGCATCACCGACGAACCCGTCGCCGCTGCCATCGAGGCATTCGGCATGCGCACCGTGGAGTTCTCTGTCGGTGGATTTCAGCCAGACAGCCGCCCGATCGCGTACTACGGTCCAGATGGGGAGAGACTCTCGGCGGCCGCTGCGCACGGCTTCGCGAGCGACATCCGCGCGCTCGACGCCACCCTCGTCGAAAGGATCGCCGCATCGGATGCCGGCGCCTCCTACCGCGATGTGACCGAGACCGCCATCGCCGCCCAGGGCTGGGACGGCGAGCGTGCCGAGCGGGTTCGCGAGTTCCTGCAACACCGGACGGAGGAACAGTACGGGGCGTGGATCGACGATCTCGCCGCGCACGGTCTCGATGACGACAATGTCGCCGGGGACGAGGTCGTGTTCCCGGACGGCTACGACCACCTCCCTGAGCGTCTGGCAGCGGGGCTCGACGTGCGTCTCGAGCACGTCGTCGGCCAGGTGAGCTGGTCGGCGGAGGGCGTCACTGTCGCGACGGAACGCTCCACTCTGACGGCCGACACCGCGGTGGTGACGGTGCCGATCGGCGTTCTCCAGTCCGCTGACTTCGTCGTCTCGCCGCCGCTGCCCGAACCCATCAGCGGCGCCCTGGGCAGGCTCGAGATGAACGCCTTCGAGAAGGTCATCATGCGGTTCGAGTCGACGTTCTGGGACGACGAGGTCTACGCGATCCGGCAGCAGGGACCAGAGGGTCGGTGGTGGCACTCCTGGTACGACCTGACTCCGCTGCACGGGACGCCGACGCTCCTGACCTTCGCGGCCGGGCCGGCGGCGCGCGAAACACGCAACTGGACCGAGGACGAGGTCGTCGACTCGATCCTGGCGCAGCTGCGGCGCCTCTACGGAGATCGCGTGCAGCGCCCGACACGCGTGCACATCACCAAGTGGCAGGACGACCCATTCGCCCGGGGCTCGTACGCGTTCATGACGGTCGGTTCGACGACCGCCGATCACGACGACCTCGCGACACCCGTCGGCGGAGTCCTGCACATCGCCGGTGAGGCGACCTGGACGGACGATCCAGCAACGGTCCCAGCAGCGATGCACTCCGGCCACCGTGCGGCGTCGAACATCCTGCAACGGGACATCCCGATCGAGGAGCTCTGGGCCGAGCACTAGGCGGAGCGTTGCCGGCGCGGCATCCGTTCACCCCTCGGGGATCGGCTCCTTGGGCAGCTTGCGCACCCGCGCCCGCCGCCGGCGCCGCTCCGGCACCATCGACCGCATGTCCTCGAGCTTGCCGAAACAGAGCAGCCTGTCGTTGGCTTCGAGCACGACGTCGCGCTTGGGGTTCGGGATGACGGTGGTGCCGCGGTGCACGGTGAGCACCGTGATGTCGAGGTCGCTCAGCATCGAGTCCGCCAGGCGCCTACCGACCAGGCCGGCGTCGCTGTGCACGACGATCTCGGCCACGCCGTAGCCGGTGGAGATGCTGAGCCGCTGCCGCACATCGATCTCGGGGAAGGCGACCTGCCCCGCGATGTAGTCGATGATCGCACCGGCCACGTCCAGCCCGGTCGCCCGCTCGATGCCCTCGAGGCCCGGCGAGGAGTTGACCTCCATCACGAGCGGACCGTCGTTGCCCTCGAGCATGTCGACGCCGGCAACACGCAGACCCATGATCTGCGCGGCACGCACCGCCGCGCGCGTGTACTCGGGCGTCAGCTCGACCGCCTCGACACTGCCGCCGCGGTGCACATTCGAGCGGAACTCGTCGCCGGTCGCGACCCGGCGCATGGCGGCAACGACGCGGTCGCCGACGACGAGGGCGCGGATGTCGCGGCCCCGGCTCTCCGAGACGAAACTCTGGATCAGCACGTTCTGTTTGGTGGAGTGCAGCGTCTCGATGATGGCCTCGGCGATCTTCACCTCGGGGGCGAGGATGACGCCGATGCCCTGGGTGCCCTCGAGCAGCTTGATGACGACGGGCGCGCCGCCGACGCGTTCGATGGCCATGCGCACGTCGGCGCGGGCGTGGACGAAGGCCGTCGCCGGCATCGCGATGTCGTGGCGAGAGAGGATCTGGGTGGCGCGCAGCTTGTCACGCGAGTTCGTGATGCCCGTTGCCGTGTTGGGTGTGTACACGTCCATCTGCTCGAACTGGCGCACAACGGCGGTGCCGAAGTAGGTGATCGAGTTGCCGATGCGGGGCAGGATCGCGTCGTAATCGGAGAGCAGCTTGCCCCGATACTGCAGGTCCGGCTCTGGGCCAGACAGATCGATGGCGAATCGCAGAGTGTTCAGAACTTTTACCCGGTGGCCCCGCTGGAGTGCGGCTGCGCGCAACCGCTGCGTGGAATATGCCTGTGGCGCGCGCGAGAGAATAGCCAGTTTCATCGATGACCCTGCCAAGATAAAGGAGTGAGAGAACCTACCTATTCAAGCACTGTCGCTGGCTGGCGTGAGTGGGTTGGCCTTCCCGGCATCGGCATTCCGTGGATCAAGGCGAAACTCGACACCGGCGCCCGCAGCTCTGCACTGCACGCCTTCGACGTCGAGGAGTTCGTCGACGCAGACGGCGTCGACCACGTGCGATTCCAGGTTCGCCCCTGGCAGCACACCGACAACGGCGCGATCACCGTTGAGTGCCCCGTGCACGACCGGCGTTCTGTGCGCAGCTCATCCGGCCACAGCGAGGAGCGCATCGTCGTGCTCATCGATGTGCAGCTGTTCGGCCGCACCGTCACGGCCGAGACCACCCTGAGCAACCGCGATCAGATGGGGTTCCGGATGCTGATCGGCCGCGAGGCCCTCAGGCAGGGTTTCCTCGTGGACTCCGACAAGTCATTCCTCGGCGGTCGCGCCCCGCAGGAGATTCGACGCCGCAACCGCGGGCGCGCGTAGCCGCGTTCGCTCAATCCGGCTGGCCGAGTGGGCCGGTCCCTGCGCCGTCCGGAACCTGTTCGATGCTGATGAGCGCCTCACGGCCGCCCGAGCCACCCGAGATGTCGAGGGTGAGCACCGGTCCCACGCCGGGGGCGTAGAGCTTGTACTCCAGCGCGTCTGGCTCGATCGTGACCGTGTCCTTGGTCAGCAGCACGTCGGAGTACTGTCCGGCCGGGACGTCCGCGATCTCTCGTACGCTCAGCACCTCGCCGTTGTCCTCGGCCTCGCCGCGATAGTACTCCTGGCGATAGGCCATGCCAGGCTGCGGATCGGCCGGGACCGCGATGCCCGGAAGCGCGCCGTCGACACCGGCCTCGAACGAGCCCTCCGTGGAGACGACCGCGCCGTCCTGAAACTCGGCGGTGTCCTCGCCGAGGTACCAGATCGAGCCGCTCGCATCCTGCGCGTACCAGTCGAAGGTGTCCTCGATGATCGCTCCCCCGTCCCAGACCGTGTCACGCACGACCCTGGCTGTCACCCCGTTGGCGATGAGCTTCGTGTCGCTCGTGACGGTGACGACGACCGTGAGCGCTGCGCCGGCGGCATCCGTCTCACTGAACGTCCAGCGGGTGCCAGGCACCATCGGCCAGTACGGATTGTCGATCGTGGTGCTGAACTCGGCGGGGTCCAGCTGGACCTGTTCGTCACCCTGCGGCAGGGCGGAGGTCTTGTCAGTGGGCGTTGGCTGCTGCGCGCCGGTCGAACACCCGGTGCCGAGCCCGGCGAAGGCAGCGGCGGCGAGCAGCAAGGCTGCCGTGCGCGCGCTGTGCGCATTCATGGTGATGTCCTCTCGATAAGGAGAGGATGCTCGCCGGATGCTGAAGACAGGCTGAACCCGGCGGTTCCGGCTTTCAGTAGCGCGCGGAGAACGCTCCGTCGGCGTGGAGGAGCTGCCCGGAAATCCAGCGCCCCTGCGGCGAGACCAGGAACGCGACGACGTCCGCGATGTCTGTCGGCAGCCCAAGGCGACCACCTGGCTGTTGGGCGGCCAGTGCGGTCCGTACGCCCTCGTCCATCCAACCGGTGTCGATCGGTCCCGGGTTGAGCACGTTGGCGGAGATGCCCAGCGGCCCGAGCTCGCGTGCCGCGGAGATGACGATGCGGTCCAGTGCGCCCTTCGACGCCCCGTACGGCAGGTTCCCCGTGGTGTGATCACTGGTCAACGCCACGATCGCGCCGCCGCTTTCTGGCACGCGTCTGGCGAACTCCGCGATGAGCAGGAGGCTTGCCCGCGCGTTGACCGCGACGTGCATGTCGAAGCTCTCAGCCGTCGTGTCCAGGATCCCCGACTCGACGCCGTGGGCGTGGCTGAGGATGAGCGCGCTGATCGCGCCATGGTCGCGGATGACGGCATCCACGAGTTCCGCGGGCCCGGTCCGAGTCGACAGATCACAGCCGTAGTCGGCCCCCTGGAGATCGCTGGTGACAACGTCCCAGCCCTCCGCGACCAGGCGGGGCACAATCCCTGCAGCGATGCTGTTGGCGCGGGCGGCCCCGGTGATCAGGGCAAGAGGCTTCGCCCGAGTGGACGCTGCCGTCATCAGGCGGGATCCTCCGCGGCGGCGCGCGATGCGGCGCGGTACTCCTCTGCCGCCGCGACCGCGGTCGGGAAGCGCTCCTCCAGGAACTCGAAGAACTGGAGCCCGGCGCGGATCGTGGTGCTGAGCTCGTTTCGCAGCTGGGCATCGGTGATCCCGAACTCGAGGTCGACGTTGCGGTCGATGCCCAAGAAGACATCACCGTCGGCATCCGTGCTGAGCAGCACACGCGGGAACAGCCGGGAGTTGTGCCACTCGTTGACCGCGTCCGTGGCGGCGGCCTGGTTCGCAGCGGGCAGCCACGCCTTCCACTTCGCGCTGATGCGCAGGATGGGGCTCTCGGTGCCGATCAGCAGGAACCAGAACGGGTTCTCATCCCACACGGAGATGATGTCTCCGTCGCTGTCGTTGCCGAAGTTGACTCCATCGGCGCTGAGCGCGGCTTCGATGCGCTGCGTGCTGAGCGCGCCCAGCGTTGCGGCATCCGCGGTGAAGTCGTGCGATGCGGTCATGGTGTCTTCTCCGGTTGTACTGGGCTCCGCGTGGACGGGCAGGGGCTGGTGTGGAAGCGGTTCGGGCGCCGGCCGTGCCGTGAGCGCGCGGTCGATGAGTCCGTCGTAAAAGCCGTTGCCGTTGCGCTCGTCGAATCGTCCGGCGAGGTCTCTGGCCCTGCCGAGAACCTGGGTGTGCAGCTCGGACAGGGTTACACCGTGCGGCGCAGGCAACGCGGTGCTGTCGCCTGCGTGCTGGTCGCGGGCCGAGGACAAGCCAGCAAGGAGCGAGATGAGGAAGCTGAGGTGTGCGAGCGGGGTCTTCGCTCCGTCGAGCAACACGATGTCGGCCGTTCGCAGCCGTTTGAGTGCCTCGTCGATCTGCCCACCGCGGAGCAGCACCTCGAGCTGTTGCCCGCGTGCTCCGGCCGCATCGGTGGGCACATCCAGCGTCATGCGGCGGTGAGCCTCACCCAGAATCGATGCCGCCTGAGGGGCCTCGCCCCGCATCAGGTGGGCAACGGCCAGGGCTGAGAGGCCGCGCGTGGGTTCGAGGTTGCAGGATCCGTGGAGCTTCCCCGCGAGTGCGGCGAGCTCATCGTATTGGCCGGTGACGTACAGGTAGTCGGCTTGCTCGCCCGGTTCGCAGGCCTCACAATTCGAGAACTCGTCACGCGGGGTGGCGCGCCAGAGTGAGCGGACGTCTTCAACGGCGGGATCACCGGTCAGGAAGGCGAACCGGAACCGGGCGGCGAGGTACCCGCTCGCTCCGTGACCGGCGAGGTCGTAGCGGCGTTGCATGTCCTCCAGAACCGCGAGAGCTTGCGGGCGGGACACCTGCAGCCAGGCCGGGAGGTGACCGGCGACCCACTTGAATTGCCAGAACAGCGCGAACTCATCGGACTTGTCGAAGAGGTCTGGGCGCTCATCCCACAGTCTCAGCAGTCTGGCCATCACGGGGAACGACTTGTAGGCCTCATCGCTTGAGGTGTACGCGTCGATGAGATCGAGCAGGGCCTCCGCCAGACAATCGGCGGGTCCTTCGTTCTCGATCCGCTGGGCGAGATCCTCGGCGCGGGCGTTGCGTGCCAGCCCGTCCGGCATGCTGTACACCTCGGCCAGCTCGTTTCGTGCTTCCGCATCGTTCACTGTTCGGTCCCCCTCAGGCTGGCACTCAGCAGGACGCTGAGTGCGTTGTTCATCGCGTCGATCTCGCTGGGCCGGAGCCCCTCCCCGGCGAGCATCACTGCGGACAGATACAAACTCTTCAGACCGGCGTCGAACACCTCGCCCGTGGCATCGAGCAGTTGACGCGCGACCGGGGCGGAGTCGTTCAAGACCAGTGTGCGCGTCGGCACGGCTTCGGGCTCCGCGAGCGATCCGAGCAGGTCACCCCACGCGCCGCCGTGTTGCGCGCGCTCGGAGCGCAGACCGCGCTGGAAATCGCCCTCCCGGTCGCGCAGCAGGATCGACGGCACCCCGCGCGGCTCGAACTCCCGGACGATCACGTCGCAGTCTTCGCTGGCGAGGACGAGGCGAGCGGCAACAGTGGCCTCCGCGACCTCGGCGGTGCGGGACGGCTCGAGCTCCCCCAGCACCTGGACCAGGTCGCCGGAGCCGAGCTCGCGCACCACCCAGCCACTCTGCCCGAGCTTCTGGATGATCTCCGCGTCGTAGACATAACCGGCGTTGACCACGATGAGACCCTGCGCTCTGGCTACGGTCGCCACACGGCGGTACGCCTCGGTGGTGGTCGTGTAGAGCAGCTCACCCTGACGGGAGACGTCGGCGAGGGTCAGCAGACCATCGGTCGTCTCGTAGGGCAGGATCTGTGCGACCAGTTCCAGCATCTCGGCATCGCTGACCGCGAGCGAACGCAGTGCGAGGTGGTGAGTCGAGATGAACGTCCGAGCCGTCTCTGAGCCGTTCGTGAGGGTGCGGCGGGCCCAGGCTCGCAACTGTGCGCCAAGCTGCTCGCGCGTGGCCTCGAGGATCTCGTCGTCGTGGAGGGCTTCACGCGAGGCGGTCGGGCTGAGCGCGGTGTCGGCCACCACGCGGACGAAGAACGCCCACTCGGGCAGCAGGCCCTCGGTCCTGGCGTTGAGCAGGATCCGCTTGACGTAGACCCGGTGGGCATGGGAGCCGGCCGTGACCGACTGCGGGAGGACGAAGGCCACGCCGGATACCCCGGCGAGCGGAACCTCCAGATCGATGTGTGCAAGCGGAGTGAACCCCAGTTCTTGCTCACAGTAGGCACGCAGCGCGGCGGCCCTGGCGGCATCCGAGGCGTATGTCGCCTTCCACGGCAGCTCCGGCCGTGACACCGCCACCGGATCATGGTCGGGCGCCTCGATCACCACGGGGAACGGCAGGAACGAACCGTACTCCCGCGCGAGAGCGGAGACGGTCTCCAGCGACACCCATTCGGCCATGTCCGGCCGAGCGACGAGCCGGACCCGCGTGCCGGAGTCGGGCGCATCCGCATCGGCGATCTCCTCGACCTCGAAGGTGCCGTCGTCGTGACCGACCCACCGGATCGGAACAGCGCCGTCACTCGTCGAACGCGACGTGACCTCGATGCGCGAGGCGATCATGAACGCCGCAAGCATGCCGATCCCGAACTGACCGATGTACTCTGTCCGACCCAAGCCGAGCATCGGATCCCGCTTTGAGGAGCGCCCGATCGTTGCGAGCAGCTCTCGCGCCTCAGTGACGGTCAGCCCGGCACCGGTGTCATGCACCTCAACCAGCCCGTCTGACACGGTGATCGTGATGCGTGCAGCCGCCGTCGGGTCGGACTTCCGACGCGCCGTGATCGCATCCACACCGTTCTGCAGCAGCTCCCGCACGTAGACCTGAGGGCCGGAGTACAGGTGCCGAGACAGCAAATCGACCATGCCGGACAGGTCGACCTGGAAGCGCTGGACAGCGGCCGTCTCGTCGCTCATGCCGAGAACCCCCGCCGCGCCACGCGCGCGGCCGGCCTGCCATCGAGACGCCGAAGACTGGGCATGTGTAGCTCCTCATCAGTGAATCGTGGGCGACCGCCGCGATCTCGCAGGGGCGCGCACGTCGAAACGGTGCATCGATGCGGCTTCATAGTGACACAGGCAGCAGGCGAAGGGTTCTCACTTACTCAGAGGGGGTTCGGGATGCGCCCGGTCTGATGCGCCCAGATGGCGATCTCGACCCGATTCCGCGCGCCGAGTTTCGCCATCAGGCTGGCGAGGTGGGTCTTCACCGTGCTGAGTGTGATGAACAACTCACTCGCGATCTCGCTGTTGCTGAGCCCGATCGCCACCTTGGCGAGCACCTCTTCTTCGCGGTGGGTGAGCGGTTCGATCGGCTGTGCCGGTGGCGCGGCTTTCGCCGGCGCCGCCCCGGCGAATGCCTCCAGCAGCCGCACGGTCACATTCGGGGCGATCAGGGCATCGCCGTCGGCGGCCGCGCGCACTGCCTGACCGAGCAGTGCCGAGCCGGCATCCTTGAGCAGGAATCCGCGGGCGCCGGCCCGGAGCGCCGCGTACACGTACTCGTCGAGGTCGAAGGTGGTGATGATCACGACCGCCATCGGGTTCTCAACGCCGGGACCGGCGATGGCCGTGGTGGCCTCGATGCCGTCGAGGCCCGGCATCCGAATGTCGAAGAGGCACACATCGGGGCGCAGGCTGCGGGCGAGTGCCACAGCCTCGTTGCCGTCCGCGGCCTGCCCGACCACCTCGATGTCGGGCTGCGCGCCGAGGATCATGCTGAGTCCGGTGCGCACGAGCTCCTGGTCGTCGGCGATGAGCACGCGGATGGTCATGAGGTCCATCCAACACGAGGAAGCACCGCGATGACCCTCCACCCGCCGCCCGGCGCTGGACCGGCCTGGCAGGTGCCGCCGAGCAGAGCAGCGCGCTCGATCATGCCGGTGATGCCATAGCCCGGCGTCGCTGACAGCGCGACCTCACCGTCATTGGCCACCGCGATCTGCACCCCTCCGGCATCCGCCTGCACGGTCACGTCGATGCGGGTGACCTTGCGCGCGTGGCGGAGTGCGTTGGTCACAGACTCCTGGACGAGGCGGTAGACGGCGGCGGCCACCGTCGGCGGGACGCTCTCGGCGTCGCCGCCGACCCGCACGGCGACGGTTGCGCTGCCCGGCCTGGTACCCGCGAGCTGCTCGAGATCGGCCAGCCGCGGGCTGGGCGCGAGATCGGCCGACTCCCCCTGGCGCAGCACACGCACCATCGAGCGCATCTCGCCCAGGGTCTTCGCCGCCTCGGCCTCGATCACCTCGAGCGCGGCCGTCGCGGCATCCGGATCGTGTGCAGCCATGGCGAGCCCGGCCTGCGCGCGGATCGCAATGGCCGAGACGTGGTGGGCGACGGTGTCGTGCAGGTCGCGCGCCAGGCCCTCGCGCTCCAGCACCTTGATGCGCTCGAGCTGGCGCTGCCGGGAGCTCGCCCGGTAGCGGAAGGCCATGCCGAGGATCGCCACCGAGAGCAGCAGCGCGAATCCGCCGATGAGGTCGTCGAGGCCGCCTCCGCGGATGAAGCTCAACCCGAGGCTGCCGAGGATGACGCACGACCCGATCACCAGCTCGCGCCCCGATGCCCAGCGGAAGAGCGCGTAGGGCAGCACGATGGCGACCACGCCCGTGTACAGGATCGAATCGGGAAGGAACACCTCGATGGGCGCCATCGCGACGAACACGATGACGAGCATGAGGAGGGGCTTGGTGCGGCGCCAGAGGAAGGCCGGGGTGACGGCGAGCAGGATGACAACGGAGAGCAGCGGCCGCGGCAGCTCGGCGGCCCGGATCAACACCTCTGTGATCGCGCAGGCGGCGACGATCGCCACGAGGGCCCAGTCCCGCCACACCCGGCGCGGCGGCAGGGGGACGGCACTCGGCAGGTTCCACGCGGAGCGCAGGAGTCCGATCACCCCTTCATGATACGAGTCCATCACGGCACGGCGGGGTGGCTGGGCGAGCGCGCCACGCCCGCACCCCGGGAGCGCCGGCGGATGACGAGCTCGGCCACCGCGGCGTTGATCACCCACGCCGTTCCCATCAGCACGGCACCGGTCAGCTCGTCGGTTGCGCCACCGCCGATGATCCAGATGGCGAACACGATCGCCTGGGTTCCGGCGGCGACGCCGAGCGCGTAGGCGCGGGTCATCCACGCGCCGTGGCTGCCGAAGTCGCGCCTGCGGATCGCGACGACACCGAGAATGATGCACGCTGCCAGGGCGGAGCCGAAGGCCAGTCGCAGGGCGAGGAGGAGCGTGCCGCCTGCACCCGGTGCGGGGGTCACGAAGACGGCCATCCACAGCCCGGAGAGTGCGGCGATCAGCCCGGCGGGGATCAGGATGAGTCCGGCGATGCGATGCCACGCACGCCTCCCCCGCAGCGCGGGCACGAACTGGAATGCGCCGAGCAGGCAGTACACGGTTGCGCCGACGATGTGCGCGACGATCGGGACAGGCGCGGCGAAGAACCGCGCGTTGTCCGCGGTGATGGCCGCGCCGCCGCCCAGCTCGCTGAGGCGGAAGGCACCGCCGAGCACGGGGATGAGGCTGAGGAGGATCAGTCCGGTGGGCACGAGCCATCCGCCGGGTCGGCGCGGCGGTCGGTCGGTGCTGCTGCGGGTGATGGCGGTGACAGAGGTCATGATTCGATGCTCGCCCGAACCACACCGCGCGTCATCGGTGGAGCGGATGACGGGTAGACCGTACTTTCGGCCGAGCCGGTTCCGGCCGTTCCGCCGATGCCCGCTGGCGACGCCGCGACGAGCATCGAGGCATGACAACCACAACCGGCATCCGCCTCGCCATGACCGCGGCCGTGTATCGCCATTTCGGCGCACCGGACGTCGTCCGTCTCGAACAGCTCCCGATCCCCGCGCCTGGCCCAGGCGACGTGCTCATCAGGGTGCACGCCAGCACCGTCAGCGTCGCCGACCACCGGGCCCGCAGCCGCGACATCCCGGCCGGCCTCGGGCCGCTCGCCGCCGTCGGGCTCGGCGTGTTCCGGCCGAGCCGGCGCATCCTCGGCATGGACGCCGCTGGCGTCGTCGAGGCCGTCGGCGCCGGTGTCACCCGCTTCGCCCCTGGCGACCGGGTGATCGCCATGACCGGCGGGGCATTCGGCGGACACGCCGAGTACGTCCGCGTGCCCGAGGACGGCGCGATCGCCCGTGCCCCAGAGAAGATGAGCTTCGAGGAGGCGGTCACACTGGTGTTCGGCGGCGTCACCGCCCACGGATTCTTCCGGAACGTCACCATCGGCTCGGGCACCACGGTGCTCGTCAACGGTGCGTCCGGCGCCGTCGGCACCGCCGCCGTCCAGCTCGCGAAGGAGCTCGGCGCCGATGTCACCGCCGTGACGAGCGGGGCCAACGCCGAACTGGTCACCTCACTCGGGGCCGACCGCGTGATCGACTACACGAAGCAGGACTTCGCGGCATCCGGCCCCTCATTCGACGTGATCGTCGAGTGCGTCGGCAACGCGCCGTTCGACAGGGTCAGTGCTGCCATCAACCCGGGCGGGGCCCTCCTCCTGATCATCGCGGACCTCAGGGGGATGCTCCGAAGCCGGGGGCAGAGCCGCCGCTCGGGAAAGCTCGTGACCTTCGACGTTGGAAAGCCCGCCGCCGAGGATCTCGCGTATCTCGTCAGCCTCGCGGACGCGGGGCGCTTCCGGGCCGTCATCGACCGCAGCTATGACCTCAGCGACATCGTCGAGGCGCATCGTTACGTCGACACCGGACGCAAGCGAGGCAACGTCGTGTTGCGCGTCGCCGCAGTGCGGGACGAGCAGTAGTCGGGCCCAAGTTCACTCCTACGAAGTCCTCGTGCTCTGGGACCCACTCGCCCCTGTAAGGGTCCATACATACTGGGCTTCCGGAGGAAAAGGGGATTCGTGCGCGCACGCAACCAAGGGGCGGCGCACTTTGTGACGAGAAACGCGGTTGGCTAGCGCGCTCCTCGCCTGCACGGTAGTCCGACCGAGACTCCCCATTGCGCAAGAGAAGTCGAGCGTCAAGCATCAACGACTGAGGGACTTCCTCGTGTGGATTCTGCAGCAGTAGCGTTCGCAGTGAAATCAATCTCACGCTTCAAGCCTTAGTGTTGCAAGGGCGGCTGACATCACCTTGGAATCCGCACCAAGGGTGAATACGACGGCAACGGGGGCGTACATGAACTTGAGTAGAGCACGTAGACAAGTCCAAGAATTCATAGATGCCATCGTGGCGGCAGATGAGCATGCAGACGTTGGAGACGTCGAGCACGTAGCGGCGAGGATTGATTCGGATTGGGCGGTACCGATCCTCGTCGGCCTTTGGTCTGCGTCATTGGGAGCGGACCAGTTAGAACTCGCTCGATATCGCCCTGCAGTCAAACGCGCGCTCGTTGCGCTTCGCACGTCGAATCATGGCGACCCGGGTCGATCTGTCTCAGCGCTGGTTGGGCTTGTGACGGCGTGTGCCAACGACCACTCCGACTATCTGGCAAGCGTGTTACCTGAGTTTGAGACGGCCGACACCGAGAATTCTGGCGAGTTGATCTCCGTTGGGGAAGGCCTGCAGCTTGCGCCGGATGCCAACAGGCTAGCGGCGTCACCTTCGATGGCGCGACTAGCCCGCCTTGCCAATGGCGCGGACCCCGCCCGGCTATTGCCTGATACGACCCATCTTCGAAACGTTCCGCAGGGGCCGCGTTATGCAGAGCTATGGCGCGGCCTCTATTTGCGGCTGGCCGCGGTGATATGGCTCCAGCGATTTGATTTCAGAACAGCCGTCCCAAATGCGATTATCTTCTTGCCCAAACAGTTCTACACACAGTTCCATCTCGTCCCCGAATTCAGCACCCGATCTGGCAAGTCAACTTCCTTAGTGTTTGGGTCTGCGGATATCGGTTTGTTGTTGGACAGCGCTGCGGTAGACGGCAAACCTGGAAGCAACGACATGCAGCTCACCGCTTACCCGCTGCATCCCGTCTCCGGCGGCTACGTTACATCGCTTGCCCTCCTGTACGACTCCGTTGCGCCTTGGGCGCAGCTCTGGCTCCACAGGATGGATCTCTGGAAGGTAGCGGTTAGCGATCCATTTGAGGCGGAAGTGATCTCCCGCTTCGAGAGCTGTGGATTCATAGCCGGTAGCGTGAGCGAGTCGGGCCATTGGTCTCTCGGCGCCATCGATCTCCGCCCAAACAGTTCCGGAACGGTACTTGAGATCAGCCAATCTCTCGCCAATGCCGGTCGCAGCCCCGGCGAGATAGACGTCCTAGCCTGGAACGACGCGGAGGGTCTCCTCATGTTGTGCGAATGCAAGTCGATCAACGCTACTCACAACTTGCAGACTGCCGCGACGAAATTGTCGGCCACCGACGCAGCTGGCTGGCGCAAGAAGCTCATAAAGAAGAAGGAGTGGATCGAAGCCGCGTGCGGTCGACCGGTCGACTTTACGTTCATTGCATTAGAGGGTATTAGCTATTACATGTCTAGCGAGGATCAGGATCCGATGATCTTGGATCGCGAACGACTGCAGCATCTTCTGGCCGACATTTTCACTCCTGATGGCACGTTGCGCATTCAAGAAGGCGCGTGAGCCCATCCGTTGCCATTTGGAAGTGGCGCATGTCGAATCCACCGGCATCAGTTGTAGCGCGGACGGCGCGTGAATCGTTGACTGGCGGGCACCGTCAGATCCTAACCGCAAGGTGCATGACCTAGGAGACTCACCCGACGCGGTCTGCGAGGAGTCGGGACGCTTCCGGGCCGTCATCGACCGCAGCTATGACCTCAGCGACATCGTCGAGGCGCACCGCTACGTCGACACCGGACGCAAGCGAGGCAACGTCGTGTTGCGCGTCGCCGCAGCGGGCCCAGCCGCGTGACCGTCCGCCTCAGGCGGGCAGGCTCGCCTCGATCGCGGCCAGGACGGCCGGGGCGTCTGGCACGGTGCGCGGGCGGAAACGCTGGACAGTGCCGGAAGGAGTCACCAGGAACTTCTCGAAGTTCCACTGCACCTTGCCCGCTTTGCCGTCCGCATCCGCGGTCTTCTTCAGCTCGGTGTACAGAGGGTGTTCGTGACGCCCGTTCACCCGCACACGATCGAAGATCGGGAACGTGATGCCGTACTTCGCGGAGCAGAGTTCGATGATGGCGTCGTTGGAACCCAGTTCCTGCAGGAACTGGTTACTCGGGAACCCGAGCACTTGAAGACCGCGTTCGCCGTACTGCTCCTGGAGCTTCTCGAGCGTCGCGTACTGCGGGGCGAGGCCGCACCGGGATGCGACGTTGACGATCAACAACGCCTTGCCCTCGAATGCGGCGAGCGAGATTTCCTTGCCATCCATGGTCATGAACGGGATGTCGCGAATACCCATGCCGACTACAACCTCGGGCGACGGCTCGGCATTCCGCAATCCCGGCGGCGCATCCCCGCGCTTGATACCGTGAGACCCAACCGTTGCCGTTTGGCCGGGTGAGCTGGTGCGACTGAGGGGGGAAGCGTGGCGCGGGTAGTGGCAACAGGGGCGGGCAATGCCCGATGAGGTAGTCGACCCGGCGGTGCTCCGCAGATTCATGCTGGGGCTGGCCGAGGGAATGAACGCCGCCGAGGAGTCCGTCGACCGCATCCGCGACACCATGGTCGCGGTCGCCCAGAGCTATGGTCGCAGTGACACCGAGTTCGTGGTGTTGCCCACCGTCATCATCGTGCAGACACGGGCCGTTGAGGAGGGGCGCGTCGAGATCCGTTCGACGGGCGCGTCGTTCCGCTTCGATCAGATCGCGGCGCTCTACACGCTCGTCGAAGAAGCCCGGCGGGGCGAGGTCGACCCCCTCGACGGCATCCACAGGCTGAACGACATCGGCTCGATGAAGCCGCGACACGCCTGGGCCGTACGCACCTTCGGTCACGCGTTGCTCGCGGCCGGGCTCTCACTTCTCCTCGCGCCGACCTGGCAGGGTTTGCTGGTGGCGTTCGTGCTTGGTGCCTTCATCGGCGTCGCAAAGCTCGTGCGCTCGCCAACGCTGCAGATCGTGTTCCCCGTGTTCGTAGCGTTCGCGTGCGCGCTAGCCGTGTTCCTCATCGCACCGTACGTCGCCATCGGCGACCCGATCCGGTTGCTCGTCGCCCCACTCGTCACGTTCCTTCCCGGAGGGGTCTTGACGACCGCGACGGTGGAGCTTGCCGCCGGGCAGATGATTGCCGGGGCATCGCGGCTCGTCTTCGGTCTCGTCCAGCTCTCCCTCCTCGCGTTCGGCATCCTCGCCGCTGGCACCGTCGTCGGTGTTGACAGCTCGAGTTATGTGCCGGAGGCGGCGACCGGAGCATTCCCGTGGTGGGCGGCGATCGGCGGTGTGCTGCTGTTCGCGATCGGCAACTACCTGCACTTCTCCGCGCCCGCCTCAACTTTCGGCTGGGTGTTGCTCGTGCTGGTCGTCGCGTACATCGGTCAGGCGCTCGGCACGGCATTCGTCGGATCGACCGTGAGCGGGTTCGTCGGCGCGCTCGCCATGACACCGGTCGTGCTGTGGATCGCGAGCCTCCGCGGCGGCGCACCGTCGCAGTTGACGTTCCTCCCCGCATTCTGGCTGCTGGTTCCTGGCGCAGCCGGCTTGGTGGGGCTCACCGAGGCCGTTGGGACAACGAAGGGGTTCGAAGACTTCGTCACCGCGCTCACCTCGGTGATGTCCATCGCCCTCGGCGTGCTCATCGGCACGGCGCTGTACCGCACGGTGCACCGTGGCGCGGAGGAGCTCGCCGAGTTCCACATCGATGTGCCCGCCGCGCTCACCGAGGAGAAGGCGCCACCGTTCTGGGCGAAGTTGATCCCCGGCACTCCCCGATCGTTCTGGCGACGACCGCATCGCGAGCCGGCGGTACGGCCCGCTGCTGGGGCCCCGGCGCTGACCGAAGCCAGCGCCAGCCAGAGTGCGCCAAGCCGAGACTGATCACACGGGCTGCGGCGTCGCCGCCCGGTGTCAGCGCTTCTTCGCGAGTCGCAGGTCGAGCCCGCTCCGAACCTGCGGCCACTCCGAGGCGATGATTGAGAAGACGACGGTGTCGCGGAGCGAACCGTCTGGCATGCGACTCGTCGCACGCAGCACCCCGTCCTGTTTCGCCCCCAACCGCGCAATCGCCTCGCGGGACTGCATGTTCATCCAGTGCGTGCTGAACTCGACAGCGACGCAGTCAAGAGTTTCGAACGCGTGTCCGAGCAGCAGTCGCTTGCTGTCAGGATTCGTTCCCGTTCCCTGCGCGCTCGCTGCGTTCCAGGTGTAGCCGATCTCCACGCGTGGCAGTTCGGCGTTGATGTCGCAGTACGAGGTCATGCCGATGATCGTGCCGGGGCCGCCTGAAACGGAGTCGTTCAGACGCGTCGTGAACGGAACCATCGAGCCGTCTTCCTGCCTGGCCAGTCGCCGCTGGATCTCGGTGAGCATGTCCTCTGGGCGCGGCACCGAGGTGTACCAGAGGTTCCACAACTCGCCATCGGATGCCGCCTCGACCAGCCCGTCGTGGTGCTCCTCGCTCAGAGGTTCGAGGGTGACAAACTTTCCACGGAGAGTTACTGGGGAGATCCGAGCCATTGGGCAACTCTAGTTGGCGGCACCCTCAGCACCCTCAGGCTGAACTCCGAACGTCTCAGTACCCGGGGATGACAAGCACCATCTTGCAGCGCGGACAACGGTGACAGGATTCGAGCCCCTCAACGGTGTCGACGCCGTCCGGCTGCATCTCAACGCCGCAGGCAGGGCACGGCGGACCGTCGAAGAGATCGCTGCCGTCATCCGCCCATTCATCCCGCACTCCCCCAGTCTGCAACAGATTCGGACGCACGTCGCCGCCGCGGACGTCGGGGCGCGTCTGATAATCTGGTCACCTGATTGGCCACGTGGCCACTGTGGTCGACCGCACATCGTGCGTTCGGTCCGAGGCTTGAAACCTCCGGCATCCTTTTGATAACCGGAGGTTTCTCCATGTCTACCCCTGTTCGCTCACCCAACCGCTGGTTGGCACTCGTCGTGCTCTCGCTCACGCAGCTCGTCGTCGTTCTTGACGGAACGATCGTGAACATCGCCCTGCCGCAAGCGCAGATCGAGCTCGGTCTCTCCGATAGCGAGCGGCAGTGGGTCGTCACCGCCTATGCCCTGGCGTTCGGCGCACTGTTGCTGCTCGGCGGCAGAATCGCCGACTACTGGGGACGGAAGCGCACCTTCCTCGTCGGCATGGTCGGGTTCGGCGCGGCATCCGTCTTCGGCGGCCTGGCTCAGAACGGGACGGAACTCATCGCCGCGCGCGGTCTGCAGGGCCTGTTCGCCGCGATGCTCGCACCCGCTGCCCTCGCGCTCCTCACGATGACGTTCACACACGGCAAGGACCGCAACACCGCATTCGCCGTCTTCGGCACGATCGCCGGGGCTGGCGCGGCCATCGGTCTCCTCCTCGGCGGCGCACTCACCGAGTTCGCCGACTGGCGGTGGTGCCTGCTCGTGAACATGTTCTTCGTGATCCTCGGCCTCATCGGTGGCCTCCTCTTCCTGAGCGAGAGCAAGGCCGACGGCGACAACCGCTACGACGTCTGGGGCGCCATCACGGTGATCCTCGGCCTCGGTTCGCTGGTGTACGGCTTCAGCCTCGCCGAAGGCGGATGGGGCTCAGCCGACACCATCGGATTCCTCTTCGGCGGCATCGTGCTCCTCGCAGCGTTCGTGTGGATCGAATCGCGGGTCGCCCAGCCGCTGCTGCCGCTGAACATCGTGGCGAACAGAGTGCGCGGAGGGGCATTCCTGATTCAGGCCGTCTCCGGCAGCGTGATGATCGGGGCGACTCTGTACCTCACGTTCCACCTGCAGATCGTGCTGGGCATGGCGCCGTTCGCTTCAGGACTGGCCAGCCTGCCCCTCACCGTCGCCATCATGCTCGTCGCGCCCATCGCCACGAAATTGCTTCCGCTCAGTGGTCCACGCCCGATGATGGTCGGTGGCCCGCTGCTGGTCGCGGTCGGGCTCGCCTACCTCAGCCGGATCACCGCCGACGGGGACTACTTCGTGCAGGTGCTTCCCGCACTCGTGCTGATGGGTTTCGGCATGGGCTTCGTCTTCGTGCCGCTGCAGAACCTCGCGCTCAGCGGTGTCGCCCCGCACGATGCCGGCGCGGCATCCGCCACCGCGAACTCCGCCATGCAGATCGGTGGCTCGATCGGCCTCTCGATCTTCACGGCGATCTACGCGGCCACGGCGGGGACGACGAACGGGTTGACCGGCACGCCGCTGCTCGAGGCCTTCACGAGCGGCTACTCCGCGACATTCCTCGCCGCCGCGGTCGGAATGGTCCTGGCCTCGGTCATCGCCGCCGTGTTCATTCGAGGAACGAAGACGGAGTTGCTCCCGCAGGGTGACGCCGCCGCGATGGTGCACGTGGGCTAACGCTCGAACGCGAGCACTGGCGTGTCATGGCATCAGCGTTGAGGGCCGCAAGGCGTTAGCGACCGCGTGGATGAGGTAAGAGGTCCTCACCGCCAGCTCGTATTTCCTCTCCACCGGAACGCTCGTGGGGTCGCGCAAGAAGTTCTCAAGGTGCTCGACCCGGACCCGCGTCAACAGGGCGACGTTCTGGAGGGTCAACCCGCACTGGGCCGTCAGCGTCTCGATGATCGCTCTGAGGCGCACGTCATCGTCAATCTGAAACCCTCCTGTCAGCTGCGCCACGAGGCTGGAGAGGCGTGCACTCTCGTCACCCGAGAGCACCGCAGGCGACGTGGAAAGCCCAGGGTCTCCGCTCGGAGTCACTCTCAGGTACATCGCGAGCGCATCGTCGGAGATTCCCGTGATCGTCTGTAGGGCCTTGTTCGAGATGTGCCCGTCTCCGATGATGCGTCTCAACTCATCCGCTGTGTTCAATATGCGCGGCGCCATGGCAACCCTTCTTGTTTCTCGCTCTGAGTGTTGAGGAAAGGCTATGCGACACCTGATCGCCTCGCGGCGCTGCCCAGTGAGCCATCGCGCGATGCCCGCGCATGCGCATACTGTTAACTGTGTGCGCGCGAACGCACCGTGAGCATCTTCAGGAGCAAGCCATGTCCACCCTCCCCCAGCCGATTCGTGTTGACGTCGATATGTGGGTCTGTATGCGAAACGATGCTGTGCTCCCCAAAGCCTCGATTCAACGGGTACACACCCCGGAGGGCGACCGCTTTCTGCTCTACCAGTGGGACGTCGATCCGGCCAAGCGCGTGCTGCGAGGGATGCACGATTCGTTGGACAAGGCCAACTCGCTCGTACGCTTCGATGCACCACAGAACGCCACGCCGGCTGCTCCGCCTGCGGCCCCTCCTGCGGCCCCTCCGGTCCCGCAACGTGAACCGCTCACCGAGTCCGAACGCGACGCGCTCGCCGCAATGCGCGGTGCCGGCGCACTGATCAAGCGCTGAGCGGAGGTGTGCGCGGCGGAATGGTGCGCCGTGCACCAGTCGCCTCGAACGCCGCTGCCAGCGTGAGCAGTGCGCTGTCGTCGTAGGCGCGTCCGGCGAACGTGAGCCCAACCGGCATCCCGATGTCGGCCATCGTGCCCATCGGCACCGTCACGGTCGGGATGCCCAGGTGGCGTGGCACGAGGTTCCCGTTCGCAACCCACACGCCGTTGCGCCAGCCGAGATCAGCGGATGCCTCATTGACGTCCATATCGGCCGGGCCGACATCCGCGACCGCGGGAAAGACAACCGCCGCGAGGCCCAGCGCGTCCATCCACTGCTCGAGGTCGACGCGTCGGGTCTCCTCGAGCCCGCGCAGCCCGTCTTCGAGCTCGGGCATGTCGGCGAATGTCGCACCGGGGTTGGAACGCACCCACTCGGGATACTCGGCGACATCGTCGTCGAATCCCGTGTACCTCTCTGGCAACGTGCCCTCATCCGCTGGGAAGATCCGGGAGCCATCGACATCCGCCAGCGACCGCAGTGCTGGGTCACCGTTCGCCTCGAGAAAGTCATTCCACGCCCAGGCGGACAGATCGACGATCTCTCGCCGGAGAAATGCTGGGCTCACCAGCCCGCGCGTTGCGATCGTTGGCGCGCCGGGGCGGTCGCCCTCGTAGTTGGTGACAACGGGGAAATCAACCGGGACGACCTCCGCACCCGCCGCCTCGAGATCACGGCGGGCGGCCTCCCACAGCTCGATGACGGACGCCCGGGTGTGGATGCCGCGGCCCGTTGAGCCGCCAATGCCCGGCTCGTGCCCGGGCAGAGCGGTGCCGAGCTCAGGGTCCGCATTGATGTACATGCGCGGCACTCCGAACCGTTTTCCGGCGAGGGCTCCACGGGCCGCGCTGGGGTCTGCCGCTCGGAGTGCGGCGTACGACAGTGGACGAACGGCCGAGGCCGCGGGGATCCGCACCCAGGGCTGCACGCGCCAGAAGTCACCTCGTGTCTCGACGTCGTCAGACACAATCACATCGAGCACCTCGAACAGGTCAGCCATGCTGCGGGTATGGGGAACGACCACATCCATGGTCGGCACGAGCGGCCAGTTGCCGCGCACCGAGATCACCCCGCGCGACGGTGTGTAGGCGCACAGCGCGTTGTTCGATGCGGGGGCACGTCCCGACGACCACGTCTCTTCCCCGAGACCGAACGCCGCAAAGCTTGCAGCGGTCGCGGTGCCGGAGCCGTTCGACGAGCCAGAGCCGAATGCCGCCGTGAGGTAGTCGGCGTTGTATGGGCTCTCGGCACGGCCGTAGACGCCACGTTGCATGCCGCCGTTCGCCATGGGTGGCATGTTCGTGAGGCCGATGAGGACGGCGCCAGCGGCGCGCAGCCGTTCGATGGTGAAGGCGTCGCGCTGGGCGACCAGGCGCTCGAAGGCCGGGCTGCCGGCCGCCGCGGTGAGCCCGGTCGCCAGGTAGCTGTCCTTCGCGGTGTACGGGATGCCATCGAGTGGACCCAGCGTCTCGCCCCGGTCGCGGCGCTCATCGGATGCCCGGGCGTCGAGGAGAGCGCTCGGGTTCATCACCACGAGCGCGTTCAGCGCGGTCGCGGTGCCGTGCCGGTCGTACGCCTCGATGCGATCGAGGTACGCGCGCGTGAGTGACTCGCTCGTCGTCCGCCCGTCCTCGAGCGCCGCACGGAGCTCGGCGATCGACGCCTCCACGACGTCGAATGCCGCGTTCGCGGCGCGCACACTCATCGGGTTGGCTCCGCGTTCGGCTGCTGCACGCGACCGCCGAAGTCTCCCGCGGGAACCTGTTGCGTGATGCAATGCGGGCCGCCGCCGCCGAAGGCGATCGTCGTGCCGGGAACGCCGACGATCTCGCGGTCGGGGTACAGCCCGCCGAGAACGTCGAGCACGGCCGCGTCGTGGTCGCCGCCGTCGACGGGAACGATGACGGCCCCGTTGGCGATGTAGTGGTTTGCGTACGACACATCGGCGTCGCGGTGCGGATCGAGAATGCTGATGTCGAGGGAGCGACCGGCCGCATCGGGCGTCTCGGCGAGTCGGGCGAGGTTGGCGCGTGCACGCTCATACTCGGATGACGCCCGATCGGACGGCACCTCAAGCAGCACGCGCCCCGGGGCGATGTACTGCGCCACCCCGTCGATGTGCCCGTCGGTGCCTGCCGGGCCAACATCGAGGCTGTGCCCGTAGGGCAGCCAGGTGACGGTCGTGACGCCGAGGTAGTCCTTGAGACCCTGTTCGATCTCCTCCTTCGTCATGTGGGGGTTGCGGTTCGGGTTGAGCAGGCACTGCTCGGTTGTGATCAGCGCGCCCTCGCCGTCGACGAGGAACGCCCCGCCCTCGAGCACGAACGGGGCGCGGAAGAGCGGAACGCCAAAGTGCGCGGCGAGACGGTCGGGCACCAGCGCGTCCTGGTCGTGCGGATGCCACCGATTGCCCCATGCGTTGAAGCCGAACTTGACGGCCGCGACGTTGCCCGCGGCATTCGTCACGAACGCCGGGCCGCTGTCGCGGGCCCAGGAATCGTCGACCGGCACCTCAAGCGGTTCGACTCCGCTGCCACAGAAGTCGATGACCTCGGCGGCGAGGCCGGGGTTGCACAGCATGACGACCGGCTCAAATGCGGCGATCGCGCGGGCGACAGCTGCGTAGTCGCGCTTGGCCTCATCGAAGCGGTCGCTCCAGAGCTCGCGACGGGCCGGCCAGATCATCACACAGGCGGCGTGTCGCGACCATTCGGCCGGCATCGAGTAACCGGCTTCGGCCGGTGTTTGCATCAGTTCAGTCACGACGGACCTCCATTGGTTACGTGGCGTATCCGACTATCTTGGATGTCAACCAATTAAATAGCAAGAGGAAGATTCTCGGCCGCGGCTCCCGGTTTTCGGGCGCGCCGAAGCGGGCCGGTGCGCTGGCCGTTGCCGCGCGACTCAGCTCGCGTCGGCCTGCAGTGCTACCGGCGCGGCAAGGAATGCAGCGCTCGCCTGCATGCACAGGTCGAGCATTCGCGCTCGAGCGAGTTTCGGCGCTCCGACCGTGAGCTGAATCGACAGGCCGTCGATCGTGGCGGAGATGAGCTGGGCGGCGTCGTCGAGGTCGGTGTACGCGAACACTCCGCGCTCGCCGCCGTAGGCGATGACGTCGATCAGGATCTGCCGCCACCGCTCGTCGAGTTCGTTGTGCACCTCGGCGACGGTGTCATTGGTCGCGGCATCCGACCAGACCTGGAACCACAGGATCCAGCCGGTGTCGCCGCGCCCGTCCGATGCCGAGAGGTCGATGAGCCGCTCCAACCGAGCCCACGGGTCATCGATGCCGCCGAGTTCGGCCTCGACCTGTTCGACGAGTGCCTCCTCGCTCTGGCGAATGGCGAGCATGAGCAGCTCGGTCTTCGACGGGAAGTAGTAGGTGACGTGGCCCGGCGTCATGCCTGCACGCTCGGCGATGTCAGACACCCGCACATTTGCGAGCCCAAGATCGGCGATCGCCTTGGCGGCAGCGTCGACGACGAGCTCCTCGCGTTCCTTGCCTTTCGCGCGCCGACCCGTCATTTCGTCATCCCCTCGCTCATTGCGACACCATCCTATTCTTCGGCTGCAGATTCTCTGGGCCCCGACTCGTCTGCGCCTCACTTTCCGGCGCTTGGGGCGAGTTTCCGCGCTCGTTGCGCTTCGCCCGATCCGACAGCTCCGTCCAGGCGAAGTGGCACGCCGCCCGGTCCGTCTCGGTCTGGCAGTCATGCGCGGATTCGGATGGCCCACGTAAGAGTGGCTCCTCCTCCCGGCAGATGTCCTGCGCGATCGGGCATCGAGGGTGGAAACGGCATCCAGAGGCGAGATTGTGCAGGCTCCCCGGCTCGCCACGCAGCACCGAACCGCCGGGCTGCTTCATGACGCCCATTTGCGGCGCGGCCTCGAGCAGGGCCGCGGTGTATGGATGCCGCGGATCTCGGAAGAGGTCTTCTGTCGGCCGATCCTCGACGATTGTGCCGAGATACATGACGACGACGCGGTCGCTGATGTGGCGCACGACTGCCAGATCGTGCGAGATGAACAACAGGGTCAGCCCGAGTTCTGTCCGCAGCTTCTGCAGCAGGTTGAGGATGGCAGCTTGCACGGACACGTCGAGCGCGGCGACGGACTCGTCGGCGACGAGGATCTCCGGTTCGAGCGCGAGGGCGCGGGCGATGCCAACGCGTTGGCGTTGTCCGCCCGAGAGTCGGCGTGGGTACGCATTCAGCAGCGACGCGGGCAGCTCCACGAGCTCGAGGAGTTCCTCGGCCCGCCGTTGCACCGACCCAGCCGGAACCATGTCGTGCACGCGGAGCAGCTCGCGCAGCGTCTGCCCGATCGTCATCGAGGGGTTGAGTGAGGCGCTCGGGTCCTGGAACACGATCTGGATGTGCCGGGTCTGCGCCCGGGTGCGTCGATTGCCCAGCGGCTCGCCTGCGAACGCGACGGTGCCGGCCGAGAGCGGGGCGAGGCCGACGAGCGCCTTGGCCAGCGTGGACTTGCCGCAGCCGGACTCCCCGACGATGCCGACCGCCGAGCCGCGTTCGACGACGAGGTCGATTCCGTCGATGGCGTGCACGATCGGAGCGGGACGGCGGCGCAGTCGCGCCACCAGCCTGGACCCGACGGCATAGCTCACGCGGAGCCCGCGGGCGTCGAGGATCGCGCTCATGCGCTCGCCTCCGCCAGCACCTCGGGATGGATGCATGCTGTTGCATGGCGCGCGTTGCCGTCGAGTTCGTAGGGGGCGATGCGGCAGTCGTCACGGGCGAAGGCACACCGTGGAGCGAAACGGCAGCCACTGGGGAACTGGCGCGGGTCTGGCGGTGAACCCGGGATCGTCGCGAGCGCTGCGCTGCCGCCGTGGAAGGAGGGTGCGGAGGCGAGCAGCGCCGCGGTGTACGGATGCCGCGGCGCGCGGAGCACCTCGTCGACCGGGCCGGTCTCCACGATTCGGCCGGCGTACATCACGGCGATACGGTCGCACACCTCAGCGACGACGGCGAGATCGTGCGAGACGAACACCATCGCCATCCCCCGCTCGGCACGTAGCCGCTGGAGCAGGCCGAGGATCTGATCCTGGATCGTCACGTCGAGCGCGGTGGTCGGCTCATCGCACAGCAGCAGTTCGGGCTCGCTGGCCAGCGCTGCGGCGATTATGACACGCTGCCGCAGGCCCCCGGAGAGTTCGTGCGGCCACATCCTGGCCCTGCGCGCTGGGTCTGGGATGCCGGTGCTCGCCATCAACTCGAGCACCCGCGCCCGGGCGGCCCGGCGCGACATCCCGCTGTGCACCCGGACAGCCTCGGCGATGAGATCCCCGACCCGCATGGTCGGGTTGAGTGCCGTCATCGGCTCCTGAAAGATCATCGCAACGCCGTGACCGCGAACACGCTCGGGGTCGCCGATGATCGTTTCGCGCTGGAACGCGAACCGGATCGGCCCCCTGGATTCGCCGCCGGGCGGCAGCAGACCGAGCACCGCGCGGAGCGAGAGGCTCTTGCCCGAGCCGGACTCGCCGACGATTCCGAGCGATTCACCGGCAGCGACGTGGAACGAGACGCCGTCGACGGGGTTCAGTGTGCGGCCACCGACGGTGAGCTGCACCTGGAGTTCGTTGACGCTCAACACGGTCCGGCTCATTTCCTGGTCCATTCTTCGATTCCTTCTCCGATGAGGCTGAGACCGAGGCCGAAGCCGACCACGACCAGCCCCGGCACAGTCGAGAGCCACCACTGCTCGCGGATATAGGGTTGGCCAGCCGCGATCATTGCCCCCCATTCCGGCGTTGGCGCTTGGATGCCGAGTCCGAGGAACGACAGCGCCGCCAAACCCAGCGTTGCGCCGACAATGTCGGACGGCAGGTACACCAATGTCTGCCCGACCGAGTTCGGGAAGACGTGGCGCCAGAGGATCCGCCGCGTTGGCAAACCAGAGGCGCGCGCCGCCGCGACATAGTCGAGGCTGCGCACCCGGAGAACCTCGGTGCGGATCAGGCGCGCGTATGCCACCCAGGCGATCAGGGTGAACGCGACCAGGATCGAGGTGACGCCGGGACCGAGCACGAAGACGAGCGCGATGATCAGGATGTAGGTGGGGAACGCCTGCACCACATCCGAGACGCGCATGATCGCCCCGTCGACCCAGCCGCCACGGAATCCGGCCACGGCGCCCAGAACGGTGCCGACCACGGCCGGCAGCACGGCGCCGAGAAATCCGACGAGCAAGTCAACGCGCGAGGCGAAGATCAACCGGGAGAGCACATCGCGGCCGAGCTCGTCCGTTCCGAGCCAGTGCACCCAGCTCGGCGATGCCAGCGCGTTCACGACGTCCTGCTCGAGCGGGTCGAATGGGGCGATGAGCGGGGCGAAGACGGCAAAGAGCACGTAGGCGGTTACGATCGCGGCACCGACCCAGACCCGGCGTGGCATCCGTACCCGTTCGACCCCGGTGATCTCGTGACCCGTTGTTGCTGCGGCCGCGATCGCGGCGGCTGATTCGATGCTCACGACTCCACCTCCAACCGCGGGTCTGCGATGGATGTGAGGATGTCGGCGATCAGGAACACCAGCACGACGACAACGGCGAAGAGCAGCGTGTAACCCTGGATCGTGGGAATGTCGCGTTGCCGTGCCGCCAGAACGATGCCCTGGCCGATCCCGGGCAGTGCGAAGGTCGTCTCGACCACGACCGCTCCGAACAGGAGGTACCCGATGTTCAGCGCGAGGATGGAAACGGTCGGCGGTGCCGCGTTGCGGAGCACGAACTTCGACATGATGCGGGAACGCGGCACGCCCAGCGACTTCGCCGTCGTCACATGCTCGGTGCCGAGCACCGCGATGATGCTGGCCCGGAGGCTCCGCACCTGCAACGGCGCGATGGACAGGGCGAGCGTGAACGCGGGCAACGCGATCGAGCGCAGGTGCTCCGCCGGAGTCTCGCCGAAGCCACCCACCGGGAACCATCCGGTCGGCAGGGCGACGGTGAGGATGAGGATGATGCCGACCCAGAATGACGGCATCGCGAGTGCGACGAGACTGAATCCGCGGGTCGCGTGATCGAACGGCCGGTCGGGAGCGCGAGCGGAGAGGATCGCGAGCGGCACGGAGATCACGAGCGAGAGCAGGGCGCCGAAGCCCAGCAGCCAGATGGTGACCGGCAGGCGCTCGGCGATGATGCTCGACACCGCCTCCCGTGATTTGAAGGAGTATCCGAGATTGCCGCTGAACACGTCTCCGACGTAACGGAAGTACTGCACGATCGCTGGATCATTGAGCCCGAGCTGCTCGCGCACGAGTTGCAGCTCGGGCTCGGAGGCCCGCAGGCCGACGATGAGACGCGCCGGGTCCCCCGGTGTGATCTTCAGGATGAGGAACACCAGCAGCACGATGCCGAAGAGCAGTGGGATCGCGAGCGCCAATCGCTTGGCGATGAACAGGTAACGACCCACCGCCTACTCGCCGACCTTGATCGTGTCCCAGTAGTACATTCCCCAAGGGGCGGCGGCGAAACCAGAGATCCTCGGGCTCACCGCGTGCAACACCTGGAACTCGGAAAGACTGATCGCCTGCGCATTCTCAAGCGCCTCGTCCTGCACGGCGGTCACGATCTGCTGCTTCTCCTCTGGCGACTCCGTCGCGGTGTACGCGAAGAACTGCTGTTGGATCGTGTCCGTCTCGAAACCGGTGAACAACCAGGACGTGCCCTGAATCCAGCCGAGCGGGTCGATCACGTCCGGCGACACCGCGCCATACGACCAGAGCACCATGTCGGCGTCCAGTCCGTAGGCGCGGCTGAGGAACGCTCCCGTCTCGAGAGCGGTGAGCGTGACGTCGATGCCGATCTCGGCGAGGTTCGCCTTGATGACCTGGGCAACAAGGTGGTCGGTCGAGTTGCCGGCGTCGTAGACGACTTCGAGGGCATCGACATCCGCGCTCTCGGACTTGTCGAGCAGTTCCTTGGATCGATCGAGGTCCAGAGCGAATGGCGCTTCGCTCGGCGGCGCCCAGTTCGCCAGATTCGGCGGGATGATCCCCCTGGGCGCGGATCCGTATCCACGGAAGGCGCCATCGGTGATCGCGTCGTAGTCGATGGCGTAGGCGATGGCCTTGCGCAGTTGCGGGTCGTCGAGCGGTGCACGCGTGGTGTTGAAGCTGAGGTGCTCGACCTGGCCGGCCGGGAGCGCGACCAGCGAATCGCCGTATTGTTTGGCGTCGGAGGCGCCGACGTACTCCGAGATGTCGATCTGACCGGCCTGGAACTGCGCGCCCCGCTCGGTGGCATCCGGCAGGACATCGATGACGACCTTTTCCAGGTACGGTCGCCCGGGCTGGTAGTAATGCTCGTTCTTCTCCAGCGTGATCTGCCCGCCCGGTGACCAATCGGCGATCACGAAGGCACCGGCTGCGACCGGCTTGGCGAAGTACTCATCTCTCGTCTTCCCGCCGAAGTCTGTCGGGAAGATCGCCGACGACGACCAGGTCATCAACACGGGAAGCGTCGTGTCGGGAGTTGCCAGCGCGAACACCGCGGTGCGGTCATCGGGGGTGCTCACTCCGGTGATGTTCGCGTACAGGCTGCCGTAGTTTGACCCGTCTGCCCAGACGCCCGCCGAGAAGGCCACATCGGCCGAGGTGAGCGGCGTGCCGTCGCTGAATTGGGTGTCGTCCTGCAGCACAAAGGTCCACGTCAGCGCGGCGGGGTCATACGACCACGACTTCGCCAGCCCCGCCTCAACCGCCGTGCCGTCTGGGCTGAAGCGCAGCAGCGGCTCAAGCACGCCCTGAAGAGTCTGGTAGCTGGAATAGGCCGCGGCCTTGTCGGGGTCCCAGCCGTCGAACGATTCGGACCGGGCCACGTGGAGCGTCCCGTCGGCGTCTGCCGGCTGTGCCGAGTCGCCTCCGGTGCTGCACGCGGACAATGCGGCGACCATGAGAGCGGCCGTCAACACTGACAGTGCCTGTGTCACGGAGCGGGGCATGATGACTCCTGTCTCCGACAACATCGTCGTCATCGGAAGTTATTTGGATGATATCCAAACATGATCATCGGGATTCGCGCGGTTGTCAACCCACGGTTTCGCCGCACCACGCCGAGGCGCGACGAAGGGCTCCGCGGCGCACTCGAGAACGCGCAGGTGACTGCACCGCAGCGCTCACGTGCGTCGGGAGCTCGGTGGCCCCGATGGCCTCACGCGTACTCTGGCACGCCCGGCATGTCGTGCGTCGCGCAGTGGATGCCACCGCCACCGGACGCGATCGTGTCGATTCGAAGCGGCACGATCTCCCGATCGGGGAACTGGTCCTGCAGAATCCCCTGGGCGCGATCGTCGGCGACCCTGTCGCCGAACTCCGGCACGAACACGGCACCGTTTGCGACGTAGAAGTTCACGTAGGACGCCAGGAAGTCGTCTCCGCTGCCACGGATCTTCGAGAAGTCGGGCTGGGGCAGCTCGATGACCTCGATCGCGTTGCCCCTGGCATCCGTCGCCTGGGAGAGCACCGAGCGGGCCTGATCGCTCGAACGGGACCACACATCCGCGGGCGCCCCGGCTCCAGGAGTGTCGAGCAGCACCAGGCCGGGCGCGACGAAGCGCGCGAGCGAGTCGACGTGCGCATCGGTGATGTCTTCGTCGTACACCCCGTCGAACCAGATGACCTTGCGCATGCCGAGCAGGTCCATCAAGCGGAGCTCGATCTCGTCTCGGGAGAGCCCAGGGTTGCGGTTCTCGTTGACGATTGAGCTCTCCGTGATCATCAGAGTTCCGAGCCCGTCTGTCTCGAGCGAGCCACCCTCGGCAACGAGCGATGCAGCCACGCGGGGAATCTCGAACTGCCTGAGGAGCGCCGCGGCGACGGCGCCGTCATTCGCGTGCTCCTGCTTTCCGCCCCAACCGTTGAAATTGAAATCGATGCCCTCGCGGCCCCCTGCGCCCTCGACGAAGACCGGCACGGTGTCGCGAGCCCAGAGGTCGTCGACGGGCACCGTGACGACCTCGACGCTCGATCCGCACTCGTATGCGGCATCCTCTTCGTCACCCGGGGAAGCAAGCAGCACGACGGGCTCGAACTCTGCGACAGCACGCGCCAAGCTCGAGATGTCGTCTCGCACATACGGGAGATCCTCGCCCCAGACCAGAGCGGTCGGCCATGACATCACCGTGAGTGCGTGGCTGTCCCACTCCGCTCCGAGTCGTCGCGGCATCCCCGCCTCACCTGGCGCAGGCGACGGTTGCGGACGGGACGCACCCGAAGCGGCGCATCCCGAGACCCCGAGGCCGAGTAGCCCGATGCCCGCGACGGTGAGCGCACCCCTGCGGGAGATCAGAAAATCAGCCATGTTGAGACTCCTCGTGATTGGATGACATCCAATATACGCGATCCTCCCCGCCCGACCCGATGCCCCGCCCAACGCGAGCCTTCGTCGCAGGACACGTCAAGCCGTGGCTCGCGTTGGCCGGTACCGAAGGGCGACCGCCCCAGACCGGAACTCCTTCCGTTCCACGAGCTCGAGCTCGATGCGCTCGCGCAGACCGGCGAGCAACGTCGGCCCGTGTCCGGCAAGGACCGGCTGCACCAGGAACTCGTACTCGTCGATCAGTCCCAGATCCGCCAACGCCAGGGGAAGCGTCACGCCACCGACCCACAGACCCTCGCCAGACTCCTGCTTGAGCTGCCGAACCGCTGGCCCCAGGTCGCCTCGCAGCAGCTCGGCGTTCCAATCGACCCCGCTCAGCGTGCTCGACACGACATACTTCTTCGCCCGGTCGATCGACTCGGCAAACGGCATCTGCCACTGGTCAACCCAGTCCGGCCACGTGCCCGTGGCTGGCTTCCGCCACGCCGACTCCATCATCTCGTAGGTCACCCGGCCGAAGATCAGGGCATCGGCTCGCTCCATCTCAGCGGCCCAGTAACGCATCGACTCCTTGTCTGGCGGGAGCCCCGCCTCGTGATGACAGCAGCCGTCGAGCGTGACGTTGATCGAGTATCGAAGTGCTCTCATCCCGTTGCTCTCCCTTGATGCGCGCCCCACGTTCACCAGACCGGACGCAAATGTCGGCGCCACTCCCCCCGGCGCCCCGATCGCGCCCACTCTACGCCGGCTTGGGCAGCGGCACAGCGGCCGAATGGATACCGACTCCGCTTCGGACCCGCTAGCATCCAGGCATGGAGACGGCGCGCAGGCCAGCGAGGAACGTCTGGCGCGGGCGAGCCCTCTCCGGGGCATCGGCCGCGTTAGCCGTAGCCGCCGCACTGGTCTATGTCGGCGGCACATCGCTCCCGGCCGCTGTGGTGCTCGGCGGTACAGCAGCGCTCATTGTCGGCTCCACGATCCTCGGACTGATTTCGCTTTTCGGTGGAGAATCCTGGCTCGCAATCACGCTGACGCCGGCGGTGCTCATCTTCGATGCGCTGGCGATCTTCATTGTCTTGCTGATCTACGGCTCGATGATTTTCGGGTAACTTTTCACGTCGCTATCGGCCACGACCGGGGTTTCACTCACGGTGTGACGACCACCTTCCCGCGTGCGCGACCCTCGCCGACAGTAGCGAGTGCCAGGGGGACCTCGTCGAGAGGGAAGGTGTGGTCGATGTGGATACGGAGGTCGCCAGCGATGCAACGCTCGGCGGCGGGCGCGAAGTATTTCGGCCCCTGCCTCACAAGGAGGACCCCCAGCCGGCGCCCGGTCAGCAGGCCAAGCCCAGCCCCGACCGTGACGACCCCCAGCAGCGTTCGTACGGTTCCGCCAACGCAGAGATAGCGGCCACCGCGGGCCAGCGCTCGCCAGTACGGGAACACCGATCGGCGCGCGACGAGATCGAGTACGAGGTCGTACCGCCCGAGCCGGGTGAAGTCCTCGCGGCGATAGTCGACTACGTCGTCGGCGCCGAGCTCCCGCATGAAGTCGAGCTTGCCCGCGTTGTCGACGCCGGTAACGTGAGCCCCGGAAAGCCTGGCCAGCTGGATCGCGAACGAGCCCGCTCCGCCGCCCGCTCCGTTGATCAGCACGCGCTGCCCGCGTCCTGCGCGTGCGGTTCCCTGAAGCGCGATCGAGCCTGCCTGAGGCAGCGTCGAGGCTTCGGCGAACGTCAGCTCCTCAGGCTTGTGTGCGAGCGCCGCTTCAGGCGCCACCGCGTACTCGGCAAAACCGCCCATGAGGCCCAGATTGTCGCCGTACACCTCGTCGCCCAGGCGGAAACGGGTAACGCCGGAGCCGACGGCCGCGACGCGCCCGGCGATGTCGGAGCCCAGTATCCGGCGCGTCGGGGCGCGCAGCCCCCCGATTCGTGCGTACCCCGGAGTTCCGGTCAGTCCCTCCCAGTCCGAGAGGTTGACGGATGTCGCGGCGACCTCAACGAGCACCTGATTCGCGCCCGGGGACGGCACCGGAATCTCCTCAACCCTCAGCCCATCGGGAGGACCGTACCGGTCGTAGACGACGGCCCTCATGTTGAACGGCCGTCACTGGCGGGACGCAGGAACCTGGACACGAAAGCAAGCTTACGCAGGGCCTCCTCGAGGCCTTCGTTGGCACCGTCGCGGGCGAGTAGAATCCAGCCGTGTCGAAAGCACGGGACGAACCACCGCGACTTCCGCCTCGCTGGTTCGTCAGACTCGCCTGGACAGTCCACCGGGGCATCTACAGAATCACCCGCGGACTAGTCGGATTGTGGCGCCCCAAGCCTCAAGGGTGGGGCACGCTCCACTTGACGACCCTTGGGCGGCGCACCGGCGATGAGCGAGAGGTGATCCTCGGCTACTTCGAAGACGGCCCCAACCTCGTCACCATGGCCATGAACGGTTGGGCAGCACCGGAGCCGGCGTGGTGGCTCAATCTCCAGGCCCACCCTGACGCGAAGGTGGTCATACGGGACGGCCCGCGCCTCGTGCACGGTCGTGCCGCGCGGGGCGACGAGCGCGTGCGCCTCTGGTCCAGATGGCGCGAGATCGATGCGGGACTGGACAGCCTTGCGGCGCGTCGTTCCGCCGAGACCGCGGTCGTGATCCTGGAGCCAGGGGCCGGTCCGGAACTCTGACCTCGCCAGAATGGGGTGTGTTCGCGGGGGCGTACTTGTGGTTCACCCAATCGAGGTGATGTAAGCCACCCGCCCGGGAACCAGTCTGAGCCCAGAGTTGCGGTCGTCAGATCGGCTGCGACCATCAGGCGGGGAGGCACGAAATGGGTCCTGATTGGCTCGTCTTGATCGGTGTCGTGATCATCGTTGTCGGATTCCTGTTGAAACTCGACGTCATCGCCGTGGTCATCGTGGCGGCAATAGCAACGGCCCTCGTGTCCGGGCTCTCGTTTCCGGAGATCCTGGAGCTGATCGGCAAGGCGTGGACTGACAACCGCGCGGTATCTCTGTTCCTGCTCACTCTGCCGATGATCGCCCTGTCGGAGCGATACGGGTTGAAGGAACAGGCGATCGTGCTCATCAACCGCCTGCAGGCCCTGACGCCCGGCCGGTTCCTGACGATGTACACCGTGCTTCGTCAACTGACCGGCATCTTCGGGATCCGAATCAGCGGCATGGTGCAGTTCGTGCGCCCCATCGTCCATCCGATGACGGCAGCGGCGGCGGCCCGACAGGCTGAGGTGTCACCGGCCAACGAGGAGAAGATCAAGGCTGAGAGCGCCCTCTCGGAGAACATCGGCAACTTCTTCGGACAGAACGGGTTTGTGGCAGCCTCCGGAGTCTTGCTCATCGTCGGAACGCTCGACTCCCTCGGTTACCCAGTGAGTCCGGAACAAATCGCCTTCGCCTCGTTGCCGATGATCGGCATCGCGGCCGTCGTAGCCGCGATCCATTTCTGGCTGTTTGATCGCAAGCTGCGCCGAGGTGGCCCGCCCAAGCCACCGGTGCCGAGCGACCCGGCCGCTCCGAGTAGCGAGGGGGCCAGCCATGAGTGACATCGGCCCCCAGCTCCTCGAGGCCACCTTCGTGCTTGTCGGGGTGCTCCTCGGGATCACGGGTGTGAGGTCGCTACTCAACAAGTCCAATCCCCGTCGGTTCACGACTGCCGCGTTCTGGCTCCTCCTTGCCATCACCTTTGCCTTCGGCGCCGTTCTCCCGTACTGGGTCACTGGCGTCTTGATCCTGGCGATCGGGGCGCTGTCCCTGGCGCGCGGGGTCAAGACCGGCAAGCTAGACGAAGGAACGCCCGAGGAGCGAGCGGCCGGCGCCCGTCGTCTGAGGAGCTGGATATTCCTGCCCGCTCTGGCCCTGGCGGGGATCGCCGTCCTGATTTCAACCCTGGCCCCATTCGGAGAGGTGTCCGGAACGCTCAGCATCGGAGTCGCATCGGTCGCAGCTCTCGGCATCGCGTGGGCGATGACCCGCGCCCCCGCTGGCGTGGTTGTCGCGCAAGGGGACCGCATGGTGCAGCAAGTCGGTCCGATCGGAATGCTGCCTCAGTTCCTCGCGATGCTCGGTGTCGTCTTCACCAGCGCCGGGGTCGGCGAGGTCGTGTCCAATGGCATCGCCGGAATCGTGCCAGAAGACAGTCCCCTCGCCGGCGTCATCGCCTACTGCGTCGGGATGGCCCTGTTCACCATCATCGTCGGCAACACCTTTGCCGCGTTCACTGTGATCACCGCAGGAATCGGCATCCCATTCGTGATCGCGCTCGGCGGTGATCCGGTCGTCGTCGGTGCGCTGGCGATGACTGCGGGCTTCTGCGGCACGCTCGTGACGCCGATGGCCGCGAACTTCAACGCCCTGCCGGTCGCGCTGCTCGAGATGAAGAAGCCCTACGGGGTCATCAAGGCGCAGGCCCCTCTGGCTGCGGTGCTCTTCGTCATCCAGGTAGCACTTATGTACTTCTGGGCATTCTGACCAGAGGAGGGAGAGTTCACATGAAGATCCTCATCACCGGCTTCGAGCCTTTCGGCGGTGAAGCGATCAACCCCTCGTGGGAGGCAGTACGAGCATTGCCCGACATCGTCGCGGGCGCCGACGTCATCAAGCTGATGATTCCTGTCGTGTTCGGTCAGTCTGCCGTTGTCGTTCGCGACGCGATCATCGAGCACGACCCCGACGTGATCATCAGCGTCGGCCAGGCCGGTGGCCGGTTCGCGGTCAGTCCGGAGCGCATCGCCATTAATGTCGATGACGGTCGCATCCCTGACAACGCTGGCAACCAGCCGATCGACACGCCAATCCGCGAGGATGGACCTGCGGCGTACTTCAGTTCACTACCTGTCAAGGCGATGGTGACCGCGATGCGCAAGGCCGGGATCCCGGCCCAGGTGTCCAACACCGCTGGCACCTACGTCTGCAACCACATCATGTACCAGATCCTGTATCTGATCGGTCACGAATTCCCTGGTAGGCGAGGCGGTTTCATTCACGTTCCCTACTCTCCACAACAGGTGGTCAACCAACCGCCCCAGCCGTCGATGGGCATCGACGACATGAGCACGGCGCTGGAGGCGGGGCTCGAGGCGGTTGTGGCCTACACCGGCAAGCCAGACGAACACGCCGTCGGAGGAGCTGTCCACTAACAGCCGACCGGTCGGCGAGCAGGAGGAAACGTCATGCAGGAAGGCATCGTCCTAATCCTCGAAGCGCTGGTCGTCGTGGGGTGCATCATCATGGGCACCCGTGCGAGCGGCGTCGGAGTGGGCCTCTGGGGAGGCGTCGGCGTCGCAATCCTCGTCTTCGTCTTTGGCGAAGCGCCGGGCGAACCGCCGTCGGCGGCGGTCGCCATCATCATCGCGGTGGTGACAGCTGCCTCGATGATGCAGGCCGCGGGCGGTATCGACTGGATGGTGAAGGTGGCCGCCGGCGTAATCGAGAGCCGCCCGAAGCAGATCACGCTCATCGCCCCGCTCACGGCATTCCTGTTCTCCGTTGGCGCTGGCACCAGCAACATCCTCTATCCGCTGCTTCCGGTGATATATGACGTGTCGTACCGCAACGGAATTCGGCCATCCCGACCCATGAGCGTGAGCGTCGTGCAGTCGGGCGTCGCGCTCGCCGCCTCGCCCGTTTCAGCGGCGATGGCAGCGATGCTTACGCTGACGGATGTCGCCCCCTACAACCTCGGCCTGATCGAGATTCTCGCCATCACCTTTCCAGCGTGTGTAATTGGCATCATCGTGACTGCCCTTGTAGTCAGCCGCTTTGGGAAGGAACTCGCAGACGACCCCGAGGTGCAGGAGAAGATCCGCACTGGGGTCCTTCCCCCGATCCCAGCCAGACCACTTGCGCCGCGAGTCCGACGCGGCAGAAAAGCTCCGCCCTCCGCAGGGACGTCGGTGGAAGGTGCTCCGATCGTGGGCCAGGGACTCGTCGTCGAGGAGGAACGGGCCTCGGCCAAGCTCACCGCGACGAAGGAGGGGCGCAACGCCGCGCTGGCCTTCCTCGCCGGAGTGCTGGCGATCGTGCTGTTTGGCTTGTTCCCCGGCCTGCGACCCACCGTGCCCGGCGCGGAGGGTGAGAGCCCGCTCCCGCTCGACATGACCAGCACTATCGTCATCGTGATGCTGGTCGTGGGTGTGGCGATCCTGTTCGTCGGGCGGCCCAACGTGAAGACGGTATCCGACCAGTCCGTCTTCAAAGCGGGCATGGTCTCGGCGATCGCCCTCTTCGGAATCGCCTGGATGACCGCCACATTCATCGAGGCGCATGAAGAGCTCATCGTCGAGACCGTCGGAGCATGGGTGACCAGCTACGTGTTCATCTTCGCGATCGCGGTCTTCATCGTCGCCGCTATGACCACAAGCCAGTCCACGGCGACACGGACCATAGTCCCGATCGGGCTTGCAGCTGGCCTCCCGCCAGAGCTGGCGGTCGGCATGTGGGCGGGAGCCATTGGCGGCGTCTACTCGTTCCCGACCGGCGGGCCCCAGATCGCCGGAGCAAACTTCGACCTCTCCGGCACAACGAAGCTGGGCTCCAAGCTGTTCGACCACAGCTACTTCCTACCGATGCTGGTGCTGTCACTCACCACCGTGCTCGTGGGTTCCGCAATCGGCGCGATCTTCTTCTTCGCCCGCTGAGGCGGAGAGGTGCAGCAGGCGCGACTCGTGCGACGAGATCGATGCCTTCACCCTGGGCGTCAGCGACCCGAAGTCCTGGTCCTCTTGCCCCAGGCGACGTGTCACGCACACTGAAGGGCTCGACTACCCCTCCTTCATCAACCGGCTGACGAGAGCCCGTGCATCATCTTGGCGAGCTGTTCTTGCACCTGCGCATCGTCGACTTCGAAGATGGCGTAGCTGATGCCCGCTGTCTGGATAGGGCGATTCGGAAACTGCTTGTAGGTGGGCAGCACACCCAGGAGCCTGGCGGCCATCTGCGGCAATTGCCACGTCTTCTCCGCGTAGCTGGTCATGAAGATGTCGTATCGTTCCTGCGGGTCCTGCCACAGGTCGAACAGCTGCGGAACGATCGCGGTGTACGACGACGGCCCGCGCCATCCATCTCGGACGTTCCAGACCGCTTTCCACTTACCGAGGCGGATGGCTCCGGGGATCATCTCGGTCTCGGTCATGTAGAACCAGTGGTCCCGGTTGGAAGGCCCGTCGCCCCGCAGGAGCGCGGATTGGTCGTAGCTGTCAAAGATGGTGGGCTCACCCTCGCGGTCCTCGGTCGGCAGCTCGAGGCCGGCGATGCTGGCAAATGTGGCCATGAGGTCGAGGGAACCGACGATCTCGGAGTTACGTCGTCCGGCCTCGATGGTTCCGGGCCACCAGGCGATCGCGGGTACGCGGCTGCCGCCTTCGTAGTCGGTGCCTTTCGTGCCACGGTACGGGGTGTACCCGCAGTCGGGGTAGACGTCTTGCCACGCGCCGTTGTCGGTCGTCCAGACGATCAGGGTGTTCTCTTCGATGCCCAACTCACGGACCTTGTCAACGACTTGACCCACCCGGTGGTCGAGCTCGACCAGGGAGTCGAGGTATTTCGACTTGGCCAGGGACGCACCCTCGAAGTCGGGGTGGGGCAGGTTCGGTTGGTGCAGCTTCGCCGTGTTCAGGTAAAGGAAGAACGGGTTCTCCCCGTTCGCATGCTCTTCGAGGTAGTCCAGCGCGATGTTCGTCGACTTCTCATCGATGAACGGAATGTTGGAGGAATCGATCTTCTCGACCTCGCGCGGCGTCTCCCCAACTTTGCCTTCGAGCGCCCCGGTGACGTTGCCCCACATCTTCATCGTCTCTGCGTCGTCGAAGGGGAAGTCGGGGTTATACGCCCTGTCGGTGTAGGTGTACGCATTGAGGTGGTAAAGCGTCGTGTTGTACATCTCGTCGAAGCCGTGCGCCGTCGGCATGGCGTAGTCCGCCTCACCGACGTGCCACTTGCCGATGTGGCAGGTGTTGTAGTCGGCCTTCTTGAGAACGCTCGCGAGAGTCCACTCCGCGGCGGGCATCCCGCCGCCCTGCCCGGGGAACGCGACGGTCGTCATGCCGCTGCGGATCGGAAGTCGCCCGGTCAGAGCCGCGGCGCGTCCCGGCGTGCAGCTCGGTTGCCCGTAGAACGACATGAATTGCAGGCCCTCGGCCGCAAGGCGATCGAGGTTCGGTGTCGGCGCACCTCGGTTCTCGCCGCCGCCGTAACATCCCAGATCACCCCACCCGACATCATCGGACATGAACAGGATGATGTTCGGCTTATCGGCCATCGCTTTGTCTCCCCACTTCGACAAGTTTGATTGGACCCTAGCAGTGCCGGCCTCAGCTAGTCACGCTTCGAGTGACGAATCGCTGACGACCCGACCGTCACTTTATGCATCGCGCGCGCAACGGAAACCGATGTGCGACATCCCGGTGTCCTCCGATTGCGGCGACCGCGCTGCCGGCCGAAAGCGCAGACAGTATTCCGGTGAGCACAAGAACGAGCCCCCCTTGAGCACGCGGCGCGCTGTCGAGGGGAAGGCCTCGTCTGCGCTGGCGCGAGCCAGCAGGTTCTCCCGCTTGCCCGCATCGACCGGCCGATCCGACAACCGCACATGGCGAGGGGTGTAGAAGTCGCTCGTCCACTCCCAGACGTTCCCAATCATGTCGAACAACCCGAAGCCGTTCGCGGGGTATGTACCGACCTTGGCCGTACCGCCGACCCCTCGGTTGTCGTACGGAAAGCGACCCAACCAGGAGTTCGCCTGCGCGATACCGCCGGGGTAGGGCTCCTCGCCCCATGCGAACCGTGCACCGTCGACCCCTCCGCGTGATGCGAACTCATGCTCCGCCTCCGTCGGCAACCGAAGCCCCGCCCAGTCCGCGAACGAGGCCGCATCCTCGAACGCGACATGCACGACGGGGTGTTGCATACGAGCATCAATCGACGAGCCCGGGCCGAACGGCCGACGCCAATAGGCGCCGGGCTGCCAGCGCCACCATCCCCGCCAATCGCCGAGGTCGACCGGGCCGCGAGTCGGCGTGAACACCATCGACCCCGGGACCAGATCGGCCGGATCCGCGCCCGGAAACGCAGCAGCCTCAAGCTTGCGCTCCGCGATTGTGACATAGCCCGTCGCGTCCACGAACTCGGCGAACCTCGCGTTCGTCACTGCGTACCGGTCGAGGAAGAACGGGTCGACCCGGCGCTCGTGAACGGGGCGCTCGTCGGAGTAGAACTCGTCGGAGCCCATTCGGAACGATCCACCCCCGATCATCACCATGTCATGGCCATCGACAGTCATGCCCCAACTGTAGCCAATCACAATCGCCTGTGGCGGGAGGCGAACAAGGGCGCTTGCTCTGAGCGCGAGATACCCGATGCAGACATTCGGGATCAGGAGCGTTTCAGCACTTCCGAAGCAAACGCGTGGCGCTAAATAGCGCTTGATCAGGCATTTAAGAGTAGGGCGGACGGGACTTGAACCCGTGACCGGCGGATTATGAGTCCGATGCTCTAACCAGCTGAGCTACCGCCCCGTGCGCCTTCCGGCATCCGTTCAGAAATCAGTCTGAGGATGCGGCGGGTGCAGCGTTGGTGACCAGTTCGGTCACAGCTTCTCCACGATACAGGCTCTCAAAGGTGCTGATCGTGCGTTGGATGTCGTGTGCGACGATGCGGTTGAGTGACTCCTGCTTCATTGCCGTGAGCTCATCCGGTGCCATCTCGAGCACCGTGCGCAGCTTCTCGGCGAGGTCGGTGGGGTTGCTCGGCTCGAACAGGAAGCCATTCTGGCCGTCGGCGACAAGGTGCGGCAGTGCCATCGCGTTCGCCGCGACGATCGGCAGACCGGATGCCATGGCCTCCATGGTCGCGATGCTCTGCAGCTCGGCGATCGACGGCATGGCGAAGACGGTTGCACCCGTGTACTCGGCGCGGAGCTCGGCCTCGGTGACGTAGCCGCGGAACGTGACCCGGTCGCCCAGGCCCAGGGTGTCGGCCAGGTGCTGCAGGTTGCGCATCTGGTCTCCCCCGCCGACGATGTGGAGCTTGGTGTCGAGCTCGGCTGGCAGCAACGTCAGCGCCTTGAGCAGCACGTCGATCTGCTTCTCACCGGTCACGCGACCGACGAAGAGCACCGTGTTACCCGTGCGCGGCTCGAAGTTCGGGGTGTACTCGTGGGCATCGATGCCGCAGGAGATCGCGTGCACACCCTTGAGTCCGGTGTACTGCTCGAGGAACTGCGCCGCCTTCGCGGTCGGCGTCGTCACGGCTTCGGCGCGGCCGAAGGTGCGGCGCGCGGCCTTCCAGGCGAGCCCAATGGCCCATTCCTGCCACGCCTTCGGCAGCAGGGTGAACTCGAGCAGGTTCTCGGGCATGAAGTGGTTGGTGCCGATGATGCGGATGCCGCGCTTCTCGGCTTCGACCGAGAGACCGCGCCCGACGATGATGTGCGACTGGAAGTGCACGACATCCGGCTGCACGAGGTCGATCACGCGCGCGCTGTTCTGGCGGATCCGCCACGGCAGCGCGAAGCGCAGCCAGTCGTGCGGGTACCAACGCCAGCTGCGCAGGCGGTGGGCCATCATCTTCTGGCCCTCGTGTTCCTCCATCCAGCTGCCGTGCTTGCGCGAAGCGGCGGGAGCCATGATGTGGACCTCGTGACCGCGGGCGACGAGGCCGGCGGCGAGACGCTCGGCGAAGCGAGCCGCACCGTTGACGTCTGGCGCAAAGGTGTCGGCGCCGATCAGCACGCGCAATGGCTTCTGCGCGGACCGTGAGCCGGCCGCGGGTGCGGCGGAAGACGAGCCTGGCGTTTCAGTCAAGTGGAGATTCCCTCACGGTGCTGGGCCGGGAAGAATGCGCCGGCGAAAAGTCAGTGGTCCGCCTCGAAGCGGAACTGCATGCCCCCAGTCTAAACCGGGCTGGCTGTGACACTGTCAAATGTTCCCCGGAGCGTCGGATCTCAGCCGACGCTCAGACCTTCGTCTGCGGGTGGTGTTTGGCGAGGGCGAAGACGCCCCAGATCGCGACCGCTCCGGCCACAACGAAGCCGATCACGGCCCAGAGCGGCGCCTGTGACGCCTCATCGAGCACGAAGATGCCGATGGCAACGGCCACGAGCGGGTCGACGACGGTGAGCCCGGCGATGACCAGGTCAGGCGGGCCGGACGCGTACGCGTTCTGAACGAAGTAGCCACCGAGTGCTGCCGCGGCGAGCAACGCGACGACGCAGGTGAAGGTGAGCCACTCGAAGTTCTCGTTCTGGATGCGGCTGATGATCACCTTCGCGAGCGTCGCGACGAAGCCGTAGAGCACGCCAGCCCCGAGAATGTAGAAGAGCGCCTTGAACTTGTTGCGCAGGGCGATGAACGCAAGCACGAAGGCGACGAGCACCACGGCGAGGATCACGAGGATCGTGATGAGGTCCTCGTCGGTGACCGGCTTGTCGACCGCGGTGAAGGCGGCGATCGTCACGAACAGGCCGACGCCGCCGACACACATGCAGATCGCGATGATCGACCTGCGATTGAGGGCGACCTTGCTCACGCGTGCGTTGACAATCGACGTGATCACCAGCGCGACGGCACCGAGGGGCTGCACGACCATGAGTGGCGCCTGGGTGAGGCTGGCGAGCTGCAGCACGACGGCGAAGCCGAGCATGAGCGTGCCGATGACCCACGACGGCCGGGCGAGCAGCAGCATCAGCTGCTTCACGTTGAGTCCGGAGCCCCCGGCGTACTGGGTGTTGCGTTCGACCTTGACGACCCCGCGGTGCTGGAACTGCGCGCCGAGCGAGAGGAACACCGCGCCGATGAGCGCGAGCACGATTCCGAAGACGACTCGTGGGTCCTGTGGAATCAGTTCCTCGGCAAGGTCGTTGAATTCGAAGGGCACCCCACGACACTAACGTGACCGGGGCCGATATTCTGTGAACATGGCCGTTCTTCCCATCCGGATCTCCGGAGATCCCGTGCTGCACACCCCCGCAGCCCCCGTGACCGTATTCGACGACGAGCTGCGCACCCTCGTCACCGACATGTTCGAGACCATGGATGCCGCCCCCGGCGTCGGCCTCGCCGGCCCCCAGGTCGGTGTTCCGCTCCGTCTGTTCACCTTCGGCTGGGTCGACGATGACGGGGTGAAGTGGCGCGGCGTCGCCATCAACCCCGAGCTCTGGCTGAGCCCGATGGACGTCGGCCCAGCCGACGAGGATGAGGAGTCGGAGGGCTGCCTGTCGTTCCCCGGCGAGCGGTTCCCGCTGCGCCGGGCCGACCGCGTCATCCTGCGCGCGACGGACATCGACGGCAAGCCGTTCGAGATCGTCGCGGAGGGCTGGCTGGCCCGCATCTTCCAGCACGAGTACGACCACCTGGACGGCCTGCTCTACGTCGACCGCGTCGAGGACGACTACCAGCGCATCATCGCGAAGATCACCCGCAAGCGCGGCTGGGGCGTTCCTGGCAACGCCTGGATGCCCGGCGTCGACAACCTCGAGGACTGAATCACGCGGCCGACGCGCCGCACCGCATGCACGAGGAGGCACCCCTGCCGGGGGTGCCTCCTCTGCTTTTCTGTCGCGCTACTGCCGGGTGCGCAGCTTTCGACGGCGGATCACCACGAGCGCTGCGCCGGCCAACAGCAGGATCGCGCCGCCCAGACCGAGGCTGCCGGCGGCGAACCCGGTGGTGGCGATGGCACCGGTATCGCTGGAGCCGCCCGCAACGTCGGAACCCTCGCCGGTGCTGCCGCCGTTGCCGTTCCCCGGGCCGCTCGGATCGGTGGGGTCGGTGGGTCCAGTGGGGTCCGTCGGGTCGACGGGGTCGGTCGGATCGGTCGGATCGGTCGGATCGACAGGGTCAACTGGAGCCCCGGCCACCGTGACCGGCACCTCGGCACGAACACCGTTGACGGTCACGCTCAGCATCGCCGTGCCCGCCTGTGTGGCGGTGAGCTCACCGGTCAGGGTGTTCAGGCGCAGGGTGGATGCCGCGCGCTCCTGGCTGCGCGTGCTCCCGCCGTCGACCACGGTGACGCCCTCGCCGGCCCACTGGGCGGTGACCGGCCAGGCAACGGGCACCTCGCGGCCGCCGTCCTGCACCAGCGTCGACGCCACGGAGGCGGTCTCCCCCACGGTCATCACGGTCGGCGCATCCAGCCGCAGCTCGTCCACGCGCGGTCGCGTCTCGGCCTGCATCCAGTTGATGCGCGAGCTGACGGAGTCCGGGTTGGCGCCGACGACGCCGGCGCGGGGGTTCACACCGAGCAACGTCCACCCGACGAATCCGCCGTGGTCGGCCGCGCCGGCCGGCCCCTTGCCCGAGTTGCCGTTGATGATCTGCGAGACGCCGTCGACGCTCGCACCGTGGAAGACGCCGACGTGACCGTTGATCACGGCGATCGACTTTCCCGTGTCCTTGCGGAACGTGGCGAAGCGCTCGTTCAGCGCCGCCGCCTCGTAGCGGTCGCCCAGCTGGCTGTCCTTGCTCGACAGCGGGTCGTCGGATGGATGGTGGAAGAAGACCATCACGCCCGTGACACCGGCATCGGATGCGGCATCCTTCAGCTGCGCCTCCAGCATGTTCAGCTGCGCCATTCCGCCGCCGCGCAGAGTGCCAGCCGAGCTGTTCAGCGTGATGATGCGGGTGGAACCGAGGTCGCGCGTGCCCGACGCGGCGCCGAAGAACTTCTCGAAGTTGCTGATCGGCGCCCCCATCACCTCGTGGTTGCCCGGCACGTAGATCCACGGCAGCTTCGAGCCGACTTCCTCGTCAAGGATGCGCTCAGCGAGCTCGAAGTCGATGTCTGCCGCCTCGTCGACGAAGTCGCCGTTGATCACGAGGAGGTCGGGGTTCTCGGCGACGATCTCCCGCAGCGCCTTGCGGGCACCCTGGGCGTTGACGCTGTCGGGGTTGCGACCGACGAACTGCGCGTCGCTCATCACGGCGATGCGCTGGGCGCGGCCGTCGACCGTGCCGTTGGCCGCGATGATCGGATCGTGCACATACGGGGATGCCGGCTGATCGACGCTCGCCGGAACGATCGCCTCGAGCCCGGCAATGCTCACGTCGCCCTGGTAGGAGACGGCCGTGCGCGTCTCCATGAATCGCACCCGCGAGATCTCGATCGGGTAGGCGGTGCCGACGGGCACGGTGAAGCGCACCTGCTGCCAGTCGTTCCAGGTGACCATCGGGCCGTCGAGGTTGCTGGTCACGCCTGCGGCGCTCTTCAGCTGGATGCGCGGCCAGATCCCACTGCCGTCGCCCTTGATCCAGAGGCTCAGCGCCTGCGGCTGCCCGGGAATCTGGATCGGGGCCGGGGCCACGGCGTAGGAACCGCGGGTCGCGGTCGATGTGGTGAAGTCGTGTTGCAGGCGCAGTGCGTCCTCACCGTTCGGCCCGCCGGCCGGCATCGGGGTGAGCGTTCCGGCCGCCCGGTCGGAGGCGAACTTCCAATCCGCACCGTTGGAGAAGTCGGCGACCGTTGTGACGTCGTAACCGATGGTCACCGCGACGTCGACGCTCCGTCCGCCGACGGTGAAGGTGATCGTGGCCGATCCGGCATCCGCCGTCGGGGTGATCAGCCAGCTGTCGAGCCCGTTCGGCACGACGCTCACCTTCTCGCCGGCCTGCACCGATGCGTCGCTCACCTCGACGGGCACCCGGTTGCCGTCGCCGTCGAGGGCGGTCAGGCGCACCTCGCCCGTCTGGCCGGCCGTCTGCAGGGCCACGACCGACTTGTCGGCGGTGATGCGTTGCAGCTCGCCGAGTACGCGGATGCCGCTCGAGGCGGTCTTGCCCTCTGCGGTGTAGTTCACGCTGGCCTGTCCCGCAGCCACGCCGAGTACGCGGGCGGAGCCACCGTCGATCGCTTCGAGGCTGACGGTTGCGCTGTCCGCAGCGAAGGCGCCCTCGGCGGGGATGCCCTGCAGATTGGCGTCGAGGCCGGTGCCCGTGAGGGTGCGGTGGAGTCCAGGAAGCACCGTGTCGGCGCCCTGGCGCTTCAGCGCGGGCGCGACCATCACGTCGCTCAGCTGGGCCGCGGGCGCGGAGGAGAAGAAGGCGAGGCTGTTGGCGACGATTCGCTCGTTCCCGTCTGAGGGGCGGTTCACCACCGTTGCCTCGGTGTTCCCGGCCGTTCGGGCGAGCATCGTGGTTGACCCACCGCCGTCGAGGTTGATGGCGTTCCAGGCGCCGAGGTCGAGCATCAACCGTCCGAGTTCCTGTACCGTCAGGCCGCGGCTGTCGCCGGCGCGTCCGTCAACGGCCACCACGTAGACGGTGCTGCCGTCTCGGCTGACGCCTACGGCGGTGCGGGCCGCCTCGACCTGGTCGTCCGGGGTCTGGACACCGTCGGCGACGAGCCACTGGTTTCCGCTGACCGCCAGGTCGACATCCTTGCTCACACCGGTGGTGATCACGATCGGGTCGCCGACGCTGAGCGCGCTCAACGCGACGGCCTGCGTGCCGCGGCCGACGAGCACACTCGTTCCGCTGGGGATGTTCGCCGGCTGTGTCAGCGCCGCCGGATCCGTTTCGATCGCCGAGACGAGGCCGTCCACGACGGATACCGCGGCGATGTCGGTCGCGCCACCGATCGGCGCGTTCAGCGGGTAGCTCCCCCAGATCGAGGTGTACAGGCCGATGCGGTTGGCCTCGACGCTCGGGGTGTTGATGCCGGAGAGCGTCGTGCTGCCGCCCGCGAACTCCACGGTGCCCTGCACCATGAGCTTCTGAACCGTCGCCAGACCGTCGTTCATGGTGAATGCCGGTCGGTCGGCCGGGCTGGCGGTGCGGATGCCCTGCGTCGACGACACGTTCGTCGACACGGGTGCAACCGAAGCGTTCATGTCGAAGTAGTCGCCGTTGACCGCGGCCACGGCGCCGGTGCCACTGATCTGCTCTGAGACCGTCGCACCGCCGCTCACGGTTCCGGCGTCGAGCACGTCCAGGCTGAGCGTCGGTGTGGACAGGTCGGCGACCATGACATGGCCGCTCACCCAACCGGCGCCCTGCACGCGACGGAAAGAGGTGAGGTCGAGACCGGGGGCCACGGCCTCCGTCTCGGCGGTCAGCAGCGAGGAGCCGTCGCCGCCCAGGTTCAGGCCGTTACTGTCTGGCGCCGCGACCGCGGCGCTCTCGGTGGCGACCGCATCGAGGCTCACCGCGCCGGTGAGCATCAGTGCGCCCGCGGTCACAAGCGCGAGCACCCGCCTCGGCGAGCGTTGAGGGTTCGGGGGTATCGGATGTGGAGCAGTCATACTTCGCCTTCGTCAAGAGGTCAGATCTTTCGCGCATAGTGCGCGCTCTGTGACGGTAGACAGGCGGTGTAAGCGGCAGGTGGCGCCCGGGTGAACGCCGCCTTAAGCGGCGAGGGAGCCCTCGCCCGCGCGTTCAGACGTCGGAGGTGGGCGGCTAGCTGAGGGCGCGGATGCCGGCGGCGACGAGCGCGGCCACGATCACCACGACGATGAACGGCACGCGCAGCGCGAACAGCCCGGCGGCCACGATCACGGCGGGCACACGGGCATCGATCACGATCTCCTGGCCCTGCGCGAAGGTCTGCACCCCGATGAGCGCCGCGAGCAGCGCGACGGTGAGCAGCTCCGCGACGCGGGACACGGCCGGGTTGTCGAGAACCCGCGGCGGCACGAGGTAGCCGGCGAGCTTCAGGATGACGCACGCGATCGACGCGAGAATCACGATCTGCCACATGGTCATGCGCGCTTCTCCGTCCCCAGCCAGTTGAACGCACCGACGACGACGGCAACGAGGGCGGCGACGAGCACGGGCAGGCCGGGCATCAGCACGGGCGTCAGCAGAACGGCGACGAGGGCGGCGGCCACGGCGACGGCGCTCGCCTGCAGGCGCTTCAGTCGGGGCCAGAGCAGTCCGAGGAACGCGGCGGCGGCTGCGGCATCGAGTCCGTAGATGCGCGGGTCGCCCAGCGCATCACCGATGAGCGCCCCGAGCAGGGTCGTGAGGTTCCAGCCGATGAAGATCACGATCGCGGTCACCCAGAAGCCGACCCGGCGCAGGTGCGGCCGCGGCTGGGCGAGGGCGACGGCCGTTGATTCGTCGATCGTGCCCCACGCCGCGGCGAGCTTGGTCCACCAGCCGCCGCCGAGGATCGGCGCCATCCGCATGCCGTAGATGGCGTTGCGGGTTCCGAGGAGTGCCGCTCCGGCGATCGCGGTGGGACCGGCGGCGACACCGCCGGTGGCGAGCACGCCCACGAGCGCGTACTGCGAACCGCCGGTGAACATCACCAGGCTGAGGAAGCAGGCCTGCCAGACGTCGAGGCCTGCCGCGACGGCGAGTGCCCCGAAGGAGATGCCGTACGCGGCCGTCGCGATGCCGACGGCCCACGCCTCGCGGACGACGATCTTGCGGGCCGCGAGCTCATCGAGTTCGCCGACTTCCGCGACGCTCATCGCGCGAGGTTGACGCTGTGCACCCCATTGTGGAAGCGCAGCGCGGGGAAGATGACCGACACCGAGAAGCCGACGCCGGGAACGGTGCGGGCCTGGAACACGCCGCCGTAGAGCTCGGCGCGCTGCTTCATCTGGGTGAGGCCGGCGCCGGAGAAGTTGGACGTGAGCGCGTGCAGGTCGTCGTCGATCGTGTACGCGGTGTCGCGGTTGATCGCCTCGGAATCCAGGCCGGCGCGGCGGGCCTTGGCCCGGATGCCGTCGTCGTCGACGAGCAGCTGCAGCCCGTCACGGGTCCAGCTGAACGAGACCTTCGCCTCCGTGCCGGTTCCGCCGTGCTTGAGCGCGTTGGCCAGCGCCCCCTGCAGAATGCGGAAGATGGCCAGCTCGGCACCCGGCTTGAGCTCGTAGCGCTCACCCGATTCGTCGAAGACGATGGTGAGGCCGGCATCCCGCATCACGCGGAAGAGGTCACGGGCCGACTGCAGCCCCGGCTGGCGCGAGGAGACGGATTCACCCTCGCGCGCCACGGTGAGCACGCGGCGCATGTCGCCGACGGCCTCACGGCCGGACTCGACGATCGCGCCGACGACGCGGGCGGCCGAACTGGGGTCGCTTTCGGCGGTGTAGCGCGCGCCCTCTGCCTGGGTGATCAGGCGGGAGACGTTGAGCACGGCGACGTCCTGCAGCTCGCGCACGATGCCGAGGCGGCCGGTCTGCTCGGCCAGCGAGAGTTCGAGGTCGATGCGGGTGCGCTCGGCACTCGTCCAGTCCCGATCGCTCCGGCGCAACCGCCGCGCGGCCCTGAGCCAGAGCACCACTGTCACTGCCAGAGCGAGCACAAGCACCGCCGCCACGATCAACAGCACCGACGACGACGCGTCGCTCTGCAGCCATTCGGCCATGTCTTGCCTCCACTCGAAACGGGCCGCACCGAGTGCAGCCCGCGTTCGATTTTAGCGAGCGGATGCCGCAGAAGCAGCATCCGCCCGATTTCCTCCTGCCTCGGAGGCGCCCGCTAGCGCTCCGGACGGTTCGCCCGCAGCACCTCCAGGCGCGCCCGATACTCGGTCTCGTCGATGTCGCCGCGGGCGTAGCGCTCCGACAGCGTCTGCTCGGCCGAGACGGTCGGTGCCCAGCCGTGCGGGCCGTAGCCGCGGCCGCGCCAACGGCGGCCCATGAAGACGAAGAACAGCACGAACAGGGTGATCCAGAAGATCGGGATCAGGATGAAGAGCCAGCTCGGCCCGCCCCAGCCGTAAGGATGGGCGGCGACCGTGGCGATGGCCGGGGAGGACATGAGTGTTGTGAACATGGTGGGGTCCAATCGACGGGTGAGCGATCGGGTGCGACCGCTCCTCCAGCCTCGCCGGATGCCGCATGCTGCGAATCCGCCCGCGGCAGACACTTCGGCTGCTCCCCCGGGAGTACGCCGGGCCCGCTCAGTTCCAGCCCGCGCGCACCAGGCCGGTCTCGTACGCCGTCACGACGAGGTGGACCCGGTCGCGCGCGCCGAGCTTGCCCATCACCCGGGACACGTGGGTCTTCGCCGTCAACGGGCTGAGCACGAGTGCCTCGGCGATCTCGTCGTTGCTGAGGCCGCGCCCGACGAGGGTGAGCACCTCGCGCTCCCTCTCGGTGAGCACGGCGAGCTGCTCGGTGTTCGGTGCGTCCTTCAGGCCGGCCGCCATCCGCGCAAGCAGGCGGCGCGTCACGCCGGGCGAGAGCAGCGCGTCGCCTGCGGCCGCGACCCGAACGGCCCGGATCAGCTCCACCGGTTCGGTGTCCTTGACGAGGAAGCCGCTCGCGCCGGCGCGGATCGCCTCTGCAACGTAGTCGTCGAGCTCGAACGTCGTCACCATGACGACGTGCGTGTGGGCGAGGGCGGGATCAGCGGTGATCGCCGCGGTGGCCCACAGCCCGTCGCCGTCCGGCATCCGGATGTCCATCAGCACGACATCGGGCCTGGTGGCGCGCACCCCATCGAGCACCGCGCGCCCTGTGCCTGCCTCACCGACGACGGTGAGGTCGGCCTCCGACTCCAGCAGTGCCCGGAATCCGCCGCGCACGAGCGCCTGGTCGTCGGCCAGGTAGACGCTGATCACGACAGATCTCCGCCCCTGGGCAGCCGGAGCGCTACGCGGAAGCCGCCCTCCGGCAGCCATCCGGATTCCAGTGTTCCGCCGAGGAGCACCGCGCGCTCCTGCATGCCGAGAAGCCCGCGCCCCTCGACGAGTTCCGTGCCGGGCGGGTGGGTGCCGTCGTCGGTCACGGTCACGAGGGTGCTGCCGCCGTCATCCGTGAACGCCACCGTGGCGTTCTTCGCGGTGGAGTGCCTGGTGATGTTGGTCAGCGCCTCCTGGACGACACGGTAGATGGTGAGCTCGGCGAGCTGGGCCAGGCCGAGCGGTGGCTGCCCGGCGAGCGTGACGTTCACGCCGAGCGCCGAGACGGATTCGACGAGCGCGGGCAGCCGGGCCAGCTCCGGTTGCGGCATGCGCGGGGCCGCCTCATCGGCACCGTCGACACTCGAGCGGAGGAAGCCGAGCACACCGCGCACCTCCTCGAGGGCCGACTTGCTCGTCGCCTTGATGTTCGCCAGCGCCTCCGCGGCCTTCTCCGGCTGCTCGTCGATGAGGTGCAGGCCGACGCTCGCCTGCACGTTGATCGAGGAGAGGGAGTGGGCGAGCACGTCGTGGAGCTCCCTGGCGATGCGCACGCGCTCTTTCTCGGCCTCGCTCTGCCGCCTGCGGACTGCCGCCGCGCGGTACTCGGCGAAACGGTCGCGCCGGTTGCGAATCGCCTCCCCCAGCCCGACGAGAACGCTGAGCACGAGCATCACCGCGAGCGGGCGCACGATGTCGCTCGGGCGCTCGGCAACCGTGAACGCGAGTGCGACGGTGAGCAGCAGGCCGGCCCCGACCGTGCTCCACACCCACACCCGTGCGCCGCGCACGGTCGCGCCAATCACCGCGAAGGCCAGCGGGATGGCGATGGGCACGGGAATGGTGCTCAGGAAGATCGCCGGGAAGGTGCAGAGGGCGACGGCCACGACGCTCGGCCCCGGCCAGCGGCGCAGCCAGAGCAGCAGGAACGAGCCGAGCATGGCGGCGAGCACCGGTGAGGCGAGCACCGCTGCGGATGCCGGCGCTCCCCCGAATTCGTCCCTGGCGAGCAACACGACGGCGACCACCAGCTGCACCAGCAGCGACAGCACAACGGGAAACCAGCGAGCTCCGCGGGGCGGCCCGCTCTCGCTGCGGCCCCACTGCCACGGGCCGGAACCCCACGGGGTTCCCCACTGATCGGGGCCGGCTGAGCGTGTCATGAACCGATCGTATCGACGCTGGCTGCGAGCGGCATCCGCCCCGGGGAGTGCTCGCGTTACTCTCCCGGGTGTACGCCGCCGGACCCGCGGGACGGACATAGCGCCTTCCCACCGTCCCCCGCTGGGAAGCTCGCGGCTATGCCCGTCGGTCCGGGTCTCTGTTCGGGCTCTGACTGTTCGGGTTTGGCGGTGGCCCCCCACCAGCAATGGGGGGTTCTCGGGCGGAGGGCCACCTGATTGTGAGCGCTCCGTGCCGTCACTTTATCGGGTAGCGACTAGGGATCCACTCGGCCCTGAGGTTTTCTCCCTCAAGGTATGCCAGCACCATAAGCAACGACCTCCCCCGGCGCAATCCCATTGCGCAGGAGGAGGTCGTTGTGTTAGCTCGTCGCTGCTCTCGAACCGAGGGCTAGAGCCGCATCGCGGCTCAGACCGTGAGGCCGTGCCCGAAGCGGAACAGCGGGTCCTTCGTGTCGAACGGAACGTCCTCACGGCTCGCCTCGACGGCGGCCATGCTCGACGGCAGATCGAACGGGAGCTTGCCCTTGGCCGCCGCAGCGCCGGTGAGCACGTCGAGGAGCGCACGGGCGTTCGCACCGTAGTTGGCGACGACGGCGACGGGGGCGTCGATGATCGGCGTCAGGATCGCGGGGCGATCCAGGTGCACGTCGAGCACGGTCGGCACGGCGGCGGCGATCTCACGAACGTGGGCGATCGCCTCGTCGGTGAAGTCGAGCGAGCCCTGGTGGAAGAAGTTCTCGAAGAACGTCTCGCGCACGTCGAACGGCGCCTGGACGCGGATGACGGCGGCGTCGGCCTCGGCCGGCGTCTCGACGACGGTGCCGTACTCCGCGGCAACGTCTGCATCGATGCCCTCGACGTAAAGCTTGAGGCCGCGTGCCAGCGGAAGCGCCGGGGTGCCGGCATCCGATGCGGTGTTGGTGAGCACGGTGATGGAGGCGCGCTGGGCGGCCTCGCCCGCCGCACGGAACTCGGCGGAGCCGACGACCCGGCCGGCCTTCTCCACGTCGACGAGCGGCGCGTCGAAGAGGCCGAGCACGAACTTCTCGCGCAGCAGGCGGCGAGCGGACTCGTCGAGGCGTGCCTCGCTGACGTCACCGCTCCGCACGAGCTCGATCAGCATCTCGGGGATCGCCTCGCCACCGAACTGGTCGACGCCGGCCTCGATGATCTTGAGCATGCGCTCGCGCGGGGTCAGGTGTTCAACGCCCCAGGCACGGGCCGGGAACGGCTGGCCCATGATCTCGGAATCGGAGATGAGGCCCCAGTCGGTGCAGACGATGCCATCGAAGCCGAAGCGCTCGCGCAGCAGACCGGTGATGACGCTCTTGTTGAAGCCGAAGCCGACCTCTTCGTGCTCGGTGCCGACCGGCATGCCGTAGTACGGCATGATCTGGCTGGTGCCGGCCTCGAAGGCCGCCTCGAAGGGCTTGAGGTGCAGATCGAACTGGTCACCGGGATAGACCTGCTCGCGGCCGTAGGCGAAGTGTGCGTCCTCGCCGTCCATCTGCGGGCCGCCGCCCGGGAAGTGCTTCGTCATCGTCGAGACGGAGTCGCTGCCGAGGGTTTCGCCCTGGAATCCGCGGATGTACGCGGCGCCGAGCGCGCTGGTCAGCTCCGGGTCCTCGCCGAAGGTGGCGACCTGGCGGCCCCAGCGCGGCTCGGTGGCGAGGTCGATCTGCGGGTGCAGGGCGAGGCGGATGCCGACGGCCAGGTACTCCTGACGCGCGATGTCGCCGAACTGCTCGACGACGTCCTCATCGCGGATGGCGGCGAGACCGATCGACTCCGGCCAGGACGAGAACGGCCCGGCCATCATGCCGGCGAGCGGGTTGTCGCTGAAGGAGTGGCGGGGGTCGGTCGAGATCGTGACGGGGATGCCGAGGCGGGTGGTGGCCGCGAGCGTCTGCAGCGCGTTGTGCCACGTCGCCATGAGCTCGGGCGTCGGGGCGGAGCCCATCACATTGAAGTGGTTCATGCCCTTGTCGATGACGAACACCTCGTTGGCCGGCAGGCCGAAGGTCGGGTCGCCCTGGGAGAGCTCCCCGTCTTGCGTCATGGTGATCATGGTCTGGAAGAAGAGTCCGGCCTTCTCCTCGAGCGTCATCTGACCGAGCAGGTTCTCGACGCGCTCATCGGTTGAGAGCGTTGCGTCGCGGTACGTCGGGTCGACGGGGGCGGTTGCCGCGGCATCCGGGGTCGTGTTGATGGTGTCGGTCATGGCGTTACTTGACTCCCTTGATTCGGTACACGAGGACTGCGCCGGCCAGTGCGACTACGGCGCCGAAGAGGTAATAGGTGGTGTAGCCGCCGAGCGCCGTGGTGGCGCCGAAGGCGATGATGGCCGGAGCGATCGCCGGGGCGATCGACTGGGGAAGGGCGTTGGCGATGTTCAGGACGCCGAGGTCCTTGGCGGTGTCGTTCGAGTTCGGCAGCACCTGGGTGGCCAGTGCGGTGTCGACCGACATGAAGGAGCCGGCGCCGAAGCCGATGATGGTCTGGGCGACGATGACCATCTCGATGCTCGGGGCGAACGCGAGCACGACCAGGCCGATCGCCATGATGCCGCCGGCGACGGCGACGAACGGACGACGCTTGCCGAACTTGTCGGAGAGGATGCCGCCGATCGGACCGGAGATGGCCATGGCGAGCATCGATGCCATGTTGGCCATGAGGATGATGCCGATGGCCTCCTGCTCGCCCAGCTCGAACTGCTGGGTGAGGTAGAAGGGCAGGAAGGTCGCGATGCCGGCGTAGCCGAACATGACGAGGAACTTGGTCAGCCAGGTCCAGCCGAAGTCCTTGTGCTTGACCGGGTTGAAGACGAAGGAGCCGAAGAACTCCTTGACGCCGTAGCGCTCGGCCGGCTTCTCGGTGAGAACGCGGTCCTTGAGGATGAAGACGAAGGCGCTGACGAGAACGAGGGCGATCACGCCGGGAACGACGAAACGAGCGAAGTCATCGGCGAGGAAGTTCACGAGGAAGCTGCCGCCGAGGATGCCGAGGGGCGTGGTGAGGCCGATGATGCCGGAGACCTTGCCACGGACGGAGACCGGGACCTGGTCGGGGACGGTGGCGGTGGATGCCGCGAGGAGACCGTTCATGGAGGCCTGCACGACGCACCAGCCGAGCAGCACCATCCAGGTGCTGGTGGCGACGCCGATCAGCGCGAAGGCGGCGAGGCCGACGATAGCGCCACCGAGCATCCAGGGCCGGCGCATGCCGAAGCGGGACACCGTGCGGTCGGAGAGACGGCCGACGAGGGGGTTGCACAGCAGGGCGAAGAGCGCGCCGACACCCATGATCAGGCCGAGCGCGGCGGTTGCCTCCTCCGGCGAGGAGGTGATGTGCTGCACCTTGAACGCCAGCGACACCATGACCGGCGTCAGCAGGGCCAGGTACACACCGAAGTTGGAGGATGCGAGACCCAGAATGTAGCCGCGCGGTGCGCGTGCCTTCTGTGCTCCGTGCGGGAGCTCTGCGACGCCTCCAGTACCAGTGTTGGTCGCTTCCGCGGCCACCGACGACTCTGTCATGGTGTTCCTTTCGCTGAACGCGAGCCTTCGTCGGCTCGCGGACGAGCATACATGAAACTAGACCATCTGGTAACTGAATATCGTCCGGCTGGTAACCGGTGTGTGGCAAGATGGGTTCAGCACAGTTGGGTTCAACACTGTTCAGGGGGACGGATGATCGACGCAATCGCCACACGAGTTCCATCGTTGGCGCTCGCGGGGCCACCGGCATCCGCACGCTCCGTCACCGCCGCACGCACGCGCGCCGCCATACTCACCGCCGCCACCGAGCTCTTCCTCGAGCAGGGCTTCGGCGCCGTCTCGGTGCGCGACATCGCCACCCATGCCGGGCTCTCTCACCCGGGTGTTCTTCGCCACTTCGCGTCCAAGGACGAGATCCTCTCGGCCGTGGTCGACGGGCTGTCTGAACAGAGCAGAGAGTTGCTCGGCGAACGCGCATTCACGCTCGACGTCGTCGGCGAGCTGGCGCGGTTGAATGCGGAGATCCCCGGATACATCGCGCTCTTCACGACGCTGGCGGGTGAGGCCACCAGTGTCGCTCACCCGGCGCACGAGCGTTTCCGGGAGCGCCACGCGAGCCTGCGAACGATGTCGGCGGAGCTCTTCCACGATGCCGTGGATGCCGGATCGATCCCCCGGGACTCCGACCTCGTGTCGGAGTCGGTCCGCCTCACCGCCGCCTGGGACGGTCTGCAGCTGATCTCGCTCTATCTGCCGGAGCGCTGCGACGTACCGGAAATGCTCGAGACACACATCCGTCGGCTCCACGGACTCGACGCTCCGCGCCCGTCAACGGGGCAGAGCACCGTCAACGCCATCGACTTCGAAAAGCCGTGGGTGCTCGACCTCGGTTATGCACCCGGCCGGGAGCGGCGAGTGCGCATCGTCGAGGAGGCGTCAAAGCTCTTCGCCAGCCGCGGCTTTCACGCCACGAGCCTCCGTGAGATCTCCGAGCGCGTCGGCATCGGCAAGTCGACGCTGTTGCACCACTTCTCGACCAAGGACGACCTGCTCGCTGCGGTCATCGCCCACCGTGACGCGGCGCTCGAGTACCGGGCCGTACCGACACGCGAAGGGCTGAGTCCCCTGGCGACGCTGCTGGCGTTCCCCGACGCCGCCCGCCACGACACCGGGCGCATGCCCGGCCTGATCGAGCTGTACGCGGTGCTCTCCGCCGAGGCCGCAGCTCCGGCGCATCCGGCGCACGACTACTTCCACAGGCGCTTCGAGACCGTGATCGGAACCTTCGCGGAGCTCTTCGCGCGTTCTGCGGCATCCGGGCACATGCGCGCAGACCTCGACCCCGAGTACGAGGCGGTCTGGCTCGCTGCTCTCTGGGACGGCCTCCAGCTGCAGTGGCTCTACGATCCGGAGAGCGTCAGCGTCGGCGACGAGCTCGAGAAGCACCTCAAGCAGCTGCTGGTCTCGGCCGACGACTAGCCGCGGTCAGGCGCGTCCATTGGGCGCGGCAGGCGCCCGCACCGGCCGCGCGCCAGTAACCGCGCTTCGCGGCAGAAACTACTACCGCGAAACGCGGTTTCTGGCGCGCATCGTTGATGCGGCCATTCGCGAGCGGGTGGCTCAGCGCGGTTATGCCTTGTGACGGATGTGGACGAGCTGCACGCCACCGGCCTCCACAGCCGCGCGGATCGCCGCCCCGACGTCGGGGCCCTCATCGACACTGATTCCCGTCGCACCGAAAGCCGTGGCCAGCATCGCCCAATCGGGCTGAAGCAAGTCGACGCCGATGGGTGAGATGCCGCGATCCTGCTCGTTCTGCTTGATCTCGGCATATCCGCCGTTGTCGACGCACACCACCGTCAGGTCAAGTCGCTGCTCGACGGCGGTCATGAGCTCGTTCACGCAGAACATGAGCGCGCCGTCCCCGATCACCGTGACCACGGGCCGCGTCGGGTTGGCGATGCGCGCGCCGATGGCGGCAGGCAGACCGTACCCGAGTGTGGCGTACGTCGGTGTGTAGAGCATCGAGTGCGGCCGCGCTTGCCGCAGCTGGTTCGCGACGGCCAGGTACACGATCTGCGAGGAGTCGCCAGCGACGATGGCATCGTCCGGCAACGCGTCGACGATCTGCGCCCCGAGCGCCACGGTCGACGGAAGCGCCGCGACGATCTGCGCGGCGATCTCGGTGCGTACGGCGCCGAGATCAGACCCCGCCCCTCCACGATGGGCCACCATCGGCAACAACTCGGCCACGACGCCGGCGGTGTCTCCGCGAATGGCCACATCGGCGGCGAGATTCTTCTGCAGCTGCGGCGCCGAGATGTCCACGCGGATCACCCGGCCGCGCGGCCGCAACTGTGGCACCCACAGCTCGGCGTCGCCGAGCTTGGATCCCAGCACGATGAGCACATCGGCTGCCTCGGCCACACGGCGTGCGGCCGGCAGGCGCAGGCTTGCGCCCAGTGCCAGCGCGTGGCGCTCGTCCATCGTGCCCTTGCCGTTGAGAGTGGTCAGAACTGGCGCCCCCAAACGCTCGGCCAGCGCAGTCACCTCGGCGGTGGCACGGGTCGCGCCCCCGCCGGCGATGATCACGGGATTCCCTGCAGCCTCGATGGTCGCCGCGGCGCTTGCCACCGCATCCGAGTCCACGCGTGCCGCCACGACGCCCGGCCGTGCCTCGCGCGCCTCGGCCGGCAACGCGGCTGGAGCCTCAAGCACGTCAAGCGGAATCTCGATATGAATCGGCCGCGGCCGTCCAGTACGGAACAACTCGAAGGCGTCGTGCACGGCCTCAACCGCCTCCGCGGCGGAGCGCACCCGTCGAGACCATTCGGCGACGGCGTCAGCCATCGCGGAGGAGTTCTTCGTCTCGTGCAGCGTGCCCCGATCAGCGAACTCGTCGCCGATCGCCGCGCCCGGCGACAGCACGATCATCGCTCGCGACTCGCAGAACGCCGTGCCGACCGCGCTCATCGCGTTCTGGAGGCCCGGGCCGGATGTCGTGATGACGACACCGGGGAGGCCGGTCTGCTGCGCCCAGCCGTCTGCCGCATATCCGGCACCCTGCTCGTGCCGGGTCGTCACGGCACGGATGCCGAGGTCCGAGAGCGGTCGGTACAGCTCCAGGTTGTGCGTCCCCGGAATACCGAAGATCGTGTCGACACCGTAGGCGCGCAGCGTCTGGAGCACCGCCCGCCCGGCCGTGTCGGCGTCGCGCGTGTCGGCGATCGTCATACTGCCTCCTCGATGGGTTCGGTGGCGAAGTCCGCGGCGAACCGCTCAACGTCGGCGATGCTCGCGACACCGCCGTTGGGACCGAGGTGCATGACCGATCGCGAGGCGGCGGCAACCGCGAATGCGATCGCGCGCGGCAGCGGCCATCCCGAGCCGAGCGCGAAGACAAGGGACCCGCCCAGGGTGTCCCCCGCGCCGGTCACGTCGGCGACGGGCACCGAGTATCCGGCGGCGACGATGGTCTCATCCACGGTGTATGCCATGGCGCCATCGGCGGCCTGGGATCGGAGCAGCACGTCTACTCCTCGAGACTCCAGCCACGAGCGCACGTCGGCGTCAGACGCCTCTGACCCGAACGACTTCTCGAAGCCACGATCATTCATCATCACGACGTGAGCGCCCTCGATCAGGCCGATGTCTCCGTCGAAGCCATCGACGTCGAGGTCGAACACGATCCGACGGCCGGCATCCCGCAGGCGAGCCAGGACACCCGCGGCTTCGAGTCCGACTGACCGCAATCGCGCCGCGCGGTTCAGCGTCGTGTAGAGGTATCCGGGCCGAGCAAGCTCAGCGAGAGCTGTCTCTGACAGACGCATGGGTCGCTCGTCGACATCAGGCGTGAAGACGACGTGTTCACCCTCAACGAGGAAGATGAGATTGCGCGGGTCGCCGATCTCCTCGTCGAACAACATGTGCGGGACGGCGACGTGGCCGTCCACCAGGGCCGCAAGCATCCGCCCTGTCAGCTCTCCGCTGTTCAGAAGGGAGACGAACTCCGTTTCCCCACCGAGCCGGGCATGTACGCGTGCGGCATTCGCGATGCTGCCGCCAACGTACGTCGCCAGCGTGCTGATGAGTGCCTTGTTGCCGGGCATGACCCACGTGTCTGCCGCGAAATACTCGTCCAGGGCCACGTCGCCGATGAACACCGCCGGCGCGCTCGGCGCGGTCACGCCTTCACCCGAACGTCAACGGGACCACCGGCGATCGGCGTCCACGGCGAGGAACCCGCGTCGACGCACGATGACAGCCAGTAGTACGAGGTCGGCCCGTCGAGTCCGCGACAGGCGTCATGCCACACCCCCGGCTTGAGAACCACGGCGGTACCGTGGGCCACCACGAACGCACGGACGTCTTCCGCACGGGGCGCATCCCCGTCGGTGGCTTCGGCCACCGCGAGCACGATCGCGGATGCCGCGGGAAGCAGCGCCTCCTCGACATTCGCGTGCCGCTCCATGCGTGTGCTCGTGAACGGCATCCCTGGCGCTGAGGTCATCCCGAGGCTCGGGGTCTCACGGGTGAGCGTCGAGCGGGTGTATGCGTCCGTCCACCCGGAGCCCGCGGTGACGACCACGTCGGGCAGCGCGCCGGAGTCGAGCGTGACGACTCGGCCGAACGGCGCGAACGACGCCGAATCCGGCGTGAGCGCAGTGACCACGCGCGGTGCGACGCCCCCGGTCACAGTCCGCTCCGCACCCGGGCAACCGCAGTCATGAATCGGGCGACGTGATCGGCATCCACGACACCGGTGTCACGATAGCTGTCCTTGAAGAAGCTGCCGACGATGGCGGCGTCAGCGTGGAGCAACTGCGCCGCGGCGTTCTCGTCGGTCACTCCGGCGCCGACGATCAGCGGGTATGACGGTCCCAGCGCCTCGCGGAACCGTTCGATCTTCGACAGGGCGGTCTCGACGCCCGTGCCGTCTCCGGTGACCACGATTGCGTCGGAACGCTGCGCACCCAGCGCGAGGTCCTCCGCCTCTGGGCGGCCGGAGTTCACCGGCTGATACTTGAAACGGACGCCGCCGAACACCAGCGCGCGACTGGCGGCGCGACGTTCGGCGAGTCGCTCGGCGTACTCGGCGTCGTCGTCCGGCGCGAGGTGGCCGGCGACGGAGTCGATCTGCACGAAGGCGACCGGGAATTCGTCGGCGAGTGCGAACGCGCGCTCGGTATCGCGCAACACGTTCAGGCCGATAACCGGCGGGACAGCTCCGTTCGACAGCGCATCGAGAACGCGCCGGACGTCATCGACGTCTCCGAAGTAGTTCTCCACGATTACGGCGTCGACGCCGCCGTCGACGAGGACGGCGGTCTCGCGGCGGGCACGGGAGAGCCGTTCCGCCTGGTCTTCTCCGCCCAGGTGAAGCATCGCCAGCACCGGCTTGGGGGTGGAGAACAGTGCACGCCAGCTGGCGGCCGGCGCGGTCTCCTGTGTCATGTCGTTCGTCAGCTCGTTCACTGTGCGACCCGGCCCTTCTCTGATGTCCACTGGTCGATCCGGCCCTTGTCTGTTGTCCGCGTGCCGATCCGGCCCTTCTTCGACGTCCACTGGAAGCGCTTCTCGAGCACGCTCTGCAGGTACATGATGAGCGACACGATGACCAGGTAGTACACGATCGCAACGCCGTAGTACTCGGCGTAACGGAAGGTGGCCTGAACTCCGATGGTGGCAACGCGCAGCAGCTCCTGGAGCGAGATCACACTCGCGATCGCGGTGAGCTTGACGAGCGCAACAAGCTCGTTGCCGAGGGGCGGGATCGCGATGCGTGTCGCCTGCGGAACGACGACCTTGATGAAGGACTGCAGCGGCGTCATCCCGAGTGCGCGGGCCGCGAGCCGCTGGCCGTCATCGACCGCCATGAGGGCCGAGCGCAGGGTTTCGGCGACGTACGCGGCCTCGCTGATACCGAGGGCGAGGATCGCGGCGACGAATGGGGTGTACCAGTCGCCCCTGAACGCTGGGATCAGCTGGGGCAGGGCGTTCCAGCAGATCAGAAGCAGGAGCATGGAGGGCAGTGCGCGGAAGAACCACAGATAGGCGTTCGCCGATGCGACCGCAACCTTGCTCTGCGACCGTTTCATGAGTGCCATCGCGAGTCCGATCGCGACGGCCAACACGAGACTGCCGAGGGCGACGAGAACCGCGACGATGGCACCCTGCAGGTAGACAGGGGAGAACAATTGCTCCCAGAAGATGGATGGATCGAAGCTCATTTTTCAACCTCATTCTGGGTGCCCCGCGCCGCGGCGCGGGGCACCGGTCGGCTAAAGGGCCTTGGTGTCGACCTTGGCGACGTCGTCGGGGTTGAGCCCGTACTTCTCGGCGAGCTTGGCGAGAGTGCCGTTCTCGATCAACGTGTGGATCGCCTTCTCGATCTCGGGCGAGAGCTCGCTGCCCTTGTCGGTGAACGCACCGAACCAGTAGTCGGCCGGGAACAGTCCGGGCACCGGCGTCAGGTCGTCGTTCTTCTTGCCCAGGGTGGCGGCGAGCACCGTCGTGTCGACGAGTCCGTCGAGCTTGCCGCTGCGGATCGCGGGGATCGCGTCAACGGAGCCGGGGTAACCGGTGATGATGATCTCCGGCTTGCCGGCTGCCGTGCACTCGGCGCTGACGTCCTGCACGTGTGACTCGTCCTCAGTACCGGTCTGCGCCGCGAGCCGCAGCCCGCAGAGGTCCATGGTCTCCGTGACCGTCTCGGCGACGTCGTTCCGCAGGACGACCTGGCTGCCCGTCTGCAGGACAGGAACGGCGTCGGCGACCTGGACACGCTTGTCGTTGATGTACATGCCGGACCACGCAATGTCGCACTTCCCGGACTGCAGCCCGGGGATCAGCCCGTCGAAGTCCATCACGTTGACCTCGGTCTCGACACCGAGGAGCTTCCCGACCTCACGAGCCGCCTCGACATCCCAGCCGATGACCTCTCCGCTCGTGCCGTTCTCGTAGTACTCGAGCGGTTCGTAGCTCAGCGCCACGCAGTCGTTGAGCACACCTGCCGTGTGCAGGCCCGCCGGGCCGGCGTCGGCGCCGGTGGCGGTGGCTGGCGCCTCCGAGCTGCACGCCGTCATGGATGCGGCCAGGACTGCCATGGCAGAGATGCCGAGCAGGGTCTTCGCGTGGTGTCGCATGGTGATCTCCTTTGATTCCTTAGTTCCAGCGGGGGTAGGTGGATTGCAGTGTCATAGTTCGGTCCCTTGTCGCGTGCCCCAGAGGCGTTCGCGCTGGCGGTCCAGCTCGGCCCACACGTCCGACGCGTTCTTCAACTCGTGAAGCACCATGACGGGATGCCGCAGAGCGATCGTGTCGATGAGCTCGCGGACGTCCGCCGGTTCGAGGACGCCGTCGCCGAGGCAGACGTGGTTGTCGTAGTGCTCGAGGACGATGCGGAGCCCTTCGGCCTGCCGCGCCTCCCAGGTCCCGTCGATCGCGTGGGCCTCATCGAGCACGCCGTTGCGGAAGTACTCGACCGTCTTCGCAACGCAGTCAGAGACGTGCAGCGCCGACACCCGATCGATGAGTCGCTCGTCGCACACGTTCCGCGCAATCCACTCGGTCGACAGATCGCGGATGCTTCCGGCCGCCGCCCGCTCGAGTTCGCGCATCGGCTGGGTCAGCTCGGCGTCAGGCAGCAGGAACGCACCGTTGCCGTTCGCCAGCCCGACCGCGTGCAGGAGGTGATTGAGGTCCCACCCCACCCGGAGCCGACGCGCAGGATCGTAGACCCTGGCGAAGACCTCCACGAAGTCGTCGGCGGTCTGGGCTCCGAACTCGAGCCCCCAGCCGGCATTCTCCAGTTCGATGACCGGTGAGTTCTCGTCCATGAGTCCGTGCTCGTCCAGCACGCGCAGGAACTGCTGCGTGAGCACGATCATGGCGTCGAGGACCACCCGCCGATCGACCGTGAACTCCCATGCTCCGTCGACCGGCATGTAGTCGATCAGATGGAACACGTACGCGTCAGCTCCGAGTTCGCGGGCGAGAGCGTACTCGTCGCGCCAGCGCGAGAACATGTGGGCACCCGTCAGATCCCCGAAGTACTCGCGCACGCGGGCGGTGCCATCGAACCGCTCGACGAGTTCACCGAACTGCACGTTCCCGACGAAGGAAGTCGGTGCCGCCCAGTACGAGGAGTGGATCCGGCGGACCCCCGCCGAGCGGAGCGTGGCGAGCAGCGCTGCATGCTCTTCCGGCGTGGCGGCCAACGGTGACGTCCGCGGTTTCAGGTCGGCCATGAAGACCTCGGCCCCGCGGATGCCGCGGCTTCGTGTCGACGCGCCTGCGGCATCCAGATCGGCGGCCCGGCAGGTGACGTACTCCGTCACTGCGGCACGTGCCACGTGTGCGGTGAGCGGGGTGGGTGTGTCAGTGGACATGACGAAGGAACTCCTTGGTGCGTTCGTTCTGCGGATTCTCGAAGAAGCCATCAGGCTCCTGCTGCTCGACGATGACTCCCCCGTCAAACAGGACCACTTCGTCGGCCACTCTGCGCGCGAAACGCGTCTCGTGCGTGACGACGAGCATCGTCATCCCGCCCCTGGCGAGACCCTCCATGACGCGCAGCACCTCACCGACGAGTTCGGGATCGAGCGCGCTGGTCGGCTCATCGAAGAGCATGAGCTTCGGCTCCATCACCAGCGCGCGAGCAATGGCGACGCGCTGCTGCTGGCCGCCGGACAGCTCGGACGGGTACTTGTGGACGTGCGCACCGAGACCGACCTCCTCGAGCATCATGACGGCACGTTCTTCCGCGTCCTTCGGCGAGACGTTGCGCACCGTCGTCAGGCCGCTCATCACGTTCCGCGTCGCATTCAGGTGCGGGAAGAGATTGAACTGCTGGAAGACCGTTCCAACGGCCAGACGTTGCTTGGCCAGGACGCGTTCGGGCGCTGGGCGCTCTGCTCCGGGCTTGCCGACGAGCCCCACCCTCTGGCCATCGATCTCGATGCTGCCCTGATCCGCCCGCTCCAGCAGGTTGATGAGGCGCAGTATGGTCGATTTGCCGGAGCCACTTGGGCCCAGCATCGCCTTGACCTGGCCGGGGCGGATCGACAGGTCGACCCCCCGCAGAACAGGCTTGTCGCCGTAGCTCTTGTGCAGGTTGCGCGCATCCAGCAGTGGTGGGGGTGCAACGGGTGCGTCCACGGGCCCTCCTTTGGGTGGTGATCACGCTTCAACAGAGTCGGCGTGGTGGGATGACTGTAACCGGAATTCGAGCGAAGCTCGAATGCGGAAATGCGGTCAGATTCCGCACTTTTGACCAAATTTTGCGATCCTGAGCAGAGCGGACACCTTCTTGACAGTTTTCACTCGCTTGTGGTGCAATTCTGTTCTGCAACCTGCGGAAGATTCTTCATAACGAATCGGTGACGAGGACGGCCATGGAGTTCGACGGAGCGCTCATCAATGCCCTGCACGACAACGGGCGGCTGCCCGTCAGCGAGCTCGCGCGCCGCCTGGAGCAGCCACGGCGCCGGGTGCAGGAGCGCATGCGCGAGCTGCTCGACAGCGGCGCGATGCGCATCACCGCGAACGTGCATCCCGCGCTGCTCGGCATTCACACCTACTGCGATGTGCAGATCTGGGTCGACGGCGCCGCGGAGCCCGTTCTCGACGCGCTCCGCGGCATCCGTGAGGCGACGTTCATCTCGGCGGTCGCCGGCCACTGCGATCTGGTGGTCGAGGTCGGCGCGGAAGACCGCAGCCACCTCGAGCTCCTGCTCGCGCGCATCCGCGCCATCCCAGGGGTGCGCGAGACCGCCAGCTCACAACTCGTGCAGATCTTCAAGAGCCGGTTCGAGGATGCGACCGATCTCGGCACGGCCCCTGCCCCCGACGCCATCGACGCACGCATCATCGCTCTCCTGCGGGAGGACGGGCGGTTGTCCTATCGTGTGCTCGGTCGCGAAGTTGAACTGTCGATCGGGGCCGTGCGGGCACGGCTCGCACGGCTCATGCAGAACGGCATGCTGCGGATCGCGTGCGAGGTGAAGGAACAGGATGCCGCTCGCCGCATCCAACTGGGAGCCGGTATCCGCCTCCGTGGCGAGACCACGCAGCTGATCGAGACGCTGCGCTCCATGCCGGCCATCAAGTTCGCCGCACTCGCCGTCGGACAGTTCGACGCCATCGTGACGGCCTCGGCGCCGAGCCTCCGAGCTATGCGCTCGGTTGCGGATGAGATCCGAGAACTCGAGTGCGTCAGCACCGTCACCTCATGGGTACATCTGGACGTGCTGCGAGAAAGCTACGAGTGACGAGGCAGTGCTCGCTCCACCGTTTTCGGGCACAAAAAAGGCCACCAGGGGTGGAGCCCGTGGTGGCCTTTCGCTCCCCGAGTTGGACTCGAACCAACAACCTGCCGGTTAACAGCCGGCTGCTCTGCCAATTGAGCTATCGAGGATTACTGTGTTTCACATGCTGCGGTGTTCATCGCTGCGTTGCTACTTTAGCAAAGGTTTCAGATCTACCAAATTCGCTGCACCCGGGCGCGTCGGATTTGCGATGCCCCCGCCCGCTTTCAGTAGCCGCGGGCGGGGTCGACGACCCCGACAAAGTGCGCGTCGCCCAGAAACGCGCGGGTATTGACGCTGATCCGCTCGGCGAGCAGCGGCGCCGTCATCGTCGGCGTGTCGGCCATGTGGGGTGTGATGATGACGTTCGGGGCACTCCAGAGTGGATGCCCGTCCGGCAATGGCTCCGGAACTGTGACGTCGACGGCCGCCCCGGCGATCGTGCCGACGGTGAGCGCATGAACCAGATCGTCGGTGTTGACGAGGCCGCCACGTGCCACGTTCACGAGGTATGCCGTTGACGGCATGAGTTGGAACTCGGTCGCGGCGAAGAGGTCCCTCGTGCCGTCGGTGAGCGCTGCGGCGACGATCACGAGATCGGTCTCCGGCAGTACATCGTGCAGTCGATCGTTCGTCACAGTCCGCGCCGCTCCCGGCACCGGGACGTCGCTCCGCCGCACGATGGTGATCTCGGCTCGGAAGGCCGCGAGCAGGCGCACGAGTTCGAGCGCGATGCCGCCGGCACCGACGATCACCACGCGCAGGCCGTACAGCGAGACGCCGTCAGGCATGGAGTTCCACGACTGCGCCCTGATACGCCTGGGCAGGAAGCGCAGGAGCGCGAGGCTGAGCGCGAGTGCGTGTTCGGCGACCGGCTGTGCGTATGCACCCTTCGCGCTGGTCCAGAGCAGTCCGTCGCGGTGGCCTCGTCGCATCACGTCGGCGAATGCATCGACGCCGGCCCACGGCAACTGCACCCACTCGATCTGCGGGTGGGCCGCGAGTACCTCGGAGAGCTCGGCTGCCCGCTGATAGTCGAGCCAGACGATGCCTCGTGTCTCGGCCGACAGTGGGGCGACGGTTCCCCCGCCAGCCTCGACGGCGGCGACGAAGACGGCGCGCGGCTCCGGGAGCAGGGCGATGGGTCCCGGTGTCGGCCGCTCGTCGCGCGGCAGCACGGTCGGCGCCTCCGCGAGCACAGCCTGGTGCCTGGGCGCTCCGGCGCTCACCGGCGCGGCTTCTTCGGTTTCGGCGCCGGCAGCGCGTCTGCCGTCGCCTGCACGGCCTCCATCAGCCACTCCCGGTCCTCCAGCGCCTCCCCCGGCACACGGTGGTAGAACTTCGCCCCCGGGTACGGCGGCGCCGGCTCCGTGCGGGCGAAGAGCTCGGCTGCGGCATCCGATGGCTTGATGAAGAGCGCGTCGTCGCAGATCAGCCCGACCACCTTCTCGTCGCAGTAGATGCCGTACTCGCCGAACATCTTCGCGGTGCGGACGAGGAGCCCGGACAGCTGGTCCTCGATGAACTCGACCGTTTCCGCTCTAGTGGCCATCGGAGAAGCTCTCGGCGAGTTGTGCGACGTAGGGGTGGCTCGGGTCCGCGAACACCTCGTCGATGGTTCCGAGCCCGACGAGCACGCCCTGCTGGAGCACGGCGATGCGATCGGCGACGGCCCGCAGCACGGTGATGTCGTGACTGATGACGAGGGCGGAGAATGCGCGCTCCCGCTGCAATTCGGCGAAGAGCTCGCTGATGGCGCCGCGCACGGTCACGTCGACGCCCGCGGTGGGCTCGTCGGCGATGAGCAGCGTCGGTTCGAGCACGAGGGCGCGGGCGAGCGCCACGCGCTGCCGCTGGCCGCTGCTGAGCTCGTACGGGTAGCGGCTGAGGATGCTGAGCGGCAGGCGCACCGCGTCGATCATCGTCACGACGATGCCCTCGAGTTCGCGCCGATCGAAGTGCTTGTCGCGCACCAGGATCGGTTCGGCGACGAGCTCGGCGACGGTCGACGTCGACTCCAGCGTCGAACCGGCATCCTGGGCCAGGAAGCCGACGTTGAAGCTCAACTTCGCCGCCTTGCGCCGGCTGAGCCCGCGCAGCGGCACGCCGAAGATCATCGCCTCGCCGCCGGTGATGACCGGGCTCACCTCGCCCGTCGGCTCGACGAATGCGGCAGACAGCACGCGGGCGATGGTGCTCTTGCCCGACCCGCTCTCACCGAGCAGGCCGAGCACCTCTCCAGGGGCGACCCGCAGGTTGAGCCCGTGCACGGCCACGTGGGCCGGGCTCGGGCCATGCGGCGGGTATTCGATGGTGAGGTCGCTCGTCGAGATCGGAAATCCGTGAGCAGCAGTGCCTGACATGACTCCTAGTCTGCCGCAATCAGGCGTGCGAGTGCTGTGCGTCGCGCGGCTTGCTCCTCCGGGTTGGGAACGGGCAGCGAGGCGAGCAGGCGCTGCGTGTACGGATGCTGCGGGGCGCCGAGCACCTCGAGGCCCGTGCCCTCCTCGACGAGCTTGCCCTTGTAGAGCACGGCGATGCGGTCGGCGACGAGGTCGACGACGGCGAGGTCGTGGCTGATGAAGAGCGAGGCGAATCCGAACTCGCGCTGCAGTTCCGCGAACAGCTCGAGCACGCGAGCCTGCACGGAGACGTCGAGCGCGGATGTCGGCTCGTCGGCGATCAGCAGGGTCGGCTTGAGCGCCAGGGCGCGTGCCAGGCTGGCCCGCTGCCGCTGCCCGCCGGAGAGCTCGTGCGGGAAACGGTCGCCATAGGAGCCGGGCAACTGCACGGCCTCCAGCAGCTCGTTCACCCGGGCCCTGGCGTCGGCCGGGTGATCGGCGTAGCCGTGGATGACGAGCGGTTCCGCCACACAGTCCGCAATGCTCAGCAGCGGGTTGAAGCTGGACGCCGGGTCTTGGAACACGAATCCGATGTCGCTGCGGACCGGCTTGAACTCGCGTTCCTTGATGCCGCGCATCTCGTAGCCGAGCACCGAGAGCGAGCCGCCGGTCACCTTGGTGAGCCCGGCCATCGCCCGTCCGATCGTCGTCTTGCCCGATCCGCTCTCCCCCACGAGGCCGAGCACCTCGCCGGCCTTGATCTGCAGGCTCACGCCGTCGACCGCGACGAATCCCTTCTGCCCCAGACGCCCCGGGTACTCGATCCGGAGGTCCGTCGCGAGGACGACGGGCTTCTGGTCCGCCCACTCCGCCGGGCGCGCCTCTGCCCGTGCGGCCGCGTGCAGCGTTCCCTCACCGATGTGTGGGACGGCAGCGAGCAGCTTCTTCGTGTAGTCGTCCTGCGGGTTGCTGAACAGCGTGCTGACCTCGGCCTCCTCGACGACCTTCCCCTGGTACATCACGGCAACGCGGTCGGCGAGATCGGCGACGACACCCATGTTGTGGGTGATCAGCACGATGGCCGTGCCGAAGTCATCGCGACAGCGCCGCAGCAGGTCGAGGATCTCGGCCTGCACCGTCACGTCGAGCGCCGTCGTCGGCTCATCGGCGACGATCAGCCCAGGGTCGAGCACGAGGGCCATGGCGATCACGACACGCTGCTTCTGCCCGCCCGAGAACTGGTGCGGGTAGTAGTCGACGCGCTTCTTCGGGTCGGGGATGCCGACGCGGCCGAGGATCTCGATCGCCTTCGCCCGCGCCTCGCGCTTGCTGTAGGCGCCGTGCGCGCGCAGCCCCTCCGCGATCTGCCACCCCACAGTGAACACCGGGTTCAGCGCAGTCGACGGCTCCTGGAACACCATGGAGACGTCGCGCCCTCGCACCGCGCGCAGCTGGGTCTTGCTGAGCGCGATCACGTTGTTCTCCGAGCTGCCGTCACGGCTGCTCAGCACAACGGCGCCGTTCGCCGTCGCGGTGTCCGGCAACAGGCCGAGGATCGTCTTCGCCGTGACGGTCTTGCCACTGCCGGACTCACCGACGATGGCGAGCACCTCGCCGCGGGAGACGGTGAGACTGACATCGTCGACGGCTTTGACGGCGCCGGCATCCGTGGCGAATGACACGCCGAGGTTCTCGATCTTGACGACGGTGCTCATGGCTTGACCCCGAATCCCTGCCCATTGTCGGCGACAAGCGGTGCCGCGCCGTTCTCCAAACCGGCCAGGCCGCCCGGGCCGGCCGTGAGGCTGCCACCGGGAACGACCGAGGTCTCCGACACGACGCCGGAGGACTGTGCGACGGCCCGGCGGCCACGCAGACGTGGGTCGGCCAGGTCGTTGAGGCTCTCGCCGACGAGCATCAGGCCGAGCACGACGAACACGATCGCGAGGCCGGGGTAGAGACCCGTCCACCAGATCCCGTTCGTGACATCGCCGAGCGCCTTGGAGAGGTCGTAGCCCCACTCCGCCGCAGCGGTCGGCTCGATGCCGAAGCCGAGGAAGCCGAGGGCCGCCAGGGTGAGGATCGCCTCGGTGGCGTTCAGCGTGACGATCAGCGGGAGGGAGCGCGTGGCGTTCCGCAGCACGTGCCGGAACATGATGCGCGTGCTGCTGGCGCCGAGCACGATCGCCGACTCGACGTAGGCCTCCGACTTGATGCGCACGGTCTCGGCGCGGATGACGCGGTAGTACTGCGGGATGAAGACGACCATGATCGAGATCGCCGCGGCCAGGATGCCGCCCCAGAGACTGGACTCGCCGCCGCTGATCACGATCGCCACGACGATCGCCAGCAGCACCGACGGGAAGGCGTAGATCGCGTCGGCGATCACCACGAGAACCCGGTCGAGCCAGCCGCCGAAGTAGCCGGAGACCAGGCCGAGCAGCACGCCAATGAAGATCGAGAACAGCACGGCCGCGATGATGACGAGCAGCGCGGTCTGGGTGCCCCAGATCACACGGGAGAGCACGTCATAGCCGCCGACGGTGGTGCCCCACGGGTGGGCGGATGACGGCGGTTGCTGCGCGCCGAAGCGCACGCCGTCTTCGCTCAGCTGCGCGAAGCCGTACGGAGCGATGAACGGGGCGAAGATCGCGAACACGATGAACACGCCGCAGATCACGAGGCCCGTCACGAGCATGCCGCGCTGCAGTCCGACGCTCTGCCGGAGCTGGTGCACGACGGGCAGCCTGCCCCACAGGCTGCGCTTGGGCGGTGACGCTGGCGTCGCGGTGGGGGTCGTCGAGGCGCTCATGTCAGTACCTCACTCTCGGGTCGATCACGGCGGCGATGACGTCGACGATGAAGTTCGTCAACGCGACGATGATGGCGAGCAGCACGACGATGCCCTGAACGGCGACGAAGTCGCGTGCGCGCAGGAACTCGGTGAGGATGAAGCCGAGCCCCTTCCACTCGAATGTCGTCTCGGTCAGCACGGCGCCGCCGAGCACGATCGCGACCTGCAGTCCGATGACGGTGATGATCGGGATGAGCGCCGGGCGGTAGGCGTGCGTGCGCACCAGGCGGTACTCGCTGACGCCGCGGGAGCGCGCGGCATCCACGTACTCCGTCGAGAAGGTGCCGATCACGTTGGTGCGAACGAGGCGCAGGAAGATGCTGGCCGTGGCCAGACCGAGGACGAGCGCCGGGAGCACGGCGTGCTGCAGCACGTCCGAGAGCACAGCGGGGTCGCCCGTCCTGATCGCGTCGATCGTGTACAGGCCGGTCGGGTTCGGCAGCAGCTGCATCTGCAGCTCTGCACCGGTCGACGCCCGGCCGGAGACGGGGAGCCACCCGAGCCACACGGAGAAGACGAGTTTGAGCATGATGCCGGCGAAGAAGACCGGGGTCGCGTAGGCCAGCACGGCGAAGACGCGGAAGGTGGCATCCGGGGCCTTGTCGCGGTGGTACGCGGCCAGCAGGCCGAGAGGGATGCCGACGGCGAAGGCGACGAGCATGCCGTAGAAGGCCAGCTCGAGCGAGGCCGGGCCGTAGGTCGTGAGGACTTCGACGACCGGTCGGTTCGTGCTGATCGTCGTGCCAAGATCACCGGTGAAGATCTGGCCGAGGTACTCGAGGTACTGCACGATGATGGGCCGGTCGTAGCCGGCCTCGTGGATGAGCGCGGCCAGCTGATCGGGGCTCAGCCGCCCGCCCTGGGAGGCGGTGATCGGATCGCCTGTGACGCGCATGATGATGAACACCATGGTCACGAGGATGAAGATCGTCGGGATGATCAGGAGAAAACGGATGAAGAGATACCGCCCGAGCGCGCCACCCGGGAAGGTGAAAGTGCGCGCCGTCGCCCCGGGTTCCGGAGCCGGCGTCGTTGCCAGTGTGGTCATTCCTGCCTCACGATTGTGACGAGAGAGGGGTGGCCGGCTTACGCCGGCCACCCCCGGGGAATCAATCTAGGAAAACCCTAGACCTCGATCGTTCAATTACCCCTTCGACAGCGCCGCGTAACGGAACTTGAAGGAGGCGTCGAGCGTCTCCTCCGCGCCGCTGATGTCGGTGCCGACGACGGCGACCTGCGCACCCTGGAGGTAGGGGACGGTGGACAGGTCGGCCGCGACGAGATCCTGGATCTCCTCGATCAGCTTCGTACGAGCCTCGACATCAGGCGTGACGGCCTGCTCGAGGATCTTGTCGTTGACAACGGGGTTGTCGTAGTGGTTGGCGAGGAAGTTCTCCGTGAGGAAGAACGGGGTCAGGTAGTTGTCCGCGTCAGAGTAGTCCGGGAACCAGCCGAGCTGGTAGGCCGGGAACTTGTCTGCGACACGGTCCTTGGAGTACTGGACCCACTCCGTGCTCTGCAGGCTGACCTCGAACAGGCCCGTCGAGTCGAGCTGATCCTTGATCAGCGCGTACTCGTCGCCCGAAGACGGTCCGTAGCGCTCGCTGACGTACTGCAGGTTCAGCTTCACCGGCACCGCGACGCCGGCGGCCTCGAGGGTCGCCTTCGCCTTGTCGGCATCCGGTCCACCGCTGCCATCGCCGTACATCTCAAGCAGGGACTCCGTCGCACCGCTCAGACCGGCCGGGACGTAGGAGTACAGCGGGGTGAACGTTCCCTTGTAGACCTGCTCGGAGATCGCGTCGCGGTCGATGAGGTCGGCGACGGCCTGACGAACCGCGAGGGCCTTGGCGGGGTCTGCCTCCGCCGTCGTCGCGCCGTATGGCTGCGTGTTGAAGTTGAACACGATGTAACGGATCTCACCGCCCGGACCGTCGACGACCTGGACGTTGTCGTTGCCGCGCAGGTCCTCGATGTCTGTGGCCGAGAGCGTGCGGTGGGCCACGTCGATGTTGCCCTCCTGAACGTCGAGCTTGAGGTTTGCGGCCTCCACGTAGTACTTGACGTTGATCGTGTCGGTCTTCGGCGCTCCCAGGAGGCCCTGGTAGTCCTTGTTCGCCTTGTACTGGATCAGGTTGTTGAAGTCGTAGCTCGAGATCGTGTACTGCCCGGCAAAGGCGTTGCCGGCGACGATGTCGTCATCGCTGGTGAGCGCGTCGGCGGCGAAGACATCTTCGTCGACGATCGGGCCGACCGGGCTCGAGAGGATCTGCGGGAAGATCTGGTCGTTCGCGGCCTTGAGGTGGAAGACGACGGTGGTGTCGTCGACGGCGTCGGTCGTGTCGAGGTTGTAGAGCAGCGACGACGGGCCGTTCTCGTCGGCGATGGCGAGCTGGCGGTCGAAGGTGAACTTCACATCCGATGCCGTGAGGTCGTTGCCGTTGGCGAACTTGAGGCCCGGCTTCAGCTTGACCGTGTACTCGGTCGGAGCCGTGAACTCGGCCGACTCTGCGATGTCCGGCTTGACGTCCGGGCTGCCGTACGGGGAGTTCAGCAGGAAGGGATAGACCTGGTTCATCACGGCGAACGAGCCGTTGTCGTACGAACCGGCCGGATCGAGCGCCGTGATCTGCTCCGTGGTGCCGATGGTGATGGTGCCGCCGGAGCCGGCGTCATCCGTGCTGCCACCGCCCCCACCGCCGGCCGAGCAGCCGACGAGAATGAGTGCGGTCGCTGAGCTCAATGCTGCTGCAGCGAGGACGCGTTTGCCCTTCGTGGATGCGGATGTCATAACCCTCTCCTCTTTCCTGGTGCGGAATGATCTGCACAGCACAGCGGATGACGCTGCGACGATGCAGTGTGCTGCACAAGATTTAGCACAGGAAGAGGGCCAGGCGGCGGGTGTGTGGCAATTCTTTACCGATACGAAACATGCGCGCGCAGGCATACGCGAATCCACGCACGAAACGCTCGTGGATGACGCCAGAATGCAGCTATTCGGCGCGCAGCGCGTTGCGCTCGGCGTCGATCGCCATCAGCGCGCGCTGCAGGGTGACCGACGTCTCGCGGTCGGCCGGATCGTGGCGCTGCAGCCGGCCGAGCAGCTCTGCCTTGTGGCGGAGCAGGTCACGGTCAATGAGCGCCGTCACGATGCCGCGCACGTACACCGTGAGCTCCCGCTCGCTGCGCTCGGGAATCGGGGCCACGAGCAGCTGCTGCGCGAGGGGAACGACCGATTCCGGAAGTTCGCTCAGCACCGCACCGGCCCAGGCCGAACTCTCCAGCTCCTGCGCGGCATCGAACCGCACCAGGGCTGCCGCCATGGCGTCGCAGACGATCCCGAGGGATGGGTTCGTCATTCCGCTCTGGGTGGCCCGGCTGAGCAGCGCGTGGCCGGCGAGGTCTGGATGCTGGAGCATGGCCATGATCGCGTCCCGCTCAAGGCGGGTGGCCGGGTCGCCAGGCAGGTCCGTGATCGAGTACGGACGGGCATCCGCGGCCTCAGCGGCGGGGGCGGCCTCGGAGCTCCGGGCCGGTGCGGCACTCTCACGCTGGGCGCGGCCGCTCGCCGCCGAGACGGCGCGGGTCACCTCGTGCAGCTCCATGCCGAGCAGCCGGGCCAGCTCACGGGTGTAGCCGGGCCGGATCGCGGGGTCACGGATGTCGGCCACGACCGGGGCCCCGGCACGCAGGGCTCCGACGCGCCCCTCGACGGTGTCGAGGTTGAACTGCGAGAGCAACTGCTTGATCATGAACTCGAACATCGGCTTCTTGCCGTCGACGAGCGTGCGCACGGCGGCGTCGCCGCGCTGCAGGCGGAGGTCGCACGGGTCGAGACCGTCGGGCGCGACGGCCACGTAGGTCTGCGCCGAGAAGCGCTGTTCCTCGCTGAAGGCACGCATCGCGGCCTTCTGGCCCGCGGCATCCGGGTCGAAGGTGAAGATGACCTCACCGACGCCGGCCGCATCGCCGAGCACCCGGCGCAGCACCTTGATGTGGTCGACGCCGAAGGCCGTGCCACAGGTGGCGACGGCGGTCGTGACGCCGGCCATGTGGCAGGCCATGACATCCGTGTAGCCCTCGACGACGACGACCTGGCGGCTGCGCGAGATGTCGCGCTTGGCGAGGTCGAGCCCGTAGAGCACCTGGCTCTTGTGGTAGATCGGGGTCTCTGGGGTGTTGAGGTACTTCGGACCCTTGTCGTCCTCGAGCAGCTTGCGCGCGCCGAAGCCGACGGTCTGCCCTGTGATGTCGCGGATCGGCCAGACGAGGCGGCCGCGGAAGCGGTCGTAGACGCCGCGGTCGCCGGAGGAGACGAGGCCTGCCGTGCTGATCTCCTCGGTGCTGAAGCCGCGGCCGCGGAGGTGGTTCGTCAGTTCGTCCCAGCTCTTGGGCGCGAAACCAACGCCGAATTTCCCGGCCGCGATGGCGTCGAAGCCGCGTTCGCCGAGGAAGCGTCTTCCGGGGTCGGCGCCCGGCGTGCTCAGTTGTTCCGTGAAGAAATCGGATGCCGCCTGGTTGGCGGCCAGCAGGCGTGCGCGGTTGCCATGATCGGTGGCCGCTCCCCCGTCTTCGTAGTGCAGCTCGAGGGCGACACGGGCGGCGAGGCGCTCCACCGCCTCCGCGAAGGTGACGTGGTCCATCTTCTGCACGAAGGAGTAGACGTCACCCGATTCACCGCAGCCGAAGCAGTGGTAGAAACCGACCTGCGGGCGGACGTGGAAGCTCGGGCTGCGCTCGTCGTGGAAGGGGCAGAGACCCTTCATCGAGCCGACGCCGGCCGACTTCAGGGTGACGTACTCACCCACGATGTCGGCGATGTTTGTGCGTGACTTGACCTCTTCAACGTCTGCTTGTCGAATTCGGCCGGCCATTGTTCAATCTTAGGCGAGTGGGGGCGACTCGGGCGCCGATTGCGCCCTCGCCCGCACCGTGTCACCGGCAGATGCCGGGTGCGCCATGGCCGCGCGGAGGATCCGTTCGGCGTCATCACCGTCGAGGCCGAGTTCGCGGAGGCGCTGCAGGTAGAGCAGGGCTGCGTCCGCGGCGCGCCGCTCCCTCGCGTCCCCCTGCCTGGCCACGAAGCTGCCGAGGCGTCCGCGTGTCTCGATCAGGCCATCGGTCTCGAGTTGCCTGAAGCTCCGTGCCACGGTGTTCGGTGCCAGACCGAGGTCACCCGCAAGCCGGCGCACCGTCGGCAGGCGGGAGCCGGGCGGCAGCTCGCCCGCCGCGATCGCCGCCGCGAACTGCGCGCGCAGTTGCTCGTATGGTGGGGATGCCGAAGCGGGGTCGATCCGGAGCATCACGCGCTCACGACATCCGTCCACATGCGCCGCTCGACCCGGCGGCTGGCCGGCACGGATAGCAGCAGGATCGGGACGAGGGCCACGAACCCGAACCACACCGTCACGGTGGGCGTCGCGGCGAGCAGCCAGAGCAACGCCAGGAGGGCCGCCGCCCAGGCGATCGTGAACGCGGCGATCCAGAGCGAGCGCACGGTCATCCCGCGCAAAGCGTCATCCCACTGCAGTTCCAGTTCTTCTCTGGCTGGCTGCGGGACATCCAGGAGTCGACGGCCGAGCAGGCTCGCGCCGAACTGTGCGGCGATGGCCAGCGCGGTCGCCACCACCACCCCGGTCATCGGCACGCCGATCAGGCCCGATGTCGCGCCGGCCCCAGCCAGAATCGCGCCGCACAGCAGCACGGCCGCGACCGTGACGCCGATCGACGCCCACCGCCACAGCGGGTGCAGGTAGTCATTCAGCCGAGGAGTCTGCGCACGCGCGATGCGGACGCTCTGGGCCGCCTGTGGGGCGAAGTAGCCAGCACCGCCGGCCGCGGTGCCGAGCGAGACCGCCGCAGCGAAGACCAGCCCGAGCAGAGTCGAGGCCAAGCCCTCCGGCAACCCGCCGCCTGCCACGAGCAGGACGGCGGCCACCGCGAGGGCGATGAAGCCGGCCACGCACGAACCGATGACGGTGCTGCGCACCCGGCGATCGATCAGCGCGATGATGTGCTCGTCGACGGGCAGGCCCAGGCGCATGACCAGCGAATCGACGGCGGGCCGCCGCCGTGCTGGCGTTGAGCGATGGATCAGCGTGTAGCCGAGAACCACCGCGCCGAACACAAGCGCTACCCAGATGGCGTTCTCCGGCATGCTTCCCCCGTACATGTGCGCGCGTGGCTTATGTACCAAGCTTGTATCAAGCTAGGCCGCCTGGGCTCGCGGCGCAAGCTCATAGACTGCGAGCATGACTGTCACGGGTGACTTTGCCGATCGGGTGTTCTTCGGAACCGTCATCACGATGGACGATGCGATGCCGGATGCCGAGGGCGTCGCCGTGCTGCACGGGCGCATCCTCGCCGTCGGTGGCCGAGCCGAACTCGCACCGTTGATCGGGCCCGACACGGCCGTCAGCGAACTGGGCGATGCGGTGCTGGTGCCCGGTTTCGTCGAGGCGCACGGGCATCCGCTCTCCGAGGCGATCTTCCTCGGGCCGGATGTCGTCGACATCCGCCCCGTCGTCGCACCGAGCGCCGCGAGCGTGCTCGAGCGACTGAACGCTGCGATCGCGTCGGCGGGACCGACCGGCGTGTACGCGAACGGCTGGGACCCGCTGCTGCAGACGGGGCTGCCGGAACCGACGCTGGAATGGCTGAACGGGCTCTCCCCCGAACGCCCCCTCGCGATCCTGCACAACTCGGGGCACTCTGCCTACTTCAACACGGCCGCGGCGACGGCGGTCGGAGTCACCCGCGAGACCCCGGATCCGGTCGGAGCCTCGTTCGGCCGGGACGCGGACGGCGAGCTCGACGGCAGCCTGCGCGAGGTCGGCGCGGCCGAGCTCATCTTTGGGCCGGCCCTCGCGCCCACTCCGAGCGGCTTCATCGAGGCTCTCCGCGCCGAATCGGCGAGGCTGAACGCCGCCGGCATCACCACGGCAGGCGAACTCGGCTACAACCCGTCGAGTGCTGCGGGCATCGCGGCCGCCCGCGCGGCCGGGGCGCTCACGGTGCGGCTGCGGCTCTACGAGATGTCGACGGCTGCGAAACGGAGCAGGGCCACCCCCGGCGACGGCGACGAGCTCGTGCGCCAGGTCGGCATCAAGCTGTGGGCGGACGGGTCTCCGTGGGTCGGCAACATCGCGACGAGCTTCCCCTACCTCGACTCCCCCGCGACCCGTTCCATCGGCCTGGAGCCGGGCCACCGCGGCCACGCCAACTACACGCCGGGGCAGATCGCCGAGATCTCCGAGGCCTATTTCGCCGCCGGCTGGCAGCTGGCCTGCCACGTGCACGGCGACGCCGCCGTCGACACGGTGCTCGACGCGTGGGAGGAACTGCTGCTGCGGCATCCGCGGCCGGACCACCGCCTGCGACTGGAGCACGTCGGCGCGATGACCGCCGCCCAGTTCGAGCGCGCAGCCGCCCTCGGCATCACGGCGAGCATCTTCATCGACCACCTGTACTACTGGGGCGATGTGCTCGTCGACGACCTGTTCGGGCCCGAGCACGGTGCGCCGTGGGCGGCGGCGGGTTCGGCCGCGGCATCCGGCATGCGCATCTCGTTCCACAACGACGGGCAGGTGACGCCGCCGGAGCCGCTGCGCAACATCGAGATCGCGGTGACCCGGCGCAGCAACCGTGGCCGTGTGCTCGCGCCGGAACAGCGCATCACGGTCGAGCAGGCGCTGCGGGCGCAGACCATCAACAGCGCCGAGCAGCTGTTCTCCGAGCACGAGGTCGGCTCGATCGCGCCGGGCAAATTCGCCGATCTGGTGGTGCTGGCCCGCTCGCCTCTAACTGCTGGGGCTGCGCCGGATGTCGCGGCCGGCGCGATCGCCGACATCCCTGTGCTTGAGACGATCCTCGGCGGGGAAACCGTGTATCGGGCGCAGGCGGCCTAGCCCTGAATGAGGCGCTCGTGCCAGGCGAGGGCGGACTGGTCGGTGAGGCTGGCGACCTGGTCGACGATGACGCGCTTCCGCGCGGCGTCGTCGGCTGCGGCGCGCCAGTCCCCCGCGAAGCCGGTGTCGAGGTGCTGCTCGCCGCTGGCGTGAAGCACGGTGGCGAGTTCGGTGAGCACCTCGCGCTGCTGAGCGTAGATCGGCTGCCTGGCGTTCTTCGACATCACGAAGGCGGCGACGATGCCCTTGAGCACGGCGATCTCCGCCTGGATCTCGCGCGGGACGATGACGTCGGCGTCGAAGCGGATGAGGCTGGCCATCGGGAACGCTGCCCGCGTGGCCTCAGTGGCTGCGTGCGCGAAACGGCCGATGAGCTGGCTGGTGAGGTTCTTCAGCCGACCCTGGTCGCGCCTGCTGCCGTCCCAGCTGCTCGGCCAGCCGTCGAGCGAGTCGAGGCGGTCGAAGGCTGCGATGAGCTCGTCGTGGCTGTGCGCGCCGCCGATCCACTCGTACATCGAGGTGACGAGTGCGTCGTGGTCGACGCGGTCACCGAGGGCGCTGACGTCGATGTAGCCGTTGACGATGGCGTCCTCGAAGTCGTGCACGGAGTAGCCGATGTCGTCGGAGAGGTCCATGACCTGGGCCTCGATCGAGAGGCGCCGCTCCGGGGCGCCTGCGCGCATCCACGTGAAGACGCCGATGTCGTCGCGGTAGAAGCCGAACTTGGCGCGGCCGCTCGGGTCGGCGACGGAACTCGTGTCCGGCCACGGGTACTTGCAGCTGGCGTCGAGGCTCGCGCGGGTCAGGTTGAGGCCGTAGCTCTGGCCGTCCGGGCCGAAGACCTTCGGTTCGAGGCGGGTCAGCAGGCGCAGCGTCTGGGCGTTGCCCTCGAAGCCGCCGATGTCGTCGGCCCAGGCGTTGAGCGCCTTCTCGCCGTTGTGTCCGAACGGCGGGTGGCCGAGGTCGTGCGCGAGGCAGGCGGTGTCGACGACATCCGGGTCAAGGCCGAGGCTGGATGCCAGCTCGCGGCCGACCTGCGCCACCTCCAGCGAGTGCGTGAGGCGGTTGCGCGCGAAGTCGAGCCCGGCGGTAGGGCTCAGCACCTGCGTCTTCGCGGCGAGGCGGCGCAGCGCGCTGGAGTGCAGCAGGCGGGCGCGGTCGCGGGCGAAGTCGCTGCGCCGGGAGGAGTGCTGTTCCGGCAGCGCGCGTTCGGAGTCGTATTCGCTGTATCCGCCGAAGAGGGCGTTGCCCGGCAGGTGCTCAACCGCCACTGGTGTCACCCTCGCCCTCGGTGAGGTTGCTGCGCTGGATGCCGTCGATGTCGCGTGATTCCAGCCACTTGTCCGGCAGCGACGGCGTCTTCGGGGTTCCAGCGCGACCGCGCGGACCCTCTGCGCCCTCGCCGGGGTATGGCTGGTCCCAGTCGAGCGTGCCGAGCAGGTCGTCGAGCGACTGCAGGGACTCGACGGTGGCCATGCGGGCGCGCAGCTCGCCGCCGACCGGGTAACCCTTGAAGTACCAGGCCACGTGCTTGCGCACGTCACGGCATCCGCGGTCTTCGTCCTCGAAGAACTCGACCAGCAGCTCTGCATGCCGGCGGAACGCCTCGGCAACCTGGCCGAGGTTCGGCTGGAACATCACGTCTTCGCCACGGAAGGCGGCGGCGAGGTCGCCGAACAGCCAGGGGCGGCCGAGGCAGCCACGGCCGACGACGACGCCGTCGCAGCCGGTCTCGCGCACCATGCGGAGCGCGTCGGCGGCCGACCAGATGTCGCCGTTGCCGAGGATCGGGGTGCCGGTGATGGTGTTCTTGAGCTTCTCGATGGCTGGCCAGTCGGCCTGGCCGGAGTAGAACTCGCTCGCGGTGCGCGCGTGCAGGGCGATCGACGCGACGCCTGCGCCCTCAGCGGCTTTCGCGGCCTCCAGGTAGGTGAGGTGGTCCGGGTCGATGCCCTTGCGCATCTTGACCGTGAGCGGGATGTCGCCTGCGGCCTCCACGGCGCCCTCGACGATCTGCCGGAACAGTTCGAGCTTCCACGGGAGTGCCGCGCCGCCGCCCTTGCGGGTGACCTTGGGCACCGGGCATCCGAAGTTCAGGTCGATGTGGTCTGCGCGGTCCTCGGCGACCAGCATCGTCACGGCCTCGCGGACCGTGTTGGGGTCGACGCCGTAGAGCTGGATGGAGCGGGTGGTCTCGCTCTCGTGGTGGGTGATCAGCCGCATCGACTCCGGGGTGCGCTCGACGAGCGCGCGCGAGGTGATCATCTCGCTCACGTAGAGGCCGGCGCCGTACTCGCGGCAGAGCCTGCGGAAGGCCGTGTTCGTGATGCCCGCCATCGGCGCGAGCACGACGGGAACGTCGAGTTCGAGCGGACCGATCGCAAGGCGGGGCGCTGGGCTTAGTGTGGAGGAGGCAGACATGTTCTTCGATTCTCCCAGACAATTCGCTGTGCCAGATAATTCTTCGGAAGTGGGGTCCACATGGCCGAGCAGGCTGATTCGAGCGTACTGAGTGGTACCGACAGGGTGTCAGCGGATGCCGCGTCCCGCGGACTCGACGTCGAGATCTTCCCGCGACCGGTCGCGAACAGCCTCGCCGAGGCCGCCGCGCTGCTCGGGATCGAGCGGTCTGGCATCGTCAAGACCCTCGTCGTGAAGCGTGCAGACGGCACCTTCCTCTTCGCGCTCGTTCCCGGCGGGCGGAAGATCTCCTGGCCGAAGCTGCGCGCCCTCGTCGGAGTGAACAAGCTTCAGCTGCCGGATGCCGCACAGGCCCTCGCCGCGACCGGCTACGAGCGCGGCACCATCACCCCGCTCGGCTCCACGACAGAGTGGCCGGTCTACGCGGATGCCGGCATCGTCGGCCAGCGCGTGGCGATGGGCGCTGGCGCGCACGGCTTCAGCGCCTTCGTCGACGCCGATGCACTGATCGGGGCCTTCGGCGCGGTCGTCGCCGATATCAGCGAGCCCGAGTAGCCACGTGCGCGACAGGGTCGGCGACGAGACCCGATGGGTCGTGGATCCTGTGACCCAGGAGGAGCTCGCCGTGCCGTGGCATGCGACGGCCGAGCGGGCTATCGACCGCGCCGCGAAGAAACGGGCCGGGCAGCTACGCAGCATCCGCCTCTTCCCCGAGTACTGCCGCACCTACCCTCTCTGGGAGGACGGGGGCGACAACTACACGCTCGCCGCCGACGACCTCGGACTGAGCGCGGAACTCGGCGAGGGCCTGCGCGCCTGGCTGGAGCGCTGGCACGAGGAGTGCCTCGACTCCTCCGACTGGAGCTCGGAGCAGGCCAGGCTTGACTGGCTCCGCGACGGCGCGGCGCTCTGCGAGCGGCTGCAGTTCGAGGTGTGGGAGTTCGCCGAGGTCGTGCGAGAGTTCTGAGGCGCGAAAGCCGTTATTCGGGCAGCGGAGCGAAGAGTTCGACCGAGTTGCCATCCGGGTCGCGCAGGATCGCGTAGCGCTGACCCCAGAAGGCATCCCACGGTTCCTTGTGCGCCTCCGCGCCTGCCGCGACGAGGTCGGCGAAGAGCTGGTCGAGCTCGGCGGGCGAATCGCAGAGGAATGCGGGAACCATGCGGTGGCCGCCAACCGGCGCGGTCCATTCCGGGTCGAAGCTCTTCACGACGTCGATCGTGTCCCAGCCGAGGCGGATGCCGCCGGGCAGCGTGATCTCGACGTGGTCCTCGCTCTCGGCGCCGGCCGGGATCTCGAGGCCCAGTCGGCGGTAGAACTCGAGCGAGCGCGCCATGTCGGCGACGACGAATCCGATGAGGTCGATGCGTACTGTCATGCCCCAACGCTAGCCCCGCGCTCCGACAGCCTCAACGTCCTCCGTCGTGTCGGCGGATCCGCTCGGGGCTTCGCGTGCGTCGCTGCTCCTTCGTCGCGGCGCCGCTCGCTCAAGCCAGCGTGCATTCTCACGTCGGCTGGAGGGAGCAGCCGAGGAACGAGGCCGCCCCCGAAGCCCTGAGCGTCTGACCGGATCGGGCTGCTCGATCCGGCCGCGGGCGGTTTACTCGACCAGCGCCGGCTGCTGTTGCTGAAGCAGGTCGGCTTGTTGGGTGCGGGACTTCGTCGATCTTCGCCACGGGGTCTCCGCGTCGGAGCGTCCGTTCCGGAGCCAGGGTGGTGGTTTCACGTGCGGGACGCCGTCGATCATGAGGATCTGCCAGCCGCTGGTCTCGATCGTGCGGTGGTGGAACCAACAGAGCAGGACTCCGTTACACGTCTCGGTTTCGCCCCCGTCCCGATACGCCTTGACGTGGTGGATCTCGCTCCACGCGGCCGGGATCGAACAGCCCGGGATGATGCAGCCGCCGTCGCGGAGGGTGATCGCCCGCCGTTGGGTGGCGTTGAAGACCCGGTCATTGCTGCCGATGCTGTTAATCGTGCCGTCCGGGCCGATCACCACATGTTGCTGCCCACCGGCGCACACGAATTGCTCCACCGCCCGCATGGAAATCGGGGCCTCACAGCCCTCAATGAACCCGGCCCCGGTACCGGCGTCGAGGTCGGCCTGCCGCACCGAGACGAGCACAGTCGGCGCCGCCCCACCAATGCTCGGGCTGTCCGCGCTGCGGGCGGCGCCGTCGATGAGGCTCGCGAACACGTCGTGCCGGGCCTGCGCCGTCGCCCGGGGGTCTTTCGGGGCGTCCGGGTCGGGGTCGGCGAAGCTGGGTTTGCTGCGTGGGTTCAGGTACGCGTTCAGCAGGGTTTCGAACTTGGCGTCGATCTCCGGCAGCAGCGTCATCTTGCGGTGCACGACCCCATCCCGGGTCACCCCGGCGCTGATACCGCGGGCCTGCATGGCCCGCTCCTCCGCCGGCACCGTGCCGTCCTCATCCAGGACCGTCTCCCAGACCCGGGCCTGCCCGCGGATCTCGTCGGCGGCGAACGGCACCGGCGACTCCACCGTCGGCCCGGTCGCGGCGGCGACGAGCGCCGTCTCGGCGTGCTCGACGTTGAGGTCGCCGACCCGACCCCGAATCGGGTCCAGGGTGTCCATGATCGCCGCGGCACTGTCGTAGCCGATGGAACCCGTGCCGAGGGCGTCGGCGACCTGGTCGAAGCGGGCCGGCATCCTCTCCCCACTGAGCGCCATCCGGGGCCGCGTGGCTTCCCCGAGGCGCATCCGTTGCGTCAGGGTGCGTTCCGAGGCGAGGGTGATCCGGGCGAGGAGTTCGACCGCGTTGCGGCAGCCTCTCTTCGCGGAGAGGCGGTCTTCGCCGAGTTCTCGGCGGGAGCGGAACGCGTGCTCGCCGGCTGCCCGAATACGGAGGGCGTCGACGGCGCGGCCGGCAGCCTCGGCTGCGGCGGTGAACTCCAGTAGGGCGTCGTCGTGCAGCAGTCGAACATCGGTGTCAGCGAGGGCGGAGAGCAGCAGGGCGTGTGCCTCGTTGACTGCCTCCGTCGGGTTTCCCATGGGTTCAATTTTACCCCGCCCGGCCACCTCCGCCTAGGAAAAAGGCCTGATGTGGATAACTTTCCTGGAATCACTGCCTGTGCACAACAGGTGGTCGCGGCGGGGTCTCGATACGGCCGCGGGCGGCCTACTCGACCAACGAGAGAAGGCGCGTGTCGGGGTTTCGACAAGCTCAACCAGCGGGTTTCGACAGACTCGGCCAACGAGGTTTCGACAAACGCAACCAGCGGGTTTCGACAGACTCACCAGGGGGTTCGACAGGCTCAACCAGCGGGTTTAGACAGACTCACCAGCGGGGGTTCGACAAGCTCAACCAGCGAGGCTCCGCCACGCTCGCCTATCGGGCGCACGAAAACGGGGCACCGCCGAATCGGCGATGCCCCGTGTGTCGCTCAGAGCGTCAGACGCCGCAGCTGCCGCCGCCGCAGCAACCGGCCTCGGCCGATTCCTCAGCCGACACGTCGGTCAGCTGGATGAGCGGCTTGCGGGTGACGGACTCGACGGTAATGGTGTTCTCGCTCATGCGGAAATCTCCTCGGCTCGTTCGCTCCGCACCTGCTGCAGAACTTGTGCAAAAGTACCAGCATCCTGCGCGCCCGACAGACCGTACTTGCCATCGATCACGAAGAACGGCACGCCGTTGATGCCGAACTGCTGCGCCTGCGCCTGATCGGCGCGCACCGCGGCGAGGTACTCGTCCTCGTTCAGCGAGCGGAGCACGTCGTCACGGTCCAGGCCGAGCTCTGCGCCGAGATCGGCGAGGTCCTCGACGCGGCCGAGGTGGCGACCTTCGGTGAAGTAGGCGCTGAGCAGACGCTCGACGGCCTGCAGCTGGATGCCCTGCGCCTTGGCATAGTGCAGCAGCTGGTGCGCCTTGACGGTGTTCGTGTGCTGGAGGATGTCGAAGTTGTACTCGAGGCCAACGGATGCCGCGATGCCGGTGACGTGCTCAAGCATCTCCCCGACGCGCTCGGCCGGCATGCCCTTGTGCTTGGCAAGGAAGTCGATCTCGCTGCCCTCGAAGTCGACGGGGGTATCGGGGGCCAGCTCGAAGCTGTGGTACTCCACGATCACCTCTGGCGCGTCGGCATCCTGCTGGAATTCGGTCACACCACCCTCGAATTTGCGCTTGCCAATGAAGCACCAGGGGCAGGCGATGTCGGACCAGACGTCAATTTTGATGGGTTCACTCACGACAGGGTCCAACCGGCGCAGCCCCCGCGGTATTCCCGATGCACCCAGCTCGGCCAGATACAGTTGGCAGTGCCATGGCAAACAAACTCAATCCGCACCCCGATATTCCCCTCGACCTGCCGACGGGCGAGCGCATCGCCGCCGCCGTCGAACACTACGGCGAGGAGGCCGTGGCCCAGAACGCCATCACCCTGCTGCGCGCCAAGAACGCGGGCAAGGACTTCCTGCTCTACGCCGGAGGGCGCCACGCCCTCGGGATCCTCGACGGCGCCCCCGCCCTGTACTGGCCGGAGCTCTGGGGCGCACGCGCCCTGCTGCACGTCTGGGATGACGCGGCCGCTCCGTACGTCGTCGTCGGTCTCGGCAACCAGGCCTGGCGCGTGCGCGAGATGTGCGCCAAGGTCGTGCTGCTGCGCGACCTTCAGGTCGCGCCCAAGCTGGTGCGCCTGACCACCGACGAGAACCCGCGCGTCCGCGCCGCGGCCCTGCACGCCCTCGCGGCCCAGGGCACGGAGGAGCACGTCGAGACGATCGCCCAGCGTCTCCGCGACCCGGAGAAGTCGGTGCGCCAGGCCGCTCAGCAGGCCCGCGACGTGCTGCGCGAGCGCCTCCGCCCGGAAGCAGCCGAGCCGGCCGAAACCGCCGAAGCAGCCTCCGAGTAGCCCTGCCGGGAATCCTTTGCGGGAGCTCGGAATCATGACACGCGCCACCGGCAGGCGGGAGCGGAATGTTGTGGTACTCGAGGAGCGCCGGCGAGTTGCTGATCTCCTCGGAGCGCAGGCGCGGTTATCCGCGGTCGCTGCCATGGGTCTCCACCGATCCGATATCTCTGGAAAGATGATCCGGTGAACTGGATGACCATCGCTGTGCCGCTCGCCACATTGATTCTTGGCGCGCTACTCTCGCAATTTTCGGAGCTTTGGCGACAGAAACGGGCGAGAAGCCAGGCCCTCGAAGACGCGCTCCGTGCCAAGCGCGCCGAAAGTTATGCGGGCTTTCTCGACGCCGCCCACACTGCCGCCCACCAACTGGGCAGAAGCGCACCCGGTTGCCCGCACCCGCTCGAACTGTCTGGCGAACAGTACTGGCGAGCCGACAGCGAAACCGCCCGCACGCTCCGTCTCATCCAGTTGGTCGCCAGCGATCAAGTCTCCGAGCTCGCAGCGAGCGTGCAGAGTGAGCTCATCGCCTTCAGAGACGCATTGCATGACCCCAACAATTCGAAGCCGATCCGATACGACTCGGCCGAGTATTGGGCAGCGTACGCACCGTATCAAGGAGCACGCAATGCCTTTGTCCGCACTGCGCGGTCAGAGGTCACCACCGTCAGCTCGTAATCGGGGCTCAGGCGCTCGGCGCGTCGACGGCCCCGCCGAAACGCCTGTTGCGTGATGCATACAGTTCGACGGCGCGCCATAGGTCCACCCGAGAGAAGTCCGGCCACAGCGTGTCCAGGAACACCATCTCGGCGTAGGCCGACTGCCAGAGCAGGAAGTTCGAAGTGCGCTGTTCCCCCGAGCTGCGCACGAACAGGTCGACGTCAGGCATCTCCGGGTTGTAGAGCTTCTTCGCGATCGCCTTCTCGGTGATCGCGGAGGGCTTCAGCCGACCGGCGGCCACATCCTCGGCCAGTGCGCGCACGGCATCCGTGATCTCATTGCGGCCACCGTAGTTCACGCACATCGTCAGCGTCATCGTCGAGTTGCCCGCGGTGAGCTTCTCGGCGTACTGCAACTCGTTGATGACGGATGCCCACAGCCGGGGCTTCCGTCCGGCCCAGCGGATCCGCACACCCCATTCGTTGAGCTGGTCGCGGCGACGGTGCAGCACGTCACGGTTGAAGCCCATCAGGAAGCGCACCTCATCGGGTGAGCGCTTCCAGTTCTCGGTCGAGAAGGCGTAGACGCTGAGGTGCTTGACGCCGATCTGAATGGCGCCGGCGACGACGTCGAGCAGCGCCGCTTCCCCCGCCTTGTGCCCCTCGACACGGGTGAGCCCGCGGGCGTTCGCCCAGCGGCCGTTGCCGTCCATCACCACGGCGACGTGCTCGGGCACGGCCTTCGCCGGAATCGCCGGCGGGTAGATGCCGGTCCAATCCAGTGGCTTGTAGGCGACGGCATCCTTGTGGGTGAAGGGCTTCGGGGTCATACGCTGCTTTCTCGCGAAACGTGGGAGAGCGAGCGCAGCCCGCGTTCCAGGTGCCATTGGGTGTACGCGGCGACGACGCCGCTGGCTCGGGATGCCGTGTTCTCCGGCGCCGCATCGGCGACGGCCCAGTTGCCCTCGAGCAGGGCGCCGAGCAGGCCGATCGTCTCGGTGTCGAGGCGCGGAGAGCCGGGCGGCGAACAGTCGGAGCAGACGACGCCGCCGATCTGCACCACCATGTGATCGTGCGGGCCGGCCAGGCCGCAACGGGCACAGTCGTGGAAGCTCGGCGCCCAGCCCGCCATCGAGAGCGCCCGCAGCAGATAGGAGTCGAGCGTGAGGCTCGCGTTGTGCTCGCGGCGGGACAGGGAGCGCAGGGCGCCGACCAGCAGCAGGTACTGCTGCAGCGAGCCCTCCGACTCGGTGAGCTTGTCGGCGGTCTCGACCATCGCCGTCGCCGCGGTGTAGCTGGGGTAGTCCTCCGCGATGAGCGCGCCGTATGCACCGAGCGTCTCGGCCTGCGTGATCACGTCGAGCGTTCGGCCCTCGTAGAGCTGCAGATCGGCGACCATGAACGGCTCGAGCCTCGAGCCGAACTTCGACGCGGTGCGCCGCACACCCTTGGCGACGGCACGCACCTTGCCGTGCTGGCGGGTCAGCAGTGTGACGATGCGGTCCGCTTCACCCAACTTGTGGGTGCGGAGCACGACGGCTTCATCACGATAGACAGGCACAGTCAATTATCCCCCGCGCCCGCCCGGTGCGGGCCGCCCCTCGCCGGATACGGCCGTTCGGGGGCTCCGCAGGCGTAGAGTCGCAGCGTGAATGTGCTTGTCACCGGGGGAACCGGCAATCTGGGTCGTGCAACGGTCGCCCGCCTTCGCGCGGTGGACATCGAGCCCCGCGTCCTCAGCCGCAAGCACGGACCGGGCCTGATCACCGGCGACCTCCGCACGGGCGACGGCCTGGCCGCGGCACTCGACGGCGTCGACACGGTGCTGCACCTGGCGACGGGCTACCGCAACGACCTCGACATCACGCGCGCGCTTCTGGATGCCGCACGCGCCAGGGGTGGCACGGCACCCCGCATCGTCTACATCTCGATCGTCGGCGTCGACGCGATCCCGCTCGGCTACTACCGCGGCAAACTGGCAGCAGAACGCGCCATCGAGGGGTCCGGCCTGCCGTTCGCCCTGCTCCGCGCCACCCAGTTCCACACCCTGATCGAGCAGATCTTTCGCGCCCAACGCGTGCTCCCGGTGCTCGTCGCTCCCCCGTTCTCCGCTCAACCGATCGCGGCGGGCGAGGTCGCGCAGCGGCTTGTCGAGCTAGTGCACAGCGGCGCGACGGGCCGTGCAGCCGACATCGGCGGCCCCGAGGTGCGCACCGCCCGCGAGTTCGGCGAGCAGTATCAGGCGGCGCGCTCCGGTCGCCGCGCCGTGCGCACGCTGTCGATTCCCGGCGCGACCGTTCGGGCCTTCCGTGCCGGCCACAATCTCGTTCCCGGCGCGCCGTACGGGCGACAGACTTTCGCGGAGTCCCTCGCCGCACACTGACGGCGTCATCACGAGGCTCCGCGACTTGGTATACATGGAGCATGAGCACCGCCCTCTTCGTCATCCCCCTCTGGCTCGACCTCACCGCGGTCGCCATCGGAGCGATCCAGGGCGCCATGTTCGCGGCCCGCATGAAGGATCGCCGCATCGACCTGCTCGGCGTCGCGATCATCGGCGTCGCCGTCGGGCTCGGCGGCGGTCTGCTGCGTGACGTGCTCATCAACCAGCTGCCGGCCGCGCTGGCGAGCAACTGGTACCTGCCGGTGGCGACGGCATCCGCCCTCATCGGCATGGCCCTCGTGCGCGTCTTCGACAAACTGAACCCGCTCATCATCGGGCTGGATGCCGTCACGATCGGCCTCTTCGGCGCGATCGGTGTCACCAAGGCACTCGCCTACGGCGTTCCGGAGGTGCCCGCCGCGTTCGTCGGCGTGCTGAGCGCCGTCGGCGGCTCGATCCTGCGCGACATGATGCTCAACCTGCCGATCGCGCTCATGCACGTCGGCTCGCTGTACGCGGTCGCGGCCGGCGTCGGCTGCACGCTGCTCGTGATCCTCGCCTCCGCCGGCGTGCAGATCACCATCGCCGGCATCGTCTGCGTCGGCGTGACGACGATCATCCGGCTGCTCGCCGTCCGCTTCGGCTGGAGCCTGCCTGAGCAGCGAGCCCTCGCCAGCTGGCCGCGCTGGCGCCGCAGCTGAGCCGTTCCGCCTCCATCGCACCCGCAGACCGCTGAGGGCTGATGCCCCGTCGGTAACTCAGGCAGAAGTGCGGTGCGCCGAACCGAACCGTCGGGGCCCGGTTAAAGTGTGACGGCCCGGGGAATTCCCCGGGCCGTCACACTTTAACTGGGCCGTCAGACGCCGACGTGCTCGGCGATCTGCTCGGCGAAGGCGTCGGCGTCGGCGGATGCCGCTGCACGCTGTGCGCGGTTGACGGCAGACACGACGGCCTTCAGCGACGCGACGGAGGTGTCTGCATCGATGCCGACGCCCCACAGCCGCTGGCCGTCCACGTCGAGCTCAACGTACGACGCCGCCTGGGCGTCGCCGCTGGCCGAGAGCGTGTGCTGCGAGAAGTCGAACAGGTCGACCTTCAGCCCGCGGGTGGCCAGCACAGACAGGAACGCGGCGATCGGGCCGTTGCCCGAACCCTGCGCGGTCTCGGTGACGTTGCCGTCACGCACCTCGACCTCGAGGTGCACGCCCTCGCCCTTGTGCGTCGTGACGGTGGAGATCAGCTCGAAACGGCCCCAGCGCTCCGCGCCGGCTGCGGCCTCAGCGCTCGGCAGGTACTCGTCGCGGAAGATGTTCCAGATCTGCTCGCTGGTGAGCTCGCCGCCCTCTGCGTCGGTCCTGGCCTGCACGACACCGCTAAACTCGATCTGCAGGCGGCGCGGCAGCTCCAGCGCGTGGTCGTTCTTCAGCAGGTAGGCGACTCCGCCCTTGCCGGACTGCGAGTTGACGCGGATGACGGCCTCATAGCTGCGGCCGAGGTCCTTCGGGTCGACGGGCAGGTACGGCACGGCCCACTCCAGCTCGTCGACGGAGACACCACGCTCGTCGGCCTCGGCGGCCATCGCCTCGAAGCCCTTCTTGATGGCGTCCTGGTGCGAGCCGCTGAACGCGGTGTAGACGAGGTCGCCCACCCACGGGTGGCGCTCAGGCACGGGCAGCTGGTTGCAGTACTCGACGGTGCGCTTGACCTTGTCGATGTCCGAGAAGTCGATCTGCGGGTCGATGCCCTGCGTGAACAGGTTGATGCCCAATGCGACGAGGTCGACGTTGCCCGTGCGCTCACCGTTGCCGAACAGGCAGCCCTCGATGCGGTCGGCGCCGGCCATGTAGCCGAGCTCGGCGGCGGCGACGGCGGTTCCGCGGTCGTTGTGCGGGTGCAGGCTGAGGATCACGTTCTCGCGGTGGGCGAGACGGCGGCTCATCCACTCGATCGAGTCGGCGTAGACATTGGGGGTGGCCATCTCGACGGTGGCGGGCAGGTTGATGATGACCTTGCGCTCCGGCGTCGGTTCGAAGACCTCGATCACCTGGTTGCAGATGTCGAGCGCGAACTCGAGCTCCGTGCCCGTGTAGCTCTCCGGCGAGTACTCGTAGTAGACGACGGTGCCTGGCACGGTCGCTTCCATCTCGCGGCACTTGCGCGCACCGTGCAGGGCGATGTCGATGATGCCCTGCTTGTCCTTGCGGAAGACGACATCGCGCTGCAGCACGCTAGTGGAGTTGTACAGGTGTACGATGGCCTGCTTGGCGCCGGCGATCGACTCGTACGTGCGCTCGATCAGGTGGTCGCGGGCCTGCGTCAGCACCTGGATGGTGACGTCGTCCGGGATCGCGTTCTCGTCGATCAGGCTGCGGACGAAGTCGAAGTCGGTCTGGCTCGCGCTCGGGAAGCCGACCTCGATCTCCTTGTAGCCCATGCCGACCAGCAGGTCGAACATGACGCGCTTGCGCTCTGGGCTCATCGGATCGATCAGCGCCTGGTTGCCGTCACGCAGGTCAACGGCACACCAGCGGGGTGCCTCGGTGATGCGCTTGGTCGGCCAGGTGCGGTCAGGCAGTTCGACGGTGATCTGCTCGTGGAACGCACGGTAACGGTGGACCGGCATTGCGGATGCTTTTTGGTTGTTCTTCATGGTGTCTCAATCTCCTCGCGAGTGGTGGTCAGCCAACGACAAACGCCGCGACGAGGGAGGCCTGAGATTAGGACTCGTCGCGGCAGCTAAGGAGGAGCAGACCGTGCAACACACTTTCAGGCTAGCACCGTCTCGCGCACTTGCGAGACGGTGCCAGCCGATTGTTACCAATCGGCAGCGCCGAAAGGGGCTCAGTCCACGGCCAGTGCCAGCACGGGCGAGACCGTCGTGGCCCGGCGCGCCGGGGCGACGGAGGCGATGAGCGTCAGTGCCGCACCGGCCGCAACCGTGAACACGAGGATCGGCCACGGCAGGCTCGGCGGCATGAGCTGCCCCTCGATCGAACCGAGCAGTGACTGCGCTCCTGCCCAGCCGTAGAAGATGCCGAGCACGAGTCCGAAGCCGACCGCTGCGACCGTCATCTGGGCGCTCTCGGCGAGGATCATGCCGCGCACCTGACGTCCGGTGAAGCCGAGCGCGCGCAGCAGCCCCAGCTCCCTCGTGCGCTGCAGCACGCTGAGCGAGAGGTTGTTGACCATGCCGATCGCCGCGATGATGGCGCTGAAGCCGACGAGCGCGAGGAAGATCGAGGTGGTCAGCGTCACGGACTGGTCGATCACGGCCGCCATCTGCGGGTCGTCGTCGAAGGTGCTCGCGACCATGGTGCGGTAGCTCTCCATGGTGACGGCGAACATCGTGACCAGGGTGACGCCGATCACGAGCCCGATCGTCGCGCGCGAGCTCCTGTCTGGGAAGCGCACGGCGTTCTCTGCTGCCAGGCGCGCGGTCGGGGCGCGCCCCAGCATCCGCCCGACGAGGCGCAGCACCGGCGGCATCACGATGTGGGCGCCGAGGATGATGCCGGTGAAGGAGATCAGCCCGCCGAAGAAGGAGATCAGCAGCCCGAACACACTGGCAAGGCTCACGAGGATGCCGAGCGCCATCAGCGCGAAGCCGATGACGACGAGCAGCAGCGCGATGACGTTCCGCGCGGTGCGGTGCCTGCTCTGTTCGAGCGAGGCCTCGACGGCTGCCCCTGTCGCCTCCATCGGCGACACCGTGACGACGCGGCGGGAGCCGACCCAGGCGGCACCCCAGGTGACGAGGGCGACGACGGCGACGGGGAGCACGACGATCGGTTCGATGAGGGAGTACTCGACGGCGGGCAGCCAGGCCTGCTGGATTCCGATGCTGACGGCGGCGAGGGTGATGAGCATGCCGAGCGCGAGCCCGATCAGCGCCCCGATGGCGCCGACGATCAGCCCCTCCGTCGCCACCGCCCTGCGCACCGTCACGGCCCTGGCGCCGATCAGGCGCAACAGCGCGATCGAGCGCACCCGGCCCGCGATGATCGTGCCGAAGGTGTTCGCGGTCACGATGGCACCGACGTAGAAGGCGATCACGGTGAACACGGTCGTGACGAGCGAGAGGGCGAGCCGAACGGATGCCGACTCCCCCACCACATCGGATTGGATCGCGGTCGCGATGATGCCCGTCGCCTGCAGCAGCACGACACCGAATGCCGCACTCAGCGCGGCGACGACGAGTGTCGAGCCGTGGTCGCGGGTCTTTCCACCGAGCGCGGCCATCAGAGCGCCGATTCCATGCCCAGCATGATGCGGGAGATCTCTTCGGCCGACGCGCGCTGGCGGTCGTCGACGACGCGGCCGTCGGCGAGGAACAGGATGCGGTCGGCGTGGCTGGCCGCGATCGGGTCGTGGGTGACCATCGCGATGGACTGATCGTATTCGCGGGCGGCCGTCGCGAGCAGGGCCAACACCTCACGCCCCGTGCGGGAGTCGAGGGCGCCGGTCGGCTCGTCGGCGAAGACGAGGTCTGGCCGCGTGCCGAGCGCCCTGGCGATGGCGACGCGCTGCTGCTGGCCGCCGGAGAGCTCGTGCGGGCGGTGGCCGAGCCGGTTCAGCAGGCCGAGCGAGGCGATCAGGTGATCGACCCAGGCCTGTTCCTTGGCGGTCGGATTCCGGCCGTCCAGCTCGAACGGCAGCATGATGTTCGCCATGACGTCGAGAGTCGGAACGAGGTTGAACGACTGGAACACGAAGCCGACGCGGCGCCGGCGGAGCACGGTGAGCTGGCTGTCGGCCATGCCGCTGATCTCGGTGTCACCGAGCCACACCTGGCCGCTGCTTGCGCTGTCGAGGCCGGCCATGATGTGCATGAGCGTCGACTTGCCTGAGCCGCTCGGGCCCATGATCGCGGTGAACTCGCCGCGGCGGATGCCGATGGAGATGTCGTCGAGGGCGGTGACCGTTCCCTGCCCGGTCCCGTAGCGCTTGCTGAGGTGTGCGACCCGGGCGATGAGGCCGAGGTCGGTCGTGTTGATTGCCATGCTTCAACGCTACGAACGCGGCCACAACCCGCGCGTCAGGCCAGCGATGGCTCCGCATACCTCGGAGGGATGATGCTCAGGTCAATCGACGAGACGATGCTCGTAGGCGAAGACGACCAGCTGCACGCGATCGCGCAGTCCCAGCTTGCCGAGGATGCGCGAGATGTGGGTCTTGACGGTCGCCTCGCTGAGGAATTCCCGCGTGGCGATCTCGGTGTTGCTGAGCCCCTTGGCGGCGAGCACGAAGATCTCCCCCTCGCGCGGGGTCAACGTCTCGAAGCTCGGCGGTGCAACCGGCTGCGGTGCGCGCGCCGCGAAGTGCTCGAGCAGCTCGCGGGTCGCGGATGCCGCGATGACGGCGTTGCCCGCGTGCACGGTGCGGATCGACGCGAGCAGGAACTCCGGCTCCGCGTCCTTCAGCACGAAGCCGCTTGCACCTGCCCTGATCGCCCGCGCCGCACTCTCGTCGAGGTCGAAGGTCGTCAGCACGAGAACCCGTGGCGGGCCGGACACACCGGCCGAGGCGGCCACGATCGCCTCCGTCGCCGCGATGCCGTCGAGCACCGGCATCCTGATGTCCATGAGGATCACGTCGGCCGCCGACGATGCGGCCAGCGCGATGCCGGCCGCGCCGTCACCGGCTTCGCCGACGAACTCGAGATCCGGCTGCGATTCGATCAACATCCGGATGCCGGCGCGAAAGAGCGCCTGGTCGTCGACCAGTGCTACGCGAATCCGCGTCATGAGTGTCCCCCTGTTGAGTCTGTGTCCGCCGTCTGGAGTGGCGTTGGTTGCCCGATCCCGCTCGGAATCCGCGCGGCAACCTCGAAGCGCCCGGTCTCGCTCGCGCCGGCGCTGAAGCTTCCGCCTGTGAGCAGGGCCCGCTCGCGCATGCCGGGGATCCCGTGCCCGAGTGTTGCCCCAGCAGCGGCAGGCGCCGAGCGCATGGCGCTCGCGACGGTCAAGCGTACGCCCTCAACGTTCCAGCTGAGATCGAGCGTCACCGGCCGCCGCGCGTCGCCGTGCCGCAGCACATTCGTCAGCGCCTCCTGCACGATGCGGTAGACCGCGATCTGGTGGCTCGCGCTCATCGGGACAACGGAGCCCGTCGACGAGACGTCGATCTGGAGCCCGGTCGCCCGAAGCTGGTCGATCAGCCGTTCGAGGTCGTGGATGCTCGGCTGCGGACCCTCCGCCTCCGAGTGGCGGAGCTCCGCGAGGAGCAGGCGCACGTCGGCGAGGGCTTCGCGCGCGGTGGAGGCGATCGTGCCGAGCGCCTGCGCGGCCGTGTCCGGGTTGGCTGCGGCGGAGTAGCGGGCACCGTCGGCCTGCGCGATCACCACGGCCAGGGAGTGTGCAACGACATCGTGCATGTCGCGCGCGATCCGGTTGCGCTCCTGCTCGACGACGACGGCGTACTCGGCGCGCTCGGCCTCCCGCTGCGCCTCCAGCTGCCTGGCTTTGCTCTCCCGCGACGCCGTGCGCGCGTTGACCAGCAGGCCGAGCGTCCACGGAAGCACCAGCACGGCAAGCGAGGCGATGGTGGTGAACAGGAAGGCGCCCGTCCCGACCGTCGAGACGTCCTGCCCCCTGCCCATCGGCAACAGGTACATCAGGTAGACGGCGGCGAGCAGTGCGCCGAGGCCGGCAGAGGCGAGGCCGAGCCATCGCACGATGCGGTTGCCGTAGCATCCGACCGCGTAGAGCACCATCAGGATGGCGAGGTTGCCCGGTTGCACATCGCGCAGGGCGGCCATCTGGATGATCGCGCCGAGCCAGGCCAGGATGAGGGCGAGCGGTGGCGACAGGCGGCGGAACACGAGCGCGAGGGAGTACACCGCGAGCACGAGCACGTCGACGACGGCCGGCCCCCAGCCGAATCCGGCCATGCCGATCGCCGAGACGAACGGCGCGAGCAGCACGAAGAAGGCACACGCGCCGACGAGGTCGGCGACGCGTTGTCTGCGTGCGAGTGCGCGAAACACCTAGAAGCCGAGGCGGCCGAGCAGCTTCGGGTCGCGCTGCCACTCCTTGGCGACCTTCACGCGGAGCGAGAGGAACACCTTGCGGCCGAGCAGCTGCTCGATCTGCGCGCGCGCCGTGGCACCGACATCCTTCAGCCGGCTGCCGCCCTTGCCGATGATGATGCCTTTCTGGCTGTCACGCTCCACGAAGAGGTTCGCGTAGATCTCGAGCAGGTCCTGGTCCTCGCGCTCGATCATGTCGTCGATCGTGACGGCGATCGAGTGCGGCAGCTCGTCGGTGACACCCTCGAGTGCGGCCTCGCGGATGAACTCGGCGATGCGGTCCTCCGTGCCCTCGTCTGTGATGGCATCGGCAGGGTAGAGCGGCTGGCTGGAGACCGGCAGCAGCTTGAGCAGCTCCTCGGTCAGGATGTCGAGCTGAACGTCGGTGATCGCCGAGATCGGGATGATCGCAGCCCAGTCGCGCAGTTCAGACACGGCGAGCAGCTGCTCGCCGACCTGCTGCTTCGACGCGGTGTCGATCTTCGTGACGATGGCGACCTTCTTGGCGCGCGGGAACTCGTCGAGCTGCGTGTTGATGAAGTTGTCGCCCGGCCCGATCGGCTCGTCGGCCGGGAAGCACATCCCGATCACGTCGACGTCGCCGAGGGTGGACTGCACGAGGCTGTTCAACCGCTCACCGAGCAACGTGCGCGGGCGGTGGATGCCGGGGGTGTCGACCAGGATCAGCTGGCCGTTCTCGCGGTGCACGATTCCGCGGATGGCGCGCCGCGTCGTCTGCGGCTTCGAGCTCGTGATGGCGACCTTCTCGCCGACGAGGGCGTTGGTCAGCGTGGACTTGCCGACGTTCGGGCGCCCGACGAACGAGACGAAGCCCGCCCGGTAACCCTCGGGGGTTGTGGCGTCGCTTGGGGTGGTGGCGTCGCTCATGATCGTGCTCCTTCGTCGTGCTGCGGGGGGAATGCTGTTTCTGCATCGATGAGTGATTGGTCACGTTCAACGATGACGGTGCTGATGCGCTTGCGCCTGCCCTCTGTGCGCTCCGCCGTGAGCGCGAGCCCGCTGACCGAGGCACTGGAGCCGGGGACGGGGAGGCGGCCGAGCGCCTTGGCGAGCAGGCCGCCGACAGAGTCGACGTCGTCGTCATCGAGTTCGATGCCGAAGAGTTCACCGAGTTCGTCGACGGGCAGGCGGGCCGAGACGCGGTAGCGGCCGGAGCCGAGTTCCTCGAACTCGACGACCTCACGGTCGTACTCGTCTGAGATGTCGCCGACGAGTTCTTCGATCAGGTCCTCGAGGGTGACGAGGCCGGCGATTCCGCCGTACTCGTCGATCACCATCGCGAGGTGGTTCGACTCGAGCTGCATCTGGCGCAGCAGATCGTCCGCCTTCTTCGACTCGGGGACGAAGAGCGCCGGCCTGGCGATCTCGGCGACCATGAGCTGCTCGGCGTCGAGCGACCGCTCGAAGCTGAGTTTGGCGACATCGCGCAGGTAGAGGACGCCGAGCACGTCGTCGACCTCACCGGCCATCACCGGCATCCGCGAGAAGCCTGAGCTGAGGAAGAGGCCCATCGCGGTGCCGAGGTCGGCCCCGCCGGAGATGGTGACCATGTCGGTGCGTGGCACCATCACCTCGCGCACCACGGTGTCGTTGAACTCGAAGATCGAGTGGATCAGCTCGCGGTCGTCCTCCTCGAGGACGTCCAGCTCCGTGGCCTGGTCGACCATGCTGAGCAGCTGCTCCTCGTTGGCGAAGGTGCCGAGCCTCGGCCGACCGGGCGTGACCCGGTTGCCCAGGGCGACGAGCGCGTTGGCGATCGGTCCGAGCGCGACACGGAGGAAGTGCACGAGCAGCGCGGTGAGGCGCAGGATGACGCCGGGGTTCGCGCGGCCGACGCTGCGCGGGCTCGCTCCGACGAGCACGAACGACACGGCCGTCATGATCAGCGCGGAGAGCACGAGCGCGACCCACACCTCGTCGAAGGTGAAGGCGAAGGCGAGCGTCACGAGAACCGCGGCCGTCGTCTCGGCGATGATTCGCATGAAGTTGATGGCGTTGATGTGCGCGCCGGGGTCGCTGGCGATGGCCAGGAGCGACTCCCTGGCCCTGGCTCCGACGGCGAGTTCCTCAATGTCGGCGCGCGACTGCGAGGTGATCGCGGCGTCGACGGCGGCCATCAGCCCGCCGAAGGCGACGAGCACGAAGGCCAGAAGAAAAAAGAGGATCTCCACTTAGCGACGGCGCTCCTGCTGGGCGAAGCCGGCGAGGATCTCGCGCTGGAGCCCGAACATCTCCTTCTCTTCGTCCGGCTCGGCGTGGTCGAATCCGAGAAGGTGCAGGATTCCGTGCGTCGTCAACAGCTGCAGCTCGGCCATGGTCGAGTGACCGGCCGTCTCGGCCTGGGCCTGGGCGACCTGCGGGCACAGCACGATGTCGCCGAGCAGGCCGGCCGGGGTCGGTGCGTCCTCTGTGCCGGGGCGCAGCTCGTCCATCGGGAAGCTGAGCACATCGGTTGGGCCTGGCTCGTCCATCCACTGCACGTGCAGCTGCTCCATGGCGCCCTCGTCGACCAGCACGATGGCCAGTTCCGCGTCGGGGTGCACGTGCATCGCGTCGAGCGCGAAGACGGCGAGGCGCTGGATGGCGCTCTCGTCCACCTCGATGGCCGATTCGTTGTTGATCTCAATGCTCATTGTTCAGTACCTCTCAGGAGCGGGGGCCGCGGCCCGGCTGGCGATCGCGCGGCACGCCGCCGCGCCGTTCCGCGCGGTTCGCGAATTCTCTGGCCTCTTCACGTTCGAAACGCTGGGCCTGCTTCTTGGCGTCGTACTCGGTGTATGCGTCGACGATACGGCCGACGAGCGAGTGCCTGACGACATCCTCGCTGGTCAGGCGGGCGAAGTAGATGTCGTCGATGCCGTCGAGCACCCGGGTCACCAGGCGCAGACCGGAGGAGCCGGTCGGCAGGTCGACCTGGGTGATGTCGCCCGTCACGACCATCTTGGAGCCGAAGCCGAGCCTGGTCAGGAACATCTTCATCTGTTCCGGCGTCGTGTTCTGCGCCTCGTCGAGCACGACGAACGCGGAGTTCAGGGTGCGACCGCGCATGTACGCGAGCGGAGCAACCTCGACGGTCCCGGACGCCAGCAGCTTTGGCACGAGCTCCGGATCCATCATGTCGGCCAGGGCGTCGTAGAGCGGGCGCAGGTACGGGTCGATCTTGTCCGTCAGGGTGCCGGGCAGGAAGCCGAGACGTTCTCCGGCCTCGACGGCCGGGCGCGTGAGGATGATCTTGTCGACCTCCTTGCGCTGTAGCGCCTGCACGGCTTTCGCCATCGCGAGGTAGGTCTTGCCGGTTCCGGCCGGCCCGATGCCGAAGACGATGCTGTTCTCGTCGATCGCGTCGACGTAGGCCTTCTGCCCGCGCGTCTTGGGGCGGATGCTGCGACCGCGCGCCGTGAGGATCGCCTGCCCGAGCACATCGCTCAGACGTGCGCCATGATCGGCCTCGAGGATGCGGGCGGTGCTCGACACCTCGCCGGGGCTCAGGTCCTGGCCCTCGCGGATCAGGTCCTGCAGCTCCTCGACCAGACGGCTGACGGCCTGGACCTGGTCACGTCGGCCGCTGAGGGTGAGTTCGTTGCCGCGCGCGTGCACCGCGACATCCGGGTACTCCTGCTCGATCCTGCCGAGGAGGCGGTCCTGTGCGCCGAAGAGGCGGACAAGTGCGACGCCGTCGATGACGAGCCGCAACTCGATGTTCTGGTCAGGGGTGCTCTGTTCGGGTGTGTTCTGGTCAGCTGTGTTCTGCTCAGGACGCTTCTGCTCAGGATCCGACAAGCGAGCCCTCCTTGAATGTTCCGGCGAGCACGTGCGCGTGCACGTGGAAGATGGTCTGTCCCGCTTCCGGTCCCGTGTTGAAGATCAAGCGGAACTGGCCGGGAGTGCGGCCGGCAGGGGCCAGCTCCTCCGCCACCTGCTTGGCGACGGCGACGAGCTCGGCGAGCAGCGCTGGGTCGCCGGCAGCCAGCTCGGCGACGTCGGCGTACTGCTGTGTCTTCGTGGTCACGACGACGTGCAGCGGCGCCTGCGGCGCGATGTCGTGGAAGGCGATGACGGTGTCGGTCTCCGCGACGATGCGCGCCGGAATCTCGCGCGCGACGATGCGGCTGAAGAGGGACGGAGTCTGATCGTCGGCTGAAGTCATACGTCCATCTTAAGGCGCACTACCACCGGCCGAGTCGGGCATTCAGCACCGAGAGCGCCGCGGCGCCCGCCGTCGAGGTGCGCAGCACCGTCGGGCCGAGGCGCACGAGGGTCGCGCCTGCGGCCTGCAGACGCTCCAGTTCGTGCGGGGCGATGCCACCTTCCGGTCCAACAACGAGCACGATGTCGAGCTCGTGATCGTTCGGCTCCCACTCGGTCAACGCCGTCTCGGCCGTCGGCTCGAGCACGAGCATGTGGCTGGCGGCCGCGAGGCGTTCGAGGTCCTTGCCGGAGAAGAGCGTCGTGACGTCAGGCAGCCAGGAGCGGATCGACTGCTTGCTCGCCTCGCGCACAATGCTGGCCCAGCGTTCCTGACCCTTGGCGACCTTGGCGCCCTCCCAGCGGGAGACGGAGCGGGTGGCGCTCCACGGGATCACCGCATCGACGCCGAGCTCGGTCGACGCCTGCACGGCCATCTCGTCGCGTCCACCCTTGGCCAGTGCTTGCACGAGCACGATGCGGGGGCTGGACGGCTGCACGTTCTCGATCAGTTCGGCCTGGATCCGGAGCTCGCCGGCATCCGCCGTGATGACCGGGCCCGTCACGATGAGGCCTCGCCCGTTGCCGATCGAGACCCGCTCACCGATCCGGGTGCGGTTGACCGTCACGGCGTGCTTGGCCTCCGCGCCGGTGACGCTGGCGACGCCGGAGGCCTCGACGGCCGCTGGCTCGAGGTCTTCACGCAGGTAGAGCGAGCTCACGGGTCAGCCCCGGAACTTGTCGCGCAGCTTGGCGAAGAGGCCCTGTTGGAACTGGCTGAGCGCCGGCTTGGGGTGCTTGTGCATGCCGGCGAACTGCTCGATCAGATCGCGCTCCTTGCCGTTGAGCTTGCTGGGCGTGACGACCTGGATGCCGATGCGGAGGTCGCCGCGGCCGTTGCCGCGGAGCTTGGTGACACCACGGTCCTTGATCGTGATGACCTCTGCGCTCTGTGTTCCGGGCTTGAGGTCCAGTTCGACGTCACCGTCGAGCGCGTGCAGCGTCGTTGTCGTGCCGAGGATGGCGTCGGTCATGGCCACCTCGAGCGTGGCGAGGAGGTCGTCGCCGTCACGGCTGAAGACGTCGTGGTGACGCACCTTCATCTCGAGGTAGAGGTCACCGTTCGGTCCGCCGGCCGGGCCGGCCTCTCCGCTGCCCGGCATCTGCAGGCGAACGCCCGTGTCGACGCCGGCGGGGATGTCGACCGGAACGGTGCGACGGGCGCGCACTCGGCCCTGGCCCTGGCAGGTGAGGCACGGGGTGGCGATGATCGTGCCGTAGCCGCGGCAGCTGCCGCAGGGGCTCGAGGTCATCACGTTGCCGAGCAGCGAGCGAACGGCACGCTGGATGCTGCCGGTTCCGTGGCAGATGTCGCAGGTGACCGGGCTGGTTCCCGGTGCGCAGCAGGATCCCTGGCAGGTCTCGCAGAGGATCGCGGTGTCAACCTCGATGTCGCGGTGGGTGCCGAAGATGATCTCGTCGAGGTCGACCTCGACGCGCAGCAGCGCATCCTGGCCGCGCTCACGGCGGGAGCGCGGACCGCGACGGCCACCGCCGCCACCCCCGCCGAAGAAGGTCTCGAAGATGTCGCCGAAGCCGCCGAAGTCTCCCGCGCCGCCGCCGAAGCCACCCTGGCCGCCCATGTCGTAGTTCTGGCGCTGCTTCGCGTCGCTCAGCACGTCGTAGGCGTGCGTGACCTCCTTGAAACGCTCGGAAGCCTCAGAGCTCGGGTTCACATCGGGGTGCAGTTCGCGGGCGAGGCGGCGGTACGCCTTCTTGATCTCGTCGGTGGTCGCCTCGCGCGAGACGCCGAGTACTTCGTAATGGTCAGCCACTCCGGCCGTTCCTTTCCGGCCTCGAGCATCCTGCGCGCGCAGAGCACGGCGAACTCGAGGCGATTCGTCCTACTAGTTTTCGCCCAAGAGTCTGGACAAGTACCGAGCGACCGCACGAACGGCGGCCATGTTGTTGGAGTAGTCCATCCGGAGCGGGCCGAGAACGCCCACCCGGGCGAGCTCGGATCCGGCCGAGAGGTAACTACTGCTGAGAACCGAGGTCTCGCCGAGCCCGAACGAGGCGTTCTCACGCCCGATGCTCGCTGAGACACCGTGTTGGTCTGTGGCCATCTCGCCGAACAGGCGCAACAGGACGACCTGTTCCTCGATGGCTTCCAGCACGGGGAAGATGCTGCCCGTGAAGTCTTCTTCCGTGCGCACGAGGTTGGCGGCGCCGGCCATCACCAGCTTGTCCGCGCGATTCGCGAGCACCTGCTCGACGAGCGTCTCGGCGACGACGGATGCCACGCCGGCCAGTTGCGGCGGAGCGGCATCGGCGAGGCCGCCTGCCGCGGCGGCGGCATCCGTCATGCCCAGGCCGACGAGTGTCGCGTTGATGACCGTGCGGAGATCGGCGACCGACTCCTCCGTCACCTCTGAGGTGGTGTCGACGACGCGCTGTTCGACGCGCCCGGTGTCGGTGATCAAGACGGACAGCAAACGATGGGTGCTGAGGCGCACGAGTTCGACGTGCTTGACCGTTGCGCGGGTGAGCGACGGATACTGCACGAGGGCGACCTGCTGGGTGAGCTGCGAGAGCAGCCGCACGGTGCGCGAGAGCACGTCGTCGAGGTCAGCCGACTGGCCGAGGAAGGTCTCGATGGCGTGGCGCTGGGCCGCGCTGAGCGGGCGCAGATCGCTCAGCTGGTCAACGAAGAGCCGGTATCCCTTGTCGGTCGGAATGCGACCGGACGAGGTGTGCGGAGCCGCGATCAGCTCCTCCTCTTCGAGCAGCGCCATGTCGTTGCGGATCGTGGCGGCCGACACGCCGAAGGAGTGGCGCTCGACGATCGACTTGGAGCCGACCGGCTCGCGCGATGAGACGTAATCCTGCACGATCACACGGAGAACCTCGAGGCTTCGTTCCGAAACCATGCGCACCACCTCCTCACCGCGCTGGGCCGACCAGTTCGACCACTTAGCACTCACTGCCGTTGAGTGCTAATCATATCGCGACTAGCTTGGGAATGAGCGCAATGCGCGCTGCAGAAGCACCATCGAAAGGATCGATCATGAGCGACCCATCAGCTCCGACTCCCCCGTACGATCCGACGCAGCAGCCGCCTACCCCACCGGCACCGCCGGCACCGCCGACGCAACCGGAGAATCCCTACGCGAGCACCGCGGCGCCGGGCGCGCCGCTCAGTCAGGAAGCCGACATCCAGTGGGCATCCTTCGCGCACCTCGGCGGCATCTTCAGCTTCCTGCCGTCGCTGATCATCTGGCTGATCTTCAAGGACCGCGGGCGCTTCACGAACACCGAGGCCAAGGAGGCGCTGAACTTCCAGCTGACGCTGCTCATCGCCGAGGTCGCCGCCGCGATCCTCAGCGTCATCCTGACCGTGATCACCTTCGGATTCTTTGGCTTCAACATCGGCTGGCTCATCTGGGTGGTCGGCGTCATCTTCTCGATCATCGCCTTCATGCAGGTGAAGGATGGGCGCGGCTACCGTTACCCCTTCGCCATCCGCATGATCAAATAACGGACGCGGGGTACACCCGGCCAGTACACTGGCATCACTTTCGCGAGCACATTCGCACGACTCAAGGAGCACCACTATGTCAGCCGCACCTCCTCCCCCCGCCACCCCGTACCAGGGCCAGACGCAGTTGAGCCCGGCCGACGAGAAGCTCTGGGCGACGCTGATCCACGTCGGCGGCATCTTCTTCAGCTTCGTTCCGGCGCTGGTCGGCTACCTGGTGCTCAAGGACAAGGGTCCATTCATCCGCCTGCACACGGCGACGGCGCTCAACTTCCAGATCACGATGGCGATCGCGTACGTCGTCGGCGGAATCCTGACGATCGTGTTCATCGGCTTCATCATCATCGCCGCCGTCAGCGTGCTGATCATCGTGTTCAGCATCATTGCAGCGGTCAAGGCGAACCAGGGGCTGGCCTACCAGTACCCGCTGGCGATCAAGTTCGTCAGCTAGCAGGGCCGGAAACACACAGCCGCCCGTGCCGGATCAGTACCACTGATCCGGCACGGGCGGCTCGTTCGTTAACCGAGGCGGCTAGTTGGCTCCGGCCTCGACGTAGCTGGAGTCGTTCACGCTGACCACGGTCCAGGTGCCGTTCTTGTAGGTGAGCTTGCTCACCGCTGCGTTGTCGATTCCCGTGGTCACCGAGCTGAGGTCGGCTCCCAGCGTCTCCAGAGCGGCCATGATCGTGATGCCGCTCGAGACGACCAGCACGTTCCCGCCGCCCTTCTTCGCCTGTGCCGACGCGATGTCGTTCAAAGAGGCCATCGTGCGGGTGCTGAGCTGATCGAGCGACTCGGCCGGCAACGGGCTGGTTCCGTTAGCGGTCACGATCGCGCCGAGCAACGCTCCGACGCTCTGATCTCCGCCGAGAAGCGGGCCGACCACCGTGAAGACCTCTGCCTGGGTGGCACCCTCGAACTTGCCGAATGACACCTCTCGCAGACGCTTGTCGCGCACCGGCTCGCCCTTGTACCCGAGTTCGCCGAGTGCGAGCGAGATGGTGTCGTAGTGGCGCACCATATCGGCGGAGTAGGCCGACTTGAATCTGATACCGGCCTCGGCGAGGCCCTTGCCGAGGTTCTGTGCGTCGAGTTCGCCGGCCGCGGTGAGCGGCGAGTCCGACCAGCCCTGCATGCGGTGCTGGGTGTTGAGCCAGGTCTCACCGTGGCGCGTGAGGTACACGGTGACCTCGGCGTTCTTGCCGGCATTGCTGTTAGACGAGTTGTTCGGGCTCTCCGCGGCCGCTGGGGCCGAAAAAGCTGCGAGCGAGAAGATCGTGGCGACGGTGGCGAGTCCGGCGATCGCGACACGAAATGTACGACGAGACGACATTGTCTGGTGTTCCTTTCTGAGAGAGGTGAAACAGCTCTCGCAGAGTATCTGAAAACCGAACGACGTTTGGTAACGATTCGATGGCGCGGTCGCAGAGCGCGATTGTGCCTCGGGTGGCGCGCTGCTACGCGGCGTCGTCGTCCAGGAGGCGGCGCACGACAGCATCGGCCAACAGCCGCCCGCGCAGGGTCAGTTCCACTGATCCGGCAAGGGCGGCTCGTGCGTTAATCAGTTCGTCGGCGATCAGACCGGCGACGGCCAGGCGCCCGGCGGCGCTCAGCGAGTCGACCGGGATCCCCTCACGGATGCGGGCGAGCAGCAGCACCCGCTCGAACTCGCGGGTCCCGGCATCCAGGCTCTCCCGCCCGGCGGCCGGCGAGTCGCCGGCAAGCACGCGATCCGCGTAGGCCGACGGGTGTTTGACGTTCCACCAGCGCATGCCACCGACGTGGCTGTGCGCGCCGGGGCCGATGCCCCACCAGTCGTTGCTGCGCCAGTAGGCCAGATTGTGCTGCGAACGGTGTTCGGCGCCGCGCGCCCAGTTGCTCACCTCGTACCACTCGTATCCGGCGGCGCCGAGCAGCTCGTCGGCGAGCTCGTACATGTCGGCCTGCAGGTCCTCGTCTGGCTGGGCGACCTCGCCCCGCTTGATCTGTCTGGCCAGCTTCGTGCCGTCCTCGACGATGAGCGAGTATGCGCTGATGTGGTCGGGTTGCTGGGCGATCGCGTGCTCGAGGCTGGCGCGCCAGTCGTCGAGCGACTCCCCCGGCGTTCCATAGATCAGGTCGACGCTCACGTCGAGCCCGACCTCGCGCGCCCAGGCGACGACGAGTGGGACGCGGGCAGGATCGTGGGTGCGCTCGAGGGTCGCGAGCACGTGGGGAACGGCGGACTGCATGCCGAAGGAGACGCGGGTGAAACCGGCATCCTTGAGCGTCTGCAGGTAGTCGCGATCCACGGAGTCGGGGTTCGCCTCACTGGTGACCTCGGCATCCGGGGCCAGACCGTGGTGTTCGCGCACCGCGTCGAGCATCCTGGCGAGGTGCTCCGCGGGGAGCAGGGTCGGGGTGCCGCCGCCGAAGAAGACGGTCGCGGCCGGACGCGCCGGCACGCCGGAGCGCTTGAGGATGCGTGCACTGTGCTCGACCTCGAGCACGGCCTGGCTGGCGTAGTCGCTCTGCTTGACACCGCGGAGCTCTGTGGCCGTGTAGGTGTTGAAGTCGCAGTAGCCGCAGCGCACCCGGCAGAAGGGCACGTGCAGGTAGACGCTGAAGTCGCGGTCGGCCGCGCCGTCCGCCGCGCTCGCCGGCAGCAGGCCGTCGGCTGGGGCCGGGTCGCCGAGTGGAAGTGCGCTGGCCATCCCGGCTACGCCGCGGCGGCGGGGTGCAGCGCCCGCAGGTAACGCTTCGTGTACGCGCGCTGCTGAAGCCGCAACAGCGGCGCCAGCATCCACCACCCGCGCGAGCTCGGCTTGGAGAAGCTGCGGATGACGAGCCAGACCGAGTCGTCCTCACGGTGTTCGACGAGGAACAGCTCCTCACCGCTCTCGGGGTGGCCGTCCATCGTGCCGTAGGCGAACCCAACCGACCCTGGTTCATCGATGACGAGGACGACACGTACGGGGGCCGTGACGGTCTTCCTCCACGCGGTGACCCGCAGGACGGCGGTCATTCCCGGCGTGATGTACGGCGTGCCGTCCGGGCCGAAGCGCTCGTCGCTGTGGTGCTGGGGCTGCTCGGCCAGCGGAGCCCCGTCCGCGCCGAAGAGCAGGCCGTGGTACTGCTCGCCCGTGCCCTGGTTGGTGTCGGTGACCTCGATGCCACTGCCGCGTTGCACGCCCCAGGTCATGAGGGCCGCGGATGCCGAGGCGAAGCGCTCAGCGCCGCTGCCGAGCTGCGTGCTGTGGCTGGCTGGGCGATAGCCGGCCGGCGGGAAGCTCATGAGATCGGGCGCCATCGTGCCGCCGATCGCGCCATAGCTGACCGGTTGATCGGTGAATGTGGAACGACGCACGCGCAAACACTACTTTCTCGAAAACCCCTCATACAGCGTAGGCGACGATTCTGGCAACGCGCCGTCCGACTCTCTGTGCCCGCGAGTTGGCGCATCTGGCCCCTTCGCTCGGGGTCAAGGGGCCGTTTGCGTCAACTCGCGCGCTCCTCCTCGAGCAGAGCGCGGAGGAAGCGGGCGGTGTAGCGGCGGCGGGCGAACCGGATGGCGGGTGAGCCAATGCGGTAGAGCAGGGTTGCTGGCTGAGCGAAAGCCCGAATGACGAGCCAGACCGAGTCGTCGGCGCGGTGCTCGATGAGGAACAGTTCCTCGCCGCGCAAGGGGTGGCCGGGCAGGGTTCCCGCGGCGTAGCCGACGCGGCGCGGCTCCTGCAGCACGCGCACGACGCGGATCGGCGCCGCGAAGCGCAGGCCGGCCAGCGGCAACGACTGCACAACGGTGTCGCCGAGCGTGACCTCGCGTGCGCCGGCGCCTGCGGCATCCGCCACCGCGATCCCGCTGCGACGCAGCACCTGCCAGTGCATCAGCTCGACGGACGCCGCGGCGAAACGCTCGGCGCCCGATCCGAGCCGCACGCTGCTCTCCGTGGCGCGATAGCCGTCCGGTGGGGAGGCGAGCAGCGTCGGCGCCAGCGTTCCACCGACCGGCCCGTAACTCAGGGGCTGGTCAGCGAGCGCTGGGCGCCGCACGGCCTACTTCTTGTCCTTCTTCTCCACGTCACCGGTCAGGGCGGCGACGAACGCCTCCTGCGGGACCTCGACGCGGCCGACCATCTTCATGCGCTTCTTGCCCTCCTTCTGCTTCTCAAGGAGCTTGCGCTTGCGGCTGATGTCACCGCCGTAGCACTTGGCCAGGACGTCCTTGCGGATGGCGCGGATGGATTCACGGGCGATGATGCGGGCGCCGATGGCGGCCTGGATCGGCACCTCGAACTGCTGGCGCGGGATGAGCTCGCGCAGGCGCGTGGTCATCAGCACGCCGTAGGCGTATGCCTTGTCGCGGTGCACGATGGCGCTGAACGCGTCGACCTGCTCGCCCTGGAGCAGGATGTCGACCTTCACCAGGTCGGCGGTCTGCTCGCCTGCCGGCTCGTAGTCGAGCGAGGCGTAGCCGGCCGTCTTCGACTTGAGGTTGTCGAAGAAGTCGAACACGATCTCGCCGAGGGGCATCGTGTAGCGGATCTCGACCCGGTCCTCGCCGAGGTAGTCCATGCCGAGCAGGACGCCACGGCGCCCCTGGCAGAGTTCCATGATGACGCCGACGTAGTCCTTCGGGGCGAGGATGGCCGCCTTGACGACGGGCTCGCTCACCGCCGAGATCTTGCCGACCGGGAACTCGCTCGGGTTCGTGACGGTGACGGTCTTCTTGTCCTCGGTGGTGACCTCGTAGATCACGGACGGGGCCGTCGCGATGAGGTCGAGGCCGAACTCGCGCTCGAGGCGCTCCGTGATGATCTCGAGGTGCAGCAGTCCGAGGAAGCCACAGCGGAAGCCGAAGCCGAGGGCGACGGAGGTCTCCGGCTCGTAGACCAGCGCGGCATCCGAGAGCTTGAGCTTGTCGAGGGCCTCGCGGAGGATCGGGTAGTCCGAGCCGTCGATCGGGTATAGACCGGAGAAGACCATGGGCAGCGGCTCGGTGTAGCCGGGCAGCGCCTCGGTGGCTGGCTTCGCCGCGGTCGTGACGGTGTCGCCGACCTTGGACTGGCGCACGTCCTTCACGCCGGTGATCAGGTAACCGACCTCGCCGACGGCGAGGCCCTTGCTCGGGGTCGGCTCCGGCGAGCTCACGCCGATCTCGAGGATCTCGTGGGTGGCGCGGGTCGACATCATCTGGATGCGCTCGCGCGGTTTCAGCTGGCCGTCGATCATACGCACGTAGGTGACGACGCCGCGGTAGCTGTCGTAGACGGAGTCGAAGATCATCGCGCGGGCGGGCGCATTCGGGTCGCCCTGCGGCGCCGGGATGCGCTCGGTGACCCGGTCGAGCAGGTCCTCGACGCCGAGGCCGGTCTTGCCGGAGACGCGGAGCACGTCGTCGGGGTCGCCGCCGATCAGGCTGGCGAGCTCCTTGGCGTACTTATCCGGGTCGGCCGCGGGGAGGTCGATCTTGTTGAGCACCGGGATGATCGTCAGATCGTTCTCGAGCGCGAGGTAGAGGTTCGCGAGCGTCTGGGCCTCGATGCCCTGCGCGGCGTCGACGAGCAGCACTGCACCCTCGCACGCGGCGAGAGAGCGGGAGACCTCATAGCTGAAGTCGACGTGGCCCGGCGTGTCGATCATGTTGAGCGCGTAGCTCTGCGAGCCGAGCGCCCACGGCATCCGCACCGCCTGGCTCTTGATCGTGATGCCGCGCTCACGCTCGATGTCCATGCGGTCGAGGTACTGCGCGCGCATGTCGCGGTCGCTGACCACCCCCGTCATCTGCAGCATGCGGTCGGCGAGGGTCGACTTACCGTGATCAATGTGCGCAATGATGCAGAAATTGCGGATGAACGCGGGGTCGGTGGCGGCGGGCTCGAGGGCCTTCAAAGCTCGTGGTGACATCGTGTGGCCATTCTCCCATGCCGGGCGCACTTCGGTGGACCCGCCTCCCTTTTCGCCCGCGAACCGGTCTGCCCGCCTTCCGACTTTCGACGGATGCCGCCGGCAGCCGGCCCGAACTAGGCTGGCGCCGATGGCTACAGAGTCGACAAACAGTGAGCGAAGCGGCGCCGTGAAGCCGAGCGCGGCGCGGCAGGCACCGAGCCGCGCCCACTCGGCGTTGACCCCGGTCTTCGTCACCATGCAAGTGGGTCTGCACGCCCTCATGGTCGGCCTCACCGGCTTCGTGGCGCTCCGGGCGCTGCTCGGCGCCTGGCCGATGCAGTGGCTCATCGTCGGACTCTGCGTCGTGCTCCTCGCCGTCTACGCGCTCGGGGTGCGCTTCGCCCGCCGCACGACGCCGATGTGGGCCAGGGCGCTGTGGTTCCTCACGCTCGTCATCGTCTGGCTGGCGCTGACGCTGCTGGCCTCCGACGGCGCGTACATCGTCTTCCCACTGTTCTTCATCGCCCTGCACCTGTTCCCGCCGCGGTGGAGCGTCCCCGTCGTCGGAGCGATGCTGCTGCTGTCGATCCTCGCCCTGGGCATGCACCTCGGCTGGGATCCCGGCACCTTCATCGGGCCGATCATCGGTGCCGCGGTCGCCGTCGTGCTCGGCCTGGCCTACCGTGCGCTGTTCCGGGAGTCCGCCGAACGCAATCTGCTGATCGATGACCTGTTGGCAACACGGGAGGAACTCGCCGTCACCGCGCGGGAGGCCGGGACGCTCGCCGAGCGGCAGCGCCTGGCCGGCGAAATCCACGACACGGTCGCGCAGGGCCTCTCCAGCATCCAGCTGCTGCTGCATGCTGCCGAACGCAACATTTCCGACGAGGCGGCGCTCGAGCACGTGCAGCAGGCCAGGCAGACCGCGGCAGACGGCTTGGCCGAGACCCGCCGCTTCATCCGGGAGCTGCGCGCTCCGGCGCTCGACGAGCAGTCGCTGCCAGCCGCCCTCGCGCGCCTCGCCGCTTCGATCACGGCACAATCGGCATCCACCAGGCCCGACTCACCGACCGTCGTCAGCTTCCAGCTCAGCGGGGAGCCGATCGAGCTGCCGATGGCGCACGAGACGACGCTGCTGCGAATCGCGCAGGGCTCCCTCGCCAATGTGCTTCAGCACTCCCAGGCCCAGCGCGCCGCCGTCACCCTGACCTTCATGGACGACGAGGTCACGCTCGACATCGTCGACAACGGGGTCGGTTTCGAGGCGGGCGCCGCCAGCCGAGCCGAGCACCGCGGCGAATCGTTCGGGCTGGCGACGATCCGTGAGCGCGTCGAGCGGCTCGGCGGCCGGCTCAGCGTCGAGTCCACCCCCGGGGCGGGAACCGCCCTCGCCGTGTCCCTACCCCTGGAGGTTTCCCCGTGATTCGCATGCTGCTGGCCGATGACCACCCCGTTGTGCGCGCCGGCCTCAAGGCCCTGTTCTCCTCGGAGAGCGACATCGAGGTCCCCGCGGAGGCCGAGACCGCCGAGGCCGCCGTCGAGCTCTGCCGTGAGCAGCGTTTCGACATCGTGCTGATGGACCTGCAGTTCGGTTCGGCCGGCCGCGGCGCGATGCAGGGCGCGGAGGCGACGCGCGTGATCCGTTCGGCCGACGGCGCGCCCCGCGTGCTGGTGCTGACCAACTACGACACGGACGCCGACATCCTCGGCGCCGTCGAGGCCGGAGCAAGCGGCTACCTGCTGAAGGACGCCCCGCCCACCGAGCTCATCGCCGCCGTGCGCGCGGCCGCGGCGGGTGAGAGCGCCATCTCCCCCGCCATCGAGATGCTGCTGCAGAACCGGGCGGATGCCGCCGGCTCGCCGCTCACGCTGCGCGAGTCTGAGGTGCTCGCGCTCGTGGCGGAGGGGCGCAGCAACCGCGACATCGGGCGGCAGCTCTTCCTCAGCGAGGCGACCGTCAAGTCGCACCTCGTGCACATCTTCACGAAGCTCGGCGTCTCCTCCCGCACCGCGGCCGTGGCCGCGGCACAGACATCCGGCGCGATCCGGAGCCGCGCTCTCTAAACTGTGCGCATGGGTCAGGCGTCCAGCACCGCACTGCCGACACTCTTCGTGCACGGCATCCGCACCTCGTCCAGCATGTGGCGGGCGCAGCTCGCCGCGCTGCACGCGCAGGGACACCGCGCCCTCGCGATCGACCTGCCCGGGCACGGTGCGCGCATCGGAGAGCCGTTCAGCGTCGACGCGGCGATCAGCGCCATCGATGACGGGGTGCGGGAGCTCGGCGGGCGGGTGCTGCTCGTCGGCCTCTCGCTCGGCGGGTACTTCTCGATCGAGTATGCGGCGCGGCATCCGCACCGCGTCGCCGGCCTCATCGCCGCGAGCTGCTCGACGCGGCCTCGCGGGGCCGGGCTCGCCGGCTACCGCGGGCTGGCAGCGGCGATCAAGCGACTACCCGATCGCGGACTCGCGCTGAACAACGCGATGGCGAGGCTCGCCGTCGGTGCAGAAGGAAGCGTCGACCTCGGCGCTGGCGGCATCGCACTCGAGGTGATGGATGGCGCCCTCGCCGCGGCCGGTTCACTCGACCCGCTCGCCGGGCTCGCGCGCTACCCCGGCCCGGTCTGGATCGTGAACGGCCGGCTCGACCACTTCCGCGTGGACGAGGCGCGCTTCGTGCGGGCGAATCCGAACACGCGGCACGTCCTGATCCCCGGTGCGACGCACCTCGTCAGCCTCGTGAAGCCGGAGCGTTTCACCGCGATCGTGCTCGGCGCACTGCACGAGCTCGAGGCCGAAAGCCGCTCGATTGTCGACTCGGCCGAATAACTGGTAAAGTTGCCTGTTGGCTTCCGTGTGTATCCCACCACTTCACACGATTGCCGCGCGACGCCCCTCTACCGTCAAGCGGCACACTCCGAATACACATCTAAGCAAGGACGTAACGAACGTGGCAAACATCAAGTCGCAGATCAAGCGCATTGGCACCAACAAGAAGGCGCAGGAGCGCAACAAGGCCGTCAAGAGCGAGGTCAAGACCGCTATCCGCGCGACCCGCACCGCGATCGCCGGTGGCGACAAGGCTGTTGCCGAGTCGGCTCTGCGCACCGCAGGCAAGAAGCTCGACAAGGCCGTGAGCAAGGGCGTTCTGCACAAGAACCAGGCTGCGAACCGCAAGTCCTCGATCGCCAAGCAGGTCGCTGCGCTCTAATCCAGCACAGTTTTCGAAAGGGCCCCGTCTTCGGACGGGGCCCTTTCTTCGTCTGCTGATGGGCTGCACTCACTCCCCGCGCGGCACAAACTGCACGTGCGCGCCGGAAACGACTACTGCGAACGCGCGGTTTCTGCCGCGCGCCGGCGCTGCGACATCCGGAGCAGCGACGGGCTAGGCGCGGCCGCGGGAGGCGATGACGCCGATGAGGCGTTCGACGGCGAAGACCGGGTCGCGGGTTGCACCCTTCACACCGGCATCCGCCTCGGCCAGCGCCTCGATGGCGCGGGCGAGGCCGTCCTCGCTCCAGCCGGCGAGATCCCGCCTGGCGCGATCGAGCTGCCACGGCGCCATGCCGAGCTGGGAGGCGAGCTGGCCAGAGCCGCCGTGGGAACCGGAGACCTTGGCCATGGTGCGCACCTTCATCGCGAAGGCGGCGACGATCGGAACCGGATCGGCGCCGGAGGCGAGGGCGTGGCGTAGCGCGATGAGCGCCTCACCGCGGCGACCGGCGAGGGCGGCATCCGCGACCTTGAACGCATTGCTCTCGACCCGCCCGCCGTAGTACCGCTCGACGGTGGTCTCGGTGATCTCGCTGGAGGAGTCGTCCATCAGCTGCTGGCAGGCGGATGCCAGCTCGGCAAGGTCGTCGGAGAAGGCTGCGACCAGGGCGCGTAGCGCGCCCGGCGTGATGCGGCGCCCTGCGGTCTTGAACTCGGCGACGGCGAAGTCGTACTTCTCGGTGTCCTTCTTGAGCTCAGCACAGACGATCTCGACACCGCCGCCGAGGCCGCCGCGCAGGGCGTCGAGCAGCTTCTTGCCGCGCACACCGCCGTTGTGGCGCAGCACGAGGTACGTGTTCTCGGCCGGGTCCTCGAGGTAGGCCAGGGTCTCGGTGATGAAGGCGTCCGTGCACTTCTCGACGGAGTTCACGCGGATGAAGCGCGGCTCCATGAACAGCGACGGGCTGGCGACCGTGAGCAGCTCGCCCGCCGCGTAGCTGTCTGCGTCGAGGTCGACGACCTCGATGCTCGGGTCCTCACCCTTCAGGAAGTCACGGAGGCGACGGATGGCACGATCGGCGAGGAAGCTCTCGGTTCCGGAGACGAGTACGACCGGGGCCGGGCGCACCTGGTTCCAGGCGAGTTGCGGGATCGTCACCGCGCTCTTGCCGGATGCCGTCTTGCCGGCCGGCTTGCGAACTACCATGCCTCGCCCCTTTTCGTCTGTTCCAGCGTAGTCGCCGCTGCGCGACAGTGGAGCCGGAGCCGTGGGGTGGTCAGTCGAGCGCGGGGGCCAGTGCAGCGAGCCTGGCCATGAGTGATCGGTGGCCGGCGATGGCCGTCTGGCCCGCCGCGCCGAGCTCGCGGTCGATGGCCCCGAATGCGGCGCGCGCGGTCTCCCCCGCCGCTCGACCCGCGTCGGTCACCTCCACGATGTAAGAACGAGCATCCTCGGGGTTCCGCGTCTTCGTGACGAGCCCCGCCCGCTCGAGCCGGGTGACTAGGCTCGTCGCGGTCGACCCGCCGATGTGGAGGGTGCCCATGATCCCTCCCATGGTGAGTGCGCCCTCGCCCAGCGCGGTGAGCAGCACAGCCTCGCCTGCGCTCAGCCCGACCGCACGAAGACCGCCATCCAGCAATCGGGCGACACGATGACCGGCAACCAGTAGTTCGATCGAGAGTGAATCAGTCATGCGCCCCATTAGTACGTTATCGTAGTAAAGTAGATACTTCACAATCGTAGCAAAGGACCTCCGTTCATGACCACAACCGATTCAGCACTCGTCGCAGGGTTCCGCGCCGGCACCCTTGAGACCCTTCCGCACTCCGATCACATCCGGGTCGCCTACGCCCTGATCGCCGCCAACGGCGTGGGGGAAGCCACGACCCAACTAAGCGACGGCATCCTGTCCTTCGCGACGGCGAAGGGCGCGCCGGGCAAGTTCCACGTGACCCGCACCACCGCATGGGTGCAGATCGTCGCCGCCGCGATGCGCGAGTGCAGCGATGCCGATTCACTGGCGTTCCTGGCGCGCCGTCCCGATCTGCTCCGCAGCACGCTGCTCGACGACCACTACTCAGCTGGCCGACTGAACACCGAGGAGGCCCGCACGCGGTTCCTCGAACCGGACCTCAAGCCGCTCGGCTGAACGGGGGGCGTCATTTTCCGGCGCGCTCGGTCCATACTCGGAGCGCACCGCTGCCGTCACGCGTCGGCGCCACCAGCACCAGCCCGTTCCGGTCGCTGCGGTAGCCGTGCGTGTTGCTTTGCCGCAGCATGGCGAGGAGTGCCGCGCTTGGATGCCCATAGCCGTTGTCGACCCCGACCCCGATGAGGCCGACCCGCGCGGCGAGCTGCTCGTACAGCTCGCCGTGCTGATCGGATGAGCCGTGGTGGGCGACCTTGACGACGTCGACGGGGCCCGGCCGTTCGAGCGCCAGCAGCGCGCGCTCCGACTCCTCGCCGAGGTCAGCGAGGAAGAGCGCCCGGATGCCGGCGCCCTCCGTCTCGAGCACGACGCTGCCCGGGTTGCCCGTGCTCAGCTCGCCCTCCGTCTCGGCCGGCCAGAGCACCCGCCAGCGCAGGCCGCCGAGCGTGCCCCGCTGGCCGCGCTGTGCCACCTGCACGGGGACGCCAGAATCATGGAGCGGTGCGAGTAGTCGCTCATCGCGAGGGCGACTGCTCGGACCGACGAGCGCGGTGTCGACGATTCCGTCAAGGGCTGTGAGGCCTCCGATGTGGTCGAGGTCGTAGTGGGTGAGCACGAGCAGATCGATGCGCTCGACGCCGAGAGTGGCGAGGCAGCCAGCCAGTGGCGCCGGTTCCGGGCCGGTGTCGATCAGCGCGGTCTGGTCCCCGTCCCGGATTAGCACCGCATCGCCCTGCCCGACGTCACACAGCGCGATCTGCCAGTCGGCCGGGCGAGAGAGGGAGCGCACGACCCCGGTGCCGAGCAGCATCCCGCCGTACGCGCCGGCGAGCGCGAGCAGCGCCGCCGTGGCCAGCACGGCCGCCCCGCGACGACTCCGCGCCGGCCGGCGCAGCAGCAGCCAGAGCGCGAGCGCCGTCGCCGCGGCGAGCAGCAGCGCCCCGAGCAGCCCGTCGAGCCACGGCGCCCGCGCGCCCGGCATCCCGGCCACCGTGCGGGCGACGGCCGCGATGAACGCGGCTGGCAGCCACGCGATCTGCGCAACCGCGAACCCGAGTGAGGGCAGGATCGGCAGCAGGAGGCAGGCAAGGAGGCCGAGCAGCGTCGCGATCGGGGCGGCGGGGCCGGCGAGCAGATTCGCCGGAACCCCGAGCAGCGACACCGTCGGGCTGAGCAGCACGAGCACCGGCTGGCAGGCCAGTTGGGCCGCGAGCGGGATCGCGAGTGCCAGGGCGAGCCCGCGCGGCATCCAGCGGCCGAGCACGGCGGCAAGCGGTGCGGTGAGAAGCAGGAGGCCCACCGTCGCCAGCACCGAGAGGGCGAAGCCATAGCTCGCCGCCAACCACGGGTCCAGGCTGAGCAGCACCACCACGGCGGCGCCGAGCGCCGGCACCCCGCCGCCCGGGCGCCCCGATGCCAGACCGAGCAGGACGATCACGGCCATCAGCCCTGCCCGCAGCACGCTCGGTTCCGGCGTGACGACCACGACGAAGCCGAGCAGCACGACGAGCGAGAGCGCGACGCGGAGGCGCATCGACAGGCGGAGCGCCGCTCCCAGCAGTATGGCGGCCGCGACGACCACGGCACAGTTCGCCCCGGACACCGCCGTCAGGTGGCTGAGCGAACTCGTCGTCATCGCGCCGTCGAGTCCGACGCTCACTGCGCTCGTGTCGCCGATCGCCAGCCCGGGCAGCAGCGCGCCGCCGTCTCCCGGCAGCCGGGCGGCCGCCTCCCGGAACTCGCTGCGCAGAGCGACGGCCCACGCCAGATACCAGGGCGGCGGCGCCTCAAGCACGAGTGGCTCGGTGGCGAAGGTGAGGAACGCGCTCGGCTCCCCCGACCCGTTCGTCTGCAGGCGGACGGTTGCCCGGACGGCGGAGCCGATCTCGGGTGGGGCGGAATCGGCGGCCAGCTCGGCGAAGAGCTGCACCGGAACGCCGCGCAACGGCTCGGGCGGCCGGGCGCCGAACTGCACACTCTCGGCCCGCAGGGCGAAACGCACCCGCCGCACCTCGCTGCCCGCGCCGGCGAGCGAGAACGGCGACGGCTGCCGTTCCGGCGTGGACATCACCGTGCCCCGCAGCGTGACGGGGCGCCCGTGCTCCGCCGCGTCGAGCAGCACGCCCGGCTGGCGCTGTGGCGCCTGTACGGCCACCGCGGTGCCGACCAGGGCGAGCACGCTGAGGCAGAGGGCGAGCAGCGGCAGCGCCGACCGAGCACGGGGCAACACGGTACGGCGGCGCAGGGCGAGTGCGAGCCCGAGCGCGGTGGCTGCGGCGCCCCAGCCGACGAGCGCGATCGACCATGCAGCCACGTTCGTCGCGAGCAGCGCCGCCGCCCAGGCGGTCGCTGCCGGGAGCAGCGCCCGTGCCACGACGGCGTCCACGATCACGGCGCGGGCCGGCGCGGTGCTGATCGTCACAGCGTCACGTGGTCTTTCAGGCCGTCGAAGGTCTTCTGGCCGATGCCGGTCACATTGCGGAGGTCGTCGATCGTGGAGAATCCGCCGTTTGCCTCACGCCAGTCGAGGATTCGCTGGGCCAGCGCCGGGCCGATGCGCGGCAGCGTCTCCAGTTCGGCGAGCGTCGCGGAGTTGAGGCTGACCGGCCCGGATGCCGCACCGCCCGTGCCGGCGCCGGAATCAGTGCCACCGAGCTGCGGAGGCGCGACCGGAACCTCACCGGCCCGGGGAACGCGCAACTGCTCGCCGTCAGCAAGAGGACGCGCCAGGTTCACCCCGGCCGGATCGGCATCGTCGGCGAACCCACCTGCCGCGGCGATGACGTCGATGACGCGTGAGCCGTCGGCGAGCTCGTAGAGGCCTGCGCTGCCCACCGCGCCGAGGACGTGCACATAGATGCGTGCGCCGCCCTCTGCGGCATCCGGTGTCGCCGGCGGCCCCGTTGCGCGCTCCGGCCCCGCGAGCGGAACCGTCTCGTCGACGCCGGAGCCGCCGAACGCCGTGATCGCCACGGCAGCGAGCAGGGCGAGGATGAACAGCACGATCGCCGCTCCGATGCCCAGCCGCGTGCGTCGCGACGGCGCCCGTGCGGACGGCGCGAGTGTGGCCAGCGCGGCCGCCGCATCGGCATCGGGCGAGGCAGGGGGCTCCATATGGGCAGCCTAGGAACCGCCCGCCCTGCCCGGTCCATCACCGTCGCGGCTGTGCACAACGAAGGCGCCTGCCCTGCCTGTGCAGGAGAGGCGCCATCGGCGGGGTGGCTGCGTTCGCGCTAGCGCGGATCGCGATGTTCACGATCTTCGGCGTGCGCGATCACTTTAGCTGGCCCCAGGGTGGGCGGTTTGTCGTGAGTACCTAGTTTCCGTCGTGGGAGCCGAATGCCAGCTTCTCTTTACTGATGCCCTCGGCAATCCCCCACCAGTCAGTGTGCTTGGGGTCCGCTGCGGTCTGAGCGGCCACAATTCCGTAGATGCCCAGATTGGCGAGGCTGTACGTGTCGCTCTCCGACCCGTCGCGGTGTCGTTCGGCTGTTGCGGTACGTCCTCCGAGCGCTGGCGCCACAACCTCAAAGCCATCGGGGAAAACTATCGTGGTCCCCGCCAGATCGCAGGTGGCGCGATCGGTCTCTCCGATCTCAGTCACGGGCATCGGAGAGGTCGAAGCGCACGGGGGAATCGCGAGCTCGCTCGGCTTAAGGAGCACACCGCGAGACTGAGCACAGCTCGCCAAGCAGAGGACGGCGGCAAGACAAGCCGTTGAGACCATTCGTTTGCGCATACCCACCCCGTCGCCGCCAACAGTCAACGCGCTGCACTCTATACCCAGCGGGGCCATCGCCGTCGCGGCTGTGCACAACGATGGCGCCTGCCCTGCCTGTGCAGGAGAGGCGCCATCGAGGGTGCTGAGAGGTGCGGGTTAGCCGCGGATCGCGATGTTCACAATCTTCGGAGCGCGCACGATCACCTTGATGATCTCGCCGTCGCCGATCGCCTTCGTGACGGCATCGGATGCCAGAGCAAGCGCTTCGAGCTCGGCTTCGCTGATCTGCGGCGACACCTCGAGGCGATCGCGCACCTTGCCGTTCACCTGCACGACGGCGGTGACGGAGTCCTCGACGAGTAGGGCCGGCTCCGCGGTGCGCCACGGCGCGAGGGCGACAGACGGCTGGAAGCCGAGCTTCTCCCACATCTCCTCGGCCAGGTACGGCGCGAACAGGTTGAGGGCCAGCGCCGTCGTCTCGGCAGCCTCGCGCACGGCGGGGTCAGCCGCGCCGACCCCGGAGTCGATCGCCTTGCGGGTCGCGTTGACGAGCTCCATCAGCCGCGCGACGACGACGTTGAATTTGAACGCCTCGGTCAGGCCTGGGGCATCGGCGAGGAACCGGTGCGTGACACGGCGCAGGGCCTGGTCGCCGCCGGCCGGGTCGACGCCGGGGGCGCTCGTCACGTCGTTGGCGATGCGCCAGGCGCGGGCCAGGAACTTGGCAGAGCCGACGGGCGAGACCTCGGCCCAGTCGATGTCGTCCTCCGGCGGGCCGGCGAACGCCATGGTCAGGCGCACGGCGTCGACACCGTGCTTGTCGACCTCTTCGGTGAAGAAGACGATGTTGCCCTTGCTCTTGCTCATCTTGGCGCCGTCGAGGATCACCATGCCCTGGTTCAGCAGCGCCTTGAACGGCTCCTCGAAGTCGAGGTAGCCGAGGTCGTGCAGAACCTTGGTGATGAAGCGCGCGTAGAGCAGGTGCAGGATCGCGTGCTCGACGCCACCGACGTACTGGTCGACGGGCGCCCACCTCTTGGCCTCGTCGACATCGAACGCCTTGGTGTCGTCATTCGGGTTGAGGAAGCGCAGGAAGTACCACGAGCTGTCCACGAAGGTGTCCATGGTGTCCGCGTCGCGCTTGGCCGGCGTGCCGTCGACGGGGTTCGGGACGTTGACCCAGTCGGCGGCGCCGCCGAGCGGCGAGGTGCCCTTGGGCTTCAGGTCGAGGCCTGCGGCATCCGGAAGCAGAACGGGCAGCTGCTCAAGCGGGACGGCGTGCTCGGTGCCGTCTTCGCCGTGGATGATCGGGATCGGGGTGCCCCAGTAGCGCTGGCGGGAGATGAGCCAGTCGCGCAGGCGGTAGTTCTTGGCCGCACGGCCGCGGCCGTCGGCCTCGAGGATCTCGATGGCGCGCGGGACGGCGTCGGCCTTGCTCAGTCCGTCGAGCGGGCCAGAGTTGATGAGGGTTCCGGAGCCGGCGAGGGCGATTCCGGTCTGTGTTGGATCGTTTTGGCTCGGGTCGTTGCTCTCGCCGTCCTCGTTCGTGTTCGGCACGTCGAGCACGACGCGCACGGGCAGGTCGAAGGTGCGGGCGAAGTCGAGGTCACGCTGGTCGTGCGCTGGCACGGCCATGACGGCGCCGTGGCCGTAGTCGGCGAGCACGTAGTCGGCGGCCCAGATGGGCAGGCGCTCCCCGTTGACCGGGTTGATCGCGTAACGCTCGAGGAAGACGCCGGTCTTCGCACGGTCGGTCGCCTGGCGCTCGATCTCGGTGCTCTGGCCGACCGCGGTGAGGTAGTCGGCGAAGCGCTGCTGCACCTCCGGGCTGGTTCCCTCGACGAGTTCGGCGGCCAGGGCGGCATCCGGGGCGACGACCATGAACGTCGCACCCCAGAGCGTGTCCGGCCGCGTCGTGAAGACGGGGACGCGCTCCTCGCGGCCCTCGATCTCGAACTCGACGTCCGCGCCGATGGAGCGACCGATCCAGTTGCGCTGCATCTGCAGCACCTTCGACGGCCAGTGGCCCTCGAGCTGGTCGAGGTCGTCCAGCAGGCGGTCGGCATAGTCGGTGATCTTGAAGTACCACTGCGTCAGGCGCTTCTTGACGACGACGGCGCCGCTGCGCTCCGATGTGCCGTCGGCGAGCACCTGCTCGTTGGCCAGAACGGTCTGGTCCACCGGGTCCCAGTTGACCCAGCTCTCCTTGCGGTACGCCAGGCCCTTCTTGTACAGCTCGAGGAAGAGCCACTGGTTCCACTTGTAATACTCGGGGTCGCTGGTGTGCAGCTCGCGTTCCCAGTCGAAGCTGGCCGCGTAGAGGCGCATGCTGCGCTTCTGCTGCTCGATGTTGTCGTAGGTCCAGCCGCGCGGGTCGACGCCGCGCTTGATGGCGGCGTTTTCGGCCGGCAGCCCGAAGCTGTCCCAGCCGATCGGGTGCATCACGTTGTAGCCCTGCTGGCGCCAGTAGCGCGCGACGACGTCGCCGAGGGCGTACACCTCGGCGTGGCCCATGTGCAGATCACCGGAGGGGTACGGGAACATGTCGAGCACGTACTTGCGCGGGCGCGTGTCGTCGGGGTCGCTCGTGCTGAACGGCTTGAGCTCGTCCCAAATGGGCAGCCACTTCTTCTGAAGCGCGCCGAAGTCGTAGACCTCGTCGTCGTCGTGCCTGCTGCTCGCGGAATCCTGCTCGTGTGCCACGTGACTCTCATTCAATTGCGGATGCGGTGGAGGGAGCGCCATCGCTCTGGAGGGCGTGCGCAGATGCTCACACAACCCAAAGCTCTAGCGTACCCACTTCGAGCGTTGCTTCTCGATGCGCAATGCCGCGCTCTGGTGCCGGTGGCCGACGCTCTCATAGCCGAGCACGGTGATGAGCGGCGCGAACATCACCACGAGCAGGCACCAACTCATCGGCACCCCCGCGGATGCCAGCACGAGCGCGATCGCGAGGATGCCCAGTGTGCCGAGCAGCAGGAGCAGGTGCAGCCAGTCCGTCACCCGCACGAGGAATCGGTACAGCACGTAGACGCTCAGCGTGTAGATGCCGACGGGCAGGGCGAGGGCGAGCACCGTCCCGACGGCGCCGATCACGGACTCCCCCTCGATGAAGTACGCGGCGACGTGGAGGCCGGCACCGACCGCCGCCAGCGCCGCGAAGACGACGAGGTGGCCATAGCCCCAGACGAAGGAGCGGCCGCGTGCGATGCTGAGGATCTCCGCCGACGGCACGATGTAGTACATCCACCACAGCCCGAAGGTCAGCCCGACCCCCGCGACGGCGACGAGGACGGCATCCGTGCTCCAGCCCTGGTGGCCGACGACGGCCGAGATCGAGGCGACGGTGCCGATGACGCCCTCGCCGAGCGTGATGATCACGAGCAGGCCGTAGCGCTCCACGATGTGGTGGACGTGCCACGGCGTTCCGCCCTGCAGCCGTTCGGCGAGCACGGGGCCGCTCATCTCGACGACGACGAGGGCGCTGCCGAAGACGAAGGTCTGGGTGGCGTCGAGCGGGGCGAGGAGCACGGCGATCCAGCCAATCTGTGCGACGACGAGCGTGACGATGTAGCTGATCGCCGCAGCACGATGGGCGGGATCGGCGACGGCGGCGCGCGCCCACTGGGCGACCATGGCGATGCGCATCACGATGTAGCCGAACACCATGACGGTGTTGTTGAGTTCTCCGCCGTGGTCGATCGAATCGAACATCCGCGGCAGGCCGAGGGCCAGGATGATGACGCCGACCATCTGCACCATCGTCGTCACGCGGTAGAGCCAGTCGTCGGTGTCGTAGGCCGAGGCGAACCAGGAGAAGTTGATCCACGCCCAGACGATGGCGAACATCGCGAAGCCGAAACCGGCGAGCCCGCTAGTGATGTGGCCCTCGGCGACGAGGCGGGCGAACTCGTTGCCCGCGACACCGAATGCGACGACGAAGGTCAGGTCGAAGAGCAGTTCAAGCGGTGTCGATGCGCGATGCACCTCGAGCGGGTCCCTGCCCCGCATCGGCCGCAGCCGGTGTGCGTGCGGCTCGCTCATTGCTCCGTGGCCCCGAGCACGGCGAGCAGCGCGCGTGCCTTGATCTGGGTCTCCTCGATCTCCTCGGCGGCGACCGAGAGCGCCGTGATGCCGCCCCCGGTGCCGATGCGGGCGCCGGCGGCATCCAGCACGATGGATCGGATGACCATGGCCAGGTCGACGGCGCCGTCGAGGCCGATGTAGCCGAAGGCGCCGGAGTAGATGCCTCGTGGGCCGGCCTCGAGCCCGTCGAGGATGCGCATCGCGCTGATCTTGGGTGCGCCCGTCATCGACCCGGCCGGGAAGCTGGCCTCGACGGCGTCGATGCCGGTGAGGCCGTCGGCCAGCTCGGCCTCGATCGTGCTGACCAACTGGTGCACGTGCGCGTAGCTCTCGACGGTGAGGAGCTTGCTGACGCGGACGGAGCCGAGCCGCGCGATCTTGCCGATGTCGTTGCGCATCAGGTCGACGATCATGAGGTTCTCTGCACGCTCTTTCTCGCTCGACTCGAGTTCGGCGCGGAGCTCGAGGTCGCGGGCGAGGCCGCTCGCGCGCTTGCGCGTGCCCTTGATCGGCTTGGTCGTCACGTGGCCGCCGGCGGTGACCGCGAGGAACTGCTCCGGACTCGCGCTCAGCAGCGAGATGTCGCCGAAACGGAGCAGTCCGCCGTGGTGGGTCGGGCTGGAGTCCCGGAGCGTCAGGTAGCTCGCGAGCGGATCGGGGTGCGTGTCGACGCTGATCTCGTTGGTCAGGCAGAGCTGGTAGGCGTCGCCGCGGTGGATCGCCGCCTGACACTCGGCGATCAGCTCGGCGTAGCGCTCCGGGCCGTGGCGCCAGCGCGCCGCTGCGGTGGCGGGTGCTGGCGTGGCGGGTTCCGGCGCGGCCGGTTCCTGCGCGGGGCCGGGTGCGGATGCCGCGGCAGCCAGCGCGTGCTCGACCTCGGCCATCCATCGCTCCAGTTCGGCGGCTCCGGTGTCGCCGGCGTCGCTGCGCAGCAGCAGCGTCACGGTCCGCGCCGCGTGGTCGAAAGCGAGCGCGCGGTCGATCTCGAGCAGCGCGGCATCCGGGGTCGGGGACGGATGTGTCGGCGTTCCGACGGTCTGCGCCCCGAGTTCGTAGCCGAGCCAGCCGACCCAGCCGAGCTCGAAGCGGGCCGGCTCGCCGGCCGGGCCGCTGTGGCGCTCGGCCGCGGGCAGCGCGTTCCGCAGGAAGTCGAAGATCGTGCCGCCGACAGTCGCGGCCGGCTCGTGCGAATCGACGCGGTCCACCCGGACGCTGCCCGTCCGAACCGACGCGGTCACGACGCGGGCGCCCGGCCGCGGCGCGCCCAGGTAGCTGACGCCTGCCACGGCATCCGGGCCGCAATCAAGCCAGAACGCGTGTGCGGAATCGCCGTGGAGCGCTGCGAAGGCGGCGGCCGGCTCGACCCACCGCGACAGGTCGGCGCGAAACACAATCGGGGGCTGGGGGCGCATCACCCGTCCAGCCTAGGGCTGCGGCGCCCGCGCAGTCACGCCGGCTGCTACCCGACCGCCAGGCGGCCGTCCTGCAGCACGAGCTCGCGATCGATCAGCTCGCCAGGCACGGTGTCGTGCGAGATGAGGATGACCGTGCGCGGAACGCTGTCCGGTCCGGTTGCGGTCGCCGCCAGGATGTCACGCATGAGCGCAGCGGCCTGTGCGGCATCCACGTTCGCGGTCGGCTCGTCAACGACGAGCACGGCGAAGTCGGCGAGCAGCGCGCGTGCCAGGGCGATGCGCTGGGCCTGCCCGCCGGAGACGAGCGCCCCGCGCTCCCCCAGCTCCGCGTCGAGACCGCCGCGACTCGCGGCCCAGTCGCCGAGTCCGACGCGCTCAACCACGGCCAGCAGCTCGGCATCGCTCGACGTCTCCCTGGCGAACAGCAGGTTCTGCCGCAGGCTGGAGTCGAAGATCCAGGGCTGCTGCTCGCAGAGACCGACGGTGCGGCGCAGCTCCGACGGCGCCATGCTGCGCGCCTCGCGTCCGCCGAGGGTGAAGCTGCCGTCGTAGTCGATGAAGCGCACGAGCACATTCGCCAGCGTCGTCTTGCCCGCACCGCTCTCGCCGCGCACGAGCACGCGCTCGCCCGCGTCGATCGTCATGGTGAGGTCGCTGAGGGCGGTCGGCGTGCCGGATGCCGCGGCGCCGGTGTCCCCGTCCCCGGCGAACACCGGCCAGTGCGCCGAGAGCCCGGCGAACGCGATCGCCGGAGCGGCGCTCCGCGTCGTCGCCTGCTCGCCCGCCCGAGCCTCCGTCTGGGGCTCAGCCTGCTCCGCCGTGTCGAGCGGGATGCCGGCCGGCACCTGTGCCGGCGCGACGCGTGCAACCCGCCCGGCGCTGGAGCGCACCTGGCGCCACGCTCCGACGGCCAGCGGCACCATCCCGCACACCTCGAACACGGCGAGCGGAACGAGCGCGATGATCGTGAGCTGCGGTCCCTCGAGCGCCGGAGCGCCGACGAGGATCGCGAGCAGCGTCGCCAGGCCGGCGGCGAGGGTCATCGCCGAGGCAGCGAGGCCGGCGCCGAACGCCGCCTTCACGCCGTCGCGGCGGAGCGCGGCATCCGCCCGGCGCAGATCGTCGATGCGTTCGTCGACGGCGCCGAAGGCGGTGAGCACGTCGAGCGAGCCGACGAGCTCGAGGATGCGCTCCATCAGCGCGCCGCGGCCAGGAGCCAGACGGCGTTCGGCGCGCGCCGCGACGGCCGCGTGCAGCACGGTGCCGGCGACGAACGCCAGAACGAGGCAGAGCGCCAGTGTGAGCGCGGCCTCCGGCAGCACCAGCCACACCCCGAACACGCTGAGCACGGCGACGATCGCCGAGACGAGCAGCGGCTGTACGACGCGCAACGGCAAGTCCTGCAGCTCGTCGACGTCGCTGACGAGTCGGCTGAGCAGATCGCCTCGCTTGGTCCTGGCGAGCCCGGCCGGCGCGAGCGGGATCAGGCGCTCGAACACCGCGCCGCGCAGTTCGGCGAGCTGGCGGAATGCCGCATCGTGGCTGAACAGACGGTCGACGTAGCGGAAGGCCGCGCGCCCGAGGGCGAAGGCACGCACGCCGACGACAGCGGCCGAGAGGTAGGCGATCTGCGGCTGCTCGGAGGCACGGGTGATCAGCCAGCCGGAGCAGGCGATCAGCGCGACGGCAGAGAGGGCGCTGCAGAGGGCGAAGAACAGCCCGGGCGTGAAGCGTTTGACGCCGGGCTGCGCGCGGCGCAACACCGCGGCGGCGTCGGATGTTCGGTTCTCAGGCACGTCGCACCGCCTCCAGACTCACCACGCGGTCGGCTGCCGCGATGACGGCCTCCCTGTGGCTGACAACAATGACGATGGCCCCGTCGGCGGCGGCGGCGCGCAACGAGGCGATCAGCTCCGCCTCCGTCGCGGCGTCGAGCGCTGAGCTCGGCTCGTCGAGAATGAGCAGCGGCGTTCCAAGCTCGGTCCACCGGTAGAACGCACGGGCGATCGCGACGCGTTGCGCCTGACCGCCGGAGAGGCCGCTGCCGGCGACGCCGAGCTCGAGCGCGGGGTCGATCGCCGACGCCGACGCCCGGCGCAGGCTGGCCTGCACGAGCTGACCACGTTCGTCGGCGCCGAGGCGGCTGCCGAGGGCGATGTTCTCCGCGACGCTGCCGGCGGCCAGCCCAGGGGTCTGACCACACCAGGCGATGTCGGAACCGCTGACGGCCCGCGCGCCTGCACCTTCGGCGGCGAGACGGATCTCGCCCTCGTACGGCAGGAAGCCTTGGATGGCGGCGACAATGCTCGACTTGCCCGCACCGCTCTGCCCGGTGAGCACCGTGACGGCGCCAGGCTCGAAGCCGGCCGATAAGTCGTCGACGATGAGGCGGTCGCCGCGACGGATGCCGAGGCCATCGATTCGCAGCGCGGCACCGCGCGGCACGGCCGCCCGAGCGGCATCCGCGGTATCGCGAGCAGGCAGGGCATCGGCCGCCTCGATGATCTCGAAGATCTCCTCCGAGGCCGCGACGCCGTCCGCCGCGGCGTGGAACTGGGCGCCGACGTTGCGCAGGGGCAGGAAGATCTCCGGGGCGAGGATCAGCACGAACAGCCCGACGCCGAGGCTGAGCTGGCCGTCGAGGAGGCGGAGCCCCGCCGTGACCGCGATCAGCGCGACCGAGAGGCTGCCGGCCAGTTCGAGCACGAATCCGCTGAGGAAGGAGAGCCGCAGCACCTTCATCGTCTCGACGCGGTACTCATCGGTCACCCGGTGAATGCGGCCGAGTTGGCGGCGCTCCCTGCCGAAGATCTTGAGGGTCGACAGCCCGCCGACGACGTCGAGGAACGCACCGCTCAGCCGCTGCAGGCTGTCCCACTGCTTGCGCTGCACCGCCTGTGTCGCGAGGCCGATGAGCACCATGAAGATCGGGATCAGGGGCAGCGCGATCACGACGATCAGCGCGCTCACCCAGTCGCTCAGCAGCACGACGAGCACCAGCAGCGGCGTCGCCACCACGGTGAGCACGAGCTGGGGCAGGTACTTGGCGAAGTAGCCGTCCAGGGCGTCGAGACCGGGGCCGATGACGGTCGCCGCCGTCGCGCTCCCCTTCCGCGCCGCCCAATCCGGGCCGAGCCGACGCACGGCGCCCAGCACGGCGACGCGCAACTGGCTCTTCACCCGCGCAGCGCCGGCCGCCGCCGTGGCATCCATCGCCCACACCGTGAACGCGCGGAGCGCGACCATGGCGGCCAAGGCCCAGAACGTCGGGGCGAGTTCCGCGATGCCGTCGCCGGCGATCGCGCCGGTGATCAGGCGGGAGACGAACCAGGCGAAGCCGATGATCGACACCGTCTGCAGCAGGGCGAGCACGGCTCCCCCTGCGAGGAAGCCGCGCATCGCCCGCGCCCGCCGAAGCAGGCGCGGGTCGATGGGGCGGACTCTGGCCGTGTCCTGGCTGCTCACGCCGACTGTGCAGCGCCGGCGGGAGCCGCGCCTGTCGCCGCCTGGATGCTCGCGCGGCTGACTCGCTTGCGGAAGACCCAGTACGTCCAGCCCTGGTAGAGCAGGATCAGCGGCAGGAAGACGAGCGCCGTCCAACTCATGACCGTCAACGTGTACTCGGAGCTCGAGGCGTTGGCGATGGTGAGGCTGTTCGCCGGGTCGTTGCTGGCTGGCATGACATCCGGGAACAGCGCCGTGAACAGCGCGAGCACGGCCAGGGCGACGGTCGCGGCCATGAAGCTGAATGACCAGCCCTCTGCACCCCGCAGGTTGAACAGCCAGGCCCCGATGAGCGCCACAGCCGCCAGAGCGGCGAGCACGAGGTAGGCGACGCTGAACTCGGCCAGGAAGGCCGTCCAGACCAGGAACGACGCCGCAACCACGATCGTGACGACGCCAGACTTCACGGCGAGCTTGCGGGCCCGTTCGCGGATGTCGCCCGCGGTCTTCAGCGAGATGAACACGGCGCCGTGGGTGAAGAACAGCAGCAGGGTTGTGACACCGCCGAGCAGCGCGTACGGGTTCAGCAGATCGAAGAACGTACCGATGTAGTTGTGGTCGGCATCCAGCGGGACACCCTGCACGATGTTGGCGAATGCGACGCCCCAGAGCAGCGCCGGCACGGCGGAGCCGACGATGATCATGCCGTCGAACCAGGCCTTCCAGCGGGATTCGGGGCGCTGGTGCCTGTACTCGAACGAGACGCCGCGCAGGATCAGGGCGAGCAGAATGAGCAGCAACGCCAGGTAGAACCCGCTGAACAGGGTGGCGTACCACTCGGGGAATGCCGCGAAGAGGCAGGCTCCCGCGACGATCACCCACGTCTCGTTGAGGTCCCAGACGGGGCCGATGGTGTTGATGAGGACCCGGCGGTCGAGGTCGTCCTTGCCGAGGAATGGCAGCGTCATGCCGACGCCGAAGTCGAAGCCGTCCAGGATGAAGTAGCCGACGAACAGGGCTGCGACAATCCAGAACCAGAGTGTGGCGAGATCCATGATTGTCTCCTAGTAGACGGTGGTTGATGGTTCGATGCGCCCGGTTTCCGGGTGCGGCTCCGGCGCGTCGGCCGGGCCCTTCTGGGCTGCCTTCTTGATGAGCTTGAACTCGACGACCGCGAGGATGCCGTAGATCAGCGTGAAGGCGATGAGCGAGATGAGCACCTCGAGGCCCGAGACTCCCGGCGAGACGCCGTCCTCGGTCTTCAGCAGGCTGAACACCAGCCAGGGTTGCCTGCCCATTTCGGTGAACACCCAGCCGACGATCATGGCGGCCAGCGACAGCGGGAACGCCCAGATCGCGGCCTTCCAGACCCACTTGCTCTTGGGGTGACGGCCACCGCGGGTCAGCCAAAGGCCGACGACGGCGACGAAGACGTGCAGCAGGCCGAGGCCGATCATCCAACGGAACGACCAGTAGGTGATCCAGATGATGGGCGTGTAGTCGCCGGGGCCGAACGCCTCGATGTACTGCGCCTGCAGGTCGTTGATGCCCTCGACGCAGCCGTCGAAGGTGTGCGTCGACAGCAGCGAGAGCAGGTAGGGCACGCGGATGGAGAACAGCTCGCTCGTGCCGTCCGGTGTTCCGAGGGTGAACAGCGAGAAGGACGCTTGGGCGCCGCACACCGTTTGATATGTGGCCTCGGCCGCGGCCATCTTCATCGGCTGCGTCGCGACCATCGCCAGGCTGAGCTGGTCACCGAAGACCGTGGTCAGCACACCGGCGATGATCATCATCCAGAGCCCGAGCTTGAGCGCTGGACGCATCGTCTCCAGGTGCTGGTTGCGCGCCAGGTGCCAGGCGGCGACGGTGATGATGAGGCCGGCCGACACCATGAAGCTGGCGAAGATCGTGTGCGGGAAGGCGGCAAGCGCCACCGGGTTCGTGAGCAGCGCCCCGATGTCGACGAGCTCGGCTCGCCCCTTGTCGACGTTCATCTCGTAGCCGACCGGGTTCTGCATGAAGGCGTTGGCCGCGATGATGAAGTACGCCGAGAGGATGGAGCCGAACGCGGTCGCCCAAATGGTGAGCAGATGGAGGAAGCGGGGCAGCTTGTCCCAGCCGAAGATCCAGAGGCCGATGAACGTCGCCTCGAAGAAGAAGGCGAGAAGGCCCTCGAAGGCCAGCGGGGCACCGAAGACGTCCCCGACGAAGCGGGAGTAGTCCGACCAGTTCATGCCGAACTGGAACTCCTGCACGATGCCAGTGACGACGCCCATGGCGAAGTTGATGAGGAAGAGCTGGCCGAAGAACTTGGTCAGCTGGAGATACCGGACCTGCCCCGTTCTGTACCAGGCGGTCTGGAAGATCGCGGTCGTGGTGACCATACCGATCGTGATCGGAACGAACAGGAAGTGATAGATCGTGGTCAGGCCGAATTGCCAGCGCGCAAGCGCAAGCGGGTCCAGGATCTCGTTCACGGGGGCTCCCCTCAACGGACTTCTACACTGCGTAGAACTCGCAACTTCTACAGAGCGTAGAACATTTTCAGTTACGAGCGGTAATCTTGAATCATGAACACTCTCGGGGTCTTGGAAAGATCGATCATGAACGCCCTGTGGGACGCCCATGATGGACTGTCCGCTCCCGAACTCGGCGAACGCCTCCTGAATGCTGAGGCGGAATCGCCGCGCAAAGAGCATGCAACGACCACCCTACTGACGGTGCTCTCCCGCTTGGAAGCAAAAGGTTTCGTGTCGCGGAGCCGCAGCTCGCGCCCGCACCGTTACTTCGCGGTGAACAGCCGTGAGGAGCACACGGCGACCCTGATGCACCAGGTGCTCGAGCTCGCGCCGGACCGCGATGCCGCGCTCGCCCGCTTCGTCGGACAGGTCAGCGCCAGCGAGGCCGAGACGCTGCGCGCCCTGCTCGACTCGCGGCCCACCGGGTAGCACAGAGCCCCCACCCCCGTGTACATCTCCGCAGCCGTCCTAGCGCTGCTCGCCATCGCGCTGGCCTGGCCCATTCCGCTTTGGCTCGCCGCCGCCCGCTGGCCGTCGCGTGCGCCTGGCACCGCGCTGGCGCTCTGGCAGGCGATCGCGCTCGGCGGCGGACTGGCGATGATCGGGGCCCTGCTGAGCTTCGGGCTCGCCCCGCTCGACGGCGAGGCCGGCGGCATCCACGCCCTCATCGCCAGCCTCGTCAACGGTCCGATACCGGCCGAGTTCGCCATCGTCAACATCGTCGCGATCGGCGGGGCCGTGCTGCTCGGCGTCCACCTGCTGCTCAACCTCATCAGCACGGCCGTGCGCACGGAGCGCAGCCGCCGACGCCACCGCGCGACCGTCGAGCTGCTCAGCTCGCCGCTGCCCGAACAACCCCGCACCCGCGTGCTTGACCACCCGACGCCGATCGCCTACTGCGTGCCGGGGGTGCACACCGTCACCGTGCTCTCCGGCGGGCTGATCGAGCTGCTCGAGCCGGCTGAGCTCGACGCGGTGCTCGCGCACGAGCGCACGCACCTGCGGCAGTTCCACCACCTCGTGCTGTTGGCCTTTCGCGCCTGGCACGCCGCCCTGCCGTGGTTCCCGATCGCGAACCGCGCGGAGAACGCCGTCGGCCTGCTGGTCGAGATGCTCGCAGACGACGATGCGAAGAAGGAGCGTGACCCGCACACGCTCGCGAGGGCGATCGCGCTGGTCGGCACGTCACAGCCCAGCGCGAGCGGCGAACTCGGCGAGCGGCCTGTGCCCCGCGCCGAGCACACCCCAGATGCCGCCCGCACCCCGCTCGGCGTGCGCGTGTCCCGCCTGCTGCGGCCGGACGCACCGCTCCCCCCGCTCGCGCGTCTGCTCGCGCTGAGCGCGGCCGCTCTGATCGTCAGCATTCCGGCGTCGGTGCTGCTCGGCGTCGCCCTCGGGGTCGCCCCCGCCCTCGCCGGCACGCCCGCTCCTGTTTGAGGCGCAGCGGGCGCGCATCCAGACCGTTTATGCTCGGGCAGGTGAACGACATTCTCGACTGGCTGCTGAACACCGTGGCAAGTGTCGACCCGCTGCTGCGCACGGTGCTGGCCGGCATCGGCATCATGCTCGAGACGTCGATCCTCGTCGGCCTGGTCGTGCCGGGAGACACCATCGTGATTGTCGCCAGCACGGCGATCTCGACGCCGCTGGAGTACTGGGCCATGGTCGCCGCCGTTGTGGCCGGTGCGCTGACCGGGGAGAGCATCGGCTTCGCGCTCGGCCGATGGTTCGGCCCGCACATTCGTCGCAGCTGGCTCGGGCGCAAGATCGGCGAAACCAACTGGCAGCGCGCGGAACATTACCTGGCCAGACGCGGCGGCATCGCGGTGTTCGTCTCGCGTTTCCTCCCCGTGCTGCACTCCCTGATCCCGCTCACCGTCGGCATGAGCTCGATGCGTTACCGCACGTTCATGCGCTGGACGGTCCCGGCCTGCATCATCTGGGCGTTCGCCTACGTCACCGTCGGCTCCGTTGCGGCAGGCAGCTACCGCGAGCTCTCTGAGCGCCTGCATTTCGCCGGATACGTCTTCGTCGGGATCATCGTGGCGTTCCTGCTGCTGGTGCTTCTCGGCAAGAAGCTGCTGCACCGTTTCGAGGCTCGGCACATGGAGGCTTCGGTGCCGGATCCGGCTGCAGCGGACGCGCTTCCAGCCGACAGCGGGAGGCCGTCCGAGGACGACCGCCCGCTGCGCTGAGGTCGGCGAGCCCGCCGCGGGCGACACCGCCTAGAAGAGCGCCTTCTCGTCGAGCCACTGCGTGGCGATCTCCGGGGCGGCCAGCTCGTCGTTGACGCTCTGGCCGTTCAGTGCAACGAGCTCGGCGACGCTGAGCGCACCCTGCACCTTGTTGATCACGGCGGCAGCCTCCTCTGAGACGCCGTCGCCGGCCAGCGGCACGACGTGCGAGGCCAGGAGGAGCCCTTTCGGGTCCTGCAGCATCACCAGATCGTCCGCGAGACTCGTCGGGTCAGACGTGTAGATGTCCACGAGCTGCACCTCGTTGGCGCGCAGCGCCTGCTGGGTGAGCGGCCCACCGCTGTCAGCAATCGGGGTGAAGCCGACGGTGACGCCATACACCGACTTCAGACCATCCGGTCCGTACGGGCGGGTGGCGAGCTCCGGGTTGCCGCCAAGCGTGAGCGGTGTCGTGACGGCCGCGAGATCACCGATCGACGTGAGGTTGTTCGCGTCGGCGAACTCCTTCGTCACAAAGTAGGCGTCTTGATCCGTGGCCTCGGCCTGGTCGAGCACGCGCAGCCCATCAGGCAGCGCGTCCGTCAGCGCCGCGTACACATCGTCGGTGGTGCGCGCCGTCGTATCGGGCTCGTAGTACTGCAGCAGGTTTCCCGTGTACTCGGGGAAGAGGTCGACCTCGCCGTTCTCGAGCGAGGGGATGTACGCGTCACGCTGGCCGATGTTGAAGGTGCGCTCGACGGTGAAGCCGTTCGCCTCGAGTGCCTGGGCGTAGATCTCGGCGATGATCTCGTTGGAGTAGTACTGCTGCGAACCGACGACGATCGTGTCGGATGCCGAGGCTCCCCCATCCGTTGCGCTCCCGGAGTCCAACGGATCGCCGGAGGCGCAGCCGGCGAGAGTGAGCATGGCGACCGCCGCCGCGGCGCCGATCATGGTGATGCGCGTGCGGCGGGTTGCGCGGCGGTGAGACGTGGTGCTGGCGTTCATGCGTGCTTCCTTCTCTCTCACGTAGAGGCGGTCGCCCTCGTTCGAGGGGCGCCTGCTTTCACGATTCTGCCACTCTGCGCCGACACTCCGCGCGGTGTGACGAGCTTTTGTGTCACCGCGAAGACGGTTTCCAGCAGCAGGGCCAGCACGGTGATGACTATCGAGGCGCCCAACATCTCGACGTAGTTGCGGGTCGCGATACCCAGGAAGATGTATCCGCCGAGCGCACCGCCGGACACGTACGCGGCGAGTGTCGCCGTGGCGACCACCTGGAGCACGGCGGCGCGGAGTCCGCCGATCAGGAGCGGGAGCCCGAGAGGGATCTCGACCTTCAGCAGTAACTGGAGTGGCGTCATCCCCACGGCGCGGGCGGCATCGACCACCGTGCGATCGATCGCCTGCAGCCCGGCGTACGCACCGCCGAGCACCGGCGGGATCGCGAGCAGCACAAAGGTGAGCAGCGGCGAACGGAAGCCGATGCCGATCCCGAGAGCCAGCAGGAGCATGACGCCGAAGCTCGGCAGCGCGCGCATGCCGCCGGTGAACGCCACGGCGATGTCGCGCCCGCGCCCCGTATGGCCGACGTAGTAGCCGAGGGGAATGGCGATGACCGCGGCGATCGCCGTCGCACCGAAGGTGTACGCCAGGTGTTCGGCGATGCGCTGCGGCAGCTCGCCCGGCGCGCTCTGCAGCTCCGGGTTGAATATCCACGCGATCGCGTCGAGGAAGAGGTTCATCGCGCGGCCCCCCGCCACGGCATCAGGACTCGCCCGGCGCCAACCAGCGCGAGGTCGAAGACGGCGGCGATGAGCAGGGTCGCCACGATCCCCGTCACAACCTCGGCGGGGATGCCGCGCTGGAAGCCGTTGACGAACAGGTAGCCGAGGCTCGTGACACCGACTGCTGAGCCGACGGAGACCAGGCTCACCGTCGTCGCAGACACGACGCGGAGGCCGGCGAGCAGCACGGGTCCCGCGAGCGGCAGCTCCAGCTGCCAGAACAGCTGTGTTCGCGAGAAGCCCATGCCGCGGCCGGAGAGCCGGACATCCGGATCGATCGCGTCGAAAGCGTCGGCGCTGGCACGGAGCATGAGCGCGAGTGCGTAGATGCTGAGGCCGACGATGACGTTGACAGGGCTCGTGATGCCGGTGCCGAGCACGGCGGGGAGCGCGGTGAACAGTGGAAGGGACGGGATCGTGAAGAGGATGGTGCCGATTGCCAGCAGTACGCCGCGGCTGGGGCGCACGCGGTGGGCGAGCAGTCCCAGGGGCAGCGAGAGGAGCAGCCCGGCGATGATCGGAATGATGCTGATGCCGATGTGAACGAGCGTGAGGTGCCAGACGAGGCCGATGTTGGCCAGGAACCAGCTCACGGTTCCAGGACCCCAGCAGCGCGTCCCTGTGCGTCGACGACGACCCGTGCACCGTCGACCTCGCGAATCCGCAGCACGCGCCTACCGCGGTCCGCACCGATGAAGCTGGCGACGAAGTCGTCGGCCGGCCGGGCGAGGATCTCGGCCGGCGTTCCGATCTGGGCGACCTCTCCCCCGGTGCGAAGCAGCACGATCTGGTCACCGAGCAGGAATGCCTCGTCGACGTCGTGGGTGACGAACACCACCGTCTTGCCCAGCTCACCTTGCAGGCGCAGCAGTTCCTGCTGCAGTTCGGCCCGCACGACCGGGTCGACGGCGCCGAACGGCTCGTCCATGAGCAGGATGTTGGGATCGACCGCGAGGCCGCGCGCGACGCCGACGCGCTGCTGCTGCCCACCGGAGAGCTGGCTCGGGTAGCGCCCGGCCATGGCCCTGTCCAGTCCGACGGTGTCGAGCAGTTCAAGCGCCTGAGCCCTGGCCTCGCTCTTGCGCACACCGCGGAGCATCGGGACCGTCGCGACGTTGTCGACCACGGTGCGGTGCGGGAGCAGCCCGGAGTTCTGCATGACGTAGCCGATGCTGCGGCGAAGAGTCACGGGGTTCTGGCTCGCGACATCCACGTCATCGATGAGGACGGCACCGCCGCTCGGATCGACCATGCGATTGATCATGCGCAGCAGCGTCGTCTTGCCCGAGCCGGAGGATCCGAGCAGGACGGTCGTCTTGTGTGACGGGATGACCAGGCTGAAGTCACGGACCGCGACCGTGCCGTCGTCGAAGGTCTTCCCGACGGAGCGGAACTCGATCACAGCGACGACCTCTCTCCCGCGGGCCCATCCAGCGGCCCTCGTCCGGCTTTAGAGCGGGCCGGGACCGCCATAGTACGACACGAGGTAACCGTGCACCACGGCGCGACATTCCGCGATGAATCGCGAATCGCCCTCCGGGTCTTGACGGAATGCGCGTGAGAGCAGGCCGTCCGCGATCTCCACGGCGACCTCGAGTCGGAACAAGAGGTCGTCGCCGCCGTCCAGACCGAACTCGTCGCTCAGCACGGAGGCGAGGCGCGCGGAGAAGGAGTCCTCGCCGGCCTCGTCGCTGTTGCCGTCGAAGGTCTGCCGTTCGGCGAAGTGGATGATGTGGAAGCCCGGCTCGGTCCGGTAGAGGTCGACGAACACCGAGATCGCACCGTCGAGCGCCTGCCACCAGTTCTGGGGGTCAGATTCTTTGATTTCCTCGGCCACGCGAGCGCGAAAGCGCATCATTGCGCGACTGCGCAGCGCCTCGAGCACGGCGACGCGGTCTGGAAAGTAACGGTAGACGGTTCCGATCGATGCACCGGCGTGCTCGGCGATCATCGCGGTCGTGATCCGGTCGAACCCCACCTCGTCGACAACTTGCGCAGCCGAGTCAAGCAGGGCGTCCAGCCTCTCGGCGCTGCGCTGCTGTATCGGCGCAGTACGGACTACCCGCCCCATGCCTGGATCCCCATTTCCGGCCAATTTGGCTAACGGCACATTTCCTCCTCGAAGGTCACAAGGATCTACTTTATCCGCGCGCGGAGCACGACTTGTACCCCGATCCGGCTCGAAGGGCTCTCCGGGCGTGAAAGACTGGTCTCGTGGTCGACTCCAGTGAAGCGCATGAAGCGCCCAAGAGCTCGGCATTGACCTCCCATCGTGCAGCGCGCATCGAGGACTGGATCCACGCCAAGCGCGACCGCTCCGCCCGCCGACGCGGGCACCAGGAGACGGTGATCCCCTACTCCGGATACGGCGGCGACGGCTGGGTGCGCATCCTCTGTCGCGTGCTGCTCTCCCGCCCGGCGGACCCCAAGCCGACCTCGGCCCGCGCCCGTCGACGCGAGAGTCGCCGCGCACAGGGCCTCCGCGGCTGGCGCAGCTTCACGAGCGTCCCCGTCGGCTCCGCGCGCGTGACGATCGAACTCGACGGGCGCACATTCGACGTGGTCGCCGACCGCGGCGGCGTCGTCGACACCGTCGTGCAGATCGACCTCGCCCCCGGCTGGCACACCGCCACCCTGCGCACGAGCGCGTCCAAGACGGTCGAGGCCTCGCTGAACGTGATCGACCCCGCCGTGACATTCGGTGTGCTCTCGGACGTCGATGACACGGTCATGGTGACCATGCTGCCTCGCCCGCTGCTGGCGGCCTGGAACACCTTCGTGCTCGACGAGCACGCGCGCATCCCCACCCCGGGCATGGCGGTGCTGCTTGAGCGCCTGGCCAGCTCCCACGAGGGAGCCCCCGTCGTCTACCTCTCCACCGGCGCCTGGAATGTGGCACCGACGCTCAGCCGCTTCCTCTCGCGCAACCTCTACCCGAGCGGCGTCCTGCTGTTGACGGACTGGGGCCCGACGACCGACCGGCTGTTCCGCAGCGGGCGCGATCACAAGCGCGACAACCTCAACCGTCTGGCGACGGAGTTCCCGAACATCCGCTGGCTCCTCGTCGGCGACGACGGCCAGCACGACGAGGAACACTACCGGGAGTTCGCGCGCGCGCACCCGGAGAACGTCGCCGCGATCGCGATCCGGCAGCTCTCCCCCGGCGAGGCTGTGCTCGCCGGAGGGCGGTCCAAGCTCGAGGACGGCTACGGCGGGGTGCCGTGGGCATACGCCCCCGACGGCTCCGGCCTGGCCGACCAGCTCAGCGAGCTCGGCGTCCTCTGACGCCCGACGCGCTCTAGCGCCTGGCGCGTGCCAGTGCGTCGAGGCCGCGGTTGATCTGTCGCGCCCAGAGCGGTCCACGGTACAGGAACGCCGTGTAGCCCTGCACGAGGGTCGCGCCGGCATCCAGACGCTCAGCGACATCGGCGGCGGTCTCGATGCCACCGGCCGAGATCACGCAGAGCTCGGCAGGAACATGGCTGCGAATCAGGCGCAGCACGGCGAGCGAGCGCGCGGCAAGCGGCGCGCCGGAGAGCCCGCCTGCCCCAGCGGCCTCGACGACGGATGCCGGCGTCTTCAGGCCATCGCGGGAGATCGTCGTGTTCGTCGCGATGATGCCGTCCAGGCCGATCTCGACGACGAGCTCCGCGATCTTCACGACCTCCTCGTCCTGGAGGTCCGGGGCGATCTTCACGAGCAACGGCGTCGTGCCGCAGGCCTCCTTGACCGCACTGAGCAGCGGGCGCAGCAGCTCGAGCTCCTGCAGTCCGCGGAGGCCAGGCGTGTTCGGCGAGCTGACGTTGACGACGAGGTAGTCGGCAAGCGGGGCGAGGGCACGCGCCGAGATCAGGTAGTCGGCCGTCGCGTCCTCGACCGCGGTGACGCGACTCTTGCCGATGTTGACGCCGATCACCGGGCGACCGCTCGTCGCGCGGGCACGGCGGAGACGCTCGCGTGCGGCATCCGCACCGCCGTTGTTGAATCCCATGCGGTTGATGACGGCACGGTCCGGAATCAGGCGGAACAGGCGCGGCTGTTCGTTGCCGGGCTGGGCGTGCGCGGTCAGCGTTCCGACCTCGATGTGCCCGAAGCCGAGCTGGCCGAGGCCGATGACGCCCTTGGCGTCCTTGTCGAAACCGGCCGCAACGCCGAACGGCGTGTCGAAGTGCAGGCCGAGCGCCTGCACGGAGAGGTCGGTGCGCGGCCGCGTGTAGCGGTGCACGAGACGGCCGAATCCGGCGGTCGGCAGCGCCTTGATCACGCCGAACGCAAGGTGGTGCGCGCGCTCGGGATCAAGCTTGGACAGGACGAGGGAGAAGAGTAGAGGATACATGCCTGACCAAGAATACCGGCAGGCACCACTCGGCCCTGACCGGCAGCATGTCGGCCCTATTCGACGGGCTTGGCCGGCTGACGACCGTGCTCGGTGCGGAGCTGCTCGATGGCGGCTTCGAAGTCGTCGAGCGACTCGAAGGCCTGGTAGACGCTGGCGAAGCGCAGGTATGCGACCTCGTCGAGTTCACGCAGCGGGGCCAGGATGGCGAGCCCGATGTCGTTGGCCTCGATCTGCGACGCGCCGGTTGAGCGGATCGTCTCCTCGACCTTCTGGGCGAGGACGGCCAGATCCGAATCGGTGACCGGGCGGCCCTGGCAGGCCTTGCGCACGCCGGCGACGACCTTCTCGCGGCTGAACAGCTCCACGACACCGTTGCGCTTGATCACGGCGAGGCTGGCCGTCTCCGTGGTGCTGAAGCGTCGGCCGCATTCCGGGCACTGGCGTCGGCGTCGAATGGAGAGCCCGTCATCGCTGGTGCGCGAATCGATGACCCGGGAGTCGGGGTGGCGGCAGAACGGGCAATACATCGTGTGGCAAGCCTACCGCGCCGCGGCCCCACTACAGTGATGGCATGAGCGCGAGAAGCGGGTCTGAGCCGGTGCGATCCGCGGATGCCGCCCTGCCGACGTGGCTCGTGCGGCATCCGCTCATCGCCGGCTGGGTGTGGATCGCCCTGTTCTCGGCCGTGCTGGTGGCCGCCGAGGTCTTCGACTGGCCGGTGGCCGGCTGGTTGATTGCGATCACGCTTGCCGTGTTGCCATCGCTGGCCGCGATGATCACCGTGCTGGAGGCGACCCCGCGGCGCTCACTGGAGAACCACGGATCGGTGTTCGGGCACTTCTTCTCCCGGTACCTGGTCGTCATCGCCGGTTTCCTGGCGTGGACCGCGTCGATCGTCATCGGCTCGACGATCTCTGCGTCGCTCAACCTGCTCGCCGCCGATCGGGAGGAGGAGGTGCTCGGCCTGGGCTTTCAGCTCATGATCGGGATCGTGCTGCCGGCCATTACGGTGCTCTGGATCGTCTTCATGTTGCGCTGCGCCTGGTTCCTGATCCGGGTGCGCGGCTGGGCGGAACACCCGGCGAGCACGACCGTGCCCGCCCGGCTGTTCCTGCGGAGACCGCGACTGCGCACGGTGACGATCGGCCTCGCCCACCCCGGCCTGCTGGTGGCGGCCGCCATCGTCTCCGGTCTGGCGCTGCTCGCCATCGAGGTCTCAGACCTCACCGTGCAGCTCACCTGACCGGGCGGCGGATCGGCCAGCCGATCGTGCTCAGGCGAAGCGGGCGGTGATGGCGTCGCCATGTGCCGGCAGCGCCTCCGCGTCGCTGAGCGCGAGCACGTTCTGGTGCACCTCGGACAGCGCCTCGCGGTTGTAGCGCACAACCTGCTGCGGGCGCAGGAAGGTCGACGCGCTGAGTCCGGAGGAGAAGCGGGCCTGGCCGCCTGTCGGCAGGACGTGGTTGGAGCCGGCCGAGTAGTCGCCGAGGCTGACCGGGGAGTTCTCGCCGAGGAAGATGGCCCCGGCATTCTCGATCAGCTCGAGCACGCCATCCGGGTTCTCCGTCTGGATCTCGAGGTGCTCAGGGCCGAAGGCGTTGCTGAAGGCGGCCGCGGCGGCGAGGTCGTCGACCAGGACGATCGCCGACTGCGGACCCGTGATGGCGGCGGTGACCCGCTCGCTGTGGGTCGTGGAGGCGGCGAGGCGCACGAGCTCGCGCTCGACGGATGCCGCCAGTTCGGCGTCGGCGGTGACCAGCACCGTCGCGGCCAGCTCGTCGTGCTCGGCCTGGCTCACGAGGTCGGCGGCGATGAGCATGGCGTCGGCCGCGGCATCCGCGATAACGAGGATGTCGGTCGGACCGGCCTCGGCGTCGATGCCGGCCTGGCCGCGGATGAGGCGCTTGGCCGCCGCGACGTAGACGTTGCCTGGGCCGGTGACCATCTGCACGGGGTCGAGGCCGATGCCCGCGACGCCGTAGGCGAAGGCGCCGACAGCGCCGGCCCCGCCCATGGCGTAGACCTCGGTGACGCCGAGCAGACCGGCAACGGCGAGGATCGTCGGGTGCACGCGGCCGCCGAACGCTGCCTGCGGCGGCGAGGCGAGCGCGATGGAGCGCACGCCGGCCGTCTGGGCGGGGACGACGTTCATCACGACGCTCGACGGGTAGACGGCCTTGCCGCCGGGAACGTAGAGTCCGACGCGGCCGACAGGCTGCCAGCGCTGCATGATCTCGGCGCCGGGGGCCAGCACGGTCGTCGTGGCCGGCGGCACCTGCGCGGCGCTGGCCAGCCGCACGCGGCGGATCGTCTCGAGGATCGCGGAGTGCACGGCAGGCGCGAGACCGGCGACGGCCTCGTCGATGTGCGCCTGCGGAACCCGGATCGACTCGGGCCGCACCCGGTCGAGGCGCTCGGCCTGATCGAGCAGCGCATGCTCCCCGCGCGCCCGCACATCGTCGATGAGCTCGGCCGCCACCTCCAACGCAACGGTCACGTCGGTGCTTGCACGAGGCACGACGGCGAGAAGTTCGGCGGGGCTAGGCTGGAGACCGCGCAGGTCAATCGTCTGGATCATGATCTGTCCAGCCTATCTACACGAGATTGACCGCACGGTTCCATGCGCTCGGCGCGGGCACCGTGCGGGAATACGCGCCCACGTTTGGAGCTTGATACAGGCGTATGAACACCACCGCCGCTTCCGTTTCGAACGAGAACTCCCCCGACGCCGTGACGGGCGCCGTGCCGCCACCCGCCGTTCCAGACGACCTGCACGCTTTCAAGCAGGCGTTCCGCCGGCATGCAGCCGGCGTGGCGATCGTGACGGCGCTCGATCCGGAAGGACGGCCGGTCGGCTTCACGGCGACGTCCCTGGCCTCGTTGTCGGCGGTCCCGCCGCTCGCGACCTTCAACATGGCGCGCTCTGCCAGCGCCTGGCGGGCGATCACCGAGACCGATCGCGTGGTCATCCACATGCTCGGCGCCCGCAACCGCGCCGTGGCCCAGATCATGGCGCGCGACGCGTCCGAGCGTTTCATCGGTGATCACTGGCACGTCGGCCCGCACGGGCTCCCCATCATCAACGACGTCACGGCGTGGATGAGTGGGCGCATCCTGGAGCGCGTCTCCGTGCACAACAACGCCGTGGTGGTCGTGCAGATCGAGGAGGGCGAGCTGGGCGAGGATGCCGCTCCGCTGCTGTACCACGAGCGCGCGTACCGCACCCCCGGCGAGATCGTCTAGCCCGGCCCGGGAAAAGTGCACGGGCCCGGTGAATTCACCGGGCCCGTGCACTTTGTGCGGGCCCGAGCGGGCGCCGCTAGACGAGGCAGTTCGGGCCGAGCAGGCTCTTCAGTTCACCGTAGAGATCGGCGGTCACCTTCACCCGGTGCCGCGGGAGCTCGAACACACGCGCCATCCCGCCGCGCACGAGCTTCAGACGCACCTCGTTCTCGCCGCCGTGGCGCGAGAGGATCTCGTCGAGCGCGATCACGGTGTCCCGGGTCGCGCGGTTGTCCGGCATCGAGATGTTCACCGTGCCCTCGACCTCGTCCTGGCCCATGTCGGGCGTCAGCAGGCTGAAGGCGTGCAGGTTCATGCCGTCGTCGCGCATGCTCACCCGTCCGCGCACCACCGCGATGGAGTCGGAGACGAGAAGGGGCGCGAACTCCTGATAGCCCTTGCCCATGAACATCACGGTGATCTCGCCGCCGAAGTCCTCGATGGTGATCATGCCGTACTGGTTGCCCGAGTTCTTGGCCGTGCGGTGCTGCACGCTGGTGACGAGGCCGGCGATGGTCACCGTCTCGCCGTCCTCGATGCTCTCGGATGCCATCAGCTCCGCGATCGAGATGCTGGCGTGCTTTGCGAGCGGCACCTCCAGCCCCGCCAGGGGGTGGTCAGACACGTAGAGGCCGAGCATCTCCCGTTCGAAGGCGAGCTTGTCCTTCTTCGCCCACTCCGGGCGCTCAGGGACGTCGGTGGCCGGAGCCTCGCCGACCTCCTCGAACAGGCTGTCGAAGTCGAAGCCGACGTTGCCGTTCTCCTCGTCGCGCTTGATCTTGACGGCAGATTCGACGGCTGACTCGTGGATCTCGATGAGCGCGCGTCGAGTGGAACCCAGCGAGTCGAAGGCGCCGGCCTTGATCAGCGACTCGACGGTGCGCTTGTTGGTGGCGTGGATCGGCACCTTGCGCAGGTAGTCGTGGAAGCCTTCGAAGCGGCCCTTCTCCTCGCGCGCGGCGCGGATGCCCTCGACCACGTTGGCCCCGACGTTGCGCACGGCGCCGAGGCCGAAGCGGATGTCGGTGCCGACGGCGGCGAAGAAGCCGATCGACTCGTTGACGTCCGGTGGGAGCACCTTGATGCCCATGCGGCGGCACTCGTTGAGGTAGATCGCCATCTTGTCTTTGGAGTCGCCGACGCTGGTCAGCAGCGCGGCCATGTACTCGGCCGGGTAGTGCGCCTTCAGGTACGCGGTCCAGTAGGACACGACGCCGTACGCGGCGGAGTGCGCCTTGTTGAATGCGTAGTCGGAGAAGGGCAGCAGGATGTCCCAGAGCGCCTTGACGGCGGCATCCGTGAAGCCGTTCGCGTGCATGCCGGCCCGGAAACCCTCGTACTGCTTGTCGAGCTCCGATTTCTTCTTCTTGCCCATCGCGCGGCGCAGGATGTCGGCCTGGCCGAGCGAGAAGCCGGCGACCTTCTGCGCGATCGACATCACCTGCTCCTGATAGATGATGAGGCCGTATGTGCCTCCGAGCACCTCCTCGAGGGCCTCGGCCAGCTCGGGGTGGATCGGTGTGATCGGCTGCAGGCCGTTCTTGCGCAGCGCGTAGTTGGTGTGTGAGTCCGCGCCCATCGGGCCCGGTCGGTACAGCGCCAGCACGGCCGAGATGTCCTCGAAGTTGTCCGGCTTCATCAGGCGGAGCAGACCGCGCATGGGCCCACCGTCGAGCTGGAACACGCCGAGGGTGTCGCCGCGGGCGAGCAGCTCGTACGCGCCGACGTCGTCGAGGTCGAGGTCCTCCAACACGAGTCGGTGCCCGCGGTTCAGCTCGATGTTGTCGAGCGCGTCGGAGACGATCGTCAGGTTGCGGAGGCCGAGGAAGTCCATCTTGATCAACCCGAGCGCCTCGGCGGCCGGGTAGTCGAACTGGGTGACGATCTGGCCGTCTTGCTCGCGCTTCATGATCGGGATGATGTCGATCAGCGGATCGCTCGACATGATGACGCCTGCGGCGTGCACACCCCACTGGCGCTTGAGGTTCTCGAGCCCCAGGGCGGTCTCGAAGACCGTCTTGGCCTCGTGGTCGGTCTCGACGACCGCGCGGATGTCGGCGGCCTCCTTGTAGCGCGGGTGCGCCTTGTCGAAGATGCCGGTGAGCGGGATGTCCTTGCCCATGACGGGCGGTGGCATCGCCTTGGTGAGCTTGTCGCCCATGCCGAAGGGGAAGCCGAGCACGCGTGAGGAGTCTTTCAGCGCCTGCTTCGCCTTGATCGTGCCGTAGGTGACGATCTGGGCGACGCGCTCCGAGCCGTACTTCTCCGTCACGTACTTGATGACCTCGCCGCGGCGACGATCATCGAAGTCGACGTCGAAGTCGGGCATGGAGACGCGCTCCGGGTTGAGGAAGCGCTCGAAGATCAGGCCGTGCACCAGCGGGTCGAGGTCGGTGATGCCCATGGCATACGCGGCCATCGAGCCGGCGCCGGAGCCACGGCCAGGTCCGACGCGGATGCCGTTGCGCTTGGACCAGTTGATGAAGTCGGCGACGACGAGGAAGTAGCCGGGGAAGCCCATCTGCAGGATGACGCCGGTCTCGTAGTCGGCCTGCTTGCGCACGTCGTCCGGGATGCCGTTCGGATAGCGGATGGCGAGCCCGGCGTCGACCTCCTTGGCGAACCAGGTGTCCTCCGTCTCGCCCTCCGGAACCGGGAACCGCGGCATGTAGCTGGTCTCGGTGTCGAACGTCACGTCGCAGCGCTCGGCGATCAGCAGCGTGTTGTCGCACGCCTCGATGTTGTCGCGGAAGAGGTGCCGCATCTGGGCGGCGCTCTTCAGGTAGAACTCGTCTGCGTCGAACTTGAAGCGGTTCGGGTCGTCCAGCGTCGAACCGGACTGCACGCAGAGCAGCGCGGCGTGGGCCGTGGCGTCGTGGGCGTGCGTGTAGTGCAGGTCGTTGGTGGCGACGAGCGGCAGGTCGAGCTCCTTGGCGAGCCGCAGCAGCTCGCTGATGGTGCGGCGCTCGACGTCGATGCCGTGGTCCATCACCTCGACGAAGAAGTTCTCCTTGCCGAAGATGTCCCGGTAGTCGGATGCCGCCTTCTTGGCCTCGTCGTACTGGCCGAGTCTGAGGCGGGTCTGCACCTCACCACCGGCGCAGCCCGATGTGGCGATGACGCCCTTGGAGTACTGGGCGAGCAGCTCACGGTCCATACGCGGCTTGAAGTAGTAGCCCTCGATCGAGGCCTTCGACGACATCCGGAACAGGTTGTGCATGCCCTCCGTCGTCTCGGAGAGCAGCGTCATGTGGGTGTACGCGCCGGAGCCGGAGACGTCGTCCTCGCCCTGCGCTCCGCTGCCCCACTTGACGCGGGTGCGGTCACCGCGGGCGGTTCCGGGCGTGACGTAGGCCTCGGTGCCGATGATCGGCTTGACGCCGGCGGCCTTGGCCTGGTTCCAGAAGTCGAACGCACCGAACATGTTGCCGTGGTCGGTGACGGCGATGGCCGGCATCTTCTCCGCGACGACGGCTTCCATGAGCGGCTTGATGTGCGCAGCGCCATCCAACATGGAGTATTCGCTGTGCACGTGGAGGTGAACGAAGGAGTCGTTCTCTGTTGTCACGTAGTGCTCCGACTAACTGGTGGTGCTGATGGTCTGCCTGGGCCCCGCCTAGTCGGCGAGCACGTCGAGGGCGTGTTGCAGCTCTGGCGCGTAGGGGGCGGTGAAGCTCACCCCCTCCCCCGTCGCCGGGTGCGAGAAGCCGAGCTGCACGGCGTGCAGCCACTGGCGGTCCAGCCCCAGACGCGCGGAGAGCGTCGGATCTGCACCGTACATCGAGTCACCGACACAGGGGTGACGCTGGGCCGCCATGTGCACGCGGATCTGATGGGTGCGACCCGTCTCGAGGTGGATCTCGAGGAGTGAGGCGTAAGGGAACGCCTCGAGCGTCTCGTAGTGCGTGATGGAGTGCTTGCCGTCGCTCGTGACGGCGAACTTCCACTCGGCGCGCGGATGCCGGCCGATCGGCGCGTCGATGGTGCCGGCCAGCGGGTCTGGGTGGCCCTGCACGACGGCGTGGTAGATCTTCTCCACCTCGCGGTCGTGGAACGCGCGCTTGAGCTCGGTGTATGCGTGCTCGGATTTGGCGACGACCATGAGGCCGCTCGTGCCTGCGTCGAGGCGGTGCACGACACCGGCCCGTTCGGCCGCGCCGGAGGTCGAGATGCGGAACCCGGCCGCGGCCAGGGCGCCGACGACGGTCGGCCCCGTCCACCCGACGCTCGGGTGTGCGGCGACACCGGCGGGCTTGTTGATCACGACGATGTCGTCATCGTCGTGGACGATGGTGAGATCCGGAACGGCGATCGGCACGATCTCCAGCGGAGACTTGCTCTGCCAGTTCACCTCGAGCCAGGAACCGGCGCGGAGCTTGTCCGACTTGCCGACGGAGGAGCCGTCGAGGCTGACGCCGCCTGCCTCGATCACCTCGGCCGCGAAGTTGCGCGAGAAACCGAGCAGCTTGGCCAGCCCGGCATCAACGCGCTGCCCGGCGAGTCCGTCTGGCACGGGGAATGAACGTGATTCCATGTCTACGGCGCCGGCACTTCGTCTGTGGATGCTGCGGCTGCGCCGTCATCCTTCTGGTTGGAGGAGTCCTGCTTGTTCTTCTTCGGTTCGATTGTGCGAACACCGTCGAGACCGACGCCGCGCAGGGTGAGGATCATGAACAGACCCATGCTGCAGACGATCGCGATGTCGGCGAAGTTGTAGATCGCCGGGAGCATCCACGGCGTGTAGATGAAGTCGATGACGTGACCCTCTGGGAAGCCGGGGTCACGGAAGTAGCGGTCGGTGAGGTTGCCCATGACGCCGCCGAGCAGAAGCCCGAAGACGATGGCCCACGCGATGGAGCGGATGCGACGGGCGAACCAGATGATGAACACGATCACGGCCGTGGCGATGATCGTGAAGATCCAGGTCTGCCCACTGGCGAGGGAGAAGGCGGCCCCGGGATTCCGCACGAACTGCAGTTGCAGAACGTTGCCGAGAACCGGGACCACCTCCCCTTCGCTCAGATTCGAGACGACGAGGAACTTGCTGAACTGGTCGAGACCATAGGCACCGAGAGCGACGAGGGCCAGGACAACAAGCGCAACGGCGCTGACCTTCCCTCGGGAGTTAGACCCCAAAGCCCTGGAAGCTCGGGGCGGGCGTGTCGTTGCCCTGTGCAGCACCGAAACCGGCCGACGGCGCCTGAGCGGCCGAGGCGTCGAGGTCGCGCAGCTGGCCTTCGATGTAGCTCTTCAGCTTGGCGCGGTAGTCGCGCTCGAAGGTGCGGAGCTCTTCGATCTTCGCCTCGAGCGTCGAACGCTCCTTCTCGAGCGCGCCGATCTGGGCGCGCTGCTTGGCCTCGGACTCGGCAACGACGCGGGCAGCGGTTGCGTGACCCTCGGCGATGAGTGCGTCACGCTTCTCAGCGCCCTCACGCACGTGCTCCTCGTGCAGGCGGCGAGCCAGCTGCAGGAGGTTCGTGGTGCTGGCCTGCTCCTCGGCCTCGGCGGATGCCGAAGGAACGACGGGCGCGGCGATCGGGGCCGCAACGGGGGCCGGCGTCGGCTCCGGAGCCGTGAAGCTGGGCACCGGCGCCGGAGCGGCTGCCTGCGGTGCACCGCTCTCTGCGGCGGCGAGGCGCTGACGGAGCTCCTCGTTCTCGCCGTTCAGGCGACGCAGCTCGACGACGACCTCGTCGAGGAAGTCGTCAACCTCGTCCTGGTCGTATCCCTCGCGGAACTTGGTCGGCTGGAACCGCTTGTTGACTACATCTTCCGGAGTTAGCGCCATGGCTTTCCACCCTTAGAACTTGGTTGTGAACAGAAGGTTACGTGTGAGCAACGCTAACAAAGGTCATTGCTCTCACGCACGATGAACCGTCGTACGGTGTCACCGATTCAGGATACTCGCAGCAGCGCCGGTGACGCTGACCGAGTACACAGCATTGAATGCCGCAGTGTAGACGTTCTCGCTAGACATAGCGGAATGCGCCGACGATCGGCATCAGGATGATGACGAGCAGCATGGTCAGGCTCCAACCGAAGTCGAAGGCGACGGAACCGAGACGGAGGGGCGGCAAGATCCGACGGAAGAACTTGATCGGCGGATCGGTGATCGTGTACACGAATTCCACCAGGATCAGGGCGAACGCACGCGGTCGCCACGACCGGTTGAAGTTGCGCACGAGGTCGAGCACGAACCGCGCCCACATCGCAAAGAAGTAGAGCAACAGAAAGAAATACAGAATCCCCGCGATCAGGGCAACGATGGTCACAGACTAATTATGACTGGGCAAAGAAGGAAGCATCGACATCGGAGTCGGTTTCGCCGTTCTCGCCGCTCACGATGACGTGCGACGGGGAGAGCAGGAAGACCTTGTTCGTGACGCGCTCGATCTTGCCGTAGAGACCTTGCGAGAGGCCGCTGGCGAAGTCGATGAGACGGCGGGCGTCGCCTTCGCTCATCTGCGAGAGGTTGATGATGACAGGGATGCCGTCGCGGAAGCTCTCGGCGATGATCTGCGCGTCGCGGTACTGACGCGGGTGCACGGTGAGGATCTCGTTCATCTCTGCCGCCTGGGTGGTCTGTTTGGGAACGGGGGCCTTGCGCAACGGCGTGACCGGTGCCGCGTTCTTGGTCGGCGCTGCAACCGGGGCCTGCGCGACCGGGGCTGCGGCGGCAGCAGGCTCGTCGTACTCGAGCTCTTCGTCTGCCAGTCCCAGATAGACCATGGTCTTCTTGAGCGGGTTGGACATTACTACCTCCGTGTCAGGATCCGTCTTGTTTGAGATTAACCGGGCTGCGGGCGATTCCCGGTAATGGCGGTGCCAATACGCAGGTGTGTCGCCCCCTCGGCGATGGCGGCCGCGAAGTCTTGCGACATGCCCATGGAGAGTGCTGTTGCGTCCGGGGCGATGCGCCGAACGGACTCGGAGAGCTCGCGCACGCGGGCGAATGCCCGACGCGGTTCCTCGCCGAGCGGAGCGACGGCCATCAGACCGAGAAGGCGCAGGCCGGGTGTGGCCAGGGTCTGCTCGACGAGCGTCGGCAACTCGGCGGGAGCGACCCCTCCGCGCTCGGGATTGTCGGTCAGGTTCACCTGGAGGAAGCAGTCGATGGTGTTCTCGCCCGATGCCAGCGCACTCAGCAGCGCCGGTCGGTCGATCGAGTGGATCACGTCTGCGTATGCACGCACCTGCTTCGCCTTCTTGCTCTGCAGCTGGCCGACGAAGTGCCAACGCAGCGGCAGCCCGGAGAGCTCAGCCGCCTTGGCCTGGGCCTCCTGGTGCCTGTTCTCACCGACATCGCGAACGCCGAGGGCGGAGAGCTCCGCGACGAGCGAGGCCGGGTGGAACTTCGTCACGACGATCGTCGTGACGCTGCTCGGCTCCCGGCCCGCCGCTCGTGCGGCATCCGCGACGCCGGCCTGAACCACGGCCAGGCGCTCGGCCAGCGTGCTCATGCCTGTGCTACTTGAGGAAGTCGGGGATGTCGAGGTCGTTGTCGTCCTCGGCGAACGCCGGGTCGGTGACGGCGGCCTCGGTGGCGCTGACCTCTGAGCTGTGCCACGCCGACTCGACGAGTGCGTCGATGTCGCTCGCGGTGGGCTCCTCGGCAACGGCCGTGACGGCGGATCCGGCTGCGGCAGCACCGACACCGGCTGTCACGAAGTTACTGCGGCGCGAGTCGGATGACTTCGTCTGCGGCTCGCCGCCGTCGAATCCTGCCGCGATCACGGTCACGCGAACCTCGTCACCCAGGGTGTCGTCGATGACGGCACCGAAGATGATGTTGGCCTCGGGGTGGACGGCCTCCTGGACGAGGCGGGCCGCGTCGTTGATCTCGAAGATACCGAGGTTCGATCCACCCTGGATCGAGAGCAGGACGCCGTGCGCGCCATCGATCGATGCCTCGAGCAGCGGGCTGGCGACGGCCAGCTCGGCGGCCTTGATGGCACGGTCGGCGCCGCGCGAGGAGCCGATGCCCATGAGCGCGGAGCCCGCGCCCTGCATGACCGACTTGACGTCGGCGAAGTCGAGGTTGATCAGACCGGGGGTCGTGATCAGGTCGGTGATGCCCTGGACACCGGCGAGGAGCACCTGGTCGGCGGTCGCGAAGGCGTCGAGCATGCTGATGCCGCGGTCGCTGATCTCCAGCAGGCGGTCGTTCGGCACGACGATGAGGGTGTCGACCTCTTCCTTGAGGGTGCTGACGCCGGTCTCGGCCTGAGCCTGGCGACGCTTGCCCTCGAAGCCGAACGGCTTGGTGACGACACCGATGGTGAGTGCACCGATCGACTTGGCGATGCGGGCGACGACGGGGGCGCCGCCTGTTCCGGTTCCACCGCCTTCGCCGGCCGTGACGAAGACCATGTCGGCGCCGGCGAGGGCTTCCTCGATCTCCTCGGCGTGGTCTTCTGCGGCGCGGCGGCCGACCTCGGGGTCCGCGCCGGCACCGAGGCCACGCGTGAGGTCGCGACCGACGTCGAGTTTGACGTCCGCGTCACTCATCAGCAACGCCTGGGCGTCGGTGTTGATGGCGATGAATTCGACGCCACGCAACCCGAGTTCGATCATGCGGTTGACAGCGTTGACACCGCCGCCGCCGATACCGACGACCTTAATTACGGCAAGGTAGTTCTGATTTGTTGACACGTCCGGCCTCCGGTGGAAACTCTCAACCTCTTGTCGAAGCTTAAAGTTATGCTGAGTATGCAATTCCTAAGCTCGAAGTTATGCGCAGCCGCGAATTCGCACGGCAGGCGCGCCCGCGTGTCGTGAATTCTGCTCGCAATCCATGGCCGGATCGTGCATGCCTGGCGTGTCGCCGGAGCCAGGTCAGCGGACGACGGGACTCGCGGGCGATGAGACGTCGTAGACGGAGACCGTTCCGGGGGGCGCCGCCGCCATCAGCTTGCTGAGGACGAGGGCCTTGAGCGCGGATTCCTCGGCGCTCCCCCACGCCACGCTGGCCCCTCCGACGAGCCCGAGGCTCACATCGTCTGTGCTGGCGGCGCGCACGACGTCGACCTGCGGGCGGATGTCGTCGGGCAGAGCCTGCACGACGCTGCCGGCAGCGGCGAGCCCCTCTGCACCTGCGGCCTCCACGACCGGGAATCCCTCCGGCCGCTCCGGGGTGGTCTGGATGACGACACCGGCGGCGTCGACGAGGTCGAAGCCGCTCGGGCCGGCGATCGCCCCGATCGGGGTGCGCTCGACGATCCGCACCACGAGGGTGTTCGGCGGTCGGCTCTCGGTCGAGAAGCTCTGGATGAGCGAGAACTGGGACAGGTCGCTCTTCACCTCACCGAGGTCCACGAGCGGCAGCGGCGTGCCGATCTGGCCGCCGAGGGCGGCAGACACGTCGGTGGCGAGCAGCCGGTTCGTTCCCTCGACCTGAATCGTCGTGAGCGCCATCAGGGGCGAGAAGGTACCGACGGCGACGAAGATCGCGAGCGCGAGCACCGCGCCGAGTCCCGTGAGCCATGCGGCACGGCGCCGGCGCAGGTGCCGGGTGAAGCGGCGCACCTCCGCACGCTCGTAGGCACGGCGGGCCTTCGTGGCAGCCCGCAGGCGGGCGCGGGCACTGCCGGGCGTGAGCGGCTCAGGCTCCTGCTCCGCCTCGGGCTCCGGCTCTTCCCGCACACCCGGGATCACCGAGGTGATCTCCGTGACCGGCGCGAGCGGTCCCGTTGACGCCGGTTGCGCCGCCTGCGCGCCCTGAACCGCGATCGGCTCCGTGACGGCATCCGGTTCGCCTGGTGCACCGGCGGCTGCCGGCGCGGATGCCGGCTGCTGCTTGTTCATCCACCAGGCCGTCGGCAGCTTCGCAGCCGGTACGCGCGGCGCCCGGGGAATCGGGGCCTTGGCAATCGGGGCCTTGGGAGCCGGCGCCTTCGTCGCCGCCTTCGCGTCGCTCTGACCCCGCTGGCGCGCCGGAGCAGCCGGGGCCGCCGGCGGCTCGAATCCCTGGGGTCGCTTCATCCTGGTCGGTGCCCGTTAGGCCCTCGTGCGCTGCAACGCCTCGAGCAGCTGCGGAACGATGCGGTAGACATCGCCGCAGCCGAGGGTGATCACGAAGTCACCGTCACGCGAGATCTGCGCGGTGTGATCCGCGGCCGCCTGCCAGTCAGGAACGAACGCCACGTGGGAGGGGTCGGTGAATCGCTCGGAGACGAGCGCACCGGTGACTCCGGGCTCCGGGTCCTCGCGGGCACCGTAGACGTCGAGCACGACGGTCTCGTCGGCGTACGTCTCGAGCACCTCGGCGAACTCCTTCGCGAAGAGTCGGGTCCGGCTGTAGAGGTGGGGCTGGTGCACGGCGATGATGCGGCCGTTGCCGACGACGGTGCGGGCGGCCGACAGGGCTGCAGCGACCTCGGTCGGGTGGTGGGCGTAGTCGTCGTAGACGCTCACGCCGCCGACGGTGCCGTGCAGCTGGAAGCGGCGTTCGGTTCCGCCGAACTCGGCGATGGCCGCCAGGGAGGCCGCCGGCTCGAAGCCGAGGCCGACGAGGACGGCGAATGCGCCGGCCGCGTTGATGGCGTTGTGGAGGCCGGGGATGCGCAGCTGGGCGCGGTAGTCCTCGCCCTGCCAGCTCACGCTGAACGCGACGGGCCCGTCGGTGTCGACCGAGTGCACCCGCACGGTGGCGTCCGCGGCCTGGCCGAAGGTGATGACGCGCTTGTCCGGGTGGCTCGCGCGCAGCTTGGCGGTGACGCCGACGGCGCCGGCGTCATCCGACGACACGACGACGAGCTCGCTCGCCGCCGCCGAGAACGACACGAAGGCGTCGTGGAAGGCCTCGAGGGAGCCGTAGTGGTCGAGGTGGTCGGGGTCGACGTTCGTGATCAGGGCGACGGCGGTGTCGTAGAGCAGGAACGATCCGTCTGACTCGTCGGCCTCGACGACGAAGAGTTCGCTCTCGCCGCGGGCCGAGCTCACGCCGAGCGAGTCGATGACGCCGCCGTTGACGAAGCTGGGGTCTGCTCCGATGCCGAGCAGGCCGGTGACGATCATGCCCGTCGACGTCGTCTTGCCGTGCGCCCCGGCGACGGCGACGAGGCGGTGCTTCTGCACGAGCCAGGCGAGGGCCTGCGAGCGGTGCAGCACGGGGAGGCCGCGCTCCAGCGCGAGAACGTACTCGGGGTTGTCCTGCCAGAGCGCCCCGGTGACGATGAGCGTGTCGGCGTCGCCGACGTTGGCCGCGTCGTGCCCGACGGTGATCGTCGCGCCCAGCTCGCGCAGCGCGGCGATGTTGGCGCTGTCGCGCACATCGGAACCGCTCACCGTGTAGCCGGCGCCGAGGAACAGCCGCGCGATGCCGCTCATTCCGGAGCCTCCGATGCCCACGAAGTGCACCGCCCCCAGCTCGGTGGGAACGGTGATGCTGAGGTCGGGCTTGATTGTCACGGCTGAGAGCCTTCCATTACGTCGAAAAGAATCTGGTTCGCTGTGCTCGTGCACGGCGACAAGGTTACGCGCCCCCGGTGGGGATCTCGTGCGCGCCACCGCGAGCGGCCAAGGACTCGCGGATCAATGCCAGCATCCTGGCCGATCCGTCCGTGACGCCGACGGATGCCGCCCGGCCGGCCATGGCCTGAATCCCGGCGCGGTCGGCGAGCACGGGGAGCAACGTGCCTGCCACCCAGTCGGGCAGGAACTCCGCGTCGTCGACGAGGAGCGCCCCGCCGGCCTCGACATCGGCCGCGGCGTTGAAGCGCTGCTCGCCGTTGCCGACCGGGTAGGGCACGAACACCGCCGGCAGACCGAGCGCGGTCAGCTCGCTCACCGTTGCGGCTCCGGCACGGGAGACCGCGAAATCGGCTGCGGCGAGGGCCAGGTCCATGCGGTCGCAGTAGGCGAGCAGCGTGTAGCCGGGGATGCCTGGGTCGGTGATCTCGGCCTTGGCGCCCGTGATGTGCAGGATCTGCCAGCCGGCGTCCACGATCAGCCCCGCGCTGGCGTGGACGGTGGCGTTGATCCGCCGTGCTCCGAGCGAGCCGCCCGTCACGAGCAGCACCGGCCTGAGCTCGTCGAGTCCGAAGAAGCGGAGCGCTTCGGCCCTGGCCGCCGCACGGTCGAGTGCCTCGATCTCCGGGCGCAGCGGCATCCCGACGAATCGCGCGTTGCGGATCGGGGTGTCGTGGAAGGCAACGCCGACGTAGGGCGTCGAGCGTGCGCCGAGCTTGTTGGCCAGTCCCGGCTTCGCATTGGCCTCGTGGATGACGACGGGGATGCCTGCACGCCCGGCCGCGAGGTAGGCAGGCGTCGAGACGTAGCCGCCGAAGCCGACGACGACATCGATGCCGCGCTCGGCGATCAGATCCTGCACACGGCGCACCGTGCTGCGCAGCCGGCCGGGGAACCGCAGCGCGCTCATGCTCGGTCGACGCGGAAAGGGCAGCTTGGGAATGGTGACGAGTTCGTAGCCGCGTGCGGGCACGAGCCGGGATTCGAGCCCCTCCGCCGTGCCGAGCACGATGACCTCGGCGTCCGGCTCTGCGGCGCGGATGGTGTCCGCGACCGCGAGGAGGGGGTTGACGTGGCCGGCGGTGCCTCCACCGGCGAGAAGATAGCGGGTCACTCAGGAACTCTCATGTGGTGTGGATGATGGGCGGCGGGCACCGAGCAGGCCGCGCCGGGCCGGGATGCCGAGGGCTTCGCGCTCCTCCGGGGTGTGTCTGGCGAAGGAGAGCACGATGCCGATGCCGATCAGGGTGGTGAGCAGGGCGGTGCCACCGGCCGAGATGAGCGGTAGCGGAACGCCGAAGACGGGGAAAACGCCGAGCACGATGCCCATGTTCATGAACGCCTGCCCGATCATCCACGACATGGTCGTGGCGGTGGCGACCCGCATGAAGGTGTCGTCGCTCGCGTTCATGATCCGCACGAAGGCGATGGCGAGCACGACGAAGAGCAGCAGCACCACGATCGCGCCCAGCAGGCCGAGCTCCTCGCCGATGATGGCGAAGATGTAGTCGTTGTGCGCGGCCGGCAGCCACGACCACTTCGCCTTCGAGTTGCCGAGCCCAGCTCCGAGGATGCCGCCGTTGGCCAGTGCGAAGTCACCGTGCGTGCTCTGCCAGCACTCGTTCATCTGCTTCGCGATGTCCTCGCAGCCACCGGCGAAGGTCATGAGCCGGGTGACCCGGCTCGGGCTCGTCACCGCCATGATGGCGAAGAGCAGTCCGCCGCCGAGAACCAGCATGCCGAGCATCCTCAACCGCACACCGGCGAAGAACAGGCCGCCCATGAGCATCGCGGCGAGGACGAAGGTGGTGCCGAGGTCGTCGCCGAGCAGCACGAGCCCGATCGCCGCACCGCTCGTGAGGAGGATCGGGGCCAGGCCGAGCTTCCAGTCGTCGAGTTGCTCCTCCTTGCGGCTGACGATGAGGCCGAGCCAGATCACGAGCGACACCTTGATCAGCTCCGACGGCTGGAACTGCACGAAGCCGAGGTCGATCCAGTTCTTGTTGCCGCCGACCTCGACGCCGAGGGGCGTGAACACGACCAGTGCCTGCAGGAAGGACGATCCGATCATCGCGAACGGCGCAAGCCACTTCCAGAACGCGACGGGCAGGCGGCTGACGAGGAGCATCATCGGGATGCCGAACAGGGCGAAGGCGCTCTGTTTGAGGAAGCTGCCGAAGAAGCCCTGATTCTCGAGGTACGACTCGACCGAGGAGGAGGAGAGCACCATGACGAGGCCGAAGCCGACGAGGAACACGGTGGTTCCGAGCAGCAGGTAGAAGTTCGTTCCCTCTGCGCGGAAGACGCGCCCGAGGGAGATGCGGGCCGAGGCGGCGCGGGCGGATGGCTCCTGCTCGAAGCCCTCCGCGCCTGCCTGGGGCCTGCTAGTGACCCGAGGCGGATTGCTCATCCGCCCCACCTCCCAGAAACTCTCGTACCGCGCCGGCGAACATCTCGCCGCGTTCCGCATAGTCGGCGAACTGGTCCATCGATGCCGCCGCGGGTGCCAGGAGAACAGCATCCCCGGGAACCGCGACCTTCGCGGCCAGTCGCACCGCCGTCGGCATGACCTCTCCAGTGTCGGTCGCGTCGACCTCGAACACCGGCAGTTGGGGCGCGTGTCGCGCGAATGCGTCGCGCAGCGCACTGCGGTCGACCCCGATGATCACGGCGGCGCGGAGCCGCTCAGCCTGGCTGCGCACGAGGTCGTCGACGTCGACGCCCTTGAGCAGTCCCCCGACGATCCACACGACGGAGGGGTTCGCCTTGAGGGAGGCGACCGCCGCGTGCGGGTTGGTCGCCTTGGAATCATCGATCCAGCGGATGCCGTCCGCCACCGCGACGGTCTGGATGCGGTGGGCATCGAGCTCGAAGTGGCCGAGCGCGCGGGCGATGGCGGTGACGTCGATGCCTGCGGCCCTGGCGAGGGCGCTGGCCGCGAGGATGTTCGCGACGATGTGTGGCGAGTCCAGGCCCCGCTCCGCGAGGGCGGCGAGCGTCGTCAGCTCGATCGCGCTGTGGTGGCGGTCGTCGAGGAAGGCCCTGTCGCAGAGGATGCCGTCGACGATGCCGAAGTCGCTCGGGCCAGGCGAGCCCAGGTCGAATCCGATCGCGCGGGCGCCATCGGCGACATCCGCATCGCGCACCATCTGCTCCGTCGCGGCGTCTGCCTTGTTGTAGACGCAGGCGACGAGCGTGTTGGCGTACACGGTGGCCTTCGCCGCACGGTAGGCCTCGGCACTGCCGTGCCAGTCGAGGTGGTCGTCCGCGATGTTCAGGCACACGCTGGCGAGCGGCTCGAGCGCGCCGACGCCCTCCCGCTTGACGTGGTGGAGCTGGTAGCTGGAGAGTTCGACGACGAGCGCGTCCCACCCCTGCGGATCGCGGATGGCGTCGAGAACGGGCACGCCGATGTTGCCGCAGGGCGCGACCCGACGGCCGGCCTCGGCCAGGAAGGTCGCGGTGAGCTGCGTCGTCGTGGTCTTGCCGTTGGTGCCGGTGACGAGGATCCACGGCGCAGGCTCGCCGGATGCCGTCGGCACCTTGTCGCGCAGCCGCCAGGCGAGCTCGATGTCGCCCCAGACGGCGATGCCGTTCTCCTGCGCCCACTCCAGCACGACGTGGTCGGGGTGGAAGCCGGGCGAGGCGATGAGTAGCTCGGCGCCGAACTCCTCGAGACCCTCGGGCACGGTGCTGAGATCGTGCTGGAGCAGGCGCGCCCCGATCACCTCGAGCAGGCGGGCCCTGTCATCGTCGGCGGCGGATGCCAGCACGAGCACCTCGGCGCCCAACTCGGCGAGCGTGTCGGCCACGGCGAAGCCCGTGACACCGAGACCGAGCACGGCCACCTTGAGGTGACGCCAGTCGGCGTTCCAGCTGGTGAGGGTGTCAAGGCGCGTCACGTGCGAGAGATCCATTCGAGGTAGAAGGTGCCGACGCCAGCGGCGACCAGCAGGCCGCCGATGATCCAGAAGCGCACGACCACGGTCACTTCCGCCCAACCCTTGAGCTCGAAGTGGTGGTGGATCGGGCTCATCAGGAAGATGCGCTTGCCCTTGGTGGCCTTGAAGTAGGCGCGTTGAACGATGACGGAACCCGCCTCGATCACGAACAGGCCGCCGATCAGGATCAGCAGCAGCTCGGTGTGGCTCAGGATGGCGAATGCGGCAAGCGCGCCACCGAGGGCGAGCGAGCCGGTGTCGCCCATGAAGATCTGTGCCGGAGACGTGTTCCACCAGAGGAAGCCGATCAGGGCGCCGGTGATGGCCGCGGCCACGATCGCGAGGTCGAGCGGGTCGCGCACGTCGTAGCAGCGGTAGGCGTCACCCTGGTCGAGTCCGGCACCGAAGCAGCTCTGGTTGAACTGCCAGAAACCGATGACGACGAAGGAGCCGATCGAGAGGATCGACGCGCCCGTCGCGAGGCCGTCGAGGCCGTCGGTGACGTTCACGCCATTCGAGGTGGCCGCGACGATCAGGCAGATCCAGAGCACGAAGGCTCCGAGGCCGACGACGGCACCGAGAGCCATGAAGTCGATCGGCAGGTCCCGGATGAAGGAGATGTGAGTGGATGCCGGCGTCACGCCCTGCGCGTTCGGAAACTGCAGGGAGAGCACGGCGAAGGTTCCGGCCACGATCACCTGCCCGGTGACCTTGGCCCAACCGCCGAGCCCGAGGCTCTGCTGTTTGCGGGTCTTCAGGAAGTCGTCGATGAAGCCGACGACACCGAGGCCGACCATCATGAACAGCACGAGCAGGCCGGACGGGGTCGGTGGCTCCTGGCTGACCCAGGTGGCCACGAAGTACGCCAGTACGACGCCCACGATCACGACGAGCCCACCCATGGTGGCCGTGCCGCGCTTCGCGTGGTGGGCCTGGGGTCCGTCGTCGCGGATGAACTGCCCCCACTGCAACTTGTGGAACAGCTTGATGAACAGCGGCGTGAGGAACAGGGTGAACGCGAGCGACAATCCGCCGGCGGCGAGAAGGGCTACCACGAGAACAATTCTCCCAGTCGATCGCCCAAGAAGCGCAGAGCGGCGGAGTTCGATGATTTCACCAGCACGAGATCACCCGGTTGGATGGCCTTTTCGAGCAGGGCGAACGCCTCGTCCGGCGTGTCGACAATGCTCGACTCGCCGTCCCACGAGCCCTCGTTGATGGTGCTGATGTGCATGCGACGAGCGTTCTGGCCGACGACGAGAAGCTGCGAGATGTTCAGCCGAACGGCGAGAAGCCCGATACGGTCGTGCTCTTCACCTGAAAACTCCCCCAGTTCACTCATCTCGCCGAGCACGGCGATGGTGCGCTGACCGGGGGTGCGGATCTGCGCGAGCGTCTTGAGCGCCGCTGCCATCGAGTCTGGGCTCGCGTTGTACGCGTCGTTGATGATCGTGACGCCGTCGCGACCGCCGAGCACCTGCATGCGCCAGCGTTCGGCGAGCTCGACGCTCTCCAGCGCGGTGACGATGTCATCGATGCCGACACCGATCGCCTCCGCGGCTGCCGCCGCGGCCAGGGCATTCATCACGTGGTGTTCGCCGAGCACGCGGAAGCGCACCTGGCGGCTCTCGCCGCTGGCGAGTGTCAGCAGGAACGCGGTGCCACCGGCATCCGAGCGCACCTCTGCGGCACGGACGGCCGCGTTGGGGCCGAGGCCGAACCACACAACGGGCGCTGCGGTGGATGCCGCCATGCCCGCGACGCGGGGGTCGTCCGCGTTCAGAACGGCAACGTCGTCCGCCGTGAGCTCGCTGACCATCTCGGTCTTGGCGATGACGGTTGACTCGATGCCACCGAACTCGCCCGCGTGAGCGAGGCCGACGTTCAGCACGATGCCGATGTCCGGCTTGGCCATGGCGATGAGCCTGGCGATCTCGCCGATTCCGCTCGCGCCCATCTCGGCCACCAGGAACTCGGTGTCCTCCGTGAGCTCGAGCATCGTCAGCGGGGCGCCGACCTCGTTGTTGAACGAGGCGCGCGGTGCGATCGTCGGACCGACGGCGCTGAGGATCGTGCGCAGCAGGTTCTTCGTCGTCGTCTTGCCGTTGCTGCCGGTCACTGCGACGATCTTCAGCTTGCCGAGTGCGCGCACCCGGGAGACAAGCTCCGTCGCGAATGCGCCGAGCGCGATGACGGCGTCGTCGACGAGCAACTGCGGAACGTCGAGGTCGAGCTCGCGCTCGACGATGAGGAGCGCGGCGCCGGCCTCGGCGGCGGCGGGCGCGAAGAGGTGCCCGTCGGTGAACTCGCCCGGCTTGCAGACGAAGACGTCACCGGGAGTGACGTCGCGGGAGTCGGTGTGGGTCAGGCCGGTGATGACGAGGCCGGCGTCGGGAGTGCGCAGCAGCTGCGCGCCCGTCGCGGCGGCGATCTCGGCGATGGTCATGGCGATCATTACAGCCACCCGGCCTCTCGCAGGGCCTGGCGGGCGTCGTCGCGGGCAGAGTAGGGCAGCTTCACGCCGGCAACCTCCTGGTAGTCCTCGTGCCCCGGTCCGGCGTAGAGCACGGCGTCACCCTCGCCGGCGAGGGCGAGGGCGGCGCGGAATGCGGCACGCGGGTCGGGCACTTCGTAGAGTTCGGCGTCCGGCACCGCGGCGCGAGCGCCGTCGAGCAGGGCCTGCCGGATGGCGGCAGGGTCTTCAAAACGCGGGTGGAAATCGGTGATGACGACGGCATCGGCTCCACGGGCGGCGATCGCGCCCATGTCGGCACGCTTCGTGGTGTCGCGGTCGCCGTCCGCGCCGAACACCATGATCACGCGGCCGGCCGTCGTGCGCCGGATGGCGTCGAGTGCGTTGAGGAACGCGTCGGGCGTGTGGCCGTAGTCGATGTAGACGGTCGGGCCGTGATCGCCGGAGACGCGCTCCGTGCGGCCGGGGATGTAGACGTCGATGCCGCCGTCGCGGTCGAGTGCGTGCGCGATCGCGTCGAGGTCGAAGCCGGATTCGACCAGCATGACGATGGCGAGTGCCGCGTTGGCTGCCATGAACCAGCCGAGCAGCGGAAGCGTGGTCTCGAGCCTGCGCCCCTCTGGCCCTTCGAGGGCGAAGCGGGTGAAGGTGGCGTGCTCCTCGAGCACGCTCATACGCCAGTCGGCGTTCGTTCCGGCGACGGTGCTGAGGGTGGTCACCGGGATGCGAGACTGCTGCGCGAGCTTCGCTCCCCACTCGGTGTCGACCGTGACGACGCCGCGGCGGCTGCGGTCGGGCTGGAACAGCTCGAGCTTGGCCTGGAAGTACTCCTCGAGATCCGTGTAGTCGTCGAGGTGGTCGTGGCTGAGGTTCGTGAAGCCGGCGATGTCGAAGACGAGTCCGTCGACGCGGTGCCTGCTGAGGGCCTGGGCCGAGACCTCGACGCCGACCGCGCGCACCTCTGCCTCGCGCATGCGCGCCAGCAGGGCGTGCAGCTCGCTGGCCTCCGGCGTGGTGAGGTTGCTCGTCACCGCGACATCACCGATGCGGCGCTCGGCCGTCGAGGTGAGGCCGGCGACGACGCCGAGCTGGCTGAGGATCGCGTAGAGCACGTAGACGACGCTGGTCTTGCCGTTGGTGCCTGTGACGGCGAACAGGGTCGCCGGGTTGTCGGCCGTGCGGTAGATCCAGGCGGCTACATCACCGAGCGCCGCTCGGGCATCGGGGGTGACGAGCACCGGAAGGCCGGATGCCGCCGCGAGGCTCGCACCGGCCTCGTCGGTCAACACCGCAACAGCGCCGGCGCGAGCCGCCGCTTCGGCAAATCCGGCGCCGTGGGCATTGCGCCCTGGAACGCCGACATAAAGATCTCCTGGCTGCACCGTCGTCGTGCTCAGGCTGACGCCGCTGAGCTCGACTCCGTCGATGTCGCCCTGCACGTGGAGGTCGAAGGTGTCGACCAATCCAGACAGGGATCGTGAAACGGGGTGCTGCGGGCGGAGCGCCGTGGGTCCGGTCACTTGGCCCTCTTTCTCACCAGTTTGCTGGCAACTCGGGCGCCGGGGCGCCGGATGGAACGACCCGGTACTTCTTCAGCACCTGACTCATGATGTCTCGGAAGACTGGGGCAGGCGCGGCAGAGGTATTCATGTTTACCGGGCGAGCCAAGCTTACCGAAACCACGTACTGCGGATCGTCGGCCGGGGCGAAACCGGTCACCGAGACGATGTAATCCTTGGAGTATTTGCCCGTGCCGTCTGACATCTGCGCGGTGCCTGTCTTGGCCGCGACGCGGTATCCGGGCACGTTCCATTTGCTGGCCAGCCAGCCCTGGGTGTGCACCATCTCGAGCATGTCGGATGTCGCGCGCGCCGCGCTCGGCGAGATCACCTGCACGCCCTCGCCGCTCGGCTGCTCGGTGACGGTGCCGTCGGCCTGCGTGCAGCCGGCCACCAGCTGAACCGGGAGGCGCACGCCGTTGTTGGCGATGGTCTGGTAGATGCTGGCGTTCTGCAGGGCCGTCGTCGTCATACCCTGGCCGAACATGGTGGCGTAGCGAGTCTGGTTGTCCCAACTCTCCGGGCCGTCGCCGTTGAGGTCGCCGGGTGCCTCGGACGGGAAGTCGACCTCCGTCTCGGTACCCAGGCCGAACTTCTTCATGTACTCGTAACGGGACTCGTCGCTGATCCGCTCGCCGAACTGCGACATGCCCGTGTTCGAGGAGTCGATGAGCACGCCGGTGAGGGTGAGCCGGTCGTCGCCGTGGAAGCTGGAATCGTTCACGTCGGCCCCGTTCGGGAAGACCATCCGGTACGGCGCCACGACCTGCGAGTACGGGTCGGCCTGGCCGGAGTCGATGACGATGGCGGCGGTGAGCGCCTTGAACGTGGAGCCGGGCTCGTAGGGGGCGGCGAATGCACGGGAACCGCGATCCTCCCCCGCCGTGCCGTCGACGTTGTTCGGGTCGACAGTCGGGTAGTCGGCCACGGCGAGGAGCTTGCCGGTCTTGACCTCCTGCACGATCGCGGTGCCCCACGCTGCACCGGTCGCCTGGGCCTGCTCGGCGAGTGTCTGCTGCACGAACCACTGCAGATCGGAGTCGATCGTCAACGCGAGCGTTCCGCCCTGCTTGGCCTCGGAGATGACGTGCGTCGTGTCTGGCAGCCGCACGTAGTCGGCGCCGGTTTCGTAGGCCTCTTCGCCGTTCACGCCGGCGAGGCAGCTGTCCTGGCCGAGTTCGAGGCCGGCCTGCGCCTCGCCGTCGGCTCCGACGAATCCGACGAGGTTGCCTGCGACGGCGCCGTTCGGGTAGGTCCTGGCGGGGCGAGACTTCGCGTACTGCCATGCCAGGTCGACATCCGCGACGGCGCGGAACGTCTCGGTGTCCACGCCCTTCGCCACGTACGCGAAGTCGGATTCGGGATTCTCGGCGATCGCGGCGTCGATGATCGCCAGCACGCTGGCGCCCGTCATGCCGAGCGGGGCAGCGAGTGCCTCGGTCTCGGCGGTGAGCACGGCCCGCGCCTTGGCGTCGATCTCTGGATCGGATTCCTTGATGCCCTCGCGGGAGCCGAGCACGGCCTGCTTGGGCGAGATGAAGATGTCGTAGCGCTGCACGCTGCCTGCGAGCACGACGCCGTTGGCGTCGACGATGTCGCCGCGCGCGCCGAGGATCGGGTCCGTGCTCGACCGGCGGTCGAGGGCTGCTGCGTTGAGCTCATCGGCGCGCACGACCTGGATGTCGATGAGACGGACGACGAAGACACTGAGCAGAACGCACAGCAGCACCGCGGCACTGAAGACTCGTGCCCTGTTCGATCGGGTGGTTCGGGCCACTAGGCGATTCCTTTGTGAGGGGGATTCCGTCGACGTCGCTCGGTCTGGTTAGTGCGTGCTCGGCGCGGGGATGCCATTCTGCAACGGTAACTCCGGGCTGTTCTGCGGGGTGACAGGCGCGGTCGGCGTGGCTGATTCCGAGCCGTTCTCTGCCACGATCACGGGAGCCTTGAGTGCGGGCGCCTCGGCTGCCGCGGCATCCGGGGTCTGCTCCGTCACGAGCGGCACGCCGCTCAGCAGCGCGTTCGGGACGAGCGCAGATGCACCGGCCGCGCTGGTGCCCTGCTCACCGAACGGCTGGCCGAGAACGGCACCGTCGGAGAGCTGCAGGTACGCGGGGTTGGCGTTGGTCACCATGCCGAGCGCCTGCGCGTTGGCGGCGAGGAACTGCGGCGACTTCATGCGGTCGAGGTCCTCCGTGAGGACCTGGGCGTCGCGCGTCGCCTCCTTCTGCTGAAGCTGCAGTGCGGCGATGTCGTATGCCCCCTGCGAGGTCACGACGCTCAGCACCAGCTGGGCCGCGATGATGGCGATGATGCCGAGCACGGCGGTGAGTCCGTATGCGAGCTTCGGCCGGGCCTTCCGCTGCTCACGCGACGGGACGATCTCGATGTGAGTGCGGGGCGGCGTCGCGGCCGGGTGGGCCGGGCGCGCGTGGTGTGCACTGTTCCGTGCCAGGTTGTCGCTCATTCGCCGCTCCCCCGTGCCGATCGCTTGGTGCCGCTCGGTGCCGCGGGCTTCCACAGGCGCTCCGCAGCGCGGAGGCGCACGGGGGTCGCCCGCGGGTTCAGTGCCTTCTCTGCGTCGCTGGCCAGCTCGGCGCCGCGAACGAGCAGCTTGAATTCCGGCTTGTGTTCCGGCAGCTCAACCGGCAGTCCGGCCGGAGCCGTCGAGGCGGATGCCTGGGCGAATGCCCGCTTGACGAGGCGGTCCTCCAGTGACTGGTAGGACATCACGACGATGCGGCCGCCGACGGCGACGGAGCTGAGCGCGGCCGGAATGGTCCGTTCCAGCACCGACAGCTCCTGGTTGACCTCGATGCGCAGCGCCTGGAAGACGCGCTTGGCCGGGTGGCCGGCGTTCTTGAGGGCGCCAGGCGTTGCCTCCTGCAGGATGTCGACGAGCCGGCCGGAGCGGGTGATCGGTTCGATCTGGCGGGCGGCGATGATGGCGCGGGCGTAGCGCGCAGCCAGCTTCTCCTCGCCGTAGTTCTCGAAGATGCGGCGGAGATCGCCCTCGCGGTACTCGGCGAGGATCGTTTCCGCGGTCAGCGGCGACGTGGCATCCATGCGCATGTCCAGCGGTGCGTCCTGGGAGTACGAGAACCCTCGCTCCACTCGGTCGAGCTGAAGCGAGGAGACGCCGAGGTCGAACAGGATGCCGTCGACCTCGCTGAGGCCCTGGGAGGCGATGGCGTCGACGATTCCGTCGTAGACGGTGTGCACGAAGCGAGCCCGGTCGCCGAACGGTGCCAGGCGCTGCTTGGCGATGGCCAGAGCGTCGAGATCACGGTCGAGACCGATGAGCGTGAGGTCCGGGAAGCGCGTGAGGAAGGCTTCGGCGTGGCCGGCCATGCCGAGCGTGCCGTCGACGAGTACCGCGCCGGGCTTCTGGATGGCCGGTGCGAGCAACTCGATGCAGCGTTCGAGCAGGACGGGGGTGTGGATGTCGTTGAGTGCCATGGTTTCCAGGGAGGGCTCCTGATCCCTGATCCCCATCCGCTCGACCTGGCACCGGGGAAGTGCGCCAGGGCGAATCGGCTGGGAGTCAGGCGTCAGGAACTAGAACAGTCCCGGAATCACCTCCTCTTCCGTGTTTGCGAATGCGGCTTCTTGTTCGTTCAGGTACAGCTCCCAGGCCGCGCTGTCCCAGATCTCGATGCGGCTGCCGACGCCGATCACCGTGAGCTCACGCTCGAGCGACGCATAGCTGCGCAGGTTGGCTGGGATCGTCACGCGGTGTTGCTTGTCTGGCGTCTCGGAGCTGGCCCCGGAGAGGAAGACACGCTGGTAGTCGCGGGCCTGCTTGCTCGTGACCGGAGCCTGCCGGATCTTCTCGTGCAGGTTCTCGAACTCGCGCGTGCTGAAGACGTAGAGGCAGTGCTCCTGCCCGCGGGTCATGACGACGCCGCCGGCGAGCTCGTCCCGGAACTTCGCGGGAAGGATCAGCCGCCCCTTGTCGTCGAGCTTGGGCTCGTAGCTTCCAAGGAACATGCCATCACCCCCGCTCAAGCTTTACGTGTGCTCCACTTTACTCCACAAAGCACCACCAATCAATGGATTTCGGGAATAATACGCGCAAAACTCAACAAACTTCCTCGCAATCACTGGGAAGTAGACGGTGGAGCAAAATGGAGGGAAATTCCCCACAATCGCCCCGAGCGCACAAAAAAGGGGCCGATCCGTGAGGATCGGCCCCTGAAGGAGACGGTGCCTAAGGCGCGCTGCGCGCTCTGGAGGCGGTCACCGGGGTGACAAGTGGAGTGTTTAGGGCTGGCCGTCCTGGCGGCGGTCCCAGCGGTCGTTCAACTTGTCCATGAAGCCGGAGTCCGACTGCGTGGAGCGAGCTTTACCGCGGGCCTCTGCCGATGGCTCGACCGGAATCTTCTTCGACGGCTTGATCGCCAGCAGAACGCCGGCGAACAACACGACGAATCCGATGACACCGATCACGAGCTGGTGCAGCATCACGCCGGCAAGCAGGCCGGCGATGCCGGCAACGGCGATCAGTACACCGAGCGCGATGGATCGGTAGCTGGGGCGCCCTCGCGAGGCCCCGACGGTGGCGACGAAATCGGCGTCGTTGCGATAGAGGCTGCGCTCCATCTCTTCCAGGAGCCTTTGCTCCTGCTCAGAAAGTGGCATCTCATTCCCTTCAGTCTCGGGATCGTGTCGAGATATCAACTCATTCTATCGTCGCTTCGATGGCTAGGCTAGGCGGGTGGCAGAAAGCACCCGGCTGGTCGACCTCGTCGATTCACGCATATCAGATTTCCTCGCAGACCGTGCTCCCATTGTGCGCGCGATCAGCCCCGAATTGACTCCCTTCGTGGACTTCTCTCGGCAGTTTCTCAGCGGTGGCAAGCGCTTCCGCGCGCTGTTCTGCTACTGGGGGTTCGAATCGGTCTCCGGAGTGGATTCCGGCTTCGATCCGTTCGCCGATGACGACGAGCCTGCGCGGGATCTGAGTGCGATCGTCGCCGTCGCCGCCGCACTCGAAATCTTCCATGCTGCGGCGCTCGTGCACGACGACATCATCGACAATTCCGACACCAGGCGCGGCTCGGCATCCGCCCACCGCCTGTTCGAGGGACTGCACAGCGACTCGGAGTGGGCGGGCAACCCCGTCGAGTTCGGCCGGGCTGCTGCGATCCTGCTCGGCGATCTGCTGCTCGGGTGGAGCGACGAGCTCCTCGACGAGGGACTCGAACTCATCGAGGACAGGGCTCTGGCGCGTGCGACCCGTTCGGCCTTCAACCACATGCGTACAGAGGTGACGGCCGGCCAGTACCTGGACGTGCTCGAGGAGAGCGCGTGGCTGCGTCGTCCAGACGCCGAACTGCGCGAGCGCGCGGAACGCGTGATCGTCTACAAGTCGGCGAAGTACAGCGTTCAGGCCCCGCTGCTGATCGGCGCAACGCTGGCTGGCGGCACGCCGGCGCAGCTGGCGGCGCTGCGCGACTTCGGCCTGCCGCTCGGAATCGCCTATCAGCTCCGCGACGACCTGCTCGGAGTCTTCGGAGACACCGCGGTCACCGGCAAGCCGAGCGGCGACGACCTGCGCGAGGGCAAGCGCACCGTGCTCGTGGCGATCGCCAGGGAATTGATGCCGCAGGGCGCCCGCCGCGCCGTCGACGAGCTGCTCGGCGATGCCGAGCTGGACGACGCCCAGGTGCGGATGCTGCAGAACACGATCGCGGACTGCGGCGCGGTCGACGAGGTCGAGGCGCTCATCTCACGCAACGTGCGTACGGCGATCGCCGCCGTCGGCTCGTCACCGCTCAGCAGGCGCGCGATCACTCAGCTGAGCGAGCTCGCCGAGACCGTCACGACCCGCTCGGCCTGACCCCGGTCTAGCCCAGGGACTGGGCGACGCGACGCACCTCGGCCTTGCGGCCGGCGCGCAGGGCGTCGATGGGAGCAGCCTGCAGGCTCTCCTCGACGCTCAGCAGCCACGTCATCGCTTCGTCGTCGCTGAAGCCGTCGTCGGAGAGCACGTAGAGCGTGCCCCGCAATTCGGTGAGCGGTTCGCCTTCTCTGATGAAGTCGGCCGGAACCTTGAGCACGCCATCGACACGCACCGCGAGCAATTGCTTGTCTTCGATGAGTCTGCGAACGCGGCTCTGGCCAACGCCGAGGAGTTCAACAAGGTCGGGGATGGTCAGCCACTGTCGGCCTGAAAACACGTCGGTCACGTACTAAGAGTGCCACGTCGGGCGTGCTGTGCAAACCAGCGCGCCGACGCGTCGCCCCGCCACGGCGTCCAATTTGTTTCGAACAGATGAACCCAAATCACTTCCGTCACTTTAAGCACTCTGGTTTCTCACAATTACTTTCCTCACTCTGGCATCAGTGGTTGACTCTCGATGACTTCTCTGCCACGGTTGAGGGGGTATCACAGACGGGGGCCATTGCGATGCGATTGATCGGGCGATGAACGAGATCGAAGGCACGACAACACGCCGCGAGGCATTGCGGGCGTCGCGCAAACGGCGCTCGTCGTTCGTGACGATTCCGCTCGCCGTCGTCAGCGCCATCGCCGTCTCGTTGAATTTCGCGTCGCCGGCCGAGGCCGCCACGCCTGCGAAGCCGTCGCTCAAGCCGCGTGCAGCCATTCCGACCCCCAAGCTCACCGCAGCGCCGACCACGGTCGCCGCGACCCAGGCCCCGTCGAGCTATGTCGTCGTCGAGGGCGACACCGTCAGTGGCATCGCGGCCCGCTTCGGCCTGTCGACGGCCGCCGTGCTCGCACAGAACGGCCTCGGCTGGTCTGCGGTCATCTTCCCGGGGCAGACACTCAGCCTCGGCGGTTCCGCCGTCATCGTCTCCGCTCCACCGGCCGCGCCGTCGGCCGAGATCACCCGCTACACGGTCGTCGCGGGCGACACGATCAGCGGCATCGCCGAGGCGCACGGCCTCAACAGCCACGACGTCCTGCGCGCCAACGGACTCGATGCGCAGAGCCTGATCTTCGCCGGTCAGACGATCGTGCTGCCCGACGCCGCCCAGTCGGCTTCGGTGGCACAGGCGGCACCGGTCGCAGCGGTCGACGCCGGCCCTGCCGCAACGGGAACGCACACCGTGAGCAGCGGTGACACCATCAGCGGCATCGCAAGCGCTGCCGGCGTCTCGGTGCAGGCCCTGCTCGACGCGAACGGACTCGGCTGGTCGAGCATCATCTACCCCGGACAGACACTCGCGCTGCCAGGGGGCCCAGTCCTCGAGGTCGCCGTCGTCGTCGAACAGCTGATCGCCTCCCCCGCCGGCGGCAGCTCAAGCGCGGCCGTGCCGCTCAGCTCGGAGATGCGGCAGAACGCCCGCACCATCATCGACGTCGCCCGGTCGATCGGAGCGAGCGATGAGGCCATCGTCGTCGCCCTCGCGACGGCCGCGCAGGAGTCCAGCCTGATCAACCTCGATCACGGCGACCGCGACTCGCTCGGGCTGTTCCAGCAGCGGCCGAGCGCCGGCTGGGGCACCCCGGACCAGCTCATGGATCCGCACTATGCGACGCTCGCATTCTTCGGGCAGGCTCCAAACACGAACGACGTCGTGCCGCGCGGTCTCTTCGACATCGACGGCTGGCAGGGCATGAGCGTCACCGAGGCGGCCCAGGCCGTGCAGATCTCGGCCCACCCCGATTTCTATGCGAAATGGGAGACATCGGCACGAAGCTGGCTGACCGAGCTCGGCTGAGCCGGCATCCGATCGGGGCAATCGGGAATCTGCCCGGCCAATGCGCCGCTTCTCGGTGTTTTATCGGTGTTTCCCCTCCTCGACTTCCTAGACTGCAACGGTGAGCTCCACACCGAACGATCCGATGATCGGCCGTCTGATAGACGGCCGTTATCAGGTGCGCTCCCGCATCGCCCGTGGCGGCATGGCCACGGTCTATCTGGCGACCGATCTGCGCCTCGAGCGCCGGGTCGCCATCAAGATCATGCACGGCCACCTCGCCGACGACAACACCTTCAAGAGCCGCTTCGTGCAGGAGGCACGCTCCGCCGCGCGTCTGGCCCACCCCAACGTCGTCAACGTCTTCGACCAGGGCCAGGACTCCGACATGGCCTACATGGTCATGGAGTACCTGCCTGGCATCACCCTGCGCGATCTGCTCAAGGACTACGGCAAGCTCACCCCTGAGCAGACCATCGACATCGTCACCGCCGTGCTCGGCGGCCTCGCGGCCGCGCACAAGGCCGGCATCGTCCACCGCGACATGAAGCCGGAGAACGTGCTGCTGGCCGATGACGGCCGCATCAAGCTCGGCGACTTCGGCCTGGCCCGCGCGACGAGCGCGAACACCGCCACCGGCCAGGCTCTGCTCGGCACCATCGCCTACCTCTCCCCCGAGCTCGTCACCCGCGGCGTCGCCGATGCCCGCAGCGACATCTACGCGCTCGGCATCATGATGTACGAGATGCTCACCGGTGAGCAGCCCTTCGTCGGCGAGGCGCCGATGCAGATCGCCTACCAGCACGCCAACGACTCCGTTCCCGCGCCGAGCCTCAAGGTGCCAGGACTCCCCCGCGAGCTCGACGAGCTCGTGCTCTGGGCGACGGCCCGCGACCCGGAGGACCGACCCCGCGACGCCAGCGTCATGCTCGAGCAGCTGCAACTCATCGCCGCCGAGATGCCGGGCACCGCGGAGCCCGGCGCCACGGCCGCCACCACTGTGCTGCCGAGCCCGCTCGCACCGACGATGGTGCTCGCGGGCGGCATCGACGAGCTCGCCGCCGATTCGGACGCGGAGACCCAGATCATCGGCAGCGCCAGGCACCGCACCGGTCCCGTCGAGGCGACGTCCGCCGACAGCACGGCCCTGCTGCGCAGCACGGCAGCCAAGCGCAAGCGCCGCGGTTACTGGCTGTTCGCACTCATCGTTCTGCTCGCCGGCCTGGCAGCGGGGACCGGCTGGTACTTCGGCTCCGGTCCCGGCTCGCGCGCCACCGTGCCCGACGTCAGCAATCAGAGCGCCGACGCCGCCAGCACCGAGCTCGTCGCCGCCGGGTTCACCGTCGCCGACGCCACGACGAGCTGCTCCCACCCGACCATCGCCCCCGATCTCGTCGCCAGCACCGACCCGGCCATCGGCTCCTCCGTCGCACGCGGCAGCACCGTCACCCTCTGCCTCTCGACGGGGCCGGAGATCCTCGACGTTCCCGCCGTCGTCGGCATCCCAGAGGCGGACGCGCGCACCCAGCTGGCGCGGTTCGCCGTCGCGGAGGCCGCCGACGTCCAGTTCACGGGTGAGCAGCCCCAGGGCGCCGTCATCGCCCTCCTCGACGCCGATGGCAACCCGGTCGGGCCCACCGCCCCCGAGGGCGCGGCGATGACACTCGTCGTGTCGGCCGGCCCGATCCCCGATGTCGCCGGCCTCTCCGTCGACGAGGCAACCGCCGCGCTCGACGCCGTGAACCTTGAGACGATCGCGACGGACCCCGTCTTCGACTCGAACGTGCCGGACGGCGCGGTCATCGCGGCCTCCCCGCAGGAGGAGGGCCCCGTCCGCCCCGGCTCGGCGATCGTGCTGACCATCTCCAAGGGCAAAGACCTGGTCGCCATTCCGGACGTCGTCGGCATGGGCATGCAGGAGGCGATCGACACGCTGAAGGCCGCGGAGTTCGAGGTCAGCTACAACTTCCCCGAGCCGCTCTTCCCCTTCGCCAAGGTCGTCGAGATCGATCCCGTCGCCGGAACGCAGGCCGAGCGCCACTCCACGGTCCACATCACAGCGCAAGTCACCCTCTAGCGCGGCTGCAAGAAGCCACCTACTCGTCGGCTCCGCCCTCGCGATTCCTGCACGACAGGCCATTCTCGGGTGCCTCTGAAACGGGCAGCGGCGGGCGGGGGTGTGCGGGGTGTCGAGTTATGACGTCTTCGTTTGGACCCCACCAGCAGCTCAACGCATGCGATCCCTGAATCCGGGGTCCGAACGAAGACGTCATTGTTTGAGCTGAGGAGCATGCCCCCGCCCGCCGCACGCACGCACACCCGCCGCACGTAGAAAAGACGGATGCCGCGCCCCAGTAGGGCGCGGCATCCGTCTTCTCAGTTAAGAGGTCTTCAGCGCTTGGCCGCAGCCAGCTCCTCCGCCACCAGGAACGCCAGCTCCAGCGACTGCATGTGGTTCAGGCGCGGGTCGCAGAGCGACTCGTAGCGCGTCGCCAGCGTCGCCTCGTCGATGTGCTCGCTGCCGCCGAGGCACTCGGTGACGTCGTCACCGGTGAGCTCGACGTGGATGCCGCCCGGGTTCGTGCCGACGGCGCGGTGCGCCTCGAAGAAGCCCTTGACCTCGTCGACGACGTCGTCGAAACGACGGGTCTTGTAGCCGTTGGGCGTCGTGAGGCCGTTGCCGTGCATCGGGTCGGTGACCCAGAGCGGCAGCGCGTCGCTGGCCTTGATGGCCTCGAGCAGTGGTGGCAGTGCATCGCGGATCTTGCCTGCACCCATGCGGGTGATGAAGGTCAGGCGACCCGGCTCACGGTTCGGGTCGAGCTTGTCGACCAGGCGCAGCATGTCGTCGGTGCTCGTGGTCGGGCCGAGCTTGACTCCGATCGGGTTGCGCACACGGCTGAGGAAGTCGACGTGCGCGCCGTCGAGCTCACGGGTGCGCTCACCGATCCAGAGGAAGTGCGATGAGGTGTTGTACGGGGTTCCCGTGCGCGAGTCGATGCGCGTCATGGGGCGCTCGTAGTCCATCAGCAGGCCCTCGTGGCCGGTGTAGAACTCGGTGCGCTTGAGCTCGTCGAAGTCGGCGCCACACGCGGCCATGAAGCCGATGGCACGGTCGATCTCCTTGGCCAGCTTCTCGTACCGCTGGTTCGCCGGGTTGGCGGCGAAGCCCTGGTTCCAGCTGTGCACCTGGCGGAGGTCGGCGAACCCACCCTGCGTGAAGGCACGGATCAGGTTGAGCGTCGACGCGGCCGTGTGGTAGCCCTGCACGAGGCGCTTGGGGTCTGCCGCACGGGACTCCGGGGTGAAGTCGTAGCCGTTGACGATGTCGCCGCGGTAGGCGGGCAGCGTCACGTCGCCGCGGGTCTCGTTGTCGCTCGAGCGCGGCTTGGCGAACTGGCCGGCCATGCGGCCCATCTTCACGACGGGCATCGAGGCGCCGTAGGTGAGCACGACGGCCATCTGCAGCACGGTCTTCACGCGGTCACGGATCTGATCGGCCGTTGCGCCTGCGAAGGTCTCGGCACAGTCGCCGCCCTGCAGCAGGAATGCCTGACCGTTCGCCGCAGCAGCGAGGCGCGAGCGCAACTGGTCGACCTCGCCGGCGAAGACGAGAGGGGGCAGTGCTGCCAGTTCGGCGGATGCCGCGGCGGTCGCCTCTGGATCCTGCCACTCCGGTTGCTGCTTGATGGGAAGGGTGCGCCAATAGTCCAGACCGGCAATCACAGATGCATCTGCCAAAACGACCGGTTCGGTGGGTTGTACCACGGGACTATTCCTGTTTTCTCGAGGCGGCGTCAGATGACACCGGAATGAACGGCTGCCGGGAGCGGCAGCCGAATGCAAATCAGCCTAGCGCGAAAGCGTGGCCCGCTGCTCCTTGACGGAGCTGGCGTAGACGTCGTCGTAGACCTGGCCGCTGAGGGCGCGGAGCTCGTACATCAGCTCGTCCGTCACGGAGCGCAACACGAAGCGGTCGCCCTCCATTCCCTCGAAGCGGCTGAAGTCGAGGGGCTCGCCGATGATGATGCCGATGCGACGGATCTTGGGCAGTCGCTTGCCGATCGGCATGACCTTCTCCGTGTCGATCATCGCGACGGGAACGATGGGGACGCCGGCCTCGAGCACCATGCGGGCGACGCCGGTGCGGCCGCGATACATCTTCGCGTCCGGGCTGCGCGTGCCCTCAGGATAGATGCCGAGCAACTCTCCGCGGCCGAGGACGGCCAGGCCGGTGTTGAGCGAGGCCTCAGAGGCCTTGCCACCCGAGCGGTCGATCGGCAGCTGCCCGGTGGCGGTGAAGAAGAACTTGGTCGCCCAGCCTTTCAGCCCCTTGCCTGTGAAGTACTCGCTCTTGGCGAGGAAGGCCATCCGGCGCTCGACGACGAGCGGCAGGAAGATCGAGTCGATGAAGGAGAGGTGGTTGGACGCGAGAATCGCCCCGCCGTTCTTCGGCACGTTCTCGAGCCCGATGACCCAGGGGCGGAAGATCGCGAGCAGAATCGGGCCGACGACGATGTGTTTCATGATCCAGTAGAACATCGCACCCGCCTCCTTCTTCTCTGCTTCTGATTGCCGCCGCTGACCCTGACTACGGCCGCCGGCGCTGACTACTGAGCTGCACTCAGCCTAGCGAGGTCTGCCGCCCCGACCACTCCGGCGTCGTTGACGAGCTCGGCGACCAGGAACTCGGGCTCCGGGTGGTACCCGCGGGCCGGGAGGTGGTCGAAGTAGGCAGAGCGGATGGGGTCGAGCAGCAGTTCGCCCGCACTGGAGACGCCGCCGCCGAACACGAAGACCTGCGGGTCCAGCACGGCGGAGAGGCTCGCGCAGGCCTGGCCGAGCCAGTGCCCGAGCTGGCGGAGCACCGCATGCGCGCCGCCGTCGCCGTCGGCGATGAGAGCGGCGACATCCTCGCCACGGAGTTCTCCGCGGGCGGCTCGCACATCGGCCAGCGTCTGACCGATGCCGCCGGCATCCGCGTACTCGTTGGCCATGCGGAGCAGGGCACGACCGGAGCCGTATTGCTCGATGCAGCCGCGGGCTCCGCAGCCGCACGGCAGGCCCTCTGGCACGATGCGCATGTGGCCGAGCTCGGCCCCGGCGCCGAAGCCGCCGCGGAAGAGCTTGTCGGCACTGACGATGGCCCCACCGACGCCGGTGCCGATGGTGAGCGTGACCATGTCGCTGTACAGGCGCCCAGCGCCGTAGCGGAACTCCGCCCATCCTGCCGCGTTGGCGTCGTTCTCGATGATCACGGACAGGTCGAGGCGCGCCTCGAGCTTGGCCCGGAACGGCTCGTTGCGCCAGTTGATGTTCGGCGCGTAGTACACGGTCGACTGCGCGGCGTCGATGAATCCGGCGGCGGCGATACCGGCCGCGGCGACCTGCTCCCCGACGGAGAGGCTCTGCACCATCTGCACCACGGCGTCTTCGATCTGCGCGGGGTCGCCGGCCGGAGTGGGCACCCGCTCGCTCTTCACGATCACGCCGAATTCGTCGACGAGAGCCCCGGCGATCTTGGTTCCGCCGATGTCGATTCCGATCGCGTGCACGTGCAACAGCCTTTCGTCGTGAAATTCAGGGCGGCCGCGTACCGAAGGGCAAGCGCACACCACATTAGAGTGTAAGTCAATCAGTATTCCGGGACGGTCTTCGCTCGGCAGTGTGACGCGTTCACACGCCGATAGAGTGGGTTCCATACATTTCCGGTACCAAAGGAGTTGCCGTGCAAGAATTTTCAACGCCCGCTGTCGTGGCAGCGGACCCCCAGGCGAATATCACCGACCTGCTGGTCCAACGTGTCGCGGCAACACCCGAGCTCGTGTTGTTCTCCCTGCCGGACGGCGCGGGCTGGAAGCCCGTCACGACCGCTGAGTTCCACGCGCGGGTGGTCGCGCTCGCCAAGGGCCTCGTCGTCGCCGGCATCCAGCCCGGCGACAAGATCGGGCTGATGAGCAAGACCCGCTACGAGTGGACGCTGATCGACTTCGCGACCTGGTTCGCCGGTGCCATCCTCGTGCCCGTCTACGAGACCAGCTCCCCCAGCCAGGTGCGCTGGAACCTCACCGACTCCGGCGCAACCTCTGTGATCCTCGAGACCGCCGATCACTTCGCCCGCTTCGACGAGGTCCGCGCAGAGCTCCCGGCCATCGCCAACGTGTGGCAGATCGACCTCGGCGACCTCGACAAGCTGATCGCGGCCGGCACCGAGATTCCGGATGCCGAGATCGAACGCCGTCGCAACCTCGCCGTCGGCGACGACATGGCGACGCTCATCTACACGTCAGGCTCGACCGGCAAGCCGCGCGGCTGCGTGCTCACGCACTCGAACTTCCTCGAGCTCTCGCGCAACGCCGCCGTGTCGCTCAAGGAGGTGCTCACCGCTCCCGGTGGCGCATCGACCCTGCTCTTCATCACGACCGCGCACGTGTTCGCCCGCTTCATCACGGTGCTCTGCGTGCACGCCGGCGTACGCGTCGGCCACCAGCCGGACACCAAGCAGCTGCTGCCGTCCATGGCGAGCTTCCAGCCGACATTCCTGCTTGCCGTCCCCCGCGTGTTCGAGAAGGTCTACAACAGCTCGGAGCAGAAGGCAGAGGCCGGCGGCAAGGGCGCCATCTTCCGCCGTGCAGCCGACATCGCCGTTGCCCACTCCAAGGCGGTCGAGGCCGGCAAGGTCCCGCTCGGCCTCGCGCTCAAGTTCAAGCTGTACGACACGCTCGTTCTGAAGAAGATCCGTGCAGCCCTCGGCGGCAAGGTCCAGTACGCCGTCTCCGGCTCTGCACCGCTCGGCCAGCGCCTCGGTCACTTCTACCACTCGCTGGGCATCACGATCCTCGAAGGCTACGGCCTCACGGAGACCACCGCGCCCGCGACCGTCAACCTCGCCACCAAGGCCAAGATCGGCACCGTCGGCCCGCCCCTGCCCGGTAACGCCGTGCGCATCGCCGACGACGGTGAGATCGAGGTCAAGGGCATCTGCGTCTTCAAGGAGTACTGGAACAACCCCGAGGCGACCGCCGCGACGTTCAACGACGGCTGGCTGAAGACGGGCGACATCGGCTCGTTCGACTCCGACGGCTTCCTGACGATCACAGGGCGCAAGAAGGAGATCATCGTCACGGCCGGCGGCAAGAACGTCGCCCCCGCCGCGCTCGAGGACCCGATCCGCTCCAACCCGCTCGTCGGGCAGGTCGTCGTGGTCGGCGATCAGAAGCCGTTCATCTCGGCGCTGATCACCCTCGACCCCGAGATGCTGCCGGTCTGGCTGAACAACAACAACGAGGACGCGGCGATGACCCTCGACGAGGCTGTCGTGAACCCGGCCGTCCTGGCCGAGTTGCAGCGTGCGGTCGATGCGGCCAACGAGACGGTCTCGCGCGCCGAGTCGATCCGGAAGTTCCGCGTTCTCGCCCTCGAGCTGACGGAGGCGAGCGGCCACCTCACGCCGAAGCTCAGCATCAAGCGCAACATCATCCTGCAGGACTTCGCGGGAGAGATCGAGAACATGTACGCCGGAGCACCAGCGACCGAGGGCATCAGCCTCCAGCAGTAGCACCGCGCAACGCAGAAGGGCCGGTCACGCGAGTGACCGGCCCTTCTGCGTTGCTGTGCGCGCCTGCGGGCGCTAGAACCAGCTGGACTCGCGGACTTCCTTCATCGCGACCCGGCGCCGTTCCTTGTCGAGCCGATCAAGGTAGAGCTTGCCGTCGAGGTGGTCGGTCTCGTGCTGCAGGGCCTGCGCCATCAGCCCGCTTCCGGAGAGCTCGATCGCGTTGCCGTCGAGGTCAACACCGCTCACCCTGGCGTAGGGGTAGCGCATCGTGTCGTGCCAGAGCTCCGGCACGGAGAGGCATCCCTCGCCGACGAGCTCCGGCTCGCCGGAGAGCTCCTCGATCACGGGGTTCAGGATGTAGCCGATCTCGCCGTCGACGTTGTAGCTGAACGCGCGCAGGTTGACGCCGATCTGGGGCGCGGCGACGCCGGCACGGCCTGGCAGCTTCACGCTGTCGATGAGGTCGTCGACGAGCGCGCGCACGCGGGCGTCGACGACGCGAATCGGATCGGAGACGGTTTTCAGGACGGGGTCGCCGAAGAGGCGGATCTCGCGGACGGTCATGCTGGTCTACAGTGCCCTGTCGCTCGGGAGACCCTCGACCACGAGTGCGGCGAGGGTGCGGGCGGAGTGACGCGTCAGGGGCTTCAGATCGGCGTAGTTGACGACGGATCCTGCTGCCAGCTGCGGGTCGTAGGGAATGCGCACAATCTCGCGCACGCGCGACTGGAAGTGCGACTCGATCTCTTCGAGCTTGACGAGGTTCGTGCCCTGGGTCGCCGTGTTGATGGCGACGACCGCGTTGCGCACGAGATCGCCGTAACCGTTCGCCTCGAGCCAGGTCAGGGTCTCGGATGCCAGGCGCGCCTCGTCGACGCTTCCGCCGGAGACGATCACGATCGAGTCGGCCCGCTGCAGCGTTGCCCGCATCACCGAGTGCACGATGCCCGTGCCGCAGTCGGTCAGCACGACGGAGTAGAACCGGGCGGCCAGGTCGGCGACGACGTTGTAGTCGTTCTCGTCGAAGGCCTCGGAGAGCATCGGATCGGTGTCTGAGGCGAGGATGTCGAGGCGCGTGTCATCGCGGGAGACCAGCGACGAGAAGTCGGTGAAGCCATTGATGGTGTGCGCCTTGGTGACGACGTCGCGCACGGTGGCGCGGGTCTGCTTCGTGACGCGCTCGGAGAGGGTGCCACGGTCCGGGTTGGCGTCGACCGCGATGATGCGGTCCTCGCGCGCGTCGGCCAGTGCCATGCCGAGCAGCGTCGTGACGGTGGTCTTGCCGACGCCGCCCTTGCGGGTGAGGATCGGCACGAAGCGCGTTCCGCCGTTGAACTGCTTGGCGATCCGGTCGGTGAGCGCCTGCTCGGCCCGCACCTTCGCCGAGTCGCCGAGGTTCACGCCGTGGAAGGTCGCGTTGTACACGAAACGGTTCCAGCCGCCCTTGGGGGCCGGACGGGTGCGCCGGTTCACCTCGAGCAGGCGGTCGGCGGTGAGCATGCCAGCGTCCTCCGGACCCTCGCCGCGGCGCTGCTCCCCCACCTCGTCGTATGCGCTGTTCTGCGCCATGTCGACGTGTTCGGAGCGCACGCGATCGCGGCGCGAGTGCTGGGCCGTCGTCGCGGCATCCGTCGCCAGCAGGGCGTCGTACGGCGACGCGCTTGCTGCGGCGGATGACGGCACGGCCGAGTAGCTGGAGCGCCGCAGCGGAGGCGTGACCACCTCGATGGACGTCGTGGTTGGCTCTGTGGCGTCGACGAAGCCCGGGTTGACGGCCACCTCATCGATCGCAACGGCAACCTCATCTGCTGGCATGACGCGGGCGGGAGCAGCCGGGAGATCGACCTGAATGCTCAGGCTCTCCGGCAGCGACGAGGCCAGGCTGTCGACCGTTTCCGGTGGCAGCTCGCTGTTGTACTCGTCGTCGCTCGTCTTCGTGTTGGGCACGGTGTATTTCCCCTTATTTCGGGCAGAACTAGCGTTCCAGCTTAGCGCGGACGCACAACCACGAGAAGATCACCGGCGTCGACCTGCTGCGTCTTGGGGATGGCGAGACGCTCGATCACTCCGGCGATGGGCGAGGTGATCGCCGCTTCCATCTTCATGGCCTCGATCGAGGCGACGGCCTGACCGGCCGCGACCTCGGCGCCGAGCTCCAGCTGCAGGGTAACGACGCCGGAGAACGGAGCCGCGATCTGACCGGGCTGAGAGGCGTCGGCCTTCTCGGCAACCTTGGACTCGACGGTGATGCTGCGGTCGCGCACGAAGACGGGGCGCAGCTGGCCGTTGAGGATGGTCATGACGGTGCGCATGCCCTTGTCGTCGGCCTCACCGATGGCCTCGAGACCGGCGTAGAGACGCACACCCTTCGAGATCTCGACCACGTGCTCGCCGCCGGGACGCAGACCGTAGAGGTAGTCGAGGGTGTCGACGCTGGAGAGGTCTCCGAAGAGTTCACGGATCTGCTCGAACTGGCGCGTCGGCGCCGGGAAGAGCAGGCGGTTCAGCGTCGAGCGGCGGGTTGCGCTGTCGGCCTCGAGGCCGTCGCGGTCCTCCTGGCTGATCTCGGTCACACCGATGCGGATGTTCTTGCCCGCGAGAACCTTGCTGCGGAAGGGCTCAGGCCAGCCGCCGGGCAGCTCGCCGAGCTCTCCGGCCATGAAGCCGATGACCGAGTCGGGCACGTCGTACTTGTCCGGGTTCTCGGCGAAGTCGGCCGGGTCGGCGCGCACGGCGGCGAGGTGCAGGGCGAGGTCGCCGACGACCTTCGACGACGGCGTCACCTTGGGGACGCGGCCGAGGATCGTGTTGGCGGCCGCGTACATGTCTTCGACGAGCTCGAAGTCGTCGGAGAGGCCGAGGGCGATCGCCTGCTGGCGCAGGTTGGACAGCTGGCCGCCCGGGATCTCGTGCTTGTAGACACGGCCGGTCGGGCCGGCGAGGCCGGACTCGAACGGGCGGTAGACCTGGCGAACGGCCTCCCAGTACGGCTCGAGGCTCGAGATGCCGTCGAGCGAGATGCCGGTGTCACGCTCGGTGTGCGCGAGGGCGGCCACGAGCGAGGAGGCGGAGGGCTGGCTGGTGGTGCCGGCCATGGGTGCGGATGCCACGTCGACGGCGTCGGCACCGGCACGGGCCGCGGCCAACAGGGTCGCCAGCTGGCCACCCGGTGTGTCGTGGGTGTGCACGTGAACGGGCAGGTCGAAACGCTCGCGGAACGCGCCGACGAGCTTCTCGGCTGCGGCGGGACGCAGGAGCCCTGCCATGTCCTTGATCGCCAGGATGTGCGCGCCGGACTCGACGATCTGCTCGGCCAGACGCAGGTAGTAGTCGAGCGTGTAGAGGTCTTCGGCCGGGTCAAGGAGGTCACCGGTGTAGCAGACGGCGACCTCGGCGATGGCGTGCCCGGTCTCGAGCACGGACTCGATCGCCGGGCGCATCTGCGACACGTCATTGAGGGCGTCGAAGATGCGGAAGATGTCGACACCGGTCGACGCGGCCTCACGCACGAAGGCGTCGGTCACCTCGGTGGGGTACGGCGTGTAACCGACAGTGTTGCGGCCGCGGAGCAGCATCTGCAGGTTGATGTTCGGCAGCGCCTCGCGGAGGGCGGCCAGACGCTCCCACGGGTCCTCGCCGAGGAAGCGCAGGGCCACGTCGTACGTGGCGCCGCCCCAGGCCTCGACCGAGAGCAGCTCGGGGGTGAGACGCGAGACGTACGGGGCAACGGCGACGAGGTCGCGGGTGCGCACACGGGTGGCGAGCAGCGACTGGTGGGCGTCGCGGAACGTCGTGTCGGTCACGGCCAGCGCCGTCTGCGCGCGCAGGGCGGCCGCGAAGCCGACCGGGCCGAGCTCCTGCAGCTTCTGGCGGGAACCGGAGGGAGCCGGCGTGCTGAGGTCGAGCTTCGGCAGCTTGTCGGCCGGGTGCACCAGGGAGATCGGCTTGCCGTTGGGCTGGTTGACGGTGACATCCGCGAGCCAGTTGAGGATCTTGGTTCCGCGGTCCTTGGAGACGCGGCCGCGCAGCAGCTGCGGGCGCTCGTCGATGAAGGAGGTGCTGAGGTCACCGGCGGCGAAGGACGGGTCCTCGAGCACGGCCTGCAGGAAGGAGATGTTCGTGGAGACACCACGGATGCGGAACTCGGCAAGTGCGCGCTTGGAGCGGGCGACGGCTGCACCGAAGTCACGGCCGCGGCACGTGAGCTTGGCGAGCATCGAGTCGAAGTGCGGGCTGATCTGGGCACCGGGGTTGATGGTTCCACCATCGAGGCGGATGCCGGCGCCGCCCGGCGAGCGGTAGGTCGTGATCTTGCCGGTGTCCGGGCGGAATCCGGCGGTCGGGTCCTCGGTCGTGATGCGGCACTGCAGTGCTGCGCCGCGCAGCTTGATGTCCTTCTGCTCGAGCCCGAGGTCGACGAGGGACTCCCCCGCCGCGATGCGGATCTGCGCCTGGACGAGGTCGACGTCCGTGACCTCTTCCGTCACGGTGTGCTCGACCTGGATGCGCGGGTTCATCTCGATGAAGACGTGCTGGCCGGCACGCTCGCCCGCGGTGTCGAGCAGGAACTCGACGGTTCCGGCGTTGACGTAGTTGATCGACTTCGCGAAGGCGATGGCGTCGGCGTAGAGCTCTGCGCGCTTCTCGTCGCTGAGGTTCGGCGCCGGGGCGATCTCGACGACCTTCTGGTGGCGGCGCTGCACAGAGCAGTCACGCTCGAACAGGTGAACGGTTCCACCCTGGGCGTCGGCGAGGATCTGCACCTCGATGTGACGGGGGCGCAGCACGGCTTGCTCGAGGAACATGGTGGCGTCGCCGAAGGCGCTGTCGGCCTCGCGCATCGCCTCTTCGAGCGATCCGCGCAGCTCGGCCTTGGTGTTGACGCGGCGCATGCCGCGACCGCCACCGCCGGCGACGGCCTTGGCGAAGATCGGGAAGCCGATCTCGTCGGCCTGGGAGATGAGCAGCTCGACGTCACGCGATGGCGGCGTCGACTTCAGCACGGGCACGCCGGCGGCGATGGCGTGTTCCTTGGCGGTGACCTTGTTGCCGGCCATCTCCAGAACTTCCTTCTGCGGGCCGATGAAGGTGATGCCGTTGGCGCGGGCGGCCTCGGCGAGCTCCGGGTTCTCGGAGAGGAAGCCGTAGCCGGGGTAGATGGCGTCCGCGCCACTGTCCAGGGCGACCCTGATGATCTCGCTGACATCGAGGTACGCACGCACCGGGTGGCCCGGCTCACCGATCTGGTAGGCCTCGTCGGCCTTCAGACGGTGCAGGGAGTTGCGGTCCTCATAGGGGAAGACGGCGACCGTCTTCGCCCCGAGCTCCACGGCAGCTCGAAATGCACGGATGGCGATTTCGCCTCGATTGGCAACAAGGATCTTCTGGAACATGCAAGCCTTTCAAACACCCCGGGCACTCAGCCAACGGTTAGGTTCTCTAAGACTAGTGAAGGTAACGTGTCTTCTTGTGCACGTTCTCTCCGTCAGCTCCCTCAAGGGAGGCGTCGGCAAGACCACAGTGACTCTGGGTCTTGCATCGGCGGCCTTCGCGCGCGGCATCCGCACCCTCGTGGTGGACTTGGACCCGCAGTCCGACGTCTCCACCGGCATGGATATCCAAGTCGCGGGGCACCTCAATGTGTCCGACGTGCTCGCTTCCCCCAAGGAAAAGGTGGTGCGTGCGGCAATCGCGCCGTCCGGCTGGACCAAGGGCAGGGCAGGCAGCGTCATTGATGTGATGATCGGCAGCCCGTCCGCCATCAACTTCGACGGCCCGCACCCGAGCATCCGTGACATCTGGAAGCTCGAAGAAGCGCTCGCGAATGTTGAGAAAGATTACGAACTCGTTCTGATCGACTGCGCGCCGTCGCTCAATGCGCTCACCCGCACCGCCTGGGCAGCAAGCGACCGTGTCGCCGTCGTCACCGAGCCCGGCCTCTTCTCCGTTGCTGCGGCCGACCGCGCACTCCGCGCGATCGAGGAGATCCGCCGCGGCCTCTCGCCGCGCCTGCAGCCGCTCGGCATCATCGTGAACCGTGCCCGCACGGCATCCCTCGAGCACCAGTTCCGCATCAAGGAGCTGCGCGACATGTTCGGACCGCTCGTGCTCAGCCCGCAGCTCCCGGAGCGCACCTCGCTGCAGCAGGCGCAGGGCGCGGCGCAGCCGCTGCACATCTGGCCGGGAGACAGCGCTCAGGAGCTCTCGCGCTACTTCGACCAGCTGCTCGACCGCGTGCTGCGCACCGCGAAGATCGAGAAGTACGCGGAGAACCCAAGCGCCTGATCGGCACGAGCGGGTCGCGGGTTTCGACACGCTCAACCAGCGGGCCCGTTTTCGACAAGCTCAACCAACGGAGCGGGGTTCGACACGCTCAAACGGAACGGGTTTCGACAAGCTCAACCAGCGGACGCGCCGAACAGACCCGCTGATCGAGCGGGTCGAAATCACTGCTGAGGTCTAAGAGATCTTCTTGCGGCTGACGCGGCGGGCGGCGAGCTCGTCGCCGGAGTCCGCGCTCTGCACATTGAGCTCGACGAGGCTCGTCTCGACCTCGCGCAGCACCTTGCCGACGGCGATGCCGAAGACGCCCTGACCCCGGCTGACCAGGTCGATGACCTCGTCGTCCGATGTGCACAGGTACACACTGGCGCCATCGCTCATCAGCGTGGTCTGGGCGAGGTCGTTCACGCCGCTCTCGCGCAGCTGGTTGACGGCCGTGCGGATCTGCTGGAGCGAGATGCCGGTGTCGAGCAGGCGCTTGACGAGCTTGAGAACGAGGATGTCGCGGAAACCGTAGAGACGCTGCGAACCGGAGCCTGCCGCACCGCGCACGGTGGGCTCGACGAGTTCCGTGCGGGCCCAGTAGTCGAGCTGGCGGTAGCTGATGCCGGCCGCACGGGCCGCAACGGCGCCGCGGTAGCCTGCTGCGTCATCGAGTTCGGGCAAACCGTCGGTGAAGAGCAGACCGAGGTCGTAGCGGTCTTTCTCGCTTCGACTGAGTTCACTCATACGGCTGCCTCTCAAACGTCAACGGGGTGTGTGCACCCCACCAGAGCAACGCTACCGAGAGCGAGGCTCCCCGGCAACGACATCCGCACGAATGATTCGGCGTGTCGCCCCGTCACGGTGCCAGACGGGCGAGCGCGGAGCGGATCAGGCTGCCGCGGACGACCTCCAACTGCCCGGCGATGTCGTGTGCACGCTCGATGACCTGGGCCCGACTCGAGGAGTCCTTGCGCCTCGCAAGGGGCGCAAGCGCCGACTCGATGAGGCCGAGTTCACGCTGGGCGGCGCCGCGGAAACCGCGCAGATGACGCGGTTCAATGCCGGAGCGCTGCAGTTCGACGAGAGCACGCAACACGCTCAGCGACTCGTCGGTGTAGACCTCGGACGGCGAGACGAGCGATGCGGCGATGGCGTCGTCGAGCAGGCCGGCGTTCGCCCCCGACTCGCGCAACAACTCGTCGCGGCTGTAGCGGCGAACGGCCGAAAGCATCGACGGTGCAGACGGCGAAGCGCCTGGCAGGCTGGGCGTGCGGCCGGCGTCGATCTCGGCCAGGTGGCTGCGGATGACCTTGAGCGGGAGGTAGTGGTCGCGCTGCATCGACAGGATCAGCTGCAGACGCTCGACATCGGCCGCGCAGAACTTGCGGTAGCCCGACTCGGTGCGGGCGGGAGACACAAGCCCCTGCTCCTCAAGGAAACGGAGTTTCGACGGCGTGAGATCCGGAAACTCGGGGTTCAAATGCGCGAGCACCTGCCCAATGCTCAGTCGCGGAGCAGACCCGACCACCCGCGCCCTGGCCGTGGATGCGGGCACTATTCGCTCGCAGCCTGGGCGAGGTCGAGCCGCGAGGCGTAGAAGGTGAGTCGGAACTTGCCGACCTGGACCTCGGCGCCGTCACTGAGCAGCGCCGTCTCGATGCGGACGCCGTCGAAGTAGGTGCCGTTGAGCGAGCCGAGGTCTTTGACCTCGAACGCCGTGCCGTGCCGAAGGAACTCTGCGTGCCGACGCGACACCGTCACATCGTCGAGGAAGATGTCGGCATCCGGGTGGCGCCCGGCGCTCGTTACATCGCTGTCGAGAAGGAAGCGTGCCCCACTATTGGGGCCACGGCGCACGATCAAAAGCGCCGATCCGGAGGGCAGCGCGGCGATGGCTTCCGCCTCTTCCTCGCTGATGTCGCCGTCGATGGCGACCAACTGTGCGGCCAGCTCGCGGCTGAATGCCAGCGTCGTGTCCACCAGTTTCTGGTGCGCCTGAGTGTGATTCAACGGCGCAGCGCTCTCATCACTCGAGTTCTCCTGCTCGGAATCAACCACGGTAACCTCCCCTATATATCCAGCGTATCGGATTGGCGCGGCAGTTCCACACGGCCGGGGCAGTCATTTTGCCTGCACGGGTCGGATGACACGCAGCGTTTCAATAAGGTAGATCGCTCCGGCCCACCAGTAGAGGAAGGCGCCCCAGAGCGTGATCGCCCACGCGACCGGTTGGCTGAACGGTGCGAGAGCGGGAACCGCGAGGCCGAGCATGATGAGCGGCATCCCGAGGAAGAGCGCGAAGGTGGCCACCTTGCCGAGCAGGTGCACGGGAAGCGGGCCGTAGCCGTAGTTGGCGAGCACGATGCCGAGCACGAGCAGCAGGAGGTCGCGGCCGACGATGACGGCGACGAGCCACCACGGGACCAGCTCCCTGAAGGCGAGTCCAATGATCGCGGCGAAGATGTACAGCCGGTCCGCCGCCGGGTCGAGGAGCTGGCCGAGCCGGCTCATCTGGTTGAAGCGGCGCGCGATGTAGCCATCGAGGAAGTCGGTGAGGCTGGAGATGACGAGCACGGTGAGGGCGGCGGCATCCCGCCCCTGCATGAGTAGGACGAGGAAGACGGGCACCAACAGCAGACGACCGAAGCTCAGGATGTTGGGCACCGTGAAGACGCGGTTGCTGAGTTCTGGCTGACCGGTCACGCTTTCGAGTCTATCCAGCAGCCGCCCCCGGAAGCCGGAGGCGCAACGCGGGCCACGCCGCGGCGAATCCGGGGTGCAGGGGCCGGAGCTCGACATCGGCAGGGTGCACCCATTCCAGTGCGATGCTCTCCGGATCGCTGATCACCGCGTCGAAGTGCTCAATCACCTCGGCGATCACGGTGGTGTAACTCCAGAATCCCTTGTCGAACACCGATTCACCGATCACGCGCAGAGCGGCAGCCGGAACGCCGGCCTCCTCGTTGGCCTCACGGAGGGCGGCGTGCGTTGCACTCTCCCCGTCATGCCGCGCGCCGCCTGGCAGCCCCCAGGTTCCACCGTGGTGGCTCCACGCGGCCCGGTGCTGGAGCAGCACTCCCCTGGCCTCATCGCAAACGAGCAGCCCGGCCGCTCCGAACCGACCCCAGAACTTGCTGCCGTCCTGCCCGAACACCCACGCGTCCCCGCTGTCGCGCGGCGCGGCTGGCAGCGTCGGCACGCTCATGCGACCGCTTCCACGGAGGCCGCGCCGAGCGGCTCCGCTCCGGCGCGCTGCGCGTTCTTCCGCGGCTTCGGGAAGGCCTCTCGCATGTGATCGCTGTCCAACACGTCGGAGACGCCGATGAGGATCAGGCTGAAGATGATCTGCTCCGTCACCATCCAGAGCGGGTAGAGGCCGGGGATCGCCGCAATCACGAGCGTGACCACCGGAAAGATCTTGCTGAACAGCCGGAGCCGCGAGTAGGCCCAGTAGAAGCCGCGCTGAGCCCGCCAGGCGAAGTAGAACAGCGTCACCGTCATGGCGAGCACGACGAGCGAGCGCATCCACACGGCGAACGGGATCTCGACACCATCGAGCCAGAGCGCGGCGGCGACGACGACGGCCGCGCTGCCGATCAACAGCTCGGCGGCCAGGAGCCACGTGATCCAGACGAAGCTGCGGCGGGTGCGCGGGTGCTGCCTCATGTCTTCTGGGATGGTGATCCCCGCCGTGCGTCCGCCGGCGATGCGGTCGAGCGTGAGAAAGAGTGGTTCAAGGGTCATGCGTGCCTCCAGCTCAAGGCTACGCTCCCCTAGGCTCGAGTCATGGCACAGGATGGCACGACGCGCGTCGACAGTTGGCTCTGGGCCGTCCGCCTCTTCAAGACGCGCTCCGCGGCCACCGCGGCCTGCCGATCAGGCCACGTGCGGGTGAACGGTGAACGTGTCAAGGCGGCGCAGGGGGTGCGCATCGGAGACGAGATCCGCATCCGCATCTCCGGCTTCGACCGGATCGTGGTCGCTCGCCGCCTGCTCGTCAAACGGGTCGGTGCGGATGTGGCCGCAGAGTGTTACACCGACAACACCCCGCCTCCGCCGCCGAAGTCCGAGATGGCACTCCTGCCCGTCCGTGATCGCGGAGCCGGCCGCCCGACGAAGCGGGATCGCCGCGAGATCGAACGGTTGCGGGGCGAACGGGAGTAGCGCCCCATTTGCATGTCGCGGCGGGCATACGCACGGCCGTACAGTTCAGTTATGGCCACACGCAGGATCGAACCCGTCTACTCGACCATGATCGCCATCGGCCGTGGACTCTTCGGCGCATTGCGCCTGCGGCGGTCCGTCGCCGGCATCGAGAACATCCCGCGCGACGGGGGCGCGGTCCTCGCCATCACGCACTTCGGCTACCTCGATTTCGCGCTGACCGAGTGGATTGTCTACCTCGGCACGCGACGGCACGTGCGCTTCATGGCCAAGGAGAGCGCATTCGCCAACCCGCTCGTCGGCTGGCTGCTGCGCGGCATGCACCACATCCCCGTGAACATGAAAGCCGGGCATGCAGCGTTCGACAATGCCGTCGCCGCGCTGAAGTCCGGTGAGCTCGTCGGGGTCTTCCCCGAGGCCGGGGTGAACGCATCCTTCACCGTGCGCGAGCTGAAGAGCGGAGCAATGCGCATGGCCCAGAAAGCCGGAGTGCCGGTGATCCCCGTCGCGGTGTGGGGCGGACACCGTCTGCTGACGAAGAATCACAAGCCGACACTGCGCGAGGCGTACAAGGTACCGATCTCGGTAGCGATCGCCGACGCGATCACGGTTTCGCCGACGGACGAGCCACACGAACTCACCACGCGGCTGCGGCAGACGCTGCAGAGCATGGTCGACACGTTGCAGACCGGCTACCCCGTCGATGGCACCGGCGCCTGGTGGCAGCCGCGGCACCTCGGCGGAACCGCCCCGACTCCGGAGGAGGCCGCAGCGGCCGACGCTGCGCGTGACCGCCGGCGCGAGGCCGAGGCGGCCGAGCGCGCGGCCGAGAAGCACAAGCCGAACAGCTGACCACGGCCGAGCACCGGCCCGCGAGAATCACGCGGGCCCGGTGAATTCACCGGGCCCGCGCAGAAAAGGCGGGCCGGCGGCGCCGTCCGCCGCGCCGCTCGCCGGATGGGCTGCTAGACCGCTGCGCGCTCAGGCAACACGGTCGGGTGGGTCTGGGCCATCTGCTCGAGCACACGGACAACCTGGCAGCTGTAACCGAACTCGTTGTCGTACCAGACGTAGAGCACGAGGTTGTTCTCGGTGGCGATCGTTGCCAGGCCGTCGACGATGCCGGCACGGTGCGAGCCGACGAAATCGGTGGACACGACATCCGGGGAATCGATGAAGTCGATCTGCTGGCGCAGGGTCGATCCGAGCGAGAGCTCGCGCAGGTAGGCGTTCACCTCTTCTCGGCTCGGGGTCGTCTCGAGCCGCAGGTTGAGGATCGCCAGCGAGACGTTGGGCGTCGGAACGCGGATCGCGCTCCCCGTGAGCTTGCCAGCCAGCTCCGGCAGCGCCTTGGCCACGGCCTTGGCAGCACCCGTCTCGGTGATCACCATGTTCAGCGCCGCGGACCGGCCACGACGGTCGCCGGAGTGGAAGTTGTCGATCAGGTTCTGATCGTTGGTGAAGGAGTGCACGGTCTCGACGTGCCCGTGCACGACGCCGTAGCGCTCGTTCACGGCCTTGAGCACCGGCGTGATGGCGTTGGTCGTGCAGGATGCCGCCGAGAGGATGGTGTCCTCAGCGGTGATGGTGTCGTGGTTGATGCCGTGCACGATGTTCTTCAGCTCACCCTTGCCTGGCGCGGTGAGCAGCACGCGGGCCACCCCCGGGCAGGCCAGGTGCTGGCCGAGCCCCTCCGCGTCGCGCCACCGCCCGGTGTTGTCGACGACGATGGCGTTGTTGATTCCGAACGCCGTGTAGTCGATCGACGCGGGATCGTTCGAGTAGATCACCTGGATCAGCGTGCCGTTGGCGAGGATCGTGTTGTTCTCCTCGTCGACGGTGATCGTGCCGTCGAATGAACCGTGCACGGAGTCCCGGCGCAGCAGGCTCGCCCGCTTCACGAGGTCGTTCGCCGAACCCTTGCGCACGACGATCGCGCGCAGGCGCAGACCATCGCCGTGACCGGCGTGTGCGATCAGGATGCGGGCGAGCAGACGCCCGATGCGTCCGAAACCGTAGAGCACGACATCCGTTCCGCCGCTCGACGCATCGTCACCGTTCAGCACGGGCTGGAGTTCGTCGCGCACGAACTCCTCGAGCGTGCGACCGTCGCCGCGCTCGGCGAAGCCGGAGACGAGGCGGGCGATGTCGATGGATGCCGGACCGGGTCGGAGCGCGCGGAGCGCCTCGAGCACCCGCATCGTGTCGTCGACGTCGAGCTCGGCGCCGTCGACCTGCTTCGCGAACTTGTGTGCCTTGAGGAGCCCGATGGCCGAGCGATTCAACAGCCGCCTGCCGTGAACCGATGTCACCACCCCGTGGTCTCGGTAGAGGCTGCCGATGATGGGGATCATCGCCTCGGCGCGTTCTTCACGGCCGATCCAGAGCGTGCGGTGGGCGTCAAACTGCTGAGTCACAAAGGTTCCTTCGCGTGGCCGCACAGGATCACCGTGCCCGGCCTCGTTGCCTGATGGGGATACCCCTCAGTCTACCGATTCCGCGAGGAGCTCCCGTACGCGCGGTGCCACGGCGCTGCCGTAGAGCTCGATGCTCTGCATCAGCTGCGCGTGCGGCATCGTGCCGTTGCTGTACTTGAGGTCGAAGCGTTCCGCGCTGAGCGCGGTCACCGCTGCCGCGATCTTCTGCGCGACCGTTTCGGGCGACCCGACGTAGAGCGCGCCGTCCGGCCCGGCCGAGTCCTCGAACTGTTCCCGTGTCATCGGGGGCCAGCCGCGTTCCCGGCCGATGCGCTCCTGCATCACCGAGTAGTGCGGCCAGAGCTGCTCGCGGGCGATCGCATCGGTCTCGGCGACGTGACCGGGCGAGTGGATGCCGACGGGCTGCGCGGGCTGCCCATACTGCGCGAGCGCGCGGTGGTAGAGGTCGACGTATGGAGCGAACCGCACGGGGCTGCCGCCGATGATCGCGAGCATGAGGGGAAGGCCGTGCCGTGCCGTGCGCACAACGGACTCCGGGCTGCCGCCGACACCGACCCAGGTGCGCAGCGTTCCCGACTCGGTGTGCGGGTAGACGTTCTGCTCGCTCAGCCCCGAGCGGACCGTGCCCTGCCAACTCACCGGGCCCTGCTTGATCAGCTCGACGAAGAGTTCGAGTTTCTCCTCGAAGAGCTCCTCGTAGCGATCAAGCGAGAGCCCGAACAGCGGGAACGACTCGGTGAACGAGCCGCGCCCGAGGATCACCTCCGCACGCCCGCCGGAGATTCCGTCGAGGGTCGCGAAGCGCTGGTAGACGCGAACCGGGTCGTCGCTGCTGAGCACGGTGACGGCCGAGCCCAGGTGGATGCGCTCGGTCTTCGCCGCGATCGCCGCGAGCACGACCTCAGGGGCGGAGACGGCGAAGTCGGCGCGGTGGTGCTCACCGATGCCGATGAAGTCGAGTCCCATCAGATCGGCCCGCGCACCCTGCTCGACGAGGTTGCGCAGCACCTCACCGTGCGAGAGCGGGTGCCCGTCGGCGTCGAAGGTGACGTCGCCGAAGGTATCGATTCCGAGTTCCAGTGCCCGCGTCATCCGTGTCTCCTTGATTCGTGAGTGCGTTCGCCTCCGACAAGAACCGCGCAGACGGCGCGGCTATTCCGAGGGCGCTGTGAGCTTGCCGAGGCTTTGCACGAGTCGCTGCTCGTCGTCGGCGCCGGCGGTCGTCGCCGCGACATTGGCATCTGCGACGGCCTGGACGACCTCTGAGCGCTGGATCTTGATCCCGCGCGGGGCGTCCACCCCGATGCGGATGCTGTCGCCGCGTGCGTCGAGAACGGTGATGACGATGTCGTCACCGATGAGGATCTTCTCCCCTGGTTTTCGCGTCAAGACAAGCATCAGCTCAGACTATCCTTTCGCGTGTTGGAGTTGTGAGCCCACAGCACGGGCAGACCGAGCGCTGCGACGGAGTGCGGGGTGGAGGTCTCTTCGCCGCCGATCGCGACCACGCCGTGCACGTCGAGTGCGTCACGGCAGGCGGCGACCCACGCCGCCGTGTCCTCCGGCTTGCGGCCGACGTCGACGACGAGCCAGAGCTGGTCGGGCAGGATGCCGGCAGCGACACCGAGTTGGCGATCGCGGCCGTCCGCGCCGGCGGCATCGACCTCTGCACCGAGTGCCGTGAGGCCGAGCACGGCGATGCAGGCCGCCCCGCGCTCGACCCCGCGCGCCCGCGCGGCGGCTGCGTCGCGTCGGTCGGAGAGCACGGCGCCGTCCGGGACAGCATCGGCGGCAGCGGAACCTCGTGGGGCGCACCGGATGAGCTCGGCGCCCGTCGTCTCGGCCCAATCGCGCGCGAGCATCTCGGCGTCGGCGCGCAGGCCGATGCACAGCACGAGGTCGCCTGGGCTCTGCAGCGGCAGCGGCGGCGGCCCAGCGGCCGGTGCCGCCTCGATCGCGGCCTGCGCGGTGGGCGGGGTGAACGCTGCTCCGGTGATGGGCAGCAGCCCGGCGACGGGCACGCGCGGAACGGGGTGTTCGATCGGCTGGGCCGTGTCGAAGGTCATCTGCGCCAGGAGGGCGGCGAAGTCCGGCCTCGCCGTCGACGGCTGTTCGACGAGCGGTGCGTCGAGCAGCTGCCGCTCGGCATTCTCGGCATCTTCGAGCAGTGCTGCCAGGCCGACACGGGTCGGCAGGCTCATGCTGTGCACGCCGTGGCTACCGGATTCCGGGAGTTCGACGGTGACCTCGAAGTGGTGCTTGGCGAAGAAGCCACGGATGCCGCCACTCACGACCCGCTCGGCCGCGACGATCTTCGCGTGCCGGCCGTGTTCGGCCAGAACGCGCTCGTGCAGCGCGGTCAGCGACGGACCCTCAAGCCGCAGCTGCCGTGACAGAGCGCACCACCCCCACGGTCTCGATCTCGACGTTTGCGGAGGTGACCTCGCTGTACGAGAGCACGGCGACGCCGGTCTGCGGGGTCACGAGGCGGTGGATGGCCGGGCGGAGCGCCGGCGCGCACACCAGAACGGCGGACGTTCCGATCGCGTCGGCATGAGCGAGCGCCGAGCGCAGCGAGTCGATGACCCGCTCCATGCTGTTCGCATCGAGCAGGATCTGCGTGCCGTGCTCGGCCGGGCGCAGCCCTTCGAGCATGCTCTGCTCGAGGCCGGGGTCGATCATGACCACGCGCAGCATGCGGCCGTCGAGGTGCTTCGCGACGAGTGCGGGACCGAGCGCCTGGCGTGCGGCCTCGATCAGCCCCTCCGGGTCGACGGAGACCTTCGCACGCAGGGAGAGCGCCTCGAAGATGCGGGGCAGGTCATTGATGGCGACCTGCTCGGCGAGCAGCCCCTGCAGCACCCGCTGCACCTCCGCGAGGGAGAGCAGGGCAGGGGTGAGCTCCTCGACGGCCGCCGGGTTCACCTGCTTGACGCCGTCGCTCAGCACGCGCACATCCTCGCGGGTGAGCAGACGCGCGGCGTTGGCCGTGACGATCGAGGAGAGGTGCGTCACGATCACCGACACGCGGTCGATCACCGTCGCGCCCGCCATCTCCGCGCTGTGCCGCAGCTCGGCCGGAACCCACTTGCCTGGCAGCCCGAAGACGGGTTCGATCGTGGTCGTCCCCGGCAGCGCCTCCAGCGCATCGCCGAGGGCGAGCACCCGCCCGCCCGGCGCGATGCCGCGGCCGGCCTCGACGCCGGCGATGCGAATCACGTAGGTGGACGCCGGCAGCTCGATGCTGTCGCGGGTGCGCACGGGCGGCACGACGATGCCGAGTTCCATGGCGATCTTGCGGCGGAGCGCCCGCACCCGCCCGAGCAGATCATCGGACGCGCCGGAGACGACGTCGACGAGGTCGGGGGCGAGCAGGATCTCGAGAGCGTGCACGCGCATCTGTTCGATCAGATCGTCTGTGGTCTCCGCGACCGTCGGCGGGCCGGCATCCGGGGCCTTCGCGGCGGCCTCGTCGCGGATCGTCCGCGCCTTCACCTTCTGGGCGCCCCAGATGAGGAAGGCGCCGATCACGATGAACGGGATCATCGGCATGCCGGGGATGAGGGCCATGACGATGGCTGCGCAGCCGGCGATCATGAGCGCGTTGCGCGACTGCGCCAGCTGGCTCCCAGCCGTCGTGCCCATGTCGGCGTCGGCGGTTGACCGCGTCACGATCATGCCGGTGGAGACCGCCATCAGGAGCGCGGGAATCTGGGTGACGAGGCCGTCGCCGATCGTGAGCAGCGTGTAGGTGCTCACGGCGTCGCCGAGTTCCATGCCGCGCTGGACCATGCCGATCGTGATGCCACCGATCACGTTGATGATGATGATCAGGATGCCGGCGATCGCATCGCCCTTGACGAACTTCGACGCACCGTCCATCGCACCGTAGAAGTCGGCCTCCGATGAGACCTCCGCGCGCCGCTCGCGCGCCTGGATGTCGGTGATGAGGCCGGCGTTCAGATCGGCGTCGATCGCCATCTGCTTGCCGGGCATGGCGTCGAGGGTGAAGCGGGCGCCGACCTCGGCCACGCGCTCCGCACCCTTGGTGACGACGATGAACTGGATGATGACGAGGATCAGGAAGATGACGCTGCCGATGATGATGGAGCCGCCGACGGCGACGTGCCCGAAGGCCTCGATCACCTGGCCGGCGTAGCCCTCGCCGAGCACGAGGCGGGTCGAGGCGACGTTGAGGCCGAGGCGGAACAGCGTCACGGCGAGCAGCAGCGACGGGAACACGGAGAAGTCGAGCGGCTTGCGGATGAACATCGTCGTGAGCAGGATCACGAGCGCGAGCAGGATGTTGACGATGATCAGGATGTCGAGCAGCCAGGCGGGAACCGGAACGACCAGCAGCAGGATGATGCCCACGACGCCGATCGGAACGGCGAGCTTGGCGAGATTTCGATTCATGAGAGTGCCCTTCGAGGTGCTGCAGGCGGTTGTGTCGAGGTCTGTGCTGAGGTCTGTGCCGATGTGTTCTGTGGAACGAGGGTGTGCGTGCCCTGCGCCGCGCCACGTTTCTTCAGCGCCATGACGAAGGCGAGGACGCGCGCGACCGCGTTGTAGTGCTCGAGCGGGATCTCGTGGCCGATCTCGCACTCGGCGTGCAGGGCGCGGGCCAGCGGCACGTCCTTGACGATGGGTACGCGGGTCGCGTCCGCCTCCTCGCGGATACGGGTGGCGATGATGCCCTGCCCCTTGGCGACGACGCGCGGAGCGGCCTTGCCTGCCTCGTAGCGCAGGGCGACGGCGATGTGCGTTGGATTCACGAGCACGACATCCGAGCCGGCGACGGAGGCGATCATGCGGTTGCGGCTCATGGCGAGCTGGCGCGAGCGCCGCTGCGACTTGATCAGCGGGTCGCCCTCGCTGCTCTTGTTCTCGTCCTTGAGCTCCTGCTTGGTCATCCGCGTCTTCTTGCGGTTGCGCTTCATCACCACGAAGACGTCGGCGGCGGCCAGCACGAGTCCGGCGGCGACCGCGGCCTGCAGCAGCACGGCCGAGCCGTCGGCCGCCGCGGCGAGCAGCGCGCTGACGGGCAGACCGCCTGCACTCGTGAGCACCGGCATCAGGCCCTGGATCACGAGGAACAGCACGAGCCCGACGACGAGGGTCTTGAGGAGCGACTTGGCACCCTCCCAGAGCGCCTGCATGCCGAAGACGCGCCCTGCACCCTTGACGAGGTTCAGCTGCTCGTAGCGGCCGGTGAACTTGCGGAAGTGGATGCCGCCCTGGGCTGCCGCACCGAGCAGCACGACGGCGGCGACGACGACGAACAGCGGGCCGAGCGTGCCGAGCATCGAGCCGAGCCCCTGCACCAGCTCGTCGAGGGCGTGCTCGGGGTTCGGCGTCGCGATGATGTCGCGGATGCCGAACATCTGCGATTCGGCCGCCGCTGTGCCCCGCGCGATCGTCGTGGAGAGCATGACGGCCGCGGCCCCGACACCGAGCCAGGCGACGAGATCCTGGGAGCGGGTGAGCTGGCCCTTTGAGCGCACCTCTTTCATGCGCTTGGGAGTCGCCTGCTCGGACTTCTCTGCGGCGTCTGACATCTACTTCACCTCCCGCATCGTGGTGAAGGCATCGTCGGCGAGGGCGGCGATGACCTCTGGCAGCACGGTCACGACCATCCCGGCCAGCACGAGCGTGATCAGGATCTTGACCGGGAAGCTGAGGGCGAAGGCGTTCAGGGCCGGCGCGACACGGGTCAGGAGCCCGAGTCCGGCATCCGCAAGGAAGAGCACGACGAGCAGCGGGCCGGCGATCTGCACGGCGGCGAGCAGCATCTGGCTGACCCCCGTCACCATGAGCTCGGCGCTGACCGCGAGGTCGAGCCCGCCCCCGAGCGGGATGGAGTCGTAGGAGCGGACGATCCCGCCGATCACGAGCTGGTAGGCGCCGGAGGCGAACATCAGCGCGAGCGCCGTCATCTGGAACAGGCGCGTGAACTGGGCACCGTTGACCATCGAGCCCGGGTCGAAGGCCTGCGCCATCTGGAATCCGCCGAACAGGTCGATCAGGCTGCCGGCCGACTGCACGGCAGAGAAGATGAGCGAGACGAGAAAGCCGAGCACGGCGCCGACGAGCAACTCAAGGGCGAGCGCCGTGAAGAACGCGCCGGTGTCGAGCGGCTCGTATCCAGGCGTGACGCGCGGCGACACGGCGAGGGCGAGCCCGACGCCGAGCATCGCCTTGACACGGGCGGGAATGGCCCGGTACGAGAACGGCGGCGCGATCATGAGGAATGCCGTCATCCGCACCGTGGCCAGACCGACGGCCTCCAGCCAGCCGAGACTCAGCGTCGTGCCGAACATCAGGCGCTGCCGATCAGCATCGGGATCATTGCGAACAGGTGCTCCGTGAAGCTGATCAGCTCGGAGATCATCCACTGGCCGGAGATGAACAGGGCGGCGCAGACCGCGATCGCCTTGGGCACGAAGGAGAGTGTGACCTCCTGGATCTGGGTGATCGATTGGAACAGCGAGATCGTGAACCCGACGACGAGCGCGGTGATCAGCAGCGGGGCGGCGAGCTTGGCCGAGATGATGAGGCTCTGCATCGCGATGTCGAGGACGGCGGCGGCATCCATCAGCCACCCCGATAACTGGTGATGAGGGAGGTGATGATGAGCCCCCAGCCGTCGACGAGGATGAACAGCAGGATCTTGAACGGCAGCGAGATCATCACTGGCGGGAGCATCATCATGCCCATCGACATGAGCACCGCGGAGACGACGAGGTCGATCACGAGGAACGGCACGAAGATCACGAAGCCGATGATGAACGCCGCACGCAGCTCGGAGATCATGAAGGCGGGGATGAGCGTCGTGAGCGGCACGGCCGCGGCGTTCTCGGGGTTCGGCAGCCCGGCCGCGCGCGTCATCAGCGCGATGTCCTCTTCGCGGGTGTGGGCGAGCATGAACGCCTGCAGCGGGGCGGATGCCGCATCGAGCGCCTGCGAGAAGTCGATCGTGCCGGCGATGAACGGCTGCACGGCCAGCTCGTTGATGGCCATGAGCACCGGGCTCATGATGAACAGCGAGAGGAAGAGGGCGAGGCCGGCGAGCACCTGGTTCGGCGGGATCGTCGGCAGGGCGAGCGCGTTCCTGGTCATGGCGAGCACGACGAAGATCTTGGTGAACGAGCTCATCATGAGCAGCAGCGCCGGTGCAACGGAGAGCACCGTGATGCCGATGAGGGTGACGACGGCCGATGACGGCGTGCCGTTCGGCCCGTTGATCTCCACCTGGACCCCGCCGCCGGGATCCGCAGGCGGTGTCGGCAGGGTCGGGTCGATCGGGGCGGCCATCGCACCGCTCGCGTTGAAGAGAACGGTGGCGCCGACGACGAGGGAGACAATGCCGAGCGCGATTGCCCAGCGGCGCATCACCGCCGGTTCCGAACGACGGCGGCGGCCTGCTTCCACGTCTCGCCGGACAGGATGGAGCCGGCGAGCGGCGACGCCGAGGCCGTGTCTGACGGAGCGGCCGACTGGGTGACGAGAGCGACATCGGCCGGCTCGGCCTCCGCGAGTTCGCGGGCGAAGAGATCGGGGTCGAGGCCGCGCGCCGGCTCGATCTCTGAGCTGTGCAACACGTTCACGCCGTGCTCGGTGACGCCGAGCAGGAAGCGCCTGCCGTCGTGCTCGATGACGACGACGTTGGCCTTGGAGCCGACGCTCTGCCGCCCGACGACCGTTGGGCTGTTGGCGGCGCGCGCCTTGGCCGCCGACCCGACTCCGCCGCGCGCGAAGCGTCGCTGCAGCAGCCACAGCAGTGCCAGGACGGCACCGAGGGAGAGCAGGACGCGCAGCGCGACGAAGAGGGTCTCCACCTAGAGCGCGCCGTCCGCCACGTCGAGGATACGGGTGATGCGCACGGCGTAGTCCTGGTCGACGACGACGATCTCGCCGTGGGCGATCAGCCGGCCGTTGAGCAGAACATCGGCTGGGGCTCCAGCCGAGCGGTCGAGCTCGATGACGGCGCCCGGCTCGATCGAGAGCACATCGCGCACTGTCATCCGTGTCCGCCCGAGTTCGACGGTCAGCGCCATCTCGACGTTGTTGATCCGGCCGAGCTTGCCGACGACCTCGGCGTCGGATGCCGCGGAGCCTGGCGTTGCCGCGCCGCGGCCGTGAACTGGCGCCGTGACGGCGTCGCGCACGCGGACGGCGAACCAGCCGAGCACGGCTGCGGCGTCATCCGCACCGCTCAGCAGTTCGAAGACGACGGCCTCATCATCGGCGAAGAGGCTGCCCGCGTCACCGATCGTGCTCGCGCCGAGCAGCCCGTTGCCGAGTGTCCCGGCCGCGGCCTCGAGCGATGGGCGCAGCACATCGGCGGCCGAGATCAGCGGGGAGTCGCTTCCGCCTGCGCTCTGCAGCGCCGCGCCGTCGAGCACCGCGACGGCGAGGTCGGCCGAACGGGCGCCGACGAAGGATGCCATCGCGGCACCGGACATGGCGGCGGCAGCGGCAGCGGCCTCGCTTCCGCTCAGGTCGCGGGCGATGACGGCGTGACTCACCCCCGGCAGCGGGAGCACCGCGAGGAGGGCGTCAACGGCCGAGCGTTCGGCCGTGCCGGATTCGAGGGTCGTGCTTGGCGTCATCGTGCTGTCTCCTTGGTGCTGACGACGACACAGGCCAGACGGGATCCGTTGATCCCGACTGCTGCGTCGGCGAGTTCGTGGCCGTCGACGACGAGGTCGAGCGGACGGTGCTGGGAATGCGGAAGCGGGATGACATCGCCGATCGTGAGGCCGAGCACGGTGCCTGGCAGCACGGGAGCGGGCGCGAGGCGCAGCACCACGTCGATGGGAACCGTTCCGAGCTGTGCCTCGATGAGCCCTCGAGCGTTCTCGACGGGGCTCGTCGGGTTCGATTCGCCGAGCTGCGGCAGGATCACGGCCGCGGGGATCGCGACTGTCGCGCGGGAGCGGTGGTCGCCGACACGCACGTCGAAGCTCGCAACGATCATCAGTTCGGAGGTCGGGGCGGCCTGGGCGAACTGCGAGTTGTACTGGATGCCGTCGATCGAGATGTCGTTGGTCAGCAGCGCGCCGAGCGAGTAGCGGAGGTCTTCGAGGGCGTCATCCATCAGACGGCGCACGAGCGCTTGCTCGATCTGGGTGAAGACCCGCTCCGGCATCTGGGTCTCCCCCGTGCCGCCGAGCATGCGTGCAACCCAGGAAAGCCCTGCGGATGCCGGGAACTGCACGACCGCCTTGGCCGCGCTGGAGTCGATCGAGCACAGCACCATCGCCGTGGTCGCCGGGAGTCCGGCCGCGTACTCGTCGTAGCTGTGCATGAGCACCTCTTCGCAGCTCACCTGCGAGAGCACGCGGACCTTCGCGGTCAGCTGGGTCGCCCACTGCCTGGCGAAGGTCTCGAAGGCGAGCTCCAAGACGCGCGAGTGCTCGCGGGCGAGCGTCGTCGGGCGCCGGAAATCGTAGACCTGGGCGGTGCGGGGCTGCGCGGAAGCCGCGCGCTGTTGCTTCTCTCGTACCGTCACGATTGCGACTATCGGCAGTTCGGGCGCCGCCGTAAGCCGTCTTCGTCAAAACAGGCGAATCCGGTCGCACGCGGCGCCGTCGGCCTGCTCTCAGTGCGCTGGCGTTGCCGCTTTCGCTGGGGCGGCTGGGGGTTCGGCTGGTTCCTCGGGTTCCGCCGGCGCCTTCCCTCCGTTGGCGAGCACATCCGGGATCAGCTCACGCACGGCCTCCGGCTGGGGTGAGAGCACGGCGATGTCGACGCGGCGGTTGAACGCCATGTCCTCCGGCGTTTCCCCCGTGCGCTGCGGCCTGGTCGAGCCGTAGCCGACGGCCGAGATCTGGCCGCCGGGGAAGCCGGCCGTCTCGACCATGCGTCGGAGGACCTGCGTTGCCCGCCCACCGGAGAGTTCCCAGTCGGTGGGGAACGGGTTGGGCGAGCCGCGGTAGTCGGCATGGCCCTCGACGGAGACGCTGTGTGCGGAGGCAGCGAGGATCGGGCCGATCGTGTCGACGACGGCGAGGGCCTCCCCCTGCAGATCGATGCTGTTGGGCTGGAAGAACGTCTCCCAGCCGATGAGGCCGATGGTCAGCCCCCTCTGGTCGATGACGAAGGTGACGGCGTGAGCCAGGTTCTGGGCCTCGAGCGCCGAGCGCAGCTGATCGCGCAGCTTCACCAGTGTCTCGACCTCGGTCACGGCGAGCTCGACATCGGTGAAGCCGTCTCCCTCCTCGCTGACCTTCTCCGGCGGCACGACGATGCCACTCGCGGTGTCGATCTTGCCCTCCTCCACCGTGCCGAAGCCGGTGGCCAGCGAGTTCTTGAGCGCGGTGAACTTCTCCTGGTCGACGGTCGACATGGCGAAGAGCACGATGAACAGACACATCAGCACGGTGACCATGTCCATGTACGACGCCATCCAGCGTTCGTCGACGTGCTCCTCGGCGTGTTCGGTGCCGCGCGAGCGGCGGCCTGGGCGGCTCATGCCGCTTCCGAGTCCTTCGCACGCGGCACCATCGCCCGCAGGCGCTCCCCGAGCAGGCGTGGCTGGCTGCCGGCGTGGATGGCGAGCACGCCCTCCATGAGCAGCGTCATCCGCTCGTTCTCGAGCTCGGCCAGGCGCTTCAGCCTGGTGCCGATGGGCAGGAAGATGAAGTTGGCGCTGAGCAGGCCCCACAGGGTGGCGACGAAGGCCGTTGCGATCATCGGACCGAGCGTCGCCGGGCTGTCGAGCTTCTCCAGGACGTGGATCAGAGACACGACGGTACCGATGATGCCGATCGTCGGGGCGTAGCCGCCGACGCTCGTGAAGTACCGGGCGGCGTTGCGCGCGCTGCGGTCAGCCGTGTGGATCTCATCTTCGAGCAGGATGCGCAGTTCTTCGCCGTCTGTGCCGTCCGCGACGCTCTGCAGCGCCCTCTTGAGGAACGGGTCGCTCTCGTTCTCTGCCTCCTGTTCGAGGGCGAGCAGGCCTTCGGCTCGCGCCGTCTCGGCGAGCGTGACGAGGCGGGCGATGGTGACCTTGGGCTTGACCGACTTCCCAATGAACGCCTTGGGCAGGGCCTTGAGCGCGGAGATTGTGTCGCTGAGCGTGCCGCCGGCCATGCCGACCGCGAGGCTCGCGCCCAGCACCAGAATCATCGGTGCCGGAATCAGGACCGCCGTGACGGCGGTGCCTTCGAGGGTCATCATGGCGAACAGTGAGCCGAAGGCGATCACCAGGCCGATGAGGATGGCGGGATCCATTACTTGCTCCTCGTCGAATCGCTGTGATCATCCGGCTGCGCGTCAACCGGGTCCGGGGCGAGCTCGAGAGCCCTGGCGACCGGGCGCAGAACGGGCTGCGGGCGGCCGTGGTTCTGATACTCGGACTCGTCCTGCATGGCGGAGGCGAGATTGATCACGCGGGCGCGGTACTCCGTGATGCGGGCGATCACCTCGGCGAGCGACTCGGTCACGATGTACTTGGCGCCGTCCAACATCACCAGGGTGGTGTCTGGGCTCTCGTGGATGCGCTCGATCAGATCGGGATTGATCGCGAACTGGCTGTCGTTGAGTCGGGTCACGACAATCATCGCCTCGCCTCGCTTCCGGTCTCGGTGCTCGACCGATCGGCCGTCACGCTGCACTATCGGCAGCGATGGGCACACGGTAAGTCACGGGCGAATCGGGGCGGGTCGCCCGATCATCCTGATCGGGTGATGCGCCGTCGTGCGACGGGGAGGATCGTGCGTTCCGACGAAAGGACACCGCATGACTGAGTACGAATTCGAGACGCTCGGCCCCGTTGACTACCTCGTGGTCGAGTTCCCGACGGGCGAGGCGAACTTCACCGGCGAGATTGTCGCCGAACTCGTGAAGCTCGTGGATGCCGGCACGATCCGGGTCATCGACATGATGATTCTCACCAAGGACGACGAGGGAACCATCGACGCGATGGAGCTCTCCGATTCCGGGGATCTGGGCGATCTGCTGCGCATCGAGGCCGATCTCGCCGAGCTTCTCGCCGCGGACGACGTCGCCAATCTCGCGGCGGCCATGGATCCAGGCACCGTCGCCGGGGTGCTCGTGTACGAGAACCTGTGGGCTGCGCCATTCGCCGCGGCGACCAGGAGGGCCGGCGGTCAGCTGATCGCCGACGGACGAATCCCCATCCAGTCGATCATCGCCTCCATCGAGGCCGATGCGGCTGCCGAGAAGTCAGGAGAGTGACATGCCACTGAGACCAGCTCGTATCGGACGCGTCGGCGTCATCGGTGCGCCCGTGGCCAAGGCGGCCGTCGTGACCGCAGCGGTTCGACCGGGGCCGGCCCCTGTGGCGAAGGCCGCAGTGGTCGGTGCGGCGATCACGCCGGGGCGCCGCCGCCGCATTTAGGCACAACGCAACGGCCCCCTGTGCACCAGTCCGATGCACAAGGGGCCGTCGCGTGTGTCAGGCGGCCTTGACCTCTCGGCCATGCGCTGTGACCGCGTAGATCACCAGGACATCGATCGCGATGACGATGAACGCCCACCACGGCTGTGCCGGGAGGAGCAGCATCTGGCCGACCGCGCTCAGAGCGGCCAGGATGACGGCGATGATCCGCGCCCAGGTGGCGCCGCCGAACAGAGCGATACCGGTGAGCACGAGCAGCGCGCCGATGATGATGTTCCACCATCCCCAGCCGGTGACGTCGAAGAGGAACAGCGTTCCACTGCTGACCAGGTAATACGTGTTCGAGCCGAGCAGCGCCATGAAGCCCTGCACCGCACTGAAGACACCATTCAGGATCAGGATGATGCCGGCGAAGCCGATCCAGCCGACCCAGCCCGTTGGTTCGTTGACTGTACTCATGTTGTCCCCACCGTTCCCCTTCTAATCCGAGCGACTTTCAGCCGCGAGCCCAGACTCCTCAGCGGCCGCGACGGGCGCATCATGCCGATGGCATGATCTCGGCGACATCACAGGAACGGCTTGCGGCCCCAGCCACGTGGCTGCCAGAGTGAATGCAATCAACGCATTGGTGCGGAAAAACTTGGGGGAAGCATGTCAGAACATACTCGCGCGGGAATGATCAGCGGTCTGGAGGAGGCCGTCGCGTCTCTCAGCACTCCAGACACGGTGTCGTCGCCGTTCGGCGATCTGCGCTTCTTCGACGGGGTGCCACTGCCGGAGACCGCTGAGACGGCGTATGACGCGCTCGACCTGATGCGCGCGATCGAGGTGTTCCTGAACACGGTGCCGGGTGCATCACTCGTGGCCTTTCGCAACGGCATCCGTTCTGTCGGCGTGACGTCGCCTCGCGTGATCGGCATCACAGAACCACGGGCGAATTCGGGCGCCCTCTTTCTCACGCCAAACACGGAAACGACGTACGGCACGACGATGTTGGACCTGAAGGCGTGGGGGCCGACCGTCATCGAGGTACCGGAACAGTCGCTCTGCGTTGTCGATGACTTCTGGTTCCGCTACGTCGCGGACATGGGCATCGCCGGCCCCGACCGCGGAGAGGGCGGCAAGTACTTGTTCCTTCCGCCGGGGTACGACGGCGACATTCCTGACGGCTACTTCGTCTACCGCACGCCGACCTTCACGAACTTCGTCGTGCTCCGCGCTCTCGGTGGAGTGCCCGCCATGAAGCGGGCCCGCGTCTACCCGCTCGCCGAGGCGGCTGATCCGGCCCCCAACGAGTTCATCAATCTCGCCGAGATGACGTTCAATTCGATCCACGCCAACGACTACACCTTCTACGAAGAGGTCGCCCAGCTCGTGCGTGAGGAACCGGTCGAGGCACTCGACGCTGAACGTGCCGGACAGCTCGCCGCCATCGGCATCACGCACGACGCCCCGTTCGCGCCGGACGCCAGGCTCACGGCGATCCTCGAGAAGGCCGCGCCGATCGCCGCCGGCCTCGCAAGGGTTGTCACCTACCAGCCGCGCGACCCGGATGCCGTGCTCTACGGCTCGTGGCGCAATGGCTTCGTCGGTGGCAGCTACGAGTTCCTGCGCAACGGCGCCCGACTGCTGGACGCCCGCACCCAGTTCCACTACTTCGCCACGGTGATCACGCCGGCGATGGCCCACGCCCAGGTCGGCGCCGGATCCGCCTACGCCTACACGGTGCACGACGCGAACGGCGACATCCTCGACGGCGGTCGCTCGTATCGGCTCCGGATCGACCCGGATCAGCCGGCGAAGAGCTTCTGGGCGGTCGACATCTACGACACCCAGACGCGCTCGCTGTTGGTCGTTCCGTCGACGCCGTATCCGGCCCTGGCGAGCAATACCGGCACGCTGGAGGCGAATGCGGATGGCTCCTACGACCTCTTCTTCGGCCCGACAGCGCCGGCCGGCAAGGAGTCCAACTGGATCGAGACGTTGCCGGGCAAGTCGTGGTTCCCGCTGTTCCGCGCGTATGGGCCGCTCGAGCCGTGGTTCGATCAGAGCTGGCGCCTGAACGAGTTCGAGCCGACGGACTAGGGGCGCGCGAGCGGGGAGGCATTAAGCAGGGCGGGAGGCCAGAATCAGTCATTCTGGCCTCCCGCCGGCATGGTGGCCTCCCCCGGCGCTAGCGCTTGAGGTTGGTGAGCTCCTGCAGCACCTCGTCGGAGGTGGTGATGATGCGGGCGTTCGCTTGGAAGCCGCGCTGGGCGACGATCAGGTTCGTGAACTCCTGCGAGAGGTCGACGTTCGACATCTCGAGCTGGCCGCCGGCGAGCACGCCGAGGCCGTCGCCTCCCGGAACGCCGTACGTCGCGGCGCCCGAGTTGACTGTGGCACGGTAGCCGGAGGAACCGGTCTTCTCGAGGCCGCCGGGGTTGGCGAAGGTGGCCAGGGCTACACGGGCGATCGGCTGCTTCTGCCCGTTGCTGAACAGGCCGACGAGCGTGCCGTCCTTGGAGAGCGTGAAGGACTCGAGGGTTCCGGCCTGGCGACCGTTCTGGCCCTCGATCGCGACGGTGCTGAGCGTGGCGAAGCCCGAGACGCCGGAGAGGTCGACGGTGATGCCGCCGATGGCGGGAAGCGTTCCGCCTGTCTGCACGCCGTTCGTGAAGGTGAGCGTCGCCGTCTGCGTCGTTGCGCCGTCGGTGCCGGAGACGCCCCAGTTGTTGCCGGCCTTTGTGAAGGTGAGGGTCAGCGTGCCCGGCTTGCCGTCTGCACCGTAGACGGGGACGTCGCGCACGAGAACCGTGCCGTCTGCGGCATCCGATGGCAGGTTGCCGCCGACGGTGGCCGCGGTCGTTGCGGATGCCGGCGACACACCCTTGAGCGGGAGTTGGATGTTGCCGATGCCGCCGCCGGTCGGGATCTGACCATTGACGGCGTTCCACCCCTGCACGAGGGAGCCGTCGGGCGCGGTGAGCCGGCCGTCTGCATCGAGGTCGAAAGCGCCGGCACGGGTGTAGCGCGTCTCGCCGCCGATGCTCGTGACGAAGAAACCGTCACCGGCGATCATCATGTCGGTGGCACGCCCGGTCGCCTGGGCCGAGCCCTGCGTGAAGTTGGTGGAGATGCCGGCGACCTGCACGCCGAGGCCGATCTGTGCCGGGTTGGTTCCACCGGTCTGCGCCTGCGGGCCGCCGGCGCCCTGGGTGAGCTGCGAGAGCGTGTCCTGGAACTGCACGGCGGAGCCCTTGAACGCGGTCGTGTTGACGTTGGCGATGTTGTTGCCCGTGACGTCGAGCATGGTCTGGTGCGAACGGAGTCCAGAGATTCCGGAGTAGAGCGAGCGGAGCATTGGTGAGCCTTTCGGTGGAGGGGTCGGCGATCAGACGGCGGCGGCTGCGCCGGGGGTTTCTGGCTTGGGAACTTCGGGTTTGGGCGGGGCGGTGACGCTGGCGATCACATCGAGCGGGATGTTCTTGCCCCCGATCGAGATGGTGGGAACCGCTCCGACGTACGACACGGAGTCGGCGATGCCGGTGACGGTCTCCCCCGCCGCGTTCACGTAGGAGACCTGTTGGCCGACGAGCGATGCCGCAGCCACCCGCATCTGCAGCGAGAAGCCCTCGCCGCTCGTGACGGCGAGTTCGTTCATCTTCTCCATCATCGCCAGCTGCGTGGTCTGCTGGATCATCTGCGAGGTGTCCATCGGCGAGCTCGGATCCTGGTTCTGCAGCTGGGTGATCAGCAGCGACATGAAGACGTCGCCGTCCATGTCCTGCTTGGGCTTCCGAACGGGGGCGGTGGCGTAGATGCCGCCGGTGTTCGCGGTGGTGACGGGGTCAATCGGCACGGGGTCCTCTTCTATGCGATCAGGTCGATGTGCGGGTGGGCGGATGCCGAGCCGAGCGACGTCGGCACTGCCGATTCGGCAGGTTGGACGCTGTCCGTGCCCGGCCGGGTGCCGGGCTGGGCGGCTGCGGCGTGCTCCCCCGGGCGCGCTTCGCGCCCGCTCTGGCCGCTCCGCTCGCCCAGCGCCGCGTTCTGGCCATTCTGGTTCTGGCCGGACGGGTTCTGGCCGGTCTGGCTCTGGCCGCCCTGGTTCTGGCCGCCCTGGCCCTGCCTGCCCGGGGCGTCATCGGCCGAGAGTCCGAGGGTCGCGTGGATCCCCGTTGCGGCGAGGTCGCGGCGCAGCTCGCTGAGCACGCCGCGCACGGCGTCACGGGCGTGATCGGTCGGAGCGAACAGCTCGACCCGCAGCTGGTCCCCCGTCACAACCGCCTGCACCGTGACTGGTCCGAGCCGGTCGGGGGCGACGGTGACGGTGATGCTGTGGCTGCCGTCTCCGGCGTGGGCCAGTGTGAGCAGGGGCCGGCCGAGCTGCGTAGCGAGCGGCGGGTGCTGCGACGTGGCAGCCGGCCTGCCCGCGCCCTCAGCCGCGGCGACGGGGGGTGCGCCCGCGATGGCACTCTGAGCGCCCTGGGGGGCGACGGCGCTCGGCAGCGCGCTCTGGCGGACGTCGGCCTGGACAGGCTCGTCCACCGCCGTCGCAGCCGCCACCGGGACAGCGCCAGGAGCTGCGCCCAACCGGGATGCGGTTGCGGCCGCCGGCACGGCGGCTTCGGGTCGTGCCTGTGCGGCTGGGGCCGGCTGCGCCGCAGCGAACGGGGCGTACCCGAGCGGTGCAGCCACGGGCTGCGCGCCCTCTGCCACCGTGGCTGCGCCGTGCGTCGAGGCGGGCATTGGGGCGGTCGCCGGCGCCTGAAGCACGGTTCCGGCGTCGCGGCCGCGAGTGGCGGGGGCCGCGGTGGCGACGGCCGACGCCGTGACTGCCGTGGCCGGTCCAGCGGCGGCCGCGGCATCCAGGCTCTCTGATGTGATCGCCGGCCCCGCTGCGTCGCTGGCCGCAGCCGCGGGGTTGCCCACCGCGCTCGTGGTCCACGCGAGCCCCGCGAACGCACCCCACCCCGGTGTGACGGGTGTCGGCCGCATCGTGTCAACGGGCGACGGCGCTGCCGCCAGGGCGTCGCCGCCGAGCTGAGGCTCCGCGCCACTGTCGTCGATGCCGGAACCGGATGCCGGAACATCCAACTCGGCCGGCGCGGTCCCGGGGGCCTCCGCCGGTGCGGCCTCGGATCCGGCCGCGGCCAGCGCCGCGCCGAAGCCGGCGCCACGATCGGTGGATGCCGGGCCGGACGACGCCGTCGCGGGGCGTGCCGGCGCGGTCAGAATCGCCATCGGGAGGCTCACTGCGCACCCCCGAACAGCGCGGAGCGGCCGATCGCGAGCATGGCCTCGTTCAGGGCCGCCTGGTCGGCAGCAGGAATGGCGGTCGCGCCTGCGGTTCCCGTTGTCGCCGTCGGGACGATACGGCGGATCGTCACGATGTCGGACTCGTCGAACCAGCGCTCGACGTGGCTCACCGTCCGGCCTTCGTATGGTGCGTGGATCACCTTGTTGTCCCCCGCGTAGATCACGATGTGCTCGGCGTTGTCCGTGACGATCAGGTCGCCCGGCTGAGCCTCGGCGAGGGAGGCCACCTCCGTGCCGGCCGTCATCTGGCCGGACACGAGCCGCGGCACCTCGATGCCGAGATCGGCATAGACGCGCTGCACCAGCCCGGAGCAGTCCATTCCGCTGGCGTCCTCACCACCGAACACGTAGGGAACGCCGATGTACTTCATCGCCGCGTCCGTGACGGCCTGCCCGGTGACCCCGCCTGTCCGCGTCGAGCCGGCTTCCGCGGCACCGATGGCCGAGCCGAGCAGCTTCGAGAAGTCGGTCGCCGAGCTGCCCGATCCGGCATCGGTCTGGGCGACGGTGCGGGATGACGCAGCGCCGCTGAGCTGATCGATGGCCTCCTGGATGCTCTGCACCCGGCCGATCATCTCGACCATGGCGGTCATCGGCCGCGCTCCTCTGCCAAGTGGGAGACCCCACGCTGCCAGGCGGTTCCGGCCAGCTCGTCGAGCACGATCTGCTCGGCCTGAAGCTCGAGCTGCGCCTCCGTCTCCGCGTGACGGAACGCCAGCTTCTCGAGGCTGAGCGTGTTCTTCCGCGCGGCGGAGTACTCCTGCTGTGCCTCCTCCGCGCGGCGGCGACGTTCGGCCGTGACCGCAGCGAGCTCGGCGACCATGCTCCTGGATGAGGCCCGTGCGGCCGCGACGCCCTGCAGCGCACCCAGGGATCCGGGGGTCGCCGTCGACTCGCTGAGCACGCTGCGGGCCGCGGCTTCGCGTGCCGCGCTCTCGCGCGTTCCTGCGTTGGCGGCGGCGAGGCCGCCCGCTGCCTGGTCCTCTTCCAGCCGGCGCAGACGAAGCAGCCCACCCAGTGCGAAGTTCCGTGTCATTCTCGTGCTCCCAACAGTCTGCTCAGCCGAGCAAGCTCGGCCCAGGCGTCATCCGCGGTTGATTGATCGGTCATGCGTTGCTGCAGAAAGGCGTTGATCTCGCCCTCGTGGTCGACGGCGGCATCGACGAGGGGGTTCGTGCCACGCCGGTAGGCCCCGACGTCGAGCAGATCCTGTGCCGAACGCCGGGCGGAGAGGGCACGGCGCAGCACGGCGGCTTGTTCGCTGCGCTCCGGCGGCGTGACCTTGCTCGCGACGCGCGAGATGGAGCTGAGCGCGTCGATCGATGGGAAGTGCCCGACGACGGCGAGCTTGCGGTCGAGCACGACATGGCCGTCGAGGATGGAGCGCGCCGAGTCGGCGATCGGCTCATTGTGGTCGTCGCCATCGACGAGCACCGTGTACATGCCGGTCACCGAGCCCCGTTCGGCCGTTCCGGCGCGTTCGAGCAGCTGGGCGAGCACGGAGAAGGTCGATGGCGGGTAGCCGCGTGTTGCGGGCGGCTCCCCCACCGAGAGCCCGATCTCGCGCTGCGCCATCGCGACGCGGGTCAGGGAGTCCATCATGAGCATCACGTCATTGCCGCGCTCCCGGAACGATTCCGCGATACGGGTGGCGACGAACGCGGCGCGCAAGCGCATCAGCGCCGGCTCGTCCGAGGTCGAGACGACCACGATGGAGCGGGCCAGGCCCTCCGCTCCCAAGTCGTCTTCAAGGAACTCGCGCACCTCCCGGCCGCGCTCGCCGATCAGGGCGATGACGCTGATCTGGGCGTCGGTGCCGCGGGCGATCATGCTGAGCAGCGAGGACTTGCCGACGCCGGAGCCCGCGAAGAGTCCCATGCGTTGGCCCTTGCCGACCGTGGTGAGAGTGTCGAGTGCGCGCACGCCGAGCTGCAGCGGGGTGTCGATTCTGGCTCGGTGCATGGCGGACGGCGCCTCGTTCTGCAGCGACACGTAGCCGTCGGCATCCAGGGGACCCTTGCCGTCGATGGGTCGGCCGAGGCCGTCGAGCACGCGGCCGAAGAGCCCCGTTCCGGTCGGGACGCGTACCGGTTCGTTGCGCGAGCGCACCGGCGTTCCCACGCTGATGCCTGCCATGCGGCCGAGGGGCATGCAGCGGATGCCGCCGCGCGTCGACGCGACGACCTCGGCCTCGATCGGCGCAACGCCGTCGGCGTCCTGTCCGAAGTCGTCATGCCCGAAGTCGTTATGCCCGAGGCGCACGAGATCGCCGATGGCGCAGTCGAGTCCGACGACTTCTACGCCGAGGCCGACGATGGATGAGACCATGCCGGTGCGCTCGGGGCGGGCGGCGATGGCCGCATCGCGCAGCCGATCGACGCGGCTCGCGGCCGCCGCGGGGGTCACTGGCCCTGCCCATCGATACCGTGGCCACCGAGTGCCCTGCGTGCGCGCAGCACGGCGGTGCCGATGCGTGCGTCGACGAGGCCGTCCGGGAGTTGGGCGACGGCGTCACCCCTGCCGAGCCCCGGGTCGGATTGCACGCTGAGCGCCTGCGGGAGCTGCCCGGCTGCGCGGAGCATCTCCGCGTCATCCGGGTGCATGCGCAGGATCACCCCTGGAAGCTCGGCGTCGGAGCCGAGCGTGCCAAGCACGCGGCGGAGCGCGGCGGAGGCACCGGCGCTTGCGTCACTGAGCTCGGAGCCGATGACGGCCTCCGCGAGCTCGAGTGCGGCGGCGAGCACCGCGTCATCGCTCTGTTCGAGCACCGGAATGACGGTGCGTTGCACGGCGGCCGCGGCCACAGCCAGCGTCGCGCATTCGGCGTCGACCGTCGCGGCCGCCAGCCTGGCCTGTTCCGCGTGCTCCGCCTCGAGGTTGGCGAGTCGCTCGGCGGCGACCACACTCGCCTCACGCAGCCCGGCGGCGTAGCCGGCCGCGTGGCCTCTGACCATTGCCTGTTCGATGGCCCGTTGCAGGCTCTCCTGATCGCGCACCCCGCTGGTTCCAGCACCGTCGACGCTCGGAAAGGCGAGCGTCTCGAAGATGGCGTCAGTCGACGAAGGCATCTTCGTCTCCACGCGAAACGGTGATGTGGCCGTCGGCCTCCAGATTGCGGATGGCACGCACCACCTCGGCACGGGCCTCCTCCACCTGCGAGAGTCGCAGCGGGCCCGTCGAGCCGATCTCGTCGTCCAGGAGCTCGCGGTTGCGCTCGGACATGTTGCCGCGGATCATCTCGGCGACGGGTTCTGTCGCACCCTTCATCGCGACGGCGAGAACCCGCACATCGATGCCGCGCAGCACCTGCTGCACATCGCGACGTTCGAGGCGCACGATGTCGGCGAAGGTGAGCATGCGCGAGCGCACCTCGTCGGCCAGCACCGGGTCGCGCAGGTCGAGGCCTTCGAGCACCGCACGCTCCGTGGCGAGATCGGCCCTGTTGATGATCTCGACGAGCGGTTGGACGCCACCGACGACCTCGAAGCTGTCTCTGCTGGTCACGACGGCGCCCGCGCGCAGCTTGAGGGTGTCTGCGAGGATCCGAACGGCCTCCGGCGTCGCGCTGCCCATCGTGGCGATGCAGTGGGCGACGTCGGTTCGCACGGTCTCGTCGAAGCCGGCGAGCACGGCGGAGGCCTGCTCCGGCCGCAGGTGCGCGAGCACGAGCGCGGCGGTCTGCGGCAGTTCGGCGGCGAGCAGGCTCTGCAGCTGCCCGGGCTCCGCGGCATCCAGGAACTCGAATGCACGCCCCGCCATCGACGACGCGACGCGGCTCATCACCCCGGCCGCCTTCTCGGCGCCGAATGAGGCTTCGAGCAGGCCGACGGCGAAGTCCTTGCCACCCCTGGTCTGGCGGGTGCCCTTGGTGGCCATCGCGTGGAACTCGGCGAGTGTCTCCTCGGCGACCGTGGCGTCGACGCGGCGCAGGCGCACGATCTCGGCGGTGACCTCCTCCGCCTCGTGCTCGTCGAACTGTTTCATGACCTCCGCTGCACGCAACGGGTCCATGTTCATGAGCACGACGGCGGCCTTCTGCGTTCCGCTCAGTGCTGTGGCCTTGACCCCGTTCATACCGGCTGCCTGTCATCCATGAGCGCCCGGAGGTACTCGGCGGTCTTCTGCGGGTCGCGCGCTGCGAGCATCTCGATCTCCGAACGCGTGCGGTCGGAATCGGGCGCGACCGGGAGTACCTCGGTCTCGAGCTGCAGGGGCACGGTCGGCGCCGGCAGCACGAGCGGCTCCTGCGCGGCGGCCAGCGCGGCGCGGGCGGCGAGGAGTTCCTCCTCGTCGACGGCCTCACGGCTGGCGCGGCGCGAACGGCTGATCATGACGGTGATGAACACGAGGGCGATCAGCACGGCCAGGGCGATGATGCCCATCCGCACGATCTCCGTGAGCTGTTCGGAGGCCGCAGCCGCCTTGGCGTCGGCCAGGGCCGTCTCGGCCGCCGTGGCGCCGCTGCTGTCGAAGCTCATGTATTCGACGGTGACGGTGTCGCCGCGGTCGACGTCGATGCCGGCGGCCGCCGACACGAGTGCACGCAGATTGGCCATGTTCACGGTGCCCGGGATGTCGTCGTTGACGGCGACCGAGACCGACTGCCTGTCGAGGGTTCCGGCCGGGATCGAGCGCGTCTCCGTCACCTTGTCGACGGCGTTGTTGCTGGTCACCGACTCCGAGTTGAACGTGCCGTTGCCGTTGGCACCGCCGGGGACGGCAATGTTGTCCGGTCCGAGCACGCCTGCCCCTGTTCCCCCGGTCCCTGTGTAGCTCTCTGTCTCTCGTGACTCGTTCAACGGCGTGACGGTCTCCGGGGCGACGAATGTCTCTGCTACGCGTTCGGCCGACTCGCTGCTGACATCGGCCGCGACGACGACGGTCGCGTTGCCGACGCCGACGACGGTGTCGAGCATCGCCTGCACGGCGGTGCGCACCCGGGTCTCGTAGTCGTTGGCCTGCTTGCCTGCCCCGCCCGTCGGGCTGCCGCCGACGGCGGAGAGCACGGTCCCCGACGAGTCGATGACGGCGACATCCGTTGCCGTCATGCCCTCGATCGACGCCGAGGTGAGGTGGACGATCGCCTGGACCTGCTCGGCGTCGAGCGACTCGCCCCGCTCTGTCTCGATGAACACCGACGCGGTCGGCGCGGCCTTCTCCGCGGCGAAGACGGTCTCCTGCGGGATGGCGAGACGAACGGATGCCGTCTTCACCCCGCTGAGAGCCGAGATCGTCGCGGCGAGCTCACCCTCGAGCGCACGCTTGTACGTGACGGACTGCTGGAACTCGGAGGTGGTGACACCCATGTCGTCGAGCAGCGAATAGCCGCCGCTGCTCGAGCTGGGCAGCCCGTCGGCCGCCGCCTTGAGACGCTCGTTGTACACATCGGCCTGCGGGACCATGATGGTGCCGCCGCCGTCGCTGAGCTCGTAGGGAATGCCGTCGGCCTGGAGCTGCTCGACGATCGAGTTCGCGTCCGCGGCCTGCAAGCCGGTGAAGAGGGGTGCGTACGACGGCCGGCTGAGCCAGATGCCGAGCCCGGCGACGCCGAGCACGAGCACGGCGACGGCGAGCAGCGCGAGGGTGCGCTGCGCGACGGTGAACTCGCGGACTCCCGCCGTGAAGCGCTGGAAGAAGGAGGTGACCTGCCGGGGCATCAGGCTTGCATCCTCATGATCTCGTTGAACGCGTCGACGCCCTTGTTGCGGATGGCGGCGACGAGCTCGACCGTGACCTGGGCCTTCGTCGACGCGATCGTCGCGGCGTGGATGTCGGTGAGGTCACCCGTGACAGCGCGCAGCGCGAGCTCGTTCGACGTCGACTGCAGCTGCTGCATGTTCTCGACCGCGCCGCTGAGCGCGGTGGCGAAACCGGTCCCCCCGGTTGCCGCAGGCGCCGCCGCACCGTCGATGTAGCCGCTCTGGCGAACGCCCTGCACCGCGCCGGCGCCGGCCGAGATGGCGTCGATTGCTCCGATAGGCATCAGCCACGTCCGATCTGGAGCGCGGCCTGGTAGCTTTCCTTGGCCCGGTCGACGACGGCGGCGTTGGCCTGGTAGCCGCGCTGCGCCATGATCAGGCTGCTCATCTGGGCTCCGAGGTCGATGTTCGGGTAGCGCACGTAACCGTTCGCGTCTGCGAGGGGGTGTTCCGGTTCGTAGACCATCCGGCCCTCGGCGTCGCCCTGCTCCGTGCCCGCGACGAACACGCCTCCGTCTTCGCCGGCCTGGGCGAGGACGAAGCGCTCCTGGAACGCGGCTCCGTCGGTCGAGGTCGCGGTGTTGATGTTCGCGATGTTGTCCGAGATCGCGTCGAGCCACTTGCGGTGGACGGTCATCGCCGATCCGGCGATTCCGATTGCGTCAAAAGTCATGAGTCATTCCCTCGTCAATTGCTTCTCATAGCGCTGCGAACGCTCGTGAACTGGCCCTCGATGGCGCGGGAGGCGAACTGGAAGCGCAGCACCGTGTCGATGTTGGAGAGCGTCTCGGTGTCGAGGTTGACGTTGTTGCCGTTCAGGCGTGTCGGTTCGAGCGAACGCTCGACCGTGGCATCCGCGTGCCCGTCGCCGCCGGCGATCGATGCGGCAAGCGCACCCTCGAACGCGACCCTCTTGGCGTGGTAGCCGGGGGTGTTGACGTTGGCGATGTTGTCGGCGATGGAGCGCTGGCGCATGGCCAGGCCATCCAGAGCACTGGAGAGTGCTGAGAGGCTCACGGAATCGAACACATTCGTCCTTACGACGGCGATGCGGCTGACAGGTGGCCGATCCGTGGCCGAAGAAGGTGAGCGATCCGTGCTCACTTCCCACTCTCGGCCGATTCCTGCGATCCGTTAGTGCGTGCGCGCAGCGATCTTGCGCGCCCTGCAGACCGCTCTAGCCGGAGACGTCGAGGTAGACGGATGCCGCAGCCGACCGCGGTCGCGGGACGACGCGCAGCGCCTCGAGGTGCCTGCCGACCTGCGTGCGTTCGTTGCGCAGCTCGTCCTCACGTTGGAGCTGGCGTTCGTGCAGTGCGTTCGCGCGCTCGCGCAGCGACTCGGGCAGGGCGGGCAGCTGTGCGGGTGCGTGCCACATGCCGCTTCCGGCATAGACATCGCCGGTCGCGTCGTCGGACGGGTCCTCGACGGCGAGAGCGTTCTCCAGTTCGGTGAGCACGACCAGCCACAGCCGTTCGGCGTCGCTGGCCTGGCGCGGTGGCATGTCGGCGGGGTTGTTCTCCGGCCTAGGCAATGCCCAACGCTCCCGTGCCCTGTGCCGCCTGCTGTGCCGGCAGGATTGCCGCGGCATCGTGCCAGGCGGCGCGGAGCGGCTCGAGCAGGGCGATGGCCTCCCGCGTGCGTGCGACGTCGCGGTGGATGTTCGCGAGCACGAGGGCGTTGGTGACGTAGGTGTAGAGGGCGAGGAGACCGTCCGCGCCGTCCCACACGTCGAGCCGGAGCGATCCGCTGAGCTCGGTGAGGATCGCCTGCGCGTGCTGAAGCTGATCGCTCGCGGCCGGCCAGTTCTCGGCGAGCTGCGCCTGCTCCGCGCGACCGAGGTCGAGCAGCAGGCGGTCGTAGAGCATGGTGAGCAGGCGCACAGGCGTCGCGGAGAGCACCGCGTCGCGGTTGAGTTGGGCGGCACGGTCGGCCGCGGCCGGCACGGCGGGGCGCTGGGGCGCGAAGGCGATGGGCGCCGCGGCCGGCTGCGCGTCTGCGCTCGGCGCGGTGTCCGTGGTGATGCCGATGAGTTTCACTAGGAGTTCCCTGCGTTCAGGCCCGCCAGCTGTGAACCGATCCACGAAGACTGCGAGTTCAGTTTGCTCAACTGCACCTCGAGTGATGCGTAGGTGCGCTTCAGCGTCTCTTCGCGCGAGGCGAGCCGGCGATCCCAGTTGGCGATCTGCTCGGTGATGTCCTTCGACAGCGAGGTCTGCCCGGTGATCTTGGTCGTGATCACGCCGTCGTATTTGTCGGAGGCGAGTCGCGCCGCCTCTTCGAGCCTGGTCGTGATGGTGGTGAGGGCCTTCTGCGTCGCCCCCGGGTCTGCGGCGAGCGACTTGGCGAACTTCTCCGCGTCGAACTCCATCCGACCGCCCTTGGTGATGCTGATGCCGAATTCGGATGGCGAACGGCCGTCGATCGGGGCGGATGCCGCATCGAGCAGTCGCTGCTCGACATCGCGGACGGTGCTGTCGGAGCTGAACACGCCACCGGCGACGACGGGCTTGCCGTCTGCGCCTGTCGTCGTCGAGAGCGCGCGCTTGGAGTCGATGAACTCGAAGACCTCGTTGAGTTTGGCGAGCAGCGTCTCGGCGACCTTGCCGATGGCCGCGTCGTCACGGGACACCGTGATGGTGATCGGCGTCGCGCTCGTCGCGCTGACCGTGACGGAGACGCCAGGCACGAGATCGGCGAAGGTGTTGCTGCCTGAGGTGATCTTCTGCTCGGCCGGCGTGCCCTTCCACAGGGTCACTTCGGCGTCCGTCGCGGTGCGAATCGTGGTGGCCGCAAGCTGCGGTGCGGTGCCACCGGTGACCTCGGCCGCACTGCCCTCGTACATCGTGAAGGCTCCGGCCGTGCCGGTCTCCGTGGCCGTGAGTTGCAGGCGATAGAGGGTGTCGCCTGTGCCGGGGTCCACACCGGCAGCGACGCGGGTCGCCTGCACGCCGGCATCCGCGGCGTTGATGGCCCGCACGACGTCGCTGATGGAGCTCGAGTCTGCGGTGACCTCGGTCAGCGTGCCGTCGGCGGCCTTGATCGTGAGAACGGGCGGGTCGTTCGGCCACGCCGTCACGGGCGCCGTGACCAACTGCTGGGCCTGGGCGAGCGTGTCGACGATGATGTCGAGTTGGGTGGCTCCCGCGCCCTTGCCGACGGCAACGGTGGCGGACTTGTCGGAGCTGCTGGCGCTGAACAGGGCGAGCGCGTCTGGCTTCATGCCGTTCTTGCCGAGCTCGGCCAGAGCCGCCACGGAGGAGTTGAGGGTCTGCAGGGTCTTCAGGTAGTTCTGCGTCGAGGTGTACTTGCCCTGCAGAATGTTCTGCGGGATCGCCTCGACCGCCATCAGCGACGCGATCAGCTTCGCGGTATCGAGGCCACTGACCAGGCCGTCGAGCGAGATTCCCATGATTACTGCCCTGTGTTTCGATCGTCTGTGCGTACGGAGTGCACGAGGGCCGGTGACGGGATCACGACAGGTCTGTCGCGCCCGGCACCGGCCGTCGTCATGGTGCTGTCCTACTGAACAGCTCGTTGCTGATCGGTGCGGCTTGTGGCCGCGGCCGACTAGCGGAGGAGCTGAAGAACGCCCTGGTTGGACTGGTTCGCCTGCGCGAGCATGGCGGTACCGGCCTGCGACAGAACGTTCGAGCGGGTGTACTTGACCATCTCGGAGGCCATGTCGGTGTCGCGGATGCGCGACTCGGCAGCCGAGAGGTTCTCCTTCGACACGTTGAGGCTCTTGATGGTCGACTCGAAGCGGTTCTGCTGCGCACCGAGGTCGGCGCGAGCGGTCGAAACGGCCGTGATCTGCGTGTCGATCGCGGTGATCGTGGTGAGCGCGTTCGCTGCCGACGAGAAGCCAGCCGCGGCGAGACCGGAGACGGCGGTGCCGACTGCGAGCACGTCGAAGGTGGTGACGCCGATCTGGTCGTTCGCGGCAGCGTCGCCGGCGCCGACCTGGAAGGTCAGCGTCGTTGCGGCGTTCAGCAGGTCGATGCCGTTGAAGTTGGTCGAGTTGCCGATACGCGTGAGCTCAGAGCCCAGCGCGGTGACCTCCTTCGCGATGGCTCCACGCGAGTCAGCGTTGTTCGAGTCGTTACCGGCCTGAACGGCGAGGTCACGCACGCGCTGCAGGATGGAGTGCACCTCGGTCAGGGCGCCTTCAGCGGTCTGGATGACGCTGATGCCGTCCTGCGCGTTGCGAGCGGCGACCGTGAGGCCACCGACCTGCGAACGCAGACCCTCGGAGATCGCCAGACCGGCAGCGTCGTCGGCCGCACGGTTGATGCGCAGACCACTGGAGAGCTTCTCCAGCGACTTCGACAGGTCGTTCTGCGTGATGGACAGGTTGCGGTACGAGTTGTTGGCCGCAATGTTGGTGTTGATCTGCATACCCATGATGAATTCCTCCGTGAGTGGGTTCTGTACACCGGCCCATCCGTGGGCCAGTACTCAGAACAATCGGCGGCCTGGCGGCATCCGTTAGGGATTCAGTCGGGAAGTTTTTCTGGCGGCGTCAGCCGACCTGGCTGATGAAGGCGGCGGCTGGCCGGCCACGCGTGCCGGCGAGGTGGTCCTCGAAGCGCGAGAGGTAGGCCGTGCGGCGGGCCGCGCTCAGGCGCACGTCGGGCACCGCTGCCGCGTTGGGCTCATCGGAGTAGTGGGTGCCCAGGCCGTCGCGAATCAACCGGATCGCCTCTGAACGCTGCTGCGAGACGGCGGAGTGCGTGATGCCGAGCTCCTCGGCGACCTCCTTGACGGAACGGTCGTCGAAGTAGATGGCACGCACGATCAAGGCCATCCGCTCCGGAAGGGCGTCGACGGCGGAGCGCACGACGCGCTGCCGTTCGTCGATGAGCAACGACTCCTCAGGGGAGGTCATCTCAGAGACGAGGTATTCGGCGGTGCTCTCGTCGATCGTGGTCACGGTGCGCGCGGCGTCCGACAGCGCAGCCGCCGCCGTCTCGCGGTCGACGCCCATGGCGGCGGCGAGCTCGTCGACGCTGGGGGTGCGCCCGAGACCGGCGGTCAGCGTCTCGCGGACGGAGACGGCCTCCGTGATCCGCTTGCGCGCAGAGCGGGTCGCCCAGTCGCTCGAGCGCATCTCATCTGCGAAGGCACCGAGGATTCGCGTCCGTGCATATGCACCGAACGGAATACCCCGGCTCTCATCAAAGTTGTCTGCACAGTTGACAAGCGCCAAGGCGCCGGCCGACGCGAGGTCATCCCGTGAGAGGTGGCTGGCCCTGGCACAGACGTCGGCGACGAGGTAGCCAACGAGAGGGAGGTTGGCGACAACGAGTTCATTGCGTTCCGCACGATTCACAAATATCAATTCCTGCAGTTGTGGCAGCGTGCAGGGTCACGCACCGTTTTCGGACGATTGACTCGGGTAGGCGGGTCAGCTCCTCGGGTGTTTTCAACCGTAACAACGCCGACTTCCCGACACGCGCGACCGGACTCCCCCAGTGAGGGTGTCCTCCACAATGCCGACCCCTGTTCGGGGCGGAGCCCCTTTCAGCCCGATTTCACGGCCGCCTCACTAACATGATTGGGAAGGCTGCCGAGAGTGTGTTGTGACCAGAACGGTCACCGCATTCCTCCCCGACAGCACCCGACAGAAAGGCGAGCCAGTGGGCGTCAACGAGCTCTCCGCAGTGTTGTGGCGCGAACGCGAGCTGCTGGAGCTGTTGCTCTTCAAGCTCGAGGAGGAGCAGCTCCTGCTCACCGCAGGCAAATCGCGCTGGGTAGGCCACGCGAGCCGCGAGGTTGAGCAGGTGATGAACCGGCTTCGGGATGCCGCACTCGGCCGTTCCGTCGAGGTCGCCGATCTGGCCACGGAGTGGGGCTGCGCGGAGGACGCGTCGCTGCGCGAGATCATCGGTGCGGCGCCGGCCGGGCCGTGGCAGGACATCTTCACGGCACACCTCACGGCGATGACCGAGCTGACCGGTCAGATCCGGGAGGTGCGAGACGTGAACGAGCAGTTCCTGCGCACCGCCGTCCGCGGTGTGCAGGAGACCCTCGCGGGAGTCGAGACCGTCTCCGGCACATACGACGCCAGCGGATCAGCACACCACGCGGAATCCTCTTCCCTGCTTTTCGACGAGAAACTGTGAGCCAGCGCACGTGAGCACATTCAGCGGCCTGAACACCGCATACCGAGGCCTCTCCGCCGCCAAGGCCGGGATCGACGTCTCCGGACAGAACATCGCCAATGCGCGCACGGAGGGCTACACCCGCCAGCGCCTGACGACGTCCGCCATCGGTGGGCCGGCGATGGCCGGAAAGTTCTCACTCGGCGTGCGCCCGGGCGGCGGCGTCAACATCGACGGCATCGCCCGGCTCGGCGATGTGCACCTCGACGCCAGGGTCAGAGCCGCCGCAGGCGTCTCCGGCTTCAGCGCCGCACGGGCGACCGCGTTCTCCGGTTTGGAGTCCGCGCTGAACGAGCCGGGCGACAAGGGCATCTCCACGCAGCTGGACAAGTTCTGGGCGTCGTGGCAGGACGTGGCGAACGCCCCTGGCGAGGCCGCGCAGGGCGGCGTGCTGTTGCAGCAGGCCGGCGCACTCGCCAAACAGCTCTCCACGACGTACACCGAGTTCGACAACCAGTGGTCGCAGTTGCGCGGAGAGGTGCGCGACCTGACGGCCGAGCTCAACAGCGCCGCATCCCAGCTCGCGGACCTGAATGGCCGCATCCGCTCCGCGACGGCATCCGGCGGCTCAGTGAACGAGCTGCTCGACCAGCGCAGCCTGCTCACGACCACGATCGCGGCCATCGCCGGCGGTACCGTGCGCGATGCCGGCGACGGGACAATCGACGTGTACATCGGCGGGAACGCGCTGGTCACCGGCACGACAGCGCGTACGGTGAACGTGATCGGGTCGAACACGATGGCCGGAGCCGCGGGAAGCCCGGTGACCCTCGAGTGGGCGCACCGGCCTGGCTCGGCGATCGCCCTCGACGGCGGAGAGCTCGGCGGCGCCGTCTCGATGCTGGCGCCCGCGGCATCCGGTGGACCGATCGCGAAGGGTGCTGAGACGCTCGACGCCTTCGCACAGAAGCTTGCGGATGCCGTCAACACCGTGCACCGCACCGGGGCGGTCGCCGATGGCAGCACCGGCCACGACTTCTTCGCCTTCGCCGCTGGCAAGCCGCTCGCGCAGGGCCTCACCATCGTGCCGACGGGTATCGCCGACATCGCCGCGGCCAAGCCGGGCAACGGCGGGCTCGACGGCAGCATCGCCGACGCGATCTCGCAGCTCGGCGAGGGCCAGGGCTCGCCAGACACGTTCTGGTCGAACTTCGTCGTCGAACTCGGCGTGACGACCCGCTCGGAGACCCGCCAGGCCGATCTGGCCGCGCTCGCGACGAACTCGGCCGTCGGGATGCAGCTGGCGAACGCATCCGTCGACATCGATGAGGAGAACGTGAGCCTGCTCATGTACCAGCACGCCTACCAGGGCGCAGCCAGGGTGATGACGGCCGTTGACGAGATGCTCGACGTGCTCATCAACCGCACAGGACTCGTGGGAAGGTAAGCAATGATCAGCCGAGTCACCCAACAGACCTCGATGCTCGCCGCGCAGCGGAATTTGCAGTCGAGCGCTGGGCAGCTGGCCAAGCTCCAGGACCAGGCGATGACGCGCAAGGCGTTCTCGCGTGCGTCGGAGGACCCGAGCGGCGCGGCCGACGCGATGCGCATCCGCTCGCAGCAGCGCGCCAACGACCAGTACAGCCGCAACATCGACAACGGACTCGGCTGGGTCACAACGATCGATTCGACGCTCACCGAGAGCAACGACGCCATGAAGCGGGTGCGGGACCTCACGGTGCAGGGTGCGAATGACGGCGCCCTCTCCCCTACAGCCAAGGAGGCGATCGCGGTTGAGCTCGACAGTCTCAAGGAACAGCTGCTCGGCCTGGCCAACACGCAGTACCTCGGCCGCAGCGTCTTCGCGGGCAACTCGAGCGATGGCGTGGCGTTCAATCCCGACTTCAGCTTCACCGGCGCGGCAGGCAGCACGGTCGAGCGCCGTATCGGCGCTGACACCACCGTGCGCGTCGACGGCGACGGCGCCGCGGCGTTCGGCGTCGGAGCCAACTCGGTCTTCGCCCTCATCGACACCATCGCGACCGAACTGCGCGCCGGCACCAACATCGGCGCCCGCCTCGGCGACATCGATCAGCGCATGAACGCGCTTCGCACAGAACATTCGGCGGTCGGCAGCCGCCACGCGCTCATCATGCGCGCCGAGGAGACAGTGATGGACAAGACCGGATCGCTCGAGGCGCAGCGCGCCGCCGTCGAAGACATCGAGCTCAGCCGCATCATCCTCGACCTCAAGGCCCAGGAGATCAGTTACCAGGCCGCGCTCGGCGTGACCGCGCGCGTGCTGCAGCCGACGCTGATGGACTTCCTGCGATGAGCGCGACACTGAGCTTCATCGCCCCTCCGCCCGGCTTCGAGCCCAGCCTGGAGTTCAGCTTCAGCGCGGTGGACGACACCGTCGGGCTGTTCACGCTGTCAGCCGTCGACGGCGATTCGCGTCGCGTGTTCGTGCTGGATGCCGCGATCTACCTGCCCGAGTACATGCCCAGCCTCAGCCAGGCGCAGAGCGAATCGCTCGGCCTCGCCTCCGGCGACGACGCCCGCGTCTACGTGGTCGCGAATCCAGCGGAATCCGGCACAACGGTGAACCTGCTCGCCCCGATCGTGGTGAACGCCGCGACGAACGCCGCGGCGCAGGTCATCCTCGATGACCGCGACTGGCCGCTGCAGGCGCCGCTCGGCGCCTAGCCGCGGGCCTCCAACTCGTAGTATCGGCTCTCGTCGCGCGCCGAACTCGTAGAAACCGCTCCCCCCGCGCGCCGAAGACCGCCGCTTCTTCGAGTTCGCCGCATCACACCGGGCTCCGTGCTGCGGGGCCACTGCTCGCGCGCTCCACCCCGAACTCGTCGAAACTGCTGCTCTCGCGCGCCGAAGACCGCCGCTTCTTCGAGTTCGCCGCGGTGCCGCTCGAAAGCGGCTGCGACGTGAGCGCCTCTTGTGCACAGCAGTCTGCGATACCCGCGGCATCCACAGATTTCGTACAGCGGACCCACGAGGTCTGATCGCGCGGCAGTCTCGCGCTATGAACACTCCGCTCCCGAGGGCACTCCGCGTCAGCGGGTTTCGAGTGGCGGAAGCCCAAGCGCTCGGCGTCGGGCTTGGTCGTCTGCGTTCCGCGGATCTTGCTCGCCCGTTTCACGGCGTGCGGAGCCTTCCGACGGGTGCGGATCCGCTGCTCGCGCGGATCGATGCACTCCGTACCGTACTTCCGGATGCCGCGTTCTTCACCCACCAGACGGCGGCACTCCTGTACGGCGCACCGCTCCCGCTCGCATTCGAAGGCGGGCCGCTCCACGTCGCGGTCGTCGCGCCGCTGCACCCCTCGCGGCGTAGCGGCGTGGTCTGGCACGAGTCGAGCGAGCCGATTCCATTGCGCCAACGCGGAACGCTGCTGGCAGCGGCGCCTGCCCGCGTGTGGTGTCAGCTGGCCGGGCTGCTTTCACTGTACGACCTGGTGGCCGTTGGCGACTATTTCGTCACGGGCGATCATCCCATTCGGCCCGGGCGTGCTCCGCTCTGCACTCTCGCAGAGCTTCGGGACGAGGTCGCCAGATACGGGTCGCGCCGGAATGCGAGAGTGCTGCGGCAGGCGTTGAGTCTGGTTCGATACGGGCCGCTCTCCCGCCCCGAATCGCATACTCGGCTTGTGCTCATCGGCGCCGGGCTGCCCGAACCAGCCCTCAATTTCGAGGTCGCGCACCCCGTGCGCCACAAGCGGTACATTCTGGACCTCGCTTACCCAGAGCTTCGGCTCGGGCTCGATTACGAGGGAGACCATCACCGGAGCGATGCCGCTCAGTTCCGCAAGGACATTCGACGGCGTGAGGAGCTCGCCGAGCTTGATTGGACCGACATCAGAGTCACCGCCGACGATCTCGAGTACTTCCAGGAGGACCTGATCACCCGGGTAACGCTGCATCGCGAGCGCGCGCTCGCTCGCGACTGAGGCTTCGAGCGATCACGCACGTCGAACTCGAAGGAACGGCGCGGTCGCGCTCGCGCAGACAACAGTTTCTTCGAGCTCGCGGGGTGAACCCGCCAGGCGGGAAGCGCTAGTTTGCGGGGCGCTTCGCGGGCAGCCCGGCCTCGATCGCCGCGATCACAGTCGGGTCGTCTGGCTTCACTGCAGAGCGGAAACGCGTCATGGTGCCATCGGCACCGATCACGAACTTCTCGAAGTTCCACTTGACTCGACCGGACTTGCCTGCGGCATCCGGAACCTCATGCAACGCCTCGTAGAGCGGGTGCATGTGCCTGCCGTTGACCTTGACCTTCTCGAACAGCGGGAAGGTCACGCCGTAGTTGATCGTGCAGAAATCCTGGATCTTCTCGCCGTCGCCAGGTTCCTGACCGGCGAACTGATTGCACGGGAATCCGACGACGGTGAGTCCATCCTGGCCGTACTTCTCGTGCAGCGCCTCGAGTTGGGCGTACTGGGGTGTGAAGCCGCATTTCGATGCAACGTTCACGACCAGCACGGCGCCGTCGCCGAGCTCGTTCAGTGTCGTGGTGCGCCCGTCAATCGTGGTCAGAGGGATCTCTCGAATGTTCACCGTCTCAGCGTACGCGGATTTCAGGCGCAAACGGCCGGTCACGCGGCCGTGTATGCCGCTTCCAAGGCTGCGAGGTCGAGCTTGCCCATCGGGAGCATGGTCTGCATGACCGCACCGGCCTTGGCCGGGTCGGGATCGCTGAGGAGTTCAGAGAGCCGTGGCGGAACGACTTGCCAGGAGAGTCCGTACTTGTCTTTCAGCCAGCCGCATCGGCCCGGCTCGCCGCCGTCGGCCGTCAGCGCGTCCCACAGCCGGTCGATGTCGGCCTGGGTCGGCGCGGCGATCGACAGCGAGATCGCCTCGGTGAAATTGAACGCCGGCCCGCCGTTCAGCGCCTGCAGCCGGAGTCCGTCGAGTTCGAACTCGACGACCATCGCCGTCCCGGCCGGAACGGGCGCGCCCTCGCCGTACCGCGAGACCTCGAGAATGCGCGAACGCTCGAAGATCGAGACGTAGAAGTTCGCGGCATCCTCGCCCTGATCGTCGAACCACAGGCAGGGTGTGATGTTCTGCATGGCATTCCCTCTCACATCGTCGTGATGGTCAATCCCCCGCAGAACAGGCTACGCCGCCTCGATGCGGCCCGCAGGGTTTCCTGCCGGCCGATCGAGACGGCGTAGTGGGCGTCACGCCCAGAGTTGTGCCGAGCGGATGCCGCTTAGTACCAGCCCTGCGCCTCCGAGGTGTCCCACGCGCCGCACGGCGTTCCGTAGCGGCCGGCGATGTAGCCGAGGCCCCAGGTGATCTGGGTCGCCGGGTTGGTCTGCCAGTCGGCGCCGGCGGAGGCCATCTTGCTGCCTGGCAGGGCCTGCGGGATGCCGGCTGCGCCGCTGGACGCGTTGTACGCGTTCACGTTCCAGCCGGACTCCTTGTTCCAGAGCGCCACGAGGCAGCCGAACTGGTCTTCGCCCCAGCCGTACTGGGCGGCCATCAGATCGCGGGCGATCGCCTGGGCGCCGCTCGGGTCGGTGGGGGCCGACGGGTGGGAGCCGGACGAGGAGCCGCTTCCGGCCGATGCGGCCTTCTCGGCGGCAGCGGCTTCGGCTTCTGCGGCTGCAGCAGCTGCGGCGGCCGCAGCAGCTTGCTCCGCAGCGACACGGTCGACCTCGGCGGTGGCGGCCTGTACGCTCGCGGCCTTGCTCTTGGTCGAGTCCACGAGGGTGAACACGCGGCCAGGTGCGAGCAACTCGAAGTTGCTGAGCGCGGCGACGGACGAGGCGAGGTCGCCGGCATCCGTCTTACCCTCGGCGGCGGCCAACACTGCGCTGGCCTCGTCGATCGTGATCGACGCCGCACGTGCGGCGTGCGCCTCGGCAACGGTCGTGTACGCGGCGAGCTGCTCACTCGCGAGTCCGGTCGAGGTGGTCAGTGCGGCGGTGGCCGCGACGCTCTCGGCGTGGGCGACGACCGTTGACTGCAGCACGAATCCGGTTCCGGCAACCGCGCTGATCGCGACGACTGCTCCTGCGACGAGGATCTTGCTGCGACCCCGGCGGCGTTTCAGTCTCTGAACGCGGGTGGAACCGGTGTTGGTCGAGGGCGAAGAAGGGCGAATCGTTGATGAATTTGAGTTAGGCATGACTTTCACAAAGCGAGCCGCTCGAGATCGTGCACAGAGCGACTCTTGATCTATGGCCCTCGGGCGGGGGTCCCCGCGGGCGAAGTTGACAGTATGCAGACGGTGTCTGCGCAGATCATCCGCATTGCCTGTGAATGTCATCACAGTTCGGCAACGGTCTCGAGGAATTGTGCTTGCGGGGCAGATGCCGGTTTCTGCGCGAGTCTCGAGCGCACCGCCCGGGCCGTCCGCGCGCATCGCGGGGCCGGCGAGGCTGCAGCATGGACCCGTTGGAAACCAGCACTGATCAGCATTTACCCGGAATTTTGCACCGATGCGTGGTGTGCGCTCGGTGGCGGATCCCCTCTGCGCTGACCGAGCAACGCGATCGGGCGTGAGCCGCGGCGCCGGCGGCGTGATTCGCCGCCGTGACGATTCGCCCCGAAAACCACACATTGATGGGATTCGGAGGTTGAGGCTAGTTCTGCGGCGGCTCCCCCGGCTGCAGGCGCAGCCGGAACAGACGCACGATGCGGCCCGATTCACGTTCGTATCCGCGGTAGCCGGGCCACTGCGCCTCGATCAACTGCCAGGCCGCGTCGTGTTCTGCCGCGTCGAGCAGTTCGGCGCGCACCGAACGGCGACGCCCGCGCACCGAGATGGCGGCATCCGGATGGGCGATCAGGTTATAGCTCCACGCCGGATGCCTGTCCCGGGCGAAGCTCGTGCCCGCGATGATCGCGTTGCCGTGCCCATCCGGCGTGTACATGAGCTCGGTGGCGCGTTCGACGCCCGACCTCGCGCCGACGCTGTGCAGCACGAGCGACGGTACGAGCAGACCGCTCAGCTGTGCGCGTCCGCCGCTGAGTCGGGTGAGCAGACGCTCGAGCACGGGCAGAACGGTGGGCGCCGCCCAGCGGAACAGGCGGGTGCGGGTGAGCGGAGCGACAAGACTGCGCACTGCGGTGACGACGGCGTCCATGCCAGCATTCTGCACTCCTGCGCCGCGCACCGGCCGATACGCCGCGCGTGGATATCGGCTGGACCCACGAAGCAGGCGCGCGGGCGGGCAAGATGGGGTGATGACCGAAGACCCGACCGCCCCAGCCGCTCATACCCTCGAGACCCGTGGCTTCTTGTTCGACATGGACGGAACACTCGTCGACTCGACCGCGGTCGTCGAGGCCACCTGGGCAGGATTCGCGCGGCAGCATGGTGCCGATCTCGTTGAGCTCCTCGCCGTCTCGCACGGGCGCAAGGCGGAAGAGACGGTCGCCCGCTTCGGTTCCGCCGGCATCGACGTCGACGCCACCGTCGCAGAGCTGGTCGCACTCGAGTTGGGCGCGGTCGACGGCATCGTCGAGATTCCGGGCGCCGCCGCCTTTCTCGCTGCGCTGCCCGCCGACAGGGTGGCGCTCGTCACCTCGGCGCCCCGCGCGCTGGCCGAGGCGCGCATGCGCATGATCGGGGCAGCGATGCCCGCCGTAATCGTTGCCGCCGAGGACGTCGTGCACGGCAAGCCGGCCCCGGACCCCTACCTGAGCGCGGCGCGGCAGCTCGGTCTGCACCCCGACGACGTCGTCGTGTTCGAAGACGCGGATGCCGGCCTGGCATCTGCACGCGCGGCCGGCATGCGCGCCTACGTCGTCGGCGCGCTCGAAAGCGCCGAGACCGTGGCGCTCCCCCGCGTGCGCGACTTCGCCGAGCTGCGGCTTGAACAGTGCGGTGACGCGTACCGGCTCAGCATCCGGGGCCGCGCGGGTTCTCCAGACACGAACCGCTGACCAGGACCGTCTTCGCCGACTTCACCACCACGGGCGCGGCAGACCCGGCAATGCCGACGCTTCCGGCGATCGGCCGCCACGCGCCGCCGGCGAAACGGTACTCGGCCGTCAGCTCGACACCGACCGTCACCGAGTACTCGCCGCGCGCGCCGTAGACATGGCTGGTACTCGTCGTCGAGAACTCCGGCAGTCCGAGATCCGCCCAGCTCGCCCCGCCCGTCGCGGTCCGGCCAGTCTGCGAGTCGCCGTAGTCCCAGGCGAATGCCGTAGGCGTGAAGCGCACCTCGGCCGGGAACTCGAGAAGGCTACCGCCGACCTCCTCGACGGATGCCGCGGCCACCAGATTCATCGGAAGCCCCTTCACGGCCCACCCCGCCGGTTCCATCAGAGTCAGCACCGGCGGCGTCGCGCGGAACGAGGCGATGTCACTCCACGTCACGAGCAACTGCGGATTGCAGATGTCCGGCGCGGACGTGCACCGCGTCGGCGGGCGGTTATCGTTCGGATCCGTCTCCTCGGGGCTGAGCGGCGCCGGTGGCGCGGGAGGCAACGGGAGGGCGGCACCGCCCTCCGAGTCGCCGTCGGGCTCCCCCGCACCGCCGCCCGAGTTGCCGCCGGCTGTCAGATCGACGCCGCCCGGCGCGAGTTCGGGGCTGATGTCGATATCGCACGTGCCTTGTCTAATCTCCAAGAGCGAGCAAGCGTCGCCGGCGCTGGCAGAAGTGACAGGAGTCAGCGACAGGGCGGCCACGATCAGGAGCACGAGAGCGGAGCTCTGCAAGAGCTTCATGAGCAGAAGCTCCCCTCCTCCCAAAGCGTCTTCTCCGCCACTCTTAGGCCAGATTGGACATCGCCAACGATCGAGATGAAGTACGGGATATGAACTGGACGATTGGGCAATGCCTGTGACTCCCCGACCGCATCAACCAGATCAACATCGGACAAGTCATCACAGACGTAGAGTCCAACTTCTACAGCCCAGAGCTCGCTGGATCGAACTGACTGCAATCGATACGTCGAGAATCTTGTTTCGCCGGTAGCACGTAAATTCCTTGCCAGAAAGTCGGCCGCTCCAGTCAACTCGTACTCCAGTGCCTGCCCAATGGCGAAACTGCGCATCGCGTTCGGTGACCGCCCGCCATCGGCCAACATTGCGTCACTCGCAGCGAGGTACGCCGCATACGCCGCCTCGGCCGCGGCCAGCGCCTCCTCGTCCGATGCGAACAGTGGCGCGGCGGCATCCGTCGGCGAGGGCGTCGGCACGGGAACCGGCGAGGCGGCACACCCCGCGAGGACAGCCACGACGAGCGCGCCGAGCATCGCCCGCACCACACGCGCCCGCAGACTCCGCATGCGAACACCGTAAGCCAAAACGGGCTGCGCGCGTCAGAGTTATCCACAGTGCGGCCATCGCGCACGAACGCGGCACCACTGGGAACTCCTCTCTATAGACGCGCCTGGATAGCGTGTTCGCCGAGGTGAGCGGGAGCGCCCGCCGACCCAGCTGACTCAGTGAGTTTGCTTTCAGTGCACCGGCTTTGGCAGACTGCAGAGGTCTTGTTGCCGAGGAAAGGGTCATGACATGAGGACAATCGAGGGTTTTGCGCCGCACTCTGTGCGCTGACAATCGTCGATTCGCCATTCTCGGCTCCGGTTTCAGCGCATCCGCTGAACACTCTGGAGTCTCATGTCAACCGCCTCACACACACGCTCGTCCGTCACGCTGAACAACGTCTCGTTCGCCTGGCCAGACGGCACACCCGCGCTCTCAAGCCTTGCCGGTAGCTTCGGAAGCGGCCGAACCGGTCTCGTCGGCTCGAACGGCACCGGCAAGTCCACACTGCTGCGCCTGCTCGCGGGTCGGCTCACGCCGTCCTCCGGGCAGATCACCACGAGCGGCGACGTCGGCTATCTGCCGCAGACCCTGACTCTGGATGCCGCCAACACCGTCGCCGGCCTGCTCGGCATCGGCGACAAACTCGACGCGCTGCACGCCATCGAGCGCGGCGACGTCGATGAGCGCCACTTCGACACGCTCGGTGACGACTGGGATCTGGAGACCCGCGCCGACGAGGCACTGCGCGCGATCGGGCTCTCCGCGGCCGACCTCGGGCGCAGCGTCTCCGAACTCTCCGGCGGAGAGGCGATGCTCGTTGCCATCACGGGACTCAGGCTGCAGCGCACGGCGATCACGCTGCTCGACGAGCCGACGAACAACCTCGACCGCGCAGCACGTGCGAGCCTCCGCGGCCTCGTGCGCAGCTGGCAAGGAACGCTCATCGTCGTGAGCCACGACACCGCGCTGCTCGAGTGCATGGATGCCACCGCCGAGCTCTACGGCGGACGGCTCAGCGTCTTCGGCGGGCCGTACAGCGAATGGCTGGAGCACCGGCAGCAGGAGCAGTCCGCCGCGGCGCAGGCCGTGCGCACCGCGGAGCAGGCCGTGCGTGCCGAGAAGCGCCAGAAGGCGGAGGCCGAGACCAAGCTCGCCCGCCGCGCCCGCACCGCGCAGAAGAACTACGACAACCGCGCGGCGGCGAAGATCGTGATGCATCAGTGGGCCTCCAACGCGCAGGTTTCGGCGGGCAAACTGCGCAGCGGCAGCGACGAGCGCCTGAACGCGGCGACGAGCGCGCTGGATGCCGCCGAGTCGCGCCTGCGCGACGGCGAGGCCATCCACCTCGAGCTTCCCGATCCTGCTGTCCCACGCGGCAAGCGCATCGCCGAGCTGCGCAGCGGAGCCGGCACAAGCGAAGACAGCGTCGACGGCGAGAACGGCGAGACCTTCTTTCTGCATGGGCCGGAACGCGTGGCCATCGTCGGCGCCAACGGCGTCGGCAAGACGACGCTGCTCGAGCAGCTGGTGAGCGGCGACGCCACGCCAGCTGGTCGAGCCAGCGGCATCCTGCACACCGCCCGCGTCGGCTACCTCAGCCAGCGCCTCGACGGCCTGGACGGCACCGCAGACAGCATCGACAACATCCGCGATGTCGCCCCGAACGCGGAGCCTGGCGAGATCCGCAACCGGCTGGCCCGCCTGCTGCTCCGCGGCGACAGCGTGCACCGCCCTGTGCAGACGCTCTCCGGCGGGGAGCGCTTCCGTGTCGCACTGGCCCGACTGCTCTTCGCCGACCCGCCGCACCAGCTGCTGGTGCTCGATGAGCCGACAAACAACCTCGACCTGCGGAGCGTCGACCAGCTGGTCGACGCGCTCACGCTCTATCGGGGCGCCGTGCTGGTGGTGAGCCACGACGACTCGTTCCTCGAGCGGATCGGGCTCGACCGCGTTCTCGAGCTCGACGCAGACGGCGGGCTTCGCGAGCTGCGCGAGCGCGTGGGCCCGACCCCGATGGGTTGCTAGGCCGTGGACGCCGCGCGCGGAGCCCGAGGCGCCTTCGGGCGCACGAGCGCGTGGCTGTCGCGCAGCAGCTGCTCGACGAGCGCGTCGTCGAGCGTTCCGTCGAGCACGATCGTGAGCCAGTGTTTCTTGTTGAGGTGGTAGCCAGGCGTGATGTGCGTCGGGAACTCCTCGCGCAGCGCCTTGCCCTCCTCCGGATCGCATTTCACCGACACCGTGAGCGGTTCGGCATCCAGAACACTCAACGCGAAGATCTTGTCATTGCCGCTGGTCTTGAAGACCGTCGTCTGCTCGCCGAACGGGTAGGTCTCGATGGCCTGGGGAAGATTCAGGCAGAACGACGCAAGCTCATCCGGGGTCATAGGAGAAGTCTAGGGATACCGGATGCCTTGCTCGGCGGCATCCGGCGCGATCATCGCTCGGCTGGCCCCGGCCCGAGCACATCGCCAGATGGCTCCCCGGCGGCCGCACCCTTGAGTTCGACGAAGACCGCGCGCGTCGGTGTCGTCCCGGTGTTCTCACCGGCATGGCGCTGCGCCGGCAGCCAGACGGCCTGCCCGGCGGGTAGCGATACCTCGAACTCTCGCCCGCCCGCGCTCAGCCGTCGGTCAAAGGCGCTCAGCGTGACCATCACGCTGTTCGGATGCCGGTGCGGCGTCGTCTTCGCACCCGGCTCGTCGTTGTACTCGAGTATCCGCACGAAATCGTTCTCCCACAGCGTGCGGTAGTGCTCCGGATTCGTCTGGATCGGATCGTCGTCGATCATGCTGGCACATTACGCTCGCACCCGGCGTCCGGGAAGCACTTCGCCTGACACGTACCGCAATTTTGGCGCCTACCGCAGATTCGTCGAAGTTCCTGTAATCTCCGCGTCCGCGAGCGACTACCGTTAGGAGTATGACGTCTTCTGACACCACCACGCCGGGCGCGGCAGAAACTGCCCCCGCGACCATGACTTTTTCCGAGCTCGAGCTCGATGACGCAGTTCTCAAAGCACTGAAGGACGTCGGCTACGAGACCCCCTCCGCCATCCAGGCCGCCACGATCCCGCCGCTGCTCGAGGGCCGCGACGTGCTCGGAACCGCCCAGACCGGAACCGGCAAGACCGCTGCGTTCGCGCTCCCGATCCTCTCCCAGCTCGACATCTCGCAGAAGACCCCTCAGGCCCTCGTGCTCGCGCCGACGCGCGAGCTCGCCCTGCAGGTCTGCGAGGCCTTCGAGAAGTACGCAGCGCACCTCAAGGGTGTGCACGTGCTCCCCGTTTACGGTGGCCAGGGCTATGGCGTGCAGCTCTCCGCGCTGCGCCGTGGCGTGCACATCGTCGTCGGCACCCCCGGTCGCATCATGGATCACCTCGACAAGGGCACCCTCGACCTCTCCGAGCTCAAGTTCCTGGTGCTCGATGAGGCAGACGAGATGCTCAAGATGGGCTTCGCCGAGGATGTCGAGACGATTCTCGCCGACACCCCAGACGACAAGCAGGTCGCGCTGTTCTCGGCGACGATGCCTGCCGCCATCCGTCGCATCTCCTCGCAGTACCTGAAGGACCCGGAGGTGATCACGGTCAAGACCAAGACCACCACCTCCTCGAACATCACGCAGCGCTACCTGATGGTCGCGTACCCGCAGAAGGTTGACGCGCTCACCCGCATCCTCGAGGTCGAGAACTTCGAGGGCATGATCGTCTTCACACGCACCAAGAACGAGACAGAGACGCTCGCCGAGAAGTTGCGTGCGCGTGGCTACTCCGCCGCTGCGATCAACGGTGATGTCGCCCAGGTGCAGCGCGAGCGGACCGTCAACCAGCTCAAGTCGGGCAAGCTCGACATCCTGGTGGCCACGGATGTCGCAGCCCGCGGCCTCGACGTCGAGCGCATCAGCCACGTCGTCAACTACGACCTGCCGATCGACACCGAGTCGTACGTGCACCGCATCGGCCGCACCGGCCGCGCCGGCCGCACGGGTGACGCGATCAGCTTCGTCACGCCGCGCGAACGCCGCATGCTCACCTCGATCGAGAAGGCCACACGCCAGGAGATCACGCAGATGCAGCTGCCGAGCGTTGACGACGTCAACGTGACGCGCCTCGCCCGCTTCGATGACTCGATCACCGCCGCACTGAGCCAGACCGACCGCATCTCCGAGTTCCGCGACATCGTGAACCACTACATCAAGCACCACGATGTTCCCGAGTCCGATGTCGCCGCCGCCCTCGCGCTTGTCGCGCAGGGCGACACTCCCCTGCTGCTCTCGCCGGAGGAGGCACGTGCCCAGCGCTTCGACCGTTTCGAGCGTGACGACCGCGGCGACCGTGGTGACCGCTTCTCGCGGGATCGCGGCGACCGTGGTGACCGCCGCGATCGTCCGGAGCGCCCGGAGCGCCGCACCCGCAGCAACGAGGGTCTCTCCACCTACCGCATCGCGGTGGGCAAGCGCCACAAGGTCGAGCCGCGCCAGATCGTCGGCGCCCTCGCCAACGAGGGTGGGCTCAGCCGCGACGACTTCGGTGCGATTCAGATCCGCCCCGACTTCTCGCTCGTCGATCTCCCGGCCAACCTCAGTAAGGACACGCTCGAGCGCCTCGAGAACACCCGCATCAGCGGCAAGCTGATCGAGCTGCGCCCGGACAACGGCCCGACGCGACGCGACGACCGCAGCTACGACGACCGCCCGCCGCGCAAGCCGCGCGAGCGCTACTGAGCCGACGGCTGACGGGCTGAGGCCCTGAGCCACTGATTTGCCGCCGAGGGCGGGGTGTGCGGATGCCGCATGCCCCGCCCTTTCGCGTACCCGCCCTCCTGCCCACTGCGCGCCCTCTCACCCGTTGCGCGCCAGAAACCGCGTTATGCGCCAGAAACAACTACGGCGTAACGCGGTTTCTGGCGCAGAACGCGCCCGGGCGACCCGATCGGGTCAGACGCTCAGGGCTTCGGTCGCTGGCGCTCCCTCAAGCCAGCGTGAAAGTGGGCGTCGACGAGGCAGCGTCGCGGCCTCCCCCGTAACGCGCCACAAACCGCGTTATGCGCCGGAAACAACTACGGCGTAACGCGGTTTCTGGCGCAGAACGCGCCCGGGCGACCCGATCGGGTCAGACGCTCAGGGCTTCGGTCGCTGGCGCTCCCTCAAGCCAGCGTGCGAGTGGGCGTCGACCGAGCAGCGTCGCGCCCTCTCCCGGAGCAGCGTCGCGGCCTCTCACCCGTTGCGCGCCCGGGCGGCCCGATCGGGTCAGACGCTCAGGGCTTCGGTCGCTGGCGCTCCCTCAAGCCAGCGTGAGAGTGCGCGTCGACCGAGCAGCGTCGGCGCGGGCCGCCACCGGGGTGGGCACCGCTCATAGCGCTCTCCCAGCTGGCTCATTGCGCGCACAAGTGGACGCGGCGCATGCTCGGAGCAATCGCCGAGAGCCGCAACGCGGCACAACAACCGAACGAGGTCGCGATGAGCCGCATCCCAGAACCCGAATCGACGCCGCACGGTCCGGCCTACGAGCGCCGACTGCTCGATCGCGCCGACGAGGAGGTTGTCGACCAGGGGGTCGCGTTCGACATCCGCACCCTGATGACGCGGCGGAGCATGCTCACCATCGTCGGCCTCGGCGTCGGCGCGGTTGCCCTCGCCGCCTGCACGCCGACGACCCCGGTGAACGGCTCCTCTGCCGCGACATCCGGCGGCGAGATCCCTGACGAGACAGCCGGCCCGTACCCCGGCGACGGCTCGAACGGCGTCGACGTGCTTGAGCAGTCCGGCATCGTCCGCAGCGACATCCGCTCGAGCCTCGACGGCGGCACAACCGCTGGCGGTGTGCCGATGGCGCTCACCCTCACGATTCTCGACATGGCCGGGAACGACGCCCCGTTCGCCGACGTGGCCGTGTACGTCTGGCACTGCGATAGCGCCGGCGGCTACTCGATGTACTCGGCCGGGCTTGAGAACGAGACGTACCTGCGCGGCGTGCAGGTGGCCGACAGCGCCGGCCAGGTCTCGTTCACGTCGATCTTCCCGGCCTGCTACCCCGGGCGGTGGCCGCACGTGCACTTCGAGGTCTACCCCGACGTCACTGCGATCACCGATTCCACGAACGCCATCGCGACGTCACAGCTCGCGCTGCCGCAGGACGTCTCCGACACCGTGTACGCCCGCTCGGAGTACGCGGGATCCGCCGCGAACCTCGCCCAGCTCAGCCTCGCCTCCGACAACGTCTTCGGCGACGACGGTGGCGCTGAGCAGCTCGCCACCGTGACCGGCGACGCGGGATCCGGATACACGGTCTCGCTGACGGTGCGCGTCGACACCCGCACGACGCCTGCGGCCGGATCGGCGCCAGGCGGGGGCCAGGCACCCGGTGGTGGCGCCGGCGGGCCAGGCGGGACTCCTCCCAGTGGCGGTCCAGGCGCACCTCCGGCCGGGTGATGCGGCCGCGGAGCTCGCGAGAAGACTCACGGGCCGCGACACGCCCGCCCGTGCACGCCGGCTTCACGCACCGTCATGCGGCAGGAGGGCGCCGCCGCGCTCGCTACGCTGGATGCCATGAAACTCCCCCTCCTGACCGCGGCCGTCCTCGGCGCGCTCCTGCTGAGCGGCTGTGCCGCCGGCTCCCCCACATCGTCCGTCTCCGAGCCTGTTGAGATCAGCACCGACGCCGCGTCGACCGCGGATGACGGCTGCGCCGGCATCGCCGTCGTCGCCGACTTCGGCATCCTCGACGCCCCGGCGGTCGACGTCTGCGTCGACAGCGACCAGGCGGTCCTCGCCAGCGAAGCCATCGCCACCGCCGGCATCACCACGGAGGGCAACGCCGACTACGGCGACGCCGTCGTCTGCCGCGTCGACGGTCGCCCAGCCGCCGACGAGACGGTGACCGTCGACGGCCAGGAGCCGTTCATCGAGCCGTGCAGCTCCATGTCGCCCGCCTACGCCTTCTGGGCGATCTGGGTGAAGCCAGCCGCCGACGCCGAGTGGGGCTTCGCCATGGAAGGCCTCGAAACGCTCAAGGCCGAGCCCGGCCAGAGCATCGGCCTCGTCTACACGACAGGCACCGGGACCGACCCGCAGCCGCCAACGGTCGAATAGGTGCGATTCCACGCGGCTCCGCTGCGCACGGCGGCGATCGTCGCCGCCGTGTTCGTGGCGACCCGCGTGGTCTACCGCGTCGTGTTCGGCGGGGCCTCCGGCGGCGGCATCCTGCTGCTGGATCTGCCCAGCATCCCACTCGCCGGGCCGTTCGCCCATGTGAGCCTGTTCGGCCCGGTGACGACCGGCGGCCTCTGGAACGCCGCCGTCAGCGCTCTGCCCTTCGCCGCCGTCATCCTGGCCTTCGGCGTGCTCAGCGCGGTCGTCGACATGCGACGCCTCTTCGTGCGTGGGTCGACCCGCGGCCCTCTGCGCGCGATCAGCCGCTCCCTGGTGATCGCGTGGTCGACCGCACCGGCACTCGCCCACGCGGTGCGCCGCGTGCGCCGAGCGGCCGCGCTGCGTGGCGAACGGGGCGCCGCCGCCCTGCTCGTTCCGGTGTTCGAGCAGACGATCGAGCGCGCCCTCGGGCTCGCCGCCTCCATGGAAGTGCGCGGCTTCGCCTCGACCCACCCCGCAGTCGCCGATGCCACGGTGCCCCTGGTGGCGATGACGGATGTCGCGCTCGGCCACGCCCGGGACCGCGCCGAGATCCTCAATTCGCTCACCCTGACTCTGGATGCCGGCACGCTCACCGTGCTGACCGGCCCGACCGGCTCAGGCAAGTCGAGCCTGCTCCGGTCCATCGACGGGCTCTTCCAGCACTTCGACGGTGGCCACCAGCGCGGCCGCATCACCGTCGCCGGCATCGACCGCGCCTCGACGCCGCCACGCGACACCGCCACGGTCGTCGGTTCCGTCGCCCAGAACGTGCGCATCGGCTTCGCCGCGGAGACCGTGCGAGAGGAGATCGGCTTCGCCCATGCGGTGCGCGGGCTTCCCGCGGTGGTCGTGGCCGAGCGCGTCGCCGAGGTCGCGCGGTCGCTCGGCATCGAGGGCCTGCTCGACCGCGACATCACCGCGCTCTCCACCGGCGAGGCGACCCTCGTCGCCATCGCGGCCGCCGTCAGCGGTCGCCCGGCGCTGCTGCTCGTCGATGAGCCGCTCGCCGAGCTCGACGATGCCGCCCGCGACACGGTGTGCCGCACACTCGATGCCCTGGCGCACGAGCACGGCTTGGCAGTGGTCGTCGCTGAGCACCACAGCGCCCCGCTGGCGCCGTTCGCGGACCGCTGGCTCACCCTCGACGGCGGCCGTGCGATCGGCTCCGCCCAGCCACCGGAGCCGGCTCTCGTCGAGGGTGCAGCGCCTCCCACGAACGGGGCGGCGCGGCATCCGCTCGCCGAGCTGCGTGGCCTCACCGTGAGCCACGGCGCCGCCGCCATCGTGCGCGATGCACGCCTCGGTCTCGGCACCGGGGAGCTCGTGGCGCTGGCCGGCCGCAATGGTGCGGGCAAGTCCAGCCTGCTCCTGGCGATGGCGATGCCGGCTGCCGCCGGCCACGTGTTCGTGCGGGGCGACGACGTGGCGACGCTGCCCGCCCGCGCCCGCCGGAGCCACGTGGCGCTGGTGCCGGAGCGCGTCGACGAGCTGTTCTTCCACACCACCGTCGCGGCGGAATGCCTGCGGGCCGACCGGGTCGACCGCCCCGATCGGCCGACGGTCGAGACCTTCGCGGCCCTGCTCGGCGGCGACCTCGATCTCGAGGCGTTGCTGCTGCAGCACCCACGCGATCTCTCCGCCGGGCAGCAGCTGTGCCTGGCGCTCGCGATCCAGCTGGCTCCGGCACCCGCGCTCCTGCTCGTCGACGAGCCGTCGCGCGGGCTCGACGAGCGGAGCCGGGCACTCGTCGGTGCCGCGCTCCGCACCGCAGCGGGATCCGGTGACCGCGCGGTGCTGATCGCGACCCACGACGCGGACTTCGCCCGGCGCTACACGGGGCGCACGCTCACGCTGGCCGGCGGCAGCCTCGACGACGGCACACGCTCCCCCGCCGAGGTGACACGATGAGCGCCGCACGCCCGTGGCTCGCCCCACTCGCCCTGACCGCCGGAAGCCTCGTGGCTCTCGCCGGCTTCACGTGGCCGCTGCTCGCCAGCGCCGTGCCGAGCGACGCCCAGGCCGCGACACCCGTTGTGGCCATGGCGCTGGTGCCCGCCGCGATCGTCGCACTCGCACTCGCGCTCGACCGGGACATGCACTCGGCGAAGGCGGTCGCCCTGCTCGGAGTGCTGGCCGCGATCGGCGCGGGGATCCGCATCGCCGGGGCCGGCGTCGGCGGCATCGAGGCCGTGTTCATCCTGCTGATTCTCGCCGGCCGAGCATACGGCCCCCGCTTCGGCTTTCTGCTTGGGCTGCTCACGATCGCCGTGTCCTCGCTGCTCTGGGGCGGGCTCGGCCCGTGGACGGCGTTCCAGATGTTCGGCTGCGCCTGGGTCGCGGCCGGGGCGGGCCTGCTGCCACGGATCCGACCGCGACTTGCCCGCGCCTCGGCATCTGACGCCGCCGCTGCCTCGCTGGCCGCCCGCGCGGCCAGACGCGCGGCCCGCCTGGAGATCGCGATGCTCGCCGGCTACGGCGTGGTCGCGTCCTACGTCTTCGGCCTGCTCATGAACATCTGGTTCTGGCCGTTCGCGGTCGGCACAGGCACCGGCATCTCCTACGAGGCCGGCGCGCCGATCGGCACGAACCTGGCCTCCTTCGCGCTCTACTCGCTCGTGAGCTCCACGCTCACCTGGGACACCGTGCGCGCGGTGACGACGCTCGTCGGCATCCTGCTGCTCGGCCCGGCGGTGCTCGCCGCGCTCCGCCGCGCCAAGCTGCCGGCCCGCTGACGCTGAGTTCGAGGGTCGGATGCCGGGGCGCCGGCTTCCACGGATCCGCTCAGGGCTTCGCGTGCGTCGCTGCTCCTTCGTCGCGGCGCCGCTCGCTCAAGCCAGCGTGGGAAATGCGGTGCCAGCGTGGGCAAGCGCGCGTGGCAGCCGGCGCGCGGAAGGAGAGGGTCGGATGCCGGGGCGCCGCCTTCGCGGATCCGCTCAGGGCTTCGCGTGCGTCGCTGCTCCTTCGTCGCGGCGCCGCTCGCTCAAGCCAGCGTGGGGATGCACGCTGGCGTGAGCGAGCGCGCGTGGCAGCCGATACGGCGACAGTCGCGGGGTCGGTGGGTTCGCGGGGCGCGACGCGCAGCGTCGCGAAAGGCGGCAGCCCTAACCTCGGAAGACTTCGAAACCGCCACCCTTGAGAATCGACGTCATTGTTTGAGCTGAGGAGCGAACCCTCCGAGCCCGCCCGCACGGACAGGGGTTTCGACAGGCTCAACCAGCGGAGGCTCAACAAACCGGGAGGGGTTTCGACAGGCTCAACCACCGGCGGGGGCTAGACCGAGAAGTACTTGGCCTCCGGGTGGTGGAACACGAAGGCGTCGGTGGACTGCTCCGGGTGCAGCTGCAGCTCCTCGGAGAGCACCACTCCCATGCGCTCCGGCTTCAGCAGTTCGACGACCTTGCGCCGGTCCTCCATCTCGGGGCACGCCGGGTAGCCGAGCGAGAAGCGCGCACCGCGGTACTCGAGCTTGAACAGCCCGGCGACATCCGTCGGGTCTTCCGCGCCGAGCCCGAGCTCATCGCGCACCCGGGAGTGCCAGTACTCCGCCAGTGCCTCCGTCAGCTGCATCGCGAGGCCATTGAGTTCGAGGTAGTCCCGGTACCGGTTCTCGGCGAAAAGTCGTGACGTGACTTCACTGACTCGCTGCCCTGCCGTCACCAACTGCACGGCAACGACGTCGACCTGCCCCGACTCCCTGGAGCGCACGAAGTCCGAGAGGCAGAGGTGCCGATCGCGCCGCTGCCGCGGGAACGTGAACCGCAGTCGCTCCGTTCCGACCGCGCCGCCCGAGCCGCCATCCGGCGCCAGCAGCCCGGCAACGCCGAGCGTTCCGGCAGGGTCGTCGCCGTGGTGCAGCACCACCATGTCGTTGCCCTCGGCGACGACCGGGAAGTAGCCGTATGCGACGGATGCATCGAGCATGCCCTCCGCGAGGATCCGATCGAGCCAGTAGCGCAGCCGCGGCCGGCCCTCGGTGTCGACGAGCTCCTGGTAGCTGGCGCCGTCCTCGGCGCGGCTGGGCTTGAGCCCCCACTGGCCGAGGAAGGTGGCGCGCTCGTCGAGGAACGCCGAGTACTCGGCCAGCGCGATGCCCTTGACGATGCGGGTTCCCCAGAACGGTGGGACCGGAACGGGGTTGTCGCTGGCGACATCCGATCGGGCTGGCAGGTTCTCCGGTTCGGTCACGATGAGTTGGCTCGGCCGGTGGATGCGCTTCTTCAGTGCGGGCAGCCCGACGCTGTCCGGGTCGGCGCCGCGGGCGATCGCGACGAGCGGCTCCATCAGGGCCAGACCCTCGAAGGCGTCGCGGGCGTAGCGCACGGTGCCGTCGAAGAGCGAGTCGAGGTCGTCCTCGACGTAACTGCGGGTGAGGGCTGCTCCGCCGAGAATGATCGGCCAGCGCTTGGCGAAGCCGCGATTCTGCAGCTCGAGCAGGTTCTCCTTCATGACGACGGTCGACTTCACGAGCAGGCCGCTCATGCCGATGACGTCGGCGTCGTGCTCCTCCGCGGCCGCGATGAACTCGTTGATCGTCTGCTTGATGCCGATGTTCACGACCGTGTAGCCGTTGTTGGAGAGGATGATGTCGACGAGGTTCTTGCCGATGTCGTGCACGTCGCCGCGCACGGTGCCGATCACCATGGTGCCCTTGCCTGCGGCATCCGAGCGCTCCATGTGCGGCTCGAGCAGGGCGACGGCGTTCTTCATGACCTCGGCCGATTGCAGCACGAATGGCAGCTGCATCTCACCGGCGCCGAAGCGTTCGCCGACGACCTTCATGCCCTCGAGCAGGTGCAGGTTGATGATCTCGATCGCGCTGAGACCGCCGGAACGGGCCAGGTCGAGGTCGGCCTCGAGGCCCTTGGCCTCGCCGTCGATGATGCGGCGTTCCAGGCGCTCGCCCACCGGGAGAGCGGCGAGCTCTGCCGCCCGCTGGTCTTTGAGCGCCGCGGCATCCACGCCGGCGAAGAGGTCGAGCATCGTGGAGAGCGGGTCGTAGATCAGCGTGCCCTCCGCGTCGTACTCGCGGCGGTCCCAGACGAGGTCGAGCGCGACCTTGCGGCGGTCTTCCGGCACGGATGCCAGCGGCACGATCTTCGCGGCGTCGACGATCGCACTCGTGAGCCCGGCCTCGACGGCCTCGTGCAGGAACACGGAGTTGAGCACGGAGCGGGCGGCCGGGTTGAGACCGAACGAGACGTTGGAGACGCCGAGCGTCGTGTTGATGCCCGGGTACTTCGCGGTGATCTGGCGGATCGCCTCGATCGTCTCGATGGCGTCGCGCCGCGTCTCCTCCTGGCCCGTCGCGATGGGGAAGGTGAGGGCGTCGACGATGATGTCGTCGACGCGCATGCCCCACTCCTCCACGAGGGTGTCGACGAGGCGGGAGGCGATGGCGACCTTGGTCTCGGTCGTGCGGGCCTGCCCCTGCTCGTCGATGGTCAGCGCGATCACGGCTGCACCGTGCTCCTTGACGAGCGGCATGATGCGGGCGAAGCGGCTGGTGCCGCCCTCGCCGTCCTCGAAGTTGACGGAGTTGACGACGGGGCGGCCGCCGATCAGCTCCAGGCCGGCCTGCAGCACGGCCGGCTCCGTGGAGTCGATGACGAGCGGCAGCGTCGACGCGCTGGCCAGGCGCGAGACGATCTGGCGCATGTCGTCTGCGCCGTCGCGGCCGACGTAGTCGGTGCAGACGTCGAGCAGGTTCGCCCCGTCGCGCACCTGGTTGCGCGCGATCTCGACGCAGTCGTCCCAGCGGCCGTCGAGCATGGCCTCGCGGAAGGCGCGGGAGCCGTTGGCGTTGGTGCGCTCACCGATCGCGAGGTACGAGCTCTCCTGCTCGAAGCTGACGTGCTGGTACAGGCTGGCGACGCCGGGGTCGCTCTCCAGTGTGCGCTCGGCCGGCGTCGCGCCCTGCAGCCGTTCGACGACGGCACGCATGTGGTCGGGCGTCGTGCCGCAGCACCCGCCGATCAGGCCGAGGCCGAACTCCTTGACGAACTGCTCGTGCGCCGTCGCGAGCTCGCCCGGGGTGAGCGGGTAGCTGGCGCCGTTCGTGCCGAGCACGGGCAGGCCGGCATTCGGCATGCACATCACGGGAACGGTGGCGAACTTCGAGAGGTGGCGCAGGTGCTCGCTCATCTCGGCCGGGCCGGTCGCACAGTTCAGGCCGATGGCGTCGATGCCGAGCGGTTCGAGCGCGGTGAGCGCCGCGCCGATCTCGCTGCCCATCAGCATGGTTCCGGTCGTCTCGACCGTGACCTCGACGAAGATGGGCAGGCGGATGCCGCTCGACGCGATTGCGGCGCGGCATCCGTTCACCGCCGACTTGGTCTGCAGCAGGTCTTGCGAGGTCTCGATCAGGAAGGCGTCAGCGCCACCGCGGATCAGACCGAGCGCCTGTTCCGCGAAGGTGGCCTTGAGGTGCGCGTACGTGGTGTGGCCGAGGCTCGGCAGCTTGGTGCCAGGCCCCATCGAACCGAGCACCCAGCGCAGCCGTCCGTCGCGGGCTTCCCAGGCCTCCGCCCGCTCGCGCGCGATTGCCGCGCCGGCGTGGGCGAGCTCCTCGATGCGGTCATCGATGTCGTAGTCGGAGAGGTTCGACCAGTTGGCGCCGAAGGTGTTCGTCTCGACGGCGTCAATGCCGGTCTCGAAGTAGGCGTCGTGGATGGCGCCGATCATGTCGGGCCGGCTGACGTTGAGGATCTCGTTGCAGCCCTCGAGCTGCCTGTAGTCCTCGAGCGTCGGCTCGTGCTCCTGCAGCATGGTGCCCATGGCACCGTCGGCGATCACGACCCGCGAGGCGAGCGCGTCGAGAAGTGCCTGCGCGCGGGCGGGGCGCACCGCCGCGGAGATGTCGGTGCCGGCCGGGTCGGTGCCCGTCGTGGGTGCGGAGGTGTCGATCGGTGCGGGCGCGTCAGTCACCCGCTCATCGTAGCGAGCAGATTCGGCTGCGGCGCCTGCATGACGCCCCGCTTCGGGGCGAGCGGCGCCCTTGCCACGCCGTGCAACGCGGTGTACTAACAGAGCATGGACTTCCACGCACTGATTGAGCTCATCGGCAGCATCATCGACATCGCCGGTGTCGCGGTGATCGTGATCGGCGCAATCGTGGCGACGGTGATCGCCCTGTACGGGATCGCCAAGCGCACCGGCCCGGTGTACGTGCCCTTCCGCCGCTCGCTCGGCCGCTCGATCCTGCTCGGGCTTGAGTTGCTCGTCGCCGCTGACATCATCAAGACGGTTGCCCTCACGCCGACGCTGCAGAACGTCGCCGTGCTCGGAGGCATCGTGCTCATCCGTACCTTCCTCAGCTTCTCCCTTGAACTGGAGATCACGGGGCGCTGGCCCTGGCAGAAGGCACCGGATGCCGCCGCGAAGAGCACCGTCGGGTCCGCCGCGCCGACGACGCCCGCTCCGATCGCGGACTAGTTCCCGGATGCCGCCGAGCGCGGCATCCCGTCACCCGAATGAGTCTCCCCCGAGCGGGGGGTGTCCCCCTTTATGCCGACTATCGCCGTTCACCGCGCGTTCATAGGCTTCGGAGCCAGAGGGCGGAATGCACACCCGGCCGCGGTCGCTTCACATCGCTGCACCGATCGAGGTCGGGCCGTGCACTCATTCCGCCCTTGTTCTGTGTCTCGTCGTCGCACCACAACGTCCGACGCGCAGGGCACGGAGCCAACCGGGCTTGATCCAAGCCACAGAGAATCAGGAGCACGATGTTCACTCTCCGTACAAGCACAAGCGGGATTCCGCGCAGACGCGCCGTCACAGCCGGAATCGCGATATCGGCGGCCCTCTGCGCCGCCGTCCTCGTTCCCGGTGCGGCCATGGCCGCACCGAACGCCTCTGGTGCCGCCGCGATCCAGGCCGTTCCCGGCCCGCTCATGAACTACGCGATCAACGTTGGCATCGTCAACCGCGGTCAGACGCTCAAGGTCGAGCGCGCTGTCGCCGCGGCCGGCGGCAGCGTCATCGAGTCGTACGCCGAGATCGGCGTCGTCATCGCACAGTCAGACAACGCCGCGTTCGCCACGGCTCTGGCGAAGGAGAAGGCGGTGCTCTCCGTCGGTGCGACCCGCACCGCTCCCGTCGCGGCGACCGATCCCACGTACGGGGTCAGCGACCCGCTGGCGCCCGGTGAGTCGGGCCACAAGCGCTCCGCCGCCGCCGCAACCACCAAGGACGCGGGCGTCGAAGCCGAGGTGACCGTCATCCCCGACCCGTCTGAGAGCCGCCAGTGGGACATGGCCGCCATCGGTGCGGTCGCAGCGCACGAGATCACCGACGGCAGCCGTGATGTGCTTGTCGCCGTGATCGACTCCGGCATCCAGGGCGACCACCCCGACCTGGCCGCGAACATCGACGTGAACGCGTCGGCGAGCTGCCTGAGCGGCGTGGCCGACACGAGCTACGAATCGTGGCAGCCGACCACCAGCTCGCACGGAACGCACGTTGCGGGCACGATCGCCGCCGCCCGCAACGGCATCGGCATCGTCGGCGTCGCCCCGAATGTGCGCGTCTCCGCGGTGAAGGTCGTCAACGACGACGGATTCATCTACCCGGAGGCGGCGATCTGTGGCTTCATGTACGCGACGGAGACCGGCGCGGACATCACGAACAACAGCTACTACATCGACCCGTGGGAGTTCTGGTGCGACAACAACGCCGACCAGAGCGCCGTGAAGACCGCGGTGAACCGCGCCGTGCAGTACTCGCAGGGCAAGGGCGTCCTGAACGTCGCCGCCGCGGGCAACTCGGCTCTGGACCTCGCCAACAAGACCGTCGACTCGTCGAGCCCGAATGACACCGTCCCGGTCACGCGTCCCATCGACGCCACGTGCCACGACATCCCCGCCGAACTCGACGGCGTCGTGACGGTCTCCTCTACCACGTCGACCGGCGCCAAGTCGGGCTTCTCCAACTACGGCCTGGGCGTCATCGACATCGCGGCCCCCGGTTCGTCGATCCTCTCGACGGTCGCAGGCGGCGGCTACGGCACGTCTTCCGGCACCTCGATGGCCTCGCCGCACGTCGCCGGTGTTGCCGCGCTGCTGAAGTCGGTGCACCCGGAGTACTCCGGTCTCGCACTCGGCGATGTGCTCTACGCACAGGCCAACGACGTTGCGTGCCCGGCCGGATCGGCGCTGTGCACCGGACCGGTGGAGAACAACGCCTTCTTCGGCGAGGGTCTGGTCGACGCGCTCGAGGCGGTCAACTGATCCGAGCGATCGGGTCTGAACCGATCCGATCCATCGTCACTCCGGTGACGTGAACACGCTCTGGGGCGTGTCGGCACTGGCCGGCACGCCCCAGAGTCGTCTGTCCCCGCCTCGGCGGTGGAACCGGAGCCGCGACGGTCTCCACCAGACCGCCCGCTAGAGTGACCGCATGTCACGACGACCACGAACGCGCCGCCGCTGGCCCTGGATCGCACTGGGCGGGATCGGGCTGGTGGCCGTGCTCGGGTTCGGCGTCGTCGTCTTCGGCGGCGCGCAGCTCCTGCTCACGCCGCATCACAACGCCTCGACAGCGGCCGGCGACGTGATCGCTCTCTCCGACGGTGAGATCACCCTCACGCGGATGACCGCTACCGAACGCGTCGGCACCTACGGCCTCGTCTGGGAGACGGATGCCGGTACGGGCAGTGCGACAATCGGCCCGATCCTCGCCACGACGGGCGACACCGTCATCCGCCCCATCTCGAACGTCGTCGGCGAGCTCAGCGCCGGCACCGCCGTGCAACTCAATCCCAACATCTTTGACGGCGATCCTCAGACAAGCCTCGGCATTCCGTTCACAAACGTGGCCATCGACGGCGAGCTCGGTCCGATGCCCGCCTGGCAGGTCGACGGCGACGGCTCCACCTGGGTGTTGTTCGTGCACGGCATTGACGGCATGCGTGAGAGCGGGCTCCGGCCACTGCCGACCCTCGTCGGCGCCGGTCTGCCGACGCTGCTGATCACCTATCGCAACGACGTCGACGCCCCGCCGAGCCCGAGCGGCCTGATCTCGCTCGGCCAGACCGAGTGGAGGGACCTCGAGTCCGCGGCCGACTTCGCGCTGAGCCAGGGCGCCACCCATTTCGTGCTGTACGGCGACTCGATGGGCGGCAGCATCGTCACCCGCTTCATGCACGAATCACCGCACGCGTCGAAGGTGCTCGGCATGGTGCTCGACGCGCCCGTCCTCAACTGGGCCGGCGTGCTGCAGGGCCAGGCCGACCGCTTCCACATGGGCTTCCTGGGCGGCGCGCTGCAGTCGGCGGTGTCCTGGCGCGGCGACGTCGACCTCGACGAACTCGACGAGCTCGACCAGACGGGCCCATTCGAGCGGCTGCCGATCCTGCTGTTCCAAGGGCTCGCCGACCCGCTGGTTCCGCCGGCGGAGAGCGAGCGCTTCGCGGCGTCGCTGCCGAACGCGCGCTACGTGCCGGTTGCCGACGCCGGCCACATCCAGAGCTGGAACGTCGACCCCGCTGGCTATGAGAAGCAGCTCGGCGACTTCATCGGCCAGTTCTCGTCGCGTCGGCCTGGCTGAGCAGCTCCATCGGGCCGCACCATCGTGCGGAACCGCCAGAGCGCTCAGCCGACGTGCTGATCGAACAGGATGACGTTGCCATCCGGGTCACGCAGCATGAAGCTGCCTGGCCCGCTCGTCGTCTCGTCGACCTCGGCGAGGAACTCGAGACCGTCGGCCTTGAACGCCTTCTGCAGGCTTCTGACATCCTCGAACTCGTCGAGGGGTTCGGCGTTCGGCGTCCACCCGGGATTGAAGGTGAGCAGGTTGCCCTCGAACATGCCCTGGAACAGGCCGATCGTCGTGACGCCGTTGCGGAGGATCAGCCAGTTCTCCGCCGGGTCACCCATGACGTGCTCGAAGCCGAGCGCCTCGTAGAATGCCCGTGAAGCGGCGAGGTCCGCGACGGTCAAGCTGACGGAGAATGCTCCGAGGTCCATGCTGCCCTGCTTTCTGTAGTGGGCGTCGACGCCCGCCTCACGCCCGACGATACGCCGCGGCGGTCGCTCGGCGAAAGGGCGGCACGCGGCTCATGGATCCCGACGTCGCGTGGAGCGCTCGGCGGCGATCAGCCGGTGCGCCGCATCGATCAGCGCGAGGTGGGTGAACGCCTGCGGGAAGTTGCCGAGGTGCTGCCCCGTCGATGCCTCGATCTCCTCCGCGTAGAGCAGGAGCGGCCCGGCGAAGCTCAACATCTTCTCGAACAGCGCTGAGGCGGCGTCGACCTCCCCGATTTCGGCGAGCGCCGACACGAGCCAGAAGGTGCAGATTGAGAACGTGCCCTCTTCACCACTCAAACCGTCCTCCGTGCGGTCGACGCGGTAGCGCAGCACCAGCCCCTGCTCCGTCAGCTCTTCCGCGATCGCCAGCACCGTCGCGCGCACCCGCGGATCGTCAGGGGGCAGGAGGCCCATGAGGGGCAGCAGGAGCAGCGATGCATCGAGTTCGGTTGTGTCATAGTGCTGGGTGAACACGCCCCGTGAGTCGACGCCGCGCGTGCAGATATCGGTCTTCAGCCGGTCGGCCGCGGCCTGCCAACGGTCGGCGCGGTCGCTGTCACCGCGTCCGCGTGCGATGCGGATGCCGCGATCGACCGCCACCCAACACATCACCTTGGATGCGACGAAGTGCTGCGGGGCGCCCCGCATCTCCCAGATCCCCTGATCGGGCTCACCGCTCCGCTCGATCGCGGTATCGACAAGCATGCACAGTCTGGCCCAGATGCCGGGGGCGACCTGCCCGCCTCCCCGCAGGTGTTCCTCGACGGCATCGAGCAGCATCCCCCACACATCGTGCTGATGCTGATCGAACGCCCCGTTGCCGGTTCGCACGGGACGCGAGTCCCTGTACCCGGAGAGATGGTCGAGCGTGTGCTCGGTCAGGTCCCGCTCCCCGCCGATGCCGTACATGATCTGCAGCGACCACGGTATGGCCGGATCCGCCTCGGAGACCGCGTCGATGATGAAGGCGAAGTACTCGAATGCCTCCCAGTCGAGGCCGAGGCTGTGCAGTGCCCGCAGCATGAACGCGGTGTCCCTGATCCACGTGAAGCGGTAGTCCCAGTTCCGCTGTCCTCCTGGCGTTTCCGGCAGGGACGTCGTCGCGGCCGCCATGATCGCCCCCGTCGGGGCGTAGCTCAGACCCTTGAGCGCGAGCGCGCTGCGCTCGATGTACGGGCGGTAGCGGTGGTCGGGGAAGGACGCCATGCTGATCCACCCCCGCCAGAACGATTCGGTGAAGCGCAACTGGCTGAGCGCCTCGTCCAGATCAGCCGTGATTTGGTCTCCCCAGCTCAGCGCGGCGAACGCCGACTCCCCGGCGGCGAGCGTCTGCCGGCCGTAGCTGCGCGCGCCCATCAGCCCCAACGGGATGCTGCTGTTCAGTGTGAGCGTGATGTCGGCGGCCGTGACGGTCGTCCGGGTGAATCCGGGGCCGTCATACGCCCACTGTCCCTGCACACGGCCGTAGTCGAAGAGGGGGAAGCAGCTCAGGTCGAGCTCCACCCTCCCGTCGAAGCACGTCGCGATGCGGAGCAAGGTGTGCGCGGACATCGCGTCCCCCGGCGAGCGCCGCGATTCGCCACGACGCAGTTCGTCGACGGGGCCGAGCACGAGCACATCGGTCACCGTCAGCCATCCGGTCGCCGTGTGCCACGTCGTCTCGAGCGCCATCGTTCCTGGCAGATAGCGACGCTGTTGCGGCACCGCGGTGTTGGCCGGGGCGAAGCGAAAGCTCCCTGCCGCCCGGTCGAGAAGCGCGCCGAAGACACTGGGCGCATCGGGACGCGGGAGGCACAGCCACTCGACGGCCCCGTCCGGGGCGATCAGTGTGCTCACCTCGCAGTCGGAGAGGAATGCGTAGTCGGCGATCGGGGGAAAGGTCATGGGCATGCTCCCTGGTGCGAGGTGTCCGGCAGCTGTCGCGCGGCGAGGCCGGGCCTGCTGTGCAGGCTACGGCTGGCGCGTTCCGCTGTCCACCCCCGGCATCCGAACATCGGCGTAACACTTCCGCACACGCCTGCGCGACGGTTGAGGTGCGCGTATCGGCGGGCCTAGTATGCGATCGTGGCCGAGTTCTCCCAGGTCGCAGCCTCGGGCGTCGTCGAGCTCGACCAGCTGCTTCTGGAAACCAAGCTGGCGATCCCCACCCCACGGGCCGGGTTCGTCAGCCGATCCGCGCTCATCAACACGGCCAGAAGGAGCGAGTGCCGGATCGTCGCCGTCACCGCGCCGTCCGGCTACGGCAAGTCGAGCCTGCTGGCCCAGTGGGCCGCGGCGGAGGACCGCGCCGTCGCCTATGTGAATCTTGACCGATTCGACGATGATGCCGTCACGCTCCTCACCCTCCTGGCTGCGGCCTTCGTGCAGGCGACCGGCGCAGATCCGTCACTGGTCGCCAGCATGCACGGACACGGAGCAGCCGCACTCGGCCGTGCAGCACCCCGCCTCGCCATGGCGCTGCGGAGGAGCCCGGTCGATTTCGTCATCATGATCGACGATCTCCACGTGATCGGCTCGCCCGGCTGCCACGACGTCTTGGGCGTCGTGCTGGCCGGCGTCCCGGCCGGGTCCCAGCTCGTGACGGCGAGCAGGCACGAGCACCCCGACCTCGCCCGGCTGCGCGCAGACGGCGCGGTCCTGGAGATCCACGCGGAGAGCCTCGCACTGGACGCGGACGGGGCCATGCAGATCTTCGCGCAGGCCCAGGTTCCGCTGAGCGCCGAGCTGGCCGCCGACATCACGGAACGAACGGAGGGCTGGCCGGTCGGCCTGTACCTGGCCGCGCTCATCGCGCGTGACAGCCACGGCGGCGTCGCCACCGTCTCCGGTGACGATCGCTACATCTCCGACTACCTCTACCGTGAATCGATGGCGGCCCTCTCTGAGGACGCCCAACACTTCCTCCGGTGCACGGCCGTGCTTGAGCAGTTCTCTGCCGGGCTGTGTGACGCGCTGCTCGGTGGCTCAGACTCTCAGGCGCGCCTGCGTGAGATGGAGGGATCCAACGTCTTCCTCATCGCCCTCGACCGCCACCGGGAGTGGTTTCGCTACCACCCGTTGTTCCGGGAGTTCTTGCTCGGCGAGCTTCGCCGGGTCAGCCCGGAGCTGATCGCGGGGCTGCACCTCAGGGCGGCGGAGTGGTACGAGGCGAATGGGAGCGCGGCGAACGCCGTCGAACACCTGCTGCAGACCCCCGAACGCGAGCTCTCCATGCGTCTGGTATCTGAGCTGGCCCTGCCCACCTACCAGGCAGGGCAGCTGGACACCGTGCAACGCTGGATCAGCAAGCTCGGGGACTCGGCGATCGAGAGCCACCCTCCTCTCGGGGTGCTGGCCGGCTGGATCGCCGTCGTCTCCGGACACGCGAGCGCAGCAGAACGGATCGCCGCGATGCTCGAGACGACGTCATTCGACGTCGCGCCCTTCGATGGCTCGGCGTCGTTCGAGTCCGGTCGTGCGATGCTGCGGTCGGTGATGTGCGCGGCCGGCCCGGAGCACGCCCTCGCCGACGCGCAGCTGGCGTTGGCGGTGGAGCCTGCATGGAGCATGTGGCGGGATCAGGCGCTGAGCCTGGCCGGGGAGGCCGAGCTGCTGCTCGGGCACGCCGACGCCGCCGATCGCCTGTTCGCCGAAGCCTCTGCGCTGGCCAGCAGTGCAGGCAACAGCGATGGACAAGTGCTGTGCGATTCCGAGCGTGCGATCATCGCCATGGATCGTGGTCGCTGGGCCGAGGCCGACGCCCTCCTCGCGTCTGCGCTGCACACGGTCGACGAGCAGCAGCTCGAGGACTACGCGACATCCGTGCTCGCGCTGGCCGGTGCGGCCAGGCTCACGCTGCACCGCGGCGACCTGAAGGCGGCGCAGCGCGAACTCATCAGGGCCATGCGCGCCCGCCCGGTCTGCAACTGGGCCTTTCCCGCCCTCGCCACGCGTGTTCGGCTCCAGTTGGCTCAGGCGCACTTCGCGCTCGGCGACCACGCAACGGCCAGACACCTGATGCGGGAGATCGACGACATCCTGCTTCATCGACCAGAACTCGGCACGCTCCTCGATGACATCGCCGCACTCCAATCGATCATTTCCTCACCGACCACCGGCGCCGTCGGAGCGTCGCCGCTGAGCCCGGCGGAGCTGCGCCTCCTCCCGTATCTGCAGACGCACCTGACCGTTCCGGAGATCGGAGCGCGCCTGTTCGTGTCGCGCAACACGGTGAGCACCGAGGTCGGGTCGATCTACCGCAAGTTGGGCGTCTCGTCGCGGGCGGAGGCCGTCGAGCGCGCGATGGCCATCGGCCTGCTCGGCGGCTAGACCACGCCCACCGCCGGCCGCGTCAGTCGACCGGGTCCTCGACGTCGAAGCCGAGGGCCAGAGCGAGCCGTGGCGCAGCGGCGACGACGCGCGGGACACCGACGATCGAGGCAACGCCGACGATGACGTCGACGAGTTCGTCTGCTGAGGCACCGGCGCTCACGGCGGCCGTCGCCTGTTCACCGAACGACGGCCCTGCGCCCCCGATCGCAACCAACGCCGCCAGACGAGCGAGCGCCAGGGTCTTGGGATCGAGCACACCGAGTTCACTGAGGCCGGCCTCGCTCTCAACCAGGCCCTGCTCGTTGATCGCCATCCGGCGCAGTCGTTGCCTGTAGTCCACGACACCACCCCTTCCGCCGGCAAGTCGCACCCGGCCGCACAGCGCTGTGGCAACCAGGGACCCGCCCTTCCCCTCAAGTGGACGACAACCGCGGGGAAAGCGCCTCACGCGGATGGGGTGAACACCGCGGTGAACACGGTGTGCGGAGTTCATGCCATCGGGATGATGCCGGCGCCATCGGCCCGGCATTACCGTCGAGGCGACCGCGGGGTGATGGGCACACCGCATGCTGGAAGGCGGAACGAACATGACTTTCTGGGACTATCTCCTCTGGTTGTTCTGGGTCTATATCACCATCGCGTGCATCTGGATCTTCATCACCGTCATCGTCGATGTGTTCCGCGACCACACGCTGAACGGCTGGATGAAGGCGCTCTGGGTGCTGTTCCTGGTGTTTGTGCCGTTCCTCGGCACCTTCATCTACCTGATCGCCCGCGGCCGTCAGATGTCGGAGCGGCGCATGGACGAGTACCGTCAGGCGCGCTTTCAGAACGATGAGTACATCCGCGACGTCGCCGGCAGCAGCAGCTCACCGGCCGCCGAGATCGAGAAGGCGAAGCAGCTGCTCGATTCCGGCGCACTGAGCCCGGCCGAGTTCGAGGCGCTCAAGGCGAAGGCGCTGGCCAAGGCCTGAGTGCTCAGCAGCACACGGGGCGGGACGGCCACCGTGGCCGTCCCGCCCGTGTGCGTGCCACCGCGCCCGGCGTCACCTCACGCAGATCGGGTGAGGCGTTCGGCGGCCGACGGGGTTAGCGTGCAGCAGCAGCCACTGCGAGCAGAGACGATGGGAGCGCACCGTGTCAACAGCTGAGAATCGCCGCCCTGGCGGAGTCACAGCCGTCGCGGTCATGCTCTGGGCCTCCGGGGCGCTCAACGTGATCACCGGCGTGCTGCTGCTCCTCCAGCTGGGCAATGACGAGCTGGTGCAGCGCTTCGGCGGGAGCGGCCCGCTCATCGTTTTCGCCGTCGCCATCGCCATCCTCGGTGCGGTCACCCTCATCGTCGCCGGCGGGCTCTTCGGCGGCAGTTACGGGGCCAGGGTGGTCGCGACCGCCTTCCAATCCCTCTCGATCGTGGCGGCCGTCATACTCTCCGTCACGACACCCTGGCTGCTCTGGCTCGCGGTGATCAGCATCCTGCTGTCGGTCACCGCCCTGGTCCTGCTCTACCTGCCGCGATCCAACACGTTCTTCCGCAGCTGAGCCTCGCCTGCCCTGCCTCAGTCGATCAGGATCCGCAGGATGATGACGACAACCCCGAATCCGGCGGTTGCGCACATTCCGCACAGCCGCCAGTACCACGCCACCCGCCGACCGCTGAACGCGATCCAGCCGAGGAACGCCAACACGACAACGCCGGCCCAGAGCGCGGCCCAGTAGGCCACGTTCGCAGGCAGCACGCCGAGGTCGCCGAGCAGCAGCAGGAGCAGCCCCGGAACGGTTGCAATCAACAGCCCGACCGAGCCGTCGAGCCCGACGCGGATCGAGCGGGCCGGATGCACGGGCTCCCCGGCCGGTCGACGGGCCTGCGACGCGATCGCGACGATGTAGAACTGCGAGACCCACAACACCAGCATCGTGATGACGGTCACCCCGGTCGTGGTGATGGCGCGACCGCTCTCGTCGGCGACGGCGATGACGGCACTGACCAACACGGTGCCGGAGATGAGCTCGGGCGTGACGAGCTCGCGCCGCCTTTGCCACCACGGACGGAGGTCGGGCGAGGCGGATTCGTCGCTCTCGCTCATGGCCGCTCGCCTCCTCGATGACTCACCCGCGGCGACGGCCTCGGTGCACTCAGGATCACACGGAACGGCGCCGCGGAACAGACCCGGGTCTCCGGAGAATGTCCGTCGTGTCCTAATATCGAACACAGCGATCACATGCCGTGACGGCTGCCGTAGAGACGCGAGAAGAGAGGCTGGGAGAGCGATGGAGAAACAGGCTGCTCCGCCGGCCGGCTCGCAGACGTTGAGCCGCGGCATCCGCCTGCTTGAGATCCTCGCCGGCGCCGAACGCAACCTCTCGATCGCCGAGCTGGCCGCCGCCCTCGACGTGCACCGTTCGGTCGCCTACCGCCTGCTGCGCACGCTCGAGGAACACAATCTGGTGACCAGAGACGGCGCCGGCCACGTCGGCCTGGGCGCCGGTCTCGCGGCCCTGAACTCCGGGGTCGCGCGCAATCTGCAGCAGGCGGCGCTGCCCGTGCTCAACGAGATCGCGAATGAGCTCGGCATGACCTGCCTGCTCGCGGTGATGCTCGACAGCGGCGAGGCCGTCACCCTCGTGAGCGCAGCCCCACGCCAGACGGTCGCCGTCGTGGCATATCGCCCGGGCTACCGGCATCCGATCAGCCGAGGCGGGCCGGGCAAGGCGATCCTCCTCGGGCTCCCGGAGAGCGCATGGCCGGCCGAGCTGGGCCCGGAGCTGCGGGCGGAGCTGGCCGAGAGCCGGTCGCGCGGCTACGCCTCCAGTCACGACGAGGTCGTGCCGTCGCTGAAGTCGGTCGCCGTGCCGCTCATGCTGCCAGGGCAACCTCCGGCGTCGATCGCGGTGATCCACGTCGTCATCCCGGGCACCGAAGGAGAGATCGCCGAGCGGCTGAAGCTCGGTGCCCAGTCCGTGGCGCGCGCCTACGGCGCCTGAGAGCGCCCCGCTGAGCGCCCAACTGGGCACAAAGTTACGAAGTGTAGGCTGTTCATGTAAAAAAGTTTCATTGACCGGTCCCCGCGGGCCCGCACCGTCGTCTCCACGGTGTGAGCGCAGCGGCACCACCACACCGTCAGGACTCCCCCGCGCATGACGCCATCAGCAACCGCCACCCGCTCCGCCGTCTCCCCCGGCAACGAGTCACTCGCCGCCGGGCTCTGGGGCGCCATCGGTGGCCGGCAGGGCGAGGGCGACCGCACCGTCACGGTCGCGGAGTTCGATCGGATCGTCGCCGGCGTCGACGCATCGCACGTGCTGCTCACCCCCGACGCGGTCGTCACGCCGCAGAGCGTCGAGCATGTGGCAGCCGTGCTCGGCTTCGCGGCGGATGCCGGCCGGCACGTGACCGTGCGCTCCGGCGGCACGAGCCTCTCCGGCCAGGCCTCCGGCGACGGCATCCTGCTCGACACCCGCTCCGCGTTCCGCCGGATCACCGTCGAGGACGGGGGCACGCGGGTGCGGGTGCAGCCGGGCGCGACCGTGCGCCAGGTGAACGCCAGACTGATCCGGCACGGCCGCAAGCTCGGCCCCGACCCGGCCAGCGAGATCGCCGCCACCATCGGCGGCGTCATCGCCAACAACTCCAGCGGCATGGCGTGCGGCACCCACCACAACAGCTACCGCACGCTCGCCGCGCTCACCGTCGTGCTGCCGAGCGGCACCATCGTCGACACCGCGCTGCCAGATGCCGATGCCAGGCTCGCCGCGGCGGAGCCAGCCCTGCACGCGGGCCTGGCCCGCTTGCGCGATGAGATTCGCGGCCGCGCGGATCTCGTCGCCGAGATCGAGCGGCAGTACCGCGGAAAGAACACGATGGGCTACGGCCTGAACTCCTTCCTCGACTTCAGCGAGCCGGTGCAGATCCTCGCCCACCTGCTCGTCGGCAGCGAGGGCACGCTGGGCTTCGTCGCCGAGGCCGTCTTCGACACGGTGCCGATCGCCCCCGCGATCGGCACCGCCCTGCTCGTGTTCGACAGCCTCGACGCGGCGACCGGCATCCTGCCCGTGCTGGTCGCGACCGGAGCGGCCACGCTCGAACTGATGGATGCCGCATCGCTTCGCGTCATCCAGGCCGATCCGACGGCGGCCGGCATCATCGACGACGTCGAGATCGCCGACCACGCCGCCCTGCTGGTGGAGTACCACGGGGCGGATGACGCCGATCTCGCCGCGCAGATCGAGCGCGCCGGGCTGGCCATCGCCGCCGCCGGCGCCCCCGCGCTCGCCATCACCCGCGACGCGAAGGAGCGCGCCCGCCTCTGGCACTTCCGCAAGGGGCTGTACGCGGCCATCGCCGGTGTCAGGAAGCCGGGAACGACCGCACTGCTCGAGGACATCGCCGTTCCCGTCGAGCGGCTCTCCGCCACCTGCGCGGCGCTCCAGCTCCTGTTCCGCCGCCACGGCTACGACGACGCCGTCATTTTCGGGCACGCCAAGGACGGCAACATCCACTTCCTGCTCACCGAGGACTTCACTGCCGACGGCGCCATCGAGCGCCAGGCGCGGTTCACGGACGAGCTCGTCGAGCTCGTGCTCGGCGCCGGTGGCACGCTGAAGGCCGAACACGGCACAGGCCGCATCATGGCGCCGTTCGTTGAACGCCAGTTCGGCGGCGAGCTCTACGCCGTCATGCGCGAGGTGAAGCGCCTCTGCGACCCGCGCGGCGTGCTGAATCCCGGCGTGCTGCTCACCGACTCCCCCACCTCGCACCTCGAGCACCTGAAGGTGACGCCCGAGGTGGAGGCCGAGGTCGACCGCTGTGTCGAGTGCGGGTACTGCGAGCCGGTCTGCCCGAGCAAGGACGTGACGCTCACCCCGCGGCAGCGCATCGCGGTGCGCCGGGCGCGGGCCGCGGCCCGCGCCACCGGCGATTCCGGCCTGGATGCCAGGCTCGCCGCCGCCGAGGAGTACTCCTCGGTTCAGACCTGCGCAGCGGACGGCATGTGCCAGACCGCCTGCCCGGTGCTGATCAACACGGGCGACCTCGTGCGTCGGCTCCGCGAGCAGGATGCGAACGCGCCGACCCGCACCATCGCCGCGGGGCTGGCGAACGCCTGGGGCGGGGTCAGCCGCGGAGCATCCGTCGCACTCAGCGCGGCCAAGCTGGTTCCGCCTGTCGCGTGCCTCGCCAGCGCCGCCGGCCGCGCCGTGCTCGGCAGTGACGTCGTGCCGCAGTGGAGCGGCGACCTGCCGCGCGGTGGGGCCAAGCGCGCACACGGCTCACCGGACACCGGCGACGCGGTCTTCTTCTCCGCCTGCGTCGGCTCCATGTTCGGCCCGGCTGACGGCGGGATCGGCGCCGCGGAGGCGTTCCGCCTGCTCTGCGAGCGCGCCGGGGTGCGGCTGGTGACCCCCGAGCGCATTGACTCGCTCTGCTGCGGCACCCCGTGGAAGTCCAAGGGCCTCGCCGACGGCTACCGCACGGCGATCGAGAAGACCGTGCGGGCCCTCCTCGCGGCATCCGGAGGCGGCACCCTGCCGATCGTCTGCGACAACTCCTCGTGCACGGAGGGACTGGTGCACGCGCTGGAGAACGTGACCGAACTCGACGGTCACCCGGTGTCGCTCAGAATCATCGACGCCGTCGACTTCGCCGCCGAGCGGCTGCTGCCTGGGCTCGACGTCACGGAGCAGCTCGCCTCGCTGGCGCTGCACCCGACGTGTTCGAGCACCCGGCTCGGCTCCAACGATCACCTGCGGGAGATCGCCGGGGCCGTCGCCGTGGAGGCGGTCGTGCCGGATGCATGGGGCTGCTGCGCCTTCGCCGGCGATCGCGGCATGCTGCACCCCGAGCTCACCGCCTCGGCCACCTCCGCAGAGGCGGCCGAGATCGGCGGACGCGACTTCGACGCACACGCCTCATGCAACCGCACCTGCGAGATCGGCATGACGCGAGCCACCGGCGAGTCCTACGTGCACATCCTGGAGCTGCTGGAGCGCGCGACCCGCTGACCGAGCCGCCGCCCGGTCGGCGCGTCAGCCGGCCGGCAGCAGGTTCTGCCGGAAGAACGCGGCCAGCTCAGCCGTCGCGCCGAGCGGCAGCACATGCGCGACGTAGTGGTCCGGGCGCACGACGACGACCACACCGCCGCGGTCGAGGCCGCGCAGCTCGAAGATGTCGTGCTTGGGGTCGCTCGCGTAGACCTTCTCGTAGTCGATCAGGCCGAACGGACCGGTTCGCGGCAGGAACAACGTCGGCACGCGGCCGAGGTCGACCTCCGTGTGCGGCTGCTGGTAGACGACCTTGACGTCGAAGAGGCTGTCGAGGTCTGCGCCCTCCGGCGTGTGGACCAGCACCGGGGACTCCGGCGCGCTCCGCAGCCACTCCGCCCAGTCGGCGAGCGCCGAGCTCTCGCCCGCGCGCGCCTCGTCAGCGAAGGCATAGATGCGCCAGCGGCCGTCTGCACGGTGGTGGTGCCCCAGCTGCACCGGGTTCGTGTCCGCGACCCGTGTCACGGGCGCCGAGGTGAAGCGCTTGCCGATCGGGAATCCCGTCGCGAGGGCCTGCTCCGGTTCCTCGGCGATGACCATCGACGGGGCGTACTGCGTCATGAAGCCGGCCGGGAACTCCGCTGTGCGCACGTAGAAGTCCTCGAGCTCCGATGGGCTGTCGTACTCCTCCGGCTTCTTGGCCATGAGCGTCGACCACTGACGGTCGAAGTCGATCAGCTCCTTGGCCACGACGTGGCGCTCGGCCGAGTAGGTGGCGAGCAGGCTCTCCGGGCTGCGCCCCGAGAGCACGTGGCCGAGCTTCCAGCTGATGTTCCAGCCATCCTGCATCGACACATTCATGCCCTGGCCGGCCTTAGCACTGTGCGTGTGGCAGGCGTCACCGGCGATGAACACGCGCGGAGTGCGCGTGCCGATCTCCTCGACCGGCACGTCGTCGAAACGGTCGGTCACCCGGTGGCCGACCTCGTAGACGCTGTGCCACGGCACGTCCTTCACGTCGAGCACGTACGGGTGCAGGATCTCGTTCGCCTTCGCGATGATCTGCTCGAGGGTGGTCGCCCTGACGGCTCCGTGGTCCTCGGCCGACACCTCACCGAGGTCGACGTACATGCGGAACAGGTGGCCGCCCTCGCGCGGGATCAGGAGGATGTTGCCCGCCTCGGACTGGATCGAGCACTTCGTGCGGATGTCGGGGAAGTCGGTGACCGCCAGCGTGTCCATGACGCCCCATGCGTGGAACGCCTGGCCGCCGATGTGCTGTGCCCCGATCGACTCACGGACCGCGCTGCGGGCACCGTCCGCGCCGAGCACGTACTTGGCGTGGACGACCTTCTGCTGGCCGGCGAGCTCACCCGCACTGTGCTCGAGGGTCACCGTCACCGGGTACTCACCGTCGCCGGTCACCTCCAGCCCGCGGAACTCGAAGCCGTAGTCCGGCCGAATGCGCGCTGGCGAATTCGCCGCGAACTCGGCGAAGTAGTCGAGCACGCGGGCCTGGTTGACGATCAGGTGCGGGAACTCGCTGATCCCCGTCGGGTCGTCGAGCGTGCGGGCCGCGCGCACGATGGTGCCCGGCTCCTCGGGGTCGGGCTTCCAGAAGGCCATCTCGGTGATGCGGTAGGCCTCGGCGATGATGCGCTCGGCGAAGCCGAATGCCTGGAACGTCTCGACGCTGCGGGCCTGGATGCCGTCGGCCTGGCCGATCGCGAGGCGCTCACCGCGGCGCTCGACGATCCGGGTGGTCACGCCGGGGAACTGCGCCAGCTGGGCGGCGGCGACGATGCCGGCCGGGCCCGTCCCAACGATGAGCACATCGACGAACTCCGGCAGCTCGTCCGGTCGGTCGATGCCGACCCCTGCGGCCGGCTCGACGCGCGGGTCGGTTGACACGTATCCGTGGTGGTGGAACTGCACGGCTTTCCTCACTTCTCTGTGCGGTGCATGATGTTCGATTATCGAACGCACGATTCAACTATCGCTCGATGAATCATACGTCCGTGCGCGGCGCGCGACAAGCGGGCGCCACGCGGACACCCCCGGTCGGCGCGACGGGAGGGGGCGGGGGCGAGTGCCGGCGGCTCAGGCCTCGGACCGCAGCGGCAGGCTGCGCACGCTGGCGAAGTGGCGCGCGGTGCCGTCGATCGGGTCGGTGAACGTCACGTCACTGGCCAGCAACTGCAGCGGAGTGGAGAAGTCGTCGACGGCAACGCCGCGAACGACCGGGTAGAGCGGGTCACCGTCGATCGGCGCCCCGAGCCCCAGCATGTGCATCCGCAACTGGTGTGTGCGCCCTGTCGTCGGGGCCAGCCGGTACACGGCAGAGTCACCGAGCACCGATTCCCGCTGGATCACCGATTCGGCGTTGACCGGGGCTCCTGGAACGAGCTCGGCCTGCAGCTGCCCGCGCGCCTTGGCGAGGTGGTTGCGCACGGTCACGGCCTCGGCGAGTTCCGGCCGGTCGGGCGCGAGCGCTCGGTAGACCTTGCCGATCTCCCCACGCTGGAACATCGTCTGGTACGCGGCGCGCCAGCGTTTCTCGGTCGCCAGCACGAGCAGCCCCGATGTCACCCGATCCAGCCGGTGCAGCGGCGACAGCTCCGGCAGCCCGAGCTCGGCACGGAGCCGCACGACGACGCTCTGCTGCACGTGCTTGCCGCGCGGGATCGAGGAGAGGAACGGCGGCTTGTCGATCACGACGATCCGCTCGTCCCTGTGGACGACGTGGATCCGCCCGGGAACGACTTTCTCCTCCGAGAGGTCCCGGTGGAACCACACGAAGGTGTGCGAGCGGTAGTCGTCGCCCCAGCGGGCGGGCTCCCCCGTCTCGTACACGATGCGCCCCTGCTCCAGGAAGTCGGGAACATCGATGTGTTCGGACAGCCGCTCGTGCAGCCAGGCCCCCATGTGCGGCCACGGCTCAGGCATGGCCGGGTCCCGGTCCGGGGTGCGCAGCCAGGCGGCATCCAGCCCGTTTCGTTGCGGCAGCGGAGAACGTGGGGGCACCCCACGATGGTACGCGCCGGAGCTGCGGATGCCGTGACGGCACCGAGTGCTCCGAAGTAAGCTCGAACGCGGCACCCGCACGACAGTTGGAGACCTCATGACCATGACGACGGACACGCGCGCGAACTCGCTGCAAGATGACGGCAGGCACAGCGCAGACAGCCACGATCTGATCCGCGTCAACGGCGCACGGGTGAACAACCTCAAAGACGTCAGCGTCGTCATCCCGAAGCGTCGGCTCACGGTGTTCACGGGCGTCTCCGGCTCCGGCAAGAGCTCGCTCGTCTTCGGCACGATCGCCGCGGAATCCCAGCGGATGATCAACGAGACGTATAGCGCATTCGTGCAGGGCTTCATGCCGACGCTCGCGCGGCCGGATGTCGACACGCTCGAGGGCCTGACGACGGCGATCCTCGTCGACCAGGAGCGGATGGGCGCCAACCCCCGGTCAACGGTCGGCACGGTCACCGACGCCAACGCCATGCTGCGCATTTTGTTCAGCAGGCTCGGGCAGCCGTACATCGGTTCGCCGCAGGCGTTCTCCTTCAATGTCGCCTCGGTCAGCGGCGCAGGCGCCATCACCATGGAGAAGGCAGGCGAGACGGTCAAGGAGCGGCGCGAGTTCTCCGTCACCGGCGGCATGTGCCCGCGCTGCGAGGGCATGGGCATGGTCACCGACATCGACCTCGCCCAGCTGTTCGACGACGGCAAGTCACTCGCCGAGGGGGCTATCACGATCCCCGGCTACACGGCCGACGGCTGGATGGTGCGCATCTACACCGAGTCCGGTTTCCTCGATCCGGCCAAGCCCATCCGGGACTACAGCGAGACCGAGCTGCACGACTTCCTGTACAAGGAGCCGACCAAGGTCAAGATCCAGTCGATCAACATGAGCTACGAGGGTCTGGTCTCCAAGATCCAGAAGTCGATGCTCTCCAAGGACCGCGAGGCGATGCAGCCGCACATCCGTGCCTTCGTCGACCGCGCCGTCACCTACACGGCGTGCCCCGATTGCGGTGGAACCCGCCTCAGCGAAGCCGCCCGCTCCTCCCGCATCGACGGCGTCAACATCGCGGATGCCTGCGCGATGCAGATCAGCGACCTCGCCGCCTGGGTGAACGGCCTGGATGAGCCGTCGATGGGCCCGCTGCTCTCCACGCTCCGGCGCACCCTCGACTCCTTCGTCGAGATCGGTCTCGGCTACCTCTCGCTCGACCGGCCATCCGGAACGCTCTCCGGCGGTGAGGCGCAGCGCACCAAGCTCATCCGCCACCTCGGCTCGGCCCTCACCGACGTCACCTACGTGTTCGACGAGCCCACCATCGGGTTGCACCCGCACGACATCCAGCGGATGAATGAGCTGCTGCTGCGCCTGCGTGACAAGGGCAACACCGTGCTCGTCGTCGAGCACAAGCCCGAGATGATCGCGATCGCCGATCACGTCATCGACATCGGTCCTGGCGCGGGGACCGCAGGGGGCACGATCTGCTTCGAGGGCACCGTGGAGGCGCTCCGCGCCAGCGGCACCCTCACCGGCCGCCACCTCGACGATCGGGTGTCGGTGAAACCGGCCGTCCGCACGCCGAATGGAACGCTCGAGATCCGGGCCGCGACCTCGCACAACCTGAAGAACGTGGATGTCGACGTTCCGCTCGGTGTGCTCTGCGTCGTGACCGGTGTCGCCGGTTCGGGCAAGAGCTCGCTGATCCACGATTCGATCCCCGCCGGAGCCGGCGTCGTGTCGATCGACCAGAGCGCCATCCGCGGTTCCCGCCGCAGCAACCCGGCCACGTACACCGGGCTGCTCGAGCCGATCCGCAAGGCGTTCGCCAAGGCCAACGGCGTCAAGCCGGCGCTGTTCAGCGCCAACTCGGAGGGGGCGTGCCCCAACTGCAACGGGGCCGGCGTCATCTACACCGACCTCGGCATGATGGCCGGCGTCGCCACGACCTGCGAGGTGTGCGAGGGCAAGCGCTTCGAGGCCTCGGTGTTGGACTACCACCTCGGCGGCCGCGACATCAGCGAGGTGCTGTCGATGTCGGTGGCGGAGGCCGAGGAGTTCTTCCGCGCGGGAGACGCCCGCACGCCGGCCGCGCACGCGATCCTGCACCGCCTCGTCGATGTCGGGCTCGGCTACCTGCGCCTCGGCCAGCCGCTGCCGACGCTCTCCGGCGGTGAGCGCCAGCGGCTCAAGCTGGCCACGAACATGGCGGAGAAGGGCGACATCTACGTGCTCGACGAGCCGACGACGGGTCTGCACCTCGCCGATGTGCAGCACCTGCTCGGGTTGCTCGACCGTCTGGTCGAGTCGGGGAAGTCGGTGATCGTGGTCGAACACCACCAGGCCGTGATGGCGCATGCCGACTGGATCATCGACCTCGGCCCCGGTGCCGGCCACGACGGCGGCCGGATCGTATTCGAGGGCACGCCGGCCGAGCTCGTCGCCGCGCGGCCCACCCTGACCGGTGAGCACCTGGCGAGGTACGTCGGAGCGGCCGAGTAGCGCGGTGTGCTGGTTGCCTGGCTGACGGTCACTGGGATGTAGTACCTGAGGCCGATGCGGCGGCAGCACACATGGGCACTCAGGGGGACGCGCGGCCGATGGGCACTCTCATAGCGTGAAAACGCTCGCAGAATGCCTATCGAAGGAATCCACTCCATGACGCTGCTCACCCGCCTGAGCCTGGCCAACCGCGCCATCGTCGCGCTGCTCAGCCTGCTCATCGTCGCGATTGGCCTCTGGGCCACCGGTTCGATGAAACAGGAACTGCTGCCTGCCATCGAGCAGCCGGCCGCTGTCGTCGTGCTGGCCAAGCCGGGTGCATCGTCGGCGACGCTCGACCGCCAGGCGGTGGAGCCGCTCTCCCGGGCGCTGTCCTCCGTCCCCGGAGTCGACGAGGTGCGCTCGAACACCGGGAGCGGCACAGCCGAGCTCAGCGTGCTGTGGGGGTTCGGCGCCGACAGCACCAAGATCCTCGCCGACATCAAGGCAGCGACATCCGACACCCTCGCCGCGGCGCCGGACGGCATCGTCTCAACCGTCTTCGCGGGCAGCAGCAGCGACATCCCCGTGCTCGCCCTCGCCCTGACGAGCGACGCCGAGTCCGACGTCCTCGCCGCGCGCGTCGACAGCGTCCTGCTGCCGGTGCTCGGCAACGTGCCAGGTGTGCGCGACGTTGAGCTCGCCGGGCGGATGCAGCAGCGGGTGCTGGTCACGGCCGACCCGGCCGCGCTGGCGGCCCACTCCATCGATCAGGCCGTGATCGGCGCGCTGCTGCGCACCGCAGGCACCGTGGTGCCGGCCGGGACGAGCGTGGAGGGGGAACAGTCCCTCGCGATCGAGGTCGGGCAGGAGAACGCCACCCTCGCGGACATCGCTGCGCTCCCCATTCCGACCATGGACGGTCCGGTCGCGCTGTCTGCCGTCGCAGCGGTCGAACTCGTCCCCGTCGAGCAGACCTCCCTCTCCCGCGCCGACGGCCGGCCGTCGATCGGCCTGACGATCACGAAGCTGCCCGACGCCAACGCCGTTCAGGTCTCCCACGCGGTCGCGGATGCCGTCGCGGCCACGCTCCCCCAGCTCGGCGCCGGTGCCGCAATGCACACGATCTTCGATCAGTCGACGATGGTCGAGCAGTCCATCCACGATCTCTCGGTCGAGGGCGGGCTCGGACTCCTCTTCGCCGTGCTCGTCATCCTGATCTTCCTGCTCTCGCCGCGGGCAACGGTGATCACCGCGATCTCGATCCCGATGTCGCTGCTCATCGCCGTCATCGCGCTGCGCTTCGGCGGATTCACGCTCAACATCTTCACCCTGGCCGCCCTGACGGTCGCGGTCGGCCGGGTGGTCGATGACTCGATCGTCGTGATCGAGAACATCACCAGGCGCCGCGGTTCCGGTGGTCTCAGCGTCGAGGACGTGCGCGCCTCTGTCGCGCAGGTCGCCGGCGCTGTGACGGCGTCCACGCTCACCACCGTCGCGGTGTTCCTGCCCGTTGCCTTCGTCGGCGGCGTCGCCGGCGAGCTGTTCCGGCCGTTCGCCGTCACGGTCTCCGTCGCGTTGCTCGCCTCCCTCGTCGTGTCTCTGACGATCGTGCCCGTGCTCGCCTACTGGTTCATGCGCAAGCCATCGACATCCGCGCGCCGGGCCGAGTCTGCCGGCGACGCGCCGGGCGAGCAGACGGAATCCCCGGAGGCCGAGCGCACAACGGCCATGCAGCGCGCCTATCTGCCCGCGCTGGGCCTGGCGCTCCGCCGCCCGGTCACGATGGTGGTCGTCGCCGTTGTGGTCTTCGCCGGAACGCTGTTCGCGGCCGGATTCCTGAAGACCGACATGCTCGGCAGCTTCGCCGACGCGAGGGCCGTGCAACTGGAGCAAACGATGCCGATGAGTTCGACCCTGGCATCGGCGGATGCCGTCGCCGTCGTGCTCGAGGAGGCGGTCGCCGCCGTCGACGACGTCGAGTCGTACCAGACGACCGTCGGGGCCCACGGCGCGCCGGTGCGGCTCGATCTCGTGCTCACGAGCGACGCCGACCCGGATGCCGCGCTCGTCGGCATCCGCACGGCCGTTGACACGCTGCCCCGCAGCGAGGACATCACCGTCTCCACCCAGGCCACCCAGACGACGAGCTCGACGATCGACGTGATCGTGAAGGGCAGTGACGAGGCGGCGCTCGCCACGGCCACCGACGCCATCGCCGCCGAGCTCGACGCCCTCCCCGAGATCACCGAGGTGACGAGCAACCTCGCCGCGGAGCAGCCGGTGCTCTCGGTGTCCGTCGACCAGACCGCCGCAGCCGCGCAAGGCTTCAGCGTCGTCGAGGTCGGGGCGGCGATTGCCGCGGCCGTCGAAGGCGAACGGCTCGGTTCGGTGAGCGTCGACGGCGCGAGCCACGACCTCGTGCTCCGCTCGCGCACAACGGGCAGCGATCCGGCGGCGATCGCCGCCCTCCCGCTCCCCGTCACCGCGCTGCAGCAGCAACGCGCCCAGAAGAGCGCGGTTGATGCGCTGACCGCCGAGCAACAGCAGCTCGCCGACGACGCCAGGGCCGAGGCGAACCGCACTGCCGATGAGCAGGTCTCAGAGCTCGTGGAGGCGCGGGAGCAGTCCGGCCGGGATCTGGCCGCCATGCGGCAGCAGCTCGCCGCGCTGATCGCGAGCCCTCCCCCAGCAGACCCGAGCCCCGTGACGGGAGGCGTGCTCGGCGCGATCGAGCACCAGAAGCTCGTTGCGGAACTCGGCGCGGCCATCTCCGGGGCCGAAGCCGGGCTGAGCGCCATGGACGAGCAGATCGCCTCCGCCCGCGACGCGATTGCGGACGGTGCGGCGCAGCAGGCCGAGTCCGAGCGGCTCGCTCAGGCTCAGCGCGACATCGAGAACGTCAGGGCGAGTGCCGTCAGCGTCGGCGATGTCGCAACCATCGCCGTCGTCAACGCTCCGGCCACGATCACCCGCATCGACGGCGTGCGTGCCGTCACCGTCTCCGCCACGCCCAAGGGCGGCGACCTCGGGGCCGCTGCCTTCGCCGTCGACACCGCGATCGCCGCGCTCGAGCTGCCGGACGGGGTCAGCCTCGACCAGGGCGGCGCAGCAGAGGAACAGGGCGACTCGTTCGCCCAGCTCGGCCTGGCGATGCTCATCGCCATCGCCCTCGTCTACATCGTGCTGGTCGCCACCTTCCGCTCGCTCGTGCAGCCGCTGCTGCTGCTCGTCTCGGTTCCGCTCGCCGCCACCGGCGCGATCCTCGGCCTGCTCATCACGGGAACGCCGCTCGGCATCCCCGCGATGATCGGCATGCTGATGCTGATCGGCATCGTGGTGACGAACGCGATCGTGCTGATCGACCTCATCAACGAGTACCGCCGCCACGGCTCAGGCATCGACGAGGCGGTCACGCACGGGGCACGACTGCGCCTGCGGCCGATCATCATGACGGCGTGTGCGACGATCTTCGCGCTGCTGCCGATGGCCATCGGATTGACCGGAGGCGGAGCATTCATCTCGAAGTCGCTCGCGATCGTCGTGATCGGCGGCCTCGTGTCGTCGACACTGCTCACGCTCATCGTCGTTCCGGCACTGTACGTGCTGCACGAGCGCCGCACGGAGCGGCGGGCGGCGAAGCGGGCCGCTCGGGATGCCGAACCCGACTCCGGGCTCGAAGACAGCGGGCTCGACGACATCGGGCTCGACGACACCGAGCGGGATGCCGCGCTGACGACGCATGGGAGACTGGCACCGTGACCACGACCATGCCGCGCAGTCTCGGGGTGGCCGCCCGTTACGGGCAGCGCCACCCTCGGCTCGTCGACATCCTGGTCGCCGTCAGCTGGGTGCTGATGACGACGCCGACACTGCTGCTCACCGCGTCGACGCCTGCATTCGGCTGGGTCGCCGGCGTCGCCTTCGGCAGCGTGGTCATCCTCGTCGCGCTCTGCCTCGTGCTGTTCCGGCGGCGTCGCCCGCTGTTCGCCTTCTGGGTCACCTTCGTGATCACGTTGCCGCTCGCCCTCGTCAGCCCCGATCTGCTCAACCTGGCCGCGGCCTACTGTGTCTTCGCGGTCGCCGTGTACGACTCGGTGCGGAGAGCGTGGCTGGCGGCGTCGGCATCCGCCGCCGTGACCGTGCTGGTCAGTGTGACGTACCTGTTCGTCGACCCGCCGCTCTCCATTCCCGGCATGGGCACCTCCCGCATCGGCGATGTGATCGCGTACGCGGTCACCGGCCTGCTCGTGCTGCTGGTTGCGCTGCTCTGGGGGCAGAACTCGGGCAATCGTCGGCGCTACATCGCCGGCCTGCTCGAGCACGCCAGGCAGCTGGAGCGTGAACGCGATCAGGAGGCCCAGCTCGCCGCCCTCGCCGAGCGCTCTCGCATCGCCCGTGATGTGCACGACATCGTCTCGCACTCCCTCTCGGTGATCGTGCGGTTGGCCGACGGCGCCAGCGCGGTGTACGACACGGAACCGCAGCGGGCCAAGGAGGCGATCGGACAGCTCGGTGGCGTCGCCCGCTCCTCGCTCACCGAGATGCGTCGCGTGATCGGCGTCCTGGAATCGACGCCGAGCTCGGCCGCGCCGCAGTCCGGCACCGGATTCGACGACCTCCCCCGGCTCATCGAGGTCTACCGGGGCATCGGCCTGCCGGTCGAGCTGGAGCTCAGCGGAGACACCCCGCCGCAGTCCGGCGTGCAGGTGACCGTCTTCCGTGTCGTGCAGGAGGCGCTGACCAACGCGCTCCGCCACGCCTCGGCGCCGACGAGCGTGAGCGTCCTGGTCGAGACCGGCGACGACGTCGACGTCACCGTGCGGAACGACGGGGCGCCCCTGCAGCAGCCGGCTGGCGGCCACGTCGGCCGCGGCCTCGTCGGGATGCACGAGCGCGCCGCCCTGTACGGCGGATCGCTCGCGGCAGGCCCGGACGGAGAAGGACGATGGACAGTGCGACTGATTCTTCCGGGGGCTGGCCGATGAGCGGCATCCGGGTGTTGATCGCCGACGACCAGGCCCTCATTCGCACCGGGCTTGCGATGGTGCTGGGCGCGAGCGACGGCATCGACGTCGTCGCCGAGGCCTCAGACGGCATCGAGGCGGTGGCGCTCACCGCGGCGCTCAACCCCGACATCGTGCTGATGGACGTGCAGATGCCCCGGATGGACGGCATCGAGGCGACCCGCGAGATCACCGCACACAGCGGGGACAGCCGGGTGATCATCCTGACCACCTTCGACATCGACGCCTACGCGTTCGGCGGCCTCGAGGCTGGCGCGAGCGGCTTTCTGCTCAAGGACTCAACGAGCGATGACATCCTCGCGGCCGTGCGCGCCGTCGCGGCCGGCGATGCCGTGCTGGCGCCGCGGGTGACGTCCGAGCTGCTCCGGCGCTACGGCGACCTGAGACGGGTGCCGGATGCCGCGGCCGAGGCACGGCGGGAATCGGAACGACGCGCAGCGACCGAACGCCTGCAGGCGCTCACCGAGCGCGAACGCGAGGTGTTCGATGCCCTCGTGCTCGGGCTCTCGAACGCGGAGATCGCCCAGCAGCTCTGGCTCTCCGAGTCCACGGTGAAGACCCACGTCGGTCGCATTCTGCAGAAGCTCGGCATGCGCGACCGCGTGCAGGCCGTCGTCTTCGCCTTCCGCAGCGGTGTGATCTAGCCGGTCCGCCGTCGATTCGCCCCGCACAGGGGCGGTCACCGTGGGCTGCCCTGCGCCCGATCTCGGGCGCCCACCCTCGCCCGCGCGTCACAGGCGTGTCGGCATCCACCATCCATTCGCGACCCATCAACCCAATGACATCTACCCAATGACAAGGACAATCATGAAGAAGTTCCTCAGAATCACGCTCAGGACGCTCGGTGTGATCGTGGCGGTGATCGCACTGGCCCTGGCCACCACGGCGGTCGTGAACGTCACGGCAACGACCGCGGAGGCCGAGCGCATCGAGAGCTACGGCCAGCTGGTGCCGGTCGACGGCAAGAACATGAACGTGGTGATCAGCGGCGCCGGCGACGAGACGATCGTGCTCCTACCCGGTTTCGGCACCGCGGCGCCCGCCCTCGATTTCTCGCCGCTGATCACGGAGCTCGCCACCGACTACCGGGTCGTGGCCGTCGAACCGTTCGGATACGGCCTGAGCGATGGCACGGAGAAGGCACGGACCAGCGAGAACATCGCGAACGAGGTGCACGAGGCGCTGCAGGCCCTCGACATCGACCGCTACGTGCTGATGGGGCACTCGATCGCCGGCATCTACGGGCTCGAGTACACGGAGCACTTCCGCGACGAGGTCACCGCCTTCGTCGGCATCGACAGCAGCGTCCCCGATCAGCCGGGAATGGACAAGGAGCTCCCGCTGGCCGCGATGCAGACCGCGAAGACGCTCGGCCTCATGCGCGTGCTCTATGCGCTCAGCGACCCATACGCCGGCCTGGACTTCGACACGGAGACGGCGGAGCAGATGACGATGCTCTCGGCCCAGAACTCCCTCTCCACGACCTACGTGAACGAGCTGAAGCACATCGCGGAGAACTTCGCCGCGGCGAGTGCCCGCACGTTCCCGCACGACCTGCCCGTGCTGCTCTTCGCCCAGGCGGAGAACCCCGACTTCGCCACGTGGGCGGAGCTGCACGAGGAGCAGGCCGCCAGCGTCGAGCACGGCGAGGTAGTCTTCCTCGACGGCGACCACTACCTCCACCACACCCTCTCACCCGAGATCGCCGACGACACCGCACGGTTCCTGTCCGCACTGGGCAGCGCGCCAGCCGCCTAGCGTTCTAGACTCGGCAGCACATCGAGGAGGGCATGAGCGATGGCTGATTACGGCAGAGCGGTGGAGTTCGGCATCTTCCCGACACCGGATGCCGCCGCGCTGCCCGAGCTCTTCGCGATGGTTGCCGCCGCCGAACGCGGCGGCCTGGATCTCGTCGGTGTGCAGGATCATCCGTACCAGCGCCGCTTCGTCGACTCGTTCGTGCTCATGGGCTCGATCCTGGAGCGCACGACGCGCATCCGCGTCTTCCCGGACGTGGCCAACGTCCCACTGCGCACACCCGCCATGATCGCGAAGGCCGGCGCGAGCCTCGATCTGCTCTCCGGCGGTCGTTTCGAGCTCGGCCTCGGGGCCGGGGCGTTCTGGCCGGCCATCGCCGCGCTCGGCACGCCGGCCCGCGAGCCGGCCGAGGCCGCCCGGGCGCTGTGCGAGGCCGTCGACATCGTGCGGCTGCTGTGGTCGCCGGAACCCTCCGTCGGCTACTCCGGCCAGCACTACCGGCTCGCCGGGACCAAGCCGGGCCCGCAACCGGCACATGACATCGGCATCTGGCTCGGCGTCGGTGGCCCGCGCATGCTCGAATTCACCGGGCGCTCCGCTGACGGCTGGGTGCCGTCTGCGTCGTACTTCCCGCCGACGGCCCTGCCGGAGATGCACGCCAGAATCGACGCAGGGGCGCTGGCGGCCGGGCGGGACCCGGCCGCGATCAAACGGCTCTACAACATCGGAGGAGCCATCACCGATGGTTCCTCCGACGGGGACTTCCACTGGCCGGCAGACCGGTGGGTGGAGGAGCTGACCGCCCTCGTCGTCGACGTCGGCATGGACACCGTCATCTTCGCCCCGGCCAGGGACACCGTCAGGCAGGTCGAGCGTTTCGCCGCCGAGATCGTGCCGGGCGTGCGCGAGGCCGTCGGCCGGGAGCGAGCGGCCAGAGCGCGCGGGACGGCGAGCTCGTGACCGCCATCACCGCCGTGCTCGGCGACATCACGCAGCAGCGCGTCGACGCGATCGTCAATGCGGCGAACACCGCCATGCGCGGAGGCGGAGGCGTCGATGGGGCGATTCACCGCGCCGGCGGACCGGCGATCATGCAGGGGTGCATCGAACGGTTCCCCAATGGCCTGGCGACGGGCGATGCCGGCTGGACGAAGGCCGGCGATCTGCCGGCGCGCTGGGTGATCCACACCGTCGGGCCGAACTACACGGCCGGGCAGCGCGATCGTTCACTGCTGCAGAGCTGCTACAGCCGGGCACTGCGCATCGCCGACGAGCTCGGCGCCGCGAGCGTCGCCTTCCCGCTCATCAGCGCCGGCGTGTACGGCTGGCCGCGCGCGGACGCCATCGCCGTGGCCGTTGAGACGATCTCCACGGCGGACACCCAGGTCGCCGAGGTCCGCATCGTCGCATTCGGCCGCGACAGCCACGACGCCGTGCTGCGGCAGCTGGACAATTGGGGCGGGCAGGGGCGGGGGCGCGGCTAGTCCGCTGAAGGCCGCTGCCGCTGCCGTTTGGTCGCGGACCGCTGCTGCTTGGCGTCCAGCCGGCGGCGGTCGGATCCACGGGTGCGCTTCGTGGCTCGCCGGGTGGCGGCGTCCGGGGTGAGAGCGTCGGAGACGAGCAGCGCGAGCTTGCGTCTGGCGATCTCGCGGTTGCGCAGCTGCGAACGTTGCTCGGACGCCGTGACGGTGAGAACGCCGGCGACCAGGCGTCGCCCGAGGCGGTCAAGCAGGCGCTGACGTTGTTGCTCGGACAGCGCAGAGGAGCCGACGAGATCCCACGAGAGTTCGACGCGGCTGTCTGAGGTGTTGACGTGCTGGCCGCCCGGCCCGGACGAGCGCGAGAACCGCCACGCGAGCTCGGATGCCGGGATGCTGAGCGCGGGCGACACCTCCAGATCCATGACTCAAGAGTCGCACGAGTCGGCGCCGCAGGCATCCATGGCGTACAATGCTCGGGTGTGTCGTTCCCGGAACGGCACCATCTGAGGTGTATCTACCATTCGCTCTCCGGCGAAAACGGCGGCACGAACCGTCGCGCGGCTCGGCCGCACGGGAGGAGAGCAACCATGGCAGAACAGAGCGCAGAACTCGAGAGCACCGAACTCGAGAGCACCGAACAGGCGGACACGGAGCCGACCCGGCTGATCCACGCCGCAGGCATCTCGTACTTCCCGATCGCATTCGTCGCGCGTCTGCCGTTCGCGATGATGGTGGTCGGCGTGCTGACGCTCGTGGTGGCCGCGCGCGGCTCGATCTCGCTCGGTGGCATCACCTCGGCCGCTGTCGGCCTTGGGACGGCTCTCGTCGGGCCGCTGCTTGGCCTCGCCGTCGACCGTTTCGGTCAGCGCAGCGTCGTCCTCGTCGCCGCCATCGGCAACAGTCTGGCGCTCCTGGCGTTCGCGTGGGCGGCCTTCGCCCCCGTCCCCGACCTCGTACTGCTCGGCGTCGCCTTCCTCGTCGGTGCAACAGCACCTCAGGTCTCGCCGCTCTCGCGCAGCCGCCTGGTCGGCATCATCGCGACCCGGCTGCCCCGTGGCATCCGGGCGAAGACGATCAACGGCACGATGGCCTACGAATCGGCCGCCGATGAGGTGGTCTTCGTGTTCGGGCCCGTGATCGTCGGTCTGCTCGCGACGACGATGAACCCGGCGGCACCGATCATCGGCGCCGCGGTGCTGACCATGATCTTCGTGACGGCGTTCGCCTTCCACAAGAGCGCGCGCATCGCACCCGACAACGCCACCGATGCGGTCGCGCCGGCGCCGCTGCGCGCACTCCTGCGCCCACGGATGCTCGTCGTGCTGCTCGGCGTGCTCGGCATGGGGCTCTTCTTCGGCTCGATGCTCACCTCCCTCACCGCCTTCATGGGCGAGGTCGCGCGCGCGGAGGAGGCCGGGCTGCTCTACGGGGTGCTCGGCATCGGCTCCGCGATCCTCGCGCTCAGCGTTGCCGCCTTCTCGCCGCGCTTCTCGCTCCGCGCCCGCTGGCTCGTCTTCGCCGGAGCGCTGACCGCTGGCTCGGCCCTCGCGGCGACCGCCACAACCATCCCCGTCATGCTCATCGCCCTCGCACTCGCCGGCATCGGCGTCGGGCCCACCCTCGTGACGGCGTACGCGCTCGTTGCGGCGCGCACCCCGCACGGCCGTTCGGCCACGGCCATGACGATGGCCGGCTCGGCGATCATCGTCGGCCAGGCCATCTCCTCGGCCACCGTCGGTCTCATCGCCGAGAACTCCGGCGCACAGCTCGCGCAGCTCGCACCGCTCTGCGCCGCGCTCATCGTCCTCGCCGCCGGTGTGGCGAACTGGTTCATCACCTCGCGGGCGACGGATGCCGCGACCGCCGGCGTTCCGACAGCCGGTGTCCCGACGCCGGTCCGGCCGCAGCTCTCGCCCGTCGGCGAGCTCGGCTGAGCTCACGGCCCAGCCGGGCTCACACCGTCGCAGCCTCCCAGTTGGCCGGCATCGTGAGATCCGGCGGCAGCCGCGTCTCCCGGTCGCCCATGGCGGCGTTGAGTTGCGGCTGCGTGAGGTAGAGCGCCCGCGACAGATCGGCCCCGTCGAGGCGGGCATCGCGGAGGTCGGCGCCGAGCAGGTCCGCCCCGGCGAGGTCGCTCCCCCGCAGATCTGCGGCGATGAGATACGCGCCGCGGAGGTCCGCCCCGCACAGCTGACGCGCACGGAGCTTCACACCCATCAGCTGGGCTCCCGGGCACAGCGACGACTCCAGCCGGCCGTCGCCGGACGCCGAGTGGTAAGCCCGCACCTCGGCACTGACCTCAAGCAGCGCGGCTCGCACCCGGTCGTGGAGGTCCGCGACATCCATCGCCAGCAGATCCTGCACCTCGCCGGCGAGGGCCCCGTCAATGGCAGCGCGCAACCGGCCGGCCTGCGCGGCGAGGTCGGGGTCCAGCGTGCGGCGCTCGGCCTCGGCGAGGTGCCACAGCGCCTCGTGGAGTTGTCTCGACACCGCGAAGGCTGCGAACATCTCCTCCTTCGCCTCCGGCTGCTCGCGCCAGTTCCGCCCGGCGAAGAGCTGCTGCGAGACGTGCTGCCCGGCGCCGAAGCAGTCGAACACCGTGCAGCCGCGGAAGCCGCGCGGGCGCAGGCGGTCGTGGATCGTGCACGAGAAGTCCGCGGCAAGATTCAGGCACGGCGTGCCTGCAGCCTTGTCGACAGCGAAGTCGGTCGAGCGTGCGAAGCCGAAGGCGGTGCAGCAGAGGGCGAAACAGTTGCCGCAATCCGCGCGCAACGAGCGGCGGTCACGGGCGGGCGACGAGTCGCCTGGATGAGGTGATGCGGTGTTCATGATGTCTCCAGTGATGAGTTCGATGGTGGGTCGGCGACGGGGAACTCCAGGTGGAGTCCCCTGCGCGGGCGCACTGAATCACCGCTCCTCGACTGCGGAGCGAACTGGAATCGCTAAGGCGCTCTGGGTCACAGAGATGTATGAAGAATCACTGGCATCAGGCTAGCGCACGGCGGCCGCCAGATGGCGGGTCGCTGCACCGCATTCGGCAGCAAACGGCGGATGCCGCGCCGCGCCGTCATCGCGAGGCTGAGAACAGTCGTCACAATGAGGTGGCGCCGAACGAAGGAGTTCCCATGACCGACACGCTCACCAGCAGCCGTCCACCGTTCGATCCTGAGCTGGAGGCCGCGCTGTCGGCTCTGGCCGGCATGATCCCGCCAACGATCACACGGGAGATGATCGCGCCGATGCGGGAGGCGCCGATGCTGAGCGTCACGGAGGAGATCCTGCTCGAGGCGGGGATCGAGGCACGCGACGTGACCATCCCCGGCCACGAGGGCGACGAGATCGTCGTCACCGTGCTGCAGTCGATCGGGCGCACAGGGACCGGCCCCGGCATCTATCACACGCACGGCGGCGGCATGATCATCGGTGATCGCTGGACCGGCGCGGCCGCCCTTTTCGACTGGATCGTGCAGTACAACGCGGTCGCGGTCAGCGTCGAGTACCGCCTTGCGCCGGAGTTCCCCGACCCGTATCCGGTGGAGGACTGCTATGCCGGGCTCGTCTGGACGGCCGAGAATGCCGCGAGCCTCGGCATCGACCCCGACCGCCTGCTCATCGTCGGTGGCAGCGCCGGCGGCGGCCTGGCCGCTGGCGTCGCGCTGCTCGCACGCGACCGCAGCGGGCCGGCACTCTGCGGCCAGCTCCTGATGTACCCGATGATCGATGACCGTGACGAGACCGTCTCGACCGTGCAGATCGACGGCGTCGGCGTGTGGGACCGCGGCAGCAACGTCACCGGCTGGGACGCGCTGCTCGGCGACCGCCGCGGCACCGACGCCGTGTCGATCTACGCGGCCCCTGCGCGCGCCCGTGACCTCTCCGGACTGCCCCCTGCGTTCATCGACTGCGGCAGCGCCGAGGTCTTCCGCGACGAGGATGTGGCGTACGCGAGCACCATCTGGGCGTGCGGTGGGGAGGCGGAGCTGCACGTCTGGCCCGGCGGCTTCCACGCCTTCGAGGGCTTCGCCCCGCAGGCCGCTCTGTCGCGGGCGATGATCGCGGCGCGCAACGACTGGGTGCGCCGGATCCTCGGCTCCTGAGCGACAGGTCTTCGCGCCCAAACGCCTAGGATGGGCGCGAAGACGCATCGGAGTGGACATGCAGGAACTGTTGGGCAGGCTCACCTCGCTCGATCCGGACGCGAGCGCAAGCCTCAAGGTGATCGCCTATTTCGACGCGCTCGTCGCCGGCGACGTGCGGGTCGAGGCCCTCGTGCGCGCTGCCGCGCTGCTGAGCGGCACGGTGGCCGGGGTGGAATCGCCCCAACAGTGCCTGCGTGTGGCACCGGACGGAGGCCCGGCCGCGGATGCCGGCAGCTCAGCGGGGTGGCCGGGCGTGAACGTCTCGCCGGACGAACGCGTGTGGATCGAGCGCAGCGGGCACGCCCATGCGAACGACGCGATGGTGCTTGAACGCTTCGCGCTCGCCGTCGGGGTGTTGCGCACCAGGCGGCGCAGCGTCACCGATGACCCGGTGCAGCTCGTGATCGATGTCACACGTTCGGAGCAGGAGCGCGCGGCAGCGGCGACACGGCTGCGGCTCGGCAACGGCCAGCTGCGCGTGGTCGCAACACCGCCGGCCGTGCACCCAACGGGGCCGAGCACGCTCATCGCGACCGCTCACGGCGTCGTGCGGGCGACCATCGTCGCCGGCACGGACTCGATGGCCGACCACGCTCCGGCCGGAATCGGCGGGCCGGGCGACACGATGCGGCTGCCGGCATCGTGGTCTGATGCGCTGCTTGCGCTGCGCCTCACCGACGCTGACCACCCACGCGTCGACGCGGCGGTTCTGGGCGTGCTGCTGCCTGCGGTGCGCGCCATCGAGTCTGAGGCGAGCCGGCATCCGGATGTCGCCACTCTGTCGACTCTCGATGTGCGCTCGGCGCACACACTCGCTGTGTTGGTCGAAGCCGACAGCGTCCGGGCCGCCGCCGGCGCGCTGGGGATGCACCATTCCTCGCTGCAGGCGCGCCACGAGGCGCTCGGCCGGGAGCTCGGCTACGACCCGCGCAGCCCGCTCGGTCGCGCGCGCTACCAGCTCGCGGCGCTGCTGCTGCGACTCGACCGGCACTGAGCACCACGGCGGAGCACGTACCCTCTGATGGGGGCCGATTCTCTGCGCCCCGCGAAGGGGGCGCTGCGCATGCAGACGACGACGGGGCTCGAGCAGAGCCTGAACACCGATGCGCTGACGCGGCGGGTCAGGCGGCGCGATGTGAAGAGATTCTTCCGCGCCTTCTCCTCCGAGCACCCGGCGGTCGGCAGTCGCCTCGAACCCGCGCAGCGCTTCGCCTGGGGTGTCGTGGTCGTGATCATTGTCATCGGCCTGTTCGCGATGGCGTTCGGCGTGACTCGGGAGATCGCGCAGGGCGCCCCGGACATGGTCTCCCAGTTGATCGGGATGTGCGCCGTCGGCGGTCTGATGCTCGTCGCCGCCATCGTGATCGTCTGGGTCCTCGTTCGCGTGACGGTGCGCCGCGGCACCCCGAAGCGCCACTATCGGCTGGCGCACTTCGCGGCCGACAACGGCCTGAGCTACGAGCCGGGCCCCACCGAGGGAGACCACGTCACACCGTGGGCCGATCGGGGCCAGCTCACCCTCAGCCGCGTCATCCGCCCCTCCTCGGAGCGAGCGGTCGAATTCGCGAACTACCGGCTCAGGTACGGCCCGGCGGGAAGCCAGGACACCCAGTTCGGCGGCTACTGCGCGGTGCGGCTCGCGACGCCGCTTCCGCACATCGTCGTGCTCGCACAGGGCGGCGCACCTCGCGCGCTGACCGGGCTCGCCGTGCCTGCAAGCGCGCAGAGGCTCTCGCTCGAGGGTGACTTCGACGAACACTTCTCGCTCTACTGCCCAGAGGGCTACGAGCGTGACGCGCTCTACCTGTTCACGCCCGACGTGATGGCGCGCCTCATCGACGACGTCCACGGTTTCGACATCGAGATCATCGACGACTGGCTGTTCCTCGTCAACAACACCGAGGTCGTCACCCTCGATCCGGCTGATTGGGTCGGGCTGATGGATGCCGTGGCGGCTCTCGGGGCGAAACTCGAGCGCTGGGAACGCTGGCGCGACGACCGCATCGATCAGCCGGAGCGCGTGCCAGCGTCGTCGCCGCAGCAGAGCGCGCTCTGGCCGGCAGCGGCGGGCGCGGGCGTCGTCGCAAAACCCGGTCAGCGACTGCGTCGCGGAAAGCTCCGTGGCTTCCTCATCTGGTTCCTGCCGATGGCGGTCTTGCTCGCCGCGGGCATCATCTCCCAGGCGCTCCAGGCGCAGGGCGGCTGACCCGTCGTAGGCTGAACTCGACACGAATGCGACGGGGAGGCCTGCTGTGACCGACACGATGGTGACCGACACAATGCCAGACACGGTGGAGGAGCTGCTGGCAGAGTTGGCGGCTCTCGATGAGCCGCGCGCCCGCGAGGTGAACGCCAGGCACGGCGACGACTTCGGCGTGAACCTCGGCAAGCTGCGTGCGATCGCGAAGCGCCTGAAGACCCAGCAGGATCTCTCCCGCGAGCTGTGGCAGACAGAGGACACGGCCGCGCGCCTGCTCTCGCTGCTGATCTGCCGCCCCAAGGATTTCGAGCGCGACGAGCTCGACGCCATGCTGCGCGATGCCCGCACGCCCAAGGTGCAGGACTGGCTCGTCAACTACGTGGTGAAGAAACACCCGGATGCCGAGGCGCTCCGCCTCGCCTGGTTCACCGATCCGGACCCCATTGTGGCGAGCGCCGGTTGGGTGCTGACCACCGACCGCGTCGCCAAGACGCCGGAGGGGCTCGACCTTCCGGGGCTGCTCGACATCATCGAGGCCGAGATGAAGGACGCCCCCGCCCGCCTGCAGTGGGAGATGAACCACTGTCTGGCCCAGATCGGCATCTCGCACCCGGAGCTCCGCGCCCGCGCGCTCGACATCGGCGAACGGCTCGAGGTGCTGAAGGACTACCCGACTCCCCCGAACTGCACCTCGCCGTTCGCCCCGAGCTGGATCAACGAGATCGTCCGGCGCCAGAGTCTTTCCTGAACCGCGCCTCGCGTGAACAGCCAGGACTGCGGCCTGCAGACAGGGCGGGGATCCGCCGGCTACGCGGTGCCGAAGGGGTTGTCGATCACGTAACGCCAGCCGTGCTCCTCGTCGAAGCGCGCGACATCCGCCGTGGTGCCAGCGAGGGCGAGTTCGCTGCCGTCCGGCCCCGTGCCGGTGATCGTCCAGTCGGCGACCGCGAGGCCGGTGTCGCCGCTCTGGAAGACGGAACGCACGTTCATGCTGATCGGCAGCCGGAGCGCGAGGAACTGCTCGAGCGCCGCGCGCACGGTGGCCTCTCCGGTGACGGGCTGACCGGGGGCGGGCACGAACACGACGTCCGCGGTGTTCAACGCCATGAGCCCGTCGAGGTCCCGGGCATTGAAACGCTCCGCGAATGCCGCGTTCAGCTGGTTCAGTTCGGTGACGATGGAGGTCATTGTTGCTGTCCTTTCACAGGGGTGGAGCGAGGCTCCATTCGTGGGCCTCACAGAGAAAGACGCCTCCGCGACGAGAGTGTGACAACTCCGTCGAGATTCGTCCGGCGGGCGTTTCCCGGCGCGACTCGCGTTCACACAGTCCCTAGGCTGGAATACACAGACCGCTGCGGATCGGAGCACAGTACATGAGCACAACGAGTTCAACCCGAACTCCACCCTCGATGCGCGTCACGCCGCGCGTCTGGATCGGTTTCGCGATCTGGATCGGCTACACGGCCCTCGTCGTCGGCATCCAGTCGCTGTCCGGCATCTCCTACACGGCCTGGGGCGACAGCGCAGCGAATCTGTTCTTCGGTGCCGGCGTATCGCTCATCATCGCGACCGTTGCCCTCGCACTCACCACCAGCGCGCTCGGCTGGTGGAGGCCGGCCATGCGGGAGCGGCAGCGGAGCAGACACCGCTGGCCGATCATCGCCCCGGTGTTCTTCGCGCTCCTGGCCCTGGTCAATCTGCTCCTCACCGACTGGGGCTCCTACGATCTGCCGTTCCTCGGGGCGTCCCTCGTGCTGCTGCTCGTCGGTTTCACCGAGGAGCTCACCGCACGCGGCCTCCTGCTCACCGCACTGCGCAGTCGACTCCACGAAGGGTGGGTGTGGTTCCTCACCTCACTGTGTTTCGGGCTCTTCCACCTCGTGAACATCCTGTTGGGTCAGGATGCCTTCGTCACCGTCGAACAGGTGATCTTCGCGTTCCTGGTCGGCACCGCCTTCTACATCCTCCGACGCGTGACGGGCAGCCTGGTCTACGCCATGATCCTGCACGCCGTGTGGGATTTCTCGGTCTTCGCAGTGGCGTACGGACACCCGTCGGAGCTGGCGAACATCGTCACGGCCGTCGTGCCGCTTGCCGGCGTCATCGCGCTCATCGCTGTGCCGTTCGTCATCCGCGGGGCTGACGAGCGCCTGCCACGGCCCGTGCCGTCCGCTGGGGCCAGCGCCACGAGCTGAGACCGGCGCCGGCCGGTGATCCGGTCCCGCTCAGGCGCGTTCGTCGTGCGCGATGATGGCGAGCAGGCGCTCCGCCGCCGGTGAGGGCATCGCGCCGTCCCGCCACACGGCGGCGAGTGGCCGGATGACGCGCAGATCCGCGACCTTCACTCGCTCGAGTTGGCCGATGCGGAGCGCGTCGGCCACGGCCAGGATGCTGAGGACTGCTGGATCGTCTCCGGCGGCGACCGTGGCGCGCACGGAGGCGGTGGTGGGAAGCACCGCTGCCGGTTCGGTTGTGGTGAGCGCATCGGGGTGGGCGCGGAGCGCCTGGGTGAGGGCCTCGCGGGTGCCGGACCCCTGCTCGCGGACCACGAGCGGCGTCCTCGCGAGTTCGCCCGCCGTGATCCCCCGCCGGCGCCGGGTCCATGGATGACCGGGGCGGACGACGACGACCAGTTCATCCGAGGCGACGGTGCGCGTCACGAGATCGTCCGGTGGCCCGGGCACCTCGACGAAGCCGAGGTCGGCGCTCCCGTTTCGGACGCGCTCGGCGACGGCCGCGCTGTTGACGGCGGTGAGCTCCACTTCGACGGGTGCCTCGGCGCGCAGCCGGTGCAGCCACAGGGGCATGAGGTGCTCGGCGACCGTCAGGCTCGCGGCGATCCGAAGCGGGGCGGCGGCATCGCGCGCGAGGGAGCGGACGGCCTCGTCGAAGCGATCGGCCGCGTCCACGACGTCGAGCGCCCAGCCCGCGATCACCGTTCCGGCCTCGGTGAGCCGGGACCCCTGGGGTGAGCGGATGACGAGCGCGACGCCCAGCTGCGCCTCGAGGTTCCGCATCCGCGATGACACGGCCTGCTGGGTGGTTCCCAAGCGTCGCGCGGCCGCGGACAGGCTCCCGGCCTCCGCCACCGCGACGAGCATCCGCAGCGCAGCGTTCTCGATTCCCGGCATCCGTTCCCCACCTTCCGGCCACAAGCCTGACTTGTTTCGCCACAACAAGCATGCACTACCGGAGCCGTGTGCTCGCGGGGAGCCTTGATACATGTCCGTCACCGCGCCAGCTCCCACCCATGCACCATCCCGAATCGCCGAGCACCCGAAGCCGGCTCCGCGGCGCCTCCTGCGGGAGCTGGAGCGCCCGGGGCTGATGTTCGCCAACATCACGCCGAACTGGTTCGCCTCGGTGATGGGCACCGGAATCCTCGCGACCGCGGCGGCGAGCCTCCCCCTGCAGTTCTCCGGTTTGCACGTTGCCGCGACGATCGTGTGGGCACTGGCCAGCACGCTGCTGATCGGGCTCCTCACGGCCACCGTCATCCATTGGATCCTCTTCCGCGACACCGCGCGCGGGCACCACCTGAATCCGGTGATGGCCCATTTCTACGGCGCCCCGCCGATGGCCATGCTCACCGTCGGCGCCGGCACCCTGCTGCTGGGCACGGACATCATCGGAATCGATGCCGCACTCGCCATCGACGCGGTGCTGTGGTCGGTCGGAACGCTGCTCGGTCTTGCCAGCGCGATCACCGTGCCGTTCCTGTTGTTCACCCGCCATGCCGTCGATGACGACAGCGCGTTCGGTGGGTGGCTCATGCCCGTCGTTCCGCCGATGGTGTCCGCGGCAACGGGGAGCCTGCTGCTGCCTCACGTGCCGGACGGCCAGTTTCGGCTCACCATGATGCTCGCCTGCTACGCCATGTTCGGGATGAGCCTGATCGCCTCGCTCATCGTGATCACGCTGATCTGGGGCCGTCTCGCCCGGCACAAGCTCCCGGCGGCGGCGATGGTGCCGACGCTCTGGATCGTGCTCGGCCCGCTCGGCCAGGCGATCACCGCCGCCAACCTGCTCGGTGCCAATGCGCAGTTCGTCGTTGCGGCACCCTGGTCGACGGCGCTCGAATTGTTCGGCGTGGTGATCGGCATTCCGGTGCTCGGCTTCGCGCTGATGTGGGCGGCCCTGGCGATTGCGGCGACCGTGCGCACGGCCAGACGGAATCTGCCGTTCTCGCTCACCTGGTGGTCGTTCACCTTCCCCGTCGGCACCTGCGTGACGGGCGTCTCGGCGCTCGCCGTGAGCACGGGCGCGATCGCGCTGCTGGTCCTCGCCGTGGTGCTGTTCGCCGGGCTCGTCATCGCCTGGGTGATCGTCGCCGCGCGGACGTTCACCGGCAGCATCCTCCGCGGCACGCTGTTCCTGCGTCCCGGGACCTCAGCCAACCGCTAACGTGACCACATGCGATGGGGGCGAATCTACTTCGGGGCGCAGGCAGTCGCCAACAACGCTGGGAGGTGGCGTTGCCGTTCTCGCCGCTCGCGGCACCGGTCGGCGGTGTCATCCTGGTGGCGGCCAGCGCACTGGGGGTCTCCTCCGCCATCGTGATGTCGACGGCGGGGCGCGGGACCCCGCTGCCGACGGCGATGCCCACGCAACTGGTGATCGCCGGCCCCTACCGGTGGGTGCGCAACCCGATGGCGGTTTCCGGCATAGTGCAGGGCGTCGCGGTCGGACTCCTGCTGTCATCCTGGTTGGTGGTGGCCTACGCGATCGCCGGGTCCCTGCTCTGGAACTACGCCATCCGGCCACACGAGGAGCGCGACCTCGAGCAGCGATTCGGCGACGAGTTTCGTCGGTACCGCGACGCGGTGCGCTGCTGGGTGCCCCGGATGCCGGCGGCCAGACGTCCCCTACCGCGCTGACGGCTCAGCGGGCGGCCACGTCCCTGGCAGCGCGCGGACGCCGCAGTCCCATCATGTACGGCAGGCCGAGGCCCGCAGCCGCGAAGGTCCGCCCGAGTCGCCCCGACCAGTTCGGTGCGGGCAGCGGCGGCAGCGAGCCGTCGAGGTCGCCGACGTCGAGGTAGTACGCGCGCACCGTCCCGATCCCCTCGAGCTCGTCCGAGATCTGCTCGACCGGGCCGGGCAGCGCGGCCGTGCCGGTGTCGTACAGCTCCTCCGAGAGCAGCACGTACTCGGGGATCATCACCGAGTTCTTCAGCAGCCGATGCACCAGGATGACGTCGATCCCGACGAGCTTGTGCCTGTCGCGAATGGTCTGAGAGGCCACATCGCCGATGTGCGCCACGAACTTCAGCTTCAGGTTGCCCGCCTCCTTGCATCCGGCGCACGGGCAGAGGTTCGTCGCGACATTCTGCCGCTCCAGGTGGAAGGCCCGATGCATGGCGACCGCGATCTGCAGGATCCCCGTGACCGTGGTGTCTGCTTCACGCCCATCGGCCTGCCGCGAGAGGAAGGCCGCGTCACCCTCGATCTCGATGAGCTCGTATCCCGGCGCGGCGTCGATCATCTTGTCGAGCATCCGCGCGGTGTTCACCTCGGCGTGCGCGAGGCTCATCCGGTGGGAACTCATGTAGTCGGTGTACCCACCGATGTCCGCAATCAACAGGACAGCTCGCCCAGATTCCATGGCCCAAGGATGTCACCAGAGGAGCACGCACTCAACCGCTTGCGCTAACCGGGTGCCGCAGGCGGTTCTCCGCTCGGATCCTTCGGCTCATACCGGCTCAGCATGTCGTCGACGACGACGCTCGCCTGTCTGGCGCTCGGCGTGTAGCCGAGCACGACCGGGAGGAAACGGTCGGAGTCCAGGGACTGCAGGCGGAGCTCGCTCCTGGCCAAGACCGTGGCCGTTCGCCTGCTGCTGCGGAGCAGGGCGATCTCGCCGAAACCTTCACCAGGGCCGAGCGTCGCCACGTACTGCCCGTCACCGATCACCTCGGCCTCTCCGGATTCGATCAGGTAATAGCGATCACCCACGTCCCCCTGCCGAAACACCACGGCGCCCGCGGCCACCGTCACAGGCACCAGGCCGCGGGAGAGCTGCTCGACGGCCGGCAGCGGCAGAGTGGCGAACATGGGCACCCGTTGGAGCAGTGCCGCCTCCTCGTCCAGGACACCGACAGCGCGGTCGAGAGCGCGCAACCGCCGCCACGCGGCGGCGGCGAGCACCGGGCACAGCAGCCCGATCACCACCAGCGTGATCTGAATGCCGAGCCACCCCACCATCACGGAGGCAACGACGGCGCCGATGCCGATGAACACCGTGACCAGGCTCTCCAGCACCCCGAACACGCGTGCCAGCACCTCATCCGGCGCCTTCCTCCCGATCAGGGTGAAACCGGCGACGTCGATCAGTGCGTTGCCGACCCCGACGAACGCGAGCATCCCGAGAGCCGCCGACTGCTGCGGGACGAGGCCGACAAGCGTCAGTGGCAGCCCCCACAAGCCGACACCGACCGCGAACCACGCCCCCAACCGACCGGAGCCGACGAGCAGGGACGCCGCGAGCGAGCCGAGCACGGCTCCGACGCCGACGGCCGCCATCAGTGCGCCGACCCCGGGCTCTCCCGTGCCCAGCAGCTCGATCGCCACCACGACGGAGAGCACGGTGAGCGCGCCACGGGTGAGCGCCTGGGCGGCGGCCAGCCCGAGGATCAGGGTCAGATCACGATCGCGCGCGACCGCCCGAACGCCCTCAGCCGCCTCGCTGAGCAGCCGGGGGCGCGTCGGGGCGGCCGGGCGCGGGGCGGCTTCGTACCGGAGGCGCACGAGCAGGGCGGCGGCCCAGAAGGAGGCGGCCGCCGCGACCGCGAACACGACCGACACCCCGGTGAACTGCAGCAGAATCGCAGCGAGCAGCGGGCCGACGAGTGTCGCAGCCGAGTCGAGCAGACCGCGCACGACATTGGCGCTGGCGAGCTCGTAGCCGGAACGGCAGAGCGACGGCAGCAGCGCGGAGTGCGCCGGGCGGTAGAGCGTCGCTGCGATCGTCGACAGAATGGCGAGCACATAGATGAGCATCGGGGGGCCGGCCACCGCGGCGACCAGGGCCGCGCAGGCGGTTGCGATCCCCCGGATGCACGACACCAGGATGAGCACCCGTTCCCGTCGCCCCCGGTCGGCGATGGGAGACAGCAGAGGGGCAAGGATCGCGGACGGCACCATGCGCAGCAGCCCGACCAGACCGAGGGCGGCCGCGCCGCCATCCCGGTAGGCGACGATCCCGAGGGCGACCGTGAAGGCCCACTCCGCCGTCCAGGCGCCGAGGAAGCTGAGCTGGGCCCGCCGCAGGTTCGGGTTGCGCGCGTTGCTCGTGAAGGCGGCGACCGCCTGGCCGAGCCTGTTCCGGCGTCCGTCGCCTTCCATGAGGGGATTCTAGGTGGCGGATGCGACCGACGGACAGAGAGGCGTACTGTGGCGCCATGGGCAACACGGGTCCAGGGTCAACCACTGGATCGAGAGCAAAGGCCAGGACACACATGCAGATCCCCAGACCGACGGACGAGGTCAAGGAGTTCTTCCGTTCGGTCGTTCCCGAGGCGCCGGGCGTCGTGATCAAGCCGACGTTCGGCAATCTCGGCGCCTTCGTGAACGGCAACATGTTTGCAGGGCTGTTCGGGTCCTCGATCGGCGTCCGCCTCCCGGATGCGGCCGCGATGGCAGAGCTTCAGGCCGTTGAGGGCACGGGACCATACGGACCACCAGAGCGACCGATGGGCGGCTACATCGCGCTCCCCGAGGCGTGGGCATCGAGCCCGGAGCGTGTGACGGAGTGGATGCAGATCGCGCTGAGCCAGGTCGGCCGGCTCCCGCCCAAACAGCCCAAGCCACGGAAGAAGGAGTAGCGAGCAGCCATGTCGACATTCACCGGATGGCCAGAGGCGGCGGTGGCGTTCTACCGCGGCCTGGAAGCCGACAACTCGAAGGCCTACTGGACAGAGAACAAGCACGTCTACGAGGAGGCCGTGCTCGCACCGATGCAGGCACTGCTCGGCGAGCTCGGCGACGAATTCGGTGAAGGCAAGATCTTCCGGCCGAATCGCGACATCCGCTTCAGCGCAGACAAGTCACCGTACAAGACGGCGATTGGCGCGCTGCTCGACCGCGGCTACGTACAATTCTCCGCGGAAGGAATCGGCGTCGGCGCCGGCTGCCACACGATGGCGCCTGACCAGCTCGAGCGTTACCGGATCGCCGTCGCCGATGACGCGCGCGGCGAGGAGCTGCTGCGCGTGATCGCCGGGCTTGCGGATGCCGGCATCGGGATCGCCACGCACGACCACCTGAAGAGCGCACCCCGCGGCTACTCCAAGGAGCACCCGAGGGTCGAGCTGCTCCGCAACAAGGATCTGGCCGCGTGGAAGCAGTGGCCGGCGACCGAGCCGTGGGTGCACAGCGCGGCAGCCAAGGAGCACATCGTCGGGGCCCTGCGCGGCTCGCAGCCGCTGGTCGCATGGCTCGACGCGAACGTGGGCGAGTCGACCTTGGAGCGGCGGCGCTGAGCCCTGATCACCGGGCTGGGAATGAAGTGGGGGCGCAGGCAGTTCCCCGCTATCGTGCGATCTGTGAAGCGAGCGTCCGTGGGGCGAGAGACATGACACCCGACGATGGACGGCGTGCCACGCTGCAGCAGATGGTCGCAGCCGACCCGCAGCGTTTGCGGCGGCGCAGCCTGTCGCTCGGCGTGCCGTTCAGCGATGCCGACGACGTGGCGCAGAACGCGCTCCTGCGTGCGTGGCGGTCCATCGAGCAACTCGAGTCCCCCGAGCCGGGCCAGATGTGTTCGTGGCTGGATGTGATCGCCCGCAACGCCGCGTCCGACCTCGCTCGCCTCACCGTCAGACGTCCCGCCGACGAGCTGGATGGCGACATCCCCGATGTCTCGGATGTCGCCGACGAGACGGTGACGCGGCAGCTCCTCGACGGCGCACTGCGCGCCATCCACGCGCTCCCCGTGAGCCTTCGAGACCCGCTGTTGCTGAGCGTTGTCGACGGGCTCTCCGCGATCGAGATCGCGCAGAGGCTCGACACCACTCCGGCCGCCGTTCGGCAGCGCATCGCCCGCGCCCGCAAGTCACTGGCTGCGTGCAAAGAGTCGGGCATGTCTGAGCACGCCTGACGAGCCGGCCGGCAGGAGTGTCCGGCGCCCCTCAGCGGCCGCGGCCACCCGAGAACAGCGCGTGCACGAGCGGCAGGACGGACCCGAGCATCAGCACCGTTCCGAGCACCTCATCGTCGGCCCTGAGCACGGCACCGGCGATGAGGAGCGCACCGAAGAGCAGGGCGGAGACCAGACGCCGCGCGATCCGCTCCAGCCGGCCGACCCGCCGCTCCAGCTCGGGGCTCCGCACCGCGATCTCGCCGTCCTCGAGCCGGGTGACGACGGCATCAACACGCTTCGGCAGGCGCCAGGCGACCGCGGCAACGTCGAGCGCCTCGCGCGCGACGTCCTGCACCGCGTTGCCGCCCTCCTCGCGCAACAGCTGCGCCGCGTAGGGTTCGATGGAGTCCCAGACGTTGAACTCGGGGTCGAGCGCACTGCAGACGCCGGAGGTGAGCGACATCGCTCGGATGACGAGCAGAAAGTTCTCCGGCAGCTGGAACGGCAGCGAACGCAGCACCTCACCGAACTGCACGGCGAAGTCGCGGAACTCGCGCGGGTCCACCTCGCGCAGCTCGGCGAAACCCATGCCACCGAAGCGGGCGAACAGCTGTACCATCGCCCGTTCGAGCTCCTGGGTCTCGGCCGATGGCAGCAGCACGCCGATGTCGCGCATCGCGTCCACGAGTCCCTTGCCGTCGCGGGAGGCCGCGGCGATGAGCAGCTTGCGCAGGCCGCTGCGCGTGCTGGTGGAGATCTCGCCCATCATGCCGAAATCGATGAAGGTCAGCCTCCACGCCCGCCCCCCTGGCTTGGTGACCGGGGTGACGAAGATGTTGCCAGGATGGGGATCGGCGTGGAAGAAGCCCCGCGTGAACAGCTGGTCGAACATGACCGCGGCGAAGACCGGAGCCACCTCGGTCGGGTCGATACCCGCCGCGCGGAGAGCGTCGACATCCGTGATCTTGATCGCCGTCACGTCTTCGAGTGTGAGCACGCGCCGCGTCGTGCGCTCCCACACGACGGCGGGCACCGCCACCCGCTCATCACCGGCGACGTCCTCCGCGAACCGCTCGGCGCTGGCGGCCTCGTGGAGGTAGTCGATCTCCTCCATGCTCGTGTGCGCGAACTCCTCGACGAGGGCGGGCATGTCGACCCGGTCAGACACCAGACGCACCCGGCTGAGCCAGCCGCCCACTTTGCGCAGTGCCGCCAGGTCGACATCGACGATCTCGTCGATGCCAGGCCGCTGCACCTTGACCACGACAGCGTGCAGACCGGTGTCTGCCGCGTCGAGCGGGGCGAGGGTGGCCTGGTGCGCCTGACCCAGCGATGCCGCAGCGACCGCCGACTCGTCGACGGTGGCGAACGCCCGCTCGAGTGGCACGCCCAGCTCAGACTCGGCGAGAACTCGGATGGCCGCGAACGACACGGGCGGCACCTCGTCCTGCAACCCCGCGAGCTCTGTCGTGATCTCGGGCGGCAGCACGTCGAGCCGCGACGACATGAACTGACCGACCTTGATCATCAGCCCGCCGAGCTCAACGGCAAGCCGGTGGAAGCGCTGCGCGAACTGCAGCATCCGTTTCGACCGCGACCGGGCGGCGAGCCGGGCGAGTCCGATGCGCGGCAGGAACAGCTCAAACCACCACGTCACCGTGAGATGCCATGCGGCAAAACGCAGGATGCGGCGGTAACGGGCTCGGGTGTCACCGGCGCCGGGCACCGACGATCGCCCGTCGCTTCCACGACGCTCCTCGGGCGACGTCACCCTCGTCAGTCCTGGGCGAGGATCGAGTACAGCCGGCGACGCGCTTCGTCGAGCACGGTCGCGGCCCGCTGGACCTGCTCCGGCGTTCCCGTTCTGGCCACCTGCGCCGCCACCTGGGCGAGCTCGATGCCCGCCTTGGGCAGCGCGGTGAATGCGCTGCTCTCGCCCTGGCCGGCGGTCGACCACGGCGCCGATGCAGCCGCCCTGGCAGCCTCCTCGCGGCCGTCGTCGGTGAGGGCGTAGGTCTTGCGACCGTTCGATTCCTCCGCAGAGATGAGCCCCTCGTCGGCGAGCAGCTGCAGTGTCGGATAGACCGATCCGGCGCTGGGCTTCCAGCTTCCGCCGCTGCGCTCCTCGATTTCGCGGATGATCTGGTAGCCGTGCATCGGCTGTTCCGCGAGCAGTGCGAGCACGGCTGCGCGCACATCACCGCGGCTCACGCGGCTACCGGCGCGCTTCTCGAACCCGGAGCGCAACTGCTCCATCATCTGCCACATGCCCTCGGCATGATTGCCGGCGCCGAACCCGCCAGCCGGAAATGAACCACCCATGATGACCTCCTCCGAACGATACTCAACGATATATCGCGATAGCCGCGAACGATAGGGGCGTTCGCGAGAAATCCATCCTGCTCGGCACCCTAGAGCATGCCGGTCTCGCGGGCCAGCGTCACGGCCTTGGCGCGGCTCTCGACGTTGAGCTTGCTGAAGATGTGCACGAGGTGCGTCTTGACGGTGGCCTCGGTGACGACGAGTTCGCGGGCGATCTCGCGGTTCGAGGCCCCGGTGTCGAGCAGGCGCAGCACCTCCAGCTCGCGGTCGGTGAGCTTGGGACGGGGCTGGCGCATGCCGTCGACGACGCGCTGCGCCATCTCGGGGGCCAGCACCATGCCGCCCCGCGCCGCCTCCTTCAGCGACGAGACGATGGTCGCCGGCGAGACGTCCTTCAGCAGGTAGCCGGCCGCGCCAGCCTCGATGGCGCGCAAGATCTCGACGTCGCGGTCGAAGGTGGTGAGGATGATCACGGCCGGGGCCGGCTGCTGGGCGCGGAGCGCCGCCGTCGTCTCGACACCGTCGATGCCCCCGCCGAGCCGCAGATCGCAGAGCACGACATCCGGATGCAGGTGCTCGGCCAGCGCGATCGCCTCCTCACCCGAGGCGGCCTCCCCCACGACGAGAACGTCGTCGTTGCTGTCGAACAGTGCCCGCAGGCCGGTGCGCACGACCGGGTGGTCGTCCACCAGAAGCACGGTGATCGGCATGTCTAGTTGCCCTCTCTCAACTGTCGCGCGAGTGGAACGTGCGCCGACAGCGCGACGCCATCACCCGCTGCGCTCTCCACGTCGAGCCCGCCCCCGAGCTCGCGGAGTCTGGCTCGCATCGAATGCAGTCCGTAGCCGCCGCCGGCAGCCCCGAAACCCGCGTCCCACGCGCCGGCGTCGAAGCCGCTGCCGTTGTCGACGATGTCCAGCCGCACCGAGTCACCGGCATCCACCAGATTCACCACGACCCGGCTGGCCCCGGCGTGCTGCCGCACGTTCGCGAGCGCAGACTGCGCGGTGCGCAGCAGGGCGACCTCGACGGTCGTCGCGAGCGCCGGCAGGCTCTCATCGACGCGGAACTCCGTGTCGATGCCGCTCTCCTCGGTCAGCCGTTCGAGCATGCGGCGGAGCGCTCCGGCGAGCGCCCCCTCCTCGAGCTCTGACGGTGCAAGGGCAGCAACGATCCGGCGCACGTCGACGAGGCTCTCCCTGGCCAGGGCATCGATCTGCTGCAGTGTGCGCGGCATCCGCTCGACCTGCCCGTGCTCAATGGCCGCCGTCGCGAGCAGCGAGATCGACGAGAAGCCCTGGGCGATGGTGTCGTGGATGTCGCGCGAGATCCGGGTGCGCTCCTCCTCTGCACCCGAGAGCCGCTGCGTGTTGGCGAGCTCGTCCTGCAGCTCGGCCATCTCGGCCTGGGTCTGCACGAGGGAGGCGACGAGGCGCTGGCGTTCCTGCAGATCGCGGACCAATTGCACGTAGCCGCGCGCGATGCTGAGGGCGAATGCGCCACCGATCAGCGGGCCGATCACATTGGCGTAGCTCGTGGTGCCGTGCTGCATGATCGGGGCGGCGATGACCACCGCGAACACGGCGAGCGAGAACAACACCGCCCAGCGCAGCCGCAGAATGTAGCCGGCGAGCAGCCAGAGCGAGAAGGCGAGCCAGACGAACTCTGCGGATGCCGCGACCGCCCCGACCCAGATCACGGCGAGCCCGGCCAGCCACCAGCCAGAGAGCTGACGGCTCTGCACGCGCCCGCTCAGGATCACCCCGCCGAGGTACCAGGCCGAGAAGACGACGGCGCTGCCGAGCACCAGCGCCGGCGGCACCTCGTCGATGATGGCGCGGGCCGCGGCGACCACGACGAGCGCCGCGGTGATGATGTGCAGCCCGATCTGCATCGAGCGGATGGTCGCGCTGAGGGTGCGCGGCGTGCGCCGCGCACCCTTGTCCCCCGCGCTAACCGGCGAGGACGGGGTCGGAGTGAGGCGCGTCATGCTCCGATTCTCTCCCCTGCCGACTGTCTTCGTGCGGCGCATCGCTGGGCGCCGGGGCCTTCGGTGCCTTCGACGGCCACCAGATGCGGTCGCCGAGCAGGCTGAAGATCGCGGGAACGATCACCGTGCGCACGACGAGCGTGTCGACGATGACGCCGAGACCGACGATCAGACCGAGCTGGCCAAGGGTCACGAGCGGCAGCATGCCGAGGGCGGCGAAGACCGCGGCCAACACGATGCCGGCACTCGTGATCACGCCACCGGTGTTGGCGACGGCACGCACCATGCCCTGCCTCGTTCCGTGCGTTGCGGCCTCGCTCCTGGCGCGGTGCACCAGGAAGATCGTGTAGTCGATGCCGAGGGCGACGAGGAACAGGAAGGAGAGCAGCGGCACCTGCAGGTCGAGCGCGTCCTGGCCGAACAGCACGCGGCTGAGCCACGAACCGGCGCCGATCGCGGCGACGGCGCTGACGACGTTCACCACGAGCAGCAGGGCGGGAGCGACGAAGGAGCGCAGGAGCACAAGCAGCACGATGAAGCTCACGGACAGCACGAGCGGCACGATCAGCAGCAGATCCTGCACGTTGCCGGCACGGGCATCGAGATCTTCGGCGACGGCGCCGCCGACCAGAGCGTCCGCGTCGACGCCGTGCACGACGGTGCGGAGCTCCTCGACGAGGTCCAGGCTCTCCGGCGTTCCCGGGCCGGGCTCTCCGGTCACCATCAGCTTGCCGAGCTCGCCGTTCTCGGACTCGCCGAGCGGCGTTACCCGCACGACACCGGGAACGTCCGCGGCCGCGGCGCTGACCTCGTCGACGGAGTCGCTGTCGGCGATGACGATCATGGGCTGCGATTCGCCAGCCGGGAAGTGCTCAGAGAGCGTCTCGAGGCCGGCAGCCGACTCGGAGGCGACGCGGAACTTCTCGGTCTGGGTCAGGCCGATCGAGGTTCCGAACAGGCCGAGGGCCATGATCGCAAGCAGGGTGCCGCCTGCGACGAGCGCGACGACGGGGCGGCGCACGACGCGGCTGGCGACCGCGCCCCACACGCGTCGGTCACTGGTGGCCTGGCCGGGGCGGGGAACGAAGGGCCAGAAGATGCCGCGCCCGCACACCGCGAGAAGCGGGGGCAGGGCGAAGAGCACGGCGACGAGGGCGATGATCAGGCCGATGGCCGAGGAAATGCCGAGGCCGCGGGTGCCGGGGATGACGGCGAAGACGAGGGTCAGCAGCGAGAGCACGACGGTCACGTTCGAGGCGAGGATGGCCGGGGCCGTGCCACGCCACGCCGTCGACAGTGCCAGGCGGTGGTCCTCGGTCTTCAGCAGTTCCTCGCGGTAGCGCGAGATCAGCAGCAGCGCGTAGTTCGTGCCGGCGCCGAACACCAGCACGCTGATGATGCCGGCGTCGAACTGCAGGCCGAGCACGCCGCCGACCGCGTTCGTGGCGAGGCTGGCGAGACGGTCGGCGATGGCGACGACGGTGAGCGGGATGATCCAGAGGATCGGCGAGCGGTAGGTCAGGATCAGCAGCAGCGCGACGATGCCGATCGTCACCATGAGCAGGGTGAAGTCAGCGCCCTCGAAGGCGCCGGCGATGTCGGCGCCGAACGCCGAGCCGCCGGTGACGAGCACGGTCATTCCGTCGATCGGGTTCTCAGCCAGCGTGGAGCGGAGCGCCTTCACCTCCTCCGCGGTGGCCGTGTTGTCCTCGCCGAGCGCGATCGAGGTCTGAATGACGGCGGCCTGCTCGTCCTCGCTTGCAAATGGCTGCGAGGCGGTGTGGCCCGTCGTGGCGTCGATCTCTGGCACGAGCGCCGACACGGATGCCAGGTCGGCATCCGTCAGCTCTCCCCCGTCATCGCGGGTGGCGATGATCAGCACCGAGCCCTCATCGCTGCCGGCGAACTCATCGGCAAGCGCCTTGACCTGGGCAGACTCGGAGGAGGGCGGCGCGATCGCGTTGCCCCCCGGCGCCTCTGCGGCGCGGAGCATGCCGAATGCGGCGACGATGGCGAGCAGGACGAGGAGCAGCGAAACCCAGGCGCCTCGACGCGAGGTCAGGCGCTCTGGCAGGGAGGGGCGGAGCCGAGAATCAGACATGATTCCACTTCAGCAGCGCGGCCCCGTCTGGGGATCGCGCGGGCGGTTGAACTTCAACTCAACCCTTTGGTTGAGGAGCGAGCGAGTTCGGACGAATCCTGCACAGAATCTGGTGCACTCCACCCGGCTGCCCCTATCTTCAGATGACGGGGGCATCGGCCGGATCCCCGAACGTCGCTCGTAGTCAGGAGACAACATGTGGCAACGCAACGGTGACGCACTGTGAGCGCCGAGCTGGCTGGCCTGATCGGGGTCATCGTGATCCTGGTGGATCTGACGATCCGGATCGTGGCCCTCATCATCATCCCGCGGGAGCGGAAGCCCACCGCCGCGATGGCGTGGCTGCTCGCGATCTTCCTCATTCCCTTCGTCGGCATCCTGCTGTACCTGATCATCGGCAACGTGAAGCTGCCGAAGAAGCGGATGGAACGGCAGCGCGAGATCAACGGGATGATCGAACAGCGCGCGGCGACCGTCGACCTCGGCACAGACACCGCGGCCTGGCCGAGCTGGTTCCGCACCCTCACCGAGCAGAACCGGGTGCTCGGCGCGCTGCCGGCCAGCGGCGGCAACCGTGCCGAACTCATCGGTGACTACCAGTTGTCGATCGACCGGATCGCCGAGGACATCGACACGGCGCGCCACTTCGTGCACGTCGAGTACTTCATCGTCGCGTTCGACGAGACCACGCGCGGGTTCTTCGCCGCCATGGAACGGGCGGTGCAGCGCGGGGTCACGGTGCGCCTGCTCATGGACCACATCTCCTCTGCCAAGGTCCCGATCCACAAGGAGACCATCGCCGAGCTGGATCGGATCGGCGTCGCCTGGAACTACCTGCTGCCGGTGCAGCCGCTGAAGGGGCGGTATCAGCGCCCCGACCTCCGCAATCACCGGAAGCTCGTCGTGGTCGACGGACTCGTCGGCTACACCGGATCGCAGAACCTGATCCACCGCAGCTACGACTCGCCGAAGAACCTCAAGCGCGGCCTCATGTGGCAGGAGCTGGTGACCCGCGTGACCGGCTCCGCCGTCGCGGCGATCAACGCGGTCTTCCTCTCCGACTGGTACTCGGAGACCGACGAGAATCTCCTCACCGCAGAGCACCTGCCCGTCGCCGATGTTCCTCGGGACTCCTCTTCCGATGCCCTGGTGTGCCAGGTCGTGCCGAGCGGGCCGGCGTACGAGCTCGAGAACAATCTCCGGCTCTTCCTCGGCCTCGTGAACGCCGCGCAGGAGAAGGTGATCATCACCAGCCCGTACTTCGTGCCGGACGAGGCGATGCTCTACGCCATCACATCCGCGCGCTTCCGCGGTCTGGACGTGCAGTTGTTCGTGTCCGAGATCGGCGACCAGGGCATGGTCTGGCACGCGCAGCGCTCCTACTACGGGCAGCTGCTTCGGGCGGGCGTGCGCATCTGGATGTACCCGGCGCCGTACATCCTGCACTCCAAGCACCTGTCGATCGACGACGAGGTCGCGGTGATCGGCTCGAGCAACATGGACATCCGCTCCTTCAACCTCAACTTCGAGATCTCGCTCCTGGTCTACGGCAAGACGTTCGTCGCGGCGATGCGGGAGGTCGAGGAGGCGTACCGCACGGCGGGTCGCGAGCTCACGCTCGAGGAATGGGAGCGCCAGCCGGCGTCCGCGACGTTCCTGGACGGCGTCGCCCGACTCACCTCGGCGCTCGAGTAGAAGGCGGGGCGACGGATGCTGCAGGCGATCGGACACATCCTCCCCATCGCGCTCGCCGTCGCGATCAGCTCGGTGCCGATCCTGGCGACCGTCGTCATCCTGCTATCGCCCGAACGCTCCCGGACCGCGATCCCGTTCCTCATCGCCTGGGTGATCGGGATCATCGTCGTCGTGTCGGTCTGCACCATCGGCGCGCACCTCGTGCCGACGCCAACGGGACCACGCAAGCAGGACGACGCGGTCGGGGTGGCCGAGATCGTGGCAGGGCTGGCGCTCGGCGTGACGGCGGTCGTGTCCTGGCGGCGCAGCCGCAAGCACCCGGAGGCAGCGATGCCGAAGTGGCTGAACAAGGTCGAGTCACTCCACCCGCGGGCCGTGTTCGGTCTCGGAATGCTGATGAACGTCCGACCGAAGGCCATCCTGCTGGCGATCGCCGCCGGACTCGCGGTCGCGGCCGAGGATCTCTCCGTCGGGCAGTCCGCCCTGACCATCGGGGTCTACACCGCGATAGCCGCATCAACCGTTGTCGTGCCGATCGTCCTGACGTTGGCGGATCCCGCGCGGATGGAGCCCCGGCTCCGCGCCACGCAGACCTGGCTCATCGCAAACGGCAGTGCGGTGACAAGCCTGATCCTGCTCGTCGTCGCGTTCGCCGTGGTCGGCAGCGGCCTGGCACGGTTCTGACGCGGGCAATCAAGTCGCGCGAGATCCGCCACGTCGTCCGGCGAGGTACTCGGGCGGCATGCCCGGTCCGATGCGCACGGCGATCTCCTCGGCGGGCACGATGCCGCACGTCGTGCAGCTCGCGACCGCGTGCACCGCGCCCGCTCCGCAGACGGTGTGCCGGTAGAGAATCGGCGGCTCGATCGGGGACGCCCAGGCATCGCCCCACTCGGTGAGCGCGACGAGCGCCACCGCGAGCGCGTGCCCCTTCTCGCTGAGGCGATAGTCAGCGGAATCGTCGCGCTCCATGATGCCGCTGGCAACGAACGAATCCAGTCGGGAGCTGAGCACATTGCTCGCGATCCCGAGGTTGTGCTGGAAGTCGCCGAACCGCGTCACCCGAGCGAACAGGGCGTCCCGGAGGATGAGCAGACTCCACCGCTCGCCGACAAGCTCGAGCGACCGAGCGATCGAGCACACCTGCGTGTCATAGGCCTTTCCCAACATGGATTGACCCTACCACTTGCATGATGCAAGCGCGCGGTCTACGCTCACCCTCATCACGCAAGTGGAGAAGTCTCCCGCGGGAGGCGTGCAAAGGAGCAGACAATGACCGAGAACTTCACCACGACGATCACGGTGGATGCCACCCCGCAGCGGGCGTTCGATGCGATCAACGACGTTCCCGGCTGGTGGGGGCGCATCACCGGCTCGACCACCGCCGTCGGCGATGAGTTCGTCTACGTCGTCCCCGGCTTGCACTACAGCGGATTCCGGGTCGCCGCCGTCGAGCCGGCACGGCGCATCGCCTGGCTCGTGACGGGCAGCTACCTCGACTTCGTTGCCGACAAGCAGGAGTGGACGGGCACGACCGTCCGATTCGATATCGAGCGAGCCGGCGACCAGACCCGGATCACGTTCACCCACGAGGGGCTCGCACCGGAGGACGAGTGCTACGAGGTGTGCTCGAATGCGTGGGGCATGTTCGTGAACGGGAGTCTCAGGCGCTTCATCGAGACGGGTCACGGTGAGCCGTATCGCTTCGGTGGAGACGAAGAGCTCAGCGCCGCCGACCATTCCCGCCTGCACGAGCAGGTTGCCCAGGCGGCCGGGCGTGCAGGCGACGCCGGCTGACCGCCCGGGGCGTGAACCGCGGGGCGCCGGCCGCAGCGGCATCCGCAACGGCTCCCAGCCTTTCCCTGATATCTTGATATCGAGATAGGTTCGCCATACGCAACGCCAAGGAGCTGCCCACGATGACCACAATCATCTACACATACACCGACGAGGCGCCCATGCTGGCGACCCACTCGTTCTTCCCCGTCATCAGTGCGTTCGCCGGCACCGCTGGCGTCCAGCTCGAGACGCGCGACATCTCCCTCGCCGGCCGCATCCTTGCCGCGTTCCCCGAGAAGCTGAGCGACGAGCAGCGCGTCGGCGACGCTCTCGCCGAGCTGGGGGCCCTCGCGACCACGCCAGAGGCCAACATCATCAAGCTTCCGAACATCTCCGCCTCGGTGCCGCAGCTGAAGGCCGCCATCGCGGAGCTGCAGGCCAAGGGATACGACATCCCCGACCACCCCGACGCCCCGACGAGCGACGCCGAGAAGGACACCCGCGCCCGTTACGACAAGATCAAGGGCTCCGCGGTGAACCCGGTCCTCCGTGAGGGCAACTCGGATCGCCGTGCGCCGCTCTCCGTCAAGGAGTACGTGCGCAAGAACCCGCACCGCATGGGTGCGTGGACGGCAGACTCGAAGACCAACGTCGCCACCATGGGACACGATGACTTCTTCTCGAACGAGAAGTCGGTCGTGATCGGCGCCGACGACGTGCTGCGCATCGAGCACGTGAACGCCGCCGGCGAGGTGACCACGCTGCACCCCGGCGTCAAGGTTCTGCCCGGTGAGGTCGTCGACGCCACGTTCCTCAACGTCGCCCAGCTGCACGAGTTCCTCGCCGCGGCGATCGAGCGCGCCAAGGCCGAAGACGTGCTGTTCTCCGTGCACCTGAAGGCCACCATGATGAAGGTCTCCGACCCGATCATCTTCGGCCACGTCGTGCGCGCCTTCTTCCCCGCCGTGTTCGAGCAGTACGGCGCCGAGCTCCAGGCCGCCGGTCTCAGCCCGAACAACGGCCTCGGCGGCATCCTCGACGGCCTCGACGCTCTCGAGAACGGCGCCGCGATCCGCGCCGCCTTCGAGCAGGGCCTGAAGGACGGCCCGCGCCTGGCGATGGTCAACTCCGACAAGGGCATCACGAACCTGCACGTGCCGAGCGACGTGATCGTCGACGCCTCGATGCCGGCCATGATCCGCAGCTCCGGCCACATGTGGGGCGCAGACGGCGCCGAGCACGACACCATCGCCGTCATCCCCGACTCGAGCTACGCCGGCATCTACCAGGCCGTGATCGACGACTGCCGCGCCAACGGTGCCTACGACCCCACCACGATGGGCACCGTGCCTAACGTGGGCCTGATGGCTCAGAAGGCCGAGGAGTACGGCTCGCACGACAAGACGTTCGAGATCGCCGAGGCCGGCACCGTGCGCGTCGTGAACCAGGCCGGCGAGGCGCTCATGCAGCACGAGGTGGCGGCCGGTGACATCTGGCGCGCCTGCCAGACCAAGGATGTCGCCATTCGCGACTGGGTGAAGCTCGCTGTCAACCGCGCCCGCGCCTCGGCGACCCCCGCCGTGTTCTGGCTCGACGAGAACCGCGCCCACGACGCCAACCTCATCGCCAAGGTCAACACCTACCTGCCCGAGTACGACACCACCGGCCTCGACATCCGCGTGCTCGCCCCCGCCGAGGCCACCACGTTCTCGGTCGAGCGCATCCGCCGCGGCGAGGACACGATCTCGGTCACCGGCAACGTGTTGCGCGACTACAACACCGACCTGTTCCCGATTCTGGAGCTCGGCACCAGCGCCAAGATGCTCTCGATCGTGCCGCTCCTGAACGGTGGCGGCCTGTTCGAGACCGGTGCGGGCGGCTCGGCCCCGAAGCACGTGCAGCAGCTCGTTGAAGAGAACTACCTCCGCTGGGACAGCCTCGGCGAGTTCCTCGCGCTGGCCGCCAGCTTCGAGCACTTCGCCGACGCCAACGACAACGCCCAGGCCCGCGTGCTCGGTGCGACCCTCGACCGCGCCACCGGAACCTTCCTGCTCGAGAACAAGTCGCCGGGTCGCGCCCTCGGCACGATCGACAACCGCGGCTCGCACTTCTTCCTCACCCTGTTCTGGGCCGAGGAGCTCGCGAAGCAGACGGATGACGCCGCGCTCGCCGCCGCATTCGCGCCGCTGGCCGCGACGCTGCGTGCGAACGAGCAGACCATCGTCGACGAGCTGATCGCCGTGCAGGGTTCGCCCGTCGACATCGGCGGCTACTTCAAGGTCGACACGGCCAAGACCGACGCTGTCATGCGCCCGTCGGCCACGTTCGCCGAGGCGCTCGCCTCGCTGTAACGCGACACGCAGAGGGTCCCGGACGGCACTGCCGTGCGGGACCCTCTGCTTTCCCATGCTCCCGAGCCTGCTGCTACCCTGTGCCCATGGTGGGGAACGACTGGATCGAACACCGACGCGGCGATGGCGAGCTTGTGGGATGGATCATCCCACGTGGTGACGATTTCGTCGTCGTCGACCTGCTCGGCCGCGAGCGCGGAGTCCCGGTCGACTGGCTCAGCGCCGAGGACGCTCTCGAAGAGCTCGGCATCGGCTACCTCGCGGACATCTACCTGCTCACCCTGGAGAGCGGCACCGAGCTCCGGGTCCGCATCGCCGAGGTGAGCTCGGCCGGTATCACCGTGAAGAAGGACGACTTCGGCGACATCGGCGCGCCGCAGCGTTGCTTCTCGCTGCCGTTTCCCGCTCCGACGTCGCTGCGAGTGATGAGGGCGGCGGATGCCGGCGTGCTTCCGCTGGAGTTCTTCGACGCCTGAGATCGGGCGACCGTGCCGTCGGCGGGGTCCACGTCGCTGGCGAGCGCCGCGGACCCACAACGCGGCGGTCAGGCCGTACTGGCTGCGTACCTGGCGGGGTCCGCGTCAAAGGCCGGCCCACATCCCGCACAGCAGAAGTGGTACCGCTCGCCCTCATAGTCACGATAGAGACCGACCGCTTCAGCGGCCGTCTTGTTGACCGGGCTGCCGGCCATGACCGGGCAGGTGGTCATATCGGCGCTCGTGCCGGCGCTGTGTGCGCCGGAGCTGCATGAGTTGACGGGTGCCTCACAGTCGTTGGTCATGTCAGGTGATTCCTTTCGTTGGTTCTCGTGGGTTGGTTCTCATGGGTGGTGCGAACTGACGCTCAGTGCCCGGAGCGTGGTGCATTCCCGGCATCCGCCGGCACCGCGCTGCTGGCCGCGTCGAGCACGAACTCGGCGGTGTGAACTGCCCCGTCGACTTTGAAGTCCAGGTACAGGAGGTATCGGCCTGCCGTTGGCGCATCCGCGGCGAACACGATCGTCGGACCGGCCGTCTCATCGACCGCTGGGTCATCGCCATCGGCGTGCACGTGCAAGAAGGCGAGGTCACCCTCGCGCAACGCGACCAGGTGCCCGAAGGCCCCCAGGTAGGGCTCCAGCTGACGGACCGGTTCTCCGTCCCGGGCGACGGAGATCGTGAGCTCGCTCGACGAGCCCGCCATCAGCTCGCCGGCGACGGAGACCGTGAAGCCGTCGACGAGGTGGGTCCGCGTCGGCTGCGGCGTCATGGCGGTGAACGGCCCCGACACGTGCACAGTACTCGTGAGCGTGAGCGCGGATGCATCGGCGCCAGCCGGCGTGAAGTCTGTGAAGACGCGGTAGCTCCCGGCATCCGCCCATTCCCATGGGATGGACCAGGTTCCGGTGGAGCTCTCGAGCACCGGGTGGACGTGACGGAACTGGCTTCCATCCGCCCGCACGACAATGAGGTGCAGGTCACGCTCGTGTGAGTTCGTGTACTCGGTCACGGGAGCTCCATGCGAATCGTAGATCTGGAAGCTCAGTATCCCGGACTCACCAACGGAGCGTGGCGCCGATACCGGCGACAGCAGATACCCGCCACTCTCCGAGGCGAGGCCCCTCACTGCGCTCGCCGCCGCGGTCGCCGGAGCGGTGCCAGCGGAGCTGTGGCCCTCATCATGACCGTTCATCTCTGTTCCTTTCTCCCACCCCGCTACTGCGCCGTCGGGCACGATTGCCCCAGCGATGCCGAACGCGCCGCCGAAGACGACCACGAGCCCGAGCCCATAGAGGGCAAGCCGTGCGCCGGTGTTCATGCCGCCCACGCCGCAGGGCGCGGCGCTCCCGCGCATGGCTCGCAGGTCGTCCCAGTCAACAGATTCTCGTCCGCGTTCATCGCCAACACCTTCCACCGATGAATACCCCCTGTGGGTATCCAAGCGATTTCACGGTATACCCCACTGGGGTATACCGCAAGTTTGCCGAAAGTCGCGTGGCCCTCGCCGGCCGAGCGGCGGATGTCACGTTTGACAGCAATACCCCCCAGGGGTATACGCTGAGCCCCGCCCGGGTATCTCCGGCTGCGTTCTCAGGAGGAAATCACATGTCTATCCATCCGCCACTCTCGCCCGCGAAGCGGTGGCTCGGCCTAGCGCTGATCGCTACGGCACAGTTCGTCGTCATCATGGACACCTCGATCATCGGCGTTGCCCTCCCCGACATCCAGCGCGATCTCGGCTTCACGCCTGAGTCGCTCTCGTGGGTGTTCAACGCTTACGTTGTCGCCTTCGGCGGTCTGCTCCTGCTGGGTGGGCGGTTGTCGGACGCGTTCGGCGCCCGCAAGATCTTCGCGCTGGGCTGGATCATCCTGATCGCCGGATCACTGTTGGCCGGAGCCGCGGACAGCGTCGGCCTCGAGCTCACCGGGCGCGCGGTTCAAGGCGCAGGTTCCGCGCTGATCGCTCCGGCGGCGCTGACCCTGCTGATGTTGATGTTCGGAGGCACATCCGACCTCCCCAAGGCCTTCGCCGTCTACGGCGCGGCCGCCCCCATCGGCGGAACGGCCGGGGTGTTCCTGGGCGGTGTGCTGACCGAGTACGCGAGTTGGCCGTGGGTGTTCTACGTGACCATTCCGATCGCCGTGATCGTGCTCGCCTTCACGGCGACAGCGCTCCCCCGGACCGTCCGCAACGCGTCCGGCTCGATCGACATCGGCGGTGCCGTCACGGTGACCGTCGGGCTCGCCGCCATCGTCTACGGGGTCGTCAACGCTCCAGAGGTCGGATGGCTCACGATGCAGACGCTCAGCGTGCTGGCCGCCGGAATCGTTCTGCTTGGGCTCTTCTTCCTCATCCAGGCACGGAGCCGCAACCCCCTGCTGCGCCTCGGCATGCTGCGGGAACCGCAGCTCGGAGCCGCCAACGGCGCGCAGCTCCTGCTCGGCGGTGCCTGGGTGTCGATGTGGTTCTTCCTGAACCTCTACCTGCAGCAGGTGCTCGGCGCGAGCGCCTTTGCCGCCGGCGCCGCGCTCCTCCCGATGACCGGTCTCGTGGTTCTCGTCATGATCGCACTGGCGCCGCGGCTGCAGGCGAGATTCGGCGCGAAGTCGCTGATCGTCTCCGGCCTGCTCGTGCTGTCGGCCGGGCTCGGCTGGCTGTCTCTCATTCGCCCCGACGGCAGCTACCTGGTCGACGTGCTGCCCGCATCGCTCCTGGCTGCGCTCGGGATGTCGCTCGCCTTCGTCCCCTCTCTCGGCACCGCCATCAACGCGGCGCCGCCCGCCGAGACCGGAGTCGCCTCTGGGCTCGTGAGCACCAGCTACCAGATCGGATCCGCTCTCGGCCTCGCGCTGCTCACGGCAATCGTCTACGGCATCTCCGGCGCCGATGCGTCGCCCGTCGAGCTGACCGCCGGGTACTCCGCGGCGTTCGTCGGCGCGGCAATCCTCGCCCTGGCCGGTGCGCTGATCACGGCCGTCGCAATGACGAAACCACCGGTGCCGGCAACCACACCGCAGGAGTCGATCTCGGCGTAGCCGGCTGCACGGTCGATGAATCGGCGAGCCGCACGGCCGCCGGCTCATCGACCGCCACCGCTCATGCGCCGCCGTCGGGCTCAGCGGCGCCGGCCGAGTGACATCCGGAGCACGGCGGCGCATACTGGCCGCATGGGCACAGTCACGATCTCGTTCGAAATGACGCTCGACGGGGTGTTCGACCACATGGAGCAGTGGTTCGACCCGGACGATCCGGGCGTGCAGCGCGCCTCCGATGAACTCGTGTTCGGCGCGGACGCCGTGCTCCTCGGCCGGGAGAGTTACGAGTTCTTCCGCGAGTACTGGCCGGCGCAGAGCGACGACCGGGGGTTCGCCGCACACTACAACGCCCTCCCCAAGTACGTCGCATCCCGCACGCTGTCCGGTCCGCTCGATTGGAATGCGACGCTGATCGAGGGAGACGTTGCGGAGGCTGTGCGGGGGCTCCGCGACCGCCACGACTCGATCATCTCGCACGGCTACGGTGAGCTGGCCGCCGCGCTCATGGACGCCGGCCTGGTCGATGCGATCCACGTCGGCATCCACCCGTTCATGGTCGGCGACGCCGAGATCCGGCTGCGCACACCGCATCTCGTCGGCCTCCACCTCCTCGGCGTGCAGAGATATGAGTCGGGCGTGATCGCGGCCAGATACGCGCCGATCCGATGATCGGCGGCGACGGCATCCGGCCGCACGATGGCGCGGGCAGGGGGCATGGATGAGGCCCATCCCGTTCGAGGCCCACGAATCCGGTGCCCTCCTCCACGGCACCAAGGCGGTGCTGCACAGCGGCGACATGCTGGAGCCCGGCCGGCGATCGAACTACGGGGAGGGCCGCACCGCCAACCACATCTATGTGACGAAGACGCTCGATGCGGCGGCGTGGGGCGCCGAACTCGCCGCAGGCGATGGGCGCGGCCACATCTACCTGGTCGAGCCGACCGGTCCGATCGAAGACGATCCCAACGTCACCGACAAGCGGTTCTCCGGAAACCCGACCATGTCATATCGGACCGGGCATCCCGTACGGGTCGTTGGCGAGCTGCTTGAGTGGGAGGGTCACTCGGCCGAACAGATCCAGGCCATGCGGCACTCTCTGGACGAGCTCGCACGGCAGGGGCTCGACGTCATCGACGACTGATGAGGCTGTCCGTTCCGACATTCACGGATGACAGGATGTCTGCCGTCTCGATGATCAGGCTCTGCATGGCGTGGGCGGCGCGCGTCAGTGCGACGTCGTTGCGATGGGCGAGACTGATGGAGCGGGCGAGCCGCGGCGCGGTGAGCCGGACCGAGCGGAGCCCCGGGCGGTCCACCATCACCATGGCCGGCACGACGGCGACCCCCAGCCCGCGCTCGACGCAGCGCAGCACCGCATCCATCTCGGCACCCTCGAGCACGATGTGTGGGACGAGCCCGGCGGCCTGGAACGCCTGCATGGTCGTTGCCCGCAGCTCGTAGCTCTCATGGAAGGTGAGCTGGGGCAGCTCGGCCAGCTGGGCGAGCGAGAGCGACTCGACACCGTCGAGGAGATCGCTCGAGGCTGAGGCGACGACAACGAGCTCCTCGCTGAGCAGCGGGACTCTCCTGAGGCTGGCCGTCGGCGCCGCTCCGTCCTCAGCGGTCGTGATCAACGCGAGGTCGAGCGTTCCGCCAGCCAACTCGTCCAACAGCCCACGCGAACCGCTCTCGGTGAGGTGCAACTCGATTCCGGGGTGAGCGGCGTGGAACGCCGTCAGGACCTCTGCAACCAGGCTGATGCAGAGCGTCGGCGTCGCGCCGAGACGGACTCTCCCCGTGCGCAGGCCCGCCAGCTCCTGCATCTCGAACCGCACGGTCTCGGCGTCCGCGAGCATGCGCATGGCGAGCGGCAGCAGTGACTCTCCGGCAGCGGTGAGGGTGATGTTGCCCCGCGCGCGGTGGAACAGCGTGGCGCCGAGATCGGATTCGAGAGCCGAGATCTGCCGGCTGAGGGACGGCTGCGCCAAATGCAACTGCGCGGCTGCGCGCGTGAAGTGGCCGCTTCGGGCGACCTCGACGAAACTGCGGAGCTGTTCCAGATTCATATCTATAGCGTAGGCGCATCGACATCACTCGGATGATGCATTGGACTAATCGTGGAGCTGTTCCTAGCGTGGAGGAATGAGCACTTCGCGAGCACTTGAGAAGCAGATTTCCACGACCGTCCTCGTCATCGGCACCGGTGGCTCAGGGTTGCGGGCAGCCATCGAACTCTCCGAGATGGGCGTCGATGTGCTCGCGGTGGGAAAGAGACCGCGCAACGACGCACACACCTCCCTCGCCGCGGGCGGCATCAACGCGGCGCTGGGAACCATGGACGAGCGCGACAGTTGGCAGCAGCACGCGGCCGACACGATCAAGGAGAGTTACTTCCTGGCCAATCCCCACACCGTGGAGATCGTCGCCCGCGGTGCGGCCCAGGGCATCCACGATCTCGAACGCTACGGAATGGACTTCGCCCGCGAGGCGGACGGGCGCATCTCACAGCGCTTCTTCGGCGCACACACCTTTCGCCGCACCGCATTCGCCGGCGACTACACCGGTCTGGAGATCCAGCGGAGCCTGGTCGGGCGTGCCAGGCAGCTGAACGTGCCGATCCTCGACGAGGTTTACATCACCCGCCTGCTGGTGAAGGACAACCAGGTCTTCGGCGCGTACGGCTTCGACCTCAACAGCGGAACCCGGTACCTGATTCATGCGGATGCCGTTGTGCTGGCGGCCGGCGGCCACAACCGCATCTGGCGGCGCACCTCGTCCCGTCGCGACGAGAACACGGGAGACTCCTTCCGCCTGGCCGTGGACGCCGGTGCCCGCCTGCGCGACCCCGAGCTCGTGCAGTTCCACCCGTCCGGCATCATCGAGCCGGAGAACGCCGCCGGCACCCTCATCTCCGAGGCCGCGCGCGGCGAGGGCGGGGTGCTGCGCAACAACCTCGGTGAGCGCTTCATGGAGCGCTACGACCCGGTGCGCAAGGAGCTCTCCACGCGCGACCGGGTGGCGCTCGCCGCGTACACCGAGATCAAGGAAGGTCGCGGCACCCCGAACGGCGGCATCTGGCTCGACGTCTCGCACCTGCCGCGCGAGGTCATCATGGATCGGCTGCCGCGCGTCTACCAGACCATGATGGAGGCGCAGATGCTCGACATCACCACCGAGCCGATCGAGATCGCGCCGACCGCGCACTACTCGATGGGCGGCGTCTGGGTGCGTCCAGACGATCACAGCACGGATGTCGATGGCCTCTACGCCATCGGCGAGGCATCCAGCGGACTGCACGGCGCCAATCGCCTCGGCGGCAACTCGCTGATCGAGCTGATGGTGTTCGGCCGCATCGTTGCCCACGCGGCGGCCGCGTACTCGGCATCGCTCGATGCGCAGCCGCGTTCGGCGGAAGCGCTGGAGCACGCGCGGGCGGAGATCGACGAGCTCCTCGCCGCCGACGGTCACGAGAATGTGCGCGCGCTGCAGCGCGCCATCCGCAACATGATGACCGAGCATGCCGGAGTCGTGCGCGACGAAGACGGGCTGATGGCCGGCCTGGCGAAGCTCGACGCGATCGAGGAGCGGATGCTCCACGTCGGCATCCACCCCGACATCGCCGGCTACCACGACCTCGCCCATGCCTTCGATCTCAAGGCCTCGGCCCTGGCCGCCCGCGCAACGCTGGAGACGGCCGTCGAACGCCGCGAGACGCGCGGATGCCACAACCGCAGCGACTTCCCCGAGCTCGATCCGGCGCTCCAGGTGAACCTCGTCTGGTCACCGAGCGCCGGCATTGTTCGCGAACAGATCCCCGAGATCCCGGAGGAGATCGCCGAGCTGATCACCGAGGTGTCCTCGCTCGGCAAGCTCGTCGAGTAGTCGCGCCGGCGGCACCCCGGTCGGCGCGGTCCCGGCACGGCCAACCACGAGCGCGCCGCCCGGCTCAGGGCGGCGCGCTCGCCGGTGGTTACTGCGTCACGAAGCCGACGATCAGGTACAGCACGAACGACAGGCCGGCTGCGATGCCCGCGTACGGCAGAATCGCGCTCATCAACGTGAGCGGCTTGATGCCCGTTGAGCGCGACGCCAGGATGATGCCGTCACCGTAGAGGCAGGTCGTGGAGCCGAGCGCCGCCCCGGAGAACACCGCGGCAGCGGCGATGATCGGGTCGACGTCCATCGCGAAGGCGAGCGGGATGACGATCGGTGTGATCACGGCGGCCAGATCCCAGAACGAGCCCGTCGCGTAGGCGTAGATGCCGCAGACGAGGAACACGACGGCGGGGAGCAGCGCACCGCTCATGTAGGGCTGCGTCGAGGCGATCACGAAATCGGCCAGCGTGAGGTCGATGTTCATGTGCTGCACCATGAAGGCGAGCGCGGTGAGCACGATGACGAACATCATGCTCCCCACCCCGGCGAATGCGGCGTCGAAGACATCGCGGACGCGCATCCGTCGCTGCGCGACGTACAGGATGATCGCGACGATCAGCGCGGCCACGGTGCCCTTGAGCACATCGACCTCGGTGAGAATCGTGACCGCGATCATGACGAGGATCGGCACGAGGAAGTTGTACGGACGCGGCTTGGCGATGCTCGGCGCGCGCGTCGCCACGGCCACCGGGGAGGCCACGGCGAGCGTGCCACCATCACCCTGGATGCCGATCTCGGCAACCTCGATCTGCGCCGGCAGGCCGCCCTCGGCCTCACGCTCCTCATCCGTCGTGCCGAGCGGGAACACGTCGCCGGTCTCGTCGGCGCGCCGGATGTCCTTCTTCAGCGAGCCGAGCTTCGGGAAGACACCGAGGGAGAGCAGGATCGCGATGGCGAGCGCGATCCAGCCGAAGAAGATGTACGGGATGGCCTGCAGGTAGGCACCGAAGCCCGAACCGTCGACGGTCACACCCTGCGCCTCGAGGAGGCCGGAGAAGAACAGCGCCCAGGTCGAGAACGGCACGATGACGGCGATCGGGGCCGCGGTGAGCTTCATGATCGTGCCGAGCTGGCTGCGCGGAACCCGGTAGCGGTCGGTCACGCCCTTCATCGAGGTGCCGACGGTGAGCACGTTCAGGTAGTCGTCGACGAACAGCACGACCGAGAGCACGAAGGAGAGCACCAGCGACTTGCGCCGGGAGTTCACGAATCGCTCGGTCCAGGCCGCGAACTCACTGACCGCGCCAGAGCGCTCGAACAGCGTGATCAGGATGCCGAAGAGCACGACGACCAGCACGAGCCACTGCAGCGTCGCATCGGCCATCGCCGTGCCAAGGTATTCGACCCACGAATCGAAGAAGGCCCAGCCGCCCAGCAGCACGGCACCGACGATGGTTCCGCAGAGCATGGCGAACAGGGTGCGGCGCGTCGCGACGGCGACGACCAGGATTGTGACGACGGGAAGGAGCGCCCAAGCGCCTACGTCTTGCATGTTGTCCTCAGGGGATGAAGGGGAATCCCGGCCCGACGGGCGCGGAAGGTTCGCGTGCGCGGCGCTCCGGGGTCAGGAGTTCGCAGCCTCGTACACGGGATTTCCGTCCATGACCGTCGTGCGGATGGGCAGGTGGAGCAGTTCGTCGGCCCCGACGTCGAGAGGGTTGTCCTCCCAGACGACGAAGTCGGCGCGGAAACCGGGGGCGATGACCCCGAGATCGCGGTCGCCCTGGGCCTCGGCGGCCCAGCGCGTGTATCCGAGCAGGGCCTCGAGGGGGGTGAGAACCTGGCCGGGATCGAAGACGGGGGCATCGGGGTTGCCCGGTTCGCGCCGCAGACGCGCCCAGGCCATGCCGATGCGGGAGTCGAGTTGCGCGACCGGCCAGTCGGAGCCGAGCGCGATCGGGGCGGCGGCGTCGATCATGTCGCGCACCCGCCAGCCGCGTGACGCGCGTTCCGGCCCGAGTCGGGCCGCCCAGAAGTCGCTGGCGTCGGCCTTGCGCCACTGCAGGTGCACGGGCTGCACGGATGCCGTGATGCCCGCCTCGCCCAGCCTGGCGACGTCGCGGTCCGTGACGAGCTCCAGATGCTCGATGCGGTGCGGGGCACCGCGCCGCGAGTGCACGCCCGCCTTGACGTACGCGTCGATGGTGGTGCCGACCGCCCGGTCGCCGATCGCATGGGTGGCGATCTGGAAGCCGGCGGCGCTGTAGCGCTGCACGACCCGTTCGAACTCGTCGGCATCCTGCCAGAACGAGACCAGGCCGTCGCCCTGCAGATCGGGCTCGTACAGCCAGCCGGTTCCGGTGTCGATGACGCCGTCGTTGAAGAGCTTGATGAGATCGCCGCGCCACCGTCTGCCGTGCCGTCCCAGCTGGGCGAGGTAGGACTGCGTGATCTCCTCGTCGAAGCCGGGGTTGTGGGCGAGGGCCGACACGATGCGCACCGGAAGCCCGTCCCGCGTGGCGTCGATCTCGTCGAGGAGGTCGAGTGAGGCGAGCTTGCCGTCCATGATGCAACCGCCGGTGATGCCGGTGGCCGCGAGGCCGCCGAGAATGCGCTGCACCTCGGCGACCGTCTGGGCGGTGGTGAGCTGGGGCGCAGTCTTCAGCACGATGTCGAAGGCGGAGTCCTCGCGGAGCTCGCCCGTCGGGCGGCCGGAGCCGTCGACGATGATCTCGGAGGTGTCGGTGAAGCGGCGCGCGCCGGTGATGCCGGCACGGGCGAGGGCGGCGGTGCTGGCGAGGGCGGTGTGACCGTCGAAGAACATCAGGAAGGCGGGGAGCCCGCCGACGGCGTCATCGATGGCCGCCGCCGTCATCGGCAGCGTGGTGAACACGTCGTAGTCGATGTTCCAGACCCGCACCCAGTCGCTGGACTCCTCGGAGCGGACCCGCGCGGCCTCGGCGCGCAGGAGCGCGAGGAACGCCTCCGGAGCCGTCACTCCCCCGGCATCCACGCCGACGGCGAGTTCTGTGCCCTGAATCGGGTGCATGTGGGCGTCGATGATGCCGGGGGTCGCGGTTCCGCCCCGGGCATCGAGGATGCGCGTCGATGCACCGCGGTACTCCGTCAGTGAGGACGCGTCTCCGACAGCGATGATCCGGCCGCCACGGACGGCGATGGCTTCGGCGAACGGCTGGCGTGGGTTGAGCGTGATGACGCGCGCATTGAAGAGAATGGTGTCGGCGAATACGCGATCCATACGCGGTGACCTTTCGGGATGGAACGGCATTTATTTAATGCCATTAAATAAGCTGGGCCTAAGCTACACCCGAGACGAATCGTGCACAATCCCGAGAGGCGAACATGGTGAGTTCCCCCCGCAGCGCCGGACGACCGCGCATCAGCGTACTGAGCGCGGAGCAGATCATCGACGCAGCCTTCGACCTGGTGCGAACCGCCGGTCCAAGCGGCTTCACGATGGCCGGCCTCGCGAGGGCGCTCTCCGTGCAGCCGCCTGCCCTGTACCACTACTTCGCCGGCAAGGACGAGGTCGTGCGTGCGATGCGCGGACGAATCGCAGACATGATCGACGTCAGCGGATTCACCGCCGGGCCGGCCGAGCGTTCCCCCGGTGCATTCAGCGACGCCGTGCTCCGATGGGCGCACTCCTACCGAGAGGCATTCCTCTCCTACCCGGCCGGCATCGCACTGCTCGCGACGACGGCGATCGACGGCCAGGAGCGGTCAGTGGCGAACTACGAGGCGATGACCGTCGCCTTCCTCGGGGACGGGTGGCCGGAGGCGATGATCGTCGACGCCATCGTGGTCATGGAGTCATACATCCTGGGCTCGGCCCTCGACGCGCTGGCCCCCGAGGACATCATGTCCCCCGGGGCCAGCGCAGCCGGTGCGCCGCACTTCGCGCGGGCGGAAGGTCTCCGCACCCGCAATGCCGCGGAGCGCGGCATCCGCACGAGCGACCAGGCCTTCTCGCTCGGAATCGGCGCGTTGCTGACCGGCCTTCGTTCAACGGCCGGACTGGCGTAGGGCCGACCGTCAGGACACGGCGGTCGGCGGTGCTCCGGGTGGGACGGCCGGCGTTCCGGCGTCCGTCTGCGGGTTCACCAGCACGTCGTCGAACGTCGCCTTCTCCTCCGCCGTGCGCTGGTCCCATGCTGGCCGGCGCAACGCATAGAAGATGAGCGGCGGCACGCCGAGCACGATCACCACGCCCCCGACCAGCACCGGGTACACCCAGCCCGGTGCACCTCCGCCGAAGCCGTCGGGCGGGATGAATCCCAGGCCGAACGCGGCGAGGCAGGCGAGGAACCCGATGCCAGCGATCAGGCTCATCGCCGGGACCCGGTAGGAGCGCACCACGTGGGGCTGTTTCGCACGGAGCCTGATGGCCGCGGCGAACATCATCATGTACATGACCAGGTAGAGCGCTGCGGCCATGTCGACGAGCAGGATGAACGCCGTGTTGATGTTCGGCACGAAGAGGAACAACGACGCGAGCAGCGTCACCACGATGCCCTGCACGGTGAGGATGCCGACCTGCACGCCCGCCTTGTTCCTCCGCTGCAGGAACACCGGCAGATATCCGCTGCGCGCGGCGGCGAGGAGCCCGCGTGACGGGCCGGCGATCCAGGTCACGACCGAGGCGAAGGCTCCGAGTGCGATGAGCAGCGACAGGACGGGCGTCAGCCAGGACACACCGAAGGCATCGAAATACGCCTTGAACGCGAGATTGATGCCGGTGGTGAGCCCGAGTTGATCGGACGGGACGACGAGTCCGATCGCAATCGTGGGCACGATGAAGATGCCGAGAATCAGGATCGACGCGATGAGGATGGTCTTCGGGTATTGCTTCCCCGGATTCTTCAGATCGTTGGCGTGCACCGCGTTGACCTCCATGCCCGCGTACGCGAGCACGTTGGACACGATGAGCACGATCGACGCCAGCCCCGTGAACGGCGGGATGACCGATGCGGCGGTGAGCGGGATCTGGCTCGGCTGACCGCTCGCGACCCAGAAGATGCCGAAGATGATCAGCAGCAGGCCGGGGAAGATCGTGCCAGCGAGGCCGCTCCAGGATCCCACCTTGGCGAACAGATTGCCGCCCTTCAGCGTGATGAAGGTCGAGAACCAGTACAGCACGAGGATGATGACCGCCGTGTAGAGGCCGGAGTTCGCCAGATTCGGGTCGAGGAACACGAAGGCGAGCGATGCGGCGATGAAGGCGATCTGCGTCGGGTACCAGACGACGTTCTGCACCCACTGCAGCCAGATCGCCTGGAATCCCCACCGTTCGCCGAAGGCCTCGCGCACCCAGGTGAAGACGCCGCCCTTCCATCCGGTGGCGAGTTCGGCCGCGACGAGTGCCGTCGGCACGAGAAACAGGATCGCGGGAATGATGAACAGCGTGATCGCGCCGAGGCCGAAGCCGGCCATGGCCGGCAGGCTGCGGAGCGATGCGACGGCGACGACGGTGAGGATCGCCAGCTGTGTGAGACTCATGAACTTGTTGGCCGTCGTGCCCGGCGATCCGATCGCCGGTTTGTGCGGCACCGCGCCGAACGGGTGTGGCTTCACGTGTTCCGGTGCCGGTGCGAGGGTTCCGTCAGCCCGCTTCGGAGCGGATGCCGAGGCTGCCGCCTTGTCATCGATGGAGGTCATCGCGCCCTCCTCAGTGCGTGAAGGAGGCCTTGAGGCCCTCGGTGGGCATCGGAGACTCGAGGCGGTCCAGGTACTCGACGGCCTCCTTGATGTCCTCAATCAGCGACTCCGCGAGGTTGCGGCTGAGCCCGTTGCGCACGACGACCCGCTGCACGGTGATGTTCGAGAGGTTGTCTGGCATCGGGTAGGCGGGCACGAGCCAGCCCTTGAGGCGCAGCCGCTCGGAGAGGTGGTACAGGTTCCATTTGTCGGTGTGACCCGGTTTCAGTTGCCAGGCGAACACCGGGATGTCCGTCCCGTCGTTCCACAGCTCGAATGCCGGCATCTTGGCGATCTCACTCGAGAGGAAGACCGCGACATCCTGCGAGGTCTTCTGGACCTTGTAGTAGCCGTCCCACCCGAGGCGGAGGAAGAGGTAGTACTGCAGGAGCACCTGCGCGCCCGGGCGGGAGAAGTTGAGGGCGAACGTCGGCATGTGGCCGCCGAGGTAGGTGACGTCGAAGACGAGGTCACTCGGCAGGTCGCCGACCGTGCGCCAGACAACCCAGCCGAGACCCGGGTAGACGAGACCGTACTTGTGGGCCGAGGTGCTGATCGAGACGACGCGTTCGACACGGAAGTCCCAGTCCAGATCGGGCTGCAGGAACGGGGCGATCATGCCGCCGGAGGCGCCGTCGACGTGGATCTTGACGTCGAGGCCGGTGTCGGCCTCGATCTTGTCGAGCGCGGCGGCGATCTGCGCGACCGGCTCATACATGCCCGTGTAGGTCACACCCATGATCGCGACGACACCGATCGTGTTCTCGTCGACGTACTTCTCCAGCTCGAAGCCGTCGAGCACCTTGTGGTCGTCGCTGATCGGAACGTAGCGCGCCTCGACATCCCAGTAGTTGCAGAACTTCTCCCAGCACACCTGCACTGCACTGGAGAGCACGAGGTTCGGTTTGTCCGTCGACTTGCCCGCGGCCTTGCGTGCGAGCTGCCAGCGCCGCTTCAGCGCGAGACCGCCGAGCATGCAGGCCTCGGAGGAACCGATCGTCGATGTGCCGATGGCCTTCTTTGCGTCCGGGGCGTTCCAGAGGCTGGCCAGCATGACCCAGCACCGCGTCTCGATCGCCGCGGTCTGCGGGTACTCGTCCTTGTCGATCATGTTCTTGTCGGCGGTCTCGGAGTAGAGCTTCGCGGCGTGCGGGTCCATCCACGTGCTCACGAATGTCGCCAGGTTCAGCCGGGCGTTGCCGTCGAGCATCGCCTCGTCGTGCACGATCTGATACGCGGTCTCGGCGAGGGACTCTTGGTCCGGCATCCGGTCCATCGGGAAGTCCGTTGCCTCCCCTGCTCTGGCGAAGATCGGATTGAGTTGATTCCGGTCACTTGTCCCTGTGAATGCATTCGGCGATTCGCCGGGCTTGATCTTCTTCATCTTCGGCTGCGAAACGGTCATCGGTCCTGCTCCTACCCCTGATTAAGCACTGGAGTGCACGAAGCGGAATGAGTGAAGCCGAGAAATTCCAGTCATCGGGCACGTCAACGAGTCCAGTGTGTCCCCCCTTGCGGGGTGGTGGCAAGTGAAATCGGAGAAGCCGTGGATAGCGTCCACAATCCGTCAGCTCCGATTGTGCTGCCGAGGGGCTACCGAGACGTCCCATCGGGAGTGCTCGCGGGCGAGGCGAGTTCCGCCTCGCCGGTGGGCGGAATGATGCGGAATTCCGGGACCCTCGAGACGAGCAGCCAGGCCGGGAGGATGATCAGGCAGAGCATCGGGAGCAGCGTGACGTCGGCCGGGACGGCGACCGCGACGAAGATGGCGAGCCATCCGTCGCGCCCGATGACCAGCACAACGCCGAGGATGCCGCATGCCACGGCGAGTCCGAGCGGCAGACTCGGGATCAACACGTGCCCGAGCATGCCCAGGGCAACACCGATGAACGCGGCCGGGAAGATGCGACCTCCGCGGAAGAGGGCACTGGCCGCCACGAGGAGCGCCAGGATCTTGATGCCCGCGATCCCGGCGAGCTGCGCGGCGTCGTAGCCGCTCGGGTCCTGCAGCAGTTCGCCAATCTGCTCCAGCCCCTTGAACATCGTGATCGGGCCGCCGATGAGGCCGAGGATGCCGAGCAGGAATCCACCGGTGAGCGCGATGAGGATCGGGTTTCGCAGCGCATGCAGTGTGCGCCAGAGAACGGGGAATGCGACGAGCGCGATGAGGCTGATGGCCACGGCGCCGCAGGCGACGAGCGAACCGGTGAGCAGATCGATCGCCTGCGGACTGCCGTAGGTCGGCAGGTTGAAGTCCATCGACGGCGCCCCCAGCAGGCGCATCGTGATCGCGCCGGAGCCCGCGGCGGCGATCGGGAGGAAGAGGCGGTCCCACAGCGAACCGCCGCCCTTCGCGGCAGCGAGGATTCCGGTGAAGAGCAGGGCGGCGGCGACCGGGGTGCCGAACAGCGCGCCCACCGTCGCTGCGCCGGCGATCAGAACAGCGATCTGCGGTGAGATGTTCGGGAGCAGGCGCGCGAACAGGGCGACCGCGATGCCGACGTTGATCGCGATGATCGGGTTCTCGGGGCCGAGACTGACGCCGCCAGCGAGGCTGAACACCGTCACCGCGGCCAGGCCGGGGAGTGTTCGCAGAGGCAGTGGCGGGGAGATCAGCTCGGTGGTCGCCGAATCGGGCCCGCCATGGCCGGGGAAGTAGCGGAGGCCAAGGCCAACCGCGAGCCCCGTCAGGGTGAGGATCAGCACGATCCACCACCCGTCGGGGTCGACCCCGAGCGCGCCGGGGAGCGTGTCCCAGAGCACGCCGCTCAGCAGATCGGCCAGCTCCTCGACGGCCCAGAGCAGCAGCGCGGCGAAGGCGCCGAGCAGGATCGCGGGAATCGCGAGGAGCAACATCTGGCGGGGTGACGCCTGGCCGTCGGTCGGCGTTCGCGCAAGACTCATCGTGGGCTCCTCCCGGAGGCGAAGCAGTGCGCCCGTGGGGCCCCGGTCCGCCCGTCATCCTCGATGATCGTATCGCCTGAGCTCAGCCCCAGACCAGTGCGGCGGCAGCGCGATTCGCTACGGCGTCGGCGGCGCCTGCCCGATGCTGAGCCAGCCGCTTGAGGAATCGCCCGGCCCGCCGGTACCGGAACCGTCGGTCCCATCCGACTTCATCGCCTGCAGCTGGCGCTCGATGTCGGCCCGTGATGCCAACTCGGCCAGCTGGCGCTCGATGTCGGCGTCCGGTGCTGCAGTCAGGTCCTGGAGGGCGCCGCTGGACAGCAGTTCGTCGGTGGCCTGCGCGCGCGCCTGCATCTGGGCGACACGATCACGCGCCCGGTCGAGGCTGACGCCGATATCGTTCATGTTCGCGCCGATCCCGGCAACGGCCTCATTCGCCCGAACCTGCGCCTCGGAGGCACTGTAGGTGGCCTTCATCGTCTCCTTCTCGATGCGGAAGGCGGCAATCTGCTCGGCCAGTCGACGCTCCCGCTCCTGCAGCTGCGACATCTGCTTCTGCAGTGAGTCGTGCTGCGCCTGCAGCTTCCCCACCTGGCTCTCCAGCGCGGCGCGGCGCTCGAGCGCGGCGCGAGCGAGATCCTCGCGCCCCTGCTCCATCGCTTCGCGGGCCTGGGCTCCCAGGCGCGCATAGCGCGCGCCCATCTCCTCGCCCTGCAGCTCGATGCGCTTCTTCGCCGTTGCGACCTCGGCGACGGCGTCACGCACCTGGTGGAGCAGCTTCACCTGCTGCTCGTAACTGTCGTCGAGGGCGTCGCGCGGGTCCTCCATGCGATTGAGCGCCTTGGACGTCTTGGTGCGGAAGATGGTGCGGATTCGTGCGGTGTTGTCGCTCATGACTGGACTCCTCTGCTCGGGAAGCGATCATCTGACTCGTATCGGGTTGTGGTCACGCCCCGGCGGTCGCCGCCATTCAGCTGCGCCAGTTCCACCAGTCCCGCGTGAAGGGCCGCCACCTCCAGATCGACCTCGGCACGGAGGGACGAGAGCGCTGCCCCGGTGGGGTCACCGAGCCCGGCGGCGACGGATGCCCGCATGTCGCGGACCATGTCGGAGATCTGGTCGACCGCCAGGCCGGCCGCCGGCAGTGCATCGCTCAGCGCGCCGGAATCCGTCTCGCTCTCCATCAGGTGCAACTGCGCGCGCAGGACGGTCGCCTCCGACTCGATGCGGCGGAACAACCGCGGAAGGTCGCCGCGGCGGCCGTTGCTGCGGATGGCGAGCTCGATCGCGGCCCGTCCGCTGTCGATCGCCTCGTCGAGTTGCGCCTGCAGCGCGAAGACCTGGCGTCGTGGCCCCCGGCTCAACTGGGCGCGACTCTTCAGAACCGCCCCGTTCACGGTGCGGCTGCGCCGGATGCGGCGGTACAGCATCCTCACGATCAGGAAGAACGTGATCACCGAGAGGGCGGCGATGGCGGCGAGTGAGATCAGCACCCCGAACAGGATGTCCATGTCTGCCACCTCCTGCACCTCGTCGTGAGCGTCGAATCCATGAGCTGCACCTCCGTGATGTCTCCGCCGCGGCACCAGCGCCGCAAACGCGATATAACTCAAGTTACGCTCGCATGCGCGCCAAGGAAAGAAGTCTCGACAGATCCTCAGCGACGGTTGATCATGTCCCCCACAGAAACCGGCCATGAAACCGGCGGTGTTTGCGGGTCAGAGGGCGTTCTCCGCGCTAGCCTGAGCTACCGGCACGCCCAGCATGCGCAGCCGCAGAGAAGCGGCCGCGATCGGTGACAGTCACGGTGCGTCGCCTGTGAAGCGTGCCCCTAACTGGAGGAAAGATAGAGCATGTCCAAGTACCGGGTGCAGAATCCTGCCACGGGCGAAGTTCTCGAAACGTTCGAGAACGCGACCGATGCGCAGATCGAAGAGGCGCTCTCCAGCGCCAACGCCGTGTACCTAGAGTGGCGCGAGCGCAGCGTGCAGGAGCGCGCCGCCGTCGTCAAACGAGTTGCCGAGCTCTTCGAGGAACGCAAGGAAGAACTTGCGCGTCTCATCGCGCTCGAGATGGGCAAGTCCATCACCGAGTCGATCGACGAGGTCGAGTTCGCGACATCCATCATCGACTACTACGCAGTGCACGGCCCGAGCCTGATCACCGACTACGAAATCCCGAGCACCATCCCGGGCAAGGCCTACATCGAACACCGCCCGGTCGGCGCGCTGCTCGGCGTCATGCCATGGAACTTCCCGTACTACCAGGTCGCCCGCTTCGCGGCGCCGAACCTCGTGCTCGGCAACACGATCCTGCTCAAGCACGCAGACATCTGCGCAGGCTCCGCCCTCGCCATCCAGGCGATCATGGAGGAGGCAGGAGTACCCGTCGGTGGGTACCAGAACGTCTTCGCGTCGCACGATCAGATCGCCACGATCATCGCGGACCCGCGCGTGCAGGGCGTCTCGCTCACCGGCTCCGAGCGTGCCGGTGCGATCATCGGCGCGCAGGCCGGCCGCAACCTCAAGAAGTGCGTACTCGAACTCGGCGGTATCGACCCGATGGTGGTACTCGACTCCGACGACATCGCTGCGGTGGCCAAGCAGGCATGGGACTTCCGCGTCTACAACGTCGGCCAGGTGTGCAACTCGAACAAGCGCCTGATCGTGATGGACGACATCTACGACGAGTTCGTCGCTGAGCTGAAGAAGCTCGCGACCGGCCTGGTGCCTGGCGACCAGTTCAACCTCGCAGAGGGCGAGTTCGTGGCCCTGTCGTCGCGTGCCGCGGCAGAGACCGTTCACGCTCAGGTGCAGAAGGCTGTGTCGGAGGGAGCGACGCTCGTGGCCGGCGGTGTTCTGTCCGACGGACCGAGCGCGTACTACTCGCCTGCCGTGCTGACCGACGTGCCCCGCGACTCTGAGTCGTACGGCGTGGAGATCTTCGGGCCGGTTGCGACCGTCTACAAGGTGTCGAGTGACGAGGAGGCCCTGGAGCTCGCGAACGACTGTGCGCTGGGCCTTGGCGGTTCCGTCTTCTCGACCGATGAGGCGCGCGCGGCGCGCGTTGCGTCGCAGCTGGAGGTCGGCATGTCGCACGTGAACACCATCGCAGCGGAGTCGGCCGAGCTGCCGTTCGGCGGCGTGAAGCAGTCCGGCTTCGGTCGTGAGATGGGGCCGATCGGCATCGGCGAGTTCGCTAACAAGCGACTGTTCTTCGTCTCCGCGTAAACCCGGAAGACAAGGACGCTCGAGGGCCGCAGGATTTCCTGCGGCCCTCGTTCGATTCTTCGCCCCGTCGTCGTGGTCGCTCGCCGCAACCGACAATAAGAATCGACCCCGATCACGCCTCGAGGGCGGGCACCAGACGGTCGAGGGCGTGAGCGACGCCCTCCTCGGCACACGAGAGCACAACGTCGTGGGCGATCGCACGAACGCTCTCGTGCGCGTTCGCCACCGCGTACGCCGTGCCCGCCCAGCCGAGCATCGCAATATCGTTCGGCATGTCGCCGAAAGCGATGACGTCGCGTGCAGGGATGCCGAGACGCTCGCAGAGCCGAGCCAGCGCCGAGGCCTTGGTGACTCCCGCCGCGCTGATCTCGGCGAGCCCTGGAACCGACCACGTCACCGTCGCCCTATCGCCGACAACGGCCGCTACCTGCGCCTGAAAGTCGTCGGAGTCCAACGCGGAGTGGCGAACGAGCAGCTTCGCCGCCGGCTGATCCCAGATCTCGGCCAGCGCCCCGCGCCGCACACTCGCACGTGCTGCGCCGAGCTCCGGATAGTCCGGGTCGAAGCGGATGCCGTCGGCGCACTCGATCGCGAAGGTCGCACCGGGGATCGCCGCCGCGATGGAGCGGCTGAGCTCCAGCCCGGGCTCCGCGTCGATCCCCGCGATCGAGATCACCCGTTGGGCGTGCGCGTCGAAGGTGATGGCGCCGTTCGAGACGATGGCGAGGCCGTGCTTGCCGATGTGCGGCCAGAACGGGCTCATCCAGCGCAGCGGCCGGCCGGTGACGAAGACCACCGGAACTCCGGCGTCATCCAACCGCCTCAACACCCGCGCGGTGAACTCCGGCACACTCATGCTCGCGTTGGGCACCAGCGTGCCGTCCAGGTCGGTCGCGACCAACACGGGCGCCACGAGCTTCGTCACGGGTTGATCACTCCTCAGTTCACAGAGTCGCTGACTGTTGTGGCACGGTGTGCGCGCGATCCGCGGTGGTCAGGGGGTGCGACCGTTGCGAGCAGGCGCTCGGCGACGATCAGATCGTCCGCCGTCCGCGAGATCAGCGTATCGACATCGTCGAAGGCGGTCATCCCGCGAATCAAAGCCACGAGCTGCAGCTCCACTCGCATCCCGTACAGGTCGCCGGAGAAGTCGTGGATGTGGGCCTCGACCCTGGTCTCCGTGACATCACCGAAGGTCGGGTTGTCACCGATGCTGGTGGTCGCCTGCCGCCACCGCGGCTCATCTCCGATGCGGGCCCACGCCGCGTACACGCCGTCTGCGCAGCCACTCGCGGGCACGTCGAGGTTCGCCGTCGGAAACCCGAGCGCGTTGCCGCGCCCGTCTCCGTGAATGACGATCCCGGACAGCCACGCGATGTGCGTTGTCATGCGCTGATTGAGCGGTAGCGGCTCTGGTGGAAGACGAGCGGCTCGACGTCGTCGAAGTGCGTCAGATCATCGATCGCCAGAATCACGATCGTGTGGTCGCCGGCCTCGATGGTCTGCTCGAGGTGGCAGCTGAGCCAGAGCGCCGCGCCGTCGAGGTGGATCGCACCGCCCTCCTCCGCTGCCCAGGACAGTGCACCGAAGCGGTCGCCGTCCCGCGCGGACAGCGAGCGGCTCACCTGTTCGTGGCCACTTCCGAGAACGCTCAGCCCCAGCGATGCCGACCGAGAGAGACCCGGCCAGGTGCGCGAGGTGTTCGCGACACTGATTGCCACGAGTGCGGGCTCCAGCGAGATCGAGGTGAAGGAGTTCACCGCCATTCCAATGGGTGTGACGCCATCGGAATCCAGTGCGCACACGGCCACCACGCCGGTTGGGAAGGTAGAGAACGCGCGCCGCAGGCGCACGTCCATTGCGATTTCAATCGAGTCGTTCCGGATCATCGTCGATCCCCCTTCGAGATTAGTCAAATTTGTCTAGATGAAAACTAACACGCCGCGAACTGGTTCATCAACAGATAGTGCCGCGAATTCCATAGCATGGAGCCATGCGCACATATACGACGTTGATGGTCCTCGGCGCGGTCAAGCAGTTCGAGCCCGTTCACGGCTACTTCCTGCGCCGCGAGCTTGCGACCTGGCATGCGGACGAGTGGGCCAACACGCGCCCCGGTTCGATCTACAACGCCCTGAAGTCGCTCGTCCGCGATGGCTACATCACCGAGGTCGACACCGAATCCGACGGCAGCTATCCGGCGCGCACCCGGTACAGCATCTCGGCAACGGGCGAGGTGGAGTTGCTCAGGATGCTGCGTGACACGCTCTGGGAGGTCGAGACCTTCGACACCAGGGCCGCCCTCGCCCTCACCTCGTTCATGTTCTTCCTCAGCAGGGAAGAGGTGGTTGCCGGCCTGGCGCATCGAATCAGCAAGATCGATGCGCTCGTCACTAGCAACAGCTTCCACATTGAGGACACGATGCGCTCGGAGACGACCCCGAAGTACGTGCGCGAGGTCTTCGAGCTGGCCTCGGCGAGGCTCCGCGCTGAGCAGCTCTGGGCCCAGCAGCTGGTCTCGCGGGTCAAGGCCGGCGAGTACGCGTTCGCCGGCGAGGCTGGCGCCGGCGGGAATGCCGGCGCCAGAGACGCGGAGACCCCGGCTACGCGCTGACCGGCTGGTCCACCAGCCGACGCACGGCCTCGTGGCTGAGCGCGGATGTCTGCGCGCCGCGGTGCTCGGCAACAACCGCCCCGGCGGCCGCCCCCTCGCGTGCGGCGGCCTCGAGGCTCGCGCCACGGGCCACCGCCGCCACGAAGCCACCGCAGAAGGCATCGCCCGCCCCCGTCGTATCGACCGGATCGATCGCGAATGCTGGCACCTCGATCACTCCCCCGCCACGCTCATAGACGGTCACGCCATCAGCACCGCGCGTGTACACGACCGTCACATGTGGCCGGAGTGCGTCCAGCCCTCCCAACGACGCCGCCTCGGTCTCGTTGACGATCAGGATGTCAACGTCTGGAAGCATCTCCCACGTGGCCGGGTGGGCGGGTGCCGCGTTCAGCACCGTGATGGCGCTGTACTGTCTCGCCTCACGGAGCGCGGTCGCCGCGATGTCCAGATTGATCTCGAGCTGGGTCAACACGACGCTCGCCCCGCGCACCGCCGAGGCGACATCCGAGGCGGCCAGCTGTGCGTTCGCTCCCTGAGCCACCACGATGCTGTTCTCGCCGCCCGGCAGTGAGAACACATAGGCGGCGCCGCTCGGACCTTCGGCGGTCGCGACATACTCGCCACTGATCTCGACGCTGGCAAGGGCGTCGCGCAAGAACTCCGCCTCAATGTCGGAGCCAACGGCTCCGCAGAAGCGCACGCTGGCACCGCATCGCGCCGCAGCAACCGCCTGGTTGAGCCCCTTGCCGCCCGGGTACAGGCCCAGGTTCGAGCCGAGCATGGTCTCGCCCGGTTGAGGTACGCGGGCGAGACCGAGGTAGCGGTCCGCGTTCAGGCTGCCGACGACGCAGACGGTTGCCGTAGTCATTACGCGACGGCCACCGTTGCCCGGTAGCGTGCAGCCGGGTGGTTGTCTGGCAGCGTTGGACGATCAGAGCCGACGAGCCGCTCCCGCAACGAGGCGCCGTTGCTCTCACCGACAACCCCGCGTTCGCGCAGAATGGGCAGGACCCGCTCGACGAAGTCGATCGTCGACCCCGGCTGGATCACCGGTGCGAGCAGGAAGCCGTCGAGGTCGGCGCCCTCGGCAAGCTCGATGATCCGGTCGGCGATCTCCTCCGGGCTGCCGACGAAGGCCTTCGATCCGGCGCCGTGCTCGTGCCAGTCCTTCAGCACATCGCCGACGGTCTTGCCGGCAAAGCGCGACACCTGCGACTGCGAGAGCTCGGTGTGCAGATCCGTCATCGGGGTCTGCGGGTCGTAGGACGAGAGGTCTAGACCGGTGAACCAGGCGTAGGACGCGACCGTCACGTCGGGAGTCTGCGAGTCGAGCACCCGCTGATAGAGGCGCTGAGCGTCCTCCTTCGTCTCGCCGACAACGCAACGGAACTCGGCCATCACCTTCACGGAGTCCGCGGTTCGACCGGCGTCGACGGCGGCGGCACGGATGGCGCGGCTGTGCTCGGCGAGCTGTTCGACCGAGCCACCACCGACGAACATGCACTCGCCGTGACGACCACCGAAGGTTCGCCCGGCGGGAGATGCCCCGGCCTGGAACAGCACGGGTGTGCCCTGGGGCGAGTACGCGGAGTTTCCGTAGCCCTCGCTCCTGAAGTAGGGGCCGTCATGCGAGATGGCGTGCACCTTTGCCGGGTCGGCGAAGTTGCCGTTCTTGTCCTTCGTCAGGGCGTCCGGTTCCCAGGCGCCCTCCCACAGCTTGTACACGAGCTCGACGAAGTCGTCGGCCATCGCATAGCGCTCGTCGTGCGCGACCATGGGGACTCCGAAGGCCTTGACGGCGGTGTCCGCCGTGCCCGTCGTCACGATGTTCCAACCGATTCGGCCGCCCGAGAGCTGGTCGAGGGTTGCCATGCGCCGTGCGAACGCGTACGGCTGCTCGAGGAGGGTCGAGCCGGTCATGACCACGCCGAGCGAGCTCGTGCGCGCCAGGATCGCGGAGGCGACGATGAACGGATCGAGGCGCGGCAGATCGAGTCCCTCGATCGAGGCCACGTCCGGCCGGACGCCGTCAACTTCGGCCCATCCCCAAGCGTCCGCGAGGAACAGAAAGTCCAGCCCGCCGTTCTCGCAGACCTCGGCGATCTTGGTCCAGTACTCGAGCGTGTCGTAGTTGACGCGTTCGTTGTCGGGGTGGCGCCAGGTTGCCCTGCCGGTGTCGTTGGCCTGTGCGTTCTCGAACAGTCCGAAGTGAAGCTGCTTCACGGTGTTTTCCTTTCTCTGGCCCCCTTCCCGAGGGCCGCACTACTTTGTTGGCCGCGCGCTATCGCGCGGTGACTTCTCCGTCGCTCCACCACAGGACGCGCTTGCGCACGATCGCGAGGACGACGATCAGCAGGATTCCCATCAGGCAGAGCATGAAGATGGCTGCCCAGGTGACCGGCAGGTTGGCTTGCGCCGCGGAGGTGGTCACGAGCGATCCGAGACCGGCCGCCGTGCCCGCGGCAACGAACTCGGCGACGGCCGCGCCGACGACGGCGAGCGGCAGGCTGATGCGCAATCCGGCGAAGAAGTACGGCATCGAGCTGGAGAATCGCAGATTGCGGAAGATCTCCCACCGGGTGGCGTGCAGCGTGCGGAACACGTCCATCGCCCGCGGGTCGACGCTGCGGAGCCCGGCGAGCGAGTTCACCAGCACCGGGAAGAACACCACGATTCCGGTCACGATGTACTTCGGCATCATGCCGAAGCCGAAGGCGACGACAAGCGCGGGGGCGATGGCGATGACCGGCGTGACCATGATGAGAATGATCAACGGCATGATTGCCCGCTCAACGATCTCGAACTCACTCATGATCACCGCGAGCAGGTAGCCGAGCAGAATCGCTGCTCCAGCTCCGACCACAACCTCCTGCAAGGTAATCAGGAAGTTCTGCCAGTACATGTCCGGATCCTCGAGCAGGCTTCCAGCCACCTCCCCGAGGGACGGCAGGATGTACGGGTTGGTGAAGGCGATGATCTGCCAGAGCACCGCCACGATCACGAACACGACCGCGGTCGGCCCCCACACGCGCGGGTTCAGCCAACGGGCGACGTTTCGCTGCGGCGCGCTCGCCCGAGCCTGCTGGGTGGCGATCGCCCGCGTTGCTGATACTTCGGTGCTAGACATGTGCTGCCTCCTGCATGACATCGGCGAGCCGGCTTCGCACATAGCCCTCGAGCTCGCGGAAGGCGTCACTCGCGTAGGCGTCTTCCGTGCGGGGACGGGGAAGGTTGACGTCGATGATCTCGGCGATCCGCCCTGGGCGCGCCGCCATCAGCACGATGCGGTCAGAGAGCACGATCGCTTCGGGCACCGAGTGCGTGACGAACATGACCGATTTGCGGTGGGTCTGCCAGAAGTCGAGCAGCCCGAGGCGCTGCTGGTCGCGGTTGATCTCGTCGAGCGCGGAGAACGGTTCGTCCATCAACAGCAGTGCCGGATCGAACGCGAACGCACGCGCGATCGCGACCCGCTGCTGCATGCCTCCTGAGAGCTGCTTGGGGAATTTCTCCAGAGCGTGACCGAGGCCGAACGAGGTCAAGAGCTCATCCGGGTCGCGCAGTGTTCGCCCGGCATTTGCGGCCGGGTTGATCTGCAGGGGCAGCTTGACGTTGTCGCGAACCGAACGCCACGGCAGGAGCGCGGGTGCCTGCGGCACCAGCCCGATGAGCTTGCGCTTCGTCGCCTCCAGGACGGAGTCCGTCCCGATCGTGACGGAGCCACCGTCTGCCTCCAGGAGGCCGGCGACCACCTTCAGCAGAGTCGATTTCCCGCACCCACTTGGGCCGATGACCGAGACGAACTCTCCAGGTGCAACGGTCAGGTTGACGTCATCCAGGGCGAGCATCTCCTGCCCGGGCCGGCCGAACTTCTTCACGAGATGGGAGATCTCGACGCCGTGCCCGTTCGCGGTCACGTTCTCGGCGACGATCGCGGTCACTTGGCGTCTCCGGGCCAGATCAGCTCACCGTCCGTGCCGTAGAGGTCCGCGACGATGTCGATGTCGATGATGTCCTCGACCGGAGGAATCTCCGTGACGGTTCCGAACTGCTTCACGATGTCGGAAGCGCCCTGCCACTGCGCAACTGTCTGCACGCCTGGAGCACCCGCCTGGCTGTCGCGCACCCACTGCGATTCGATCGCCCAGGTGCGTGCCTGCTGCTCACGCGGGAATGCCTTGCCCTGGCCACCCTCCTCGGCGAGCCTGGTGATGATGTCCACGCAGTCGTCCTCGTCGGCGAGGCAGTGCTCGAGCGCCTTGAGACTTGCACGCATGAAGCTGGATGCCGCTTCCGGGTGGTCCTTCAAAAACTGAGTGTTGGTCTCCATGACGTTGTAGGTGCCCGTCACGCCCAGGTCAGCCGGCAGGAACTGGGAGAACTCCTCCCCCATCGCCTCGAGGGTCGCGCACTGGTTGGATGCGTAGCCGACGACGGCGTCGACCTGGCCACGGAGCACGACGGTCGGGTCGTAGTTGGTCATCTTGATCAACTCGATCTGGTCGACGTCTGCGCCGGCGGCATCGAGCATCGCACCCGCGGTCGGCGTCAGGTTGATGAAGTAGCCGAGGGTCCCGCCTTCGAGGTCCTTCAGGCTCTTGATGTCCTTATTCGCGAAGATGCAGAACGGCGATGTGGTTCCGTACGTGGCGACGGCCGTCAGGTTCTTGCTGTTTGCTGCCGCCATGAGCACGTCCTCAGCGGAGCCGAGTTCCGTGAACTGCCCCTTGCCGGACGACACGAGCTGCTGGCCGTTGCCGCCTGCTGCGTTGATCTCCACGTCGAGGCAGAGGTCATCGAAGTAGCCGAGCTCGTCCGCGATGAACACGTCGAGCTGGCCGGCACTGGCCGAGTAGCCGTACCCGGAAATGTAGGTGATGGGACCGGCCTCAGCGTTGCGGTCACAGGCCGCCTTGCTGATCGCTGCCTCGTCATAGTCGGGTGTCGATCCTACGGTTGCACCACTGCAGCCGGCCAGTACGGTCACTCCAACGAGAACACTGACGAGGGCCGCAGCGCGACGCCCTCCCGATTTCGGATTGATCAAAATCATTCGCCTTTCGTCATTGATGGCTTGGTTTTCACGATAGTAGTCAAGTTTGATTGATTGCACAACGACTAGTCCAAGAGTCTGTGATTTCTCGGTGGCGATCAGGTCGTCGCGATCCACTACCCCATCTGCGCTTGCAGGCGGCACGCGGATGCTACGAAAAAGGGAGGCAAGCCAATGGCTCACCTCCCTCCTTCCTGCTGGTGACTACTGCACCGTCACCACCACGCGCGCGTTGACATCCGTGCCGGCGATGGAACCGGTGAAGGTGAACCATCCGGGCTTCGCGAGCTTGTCGGCCGGAACACTCTCCCAGTCGACGCCCACCGAGCCGGTCGAGCCGTCGCTGTACACCGCGTCAAGCTCGGCTGGCAGCTCAGGCTGCTGCCCGACGGCGGTGGTCACCGGCGGGGCGGAGGCCTCGACGATGCTCTTCACGCCCGCCGGTCCGAATGCGCTGAACTCCGCAAGCCCGACCTCCCCCTTCAGCGCCTGGTTATCGAAGGTGTTGTTCGGGTCGAGGGTGAACTTCAGCCACGATGTGGTCACGGGAGCATCCAGCTTGATGATGTTGTCAGGCTGGCCGTTCCACGCGATACCCGTGACGAGCTTGCTGCCGCCCTCCCACTCCAACAGTCCTTCCGCAATCTGATTGACCTCATGCCCACGATCGACCAGGTTGACCCGATCGATCTGCACCGGGCCGGAGAATTCCAGCTTGATCCACGGCGCGACATCCGTCTGCTTCGACGCCCAGGAGCTCGCCTTGTCGCTGTCGACGGCCTTGGATCCGACGTAGCGCGCGTCCTGATTGTCGCCGTTGGGGACACCGTTCGCGTCGCGCACCGACGAGACGGTCACGGTCGCCGAGCTCGCGATGTTCTCCCCGGTCGCGGTGAGCTGAACCGGATCCGAGGTGATCGTCTGGCCGCCGTAGGTGACGGAGACCCGCACGGTCGACTGGACGGCGCCTGTCACCGGTTCGGTCAACACGATGGTGTTGCTGCTTCCCACCTGCGCCAGCCTCGGGTCGCTGAACTCGAACGTCGTGGTCGTCTCTGCGGGATTCGCCGCGGCTCCTGTGTTGAGAGTCGTCTCCACCGTTGCCACGACTGGTTCACCCACTCGGATGACGCCGCCACTCAGCGAGAGCTGCACGCTCTGTGCGTAGCCAGGCAACGACAGGCGCCCGTCCGCATCCACTTCCACGTAGAAGAAGTCCATCGCACGGTAACCATCGAGGTTCGCGTTGACCGTGATCTTCGCCTGCCCCTTCGCGGCGCCGGTGATCAGCCCGTCGGCCGAGACCGACGCGACATCCACATTGTCGCTGAGGATGGAGACCGCGCTTTGCGGCACCGAGACCGCATCGCCCTGGAAGGACCGTCCGGCGATGTCCACCGTGGCGGTGCGCGCGTCGTCGCCGAGTTGCGGAGCCGCCTCGATGCCGGCCAGCCCGGTCATCTCGTGCGCGGCCTGGATTCGCACCTCGAGCAGGTCCACGGCCGCACCGGCCGAGCCGTCGGGGAACGCGACCCGCACGTGCTGGGCGACCCCGGTCAGCGGGTAGGAATTGAACGCGCCCCAGAACACGGAGCCGCTGGGTCCCGACGCGGAGTGCGCGTCGGTCCAGGTCTCGCCGTCGACGCTCGTCTGGATGACGATCGTCCTGGGCGTGTTCACATACTGCTGGCCGCCCTCGTTGAAAGCCAGATCGACGCTGGAGAGCTCGGTCGGGGCGGCGAGGTCGAACTGCGCCCAGGACGCACCATCGGCCGCCGCACTCCATCCGGAGCCCCGCGGGTGCCCGGCGTCGATGATGATGCCGTCGCTCAACGTCGTAGCAGCATCGGATGCGTCGCTGGTCGTGATCGTCGCGGAGGGTGCGACGTCACGGGTCGGCAGGAGATCGAAGAACACACGGTTGGTGGTGACGGTCTTCCCATCGAGCGCGGCTTCACCCCAGACAACCATGCGCGTCGCTTCAGTGACCTGTGGCGTGCTGAGCTTCCCCTTGGCGAAGCCGAAGCTGTTCACCTCGGTGATCGCGATCGGCTCGGTCTTCGTTCCACCGTCGAGGTCGACGACGCCCGCGTGCCACGTGACGTCGGCCGCATCCAGTCGGATCGACTGCCCCTTCGCCGAGCGGCCGTCGACTGTGTAGCCCAGATCGACGCCCTGCGTGAAGGTGCCGAACGTTTCCTTGCCCTCGATCCGCAGCACGGCGCTGCTCAGCTCTTCGCCGATGTAGGCGATGCCGTTGAGAACCGACACCGTGACCGTGGTGCTCTTCTTGACGCCCTCAGCCTTGACCGAGACCGTGACCTCGGCTGAGCCATCGGCACCGGGGGCGATCAGGCCGTCCTTGCCCACGGCAACGACCTTCTTGTCCGAGCTCTTGTATTTCACCTGGTCGAGCTCCGCCGGCAGCGCAGGGTAGGTCATGTAGCCACCGACCTCGAGCTGAAGCCGACCCTCGTCCAGAGCGTGCGCGTCGACGGTGACATCCGTCAGTGCGTACGTCCGCGCCTTGTTCCTGGTCTCGATCTTGATGATCGTGTCGACCGGGTCGACGCTCACATCCGAGAGGTCGAGCGCGAGTTCTTCGCCGTTCTGCGTGCTGCTGATCTTCGAGCCGTCGTTGAGCAGGGTGACGGAGGTCACCTTGTCGGTGATCCCGCCGACCGTCAGCTGCCCGTCCTGGATGGCGTCAAAGCCCTTCTTGCCGTCGGGACCCGCGATGATGTGCAGGTAGATGTTGTTGTCACGGTGCGTGGCGTAGCCCCACTGCGGGCCGGTGCTCGCGGTAGGGAATGCGAACTTCTCGGCGTTACCTAGACCGTCATCCTCATATCCATAGCCGGGGAGGAAGAACGGCGTCGTTCCTGAGACCGATTCGAGCAGGTTGATTCCCGGAGCCGGCGCGTACCAGTCTGCCAACTCGTCACGGATCTCGATGAACTCCTGGGCGCCCTTCGGATAGCGTGTCGCCATCTCCGTCGGTGAGTGCCAGTTCGGTCCGCGGCCGTCGTTCACGGTCTGGTCGTTGTTGTCGACGTATCCGCGACCCGCGTTCATGATCGTCTCTTGCGCCACGAGTCGGAAGTCGTCACGCTGCGGATAGTACGGCGAATCCTGGTTCCGGGTGCCGAGGATCTTCCATGGCTCCATCGGAGTCCGCTTCACAAGGTGGTTGGTCGCCGTGTTGGCGTAGATGTGGGATGCCTCGTCGGTGCGGATGTCGGGATCCCCGTATTCCTCGCCCCAGGCGTTGGAGTCGATCACCACGTCGGCGCTACGGTTGCGCACCGCGCTGTACATCACGTCGTAGTTCCCGCCCGGCATCGTCTGCGGGCCGTCGAAGTAGAGGTAACTGGGGTCGTATCGGTCAAGCAGGTCCTCGACGTTCTGCACGAACACGTCCGTGGAGAAGTGCTGAAGGCCGCCGCCCTCGGTGGCGTAGTACATGCCGACGTCCATACCGTAGCGGCGAATGGCGTCGACCATCGGCTTCAGGCCGTCGACAACGTTGCCGTCCTCTGCCTTGGGCAGGTACTTCTGGCGCTCGCCGGCTGGATCCGAGAACTTCGATGGCCAGTGGTAATTCTGTTGCAGTGCCTCGAGCGACACCATTGCAAGCCCTTGGGCCTTGGCACGCGCCGCCCACTGGTCGACGGAGTAGTTGGGGTCGACGAAGTAGTTGTAGATCGGCGCAGAGTGCGTGAGCGCGCTGACCCGCCCTTCCTCGAACTTTCGGTTCGGGCGATCCTGCACCGTGAGCGTGAACTGCTTCTTCGCCGTCGCGCCGGCACCGTCGGTCACCCGGAGGGTGAAGGTGTAGTCGCCGATGCGGGCGTCGGGGCTGATGATCCCCTTCGTGCTGGACAGGTCGACTGCGCCATCGACGAGCCCGTCTGCGATGGTGCCGTCCGGGTTCAGCTCGAGGCCCTTCGGGAGTTCTCCGTCGATCAGCTCCCAGGTGTAGCCGGGCTTTCCACCGCTCGCGAGGAACTGGAACGGCGATGCGGAGACGCCATAGCTATTGCCTGTGGTCGACTTGTTCCAGACATATGGCCACTCGAGGTAGCCGGTAGGCAGCGCGCCCTTCGGCAACGCACCCTTGTCGGCACCCTTGCTACTCAGGGGCTGAGTGTCGATGCGCAGTTTCTTGGATGGTCCGGCCACCGAGGTGAGGATGCCATCGACCCGGTTGCCGCTCGCGTCGCTGATGCGGCCGTAGAAGCCGAGATAGGCGACGTTCTGGTCCTTCGCGACCGGTACGCCGTTCGCGTTGAGGTCCTCGGTGTAGGTGTGCTCGATCTGCAGGAGAACCTTGTTCCATCCCGCCTTCAGCTGCACCTCTTGCCGGGTCAGGTCCTTCTGGACCTCGACCGGAGTGCTGGGGGCGGTGACACAGTTGTCGTTCACATACAGGCGGTACGAGCCGCTGGCACCGACGTTGACGAAGGCCTTCTTGGCTTCCGGGCTGTAGACGTAGCTGTGTGCGTAGACGAACTTGTTGCGCGTGTCCTCGCCCCTCTTCACCTCGAAGTAGCCGGACAGGTCCTGGTAGTCGTCGTAGTTGCGGTTGTATACCCGGTCGTCGAAGTACTCCCACGTGCTGGACTCGGCGGCGTCGCCGAGCGCACCGCCGACGACCGGCGTGATGGCTTCGCTGCCTTCCGCCGGCTCGGCACGCTGATAGACCTCGATCTCGGACAGCCCAGTGATGGCGGGGTACGGGGAGAGACCGGGATCGATGTCGATGGACATTGCCACGACATCGCGCAGGGTGCTCTCGTGTATGTAGGTGGTGGGCGAACTCGGAGCAGCGGAGGTGCTGGTCACACGCGGGGAGGTGACGACAGAGCCGTCTGCGAGCGTGAAGGTGATCTCGTAGTACTCGTTCACGTGCCGCGAATCGCCCCACTGCGCCAGCCGGACCTCGTTGAGCGCGATCGGCGACGCCCAGGTGAGCGTGACCCGCGGTGCCGAATCGTTCTCGGTGACCCACTGCTTGCGGAGGTTGCCATCGACGAGCTGTGCAGGTGGGTTCACGGTCATGGACGACGAAGCCGTCACCGTCGAGGTCGGCGCGAGGTTCTTGACCTCAGCAACCTCGCAGCCATAGATTCCATCGGCGACTGCCGAGTCGAACGGTCCGGACACCAGCCACGAGTTGATGAACGGGGCGGTGCCAGTGGCCTGCTGCGCAAGCGCAGGGCTGACGGATGCTCCGAAGACCATCGTGGTCGAGACCAGCGCGGCCGCGCCGAGGACCGCTAGTGGTTTATCGCGCAATAACTTCATTGTTGCTCCTTTGCGGTGTCGGTTCTTCAGCGAACCAACGAGGGGGTCGGAGTGTTCTGTGGGGGAAAACTCGATCGCTGCGGTGCGCTTTCCACTCGGTTGCGTCAGCGCGACAGCGTCCGATCCCACGATGAACACGGGACGTGCTTAAACGATTAGCTAACTAAAGCAAACGAGCATCACTCTCGTCAAGCATCGCTACGACGAGGTCGAACCCCTGACGAAGATCACGGGTTCCAGCTCGAGGAGCCTGTCCGGCTCGGTCGTCTCATTCAAGGCACGCGCCAGAACGAAATCGATGATGCGCGTGCGCATGTCGATCGCACCGACCGAGCTGATGCCCGCCCTCTCCGCTTGCCGCGAGTCGCCGATGCCGATGACAGCGACATCCTCCGGCACGCGTAGGCCCAGTTCTCGGGCGGTGTGCACGGCAGCAAAGGCGGCGAAATCGGCCTCTGCGAAGATCGCACTCGGGCGATCCGGCCTGTTGAGTAGCAGCCTCGCCGCACGATACGGGTCGAGGAGGTCCTTCTCGTATTCGGCGATGTATCCGTCGGGCACATCGAGTCCGGCCCGCTTGAGAGTCTCGACATACACCTGCCGTCTCGGGCTTCCCGATGCCGACTCGTCCGTCGCCGACAGGCAGGCGACGGCCCGGTGACGTTCAAGCAGGTGCTCCACCGCCATCTGTGCCGCGAGGCGCTCATCGAATCGGATCACGTCAAAGCCGTCCGGCTCAAGTTCAGCGGAGTAGACCACGACCTTCCGCGCGAGCGGCCCAAGCGCCTTCCGCCATTGAGCGCTCTGCGTCACGCCCGCGGCAGCGACGAAGGCAGCGTCGAACTCGCTGCGAGCAAGTGCCGCCGCGAAATCCGAGTCCAGGGCGATCAGTGTGGTCAGGCCATGTCTGGGAGCTTGATCTGTGAACTCCTCTGCAATGCTCAGCGTCCACGGGTCGCCGAGCATGTGCAGGACGAGTTGCACGACGCCGGTGCGCCCGGTGCGAACCGACCGTGCCATGCGGTTCGGGTGGTACTGCAGCTCTGCAGCCGCTTCCCGCACTCGCACCGCGGTCTCTTCCGAGTACCGCGCTCCGCTCTTGTCGGTGCCGGTGAGCACGTAGGACGCCGTCGCCACAGACACGCCGGCGCGCTCCGCGACCTCCCGAAGCGTCACACGCTTCGCGTTGCCCTTCACCTGCTGAGTCATCGCGTCAGAGCCTAGTGGATCGACTGGCGGGGCCAGGGGGTCACTGAAGGGTCACGCAGAGAATCTCCAGCGAACACGGTGAAGAGCGCCCACGCAGCAACTCGCTGCCTCCCCCAGAGCACCTCTCTCCGCCCTCCACATGGAACCGGAACACCAGGCCGACGTACTACTCGCGGTGCTCGGCGTCGTGCAGGGCGGATTGCTCGGGCCGTTCGTCGGCCTGCCCGCGGCGCGGCCAGCGCGACATCGCCCGCTCGGCGAGCGCGGTGATCGTGAGCGAGGGGTTCACGCCCGGATTGGCCGGCACCGCCGCGCCGTCGACGACGTGCAGGCCCGGGTGGCCCCACACCCGGTGAAACGGGTCGACGACACCGTGTTCTGGCGCATCCGAGACGACCGCCCCGCCGAGGAAGTGTGCGGTCATCGGGATGCCGAACACCTCGGGCCACGAGCCGCGCGCCGCCGCCGGAACGACGCCGTCACGCTCGACCCGTGCGGCGATCGCCTGCGCCGCGCGGTGCGCACCAGGCAGGTGGCTCGGGTTCGGCTCTCCGTGCCCCTGCGCGCTCGTGAGCACGCGGCGGCCGAAGCGCCGCTTCAGCGAGATCGTGAGCGAGTTGTCGGCGGTCTGCATGACGAGAGCGATGATGCCCCGCTCGCTCCAGCGGCGGAGCGAGCCGAGGCGCAGGGCCGTGACGGGTGCCCTGAGGAACCCGCCGACGAGGGCGGCCAGTCGCGCGCCGAGTGAGGCCCCGCCAGGCACGAGCCCGGTCGCGAGCCCGCCCATGAGGTTCGAGCCGGGCCCGTAGCGCACATTCTCGACGTGCGTCGTCTCGTCGACGTGGAACGAGGTGGTGATCGCGATCCCTCTCGCGAGCTCGAGCCCTTCGGGCACTGCGACGGCGACCGCACCGTCGAGCGCTTCGGAGTTCGTGCGAGTCAGCCGGCCGAGCGAGTCGGGGAGCCCGGGCAGGGCGCCGGAGTCCTTCATGCGGTGCAGCAGCTGTTGCGTGCCCCAGGTTCCCGCGGCGAAGACCACCTGCTCGGCCGTGACCGAGCGCCGGTCGCGGCGCAGCCACGCGCCAGAGCGTTCGGTCGTGACCTGGTATCCGCCTTCGGCGAGCGCGCGCACCTCTGTCACGGTGCGGAGCGGCTCGATGACCGCGCCGAGGCGCTCGGCGAGCGCGAGGTAGTTCTTCACGAGCGTGTTTTTCGCCCCGACCCGGCAGCCGACCATGCAGTTGCCGCACAGCGTGCACCCGGTGCGCTCTGGTCCGTCGCCGCCGAAGAACGGGTCGGGTACGGTCTCCCCCGGCACGCCGAACCAGACACCGACCGGGGCACGCCGGAAGGTGTGGCCGACGCCGAGGTCGTCGGCCGCGCCCGCCATGATGCGCTCCACGGGACCCTCGTGCGGGTACTGCTCGACGACGCCGAGCATGCGCTTCGCGGTCGCGTAGTGCGGCGCGAGCTCGGCCCGCCAGTCGGCGATGTGCGCCCACTGCCGGTCGGCGAAGAACACCTCCCCCGGCACGTAGAGCGTGTTTGCGTAGTTCAGCGAGCCACCGCCGACGCCGGCTCCCGCGAGCACGAGGACGTGCGGCAGCTTGTGGACGCGCTGCACCCCGAAGCATCCGAGCGCTGGGGCCCAGAGGTAGCGCCGCAGATCCCACGAGGTCTTCGCGAAGTCCTCGTCGGCGAATCGGCGGCCGGCCTCGTACACGTGCACGCCGTAGCCCTTGGCGCGCAGCCGAAGCGCGGCGACCGAGCCGCCGAATCCCGAGCCGATGACCACGACGTCGTGGTCGAAGCGTCCCTGGCTCATGCCTGCCTCCCTGGGGTCATCGTGGTGTCGGGCACGAGCACGGTGAGTGCACCGGGCCGCAACGAGATTCGCACAGCACCGTCGCCGAGGCGCTCGCCGTCGGCGTAGACGACGAGACCGGGTGAGACGACCTCGATCGCGCTGGCCGTGGACGACGTCACCTCGCTGCGATCAACGTGACGGCCGCCCAGCAGCAGGGGGAACAGACGAATGAGCTTGGCCCGGCCGAGCGGTGCGACGTGCGTGATCTGGAGCAGCCCGTCGCTCGGGTCGGCGGCGGGGCAGACGGGCATGCCGCCGCCGTAGCTCGCCGTGTTGCCGATGGCGACAAGGGTGCCCGGTCGGTGCTGTCTGGGTGCACCGTCGACGCCGATCGAGAACAACACCGGATGCAGGCGCGCGAGTTCCACGAGCAGGGCGAAGTAGTAGCGCACTCTGCCGCGCGGCCAGCGCAGGCGATTGGTGCGCTCGCTCACCCTGGCGTCGAAGCCGAGCGCGGCGACCGTGAGGAAGTGGCGGGCCCCGCCGTCCGTCTCGACGACTCCGACGTCGATGCGACGCGGCACCCCGCTGAGCGCGAGCTCGGCAGCGCCAGCGACGGCGGAGGCCTCGTACGGGAGCCCGAGTGCGCGGGCGAGGTCGTTGCCGGTACCCGCGGGCACGAGCGCGATGGGGATGCCGGCGTCGACGACTTCGTCGAGCACCGACGACAGGGTGCCGTCGCCGCCGACCACGACGAGGGCGCGGGGGCGGTCGGCGACCGCCTGGGCGGCGAGGCGCCGCGTGTCCGCGACGGATGTGCCGGCGAATGCGTGCACCTCGGCGCCGAGCTCACGGAGTCTGGCGACCGCGGCGGCGGCAGCGGCGCTTCCCCGACCGCGACCCGAGGTCGGATTCGCGAGCACCACGATGTGCTCGGCCACCTCAGCGACCCCGGGTTTCAGCGGCATCCGCCGCCAGCAGCACGCCCGGGTTGAGGATGCCGGCCGGGTCGAGCTCGGCCTTCACGGCACCGAGCACGCGCATGCCGAGCTCGCCGATCTCGCGCTCGAGCCAGGGCGCGTGGTCGCGGCCAACGGCGTGATGGTGGCTGATCGTGCCGGCGCCGGCCATGATCGCGTCGTTCACGCCCGACTTTACCTTGCCCCAGACCTCGAGGGCGTCGCCCTTCACGCCCGCGATGATCGTGAAGTAGAGCGCAGCGCCCGTGGGGTAGATGTGCGAGACGTGGCAGAGCACGAGCGACTTCGCGCGGTGCGCGGAGAACCCGCGGGTGATCGCCTCGGTGACGTCGCGCTTCAGCCGCTCAAGGTTCGACCAGGTCGTGGCGGTCTCGAGGGTCTCGCAGAACACGCCGTGATCGAGCAGCGCGTCGCGCAGGTACGGCGCGTTGAACCTACCGTGCACCCACTCCTCGGCCGGCCGCTCGCCGGTGTGCGTCCCGCCCGCCGCCGTGAGCACGGCGGCTGTGCGCGCTCGCCGCTCGGCGGTGATGGCGGCCTCGCCCTCGAAGACCGTGATGACGCTGCACCCCTTCGAGAGCGCCTTGCCGATGCGGCCGACCTGCGCGAGCCCCACCCCGGTCTCGGCCTCGTCGGAGAGGCGGATGACGGTCGGCCCAGTGCCGAGCTGCGCGACCTGTCGCAGCGCGTTCGCGCCGGCGCTGAAGTCGCGGAAGGTCCACGCGTCGTGCAGACGTACCTCGGGCACCGGGTGCACGCGCAGCCGCACCTCGGTGATGACGCCGAAGGCGCCCTCGGAGCCGAGGAAGAGCTGCACGAGGTCGGGGCCGGCGGCCGAACCTGGGGCGCGCCCGAGATCGAGGTCGCCGCTCGGGGTCACGACGCGCAGGCCGGTGACCATCGCGTCGAAGCGGCCGTACCCCGAGGAGTTCTGGCCAGAGGAGCGGGTGGCGGCGAAGCCGCCGATCGTCGCGTAGCGGAAGCTCTGCGGGTAGTGCCCGAGTTCGAAGCCGCGGGCCGCGAGCAGCGCCTCGGCCTCCGGCGCGGTTGTTCCCGCCCGAAGGGTCGCCTCGCCGCTCAGCTCGTCGAGGGCGACGAGCCCGGAGAGGCGGTGCAGCTCGAGGCTGATGACGGCGCGACGACGACCGCCGTCGGCACGGTCGATCCCGCCCTCTGGGTCGAGCCCGCCGACGACAGACGTGCCCCCGCCGAACGGCACAACGGCGATTCCGCGCTCGCTCGCGAGCCGCAGCACCGCGGCGATCTCGCGATCGTCGGCCGGGTCGACGACGGCGTCGGGCGCGTGCTGCTGCACCGCGCGGCGCCGCAGCAGATCGAGCGTCGACTTGCCGCCGGAGTGCCGGATGCGCGCCTCACGGTCGGTGCGCACATGCTCGGCGCCGACGATGGCTGCGAGCGCGTGCCGGTCGGCCTCGTCGAGTGCGGATGCCGCGAGTTCGACCTCATCGAAGGAGGCGGCCGGCGCCGGGCGCGGGATGCGACCGAGCACGACGGGCAGCAGCGCTCGTACCGCGCTGGGCAGCTCTCGTGCCTTGGCAGGGTCGCCCCAGCCGTTCCAGCGCATCGGTCCTGGGGCTGCGCCGTCGGCGGCTGCGTCATCATCGAACATGCGTTACAGTGTGACACATCATGGAAGATCGTCAAGTAGCGACGGATGCCACGGCCGACCCCGGTTCGGTCTGGCAGGCCGTCGAGCGGCCCGTCTGGGACGAGACAGAGCAGCGCATGCTCGATGCCGCCGCCGAGCTCATCGCGACGCGGGGCGTGCACGGCGTCACCGTCGCCGAGGTCGCCCGCAATGCGGCCGTGAGCCGCCCGACCGTCTACCGCCGCTGGGCGAGCGCCGACGACATCGTGCGCGCCGCCCTGCTGCGTGGCGCCGTCGGCATCCTCGACGACTTCGGCACCCTCGCGACGACGCGAGCGGAGCTCGTGCGCGATGTGCTGCGCTTCTCTGAGCTCTTCCGCAACGATGCGCTCTACGGCCGCCTGCTCGAGCGCGAACCCGAAGTGTTCACCCGCTACACGCTGCAGCGCATCGGCACGAGTCAGCGCATCATCCTGCACTGGCTCGCCGCATCGGTCGAGATCGCCCAGCGCGGCGGCACCGTGCGCGCCGGCAACGCCGGCGACATCTCGGTCATGCTCCTGCTCATCGCGCAGTCCGCGATCCTCTCGCACAACACCGTCTCCGCCCTCATCGACGAGTCACATTGGAGCACAGAACTATGGCACGCACTCGACGGGCACCTTCGCCCATGAGCCACCTCGCGCCCGGCTCCGCCGCCCTCAATGCGGCACGCCGGGCGCGCGAGCTCGACGCACTCGGCGCGAGCGATCGCCCCGTCGACGTGCTCGTGATCGGCGGCGGCGTCACGGGCGCCGGCGTCGCGCTCGACGCGGCCGCGCGCGGGCTCTCGGTCGTGCTCATCGAGGCGCACGACCTCGCGTTCGGCACCAGCCGCTGGAGCTCGAAGCTCGTGCACGGGGGTCTCCGCTACCTCGCGACGGGCGACGTCGGCGTCGCCCGCGAGAGTGCCGTCGAACGACACATCCTGATGACCAGCACGGCCCCGCATCTCGTGCGCACGCTCCCCCAGCTCGTACCGCTCGTGCCCGCCGTGACGACCCGTCAGCGGGTCTTCGGCGGCATCGGGCTCGGCCTCGGCGACGGCCTGCGCCTGCTCGCAGGCACTCCAGGCGCGGTGCTCCCCCGCCCGCGGCGCATCGGCCGCGACGAGACCCTGCGCCTGGCTCCCGCCACCCGACGCGACGGCCTGCGCGGCGGTCTGCTCTCGCACGACGGGCAACTCGTCGACGACGCCCGGCTCGTCGTCGCCATCGCCCGCACCGCGGCGGCGCTCGGCGCGACCGTGATCACGCGGATGCGGGCCACGTCGGTGACGGCCGACGGCGCCGTGCTCCAGGATGCGCTCGGCGGCGGCTCGCTGCGCGTGCGAGCCAGGGTCGTCGTGAACGCGAGCGGGGTCTGGGCGGGCGACATCGACTCGAGCATCCGGCTGCGCCCGAGCCGCGGCACGCACATCGTGCTCGACGCGGCGGCCATGGGGCACCCGCTCGCCGCACTCACCGTGCCGCACCCTGGCTCGATCAGCCGTTACGTCTTCGCCCTGCCGCAGCAGCTCGGGCGGGTGGTCGTGGGCCTCACCGACGAGGATGCCCCGGGCCCTGCACCCGACGTGCCCACGCCGAGCGACGGCGAGATCGACTTCCTGCTCGCAACGCTCTCGACCGCGCTCGAGCGCGAGCTGGGGCGCGCCGACGTGCTCGGCGCCTTCGCGGGTCTGCGCCCGCTCGTCGACTCGGGCGAGGGCGCGACGGCCGACCTCTCGCGGCGCCACCACGTGGCGGTGTCGCCCCGCGGCATCGTGAACGTGCTCGGCGGCAAACTCACGACCTACCGGGCGATGGCCGAAGACGCCGTGGACCTGGCCATGCGGCACGGCGGACTCGACGGCGGCGAGTGCCGCACGCGCGCGCTGCCGCTCGTCGGCGCACCCGGGTCACCGGTCCCGGTGACGGGGCAGGGTACGGCTGGCGGGTCCACGACCACCGCGCTCCCGCCCTCGCTCCTGGCGCGGTTCGGCGCCGAGGCGCCCACCGTGCTCGCCCAGGCGCGCTCCGCCGACCCGACCGCGCTGGTCGCACTCGGCATCGATGTGACACGCGCCGAGATCGAGTTCGCGGTGCTCGCCGAGGGTGCGCTCTGCGCCGACGACGTGCTCGACCGGCGCACCCGCATCGGCCTCGTCAGCGCCGACCGTGCAAGCGCGCACGCAGCGGTCGAGTCGCTCGTCGGCGAGGCGAGCGAACGGAGTGCCCGATGACTGGGACGCTGCGCCCTGCCTGGCGCTCCATCGACACAGGCACAACCGACCGGTACCGCGGACTCTGCGTAGTCGATTCGAACACGGTGTGGTTGGGCGGATGCGACGGCACCGTCATCCGCACCGCCGATGGAGGCCACAGCTGGGTCGACGTGTCTCCGCCCAACACTGCGGAACTGCAGTTTCGAAGCATCGTCGGGCTCGACGATCTCACCGCGCACGCCATGGCGTGCGGCCCGGGCGAGGGCGCCCGGATCTATCGCACCGACGACGGCGGAACCAGCTGGCACATGAGCTTTCAGGCAACCGACCCCGAGCTCTTTCTCAACACCGTCGCGTTCCTCGACCCCGACACCGGGCTCGCCGTCGGCGACCCCATCGACGGCGCCTTCGCGATTGTGCGAACGTTGGATGGCGGACGAACGTGGAGCCTCACCGGTGGCGCCTCTGCGCCGACGGCACTCCCCGGGGACGGCCTGTTCGCGGCGAGCGGCAGCTGCCTCGTTGCCGTGGACGGCGCTCTCTGGATCGGCACGGGCGGTGCCGAGCACGCGCGCGTTCTGCGCTCGACCGACGGAGGCTCGTCGTGGCAATCGCACGAGACCGGGCTTCCATCCGGCGTCATGACCGGTATCTTCGGTCTCGCGTTTGCGGACGAGGAGCGAGGAATCGCCGTCGGGGGCAACCACAACGACCAGGGCGCCTCACGCTCCGCGGTGGCGTTGACAACGACGGGCGGCCAGGAGTGGACGATCCCGACCCGAGACGAGTCGAGAGGATTGCCGTGCGGATTCCGTTCCGCGGCGGCGTTCAGCCCGATCGATCCGGAGACGATTGTCGTCGTCGGCCCCGGCGGCAGCGAGTACACCACCGATGGCGGGGCAAGCTGGCACGCTCTCGGCGACGGCTTCGATGCCGTTGAGGTCGCCCCGGACGGCAGCTTCTGGGCCTCGGGCGAGCACGGGCGGGTCGCCCGCCTCGAGCTACTCTGACCGAACAGTCTCCGCATCGGGATAGATGCCGCGGGTTTCGGTGCGCCGGTTTCGCCTGCGGATCCAGTCCGACGGGTAGATCTTCGGCAGCATCTTGGCGACCGACAGCGCCGCGTACATCAGGGTGTTGATCGCGACGAAGGTCGCCCAGACGGCGAACCAGTCACTGTATAGCACCGCCTCCGGCAGGAGGATGCCACTGGGCAGGGAAGCACTCAACGTCCGACCTCTTCCACGTCAGGTTGTACTTCGTGTTGCAGGTGTGTCCACGCTGCGCGACGACCGACGGCGCTGTCGAAAATGCCCTTGAGATACACAAAGTCCAAGAACATGTCGAAGCACAGTTCGGGGATGAGTAGCACGGCCAGCCCTCTGGCTCGCCATCCGCCTCTCCAGACCGTGACGACGCGCTCGAGTGTGAACACCGCCCCGATCCCCAGCCAGAACGGGAACCACACCCAGCTGTCCAAAGACAGGGCCATGACGAGCAGCAGCGACAGGTAACCGAACAGCGCGATGACGCCGTAGCCGATGCCCAACTGCTGCGCCCAATAACGCACGGTCTGCGGCTTGACACCGTAGGCCCCGAGGTTCTCCAGAGCGCCGCGTTGCCAGCGCAGGCGCTGGTTCCACAGGGTTCGCCACGTCGGCATCAACTCCGTCACCACGGTGCACTCCGACGGTGAGGTGACCAATGCACCGAGCGATTTCAAGGCGATCGTCAGCTCGTTGTCCTCGGTCAGTGCAGCGGTGTCATACACGTCTCCGTGGATTCCCGGCAACGCCCCACCCCTCGCGGCGGCCACGGCGCGAAGCCCGGCCGCGCGGAACAACGACGCGGTCCCGGTGAGAACAAAGACCCGGCCGCGCCGGCGCTTCAGTTCGCGCGAGTACCGAATGTACTCATTGCGTTGGAACTGCCCGATCAGCCCATGGCCCGGCTCGCCATAGAACAGGCCGCCTACGGCCATCAGTGCCCGGTCGTTCGCGAATCGTGAAGCCGCTGCAGCCAGGAAGCCGTCGTCGAGCTGCGTGTCGGCATCCATGATCATCACAACGTCGTTGTCGCCCTGGCCGGGAAGGAGCATCGCCAAGGCCTGGTTCAATGCTCCGGCCTTCTTGTTGACGTTTTCAACGGATCTGAAGACTTCCACCCCACGGGCGGCAGCGATGTGTTCCGTGCCGTCGGTGCAGTTGTCTGCCACGACGATCACCCGGTCCGGTGGTTGCGACTGCGAGAGCAACGAATCCAGCGTGTCTGGGAGCGATGCCTCCTCATTGTGTGCGGGAATCAGCACCGTGATGGTGATGGGACCGGCGAAGACGCCACGAGTGGCAGCCATGATGATCTTGGGCGCCAGAGGGGTCGACGTCTTATCAGTTGAGCGCCGATAGCGGGCGGTGATGCGCCGCTCGATGATGGCGATACCGGCCGCAAGCAACAAGGCCAACGCGACGGCCGCGAGCATCGCGCTCAGGCTGGGGGCCTGAGTGTCGTAGAGCACACTCCAGAGGCCCAGAAGCAGCCCCTCGGACGTCGTCGCCCCGCCACCGTCCTGCACCTTGGCTGCCACAGCGAACCAGAGCAGGCCCCCAGCCAGGCTCACTATCGCGGCGATGCTGAGGCCGGCCCAGCGACTAAAGTCCCACTTCTTCACAATTGAACCCTCAACAGATCGTGATCGGGTTCACGTGGCGTGTTGTCATCTTCGGCCAGTATTTCCTCGCATCAGATCGAGAAAGCTGGCTTGTCCGCTAGGTGCAATCCATTCTGCATCGCACCTCAGTAGCCTAGCGGCCCCTGCCGGCCAGCGTGTCGCCGCACGCGCACGCGTGGCCAGCCGGAGGCACCGAGTTCCTTCGCCTTCGATCGGCGTCGGCGCGCTACTCCCTCGAAGTCTCCGCCCGCGGCGTGAGCCGGATGACAGGGATCACGCGATCCGTGGTCTTCTCGTATCGGGCGTAGCCGTGGGCCTTGGCGGTGATCTCCTTCCAGGCCGCATCCCGTTCCGGGCCATGGAGTTGTTCGGCGGTCACCTCGATCCGCTGGCCAGCGAACTCAATCCGGGCTTGGTCGGGGTGCGCGGCCAGGTTGAAGTACCACGATGGGTTCCGCGCGGCACCCGACGCCGACGCCACGATGAGTGTGCTGCCGTCCGGACGGGGGAACCGCCTCACTGGGTTTGCCCGTTCGGCGCCGGTCTTGCTGCCGACGGTGACCAGCACCACGACCTTCGCGCGCTCGGGGCTGCCGTTCCGGCGGATGCGATTGACCTGCCCCTTATTGCCCCAGCGCTCAATCCGGCTGTGCCCGGGTTGGCGTGCTCCCCTACTGCCGTTCGGAGTATCGAATGACATCGCCTCATTCCTCTCAGGCTCGTCCGTTCCCCCGTTTTCATCCCTAACATCCGCCCGTTCCCCTGTCTGCGGCCAGGGCTTTCGTGGATCGGATTGTCTTGCCCTCCCAGAATCCTCCCGCCTCGCCGTGCACGCAATCCCGGAGGCAGGCATTCGTGTGGGCAAAGCCGGGTACTCGTCGGGCCGAGCGGCGAACAATCCTGACGCTGTCTGATCCTCGGCTTCGGTGGGCACAGCAGAGCTCGTCACCCCAGCTGCGGCATCGATCGCTGAAGTTCGCACGGCCAGTTACTCACCAAAACGACTGACAACCGCAGGGCACAGTTCCTCATCGGTGAGCATCGACTCTGCGGCGGCGATCGGGCGAAGCACCCTGCCAGCGGACAGCGGCTAGATGAACGAACGTGCCGAGCGCATCGCGGGCCCATTCGTCAAAGCCTGGGCCCGCACTGGCCGCCGCCAAGAGCGCGACGCGACGCCCGCGCTGACTCGGTTTGCCCCCCCCCTACTCATGCAGGCCGGGGATCAAGGGTGGGCGTCACGGCGACCGGGCCGGATCCCGGATCTCCGTGGTGGCCCCGATTTCCTACTGAGAGCGATGGCGCCAAGCTCCTCTAATGGCCCTTCAATCGTGTGGGGCCGGCGAAGCAGCTCTCCACCTGGATTTCAGTTCGCTCTGCACCACGATCCGATGGGCACTCGCCACGAATCGCCGGCTGGTCCGCTGCCCTGCAAAACACCGCAACGCAGTTCATTTGACAAGGACTCGCACCACGTATCTCAGACAACCTGCCGATGATTTGCACTTAGCGGGCTGAGGGCTGGTTCCCTTTGGAATCGCATTTGCACTTAGGCGAACGGACAATGTGCGTTGACAGACGACAAGTCGATGGTGAGCCGCATCCTCGCGGTCCTCGATCGATGCTTGGATTCTGCTCAGCCTCTCTCGTTGGCTAGTCTCTCGCTAAATAGCGGTCTACCGAAGCCCACGGCGTGGAGAATCGCGGAGAGTCTGGTCGAGCGGGGCCTTCTCGCGCGGACGAACGACGGGTACAGCGCTGGAGCGGGGCTACTCGATCGAGGGGACCGGGCAATGCACCAGGCTGCTCTCAGGGCATTCGTGGTGCCGGAGCTTGTGGAACTCCAACGCCAAACAGCTGCGGCGGTATGGGCGGTGGATGTCAGTCGGGAACGCGATTGGGTTGTCATCGCACAGATTTACGACCGCACAGCGGTGCAAAATCACTACTCAGACCAGTGGCAGCACGACCCGACAGATCCCGCCATTCTGGCTACGTCCCTCGGCCAGGTCGGTCTCGCCAGCAGACCTGAGATCATCGACGGTCTTCTGCTCCGCGGAGTACCCAGGCTCACTCTCCACACCGAAGTTGAGCCGAAACGGGTTCTGGCCTCTGTTCAGCAGGCGCGCGACGAACTCCAGCTCATCGAACATGGTCACGTCTGGCTCGGATGGTCTTGCCTGACGATCCCAATCCTTGACTTCACCCGCCAACGCACGATGGCTGTGCTTGGAATCGTAGATCGAACCCCGCGGTTCGTCGACAACCGGTTCGCGCGCGCCGCCCGCCGCACGGCGGACCGGTTACAACTCCAGTGGCCATTACCGCAACCACCGCGTCAATCCCCACGGGGTTCCGGGCAGTGACCTCAACCTCTCCGGGGTGCGTGAGAACTCTGTCGCCGCTCGCTCCCTCGCCGACGGTTGATGAGATATGGACGGCGTCTCACTGAGTGAAACGCGGACGTCGCAGTTGCGGGGCACCCGGAAATACGCTCTCGAATCAACCAACGAGAGGAATACCGATGCCAGAGTCACCTGCGGCCGTTGAGAACCGCGATTACCAATTGGACGACCATGTGCGCGAGAGTTTCCGAGATCTTGATGCCCGCGCGGCGACGTCACTTCACGCGGACGTGGAAGACGAACAGGCGCTCACCGCTGCCTTGGACAGCTTCAAACGATCCGACAAGTCGACTCTGCATTTCACAGGGGATGGTTTGACGGGCGAGGCCCTGGGAAAGCTCGAGGCCGCCCATTTCGACCAAAGCGCGGGCAAACTCAATGATTTCCAAGGCAAGCTCGCACATCTCGACCCCGTCCGTTTCCCGTTGCCGAAACTGCACTGGCCGAGCAAGATTCCGAAGCCAGTCGACCAGACCTTTTGGTGGGCGGAAACCAGTTTGATAGAGGAACCCGCCGGCGCTTTTTCGGCGGCCTTTCGTGACAAAGGACTGCCCAGCTTCATCGGCGGACCCTATGCGCGCGACAACGCCATTTGGACCCAGTTCGGAGCCACGGCACGATTCGGCTTGTCTGCAGATCGCCGTCCGAAGAATGGGCAATATCTCTCCGTCCCGCACGTCGTCATAAACGGCGGGATGTCAGTGAGCACCTTCGAGGGCCACTGGTATGCCAAGGACTCAATTGCCTTTGGGGGTCTCACGTTGAGTCAAACGGTCTTCCAATTCGGCCTCGCTGGCCCTTCTGGCGACTCTCGAGTCATCAAAGCGCACTCTGAGTTGGCCGATCCGAACTGGACATTCAACTACAAGAACATCGGAGGCTCCCGGAAGTTCTCGATGCCTGGATTCCGCACGTTTCCACCCGCAAAGATCGACTTCGGAGCGCTCGCGCCAGCGGATGATCTGTGGGTAGAACTTACGGTCCGAGTAGACATCCGTGTTCGGTACGGCGGCTGGGCTCAGGTAACCCCGCTTTCAACGATCGAGTTCTCGCAATGGAAGGCGAACCCCCTCTAGGGATCAGATTCCGCAAGGCAGGCCCGCCATCAGCGGTTGACTTGCCGCAGACGCTGCCGAGCATCGTGATGAACTCGTCGCAGCGGGCGACCCCGATCTCGCGGAGCGTCAGCTGATGCGCGCACGTCTGAGACGGCGAACGCCGCGAAACGCGTTTTCCTCCTTCGCTGTCGCTGTCCTTCTCAAGCGCGTGAGCCGCGTCGGCGCGCAACAGAGGCCGCGGCGCCGAGAAGCACAAGTAGGGCACCGGCTGCCAGGATGCCACTGACCTCGGTTCCCGTCGAGGCGAGCCCCGGAGTAGCGGCAGTCAGCGTCGGCGTCGCTTCCGGCGTCGGCGTCGCTTCGGGGACGGGTGCCGTGGCGACCTCGAACGTGTTGGACGCGACAATCGCACTGCCGGCGCTGGCGCCGAAAGCATCGGTCACCCCGGCCAGGTTCACCGAGATCACGTTGCCCGTGCTGCTGGTGTTCGGGGCGGGCGTGAACGTGGCGGTGAAGGTCACGCCGCCGTCGGCGGATGTCACGGGCGACAGTGTGCCACCCACCACGGTTACGTTGGCGTTCGAGAATCCGACGACCGCTCGCGAGAAGCGGAACGTGACGAGGGAGGTCTCCCCCGCGCCAAGCGTGGTGTCCGCCATCGTGACGACGAGGGTCAGCGGCGCCGCGGCCACGGAGTACGAGTTGGAGACCGCCGAGCCGACACCGGCGTTGCCGGCCACATCGCTCACGCCGGCAAGGTCAAGCGTGATGACGTTCGTCGCGTCAGAAACGTCGGGCGCCGGGGTGAACGCTGCCGTCCAGGTCACGCCTCCGTCAGAGGAAGCGACGGCGGATAGCGCGCCGTTCTCAACGGTCAGGTCGGCGTTGTCGAAGCCGACGACGGCCTCGGAGAAGGTGACCGTGACGGGCGAGGTCTCACCGGCGGTGAGCGACGCATCGGAAACGACAATGGTCACCGTTGGACGCACGGTGTCGACCGCATAGTTCGCGGAGGTGTCCACGCCGACACCTGCGTTGCCCGCCACATCGCTCACGCCGGCAAGATCGAGCGTGATGACGTTGGTCGAGTCAGAGACGTCGGCCGCCGGAGTGAAGGTGGCCGTCCAGGTCACGCCTCCGTCGGAGGACGCCACGGCGGACACCGTGCCGTTCTCGATTGTCAGGTCGGCGTTGTCGAAGCCGCCGACGGCCTCGGAGAAGGTGACCGTGACGGGCGAGGTCTCACCGGCGGCGAAGGCTCGATTCGCCAAGTCGATCGTTGCGGTCGGTCGAATGTGGTCAATCCTGTAGTTGTTAGAAATAGCGATGCTGTTGCCGGCATTGCCGAACGCATCCGTGACGAAGGCGGCGTCGAACACGACCAGGTTGGTGTTGTCATTGATGCCCGCCGTCGGAGTGAGGGTGGCCGTCCAGATGATGTTGTCGCTCGTGGTCAGGTTGCTCAGTGTGCCGTTGGCCACGGAGAGTTGTGATACGTCGAAGCCGGTGACGGCCTCGGAGAACGTAACCGTCACCATGGTGGTCTCGCCGATTCCGAGCGTGCTGTCTGCCACGACGATCGTCGCCGTCGGACGCGCGGTGTCGATCCTGTACGTGTTCGAATCCAGCGTGCCGACACCGGTGTTCCCGGAAGCGTTGGTGACTCGGGTGAGGTCGAGCGTGATGACGTTGGTCGAGGCCGTAACGTTGGCCGTCGGGGTGAGCGTGGCCGTCCAGGTCACGCCTCCGTCGGAAGTCGCCACGGCGGACAGCGTGCCGTTCTCAATCGTCAGGTCGGCGATGTCGAAGCCGGTGACGGCCTCGGAGAAGGTGACCGTGACGGGCGAGGTCTGACCGGCGGCGAGCGACGTGTCGGACACGACAATGGTCCCCGTCAGACGCACGGTGTCGACCGTGTAGTTCAGGGAAAACGCAAGGCCGGTGCCGGCGTTGCCGGCGAGGTCGCTCACTCCGGGCAGGTTGAGCACGATGAGGTTGGTCGTGACAGCGGTATTGGTGTACGGGGTGAAGGTGGCCGTCCAGGTCACGCCTCCATCGGATGATGTCACCGGCGACAGCGTGCCGTTCGGAAACAACAGGACGACGTTGGTGAAGCCGGTGACCGCCTCCGAGAACGTGATCGTGACGGTCGAGGTCTCGCCGGCGGTGAGGACGCTGTCCGACATCGAAATAGTTGCGGTCGGGCGCGTGTTGTCGACCGTGAAGGTCGCAGTGGAGCCGAAACCGGTGTTGCCGAATCCATCCGCGAAAGTGCCGGTTCCCAGTGAAACTGAGCCGGGGCCGTCATAGCCCGCCGTCGGTGTGAGGGTGGTCCTCCAGGTCATGGGGTTTGTCTGTGTCAGGCCCCCGAAGGTTCCGCCGCTGGTGACGAGGTCACCCGCGGTGAGGCCGACAACTGGTTCGGAGAAGGTAATCGTCGCCGTGGTAGTTTCGCCGATCCCGAGCATGCTCTTGGCCAACACGATGGAGGAGGTCGGGCGCAGCGTGTCGATGGCGAACTCGTTCGAGCTCGCCGTGCCAACGCCGGGGTTTCCGGACAGGTCAGTGATTCCTGTCAGGTCGAGCGTGATGAAGTTGGTGGCAGATTCGTAGTTACTCAACGGGAAGAGTTGGGCCGCCCAGGTCAGGCCACCGTCGGAGGATGTCACAGAGGAAAGCGCGCCGTTCTCGAAGGTGAGGTCGGTGTTGTCGAAGCCTGTTACGGCCTCGCTGAACTGAAACGAAACGGTGGTGGTCTCAGCACCGGCGAGTCGATCGTCCTGCACGACAATGCTCACCGTGGGCGCTGCGGCGAACGCTGCACTCGGCCACCCGAGAGTCAGAGCGAGCGCAGCAACAGCGGTAGTGGCAATGGGGCGAAGACGCACGTTGTTTCCCTGTCTGGAGAGGAGACGGAGACCGACAGCATCGTCACCGCAAAGAGAACCCGATCCTATCGGTCGAACAAGCCCAACACGCCGGGTGAGCGCGGCGATTCGGCTTGCAGGAAGAGCTCACGGTGCGCGGCGCATCCCGGCCTCCAGACAAATCGGAAAATCGGCTGACTCCCTGACAGTCGAGCCGCAGACCACGGAGCCGCTTGGCGGCCCGGACTGCTCGAATAGTGGAAGATTGACGTCGTGAAGATTCTCTCGATTCAGTCGGCCGTCGCTCACGGCTACGTTGGCAACTCGGCGGCGGTGTTCCCCCTCCAGCGCATCGGAGTCGAGGTGCTGCCTGTCAACACGGTGAACTTCTCCAATCACACGGGGTATGGCGCGTGGCGCGGATCCCTCATCGCCCCCGAGGATGTGCACGATGTGATCCTCGGCATCGAGGAACGTGGCGTGCTCCCCCAGATCGACGTCGTGCTCTCGGGATACCAAGGCGGCACCGGGATCGGCGATGTCATCGTGGATGCGGTGCAGCGGGTGAAAGCGGCGAACCCCACGGCCATCTACGCGTGTGACCCCGTGATGGGCAACGCGAAGTCCGGGTGCTTCGTTGCGCCAGAGATCCCTCACCTGCTGCGGGATCGTGTGGTCCCCGTGGCGGACATCATCACGCCGAACCAGTTCGAGTTGGGATTCCTCACGGGAACCGAGCCGACGACGCTGGACTCGACGCTCGCCTCCGTCGACCTCGCACGGGCGATGGGACCTGGCACCGTTCTCGTGACGAGTGTGGAGCGCCCCGACCGCGAGCCCGGCACAGTCGAGATGCTCGCAGTGGATGCAGAAGGCGCGTGGATCGTGCAGACTCCCCATCTGCCGTTCAAAGCGAACGGATCGGGTGACGTCACCGCGGCGCTCTTCTCGGCGCACTACCGCTCGACCGGTGACGCCGCTGCAGCGCTGGAACGGACCGCGTCCAGCGTGTTCGATCTCATTGAACTGACGTATCAATCAGGAGAGCGGGAACTGCGGCTCGTGCAGGCTCAGGACTTCTACGCTCATCCGCGGATGCAGTTCTCCGCCCGGCGCGTGCGCTAGGGAACCAGATCTTTCCTTGGGCTGGGCCCTAGCTCTCTGAGGCCACCATTGGCAGTTCGGGTCCGTAGTTCCAGGACAAGATGGCCGGCTGCTCGCGGTAGTAGCTGAGCACGGAGACCGATCCGGCGTCCAGGGTGATCTGAGCACCGAATCGAGGGGCCAATCTCAGGTACACGGCTGTCAAAATACGCAGGAAATGGCCGTGTGCGACCAGGGCGACATCTCCCTCCTCCATCGCGGGCAGCACACGCGTGAGCACTCGCGACGCGCGGGCAGCGACCTCCTCGACTGTCTCGCCGGGCGTGTCACCACGAATCACGCCGTGGGTGAACGCGCTCCAGTTGTAACCGAGCTCGCTGCGGATATCACGCGTTGTCCGGCCCTCGTACCCGCCGTAGTCCCACTCTACGAGAAACGGGTCGACCTCGGCATCCAGGCCCGCGAGCTCAGCCGTTTGCCGCGCACGCAGCAGGGGCGACGTCAGCACGAGCGAGAAATCGTATCCGGCCACGAGCCGGCCCGCGCCGCGGGCAAGGTCCTCTCCCCGGGCAGTGAGCGGGACGTCCGTGAGCCCTGTGTGTTTTCCATCCTTCGACCACTGCGTCTCACCGTGGCGCAAGAGAACAAGCTTCCCTGTCGGGTTGTCCGGAGCGGGATGGTTGGGCAGCGGATCGATTACGGACATACGGCAACAGTAGTATCGCTCCCCGGATCCCAACCGAGAGAGATCGCCCGCTTCCAAGGAGAACAAGATTGGGCCGCTGCCACACATCTCCCATGGGGATGGCTGGTTCTTGCCGCGGGTACGTGCGTTTAGTCGGCCAATCGGTCCGGTTAGGCTCCGACATCCCGCGGGCCGACCGCTGATGCGTTGCTACTCGCGTTCACGGGTTCTCTCGCCCGAACGCGAGTAGCAATGACGGGTACGCTCATTGAGGCGCAGTGCATTTCACGTGCCGTTCGGCGGGCAATGTCCCGTCGCGCTCAGCTCGAACGAGAAGGAAACACCGTGTCTGATCACGCAAGAGTCAAAGGCCACATCGTGACCCGCACCGTGCGCATCGAGGCCTCTCGCGCGCGCGTCTGGGAGGCGCTGACCGACCCCGCGGTGATGGTCAAGTGGTTCGGAGACCATGTGGGGTTCACCGCGCTCGAGCCCGGTGCTACCGGCAGCATCGATTGGGATGGCTACGGCAGATTCCCGATCGAGATCACCGAAGTGGTGCCCGACGACTCGTTCGGCTTCCGTTGGTCGGGAATCCCCGCCGAGGAGCTCAACGAGTACTCGACGCATGTGCGCTTCACCCTCTCCGATGCCGACACCGGGACAGATGTCACGGTGATCGAATCGGGCTTCGACACGCTCCCCGGCGGCACCCGCTACCGCCGCGAACGTCTTGATCAGAACCGAGAGGGCTGGGACGTCGAACTCGACGAGCTCGTGCTCCTCTTCGAGGGTTCCACCCAGTAGTTCACCAGCACGGAGGAGCCGCTCGCCGATTTGGCCAACCTCGTTCGGCCCGCTCCTGGGAGCGGCCGACGAGACGGCCGAAGAGGTAGACCGCAGAATCTCGTGTTCGTTCATGCGGGAATGTGTGTACGCCTTGCCCCTGCGATCGCAAGCGACCGGCTGCATCAGCGCCGTGTCCGAGAGCCATCCGGCCGAAGCAGTGCCGGAGAGGTGAAACCGGTGAGTTCTCGGTGAGTGGATCAATTTCTTAGTCGTAAGAACCCTTGAGTTTCCGGGACTTTTTGGTGGGCTGTTTGCGAAACCCGTCAGGGTGCGGATCGCAAGCCACCATGAGATGGGTTTTCCTCCGCGTCGAGCTCCCTTTTCCTCCACATTTGTCGAGGATCTGCTCAGCGCACAGAAAGCACCTACAACGGCGACAGGCCACCGCAGGCCAGAGTCAGAAACCGATGACAGTCCGTTCATGATCGTCCTGCGTTCCGCCCGATTCGAGGGCCAGCCCACCCCGACGAAGGCAGACGGACGACTTCCTGCGTGACTGACGCTGACGAGCAGTGCTGGGCGATGGCGCTGGTTGACCGCCTGCAGGAGCCCGCGGCTGCAGGAGGACGCCGCTCCTTCGACGTGCCACCACGCCGCCCGGCTCGGTGTCCAGAGCGGCGAACACGGCACGCTCGTCAGCGAATGCATTGTCAATGCCCTACTAGATTTGGACCGACGCCGGAGATGGGCGTCGCATTTCACCCCGGAGTCATTCGTGAGTCACGTTCAATCTATTCTTCCCACCAGCGGGCCAATTGCGATGCTCTACAGTTGCGCTTGTGCAAAGCAGCCCCCTTCCGCCAAACGGTATTTCGATCTGTACGGCATCAGCGAAGACGTCGACATAGTCGGATCCAGCCTCTACCAGGAGAACATAGTTCAAGCTGTCGCAGCTCGACGCGGCGACAGGCTCAACGTCGCACTTGTTCCTGAGCCAGCGAACCCCCATGACAAGTACGCGGTTCGTGTCGATGTCATAGTCAATGGCCAGCAACTCAAGGCGGGATATCTCCGCCGAGGAGAGGCCCGCGAGTACCACAAGCTGCTCCGCCCTCTCGCCGAGGACGGTGTAATCGGAGTCGCCAAAGCCCGTGCATGGAAAGGTGACGCTGGCTGGCGACTCTACCTACGCCTGAACGGGCCGGAGTGGGCGCTACCCCGCAAAGCACCCGTTGATGATGGACTAGTCCTCATCGCCGAGCGGGAGACTGTTGTGACCGGCGAGGAAGATTTCCAGCCAGCACTCAAGGCGTTGATTGGCCGTCGGAAGAGCGTGGAACACACGTTCCGACTCGACCTTGGAAGCGTCCCCACGGGGAGGAACATCGGTGCGCCTGCAATCGCAGCTTATGACGGAGAGAATCAAGTGGGACGGCTGACCGTCGGGAAGTCGGCCGAATACATGAGTGCGGTGAGACACGCATTGGGTCGGGGCTTCACACCCTATGCGATTGGCATCGTTGAGCGCGATCCGAATCGAGGGATACAGGTGACCCTCTATTTGCCCATCTCAAAGTATCGTTCGAACGCCGAACAGTATTTTTACAGCCCTGTCACGGGGCCGAATCAAATGCACTGAAGCGCCCATACGCTGCCGGTCATTCCGGCGAGTGATCACCGTTTCACCGCCGGCCGCATGGTTACCGTCATGGAGGCGATTCGCGACCCGCATCGGGGCCATTCCCACCCACCTCAGAAAATTCTGCTTCAGGAGTCCTTCGAACTCGAACCCTCGATCGCCGAAAGGGAGAGGTCGTCGTTCATCTTAATAATCAGCGCCACGATCAGGCGCACCGCGATGAGATAGGTATTGAAATGCACTTCATCGCTGTCTGCGTGGGCTTGCGAGCCGTGTAGGTACCTGTTGCGCAAGTTCGGCCCGTTGCTAAATCCCGCCTTGTTCAGAAAGTAGTTGAAGTAGTCCGCTTCGGCGTCGGTCATCAACGTGGAGCTACGCGTCACCCAGCCTCTCGCGACCATGCCATCCGCGGCTACGCGCCCCGCATTGGAGAGGTGAAAATAGTTCGCCGCTTGAGTATTGAACAACGCCGACAGAATGAGCATTTGCTCTACGTCCGCGAATTGGACGCGCTGTCCAGTGTTCTCGAGAACTCCGATGCCAACCAGATGGTCGACGCTAGCCTTCTGGTCGTCGCGGAAGTCCGAGTAGGCGACGGGGTTGTTCAGGAGGAGCCCAACCAGATTCTCATCGCGGAGGCGCTCGTCGATGTAGTTCAACCTCGATTGGTCAGAGAAAAGAAGATGGAGGATGCCGGCAATCTCATTGCTCTCTGAGGCGTAGAGATACTTGCCGTCGAGCAGGCTCGGTATCACCTTGTATCGGACCTGATCCGACCCCATGGTGAGCAGCTCTCGATCAAGTTCACCATTCTCGACAAACAGGCCGAACTGGTTCGCAACGCTTTCCATCTCCGCGAAAAGGTGCCGAACTCTCTGGAGGTAGGACGTACCAGTGTCAGACGGAACGAAGGAGAAGTTCGACATTCCAAACTCCTCGACGAGATAAGTCCCGAAGAACCAGGCGATCACCTTCTCCAGCTCTACATCTTGCGATTTCAGGAAGAGCAAGTACATCTGCGTCTGAAGCAGTGACCTCGCGTCCACGTTTCGAAATGCGACGCCGACCTTGTACTCGGTATTGCCGGTGAGGCCCATCACTCGCTCCATCACGCCAAATTGGGCCGGGTAGGACGGGAACGTCAGGAGAACGTGGCGATCTGCGAACTCGAAAAGGTGCTGAAAGTTGTTGAGAAATTGCGCGCGTGGTTGGCCGGCGATGGAACATCGAGCTCGCAGACAGCTCGGTGGAGTACGCGCAGAGCTTCAATCGCGAGTGGGTGGATGTGACGGTCGATACGACCGAGTTGACGCCTGCCGCGGTTGTCGGAATCTTGTTGGCGCGGGTTGAAGCCGTGGTGGAGTCCGCGGGCAAGATCCCCGGTCCAGAGCGCACGACGCATCCTTCCATTGATGTGGCGGTGACCGTGATCACAGGTGCGGGCGGTGTTGGTCTGTCGACAGTGGGGTTCTTGACCTTCTTGCAGGGCATGTGGGGCGGTGAGCGGGTTGGATATGTCGATTGTCATCAAGTCGGATTCATCGGCGCTGACTCGCGTTCGACGGACATTGCGCCGATGAAGGCGCGCAACGCCTCCGCGATCGCTGCCGTCATGGCGAGACACGGGGTCGAGCATGTCGTGATAACCGCCGATCCCGCGACTAGTCGTTTCCTCGTCGAGATCGCTCACCCGGCAAGAGTCTTCTGGCTTGACGCGTCTGACCCGACCATCGAATCACGCCATCAAGCTCGGGGCGTGGGAGGCGGGCCTCCCCTAGCGGGGGATCACCGGTTTGGGCTTGACAGGAACGCCATGAGCGCAAGCGTCGCCGCTGCAGTCGTCGAGGCCCATGACGAATCGATCCGACCACAGGGGCATGTCCTCATCGGGACAGACCACACATCGGCCGAAGACGTGGCATCCCAGATCACCGCGAGCCGAAGGGGCTGAACCTTGGGAACGACATGTGGCAGCACGCGATACTGCACGATGACGATCGCCAATCACCTCGGGCGCACCGAGGACTTCGGTGCGCCCGAAAGTCGTTAGCGAGCGCCGAACGTCGACGTTTCGAACGCCGAGGCGCCCAGTTCGCGCCCCGTCTTCAAGGAAAAGGCTCGGGAAACAAGAAATCGCTCCGGATTCTCATCCGGAGCGATTCTTTGTGGGCAGTTCTGCGAAGAGTTTCGAGAACGGCCCTTTTGGTCGGGCTGACAGGATTTGAACCTGCGACCCCCTGACCCCCAGTCAGGTGCGCTACCAAGCTGCGCTACAGCCCGTAGTCTCTGGTTGGCCACCAGCGTGAGTAACCTCAGCTGGCGCTTCGCCCGAAGACAACTTGTCAATAATAGCGCGAACTTCGGGCCTCGCTTGCCACTTTGAATCCGCCGGGCGTGTTCCGCCCCCGTTCCGGATGCCGCCGCGCCAAGAACCGCGCGACCGCGGTGCAGAGCCCCGGCGGCAAAGCCCGGATCAACGGCGAGATCGGGGCACCCGTAGCGCCAGGTCGGTGTCGCGACCTAGTGTTTTCTCATGAGCGAACTCGGCCAGGTGAGCATCGTGTCCGTCTCCGACGCGCCCTGGGGCGACGTCGAGCGGGTGTTCGGCACGCGTGGTGACCCGGCGGGTTGTTGGTGCCAGTACTTCAAGCTGTCCAACGCCGAGTGGACCGACGCGGAGCCCGCCGAGTGCAAGGCACTGCTCGAGCAGCAGGTGCGCGCCGCGGCTCCCCCGCCCGGCGTCATCGCCTACCGTGACGGCGAGGCGGTGGGCTGGTGCGCCGTGGAGCCCCGCCCGAACTACAGCCGGCTGGCGCGGAGCCGTGTGGTCGGCGGCGGCAGCCCGGAAGACCCAGCGGATGACGGGGTGTGGGCCGTCACCTGCTTCGTCGTGCGGGTGGGGCACCGCCGCAGCGGCATCGGCGGCTCATTGTTGCGCGGCGCCGTCGAGCAGGCGCGCGCGCTCGGCGCCCGCGTGATCGAGGGCTACCCGGTCGACGTGGCCGTGCGCGGCAAGACCAGCGCCGCCGACCTCTACCACGGCACATCCTCGCTGTTCCTCGCGGCCGGCTTTGCCGAGGTGGCGCGGCCGAGCCCAGACCGCTCGGTGGTGCAGCTGCGAATCAGAGAGTGAGACAACGCCCCGCCAGCTCATAGCTCGTTCATAGCAATCGCCGGTAGTGTCAATCGACCGCTCCGGCACCCCGAACCCAAGGAAATCATGTCCAGCACCGCTGCACCCCGCGCCACCAACTTTCCCGTCATCCTGCTCTGGGTGGCTTCGCTTGCCGCCGCCGCGGTCGGCTACCTCATCATGACGAACGCGATCAACGCGCAGGCCGAGCTCTACGCCGCCGGCTCGCAGGACGTGCACGCCATGCTCGCCGGCCAGTCCAGCGCCACGCTCGGCACGACGCTCATCGGCGTCGGCGTGCTTGGCCTGCTGCTGGCCCTCGCCGTGCACGCGCACAACTTCGCGCTCGCCCAGGCCCAGGCTGCCCTCATGGTCGACGACTTCGACGAGTTCGACGAGACCGAGATCGTGCACAGCACGACCACCCCGGTCGAGGGCGCCGCCGCCGAGGCCACTGCAACCCAGGCCACCGACGAGCCGGTTGAGGTCGTCGAGGTCGAGGACGAGGTCATCGTCGTGGCGGATGCCGCCGACGAGGCCCCGGCCGCCGACAAGAAGCCGGCCACGCCCGCTTCCTGACACCCGTCACAGCACAGCGCCGCACGGCGCTGCCCAGCCCTGTGACCCGCGCTCTGGCGCCGATCGGCCTCGCCGTTCGGCGCCAGAGTCATTTCGCGGCGCTGTCGGCGCCGCGATTGCCGCGGGAGTATGGTCAGTGCATGGGCACGCACGCACAACCCCAGCAGCCTCACCCGGTGGTGGTCGGCGTCTCCGCTGGCCAGCCGCCGCAGGTCGTGGAACAAGCCGCGGAGTTCGCGGCCCGCTTCGGCACGGAGCTCGTCTGCGCACACGTGAACCCCGGGCGCTTCGCCACGGCGGAATCCCCCGACGGCTCGGTACTGACGGCCCCGCTCGACCCCGACTTCGCCGACGAGCACGACGCCGCGTTCGACGCCCGCATCGCCGCCGGGCTGGCTGAGCTGCTCGACGGCAGCGAGATCCCCTGGCGCACGCTGGCCCTCGCCGGCGATGTGCCGACGGCCCTCGCCCACCTCGCCGACACCGTCGACGCGTCGATGATCATCGTCGGCGGCCACGCGCACACCCTCGGCGGTAACATTCAGGACTTCTTCACCGGCTCGGTCGCGCTGGCCCTCACCCGGCGCCAGTCGCGCCCCGTCGTCGTCATCCCCACCCACTCCGGCGGAGACGCAGCGCTCTCCCGGCCGCTCGAGTGACGCCCGGCATCCGGCCGCCGCACCTGCGCTGGGCGGCCATCGCGCTGGTCGCGCTCGGCGGCACCGTCGGCGTCGCCGCCCGCGAGGTGCTCACGCTCATCGTCCCGACGCTCGGCGCCCTCCCGTTGGCCATCGCGATCGTCAATCTGTTCGGCGCCTTCCTGCTCGGCTTGCTCTATGAGGCGCTCACCCGTGCCGATCCCACCCGCTCCACCGCCCGCAGCCTCCGCCTGCTTCTGGGCACCGGCTTCTGCGGCGGCTTCACGACGTACAGCGCCCTCGCCGTCGACACCGCTCTGCTGCTGGGCGATGGGGAGCTCGCGACGGCCGCAGCGTACGCACTGGGCACCGTCGTGCTCGGCGCCTGCGCCACCTGGGGCGGCATCGCCATCGGCCATGCCATCGCCACCCGGATGCCGCAGACGTCGGCACAGCAGGGAGCGACGTCGTGACTCCCCTGCTGTTCGCACTGCTCGCCCTGGCCGGCGGAGTCGGGGCCGCGGCGCGCTTCGTCCTGGACGGGGCCATCCGCACCCGGCTGAGGACGGCCTTCCCGTGGGCGACGACGGTGATCAACGTGTCCGGGTCGCTCGTGCTCGGCGTGCTGACGGGCCTCACCGCCGTGCACCTGCTGCCTGAGCAGCTGGGCGTCATCCTCGGTGCCGGATTCCTCGGCGGCTACACCACCTTCAGCACGGCGAGCTACGAGACCGTGCAGCTGATCCGCCAGGGCCGCTACGGCGCCTCCCTGCTCAGCGGGCTGCTCATGCTCGCGCTCTGCGTGGCGGCCGCCGCGCTCGGGCTGTGGATCGGGAGTTCGGTGTAGGCAGCGGGCGCTGCCGAGGGTGCCCGCGGGGTCCCAATACGCTCGTTCCTCGCTCCTCGACCAGCGGAAGAGTGAGGTCGTGCCCGATCAGCACGCCGGGCGGCGCGCCGGTTAACGACGCACCGCGCCTGGCCGAAGGGCCGGACGCGGTGCGGGAGCGTCTCTCGGTCGAGCGCCTAGCGGGCGCGCTTCTCGCGCACGCGCATGTTGACGAAGATCGGCGTTCCGGCGAAACCGTAGATCTCGCGCAGGCGGCGCTGGATGTAGCGACGGTAGCCCGGGTCGAGGAATCCGGTCGTGAACAGCACGAATGTCGGCGGACGGCTGGAGACCTGGGTACCGAACAGGATGCGCGGCTGCTTGCCTCCGCGCACGGGGTGCGGGTGCGCGGCGGTGAGCTCGGCCAGGAAGGCGTTGAACTTGCCGGTCGCGATGCGGGTGTCCCACGACTCGAGGGCGAGTTCCAGCGCGGGAACGAGCTTCTCGAGGTGGCGGCCGGTGCGGGCGGAGATGTTCACGCGCGGGGCCCACGCCACGTGGGCCAGGTCCTGCTCGATCTCGCGCTCGAGGTAGCGGCGACGGTCATCGTCAAGCAGGTCCCACTTGTTGAAGGCCAGCACGAGTGCGCGGCCGGACTCCAGCACGAGGTCGATGATGCGCACGTCCTGCTCGCTGAGCTTCTCGCTCACGTCGAGGACGACGATGGCGACCTCGGCCTTCTCGAGGGCCGTGCTGGTGCGGAGCGACGCGTAGAAGTCGGCGCCCTGTGACAGGTGCACACGACGGCGGATGCCGGCGGTGTCGACGAACCGCCAGATCTTGCCGCCGAGCTCGATCTGCTCGTCGACCGGGTCGCGGGTGGTTCCGGCGAGCTCGTTGACGACGACCCGCTCTTCGCCGGCCGCCTTGTTCAGGAGGCTGGACTTGCCGACGTTCGGCCGGCCGAGGATCGCGACGCGGCGGGGACCGCCGACCTCCTCCTTGGCGACAGCCGAGATCAGCGGGAGCTTCTTGAGGACCTCGTCGAGCATGTCGGCGACGCCGCGGCCGTGCAGGGCCGAGACGGGGTACGGCTCGCCGAGGCCGAGGCTCCAGAGCGCCGCAGCGTCCGGCTCCTGGCGGGAGTCGTCCACCTTGTTGGCGAGGAGGAAGACGGGCTTGCCGCTCTTGCGGAGCATGCGCACGACCTGCTCGTCGGTCGACGTGGCGCCGACCTTGGAGTCGACGACGAAGAGCACGACGTCGCAGAGGTCGATGGCGACCTCGGCCTGGGCGGCGACGGAGGCGTCGATGCCCTTGGCGTCGGGCTCCCAGCCGCCGGTGTCGACGAGCGTGAAGCGGCGATCGTTCCACTCGCCCTTGTACGAGACGCGGTCACGCGTGACGCCTGGAGTGTCTTCGACGACGGCCTCGCGGCGGCCGAGGATGCGGTTGATCAGCGCCGACTTGCCCACGTTGGGGCGGCCGACGACGGCGATCACCGGCAGCGCGGGCAGGTAGGTGATGGCGTTGGGGTCTTCGGTCGCCGCGTCGAGGACGTCGAAGTCTTCGTCTTCGAGCTCGTAGTCGGCGAGGCCGGCGCGCAGCGAGTGCGCGCGCTGGACCGCGAGGTCCTCGTCGAGCGTGTTCATCCGCTCAGCGAGGTCGTCGTTCGCGTCGAACTCGTCGGTGTCGATATCAGTCATGAATGTCTCCTCGTGCTGATGTCACTTCGACAAGCTCGGTTCAAGCTCGCCTCAATCAGCGGTTTTTGCGTAGCTGATCAATCAGCAGTGGTGTCGGTGGCGGCGATCACCGCGATGACGGCATCGACGGTTTCGGCAAAGTTCAGTTCGGTCGAATCGACCGTGGTCACGCCCTCTGCAGCATTCAGAAAGTCGACCACGCGCGAATCGGCCTGGTCGCGCTTCTTGAGCTCGGCTCCCGCGGTTGCGGCGGCGTCATCCTGCAGCTCGGCAGACCGTCTGGCCATTCTAGCCTCTTCGGATGCTGTGAGTAGGATGCGCACGGGCGCATCGGGTGCGACGACGGTCGTGATGTCGCGCCCTTCGACCACGATGCCCGGCTTGTCGACGCCGGCGGCGATGCTCCGGAATAGCTCGACGAGGTGGCTGCGCACCTCGGGAACGCGGGCGATCGCGCTGACGGCCGCGCTCACCCTGGGTTCGCGGATCGCGTCCGTGACGTCGTTCGCGCCAACGCGCACGTGGTACTCGGCCGGGTCGGTGCCGATCTCGTAGTCGAAATCAGCGAGAATCCGGATGACGGCATCCGCATCGTTCTGGTCGATGCCGTTCTCGAGCACGAGCCAGGCCAGCGCGCGGTAGGCGGCGCCGGTGTCGAGGAAGCCGTAGCCGAGCCGGGAGGCGACGGCCTTGCTCACGCTGGACTTGCCGCTGCCGGCCGGGCCATCGATCGCCACGAGGACGGGGGTCGGGGTGGTCTCTGTCATACTTCAGCCTGCAATCCGCCAGCCGCGGGCGACCAGCTCGGTGGTGAGGCGTTCGACAGCCTCGGGAACGATGGAGATCTCGGCGAGGCCGACCTGCACGCCCGGCGAGTGCTCGAGGCGCACGTCTTCGAGGTTGACCCCGATCTCGCCGATCTCGTTGAAGAGTCTGGCCAGCTGGCCCGGCTTGTCGTCGACCATCACGATCATGGTGGCGAAGCGCTTGTCGATGCCGTGCTTGCCCGGCAGACGGGCGACGCCGGTGTTGCCACCGGCGATCTCCTCGGCCACCCGGCGGCGCGCGCCCGGTGCGTCGACGTCGCCGAGGGCTTCGATGAAGCGGTCGAGGTCCTCACGGTACGCGGCGAGGATCTCGCGCACGGGCGCGGCGTTGGCGCCGAGGATCTGCACCCAGAGTTCGGCGTCGCTCGCGGCGAGCCTCGTGACGTCGCGCACGCCCTGCCCTGCGAGGTTCACGGCGGCGCTCGGGGCGTCGACGAGGCGTCGGGCCAGCAGGCTCGAGACGACCTGGGGAACGTGCGAGATCAGCGCGACCCCGCGGTCGTGCTCCTCCGGGCTCATCTCGACGAGCGTCGCGCCGAGATCGAGGATCAGGTCGTCGATCGCGCTGGCCCGCTTGTACGAGATGGCGTCGTGCGCCGCGACGACCCACGGGCGACCGACGAAGAGGTCGGCACGCCCGGAGAGGGGGCCGCCGCGTTCCCGGCCGGCCATCGGGTGGGAGCCGATGTAGCGCGAGATGTCGGCACCGCGCTCGCGCAGGGTCTGCAGGATCTGCAACTTCACGCTGGCGACGTCGGTGACGATCGCGTCGGGGAAGTCGGCGAGTTCGCGCGCCACGATCTCGGCCGTGACGTCGGGGGGAACGGCCACGACGATCAGCTGGGGCCGGTCTCCGGATGCCGCCGGGCGCCCGGCGCCGAGGTCGGAGGAGATGCTGACGACCGTCGGTGAGGCGTCCGCGAGGACCACCTCGATGCCGCGGGCACGGAGGCCGAGGCCGATGCTGGTGCCGAGCAGGCCGACGCCGACGATGCGGACCGGGCCGCTCAGGCGGCTCTCCAGCTCCGGTGTCGTGCCCTGCGCGCTGGGTTCTGCCGCCATCAGAGTCCCTTCCGCTTGGGGCTCTTGTCCGCGCTGCGCACGGCGTGGCTCTGCTGCGCCTCCGCGCCGTCGCGCGAGATGGTGAGCACCTGACCGAGCTCGGCCTTGGTGAGTTCGCGCATCTGCCCGATCGGCAGCGTGCCGAGGCTGAGCGGGCCGAACTGGCGGCGCACGAGGTCGACGACGGGGTGGCCGACCTCGGCCAGCATGCGGCGGACGATGCGGTTGCGCCCGGAGTGCAGGGTGATCTCGACGACACTGTGCGTCTGAGATCCGGCCGGGTCGGAGAGGATGCGGGCCTTGTCTGCCTTGATCGGGCCGTCGTCGAGCTCGATCCCGCGCTGCAGCAGCGCGACGGTCTGCGCCGTCATCCGGCCGCGGACCTTGGCGACGTAGGTCTTCGTCACGCCGAAGGACGGGTGCGCGAGGGTGTGGGCGAGGTCGCCGTCGTTGGTGAGGATGAGCAGACCGCTCGTCTCCGCGTCGAGGCGGCCGACGTTGAAGAGGCGCTCGGAGAAGTCCTTGGTGAAGTAGCTGAGGTCGGGGCGGCCCTGCTCGTCGTTCATGGAGGACACGACGCCGGTCGGCTTGTTCAGCATGATGTAGCGCTTGGTCGCGTCCAGCTGCACGCCGAGGCCGTTCACCGACACGAGGTCGGTCTCCGGGTTCACGCGGGTGCCGAGTTCGGTCACCGTCACGCCGTTGACGGCGATGCGGCCCTCGACGATGTACTGCTCGATGACGCGGCGGGAGGCGATGCCGGCCGCGGCGAGGAGCTTCTGCAGGCGAACGCCGTCAGGCCCGGCATCCGGGGTCAGAGGGGGGAAATCGTCATCGTAGGTCATGGCTGAATCCTTCCGCGCCGTCCTCGAGCAGAGGAGAAATCGGCGGCAGTTCGTCGAGGGAGTTCACGCCGAGCTGCGTCAGGAGCAGATCGGTCGTGGCGTAGTTGATGGCGCCGGTTTCGGCGTCGGTGAAAGCTTCGGTGATGAGTCCGCGGCCGAGCAGCGTGCGCACGACGGAGTCGACGTTCACGGCCCGGATGGAGGCGATGGCGCCGCGGCTGATGGGTTGCTTGTACGCGATCACCGCGAGGGTCTCCAGCGCGGCCTGGGAGAGCTTGCTCGGATTCTGGGTGACGACGAAGTCGGCGACGACGGTGTCGTACTCCGCACGCACGTAGAAGCGCCAGCCGCCGCCGACCTCGCGCAGTTCGAAGCCGCGACGGATGCCGGCAGGCTGCCCGTCCGCGTCGAGCCCGTCGTAGTCGTTGACGAGTCGGGCGACGGCCGCCTCGGTCTCGGCGACGGGGCGGCCGAGCGCCGTGGCGAGGTGCACGAGGCCCTGCGGTTCGTCGGCGACGAGCAGGATGGCCTCGAGGGCCCGCTCGATGTCGACGTCACGTGCAGGCACGGTCTCCGTTGCTGGCACGGTCTCAGTTTCACTCATCGTAATCGGCTCCGAGGTTGGCGAGGCTGTCATCGGTCCAGGACTCCGCCGTCCAGCGCAGCGTGAGCTCTCCGAGCGGCTCCAGCTGCTCGAAGGCGATCGCCGCGTGCCGGTAGAGCTCGAGCACAGCCAGGAAGCGGGCGATGACGATGCCCTTCTGACTGCCGGAATCGTGGTCGAGGCCGCTGACCAGCTGGCGGAAGCTGGTCGGCTCTCCCCCGCGCAGCACCGCGACGATGTGGGCGGCCTGCTCCCGGATGCTCACCAGCGGGGCGTGCAGGTGCTCGAGGCCGACGACGGGGATGTCGCGCGGCGTGAACGCGAGCGTTGCGATCGCCGCGAAGTCGCTTGCGGAGAGCGTCCAGACGAGCTCTGGGGTCTGCTGGCGGTACTTCTCCTCGAGCCGCACCGTGCGGGCGTGCCTGGTGGACTCGTGTTCGAGGTGCGACGCGAACCAGGCGGAGGCCTCCTTGAAGGCGCGGTACTGCAGCAGCCGGGCGAAGAGCAGGTCGCGCGCCTCGAGCAGGGCCACGTCCTCGGCGTCGACGAGTTCGCCCTGCGGCAGCAGCCCTGCAACCTTGAGGTCGAGCAGGGTGGCGGCGACGACGAGGAACTCGCTGGCCTGGTCGAGCTCCTTCTCGGAGTCGAGGCCGCGCAGGTAGGCGATGAACTCGTCGGTCACCCGGCTGAGCGAGACCTCCGTGATGTCCAGCTCGTGCTTCGAGATGAGGCTGAGCAGCAGGTCGAATGGGCCGGAGAAGTTGCTGAGGGCGACGCTGAAACCGGCGTCGGTTGGCTGAGCGGGCGCGGCCGCGCTAGGCGACTGCGCCACGACTGACCAGCTCTCGGGCGAGCTGCCGGTAGGCGCGCGCTGCCGCGTGCTCCGGCGCAAACTGGGTGATGGGGGCACCGGCGACACTGGCATCCGGGAACTTCACGGTGCGGCCGATCACCGTCTCGAGCACCTTGTCTCCGAAGGCGTCGACGACGCGCTCGAGTACCTCGCGCGAGTGCAGGGTGCGCGAGTCGTACATGGTGGCCAGGATGCCGTCGAGCTCGATGGCCGGGTTCAACCGGTCGCGCACCTTGTCGATGGTCTCGATCAGCAGTGCGACGCCGCGGAGCGCGAAGAACTCGCACTCGAGGGGAATGAGCACGCCGTGGCTGGCGGTGAGGGCGTTGACGGTCAGCAGGCCGAGCGATGGCTGGCAGTCGATCAGCACGACGTCGTAGTCGTCGCTGACCTTGCGCAGCACGCTGGCGAGGATCTGCTCGCGGGCGACCTCGTTGACGAGGTGCACCTCGGCGGCCGAGAGGTCGATGTTGGCCGGGATCACGTCGAGCCCCGGCACCTTGGTCTTCTGGATGGCATCACGCGGGTCGACGGAGCGCGAGAGCAGCAGGTCGTAGATCGTTGGCACATCGTGCGTCTGCACGCCGAGGCCGGCCGACAGGGCGCCCTGCGGGTCGAAGTCGATGGCGAGCACGCGGCGGCCGTACTCGGCGAGGGCGGCTCCGAGGCTGATCGTCGTCGTGGTCTTGCCGACGCCACCCTTCTGGTTGCACAGGGCGATGACCCTGGCGGGACCGTGTCCCTTGAGCGGGACCGGGACGGGGAAGTCGGTCTGCGGGCGGTTGGTCGGGCCGAGGGTGCCAGCGCCTTCAGTCACCGGAGTGCGGCCCAGGGCGGAAAGTTCAGCGAGGGGAAGTTCCGCCGAGTTGTCTCGCATACTCGCCACGCTGATCTCCTGGTCTGGGCTCGCGCCCATCAAACATTGCCCATCAACATCGTGCCCAGTGAATCGTGGGCCGACGGTGCCACCGGAAGAGCCGGGAGCACGTGTTCGATTCTAGCGAGCGCGAGGGTGGGCACTCGTGTACATATCGCGGAGTGTATCGGCTGTGACCAATGTGTAGATCTGGGTGGTCGCGACCGAGGAGTGGCCGAGCAGCTCCTGTACGACGCGCACATCGGCGCCTCCGGCCAGCAGATGGGTCGCGAAGGAGTGGCGCAGCGTGTGCGGAGACACCTCGACGTCGAGCCCGGCGCGGGCGGCTGCGGCCCGGATGATGAGCCAGGCGTTCTGGCGCGACACGCGTTGACCGCGCAGGCCGAGGAAGAGTGCCGGGGTGGCGGTTCCGCGCCGCGAGAGCACGGGCCTGGCCCGCACCAGGTAGGCGTCGATGGCCGCCCTGGCGAAGCTGCCGACGGGCACGATGCGCTGCTTGCCGCCCTTGCCGAGCAGCCGCACCACCTCGCGGTCGATCACGTCGTCGACGTTGAGGTCGACCGCCTCGGAGACGCGCGCACCGGTCGCGTAGAGCAGCTCGAGCAGCGCGTGGTCGCGCAGCTGCTGCACCTCGTCGCCGCGTGTCGCGTCCAGCAGCGCCTCGACCTGTTCGATCGTGATGGCCTTGGGCAGCCGGCTGCCGAGCTTGGGCGGTTTCGTCTCGTGCGCGGCATCCGTCTCTGTCGTGCCCTCATCGAGCAGGAAACGGTGCCAGCCCCGCACGGAGGAGAGAACCCTGGCGATCGAGGAGGCCTTCAGCGGCTCCTCCTCGCGCGTGCCGAGGTGGCGCACGAAGTCGCTCACGTGGTTGCTCGTGACGGCGGCGGGGTCGGTGATGCCCTCCTCGGCCAGCCAGTGCGCGTAGAGCGCGAGGTCGCGACGGTAGGCCGCGACGGTGTTGGCCGAGAGGCCGCGTTCGACGGTGACGTGGCGCAGATAGTTGTGCACCGCGCGCTCGACGGCGCTCGACGGGGCCTCATGGCCCGTGTGGGGAACCGCAATCGCGGCGGTCGTCGCCGGTTCCGGCTCGGCCGTCACGCCCCGAACGCCTCACTCTTCGGATGCCGCGGCCAGATCACGTCGCCGGCCTCCAGACCCTGCCATCCGCGGGACCTGGCCACCGTGGCCGCGAGCACGCCGACAACGAGCGACGGGTTCTGCAGTTCCCTGGCCATCACGGCGTCGACGGCCTCATCCAGCGAGACCCAGCGCAGCTCGATGTCTGCTTCCTCGTCGCTGCGCGGGAACGGCTCGGCGGTGGCGCTCAGGCCGCGGGCGAGGTAGATCCGGATCGCCTCGTCGCTGCCGCCCGGCGAGGTGTAGAACTCGCTGAGCACGCTCCACTCGCTCGCCTTGAGGTCGGCCTCCTCGGCCAGCTCGCGCTGCGCGGCGAGGAGCGGGCTCTCTCCGCGCACATCGAGCAGCCCGGCCGGGATCTCCCACTCCCGCGCGCGCACCGGATGCCGGTACTGCTTGATCAGCAGCACCCGCTCGGTCTCGTCGATCGCGAGCACGGCGACGGCACCGGTGTGGTCGACGAAGTCACGCTCGATGACCGCACCGTTGTACTCGAAGCGCTCACGGCGCACATCCCAGACTCGGCCGGTGAAGACCGTGTTGGACGAGAGCACCGCGACCGCCTGCGGCGTGTCGGCCAATGGCGACGCGGCCAGTGGCGAAGCGGCCGCTGCCGAGCCGGCAGGCGGTTCGCGGTGCTCATCGTTGTTCGTCATGCGCTGAGCGCCCTCGCCCTACTCGGCGTCCTTGACCTCGAACAGGCGGCTGGCCTGCTGGCGGTCGAGCGCCGCGGAGACGAGGCCGCGGAACAGCGGGTGAGCGTTGTTCGGGCGCGAGCGCAGCTCGGGGTGCGCCTGGGTGGCCACGTAGAACGGGTGCTGGTCGCGCGGCAGCTCGACGAACTCGACGAGCTGGCGGTCGGGCGAGGTTCCGGAGAACGAGAGGCCGGCCGCCGCGATCTGCTCACGGTAGCCATTGTTCACCTCGTAGCGGTGACGGTGGCGCTCGGTGATGAGCGTCGAGCCGTAGAGCTCCGCAACGAGCGAGTCCTCGGCGAGGGCCGCCTGGTAGAGGCCGAGGCGCATCGTGCCGCCCAGGTCTCCCCCGGCGATGATCTCGACCTGCTCCTCCATCGTCGCGATCACGGGGAACGCGGTCTCCGGGTCGAACTCCGTCGACGACGCGCCGACGAGGTCCGCCTTGTTGCGGGCGTACTCGATGACCATGCACTGCAGGCCGAGGCAGAGGCCGAGGGTCGGGATGCCGTTCTCACGCGCGAACTTCAGCGCGCCGAGCTTGCCCTCGATGCCGCGCACGCCGAAGCCGCCCGGCACGCAGATGGCGTCGAGTTCGGCGAGGTTGCGGGCTGCGCCCTCCTCGGTCTCGCACTCATCGGAGGGGATCCAGTTGATGTTGACCTTGGTCTGCTGGGCAAAACCGCCGGCGCGCAGCGCCTCGGTCACCGAGAGGTAGGCATCCGGAAGGTCGATGTACTTGCCGACCAGACCGATCGTCACCTCGTGCTTGGGCTCGTGCACGGCGTCGAGCACCGTCTGCCAGCCGTCCCAGTTCACGTCGCCGGCCTTCTTCAGGCCGAGCTGCTCGATGATGTAGGCGTCGAGGCCCTGCGCGTGCAGAACGGTCGGGATGTCGTAGACGCTGCGGAGGTCAGGCGTGTTGATCACGGCCTCCTCTTCGACGTCACACATCAGCGCGATCTTGCGCTTGTTGCTCTCGGTCACCGGGCGGTCGCTGCGGAGCACGAGGGCGTCCGGCTGGATACCGATCGAGCGCAGCGTCGCGACGGAGTGCTGCGTCGGCTTGGTCTTCTGCTCGCCGGAGGCGCCCATGAACGGCACCAGGGAGACGTGCACGAAGAACACGTTCTTGCGGCCGAGCTCATGGCGCACCTGACGTGCCGCCTCGAGGAACGGCTGCGACTCGATGTCACCGACCGTGCCGCCGACCTCGGTGATGATCACGTCGGGCTTCGGCTCTTCGCTGGCCTGCAGGCGCATGCGGCGCTTGATCTCGTCGGTGATGTGCGGGATGACCTGCACGGTGTCACCGAGGTACTCACCGCGACGCTCCTTGGCGATCACGGTCGAGTAGATCTGACCGGTCGTCACGTTGGCGGCCTGGCTCAGGTTGATGTCCAGGAATCGCTCGTAGTGACCGATGTCCAAGTCGGTCTCAGCCCCGTCGTCGGTCACGAAGACCTCGCCGTGCTGGAACGGGTTCATCGTGCCCGGGTCCACGTTGAGATAGGGGTCAAGCTTCTGCATCACGACGCGCAAACCGCGCGCCGTCAGAAGGTTGCCCAGGCTCGCGGCCGTGAGGCCCTTGCCCAAAGAAGAAACGACACCACCGGTCACAAAGATGTGCCGAGTCGTGCCGTTCGAGTTGTCCGCGCTAATATCCACCACGGGCTTCCATCCTATCAGTGCTTTGCAGGCTGTGCAGCCTGGGCGAGTTCAATGAGTTCTCTGGCGTGAGCGAGACCGCTCTCCGAGTCGGGCAGTCCAGAGAGCAGGCGGGCCATTTCGGCCTCCCGTTCCTGGCCTTGCAGCAGCTGAACGCTGCTCGCCGTGACCGAGCCAGAGCCGTCTTTGACGACGCGCAAATGGTTCTCGGCGAAGGCGGCGACCTGGGCCAAATGTGTGACGACGATGACTTGGGCGGATTCCGCCAGCCGGGCGAGTCGTCGCCCGATCTCGATGGCGGCCGCTCCGCCGATGCCGGCATCCACCTCGTCGAAGACGAAGGTCGGCACCGGGTCGGTTCCGGCCACGACGACCTCGATGGCGAGCATCACCCGCGAGAGTTCGCCGCCTGAGGCTCCGCGCCCGAGCGGGCGGGGCTCGGCGCCGGAGTGTGGCTTCAGCAGGATCGAGACGGCGTCGCCGCCGCTGGAGCCGAGCGCGTCGCGCCGGCTCACCTCCACCACGAGGGCGGCGTCCGGCATGGCCAGCGCCCCGAGCTCGGTGGTGACTTCGCGGCCGAGCTGTTCCGCGGCGCTCTCGCGGCGCGAACTGAGGTCGGATGCCAGCCGCTGCAGCAGATCGCTGTCGGCCGAGACCTCGGTCTCGAGCTCTGCGATGCGCTCGGCGTCGCCGTCGAGCTCGAACAGCCGGTTGCTGCCGAGTTCGAGCGCCTCGATCACCTCGTCGAGGGAGCTGCCGTACTTGCGCACGATCACGGCGAGCTCCGCACGCCGTTCCTGCACGAGCTCGAGCTCCCTGGCGCCATCGGAGTCGAGGCCGGCCAGGTAGCTGGAGAGTTCGCCTGCGGCATCCGCCAGCAGGAATTCGATGTTCGCGATCGACTCGGCGATCGGGCCGAGCGCCGCATCGTGCGCGGCGACGCGCTCGACGGCGCGCCTGGCCGCGTTCAGAAGGGCGACCGCGTCCGGCGCGTCGTCGCTGCCGCTCTCGTTCTCTGCTGAGAGGTGCTCACGGGCGATCGTGGCGGCCTGACGCAGCTCCTCGAGGTTGCTGAGGCGTTCCGCGCGTTCGGCCAGCTCGACGTCTTCGCCTGGCAGCGGGGCGACCGTCTCGATCTCGGCGAGGGCCGCGCGCAGGTCATCGGCCTCGCGGGCGCGCCGGTCACGCTCGGTCAGGAGCTGGTCGAGCTGCTCGCAGTTGGCCTGCCAGCGGCGGTAGGCGTGGCCGTAGTCCGCGAGCATGGCGGCGAAGTCCGGGCCGGCGAAGCGGTCGAGCGCCTCTCGCTGGGCGGTGGACGAGCGCAAGCGCATCTGCTCCGACTGCCCGTGCACGACGACGAGGTGGTCGGCGAGCTCGGCGAGCACGGCGGCCGGCGCCGAACGCCCACCGACGATCGCCCGGCTGCGTCCCTCGGCAGACACCGAGCGGCCGAGCAGCAGTTCGGGGCCGTCGAGGTCTCCCCCGGCCTCCCGCACGCGCTCGGCGACGGCGCCGGTCTCCGGAACGAGCCAACGGCCCTCTACCCAACTCTGTGGCTGCCCCTGGCGTACTGCGCCGGCATCCGCCCGTTCGCCGAGCAGCAGGCCCAGCGCGGAGACCACCATGGTCTTGCCTGCGCCGGTCTCGCCGGTGACAGCGGTGAAGCCGGGGCTGAGCGGCAGGGTCGCCTCGGCGATCACGCCGAGGTCACGAATCGTCAGTTCTTCAATCACGGCCGATCGGCCCCCGCCAGCCGGTGACCGGCAGTTCGAACTTGTTGACGAGGCGGTCGGTGAACGGCGCCTGGTGCAGGCGTGCCAGACGCACGGGAACCGGGCTGCGGCGCACGACGACGCGTGCACCTGGCGGCAGATCGTGGGCGCGGCGGCCGTCGCACCAGAGCACGCCGGAGGCGTCGGTGCGCGCGAGCACCTCGACGGCCAGGGAGGAGTCCGGGCCGACGACGAGGGGGCGTGCGAAGAGGGCGTGCGCGCTGAGCGGCACGAGGAGCATGGCGTCGAGCGTCGGCCAGACGATCGGACCGCCGGCCGAGAAGGCGTACGCCGTCGACCCGGTCGGGGTCGACATGACGACGCCGTCGCAGCCGAAGGTGGAGAGCGGCCGGCCGTCGACCTCGATGACGACCTCGAGCATGCGTTCGCGGCTCGCCTTCTCGACGGTGGCCTCGTTGAGCGCCCACGTCTCGTAGATGACGGTCTCGTCGACCTTGACGCGCACGGAGAGCGTCATCCGCTCCTCGACGAGGTAGTCGCGTTGCAGGCCGCGGTTGATCGCCTCACTGAGGTTGTCGCGCTCGCTCTCGGCGAGGAAGCCGACGTGCCCGAGGTTCACACCGAGCAGCGGTGCCGATGCACCGCGCACGAGCTCCGCCGCGCGCAGGATGGTGCCGTCGCCGCCGAGCACGACCACGAGTTCGAGGTCTTGTGGCTGCACATCGACGCCGAGCAGCAGCAGTGAGCCACCGTGGTCGGGGAAGAAGTCGCGCAGATCGTCACCCTGATCCGCTGGAATCACGGGCGTCGCGCCGGCCGCACGCAGCTGCGCACAGGTGGCCACGGCTGCCTCGAGCGCGTCACGGCGCCCAGTGTGCGCGACGACGAGGATGGGGCGCTGCACTGGCGTCATAACGTCATGCTCCCGTCGTGGCTGTTACTCGGTCGATCCATTCTGACGGATCAGCGCCCTCTGTGGCGCTCAACCAGACGAGATACTCGTGATTTCCCGATCCGCCTGCAATCGGCGAGGCCACGAGGCCGGCCGTGCGGAGCCCGAGATCGTGGGCGGCCCACAGCACGCCGTTGACTGCTTCCGCGCGCAGACCGGGGTTTTTCACGACGCCCTCGCGGATGCCGGTGCGCCCGACCTCGAACTGCGGCTTGATCAGCAGCACGAAGTCGGCTCCCTGCTCGGCCGTCTCGACGAAAGCGGGCAGCACGGTCAGCAGCGAGATGAACGACAGGTCGGCGACGACGACGCTCGGCCGCTCCGGCCAGCGGCTGGCGGCGGCGAGCGACTCTGCGTTCATGTAGCGCACGTTGTAGCCCTCGACGAGGGTCAGTCGCTCCTCCTCCGCGAGCTCAGCTGCGAGCTGGCCGTGGCCGACGTCGACTGCCAGAACCCGCGCCGCTCCGCGTTCGAGCAGCACCTGGCTGAATCCACCGGTCGAGGCTCCGGCGTCGAGCACGGTGGCACCCTCGATCGTGACGGGGAACGCGTCGAGTGCCGCGATGAGCTTGTGCGCGGCGCGACTCACGTAGTGGTCGGCTCCGGCGACCTCGATGCGCTGCGAGGGGAAGACCTTGGTGGCCGGCTTGATGATGGGCTTGCCGTTCACGGTGACGAGGCCCTCAGCGACAAGCGTCGCCGCGTGGGTGCGCGAACGGGCGAGGCCGCGCTCGGCCAGTGCGGCATCCAGACGGATGCCTGCGTTGTGGTCGGTCATCTAGTGGCCTTGCGTTCGCGGGGCGTCGCCGCCCTCGAGTCGGTCGCGCATCTCATCGTGCAGCTGCACATAGGCGTCTGCACGCTGCGCCAGCGGCTGGTCTTCGATCACACGCAGGCGCGGGAGCAGGGCGTCATCGGCTGAAGCGCCCGCTCCGTTCGCCGCGTCGTGTCGTTCGGCGTGGTGCTCGCCCGAGTGCTCGTCGTGTGTGCTCACACAGCCACGTTACCGCCGACGACCGACACGGGCGCCGAGGCGCTCCCATCGGTGGCAGCGGCATCCGTGTACAGCGATTCCGGAACGTTGAGCCCGTAGATCGCACGGCCCGAGTTCCAGATCAGGGCGCATGCCGCGCGGAGCAGGTCGATCCCGCCGTCGCCGGACTTCACGATCTGCACGTCGTTGGCGCGGAGGCGCACGACGGCGCCATTGACGCTCGCCTGGCTGCCATCGGCCGAGAGCACGGTCTCCGGGTACGGTTCGTGCAGCTGGCGGAGGTCGTTCAGCAGGTAGCGCGGCCGCATGTCGGCACCGGCCGCCAGTGCCTGCTTGGCCTTGTCGATACCGGTGAGAACGAGCACGGAATCGATTCCTGCCCTGTTCGCCCCGAGGATGTCGGTGTCGAGGCGATCCCCGATGAAGAGCGCCTTGTGCGCGCCGAAACGCGCCTGGGCGACCTCGAAGATCGGCACCTCCGGCTTGCCGGCGACGAGGGGCAGGCGCCCGACGGCGGTGTGCACGGCGGAGACGAGCGTGCCGTTGCCCGGTGCGATGCCGCGCGCGACGGGGATCGTCCAGTCGGTGTTGGTCGCCACCCAGGGGATGTCGGCCCCCGGACCGGTCGGCGCGAGCGCGAATGCGGCCTCGGCGAGCTGGGCCCAACCGATCTCGGGGGTGAAACCCTGCACGACGGCATCCGGGAGATCGTCGGCCGAGCGCGTGACGCGGTATCCGGCCTTCTCCACCTCGACGATGAGCCCATCGCCGCCGATGACGAGCACCAACGCGCCAGGCTCGATGAGCCCGGAGAGCAGACGCATGGCCGCCTGCGGCGAGGTCACGACGTCGTCCGGCTGCACGGTCAGACCGAGTTCGCTGAGGTGCTCCGCGACGGAGCGGTCAGAACGCGAGGCGTTGTTCGTGATGTAGCCGACCCTCGCGGATCCGCTTGCCCGGTTCAGGCTCTCCACCGCGTGCGGAATCGCGTGCGGGCCGGCGTAGACGACACCGTCGAGGTCGGCGAGGAGCACGTCGACGCCGTCGAGAGGGGTAGCGGATGCCACCGGCTTAGGCTTCCGGCTGAACAGCGCCATCGTCCACCAGCTCGGCCTTCGCCTTCTTCACGGCCTTCTTCGGAACCGCCGCGGCGGGCTTCTCGGCCTTGGCGGCCTTGTCGGCTTTCGCGGGCTTCTCGGGCTTCTCGGCCTTCTCAACCTTGACAGCTTTCGCAGCCTTGGCCGGCTTCTCCGCGGTGGCGGCCTTGGCGGCCTTCACGGGCTTGTCGGCTTTGGCAGACTTGGCCGGCTTCTCTGCCTTCTCTGCCTTCTCTGCCTTGGGCACCTTGACGGCCTTCGCGGCCTTCTTCGGCGCCTCCTCGGCCGGAGCCACGGTGTCAGTCACGTCGGTGGCGTCGGCCGGCGCGGGCTCGGCGGCCGGTGCGGCGTCATCCGACGCCACGTCGCTGCTGTCGTCGTTCTCGAGCACGTTGCCCTCGAGCACGTTGCCCTCTGCGAAGTTCTCGTCACCGAGGTCGATGAAGTCGTAGTCCTCCTCGTACACCGAGATGGTCTCGTCGCCGTCCTCGCCGTACGCTGCGCCCAGCGCTGCTGCTGCACGGTTGGCGCGGGCGCGCCACTCGGCGGCGTCGGCTGCACGGCCGAGCTCCTCGAGCACCTCGGCGTATGCGGCGAAGAGCGGAGGGCTGTAGCTGAACGCCGTGTTCGGGTTCAGCTGCGGGATCTCCAGCTCCACGAGTGCGAGTTCGGGCTGCTCGAGGTCGAGGCGTGCACCGGACATCGCGATGGCCAGTTCGGCCTGCACAGAGTCCGGCAGCGTACTGCGGTCGATGCTGCGGCCGAGCTCAAGTGCACGGTCGGGGCGCCCGACGCCGCGCTCACTGTCCACCATGAGTGCGATCTGGTCGTTCTTGCCTGAGATCCGGCGGTAGGTGCGCAGCTCGCGGAGGGCAAGGGCGAAGTCGCCGGTCGCGTATGCGGTCACGGCGAGCGTCTCCCGCACGATAGCGATACGTCCGGCACGGCGCGCGGCCGACGTCACGTGACGGTGCGCCAGTTCGGGGTCTTCGTCGATCAGACGAGCCGCCATCGCGAGGTGCTTGGCAACCCACTCGGCGTTGTCCTTGGTGAGCGTCTTCAGCTCATTGCGGGCAAGGCGGTCGAGGTCGGAACTCGAGACGTCGTCGGGGAGCTCCGGGTCGTCGTGACGCGGGCGCACCATGCGCAGCTCGTGCTGGCGGCGCTGCTCCTCGGTCATCTCCTCGTTGTAACGTGCCTCGCGCTCGGCCTCACGGTCGTTGCGGGCCGGAGCACCATCGCGGGTCCACAGCTTGTCGCCACCGGCACGCGGGGGTCGACGGTCGCCGTCGCGCGGCGGGCGGCGGTCTCCACCGTCGCGGTTCTCCCACGGCTTGCGGTCGCCTGAGCCGGCAGGGCGACGGTCGCCGGAGGTCGAGCCTCCGCGGTTCTCCCAGGGCTTGCGCTCACCGTCACGCGGCGGGCGGCGGTCTCCACCGTCACGGTTCTCCCACGGCTTGCGGTCCCCGGACGCCGGACGGCGGTCTCCACCGTCGCGGTTCTCCCACGGCTTCCGCTCGCCATCGCGGGGCGGACGGCCACCGGAGGACGAGCCTCCGCGGTTCTCCCAGGGCTTGCGCTCACCGTCACGCGGCGGGCGGCGGTCTCCACCGTCACGGTTCTCCCACGGCTTGCGGTCCCCGGACGCCGGACGGCGGTCTCCGCCATCGCGGTTCTCCCACGGCTTCCGCTCACCATCGCGGGGCGGACGGCCACCGGAGGACGAACCTCCGCGGTTCTCCCAGGGCTTGCGCTCACCATCGCGCGGCGGACGGCGGTCTCCACCGTCGCGGTTCTCCCACGGCTTCCGCTCACCGGAGCCGGCCGGACGGCCACCGGAGGACGAGCCTCCACGGTTCTCCCACGGCTTGCGGTCGCCAGAGCTGGCCTGGCGACGGTCGCCGCCGTCTCGGGCCTGTCGACGGTCCCCGCTCGGCGCGGAATCGCGCTTCTCCCACGGCTTGTGCGACGCACCATCGCGCTGCGACGACCGCGCGGAACCGCCTCGTGTCTCATTGCCTCGGGTGTCCCGCGAAGGACGCTTCTCGCGCTCGGGTCCTTGACCCTGGGATGAAGAATCACTCACGGTGCATTCCTGTTCTCTGTTAATGGGCGCTGCGAATCGCAGCCTCCCTAGGCAATTATGACTTAACGAAAAATGGCCACCCTGTGAGGGGTGGCCATTTTCCAAAGTAAGTCCGGCGGTGTCCTACTCTCCCACAGGGTCCCCCCTGCAGTACCATCGGCGCAGAGAGTCTTAGCTTCCGGGTTCGGAATGTAACCGGGCGTTTCCCTCTCGCTATGGCCGCCGAAACACTATTGATGTATCAAAGTGAATCAAACAACCAACACACAAAAGTGTTGGTGTTTGGTTCTCGACCGTACATCGAGAACCACATAGTGGACGCAAGCATTCTCACGGACTCTCACCGTGCCACACACACCAGCCTTACAACGATGTGTGTGTAATGATTTTCAAGATATCGGCTTATTAGTACTGGTCAGCTCCACGAGTCTTTAGTCCTCGCTTCCACATCCAGCCTATCAACCCAGTCGTCTACTGGGAGCCTCTCACCCGAAGGTATGGAAATCTCATCTCAAGGCCGGCTTCCCGCTTAGATGCTTTCAGCGGTTATCCATTCCGAACGTAGCTAATCAGCGGTGCTCCTGGCGGAACAACTGACACACCAGAGGTTCGTCCAACCCGGTCCTCTCGTACTAGGGTCAGATCCTTTCAAATTTCCTGCGCGCGCAGCGGATAGGGACCGAACTGTCTCACGACGTTCTAAACCCAGCTCGCGTACCGCTTTAATGGGCGAACAGCCCAACCCTTGGGACCTACTCCAGCCCCAGGATGCGACGAGCCGACATCGAGGTGCCAAACCATGCCGTCGATATGGACTCTTGGGCAAGATCAGCCTGTTATCCCCGAGGTACCTTTTATCCGTTGAGCGACAGCGCTTCCACAAGCCACTGCCGGATCACTAGTCCCGACTTTCGTCCCTGCTCGACTTGTCAGTCTCACAGTCAAGCTCCCTTGTGCACTTACACTCGACACCTGATTGCCAACCAGGTTGAGGGAACCTTTGGGCGCCTCCGTTACTTTTTGGGAGGCAACCGCCCCAGTTAAACTACCCACCAGGCACTGTCCCTGAACCGGATCACGGTTCGAAGTTAGATGTCCAGAGTGACCAGAGTGGTATTTCAACAATGACTCCACCTGAACTAGCGTCCAAGCTTCAAAGTCTCCCACCTATCCTACACAAGTCACACCGAACACCAATACCAAGCTGTAGTAAAGGTCACGGGGTCTTTCCGTCCTGCTGCGCGTAACGAGCATCTTTACTCGTAGTGCAATTTCGCCGAGTTCGCGGTTGAGACAGCTGGGAAGTCGTTACGCCATTCGTGCAGGTCGGAACTTACCCGACAAGGAATTTCGCTACCTTAGGATGGTTATAGTTACCACCGCCGTTTACTGGGGCTTAAATTCTCAGCTTCGCTTACGCTAACCGTTCCTCTTAACCTTCCAGCACCGGGCAGGCGTCAGTCCGTATACATCGTCTTGCGACTTAGCACGGACCTGTGTTTTTAGTAAACAGTCGCTTCCCACTGGTCTCTGCGGCCGTCAAACGCTCCAGGAGTAAATCCCTTCACGCCTCAGGCCCCCCTTCTCCCGAAGTTACGGGGGCATTTTGCCGAGTTCCTTAACCACGATTCTCTCGATCTCCTTAGTATTCTCTACCTGACCACCTGAGTCGGTTTGGGGTACGGGCACATTGAACCTCGCGTCGATGCTTTTCTTGGCAGCATAGGATCACCGATTTCGACTAACGTCTACCCATCGGGTCTCAGCCTTATATGAGAGACGGATTTGCCTATCTCTCGGCCTACACCCTTAGACCGGGACAACCATCGCCCGGCTCGGCTACCTTCCTGCGTCACACCTGTTAATACGCTAACCGCACCAGCATAGGGTCGTGTGCTAGGCCCACACGCATCACCCCGAAGGGATCCGTCACGGGGATTCAGACACTTAGCATTACTGGATTAGCTTGGGCGGTTCTTCTGCGGTACGGGAATATCTACCCGTTGTCCATCGACTACGCCTGTCGGCCTCGCCTTAGGTCCCGACTTACCCAGGGAAGATTAGCTTGACCCTGGAAACCTTGGTCTTCCGGAGGACGGGTTTCTCACCCGTCTTTCGCTACTCATGCCTGCATTCTCACTCGTGTGGCCTCCACGGCTGGTTTACACCGCCGCTTCACTGGCCACACGACGCTCTCCTACCCATCAATACGGCTGGACCACGAAGGCCTACCTAAAATATCAATGCCACAACTTCGGTGGCGTGCTTGAGCCCCGTTACATTGTCGGCGCGGAATCACTTGACCAGTGAGCTATTACGCACTCTTTCAAGGGTGGCTGCTTCTAAGCCAACCTCCTGGTTGTCTGTGCAACTCCACATCCTTTCCCACTTAGCACGCGCTTTGGGACCTTAGTTGGTGGTCTGGGTTGTTTCCCTCTCGACAATGAAGCTTATCCCCCACTGTCTCACTGCTGCGCTCTCACTTACCGGCATTCGGAGTTTGGCTAACGTCAGTAACCTTGTAGGGCCCATCGGCTATCCAGTAGCTCTACCTCCGGCAAGAAACACGCAACGCTGCACCTAAATGCATTTCGGAGAGAACCAGCTATCACGAAGTTTGATTGGCCTTTCACCCCTATCCACAGCTCATCCCCTCAGTTTTCAACCTAAGTGGGTTCGGTCCTCCACGACGTCTTACCGTCGCTTCAACCTGGCCATGGATAGATCACTTCGCTTCGGGTCTAGGACCAGCGACTCAATCGCCCTATTAAGACTCGCTTTCGCTACGCATTCCCCTCACGGGTTAAGCTCGCCACTGATCACTAACTCGCAGGCTCATTCTTCAAAAGGCACGCTGTCACCAGAATCAGACTGGCTCCAACGGTTTGTAAGCAAACGGTTTCAGGTACTATTTCACTCCCCTCCCGGGGTACTTTTCACCTTTCCCTCACGGTACTTGTTCACTATCGGTCATGTAGGAGTATTTAGGCTTATCAGGTGGTCCTGACAGATTCACACGGGATTTCTCGGGCCCCGTGCTACTTGGGATACTCTTCGCGCCATTGGAACATTTCGACTACCGGGCTGGCACCGTCTATGGCCAGGCTTTCAAACCTGTTCGTCTATATTCCTCTGTAACGCTCACTGTTCGGCAGAAGCAGCAGAAAAGTCCCGCAACCCCGACCATGCAACACCTGCCGGCTATCACACATGATCGGTTTAGCCTCTTCCGGGTTCGCTCGCCACTACTAACGGAATCACTATTGTTTTCTCTTCCTGTGGGTACTGAGATGTTTCACTTCCCCACGTTCCCTCTACCCGCCCTATATATTCAGGCGGGAGTCACTAGGTTGCCCGAAAGCACCCAGCGGGGTTTCCCCATTCGGACATCCTCGGATCACAGTTCGTTTATCAACTCCCCGAGGCTTATCGCAGATTACTACGTCCTTCTTCGGCTCTACATGCCAAGGCATTCACCGTTTGCTCTTAGAATCTTGAAATCACATGAGTTTGAATCGATCTTTCGTTCAGAAAAATTGACCAATGATTAGTCGAACACCAACCGAAGCTGGTGTCCTAAAAATCTTTGTGATTGACATCCGAAGACATCAATCTAAGATGCTCGCGTCCACTGTGTAGTTCTCAAAGTACGGGCGGTACTCCCCCAACACCTGCCGGCTTGCGCCTGTGCGGATGTTGACCGAAGTCCAGAAGGTCGTCCACGTCAAAACGTGACCCGGTCCTTCAGGACCCAACAGCGTGCATCCGCAACCCTCCCCAGGCCCCAGCGTTCCTTCCCCACAAGTGAGGCGTACTAACCGAAATCTGATTCGTGTTGCGGCAATGTCAATGTTCCACCCATGAGCGCCACCCGAGAACATTCGCCTCGGATATGGCTGGCACCTATGTGATCTCCCTGTATACAGAGGAGAGGTGCACGTGCTCCTTAGAAAGGAGGTGATCCAGCCGCACCTTCCGGTACGGCTACCTTGTTACGACTTAGTCCTAATCACCGATCCCACCTTCGACAGCTCCTTCCCACAAGGGGTTAGGCCACCGGCTTCGGGTGTTACCGACTTTCATGACTTGACGGGCGGTGTGTACAAGGCCCGGGAACGTATTCACCGCAGCGTTGCTGATCTGCGATTACTAGCGACTCCGACTTCATGAGGTCGAGTTGCAGACCTCAATCCGAACTGAGACCGGCTTTTTGGGATTCGCTCCACCTTACGGTATCGCAGCCCTTTGTACCGGCCATTGTAGCATGCGTGAAGCCCAAGACATAAGGGGCATGATGATTTGACGTCATCCCCACCTTCCTCCGAGTTGACCCCGGCAGTATCCCATGAGTTCCCACCATTACGTGCTGGCAACATAGGACGAGGGTTGCGCTCGTTGCGGGACTTAACCCAACATCTCACGACACGAGCTGACGACAACCATGCACCACCTGTTTACGAGTGTCCAAAGAGTTGACCATTTCTGGCCCGTTCTCGTATATGTCAAGTCTTGGTAAGGTTCTTCGCGTTGCATCGAATTAATCCGCATGCTCCGCCGCTTGTGCGGGCCCCCGTCAATTCCTTTGAGTTTTAGCCTTGCGGCCGTACTCCCCAGGCGGGGAACTTAATGCGTTAGCTGCGACACGGAGACCGTGGAATGGTCCCCACATCTAGTTCCCAACGTTTACGGCATGGACTACCAGGGTATCTAATCCTGTTCGCTCCCCATGCTTTCGCTCCTCAGCGTCAGTTACGGCCCAGAGATCTGCCTTCGCCATCGGTGTTCCTCCTGATATCTGCGCATTCCACCGCTACACCAGGAATTCCAATCTCCCCTACCGCACTCTAGTCTGCCCGTACCCACTGCAGGCTGGGGGTTGAGCCCCCAGATTTCACAGCAGACGCGACAAACCGCCTACGAGCTCTTTACGCCCAATAATTCCGGACAACGCTTGCACCCTACGTATTACCGCGGCTGCTGGCACGTAGTTAGCCGGTGCTTTTTCTGCAGGTACCGTCACTTTCGCTTCTTCCCTACTAAAAGAGGTTTACAACCCGAAGGCCGTCATCCCTCACGCGGCGTTGCTGCATCAGGCTTTCGCCCATTGTGCAATATTCCCCACTGCTGCCTCCCGTAGGAGTCTGGGCCGTGTCTCAGTCCCAGTGTGGCCGGTCACCCTCTCAGGCCGGCTACCCGTCGTCGCCTTGGTGAGCCATTACCTCACCAACAAGCTGATAGGCCGCGAGCTCATCCTTGACCAAAATTCTTTCCACCCCCAGGAGATGCCTCCGAGGGTCGTATCCGGTATTAGACGTCGTTTCCAACGCTTATCCCAGAGTCAAGGGCAGATTGCTCACGTGTTACTCACCCGTTCGCCACTAATCCACCAGGTGCAAGCACCCAGCTTCATCGTTCGACTTGCATGTGTTAAGCACGCCGCCAGCGTTCGTCCTGAGCCAGGATCAAACTCTCCGTAAATGTTTATACGACTAACCAGCAAGCTGGCGTCACATTTTGCGCGTCGGCACCACCGGAATAGGCGGACACCTCAGCAAGTTTGAAACTGACAGAACAAATCATTACTGACTTGCTTTGTTGTTTAAATGTTTTCCAAAGGAATCTCCTACCTCACAAAGAGGTACGAGGTTTTTGGCATTTGACATTGTGCACGCTGTTGAGTTCTCAAGGATCGGATGCACCCGGATTCTTGCCGCTTTACTCGCGGCTGCCGCTCCGAGGCAACTTCTCTAACTTACCAGATCAACCGGCCCCCGCAAAACCGGGCGAATCATACACTGCTGGCGTGAAACCAGCAAGAGCGACTCAAACTCGGTGACGAGGAGTTGAACAGGCAAGAAGCAATCTTAGGCATGAAACCAGCCGGACGCAAATGCGTCAGAGCCGGTTGTGTGGCCAAGATCGATGTCCCGCTTGAGGCCGGCAGCTGAACCAGCTGGCCGCACCTGTGGGGTGACAAGAGATGACATTACGCGGGGATCCCCGCACCTCGCAAAACGACAATCACGCCGGGCGTGTCGCGAAGCGACACGAAAGGCGGCAGCCCCCACCAAGGCAAACCCAGGAACCGCCACCGATGCTGGTCCGGTTACAACAAGAGACCCCGGCCGGGCGAATGCTCAGACCGGGGCCTTGATCAGATAGGCGGTTTCGACAAGCTCAACCAGGGTTCAACCAACGAAGGGCGGGCCCAACCAACGAAGGGCGGGCTCAACCAACGAGGGGCGGGCTCAACCAACGAGGAAAGCGAGCCGGTCATACGACGAAGGCCCCGGCCGAGCAGATGCTCAGACCGGGGCCTTGATCAGTACGGGGGTTTCGACTAGCTCAACCAACGGGAGTTGGTCGATCCCCCGGTGGTGCTTACTCGACGAAGATGCCGGCGAGCGTCTTCTTGCCGCGACGCAGCACGGCGACTCCGGCGTCCAGCACGAAGCCCGAGATCGTGGCGGCGTCATCGGTGATCTTGATGTTGTTCACCGACACCCCGCCCTGACCGATCGCGCGGCGGGCCTCACTCAGGCTGGCGCAGAGACCGGTGTCGACGAGGAGCTGGGCGATGCCGGCATCCGGTGCGGTCGTCGTGTTGGGCAGCTCGCGCAGTGCGGCCTCAAGCGTGACGGCGTCCAGTGCGGTCAGGTCGCCCTGGCCGAAGAGTGCCTCGGTCGCCGCGATCGCGTTGGCCGTTGCCTCCGCGCCGTGGACGAGCTTGGTCACCTCGAGCGCCAGGGTGCGCTGAGCCTCGCGCCGGAACGGTTCGGCCGCGACGGCCGCCTCGAGGCGCTCGATCTCGGCCCGCTCCAGGAACGTGAAGATCTTGAGACGGGCGACCACATCGGCGTCATCGGTGTTCAGCCAGAACTGGTAGAAGGCGTAGGGGCTGGTCAGCGTGGAGTCGAGCCACACCGCGTTGCCCTCACTCTTGCCGAACTTGGTGCCATCGCTGTTGGTGATGAGCGGCGTGCCGATGGCGTGGACGCTCGTGCCCTCCGTGCGACGGATGAGGTCGGTGCCACTGGTGAGGTTGCCCCACTGGTCGCTTCCGCCGGTCTGCAGCACGCAGTCGTACTGGCGGTACAGCTCGAGGTAGTCGAGTCCCTGCAGGATCTGGTAGCTGAACTCGGTGTAGCTGATGCCGGCGTCGGAGTTGAGACGCGCGGCGACGGCATCCTTCTTGAGCATCGTGCCGACACGGTAGTGCTTGCCGACCTCACGCAGGAAGTCGATGGCGGACAGCGGCGCCGTCCAGTCCAGGTTGTTCACGAGCGTCATCGCGTTCTCGCCATCACGGCTGAGGAAGCGGCTGACCTGGGCCTGGAGGTAACCGACCCACTCGAGCACGGTGTCCTTGGTGTTCAGCGTGCGCTCGGCGGTCGGGCGCGGGTCGCCGATCAGACCGGTGGAACCGCCGACGAGGCCGAGCGGCCGGTGGCCGGCGAGCTGGAGACGGCGCATGAGCAGAAGCTGGACAAGGTTGCCGAGATGCAAGCTGGGTGCTGTCGGGTCGAACCCGCAGTAATACGTGATCGGCTCCCCCGCCAGAAGCTCTTTGAGCTCACCGGCATCGGTGGAAACGTGCACGAGGCCGCGCCACTGGATCTCCTCCCAAACATCGGGGAAGGACGGATCGTTGCGCTGGGCATTGAGGATTACTGGGTCAGACACGCCGTCCAGAGTATCAGCGGGCGGGCGGGGTGATCGCCCACACAAGGCTGCAGGCCTTTGTCATCACGAAATAAGGATTGAGGCTTTATTGATGGGTGGTTAAGTGTGTAGCCTGAACTCGGAGGTACAGCATGTTCGTCATCACCGCCGACCAGATCGGGAGCCGCACGCGTGCGGACATCACCGCGCAGACACTCGAGGCCCTGGAACGCCGGCACGGCTCGAGCCTCTCGTTGCCACCCGACCGGAACGCCGGCGACGAGATACAGCTCCTCGGCACGGATGCCGCCACGATGCTCGACATCGTGCTCGAACTCACCCGAGGCGATGCCTGGAGCGTCGGTCTCGGCGTCGGGCCGATCGGGCGCCCGCTGCCCGCGGCGACGCGAGAGGCCTCCGGCCCGGCGTTCTACGCCGCACGAGACGCGGTGAACCGCGCGAAGAAGCGCAGCACCCGCTTCGCGGTGCACCGCCAGGCGAGCGCGGACGCGGGCAGCGAGATCGCCACGGCCGAGGAGGCGCTCATCGACCTGGCGTTGGCGCTGCGCCAGCGCCGGACCGGGCCAGGCTGGGAGCTCTACGATCTCGTGGCCGACGGCCTGAGCTACAAGGAGGCCGCCGAGCACCTCGGCATCAGCGCGCCTGCGGCGAGTTCCCGGGCGAAGGCCGCGCAGCTCAGCATTGAGTTCGATGCGGTGCCTGCACTCGTAGGATTGCTGGCAGGAATCGATCGGAGTACACAGTGATGTTTTGGCCCCACCTCGCCTTCGACGTTCTGCCCATCCTGTTCTGGGTGTTCCTCATCGCCCTGCTCGGCACGGGTGTGGCCTTCGCGCTCCTGGCCTCCCGGCGCAAACTCCCGTACGCCATCTGGGTCGCGGGTGGGGCTCTCGTGCTGGCGCTGATGCTGACCCTGAGCGCCACGACCTCGTTCTGGTCGGCGGCGTGGGATCCGGCTGGTGGTCCGACCGCTGCGATCATCGCCGTGTTGGGTGGGGCGCTTGCCGTCTTCGGCGGCGGCCCCATCGCCCAACTCGCGCTGAACCTCGCGACCCGCGGTTCGGTGACGCCTGGCACGCACGGCGGCATCCTCGTCAGCGCTGCGGCCGAGGCACAGGGCGCACCGCTGAGAGGCGCTTCGGCGCGGGCGAACGCGGCCGCCTCCGGCGCCGCTGCCTCCGACATCACCGCCACCACCGACACCGCTGACGCCACCGCCCCCGAAACCGCCGCCGCGGGTACCCACGAGGTGTTGCGTGGCGGGGCCGCGATCGGCGTGCTCGAACGGCTCTGTGTTGTGCTGGGAATCGTCGCGGGTTTCCCTGAGGCACTCGCCATCATCGTCGCGGTCAAGGGGCTCGGACGGTTCACCGAGCTCGCCGCCGCAGAGGCGCGGGAGAGATTCATCATCGGCACGCTGGCCAGCCTGCTCTGGGCCAGCGCCTGCGCGGTGCTCGTGCGACTGGCCCTCGGCTAGGGCGTGCTCGTGAGACTGCCCCTCGGCTAGGGCGGTGCTCGTGCGACTGGCCCTCGGCTAGGGTGTGCTCGAGCGGCCCGGTGCCTGCAGTTTCGGATGCCGCTTGTACGGCGACACCGTCGGATCCCCCGGAATGTAGAAGCGCCAGGGGTACGCGTCTCCCCCACCGTCGCCGCTGACGCCGGTGCGCGGGCTGCTGGCGACGGAGACGGGAACTCCAGGCAGCTCCAGCTCGAACGGCGGGGCGAGCAGATCGGCGCCGCTCTGCTCGAGCCGGATGCCGAGCGCCATCGCCAGCTTCGCCGGGCCGCGGGCCAGGTCGTGATCCCCGGATGCCGCCGGCCGCCGCATCCGCGCCAACGCGAGACCGTCCACAATCTCGCCGCCGCGCAGCAGCAGCCCACCGGCCGAACCCTCCGCCCCGCACACGATGTTCGCGCAGACGTGCATGCCGTAGCTGAGGTAGGCGTAGAGGTGCGCGGGCGGACCGAACATCACGCGCGTCCGCGGCGTCACGCCACGATGGGCGTGCGATCCGGGATCCTCGCCGTCGCCCCGGTACGCCTCCAGCTCGGTGATGCGCAGCGCCACCGTGCCCTCCGCGGTGGTGTGCCGCAGCACGGCGCCAAGCAGCGACGGCGCCAGCTCGGTGGCGTCCCGAGCGAAGAACTCTCTGGACACACCGGCCGGCGCCTGCACGGGAATCGCCTAGACCGTGGTGTTGCCGCTCGGCAACGCCTGGACGAGGCCCCGGACGCGTGCGGTGAGCGCGGCGAGCTGCTCCGCGACACGCACCGGAGCGGTTCCGCCGAGGCCGTCGCGACTGTTCACGGAGCCTTCGATCGTGAGCACCGAGCGCACGGCCGGGGTGAGCCGGGGGTCGATCGCGAGCAGCGCGGCGTCGTCGACCTCGTCGAGCTCGAGGCCGTGGTCCTCGCAGTACTTGACCATCGCACCGGTGATTTCGTGCGCGTCACGGAAGGGAACGTGCTGCTTGACCAGCCACTCCGCGACATCCGTTGCGAGCGAGAAGCCCTGCGGAGCGAGCTCGGCCATGCGCCCCGTGTTGAAGCGGAGCGTCGCGACCATGCCCGTGAAGGCCGGAAGCAGCACCTCGAGGGTGGAGAGCGAGTCGAACACCGGCTCCTTGTCCTCCTGCAGGTCGCGGTTGTACGCCAGCGGGAGCGCCTTGAGGGTCGCGAGCAGGCCGGCGTGGTTGCCGATCAGGCGGCCCGACTTGCCGCGCGCGAGCTCGGCGATGTCCGGGTTCTTCTTCTGCGGCATGATCGACGATCCCGTCGAGTAGGCGTCGTCGAGGGTGACGAAGTCGAACTCGCGCGTGTTCCAGAGGATGATCTCCTCGGAGAGGCGGGAGAGGTCGATGCCGATCTGCGCGAGGACGTAGCTGAACTCGGCGACGAGGTCGCGGCTGGCCGTGCCGTCGATCGAGTTCTCAACGACTCCGCCGAAGCCGAGCACAGATGCCACGAGCCCGGCGTCCAGGCCGAGCGTGTTGCCAGCAAGTGCTCCGGAGCCGTACGGCGAGAAGTCCGCGCGGCGGTTCCAGTCGGCGAGGCGGTCGAGGTCGCGCACGAGCGGCCAGCAGTGCGCGAGCAGGTGGTGCGCGAGCAGCACCGGCTGGGCGTGCTGCAGGTGGGTGCGGCCGGGCATGATCGCGGATGGGTGGGCCGACGCCTGCGCGGCCAGGGCGTCGATCAACTCAATCAGCAGGTGCGAGAGCGTGACCGAGTGGTCGCGCAGCAGCATCCGAATGAAGGTGGCGATCTGATCGTTGCGGCTGCGTCCGGCGCGCAGCTTGCCTCCGAGCTCGCTGCCGGCGATCTCGATGAGGCCACGCTCCAGCGCGCCGTGGACATCCTCATCGCTCGTGGCGGGGAGGAAGAGCCCGTCGCGCACCTTCTCCTCGAGGGTCGTCAGCGCGGCCAGCATGCCGGCCAGCTCGGCCTCATCGAGGTAGCCGGCCGCCGCGAGGGCCTGGGCGTGGGCCTTGGACCCGGCGATATCGTACTCGGCCAGCTGCCAGTCGAAGTGCGTCGACTTGCTCAGCCTGGCCAGTTCCGGTGACGGGCCACCGGCGAAGCGGGCACCCCAGAGGGCTCCCTCCGTCGTGGCGCCGACGCCGGCGATCTCGGTGCCGTTCGGCTCGTTGCTCTGCTCGTTGCTCATGTCGTGTTCCTTATCCGGATTCGGGCGCGGCTCAGGCGGCGTTCTTGGCCAGGAGCCAGACCATCAGCGCCTTCTGGGCGTGCAGGCGGTTCTCCGCCTCGTCCCAGATGATGCTCTGCGGCCCGTCGATCACATCGGCGGTGACCTCGTAGCCGCGGTCGGCAGGCAGGCAGTGCATGAACAGTGCCTCGGATGCCGCGTGCGCCATCAGCGCGCTGTCGACCCGGTATGCGCCGAGCTCCGCGACGCGTGCGGCCTTCTCTTCCTCCTTGCCCATCGACACCCAGGTGTCGGTGACGACGACGTCGGAACCGGTGACGGCGGCGACGGGGTCGGTGAAGAGCGCGACGGAGCCGCCGGTCTGTGCGGCGATGGCCGCGGCATCCGCCACCACCTGCTCGCCAGGCGTGTAGCCCTCAGGGGAGGCGATGCGCACGTGCATCCCGGCGGTCGCGCCGGCCAGCAGGTAGGACTGGGCCATGTTGCATGCACCGTCACCGAGGAAGGTGAGCGTGAGGCCGGCGAGCTCGCCGCGCTTCTCTTTGATGGTGAGCAGATCGGCCAGCAGCTGGCAGGGGTGGAAGTCGTCGGAGAGGGCGTTGATCACGGGGACCGTCGTGCCGGCGGCCATCTCGACGAGGCCGGCCTGGCCGTAGGTGCGCCAGACGATGGCCGAGACCATGCGCTCGAGCACCCGCGCGGTGTCCGACGGGGTCTCCTTGCCGCCGAGCTGGCTGTTGGCGGTGGAGATGATCAGCGGGCTGCCGCCGAGGTCGGCGATGCCGACGGCGAAGGAGACGCGGGTGCGGGTCGACGACTTGTCGAAGATGACCGCGACCGTCTGCGGGCCGGCCAGCGGCTTCTGGGCGAAACGATCGCGCTTGAGCTCGAGGGCGAGGTTCAGGATCTCGGCCTGCTCGGCTGGTGTCACGTCGTCGTCGCGAAGGAAGTGGCGGGTCATGATGCGTCGCTTTCAGGGGTCGGTGTGGCGAGGGAGTCGAGGGCGCGGCCGAATCGCGCGATGAACTCGGCGATCTCGGCGCTGCCGATGGTGAGCGGGGGCGCGAGGCGGATCGTGCTCGGATTCGCGGCGTTCACGATGAGCCCGGCCTCGAGGGCGGCGGCGCTGAGTTCGCCGGCGCGCGGTTCGCGGAGCGCGATGCCGAGCAGGAGGCCCTGCCCGCGCACCGCCTCGATGTGCGGGGAACCGAGCGCCAGGATGGCGTGCTGCAGCTCCAGGCCGCGCTCCGCGGCGTTCTGCACCAGGCCGGCGCGCTCGATCTCGCCGAGCACGGCGTTGGCGGTGGCCGTCATGAGGGGGTTGCCGCCGAAGGTGCTGCCGTGGTGGCCGGGTTCGAAGAGGGCGGATGCCGCGCCGAAGGTGATCAGCGCACCGATCGGCACACCGCCGCCGATGCCCTTGGCCACGGTGATGGCGTCGGGGGTGATGCCGGCGTGCTGGAACGCGAACCACTCCCCTGTGCGCCCTGCGCCGGTCTGGATCTCGTCGATGATCAGCAGCACACCGTGGCTGGCCGTGATCTCGCGGGCCGCCTGCAGGTAGCCGTCCGGCAGTGGCAGCACACCGGCCTCACCCTTGATCGGCTCGATGAAGAGGGCGGCGACGGTGTCGTCGATGGCCGCCTCGAGCGCCTCGATCGTGCTGTCGATGTGCTCGACGCCGCCAGGCATCGGCTCGAATGGCAGACGCATGGCGGCCTTGCCGGTGAGGGCGAGGCTGCCGAGGGTGCGACCGTGGAAGGCGTCGGTGAGCGCGAGGATGCGGGGGCGTGACGTGCCGCCGTTCAGGCGGGCGAGCTTGAACGCGGCCTCGTTGGCCTCCGCACCGGAGTTGCCGAAGAACACCCGGCCATCGTCGCCGGCGCCGCTCAGCCGGATGAGTCGTTCGGCCAGTTCGAGCTGCGCTGGCGTGGCGAAGTAGTTCGACACGTGCGCGATCGTCGCGGCCTGGCGCGAGAGGGCCTCGACGAACACCGGGTGGGCGTGGCCGAGCGCGTTCACGGCGATGCCGGCGAGGAAGTCGAGATACTCGTTGCCCTCTGCGTCCCACACCCGGCAGCCGTCGCCGCGCACCAGCAGTGCCAGCGGCGGGCCGAAGGTGCGCATCATCCTCGTGGCCGAGCGGTTCTGCCAGGGGGTCATGCGGATTCTCCTGTTGTCGTGGCGGTGCTCTGTGCGGCATCCGCCTGCTGGACGTCGGCGGCGACGACCTCTGTGCCGATGCCGCTCTGGGTGAAGATCTCGAGCAGGATCGAGTGCGGAACGCGGCCGTCGATGATGGCGGCCTTGGGCACGCCGCCGTCAACGGCCTCGAGGCAGGCGGTCATCTTGGGGATCATGCCGGACTCGAGCGAGGGCAGCAGCGTGCGCAGCTCCGGCACCTCGATGACCGAGACCAGCGAGTCGCGATCGGGCCAGTCCCGGTAGAGGCCGGCCACATCGGTGAGGATGACGAGCTTGGCCGCGCCGAGCGCGACGGCGAGGGCCGCCGCGGCGGAGTCGGCGTTGACGTTGAGCGATTGGCCGGGCACCTCGCTGTCCGGAGCGATCGACGAGATCACGGGGATGCGGCCGGCGTCGAGCTGGGCCAGCACGGCGGCCGGGTCGACGGCGATCACGTCACCGACGAGGCCGAGGTCGATCTCCTCGCCGTCGACGATCGCGCCACGGCGGCGACCCTCGAAGAGGCCGGCGTCCTCACCGGAGAGACCGGCGGCGAGCGGGCCGTGCTCGTTGATGTGACTGACGAGCTCCCGGTTCACCTGGCCGGTGAGCACCATGCGCACGACCTCCATCGTCTCCGGCGTGGTCACGCGGTAGCCGCCGCGGAACTCGCTCGGGATGCCGAGCTTCTCGAGCATCGCCGAGATCTGCGGTCCGCCGCCGTGCACGACGACGGGGCGGATTCCCGCGTAGCGCAGGTACACCATGTCCTCTGCGAAGGCGCGCTGCAGCTCCTCGCTGACCATGGCGTTGCCGCCGAACTTCACGACGATGATCTGTTCGTGGAAGCGCTTGAGCCACGGCAGCGCCTCGATGAGCGTCGCGGCCTTGACGGCGGCATCCGCCTGGATCAGCTCGAGCTGCTCCGGGGTCTTCTCGTTCTCGCCCATCGTCATCAGCTCGCGTACGCGCTGTTCTCGTGCACGTAGTCGTGCGTGAGGTCGTTTGTGAAGATCGTGGCGGATGCCGGCCCGGACTGCAGGTCGATCAGCACGTGCGTGTCGCGCGGGCTCAGGTCGACGAGGTCGCGCGGCTGGTCGGGCTCGCCGGCGTGGCAGACGCGCACGCCGTTCATCGAGACGTCGACGTTGTACGGGTCGAAGGCGGCCGTGGTCGTTCCGATCGCGGCCAGCACGCGGCCCCAGTTGGGGTCGTTGCCGAAGATGGCGGCCTTGAAGAGGTTGTTGCGGGCGACCGAACGGCCCACCTCGACGGCGTCGTCCTCGCTCGCGGCCCCGACGACCTCGATGGCGATGTTGTGGCTGGCCCCCTCGGCGTCTGCCTGCAGCTTGAGGGCGAGCTCGGCGCAGACGGCGGTGAGGGCGGCGGTGAACTCGGCCGTGTCCGGCACGACGCCGGATGCGCCGGAGGCCAGCAGGGTGACCTGGTCGTTGGTCGACATGCAGCCGTCGGAATCCAGCCGGTCGAAGGTGACCCGGGTGGCCGCTCGGAGGGCCGTGTCGAGCGCCGCGGACTCCAGCACGGCGTCGGTCGTGATGACGACGAGCATCGTGGCGAGGCCGGGTGCGAGCATGCCTGCGCCCTTGGCGATACCGCCGATGCTCCAGCCGGCACCGTCCGCTCCCCCACGGACCACGGCCGTCTTCGGCACGGAGTCGGTGGTCATGATCGCGCGCGCCGCGTCGTCCCCGCCCTCCGCGCTCAGCGCGGCCGTCGCCGTGAGCACACCGGCGGCGAGCACGTCGCCGTCGAGCTGGTCACCGATGAGGCCGGTCGAGCACACCAGCACATCGCCGGCCGAGACCTCGAGGGCGGACGCAACGGCCTCCGCCGTGCGGTGCGTGACCTGGAAGCCCTGGCTGCCGGTGAAGCAGTTGGCGCCGCCGGAGTTCAACACGATCGCGGCGACGGTGCCGTCTCCGATCACCTGCTTGGACCAGATGATGGGGTTGGCCTGGGCCCGGTTGCTCGTGAAGACGGCCGCAGCGGCCTGCGATGGGCCGCGGTTGACGACGAGCGCGAGGTCGGGTGCGCCCGAACTCTTGATGCCGGCTGCGATGCCTGCTGCCTCGAATCCGAGGGGGGCTGTGACGCTCACGGGGCGACTCCATTCACTGAAAGGCCGGTGGTCTCGGCGAGGCCGAGCGCGATGTTGGCGGACTGGACGGCGGCGCCGGCGGTGCCCTTGACGAGGTTGTCGATGGCGGCGACGATCACGACGCGGCCGGCGGCCTCGTCGACGGCGAGGCCGAGCAGGATGGTGTTCGCGCCGACGGTGTCCGCGGTGCGCGGCATCTGGCCGGCAGGCAGGAGGTGCACGAACGGCTCATCGGCGTAGGCGTTCTCCCACGCGGCGCGGACGCTGGCGGCATCCGTGCCAGGCACGATGCGGGCCGTCGAGGTGGCGAGGATGCCGCGGGACATAGGCACGAGCACCGGGGTGAAGGAGATGGTCGGGTCGACGGCGCCGGCGCCGCGCAGCGCCTGCTGGATCTCCGGAATGTGCCGGTGTGCGCCGCCGACGGCGTACGGGCTGGCCGAGCCGAGGATCTCGGCGGCGAGCAGGTTGGTCTTCAACGCCTTGCCCGCGCCGGACGGCCCGACGGCAAGCACCGAGACGATGTCGGCTGCCTCGATCACGCCGGCCTGGATGCCGGGGGCGAGTGAGAGTGCGACGGTGCTCGCGTTGCAGCCGGGGGCTGCGATTCGGCGGGTGCCGACGAGGTGCTCGCGCTGCTTCAGTGCAGACTCGGAGCCGCCGACGTAGAGCTCCGGAACACCGTAGCTCCAGGCACCGTAGAAGTCGCCGCCGTAGAACGCGGCCCAGTCGGACTCGCTCTCGAGGCGGTGGTCTGCGCCGCAGTCGACGACGAGGGTGTTCTCGTCGAGCGCCGCCGTGATCTCACCGGACTTGCCGTGCGGCAGGGCGAGGAAGACGACGTCGTGGCCGGCGAGGTTCTCCGGTGTCGTGTCGACGAGGGTGAGGCCGGCGAGCGAGCGCAGATGCGGCTGCACGTCGACGAGTTTCTGGCCGGCGTTCGAGTGCGCGGTGACCGTGCGCACCTCGAAGTCGGGGTGTTGGGAGAGGATGCGGAGGAGTTCTCCGCCTGCGTAACCGGATGCCCCGGCTACCGCGACCGCGAATGTCATGCTGTGCCTTACGTGAGTGGACGACGAGGTTGCGACGGCGACGCCACGTCAGACCCCACACAGGGTCGCGCAAGCGCCGCCTAGATTCGGCGGTCGCCCCGACGTCGACGCAGCGCAGGCACGGCAACGATGGCCAGTGCGAGGGGGGTGCGCCGAACGGAAAGCATGTCGCGAGCTTAGCGCGCGCGGTGTGCGAGCGGCAAACCGACGGGCGCTCTGTGACGTCGCATCGGTGACGGAGCACCCGACCACGCTGGTCGAGTAGCGAGGAACGAGCGTATCGAGACCTCACGAGCCGAAGTTTCGCGCGTGCGAGGGTCTCGATACGGCCGCGGGCGGCCTACTCGACCAGCGGGGTGGGGCGCACAACGCAGAGATCCCGGATGCCGCGTGGTGCGGCATCCGGGATCTCGGTGAATCGGGCTCGGGGCTATTCGCGGGTCGCGGCGCCCAGCAGCTCGGCCGCACGGGCGGCGCCAGCCAGCTTGGCCTCGCTCGCCTCTGCCGCGGTCAGCGTACGATCGGCGGCGCGGAAGCGCAGCGCGAAGGTGAGGCTCTTCTGCCCCGGCTCGAGGCCGGCACCGCGGTAGTCGTCGACGAGGTGCAGCTCTTCGAGCAGCTCCCCCGCGCCGTCGCGCACGGCGGCGAGCACCGCGGCGGCCGGCACCTCGGTGCCGACGAGCAGCGTGAGGTCCTGAGTCGCGGCCGGGAAGGTGCCGATGACGGCGGCCTCCACGAGCGGCTCGGCGAGGGCGATCACGGCGTCGAGGTCGAGTTCGACGACGACAACGACGCGCGGCAGGTCGGCGTCGAGCGCGATCTGCGGAAGCAGTTCGCCGGCGAAGCCGACGCTCTGGCCCGCGACGCGCAGCTCGGCGGTGCGGCCGGGGTGCATCGCCTTGTGACGACCCTGGGCGATCTCGATCCTGGCACCCGTGGCCAGGGCGATCTGATCCACGATGGCGAGGGCGTCGGCGATGCCGGCGGGGATTGCGCCCTGGCCTGGCTGCTTGCTCACAACGTTGCCGACGATGAGCGCGGCAACGTGGCGCGGCTGCGGCGGGATGCCGGCGTTCAGCTCCGCCAGCTGCTCCGCGCTCGGGCGCTGCACGCCGGAGGGCAGTTCGGCCTGGCCGTACTGCGCACCGGCGACCGGCGTGAAGACGAGGCCCTGCTCGTAGAGCGCGACATCGGTCAGACCGCGGGAAAGGTTGCGCTTGGCCGCCTCGATCAGACCCGGCAGCAGCGTCGTGCGCAGGTACGGGGCGCTCGCGTCGAGGGCGTTGGCGACCTTGATCTGCGGAACCTCGAGCGCCTCGGCGGCGCCGAAGAGGTCGTTCTGCGCCTTCGGCAGGAACGGGAAGGCGATGATCTCGGTGGAGCCGGCGGCGGCGAGCGTGTCGGCCACGGTGCGGCGGATCCGCTGCTCACGGGTGAGGCCACGCCCGGCCGGAGCGACGGGCAGCACGGAGGGGATGCGCTCGTAACCGACGATGCGGGCAACCTCTTCGGCCAGATCCGACTTGTCGGTGATGTCGGGGCGCCAGCTCGGCGGGGTGACGAGCAGTCCGCCGTCGGCGTCGGCGATGGTGCCACCGACCTCCGCGAGGGAGCCACGGATCTCGTCGTCGCTGTAGTCGACGCCGATGAGCCCGGAGACGTAGCCGTTCGGCAGCAGGATCGCGGTGGCCGCTACGGCCTCACCGGTCAGCGAGCCAGCGGCATCCGCGGTTCCACCGGCCAGATCCACGAGGAGCTGGGCGACGCGCGCGGTCGCGGCCTGCGCGATCTGCGGGTCGACGCCGCGCTCGAAGCGTTTGGCGGCCTCGCTGGGCAGCTTGTGCCTGCGGGCTGAGCGGGCGATGCTCACCGGGTCGAAGTTGGCGGCCTCGATGAGAACGTTGCTCGTCGTGTCGCTGATCTCGGTGTCTGCTCCACCCATGACGCCGGCCAGGCCGATGGCACCGCTCTCATCGGTGATGAGAAGGTCTTCCGTGTTGAGCGCGCGCACCTGCTCATCGAGCGTGGTGATCTTCTCCCCCGGGGTCGCGCGGCGCACGGTGATGCCGCCGCTGAGCTTGTCGAGGTCGTAGCCGTGGGTCGGCTGGCCGAGCTCGAGCATCACGTAGTTGGTGATGTCGACCGGCAGCGAGATCGAGCGGATCCCGGCGAGCTTCAGCCGTGCAACCATCCACGGCGGAGTCGGCCGGGTGGCGTCGATGCCGCGCACGATGCGCGTCGAGAACACCGAGACGCCGGCGCGGCCGTGGATCGGTGCATCGTCGGCGAACGCGACGGGGAAACCCTCGTTGGCGCTCGGCGTCAGTGCGCCGTGAGCGGCAGGATCGCGGAAGGTCGCGCCGGTCGCGTGCGAGTACTCGCGGGCGACGCCACGGATCGAGAAGGCGTATCCGCGGTCAGGCGTGACGTTGATCTCGACGGCTTCGTCGTCGAGACCGAGCAGCGCGATCGCGTCGGTGCCGACCTCCGGGTCGAGTCCGAGCGTCGACAGGCGCAGGATGCCGTCGTGGTCGTCGCCGATGCCGAGCTCACGCACGGAGGCGATCATGCCGTCGGAGACGTGGCCGTAGGTCTTGCGCGGTGCGATCGGGAACGGCCCGGGCAGCACGGCGCCGGGCAGGGTCACGACGACCTTGTCTCCGACGAAGAAGTTGAGGGCACCGCAGACGATGCCGTGCACGGCGTCGCCGCCGTCTGCAGCCGTCTGGCCGTCTGGCGCGACACGCACCTGGCACCAGCGGATGGTCTTGCCGTTGGACTGCGGCTCCTCGACGAACTCGAGCACCTCGCCGACGACGATCGGGCCGCTCAGCTCGAAGCTGTGCACCTCTTCCTCTTCGAGACCGACCTTCACGAGTGCTGCGTGCACGTCGTCCGAGGTCGTTCCCGGTGCGAGATCAACGAATTCCGCGAGCCAACTCAGGGGCACCCGCATGACTAAACCACCATTCCGAACTGCTGGGAGAAGCGCACATCGCCCTCGACCATTTCACGCATGTCTTGTACATCGCTGCGCAGCATCAGGCCGCGCTCGATTCCCATCCCGAAGGCGAAGCCCGAGTACACCTCGGGGTCGATGCCGGCCGCGCGCAGCACGTTGGGGTTGATCATGCCGCATCCGCCCCACTCGATCCAGCGGGCGCCGTGCTTGAACGTCGGGTGCCAGAAGTCGAGCTCGGCGCTCGGCTCGGTGAACGGGAAGTAGCTGGGGCGCAGACGGATCTTGGCCTCATCGCCGAAGATCGACTTCACGAAGTGGTCGAGCGTGCCCTTGAGGTGCGCCATGGTCAGGCCCTTGTCGACGGCCAGGCCCTCGAACTGCATGAACACGGGCAGGTGCGTCGCGTCGAACTCGTCGGTGCGGTAGACCCGGCCGGGAGCGAGCACGTAGACGGGCAGCTCACGGTCGAGCATCGAGCGCACCTGCACCGGCGAGGTGTGGGTGCGCAGCACCAGGTGCGACTCGGGCGGGTCGATGAAGAAGGTGTCCTGCATCGCGCGCGCGGGGTGGTCGGCGTCGAAGTTCAGTGCGTCGAAGTTGAACCACTCGCTCTCGACCTCCGGCCCCTCGGCGATCTCCCACCCCATGCCGGTGAACACGTCGCAGACGCGGTCCTGCAGCAGGGTGAGCGGATGCCGCGCGCCGGCGCGGTAACGGCTGGCCAGTGCGGTGACGTCGACGGCCTCGGCCTCGAGCTGCGCGGCAGCCTCCGCGGCGACGATGCCCTCCTCGCGCGCGGCAAAAGCCTGGGCGACACGGGCGCGGGCCTGGCCGACGAGCTTGCCGAGGGCGGCCTTCTGGTCTTTGGGCACGTCGCGCAGCGTGGCGTTCAGCTGGGCCAGCGGCGAGGCCTCGCCGGTGTGCTCCGTGCGCACGGTCTTCAGTGCAGCGGAGTCGCCGGCGGATTCGATCGCCGCGAGGGCGGCGTCGACGGCCGCGGCGACGGCGGATTCGGTGATTACAGCTTCTGGGAGCTCAGTGGACTCAGACACAAGGCACAAGTTTACTCAGCCCCGCGCCGCCGTCGCGCCGCGGCCGCGGCCCCGCGTGCGCGGGTGCGCTCAGCGTTCGGTGTCGGGACCATCCATCTGGGCCTCGACGGAGCCCTGCAGGATCATCACCTCGGCATTGGGGTCAACGGCCGGCGCCTTCCTTCCCCGACCGACCTTGCCGCCACCGCTCGCGGTGCGGCGCGAGAGCCAGCGGGCGAACCACGACAGCGAGAGGTTCATGATCAGGTAGAGCACCAGCGTGACGAAGAAGAGGGAGAACAGGTAGCGATTGCCGACGGCGCTGGCGATGTTGTTCATCGTGACACGGATGAGCTCAGGGTAGCCGACGATGTAGCCGAGCGAGGTGTCCTTGAGCAGCACCACGAGTTGCGCGACGATGATCGGCAGCATCTGCCGGAACGCCTGCGGGAACTCCACCAAGAGGCGCGACTGCAGTGGGCGCATGCCCAGGCTGAGGCCGGCCTCGCGCTGCCCTCGCGGCAGCGCGGTCAGGCCCGCTCGCAGCGCCTCGCCGATGAGTGCGCCGTTGTAGAGGATCAACGCGATGACGACGGCCCAGTACGCCCCGGTCGAGCCGGCCAGGAGGATGAACAGCATCATCAGCAGCACCGGCATTCCGCGCAGGAACTCGAGCACTACTGTCGTTGGAATCCGGATCCACGCGGTCTCCGCGCTGCGGAGCAGCGAGAAGACGATGCCGAGGAGGACGGCACCGACGGCGGCGACCGCAGCGGCCTTCAGAGTTCCGACCACACCGACGAAGATGATCCTGTTCCACACGCGCGGGTCGAGGAAGATGTCCCAGCGGCTCGCGTCGAGCATGCTCGGCAGTTCAACCCCGCTCGTTGCGACGCGGGGTGCGGCCAGCACGGAGTAGACCCAGGCCGCCCCGGCCGCGAGCAGGAGGAGCCCGACTATCGAGAGGATCAGGGAAAGACGCCGGCCCTTGGGGCCCTGGGCGTCGAACAGGACACTCGAGCCGCTCATCGCCGCACCGCCACTCGCTTCTCGATGCGCCCGGCCAACAGGCCGAGCGGGATGGTGATGATCAGGTAGAAGGTCGCGACGCCCAACAGGATCGCGATGACCGCGTCCCCGTTCGCGTTGGCCAGCTCCTTGCCGATCGTGAACAGTTCGGCCACGAAGAAGCCGCCGGCGACGGAGGTGTTCTTGGTGAGGGCGATGAGCACGTTGATCAGCGGCGGGATCGTCATCCGGAATGCCTGAGGCAGGATGACGAGGCTCACGCTCTGACCGAAGCCGAGGCCGAGGCTGCGTGCCGCCTCCGCCTGCCCGATGGGCACGCCATTGATGCCGGAGCGCAGCGCCTCAGCCACGAACGGGGAGGTGTACACGCTCAGCCCGATCATCGCGAAGACGAGGTAGCTCAGGTCGACGCCGAAGTACGGCAGGATGAACGCGCAGAAGAACAAGACGAGGGTCAACGGGGTGTTGCGCACCAGCTCGGTGTACACGGTGGCGAAGCCCCGCAGCGACGCGACGGGCGAGATGCGCATTGCGGCGATCAGGGTCCCGATGATGAACGCAGCGACGCCGGAGACGACGAGCAACTGGAGCGTCAGCAGGAAGCCGCTGAGATAGCGGGGCAGGTTCTCGATCACCGCGTCCATGCGGGGTCCTTTCGGCAGTGCGGTGACGGTGTGGGCCGGACGGCTGCCCGGCCCACACCGCGTCACGCTAGGAGCGGGCGGCTACTGAGCCGATCAGGCGCACGGTTCGACGGCCGGCGGATCGACGTAGGGAAGCACCGTTCCCGCTGTCGAGTTCCAGGCCTCCTCGTAGCTGCCGTCCTCGTAGGCGGCCTCAAGGGTGTCGTTGATGAACGTGCAGAACGCGGTGTCGTCCTTCTTCAGACCGATTCCGTAAGGCTCCTCGGTGAATGGCTTGCCGACGATCTTGAACTCGCCCTCGTTCTGCGCGGCCAGGCCAGCGAGGATGACGTTGTCGGTGCTGACGGCGACGACGTCACCGGAGCGCAGTGGCTCCAGGCAATTCGTGTAGGTGTCGGTGAGCACGGGCACCGCTCCGATCTCGGCCAGCTTCGCAGCAGGCGTCGACCCGGTGACCGAACAGACGGGCTGCCCGACGAGGTCCTGTTCGCTCTTGATCGTGTCGTTGTCTGCCAGCACGAGGATCGACTGTCCCGCCAAGTAGTAGGGGCCTGCGAAGGAGATGACTTCCTTGCGCTTGTCGTTGATCGTGTAGGTGGCGACGACGATGTCGACCTCGCCGTTCTCGATGAACGGTTCGCGGTTGGCCGAGACGGCTTCCTTCCACTCGATGTTCTCCGGGGCGATGCCGAGGCCGGCTGCGATGATCTTGGCGATCTCGACGTCGAAGCCTTCCGGCACTCCGTCGAGGTTCACCAGGCCGAACAGCGGCTGGTCGAACTTCGTGCCGACGGTGATCGTGCCCGCATCCGCCAGGTCGGCCATCGTGGTTCCTGCTTCGAATTCTGGCGCCGGTGCGACGCTCTCGCCGTCGCCCGTGCCGCTGTCACCGCCGGCACAGGCCGCGAGGGCGAGCACACTGGCCGCCGCCAGCGCGATGATGGAGAGTTTCTTCTTCATGGTCAACCTCATTCTTGGTGGGCGATCGATGGTCCTGAAACGTGGTGCTGTCGCGCAGTGGCGAGACCTCAGTGTTCGAGGATCTTGGAGAGGAAGTCCTGGGCGCGGTGCGATTGCGGGTTGGAGAAGAAGTCCTCCGGCTTGGCCTCCTCGACGATCTCGCCGTCGGCCATGAAGAGCACCCGGTCGGCCGCCTTGCGCGCGAATCCCATCTCGTGGGTGACGACGATCATGGTCATTCCGTCTTTGGCCAGACCGATCATCACATCGAGGACCTCGTTGATCATCTCCGGGTCGAGCGCGCTGGTCGGCTCGTCCATCAGGATCAACTTCGGACTCATAGCAAGCGATCGCGCGATGGCGACGCGCTGCTGTTGGCCACCAGAGAGCTGGGCAGGCATCTTGTTCGCCTGGTTGGCGACACCAACGCGCTCCAGAAGCTCCATGGCGGTCTTCACCGCCTGCACCTTGGGGATCTTCTTCACCTTGATCGGCGCCATCGTCACGTTCTCGAGCACCGTCTTGTGCGAGAACAGATTGAACGACTGGAACACCATGCCGACGTCGGCGCGCAGCCTGGCCAGCTCGGTTCCCTCCTCCGGCAGTTGCTGGCCGTCAATGCTGATCGACCCGGAGTCGATCGTCTCGAGCCGGTTGATGGCCCGGCAGAGCGTCGACTTGCCTGATCCGCTCGGACCGATCACCACGACGACCTCGCCGCGCGTCACGACGGTGTTGATGTTCTTCAGAACATGCAGCTCGCCATAGTGCTTGTTGACGGTGTCGATCACGACGAGCGGCTCACCACGGCGAACGGCGATGTTCGACGTGGCGGGCTCGAGGCGAGCTTTCTTCGGATTCGAATCCATACCCCCCAACATAGGGACTTATGGGTCGAATGTGTCCCCCTTGCAGGGGTGGTTATACAACCGTTACTGCACGCTGTCGCTAAGCGGTGGCGCTGCGCTGTGCGAAGGCGGATTCGTACAGGCAGACGGATGCCGCCGTCGCCAGATTCATCGACTCGGCCTGCCCGTACAGCGGCACCATCACGGAACGCTCGGCCAGCGCGAGCTTCTCCTCAGGGAGGCCGCGCGCCTCGTTGCCGAACAGCCAGGCCGTCGGCTCGGCGAGCATGCCGGAGGAACGCGCCTCGAGCATGTCCTCGCCCTTGACGTCGGCGGCGATCAGCTGCATGCCGGCCTCCCGCACGCGCAGACGCACGTCTTCGAGTTCGACGTCGATCGCGATGGGCAGGTGGAACAGCGAGCCAGTGGTCGAGCGCACGACCTTGGGGTTGTAGAGATCGACGGAGCGACCGGTCAGGATCACGGCATCGGCGCCTGCGGCATCCGCGGCCCGGATGATCGTGCCGGCGTTGCCGGGGTCGCGCACCTCTTCGAGAATGGCGATGAGCTTCGGCTCACCGGCGAAGATGTCTTTGAGTGCCGTCGGGAAGACGCGGCAGACGGCGATGAACCCCTGCGGGGTCACGGTGTCGGCCATGGCGTTGAGCACCTGCTCGGTCACGAACTCGAACGGAACGTCCGCGTCCTCTGCCGCCTGGGCGATGTCCGGGTAGCGGTCGAGCGCCGTCGGGGTTCCGAACAGCTCCTGCACCAGTTCCGGGCGGAAGTTCAGCGCTTCGGCGACGGCCTGCGGGCCTTCGAGCAGGAACATCCCGCTCTCGACGCGGGCCGCCTTCTTGGCCAGTTTGGCGACGGAGCGAACACGCGGGGAACGGGGGTTTTCAAGCATGTCCCAAGTCTACCGATCGGCGCGGCGTCCACCGGCCGCCGCTCGGGCAGGCATGCGAAAGGCCCGACACCACGGTGGGTGTCGGGCCTGTCGACGAGAAAACTCGATGCTTACGCAGCGACCTTCGCCTTGGGGGCGTTGACGTCGGCGGGCAGCGCCTTCTTCGCGGTCTGCACGAGGGCAGCGAAGGTGGCGGGCTCGTTGACGGCCAGCTCGGCGAGGATGCGGCGGTCAACCTGGACGCCGGCAAGGCCGAGGCCCTGGATGAGGCGGTTGTAGGTCATGCCGTTCGCACGCGAGGCGGCGTTGATGCGCTGGATCCACAGGCGGCGGAAGTCACCCTTGCGGGCACGACGGTCGCGGAAGCTGTAGACCAGCGAGTGCGTGACCTGCTCCTTGGCCTTGCGGTAGAGGCGCGAACGCTGGCCGCGGTAGCCCTTGGCGCGCTCGAGGATGACCCGACGCTTCTTGTGGGCGTTGACGGCCCTCTTTACTCTTGCCATTTTTGTTTCTTCCTAACGGGTGTGACGGCGGTTGATCGCGAAGATCAGCGACCGAGAAGCTTCTTGATGACCTTGGCGTCGGCCGGAGCCAGCACCTGGTCCTGGTTCAGGCGGGCCTTGCGCTTCGAGGCCTTGACCTCGAGGTTGTGACGCATTCCGGCCTGCTGCTTCATGATCTTGCCGCTTCCGGTGACCTTAAAGCGCTTCTTGGACCCGGAGTGGGTCTTCTGCTTAGGCATTGTTTTCCTCCTGCTTCGCCGCTTTGCTCGCGGCCCGATTAGCGTTGGCCTCGCCCTTGACCTCTGACTTGTTCTTCAGAGGGCCAATGACCATGACCATGTTTCGACCGTCGATGGTCGGAGTCGATTCCACAGAACCGAATTCCGCCACATCTTCGGCAAATTTCTGGAGCAAGCGCACGCCCTGCTCAGGGCGAGACTGCTCACGACCACGGAACAGGATCATGGCCTTCACCTTGTCACCGCCCTGGAGGAAGCCAATTGCGCGCTTCATCTTGGTCTCGTAGTCGTGCTTGTCAATCTTGAGTCGGAAGCGAACCTCTTTGAGGATCGTGTTCGCCTGGTTGCGTCGGGCTTCCTTCGCCTTCTGCGCAGCCTCGTACTTGAACTTGCCGAAATCCATGATCTTGGCCACGGGAGGCTTGGAGTTGGGGGCAACCTCAACGAGATCGAGGTCAGCGTCCTGCGCCATACGCAGTGCTACCTCGATTTTGACGACGCCGACCTGCTCGCCACCGGGGCCGACGAGGCGAACCTCTGGCACTCGGATGCGGTCGTTTGTACGGGGATCGGTGATGCGAGTCTCCATCTACTCAAAATTCAGCCACTGTCACCGGCGTGTGCCTGGTGACGGACGAGAGTAGAGATCCACGCAGAGATCACCCGCATGCGCGAGTTTTCCTGCTGCACCCTAGCTGCTCCCCCGCGCCCCGGTCGAAACCGTGATGCGAAGAAACGGAGTGCCAACAACCCGGTAACCTAGTGAAGCGGTCAAGCGCGGGTGGGAGAATATCCACTTTCGTCAACGGAGCGTGTGCCCCGTAGCCCGTAAGAGCCTAGCAGAGGAATGCCTTGAGCAATAATTTCGATGAAAACCCGGCATTCGACGAGAACGCCGCCAGAGCAGAGGCCGCGGAGGCCACTCGTGACATTGCCGATGTGCCTGCGGTCGAGGTCATCACGACCACCGCTGTGCACCTGATGAGCGCCGCGGCGGTCAAGTGCGGCCTGGCCGACGATCCCGAATCGCAGCAGGACCTCGACGAGGCGCGCAAGCTCATCAACGCCCTCGCCGGCCTGATCACGGCGGCAGCGCCGGAGATCAGCGACATGCACGCGCGCAGCCTGCGCGACGGCCTGCGTTCGCTGCAGCTGGCCTTCCGTGAGGCATCCGTGATTCCGGATGCCATCGGCCAGGGCCCTGGCGAGAAGTACACCGGCCCCGTCAACTAAGTACGGGCCCATCGGGCAACGCGAACAGGGGCGAGAAGTACACCGGCCCCGTCAACTAAGGGTCAGAGGCCGGGGAGGGCCCGCCGCACGGCATCGACCGTGCGCGCGGCCTCCGCGGCATCCGTCGCCCAGTTGCTGACGGAGAAGCGCAGCACGGCCCGATCGTGCCAGCGGGACGGTGAGGCGAGCACCTCGCCGCTCGACTGCAGACGGCGACCGAGTTCGAGCGTCTGCTCGTCGTCGGCCATGGCCATGGTGACCTGCGTGTACACGACGTCGTTGAGGATCGTGACGCCAGGCAATTCCACGAGCCCGGCGGAGATGGCGGTTGCGCTCGCGGCCAGCCCGTCGACGAGGGCCGCGACGCCGTCGCGCCCGAGCCAACGCAGGGTCGCCCAGAGCGGAACACCGTGCGCGCGGCGCGAGAGCTCGGGAACCTTGTCGTGGGGCTCAGCCTCGTCGGGATTCTGCAGATAGCTGGCACGCATGCCGAACGCGGCATGCATGGCATCCGGATTCGCGACGATCGCGATGCCGCAGTCGTATGGGACGTTCAGGGTCTTGTGCGCGTCGCTCGCCCAGGAGTCTGCACCCTCGAATCCGGCGGTGAGGTGGCTGAGCCGGGGCGAGGCGCCAGCCCAGAGCCCGAATGCGCCGTCGACGTGCACCCAGGCGCCCGCGTCGTGGGCGATGTGGACCGCGCGTTCGAAGTCGTCGAAGGCGCCTGAGTGGATGTTGCCAGCCTGCAGGCAGACGATCGTCGGGCCGGTGATCCGCTCGAACGCCTCGGCGAGTGCCTCGACGATGATCCGACCCTCGCGATCGGAGACAACGGCGGTCGGCTCCCCCAGGCCGAGATAGCGCGCGGCGAGGTCGATCGTGCCGTGCCGCTCACTGCCGACGAGGACGGTGATCGGAGGGGCACCCGCGAGCCCAGCCCGGTTCACATCCCAGTCGAGCGCGGCCAGCACGTGGTGGCGTGCGGCGGAGAGCCCGACGAAGTTCGCAGCGGTGGCACCCGTCACGAAGCCGACATCCGCCGTTGCCGGAAGCCCAAGCAGCTCGAGCAGCCAATCGCCGGCGAGCTCCTCTGCGCCGACGACGCCAGGCGTGGCGTCGCGCATGCCCGCGTTCAGATCCCAGGAGCTCACCAGCCAGTCGGCGGCGAGAGCCACTGGAAAAGTGCCGCCCATGACCCAGCCGTAGAAGCGCGACGACTGACTGGCCATCAGGCCGGGCTCGACACCATCGGCCAGCCGCTCGATCACCTCGGCCGGGTCGCTGCCGTGCTCAGGCAGCGTTCTGCCGAGCGCCGACTTCACCTCGTCGATGCTGCGCCGCGCCGGGATCGGGCGGTCGAACACCGCGCCCAGCCAGGCCCTGGCCCGCGCGGATGCGGCATCGAGCGTCGGCGCGTACTCGCGGGGGTCGTACTCGTGGGAACTGTCGCGGCCACCAGAGGCTGCGGCCGACTCGTGGAGGTCCATCAGAACACCTGGATTCTGCGCAGGATCATCACCGGCGCACACGCCCCGATTCTCCCCCTGCCGCCACGCGCCGTCAACGCCTTGAGCCGGTGTCGCCCAGCTCAGGCCGAGCGGACGAGTTTCACCGTGAGCGAGTCGACCTGGGTCGCGATGACCTCGCTGGCCGCCCAGCGCTGAGCGAGCCTGGCCAGCGTCGCGTCGAGCAGTTCACGGGTGAGGCCGTCGATGAGTTCGAGGCGCACGATCAGCTCCGGTCCGGCGAGCCGCGCAGCTGGATCACCGGCGACGAGGGTGACCGAGAGCACCGAGAGTTCGGTGCGGACGGAGGCGTCGAAGGCCTCGCGCACGGCGGCGGATTCGAAGCTCGGCTGCCATTCCTGCGCCTGCGCGATCGCCCAGAGCGCCGGGCGGCGCACGGCGAACTCGGTCTCGGACAGCGGGTCAAGGACGACGAGATCGGTCTCCTCGCTGGCGGCGGCCAGTGCGACGCGCACACCGTCGGCCGGAACGGGCCGGGCCTGCGGATTCCAAATGGACATCGCGGCGACGGAGCTGAAGACGGGCAGCACGTTGCGGCCATCCGGCCCTGCGACCGTCACGATCGAGAGCTCCTGGCTCTTGTCGATCGTGTGGCCGTGCTCGTTCTCCCCCGCTTCGCCGAGGTGCGCGACGAGCGGGATGAGCAGCCTGGCCGTGCGCAGGGCGTCAACGACACCGGCCTGGCCGAGTTCGCCGGCGCGGAAGCGCCCGAGGGCCTCGCTCAGCGCCGGCGGCGCGGAACCGTCGTCGCTCGCGTGAGTGTTCTCATCGAAGCTGCGGCCCGCCCACGGCTGGCCGGCCGAGTCTGCCAGGTGTGCGGGCAGGCTCGGGGTGTGCTCCGGATCAATTGCGTGCGACATCCAGCGCCTCGGCCAGTGTGAACGCACCGGCATAGAGAGCCTTGCCGACGATGGCGCCTTCGAGGCCGCCCGGCACGAGCTCACGCAGCGCCGCGATGTCGTCGAGGTTGGAGATGCCGCCGGATGCGACGACCGGGCGGTGGGTGCGGGCCATGACCTGCTTGAGCAGTTCGATGTTCGGGCCCTGCAGCGTGCCGTCCTTGGTCACGTCGGTGACCACGTAGCGGGCGCAGCCGGCGTTCTCGAGACGCTCGAGCACGGCCCAGAGGTCTCCACCGTCCTTGGTCCAGCCACGGGCAGCGAGTGTCGTTCCGCGCACATCGAGGCCGACGGCGATGGCTTCACCGTACTGAGCGATCACGCTGGCGGCCCACTCGGGGTTCTCCAGCGCTGCTGTGCCGAGGTTGATGCGCTTGGCTCCCATGTCGAGCGCGGATTCCAGCGACTCGTCGTCGCGGATGCCGCCGGAGAGCTCGATGTTGACGCCCTTGACCTGGCGCAGCACCTTCTTGATGACGCTGTGGTTGTGCCCACGGCCGAAAGCCGCGTCGAGGTCGACGAGGTGAATCCACTCGGCACCCTGGGCCGCCCAGTCGGCGGCGGCGTCGACGGGGTCGCCGTAGTTGGTCTCCGTGCCGGCCTCGCCCTGGGTCAGGCGCACGGCCTTGCCGGCGGCGATGTCAACTGCGGGCAGAAGCACAAGACGCGGGGTCTTGTTGAACTCACTCATGATTGTCCTCGACTCGTGGTCGCCACCTCTGGGCAACCGACACAAACAGTAGATATTACGCTCTCTGCGCGGTGTCGGTGCGCCGAGGACGAACACTGGCCGATCTGCCGGCTTGCCGGCGGCGTCGACCGCGCCGATCCTGTTACGCGCTGCGCAGCGACGTGAGCCAGTTCTTCAGCAGGCGGATGCCGGCATCCCCCGACTTCTCCGGGTGGAACTGGGTGGCGGAGAGCGGTCCGTTCTCGACCGCGGCGAGGAAACGCCCGCCGTGCTCGGCCCAGCTGAGGCTCGGCTGCGGGAAGGGCGGGATCACGTCGAGCGTCCACTGCTGCGCGGCATAGGAGTGCACGAAGTAGAAGCGCTCGTCCTCGATGCCGTCGAACAGCACGGAGTTCTCGCCCGTCTCGATCGTGTTCCACCCCATGTGCGGCAGCACCGGGGACGGCAGTTCGGTGACAGAGCCCGGCCACTCACCGAGGCCCGCGGTGTCGATTCCGCGCTCGACTCCGTGCTCGAACAACACCTGCATGCCGACACAGATACCCATCACCGGGCGGCTGCCGCCGAGGCGCCGGTCGATGATCTCGTCGCCGCGCACGGCGCGCAGCGCGCTCATGACGGCACTGAATGCACCGACGCCGGGCACCAGCAGACCGTCGGCCTCCTGCGCGAGCTTCTTGTCCGCGGTGAGCGTGACCTCGGCTCCTGCCAGCTCCAGGGCCTTGACGGCCGAGTGCACATTGCCGGTGCCGTAGTCGAGAACGACGACGCTGGGTGCGCTCACAGTGCGCCCTTGGTCGATGGGATGCCGACGACGAGCGGGTCCAGGGCCTTGGCCTGGCGGAACGCGCGCGCGAACGCCTTGAACTCGGCCTCGGCGATGTGGTGGGCGTCGCGCCCACCGAGCACCGTGATGTGCACGGTCAGAGCCGCGTTGAAGGTGATGGCCTCGAAGACGTGACGCACCATCGACCCCGTGAAGTGGCCACCGATCAGGTGGTACTCGAAACCGGCCGGCTCGCCGGAGTGGACGAGGTACGGACGGCCGGAGATGTCGACGACGGCCTGCACGAGCGCCTCGTCCAGCGGGACGAGGGCGTCGCCGTAGCGGGAGATGCCGCTCTTGTCCCCGAGCGCCTGCCGAATGGCGACACCGAGCGCAATGCCGATGTCCTCGACGGTGTGGTGCACGTCGATCTCCGTGTCACCCTTCGCGCGCACCGTGATGTCGGTCAGCGAGTGCTTGGCGAAGGCCGTGAGCAGGTGGTCGTAGAACGGCACAGAGGTCTGGATGTCGGAGACACCGGTTCCGTCGAGGTTGATCGACAGTTCGATGCTCGACTCGCTGGTCTCGCGCTGAATCGACGCAGTACGGGGCGCAGTAAGGCTCATGCTGCGAGTCTATTCGCCCGCGGAGCACTGTTGCGCTGCACTCCGTTCGACGGGACGCTACTCGGCGCTGGGGCCCCGACCGTTCGGGCCGACCGCCGCCAGCGCCTCCAGGAACGCGGTCGTCTCGGTCTCGGTTCCCGCGGTGACGCGGAGCTGCCCTGGCAGGCTCACCTCGCGGATCAGGATGCCGCGGGCCAGCAGCGCCTCGAAGACGGCGTGCGGATCCTCGACCCCGCCGAAGAGCACGAAGTTGCTCGCGCTGTCGTACGGCGCGTAGCCGAGGGCGCGGAGCTCACGCAGCAGGCGGTCGCGCTGCTCGCGGATCTCCCCGACCATGCCGAGCATCTCCTCGGAGTGAGCGAGAGCCGCGTTCGCGGCCGCCTGCGTGAAGGCGGAGAGGTGGTAGGGCAGCCGGACCAGACGGAGGGCGTCGGTGACGGCGGCGTCCGCGGCCAGGTATCCGACGCGGGCGCCGGCGAAGGCGAAGGCCTTGCTCATGGTGCGGGAGACGAGCAGGCGCGGCCGGCCGGGCAGCAGCGTGAGCGCGCTCGGCGTGCCCTCCGGCGAGAACTCGGCGTAGGCCTCGTCGACGACGACGATCGCCGCACCGTTCTCGTACTGACTTGCGGCGTAGACGGCCTCGATCACGTCGAGCCCGAGCGGCGTGCCCGTCGGGTTGTTGGGCGAGCAGAGGAACACGATGTCCGGCTGGTGCTCGCGCATGGCGGCGGCAGCGGCATCCGGGGTGATCGTGTAGTCCGCTGCGCGGGGAACGCCGATCCACTCCGTGCCGGTTCCGGCGGCGAGCAGCGGGTACATCGAGTAGGTCGGCGTGAAGCCGAGCAGCGAGCGGCCCGGACCGCCGAAGGCCTGGAGGATGTGCTGCAGCACCTCGTTGGAGCCGTTCGCGGCCCAGATGTTCGAGGCGTCAAGGCCGTGGCCGAGATAGCGGGCGAAGCTCTCCCGGAGTTCCGTGAACTCGCGATCGGGGTAGCGGTTCACCGAGAGCACGGCGGCCGCGACGCGGGCCACGATGTCGTGGGCGACGTCTTCCGGGATGCCGTGGGTGTTCTCGTTGACGTTCAGGGCCACGGGGACGACAGCCTGGGGGGCGCCGTACGGGAGCTGGCCGACGAGGTCGTCACGCAGGGGAAGTTCACTGAGATTCGTCACCGTACGAGTCTATGGGCAGTGCCAGAGCCGCGCGGATCGGTCTGGGGCCGGGGATCCCGCGGGCTTGCAGACACCCGCGGGCGGTGATGAGCGGGGTGGTGAGATCAGTAGCCTGCGGGAATCGCGAGGCGCTGGCCGGCCTGCACCTCGGCGGTGCTCAGCTGGTTGAGGTCGATGATCGCATCGATGACGTCGCGCGGGTCCTCCGCTGGGGCGATGTCCTCGGCGAGGGTCCAGAGTGACGCTCCGGCAGGAACGGCGATGTAGTCGAAGGTGCTGCCCTGCTGGCTCGCGCCGCCGGCGACGGCGCCGCCGCCGTTGACGGCGAAGACGAGGGCTCCGACGACGAGCGGCATGGCGGCGAGGGTGGTGAAAACGACCCGTCCGCGACGCGTCAGTCGAAGGTGGCTGCGAACGACGGCCGGCGTGCGAACGGCACCCGTTGCCCGCGTGTTCAGCTGAATTGCCTGTACTGCACTCATGTCGACCTCCTGTGGGATTCGCATCCGACCCTCGGCCGGGAGGGCCGGATGCGAAGCTGTGTTCCGAACATACATTCGATGAATTCGAATATGCAAGTCTTTCTTCGAGAAAACCGAAAGAAATGCGCGACACACTCGAACATTCGTTTGTTGCGGCACCCACCGAGCGATAAAGTCGTGAGTGTCTGGAGACAGACAATCAGGCACCACCGACACGGTCGGCGGTGAACGCCACAGGACACAGTGAGGGCCGGTATTCCGGGCCGAACCCGGGGCCGGAACAGTGAAGGGCAGTACGGTGACGAGAGACAGCGACACGAGCTCCGCCAAGAAGGGCAACCGTCGGCGCAAGAGCCTGAGCGCCAAGCAGATGGCGATCCTCGACGTCATCCAGCGCTCGGTCAGCCAGCGGGGCTACCCGCCGAGCATGCGCGAGATCGGCGATGCCGTCGGGCTCGCCTCGCTCTCCAGCGTCACCTACCAGCTCAAGCAGCTCGAGCTCAGCGGCTACCTGCGCCGCGACCCGAATCGTCCCCGCGCGCTCGAGGTGCTGATCGAGGTCCCGCAGCAGAACGACGGCGCCTCCTTCACCGACGGCGACGACTACTCAAGCGCTGCAACCGTCGGCGATGCGGCGATGGTGCCCCTCGTCGGTCGGATCGCCGCCGGCATCCCGATCACCGCCGAACAGCAGATCGATGAGATCTTCCCCCTGCCCAGGCAGATCGTCGGCAAGGGTGAGCTCTTCATTCTCAAGGTCGTCGGTGAGTCGATGATCGACGCGGCGATCTGCGACGGCGACTGGGTGGTCGTGCGCGCACAGAAGACGGCGGAGAACGGCGAGATCGTCGCCGCAATGCTCGACAACGAGGCCACGGTCAAGGTGTTCCGCCAGCGCGACGGCCACACCTGGCTGCTCCCCCGCAACAGCAACTTCGAGCCGATCCTCGGCGACTACGCCGAGATCCTCGGCAAGGTCGTCGCCGTGCTGCGCAGCGTCTAGACAGTCAAGACACCGCCTCCTCACGGCGGCTGAGTGAGGAACGAACGAAGCCCTGAGCCCCCGCGTGACCGCGGAATGGCTCAGGGCTTCGTCGTTCGATCCTCACTCCTCAGCCGGCGTGGACCGAGGGTGCGAAGTTTCCGCTAGACGCTGACCTCGGCGTTGGCCCGCACGGCGCGGGTGGCCTCGAGCATGTTCTGCAGCGACTCCACCGTCTCGGCGTAGCCACGGGTCTTGAGTCCGCAGTCCGGGTTCACCCACAGCTGCCGGCCGGGAACGGCGGCGAGGGCGCGCTCGAGCAGTTCCGTCAGTTCGGCGACCGCCGGCACGCGGGGCGAGTGGATGTCGTAGACGCCGGGCCCGATGCCGTGGTCGAAGCCGCTCCGCTCGATGTCGTCGACGATCTCCATGCGGCTCCGCGCCGCCTCGATGCTCGTGACGTCGGCGTCGAGACGGCTGATCGCGTCGATCACGACCCCGAACTCGGAGTAGCAGAGGTGGGTGTGGATCTGCGTCTCCGCGCGCACGCCGGCGGTGGCGAGGCGGAAGGAGCCGACCGACCACTCCAAGTAGTCGGCGTGGTCGGCACGCTTCAGCGGGAGCAGTTCCCGCAGCGCGGGCTCGTCGACCTGCACGATGCCGATGCCGGCCGCCTCCAGATCGGCGATCTCGTCGCGCAGAGCGAGGGCCACCTGGCTGGCGGTCTCGGCGAGCGGCTGATCGTCACGCACGAAGGACCACGCCAGGATCGTGACGGGACCGGTGAGCATGCCCTTGACCGGCTTGGCGGTGAGGCTCTGCGTGTACACGGACCAGTCCACCGTGATCGGCGCCGGACGCGACACGTCGCCCCAGAGCAGCGACGGGCGCGTGCAGCGGCTGCCGTACGACTGCACCCAGCCGTGCTCGGTGACGGCGAAGCCATCGAGGTTCTCGGCGAAGTACTGCACCATGTCGTTGCGCTCCGGCTCGCCGTGCACGAGCACGTCGAGGCCGATCTCCTCCTGCAACTCGACGACGCGCCCGATCTCCTCCTTCATCAGCTGCTCGTACTCGGCGGCGCTCAGTGCTCCCGAGTTCAGCCGGGCCCGGGCGCGACGGATCTCGCCGGTCTGCGGGAAGGAGCCGATCGTGGTCGTCGGCAGCAGCGGCAGCTGCAGGGCGGCGTCCTGGGCGGCGACGCGCTCCGCGTAGTCACCGCGGCTGTAGTCGCCGGCGCTGAGTGCGGCGGTGCGGCTGCGCACGGCTGACTCCCGCACGCCGGGTGCGGCCAGGCGCGCGGCCAGCGCTGCGGCCGCGGCATCCAGCTCCGGCTGAATCGCGGCGCGACCGTCGCGGAGGCCGGCGGCGAGTACGGCGATCTGGCCGACCTTCTGGTCGGCGAAGGCGAGCCAGTCGGCGAGCTGCCCGAGCGCGGTCTCCTCCGCCACATCGTGCGGGACGTGCAGCAGCGAGGTTGAGCTGGAGACGGCGACGGTCGGCGAGAGGGCGGAGACGGACTCCGCCGTCGACAGGGCCGCGGCGAGGTCGCCCCGCCAGATGTTGTGGCCGTCGACGACGCCGGCGACGATCGTCTTCGTCGCGAGCGCTGCGCTGGTGTCGGCGTCGAGGCCGACCGGCAGGGCACCGCGCACCAGGTCGACCCCGATGGCCTCGACGGCGGATGCCGCCAGCACGGGCAGCGCGTCACCGAGTTCGCCGTACGGCGCGGCGACGAAGATCGCCGGGCGCTCGCTCAGGCCGCCGAGCACGCGGTACGCCTCAGCGAGTGCGGCCAGCTGCTCGGTGCGCGGAACGGGGATGCTCTCGTTGACGAGACCGGGCTCGTCCAGCTGCACCCACTCCGCTCCGGCCGCGCGCAGCCGGGTGAGGAGCTCCGCGTAGACGGGGAGGAGGTCACCGAGGCGGCTGAGCGGCGCGAAGTCGGCAGGGGCTTCGTCGCTCGGCTTGGCCAGGAGCAGGAAGGTGACCGGGCCGACGAGCACAGGACGGGTCAGGAATCCGGCGGCCTTGGCCTCCTCGAACTCGCGCACGATGCGGTCGCTGGCCAGGTGGAAGCTGGTCTCCGGACCGATCTCGGGCACGAGGTAGTGGTAGTTGGAGTCGAACCACTTCGTCATCTCCAACGGCAGGCTGTCGCCGACACCGCGGGCCAGGGTGAAGTATCCGGCGAGGTCGATGCTGCCGTCGGCCTGCACGAGGTGGGCGAACCGGCTCGGCACGGCGCCGACGGCCACCGCGGCATCCAGCACCTGGTCGTAGTAAGAGAAGCTCTCCGGGATGGACGAGTCGTCGCGGCCGAGCCCGAGTTCGAGCAGCCGGGCCCGGGTGGCGGCGCGCAACCCGGCCGTTGTCTGCTCGAGCTCCTCCGCGGTCGTGCTGCCGGCCCAGAACGCCTCGACGGCCTTCTTGAGTTCGCGGCGGCGGCCGATGCGGGGGTAGCCGAGGATGGTGCCGGCTGGGAATGGTGCGGTGGTGAACGGTGCGGTGGTCATTCGTCGTCCTTTTGTTGGGGTTGGGGTCGGTGTTGAGAAGGTGACAGCTGGGTCGAAAAAGGCATGGGGGTAGCGCAGCAGGGTGCATCACCCCGTGGTGAGCGGCTGGGGCCGGGTGGGTCGGAGCCTGGCGGTCGCCGCCTAGCGGCTGCTGCCGGCTCCGACGGGCATTCGTCCGAGTTGTTCGAGCACGCCGAGTACGGCCCTGTGCTGGTTGAAGGTGTAGAGGTGCAGTCCTGGCGCTCCCCCGGCGAGAACCTCGGCGGCGACGCGGGCGATGTAGCCGACCCCGATCTCGTGCTGGCCCTGTTCGTCGGGTTCCACCTCGAGGGCGATGGCGAGTTCGGCCGGCACCTCCTCACCGGTGAGCTCGGCGATCCGGGCGAGCCGCCTGGGCGAGGTCGCCGGCATCAGCCCGGGGACGATGTCGATCGTGACGCCGGCCGTGCGCGCCTTGTCGACGAAGCCGAGGTAGTCATCGGCGTGGAAGAACAGCTGGGTGATGGCGAGCGTCGCGCCGGCGACCTGCTTGGCGAGCAGGCTGTCGATGTCGGCGTTCGTGCCGCGGGCACGGGGGTGGCCGTTCGGGAAGGCCGCGACGGCCACGCGTTCTGGTCGGCGGCGCCGCGCGATGCGGGTGCCCTGCGGAGCCCCGGGAACGCGTTCCTGCGAGAACGGTTCGCGCTCCTCCTGAACCCGGTGGATCAGCTGCACGAGCTCGGATGCGCTGCCGAGGTCGCCCAGCTCGGCCGGGCCGGTGACGCCTGTTGGTGGGTCTCCGCGCAGTGCAAGGAAGCTGGTGATGCCGGCATCCAGAAACTGTCTGACGAGGCTGTTGGCCTCCTGGTACGAGGACCCGACACAGGTGAGGTGGGCCATCGCATCGACGGTCGTGTGCTCGAGGATGTAGCGCAGCACGGTGAGCGAGCGCTCGCGGGACGATCCGCCGGCCCCGTAGGTGACGGAGAGGAAGGCCGGATTCGCCTCGGCCAGGCGGTCGATGGTGCGGCCGAGAGCGAGTGCTGCTGCATCCGTGCGCGGCGGGAAGAGCTCGAACGACACCGGCGTCAGGGCGCCACGGTGTCCGCCGATGACGGGCGTTGCGTGGTGGTAGGCGGCGGTCATGCTGCGATCCCCTTGCTCTGACGGATACCGTCGAAACAGAGGTGACGCACCGGCAGGCCGCGCACCCCGTACTCGACGGGTGTGGATGCGGGCGGGTGCCGGGCTCGGCTTTCGCTCCCGTTGCCTGAACTACCGGCAACAACGATTTCTTTGAGATTACATCCGGGTGCAGAGGGTGCGGGATCTATTTCTGAATGTGACGGGGGCTCGCCCAAGCGCCCGGAGGAGCCGGTGCGCGGTACGGTGAGCGAATGAACGTCCCCTGCATCTTCTGCGCCATTGTCGCCGGCGACGCCCCATCTCACCGCGTCTACGAGGACGAGCTGACCGTGGGCTTTCTCAGTATCCATCCGGCAGCCTCGGGGCACACGGTGCTCGTTCCGCGTGAGCATGCGCCACAGTTGTGGGATCTCTCAGATGCGACAACTGCGGGCATCGGCCATTCGCTGCGCTCAATGGCGAGACTGCTGGAGCGCACCATCGAACCGGACGGGATGACGGTATTTCAGACGAACCGTGAGGCGGGCTGGCAGTCCGTCTTCCACATGCACTTTCAGCTTGTGCCCCGCTCCGACCGCGACGCGCTGACGCCGCCCTGGACCGAGACAGCCGCCGCCGAATCCGATCTCACACGGATGGCGGAGCGGCTGCGTGCCGCCCGCTGACGGTCGAGCGAATCAGGGGTGGTCGGAGTCGGCCGCTTGGTCGAGTTGTCCCAACCGTACGAGATGGCGATACGATTCTGGACTTCGTCGATCACGGCCTGACCGTTGTCGCCGTTGGTCATGATCACCGCGCCATAGCCCTTGGCCACGTGTCCGATGAGTTGAGCCTTGAAGCCCCAGTTGTCGCCGTCGTGCTCGAAATACCGGCCATCGCCCTTCTGAGACACAACAAAGCCGACAGCGAAGGGGCCAACGCCAACTGGTGTGATCATGTCGCGCATCATCGTCCGGTCCACGACAAGCGATGACCGCCCGGCCAGCGTCCGTTGGAGCTCGCTGACGAATTTGGCAAGATCGCCGGGAGTCGTCCACAACCCCGCCGCCGCCAACTCCGGATAGACACGCCACGGTGCAGCCATCCTCGCACCCTCGTTGTCATGGGCGCGGGCGGCCCGATGCTCGAGCTCGCAAGGCAAAGGCTGCTCGAAGGTGCTGCTGGTCATGCCGATCGGTTGAAGCACCCAGTCATCCATGATTCGTGTGAAGGCTGCTCCGACGGTGTCGGTGAGCGCGAGCCGCTGTATCTCGACGCCTCCGCCCGAGTATTGGTAGGCCGTCATCGCTGGCCGTGCCGGCCGCACAGCAGGCAAAGGCGAGGGCGATCGGCCGTCGAGCATCTGCAGTAGTGTCGGCATCGCTTCACCCGGCTCGTACCCGGGAAAACCGAATCCGTCTCCGAGCCCGGAGGTGTGGCTCAGCAGCATCCGGGGCGTGACGGCGACGCCCCCGCCGAACGGCGTATCCGGCAGCGTCCAGCTCGTGAGGATGGAGTTGATGTCCTGGTCGAGGTCAAACAGCCCGAGCTGAGCGGCCCGCAGCGATGCCATCGCCGCCAGGGGCTTGGTGATTGATGCTGCCTGGTACAGCGTCTGATCCGTGGCGCTCTTGCCCGACTGCGCGTCCGCAACGCCCCACGACTTCGTCCATGCAACGTCGAAGTCGTCGACGACGGCGACGCTGACACTCGGGACGCGATGGTGGCGCAACAGCTGCGGAATGCTCAGGGCGTTGGATCCCTGACGGTCAGCCGGCTGAGCGTCCTCGATCTGGGCGATCCGCGCGGCATGCGTCGCCGACGGGCCCAACCCCCTGGTAGACATGCTCACGAAAGTACCATGGTCCCCGTTCGCAACCGCCAGCTGGTTGAGCGGCCCTGCCTTCGCGTGCAGTCGGCCGACAGATGGTCTGCCGCCGAGCGCTCTCAGGCGCCGATGGCTCCGGCCGGCACGCGGAATGCGGCGAACTGAGGCTCGAGATCGCTGGAGATCCTGGCGTTCACGAGGGTGCCGTCTTCGACGTACTCCGTGGAGATCACGCGGCCCTTCTCGTGCAGGAGCGAGATCAGATCGCCGCGGTCGTACGGCACGACGAGCTCGATCTCCAGGCTCGGGTCCGGCAGCAGCTCACCGATCGCCGTGAGGATCTCGTCGATGCCCTCGCCGGTGCGGGCAGAGGCGAAGATCGCGCGTGGCTCGAGCCCGCGCAGCACGAGACGGGTGTCGTCGTCGATCAGGTCCGCCTTGTTGAACACAACGAGTTCGGTGATGCCGCGGGCGCCGACCTCGCCGACGACGTCGCGCACGGTGGCGATCTGGCTGGCCGGGTCTGGGTGCGAACCGTCGACGACGTGCACGATGACGTCGGAGTCGGCGATCTCCTCGAGGGTGGAGCGGAACGCCTCGACGAGCTGGTGGGGAAGGTTCCGCACAAAACCGACGGTGTCGGCCAGCGTGTAGATGCGGCCGTCGGCGGTGGTGTTCTTGCGCACGGTGGCGTCGAGGGTGGCGAAGAGCGCGTTCTCGACCAGCACACCGGCGTGAGTGATGCGGTTGAGGATGCTCGACTTGCCCGCGTTCGTGTAGCCAGCGATAGCGACGGACGGCACCGAGTTCCGGCGGCGGTTGGCCCGCTTGGCCTCGCGGGCCGGCTTCATGGCCGCGATCTGCTTGCGCAGCTTGGACATGCGGGTGTGGATGCGGCGGCGGTCGAGCTCGATCTTGGTCTCACCCGGTCCGCGGCTACCCATACCGGCGCCCGCGCCACCGACCTGGCCACCGGCCTGGCGCGACATCGACTCGCCCCAGCCGCGCAGGCGCGGCAGGAGGTACTCGAGCTGGGCGAGTTCGACCTGCGCCTTGCCCTCGCGGCTCTTCGCGTGCTGGCTGAAGATGTCGAGGATGACGGCGGTGCGGTCGATGACCTTCACCTTGACGACGTCTTCGAGTGCGCGCCGCTGGCTGGGGGCGAGCTCTGTGTCGGCGATCACGGTGTCTGCGCCGAGGGCCTGCACGATCGCGGCGAGCTCCGCCGCCTTGCCGCGGCCGAGGAAGGTGCTCGGGTCGGGGTGGGCACGGCGCTGCAGCAGGCCGTCGAGCACCGTTGCACCGGCGGTCTCGGCCAGCGCCGCCATCTCGCGCATGGAGTTCTCGGCGTCATCCTGAGAGCCCTGGGCGTAGATGCCGATGAGAACCACGTTCTCGAGCCGGAGCTGGCGGTACTCGACCTCTGTGACGTCCTCGAGCTCGGTGGAGAGGCCGGGAACGCGGCGGAGGGCCTTGCGATCCTCGCGGTCGAGCTGCTCGCCGTCGCCGATGCTGTCAGCGCCGGCCTCCGTCTGCAGCGCCTGCGCGCCGGAGGAGAAGAGTGAGTAGGCCGATGAGCGCGATTCGGCGCTCGCGAGCACCCGAGCGACGACGTCGTCGCTCGGGCCGTCGGCGGTGGCGGCAGTGTCGTTGGGAGAGTTCTCGACGTCAGTCATTGCCTTCAGTTTACCGGTTGTAATCTGCGATAGATTCGATCCCATGGCTTCAGAGCATTACTTCAGCGCAGATCCGGGGAGTGAGCTCAAACTGCGTCGCATCACCGTGCGTCTCGGCGGGCAGGACCGTGAGGTCACGACCTCCAACGGAATCTTCAGCCCCGACCACATCGACCAGGGCACCGAGGTGCTGCTGCGCTACGCGCCGGCAGCCCCGGAGAACGGCGATCTGCTCGACCTCGGCTGCGGCTGGGGGCCGATCGCGCTCACGCTCGCGCTGGAATCGCCGGGGGCGACGGTCTGGGCCGTCGATGTGAACGACCGGGCTCTCGAACTCGTGCGCCGCAATGCCGCAGAGCTCGGCCTCGAGAATGTGAAGGCCGTGCGGCCGGACGAGCTGCCGGACGGCATCGAGTTCGCCGCGATCTGGTCGAACCCGCCCATTCGGGTGGGCAAGGCCGAACTGCACTCGATGCTGCGCAAGTGGCTCCCCCGGCTCGCGCCGGGCGCTGATTCCTACCTCGTCGTGCAGCGCAACCTCGGATCCGACTCCCTACAGCGCTGGATGGAGACCGAGTTCGCCGATCGCCTCGTCGTCGCGCGCGAGGCCATCAGCAAGGGCTTCCGAGTGCTGAAGGTCTCCCGCGGCGCATAGCTCGCTCGCTCAACGAGGCAGCGGGTTCGGGCCCGTCGCCGTGACCAGCCGCTGCGGAATCCAGCCGTCGACATGGTGGAAACCGTCGAACGTGCCGCCCTGCAGCTCAACCACCGCGCGCAGCGAGCGGCGATGGAACTTCACGTGCGTGAAGTCCTCGAAGAGGATGTAGTACGGCTCGTTCCACTGGTTCTGGAACTGTTGGCCGGTCAGCGCCGCCCGATTCCGGCGGGAGAACGCGTCGACCGCCTCGCCGACGACCACGCCGATGTGCTCCATGCCCATCTTGTAGACACGCTGGTGCACGGGCGGGATGAGCTCGATGAGCGGGATCGTCTGGCCATCGAGGACTCTGAGCGGCTCAGCGAGGAGAATCATGGACATCGGCCGCCCGTTCCAGACGTTCTCCATGTTCGCGATGGCGTGGCGTTCGAGCAGGGTGCGCAGGTGCAGATACTGGTCCCACTCCGGCACGCGAACGGCGAGGTGGCTCAGCTCGTACGGCGCGATGTCGATGTCCAGGGCGAGCAGGCGGTCGCGCTGCTGTGCGGCGAACGCCCGATAGTCGCCGATGATGTCGCCAACCGGATCGGCCATCGCCTCCTCCTCTCGGCCGCCGTCCTGGGACGGATCTGCGGCGAATCTATCAGGCCACCGCACGCGACGCGACGGAGCGAGCCGCCCCGTCGGATCGCGTCAGCGTCGCCCAACGCTCCCCAGCTCGACCGGCTCGACCAGCTCACCGATCTCGGAGCGCACCCACCTCGCACCAGTGGCGCGACGCTCGGCCCCGGTGCTGAAACGGTAGAGGAACACGCGGGCGCGCACCCAGCGCGGTGCTCCGGTCGGGAACGGGTTTCGGCGCAGCAGTCGCAGCGTCCGCGCGTCCCCCTCGAGCAGGCGGACGAGGAAGGTCTCGAACCAGCGCGTGTCGCGCGACCCCAGCGCGAGGAACCACATCAGCCAATCCAGCCGCAGGTGGTACGGGGCGAATTGGCGCGGCATCCGCATGGGATCCCCCGGCTTGCCCCGGAACTCATACGCCTCCCAGACGGCGCCCTCCCCCGGCTCGGCGTCGTCGCAGCCCTCGACTACCACCTCGAGGCGCCGTTTGGTGACGGTGCCGAACATGCCGTAGGCGTTCACCAGGTGGTAGCGGTTGAAGCTCGCGTTCATCAGCTGATGGCGGGAGAGCAGGTTGCGGGCCGGCCACCAGCTGAGCGCGACGAGTAGCACGGTACCCGCGAGCACGATGACGACGAACCACACGGGCGCATCCGCGGGGGCGTGCGACTCCGGCAACACGGGTAGGAGCGCGCGGAGGGTGGTGTCGTCGATCGCCGAGAAGGCGAGCACGATGGTCAACCAGTTCAGCCAGGCGAAGTTGCCGGTGATGATCAACCAGAGCTGGGTGCCGATCAGGATGCCGGCGGCGACGGATGCCACGGGCTGCGGCGCGAACAGGAAGAACGGCACGAGCAGCTCGGCGATGTGGTTGCCGAGCACCTCGCAGCGATGGAACCACCGCGGCAGACGGTGTGCCAGCCGGCTCAGGGGGTTCGGCATCGGCTGCGTCTCGTGGTGGTAGTCGAGCGCCGTGAAGTCCCGCCACTCGCGCCCGCCGCGGATCTTGATGAGCCCGGCGCCGAGCTCGAGACGGAACAGCAACCAGCGCAGGTAGATGATGATCAGCAGCGGCGGGGCCACCTCATCGGAGCCGAGGAACGCGACGACGAATCCGGCCTCCAGCAGCAGGCTCTCCCAGCCGAAACCGTAGAAGACCTGCCCGATGTTGACGATGGACAGGTACACGGCCCAGAGCATCAGGAACGCCAGCATCGGCAGCCACGGCGGGCCGAGCTGAGGCAGACCGAGCACGAGCGCCGCCGAGACCGCCACAGCGAACCACGCGAGCGCCAGCAGCATCCGGTCGGAATAGCGCCAGTGGAACAGGCTCGGAAGCTCGCGGAAGCGGGTCCGAGCCAGGAGTCGGGGTGCTGGCAACAGCCCGTTTTCGCCGACGAGCGCCGGGAACTGGTTGATGGCCGAGACGAAGGCGATCACGTAGACGGCAGCGACTCCCCGTTGCAGCACGAGCCGCGCAATGTCGTAGTCCCCCGCGTCGAACCAGTCCATCTCGCATCCACGCTAGGCGTATCCCCAGCGCACGGCTACCCCGCGCGAGGAGTGCGGGGGTGGCACTACAGTTGCGCGCATGTGGATCGGATGGCTGGAGCTGGACATCCTGCTCGGTGACGTGCACTCCCTCAAGGAGAAGCGCTCCGTCGTCCGGCCGTTGGTGGCAGAGCTCCGACGACGCTTTCAGGTGAGCGTCGCCGAGGTCGACCATCTCGATCTGCACCGGCGCACGGCGATCGGGGTCTCACTGGTCGCCGCCGACCGCGGCCACGTCACCGAGGTGCTCGATGCGGTGGAGCACTTCGTGGCGTATCGGCCCGAGATCGAGCTGCTCTCGGCGCACCGCGCCGACCGCACCACCGGCGACGACTGAGCCGTCACCGGCCGGAGGCTGCCTCTAGCCCAGGCTGAGCACGCCGTCGAAGACGAGCTCCGCCGGCCCGGAGAGCGCAACGTGCTCGCCGTCTTCCGTCGGGAACATCCGCACGCCGAGCACACCGCCTGGCACCTCGACACGCCACTGGTTCGGCGCGCCGGCACCCGCCCAGTGCCGCACCGCGAGGGCGGCGGCCGCTGCCCCCGTTCCGCAGGACTGAGTCTCGCCGGAACCGCGCTCGTGCACCCGCATGCGGAAGCGCCCGACGCCGTCGTGGACCAGCGGATCGGCCGGCACGACGAACTCGACGTTGGCGCCATCGGCCGGAGCCGGTTCGAGCTGCGGGATGTAGCCGAGGTCGGCCGCTTCGAGTTCGGCCTCGTCGGCCAGCGCGACGACGACATGCGGGTTGCCGACGTTGATGCCGAGACCGGGCCGGGCGACGGGCAGGTTCTTGGCACGCACGAGCGGTTCCCCGCCATCGAGCCGCCAGCGGCCGAGATCGACCTGGAATCCGTTGCGGTTGCCCTGCACATCGCGCACGCCCGCCCTGGTTCCGATCGGGAGCGTATCGCCGTCGGCGAGCACGGCGAGGCCCTGGTCGAGCAGGAAGCGGGTGAAGACGCGGATGCCGTTGCCGCACATCTCGGACGGGGTGCCGTCGGCGTTCCAGTAGTCCATGAACCACTCGGCGTCGCCGTCCTCGGCGAGGGCCGCTGCACCCTCCGGGAGGCGGCTCGAGCGCACGGCGCGGATCAGCCCATCACCGCCGATGCCGAAGCGGCGATCGCACACCGCGGCGATCTGGGCCGGGCTCAACGGGTTCAGCCCGTCGGGGTCAGCGAAGAGCACGAAGTCGTTGCCCGTGCCCTGGCCTTTGGTGAAGTGCAGATCGAACGCCATGTGCCCAGTCTAAGTGGCGGGAGTGAGGCCTTCAGCGGACGAACGCCACGCGCGCAGTGCGGCGTCGGTGCGCGCCTCCGCGGCATCCGCCCCTTCGCCCTCGACCGCAGCGGCGAGCCAATGCGCGTGCGGGTAGCGCTTGAACCAGCTCACCTGGCGGCGCGCGTAGCGACGTGTGAGCTGCTGCGTGGCCTCGATGGCCTCCGCCTCGCTGCTGCGCCCGTGGATCTCATCGATCGCTTGGGTGTAGCCGATCGCCCGGCTGGCGGTGACGCCCTGTTCGATGCCGAGCGGCAACAGCGCACGCACCTCGTCGAGCAGGCCGTCCGCCCACATTTGTTCGACCCGGCGGTCGAGCCGCGCGGTGAGCGTCTCGCGCTCGGCCGCGAGTCCGACGATGGCGAGCGGATGCCACGGCACGGGCTCATCTTGCAGCGCGGCGGCGTTCGGCTCCCCTGTGACCGCGATGACCTCGAGCGCGCGGACGATGCGGCGGCCGTTGCTGGAGCCGATGCGGAGCGCGGTGGCCTGGTCGAAGGCGGCGAGGCGGCGGTAGAGGGTGCCGGTGCCGAGAGCGAGGAGTTCCTCCTCAAGTGATGCGCGGATCGCCGGGTCGGTTCCTGGGAAGCGGAAGTCGTAGACCAAGGCAGAGACGTAGAGCCCGGAGCCGCCGACGACGATCGGCACGGCGCCGCGGGCACGGATGTCGTCGACGATCGCCCTGGCCCGTTCCTGGTAGCCGGCGACAGTCGCCTCGTCGCGCACGCCCAACACGTCGAACATGTGGTGCGGGATGCCGCGGCGCTCGGCGAGGGGCAGCTTCGCCGTGCCGATGTCCATGCCGCGGTACAGCTGCATCGCGTCGGCGTTGACGATCTCGGCGGCGATGCCGTCGGCGGCGAGCCGCTCCGCGACGTCGAGCGAGAGTGCCGACTTGCCCGTTCCGGTTGCGCCAACGACGGCGATCAGCGCGTGCCCGTCCGGGTGCGCCGGCTGTTCACCGCTCACTAGCGCAGATCGTCGTCGACGTTGTAGATCGGCACGGTGCTCGCGCCTGCGCCCAGGCCCGCGCTCTGGCCGACGTTCAGGGGCGAGCCGACGCGGAGCGTCGGGAAGCCGAGCAAGACGGGCCCGACGGCGCCGCCTTGCGTGCCCGCTGCGCCCGTTGCTGTCGGGACGCCGCAGGACTCCGCCTCCTGGCGGTCCCAGGCGTCCCCGGCGCGGGTGCGTCGGATCGTGAGCGGGGCGTCATCGGCGGAGTCGGCGATGAGGAAGAAGGGCGCGGCCTGGCTCACCGTGACGGTGACGACGTCGCCTGGGCGCGGGGTCTCAGATCCGGCCGGCACCTCGAAGTGCACGAGCCTGCTGTCCTCAGCACGCCCGGAGAGACGGTCGGTGTCGGCATCCTTCTTGCCCGCGTGGTTGGTGACGAGCACCTCGACCGTGCGACCGACGACCTTCTCGTTCTCCTCCCACGCGATGCGGTCCTGCAGGGCGACGAGACGCTCGTAGCGTTCCTGGACGACCGCCTTGGGCACCTGGTCCGGCATCGTCGCGGCCGGCGTGCCGGGGCGGATCGAGTACTGGAAGGTGAAGGCCGTCGCGAAGCGCGCCTCCTCGACGACGCGCAGCGTCTCCTGGAAGTCCTCCTCGGTCTCGCCAGGGAAGCCGACGATGATGTCGGTGCTGATCGCGGCGTTCGGGATGCGCTCGCGCACGCGCTCGAGGATGCCGAGGAACTTCGCGGAGCGGTAGGAGCGGCGCATCGCCTTCAGGATGCGGTCGGACCCCGACTGCAGTGGCATGTGCAGCTGGGGCATCACCGAGGGCGTCTCGGCCATGGCCTCGATGACGTCGTCGGTAAACGCGGCGGGGTGGGGGCTCGTGAAGCGGATCCGCTCGAGGCCCTCGATGGCGCCGGCTGCACGCAGCAGCTTTCCGAAGGCCAGGCGGTCGCCGAACTCGACACCGTAGGAGTTGACGTTCTGGCCGAGCAGGGTGACCTCGATGGCGCCGTCGTCGACGAGTGACTGGATCTCGGCGAGCACCTCGCCCGGGCGGCGGTCCTTCTCCTTGCCGCGCAGGGCGGGCACGATGCAGAAGGTGCAGGTGTTGTTGCAGCCGACCGAGATCGACACCCAGCCGCTGTAGCTCGAATCGCGCTTGGTCGGCAGCGTGGACGGGAAGGTCTCGAGCGATTCGAGGATCTCGATCTGCGCCTCGTCGTTGTGGCGTGCGCGCTCGAGCAGGCTCGGCAGCGAGCCCATGTTGTGCGTGCCGAAGACGACATCCACCCACGGGGCCTTCTCGAGGATGACGTTCTTGTCCTTCTGGGCCAGACAGCCGCCGACGGCGATCTGCATGCCCTCGTGCTTGCGCTTGATGGATGCCAGGTAGCCGAGGTTGCCGTAGAGCTTGTTGTCGGCGTTCTCCCGCACGGCGCAGGTGTTGATCACGACGACGTCGGGCTCGACGCCGTCGGCTTTGACGTAGCCGGCCGCCTCCAGCGATCCGCTCAGCCGCTCGGAGTCGTGCACGTTCATCTGGCAGCCGTAGGTGCGCACCTCGTAGCTTCGGGCACGACCGTCGGGATTGTGCGATGCCGTGGACGGCGCAATGACGGTGGGGGCTTCGCTGACGGTGCTCATGATGGGCTCTAGTTTAGATCAGCGAAAGCGGACGCCGCCTGATGGTCGCTTGCGCCCGGCCAGTGCGGCCTTGACGGCATCGCGGACGACACCGGACGGGTAGCCCTTGCGCATCAGGAACCCGGTAAGGCGGCGCTCTGCCGTTGCCTCGTCATAGGAACTGAGCTGCCCGGCACGCTTCACGGCCAGTTCGAGTGCTCGAGCCCGCTCCTCGTCCTGGTCCGATTCGCCGAGGGCCTCGCTGATGACGATGGGGTTGATCTTGCGTCGGCCGAGTTCCTGCCGGATCGACGACGAGCCCAGGCCCTTGCGCCGCCGCAGCTGGTCGACGAGGTTCTCGGCGAGCCGCATGTCGTCGAGGTAGCCGAGCCGCTCGATGCGCTCGATCCACTCCTCGAGCTGCTCGGCCGGCAGACCGTTCTGTTCGAGGAACTGTTCCGCCTCGGCGATGGAGAGGTCGCGCCTGGCGAGCTTCTTGATGAGGGCGTTCTCCAGGGCGGCCGGGTCGAACTCCGCCTCGGCCTCCTCCTCGACTTCGTCGCTGTACTCGGCGGTCCAATCGCCGGGCTCGGCGACGACAGCGCGGTCGTCGTCACGGTCGAAACCGCGTTCCGGCGCCACGAATGGACGCCGGAACGCGGTGGATTCGATCCCGGATGACGCGGCGACGTCGATCCCCGGTGCCGCCCAGGGCAGGTAGCTGACCGTGGCCAGGGCGGCGTCGCGCTCGGCCGGTGTGTCGGCCGGGGCTTCGGTCGGAGACTCGGCTGCCGGTGTCGGAGGGGCGGGCGGAGCGCTCCGCAACGCGATGAGCGGCGTGACAGTTTTCACGGCTGTGTTCGCTGTGACCGTGTCGGCGGGCCGGGCGACCGGCCGAGCAGGGGGCTGCTCGGCCGGCACGTCGGCGCCCGCGTCCTGGGTCACCTCGGCGTCACCGTCGTTCTCATCGTCACGCCGATCGTTGTCACCCGGAGCGCCACCGCCCCACCATCCGATTTCCATGATGAATGGGCTGCCTAGGCGCCCTTGCGGGCCTTCAGCTTCGCAACCAGCGGCTCCTCGACGGGGGCAATGCCGGCCGCGGCATCGGCTGCGGCCTGCTTGGCCGCCTCCGCCGCCGCCGCGGCTCCGGCCGCACCGATGCCGAGCTTGCCGAGGATCCGGTTCTCGATCTCGAGTGCGATGTCGGGGTTGCGCAGCAGGAAGTTGCGGGAGTTCTCCTTGCCCTGGCCGAGCTGGTCACCCTCGTAGGTGTACCAGGCACCGGACTTCTTGACGATGCCGTGGTCGACACCGAAGTCGATCAGGCTGCCCTCGCGGGAGATGCCGACACCATAGAGGATGTCGAACTCCGCCTGCTTGAACGGCGGGGCCATCTTGTTCTTGACGACCTTGACGCGGGTGCGGTTACCGACGGCATCCGTGCCGTCCTTCAGCGTCTCGATACGCCGGATGTCGAGGCGCACCGATGCGTAGAACTTGAGTGCCTTACCGCCGGCGGTGGTCTCGGGGCTTCCGAAGAAGACGCCGATCTTCTCGCGCAGCTGGTTGATGAAGATCATCGTCGTGTTGGTCTGGCTGAGGCCACCGGTCAGCTTGCGCAGAGCCTGCGACATCAGTCGGGCCTGGAGGCCAACGTGGGAGTCGCCCATCTCGCCCTCGATCTCGGCGCGCGGCACGAGGGCGGCGACGGAGTCGATGACGATGAGGTCGATGGAGCCGGAGCGGACGAGCATGTCGGCGATCTCGAGGGCCTGCTCACCGGTGTCCGGCTGCGAGACGAGCAGCGCGTCGATGTCGACGCCGAGCTTCTTCGCGTACTCGGGGTCGAGCGCGTGCTCGGCGTCGATGAAGGCGGCGATGCCACCAGCGCGCTGGGCATTGGCGATGGCGTGCAGGGTGAGCGTGGTCTTACCCGAGGATTCCGGGCCGTAGATCTCGACGATGCGGCCGCGCGGGAGCCCGCCAATGCCGAGCGCGACGTCCAGGGCGATCGAACCGGTGGGAATGGTCTCGACGGGGGCGCGCTCGTCGCTGCCGAGGCGCATGACCGAGCCCTTGCCGAACTGGCGGTCGATCTGAGCGAGAGCGGTTTCGAGTGACTTCTCGCGGTCTGCGGGTGATGGCATTTCATTCTCCTTGACTGGGTTCGGTGCGCCTATAGGCTGTCGTGTTCGTGGCGGCGGATCCGGTCTGCCCGACGCGATTTCTCGTGCGTCGAGCACCCTTCATCCTCTGAACCGGGCACGGACTGACAAGGCAGTCAGCAGTTCGTCAGCTGATGTTTTCGACTGTACGCCTGGCCACCGACACGGGTTCGTGCACGGGTGGATCGGTGGAAAACAGTCAGCTCAGGTCCTGCTGTGCAGGAGCCTAGTACGAACCGAACAGATCTTCGACATGAATGCGGCGTGTCGCCCCAAGGAATCGAACGCAGCGGAATCGAGCGCAGCGGATCCGAGCGCAGAGCAATCGTTCGCCGGTGGAGTCACGCCCGGATGAACCCCGCTGCCTCAGCGGGCGGAAGCCGGCTTCGGCAGCCCGACGCCGTAGCGTCGCTCGCTCGGCACGTCGGTGGCCTCGCAGAGCGCCAGCCACACCTCGCGCGGCGGGGTACCGGCGCGGAGGGCCTGTTCGCCGCTGCGGTTGCCGAGGGTGGGCAGCACGAGGTCATTCAGCACTACGGCCGCGTAGGCGTCACCGAACTCGGTGGCCATGGCCAGGTTGAACTCACTTCGACGCATGCTGCAACGCTAAGCGAAACAACGCCGGCCGGTCAAAAGACCGGCCGGCGTTGTCGAGTGCGTTCGGATGGCGGCAGCACACCTCTGCCGGCATCCGTCAGAGCCCGTGAATGGGCTCAGCGCACCATCATGTCTGCATCGAAGTTCGCGACGAACTCGTCGGGAACCGTGTCGGGAATCGGCTCAATGCCCTCGAGAACGGCGAGACGATCGCCGACCTCGCGCATGATGACCGAAATCGGAGTGTCGAGGGCATCCGCAACCGAAGCGAGGATCTCGCTTGAGGCTTCTTTCTGACCGCGCTCCACTTCACTCAGGTAGCCCAAGGCGACACTCGCCTTGCTCGCAACCTGACGGAGGGTGCGACCCTTCTGAAGTCGGAAGTCCCTGAGCACATCGCCGATTTCTTGACGTACAAGAATCATCGGAACCTCCTTCATAGCTTCTGTGAGCTGTATGCCACGGTCCACCGGGCCGTGTCGGGGAGGTCAGTCTAGCCGAACCCCCGTTGCATCAACACTATCGGTGCACACTGGACTTAAGTTGTGAATTCGTCGGGTGTAACCGCTGCTCTCTCCTGTCTATTCCGCATTGCTCGAGGACGTCGCGTGTTGCACGGCCACGGCCTCCGTCGACATCAGCGGCGTCGACTCATAGCGAGCGCGACGGTGCTTCAACCAGATGCCGGCGAGGATGATGGCGGCCATCGACCCGTAGGTGATCCACGAGAACGGACTGTGCACGAGGTAGAGCAGATCGCCTTGGCTGATGGCCATCGCCTTGCGCAGTTGCTCCTCGGCCATCGGGCCGAGGATGCCGCCGACGACCATCGGCGCCACCGGGTAGCCGTAGCGGCGCATGAAGAAGCCGATGAGCCCGACGACGAAGAGGGTCACGGTGTCGAAGACGTTGAAGTGCAGCGCGTAAGCGCCGAGCCCCGCGAACGCCAGAATTCCCGCGTAGAGGTAGGGGCGCGGGATCTGCAGCACCTTGACCCACATTCCGATGAGCGGCAGGTTGAGCACGAGCAGCATGACGTTGCCGATGTACAGGCTGGCGATCAACGCCCAGACGAGGCCCGACTGGGTTTCGAACAGCATGGGACCCGGGCGGATGCCGTAGCTCTGGAACGCCGAGATGATGATCGCCGCCGTTGCCGTCGTCGGAAGCCCCAGCGTGAGCAGAGGCACGAGCACGCCGGCCGCCGCCGCGTTGTTGGCCGCCTCCGGGCCGGCGACGCCTTCGATCGCGCCGCGGCCGAACTGCTCTCTGGCTGCGCCCTTGGCGAGCTTGCGTTCACCGGCGTAGGACAGGAACGTCGCGACATCCGCGCCGCCTGCGGGAATCGTCCCGATCGGGAAACCGATCGCCGTCCCCCGCAGCCACGGCCGCCACGAGCGCTTGAAGTCCTCCTTGCTCATCCAACTGCGCCAGCTGCCGCTCACGGGAACGAGGTGGATCGGCCCGTTGCGCAGGCGGGACGCCACGAAGAGAGTCTCCCCCAGCGCGAACAGGCCGACGGCGATCAGGACCACGTCGATGCCGTCGGCCAGGCTCGGGACGCCGAAGGTGAACCGCTGCTGCCCCGTGAGCACCTCGGTGCCGACGAGCCCAAGCACCAGGCCGAGTCCGAGAGAAACCAGCCCACGCGGAACGCTGGAGCCGAGAAGTGCGCCAACCGTGAGGAACGCGACGACCATGAGTGCGAAGTAGTCGGAAGGCCCGAGTTGGACCGCCAGCTTCGCGATGCCCGGAGCCAGGAAGGTGAGCAGCACCGTTGCGATGGTGCCGGCGACGAAAGAGCCGATCGCCGCCGTCGCGAGCGCCGTGGCCCCGCGCCCGGCCTTCGCCATGCGATTGCCCTCGAGCGCGGTGACGATCGACGCCGACTCTCCGGGGGTGTTGAGCAGAATCGACGTCGTCGAACCGCCGTACATGCCGCCGTAATAGATGCCAGCAAAGACGATCAGTGCACCGGTTGGGTCCAGCGTGTAGGTCAGCGGCAGAAGCAGCGCAACCGTCATCGCGGGGCCGATGCCCGGCAGCACTCCGACGGCGGTGCCGATGAAGACGCCGAAAAGTGCGTAGAGCAGATACATCGGCTGGAGGGCGGTGCTGAAGCCCTCCAACAGTCCGTTGACGCTATCCATGGAAGATCGGAATCCATTCCAGAAGGGGCCCGGGCGGCAGGGAGAGCCCGAGCCAGACGCCGAAGACGAGTTGAGTGGTCAGGCCGAGGCCGACGCCGATCAGCAGCCCCATCCACCAGCGCTGTGCGCCGAGCGCCCACGCGGCACCGGCGAACAGCACGGCGACGGCGAACGGCCAGCCGATCAGCTCGATGAGTACGACCTGAGAGAGAAAGAAGACACTGAGCTTGATGACGGTGAGCCAGTCGGTCGGCGCAGTCGGGTCGATGTCCTCGCCCTCCTCGGCGTCGCCGCGCTGTCCGCGGGCGACCCCGACGAGCACGGCAATGGCCGCCGCGAACAGCAAGACACCGACGAGATACGGAAACACCCGGGGTCCGAGCACATTGGCCGAGCCGGGCGGTGTGCGGATGAAGCCGGCGCCGATGATCGTGTACAGGCCCACACCGGCACACGCCGCGGCGAACACGTACTCGCCGATCGGGCGGATCGGGCGGGAGGGGGTTTCCCCCGGCGACGTGCCGCCGGGGGAAACCAGGGTCTGGTCAGTCATCGCTAGCCGATCAGCCCGATCGTGGTGAGGGTCGTGGTGACCTCGGCGATGTTGTCGGTGAGGAAGCTGTCGAAGTCATCGCCGACCACGAATGCGTCGGCCCAGCCCTTCTCGGCCAGCACGGCCTCCCACGCGGCTGAACCGTGCATGGCGGTGACGGTCTCGACGAGCGCTGCCTTCTCCTCGTCGCTGATTCCGCCGGGGGCGACGAGCCCACGCCAGTTGGTCATCTCGACGTCGTAGCCGGACTCGATCAGCGTCTCGGTGTCCGGCAGCAGCTCGACGCGCTCCGGTGAGGAGACGGCGAGAGCGCGCAGCTCTCCGGCGTTGATCTGCTCGACGAACTCGCCGACGCCGGAGATGCCGGCCTGCACGGTGTTGCCGAGCAGCATCGTGACGGCCTCGCCCCCGCCGGAGTTGGCGATGTAGTTGAGCTTGCTCGTGATGTCCTCAGCCGGGATTCCCGCCTCGGTGAGCAACATTCCGGCCAGAATGTGGTCGGCGCCGCCTGCAGAGCCTCCCGTGACGGCAACGCCTGCCCCGTCCTTGATGATCGCGTCAACGAGGTCGGATGTCGTCTTGTACGGAGATGATGCCGGAACGACGAGCACGAGCGCCTCCTCGGTCATCTTGGCGATCGGCACGGTGTCCTCGATGCGCGAGGCGGACTGGTTGGTCTCGACGGCGCCCACCATGACGAGACCGGTGACCATCAGCGTTGCGGGATCCTTCTCGTTGGCGAGTGCGGCGAGGCCGACTGTTCCGCCCGCTCCGCCGATGTTGGTGACGGGTGCGGAGGCGACCAGCTTCTCATCGGTGAATACCTGGCTGATGGCACGGGCGGTCTGATCCCAGCCACCACCGGGATCCGCCGGCGCGATGACACTGATCGAGTCGAAGCTGACGGCCTCTGCGGCCGGTTCTTCTGCGGTGCCGACGGATGCCGCCGGGGTCGAGCAGGCCGCGAGGCTGATGGCGGCGAGGGCAACGACGCCGGTGCGCAGCAGTCGTGTGCCCAGTCGCGTCGGGATGGTGGCCGTGGTGTTCGGCCGGCTGTGAGATCGCAATGCTCCTCCTTGAGTTGCCCGGGATGGCCGGGCGTGACGATCGATGTGCTGGTGACGTTATGGCTGACGGATGCCGGAGCGGAAGAATGCGAAGGTAACGGTCGTTTCGGTCGTATTGGTCGCGCATCGTGGTGCGAAGCCGGTGCGCAACTGATGCAGACTTGAGCGGTGGGCCGGTCAATGTCGCTGCGCGTGCAGCTCGTCTTGCTGCAACTCGTCATCGTGCTCGGAACCGTTCTCGGAACAGGCGCGACAGCGATCTGGTTGCAGGAACGTCAACTCCGCGACGCTTACCTCGACCGCATGATCGCGGTCGCCCAGTCCATCGCCTCATTGCCGGCCATCTTCAGCGCATTCGACGACGAGGATCCGGCGGTCACGGTCCAGCCCATCGCCGAGCTCATCCGCGACGCATCGGATGTGACCTACGTGGTCGTCGCCAACGCCGACGGCATCCGGTACTCGCACCCCAACACGGACCTCATCGGCAAGCCCGTGTCGACCGATCCGTCCATCCCGCTCTCCGGCGAGATCTACGTGGGCACGCAGACGGGAACCCTCGGCGAATCGTGGCGTGTGAAGGTGCCTGTCTTCGACGGCGGCGCCGAGGATGCCGGATCGGGCGCCGTGATCGGCCAGGTGTCCGTCGGCATCCTCGAGTCCGAGCTGCGCAGCGACTTCGTCGGGAACGTCGGCTGGCTTCTGTTGGCACTCACCGTTGCCGCCAGCCTGGGCGTTGTGGCCTCAGCCTGGCTCGGAGCGGTGATCCGTCGCCGCATCTTCGGGCTCGAGCCCGAGGAGATCCGGGGGCTCCTCGAGACGCGCGAGGCCATGCTGCACGGCATCCGGGAGGGTTTGGTGGCCGTGGACCAGAGCGGGCGGATTGTGCTGATGAACGACGCCGCTGCGCGCCTGCTCGATGTGCCGGACGCGCCGACGGCGGTCGGCCAACCGATCTCCGCCGTGCTCGACGAGCAGCTTGTGCGTTTCATCGCCTCCGGTGAGAAGCTCGAGACACTCGCGCTCTCCGGTGAACGAGTACTGCTCGTGCACAGCGACAGGGTCGTCGTCGATGGCCGCGAGATCGGATCGATCGCGATTCTGCGCGACCGCACAGAGCTTGAGGCTGTGCTGCGCGATCTGCAGGGCGCGCAGAGTCTGGCCGACGGGCTGCGGGCGCAGTCGCACGAGTTCGCCAACAAGCTGCATGTCGTCAACGGACTGCTGGAGCTCGGCCACATCGACGCGGCCATGGACTTCATCGAGCGCGCCGGCGTCGGCGGCGCACTCTCGAATCTCGACGAGGACAGCGGCATCGCCGACATCGAACTCTCCGCTCTGTTGTTGGCCAAACGCTCCCGCGCCCAGGAGCTCGGCATCACGGTGAGCATCGGCACCGATTCGCACCTGCTCACAGGATCCGCGGCCGCACGGAGCGACCTGCTCACCGTTGTCGGCAACGTCGTCGACAACGCCCTCGACGCGTGCGTGCTCGGCGGCACGATCTCCGTGTCGGTGCGGGATGACGAGCGCGAGGGGTGGGTGCACGTGCTGGTCGACGACGATGGGCCAGGCGTGCAGCCAGAGGACCGGGACCGCATTTTCGAGAGCGGCATTACCAGCAAGGAACTCGATCGGGGCCGCGACCGACGCGGCATCGGTCTCACGATCGTCAGGCGCGTTGCCGAACGACTCGGCGGCAGTGCCACCGTGAGCGCGTCTCCGCTTGGCGGCGCCCGCTTCAGCGTGTGGATGACACGAGTGCAGCCGCCCGCGGCATCCGGAACCCTCGCCGTCGCCCGGGAGGGACGACCATGAGTGTTCTCAGCGCGATCGTTGTCGACGACGATTTCGCCGTCGCCCAAGTCAACCGACGCTTCATCGAGGCCCACCGCGGCTTTCAGGTGCTCGCCGAGGCGCACACCGGGGAGGCGGCACTCAGCGTGATCGAACGGTTGAAGCCCGCCCTCATCCTGCTCGACATCTACATGCCGGACCTCAGTGGGATCGAGGTGTTGCGTCGCCTGCGCGCGGCCGGCAACGATGTGGAGGTGATCGCCGTGACTGCGGCACGCGACCTGGACACGATCCGTCAGGCACGGCAGCTCGGTGTGCGGCACTACCTCGTGAAGCCGTTCACGGGAGCGAGCCTGAATGAGCGGCTCGAGGAGGTATGGCGTGGGGCGCAGACGCTGGCGGCCGACAGCAGCATCGAGCTCGACCAACGCGCGGTGGACCGGATGCTCGGATCACCGGCGACGGGCGGGATCCGGCTGCCGCTGCCGCCGAAGGGGCTCTCCGCGGCGAGCCTCGCCCGCGTGAGCGCAGCCATCGCGCGCTCTGCCGGCGATGTCTCGGCCAGCGAGATCGCCGAGACGCTCGGGATGTCGCGGGTCAGTGCCCGCCGTTACCTTGAGCACCTCGTCGACCTCGGGGATCTCGCCGTTGAACCGCGCTACGGCACGGCCGGTCGACCCGCGAACCGGTATCGCCGCCGCGACCCGGCCGCCGCGGAGTGAGCACGGCCTAGGGACGTGGCGTGAGGCCGAGTCCATCGGCGAGCAGGGCGAGTGCGGCCTGCACGGTCGCCGCCCGGATGGCGGCGCGGTCGCCGTCGAGTCGGAGCCGACTGACGGTGACGCCGGCGGCCGAGGCCACGGCGATGAAGACGGTGCCGGGCGGCTGGCCGTCCTGCGGGTCGGGGCCGGCGACTCCGGTCGTCGCCAGGCCGTATTCGGCGCTCCGCCCATCGACGGCGAGCACCGCACGCACGCGATCAGCCATCTGGCGCGCCACCTCGGCGTCAACGGCTCCACGCTCGGCGAGCAGTGTGGCATCGACACCGAGCACGCTGCCCTTGATCGCGGTGTCGTAGGCCACAACGCCGCCGCGGAAGACGGCGGAGGCGCCTGGGACGTTCACGAGCTCGGCGGCGAGGAGCCCGCCGGTCAGCGACTCGGCGACGCCGAGCGTCTCCCCGCGTTGGGTGAGCTCCGCGATGACGCGCGCTGCGGCATCCGCGACGATGAGCGGGAAGGCCTCAGACTCGGTTGACGTCGATCCGATCGGAGCCGACCCGGATGGCGCCGACTCGAGTGAATCAGACACTGCTCTTCTTCAGGCGTGCCGCGTCGACGAGGTACTGCACCCCCGTGTACACGGTGATCACGACGGCCGCCGTCATGGCGATGCCGTTGACCCAGTGCACCCACTCGCCGAACACGGTCCAGAACGGCAGCAACGCGAGCGAGATGGCCACGGACTGCACGAGCGTCTTGAGCTTGCCGCCCTTCGACGCCGGCACGACGTTGCCACGGCCGAGTTCGACGAAGCGCCACACGGTGATGCCGACCTCGCGCACGACAATGATCGCCGTGACCCACCAGGGCAGTTCGCCGAGGATCGACAGGCAGACGAGTGCACCGCTCGTGAGCAGTTTGTCGGCGATCGGGTCGAGGATTTTGCCGAGGTCGGTGACGAGGTTCTTGCGGCGCGCGATCGCGCCGTCGATGCCGTCTGTGCCGATCGCCACGATGAACAGCACGGCCGCCCACCACCGCAGGGCACCATCGGCTCCGTCGTCGGCGAGCAGCATCCAGAAGAAGATCGGGGCGAGCAGGATCCGAATGACGGTGATGATGTTCGGGGCGTTCCAGTTGCTCGGCCGAGTGGCGGGCGCCATGTCGCTGGGTGTCATGTGTGCGGCTAGTCCCTACCGGTCAGATTCCAGGCGTCCTCGTCGGTGTCGCCCTCGACCTCAGGGTACCCCTCCGTCATCTTCGCGACGGGGTCACCGCCATAGGGGTCGTGCTCGACCGGCGCCTGGGCCGGTGCCGGGGCGGATGCCGGGGCAGCCTGCTCGCGAGGCTCCTCTCCGCGCAGCTTGGCGAGCACTCCCCCGAGCTGTTCGGCCGTGACGAGCACGTCGCGCGCCTTCGAGCCTTCCGACGGCCCGACGATCTCGCGGCTCTCCAGCAGGTCCATCAGGCGGCCGGCCTTGGCGAAGCCGACGCGGAGCTTGCGCTGCAGCATGGACGTCGAGCCGAACTGGGTGGACACGACGAGCTCGGCAGCCGCCAGCAGCAGCTCGAGGTCGTCGCCGATGTCGGAGTCGATCTCCTTGCGCTCGACCGAGGCCGCGACATCCTGCCGGTACTCGGGGCGGGCCTGCTGCGTGACGTGCTTGACGACGCGTTCGATCTCGCTCTCGCTGACCCAGGCACCCTGCACGCGGAGCGCCTTGGACGCGCCCATCGGCAGGAACAGGGCGTCGCCCTGGCCGATGAGCTTATCGGCGCCTGGCTGGTCGAGGATGACGCGGGAGTCGGTGACGCTGGTCACGGCGAAGGCGAGGCGGCTCGGCACATTGGCCTTGATCAGACCGGTGACGACGTCGACCGACGGGCGTTGCGTCGCCAGCACGAGGTGGATGCCGGAGGCGCGGGCGAGCTGGGTGATGCGCACGATCGAGTCCTCGACATCGCGCGGGGCCACCATCATGAGGTCGGCGAGCTCGTCGACGACGACGAGCAGGTACGGGTACGGCTTGAGCTGGCGCTCGCTGCCGGCCGGCAGGATGATCTCGTTGTTGACAACCGCCTTGTTGAAGTCGTCGATGTGGCGGAAGCCGAAGCTCGCCAGGTCGTCGTAGCGCATGTCCATCTCTTTGACCACCCAGGAGAGCGCCTCAGCGGCCTTCTTCGGGTTCGTGATGATGGGCGTGATCAGGTGCGGAACACCGGCATATGGCGCCAGCTCGACGCGCTTGGGGTCGATCAGCACCATGCGCACGTCGCTCGGCTTGGCGCGCATCAGGAGGCTCGTGATCATGGAGTTCACGAAGCTCGACTTACCCGAGCCGGTGGAACCGGCCACGAGCAGGTGGGGCATCTTGGCGAGGTTCGCCACGACGTAGCCGCCGCCGACATCCTTGCCGACGCCGATGGTCATCGGGTGGGTGCTGTTCGTGGAGGCACCGGAGCGCAGCACGTCGCCGAGGGTGACGATCTCGCGGTCGGTGTTGGGGATCTCGATGCCGATCGCGCTCTTGCCCGGGATCGGCGAGAGGATGCGGACCTCGTTCGAGGCGACGGCATAGCTGAGGTTCTTGGAGAGCGCCGTGACGCGCTCGACCTTGACACCGGGGCCGAGCTCGACCTCGTACTGGGTGACCGTCGGTCCGCGGGAGAAGCCGGTGACCTTGGCGTCGACCGAGAACTGCTGCAGCACATCGGTGATCGCCCGCACGACCTCGTCGTTGGCGGCGGAGCGGGTCTTGGCCGGCGCCCCGGCGGCGAGCGTCGACGCGGACGGCAGGTTGTACGGTGCGGCGGGGCCGGCCGGCACGGCGTCACCGAGGGCATCAGCGTCGAAGTCGTCGCCCTCGAGCCCGAAGCCGGGCAGCACGCCGGTCGCGGCGAGCGAGGCATCCTCGCCCTGGTCGTCTCCCTGCAGGCCCGTCGAGCCGCGCTGGAGCTGGATGTCGCCGGTGTAGCGCTTGAGCGCGGCCTCGGCCTGGGCAAGATCGCCGAGCACCTCGGTGTTGTAGCCGGCCGCGCTGTCCTGGGCGGTCGGAGCCGCCCCGAAGCCGATGCCCTGCGCCGGGGATGCTGCCGGGGCCGGAACGCCCTCGAGCGCGCTGTCGAATCCGCCGGCGGACGGCTCGGAGCCGAACACGGCCGTGAGATCGTCGACGATCGCCCCGCCGAAGTCGGGGTCCTCCTCGCGCTGCGAGTTGTTGCGACGCCACCACGGCAGGGCGCCGTTGCCGCCCTGCTCCTCGTCGTCGTCCTCGGCGAGCTTGGAGAGCGCGTCGATGCCGTCCAGCTCGACCTGCTTGCTCTCGAGCTTCTCCTGCTTGGCGGCTGCACGCGCCTCGGCATCCGGAAGCTGCTCACCGAACAGCCAGGCGTAGAGCTCGCGCAGACGCTGCGGCAGCTTGTTCGGCGGGGTCTTGGTGATGATGAAGAGCGAGAGCAGCAGGAGCAGCGAGATGACGATCGTGGCCCCGACCGGCGTGATGAGGAGAATCAGCGGAGCGGCGATCATCCAGCCGAGGATGCCACCGGCCTGGGCAAGCACAGGCATGCCCTCTGACGGTGCCGGCTGGCCACCGAAGATGTGCGAGAGGCCGGAGACGCAGACGAGCAGGATCCCCAGGCCGATGCCGATGCGGGTGTTGTCGTGCACGCTGGCAGGATGCCGGAACAGCCAGCCGGCGAAGAGCAGCATGATCACGGGCAGGGCGAACGCCACACGGCCGAACAGTCCGCCGAACGTCCAGGCGTCGAGGTTCTGCGCGACCTCGTTGTTGATGAGGAACCACTCGACGCCCGCGCCGGCGACGGCGAGCAGCACGAGGAAGAAGGGCAGGCCGTCGCGGCGCTCCTCCTTGGCGAGCTTCTCGGGGCCGAGCGCACGGAACGCGCCGCCGGTCAGGTGGGCGAGGCCCATCCACATGCGCACGATGAGTGCAGGCTTCTCCTCGATCGCCTCGAACTTGACGGTCTTCTGCGCCGCCGTCTGTCGCGGCGCGCGCTTGGTCGGGGTTGCACCGGTCTTGGAGGCCGCTCCTGCCGAACCGGAGGCGCGCCCGGAAGTGTTGCCGCCGCGCCCGGTCGGCTTAGTGCTTGTTGCCATAGATTCCACGGTACTTGGGGCCGCCGACATTGGCGTGCAAGCGGCGGCGAGTGTTGGATCTGCGCGGATCTGACTCAGACGGCCGAGCGCACCAGATCGCGCAGGGAGGCGTCGGGGAGGTAGGCCTTGGTCAGCGCGATTCCGATCCGCGGCAGATCGGCTTCGTCGCGGTAGAGCAGGTACAGCGGCTCTGGACGCGGGTTGAACTTGGCCTTGAACTGGTGCAGCGAGTGGAAGCCGTAGAGCGGTTCGAGCGTCGTGGCGATCACATCGAGTACGCGCTCGATGGGGCCCTGCTCCCCCGCAGCGCTGTTGACGAGTGGCGCACCGGAGAGCGAGGCGACGAGCGCTCCCTGTTCCTTGAATGCGAGGGCGGAGGAGGCGATCAGGAACTCCATCACCGGGCCGAATCCGCCGTCGCGCCTCCGCATCAGGTCGAGCGTCCAGCCGGTCACGGTGCCGCCCGGCCCGTAGACGGGCAACCAGGAGGTCACGCCGTGGATGCTGCCGTCGGCGTCGACGGCGATCCCGACCAACACCTCGGGGTCGAGCGCGTCGTCGACGCCGCCGAGTGTGAACTTCATCTCCGGCAGGCCCTTGTCGCCGACCCACTGCTCCGAGATGGCGCGCACCTGGGCCAGCACCGCCCACGGCTCGTCGGTGAGGCGACAGAGCCGGAAGCTGATCCCCTCACGCTCGGCCCGGTTGAGCGCCGCACGCACGTTCTGCCACCGTTTGCCGCGCATCTCCATGGCCGGCAGGTCGATCAGCGTGTCCTCGGCCACCTGCAGGCTGCGCCAGCCCTCCGGCGCGCCGTGCGCCACGGCGGCCGAGACGGAGAAGGCGCACGGTGTCAGGCCGGAGTGCTGCGCGGTCGCCGCGAACTCGTGCACCACGGTCGCGAGGCGCGCTGGCGTCGCGATGGGGTCGCCGAGTGCGATGGCGACGCCGGCGTGGCGCTGGTAGGCGACGACGGCGTCGGCCGCGGCATCCGGGGCAGGCCGGGAGAAGAAGTACTCGTTGCCGCCCCACGTGCTCATCCAGGAGATCACGCCACCGCCGACGCTGTGCAGCAGGCGGCGTGCCTCGGCGGCGTCGCTCTCCACCGCGCCGCCCAGCCGGCGCCGACGCCGACGCAGCGGAACCCGGAATGCCCCGCGGCCGACGAGCAGCACCGCGAGTTGGGCCAGCCAGAGCACCGAGGATGCCGCGGCGAAGCCGGCGCCGTCGAGGGTGCCTGCGCCGAGCGCCAGGACGAGCACGATGAGGATCAGCTGCAGCTGGTTCAGCAGCGCCAGCACGACGGCGATCCACCAGGCGAGACGCACGCCGCGGCGCACGCCGTTGCCGATCAGCAGGATGATCACGACGTCGATGAGGACATCGCCCCAGAGCGCGGTCGACGACACGGACGTGCCGAGCGGCCCGTTGAGCGTCGCGAGGTTCACGATCACCTGCACGACGGCGATCACGACCAGCCCGGAGAAGGCGAGCAGGCGCCACTCGCGTTCGCTCGGGCGGCCGAGCGGCTTTCGGTAGCGCGGGAGCAGCGGCACGACCACGAGCGCGATGGCGACACCGAAGAGGTGCTCGACGTCTGGCAGCGTGCCGAAATAGAGCGCGGCGATGCCGACCCAGGAGGCGAGGGCGAGGCGAGCCCGCAGCCGCCACGGGGCGCGCAGGGCGGCGGTCGCGGCGGCCGCGCAGGCGAAGGCGCCGCCAGACGGCCCGACGTCGAGCTGCGACGCGAGGTCAACCGCCCACGGCCAGCCGCTCGGCCGGAGCGCCAGGAGCAGCAGTGCCGTCGCGACGATCGCGAAGAGCTGACCGCCTGCGAAGATCAGGGCGGCGCGCCGCGCGCCGAGCACGCGTTCGGCCCAGCCGAGCCCGCCGAGGATGAGCACCGTGATGGGCACGTAGTGGCTCGGCTCCGCGGCGAGGAACGTTCCGGTGAGCGGCGTCCACCAGCGCCCGGCCTCGAATGCCGGCAGGCCGTATGCGACGTTCTCGTACCAGCCGGCCGCGGAGGCCGGCAGCCAGAGCGCCTGGCTGAGCACGCCGACGACGAGCAGGACGGCGAGCACGGAGAGGGTCAGCGCCGAGCGCCGGAGCAGATCGTCCGGGAACATCCGGGCGATGCCTCTGCGGCGAGCGCGTGCGGGTGCGGGTGCGGCGACGCGGGCCTGCGGGGCGTTGCCCGCCTGCTCTGTCGCATCGGATGCCGCAGCCGATTGCCCCGCATCCGTCACGAAGTGTCCCTCCCGAACGGCGCACCCCCGGCGCCGTCCACCGCCCACTCAGTCTAGGGCGGCCCCTCCCGCCCCCACAGTCCGTTGAGAGCGGCCATATGGCCGCCTTTCGGCCTGTGAAATGGCCATCTGACCGCTCTCAATGGAACGTCGGTGCAGCGGCGGGAGTCAGTAGCGGATGGCGTCGATGACCTTGGCCCGGACAGCGACGAGGGCTGGCATCAGCCCGGCCAGGGCGCCGACGACGGTCGCGCAGACCATGCCGAGCAGTGCGGCCTCTGCGGGGAACGGCGGGAAGTCGGTGATCATGCCCTGACCGATGAACTCCTCGACCATCGGAGACTTGACGATAAGGATCGCCAGCGTGACGCCGACCGCGCCTGCCGCGATCGTCGCCACGACGCTCTCCATCATCACGGCGAAGAACACCCGCCCTGCCGTCGCCCCGAAGCTGCGACGGATGCCGATCTCGCGGATCCGCTGCTTAACCGTGACCATCGCGATGTTCACGAGCCCGAGCGCGCCGAGCAGGAGCACGAGCGCCGCGACGCCGCCGACCATCAGCTTGAGCGAGAGCATCGGATCGTCGTCGTAGGCGCCTGGATCGGAACGGTAGACCTCGGCCGTGAAACCGTCGCCGAGTCTGGCCTGCACATCGGCCTGCATCTCGACCCGCATCTGCTCGCTCAGCTCCGGCGGAACCCACAGCTCGTACTCCGGCTGCTGCACCGGCTGCGCCGCCGGGGCGATCGCGGCATATGCGTCGCTGAGCATATACATCGTCGGTTCGGTGTCCCAGCTCTGCGAGCGGTGGACGCCGACGACGACCGCCGTCATCGGCGACTCCCCCAGCAGCTTCACCGTGGGGTTCTGGTCCAGATCGGGGGCGCCGAGCCGCTGCCAGAATGCCTCGTTCACGACGATCGCCGGGGCCAGACGCTGCTCATCGCCCTCGCCGAACCAGCTGCCGTGGTCCATCTGCAGACGGTGCATCACCGCGTAGGGCTGGTCGACGGCCTGCACCGAGAGGTTCACGGCGCCGTCGACGAACTGCACCGTCGCCTGCCCGTAGCCGACGCGGCCGGCGTAGTCGACGCCGTAGCGCTCGAGGCTCTGCTGCCAGATCGCGCTCATCAGCTCCGGATCGATGGTGCTGCCGTCAGCCGAGTACGCCGAGAGTTTGAGGGTGGCCGAGCGGCCGCCGTAGCGCTCGTTGCTCTCGGTCATCGCCTGCCCGGCGATGCCGGCGACGCCGACGACCGTCGTGATGGCGCACACGGCAACGGCCACGCCGATCAGGGAGAGCAGCACGCGGGTGCGGTGGATCCGCAGCTCCTGCCACGCCTCGCTGAGCGCACCGACGAGCTCGGTGAACAGCCGGCTCACGCGCTGATCCCCTCGTCGGAGTCGGCGTCGAAGCCGAGCTCCGTGCCGAGGCCCCGCTCCCGGTGCACCCCGCTGAGCACGGATGCCGCCCGCGGCAGTTGCCTGCGGACGGCGACGAGATCGCCGGGTCCGCCGTCGTCGCGCACGACGCTGAGCACCCCGTGATCCAGCAGCAGGTGTCGCGTCGCCAGATCGGCGATCGCCGGGTCGTGGGTGATGGTGACGAGAGCCGCACCGGTGGAGAGCGCCACCTCATCGAGCAGCTCCATCACAGTGGCTCCCGTCTCCACGTCGAGCGCTCCGGTCGGCTCGTCGGCCAGGATCACCCGTGGCCCGCGCACCAGAGAGCGCGCGATGGCGACCCGCTGCTGCTCGCCGCCGGAGAGCTTCTCCGGCATGGAGTCGATCCGGTGACCGAGGCCGACCCGATCGAGCATCTCGGCGGCCAGTTTCGAGCGGTTCCAGAACTGCTTGCCGCTCGAGTAGAGCAGCGGCGTCATCACGTTCTCCCTGGCCGTGCGGCCAGGGAGCAGGTTGAACTGCTGGAAGATGAAGCCGATCTCGCGGCCGCGCACCCTGTCGCGTTCGGCCGAGGAGAACTTCTCGACCTGACGGCCGTCGAAGGTGATCGTTCCGGTTGACGGTCCGTCGAGCAGCCCCATGAGGTTGAGCAGCGTCGATTTTCCCGAGCCCGAACGGCCGACGATCGAGAGCCGGTCGCCGGCAGCCACCTCCAGGTCGATGCCGTGCAGGATCGTGAGCGGCGCGGCGTCCGGCAGCGGGACCGTCTTCGTCACCCCGTCGAGTGTGAGCAGCACGGTCACTTGCCCTCGCACGCGACGCCGCCGCCCGGCATCGGCATGCAGCCGGCGTCGAGCGCGGGCGGGGCGCCTGGCACGAACTCCAGGATCGTGTCGCCCTCGGCCAGGCCGCTGACGATCTCGACGGAGGTGCCGTCGTTCAGGCCGAGCACGACCGGCCGTTCCTCTGTGCCGCCGTCCGGCAGCGGGGCGAAGACGGTGCCGTTCTCCGCCGAGCCCTTGACCGCCGTCGTGGGAATGGTGAGCACGTTCTCCGCGCTGCCCGCCGCGATGGTGATGTCGGCGGCGAGCCCGGCGAAGACCGTGATGTCGGCCGGAACCGCGCAGCGCACGGTGGTTCCCGTGCCGCCGGCCGTCCCGGTTCCCGCTCCGCCCGTAGCCGTGCCGGCTCCGTCTCCGGTCCCCGGCAGCGGCGTCGTGATCGTCAGGCCCGTGCACTGGAACGGTGCCGGCCCGCCCGTGATGGCGATCATGGCCTCAGTCGGCTTGCTGACGAGCCTGTACTGCTGTTCGGGGCTGAGTGCGCCGGTCACCGAGAAGCTCGGCGGCGCGATCTGCCCCGTCGTGTCGCCGACGGCGAGCTGCTGCCCCTCCAAGACGGTGAGCGCGGTGAGGGTGCCGCCGATCGGCGCGAACACCTTGGCGTAGCTGATCGTCGGTTTCGGCTGTGCGATCGTCGGCATGCCGTCCGGTCCGACGCCCTCGACGGGCTCTGGCACGGTCTCGACCTTGATGTCGTACAGCTTCGTGCCTGCATCCACCCACTGCCCGACGGACACGAACACCTCGTCGACCTTCCCCATGCCCGTCGCGGTCACGGCCACGGCTGGGTCGGCGGCGACGGAACCCTTCAACGTCACCTCGTTGGTGATGTTGCCGAGGGCGACGGCGACCTCCGGCTGCGTGATCTGACCGCTCGGCTGCGCCGGGTCGCTCGCCTCGGCGTTGTCGGGGAAGAATGCGATCTTCACGAGCGCCGCCGCGAGGGCGGCCAACAGCAGAAGTCTGAGGATCGGAAAGATCCATTTGCGTACGACGCCCACAGGGCCCCCTTGTTTCGGCGAGAACGTAAACCCCAACGCTATCGGCCGGCCGAGGGCAGGCACGCCCTCCTCAGGGATGATTCAGGGTCATACCTGAGGGCGAATGAGAAGAGCTCCGGATGCCGCGCGACGCGGCATCCGGAGCTCTCGGCGTTCTCAGGCGGTGAGCCCTATGCCTCGATGACGAGCGGAACGATCATCGGGCGGCGGCGGTAGGACACATTCACCCAGCGACCGACTGTGCGGCGCACGACCTGGGCGAGGGCGTGCGTGTCACGCACACCGTTCTGCGCGGAGTCCGCCAGCGCGGCCGCGATCTTGGGCTTGACGGCGTCGAAGATGGCGTCGTCCTCCGCGAAGCCCTTGGCGTGGATCTCCGGGCCGGTGATGATCTTGCCGGTTGCGGCGTCGACGACGACGATGACCGAGATGAAGCCCTCCTCGCCGAGGATGCGACGGTCCTTGAGGTCGGCGTCGGTGATCTCGCCGACGGTGGAGCCGTCGACATAGACGAAGCCGATGTCGAGCTGGCCGACCTGGGTCATCACGCCGTTCTTGAGGTCGTAGACGGAGCCGTCCTCGCCCTCGAAGACGTTCTCCTCCGGGATGCCGGTCTGGATCGCCAGCTGTGCGTTGGCGTGCAGGTGACGGAACTCCCCGTGTACAGGCAGCACATTCTTCGGCTGCAGGATGTTGTAGCAGTAGAGCAGCTCGCCCGCGGCGGCGTGGCCGGAGACGTGCACCTTGGCGTTGCCCTTGTGCACGACGTTGGCGCCGATCTTGGTGAGGCCGTCGATGATGCGGTACACCGCGTTCTCGTTGCCGGGGATGAGGCTGGAGGCGAGGATGATGGTGTCGCCCTCGCCGACCGAGATCTGGTGGTCGCGGTTCGCCATGCGGCTGAGCACAGCCATCGGCTCGCCCTGCGAACCGGTCGACATGTAGACGATCTTGTCGTCGGGGATGTCGCCCGCCTTCTTGTAGTCGACGAGCACACCGGCCGGCACCTTGAGGTAGCCGAGGTCGGCTGCGATGGTCATGTTGCGCACCATCGAGCGGCCGAGCAGTGCGACGCGGCGGCCGTTGGCGTGCGCGGCATCCAGGACCTGCTGCACACGGTGCACGTGGCTGGAGAAGCTGGCGACGACGACCTTCTTGGTGGCCTTGGAGATCACCTGGTCGAGCACCGGTCCGATGGAGCGCTCCGGGGTGGTGAAGCCGGGGACGTCGGCGTTGGTGGAGTCGACGAGGAACACGTCGACGCCGCTCTTGCCGAGGCGGGCGAACTCGCGGAGGTCCGTGAGGCGGCCGTCGAGCGGCAGCTGGTCCATCTTGAAGTCACCGGTGGCGAGCACGGTGCCCGCGACAGAGTGGATGACGACGGCCAGCGCGTCGGGGATCGAGTGGTTGACCGCGACGAACTCGAGGTCGAACGGGCCGAGCGCCTCCATCTGCCCCTCGGCGACGTTGAGGGTGTACGGCTTGATGCGGTGCTCTTTGAGCTTCGCCTCGATCAGGGCCAGCGTCAGCGTGGATCCGATCAGCGGGATGTCGGCGCGCAGGCGCAGCAGGTAGGGAACCGCGCCGATGTGGTCTTCGTGGCCGTGCGTGAGCACGACACCGACGACATCGTCCAGGCGGTCCTTGATCGGGCTGAAGTCGGGCAGGATCAGGTCGACTCCCGGCTGGTGCTCCTCCGGGAAGAGCACGCCGCAGTCGACGATCAGGATCTTGCCGTCGATCTCGAAGGTGGTCATGTTGCGGCCGATCTCGCCGAGACCGCCGATCGGGGTGATGCGCAGTGTTCCCGGCTGCAGCGGTGCGGGTGCGTAGACGTCGTTGGGCATATGCCCTCCTTGCGTATTTCGGGCCACGGGGTGGCCTCGTTGTGGTGCGCGCGAGCTGCTCGCGCGATTTCCTAGCGTGTTGTGCCGGCCACCTTTGGCAACGCGCCACCTGCGGCGGCGTTGCGGTCGGGGCGGAAGTTGGAGAAGTCGACACCGGGGATGTCGCGTACCAGATCGATTTCGTCTTCGATCTGCGCCGCCTCCCACTCTTCGGGTCCGACGAGGGGCAGCCGAACGCGCGGGCTGCCGATGCGACCGAGGCCGTGCAGGATGTACTTCGCTGCGACGGTGCCCGGAACGTGGGTCATGACGGCGCGTACGAGCGGCTCGAGCTTCTGGTGCGCGGCGGTGGCCGTGGCCAGGTCGCCGGCGTTGACGGCGTCGATCATCTGGCGGTACGGCGTCGGGGCGATGTTCGCCGTGACGCCGATCAGGCCGGTGGCGCCGATGGCCAGGTGCGGGAGCACATTGGCGTCGTCGCCGGAGAAGTACATCAGATCGGTCTGGTTGAGCACCCGGCTGACCTCGCTGAAGTCGCCCTTGGCGTCTTTCACAGCGAGGATGTTCGGGTGCTTGGCGAGGCGCATGATCGTCTCGTACTTGATCGGCACGCCGGTGCGGCCCGGGATGTCGTAGAGGATGACGGGCAAGTCGGTTGCGTCGGCGACCATGCGGAAGTGGGTGAGGATTCCGGCCTGGGTCGGCTTGTTGTAGTACGGCGTGACGATCATGATGCCGTCGGCGCCGGCCTTCTCGCTGGCCTTGTAGAGCTCGATGGCGTGCGCGGTCTCGTTGGAGCCGCCGCCGGTGATGATGCTGGCACGGCCGGCCGCGACATCCTTGCCGACCTCGACGAGGCGCAGCTTCTCCGGGTCGGTCAGCGTGGACGTCTCGCCCGTCGTCCCGGTCACGACGATGCCGTCGGCACCGGCCGTGATGACGTCGTCGATGTGCTTCTCCACGGCCGGCCAGTCGACTTCACCGTCCGCGGTGAATGGGGTCACGAGCGCGACGAGGACCTGGCCGAAGGGATTCGCTGAAGCAGACACAAATCTTAGGCTACCGGTTCGAGCGGCACTGCAGCATCCGAGTTGCGGTCATGATCGCCCCTCGGATGCCGTGGCGTACGCCGTCAACTCAAACGTGCTGCGTGGTGTGTTCCGTGCCGTCGCCGGTGAGCGGCGTGAAGATGGGTTTCACGTCAGGACGAACGGATGGGAAGGTTTGAGGCTGTGCCTGGGGTTCGACTTTCGGTGGTGGATCGGGTTGGCGCCGGGGCTCGCTGCTCTTGCTCATTGTTTCCTCCTTCGATCATTGCGGTGAGTGCGGCCACGATGAGAGCCGTTGACAGCGCCGCGATCAGCAGGACGAAGCCCGCCTTCGTCGCCCGAGCGCGCCGCTGATTCGACACATCGCGGAACTCGATTTCAACGGCCTTCATCTCGAGCAGGTAATCCTCGAGCTCCTCGGCACCCCGCACGCTGTCGACCCACGTGTCGACGAGGGCCCGCCCCGTCGGCTGCGGGATGGCGACTGGCCACAGCGAGACGGTGGCAGCGACGACGGTCGCGAGCGTCAATGCGAACGGGATCAGGCCAAGGTTCCACGTCGTCGGGTCGATCAGCGTGCTGAACGTCGCGCTGCCAAGCACGCCGGCGGCGACCACGACGAACGAGGACTTCGTGTCGATCGAACGGCTCCGCTGCAGCGCCGCCGCGCGCAGAGTGTCGAGTTCGGCGCTCAGCAACCGGATCCGCTGAATCCGCGGCTCCCGCGCATTGCCCTCATGATCGTCACAGTTCCGCATCGACGCCTCCCTGAGCAATGCTCAGTATATTCCACGAAGCAACGCTCCACCGAGCGTGTAGAGCGGGCGCTCAGGCGCGCGCGTAGCGCAGGAAGCGGTAGGGCAGACCACTGCGGGAGACATGCCAGTCGGATGCCGGATCTGCCGTCTCGACGTGCCAAGCGGCGTCGATCGTTGGCGCATGGGTGTCGCCGGCGACGTCGTCATCGATCTCGGTCACCTCGAGCCGGTCGACGGTGAAGGCATCGGATGCCGCGAGGACCGCACGGTAGATCTCGGCTCCTCCGGTGACCCAGACCCGCTCCCCCGGGGTCAGGCTCGCCGCCAGCGCGATGGCCTCGGTGACGGAGTGCGCGACGTGTGCGCCGTCGGCTGACCAGTCGGCCTGCCTGGTGACAACGATGTTCTCGCGGCCGGCAAATGGCCGGAAGCGCTCCGGGATCGAGTCCCAGGTCTTGCGGCCCATCACCACTGAGCCGCCGAGCGTCGTCGCCTTGAAGTGCGCCAGATCTTCCGGCACGTGCCACGGCATGACGCCGTCCAGGCCGATCACGCCGCCGCGGGCCTCAGCCCAGATCAGGCCGACGCAGATCGGGCCGACGCCGCTCTGGCCGCCGCTCTGCACGCCGCTCATACGGCGACGGCTCCGCGGATCGCGGGGTGGTGCTCGTAGCCGACGACCTCGAAGTCGCCGAACTCGTAGTCGAAGACGCTGGGGCGCTCGGCCGTGATCTCGAGCGTCGGGTAGGCGTACGGCTCGCGGGTGAGCTGCTCCGTGACCTGCTCGATGTGGTTGTCGTAGATGTGGCAGTCGCCGCCGGTCCAGACGAAGTCGCCGACGCCCAGGCCGCTCTGTGCGGCGATCATGTGGGTGAGCAGCGCGTAGCTGGCGATGTTGAACGGGACCCCGAGGAACAGGTCGGCGCTGCGCTGGTAGAGCTGGCAGCTGAGCTTGCCGTCCGCCACGTAGAACTGGAACAGGGCGTGGCAGGGCGCGAGCGCCATGTCGGGGATGTCGGCCGGGTTCCAGGCGCTGACGATGAGGCGGCGGGAGTCCGGGGTGGCCTTGATCGCCTCGATCACCTCGCTGATCTGGTCGATCTGCTCGCCGCTCGGGGTCGGCCAAGAGCGCCACTGCACGCCGTAGACGGGGCCGAGTTCGCCTGCGGCATCCGCCCACTCGTCCCAGATCGTCACGCCGTTCTCGCGCAGCCAGCCGACGTTACTCTCGCCCCGGAGGAACCACAGCAGCTCGTAGGCGATCGACTTGAAGTGCACCCGTTTGGTCGTGATGAGCGGGAAGCCCTCTGAAAGGTCGAAACGCAGCTGGCGTCCGAAGACGCTGCGCGTTCCGGTTCCGGTGCGGTCGGTCTTCTGCGTTCCGGTGGCGAGCACCTCGCGCAGCAGGTCTTCGTATGGAGTGGGGATCGTCGCGCTCATCCCCCCGATGGTATCCCGCCCCGACCGCATTTCGGCTGAGGGTGCCGTGTGGCCGCCGCCCGCGTCATCCACCGGCTCCGTCATGCACCGTCATACTGGCCCGGACGGGGTGGCCGCGGCGTAGATTCACCGCATGGATTGGCCGTACGCCCTGATCGGCGCCTTCGCCCTGCTCGCCGCGAGCACGGTTCTCGGGCTGCTCTGGAAGGCGCGCACCGGGCGGGCGGAGGCCACGACAGCCGGGGCCCCGCCTGCCATCGTGCTGGCGGTCGAGCTGGCCGATCCCGCCTCCGCCGCCCCGGCTCCGACACTCGGTGAGCGCGCGACCCTGCTGCAGTTCTCCACCGAGTTCTGCGCCCGCTGTCCGCAGACCCGCACGCTGCTCGCCGGCATCGCGGATGCCGCAGACGGCGTCAGCGCGATCGAGATCGACCTCGGCGCGCGGCCGGAACTCGCCCGCCGCTTCCGCGTCATGCAGACGCCGACCGTGCTCATGCTCGACGCGGCCGGGGTCGTGCGGGCACGCATCGGCGGAGCCCCCGACCGTCGCACCGTCACAGAACAACTCGCGCTGATCCTCGAAAGGGACCCCCATGTCACAGCCATCGGTTGAACCGCAGACTCAGGCCAGCACGGCGTCCGCGGCAGCGGGCACGGACGCCCCTGCCGGCATCGACCCACGCGGTCCGCGCTTCAGCGCAGCCATCACCGCGCTGCTGCTGCTCGGCGTCGTCGCGCTCTCGCTCGCCGCCGCCGACACGGCCGCCCTGATCGGCCTGGCGGTGATCTCTGCCCTCTTCGCGTGGGGCGCGTTCGCCGGCATCCAACGCCATCCATACGGCGTGCTGTTCCGGACACTCGTGCGGCCCCGCCTCGCTGCTCCCACCGAGTTGGAAGACCCGCGCCCGCCGACATTCGCGCAGGGCGTCGGCTTCGTCGTGACCGCGATCGGCGTGCTGCTCGGCCTGCTCGCGATCCCGGCGGCCGTCGGGATCGCGGCGGCCGCCGCTTTCGTTGCGGCATTCCTGAACGCGGTGTTCGGCTACTGCATCGGATGCCAGCTTTACGTGCTGCTGCTGCGCCTGCGCGGTTAGGCTGGGGCCAGGAGGTTTCACAATGGCATTGACCAGCGAAGCAACAACGGTATGGAACGGATCACTTTTCGAGGGTGCGGGCGTCGTCTCGCTCGACTCGTCGAAGGCCGCGGAATTCCCGGTGAACTGGAAGGCGCGCTCTGAGGGCGCCCCGCACACCACCAACCCAGAAGAGCTGCTCGGCGCGGCACACGCCGCCTGCTTCTCGATGGCGTTCTCGCTCGCGCTGACGCAGGCCGGTCACACGCCGGACAGCATCCAGACGACGGCGGCCGTCACCTTCGAGCCAGGCAAGGGCGTTCTCGGCAGCCACCTGCTCGTCAACGCCGTCGTGCCGGGAATCAGCGAGGAGGAGTTCCACCGCATCGCTGAGGACGCGAAGGTGAACTGCCCCATCTCGACGGCGCTCGCCAGCATCCCGATCACTCTCGAAGCCGAACTGGCCTAGGTGGCCGACCGCGCACTCCCGAACGTTCCCCGCACGCGTCGCCAGAAGGAGTCCCAGCTGCGGGTTCTGATCTCCGGCGCGTCCGGACTGATCGGCACCGAGCTCACCCGTCAGCTGGAGTCGACCGGTCACACCGTTCTCCGTCTCGTGCGCCGGCGGCCGGAGTCGGAGAACGAGGTGAACTGGGCACCGACCGCGCGCATCCTCGACTTCACGTTGATGAACAACGTCGATGCCGTCGTCAACCTCTCCGGCGCCTCTCTGGCTCGACTGCCGTGGACGGGTGCCTACCGCAAGGAAATCCTGTCCTCGCGGATCGAGACGACGCACGCGCTGACGGATGCCATGCGGATGGCGTCATCGCCCCCGCCGGTGTTCCTCAGCGCCGCGGCCGTCGGCATCTACGGCGACCGGCCAGGCGAACGCCTGACCGAGCAGTCGATGCGTGGCCACGGCTTCCTGGCCGATGTGGTCGAGGCGTGGGAGAAGGCCGCGCACCTCGCGCCGGAGAAGACGCGCGTCGTCACCTTCCGCAGCGGCCTCGTACTCGGTGCAGGCGGCGCGCTCGGCCGGCTCGAGACGATCACCAAGCTCGGACTCGGCGGCCCGCTCGGCAGTGGTGGCCAGCACTGGCCGTGGGTCAGCCTCTACGACGAGGCCGCCGCCATCCGGCACCTGCTCACCTCGCAGCTGAGCGGCCCCGTGAACATCGTCGGACCGACCCCGGCGACCGCAGACCGCGTGACCAAGAGTCTCGCGACAGCGCTGCACCGCCCGTATCGCTTCGCCGTGCCGGAGCGCCTGGTGTCGCTGGCGCTGCAGGACGCCGGCGAGCAGCTGCTGCTTGCCAGCCAGAAGGTGGTGCCGGAGAAGCTGCTGGCCGACGGTTTCAGCTTCCGGCACGAGACCGTGGAGTCCGCGATCGCGGCGATGCTCGACCGCTGAGCGCCGCGGCCGCGGACGCGGCCCTGCGAACTCGTAGATTCGGCGCGGTCGGCAGCGTACACAGCGCCGATACGTCGAGTTCGCGGATGCCGGCGGGTGCTGCGCGACGCGGCGCGCGGCGGCATCCGGCGGTTCAGTGGGCCGCGCGCTCCAGCGCGATCGCGCGGATGATGGCCTTGCGGGCGCGCCGACGGTCGCCGGCTGCGTCGTAGGCGAGGCCGAGCCGGAACCAGGCGCGCCAGTCCTCCGGCGCAGCCTCGACCTCGGCCTGGAAACGGGCGAAGTCCTCGTCTGCGGCATCCCGCAGCGGGCGACCGCTCGCCCGCGTCGGGAGCGTCTCCTCCGGCAGCTCGCCCTCTGCATCCAGAACGGCGACGAGCCGCTGTGATCTGACGCCGAACAGCAGCTCACGGCCGAGCGCCCATGCGCCCACCAGTGGCAGCACGATGAGCGCGATGCCGATCCCGACGGCGACGGGCTCCCCCGTCGCCACGAACTGCACGGCCCGCCAGCCGATCAGCACGATGTACAGCGCGAGCAGCGCGGCCATCAGGATGGCCGCGGTCCTCCCCTTCACAGGGCGGAACCGGCGGCCGAGGCGACGCCGCCGGCCACGGCCTCGGCGTCGGCGGCATCGCCGAGCGGGGCGATGGGGCTCGCGGCATCCGGAAGCCCGAGGTTGAGGAGCCCGTCGAGGCCGACGGTGACCCCACTGAGCCCGGGCAGAGCGCGCAGCGCGAGCACGATCCCCTGCTCGTAGGAGCTGCTCGAGAGGGTGTCGTGGCGCACGGTCAGGGTCTCGCCGACGCCGCCGAGGATCACCTCTTGTCTGGCGAGGAGCCCGCTGAGGCGCAGGCTGTGGATCGGGATGCCGTCGACCTTCTGACCGCGCGCGCGCTGGTCGGTGTGCGGCGCCTCGACCGGGCCGAGCAGTCCACGCGCCTCGGCGATGCGCTCTGCGGTGCGGACGGCGGTGCCCGACGGGGAGTCGATCTTGCCCGCGTGGTGGGCCTCGATGATCTCGATCGAGTCGAAGAAGCGCGCGGCGAGGGTGCTGAGGGCCGTGCCGAGCACGGAGCCGACGGAGAAGTTCGGGACGATGAGCACCGCGGCGTCCGTGCCGAGCGCGTCGACGCGGCGACTCAGGGTCGCGACGGCATCCGCCGACCAGCCTGATGTGCCGACGAGCACGCTGAGCCCGTGCTCGAGCGCGAAGTCCACGACGCCGGGGCTGACGCCCGGGTGGGTGAAGTCGATGGCGATGTCGGTCTTGGCGCCGTCGACGCCGAGCATCTGCTCAAGGGCGCTCGAAGAGTCAAGCTCCGCGACGAGCTCGAAGCCATCTGTCTCGTGCACGAGGCGGGCGGCGAGCTGTCCCATTTTGCCGGTGGCGCCAATGATGGCAACGCGTGAAGTCACCTGATCAGACTAGCAAGCGCCCGCTGCGCGCCGGCCGCCGCCCGGCTGCGCGCACGCCAGCGCGGCCGTACGCTTGGCTCATGTTGCAGTTTGTTGAGATAGGCGTCGAAAACGCGGACGCCCACCAGCTCCTCGTCGAGTACTTCGCCGAGCGCGCCGCCGGTTTCCCCGCCGAGCAGGGCCAGTACACGACGACGTTTCCGCAGCCGGATCAGTTCGTGCCGCCTGCCGGGCAGTTCGTGCTCGCGCTGGAGCGCGCGGATGGCACCGACGGCGAGCTCGTCGGCTGCGGTGGCATCCGACGCATTCAGCGCGCGGATGCCGGCCTGGTGCGGTTCGAGCTGAAGCACCTGTTCCTGCGGCCGAGTGTGCGCGGCAGGGGCTACGGCGGTCTGCTGCTCGCCGAGCTCGAGCGCCGGGCCGTGCTGCTCGGCGCCGAGGAGATCGTGCTCGACACCAATGCAAGTCTCGAATCGGCCGGGGCGCTGTACCGGCGGGCCGGCTACAGCGACATCGCCGCGTACAACGCCAACCCGAATGCCACGAACTGGTACGGCAAGCAGCTGACGCCGTAGCCGAGTCGGGGTTTCGACAGGCTCAACCGACGGAGCTTCCGCGGGTTGAGGCTGTCGAAATCCTGGCGTGCCCGCGCTAGATCTGCAGCTGGTCCGGCAGGCCGGTGCGCAGTTCGAACGGCAGGTGCCCGAGGTCGTTGTGCGTCACGAGGGTCCACGGCCGGCCCGGCTTCTGCTGCAGCACGGTGAGTCCGCAGTTGGCCTGGTTGATGCTCACCCAACGCCAGTCGGGCGCACCGAGCACCTCACGCACGAACCAACCGATGACGAAGTTGTGGGTGATGAGCAGGTCGTGGCGCTCCGTGCTGCTCGACTGCAGGAACTCCGCCGTCGCGTCCTCCATCTGGGCGCGGCCGGCCTCGATCTCGGCTGCGGTCACCGAACCGAAGAATGGGTCGTAGCTGGATGGCGTCTCCGGCGACGGTCCAGAGGGAATGCAGTCGAAGAGCAGCGCCGACGGCTCCGGGGTGATCGCGGGCATCCGCTCGGCGATGATCGCGGCCGTCTCGGCGGCGCGCTGCAGTGGGGAGTGCCACGCTCCGGTGAACGGGACACCGCCGAGACGCTCGGCGACGAGCTGGGCCTGGCGGATGCCGCGCGGCGAGAGTGGGCCGTCCGGGAGGCCGTGTTCGGCGTCCTGCTGCTCGCCGTGGCGCACGAGATAAAGGTAGTGGGGCACCGGTGACCCTTTCTGATGATTCTCTGGAGACTGGGCAGGCGAGCGAGGGCTCAGCGCTGCGTTGGTGATGACGGGGGTTCTGGGGCGGATGCCGCGGCAACCGCATCGCCGACGGAGCCGGCCTGTGCACCGGGAAGCACCGCGGCGCTGCCGCCGTGCGCAGGCGACGTCGATGCCGCGCCCGATCCGCTGGGGAGAATTGAGGAGAAGACGTCCTCGTCGATGGCGCCGACGGCGACGATCGAGAGCGGACCGTCGGCGAGGTCCGCGGCCAGCGCCTGCACATCCTCGGCGCCGACGAGGGCGAGCCGGCGCAGTGCCTCGTCGAGGTCGACGAACTCCCCCGTGGTGATCTCGGAGCGTCCGAGCCGCGACATGCGGGTGTCTGAGTCCTCCAGTGCCAGCGCGGAGGCCCCGGAGAGCTGTCCGTTGGCGCGCAGCATCTCGTCGGCGCTGACACCGTGCTCGGCAAGACGGTGCAGCTCACCGAGCAGCAGCTCGGCGACCTGGCCGCTCTTGGCCGGAGAGCATCCGGCGTAGAGACCGAACAGGCCGGCATCCGAGTACGAGGCGGCGTAGGAGTAGACGGAGTATGCGAGGCCGCGCTTCTCGCGGACCTCCTGGAACAGACGAGAGGACATGCCGCCGCCGAGGATCGAGTTGAGGACGCTCATCGTGACACGGCGGTCGTCGGCCGCGACGATGCCGGGCACGCCGAGCAGCATGTTGACCTGCTCGAGCGGACGGTGGACGACGGTGAGCGGGCTGCCCTGGCTGATCGGCACGGCCGTGAGGCTGCGTCTGGCCACGGGTGCGGCCTCAACACTGAGGTCCCATCCCGCCTCCTCCAGGCTGGCCGTGACGATCGCGACGAGTTCGTCATGGTCGACCGCACCGGCCACCGAGACGACGAGGTCGTTCGGGCGGTAGTTGGCGCGGTAGTGCTCCATCACCGCGTCGCGGGTGACGGCCTCGATGTGCTCCGGTGTTCCCCCGATCGGGCGGCCGAGCGGGTGGTCACCGAGCACCGCGCGGAAGAAGCTCTCGTTGGCGACGTCGGCCGGGTCATCCTGCGACATCGAGAGCTCTTCGAGGATGACGCCCCGCTCGGTCTCGAACTCGCTCGGGTCCAGCACGGAGGACGCGAGCATGTCGGTGAGCACGCGGGTGGCCATCGGCAGATCGCGATCGCGCACCTTGGCGTAGTAGCAGGTGTACTCCTTCGCGGTCATGGCGTTGTGTTCGCCGCCGACGGCGTCGAAGGAGACGGCAATGTCGAGCGCCGAACGGGTCGTCGTGCCTTTGAAGAGGAGGTGCTCGAGGAAGTGGGTGGAGCCGAACGTCGCCGGGTGTGCCGGCTTCCCGCCGTTGGCCGGCCTCGCCGGCTGCTCGTCGCGCGAGCCGACCGCGACCCAGAAGCCGATCGTCGCGCTGCGTGCGCCGACGATCTGCTCGCTCAGGATGCGCACGCCGCTCGGCAACACGCTGCGCCGCACGCGCGCATCGCCGGAGGCCTGAAAGGACAGCTCGGCCATGCCCAGGGGAAGATCTACTGCACCGTTCATCAGTGCCACCCTACGCCAGCGCTCCGACAGCGGGCCCGGGGAGTGCGGGGCAGGCGCACTCAGATCGTCGCGGGTCCGCGTGGAAGCGGGTCAGGAACGCTCGGATTCTGCGCGGTGACTCCGGGCGCGCCGATGGCCGTGCAAGAGGCCGAACACGCATGAAAAAATAGGGGCAGACAGATCGGTACGCCCATGCTACTGTCGTGTCGTTGTCGCGCGGTGGCACCCCCAAAACGCCGCACGACAACGAGCGATCGCACGTTCGCGAGGGCGTCGATCACACACTTCCACCGTCCCGAACGTCGGCGGAGGCATCTGAGCTCCGAGAGCCCTACTCTCCGGAATTGCACTGAACGGGCGCCCTAGGGCCCGTGTGTCACAGGCGGAAGCCGCGGCTGCCGCCTCGCGAGGAGGAGTTGGCCGGATGGTCGAGCGAAATGATTCGCCCATCCGGCCAACTACCCACGCACGGGTGCGCATTCTCGACACGGCGAATCGCCTGTTCTACGACGAGGGCGTCCACACGGTCGGGATCAACCGCATCATCGCGGAGGCGCGCGTCACCAAGACGACCTTCTACAAGTACTACCCGTCCAAGGACCTGCTGATCGTCGCCTACCTCCGGGTCCGGGACGACTACATCCGGGACATCCTCACCGAGATCCTCCGCACGAGCGCGGATCCGCTCGTCCGCCTGGAGTTGCTCGTCGATGCGATCGCGGGGGAAGCGCAGAAGCCCGACTTCCGCGGCTGCCCGTTCATCAACGCGACCGCGCAGTTCAGCGATCCGGCACACCCGGTTCGAGAGGCGATCGCCCGGCACCGGCAGTGGTACGGCACCGAGGTCGAAGCGCTGTTCCGCGACGCGGGACACCCGAGCCCAGGCACGGCCCGCGATGACTACTTCCTCGCCCGCGATGGCGCGTACGCCAGCGCGAACCTCGGCGACCCCGTTGCGGCGCAGGCCGCGCTGCGCCGCGCGATGGGGCAGCTGATCGAGCAGGCGAGCGCCGGCGGACGCAACGACTGAGCGATCAGTTCGCGGCCGTCGCCCGGTCGAGCTCGATCATGTCCGTTCGACTCAGCCGGAACGCGGATGCCGCCATCACGGCGTCCAGCTGCGCGGCGCTGCTCACGCCGACGACCGGCGCGCAGACGCTGCTCTTCGCCTGCAACCAGGCGATTGCGATCGTGGCGAGCTGCACGTTGAAGTCTCCGGCGATGCGATCCATCACGGAGAGCACGCGCGCGCCGCGGCGGTTGAGGTGGGCACCGATCCTGAGACCGCGCGTCGACGGCGTGATCGACGCTCGCGAGCGGTATCCCCCGGCCAGGAAGCCGTTGGCGAGCGCGAAGTACGGCATCACGGCGAGCCCCTGGGCCCTGGCGACGAGGGCGAGCCCCGACTCGTACTCTGAGCGGTTGAGCAGGCTGTAGTTCGTCTGGAGCAGTCGGAATCGCGGCAGCCCGTTGGCGGCGAGCACCCTGGCCTCGAGCAGCCGTTCGGCCGTGAAGTTCGATGCAGCCAGGTAGCGCACCTTTCCGGCGCGCATGAGCGCGTCGACGGCGCTGAGGCTCTCTTCGAGCTCCACCTCGCGGTCGTCGACGTGGAAGGTGAGCACATCGATGTGGTCGGTGCGCAGGCGGCGCAGCGAGGCGTTGACGGCATCCTCGATGCCGGCGGCACCGAGGCCGCGGAACTCCGGATCACGACCGATCTTGGTCGAGAGCACCATCCGATCGCGGCAGCCGACGGCCCGCATCCACGATCCGATGAGGTGCTCACTCCGCCCGGACGCGTAGCTGTCCGCCGTGTCGATGAAGTTGCCGCCGAGCTCGCGGTAGCGGTCGAGCACCTCGTTCGCCGTCTCGGCACCGAGGGTCCAACCGAAGACGCTGGTGCCCAGAGCGACCGGTGAGACCGTGAGATCGGTGTCCGCGACGTGATGGCGCTCGGCGGAGATGACAGCGTCAGAGGCCGATGTGCCATAGGCCGATGTGCCAGCGGCCGACGTGTCAGCTGGTGCCTGCTGTGCGGGGCTCCCCAGCTCCGCGATGTCGGCGAGCCCGGATATGGCTCCAGAATGCGGCGAGAATTCCGGCCCCCCGGCCGGGCTCTGCTGAGCCAGCTGCTCCTGATTCTCGTCGTAACGCTTTCGGGCCCCCACCCGAATATGTTGAGTCATGCTCACCCCTTCTCGCTTTTCTCAGCGTAGGACAAGCTCACTCACAGCGGGCGTACCGACAGGCGAACTGTTACCAAACTGTAGGCGATCTCAGTCGCTGAGGTTGTCGCTGAGGATATCGAGCACCCTGGCCCGCGTCTCAACCACCGCGTCACCGAGGCGGCTCGCTGCGACCTCGACGAGCGACTCGAGCAGCACGACGTGCGGGATCCGGGAGGTGTGCTCGAGTTCGCCACGGAAGGTCGCGCGCGCCGGCGCGACCACGAGGGAGACGTCGGCGAGCGAGACGAGCGGCGACGAGGCGAAGGAGGTGATGACGATGAGGGCGGCCCCTGACGCTCGCACGGCACGCGCGGCCTTGAGGCTCGACTCGTTGGCGCCGCTTCCGCTGATGATGATGCAGGCATCCCGCTCCCCCAGCTGCCGCGCGGCGATCTGCTGGCCGATCGCGTCGCCGACGTACTCTGTCGGGCGGCCGATGGCCGTCAAGCGCAGCGAGAGGTCGGTCGCCAGCGGCGCGGAGAGGCCGTTGGCGACCGCGAGGAGACGAGAGGAGCCGACGAGCAGCGTGACCGCGCGGTCGACGGCGTCTGCGCTCAGCATCGCCGAGATCTGCGGCAGCGAGTCAGCCAGCGCGTCGATGTCGGCACGGATCCGCCCCAGCGCGCTGCTGCCGTAGTCGTGGTCGCGGCCGGCCGCCTGGGCGAGTTCGCGGGTGAGGGCGACGCGCAGCTGCGGGTAGCCCCGGTAGCCCAGGCTCTGTCCAGTGCGCACCACCGTCGAGCGCGCCACCCCTGCCCGGTCGGCCAGCTCCTGGGCGGTGAGCTCGACGACGCTTTCCGCCTCGGCGAGGATCAGCTCGGCGACGCGGCGCTCACTCGGTTGCAGCGAGGGGATGACGGTCGCGATACGGGTCGTCGGGTGGGCGAGCTCACTGCCGGTCCAGGTCACGAACGGGGGCCCCTTCTGTGATGCGGCGCCGGATGGCCGCCGATGCGGCGTCGATGCTCATGGTCACGACGACGACGACGATCAGAAGCACGCCGACGGTGGACCACTCGCGATACTGGGTGTACGAGGTGAGCATATCTCCGATGCCGCCGACGCCGATCAGGCCGAGCACGGCGCTGGAGCGCACGTTGATCTCGAAGCGGTACAGCCAGAACGAGAAGAATGCGGGGGCCGACTGGGGCCAGACGCCCCAGCGCAGCGCGTGCATGGTGCCGCCGCCTGCGGCCCGCACGGCCTCGACGGGGCCCTGGTCGATCCCCTCGACGGATTCGTAGCCCCACTTGCCGAGGGTTCCGACGCCATTCACGGCCAGGGCCAGCGCCCCGGTCAGCGGCGTGAGCCCGGTGACGGAGAGGATGACGATGGCGATGATGATCTCCGGCACCGCCCGGATCAGCGCAAATCCGATGCGCAGCACCCCGCGCACCGGCGGCGCACCGTAGCCGCGTGCGGCGAGGAAGCTGAGCGGGGTCGCGATGAGGATGCCGAGCACGGTGCCGAGCCAGGCCATCTGAATCGAGCGCCAGGTCTGCCAGAGCGCCTCGGGCAGCTTGTCCCAGTTGGGGTCGGAGAACATGAGCCAGAGGTAGCGGGCAATCTCCGCCGGCACATCGATGAGACGCGACCAGTTGATGTCGATCGACCAGAAGGCGAGCACGACGACGGCGGTGACGGAGATCCACACGACACGCAGCCAGGGCTGCCGCGGTTTCAGCGGGATGGCGAGGCTCATACGAGCCTCTTCCGCACGGCGGAACTGACGGTGTCAATGGCGACGACGACGATGAGAATCTCCAGAATGATCAACGACAGCTGGTCGTATCGGTAGAAGGTGCGCACGGCGTCGATGAGCAGGCCGAGGCCGCCGGCCCCGACGAGGCCGAGCACGGTCGACGCCCGCACGTTGAGTTCGAGCACGTAGAGGGTCTGGTTGACGAAGGCGGGCCAGGTGTCGGGCAGCGCGATGGCCCTGTTGATCTGGAACTGGGTCGCGCCGGCCGCGCGCCCGGCCTCGAGAGCGCCGGCGTCGTTGGACTCGATCGACTCGGACACCATCTTCACGACGATGCCGACGTTGAACAGCACGAGGGCGAGGATGCCAGGCAGGGCGCCGACGCCGACCATCGCCACGAGTATGGCCGCATAGAGCAGCTCGGGAACCGCGCGCACCACGTTGAGCAGGAAACGCACGACCGTGCGGCTGACCGTGTTCGGGTTCGTCAGCCTCGCCGCCAGGAAACTGAGCGGAAGGGAGATCGCCGCACCGATGGCCGTGGCGATCACGGCCATCTGCAGGGTTTCCACGAGCGGCGCGATGGTGCGCGGGAAGAACGCCCAGTCCGGCTGCAGCAGCTGGAGGATCTTCTCCGCGCCGTTCTGCCAGTTGCGGATGATGGCGTCGAGGCTGAAGCCGACCCCGATGCCTGGCAGCATCGTGATGATGGTGATCAGCAGCACGATGCCCGCCGCGAGCCACGGCTTCCAGCGGCCGGCGGGGCGGGGCGGCGGAACGATGCTGCGCACGGTGGGTGGTGCTGCGAGAAGCTGCGTCACGAGCCGAGCCGGTCTTCCGCCTCGATGGAGCGGCCGTAGATGGCTTCGAAGTCGGCATCCGTCGCCGTGGCCGCCGGGCCGTCGTAGACGATGCGGCCTGCCCGCAGGCCGATCATGCGCGTGCCGTACTGCCTGGCGAGATCCATGAGGTGCAGATTCGTGAGCACGGTGATGCCGAGTTCCTGGTTGATCCGGCGCAGGTCACGCATGACCCCGTGCGCGGTCGGCGGGTCGAGGCTCGCGACGGGCTCGTCGGCGAGCACGAGCTTGGGCTCCTGGGCGAGGGCTCTGGCGATGGCGACACGCTGCTGCTGGCCACCGGAGAGCGACGAGGCCCGATCCCAGGCCTTGGCGAGGATATCGACCCGGTCGAGGGCCTCGAAGGCGATCAGCTTGTCGGCGGATGTCGGCATGCCGAGCAGGGTGCGCCAGGTGCTCGTGTGGGCGAGACGCCCGACGAGCACGTTGTTCAGCACGCTCGTGCGGCCGGCCAGGTTGAAGCCCTGGAAGATCATGCCGATCTGCCCGCGCAGCTGGCGCAGCTCCCGGGCGCCGGCGGTGTCGAGGCGGAACCCCCCGACCTCGAGGGTGCCGCTGGTGACGGGGACGAGCCCGTTGATCGTGCGGATCAGGCTGGACTTGCCCGAGCCGGAGAGCCCGACGACGGAGACCATCTCGCCGGCCTCGATGCTGAGGCTCACCCCGTCGAGGGCGACGACACCGGTCGGATAGCGCACGGTGAGCTCGTGCATGCGGATGGACCACGGCGCAGCGGCCGGGGTGGTGACCCCGACCGCTGCGACGGCGTTCTGAACGCTCATGGGTTACTGCAGGCCGAGCTTCGCGGCCGCGCGGGCGACGACGTCGAGCGATGAGGCGTCCGCCGGCGCGAGCTTCGTGATGGAGTAGATGGAGGTCAGGGTCTCCGCGCCCTCCGGCGTGTTCGAGTACTCGAGCAGTGCGGTGGAGATCTTCTCCTGGAGCTCCGGGGAGAGATCGTTGGTGACGGCGACGCCGTCGTTTGGGATCTCCTCGCTGAGCGCGAAGACGACGACCTTCTGGCCGACATCCGGGACGTCCTTCTTCACGATGTCGCGGGCATCCCAGAAGCTGAAGCCGACCTCGGCGTCGCCGTTGTAGACGGCGAGCACGCTCGCGTCGTTGGCCGTGACCGGGAGCTGCTCGATGTCGGTGTCGGTGTCGAGCCCGGCCTCCTGCAGCGCCAGCATCGGGTAGATGTAGCCCGCTGGCGAGCCCGGACCGAGCAGTGCGACCTTGGAACCGGCGATCGTGCCGATCGCGTCGAGTCCTGCAGGGCCCTTCAGCGCGTCGGCGCCGTTGCAGAACAGCTTGCCGTCGCGTTCGACCGGAGTGTCCTCGCAGTACTTGTCCGGGTTGTTCGTCATGAACTGGGCCGGGTAAGTGATGTTGCCGTTGCGCTCGGTCTGCAGCACGACGTTGGCGTCGTACATGTCGCTGGCCTGCCACAGCTGCAGCGACGGCAGGAAGCCGATCTGCGCCTGGCCTGCACCCATCGCCTCGACCGCGGCCTGGTAGTCCTTGGAGACGACGCCGGTGACGGGGATCCCGAGCGCCTCTGTGAGCATCTCTGTGAGCGGTGCCGCGGTGTCGACGAGACCGGACTGGTCCTGCGACGGCACGAGCGCGAGGGTGAGCGACGTCGGGTCTGCTGCCGGTGCAGGCGGCTCGGCGCCCACGGTCGCGCTGGGAGCGCAGCCGGCGAGTGCGATGGCGGCGAGTGCAGCGGCGCCGAGGAGCGGGAGGTGCTTGCGAGTGTTCACGATCTACCTTTTCTGGGGTTCTGTTGTGCGGACTTCGATGGGGTTGGCGGGAATCAGGATGGGAGGGCGAGCCAGTCGGCGATGGCGGGGAACAGCTCCTCGAGCGTCTCGGCCCGCATGCTCGGCGTCGCGAGCGGGTCGGCCGGCCCGATGAGCGCCGTCATGCCGCCGCGGGCGTGCACTGGCTGCAGGTCGTTCACCCAGACGTCGCCGATGCTGAGCACGGCGCCGGCGTCTGGCCCGGCGAGTTCGTCGAGCAGCGGCGCCATGCCGCGCGGCTTGCCGACGGAGTGGCGCACGATGTCGAATGCGCCGTCGAGGCCGAGCTGCCGCAGTGCGTCGTCGAGCCGGATGTCCGGGGCGTTCGTGGCGAGCACGAGCACGGCGTTCCCGCGGGCGGCGGCGAGGACATCGGCCAGGCCGGGCACGGGGTGGATCGGGGCGGCCGGAGTGGCGAGCAGTTCGCGGCTCTGCCGGTATGCGCGGCTGAGCAGCGCGGCATCCGTGCCCCACTGCGCGGCGAGCACCCGCACGAGGTCGTAGCCGTCGATCGCGCCGCTTCCGGGCAGGCGCCCGGACGGGTGCAGCTCGAGTGCTGACTCGACCTCGTCACGGAGTTGCCGTGCGGCGGGAGCGGCGAGCTCGGCGGCCACCGCGTTGGCGTAGGCGAGCACCGGCCCGCTGCCGAGGGCGACCGTGCCGTCAAAGTCCCAGACCATGACGCGTTGCTGTTGGGACACTCGACTCCTTGAGAATGTGGCGGTTGTGGCGGTGGCCGACCCGGACCTCCGGGACGATGCGTCCATGGTAGGCAGCCGATTTCGACGCAATCACCACGGCTGGGTGAACGCCCAGTGAACAGCGCACAACGACTCGGTCTGCCCGGTGTTCCGGCGGCCTAGCATTGCCCTGTGCAGCCAACAGACCCGCTCTCCAGCCTCGACATCGCGGCAGCCGAAGGCGTCGGCCCCACCGGGCACGGGGCATCACTCGACGCCCTACTCCGCGCGTCCGTCGCGATCGCATCCGGCGCAGACCCCGCCGCGGCGACGGCGCATTTCACGCCGTGGTTGGCCGCCCAGGTGGCGGCGGATGCCGACGCGGGCCGCTTCGCGCTCTGGGGCGAGTCGACCGTGATCGACGAGCACAGCGGCACAGCGGTGGTGGGTCGGCCGCTGTTCGATCTTCTGCACGAGCTGGCCGGCGTCCGCGCGGTGTGGCCCGTCGGCAACGCCGGCCTGCTGCACGTGTACGGCTACCTGTTCAGCGAGGAGAAGACGCCGTTCGGGTACAAACGCGAGCGGTGGATGGGCGGCGGCGTTGCCGCCGCCCTCGACCTCCCCTCGGAGCACTTCTCACCGTGGACCGTGCACGGAACCGAGACCCTGCTGCAACGGGTGACGGATGCCGCCCTCCCCCGGCTCGGCGCCGAACCGGGGCACGCCGGGCCCGCGGCGTCGGTCGATGAATGGGACGCCGCCGTGCTCGCACGCACCAGGGTGGTCGTCGCCGCAGACGGCTCGGCCGCGCTCGTCTACGGCGTGCGTTGGCCCGACTCCGGGGCGCCGATGCGGCTGGTCACGATCTTCCCCGTTGAGGCCGCATCGGCGGAGTGGCTCCGCGCTCTGGGGTCCGGGCCGCCGCGGCTGCGCTACAACGTTGCCGTCGCAGGCAGGGAGCCGGGTGCCGCGCTGCGGCACACGCGCTTCGCCGTCCGCTGAGCAGCCAGCGAGTCAGGCGCGGGCGAGCAGCGCCCTCGCGTGGCGGAGCACCGGCTCGTCGATCATGCGGCCGTCGTGGCGGAACACGCCCGGTTGCCCGACCGCGGCGGCCAGGAGCTCCCGGGCGGCCTGCAACGCACGCTCGTCCGGGCGGTACGCGGCACGGATGATGGCGACCTGGGCCGGGTGAATGCAGGCCGTCGCCGCGAAGCCGCACGCCGCGGCATCCGTCGCCTCCGCGCTCAGCCCTGCCTCGTCATCGATGTCGAGGTGCACGGCGTCGATGGCGGTCGTGCCATGGGCTCCGGCGGCCAGCAGCACCGCGGAGCGGGCGTGCGATGCGACGGCCCGGTAGCGGCCGTCGTCGAAGCGGCTGGAGCTGCCGCCGAGTGAGGCCAGCAGGTCTTCCGCTCCCCACATCACCGCGACGACGGTGGGTTCGGCGGCGATCTGCGGCGCGGCCAGCACGCCGGCCGCCGTCTCGCACAGTGCGACGACGCCCGCGGTGATTCCGGATGCCGCGGCGAGCGACTCGATGGAGCGAACCGCGGCGACCGACTCGGACTTGGCGAGCATCAGGGTGCGGTAGCCGGCGCCGAACGCCGCTTCGACGTCGGCGACGTGGTCGCTCGAGCCGAACGGGTTCACCCGCACGATGGTGTGGCGCGGATCGAGTCGCTGCGCGAGGAGTGCCTGCCGCGCGGCCGGGCGGGCCGCGGGGTCGACGGCGTCTTCGAGGTCGAGGATGACGGCATCCGCCCGCTCGGCCGCCTTGCCGAAGCGGTCGGGGCGATCGGCGGGGCAGAACAGCAGGGCGGGGCCGACCGTGGCGAAGTCGACGCCGGTCTCGACGGCGCTGCCATCGACGGCGTTCATGCGCCGGCCGCCGCTGCTGCGCCGCCCGTGCCATCCTCCGGGGCGGAGCCGATGCACCAGACGAGCGTTGTGCGGCTCGCCGTCGCCACGATCTCGCCGTGCTGGTTGCGCCCGGTGTGCTCGAGCGTGACGATGCCCTGACCGGGGCGCGAGGCCGAGAGGCGTTTGGCGCTGACGACGGTCTCGGAGTAGAGCGTGTCGCCGTGGAACAGCGGCAGCGGGAAGGCGATCGCGCCGAAACCGAGGTTGGCGACGAGCGTGCCCTGGGTGAGTTGCGCGACCGAGGCCCCGACCAGGGTCGACAGTGTGAGCATCGAGTTGACCAGCCGCTGGCCGAACGGCTGCCCGGCGGCGAAGGCGGCGTCGAGGTGCAGCGACTGCGGGTTCATCGTCATGGTGGTGAACAGCACGTTGTCGGCCTCGGTGATGGTGCGGCCCGGGCGGTGCATGTACCGCGCGCTGAGGTCGAACTCCTCGAAGAAGAGGCCGCGCTGCACGATCGGTGTGAGCGGCGCCTCGTCCGCCTTCCCGTTGTCGTCTGTCATTCCTTACTTCCCCTCACGCGCGTCGTCGGCCGTTCCCGCATCGGGCGCCGCGGCATCCGCATCGATCGATGCGACGAGCTGTTCGCGTCGCAGCGCCTCGCCGAGCCGCACGTGCAGCCGCAGGATGCCGGCGACGCTCGCCGTCAGCAGGTGTTCCATCTTCATCGCCTCGACCGTGCCGATGGCATCGCCGATCGCGACCCGGTCGCCGGATGCCGCGTGCAGCGCAACCACGGTTCCCGGCATCGGTGTGCGCAGCTCCGGGCTCGCGGCCACTCCGCCGGCGAGCAGCGCCCGGTCGGCGCGGATGCGGGCGAGCTCCAGCTGGAGCGCCGCCTCCCGGCTCTGCAGGGCGAATCGGGCGCCCTGGCCGGCGGCGGTGAGCCAGAGCTCATCGCCGTCGATGGCCCAGCTCCAGCGGCGCTGCACCCCGTCCACCGCGATGCCGACCCGGATCCCGCTCGGACCGAGCGGCCAACGCCGCCCGTCTGCGCCATCGCAAGACAGGCTCACGCCGTGCTCGGAGACCTCGCCTGCGCCGTCTGCGCCCGGTGTCGTCACCGTCACGGTGAAACCGTCGCCGTCACGGCGCACGGTGAGATCGGCGGCGGCCGGAGCTGAGTCGGCCGCCGGCCCGTCGTCGCCTCCCGGCAGCACGCGCGTGCCGATCGGGCGGGCCGCGGCGGCGCCACCCGAACGCCAACCGGCGCCGTCACGCCAGAGCGCGGAGGCAGCGCCGGGCGCCGGGCTCTGCGGGCAGAGCACGATGGCCGCGACGGCCAGCATCTCCGCTGGACCGATCGCATCCGGGTCATTGCTCGCTCGGCCGGCCCCGTGCTCGGAACCGGCGGCGAGGTGGCGCTCGATGAGTCCGGTGTCGAGGTGCCCCGCACGCACGGCCGGGTCGCCCAGCAGTCCACGCAGGAAGTCGAGGTTGGTGCCGAGGCCGAGGATGACCGTGTCGGCGAGTGCGGCATCGAGGCGGGCGAGCGCGCTGGCTCGGTCCGGTCCCCACGCGATCACCTTGCCCAGCATCGGGTCGTAGTGGGTGCCGACCTCGCCGCCAGCCTGCATCGCGCTGTCGACGCGCAGCCACGGCGCGGTCGCTTCGGCGAGCGCCGCGATCCGTCCGCTGGTCGGCAGGAAGTCGTGGCCGGGGTCCTCGGCGTAGATGCGCGCCTCGACGGAGTGCCCGGTCAGTGCGATCTCGTCCTGGCGCCACGGCAGCGATTCCCCTGCGGCCGTGCGCAGCTGCCACTCGACGATGTCGATGCCCGTCACCTGCTCCGTCACCGGGTGTTCGACCTGGAGGCGTGTGTTCATCTCCATGAAGAAGAACTCCTCTGGCGCGGCATCCGAGACGAGGAACTCCACGGTTCCCGCCCCCTCGTAGCCGACACTGCGGGCGACGGCGCACGCCGCCTCGCCGATGCGTGCCCGTGTGCCGGCATCCAGCAGCGGCGATGGGGCCTCCTCGATGACCTTCTGGTGCCGGCGCTGCAGCGAGCACTCGCGCTCCCCCAGGTGCACTGTGTTGCCCGCGCGGTCGGCCAGCAACTGCACCTCGATGTGCCGCGGCCGCTCGATCAGCTTCTCCAGGAAGAGCGTGTCGTCACCGAAGGCCGCACGTGCGACGCGCCTGGCCGTGGCGAGCGCCGCCGGAAGCTCCTCCGCGCTCTGCACCACCTGCATGCCCTTGCCCCCGCCGCCGGCGGAGGGCTTGACGAGCACCGGGTAGCCGATGGCGGTGGCGGATGCCGTCAGGGCGGCGTCGCCGCTGTCCCCACCCGCTCCGTCGCCGCTCGATTCACTGCCCGGCGTCACGGGCACACCGTACGCGGCGACGTGACGCTTGGAGCGGATCTTGTCGCCCATCACGCTGAGCGCCGACTCGCTCGGGCCGACGAAGACGATCCCGGCCTCCGCGCAGGCCGCAGCAAGCAGCGGGCTCTCCGAGAGGAAGCCGTAACCGGGGTGCACGGCATCCGCACCGCTGGCGACGGCGGCGGCCATGACGGCGGCGACGTCGAGGTAGCTCTCACTCGCGGCGGCCGGACCGATGCGCACGGCGATGTCTGCGAGGCCCACGTGCTTGGCCTCGCGGTCGGCGTCGCTGTACACGGCGATGGAGACGATACCGAGGCGGCGCAGCGTCTGGATGATGCGGCAGGCGATCTCGCCGCGGTTCGCGACGAGCACCCGGCCGAATGGCGCTGTCGCCGCCATCGGGCTTCGCAGCTCTGTGGTCTCTGGGGCTGGCATGGCGCGCATCACATCCGGAAGAGGCCGAAGGCCGGCTCGGGCAGCGGGGTCCTGCTGCAGACGTCGAGGGCGAGGCCGAGCACCCTGCGGGTGTCGGCCGGGTCGATCACGCCGTCATCCCAGAGCCGTGCCGTCGAATAGTACGGGCTGCCTTGGTGCTCGTAGCGTTCCCGGATCGGTGCACGGAAGGCCTCCTCGTCCGGCGCGGCCCACTCCTCGCCGCGCGCCTCGAACTGGTCGCGCTTGACCGTCGCGAGCACGGAGGACGCCTGCTCTCCGCCCATCACCGAGATGCGGGCACCCGGCCACATCCAGAGGAAGCGGGGAGAGTACGCACGACCACACATCGAATAGTTACCTGCGCCGAACGACCCGCCAATGACGACGGTCAACTTCGGCACGCGCGTCGTCGCGACGGCCGTCACCATCTTGGCCCCGTGCTTGGCGATGCCGCCGGCCTCCGCCTCGCGGCCGACCATGAAGCCGGAGATGTTCTGCAGGAACAGCAGCGGGATGCCGCGCTGGTCGCAGAGTTCGATGAAGTGCGCGCCCTTCTCGGCCGCCTCGCTGAAGAGAACGCCGTTGTTGGCGATGATGCCGACCGGGTGGCCGTGGATGCGGGCGAACCCGGTGACGAGCGTCGTGCCGTACTCCCGCTTGAACTCGTGCATGGCACTGTCGTCGACGAGGCGGGCGATCACCTCGCGCACGTCGTAGTCGGCCTGCACGTCCAGCGGCACGATCCCGTAGAGCTCGCTCTGCTCCGCGCGCGGCTCGCTGCTCTCCGCGACGGCCCAGGCCGGCTCGGCCGGCGGCGGCAGCGTCGCGACGATGTCGCGCACGATCTCGAGGGCGTGTGCGTCGTTCTCGGCCAGGTGGTCCGTGACACCGGAGACCTGGGAGTGCAGCTCCCCGCCGCCGAGTTCCTCCGCCGTGACGATCTCGCCGATGGCCGCCTTGACCAGCGGTGGTCCGCCGAGGAAGATCGTGCCCTGCCCGCGGACGATCACCGTCTCGTCGCTCATCGCCGGCACGTACGCGCCGCCGGCCGTGCAGGAGCCGAGGACGGCCGCGATCTGCGGAATGCGGGCGGCCGACATCCGTGCCTGGTTGTAGAAGATTCGCCCGAAGTGCTCGCGGTCGGGGAACACCTCGTCCTGCATGGGCAGGTAGGCGCCGCCGGAGTCGACGAGCGCGATGCACGGGATCCGGTTCTCGAGTGCGATCTCCTGGGCCCTCAGGTGCTTCTTCACCGTGAGCGGGAAGTAGGTGCCTCCCTTGACGGTGGCGTCGTTGCAGATGACCATGACGTGCCGACCGTGCACCAGGCCGATGCCGGCGATGACACCGGCGGCCGGCGCCTCCGATCCGTAGAGTCCGTGCGCGGCGAGGGGCGCGATCTCGAGGAACGGGCTGCCGGGATCGAGCAGGCGGTCGACGCGATCGCGGGGCAACAGCTTGCCACGCCCCGTGTGCCGGAGGCGCGACGACTCTGGACCGCCCATGGCCGCCGTCGCCAGCAGCTCATTGAGTTCGGCGACGAGGCCGCGCTGAGCGGAGTCGTTGGCGAGGAACGGTGCGGAGTCCGGGTCGATCGCGCTCCGCAGTGTTGTCGTTCCAGGGGTCGTTGTACCGGGGGTGGTTGTGCCCGCTCGGGCCCCACCGGTGTCCAGAGCGCTCATCGAGGCCTCCCCGCTGCTTCGCGGCCGGACGTCACCCCGGCGGAACGTGATCCCACCCTAGTCAGCCGACGGCTCACAGCATGCTCAGAACACGGCCGGGATTGTTCAGGATCATTCCGACATCACGCAGGAAGCGGGCCCCCTGCTCGCCGTCGACGACCCGGTGGTCGAAGCTGAGGCTGAGCGTCAGCACGTCACGGAGGGCGATCTCGCCCTGCCACTCGCGCGGCTCCCGGCGCAGCGCGCCGATGGCGAGGATCCCGGCCTCCCCAGGATTCAGGATCGGCGTTCCGGCGTCCACACCGAAGACACCGATGTTGCTGATGCTGAACGTGCCGCCGCGGAGGGCCTGCGGAGTCGTGGTGCCAGCCCTGGCCGCCTCGCTCAGCCCGGCGATCGCGTCGGCGAGTTCGGCGAGACCCATCGCCTGGGCGTCGGAGATCACCGGGACGATCAGGCCGCGCGGGGTCGCAGCGGCGATGCCGAGGTGCACGGAGCGGTACTGCACGATCTGCTGTGCTGCCTCATCCCAGTGCGAGTTCAGCTCGGGCGTGCGCCGGGCGGCCAGGCACACGGCCTGCGCGACGAGCGCGAGGATGCCGATCTTGGGGCCGCCCGCGCTGCGCTCCGCCCGCAGCTCGGCGAGGAGCTCGACGCTCCGCCCGACGTCGACGGTGAGAAAGCAGCTCACGTGCGGTGCGGTGAATGCGCTCTGCACCATCGCCGCCGCCGTGTGCTTGCGCACACCGTGAATGGGGATGCGGGTCTCGCCGTGCTCGTCGGGGCCTGGAGCGCTCGCGCGCGCCGTCGCCTGCGTCGCGGCGACGGGTGCAGCGGTGGGTGCAGCGGTTGCCGGGGATGCCTGCGTCGCGGATGTCGCGACGCCCCCACCGAAGCGCTCGGCGAATGCGGCCTCCACGTCGTCGCGCGTCACGGTTCCGCCGGTGCCGCTGCCCTGGAGCTGTTCGAGGTCGATGCCGAGATCGTGGGCCAGCTTGCGCACTGGCGGTGTCGAGCGCGCCCGCTCCGCCATGCCGCCCGTCGTCGTGCCAACGGGCCCGGTCTGGCCGGTCGCCCCCGGCACGATCCCGCCTGCGGCGTCCTCACCGGCATTCTGGGCGAGCACGATCGGGATCGCCTGCGTCTCCAGACGGCGGCGGGCCCGTCGCGCCGGGCCATCGCCGGACTCCGGCGGGGCCCCGTAGCCGACGAGGTTCGGTGCCTGCGGTTCCGCGGGGGCCTGCGCGATCGGTGCCGTCGGCGCATCGCCGTTGGCAGTCACGTTGCCTGCGGCATCCGGCACCTCGAAGTCGATCAGCGGCTCGCCGACGTTCACGGTGACGCCCGGCTCCGCGTAGATGCGCGTGATGATGCCGGCGTAGGGGGCGGGCAGTTCGACGATGGCCTTGGCGGTCTCCACCTCGGCGATGATCTGGTTGAGCGTGACCGTGTCGCCGACGGCCACGCGCCAGTTGACGACCTCCGATTCGGTCAGACCCTCTCCGAGGTCGGGCAGCAGGAATGCGCGGATCTCGGTCATCGCGTCACCTCAGAACCGAGCACGGCGGTCTCGGAGCCGAAGCGGCCGAGCGCGCGGTCGACGCCGTCCATGATCCGGTCGAGGTCAGGCAGATAGTGTCGTTCGAGCTTCGCCGGCGGGTAGGGAACCCCGAAGCCGGTCACCCGCACGGGGGCGTGCTCCAGGTACTCGAAGCAGCGCTCGGTGATGCTCGCTGCGACCTCCGCGCCGAGCCCGCCCGCGCCGGAGGCCTCGTGGGTGATCACGAGCCTGCCCGTCTTCTGCACGGATGCCGCGAGCGTCTCGAGGTCGAGCGGGGCGAGCGAACGCAGATCGACGACCTCGATCGACACGCCCTCGGCCAGTGCGGCCGTTGCGGCGTCCCTGGCCGTGGCCACGAGCGGCCCGTAGGCGACGAGCGTGACGTCGGTGCCCGGCACGACGACGTGGGCGCCACCCATCGGCGCGGCATCCGCGAGCGGGCGGTCGATGTCGACCTCGCCCTTCACGTGGTACCGCCGTTTGGGTTCGAAGAAGAGCACGGGGTCGGAGCAGGCGATGGCCTGCTGGATCATCGTGAACGCGTCCTGCGGCGTCGACGGGCTGATGACGCGGAGGCCCGGAGTGTGCGCGAAGTAGGCCTCAGGCGATTCGGAGTGGTGTTCGGCCGAGCCGATGCCGCCGCCGAACGGCACGCGGATCGTGATCGGCAGCGTCACCGCGCCCTCCGTGCGGGCGTGCATCCGCGAGACCTGGCTCACGATCTGGTCGAAGGCGGGGTAGATGAAGCCGTCGAACTGGATCTCGACGACCGGGCGGTACCCCCGGAACGCGAGGCCGACGGCGGTGCCGAGGATGCCGGCCTCCGCCAGCGGGGTGTCGACGACGCGGCGCGGGCCGAACTCCGCCTGCAGCTTGTCGGTGATCCGGTAGACGCCACCGAGCGCACCGATGTCCTCGCCCATCAGCATGACCTTCTCATCGCCGGCGAGTGCTGCACGCAGTCCGGCGTTGATCGCGCCACCGAGTGTCATCACGGTCATCGTGCACCTCCATTGTCCGCGCTCGTGGATTCTGCGTCGTCTGCTGCCTGGACAGCTCCCTCTGGCGGTTCGAACTGCTCCAGGTAGACCCGGTACTGCTCGCGTTCCCGCTCCAGCGCGGTGTGCGGCTCGGCGTAGACGTGGTCGAAGACGCTGAGCGGGGCTGGATCCTTCAGCGCGATCGTGACGGCACGCAGCTCGGCGGCTGCGGTGTCTGCGGCATCCGCCACCTGCTGCTCGAACTCCGGGGTGAACGCGCCCATGCCGCGCAACAGCGCCTCGACGCGGCGGATCGGGTCGCGGCCGGCCCACAGCTCCAGCTCGGCCGGGTCACGGTAGCGGGTGGGGTCGTCGGCCGTCGTGTGCGGCCCCATCCGGTAGGTCACGGCCTCGATGAAGGTCGGGCCGCCGCCGTTCCTGGCGCGATCGAGGGCACTGCGCATCGCGGCGAACACCGCGAGCACGTCGTTGCCGTCGACGCGCATGCTCGGGATCCCGAAGCCGGGCGCCCTGTCGGAGATGGCGCGGTGCGCCTGCAGACCGACGGGCTCAGAAATCGCCCAGTGGTTGTTCTGGCAGAAGAAGATCACCGGGGCCTGGAAGCTCGCGGCGAACACCATCGCCTCGTTCACATCGCCCTCGCTCGTGGCCCCGTCGCCGAAGTAGGCGACGGCCACGGCATCGGCGCCGTCGTTCTGAATGCCGAGCGCGTAGCCCGTCGCGTGCAGCGACTGCGCACCGATGATCACCTGCATCGGGGCCATGTTCACGGTGAACGGGTCCCATCCGGATGCCGAGATCCCCCGCCACGCGCGGGTGAGCCCCTCCGGGCGTGCACCGCGCACCCAGGCGACGGCCATCTCGCGGTAGCTGGAGAAGACGAAGTCGTCCGCCCGCAGTGCCCGTGCTGAGCCGATCTGTGCCGCCTCCTGGCCGAGCAGCGGCGGCCACAGGCCGAGCTGACCCTGGCGCTGCAGTGCGATGCCCTCTGCATCGAGTCGGCGCACGACCACCATGTCGCGATACAGCCCGCCGATGGCCTCTGCGTCGAGTTCGCTCGCCCACGGCTCGAGCTCCGCGTTCGGGACGCGCTCGCCCGCGGCGTTGAGAAGTCGGGCGGCCGTCTCATCATCGGCGATCGCCGGGGCCGTGTCGGCGCGGGTGGCCGCGTCCTGTTCTGGCGAGCTCGCGGCCGGGGAACCCGGTTCGGTCGAGCCCGACTCTGGGTTCTGGTCCGCCATCGTCTGGCCTGGCATCGGGGTCGGTATCTGCGTCTTGATCATCACGCGAACTCCGTTCGGTCACGGCGACAGTCGATCGCGCTTGTGGCGCCCTCGACCCGGCATCCGGCCACGCTGCCGGTGCTACTGCGAGGCTACGCCGCCTGCACATCAAGCACAATCACCGCGGAATCCCTTGAGCATGTTGCTCTATACAGCGGCATCAGCCGGTGCTACTTTTGCGCACTATGCACACTCTTGACGCAAGCGATGTCGAGCTCCTCCTGGCGCTCTCGGCCGAACCGCGATCGACGACCGTCGCGCTGGCCGAGCAGCTCGGGCTCAGCCGCAACACCGTGCAGGCCCGGATGACGAAACTCGAGTCGGCCGGACTCTTCGATTCCTTCGAACGCCGGCTGAACACCGCGGCTCTCGGCTACCCGCTGACGGCCTTCATCGAGGTGCACGTGAAGCAGAAACGGGTCTCGGCGATCGTGCGGGAACTGGCCGCCGTCCCCGAGGTCGTGCAGGCGCACGGCCTGAGCGGCCGCAGTGACCTGCTCGTCCGCGTCGTCTGCCTCGACGCGGAGGACCTGTTCCGCATCGACGCGCTGATCCTGGCCTGCCGCGGGGTCAAGCGCACCCAGACGTCACTCTCGATGGGTGAGCTGATCCCGTTCCGCTTGGAACCGCTGCTGCGGCGCCGCCTCGGGAAGGCGGCGCCGTAGCGCCGCCAAGCCCTGGACGGTCGCGGCCTCAGCGGCGGAGCACCCCGTCGTTGGCGAGTGCCCGGGTGTAACCCAGCGCGTTCCCCAGTGCGTTCGGGTGGAAGTTCGCCACCGCGAGCAGATTGGCCTGGTCGAAGGCGATGTACGGCAGCCGGGCGCCGATGCCGTGGCCGGCGAACTCCTGTGTCACATCGACGTGGATGATGCGCGTGTTGCCCGTCGCCGCGACTGCACCCTGGATCACGGCGTTCAGCGCGTCCGTCGCCGTGTTGACGAGGTCGCCAAGGGGTGCGACGCCCGGGTTGAACAGCCTCGGGTAGTTCAGCACGACGACGCGCGCTTCCGGAAGGGTCGCGGCGATCGTCGCGTACAGCCCGGCGAGCTGGGGGCCGAGCGCCTGCAGCTTCGCGGTGCTGGCGGCGATCGCGTCGGCGCAGAGCTGCGACGCCGGATCCGGAGCACAGGCGGCGAGCACGTCATTCGAGCCGGCGTCGATCGCGCCGACCGTGAGGGTGACGAACGTCGTGGACGCGCTCACGCCGACGAGCTGAGCGCCGACAGCGGCGACCGTCGCCCCGGAGCAGGCCTTGTTCTCGATCAGCCGGAGTCGACTGAACGCGGCTGCGATGCTCGGGTAGCTCGCATACTTGCTCTGCATGCACGCCCCGGCCTTGTACGGCGGTGCGCCCTGACCGGCGGTGAACGAATCGCCGAGCGCCACATAGTTCGCTGAGGCCGGAGGCGACCATCCCGAACTCGGAACGGCCGTCGCGACCGTGCCCTGAAGCAGTGCGCCCTGCAGCGCGCTGGCTGGAGCCGCGGCAACACCCGCGACCAATCCGATGGTGATCAGAGAGAGGGCGCCGAGGCGCGACAGGAACCGCACACGGAACTGAGGATTAGTCAACATGGGCGCACAGTACTCCGCGCGCCGAAGGCACGGCAAGCGGTTTGCCCCTCAATTGGGGGACACTCGGTCGCGGCTGGAATGACGGATGCCCGCCTCCTCGAGGGAGACGGGCATCCGCGGTGTTGCGTGAAGCAGGGCTGACTACTCGGCAGCGCCTTCGGCCGGAGCCTCGGCGTGCGCGGCCTCGTGGCCACGGCCTTCGCTGTCTGCGGCCTCCTCGACCACAACCGGGGCGAGCGAGAGCTTGCCGCGGTCATCGATCTTGGTGATCTCGACGAGGATCTTCTGGCCGACGCCGAGCACGTCTTCGACGTTCTCGACACGCTTGCCACCGGCGAGCTTGCGCACCTCGGAGATGTGCAGCAGGCCGTCCTTGCCCGGGAGCAGCGAGACGAACGCACCGAAGGTGGCGATCTTCACGACGGTTCCGAGGAACTGCTCGCCGACCTCAGGGTTGGTCGGGTTCGCGATGGCGTTGACCTGCGCGCGCGCAGCCTCAGCCGACGGGCCGTCGACGGCGCCGATGTAGACGGTGCCGTCCTCCTCGATGGAGATGTCTGCACCGGTCTCGTCCTGGATGGCGTTGATCGTCTTGCCCTTCGGGCCGATCAGCTCGCCAATCTTGTCGACGGGGATCTGGACCGAGATCACGCGAGGCGCGGTCGGTGCCATCTCGTCGGGAACGTCGATGGCCGAGGTCATCACCGAGAGGATCGTGTTGCGGGCATCCTTCGCCTGCGTCAGAGCGGCAGCGAGCACCGAGGCGGGGATGCCGTCGAGCTTGGTGTCGAGCTGGATCGCGGTGACGAACTCGCTGGTACCGGCGACCTTGAAGTCCATGTCGCCGAGGGCGTCTTCGGCACCGAGGATGTCGGTGAGAGCCGCGTAGCGGGTCTGACCGTCGATGGTGTCGGAGATGAGGCCCATGGCGATACCGGCGACGGGGGCCTTGAGGGGCACACCGGCGTTCAGCAGCGACAGGGTCGAGGCGCAGACGGAGCCCATCGAGGTCGAGCCGTTGGAGCTGAGAGCCTCAGACACCTGGCGGATCGCGTAGGGGAACTCCTCGCGGGTCGGCAGAACCGGAACGAGGGCGCGCTCGGCGAGTGCGCCGTGCCCGATCTCGCGACGCTTCGGCGTTCCAACGCGGCCGGTCTCACCGGTCGAGTAGGGCGGGAAGTTGTAGTTGTGCATGTAGCGCTTCTTGGTGACCGGGCTCAGCGAGTCGATCGACTGCTCGAGCTTCAGCATGTTCAGCGTGGTGACACCCAGGATCTGGGTCTCTCCGCGCTGGAAGATCGCCGAACCGTGCACGCGCGGGATGACAGCAACCTCGGCGTCCAGCGGACGGATGTCTGCCAGGCCGCGGCCGTCGATGCGAACACCCTCGTTGAGCACACGGGTGCGCACTACGTGCTTGGTGACCGACTTGTAGGCGGCGCCGAGCTGGTTCAGGGCGGATGCGTCGAGCTCTCCGGCCTCAACCTTGGCGGCGATGGCCTCCTTGACGCGGCCCTTGAGCTCGTCGTCGGCGTTCTGACGCTCGACCTTGTCGGCGATCAGGTAGATGCCCTTGAGCTCCTCGAGGGCGAGGGCCGACACGGCCTCGTAGACCACGTCGGTGTAGGGCGGGAACAGCTTGAAGTCGGCGGTCGGCTTGGAGGCACGGGCCGCGACGGAGGCCTGAGCCTCGACGAGCTGCTTGATGAACGGCTTCGATGCCTCGATACCCTCGGCGATGACCTGCTCGTTCGGCTTGACGGCGCCGCCCTGGATGAGGTCCCAGGCGTTGTCGGTGGCCTCGGCCTCGATCATCATGATCGCGACGTCTTCCTTGCCATCGGCGTCGGTGACGACACGGCCGGCGACGACCATGCTGAACACGGCGTCCTCCAGCTGCGAGTGCTTCGGGAAGGCGATCCACTGGCCTGCGCCGGCCTCGGTCGGAACGAGGGCGACGCGGACGCCACCGATCGGGCCGGAGAACGGCAGACCGGCGATCTGGGTCGACATCGAGGCCGCGTTGATCGCGAGCACGTCGTACAGCTCGTCCGGCGCGATGGCCAGAACGGTGACGACAACCTGGATCTCGTTGCGGAGACCGTCGACGAACGACGGGCGCAGCGGCCGGTCGATCAGACGGCAGGTGAGGATCGCCTCGGTGGAGGGGCGGCCCTCGCGACGGAAGAAGGAGCCCGGGATGCGGCCCGCGGCGTACATACGCTCTTCGACGTCGATGGTGAGCGGGAAGAAGTCGAAGTTGTCCTTCGGCTGCTTGCTGACGGAGGTCGCCGAGAGAAGCATGGTCTCTTCGTCGATGTATGCGGCTGCAGAACCCTGAGCCTGCTGAGCGAGACGGCCGGTCTCGAAGCGGATGGTGCGCGTTCCGAACTTTCCGTTGTCAATAACGGTTTCGGCGAACGTGATTTCTGGACCTTCCAAGAGGTCTATCTCCTTTGTTTAGCCTCGCTCGCCCGTGTGGCGCGCGAGTAGAACATCGGAGCAGGGGAACAGACAGATTTCAGCGCGTCAGAATGTATCGATTGCGATTGACGTGCTTGCACTGGCCACCAGTAGAAATACGCCGTGCACGAGGCGCTGTTGAGATGCGCAGTGCTGTGCTCGGAATACCACCACAGGGGACCAGCATCCTGCCAGCCTGCTCCGTTGGTGCTCTATTCAGTTGAGAATGCCCTGCACCCTGGGGCACACGACATCCTCGCTCACTCTAGCAGAGCGGCCTCCGTCGGCCCCGGACGCCGCGGCGCAGGATTCACGGTGCAGGCAGGATGTTCTGATTGCCCTGGAAGACGTTGCCGGGATCGAACTCCGCCTTGATCCGTGCCAGGCGGGTGTAGTTCTCCTCGCCGAAGGCCGCGCGGATGCGCTCCTGCCCCTCGTTGCCGATGAAGTTCAGGTAGACGCCGCCATTCGTGTGCGGAGCGATGTTCCGCCGGAATTCACGCGCCCAGGCGATGTTCTCCTCCGTGCCCTCCGGACCCTCCCACATCGCGAATGGATGCGAGACCCAGCGGGCACCGCGGTTGGCGAGCGGCGTCGCCCCGTCCGCGCCGCGCGCGATGGCACCGCCCCATGGCACGAGCAGTTGCTGCGAATTCTCGGATCGGCGACTGTGCCCGGAGGCGAGGAAGGCGTCGACGGCGGCATCGGGGAACGCGTCGTGATAGTCGGCCGTCCAGTAGTTGTAGAGCCCTGGCGGGTCGTCGATCATGCACTGGAAGTCGGCGTAGCCCATCGCGTCGACGAGGTCGACCGCCGGCTGCAGCTCACGCAGCGGCCGGACCGCCTCGATGCCCTCCTCGACAGGGCCGGCGTAGACGAGCCCGACCGAGACGACCGGCTGACCCTGGAGGTGTTCCGGCACGAACTCCTCCGGCGGGGCGGTGAGGCAGATCAGCGCGGACCCCAGGGCGTCCGGCGCGTCGACGGCGAAGTCCCGGTAGGCCAGGGTCACGGCCCGCCCCTCGCTCTCCGGCCAGAGCATCAGGCCGGCCAACACGAGCGGCCCGAGCTCGTGCAACGCGAAGGTGAGCGAGGTCACGACACCGAAGTTGCCGCCGCCGCCGTGCAGCGCCCAGAACAGATCCGGGTTCTCCTCTGCGCTGGCGTGCACACGCTCACCGCCGGCGGTCACGAGGTCGACGGCCAGCAGGTTGTCACAGGCCAGGCCGTACGACCGTTCGAGCCAGCCGGAACCGCCGCCGAGGGTGAGCCCGCTCACGCCCGTCGTCGACACCCGCCCGCCCGTCGTGGCGAGCCCGTGCTGCTGCGTTGCGCGGTCGAACTCGCCCCAGGTGAGGCCGGCGCCGACCGTCACCGTGCGCGCCTCCCTGTCGACCAGGGCACCCTTCATCGGGCGCACATCGATGACGAGCCCGTCGTCGATCGTCGACATACCGGCGACCGAGTGCCCGCCGGACCTGACAGCGACGGCATGTCCGTGCGCCGAGGCCCAGGCGAGAGCCTCTGCGACGTCGGTGGCGTCGGAACAGGCGGCGATGACCGCAGGGCGGCTGTCGATCATTGCGTTGAACAGGGCGCGAGAGTCGTCATAGTCCTCGGCGCCCGGGGTGATCCATTTCATGGTTGGCCTCCATGCATGAGCGATCCCCCACCGTGCGATGCTACGCCGACACGCTCCAGCACAACAGGGATCCGATCGCGCTCTCTGGCACGCGCGCAGCGGTTCGGCCGTACTCCGCCGCACGCGTGGCAGACTGTGCACATGAGTTCCGAAGAACAGAACGCCACCAGCGCGGCAGAAGAGACCAAGCGCAAGTTCCGAGAGGCGTTGGAGCGCAAGCAGAAGGCGGCCAGCCAGGGCAAGGGTGAATCCCACCTTGACGGCAAGGGTGCGGCAGGCCGCAGCCAGGGCTCGGCCTCCCACCAGCGCGAGTTCCGTCGCAAGAGCGGCTGATCCAGCCTCACAACACACGAATGCCCCGCCCTCGATCTCGAGGGCGGGGCATCGTTGTTCCTGGACTGTGGTCCTAGCTGGGCTGGAAGCCGCCCACCCCGCTCATCACCGAGTCGAACCCGAACGGGTCGCGGATCTGCGAGGAGCGATCGGAGTCGTGCATCAGCGCGGCCAGCTCGCCGGCCGCCCGCTCGATACGGTTCGGCAACGTCTTCACCGAGTCGGCGCTCTCGCCCCAGTCCCCCGTCGCGGCGAACACGCCTGTTGTCGCGACGTTCGCGTGCAGGTAGGTGAACATCGGCCGCAGCGCGTAGTCGAGGGCGAGCGAGTGCCGCGGCGTCCCGGCCGTCGCCCCGATGACGACGGGCATGTCGGTGAGCGACTGGTTGTCGATCACGTCGAAGAACGACTTGAACAGCCCGCTGTAGCTGGTCGTGAAGATCGGCGTCACGGCAATCAGTCCGTCGGCGCCGGTGACGGCGTCGATCACGGCCTCGAGCTTGGGGCTCGGGAAGCCGGTGAGCATGTTGTTCATGATGTCGCTGGCGACATCACGCAGCTCAACGGTGGTCACCTCGACCTCGAAGCCCTGCTCGCGCAGGCGCGAGCTGGTTGCCGCCGCGAGGTGGTCGGCGAGCATCCGCGTCGAGGACGGCTGGCTGAGCCCGGCCGAGATGACGGCCAGTTTGCGAACGGTCATGACTACGCTCCCGTCGAGGTCGAGGTGGTTGCACCGAGGCCGAATGCGGCGCCGGACGCGGCCGGCACGGCATCCGGGGCCGCACTGGCCGCAGCGTTCTTGGCTGCCAACAGCGAGGCGTGGGTCGGAGCGTCAGGCACTCCCGGTGCACGGCGGGCGTCGAACTCGCGGCGCAGCGTCGGCAGCACCTCGCTGCCGAGCAGGTCGAGCTGCTCGAGCACGGTCTTCAGCGGCAGGCCGGCGTGGTCCATCAGGAACAGCTGGCGCTGGTAGTCGCCGACGTAGTCGCGGAAGCCCAGCGTCTTGTCGATGATCTCCTGCGGGCTGCCGACGGTCAGCGGCGTCTGGCTGGTGAACTCCTCGAGGCTCGGGCCGTGGCCGTACACGGGCGCGTTGTCGAAGTAGGGGCGGAACGCCGCCTTGGCCTCCTGCGAGGTCTTGCCGATGAAGATCTGACCGCCGAGTCCGACGATCGCCTGGTCGGCGCTGCCGTGGCCGTGGTGCTCGAAGCGCTGGCGGTAGAACGCGACCATCTTCTGGGTGTGGGATGCCGGCCAGAAGATGTGGTTGGCGAAGAAACCGTCACCGTAGAAGGCGGCCTGCTCGGCGATCTCGGGGCTCCGGATCGAGCCGTGCCAGACGAACGGGGGCACGTCATCCAGCGGGCGCGGCGTGGACTGGAAGCCCTGCAGCGGGGTGCGGAACTGGCCGCTCCAGTCAACGAAGTCCTCGCGCCAGAGTCGGCGGAGCAGCGCGTAGTTCTCGAGCGCGAGCTCGATGCCCTGGCGGATGTCCTTGCCGAACCACGGGTAGACCGGGCCGGTGTTGCCGCGGCCGAGGGTCAGGTCGACGCGGCCGTCTGCCAGATGCTGCAGCATCGCGAAGTCCTCGGCGATCTTCACCGGGTCGTTCGTGGTGATGAGCGTGGTCGCGGTGGAGAGGTGCAGGGTGCTGGTCTGGGCCGCGATCGACGCAAGCGTGGTCGTCGGCGAGGAGGACCAGAAGGGCGGGTTGTGGTGCTCGCCGAGCGCGAAGACGTCGAGGCCGACCTCTTCCGCGTGCTTGGCGATGGCGACCGTCGCCTTGATGCGCTCGTTCTCACTCGGGGTCTTGCCCGTTGTGGGGTCCTGCGTGATGTCACTGACGGTGAAGAGTCCGAACTGCATGGCGAACGCCCGCTCCTTCTCTCGCGTGGTGCGAGTACACAATCTATCCATGCGTTTGCATGTAGTTGAGATAACGGATGCCGGCCCCGCGGTATTCCCGCGACATCCGCATCGCTTTCTCGCGACACGGCACGCGCCTCGGAACACGCCTCGAACACACCTCAGGGCAGCACTCAGACGCTACTCGCTCGCGTTCGCCTTCGTGGCCGCGGCCTGCTCGGCGGCCTGCTGCTTGCCGAGCAGCGAGTGCCGCTTGCTGTAGCCGAAGTAGACGATGAGGCCGAGAGCGAGCCAGACGAGGAAGCGCACCCAGGTGAGCGTCGTCAGGTTGAGCATCAGCCAGACGCAGAGCGCGGCCGAGAGGATCGGGAGCACGGGCGACCACGGAACCTTGTAGGCGCGCGGCAGATCGGGGCGCTTCTTGCGCAGCACCACGACGGCGATGCTCACCAGCACGAAGGCGGAGAGCGTTCCGATGTTGATCATCTCCTCGAGCACCGACACGTCGGTGAGCCCGGCCAGCAGCGCGACCATCAGACCGACGAGGATCTGCACGCGCGCCGGCGTGTGGCGCTTGTCGGAGGTGCGGCTCATCCACTGCGGCAGCAGGCCGTCGCGGCTCATGGCGAAGAGCACGCGGGCCAGGCCGAGCAGCAGCACCATGATCACCGTGGTGAGGCCGGCGAGGATGCCGATGGAGATCACCTGGGCCGCCCAGCCGGCGCCGACCTCGACGAATGCCGTCGCGAGGCTGGGGTCGTCGGCATCCGCGAGAACCGTGTACGGCACCATGCCGGTCAGCACCAGGCTGACCCCGATGTAGAGCACGCTGACGATGGCGAGGCCGCCGAAGATGCCGCGAGGCAGGGTGCGCTGCGGGTTCTTCACCTCCTCGGCGGACGTCGCGACGACGTCGAATCCGATGAAGGCGAAGAACACGATGGATGCCCCGGCGAGGAGCCCGAAGATCCCGTACTGGGCCGGCGCCGCCCCGGTCATGAAGGAGAACAGGGACTGCGCCCAGGCATCCCCCTCCCCCGGAGCACTCGGCACGGCGGGCGGGATGAACGGCGTGTAGTTGGCGGGGTTGATGAAGAAGGCGCCGACGACGATGACGAAGAGCACGATCGCGACCTTGATGATCGTGAACACCGCACCGACGCGCGAGCTGAGCTTGGTGCCGAGCACGAGCAGGGCCGTGAAGATCGCCACGATCAGGAACGCGCCCCAGCTGACGTCGAGGCCGAGCACGGGGATCGTCGCTGGAACATCCCAGTTCCAGAGTTCGAACACATTGCTGAGGTAGATGCCCCAGTACTTGGCGATCACGGCGCCGGCCGTGAGCATCTCGAGGATGAGGTCCCATCCGATGATCCAGGCCAGCAGCTCGCCGAGCGTCGCGTAGGTGTAGGTGTATGCCGATCCAGCGACGGGGATCGTCGAGGCGAACTCGGCGTAACACATGATCGCGAGGGCGCACGTGATCGCGGCGAGCACGAAGGCGACGGTCACGGAGGGTCCCGCGTACTCGCCAGCGGCCTTGGCCCCGACAGAGAAGATTCCGGCGCCGACCGCGACGGCCACACCCATGATCATCAGGTCGAACGTGCCCAGCGAGCGTTTGAGGCTTCGATGCTCGAGGTGGGAGTCGGCCAGTGAGGCCTCGATGCTCTTGGTGCGCCATATCGACATAGACCTGAGAATATCTTGACTCTCCCATTGCGGTCGACAGACGGGGGCTTGCGGATGCCGCTGGCACAGTGCAGCGTTGAGTCTGTTTCGCCCCGTCTGCTCCACGCAGATGCGTCCCAGCACTCCCTCCACCAGAAAGTGAGCCAATCAATGCCCAGCATGATCTTCGTGAACCTGGCCGTTGACGACCTGCAGCGTTCGCGCGACTTCTACAGTGCGCTCGGCTACGGCATCAACGACAATTTCTCCGATGAGAACGCGATCTGCGTGGTGATCAGCGACGCCATCTACGCGATGCTGCTCAAGCCGGACTTCTTCAAGACGTTCACGACGAAGGAGCTCATCGACGCGCAGAGCAGCGTGCAGGTGCTGAACGCGCTGGACGAGCCCAGCCGCGCCGAGGTCGACACCCATGTCGACAAGGCGATCGCGGCCGGCGGTACCGAGACTCGCGACGCGCAGGACATGGGCTTCATGTACAGCCGCGCGTATGCGGACCCGGACGGGCACATCTGGGAGATCATGTGGATGGACGAGCAGGCCGCGCAGGACGGCCCGCCAGCCGAGTAGTTCAGCGCAGGGCCGGGATCCGCGCGGCAGCCTCCTCGAGCACGCGCTCGGAGCCCGCGTAGATCCCGTCCGCGCGCGGCCAGTGCACCATCACGTCGGTGAAGCCGAGCTCGGCCGCCCGGCCGACGCTGTCTTCGAAGCTGCCGATGCTCTCCAGCGCGAACTGACCGCCGGAGTCGAGCGAGAGGCTGCGTCCGAAGTCGCTCGCGTCGATGCCGGCGGCGTCGGACACCTCGGTCATGCGCGCACTCAGCGCCGCGACGCCCTGCCACCATTCCTCGCCGACGAGACCGTCCGGCCCGGTCGTGACCCAGCCTTGGCCGAGGCGGGCAGCGAGCCGCATGCTGCGCGGTCCGTTCGCTGCCATCAGGAAGGGCATCCGCGGCCGTTGCGTCGGCTCCCCCACCATGCGTGCGCCGTACGCCGTGTACCAGTCGTCGGAGAACGAGATTCCGGCCGGTGCACTGTTCTCTGCCGTGTCCTCGCGCTCAGCCGCCTCCGCGCCCCGCTCGCCGCGCAGCAACAGGTCGAGGCCCTCGGCGAATGCCGCGAAGCGGTCGAAACGCTGCCGCGGCGTGAAATCCTCCTGACCGAGCACGAAGGCGTCGAAGCCCGTTCCGCCGGAGCCGAGGCCCAACGTGAATCGTCCTCCGGAGATCTGATCCAGTGTCGCCAGGTCCTTGGCGAAAGGCACCGGATGCCGGTAGTTCGGTGAGGCAACGAAGGTGCCGAGCCGGATCGTCTCTGTGACCATCGCAGCGGCCGTCAACGTCGGCACGGTCGCGTGCCATCGCTCATCGGAGAGGCTGCGCCACGACAGGTGGTCGTAGGTCCAGGCATGGTCGAAGCCGAGCTGTTCGGCGCCACGCCAGTAGCGGGCGGCATCCGGCCAGTCGTGCTGGGGAAGGATCACAATTCCAAAGCGCATGAGCCGAGCCTACGCAGCGGCGGTGCGGCATTGGGGTTCGCCGCACCGCCACCACGCAGCCCGATCGCCCGCCTACGCCGCGCGACCGAACAGACGGGAGAGCAAGGACGGCGCCTTCGGCTCGTTCTCGTGCCCGCCGCAGCGATCGGCACGGGCGACCCCGCGCATCACCGAGTCAACGTGCTGGCCGCACCCGGCCCACGTCGTCTTGCCACACTGATTACACTTCACCGCTCGGCACACCCGAAACCACTCTCTGTCGAACCATCATTGAAAATACCCTAGGGGTATTCAAATACCCTAGGGGTATCAATCTGAGTAGTACCCGTGTGCGCCGCTTCCCCGCAGCGGCCAACGCTGACCGCAAAACAAAACGGGCCGCCACCCGAAGGTGACGACCCGTTTCGTAAGAAGTTCGCGTATCAGCGAAGATCCACCGTTTCGGCTGCGACTAGCGGCGCAGTCCGAGACGTTCGATGAGCGAGCGGTAACGGTTGATGTCGACGTCGGAGAGGTATCCGAGCAGACGACGACGCTGGCCGACCAGGAGGAGCAGTCCACGACGCGAGTGGTGGTCGTGCTTGTGCTCCTTGAGGTGCTCCGTGAGGTCCTTGATGCGACGCGTCAGCATCGCAACCTGAACCTCGGGGGATCCGGTGTCACCGGGGTGGGTCGCGTACTCTTCGATGATCGCCTTCTTGACATCTGCTTCGAGTGCCATAAATTGATCCCCTTTTCTCTCATTGCGCGGTGCCCGGGGCAGGATGCCTGGGCTCTCTTTATCCGCGGCCGTTCAGACGGCAACCTCAAGAGTTTAGCAGAGTTATCGGGCAGGAATCCCCGCTGGGTCCGGCTGCGCAGGCACCGGAATCCCCGCTGGGTCCGGCTGCACAGGCAGGCGTCAGACCCTCGGGCGACGCGTCTTCTCACGCCGGCTCGGTGCGCCGACGCCCACTCTCACGCTGGCTCGAGGGAGCAGCCGAGGAACGAGGCCGCCCCCGAAGCCCTGAGCGCCTGACCGGATCGGCTTGCCCCGGATGCCGCAGCCGCAGTGTCGGCGGGTCCGCTCGGGGCTTCGCGGGCGTCGCTGCTCCTTCGTCGCGGCGCCGCTCGCTCAAGCCAGCGTGGAGATGGGCGTTCATATGCACGCTGGCTTGAGGGAGCAGCCGAGGAACGAGGCCGCCCCCGAAGCACTGAGCGCCTGACCGGATCGGGCTGCCCCGGATGCCACAGCCACAGTGTCGGCGGATCCGCTCAGGGCTTCGCGTGCGTCGCTGCTCCTTCGTCGCGGCCCCGCTCGCTCGAGCCATCGTGCAGGGCGGCGCCGCCCTGGCCGCTCGGCCTGCGTCCATATGCACGCTGGCTCGAGGGAGCAGCCGAGGAACGAGGCCGCCCCCGAAGCACTGAGCGCCTGACCGGATCGGGCTGCCCCGGATGCCACAGCCACAGTGTCGGCGGATCCGCTCAGGGCTTCGCGTGCGTCGCTGCTCCTTCGTCGCGGCGCCGCTCGCTCAAGCCAGCGTGGAGATGGGCGTTCATATGCACGCTGGCTTGAGGGAGCAGCCGAGGAACGAGGCCGCCCCCGAAGCACTGAGCGCCTGACCGGATCGGGTCGCCCGGGTCTCGATACGGCCGCGGGCGGCCTAGTCGACCAACGTCGGTTGCTGTTGCTGCTGAAGGAGATCGGCCTGTTGGGTGCGGGACTTGGTCGATCTTCGCCAGGGGGCGTCCGCGTCGGAGCGCCCACCGCGGAGCCAGGGTGGTGGTTTCACGTGTGGGACGCCGTCGATCATGAGGATCTGCCAACCACTGGTCTCGATCGTGCGGTGATGGAACCAACACAAGAGCACACCGTTGCAGGTCTCCGTTTCACCACCGTCCCGATACGCCTTGACGTGGTGGATCTCGCTCCACGCGGCCGGGATCGAACAGCCCGGGATGATGCAACCGCCGTCACGGAGACTGATCGCCCGCCGCTGGGTGGCATTGAAGACCCGATCATTGCTGCCAATGCTGTTGATCGTGCCGTCCGGGCCGATCACCACATGCTGCTGCCCACCGGCGCACACGAACTGCTCCACCGCCCGCATCGAAATCGGGGCCTCGCACCCCTCAATGAACCCGGCCCCGGTACCGGCGTCGAGGTCGGCCTGCCGCACGGAGACGAGCACCGTCGGCGCCGCCCCACCGATCGTCGGTGCAGACGCACTCCGGGCGGCACCGTCGATCAGGCTCGCGAACACGTCGTGCCGGGCCTGCGCGGAGGCGCGGGGGTCTTTCGGCGCGTCCGGGTCGGGGTCGGCGAAGCTGGGTTTGCTGCGCGGGTTCAGGTACGCGTTCAGCAACGTTTCAAACTTGGCGTCGATCTCCGGCAGCAGCGTCATCTTGCGGTGGACGACCCCGTCCCGGGTGATGCCGGCACTGATGCCGCGGGCCTGCATGGCCCGCTCCTCCGCCGGGACGGTGCCGTCCTCATCCAGCACGGCTTCCCAGACCCGCGCCTGGCCGCGGATCTCGTCGGCGGCGAACGGCACCGGCGACTCGACCGTGGGCCCGGTCGCGGCGGCCACGAGCGCCGTCTCGGCGTGCTCCACGTTGAGGTCGCCGACCCGGCCCCGGATCGGGTCGAGGGTGTCCACGATCGCCGCCGCACTGTCGTAGCCGATGGCTCCCGAACTGAGGGCGTCGGCGACCTGGTCGAAGCGGGCCGGCATCGTCTCCCCACTGAGCGCCATCCGGGGCCGGGTGGCCTCGCCGAGGCGCATCCGCTGCGTCAGCGTGCGCTCGGAAGCGAGGGTGATCCGGGCGAGGAGTTCGACCGCGTTGCGGCACCCCTTCTTCGCCGAGAGCCGCTCTTCGCCGAGCTCTCGGCGGGAGCGGAACGCGTGCTCCCCGGCGGCCCTGATGCGGAGCGCATCGGCGAGACGGCCGACCTCTTCGGCGGAAGCGGTGAACTCCAACAGGGCGTCATCGTGGAAGAGACGTTCGTCCGAATCCGCGAGGGCGGAGAGCAGCAGATCTCGTGCCTCTGCGAGTGCCTCCGCTGGGGTTCCCATGGGTTCAATTTTACCCGCGCGGGGCAGGTTCACCTAGGAAAAAGGCCTGATGTGGATAAGTTTCCGCGGAAACTCGCCTGTGTACAACAGGCGGGCACGGCAGGGTTTCTACAGGCTCAACCAGCGGGGGTTTCGACAGGCTCAACCAACGGGATCGGGCACGTTCGGCGGGGTCTCGATGCGGCCGGACGGCACGAAATTGGGCGGTGCGGATTCGCCCGCCGCGTGTGAGGATGAGGACATGGATACCGGTGGATCACCACTCATCACACTCTTGCCCGAGGAGTCCTGGGAACTCCTGCTCTCCGAAAGCCTCGGCAGGTTGGCGCTGACGGTTCGCGGCGTGATCGACATCTACCCGGTCAACTACGTGGCTCACGATGGCGTGCTCACGATTCGCACCTCAGAGGGCACCAAGCTGCTCGAACTCACGATCAACGACCACGTCGCCTTCGAGATCGACGGCGTCGGGCGCGAACAGGGCTGGAGCGTGGTCGTCAAGGGCACTGCGCGCATCCTGCAGACGGCGGCCGAGATCGAGGCCGCGGAGCAGCTCGCGCTGCAGCCGCTGGTTCCGACCGAGAAGCATGTGTGGGTGCGGATCGACCCCGTCGAGATCACCGGTCGGCGCTTCGAGCTGGGGCCGGCACCCGACGACACCCGCAGCTTCACCGACGTCTAACACCGCCTCCCGCTCGCACAGGAGCGGGCAGCAGCTCGACGGCGCACTCGGCGATCAGGCGGCGGAGCGTGGCGAGGCCGGCATCCGCGGCGCTGCTCGCCCGGCTGACGACGAAATCTGTGCGATACACGGGCGAGGCGAGCGGATGCAGCGACACCCCGGCCGGCCGGTGCGCGACGGTCAACTGCGGAACGAGGGCAACACCGGCCCCAGCGTCGACGAGGGCGAGCAGCACGGAGAAGTCGCTCGCAACGGCGACGGCGCGCGGCTCGAACCCGGCGAGACCGCAGGCACGCTGCACCATCTCCGCGCACGACCACGACCAGGCGGCGTGCGGCATGAGCCAGTCGGCGTGCGCGAAGTCCGCGAGATCCACGGTCGGTCCCGTCGCCTGAGCGACGCCGCCTGCGCGTGCGCCTGAGACGCCACCCTCGACCCGCTGCGCAAGCCAGACGGGTTCGCGGGCGATGGGCTCGGCACTCAGCTCAACGCCGCCCTGCTCGGGCAGATTCGAGTACGCATGTGCGATCGCGAGGTCGACCTCGCCCGCGGCGAGCGCCGGCAGCGCGGCATCCGGCTCCATCTCCACGAGTTCGATCGTGATTCCGAGCCCATCGGATTCGCGCAGCCGCCGCCAGAGCGCTGCCACGATCGTGCGCGCGGAAGACGGGAAGGCAGCAATGCGGTAGTGCCCTGCGACCCCGTCCTTCACTGAGCGCACATCGATCTCGGCGAGTGAGAGCATGCCAGCGATGCTGCGGCCGTGTTCGGCCAGCAACGCTCCGGCAGGGGTGAGCGCCAGCCGACGGCCCCGCTTCTCGGTGAGCTGCACGCCGAGTTCGCGCTCGAGGGCGGCAAGCTGCATCGAGACGGCAGGGCCAGTCAGGTGCAAGCTCGACGCGACCGCTGCAATGGTGCCGAGCCGATCGAGCTCGGCCAGCATCCGGAGTTTACGCACGTCCAACACATCATCAATCCTTATCCAAGCACTCATGAAAAGTAAATAGACCTATGCAGAATGAGCGCGCATGCTGAGAACATGACACCTCCAAGCACGCCGCCTCGCGTCCTCCTGGCAGGGCTGGCCGTGGTCGTGCTGTGGGCCGGCGCCTTCCCCGCCATCCGTGTGGCGGCACCCGAGCTCGGCGCCCTCGGCCTCTCGATTGTGCGCCTGGCCATCGCGAGTGTCGCCCTGCTGGCGCTCGCACCGCTGCTCGGGGTGCGGATGCCGGCCCGTCGCGACATCGGCCCGATCCTCGTCTGCGCATTCTTTGGCATGGCCGCCTACCAGCTGCTGCTGAACTGGGGTGAGCTGGAGGTGCCGGCCGGAACCGCGAGCCTCATCGTCGCCGCCGCCCCGCTCGTGAGCGTCGGCATCGCGGCCATGACCCTCGGCGAGCGCCTCACACCTTCCGTCCTGTGCGGCAGCGCGGTCGCCCTGGGCGGCGTCGCCATGGTCACCCTCTCCAGCGCGGGGGTGAGCCTGTCGGCATCCGTGTGGATCGTCGTGGCCGCGATGGTCGTGCAGGGCGTCTACCACCCGCTCAGCAAGCCACTGCTGCGCCGCTACTCCGGCATGGAGCTGGCCACGTACACGATGGTGGCGTCGACGCTGATGCTGCTGCCGTTGCTGCCGTTCGCGTGGACGCAGCTGGCGGCGGCGAGCGCCGGCGCCTGGTTCGCAGCCGGGCTTCTCGGCGTGCTGCCCTCCGCGCTCGGGTTCGTGCTCTGGGGGTACGCGGTCGCCAGACTGCCCGTGGCCTCGGCCACCGCCCTGCTCTACCTGGTGCCACCGGTCGCCGTGCTCATCGCATTCTTGTGGCTCGGCGAGCTCCCTTCGTGGGGAGAGCTCGTCGGCGGCGCCGTTGTGATCGCCGGTGTTGCGCTCATCAGCGTGAGTCGAATTCGATCGACAAGGCCCGTCAGAGCGGCCACTGCTGCTTGACTGGGCGCATGCCGACGCACTTCTATCGCCCAGCCGAGGGGCACCGCCTGGCGCACGATCCGCTCAACGCCATCATTGCGCCGCGCCCGATCGGCTGGATCGGCACCCTCTCCCCCGCCGGCGTGCGCAACCTCGCGCCGTACAGCTTCTTCAACGCGTTCTCCTACACGCCGCCGCTCATCGGCTTCTCGAGCACGAGCCGCAAACACAGCGCCCGCAACGCCGAGTTGAGTGGCGAGTTCACGTGGAACCTCGTGACACGCGCCCTCGCGGAGCAGATGAACGCCACGTCGACGACGGGCGAGGTGGACGAGTTCGAGGCCGCGGGGCTGGATGCCGCGGCATCCGTCGAGATCGCGGCACCGCGGGTCGCCGCCTCGCCCGTGAGCTTCGAATGCCGGGTCAGTCAGATTGTGCCGCTCCGTGGAGCCGACGGGCGAGAATCGGCCGGCGTTCTCACGATCGGCGAGGTCGTCGCCGTTCACATCGATGAGGCACTGCTGCAGGACGGCCTCTACCAGACGGCGCTCGCCCACCCCGTGCTCCGCGGCGGTGGGCCGACCGCCTACTTCGAGGTGCTGGCCGACGGCCGCTTCGATATGCGCAGGCCCCGCTGAACGTCGGGATTCGACAGGCTCACGCTGCGTGACGGAGTTCACCCGTAGCGAGGTTCATTCGAGTGAGCTCAGCACCTCGACCACTCGGGTCACATCGGAGGAGTCGTTGTAGCCGTGCAGCGAGACGCGGATGCCGCCGCCGCGCGAGCTGACGAGCACCCCCTGTTCGGTCAACCGCGCCTGCGCCTCCCGCGCATCGATCCGCTCATGGCGGAGCGAGACGATGTGCGGGCTCGCCCCTGACGCGTCCAACCGGCGAAACGGCCGCCAGTCCGTCTGCGCCACCGCGTCCACGAGTTCAGCGCGGAGCAGGCGGGAGTGCTGCTCCAGCGCCGCGAAGCCCGGCACTCCCAGATAGTCGATCGACGCGCGGAGGCCGGCGGCGGAGACATACGACATGGTGGACAGCTCGAAGCGCCTGGCGTTGCCGGCGAGCGTGAGCGTGTCCGGATGGAAGTCGAAGGGCTCCGGGGCGCCCATCCAGCCGATGACGGCGGGGAGTGCGCCGAGCAGCTCCTCACGGAGCGCGAGCACGGCGACTCCCCCGTGGGCCGACAGCCATTTGTAACCGCTGCAGACCAGCGCGTCGACGCCCCACTCCCTCATGCTGACCGGCATGGCGCCGGCCATCTGCGTGACGTCGACCAGCACGCGTGCTCCGACCGCGTGCGCGCGCTCGACGACGCGCTGCACATCGACGAGCGTTCCGGTGGCGTACTGCACGGCGCTGAAGCTCACGACGCTCGTGTCCTCCGAGATCGCCTCGACCAATGCATCGGTGAGCTCGACCGTCGCTGCGTCCTCAACCCAGCGGATGCTCACACCGATGCGCTCGCGCGCGCCCAGCCATGGGTAGGTCACCGCGGGGAAGTCGCTCGGCACCAGCACCACCTCGCTGCCGGGCACGGCAAGCAGTGCGGCGGCCTGGTTGATGCCCTCACTGGCTCCCCCGGTGATCGCGATCGATGCCAGCGGGGCGTCGAGGAGCTCTGCGAGGCGTGAACGCAGCTCACCGAGGAACGCGCTCTCGTCGGCATCCGACATGTGCGCGTTGCCGTGCCTGGCGGTGTTCAGCAGGAACTCGCTCATGGCGGTGACCGCCGGCTGCGGGATGAGTCCCAGTGACGCCTGATTGAGATAGCTGAACGATTCGAGAGTGGCGTAGTCGGCCCGAGACAGCAGTGATTCCACGTGATCCTCCTCCGGGCGGCGCCGTTGCCGCCTCCCCTCAGTCTGGTGGGGTTGTGAGTTCGAGCCAACACGGCCTCGATACGCTCGATCCTGGTTACTCGACGGGCGGGCAGGTTTCGACAAGCTCAACCAGCGGGCGCGCCGCGAAGCGTCGCGGAAGGCGGCAGCCTCCAGTTCGGCAATCTCAGGTTCGACAGGCTCAGCCGGCGACGCCGAACCACTCCGGGTTGTGGGCGTAGACGATCACGAGGAACACGACCAGGTCGAACAGGAGGTGCACGGTCACCACGTAACTGAGCGAGCGCGTCATGCGGAAGATCGCGCCCTGCACGAGCGCGAACGGGATCGTGAGCAGCGGGCCCCAGCTCTGGTAGCCCAGCTCCCAGAGGAACGACACGAACACGGTGGCCTGCAGCAGATTCGCCAGCCACACCGGGAAGTGCCGGCAGAGCAGCGTGAACACCGTGCAGATGAAGAACAGCTCGTCCCAGATGCCGACGGCGTTGACTCCGATGAACAGGCGGATGACGGCATCCGGCTCGTGCACGGCCGGCCAGTTCTGGTAGGCACCGCTTGAGATGAAGTAGAACGGCAGGAGCACGATCGCCATCACCACGACGGCCCCGATGTAGATCCACTGGGCACGGGTCCAGCGGCCGCGACCCCGCCAGGGGAAGGCGATGACGCGCTCTCGGAAGACGAAGCGGTGGATGACGAACGGCACAGCGACGGCGCTGGAGAGCACAACCGCGAACAGCGCCATGTTCGGGTAGTCGATGTTGGCCTCGAGCGAGATCGTGCTGATGATCACGAGGCCGACCGCGATGAGCAGCAGGTCGCGGAAGAGGGCGCGGTCGACGAGCCAGGCCACGCCGAGACCGAGCAGCAGCACGGCGTACCCGGCCAGCGCGATCTGCACACCGAACAGCAGCACGGCGGAGCCGCAGACGAGGATCGCGGGCAGCAGCTTCCACGAGAGCGCGGCGCGCACATCGCCGCCGGATGGCGACGGGGCGACGGATGCTGGCTGCACCCGTTCAGCTTTGCACACGGCCGGCGCGGGCGGCATCCGCCCCGCCAGCGCCACCCCGGCAGGCACTATCCCCGGGTCGGAGCTCCGGGCTATGCTCACCGCATGGCGCACAACTCACCGCGGTGCTTCATCGTTCCGCCCTATCTGCTCGAGGCCGTCGCCCGGGCCAGCGACGAGCGCTTCCCCGTCGCCGCCGAGGCGGCCAGGAGCTCTCTGATCCGGGATCAGCCGCTGCGCGAATGGCGTGCGGAACCCGGCAGCGACATCGCTGGCGGCATCGAGCTGCTGGCGCCGGGCGCTGCGAGCACGCTCGAGAAGACTCGCGGCCAGATCGGCGAGGCGCTCGGTGAGACGCCGGGAAGCCCGCGCCGCTTCATCGCCGATGCCAGCGGCACGACCCGGCTTCCCGGGGCGCTCGTGCGCGAGGAGGGGCAGCCGCCGACGGCAGACCGGAGCGTCAACGAGGCGTACGACGGTCTCGGCAGCACCTACGAGCTGTTCTGGGAGGCGTTCCAGCGCGACTCCATCGACGGTGCGAATCTGCCGCTCGACGCCACCGTGCACTACGGCCGCGACTACGACAACGCCTTCTGGAACGGAGAGCGCATGGTCTTCGGCGACGGCGACGGCGAGGTGTTCCATGACTTCACCTCCTCGCTCACCGTGGTCGGGCACGAGCTGACGCACGGCGTCACCGAGCACACCGCCGGCCTGCGCTATCAGGGCCAATCCGGCGCCCTCAACGAGCACGTCTCCGATGTGTTCGGTGCCTTGACGGAGCAGTTCGCGCACGGCCAGAGCGCGGCTCAGGCGAGTTGGCTGATCGGCGCGGAGATCTTCACCGACGCCGTGCAGGGCCGGGCGCTGCGCGACATGCTCCACCCCGGAACCGCCTACGACGATGACGTGCTCGGGCGCGACCCGCAGCCGGCGCACATGCGCGACTACATCGTCACCGAGGAGGACAACGGCGGCGTGCACCTCAACTCGGGGATCCCGAACCGCGCGTTCGCGCTCACCGCGCTCGCGATCGGCGGTGACGCGTGGCAGCAGGCCGGGCGCATCTGGTACCGCGCGCTGACCGGAGGCGAGCTGAAACCGGATGCCGACTTCGCCCGCTTCGCCGAGGTCACGCTCGCTGCGGCCGAGTCCCTCTACGGCCGAGGCTCGGCGGAGTGGCTGGCGGTCGCGGAGGGCTGGCGCGCGGTTGGGGTTCCGGCGGAGGCGGCACCGTTGGAGGAGGCGCCCGTCGGCGGGAAGGGGGCGGAGGAATGAAGGTGATCGTCTCGCGGAGCGGCGGCTTCGCCGGCATCCGGCTCACCTGGCAGGTGCAGCTGGATGAGCAGCCGGACGCCGAGGAGTGGCTGGCGTTGATCGCCGAGCTGCCGTGGAGCGAGGTCAGGCCGGCGGCGCCGGAGCCGGATCGCTACATCTACAGCATTCGCTGCGCGCAACGCAGCGCGACGCTCAGCGAGCCGCAGCTCGAGGGGCCGTGGCGCGAGCTCGTCACGCGAGTGCAGCTCAGCGCGAAGCCGGAGCCGGCGCGTCGCTTCCCCGGCCCTGGGGTTCCGGAAGAGCCAGGCCCCGATGACCCGCGAGCTGGAGGGCGATGACGCCCCACGCGATCAGCCCCTGGCCGGCGAGGTAGGTGACCATGATCAGGAACCCCGACTGCCAGAGGTCGAAGCCGGGCAGGAACCGGTCGCTGCCGAGGAGGGTGTCCGACACCAGGAAGAGCGCACCGCCGATGGCGATCGGCAGGCTCCCCCTGGTGGCGAATGCCGCCATGGCCCCGAGCACCGCGCCGTAGGCGGCGACAGGGATGAGCAGCGCGTCCAGCCAGGGGCCGAGGAGCGCCACGAACGCCAGCCACCAGAGCAGGTAGACGAACGCGATCGGGCGGGGCCTGCGGTAGCCGAGGCCACGCACGAAGAGCACGAGGTAGGCGATGTGCGCGAGCAGGAAGAAGCTCAGCCCGAGCACGAAAAACCAGTCGCTCGCGTAGAGCGGGGTGATGTCGCCGAGCCACGACAACGTGATCGCCGCCAGCAGCAGAGCCGTCGCGGCCGAGCGCCTGGCCGGAGTCGAGGCGATCACCGCCAGCGCGAGCGCCGGCATGAGCAGCCACTTCGAGACGTTGGCCAGCGTCTGGAGCTCCGCGATCTGGAACAGCAGGTGCAGCACAGACACCACGACGAACGGTGCGAAAGAACGGCGGGCGCCGAGCAGACCCGTTGCGGTGGGCTCGAGCGCGGAGTTGGAGGTCGACATCGATGTCATCTGCTCATTCTGGCGAGTGCGAGGCGCCGGCCCGTTGCGGCGTGCCGCGACGCGCCGGATCATTCGGCCAGCAGGACCTCGGTGTCATAGCCGGAGAGCTTCGTTCGTCCATCCAACTCGGCGAGTTCGAACAGCACGCCAATGCCGGCGACCGTGTAGCCGGCCCGCTCGATGAGGCTAGCGGCCGCACGCAGCGTTCCGCCGGTCGCCAGGATGTCGTCGAGCACGAGCACCCGGGCGCCGGGCGCGAGCTGGTTCGGTTCAAGCTCGAGTGTTGCGGTGCCGTACTCGAGGTCGTAGCTCTCGGCGATCACCTCGCCGGGCAGCTTGCCCGCCTTGCGGACGACGAGCAGGCCGGTCCCGGTGGCGTATGCCGCGGCGGCGGCGAGCACGAAACCGCGGGCCTCGACACCGGCGACGGCATCGAAGCGGCCGGCGAAGCGTGCGACGAGCTCGTCCACGATCACGCGGAAGGCCGCGCCGTCGGCGAACACCGGTGCGACATCGCGGAACAGGATTCCCGGCTTCGGGAAGTCGGGAATCTCGGTCAGCAGGCGCTTGAGCTCCCCCGATGCAGTCGGTACGGACGGCGTGGCGGGGGCGGCGGTTTCGGAGGTCACGTCTTAACGGTAGACGACGGATGCCGCGGCATCCGCCATACTGCCCCAGGCGCCGGCGCACAACGGCCGGCCGCAACGCACAACGGCCCCGATCCGCGCGAGCGGGGATCGGGGCCGTTGCTGAGAACGAGTGCGCTCAGCTGACGCCGAGCAGGTCGATCACGAAGATCAGGGTCTTGCCGGAGAGCTGGTGGCCTCCACCGGCGGGGCCGTAGGCCTGGTGCGGCGGGACGACGAGCTTGCGGCGGCCGCCGACCTTCATGCCGGGGATGCCTTCCTGCCAGCCGGCGATCAGACGGTTCAGCGGGAAGTTGATCGACTGGCCGCGACCCCAGGAGGAGTCGAACTCGTCGCCGGACTCGTACTCGACGCCGAGGTAGTGCACGTCGACGGTGGCGCCGGGGGTGGCCTCCGCGCCGTCGCCGATGACGATGTCCTCGATGACGAGAACCTCGGGGGCTGGGCCCTCGGGGAAGTCGATTTCGGGCTTGCTGTTGGTGGATTCAGTCATGCGACCATCCAAGCCGATTCCGGCGGACTTTGCACGCCAACCGCGCTCAGCCCGTGAATTTCACCCCAATACTTGCGCTCCACAGACGGAGGAGAGAAGATGAGAACAGATCAACTTATCGCCCGGTCGAGTAGCAGGCATTGCCGCACCACCGGGCGATAGGTCGTTAAAAGGCCGGTCCGGTCGGGGCAAGCATCGCAGCACGATCGCGGGTGATCGCGTCGAGCAGCGCACGTTCCTCTCCGAGGGTTTCGAGGCCTCCGCGGCCCGAAAGGATGCGCTGACGCACGAGCGCCAGGCGAGTGGCATCCGCGGTGAGTTGCTTCATGGCCGCACTCTTCTCCCCCGGCAGCGTCCGCGCCCAGCGCCTGGCGGCACGACGCCCGTTGGAGGTGGCGAGCATCTGCACCTCGCCGTCGGCGAACCATCCGGCATCCGCATACTCCTGCAGACGCACCCGGGTTGCGCGCTGCTCGGCACGCCGCAGCAGCACGACGAGCACGATGGCGAAGGCGAACAGCGGCACCTGGACCAAGAAGTAGTAGCCGAAGAAGTCGGTGACGACCAGGAGCGAGCCGTTCCACAGCGCGTGCAGCCCGATCGCGAAGACGAGGCCGATGGCGAAGTAACCGAGGATGCCGGCGCCGCGCGTGCGGGTGACGCCGAAGCCGATCGCGATGCCCGTGCAGGCCGTGAACATGACGTGGGCGAAGGGCGAGAAGATCCCGCGCATCACGAAGGTCCCGCCGAGGTCGGCCGTGCCACCTTCGATGAGCGCCTCTCCGAAGTAGAGGATGTTCTCGGTGAACGCGAAGCCGGCCGCGACGACGGCTGCGTAGACGAGGCCGTCGACCGGCCCGTCGAAGCTCTTCCGCGCGATCCAGACGAGCAGCAGCACGCCGAGGCCCTTGGCGATCTCCTCGACGATAGGGGCCTGCACGGCGACCGAGAGCGCCTCACTCGCCGCGTTCGCCTCGCCGCCGCCGATGGCGAACGCGATCTGCACGACGAGGTCAACGAGCAGCGCGATCGCGACCGCGACGCCGGCGCCCCAGAGCAGCGCGAAGGCCAGGGCGAAGCGCGGCTCCGGCTCCCAGCGGTCGATCCAGCGCACCGCGAAGAGCACCCCGAGCAGCGGGAGCAGGGCGACGAGGGCGCTGATCACGACGGCGCCGGCGCCGAAGGAGGCCATGAAGTAGCCGATCACGAGCAGCAGCAGCGCCGCCCCGAGCACGATGCCGATGACGGCGAAGACGAAGCCGGTGCCAGAACCGCTCGCGACCGGTGCCCCCGACCACACCGTCTGCGTCGCGGCGAGCTGCGCGGCCGGCGGGTGTTGGGCCGCCACGTGCCGGGGATGGTGCTGGGCCGCCTGCGGCTGGGAGAGCTGAGGGTCGGGCTGCGGTGAACTCACTGGCTCAGGCTAGTGCACGGGCGCGCAGCGGCCGGTCGGCGGAGACGACGCCGGAAGACCGGTCACGGACGTGGCTGCGGCTGCGGTGAGCACGACAAACGGCCGGGCCTGCCCGCGATGTGCGAGCCGGCCCGGCCGGGTGGAGCGGATGCTGTCTAGACGACGCCGAGGGCGAGCATGGCGTCGGCCACGCGAGAGAATCCGGCGATGTTGGCGCCGAGCACGTAGTTGCCCGGCTCGCCGTACTCGTCGGCGGTCTCCGCGCAACGCTCGTGGATGCCGCGCATGATTACGGCGAGGCGCTCCTCGGTGTGCTCGAAGCTCCAGGAGTCGCGGCTGGCGTTCTGCTGCATCTCCAGGGCCGAGGTGGCGACGCCACCGGCGTTGGCCGCCTTGCCTGGCGCGAAGAGCACGCCGGCCTCGCTGAAGACACGCACGGCGCCCGGGGTGCACGGCATGTTCGCGCCCTCGGCCACGGCGGCGACGCCACTGGCGACGAGCACGACGGCTGCGGCCTCGTCGAGCTCGTTCTGGGTGGCGCACGGGAGCGCGACGTCGATGCGGGTCTCCGCCGCGATCGACCAGATGGAGCCGTTCGGGCGGTACTCGGATGCCGAGCCGCGCAGTTCCGCGTAGTCGCTCAGGCGGCCGCGCTTGACCTCCTTGACCTCCCGCAGCAGCTCGAGGTCGACGCCCTCGTGGTCGTAGACAACGCCGGTCGAGTCGGAGCAGGCCACGACGACGCCGCCGAGCTGGTGCACCTTCTCGATCGCGTACAGCGCGACGTTCCCGGAGCCGGACACGAGCACGCGGGTGCCCTCGAAGGTCTTGCCGCGGGTGGCGAGCATCTGCTCGGCGAAGAACACGGTGCCGTAGCCGGTGGCCTCCGTGCGCACGAGCGATCCGCCCCAGCCGATGCCCTTGCCGGTGAGAACACCGGACTCGTAGCGGTTGGTAATGCGCTTGTACTGGCCGAAGAGGTAGCCGATCTCGCGGCCGCCGACACCGATGTCGCCGGCGGGGACGTCGGTGTACTCGCCGATGTGACGGTAGAGCTCCGTCATGAAGCTCTGGCAGAAGCGCATGATCTCGGCATCCGTCCGGCCCTTGGGGTCGAAGTCACTGCCGCCCTTGCCGCCGCCGATCGGCATACCGGTGAGGGCGTTCTTGAAGATCTGCTCGAAGCCGAGGAACTTGACGGTGCCGAGGGTGACCGTCGGGTGGAAGCGCAGGCCACCCTTGTACGGGCCGAGGGCCGAGTTGAACTCGACGCGGAAACCGCGGTTGATGTGCACGCGGCCGGCGTCATCCGTCCACGGCACGCGGAAGATGATCTGGCGCTCCGGCTCGCAGATGCGCTCCAGGACGGAACCCTCTGCGTAGTGCGGGTGGCGCTCGATCACGCGACCCAGGGACTCGAAGACCTCGCGTGCCGCCTGGTGGAACTCCGGCTCACCGGCGTTGCGGCGCAGAACCTGATCAAAGATCGGCTGGATTTTCGGGTCAAGGGTGGTCGTCATCGAAGAGTCACTTTCGTAAGAGGCACGAAGATTGAGCGTATCCCGAGTGGGAATCGCATTACACCGAGCGCCCGGGGTCGCCGGACTGACCAGCACCATCAGCGCTGGGGTGTTCAGGGGTGAGAGCGGCCGCGATGGTCGTCGCGGAGGCCAATTCCTGCTGGGCTTTCTGCACGCGCTCTTGTGCGCGGAGCACCCGACGCTCGGCCAGTGAGCGCATAGACACGCTAGCAGTGATTGCGCTGTCGGCATCATCGACGCCCGTCGCAACCCACGCCGCGACGATGAGTATCAACTGGCTGATCAGGTTGAACCAGATCAGCACACCGATGAGCGCCGTGAACGAGGCGAGCAGCGGGTTGTTCGCCGCCCCGCCGAGCAGCGACCCGCCGAGCAGCTGCAGCGCGGCCATCGCGGCGCCGCCGAGGAGCGCGCCCCGCCAGAGGATGCCGGCGCGGATCCGGATGCCGGCCACTACCCGGAACAGCACGACGAGTGTCACCGTGTCGATGGTGAAGATGATCAGCACGCCGAGCGCCTGGCTCAGCAGCCAGAATCCCGTCGAGCTTGTCGACGCGCCGACGCTCTCGGCGAGCAGGCCGAGTGCCGAGGTGCTGAACACGCTGACGACGGCGGCGATGACGAGCCCGAGGCCGAGCGCCAGGGCGAGTGCCAGGTCCTTGAGCGTGAGCAGGAGGAAGAACGTCGAGTCCCCCGGCAGTCGGAAGATCTGCCGCACCGCGCCGCGGGTCGAGCCGATCCAGCCGATGGCGGTGAAGACGAGGCCGACCAACGCGATCAGACCGGAGAGCCCGAGCGTCAACGGCTGCACGATGGCATCCGGATCGACCAGGGCGTCGTCGGAGCTGCCTGTACTGAGCAGTCCGGGGATGAAGCCGTTGATCAGATCGATCAACGCCTCCCACACCGCCGGGTTCGCGGCCAGCCAGAGCCCGGCGAGTGTGAAGCCGACGTAGACGCCGGCGAAGACCGCGAAGAGCGCCTGGTACGACATTCCGGCGGCCAGCAGCGGCGCGTTGGACTCGGTGTAACGGGTGAACGCCCGCACCGGCTTGAGCTCCTGCACGAGCGCGAGCGCCGTGTTCCACCAGCGCAGCGGCGTGTCGAACCAGCGTGCCGGCTTCGACTCGTTCTGCGTCATGGCGTCAGCGTACCCGGCGAGACCGAGCGTCGGTCGACAGCCGACCCCCTCGGCCTCGCAGCGGGCAGAGTCGACCCGGAGGCGGTCGTCCGCCTCCGGGCCGCGTTGCCGGCGTCGAAACGCCCGTGACTCAGTCGTGCGCGCGGACGCGCCGCACGAGGCCTGCTCCGAGCAGGATCATCCCAGCCAATGCGAACAGTGATGCCAGCACGATCGATCCGGCGACGTCGACTCCTGTGGATGCCAGCGCTGCTTCCTCGCTCCCCGACACCGTCACGGCGGTGGACACTGAGGCGGGTGCGGCGACAGGCGCAGGAACGGGAACAGGCACGGGTGTCACAACCGGCGGGGTCTCCGGGAAGATCGGCGCACCGCCGACGTTACCGAAGGCGAATATGAAGGTGTTCGGTGTCCCGCCTCGCGGATCCGTTGCCGTCTGGCCGAAGGAGTACGCCTCAGCGCCGACCGCCTTCAGCGCCGCGATCGCCTCGGCTTCCGTCGCCGCCCCACCGTAGAACGTGACGAAACTGAGCACCCCGCCTGCGGCCAGCGGGCCGAAGCGGAAGTCGAACAGCGCACCGTGGTCGGTGGGCCCATTGTCGACGGCGTTCCCCGTGAAGTTGATGGAGGACGGGCCGCTCAGGGGGTTCGAGGAGGCGAATCCGTCATCGCTGCTGAAGTACAGCGCGCTGGCGCTGCCTCCGTTGAGCGTGACGAACTCGTTGAACGCGGTCGGCTCGATGTCCCAGTCCATCACCCGGCGGTAGAGGATCTCGGCGATGACCTGCCCGGTGAGATTCTCGATCGTCACGGTCACCTGATACAGATTCGGCGTCACGGACGGCGCGTAGGCGTGCGTCACGCGCAGCGCATCAGCGCCGGACTCATCGCTGACCAGAACAACGGATGTCGCCGTCGATCCCGTCCAGGTGAAGCTCTCCACCGTGATGTTCTGCCCGCCCACGCCCAGCGCATCGAGGTTCGCACCGCCCCAGGTTCCCGTGGCAGGATCGGCGACGCCCCAACCCTCACAGAGGCAGCCCGGCGACGTCGAGTCGTTGCCCGTCGGCAGGTACTCCAGCCCGGCATCGCCCGGTCCGGCCGGTGAGCCGCTTGCATCGGACGTGTTCAGTTCGCCGGTGGGGTTGACGGCCAAGAGCACGGTGCCATTGCTGATGCACACCGCCGGGTAGCAGGGGTCACCCGGAGCGGGCAACGCCAGCGGCAGTGCGAGAGCCAGTGCGGACGCAGCGCTCAAAGCGTCGTCCCGCACCGCCACGGTCGGCTCATCGACGATTCGTCCGGCGTCCTCTGCCTCCCCCACGATGTCGGCGACAGCGACGGCCTCCGGGGTCGACACGTCAGCATCCTCACTGTCCGCCGCGCTCGGAGGTCCGGCTGGTCTCGCCGCCGGCTCCTCGGCCGGAGTCGAAGGCGCGGGGGGCACCGGCTCACTCGCGGCCGGTTCAGGTGGCGCGGCGCCGGTTGTCGGTTCCGGTTCGCTGGCCGGCGTGCTCTCGGTTGGTTCCGGGGCACTCTCCACGGGAGCAGCCTCCTCAGCGAGAGCAGCCTCTTCAGCGGGCGCAGCCTCCTCAGCGGGCGCGGCCTCCTCGACGGGCGCAGCCACCGGGTCAGCAGTCTCCGCCGCTGCCAGTTCCGCGACCGGCTCGGCGCCGGGCACAGGGGCTTCCGCTGCCATTGCCGCAACGGGCGACAGCGAGATGGCGATCGCAACGATCGCGACGCCGCAGACCGAGCCAAGGCCCACGCTGCGGATGGAACGAGTGAGTTTCATCGGGTTCTCCTCTCGTCTGCCTGCAGAACGCAGGCGATGCTCCGACGGAGCTGACGCGCAGCCGGCGCGCCCACTGGGCGCTTCCGGGCAAGTTGGCGGTCAGCCTAGCCAGATGAGAGAAACTCAGCAATCGGGGCGGCCCCTTGGATTACCAAGGGGCTCAGCCGCCGGACGTGCTGTCGCGTCGCGCCTAGTTGGCGCCGACGGTGACCGTTGGGGTTCCCGTGGAGGTGTCGCTCGCCGGCATCTCGGCGGCGATGCGGTTGGCTTCCTCGATCAGCGTGGCGACGATCTCGGACTCCGGCACGGTCTTGATGACCTCGCCCTTGACGAAGATCTGGCCCTTGCCGTTGCCGGATGCCACGCCGAGGTCGGCCTCGCGGGCCTCGCCCGGCCCGTTCACGACGCAGCCCATCACGGCGACGCGCAGCGGAACCGTCATGCCCTCGAGGCCGTCGGTGACGTCGTTGGCGAGCTTGTAGACGTCGACCTGCGCGCGGCCGCAGCTCGGGCAGGAGACGATCTCGAGCTTGCGCTCGCGCAGGTTGAGCGACTGCAGGATCTGCAGGCCGACCTTGATCTCCTCGACCGGCGGAGCGGAGAGGGAGACCCGGATCGTGTCGCCGATGCCCTCGGAGAGCAGGATGCCGAATGCCGTCGCGCTCTTGATGGTGCCCTGGAACGACGGGCCGGCCTCGGTCACACCGAGGTGCAGCGGCCAGTCGCCACGTTCAGCGAGCAGGCGGTACGCCTTGACCATGACGATCGGGTCGTTGTGCTTGACCGAGATCTTGAAGTCGTGGAAGTCGTGCTCCTCGAACAGGCTCGCCTCCCAGACGGCGCTCTCGACGAGCGCCTCCGCGGTGGGCTTGCCGTACTTCTGCAGCAGGCTCGGCTCGAGCGATCCGGCGTTCACGCCGATGCGCAGCGAGACGCCCGCCGCCTTCGCGGCGGCGGCGATCTTGCCGACCTGGTCGTCGAACTTGCGGATGTTGCCCGGGTTCACACGAACGGCGGCACAGCCGGCATCGATCGCGGCGTAGACGTAGTTGGGCTGGAAGTGAATGTCAGCGATCACCGGGATCTGGCTCTTCTTGGCGATGATCGGCAGCGCCTCAGCGTCGTCACGGCTCGGCACCGCGACGCGCACGATGTCGCATCCGGATGCCGTCAGCTCGGCGATCTGTTGCAGGGTCGCGTTGATGTTCGGCGTCGGTGTCGTCGTCATCGACTGCACGCTCACCTGAGCGTCACCGCCGACGAGTACCTTGCCGACCTTGATCTGACGAGACTTACGCCTCGGAGCGAGAACCTCGGGGACCTTGGGCATTCCCAAATTTATTGCAGCCACCCAGTCAGCTTACGCGTGATGCCTCGGAGCGCGCTGAGCCGCATCGTGCGCGATGCTCGTACACGGGCTGCGACGTCAGCCGACTACTGCGACGATGAGCGGCGGCTCCGTCGCCGCGATCACCTCGTCGACGCTGACGCCTGGCGCCGTCTCCACGAGCACGAGGCCGTCCGCCGTCACATCGATCACGGCGAGGTCGGTGATGATGCGGTTCACGACGCCGCGGCCGGTCAGCGGCAGCGAGCACTCGCTCACGATCTTGGCCGAGCCATCGCGAGCAACGTGCTCCATCAGCACGATCACGCGCTCGGCTCCGTGCACGAGGTCCATCGCGCCGCCTGGCCCCTTCACCATCTTGCCCGGGATCATCCAGTTCGCCAGATCCCCGGATGCTGACACCTGCATGGCGCCGAGGATGGCGGCCTGGATCTTTCCGCCGCGAATCATGCCGAAGCTCGTCGCTGAGTCGAAGAACGCGCTGCCGGGCAGCAGCGTCACCGTCTCCTTGCCCGCGTTGATCAGATCGGGGTCGACCTGATCCTCCGTCGGGTACGGGCCGACGCCGAGGATGCCGTTCTCGCTCTGCAACACGACCGTGACGCCATCGGGCACGAAGTTCGGCACGAGTGTCGGCAGACCGATTCCGAGGTTCACGTAGGACCCGTCGACGAGCTCCGCCGCTGCGCGCGCCGCCATCTGTTCCCTGCTCAGCGCCATCTCAGTTCCCTCCAGCCGCGTTCGCATCGCTTTGACTCACGGTGCGGCGCTCGATGCGCTTCTCGATGTCTGAACCCACCTCGACGACACGGTGCACGTAGACGCCAGGCAGGTGCACGGCATCCGGATCGATGGCGCCCGGCTCGACGAGTTCTTCCACCTCGGCGATGCAGATGCGGCCGGCCATGGCCGCGAGGGGCGAGAAGTTGCGGGCGGACTTGTTGAAGACCAGGTTGCCGTGCCGGTCGCCGCGGAGCGCGTGCACGATCGCGAAGTCGGTGCTGATGGCCGGCTCGAGCACGAACTCCTTGAGAACGCCGTCCACATCGAACTGCTGGGTCTGCTTGGCCGGTGAGGCCTGGGCGATCGTGCCGTCCGCGTTGTAACGCTGCGGCAGCCCACCCTCGGCCACCTGGGTGCCAACGCCGGTCTGGGTGAAGAAACCGGCGATGCCGCTGCCGCCGGCGCGCAGTTTCTCGGCGAGGGAGCCCTGTGGTGTCAGCTCGAGTTCGAGCTCGCCGCTCAGGTAGCGCCGCTCGAACTCCTTGTTCTCGCCCACGTACGACGAGGTCATCTTGCGGATGCGGCCGGCAGCGAGCAGCAAGCCGAGGCCCCAGTCGTCGACACCGCAGTTGTTGCTGACGACCGAGAGCTCGGTCGTTCCTGCGTCGAGCATGGCCGTGATCAGCACCATCGGATTGCCACACAGACCGAAGCCTCCGACGGCGATCGATGCGCCATCCGGAATGTCTGCAACGGCGTCGGCGGCGGAGCCGATGACCTTGTCGATCGTCACGGGGAAACCGTCCTCTCCTGGGGCGACGTCGCCCCGGCCCACTGTCTGAAAAGTACGATGGAGTGCAGAGAGTGTCAAGGATTCCGGCAGAGTGCGCTGAGCGCCGCCGCGAATCCCGGCCAGACGAAGGAGTCATCATGAGCAACAGCACCCAGGCCGCTTCCGGCACCGTCGAGGTCGTCATCCTGGCCGGGGCCCGCACCCCGCAGGGGCGCATCAACGGTCAGCTCGCGAGCCTCAGCGCGGTGCAGCTCGGCACGCACGCGATCCGCGGTGCGCTGCTGCGGGCCGGGGTCGACGCCTCGGCGGTGCAGGCCGTCATCATGGGCCAGGTACTGCAGGCCGGTGCCGGCCAGAACCCGGCAAGGCAGAGTGCGATCGCGGCCGGCATCCCGTGGTCGGTGAACGCGATCACGCTGAACAAGGTGTGCCTCTCCGGTCTCGCGGCTGTAATCGATGCCGCCCGCCTGATCCGGCTGGGCGAGGCGGATGTCGTCGTCGCCGGCGGCCAGGAGTCGATGACGAACGCACCCCACCTGCTGCCTGGCTCCCGCCGCGGCTGGCCGTACGGCAGCGTGGAGATGCTGGACCACGCCGCCAACGACGGCCTGACGGATGCATTCGACGGCCTCTCGATGGGACTCTCCACCGAACGCTCGATCGCCGCGCTCGGCCTCAAGCGTGCGGAGCAGGACGAGTTCGCAGCGGCATCGCACCAGCGCGCGGGTGCGGCAGCGGCATCCGGACTCTTCGCCGATGAGATCGTGCCGGTCGAGATTCCGCAGCGAAAGGGCGAACCCGTCGTGGTGACCGCCGACGAGGGCGTCCGGCCGGCGAGCACGGCCGAGACGCTCGGGGCGCTGCGCCCGGCCTTCGACGCCGACGGCTCGATCACGGCTGGCAACTCCTCGCCGCTGAGCGACGGAGCCAGCGCGCTCGTGCTGGCCAGCAGGGAGTGGGCCGAGGCGAACGGGCACGCCTGGCTCGCCGTCGTCGAGTCGAGCGGGCACGTCGCCGGCCCGGACAACTCGCTGCACTCGCAGCCGTCCAACGCCATCACCGCCGCGCTCGCCCGGCAGCAGTGGGATGCCGCGTCGCTCGACTTGATCGAGATCAACGAGGCCTTCGCCGCGGTCGGCATCCAGTCGACCCGTGATCTGGGCGTCGATGCCGAGATCGTGAACATCCACGGCGGCGCGATCGCCCTCGGCCACCCGATCGGAGCATCCGGTGCACGGCTGGCGTTGCACGCCGCGCTGGAGCTCTCGCGCCGAGGCTCCGGCCGTGCCGCGGTCGCGCTCTGCGGCGGCGGTGGCCAGGGCGACGCCCTCCTCCTCAGCCGCTGACCCGGCCCAGCGGTCGCTGCGCATCGACTCGCAAGAGAACGTCCCACGGCGAGCGCCGTGGGACGTTCTCGTGCGAGTCGGTAGCGGCCCGAGTCAATCGCGGCCGCCGTGCACGCGGCTCAGCCGCGCCAGCCCGCCTCCTCCAGCGCCGCCCGCACCTTCGCGACGGTCACGTCCGGCCGCACGAAGAGCCCGTGCCTGCGCACCTGGATCACGAGCCAGCCCGCACGGCGGATGCCCTCGAGCCGGCTCAGGTCACGCTCGTACTGACTACGACTGGTGCGGTGCTGGTCGCCGTCGTACTCCACGACGATCCGCCACAGCGGGAACACCATGTCCACCCGCCCCAGGAACGCCCCAGCCGGGCCGCGAAGCACCTGGTTAAGCAGTGGCTCCGGCAGTCCTGCGTCCACGAGGAGCAGTCGCAGCAGCGTCTCCGGCCGCGACTCGGCGCCCACGCGCACACGGGACAGCGCCTCCGCGGCTGCGCGTTTTCCACGCCCGCTGTAGCCCGCCACTCGCGACTCCAGATCGGCGAGCGTCACGAATGGGCGGGGGTCCAAAGGATCCAGAAGATACGGGTCGAGCACGAGGTGGTCGCCGACAACGACGACTTCGGCTGCAGGAAGCAACCCGGAGAGTTGAATCCAGGTCGTGGCAGGGTCCGTGACCGGCAAGCCCCGACGCAGCACCGCTGTCGCGCTGCCCGCCCGAAGCTCGTGCCCGATGACGCCGCGGGCATGCGGCGGACGCCGGGGCGCAAAGCTCGAGACGTGCAACGCTTCGGCGGCGTCGAACTCTGCCGGCAGCGGCGCACCCCAGATGCGGGCGGCGGTCAGGTGGCTGAAGAACTGCCCTGGTTGCATCCGCGTGGCATAGGCGTGGCACTGCTCCAGAACATCTGTGCTCGGTGCGGTGACGCGCACACCATGGAACGGGCTGCTGAGATCGGAGCTGCGCAGTCGCTCCACCTTCAGGCCTGCGGCGCGTGCATCGGCGACAGAGAACGGGCGCCCCTCAAGTTCCGGAGGCAACGGTACGCGACGAGGCATGCCCCATGATCCCGCTCTGCGCCCTTCTCCCGCGGAAGTTATCCACAAGCACCGACGGCAAGCCCGCCCGTCCAGACGTCGTCCGCCCGTCAACGCACTCGACTCGCAAGAGAACGTTCCAACACCGCGGCCTTGACACGTTCTCTTGCGAGTCGAGGCGCGGGCAGGGCGTGGCGAGCGGGCGCGGCGAGCGCGCGGGCTAGGTGGCTTCGGAGTCGAAGGGGGCCGGCTCGCCCGCGGCGAGCGGGGTCGGTCGGCTGCGCGTCACCGCGGGCTTCGCCGCGCGGGTCAGCGTCGGCGCGGCGGCGGCAGCGGTCACGGCTTCCGGGGCGTCATCGGTCAGCGCCTCGCGGATGATGCGCCGCGGGTCGTACTGGCGCGGATCGAGCTTCTTCCAGTCGACATCGTCAAACTCGGGGCCCATCTCGTCGCGCATGCGGTCCTTGGCGCCATTGGCCATGTCGCGCAGCGAGCGCACGAGGCGGCCGAGCTGCGCCGCGTAGTGGGGCAGCTTCTCCGGACCGAGCAGGAAGACGGCGAGGACGCCGATAATCAGCACCTTTTCCATCGTCAGCCCGAACATCTCTTCAGAATAACCTGCGGCGAGGCTCCCCCCGGCAACGCGGCATCGCCCGTACTCTGGAATTCACACATCACCGGGAGCTACAACGTGTCTGACAATGACCTGAACTGGAAGTACGCCGACGACGTCGTCACCGAATCCGATGCCCTGAGCAAGGCCAGACAGCAGTCACTGGAGCTCGGCATCGACCCGATCTCCCCGGCCACCGGCGCCCAGATCGCTGTCATCGCCGCCGCCACCAAAGCCAGCAACATCGTTGAGATCGGCACCGGAGTCGGTGTGTCAGGCATGTGGCTGTTCGTCGGAGCCCCCGGCGCGACGCTCACCTCGATCGACACCGAACTCGACCACCAGCTGCAGGCAAAGGCGAACTTCGCCGAGGCCGGCATCCCGGCCAACCGGGTGCGCCTCATCCCTGGCCGCGCCCTCGATGTGCTGCCGCGGATGAATGAGAATAGTTACGACATCGTGTTGATCGATGCGGATGCCGCCAGCGTGATCGAGTACGTCGAACACGGTCTGCGCCTGGCCCGCCCCGGTGGAACGGTGCTCGTCCCGCACGCTCTCTGGCGCGGCCGCGTTGCCGATCCGGTCAAGCGAGACGACATCGCGACGGGCTTCCGCACGCTGATCACCGAGATTGCGGCATCCGGCGCCGTCGTCAGCGCGCTCTCCCCCGCCGGAGACGGCCTGCTGCAGCTCACCAAGCGCGGCGTCTGACCCGCCACCCGGCTACACCCAGACACACAAAAGCCCTGCGGCTGCCGATGGCGGCCGCAGGGCTTTCTGTTGCGTAGTACTCCGCGGCGACTATGCCGGAGCGACGACACTCGCCAGAGCGTCGTGAAGTTCCTTCGCCTCGGCGTCGTTCACCGAAACAACCAGGCGACCCCCGCCTTCGAGCGGAACGCGCACAATGATGAGACGCCCCTCTTTGACTGCTTCCATTGGACCGTCTCCGGTCCGTGGCTTCATGGCTGCCATGGCTTCCCCTTTCGTGGCAAGACTGAGTTCATTATCTCGTATGGCGACGACAGAGAAAAATCAGGGTCGTCACGAAGCTAACCGAACGGCGCGCCCTGCCGATCACGGCGGGGTCCAGTCCTGCCCGTCGACGCCCCAGCCGATGAGCAGCCAACCCCACTGCAGCACAACCCCGACGACGAGGAGCGAGGCCCGGTACACACGCGAGCGCGGAACGGCCAGGGCGCCGAGCAGGGGGAACAGCGGCATCAGCAACCGGAAGGTGCTCGACTGCGGGAAGAACACGGCGAGCAGGTAGAGCGCGTAGCTGGCGATCCAGAGCCGCAGATCGACGCCGAGCCGCCTGACCGCCGGGGTGAACATCATGGCGGCGAAGCCGGCGATGAGCAGGATGACCACCAACGGCCCGAGCCACGGGCCGTGCTCAGGGCCGATCCACCAGACCGCGCTCTGGAACCACGGGGTGAACGGCAGCAGCTCCTGATGCCCGATGTACGCGGAACGCCACGCCACCTCCGTGTCGGTGTACGCCATCAGGTTCCCCGTCACCGCGGCAGCGGCCAGCAGCCAGGCGACGCCCATCACGGCACTGAACAGGGCGACGGATGCCGCCAGCACGCGTTCGCGCATCGGGAACGGGTCCCGGCCGCGGGTGAACCAGCGGTAGAGCACGTGCAGCCCGAGCGCGAGGGCGAAGGCGAGGCCACTCGGCCGCGTCACCGCCATCACGGCGATCACGGGGAACAGCAACGCGTAGCGGCGCTCCATCAGGAGCAGCAGCGCCAGCGCGAGCAGGAAGAGGTAGAGCGACTCCGCGTAGGCGAACTGCATGAGCGGTGAGAGCGGTGCGAAGCAGAACAGTGCGACGGCGAAGAGGGCGCTGCCGGCATCCAACACCCTGATCATGATGCGGTAGAACAGCAGCGCGGTGCCGAGGGCTGCGGCAACCGAGATGAGGACGGCCGCCGGCGCCCACGGCAGCCCGCTGACCGTCATCAGCAATTTGACGAGCATGGGGTAGACCGGCATGAACGCCCAGGCGTTCTCGCCGATGTGGCCTTCCGCATCGAGTGGGAGCTCACTCGGGTAGCCCCAGCCGGCGATGATCTGGTACCAGCGGCCGTCCCACATGGTGGCGAAGCTGAAGTAGTCGGGCGATGCGCCCGTCCACGGGTTGGGGCCCTGCACGCTCGCCAGGATCAGCACAAGCGTCGTGGTGACCAGTCGCGAGAGCACGAAGACGGCGATGACCCGCGCCCACCACGGCGAGAGCCGGTAGCGCACGCGCACGGCCGTCAGCGCGGCGCGGAGGGGCGAGCGCGTGCCTGTGGCGGTCGCCGCTAGTTGCCGCTGAGCCACGCGCGCAGCGCTCGCTCGCCGTCGATGATCTGCGCAGTCGCCACGCGCTCGTCGTCGGCGTGGGCCTTCAGCGGGTTGCCCGGCCCGAAGTTGACGGCGGGGATGCCGAGCGCGCTGAACCGTGCGACGTCGGTCCAGCCGTACTTCGGCCGCGGTTCGGCACCGACGGCGGCCACGAAGTTCCGCGCGATCGTTGCATCGAGCCCCGGCCTGGCACCCTCTGACGCGTCGACGATGAGGATCTCGTAGCCGGCGAAGAGTTCCTCCATGTACGCGATCGCCTCCGCGACGCTGCTGCTCGGCGCGAAGCGGTAGTTGATGTGGACCATCGCCTCGTCTGGAATCACATTGCCGGCGACTCCCCCGCTGATCCCGATCGCGTTCAGGCCCTCGCGGTAGACGAGCCCCTCGACCTCGACCTCGCGCGGAGTGTATGCGGCCAGGAGTTCGAGCACCGCGCCGAGCTTGTGGATCGCGTTGTCGCCGACCCACGCCCGCGCGGAGTGCGCACGCACCCCGCGGGTCCGCAGCTCGAAGCGGAGCGTGCCGTTGCAGCCGCCCTCGACCTGGCCGTTGCTCGGTTCGCCGAGGATGGCGAAGTCACCCTCGAAGAGGTCGGGGCGGTCTGCGGCCAGCAGGCCGAGGCCGTTCAGATCGGAGGAGACCTCCTCGTTGTCGTACCACATCCACGTCACATCGACCCTGGGCTCGCTGAGTTCGGCGGCCAACTTGAGCTGCACGGCGACGCCGGCCTTCATATCGACGGTGCCACGCCCCCAGAGGTACTCGTGGCCGTCGATGGTCTCGAAGCGGGTCGGCAGGTTGCCGTTGACCGGAACCGTGTCGATGTGGCCCGCGATGATCACGCGCTGGGCGCGGCCGAGGTCGGTGCGCGCCACGACGCAGTTGCCGTGCCGGATGACCTCGAGGTGCGCGGCGTCGGCCAGTGTCGCCTCAATCGCGTCGGCCAGCCGGCGCTCGTTGCCTGAGACCGACTCGATGTCGCAGATCTCACGCGTGATCTCGATGGCGCTGGCGCTGAGGGTGAGTCGCTCCGGGGTGTGCACGGCGTCGGTGTTGGCTTCTGTGGCTGGCATGCCTCCCAGTTTAGGGTTCCGGATGCCGGCGGCCGCGGCATCCGGCCCGTCATGTGCGCGGGGCGCCGCTACGCTGGAAGCATGCCTGCAACCACCCTCAGTGACTCCGCGCCCGCCCTCTCCGCAACGCACGCGTGGGGTGAGGGCCTCGCCACGATCGCGGCAGACGGCACGGTGCTCGACGCCTGGTTCCCGTCGCCGGCGCTGGGCGAGTTCCCGGCAGGACGCGACCGTTGGATCGCCCCGAGCGAGCTCGAGGCCCTGCTCGGCGCCGACGAGCGCCGCGCGGTGCGCGTGGACTTCGTGACCGTAGAGATCGAACTGGCGGCGGCCCCGGCGAGCACCGCCGACGCCTATCTGCGCCTTCACCTGCTCTCGCACTTGCTGGTGCGCCCCAACACGATCAACCTCGACGGCATCTTCGGCCACCTGCCGAACGTCGCGTGGACCAACGCCGGCCCGATGTCGCCGAGCGACCTCACCCGCCTGCGCCCGCAGCTGCAGCGTGCAGGCATCCACGTCACAGGGCTCGACAAGTTCCCGCGCCTGCTCGACTACGTCACCCCGGAGCGCGTGCGCGTCGCCGACGCCTCCCGGGTGCGCCTCGGCGCGCACCTCGCACCTGGCACCACCGTGATGCACGAGGGCTTCGTCAACTTCAACGCCGGCACCCTCGGGGCCTCCATGGTCGAGGGCCGCATCTCGCAGGGCGTCATCGTCGGCGACGGCTCCGACATCGGCGGCGGCGCATCGATCATGGGCACGCTCTCCGGCGGCGGCACGCAGCGCATCTCCATCGGGGAGCGCGCGCTGCTCGGCGCCAACTCGGGCATCGGCATCTCCATCGGCGACGACACCGTCGTCGAGGCCGGGCTCTACGTGACGGCTGGAACCAAGGTCGTCGTGGTCGACCCGTCCGCGGCCCCCGGCTCGCCGCTGCGCACCGTCAAGGCCAGCGAACTCTCCGGAGTGCCGAGCCTGCTGTTCCGCCGTAACTCGTTGAGCGGTGCCGTCGAGGTGCTGACGCGCAACGGCAGCGGCATCCAGCTGAACGAGGCTCTGCACGCCTGATCGCGCGCCGTGGCCGCGCAGCACGGTCGGCGCGGCTCATGGTCCACACCCCTGCACTCTGCATCCCGCGTCCCGCACTCTTACGCTCCGCGCGCTCGCGCGTCGATTCTCCCCCGGCGATATGGCGATATAGGGTCGCTGTGACGGGAGAAGCGCGACGAGGGAGTTGCAGTGGGAACGGACGCACCACGCACGACACGCCACAGGGGTATCCGGGTGTTGATCGGGATATTGGCCACGCTGCTCGTGCTCGTGATTGTTGCGGCCGGGGTCGGCGTGTGGACGGTGCAGCGCTCGTTCCCGACCACCAGCGGCCGACTCGACGTGCCGGGCCTCGACGCGACCGTCACCGTCGCCAGAGACGACGCGGGCATCCCGCAGATCACCGCTGACAGCGCCCACGACCTGTTCTACGCCCAGGGATTCGTGCACTCGCAGGACCGCTTCTGGGAGATGGACTTCCGGCGCCACGTCACGGCGGGGCGCCTGGCCGAGATGTTCGGCCCGTCGCAGGTCGCAACCGATTCGTTCGTCCGCACCCTCGGCTGGCGCACGGTGGCCGAGGCCGAGGTCGCCATGCTCGACACCGAGACGCTCGCCTACTATCAGGCGTACGCCGACGGCGTGAACGCCTACCTCGCCTCCCGCAGCGGTGCCGAACTCTCGCTCGAATACGCCGTGCTCGGGTTGCAGAACGCGCAGTACCGACCGGAGCCGTGGACGCCGGCCGACTCCGTCGCGTGGCTGAAGGCGATGGCCTGGGATCTCCGCAGCAACCTCGACGAGGAGATCGACAGGGCGCTGCTGTCGACCGCGCTGCCGCCCGAGGACGTGGCGCTGCTGCATCCGGCCTACCCATACTCCGCACACCCGACGATCGTCGGCGGGCCCGTTCCCGCAGCCCCGGCGGGCCAGAACGTCGAGCCGATCGCCACGGATGCCGGACCGGACGCCGCCGACGCTGCACTGGCCGACCGCGCGTCGGTCGACGCGCTCAGCTCCCTGCAGGCGAGCCTCGACGCACTGCCGGAGCTCCTCGGCCCGGCAGGCAACGAGATCGGCTCCAACTCCTGGGTGGCGGCGGGCGCGCTGACCGACACCGGCGCCCCGATCCTCGCGAACGACCCGCACCTCGGCGCGGTCATGCCATCGGTCTGGTACCAGATGGGCCTGCGCTGCAGCGAGGTGAGCGAGGCCTGCCCATTCGACGTCGCCGGCTACAGCTTCTCCGGCCTCCCCGGCATCGTCATCGGCCACAACGCCTCGATCGCCTGGGGGCTGACCAATCTGGGCCCGGATGTCGCCGACCTCTACCTCGAACGGGTCAGCGCCGACGGCTACGAGCTCGACGGCGCCGTGCATCCATTCGGCGAGCGCACCGAGACGATCCGCGTCGCCGGCGCCGACCCCGTCGAGCTCATCGTGCGCTCGACCGGTCGCGGCCCGATCGTGACCGACATCACCGAGAACTTCACGGAGATCGCCGGGGAGTATCCGGAGGCCTCTGGGCAGCCGGACGGCGACTACGCGCTGTCGCTGCAGTGGACGGCGCTGACACCCGGCCACACGCCGTCGGCGATCTTCGCGATCAACAAGGCAGCCAACTGGGACGAGTTCCGCTCGGGAGCGCGCCTGTTCGAGGTGCCGTCTCAGAACCTGATCTACGCCGACACGGCCGGCAACATCGGCTACCAGGCGCCGGGCACCGTGCCGATCCGGCTGAGTGGCGACGGAACACTCCCCGTGCCGGGCTGGAGCAGCGCATACGGCTGGGCGGGCTCCATCCCGTTCGAGCAGCTGCCGAGCGTCGCCAACCCGCCGAGCGGCCTCATCGTCACGGCCAACAACGCCGCAGTCGGCCCCGACTACCCTCACCTCATCACCGCGGACTGGGATCTCGGCTACCGCGCCCAGCAGATCAACGCGCGCCTGGCAGCGATGGTGGCGGCCGGCGAGAAGCTCACCGTCGACGACATGGCGGCCGTGCAGGCCGACAACCTCAATGCGATCGCGGTGCAGCTCGCACCGGTGCTCGCCGGGCTGCCACTCAGCGGGGACGCCTCGAAGGCGCAGCGCCTGCTCACGGACTGGGACTACTCGGATGACGCCGACTCCGCGGCATCCGCCTATTTCAACATGACGTGGCGCCAGCTGCTCACCGCGATGTTCGACGACAAGCTGCCGGCTGGCACGGAGCCGGTGGGTGGCGACCGCTGGTTCAGCGTCGTCGGCACCCTGCTCGGCCAGCCGGACTCCCCCTGGTGGACCAACGAGAAGCTCGGCATCACCGGAATGGACGCGATGCTCTCCTACGCGGCGGAGCAGGCGTGGGAGGAAGGCACGAAGAAGCTCGGCTCCGACCCTACGCGCTGGGAATGGGGTGATCTGCACACCCTCACGTTGACGAACGCGAGCTTCGGCGAATCCGGTGTTGCACCGATCGAGTGGTTGTTCAACCGCGGGCCGTACTCGGTTGCCGGTGGTTCCTCCGTCGTCAACGCCGTCGGCTGGGATGCCACGGTCGGCTACGCCGTCGACTGGGTGCCGTCGATGCGCCAGGTGATCAGCCTCGCCGACTTCGACGACTCCACCTGGGTCAACCTCACCGGAGCGTCAGGGCACGCATTCAACCCGCACTACGCCGATCAGACGCCCCTCTGGCAGCAGCACAAGACCCGGCCATGGGCGTTCACCCCGGATGCGGTGAGCACGGCATCACGCGACATCCTGCAGCTTCAGCCCAGCGGCGGCTGAAGCACACTGGCCCCCACCCCACGGCGCCAGACCGACACCGGCCCCCACCCCACGTCGCAAGCGTGACACCGGCGCCCACCTCCGCGGCGGCGGCTCCGCGAATCCTCGCACCGTGTGAGCGGGGCCCACCCCCACGTCGGCTGAGGGAGCGCCAGCGACCGAAGCCCTGAGTGGGTCAGCGGAGACAGTCGCGCCCGTGTGAGCGGGGCCCACCCCCACGTCGGCTGAGGGAGCGCCAGCGACCGAAGCCCTGAGCGGCACAGCGGGGACTCGCGCCCGTGTGAGCGGGGCCCGGCGGGGTTGCTCCTCAGCTCAAACAATGGGGCTTTGCTCCGGGCCCCATTTCCCGGGACCGGTCGCGTTGAGCCTGGCTGTGGGGCCCGGAGCAAAGCCCCATAACTCGACACCCCGCAACCCCGCCGAGCCTCTCAACCAGTCCGTTTGCGACTGCCAGCGCGCCCCGTTAACGCAGAAACGGCCGACCACACGTGGGTGTGGCCGGCCGTCGGTGCGATCTAGCGCTGGGGGAAGTCGCGCGCGGGCGCTCCCGTGTACAGCTGCTGCGGGCGACCGATCTTCGTCTGCGGGTCCTGGTTCATCTCACGCCAGTGGGCGATCCAGCCGGGCAGGCGGCCGATCGCGAACAGCACGGTGAACATGTGCGTCGGGAAGCCCATGGCCTTGTAGATGACGCCGGTGTAGAAGTCGACGTTCGGGTAGAGGCGACGCGACTTGAAGTAGTCGTCCTCGAGGGCGATCTGCTCGAGCTCCATGGCGATGTCGAGCAGCTCGTCCTTGACGCCGAGAGCGGCGAGCACCTCGTGGGCGCTCTCCTTGACGAGCTTCGCGCGCGGGTCGTAGTTCTTGTAGACGCGGTGTCCGAAGCCCATGAGCTTGACGCCGGCTTCCTTGTTCTTCACGCGCTCGACGTACCGGGCAACGCCCTCACCCGAGTCGCGGATCTCGGCCAGCATCGTGAGAACAGCCTCGTTGGCTCCACCGTGCAGCGGGCCGGAGAGGGCCTGGATGCCGGCGGACACCGACGCGAAGAGGTTGGCATCCGTCGAGCCGACGAGGCGAACGGTCGAGGTCGACGCGTTCTGCTCGTGGTCTTCGTGCAGCATGAGCAGACGCTCGAGGGCACGCGACACGGCCGGGTTCGGCACGTACTGCTCCGCCATGTTGCCGAAGTTGAGCTTGAGGAAGTTGTCGACGAAGCTCAGCGAGTTGTCCGGGTACAGGAAGGCCTGGCCGATGCTCTTCTTGTGCGCGTAGGCGGCCATAACGGGAAGCTTGGCGAGCAGGCGAATGGTGGCCAGCTCGATGTCTTCCGGGTCCTTGGAGGTGAGGTCGCCCTGGTAGTAGGTCGACAGCGCCGAGACACCGGCGCTCAGCACCGACATGGGGTGGGCATCGTGCGGGAGCGCACCGAAGAACTTCTTGAGGTCCTCGTGCAGCAGGGTGTGGCGGCGGATCTTGTCGTCGAAGTCGGCGAGCTCGCTCGCGCTCGGGAGCTCGCCGTAGATCAGCAGCCAGGCGGTCTCGAGGAACGTCGAGTGCTCGGCGATCTGCTCGATCGGATAGCCGCGGTAGCGGAGGATCCCCTGCGCGCCATCGATGTACGTGATCGCCGACTTGGTCGACGCCGTGTTCACGAAGCCGTAGTCAAGGGCGGTGAGCCCCGTCTGCTTGGTGAGGGTCGACACGTCCAGGCTGGCAGGCCCGTCGACTCCCTCAAGAATCGGGAACTCGGCGGTGCCGCCCGGGTAGCTCAGCGTGGCCATCACCGGCTGCGCCGGGGTGGTTGCCGCTTCGGCCTCTGTTGTTCCGGCCTGTGCCTGCTCGACGTCGCCCACGGCGCCTCCTGAATCCTGGATGGTGGAAGGGGAAGAAAGTTGATGGACGGGCGCACGATGAGCGCGCAGTCCGAGTTACAGCCTAATCCGCGCCGCAGCCTACTGTTGCATCCGCTCAAGAATGTGCGATTCCGTTGGAGAAAAGCTCCTGATTCGATTCGCCAGCACCGGACACTATGATCACCGTATGACCACGAGGCGGGGGCTCGCGTGCTGCGGCATCGCGCTGACGACCCTGCTGCTGGCCGGATGCACGACTGAATCCTCCCCCGATGGCTGGCTGCTCAGCCCGCTCACGGTCAATGACGGCAGCTACGGCCAGGAGACGGATATCACTGCCGGGATCTGGAACCTCAGCGACGACACCGCAGGCGGCGTGTGGACGGAATCCGCCGGTTCGTGGCTCGGCGTCGCCGCGGATGGCGCGATCACCCGCTTCAACGAGGAGACGAGATACGGGGTGACGGCCCTCGACATCGCCGCCGTCAATCCGACCATGCTCTACGTGCTGCGCCCCCTCGGCAGCGGCGTACTGAACACGACGGTGGAACTCTTCGACACGGCGACACGCACCTCTGAGCCGGTCCTCAGCGGCCAGCGCGTGCGGACGAGCCCGGATCCGACGCTCCCGTTCACCGCGGACGGCACCGTCACCCCAGACTCCCCATTCGGCCCGATCACGAGCATCGACGTCGACCCGAGCGGCCGACTCGTCTTCGTCGAACGCGTCGATCCGCAGGAGACGGGTTCCGGCGGCTACGTTGTCCGTCGGATGACGCGGGACGGTGAGCTCGAGACGCTGGCAGGCACGGCGGACACGGCGCTGCCCGGCTCCTCGGGCGATGCGGCGCCCCAGCCCGCGGACGGCGAGCAGCTTCGGGGCCGCGCGCTCTCCGCGGCATCCGTCGACGTCTCGGCCGGGCACCAACGGGGCGTCGTCGTCGGCACCGAGCATGGCGTGTTCCAGATCGAGACGGACGGCACAGCCCGCACCATCGACGGGCCGCTCCCGGCCGATTCCCCCCGCCGCGCCGCGCTGGAGTACGGTCCCGGATACCGGGTGAGACTCATCGACGCCGACGAGCTGGGTGCGGTCGTGTTGCCCACCGCCGTGCCGCCCAGCGCAGAGCAGCTGGATGCCGCCCCGGTTCGGGTGATGGGCGGCTCCGGCCGGTTCCGTGAACTCGTTCGCGGCTGGGATGGCGGCTCATGGTCGGGGCTCGCGGTGCACTCCGACACGATGAGGGCGACGGAAGCGCTGGCGCGCGCCCGCACCGCGGTGTGGGTCGCGCCGGGCGTTCTCGTGGCTGTTGTCCCAGGCAACGGCGACGATTCTGGGCTCGCCCGCATAGAGCTGCCCTGATTTCTGCGGTCTCACTCAGCTCGCTGGTCGAGTAGGCCGTCTACGGCCGTATCGAGACCCTGAAAGTCGCGAAAACTCAGCGAGCGTCGGTGACGGCTCCCGAAGTTTCCTTGGCAGGGCTGCCGCCTTTCGCGATGCTGCGCATCGCGCGCAGGCGCGCGGCGGCCTCCGCGATGCGCTCATCGCTCGCGGTGAGCGAGAAACGCACGTGCTGCGGGTAGAAGTCACCGTAGAACGGCCCTGGACCGGCCAGGATGCCGAGTTCGGCCAGCCGATCGATCGTGGCCCAGGCGTCGCGCCCCTCGCTGCCCCAGAGGTAGAGACCGGCCTCGCTGTGATCGATCGTGAAACCGGCGTCAAGCAGCGCCGGCAACAGCACGGCCCGCCTGGCACGGTAGATCTCGCGCTGGGCGTCGACATGCGCGTCATCGCCGAGGGCGACGACCATCGCCTCCTGCAGCGGCCCGGGCAGCATGAGGCCGGCGTGCTTGCGCACGGTGAGCAGCCGCTGGATGACTCCCCCGCAGCCGGCCGCGAATGCTGCACGGTATCCGGCCATGTTCGACTGCTTGCTCAGCGAGTAGACGGCCAGCACGTTCGTGCGGTCGTCGCCGACGACGCGCGGATCGAGGATGCTCGGAATGCGTTCGGCATCCCACGGCGCGTCCCAGCCGAGCTCGGCGTAGCACTCGTCGCTCACGATGACGGCGCCAAGTTCGCGTGCACGCTCGCGCGCGCTGCGCAGTTCGTCGACGCTGAGCACACGGCCGTCTGGGTTGCCTGGACTGTTCAGCCAGATGAGCTTGGTGTTCGCGGGCCATTCGGCCGGGTCATCGGAGGCGAGGCTCTCGGCTCCGGCGATTGCGGCGCCGATGGCGTACGTGGGGTATGCGGCGCGCGGGTGCACGATCACGTCACCCTCCCCGACCCCGAGCACGAACGGCAGCAGGGCGACGAGCTCCTTGGAGCCGATCGTCGGCAGCACATTGCGCTCAGCGAGCCCGGTCACGCCGCGACGGCGCTCGAACCAGTCGATGATGGCGCGACGCAGTTCGGGCGTTCCCGCCGTCTGCGGGTAGGCGTGCGCGTCGGTCGCCGTGGCGAGGGCGTCGCGGATCAGCGCCGGCGTCGGGTCAACGGGCGAACCGATCGAGAGATCGACGATTCCGCCCGGATGCCGGCGCGCCCGCTCGGCGAACGGCACCATCTGGTCCCACGGGTATTCCGGGAGCTCTTTCAGCACGAGGGCGCCCTGGCTCAGTGAGCCTGAGGCGGAAGAACCGCGATCACCGGGTGGTCCTTGGCGATGACGCCGACCTTGGCCGCGCCGCCCGGGGACCCGATCTCGTCGAAGAACTCGACGTTGGCCTTGTAGTAGTCGGCCCACTGCTCGGGGAGATCGTCTTCGTAGTAGATCGCCTCGACGGGGCAGACGGGCTCGCAGGCACCGCAGTCGACGCATTCGTCTGGGTGAATGTAGAGCGAACGCTCACCCTCGTAGATGCAGTCAACCGGGCACTCGTCGATGCAAGCGCGGTCTTTGACGTCGACGCACGGAAGAGCGATGACATAGGTCACAGTGTTCAGATTCCCTTCACGAGCACGCCATTGCAAGCGTTGCGTCCAGTCTACGCGCGCGACAAACGACTCGCCCGACAGTGCCACCGCTCGAGGCGGGCACTGCGTCCAGCCTACGCGCGCGGGGCGGGGCGAGCAGGCAGACGCGGCCAGGCGATGACGACCGCTGCGATGAGTGCCGGTCCCATCGTCCAGGCCAGGCCGAGCGCCCCCTCCGGGATCAGCACGGATCCGCCCGTGCTCCGCAGCGAGAGCACGAAGATGGCAACGAGCACACCGAGCGCCGTGAACAGCACCGTGACGCGGTCGTGCAGCACGAGCCGGAGGCCGACAAGCAGCGCGGTGATGCCGAGCAGCCCGAGGATCAGGCCCCACGGAATCGTCAGGGGGCCGAGCTGAATGGTCGACTGATGTGCAACGGTCGCCATGGCGCCGAAGATCGCTCCGACCACGAAGCCGAGCACGGCTGCGCCGATGCGGTTCGCGGTACTCGGCGGCTGCTCGGCCTCTGCGTGGCCGCCACCGATCATCACGAACTGTTCGGTGGCGCCGAGCAGGTGCGGCTCCTGATCGGCGAAGCTGACGGTGCGCTCGCGCACACTCACTCCGGGCAGCGCGGCCAGCGCGTCGCCCTTGGCGTCGAGCTGGTCAGAGACATCGACGGCGATGAGTCGCTTGCCGGCCGGCATCCGCCCCGTCACCGCCAGGTAGACGGGAAGGTGGCGCGCGGACGCCTCGGCGACGGCCGCCGCGACGAGGGCGGCCGCGTCGCCGCTCTCCTGGCCGGGGCCGAGCGCGGGAACGACGATCGCCGTCGCCTGCTGCGCATCGAACGCGGCCGCGACCGCTGCCCGCGCGTCGGAGCCTGTCATGGCGTGGCTGCGCGCCCCCATCGCCCACAGCCCGGCCTCGGCCGCGGTGTCGGCGTCGGCGGTGAGCACGGCGGCGCTCGAACCGGAATCGACGAGCCTGGCGATGGTGCCACCGGCCTGGTCCAGTGCGTCGCGGCCCCGGGGAAACACGAGGAGCACGCGCTCGTCTCGTCCGCTCAACACCACGTGGCACCCATTTCGCTCAGCAAGCACGGTCGTCAGTCATCCTAACGAGCCCCGACTGGACAGGAGCCCTTCTCAGGTCTACGCTCGACCTCCGGACGGCTTTGCCCTAAGGGTAGCCTTACCAAACTCTCAGACTTCGTCAGTCTTGCTCCCAGCCACGGAAGACCCATGTTCGCTAATTACCTGATCGGCCTGCGCGAAGGTCTCGAAGCGGCGCTGATCGTCACCATCCTGATCGCCTACCTCGTCAAAATCGATCGCCGCGACCTGCTCGGCCGCATCTGGCTCGGCATCGGCCTGGCCGTCCTGCTCGCGCTCGGCATCGGCGCCATCCTGACCTTCGGCACCTACGGGCTGAGCTTCGAGGCGCAGGAGGCGATCGGCGGCACGCTCTCGATCATCGCAACGGGTTTCGTCACGTGGATGGTGTTCTGGATGCTGCGCACCGCCCGCGACATGAAGGGCGCCCTGCACGGCAACGTCGACAAGCACCTCAACGGAACCGGATGGGGCCTGGTGTTGGTGGCGTTCCTCGCCGTCGGCCGCGAGGGCATCGAGACCGCCCTCTTCATCTGGGCCGCCGTGCAGGCGACGGGCGAGACGACGATGCCGATCCTGGGCGCGAGCCTCGGCATCCTCACCGCTGTGGGTCTCGGTTGGCTCATCTACTCCGGCATGTTGCGCATCAATCTCTCCCGCTTCTTCACCTGGACGGGTGCGGCCCTCATCGTTGTGGCCGCCGGCGTGCTCGCCTACGGCGTGCACGACCTGCAGGAGGCCGGCATCCTGCCTGGCCTGCACAACCTCGCGTTCGACGTCAGCGCCGCGATCCCGCCGGACAGCTGGTACGGAACCCTGCTCAAGGGCACCCTCAACTTCTCGCCGGCGACGACCTGGCTCGAGGCCATCGTCTGGCTCGCCTATGTCGTGCCGACCCTCACGGTCTTCATCGTGAAGAGTCGCGCGGGCAAGCGCCCCGTCGCCCAGCCGGCGGCCACGCCATCCGCGCCGCTCGCCCGCGTGTAGACCCAGCCAGCACGGCGCCCAGACCCCCGCATTTCCGCATATCCCCCACTCTCGAGGAGACATCTGTGTCACGCCTACTCCGCCCCGTCATCGCCTCGGCAGCTGCCGGCGCCGCCCTGCTGCTGCTCTCCGGCTGCGTCGCGAACGCATCGAGCGCGGATGCCGACCACACCGCTATCACCGTCGACAGCAGCGCCTCGGACTGCACCGTCGGAGCCGCAACTGCCCCGAGTGGCAACGTGCAGTTCACGGTCAGCAACTCGGGAACGCAGGTGACCGAGTTCTACCTGCTCGCCGAAGACGGTCTGCGCATCGTCGGAGAGGTCGAGAACATCGGCCCAGGCATCAGCCGTGACCTCGTCGTGCAGGCACGCCCCGGCGACTACTTCACCGTCTGCAAGCCCGGCATGATCGGCGCGGGCATCGGCAAGGCGGCGTTCACTGTGACCGACTCCGGCCACGACTTCGAGGCGGACGCCGACCTGACCGCCCAGGTCGAGGCAGCGAACGTCAACTACGCGGCGTACGTGAAGGACCAGATCGCCCAGCTCGTGAGCGGAACCGACGCTTTCGCCGCCGCCTACGTCGCAGGCAACGACGATGAGGCCCGCGCCCTCTACGCCCCCACCCGCGTGCACTGGGAGCGCGTCGAGACCGTCGCAGAGTCCTTCGGCGACCTCGACCCGATGCTCGACCTCCGCGAGGCCGACCTCGAAGAGGGCCAGGACTGGACCGGCTGGCACGCCATCGAGAAGGACCTCTGGCCAGCCGAGGCCGAGGCCGGCTTCGCCGCGTACACCCCTGAGCAGCGCCGAGCCCTCGCCGACAAGCTTGTCGAGGACACCGCGACGCTGAACGAGAAGGTGCAGGACCTCGAGTTCACCCTCGACATGCAGACCAACGGCGCCATCGGCCTGATGGACGAGGTCGCCAGCGGCAAGGTCACCGGCGAGGAGGAGTTCTGGTCGCACACCGACCTCTGGGATTTCCAGGCCAACGTCGACGGCGCGACGGTGCTCTACGGCGGCGTGCGTGACATCCTGCTGGCCAAGGATGCCGAACTGGCCGCGACCCTCGACGAGGAGTTCGCCTCGCTGCAGACGCTGCTCGACGCACAGCGCGTCGGCGATGGGTTCCGCCTGTACACCGAACTCAGCCCCGCAGAGATCCGGGCATTCTCCGACCAGGTGAACGCACTCGGCGAGCCGCTCAACCAGCTCACCGCAACGCTCGTGCTCAACTAACCTCGAGAGCATGAGCACGCACGACGACGGTTCCCTCGGCACTCCGGCCGGGGGAACCCCTGCTGGAGAATCCGGCGCCGCCTCCGATGCCGCCCCCGGCGACGGCACAGCCGAGCGCCGTGGGCTCTCGCGCCGCGGCCTGCTCGGCCTGGCCGGTGCGACCGTCGCCGGCATCGGTCTCGGCATCGGCGCCGACCGTGCCGTGATCGCGGCCACCGGATCCGCGTCATCCGCCGTCGCACGCAGCTACGCCTTCTACGGTGCACACCAGGCCGGTATCGTCACCCCGGCGCAGGACCGCCTGCACTTCGCCGCATTCGACATGGCCGGCGATGCCACGCGCGCCGATCTGATCGAACTGCTACAGGACTGGACCGTCGCGGCCGCGGCGATGACGGCAGGCAAGGACGTCGGCGAGTTTGGTGCCGTCGGCGGCAACTACGACGCACCGCCGTCAGACACCGGTGAGGCACAAGGGCTGCCCGCCAGCGGGCTCACCATCACCTTCGGCTTCGGCCCGAGCCTCTTCCGCGGGCCGGCGGATGCCGACCGCTTCGGCCTCGCGGGCAAGCAGCCGCCGGCGCTCACCCGGCTGCCGCACTTCCCAGGGGACATGCTCGACCCAGCGGCCTCGGACGGCGACCTCTGCATCCAGGCCTGCGCGGACGACCCCCAGGTCGCCGTCCACGCCATCCGCAACCTCACGCGGATCGCCTTCGGCCGGGCGAGCCTGCGCTGGTCCCAGCTCGGCTTCGGCCGCACGTCATCCACGAGCACAACGCAGGCAACTCCGCGCAATCTGTTCGGCTTCAAGGACGGCACCGCCAACGTCAAGGCCGAGGAGACCGCGACGGTCGACAAGCAGATCTGGGTGAATGCCGCAGACGGTCCGGCATGGATGAGCGGCGGGAGCTACCTCGTCGCCAGGCGGATCCGGATGACCATCGAGACCTGGGATCGCACCATCCTGCGCGAGCAGGAGGCTGTGATCGGCCGCACGAAGGGCGAGGGCGCCCCGCTCTCCGGCGGCAGCGAGTTCACCGAACCCGACTTCGAGGCCACAGGCCGTGCCGAGCAGCCGCTCATCCCCGAGACGGCGCATGTCAGGCTGTCGCACCCGAGCAAGAACGGCGGAGCGGCGATGCTGCGCCGCGGCTACAACTTCGTCGACGGCAACGATGAGCTGGGCAGGCTGAACGCCGGGCTGTTCTTCCTCAGCTACCAACGCTCCCCCGAGCAATTCATCACCGTGCAGTCCCAGTTGGCCAAGAACGACGCCCTCAACGAGTACATCCGGCACGTGGGCTCCGCGCTGTTCGCCGTTCCGCCCGGCGCCGGCCAGGGCGGCTACGTCGGCGAGGCCCTCTTCGCCTAGTCGCGAGCAAACCGCTCGATTCGCTGGTTGAGTAGCGCGATGCGCAGCATCGCGAAAGGCGGCAGCCATCACCAAGGCAAGCTCGGGAACCGTCACCGATGCTGGCGGAGTTATCGAACGAGCGAGGGTCTCGGTACGGCCCTGGCGGGCTATTCGTCGGAATTGGGTTACTGCGTGATCGGCACGACCGTGTACAGCACGCCCTGGTCGCTGCCGGCCACGACGACGGCGTAGTTCGCGTTCTGCGCGAAGTATGCGCCGCTCGCCAGACCTTCGAGCCCAGGGATGTTCTCGGCCGAGACGCCATCCGGCGTCGTGAAACCGGCCGCTTCGAGCTGGGCCTGCGCATCGGCGATCGGGTCGGCGGCGTCGGACTTGATGATTGCGATCCACCCGGGACCGTCAGGGTTCTTGCCACCGCCGACGACGTCGCCATCGATGACTGGCACTGCCTCTGGCCAGCCGCTCGGGAGCGAGCCGACGCTGACGTTGCCGCCGGATGCGTCCTCGACCGCACCGTTGACGATGCCGGAGACCTCCGAGCAGGCACTGAGGGCCGGGGCGAGCAGCAGCGCGGCAACGATGGCAACGGGAACGGCTACACGGGTTCGAATGGTCTTCATCAGGGTCGTCTCCATCACGCTGTCGGCCGGCGAATGCCCGCCGTCACAACGAATTCTACGGGGTCGCTCAGCCCGCGTTCTCAGCCAACCAGGCGTAGCCGTCGATGCGCACGCCGTCCTCGTAGAACAGCTCGAAGTGCAGGTGCGGTCCGGTCGACTGGCCCGTCGTCCCTGTCAGTCCGACGAACTGTCCGGCCACGACGGCGTCGCCGACCGACATGCCGAGCGAACCGTACTGCATGTGCGAGTACGAGCTGGTGATGGTGCGCCCGCCGACGACGTGCTGGATTTCGACGTGGGTGCCGAGTCCCCCACCGTCGTTGGTCGCGACCACGACGACGCCGTCGGCGATCGACTGGATCGGCGTGCCGTCCCCGCCCCCGAAATCGACACCGTCGTGGAACGTCGAGCATCCGTCGCATGGTGCATCGCGCGGGCCGAAGCCACCGTTGATGCGCGCCTCGAACGGGTAGGGCCAGACGATTCCGCCGCCCACCGCGACGGGGGCCGCGGCCTGCGCGACGGCGGCCGGCGCCGGCGCAGGCGCCTCCGCGCTGTACTCGTCGTGGTCGATGGTCGAGACGGCCTCCGCCGGGCTCACCACAGACTGCGCGCCATCAGCCAGGGCGCTGGTGACCTGCTGGCCGTCCGCCACGGTGCTCGTCTCGGTGAAGACGACGGCGTTGGCCGCGACGGCAGGCATCGCGGTGAAGCCGAGGACGGTGGCCATCGCCACCACGCTCAGCGTGGGCCGGAGCAGACGTGAGGCGGCGCGGGAAGCCGGGCGGGAATCGGACGGGGAACGGTGTGAAAGGAAGAAACTCATAAAGTCAGAAGCGTGCTGTACACAATCTCGTGGGGAACGCACCACGAGAACCGTGACGCAAGCAATCCGACGAGCTTAGAAGGCCGTTCTGGGCGGTCAGGGTACAAGTGCCGCAAAAGTCCTGAGAGAAGCTCAGAAAACGCTGGGTGGCCACCTCAGCACCGGCGCATGACAACGGCCACCGCGCTGTGCGCGGTGGCCGTTGTCGAGCGGGACTTAGCCCTGGTTCTGCTTCTTCATGCGCGAGTAGGTGCGGGCACGCGCGGTCGAGTCGAGCTCGACCTTGCGGATGCGCACGAACTCGGGCGTGACCTCGACGCACTCGTCCTCGCGGGCGAACTCGAGCGACTCCTCCAGGGTGAGCTTGCGCGACGGGGTCATGCGCTCGAAGGAATCGGAGGTGGACTGACGCATGTTGGTCAGCTGCTTCTCCTTGGTGATGTTGACGTCCATGTCATCGGCGCGCGAGTTCTCTCCGACGACCATGCCCTCGTAGACCTCCTGCGTCGGCTCGACGAAGAACGACATGCGCTCCTGCAGAGCGACCATGGCGAACGGGGTGGCGACACCTGCACGGTCGGCCACGATGGAGCCGTTGGTGCGGGTGACGATCTCGCCGGCCCAGATGTCGTAGCCGTGCGAGACGGCGTTGGCGATGCCGGCACCGCGGGTGATGGTCATGAACTCGGTGCGGAAGCCGATGAGGCCGCGCGAGGGAACGATGAACTCCATGCGGACCCAGCCGGTGCCGTGGTTCGACATGCCGTCCATGCGGCCCTTGCGGGCGGCGAGCAGCTGCGTGATGGCGCCGAGGAACTCGTCGGGGGCGTCGATGGTCAGGTGCTCGTACGGTTCGTGCGTCTTGCCGTCGATCTTCTTCAGAACCACCTGCGGCTTGCCGACGGTGAGCTCGAAGCCCTCACGACGCATCTGCTCGACGAGGATGGAGAGCGCGAGCTCACCACGACCCTGAACCTCCCAGGCGTCCGGGCGTCCGATGTCGACGAGCTTGAGCGAGACGTTACCCACCAGCTCGCGGTCGAGGCGGTCCTTGACCATGCGCGCGGTGAGCTTGTGGCCCTTGACCTTGCCGACGATCGGCGAGGTGTTGGTTCCGATGGTCATCGAGATGGCGGGGTCGTCGACCGTGATGGTCGGCAGCGGGCGCACGTCGTTGACGTCGGCGAGGGTCTCACCGATGAAGATGTCCTCAAAGCCGGCGACGGCGACGATGTCACCGGGGCCTGCGCTCTCGGCGGGGAAGCGGTCGAGTGCCTTCGTGATGAAGAGCTCGGTCACGCGGACGTTTGCAACGGTACCGTCGTGCTTGACCCAGGCAACCGTCTGGCCCTTCTTGATGGTGCCCTGGAAGATGCGCAGCAGCGCAAGACGGCCGAGGAACGGCGAGGAGTCGAGGTTGGTGACCCAGGCCTGCAGCGGGTGCTCGTCGTCGTAGACGGGGGCAGGAACGTGCTTGAGGATCGCCTCGAAGAGGGGCTCAAGGTCGTCGTTGTCCGGAAGCGCGCCGTTGGCCGGCTTGTTCAGGCTCGCTGCGCCGTTGCGGCCCGATGCGTACACGACGGGAACGTCGAGGATCGCATCGAGGTCGAGGTCGGGAACATCGTCGGCCATGTCGCTGGCGAGGCCGAGGAGCAGGTCCTGGCTCTCGGCGACGACCTCGTCGATGCGCGCGTCGGGGCGGTCGGTCTTGTTGACCAACAGGATGACGGGGAGCTTGGCCTCGAGCGCCTTGCGCAGCACGAAGCGGGTCTGCGGGAGCGGGCCCTCGCTGGAGTCGACGAGCAGAACGACGCCGTCAACCATGGAGAGACCGCGCTCGACCTCTCCACCGAAGTCGGCGTGGCCGGGGGTGTCGATGACGTTGATGACGATGGGGCCGTCGGTGGCGTGCTTGCCCTTGTACGAGACCGCCGTGTTCTTGGCGAGAATCGTGATGCCCTTTTCGCGCTCCAGCTCGTTGGAGTCCATGGCGCGCTCTTCGAGGTGAGCGTGCTCGGCGAAGGAGTCGGTCTGGCGCAGCATGGCGTCAACCAGAGTCGTCTTGCCGTGGTCAACGTGGGCGACAATCGCCACATTTCGGAGGTTATCGCGCGTGGCGAGTGCCATAAAAGTTTGTCCTTGGTCTGCTGTGGGTTGAGTTGCGCCTCGCGGCGAGCACCCTGCTCGACGGGATCAGGCTGAGAAGAGCACTGATGAAGCGCGCGATAGGGACGGTCTTGCGGTTGCGAAATCAATGTTCGCTGGTACCCTATGCGATCAGTTTACCCTGAGTTACATGAAAATCGGCCCAGCACCCGGATGACGGGTGCTGGGCCGATTGGGAAACAGCCGGAGATTCGGCGACCGATTAGCGGCCGAACACGAAGTTTCCGCCGGGAATGGCGGCCAGCAGATCCTGGGTGTAGCGCTCGCGCGGGTTGTCGAAGACCTCATCGGTCGTCGCCGCCTCGATGATCTGCCCCTTCTTCATGACGCAGACGTTGTCGGCGATCAGGCGCACCACCGCGAGGTCGTGCGTGATGAAGAGGTAGGTCAGGCCGAGCTCGGTCTGCAGCTCGGTGAGCAGGTTCAGGATCTGACCCTGCACGAGCACGTCGAGCGCCGAGACGGCCTCGTCGAGCACGAGCACATCGGGCTTGAGCGCAAGCGCACGCGCGACGGCGATGCGCTGACGCTGACCGCCAGAGAGCTCACTCGGGTAGCGGAATCGCGTCGCGGCCGGCAGCGACACCTGGTCGAGCAGCTCCAGAACGCGGGCCTGCCGTTCCTTGGCGTTTCCGACCTTGTGCGCGAGCAGCGGCTCGGCGATCGTGTTACCGACGCTGTACTGCGGGTCGAGCGATCCGTACGGGTCCTGGAACACCGGCTGAACGCGGCGGCGGAACTTGAGCAGTTCCGCACCCTTCAGCGCGGCGACATCCTGACCGTCGAACTCGATCTTGCCGCTCGTGATCGTCTCCAGCTGCAGCAGCAGCTTGGCGACGGTCGACTTGCCGGAGCCGGACTCACCGACGATCGCGGTGGTCGTTCCGCGCTGCACGCCGAAGCTCACCCCGTCGACGGCCTGGAGTTCCTTGTACTTGAACCCCTGCTGACGGATGCGGTACGTCTTGGAGACGTCCTGCACCGAGATCAGGTCCTTGGCCGGCGCCGCCTGCTCGCGCTCAGCGGCGCGAGCGATCAGCGTCGCGTCGAGGGAGTCGCCGGAGAAGATCTCCGGAGCCGCTGCCTCGGCGTGCTTCGCCGACTGGATGCGACGCGAGGCGAGGCTCGGCGCGGCCGAGACGAGGCGCTGCGTGTACGGGTGCTGCGGGTTGGCCAGGATCTCCTTGGACGGCCCGGACTCGACGACCTTGCCGCGGTACATGACCACGAGCTGCTCAGCACGCTCCGCGGCCAGGCCGAGGTCGTGCGTGATGAACAGCACGGAGGTGCCGTAGTCGCGCGTCAGGGTGCCGAGGTGGTCGAGGATCTGGCGCTGGACCGTGACGTCGAGAGCCGAGGTCGGCTCGTCGGCGATCAGGAGCTTCGGGCGAGACGAGAGGCCGATTCCGATGAGCACGCGCTGACGCATACCGCCGGAGAACTGGTGCGGGTACTGCTTGAGGCGCTCCGCGGCGTCGCCGAGGCCGGCCTCCTGCAGCACCTGGATTGCGCGCAGTTTCGCGTCCTTGCCCTGGGCGACGCCGTTGGCCTTGATGGCCTCCTCGACCTGGAAGCCGATGTTCCACACCGGGTTGAGGTTCGACATCGGGTCCTGGGGGACGTAGCCGATCAGGCGGCCGCGCACATCCTGGATCTCCTTCGGAGACAGCTTGGTCAGGTCGCGACCCTCGAACAGGATCTCGCCACCCGTGACCTCGCCGGTGCCGGGCAGCAGGTCGATGACCGACTGGGCGGTCGTCGTCTTACCTGAGCCGGACTCACCGACGATGGCGAGGGTCTGGCCCTGGTACAGGGTCAGGTCGACGCCGCGCACCGCGGGCACGAGACCGCGCTGGGTGCGGAATCCCACCTCGAGGTTGCGGATCTGAAGCAGGGGCGTTGTCGAGGTATCGATGTTCTGACTCTCGTTTTCGTTCATGGCCGGGGTCATCGACGTGCCCTCGCTGCCGGGTCGAGTGCGTCGCGGACCACGTCGCCGAGCATCAGGAACGACAGCACGGTGATCGACAGTGCGGCAGAGGGAAGGAGCAGCACCTGGGGGTTGGTGCGGATCGATGTCTGCGCCTGAGCGATGTCGTTACCCCAGGACATGACGTTCGGCGGCAGGCCGATACCGAGGAACGACAGGGTCGCCTCGGCGACGATGAACGTTCCGAGCGAGATCGTCGCGACCACGATCACCGGGGCGATCGAGTTCGGGATCACGTGCCGGATGAGAATCCGGAACTTCGACACACCAAGGGCGGTCGACGCCGTCACGTAGTCGGAGTTCCTCGCGGAGAGCACGGCACCGCGCATGATGCGCGCGATCTGTGGCCAGGCGAAGATCGCCAGCACGAGAGCCACCGTGAGAGGTGTGCGCTCGGGCAGAACCGACATCAGCACGATCGCACCGAGGACGGTGGGGATCGCGAAGAAGATGTCGCCGACACGGGAGACGAAGGAGTCGAGGAATCCGCCGTAGTAGCCCGCGAGCGAACCGACGATGATGCCGGAGAGCGTCACGAGCAGGGTCGCCAGCACACCGACGGTGACGGATGCCTGCGCGCCGAAGATGATGCGCGCGTAGACGTCACAGCCCTGACGGGTGAAGCCGAGCGGGTGACCGGCCTCAGGGGCGCCGTTGCTGTTTGCCAACTGGCAGTTCAGGTTCGGCGACACCGAGGTGAACAGCCCGGGGAATGCGGCGACGACCAGGATCAGAACGATGAGAATCGAGGAGATCCAGAACGAGGGGCGGCGGCGCATGGAGTCCCACGCGTCAGCCCAGGTGCTCCGGGCCTTTTCAGTCTCATCGAGGCGGTCGACCGGGGCGATCGGGGTGTCTTCGATCGGCGCAACGTAGTGCGCTTGCGTCTGGACGTTGTTATTTTGCATAGCGAATCCTCGGGTCAAGCAATGCGTAGAGCAGGTCGACGAGCAGGTTCGCCACGACGAAGATGATGACCATCATCGCCACGAACGACACGACGGTCGGTCCTTCTCCGAGCTGAACGGCGCGGTAGACGGTGCCACCGACGCCGTTGATGTTGAAGATTCCCTCTGTGACGATCGCACCGACCATGAGCGCACCCAGGTCAACACCGAGGAACGTCACGACGGGAACGAGTGAGTTGCGCAGCACGTGAACGCGAACGACGCGGTTGCGCGAGAGGCCCTTGGCCGTCGCGGTCCGCACGAAGTCGGCGTTCAGGTTGTCTGCGACGCTCGCCCGGGTCAGGCGCACGATATACGCGAACGACACGGATGCCAGCACAATCGCAGGCAGAACCAACTCGTTGAACGGCGCATCGCCACTGACGGTCGTTCGAGCCCAGCCGAGTTGCACGCCGAAGACGTATTGCAACACGAAACCGACGACGAAGGTCGGCACTGAGATGAGCAGGAGGCTGACGACGAGCGCACTCGCGTCGAAGATCTTGCCCTTGCGGAGACCGGCGATGAGGCCGATCGTGATGCCGGCAACGGCTTCGAAGAAGAGGGCAAGCAAGGCGAGCCGGAGGGTGATCGGGAACGCCTCGGCCATGACCTCTGAGACGGGTCGGCCGGAGTAAGTCGTTCCGAAGTCACCCTGGAACAGACCGCCGATGTAGAGCAGGTACTGCACGATGAACGGCTTGTCGAGGTTGTACTGCGCCCGGATCTGTTCGATCACTTCAGGGGCCGGAGGACGGTCGCCGTACAGAGCGGCAATCGGGTCACCCGGGAGCGAGAACACCATGAAGTAGATCAGGAAGGTCGCGCCGAAGAATACGGGGATCATCTGGAGAATACGTCTGCCTGTGTACCACAGCATCAGCATCCTCCGTTCGATGGAAGAAGCATTGAGATCACAATCACTGGATGAGCTTAGTCGGCCAGCTGTCCGAGGCGAAAACGCCTCGGACAGCCGGTCGAACTAGGAAGGGAGGTTAGTTACGGAGAACTATTCCTTCGTGATCTGGTAGTACAGCGGGACGGAGTCCCAGCCGAATACGACGTTGTCAACGGCCTCAGAGGAGACACCGTTCACGTTGGAGTACCACAGCGGAACGGTGGCCATGTCCTTGAGCAGGACCTCCTGAGCAGCCTGGTACTTCGCGGTTGCGTCCTCGACGGTCTGCGCCACGGAGCCCTCAGCGAGCAGGTCGTCGAACGCCGTGTTGCTGTAGCCCTCGTAGTTGCTGCCTGCACCGGTCTGGTAGAGCGGGGCGAGGAAGTTGTACATCGAGGGGTAGTCGCCCTGCCATCCGGCGCGGGTTCCACCGGTCAGCTTCTGCTGCTCACGGTCGTCCAGCGCAGCGGCGAAGGTCGGGTAGGACTTGCCAACGGCCTGGATGCCGAGCGTGTTGGCAATGCTGTTGGTGACAGCCTCGACCCATGCCTGGTGTCCGCCATCAGCGTTGTACGCGATGTCGAAGGTACCGGTGTAGGGCGAGATGGCGTCGGCCTCGGCCCAGAGCTTCTTGGCCTCCTCCGGGTTGTACTCCAGGAACTCAGCGCCCTTGAGCTTGTCGGTCCAACCGGCGATCACCGGGGAGGTGAAGTCGGTGGCCGGGGTGCGGGTGCCCTGGAAGATCACGTCGGTGATCTCATCGCGGTTGATGGCCATCGAGATGGCGTGGCGGCGAAGCTCGCCTTCCTCATCCATACCGAAGTGCTCGAGGTAGCCCGGGATGTTGAAGCCCTGGAAGATGGCAGCAGCCTGGTTGACCGCGCGGTCACCGAACTCGTCTTCGTAGGTCTCGAACGCGGAGTCGGGAACACCGTCGAGAACGTCGAGGTTGCCACCCTGGACATCGGCGTAAGCCGCATCCTGCGTCGCGTAGAAGGTGATCGTGAGGCCACCGTTGACCGGGGTGCGGACACCCTTGTAGTCGGGGTTGGTGACGAGGTCGATCTTCTCGTTGTGGACCCACGCCTTGTCGGAGGCCAGCATGTACGGGCCGTTTCCGATCGGGTTCTCGCCGAATGCTTCCATGTCGGCAAGGCCGGCCTCGGGCAGCGGCATGTAAGCCGAGTAGCCCAGACGCAGCGGCCAGTCGGCCTCGGGGGCCGCGAGGTCAACCGTGAAGGTCAGGTCGTCGACGACCTTGAGACCGGTCAGCTCCGAGTCGGCGTCGTAGGAGAAGCCCTCGATGTTGTCGAAGAAGTACGATCCACCCTGAGCGTTGCTCAGCTTGGCGGCGTAGTTCCAGGCGTCAACGAAGGAGTTCGCCGTGACGGGCTCGTCGTTGGTGAAGGTCCAGCCATCGTTCAGCGTGACGGTCCAGTGCTGTGCATCGTCGGACTCGATCGACTTCGCGACCTCGTTCTCGATCTCACCGTCAGCGGTGTACGACACCAGGCCGGCGAAGATCGACGTAACGATCTTTCCGCCACCGGTCTCGGTGGTGTTGGCGGGGAGCAGCGGGTTCTGCGGCTCCGAGCCGTTCGTGGTGATGATGGCCGACGAGCTGGATGCGCCTTCGGTGCTTCCACTGCCAGTGTCGCTTGCGCAACCGCTAAGCGCGAGAGCGCTGGCGGCAGCAAGAGCGACGGCAACGAGGCCTAGCTTCTTGATCTTCAAGTTTTCCTCCTGTGCAAAGTGGGCAACGGCAGCACGGAAACGTTGTCGCACCGCCGCGCCAAGTACCCCCGAGAGTATGCAGCGATGGAGCCATGTGCAAATTCAGTACGGAACCGTTACAAACAGGAAACATCATGAGCAGCTTTCTTGCAGGATCTTACAAATCGCTCAGATGTTGTGCGTGATTTCGCAGGATCTTGCGCGCGCCTCTCGTGGTTGAATGGCGGCATGGGTTCAGCATCAGATTCACAACCCGCTCTGCTGATTTTCGACGGAGATTGCGGCTTCTGCACGAGCAGCGTTTCGTGGTTGCGACGCGTGCTTCCGGCCATGCCGGACGCCGCGCCATACCAGTGGACTGCGCTGGAGAAGTACGGCCTGAGCGAGGCGGATGCCGCTGCGCGCGTGTGGCTGGTCGCTGACGGCCGCAACCACGGCGGGCACCGCGCCGTTGCAGCCATGCTCACTCACCAGCCCCGTGCGATTCTCCGAATCGCCGGCCATCTCATGCTGTTTCCCCCACTCTCGTGGTTGGCCGCCGTCGGCTATGCCCTCGTCGCGCGCTATCGCTTCGCACTCCCGGGCGGAACGCCGGCCTGCCGGGTCGGACAACAGTGATCGGCAGCACAACGCCCGCAGCACCGGCGCGGCCGTCCGGTATCCGCTCGGCGCTTCGCCTGCCACCCCATCCCCCGGCTCCGAGCCTCACACGGCCGGAGCGGACTCGGCTGTGGATCGAGCTGGCGATCGTGCTCGGACTCTCGCTCGGGGCCTCAGCCGTCTATTCGGTGGTGTCGCTCATCGCCAAGCTCACCGCAGAGAAGCCGCTCGGTCAGCAGAGCACCGCCCTGAACACCTCGCAATCAAGCCGCGAATGGCTCGACTTCACCTACCAGTTCCTGAACATCTTCTTCGCACTCTTCGCGGTGGCCCTCGTGCTGTATCTGCTGTGGCAGCCGGGCCGGAGTCCATTTCGGCGGATCGGTTTCGATCTGAGCAGACCCGGGCGCGACCTCGGCGCCGGACTCGCTCTGGCGGCCGTCATCGGCATCCCGGGCATCGCGCTCTACCTGGGCGGCCGCGCGCTCGGCATCACCGTGGCGATCAACGCCTCGCCGCTCGAGACCTTCTGGTGGACGATCCCGATTCTCCTGCTCTCCGCCGCGAACGCGGCGTTGAGCGAGGAGATCATCGTCGTCGGCTACCTGTTCACCCGGCTGCGGCAGTTGGGCTGGAATCGCTGGGCGATCATCCTCGCCAGCGCGACGCTGCGCGGGAGCTACCACCTCTACCAGGGCTTCGGCCCATTCGCCGGCAACTTCGCGATGGGCGTTCTCTTCGGCTGGTGCTACGAGAAGTGGGGCAGGACGATGCCGCTCGTCATCGCGCACTGGGTTCTGGACGTCGCCTCGTTCGTCGGCTACCCACTCGCCGTGATGTGGTGGCCGGCACTCTTCGCGGCCGGCTGACGACATCCGCTTTCGGAACCTCGACCGGCTGTGGGGGTGCTTCGGCACGAACCGCGACGGCGTGATCCGATTCCTCGTCATCGCCGAGAACACGCAGCGTGATTCCGCTGCGCCGCGTCGGGGTGCACGCCACCAGAGAGCCGTCGAAGAGCAGCCCCTCGCTGCTGCCGAATTCGCTCATCGCTCTGGCACGACGCAGCGCGGCCGCCGTGCCGGGATCGCTGTGTTGCAGACGATCGGCGCGGGCATCGATGGCATCGGGAATCAGAGCGACGGCCGCGGCAAGCGTGCCGATCAGGCTGAGCCCCGCGCCTGCCCAGAGAAGATCTGCCAGAAGCATGATGGCCTCCTCCATACATGAGTTGTGCTCAGATTACCCCCGTGCCCCGGCCCTCGCCAGCCCTGCATCGCACCGCTTGACACCCTCGCCCACACACAGACAGAGACCGCACACCCGGTGGCGATCCGGCCCGATTTCGGGCCAGATTCCATCGGATGTGCGGTCTCTGGGCGGAGCTGCGTGCTGCCGCTTAGGCGAAGGCCTCCGGCGGCGGGCAGGCGCACACGAGGTTGCGGTCACCGAACGCCTGATCGATGCGACGCACCGGAGCCCAGTACTTGTTCCGGATGAGCGAGCGCACGGGGTAGACCGCGGTTTCGCGGCTGTACGGGTGGGTCCATTCGCCAGAGCCGTCGTCTCCGGTCACGACCGACTGCGCGGTGTGCGGGGCGTTGCGCAACGGGTTGTCGTCGGCCGGCCAGACGCCGGCGGCGACGGCATCCGCCTCGGCCTTGATCGAGATCATGGCCTCGATGAAGCGCTCGATCTCGCCGAGGTCTTCCGACTCGGTCGGCTCGACCATGAGCGTGCCTGCAACGGGGAAGGACATGGTCGGGGCGTGGAAGCCGTAGTCGACGAGGCGCTTGGCCACGTCGTCGACGGTCACACCGGTCGCTTCGGTGAGGGGGCGCAGGTCGAGGATGCACTCGTGTGCGACCAGGCCGTTGTCACCCGTGTAGAGCACCGGGTAGTGCTCGCCGAGGCGCGCCGCGATGTAGTTGGCGCTCAGCACGGCCGCGCCTGTGGCCTGCTTGAGCCCCTCTGCGCCCATCATGCGGATGTACGCCCACGTGATCGGGAGGATGCTCGGGCTGCCGTACGGCGCCGCCGAGATGGGGCCGCCGGCGTGCACGAACGGGCCGTGGTCGGCGCGCTGCGCGAGCGGGTGGCCGGGAAGGAACGGGGCGAGGTGCGCCTTGGCCGCGACGGGGCCGACGCCGGGGCCGCCACCGCCGTGCGGGATGCAGAACGTCTTGTGCAGGTTGAGGTGCGAGACGTCGCCGCCGAAGTCGCCGAAGCGGGCGAATCCGAGCAGCGCGTTGAGGTTGGCACCGTCGACGTACACCTGGCCGCCCGCGTCGTGCACGGCCTGGGTGATGGCGGTGACCTCGTGCTCGTACACGCCGTGCGTCGACGGGTAGGTGATCATGAGCGCAGAGAGTTCGTCGGCGTGCAGCGCGATCTTGGCGCGCAGATCGTCCAGGTCGACGTTGCCGAGCTCGTCGCAGGCGACCACGACGACCTTCATGCCTGCGAGCACGGCCGATGCCGCGTTCGTGCCGTGTGCGCTGGACGGGATGAGGCAGACGGTGCGCTCGAGCTCACCGTTGGAGCGGTGGTAGCCGCGGATCGCGAGGAGTCCGGCGAGCTCGCCCTGGCTACCGGCGTTCGGCTGCAGCGACACCGAGTCGTAGCCGGTGACCTCGGAGAGCCACGTCTCGAGCTGCTCGATCAGCGCGAGCGAACCGCGCACGTCGGCCTCGGGGGCGAAGGGGTGGAGCCCCGCGAACTCTGGCCAGGTGACGGCCTCCATCTCGGTGGCCGCGTTGAGCTTCATGGTGCAGGAGCCGAGCGGGATCATGCCGCGGTCCAGGGCGTAGTCGCGGTCGGCGAGCGTCTTGAGGTAGCGCATCATCTGCGTCTCGGAGTGGTGCGAGTTGAACACCGGGTGGCCGAGGTAGCTGCTCGTGCGGCGCAGTTCGCCTGCGGCGATGGCCGGCAGCACGGAGGGGTCGACGGTGACGGGCGTGCGCTCGGGCAGGCCGAAGGCCTCGGCGATGAGCGAGAGGTCGGCCTCGGTCGTTGTCTCATCGACCGAGATCGCGATGGTGGCCTCGCTGACCTCCCACAGGTTGTATCCACGGCTGCGGGCACGCTCGATGACCGTCGAGGCCAGGCCGGGAACGTGCACGCGGATCGTGTCGAAGAAGTCGTCGCTGACCAGGGTCAGGCCGTAGCCGGTGAGCACATCGGCGAGGGCGCGCGCCTTCTGCGCGGTGCCGACGGCGATGTGGCGGATGCCGGCAGGGCCGTGGTAGACCGCGAACATGCTCGCCATGACGGCCAGCAGCACCTGCGCGGTGCAGATGTTCGACGTCGCCTTCTCGCGGCGGATGTGCTGCTCGCGCACCTGCAGGGTGAGGCGGTACGCGGGGTGGCCGACGGCATCCTTGGACACGCCGACGAGGCGGCCGGGCATCTGGCGCTCGAGACCCGCGCGCACGGCCATGTAGCCGGCGTGAGGCCCGCCGAACCCCATCGGGACGCCGAAACGCTGGCTGGTGCCGACGGCGACGTCCGCGCCGAGCTCGCCCGGCGAGGTGATGAGCGCGAGGGCGAGCAGATCGGCTGCGACGACGACGAGGGCGCCCTGCGCCTTGCTCGCCGCGATGACGGCCGCGGGGTTCCAGACCCGGCCGGATGCACCGGGGTACTGCACGAACAGGCCGAAGTGCTCGCCGAGGTCCTCGCTGGTTGAGCCTGTCGAAACCCCGTGAAGGTCGGCGACGACGAGCTCGATGTCGAGCGCCTCTGCACGCGACTGCAGCAGGGCCAGCGTCTGCGGGAACACATCGGCGTCAACGACGAAGCGGTTCGTCTTCAGCTTCGAGGCGCGGCGGGCAAGGAGCATGCCCTCCACGACGGCCGTGCCCTCGTCGAGCATCGAGGCGTTGGCCGTGTCGAGCCCGGTGAGGTCGGTGACCATCGTCTGGAAGTTGATCAGCGCCTCGAGACGGCCCTGCGAGATCTCCGGCTGGTACGGCGTGTACGCCGTGTACCAGCTCGGGTTCTCGAGCACGTTGCGCTTGATGACCGACGGCGTGATGGTGCCGTAGTAGCCGAGGCCGATCATCGAGGTGCGCAGCGTGTTCTGGTCTGCGATGCCACGCAGTTCGGCCAGCGCCTCACGCTCGGTTGCGGCATCCGGGATCGCCGAGTTGAGAATCTCGCCAACGCGGATCGACTCGGGCACCGCGGCACCGAGCAGGGCCTCCAGGCTGTCGTATCCGAGCGTCGACAGCATCTGCTGCTGCTCGTTCACGCCGACGCCGATGTGGCGCCGGCCGAAGGCATCGGTGTCAAAGGCCGAAGAGATGGGTGCAGACGAGGTGGGCACGGGCTGGCTGGAGGTCATTGCTCTCGAGATTCTCTGGAGGGTCGTCAGAAGCGGTGGGTGCGACGCCTATTCGGCGATCAGCGCGGTGTACTCGTCGAAGCTGAGCAGCGCGGGCAGCTCGGTGAAGCTGATCTTGATCAGCCAGCCCTCGCCGAACGGGTCGGAGTTGACGAGCTCGGGGCTGTCGACCATGGCCTGGTTGATCTCGAGCACGGTGCCGTTCGCCGGGGCGAAGAGCTCGCCGACGGACTTGGTCGACTCGATCTCGCCGACGACGGTGCCTGCGGTGATCTCGTCGCCGGAGTCCGGGAGGTCGACGAAGACCACGTCACCGAGCTTCTCGGCTGCGTAGGCGGTGATGCCGACGACGGCGGTGTTGCCGTCGATCTGGAGCCACTCGTGCTCGGCGGTGTACTTGAGGGTGGTGGTGTCGGCCATGATGGCTCCTTTGCGATGGATGGTGTGCTGAGTGAGGTGGTGCGTGCGCTTACTGCGCGCGCTTGTAGAACGGCAGCGCGACGACGGATGCCGGCACCCGCGTGCCGCGCACGTCGATGAACAGTTCGCTGCCGAGCTCGGCGTGGCCGGGGTCGACAAAGGCCATCGCGATCGGGTGGCCGAGGGTCGGCGACAGCGCGCCGCTGGTGATCACGCCGACGGCGGGCGCGGCGGCATCCGCGCCGGAGAAGAGCTCGTAGTCGGCTCGACCGGCACGACGACCCTCTGCCGCGATGCCGACGAGCACGCGGGCACCGTCGGCCGGGCCCTGCTCGCTGGCCGCGCGGCCGACGAAGTCGCCCTCCTTGGCGAGCGCAACGACGCGGCCGAGGCCGGCCTGCGCTGGAAACACGTCGACGCCGAGTTCGTGGCCGTAGAGCGGCATGCCCGCCTCGAGGCGCAGGGTGTCGCGACTGGCGAGCCCACACGGGACGAGGCCGTGCTCCGCTCCGGCTGCGGTCAACGCGGCCCAGAGCTCGGCGGCCCGCTCCGTCTGGATGTAGAGCTCGAAGCCGTCCTCACCGGTGTAGCCGGTGCGGGCGACGAGCAACGGGACGCCGTCGAAGAGGGCATCGGTCGACCAGTAGTACTTGAGCTCGGAGAGCGGGATGCCGAGATCCGTGATGCCGGGAGTGGCCTCGAGGATGGCGCGAGAGACCGGGCCCTGCACGGCGATCAGTGCGAGGTCGTCGCTCTGATCGGTGACGGTGACGTCGAAGCCGGCCGCGCGCTCGACGAGGGCAGGCACGACGGCGAAGCGGTTGCCGGCGTTGGCGACGACGAGGAACTTCTCGTCGCCGAGGCGGTAGACGACGAGGTCGTCGACGATGCCGCCAGATTCGTTGAGCAGCAGGCTGTACTTGGCCTGACCGTATGTGATGGCGGAGAGCTTGCCTGCGAGGGCGTAGTCGAGGAAGGCCGGGGCGCCTGGACCCTCGACGAGGATCTCGGCCATGTGCGAGATGTCGAAGATGCCGGCGGCGGTGCGCACGGCGTGGTGCTCGGCGAGGTCGCTGGAGTAGCGCACGGGCATCTGCCAACCGCCGAAGTCGGTGAAGCTGGCGCCGGCGGCCACGTGCAGCTCGTGCAGCGGCGAGAAGCGGTCGGTGGTGCCGGTCGTGTCAGTCGTTACGTCATTCATTGGCGCGGAGTTCCTCACGTCGAACCGGCCGAGGCCGGGCGAGATTCTGGACGGTCGTTTGACCGTCTCGGAACTCCCCCTCTGTCATCCGGCCTGAGAGTTTCACCGCGGCTCCGTCGATCGACGGAATCGTGCGGCTTTCACCTTGGGCGGGACTTCGCGATCCAGACCGGCCACGCGAGAGTGATCTCGACAGGCTCGATCAGGATTTCGCTCGCGAAATCCACTTTCCAGAGCGGCCAGCTCGACGCGGTACATATACCTGAGAGATTGTCGGGGAGGATTGCTCCTTCGGTGCCGATACGTTCGAAAACGCCCGGCTCTCCCGCGTCGACCATGTGGCCCGATATTCAGTTCAGTGCGCGCGCTCCACCCGCGAGCAGAGTGCGCTGCCAGCATACCGCGCGGCGCGGGTTTCCATCGCCGCCCGCCACCGGGCGCAGTCACCTCACTCGGCCGAAGCAGCGGACGCCCTCTGCACGCCTCATCAGCACCCCTCGACACACGCGTGGTGTAGCTTTATCGCTCGTTGGCGACTGGGGTACAAAATCCCCTGCGCCCGTCACTCACGCATCACCGAAGAGAAGGCAGGAACCAATGGGGGAACCCTCGTACTCGACCAACCCGGAGTTTGACAGCGGGCCGTGGGCGACAATTTCGTCGGGGATGAAGGTCCTCGCCAAGCGCGGCCGCCTGGTCGTCGCCGACGGTCACCTCGGCCTCTTTCGCGAGAACGGCGATCTGATCAACAGCGCGCCACTCGCCTCCGTTGAACTCAAGAAGGGCTTCACGTACTCCCTCTCCTCCATCCCCCAGCTGAGCGTCGGCGGCACCAAGTACAAGGTGATGGTGTCCTACGAGCACTCCATCGAGCACGGCCTCGGCGACCAGCAGGCCAAGGAGATCCAGTACGAGGAGAACGACAAGCTCTCTGAGGTCATCCGCAGGCACGGCGGCAAGGCCTAGTGCCCCGGCCCCTCGCTCAGGCCGAGCAGTCTCGGCAGGCCCGGGCGTTCTGCGCTGAGCGGGGGTACGTCTTCCGCGACCGCGTGGTCAACCCACCGCTGTCCGGCCTGCTCTTCAGGAGCACACGGAATGTGCTGATGCTGGGCGTCATCGACGCGCTCTCGTCCGATGCCCCATACCTGTGTGCCCGGATCACGGCACGCGGGCGACGGCTACGGGGCCTGAAGATGATCATGATCCCGCTGCCGCGCCCCGTTCCCAACATGGTGCTGCTGAGCACGGGCGGCTCCGTTTTGCGCCGCCTGGGCATTGCCCTGAACGAGTCCCAGCGCCTGGCGGTCGAGGGCGACTTCCACACCCGGTTCACCCTCTACTGCCCAGCCGGCTACGGCGCCGACGCGCTCTACCTATTCTCACCAGACCTCCTGACCCGCCTGATGGATGCCGCAGCCGGCTGTGACATCGAGGTCGTCGACAACCGCGTTCTCATCTACGCGCCCGCTCACGCATTCGAGGGGGCAGGGCAGCTCGCCGAGTTGCCCGCACTGGCGCGCTACCTGCACGAGAAATTCGAACGGCAGTCCATGCGCTACCGGGACGAGCGTCGCTCAGACGGGGAGCTGGCCGATCCGTTCCGGCGGGCGCAGCTCACCGCCACCGCGCAGGGAAGCGAAGTGGGGCACATGGTCGGCGCCGCCGGAAACCGGCTGCGCACCCGCACGACCGCGTTGCAGAAGGCCGGCATCGCGCTTGCGGCACTGCTGGCACTGTCCGCGGGGCTCTACTGGATCGGGATGGTGGGAACGGCGCTGTTCGGCTAGCGGGGTCGACGTCACGAATTCGCCTTCTGGTCAGATTGACCATAAGATGGGCGCAGACTTAAAGTCACTCTGACCTTTAGTCGCGAGCATCGAACGGAGACGCCATGGCGGTTGAGCAGCCAGCGAGCGCCGAGCTTGCCGTGTCAACGGTGATCTTCGCGCTGCGAGCCCAGCCGGCATCCGGGCCCGACACCGAGCTACCCTCGCTCTGGCTGCCGCTCGTGCGCCGCACCCGGGAACCGTTCGAGGGCCAGTGGGCGCTGCCGGGCGGCTGGCTCCCCGTCGACGAGGAGCTCGGTAGGGCCGCGGCGCGCACCCTGCGCGAGACGACGGGGCTCGCGCCGAAGTACCTCGAGCAGCTCTACAGCTTCGGCGCACTCGACCGCTCGCCTGGGCGCCGGGTCGTCTCGGTCGTCTACTGGGCACTCGTGCAGTCCGACGAGGCCGCGCGTGCGGCCGTCGGCGAGAACGTGCAGTGGTTCCCGGCCGACGATCTGCCTGAGCTCGCCTTCGACCACAACCTGATCGTCGACTACGCCCTCTGGCGGCTGCGCACCAAGCTCGAGTACTCCCGCATCGCCCACGCCTTCCTCGGGGAGACGTTCACCCTCGCCCAGCTGCGCGAGGTGCACGAGGCCGTGCTGCAGCGCCCACTCGACCCGGCGAACTTCCGCCGCACGATCGAGGCATCCAAGACGGTGATCGCGACCGACGAGTATCTCGCAGGCACGCCGCACCGACCGCCCCGCCTCTACCGCTTCGACTCCACCATCGACCCCGCAGACCTCGGCCCCCTCGGCCGCGCCACCCCTGGGAAGGCATCATGAGCACCATCTCGAACCCAACAGCGCCGACCACCCCGGCATCCGTCGACCGCGTCATCCAGCTGATCGCGAGCGGCGAATCCTCAGGCGAGAGCTGTTCACCGGAACTCAGCAAGGGCCCGTGGGAGTTCGACGCCGGCCCCACCGCGTACGGTCCCGGCTCATCCATGGGCGATGTGATCCCAGCCGGCTCGCCCCGTCAGGGCGCGCTGCCGGCCGAGTACAAGACCGCCAGCGACGAGGAGCTCGACGCCCGCGTGCGCGCGGCCAAGGCGACACTCGGCGACCGGGTGCTCGTGCTCGGCCACTTCTACCAGCGCGACGAGGTCGTGGCCCACGCCGACTACATCGGCGACTCCTTCCAACTGGCCGGTGCCGCGAAGTCCAAGCCGGATGCCGAGGCGATCGTCTTCTGCGGCGTGCACTTCATGGCAGAGACCGCCGATCTGCTCTCGACGCCGGAGCAGGCCGTCATCCTGCCGAACCTCGCCGCCGGCTGCTCGATGGCCGACATGGCCGACATCGACTCGGTCACCGAGTGCTGGGAGGCGCTCGAGGAGCTCTACGGCACCGAGCCGGACGCCGACGGCCGCGTGCCTGTCATCCCCGTGACCTACATGAACTCCTCCGCCGCGCTCAAGGGCTTCTGCGGCGAGCGCGGCGGCATCGTCTGCACCTCGTCGAACGCGGAGACCGTGCTGGAGTGGGCGTTCGAGCGCGGCCAACGGGTGCTGTTCTTCCCCGACCAGCACCTGGGCCGCAACACGGCGAAGGCGATGGGCGTCCCGCTTGACCGGATGCCGATGTGGAACCCGCGCAAGCCCCTCGGCGGCTCGAGCGAGGCCGAGCTGCACGACGCCCAGGTGATCCTCTGGCACGGCTTCTGCAGCGTGCACAAGCGTTTCACCGTCGATCAGATCGAGCAGGCACGCGTCAGCCACCCCGGCGTGCGCGTGATCGTGCACCCGGAGTGCCCGATGCCCGTCGTCGACGCGGCCGACGAGTACGGCTCAACCGACTACATCACGAAGGCGATCGCGGCTGCGCCGGCCGGATCGACCTTCGCCATCGGCACCGAGATCAACCTGGTGCAGCGCCTGGCCGCGCAGTACCCGCAGCACACGATCTTCTGCCTGGACCCCGTCGTCTGCCCGTGCTCGACGATGTACCGCATCCACCCGGGCTACCTCGCCTGGGTGCTCGAGTCACTCGTGGCCGGCGAGGTCGTCAACCAGATCTCGGTCAGCGCCGACGTGGCCGTTCCTGCCCGCCTCGCCCTCGAACGGATGCTCGCCGCCAAGCCGCCGGCCAACGGCGGCGGCACTGCCCCTGCCGCGACAGCCGTTCCCGCTGGAGCCTGACATGGCAAGCGTGCTGGTGATCGGCAGCGGCCTCGCCGGGCTGTTCGCCGCCGTGCGCGCCGCCGATGCCGGGCACACGGTGACGCTGGTGACGAAGGGGGCGCTGGCCGAGAGCAACACCAGCCACGCGCAGGGCGGCATCGCCGCGTCGCTCTTCCCCGACGACTCCCCCAACGCCCATCTGCTCGACACGCTCCGTGCCGGCGCCGGTCGCAGCGATCCGGCCGCGGCGCAGGTGCTCTGCGACGCTGGCCCGGCGCGGGTACGCGACCTGATCCGCTTCGGCGCACACTTCGACCGCGACGAGTCAGGCCTCGCCCGCGGGCTCGAGGCTGCCCACGTCCGGGCCCGGGTCCTGCACGCGGGCGGCGACGCGACCGGCGCCGAGATCGAACGCGCCATGCTCGACGCCCTCGGCCGCCGCCCCATCACCGTGCGCGAGCAGACGATGCTGGTGGAGCTGCTCACCGAGACCATCGACGACGAGGCTGCTGCCCTGCCCTCCGGCGCGGATGCCGCCCCCCGCGTCGTCGGAGCCGAGCTGGCCCTGCCGGACGGCGGCCGCCAGCGCGTGCTCGCCGACGTCGTGGTGCTCGCCACCGGCGGCGCAGGGCAGCTGTTCCTGCACACGACCAACCCGGCGATCGCCACCGGGGACGGGGTCGCCGCCGCCTGGCGCGCTGGCGCCAGCCTGGCGGACCTCGAGTTCGTGCAGTTCCACCCGACGGCGCTGGCCGTTCCGGGCACACCGCTCGTCTCCGAGGCCGTGCGCGGCGAGGGTGCCGTGCTGCGGAACCGCTCCGGCGAGCGCTTCATGCTGGGCCGGCATCCCGAGGCCGAGCTCGCCCCGCGCGACGTCGTCGCCCGTGAGATCGCCCGCGAGATGGCGGCGCAGGGCGGCGAGCCCGTGCTGCTCGACGCGACAGCGCTCGCGGAGGATCCCGCGGCGAACCGGGCCATGCTCGCCGCCCGCTTCCCCACGATCACGGCCGCCTGCGAGGCAAGCGGTCACGACTGGGCGCTCAGCCCGGTGCCCGTGACGCCCGCCGCGCACTACTGGATGGGCGGCATCGCCACCGATCTCTGGGGGCGCACGTCGCTGCCCGGGCTCTTCGCCGTCGGCGAGGCCGCCTGCACCGGCGTGCACGGCGCCAACCGGCTGGCGTCGAACTCGCTGCTGGAGGCGGCCGTGTTCGCCGAGCGGGCGGTGCAGGCGCTGACGGCGGATGCGGCATCCGCCAGGACGCCCGCGCAACCGCCGGTCAGCGGAGATGAGCCGCGCCGCGCCGCGACAGACGCCCGCACCGACGGCGGGTCGTCGGCCGCGCTCCGCACGACCGTGCAGACGCTGATGTGGAATGCCGCCGGGCTTGAGCGCGACGGTGCAACGCTCGAGGCGGCCGCAGAGGCCCTCGCAGCGCTGCCCCGGCCGAGCACCACGCCGGGCGCGAGCCGCCGCGAGATCGAAGACGCCAATCTGCTCGACCTCGCCCGGCTCCTCGTGGCCGCCGCGAGCGCCAGGACAGAGTCGGTCGGCGCGCATTTCCGCAGCGACTTCCCGGCAGCCGACGGCACTGGAACAATTGCAACCACTCGAGAGGATGCCCTCGCATGCTGACCACCGCCACCATCACCGCCGTCGTCTCGGCGGCCCTGCACGAGGACGCCCCTTGGGGCGACATCACCTCCGAGCTGCTGATCCCGTCCGACGCGATGGCGTCGGCCGAACTGGTCGCGCGCGAGCACGGCGTCTTCAGCGGCGGCGCCGTGTTCCTGGCAGCCTTCGCGCTGACCGACCCCTCGATCACCGTCGAGTTGCTGGTTGCGGATGCCGCCCCCTTCGCCGCCGGGGACGTGCTCGCCCGGGTGAGCGGCTCGGCCCGCGGCATCCTGCAGGCCGAACGCGTCGCCCTCAATCTCGTGCAGCGCATGAGCGGCATCGCCACACTCACCGCGGAGTACGTGGCCGAGACAGCCGGAACGCGCGCCCGCATCGCCGACACCCGCAAGACCACCCCCGGCCTGCGCGCCCTGGAACGCCAGGCCGTGCGCGACGGCGGCGGCCACAACCACCGCTTCAGCCTCAGTGACGCCGTGATGGCCAAGGACAACCACCTCGCCGTGCTCACGGCGAACGGCATCTCGGTGACCGACGCGCTGCTCGGCCTCCGCGCCCGACTGCCGCTCACCACCCACATCGAGGTGGAGGTCGATCGGATCGACCAGATCGATGCCGTGCTGGCCGCCGGCGTCGACACGATCATGCTCGACAACTTCACCCCGGAGCAGCTGCGTGCGGGCGTCGCGCACATCGCCGGCCGCACCGTGGTCGAGGCCAGCGGTGGCGTGAACCTCGGCACGGTCAGGGCCATCGCCGAGACCGGCGTCGACGTGATCTCGGTCGGCGCTCTCACCCACAGCGTGCGGGCGCTCGACCTCGGTCTCGACGTCACCGTCGCCACAGACGTCGTCACAGACTGAAGCAGGTCGATCGAGCCATGAGCCAATACCACGACGCCATCTACCTCGACAATGCGGCGAGCGCCCCCGTGCGTCAGGAGGCGTTGCAGGCGATGTGGCCGTGGCTCGGCGGCGGCGAGTTCGGCAACCCGTCCAGCCACCACCGCGCCGGCGAGGCCGCGGCGGCCGCCATCGAGCAGGCCAGGCGTGAGGTGGCCGCGGTGCTCGGCTGCCGCGCAGGCGAGGTGGTGTTCACGGCCGGTGGCACCGAGGCCGACAACCTCGCCGTCAAGGGCATCGCACTGGCATCCGGCCGCGGCACGCACATCATCAGCTCACCGCTCGAGCACGAGGCCGTGCTCGAGTCGCTTGACTACCTGCGCCGGCTGCACGGCTTCGAGATCGAGTTCCTCAGCCCGGATGCCGCAGGACTCCTTGATCCGGAGGAGCTCGCCGCTCGGCTGCGCCCGGACACCGCCCTCGTCTCGGTGCACTACGCCAACAACGAGATCGGCACTGTGCAGCCCGTGCAGCGACTCGCGGCCGTCGCGCGTGCCGCCGGCGTTCCGCTGCACACGGATGCCGTGCAGGCCGCAGGCGTGCTGCCGTTGCACGTCGGCGAGCTCGGCGTCGACGCACTCAGCATCTCCGGACACAAGGTCGGCGCCCCCAAGGGCATCGGCGCGCTCTTCGTGCGCGGGCGGCTGCCTCTGGAGCCGCTGCTGCACGGCGGCGGGCAGGAGCGCGGCCGGCGGAGCGGGACGGAGAACGTGGCTGGGGCCGTCGCCCTCGCGACCGCGCTGCGTATGGCCGAGGCCGAACGCCTCGCCGGGGCCGCCGAAGCCACGAGCGCGCTGCGCGACGCGTTCATCGCCGACGTCTTGGGCTCCGTTCCCGACGCCAGCCTCACCGGACACCCGAGAGCGCGGCTGCCAGGCTCCGCGTCCTTCGTCTTCGCCGGAACGAGCGGCGAGGCGGTTCTCCTCGAGCTCGAACGGCGCGGTGTGATCTGTTCAAGCGGCTCGGCCTGCGCGGCCGGATCCGACGAACCCTCCCCCGTGCTCACCGCGATCGGGGTGGAGGCAACGCTCGCGCAGACCGCCGTGCGCTTCTCGCTCTCCGGCAGCACGACCGCAGAGCAGCTCCGCGCGGCGGCGGCGGCCGTCACGGCCTCCGTGGCCGCCGTGGCCGGCATCGCCCGGCGCTGAGCGCGCGCCGCGAGCCGGCCGAAAGCTGCGTGCGAAGGCGCCGCGCGGCGCTCCGACACTGCGCTGAGCCCTCAGGCAACGTTCAGGGACGCTGCTGGTGCCCTCTCGGGGACGCCACGGATGCCGTCGGGCCACCCACCACGGCACAGTCGGGTTACCCGCCGCCTTCCCGAGCGGCCCGAAAGGAACCCATCCCTCATGCGAAGGAACCCATCCCTCATGCGCACCCTCTACGCCGTCGTGGCGTCTCTGTTGACGGCATCCGTCATGCTCCAGCTGTATTTCGCAGCGGTCGGAGTCTTCAGCAACCCCGATGATGAACTCTTCGCGATCCACGGCGCGAACGGTCGGATGGTACTGCCGATCCTCGCCCTGCTCACCCTGATCTGCGCCGCCATCGCCCGCCTCGGCAAGAGGATGATCTGGCTGAGCGCGCTGCCGCTGGTGCTGATCCTGCTGCAGACCGGCATCTTCGTGCTGACCGGCGTGCTCTTCGGTGTCGGCCCCGACTCGCACGCGAGCCCGCCGCTCGCCGCGACGCTCTTCGTCTCGCTGCACGCCCTGAACGGACTCGCCATCATCCTGCTGAGCCTCTACCTCGCCCAGAAGGGCTGGCGTCTCGCCCGCGGGCAGGGTGCCGCGTCCGCACAGCAGGCCGCCGTCGGAAACACCTCCGGCGAGAACGTCTCGGCCCGGCTCTGAACACGTCTGCCCTGCTCGCCATCGACCTCGCACTGACCATCGTCGGTGCGGGGTTGTGGTGTGCCGCCACGGTCACCGCGGCTGGCGAGATCACCGCAGCCAGGGCATGGCGTGCGCTGGCCTTCGCGGGCGGTGGGCTGCTCGCCACCCTCGCCCAGCTGCCCTTCGTGCTCATCCTGCTAGGCCAGGGGTGGTGGTTCGTGCAGGAGAAGCTGCTGTTCGCGCTGCCGGTGCAGCTGCTCGCCGCTGTGGTCGCCGTGGTCATCGCCGCCCCACCCCTGCTGCGGCTGGCGAGGGCCGGATCGAACCCGACGCGGCTCCCCGCGCGCGTGCCGACCGCGCTGCTCGCCGCCACCAGTGCGGCGATCGCGTCTGTCGTCGCCAGCACGCTGATCGGATACCCGCTCGAGCCCGCGGCCGCCGCCGTGCTCACCCTGCTCGCGCTGCTCGCCACGGGCATCGGCTACGCGCTGTTCGCGCGGGCCGGCCGCCGGGTGGTCGCCGGCCTCGCCGCGCTCGGATCACTGGTACTCGTGGCATCCGTCGCCCTGGCGTGGATGACGAGCATGGCACCGCCCGACTTCGCCGGGGAGCAGGCCTCACACGCGAGCGGGCACGGTGCAACGCTCGCGGCCGGCACAGGACCAGACGTCGGTGCGAACAGTGCGTCCGGCACCGGCGCCGCCTCTGGCCCCACGACCGTCTCCGTCGACGAGCTCCGCACGCCGGAGGACGTGCCGGGCCCACGCCGGCAGTTCACGCTGCGTGCAGGGACGGAGAGCGTGACGCTCGCCTCCGGCGACACCGTGCAGAGCTGGAACTACGGCTCCCTCCCCGGCCCGGAGCTGCGTGTGCAGCAGGGTGACGTCGTCGAGGTGCACCTGGAGAACGTCGACGTCGAGGCAGGCGTGACGATCCACTGGCACGGCTACGACGTTCCCAACGGGGAGGACGGCGTCGCCGGCGTGACGCAGGACGCGGTGCTGCCGGGCGAGAGCTTCGACTACCGCTTCGTCGCCGATCAGCCGGGCAGCTACTGGTACCACACGCACCAGAACGCCTCCCGCGGCGTGCAGCGCGGCCTCTACGGCACCCTCATCGTCGAACCGAGCGGTGGTATCGCCGAGCAGCACGATGTCGTCGTTCCGCTGCACAGCATCGGCGACTCCGTGCTGCTCGGAGCCAGCGATCTGCCGACGACGATGCGCATTCCGGCCGGCGAGAGCGTGCGGCTGCGGCTGATCAACACCGACGGGCTGCCGAACACCTTCCACCTCGACGGCACCCCGTTCGCCGTCGTCGCCGCCGACGGGTACGAGCTCGCCGAGCCGCCCCCGGTGAGTGCGCAGTCGATCAGGATCCCGGCAGGCGGGCGCATCGACGTTGCGTTCACGATGCCGGAGGGGCCGGTGTACCTGACGACGGATGCCAGCAGGACGCCGTGGATCGCGTTCGCCCCTGGCGCTGCGGCATCCGCGGCCCAGTTGGGGCGAGCGCCTGACCGCTCCGGCGAGCCCGAGCTGGATCTGCTGGGCTACGGCGGCGGGCCGGCCGCGGTGCTGCCAGACGGACCGCTCGTGCGCGCCGAGATGGTGCTCGATCGCAACCCCCGCTTCCTGCAGGGCGTGCCGGTCAACGGCTACACGGTCAATGGGGCGGTGTACCCGCGGATTCCGAGCATCACCGTGAACGAGGGCGACGTCGTCTTGCTCAGCGTCGCCAACCGGGGCTGGGAGACGCATCCGATGCACGTGCACGGCCACCACGTGCTCGTGCTCTCCCGCAATGGTGTGGCGGCGAGCGGTGCGGAGACCTGGCTCGACACTTTCGATGTGCGGCCGGGAGAGGTGTGGGAGGTGGCCGTCGTGGCCGACAACCCGGGGATCTGGATGGACCACTGCCACAACCTCGATCACGCGGCGGAGGGCATGATGATGGCCATGCACTATCGCGGCGTCACGACTCCATACGAGCACGGCGGCGCCCACGACAACCGATCGGAGTGAGCGCCGCCGGCGGTTGAAGCGTGCTCGAAATGGAGGTTTACCTCCAGGGTGATCCTCGCTAGGGTGAAACAATGACCACTCCAGCGAACACGAACCGGGACGACCACGACCTCTCGGACGAGGAGTTCCTCGCGCCAGAGGAGTCGATTCTCAAGGGCTGGCTTCCCACGCCGACCCCAACCGATGGTCCAGCACCCGCTCCCTGAGCCCCGCCGTTGACGGCGCATCCACACATCCGGATCCGCCACAGCAGTTGAGCGCACCCGAGAACTTCTGTCGGTGGTCGGGAATAGATTCATTCTCGCCAGCGCTGAGCTGATCAGTCAGGTCTGTGTTCGTTGACAGACCGTGTGCTGACAGACGTTTGCCGACAGACCGTTGTCTGCAATCAGCTTGTCTGCAGACAGAACGTTGTCTGCCGACCGACCGTTCACTGACCGATGGCGCCTTCCATCGGATCGTGCACGCACCACTCCGCGTGGCGTGACCGACCTCGACCACGGCGCCCATCGACCCCGCATCCATCCCTCTGAGACGTCGAGTCCTTCGGCACGGTTCCGAACCGCCGACCCCGCCGATCGCCTCAGACACGGTGCCGCATCGTGCATTACGCCCTCTCTACCTTCATCGAAACGAAAACTGACTGTGACTGAACGCACCACATCCGACGCCGAGGCTCTCGATACGAGCTCGGTTCCCCAACAACTCGATCCAGCAACCGAACGCCGCAACAATAAGGTGATCTGGCTGCTCGTCGCCTCCACCTTCGTCGTGTTCCTCAACGAGACGACGATGGGTGTCGCCCTCCGTCCGATCATGGAGGACCTGGGCGTCGACGAGCGCGTCGGCCAGTGGCTGACCACGGCGTTCCTCCTCACGATGGCCGTCGTGATCCCGATCACCGGCTACCTGCTGCAGCGCTTCAACACCCGCCCGATCTACATCGCCGCCATGAGCCTCTTCACGGTCGGAACCGCGATCGCCTTCATCGCACCGAGCTTCAGCATCCTGCTGGTCGCCCGTGTCGTGCAGGCATCAGGAACCGCGATCATGATGCCGTTGCTGATGACGACGCTGATGACCCTCGTCCCCCCGCACCACCGCGGAAAGATGATGGGCAATGTGTCGATCGTGATGTCGGTCGCCCCCGCGATCGGCCCGACCTTCTCCGGCCTGATGCTCAACAGCTTCGGCTGGCGCGGGATCTTCGGTGTCATGCTGCCGATCGGCGCCGCCATGCTCGTCTACGGCATGCGCAAGGTGCAGAACGTCAGCGAGCCGAAGAAGGTCCCGCTCGACGTGCTCTCCGTCGTGCTCTCCGCGCTCGGCTTCGGTGGGCTCATCTACGGCCTCAGCACGGTCGGCGAGCAGTACGACAGCGCGATCAACCCCTCGTCCATCGGTCTCGTCGGCGGCGGCATCGCCCTGGCATTCTTCGTGCTGCGCCAGCTGCGCCTGCAGCGCCAGGACAAGGCGCTCCTCGACCTGCGCACCTTCCGCTTCCCGCAGTTCACCATCTCGCTCAGCATGATGCTCGTCATGATGGCGTCGCTGTTCGGCGTGATCATCGTGCTGCCGCTGTTCATGCTCGGTGTGCTGCACCTCGACCCGGTCACGGCCGGCCTGATTCTGCTGCCCGGCGGCATCCTGATGGGCGTCATCGCGCCCTTCGTCGGCCGCCTCTTCGACCGTTTCGGCCCGCGCCCGCTGCTCGTCCCTGGCAGCATCCTGGTCAGCGCCGTCATGTGGGGGCTCACGACCGTCAACGAGCACACCCCCATCTGGTTCCTGCTCGCGGCGCACATCGTGATGAGCCTCGGCCTTGCGCTGATCTTCACGCCGCTGTTCACCTCGGCGCTCGGGGCCGTGACGCCGCGCTTCTACTCGCACGCGAGTGCGATGCTCTCCACCCTGCAGCAGTTGGCCGGAGCAGCCGGAACCGCGCTGTTCATCACGGTTCTCGCCACCCAGACTGCGCAACTCGTGGCCGGCGGTGCGGCTGCGGATGTCGCAGCGGCCGGCGGAACGCAGGCGGCCTTCACGGTCGGGGCGATCATCTCGCTCTTCGCCATCGTCGGGGCCTTCTTCGTGAAGAAGCCGGCCGACATGGAGGGCGCCCCCCACGGGCACTGAGTGAACTGAGTACGACAACGGCCGGCGCTGAGCATTCAGCGCCGGCCGTTGTGCGTTCCCTGCGCCTCGCGCAGGTGCTCCTAGTGCTGGGCTTCGGCGGTGCGCTCGAGCTCGGAAGCCGGGCGCCGACGCTGTGTGGCAACGGCCGTCGCGGCCGCGGCACAGACCAGTGCGATGGCGACAATCTGCATGCCGCTGAACTGTTCGTCGAGGATCATCCAGCCGAACAGCGCGGCGACGGCGGGGCCGCAGGCGGTGATGATTGCGTACACCCGGGTGTCGACGCGGCGCAGGATGAAGGTGTCCAGGCTGTACGGCAGCGCGGAGGAGAGCACCCCGATCGCGATCAGCAGACCCACGACACCGAGTGTCAGCACGGAGGGGTCGAAGGCGAACGCCGCGGCGGGAATCAGCAGCACGAGGCTCACGATGCTCGCAACGGTGAGGCCCTCCAGGCCCGGCAGCCCCAGTGCGACCTTGCGGGTGAGCAGAATGTAGCCGGCCCATGCGGCTCCGGCGATGAGCGCAAGCGCGATGCCCCAGGGGTCGATGGTGCCGTCGAGGCCGGTGAGCAGCACCACGCCGACGCCGGCGGCGAGCGCGCAGATCACGTCGAGCAGCCGCCTGCTCACGGCGAGCGCCAGGGCGAGCGGGCCGAGGAACTCGATCGTGGCGGCCAGGCCCAGCCCGATGATGTGGACGGAGGCGTAGAAGCTGAGGTTCATCACGGCGAGCACGACGCCGAGCGCGACGGCCGGCCAGAGGCGGGCCCAGCTGAGCTCTGCGCGCTTCGGGCGGTACACCGGCAGCAGCACGAGCGTCATCACGATCTGGCGCACGGCGACGACGACGGTCGCTCCGACGACGGGCATGACCACTCCGGCGAGCGCCGAACCGAGGTTGATGCTGACCTCGGTGCCGATCTGCGTTGCGGCGCCGATGGTGCCCCGACGTGCGAGGTGTTTCTCGTGCTCTGCACTCTGCATGCTCACGCCGACAGCGCCCTTCTTGTCACGGATGCGGACAAGCCCTGTCGATCCAACTGCGGTCGTTCCGCTCCGGCGGACGACACTCCAGCCTACGCGCCCCTCCCCTCCTCCACTTCCACTGCGCGCGACTGCGGGGTTTCGGTGGCGGATGCCGGTGGCTAGCGTTGAGGCATGTGCCGAAACATCCACACCCTGCACAACTTCGAACCGGCGGCCACCGACGACGAGGTGTACGCCGCCGCCCTGCAGTATGTGCGCAAGATCAGCGGGTCCACCAAGCCGTCGCAGGCGAACGAGGCGGCGTTCGAACGCGCCGTCGCCGAGATCGCCCACATCACGCGGCATCTGCTCGAGGACCTGGTGAGCAACGCGCCACCGAAGAATCGCGAGGACGAGGCGGCCAAGGCCCACGCCCGCGCCGTGGTGCGCTTCGGAACCGCCTAGGCGGCCCGCACACAGGGCGAGCGCGTACGCTGGGGTCGACCGCACAACTGCGCGGCTCATCGAAAGGCACCCGTGGACATCTCCCTGCTCCGTCACTACGTCGTCGTGGCGCACGAGCTCGACCTGGCCAAGGCCGCGACCGCGCTCGGCGTCTCCCACGCCACACTCAGCGGATCGCTCAACCAGGTGGAGGCCCTCGTCGGCGCCCACCTGGTCAACCGCGCCACCAGCACGATGAGCCTGACCGAGGCCGGCGAGCTCTTCCTCGTCACCGCCAACGACGAGATCGCGGCCTACGAGGCGGCGAACAAGCCGCCGACCCCCAAGGCGGGCGGCAAAGCCAAGGCCAACAAGGGCAAGGGCCGCGCCCCCAGGGTGAAGGGCGAGCCGCTGCCCTACAAGAAGCGCCAGTCCCGCTAGTCCCTGCTATCGTCCGATGCTGTGCGAGCGATTCTTGAAGACTCAGATGGACGACTCCTGTGGGCAGCGACGGCCGACCCTTCCCCGGCCCCAGACGAGGTCGTCATCGAGGTTGCCGCCACTGCTGTGAATCGGGCCGACCTCGGGCAGCGCCAAGGCCTGTACCCACCGCCGCCCGGTGAGTCACCGATCCTCGGGCTGGAGTGTTCGGGCGTCATCGCCGAGCTCGGATCCGCGGTGCAGGGCTGGAGTATCGGCGACCGGGTGTGCGCGCTGCTGAGCGGAGGCGGCTACGCCGAACGCGTCGCCGTTCCGGCGACCCAGCTGCTGCCGATCCCGGTGGGCATGACGTTCGTGGAGGCTGCGTCTCTGCCCGAGGCGGTCTGCACCGTCTGGTCGAATCTGGCCATGGGCTTTCGCGATCCGATGCCCGGAGAAGTCGCCCTCATCCATGGCGGTGCGAGCGGGCTGGGCAGCATGGCCGTGCAACTCGCGGCCCGCGCCGGATACAGCGTGATCGCGACGGCGGGTTCGCTCGAACGCGCTCGCGCCGCCCAGAGTTGGGGAGCCACGCGCGGGATCGACTACCGCACGGAAGACTTCGTCGCCGTCGTGGCGGAGCTCACCGCGGGTCGCGGCGTCAACGTCATCCTCGACGTCGTCGGCGGCAGCTACCTGGAGCGGAATCTCGCGTCCCTGGCCGATGACGGCCGCCTCATGGTTGTGGGGCTCATGGGCGGATCGGAAGCCACCCTCGACTTCAGATCGATCATGGCCCGCAGGCTGAGCGTGCACGCGACGACGCTTCGCGCGCGCCCGCGCACCGGGCCTTCCTCCAAGGCAGAGGTGGTGGCCAGTGTTCGCGCGGACGTCTGGCCCTGGTTCGAGTCCGGCGAACTGCGCGCAGCGGTCGGAACGGTGATGCCGATCACAAAGGCCGAGCAGGCTCACCGTGAGATTGCCGATGGCACCGCGCGTCCGGGCAAGACGGTGCTGGAAATGCCGTCCGCCGTCTCACGCTCGGCGCGCTAGAGCTCTGTCACCGTCCCGGATGCCACGTGCCAGCGCCGTTCGATGCGCACCGTGTCGAGCATGCGTCGGTCGTGAGTGACGAGAAGCAGCGTGCCCTCGTAGCTCTCGAGCGCCTGCTCCAGCTGCTCGATCGCGGCGAGGTCGAGGTGGTTCGTCGGCTCATCGAGCACGAGCACGTTCACCCCCCTCGCCTGCAGCAGGGCGAGCCCTGCCCGGGTCCGTTCCCCCGGCGAGAGCGCCTCGACCGGGCGGAGGACGTGGTCGGCCTTCAGCCCGAACTTGGCCAGCAGGGTGCGCACCTCTGCGGCGGCCATCTCCGGCACGAGCGCCTCGAAGGCCTCCGCCAGCGGCGCGCTGCCGGTGAACTGACTGCGGGCCTGGTCGACCTCCCCGATTGCGACGTTCGCGCCGAGGCTGGCGCTGCCGGCATCCGGCGTCTGACGCCCGAGCAGGGCGCGCAACAGGGTGGATTTGCCCGCCCCGTTCGGCCCGGTGATGCCGATCCGCTCACCGGCGTTCACCTGCAGCGAGACGGGGCCGAGGGTGAAATCACCCTGCCGGATGACGGCCGCGTTCAGGGTGCTGACCACCGAGCTGGAGCGCGGCGCCGCACCGATCGTGAACTCAAGCTGCCACTCCTTGCGCGGCTCCTCGACCTCGTCGAGGCGCGCGATGCGGCTCTCCATCTGCCGCACCTTCTGCGCCTGCTTCTCGCTGGACTCCATCGACGCCTTGCGGCGGATCTTGTCGTTGTCCGGTGACTTCTTCATGGCGTTCCGCACACCCTGGCTCGACCACTCGCGCTGGGTGCGGGCGCGCCCGATGAGGTCGGCCTTCTTGGCGGCGAACTCCTCGTAGTCCTCCCGCTTGTGCCGTCTGGCGGTCTCGCGCTCCTCGAGGTAGGAGTCGTAGCCTCCGCCGAAGACGCGGTTGGCGTTCTGCGCCAGGTCGAGTTCGAGCACCTTGGTGACGCTGCGGGCGAGGAACTCCCGGTCGTGGCTGACGAGCACGACGCCGCCCCGGATGCCGCTGACGAAGGCCTCCAGCCGCTCGAGCCCGTCCAGATCCAGGTCGTTGGTCGGCTCATCGAGCAGCACGATGTCGAAGCGTGAGAGCAGCAGCGCCGCGAGGCCGACGCGGGCGGCCTGGCCACCGGAGAGGGAGGTCATCATGGACGCCGGGCTGAGCGTGTGCTCCGCCTGTGTGCCGTCGCTGTCAGCGCCCGTGCCTGCACCCCCGCTCATGCTCATGCCGAGCTCGGCCAGCACGACCGGCAGGCGCTCGTCGAGGTCGGCCGCGCCGCTGGCCAGCCAGCGCTCGAGCGCCACCGAGTAGACGTCAGCCGGGTCGGTGCCCGGGGCCGCGAGCGTCGGATCGCCGAGGGCTGCGGCAGCGGCATCCATCTGCTCCGTCGCCGCGGTGCAGCCGGTGCGACGGCCGATGTAGGCCGCGATGCTCTCGCCGGCAACCCGCCCGTGTTCCTGCGGCAGCCAGCCGACGAAGGCGTCACGGGGCGAGAAGCTCACCGTGCCTGCCTGCGGTTCGAGTTCGCCGCCGAGGATGCGCAGCAACGTCGACTTGCCCGCGCCGTTGGCGCCGACCACGCCGACCACGTCCCCGGGCGCGACCGTGAGGTCGAGCGCGTCGAAGAGGGTGCGGTGGGCGTATCCGCCGGCAAGGCCCTGGGCCACGAGTGTTGCAGTCACCCGTCAACCCTATGCCGGGTGGGTCAGGCTCTCCGCCGCCGTTGGCCGCTCGGACGTCTGGGCAGCGAGGAGGTCAACCGGCATCCGCCTGATGACCAGCGCGACCGCCACGCTCAACAGGGCGGCGAGGGCGGCCATGAGCGCGAAGCTCGGTGACCAGTCGCCGGATGCCGCGTGGACGATGCCGATCAGCAGCGAACCGGCCCCCGCGAAGGCATAGCCGACACCCTGCCCAACGGCCGACATCACGCCGGCCGTCGGCGGATTCGCCGACAGGCTGACGATGAGACTGATGGCGAGCCCGAACGCGGCGCTCTGCACGGCGCCGAGCAGCCCGACGACCCAGACGTACTGGTCGCTGCTCGCGACGAAGAGCCACGCGAGGCCGAGCAACACGGCGACGCCGAGGCCGGGTCCGAACCAGCGGAGCACGGCGGGCCTGCGCGCGATCATCGGCGTCACGAGCGTGGGCAGGAAGCCGGCGACGCTGAACCAGGCGAGCAGCCAGCCGCGCTCATCGGCCCCAATGCCGCGGTCGGCGAGAAACTGCGGCATCCACGCCGTCACCGCGAAGTACAGCAGCGCCTGCAGACCGAACACGGCGGTCACGAGGGCGATGGTTCCCGCGCCGCGTTCGGGAACGGTCAGGCGCGGTCGGCGTTCGCTCCGCGCTGCACCGCCGCTCCGCTGCGCCACCAGGAAGATCGCGATCGCCGCCACGACGGCGAGCGCCGACCAGAGGCCGAGCGCCGCTGGAACACTCTCACCCGTCGCCCGGTGAACCGGCACGACCACCCCGGCTCCGAGCGCCGCACCGACGCCGAAGGACATGCTGCTGAGCCCGACCCAGAGCCCGCCCGCGTTCAGCGACTTGAGGTACTGCGGCAGCAGCGTGCCGGCCGCCATGATCGCGGCACCCGCGATGAACGTTCCCGGCAGCAGCATGGCCGGCGCCAGAACGCGCAGTGCGAGCGCCACGGCGAGGACGAGCATCGCCCAGCCGAGCGCCCTGGCGACGCCGATGCGCCGCGCCAGCCACGGACCGATCGGCGCCGTCAGGCCGAAGGCGATCACGGGAAGGGTCACGAGCACGCCGGACAGCTCGGCGCTCAGCCCGAAGTGGGCGCTCGCCTCATCGAGCAGGGCGGCGACCGAGGTGATCGCCGGCCGGAGGTTGACGCCGACGAGGAGCGCCGCGACGAGCGGCAGGGCCGCGCCGAGTGGACGGCGCGTTCTCCGCTCAGCGCCCGACGACATGCAGCCCGTCGGCGACGATGCGGCCATCGTGGATGACGGTGCGGTCGACGCCGCGGTCCATCACGGCGCTCGTCGGGGTCTCACCGTCGACGAGCACGAGGTCGGCGCGATCCCCCACCGCGACCCCCGGCCGGTCACCGAGACCGGCGATGCGCTGTGAGTCGTGCGACATGATGCTCGCGCCGCCCATCGTCGCGACGGCGAGGGCGAGCTCGATGTGCTCGTCCCGGCGGAAGCCGTTCGTGAACGCCAGTTGCCAGGTGCGGTCGAGCATGTCGCAGTTGCCGTACGGGCTCCAGTAGTCGCGCTGGCCGTCCTCACCGAGCCCGACGCGCACGCCGGCCTCGACGAGCTGGAGCAGCGACAGCGGGTTCCGAGCCGCCGGTGCGACGGTCGCCATGGCGATGTCGAGTTCGGCGAACTCGTCGATGAGACGCCGGCTGACGGCATCCGAGACGGCACCGAGCTCGTAGGCGTGTGAGAGCGTCACCTTGCCCTGCATGCCCAGGGCCCGCGTGCGCTCGAGCACGAGCTCCGTGCTGAACACGCCGAGCTCCCCCGGCTCGTGCAAGTGGATGTCGACCTCGACCTGGTACTTCTCGGCGAGGGCGAAGACGATGTCGAGGTGGCGGGCCGGGTCGCGATCGAGCTGGCTCGGGTCGATGCCGCCCATGACGTCTGCGCCCTGCTTGAGGGCCTCCTCCAGCACCTCGACGGTGCCGGCCTCCCGCAGGATTCCGGCCTGCGGGAAGATCATGATCTGCACATCGGCGTGCCTGGCGAACATCTGCTTGGCCGCGAGCACCGCGTCGAGCTTCTCGAGTTTGCAGTCGACGTCGACCTGGGCGTAGGAGCGCACGCGCGTCGTGCCCCTGGCGATCATCTGCTCGAGCGTGCCTGCCACCCGCTCCGGGAGCCCGATCTCGGCGTCGCGCCAGTTGTTCCGGTCGTTCAGCATCATCGCCCAAACCCCGGGTGCACCCGTGTGCCCGCGGAACGGCAGCCCGATCCGGCTCGAGTCGAGGTGCACGTGCACGTCGCTGAATGCTGGCAGCAGCAGACGCCCGCGCCCGTCGACGATCTCCTGCTCTGGACTCTGCGCGGCGGAGGGTGCGGATGCTGCAGTGGCGTCGGTCGCGCCTGCAGCGCCCAGCAGGCGCAGCTCCGTGATCCGGCCGTCGCTGATCACGACATCGGCGGCTGGTCCGCCCCACGGTCGTACGTCCTGAATGAGCATGGATGATCGTCCTTTCGCCGCGAAGAAGTATTCCCGAATTGTATACCAAAGTGTTTGACATGTCCTTTGACGCCGGAACCATCCCCTGATTCACGCGCGTCTTCGACGGCTGACAGCGACTGTGATGTAGATTTGGAATACCAGAACGGGAGGGCGCGGATGCGCCTGCCATGCGGGAGCGCAGGGAGAAGCGATGCAGCACGAGCACACCACACGGGTTGACGGCCGCGAGGGCGAAGGACTCGCGGACGGCGTCTACCGGGCGCTGCTGCGGTCCATCATCTCCGGCGAGCCGGCACCGGGCGCGCGACTGAAGGAGCGCGAGCTCTCCGAGCGCTTCGAGGTCTCCCGCATTCCCGTGCGCCAGGCCCTGCAGCGGCTGGAGTCTGAGGGCTTCGTCGTGACGGAACCACACCGCGGTGCTGTGGTGAAGCCCGTGACCGCCGCCGACATCGCTGAGCTCTTCGACGCCCGGCTCTGCATCGAGCCGTTCGCGACCAGGCAGGCGGCGCTCCGCGTGCACGCCGGGCTTGAGTCCGCCGACGCGCTGGCCGAGATCCTTGCCAGGTCGGAGCGGCACCTCGCGGCCGGCGAGACCGCGAACGGCATCGAGTCGAACGTGCAGTTTCACGCCGAGATGGTGCGGCTCTCCGGCAACGGCCTCTTGGTGCGGAGCCTCGAACCCATGCTCGGCCGCATGGAGTGGATCTTCCGACTCACCCACCAGGCGCGCGGCGAGAGCGAACACGTGCTCGAACACCGCCAGCTCGTCGACGCGATCGTCGGCGGCAAGGCGGAGCTCGCTGCTGCGCAGGCCTACGCCCACATCGAGCTCGGCCGCGGCCCGATCCTCGAGGCGCTCGGACCGTTCCTCGCGGCCTGACGCGCCGGCTCTATTCCTGCGACTGGGTCTGCGCGATCCACTGCGCCAGCACCGCAGAGAGGCGCTCCCGGCATCCGTCGAACTGCTCCCGGCTGTCGAAGCTGACGACCGCCCGGTCCGTGCCCTTCCAGTCCAGCAGGCCGTCTGCGCCGTCGATCGTGATCACGAGCGCGGCCGCGCGCTTCTTCGCGCCGGTGTGCAGCACGAGGCGGATCCCGCCCGTCGGCGCCACCCCGGTCGTCGCGAAGTGATCGCTGATGAAGAAGCTCGGCGCATTCCACTTGATCGTCTCGTCGATCCGCGGGTCGCTGGCTCGGATGAGGGCGCAGAGCTCGGCGAGCACGTCCGCGAGAGGGTGCCGCAGTGCGCTCAGGTAGTGCTCGACTTCAGCTCTCGACATAGACGGTCTCCTTCCCGAATCGCGTGAGCGGTGCCCTCATCCTCGCAGCAGCTCGACGCGTTCGGCCAGATAGTCGGCGAACGGGCGCAGCGCGTCATCGGGCGCTGATGCACTCCACCGCACGAGCGGCCGGCCATCCTTCACGACGAGCGGCCCCGCGGCATCCGCCACCGCGCCCGGATCGATCGGGTCGGCATCAAAGTTCACCGTCTCGCCGCGTTCGAATGGTCCGCGGAAGGCCGCGGCCCGGTAGCCTCGGCGCTCCTCGGCCGAGACGGACTGGTATCCGGGGTGCCGCGGATCGACGGCCCGCGTCGTGTGCCCGGTTGCGTACAGCTGCCCGTCGAGGCCGAGCAGGAAGACCCCGAGACGCCACACACGGCCTATGGGAACCATCCGCGGTTCGGCGGTGAACAGCAGCGCCCGTCGCCGCGTCGGCTCGAAGCGGGCGAGCGCCTCGGTGTGGGCATCCGCCGCCGTCAGCTGCAGCACGGCGTCCGCGATGGCCGCGTCGACGCTGGCCGCCGCCCGACTGCTCTGCTCATCACTCACCTGATGGAGTCTAGAACGAGGCCGACGCCTGTCGGCCTCGTCTGGCGCACGGCTACTCGGATGTCGGCACGAACTGCCAGTTGCCGACCGCCGTGTACGCCGAGTCCCTGATGGTCTCCGCGGAGCCATCCGCGACCTCGTAGTGCTTGAGGTTGCCCGCCCAGTACCGCAGGATGCGGGCGAGCTCCTCCTGCGGGTCACCGGCGAGCGCGTCGACGTCAACGCTGAGTGTGAACTTCATGCACTCACCCTAGGCAGGAGCCGGTGTCGTTCACCAGTCCCAGCGCACCGGGCCCTCCCCCAGTCGGCCGAGCAGGTCGCGCAGCACGGCTGTCCACTCCGCTGTGGCATCGAGGTGGGCATCGTGGCTGCCGGCACCGAGGTCGACGCGCAGAGTCGCCGGCCGCGCCTCGATGACAGCGTCTTTGTCGTCGGCGTCGAACATGCCGGACGGGGCGAACACGAGCGCCGTCGCGGGCTCGAGCGCCTCCCACTCGTCCCAGCGCGGCTGCGCGTGCACGGCCGCGATGGAGGCCTGCAGGAACGCCGCGTCGAAGCGCGGCCAGAGGCCATCGGCCCGCTGCTCCAGGTCCGCGGTCCACGCGCGTGCGATCGGGCTGTCGCCGAGGAACAGGGCGGCGGCGTCGGCATCCGCGAACGGAACCGGCCAGGAGCCGAAGTACGCGCCGATGCCGGCGGAAGCCTCGGGCGGCGATCCCTGCACCCCGCCCTCGAGCATGACGAGCATGCGCACGAGATCCGGGCGCGCGGCGGCGACGAGCATCGCGGTGTGCGCGCCCATCGAGTGCCCGACCAGGGCGACGCCCTCCGGGGCGTCCAGCTGCTCGATGACGGCGACGACGTCGCGCACATAGGCCGCGCGCGACGCATCATCCGGATGCCGCATGCTGTGGCCGTGCCCGCGCAGATCGACCAGCACGGAGCGGTAACCCGAACCGATCGCCTCCGCGGTCGGCACGAACTCCTCTGCGCTGCCGGCCAGGCCGTGCAGGAACACGACGGTCGGACGCGGTGCGGCAGCAGGCTGCTCAGCGTGTGCGGGCGCCCCGGCGCCCGCATGCGTGACGCCGAGCAGATAGCTGATCGTCACATCGCCGACGGCGAGCTCGTGGCGCTCCCACTCGATGGCGCGTTCGGGGGTGCTCGCAGTTTCTGGCATCCGACAACCCTAGCGAGGCCCGGGCACGCCCCCTGCACTCGCGGCCCGGGAAAGCTGCGTGGGCCCGGGGTATTCAACGAGCCCGTGCACATCTGGCGGGCCCGTGCACCGTTCGCGGGCCGCGTCGGCCCCGTTGCAGCGGAACGGTCGGGACTAGACCTTCTTGACGACGCTCGACTTGAGTTGTGTCGGCCCGACACCGTCGACCTTGCAGTCGATGTCGTGGTCGCCGACTCCCTGCATCAACCGGATGCCGCGCACCTTCGTGCCCACCTTGATCACCGTTGAGCTGCCCTTGACCTTGAGGTCTTTGATCACCGTGACGGTGTCGCCGTCGGCAAGCACGTTCCCGACGGCGTCCTTGATCACGGCCACGGGAGCCTCGGCATCCGCGTCATCGGAGCCAGCGGCCCATTCGTGCCCGCAGATCGGGCAGACCAGCAGTGCGCCCATCTCATAGGCGTGTTCGCTGGAGCATTCGGGGCAGAGCGGCAGGGAATCAGTCACCCGTCAAGGCTATCTGGCCGGCGACAGCGACCGTTCGCGTCGGCGCAGCACGCACGTGCGGCGAAGTTGGCTGAGACCATGGCCTGATCGGTGATCTGCTGCGAGACTGGCAGCACTCCAGACGATCACGAGGTGGATCATGAAGAATCAGATGCAGAAGCAGCGCTGGGAAGACATGAGCACGGGGCGCCGCGCAGGGGCCATCGTCGCCGGGGCCGTGCAGATCGCCCTCGCCGTCGCCGCCTGGGTCGACTTGGCGAAGCGCCCGGCCGAGCAGGTCAACGGGCCCAAGGGACTCTGGGGCGTGATCATCGCCATCAATTTCATCGGCCCGATCTCCTACTTCGTGGCAGGGCGCCGGCGCAGCGGCTGACACCGCGCCTGCGGACGTCGGACGAGGCGAGTATCCTGCCGCCATGGACATCGTGCTCGTACCTGGGTTTTGGCTAGACGCGTCATCGTGGACGGAGATCCTTCCACCGCTCGTGGAGGCGGGGCACCGCGTGCATCCGCTCACTCCGCCTGGGCTCGAGTCGCCGGACGCCCCACGCGCCGGCATCGGGCTGCGGCAACAGATCGACGCGGTCACCGCCGTCGTCGACGCGATCGACGGTCCTGTCGTGCTGGTCGGCCATTCCGGTGGCGGCGCCGTCATCTATGGGGTCACGGATGCCAGACCAGACCGCATCGCGCGTGCGATCTACGTCGACTCCGGCCCGCTCGGGCCCGGTGAGTCCATCAACGACAATCTGCCCTACGAGGGCGACGACATCCCGTTGCCGCCGTGGGACTTCTTCGACGATGCCGATCTCATCGACCTCGACGACGATCTGCGCGCCGCCTTCCGTGCCCGCGCCATCCCGGAGCCGCGCGGGGTCGCCTACGACGCCATGGAGCTGCACGACGAGCGCCGCCTCGACGTGCCGACGACGGTCATCGCGTGCGAGTTCACCGCGGCCCAGCTCAGCGACTGGGTCGGAGCCGGCCAGCCGTTCGTGGCGGAGCTCGCGCGCCTCACGGATGCCGAGTACGTCGACCTGCCGACCGGGCACTGGCCGCAGTTCACGAAGCCGGACGAGCTCGGCGCACTGCTCCTCGCCACTGTGGAGCGCTGAGCGGAGTTCCGCTCAGCGTGCAGCGGGGCGGCCGCCCGGGCGAACGGTCCTGAGCCCGGGGGCCATCGGGCACGCGCGCCCCCGCACGCGTGCCCGACGATGGGTCGCGGCTATTCGCTCGCGAAGTCAAGCATGGAGTCGGCGACGGCGATGACCGACCACGTGCCGCCGTCGGCATCCGTGAACTCGTACGCCGGGACGACCAGCACGCTGCCGTCCGGCTGCCACTGGCTCGACAGGCCGAGGCGTGCACTGACGATCTCGACCTCATTCACCGGCCAGGAGACTGTTGTGCCCGCCCCTGGGGTGGCGGGCGGCTCGGTCGGCGGCACCCACTCGGTGGAGGTCGCGGCCTGCGGCCCACGGAAGGCGATCGGCATGGCCGTCATCTGCGCGCCGAAGCGCGGGTCGGAGAGCCGCTCGAATGCCTCCTGCTCGCTGACGATCGGGTAGTCGCCGAGCGCGACGATGTCGGCCAGGCTGCCGGAGGCGTTGACGACACCGGAGGACGTGAGCTCCAGGTTCCAGGACTGGTCGAGGCGTTGCCCATTCACGACGGGCCAGGCTTGGGCCGGTCGGGTGAACGACCCCTCCCACGTCTCCGAGGTGTACTCGAAGGAGGCCGGGTCACGCCCGACCGAGGTGATCAGCGAGCGCAGAGCGTCGATCGCGGCATCCGCGCCCGGAAGGTCCGCCGGCGGCGCGCAGCTCTCGGCGGCATCCGCGCACTGCCAGGGGTTGATCAGAGGGTCGTTGAAGTAGAAACCGAGCGTGCCGTCGAGGCCCACGGAGAGGTACGGCGCGGTGCCGTCCTGGGGTCCGAGCTGCCACGAGCCGTCCTTGAGCACGGGCGTTCCCTCGATACCGAGCGCCGCCCCGAGTGCCGCGACCGACTCGGCGTTCGATGCAGCGCGGGCGTCATACGTGTACGCGGCCGCCGAGCCCGCGGCCGTCGACAAGCCGGAGGAGCTGAAGACGTTCCGTCCGAAGCCCGGGAACATCGTGTCGGGGGTCGCGTTCGCGGACATCTTCGACTGCGTCTCGACCGCGCCGCTCGATCCCTGCCCCGCGCCACCATCCGGAGCCGGAGTCCCGAGCCCTGCGCCCGACTGCAGCGAGATGGGCGGGGCCGCACCGTCGGCGATGGTGCTCGTGCCTCCGCCGGCCGACGCGCCGATGCCGTAGCCGGCGCTGCCGACGATCGCGAGCGAGGCCGCGACGGCGGCGATGGGAAGCCAGCGCGGACGGCGCCGCGCACGCTCGGCGCTGAGATCGGTCACGGCGGCGTCGGCCTGTGTCTCGTTCGCCGCGGTCTCGGCGGATGCCCCGGCGGGCTGGTCAGCCATCGCCCGGGCGACGACGTCATCCTCGAAGCCGGCGCGGGGTGTGACGCCGGATGCCGGGTCGGCGGCGCGCAGTCGCGCCAGCGGGTCGAGCTCGTTGTCGTCGTTCATGTCGATCGTCCTCACGTGAAGGGGCTTCACTGATGTATGTGTGTCGGGAGGGTGGAACCTTGCACGTGCGACGGAATCGATCACCGCGGAGTCGAGCCGCTCGTTCCGCCGCGGCCCGCGAAAACTGCACGGGCCCGGGAAATACGCCGGGCCGCTGCACTGTTCACGGGCCCCGAGGCGGGGCGAGGCGTGCTAGAAGGCGAGCCGCTCCTGCCACGCCTCGCGCAGGCGCTTGCGGGCGCGGGAGAGGGCGGCATCCGCCCCGGACCGCGAGATGCCGAGCGCGGCGCCGAGCTCTTCGCCGTCCAGGCCCTCCCACGCATGCAGGAGCAGGATCTGTCGGTCGCGCTCCCCGACGCTCTCAAGCGCACCGCGGAGTTCGGCGTCGAACAGGGCGCTCAGCTCTGGGTCCTCGCTGACGCGCGCTGTGCCCGTCTCGGGCACGATGTCGACCGGAAGGTCGACGTGCTTGCGGCGGTGGTTGGCCAGTGTGAATCCGGCCGTGCGGTAGAGCCAGGGCAGCACGGCATCCTGGGGTACATCGTCGCGCCGGCGCCAGGCGACCGCGAAGACCTCGGCGGCGAGATCTTCGGCGTCCTGGCGGGGCCCGCGGCGAGCGAAGTACCGCACGAGCGCGGTGGAGTGCTCGTGCACGATCGCCGTGAACCACCCCGCATCGGCGGGTGCAGCCCTCACAACGGCAACGCTTTCAATGGGATCGGTCACCACGGCAACGGGCTCGGCGGCACCATCGGGCGGGTTCTGCCCCTCGGTCGCATCGGGGGCGGCTGCGGCGCTGTCAGTCTTCACACCATGAATGTGTCACATCCACGCCACATCTTGCACGGATGGCGCACAATCGCAGGCGGGCTGTTCCCCGTCGCACGCAACTACCAGGGCAGCGGGCGGTCTGTGGCCCGTTCAGAGTCATTCGGAAGTGCGGGAAGCTCCTCGCCGCCGGCGCGGATGCAGAGCCAACGCAGTTGCTCGGCGGCATCCGGAGCGCAGCGCCAGGTGCGCCACACGCCCTGGCCCACTCGCACAACACTGCCGGCCTTCACGTCAACCACGTCGTCGTCGAGGCCCATCTGCCCGGTTCCGCCGAGGAACACGTACAGCTCCTCCACCCGGGAGTGCCGGTGCCAGTACCCGGCCTCCTCGCCGGGGGCCAGGGCGTTGACCGTCATGCCGATGTACTGCATCGTCAACTCCTGGTCGACCACGCGGCGCCCATCGCGCGAACTTTCTGGCCGGAAGCCGCCAAAGTGCTCGCGCCACTCGTCGAGGCCGCCGATGTCCAGAATCTCGTACTCACTCATGAGTGCAGACTACGAGAAGCGCGGTGTCGGTGCGGCGGGAACTCGCCTCGTTCGCTGAGGCCGCGCCCGAGTTCAGGACGGGATGTCGAGGCCGATCGGCGCGCCTTCGAGCGGGCCACCGCAGCGCTCACTCCCGCCAACACGTTGCCACTCGAGCGTCGCGTCCCCCTCGGCGAGAACCTCCCCGGCCGCAGAGACCGCTCGAACGGTGAGCGAGTCTGGCGCCTGGGTTGGGAAGGTGATCCTCCACGTGCGCTCGTTGATGCGCTCGGTGGAGAAGAGCAGCGACTCCGCCGTTGAAGCGGCGGTTGGATCGTCCTCCGGGAGCGCGGTCGCCACGTGCAAAGGCACGTCAGTCAGGCGCACGAAGGGAGCCGCCTCGGAGCAGACGCCGTCGAAGCACAGCTCAACAGCTGCCACGTCATCCACGTGCCCGTCGAGTTCGATGTTGACCGCGTTGATCCATCCGATGGCGGGGCACGCCTCTGCGCACCCCGGCACGGCCAGACTCAACAGCAGCACGGCGGCGAGGCCGAACACGCGGATTCTCCCCATGCCGGCCCACCGTAGCAGCCGGATCGGCCGGCAACCTAGGATGGCGCCATGACCGTGAGGATGGACAACGTCGGCATCGTCGTCGAGGATCTCGCCGCGGCGATCGGGTTCTTCCGAGAAATCGGGCTCGAGCTGGAGGGGCAGACCGTCGTAGAGGGCGAGTGGGCCGGACGCGTCACCGGGCTGGGGCAGCAGCGCGTCGAGATCGCGATGCTCCGCACGCCAGACGGCCACAGCCGAATAGAACTGTCGCGCTTCATTGAGCCGTCCGTCGTCGCCGATCATCGGAACGCCCCCGTGAACGCTCTGGGCTATCTCCGGGTGATGTTCGCGGTCGACGACATCGATGAGACGCTCGGTCGCCTGCGCGCGCACGGCGCGGAACTCGTCAGCAACGAGGTCGTCCAGTACGACGAGGCGTACCGGCTCTGCTATGTGCGTGGCCCGGAAGGCATTCTCGTCGGGCTTGCGCAGGAACTCGGCTGAGCACCGGCACAGGGATTCCGGCGCTTCCGGCACAAGAAGTACGTCTCGGTTAGCATGAGAGCGTGATTACCGGATCGGCTCGACGCCATGCACAGTTGGGCAAACCGGTCGTTCTCTGAGGCGCCGCCGGTCGTTGCGACCGCCGCACCCGTTCTCCCCGCTCGAGCCCGCTTGTCGCCGCTCGCGGGCACCGCCGTCTGGCGTGCCATTCGAATGCCAACGCATCGACGGCATCGACGACACGTCAGAAACAGCCAGAGAACAGGAGAACCACCATTTCAGCAGCGTTCAACCACACCATCATCGCTTCGACGGATCGGCACGAGTCCGCCAGGTTTTATCGGGATCTCATCGAAGCGGCGGAAGCCGCGTCCTGGGGACCATTCAGCAACATCACGCTCGACGACGGCGTGATGCTGCAGTTCGCGGAGCCGCCCGTCACCATTCAGATGCAGCACTACGCATTCCTGGTCGACGACGAGCTCTTCGATCGCGCCTACTCGCGCCTGATCGACTGGGGCGTGACCCACTGGGCCGACCCGCAGATGACCCGTCCGGGAGATACGAACACGGAGCACGGCGGGCGCGGCGTCTATTTCAAGGACCCTGCCGGGCACGCCATCGAGCTCATCACCCAGCCGTACCTTTAGAGGGTTCGGACCCGCTCGCGGACCGAGGCCGCCTCAGCGCGGCTTCGGGTCCGCTCGCCGGCTCGCGTGATGTCGTCATGTCCCCAGCGGCGCGGCTCGGGTAGCGTCATAGGCATGGAGCTTGACGTCCCAACGACCCTTGGACCAGGACGACTCGTCATCGACGCGGCGGAGGAGCCTCGTGCGGTGCTCTGGATCGGTCACGGCGCGGGCGGCAGGAAGGATGCCGTCGACACGCTCGCGCTCGCCGCTGCTCTGCCCGGTCTCGGCATCACCGTAGTGCGCTTCGAGCAGCCGTGGCGGGTGGCCGGGCGTAGCGTCGCTCCCCGACCTGCCGCGCTCGACGTGGCCTGGATGGCCGCGGCGCCGCACGTCGCCGAGATCGCCGCAGGACTCCCCCTCATCGTGGGCGGCCGCAGCGCGGGGGCACGGGTCGCCTGCCGGACGGCGGATGACGTCAAAGCCGTCGCTGTGGTCTGCCTGGCCTTCCCGCTCCACCCGCCGGGGAAGCCAGAGAGGTCCCGGATCGACGAGCTACTGCAGCCCACAGTTCCGGTGCTGGTGCTGCAGGGCGAGCGGGACACCTTCGGCAACGCGGAGGAGGTGTCAACGGCGATTGTCGAGGCCGCAGCGTCGAGCGAGCCCGTCTCGCCCCGCGGCATCCGTGTGGTTGCTGTTCCCGGTGCCGATCACTCGATGGCGGTGCTGAAGTCGTCACCGCTCGACGCCCCCGGCGTTGCGCGTCTGGTCGTCGAGACGGTGCGCGGCTTCATCGACGAACTCGTCTGAGGACCTATGCGCCCCAGTTCATGGCGGGGGTGATGATGCGGGAGACAACGTCGTTGTGCTCGGAGTCGACGACAAGCACGGAAAGCGCGGGCACGATATCGACACCGTACCCCTCAGGAAACTTCGGAAGCTCCGTCCATTCCAGTTGCAAGGGCCCGTCTGCGTAGCTTCGGACGTGCTCCGGGTGCGCGGCAGCAACGGCCGAAAAGGAATCGCCGACCGCCACACCGTCGCTGGTCGAGATCGTGAGTCCGCCCACGGTCGCAGCGGTCAGGAGAACGGAGAACTCCGGATAGTACGGGGCCTCGGTCGTCCACTCGCCATCCCGAATCGCAAACCCGCCCCAGTCATAGGACGTGCCAGGAGGGCTATCCCCACCGCCTTCATAGCGGCTGACAATCGGATCCGTGCCGAGAGCGGCAGTGAGCGTGGCGACGACATCCGCGGCGGGCTCAAAGTAGTCGTTCTCGCTCATCACCGTGCCTGCGCTGTCCACAACCTGGATCGACGTCACCGAGAGCACGATCGACGCCGCGGTGGCGGGTGCCGAACTCTCCGTCGCTGTTGGCGTCTGGGTAGCCGGCGGGGTGGTCTGGCCGGGTTGCTCGGTGGGCTCGGTTTGCGGCGAGCATCCAACAAGTGCGAGCGCTGCGATCCCCAGCGCAGCGATGACAAACTTCGGACGCCTCATGTTCCCCATGGGCACAGCATAGGGGCAGCACAATCTGGTCGGCTCGCGCCGCGCCTGCTGGTCAGTCGACCTCGCGCGGCGGGTTGTGCATGAATTCAATCCGGATGCCGTTGTCGTCCTCGACGAAGGAGGCATAGTACCGATCGGTGAAGCGGGGGTACTCCTTGGGGTCGCGCACAGTCGTCCACCCGGTCTCCGTTGCGATCCGGTGCAGGCGGTCGACCTCGTCGCGGGAATCGACGGCGAACGCGAGGTGCTGCCAGCCGACTCGCCCGTGACGGTGCGGTCCCGTACCCGGATCGCGTGCCGGCATCAGGATGAGCTCCGGCTCACCCTCAAGGTTCCAGGAGACGGACCCGTCGGCGTCGTGCCGGGCGAAACCGAGCGCCGCAAGCACGGGGTCGAACTGCGTGATTGCCCGCGGGACGTCGTCGACCGTGATGCCGAGATGATCGAAGATGGCCATGACGCCACGTTAGCGGATGCGCCCGCCCGGAACGGGTTTCCGTGCACCGTGCGGGAGACTGAGGACATGACTGAAACGCAACGACGCGACCCCATGAGCTCGCCAGAGAACCGCCGGATCCGCGACCTCGTCTACGCGACCTTCGCAGCCGAGGGGCGAGCTCCATCCATCGGGGAGTTGGCCCGCGTGACCGGCGCGGACACCGAAACGGTGAAGCGGCTCCTGTCCGAGTTGCACGGCGCCCATGCACTGGTGCTGAACGTCGAGCGCGACGCCGTGCGGATGGCACATCCGTTCACCGCCGCCCCAATGGCGTTCGTGCTGACGCCGCTCGACGGCCGAGACGACCGTCGCTGGTGGGGCGGCTGCGCCTGGGACTCGTTCGGCATCAGCGCGGCCATCAATCTCGACGTGCGCATCGACACCGCCTGCCCGCAGTGCGGCCGGAGCCTCTCCCTCGTCGCCGGCCCGGACACGGCCCCGCAGGGAGAGCTCGCCGTCCGGTTCCCGCGGCCAGCGGCCGAGTGGTGGGAGGACGTCGTGGCCACGTGCACGATGATCCGACTCTTCTGCTCCCGCGACCACGCCGAGCAGTGGACCGCCGAGCACGCTCCCGGCACCGGCTACGTCGCCGACGCCGGCACCGTCTGGGATCTCGCCCAGGCCTGGTACGGCGACCGGCTCGACCCGGCCTTCGAGCCACACTCGCGCGAGCACAACCAAGCGCTGTTGGAGGAGCGCGGCCTCAGCGGTGAGTTCTGGCGGCTGCCGTGATGGCCCCGCCCCACCACGCGCCATTCCCGCCATCCACTCTCCAGAAAACGTTCTAAGAATCAGATCGTGGAACATTTTCTTGCGAGCGGATGCCGGGACACCGCAAACGCCCGCCCTCGAGCAGAGGACGGGCGCTTTGGGCGCGCGACGGGCGGCTACACGTTGAAGCGGAACTCCACGACGTCGCCGTCCTGCATGACGTACTCCTTGCCCTCCATACGGGCCTTGCCCTTGGAGCGGGCCTCTGCGACGGAGCCGGTCTCGACGAGGTCGTCGAAGGAGATGACCTCGGCCTTGATGAAGCCGCGCTCGAAGTCGGTGTGGATGACGCCGGCCGCCTGCGGGGCCTTGGCGCCCTTGGGGATCGTCCACGCGCGGGTCTCTTTGGGGCCGGCCGTGAGGTAGGTCTGCAGGCCGAGCGTGTCGAAACCGATACGGGCGAGCTGGTTCAGGCCGGACTCGGTCTGGCCGGTCGATGCAAGCATCTCGGCGGCATCCTCGTCGTCGAGGTCGATGAGCTCGGACTCGAGCTTGGCGTCGAGGAAGATCGCCTGGGCCGGGGCGACGAGCGCGGCCAGCTCGGCCAGCTTGGCGTCATCCTGCAGCACGGCCTCATCGACGTTGAAGACGTAGATGAAGGGCTTGGCGGTGAGCAGACCGAGCTCCTTAATGGGCTCGAGGTCGACGGATGCCGCCGACAGCGGCGTTCCGGTGTTCAGCACGTCGCGCGCCTCGGTGGCGGCCACGAGGGCCTCCGGGCCGAGCTTCTTGCCCTTGATCTCCTTCTCGAAGCGCGGGATCGCCTTCTCGAGGGTCTCCAGGTCGGCGAGGATCAGCTCAGTGTTGATGGTCTCCATGTCGCCGGCCGGGTTGACCTTGCCGTCGACGTGCACGACGTCGGAGTCGGCGAAGCCGCGCACGACCTGGGCGATGGCGTCGGCCTCGCGGATGTTCGCGAGGAACTTGTTGCCGAGGCCCTCACCTTCGCTGGCACCGCGCACGATGCCGGCGATGTCGACGAACGACACCGCTGCGGGCAGGATGCGCTCGCTGCCGAAGATCTCGGCGAGTTTGTCGAGCCGGGCATCCGGCAGGTTCACGACGCCGATGTTGGGCTCGATCGTGGCGAACGGGTAGTTCGCCGCGAGAACCTGGTTCTTCGTCAGAGCGTTGAAAAGGGTTGACTTGCCGACGTTGGGCAGACCAACGATTCCAATTGTAAGAGCCACGGTGGAACAGTCTACCTTTTGCGGCGGCACTTCCCGGCTGGCGGGCATTGACGCCTCGGATGCCGCGCAGTAGCCTCACACAACCCGCGCCAGCAGACAGCAGGAGAGGCACCCATGCGCAACAGAGACGTCGACGTCTACGCCGAAGCCCGACTCACGCCGGAGCAGCGCGAGATCTTCGAGACGCTGCGGCGGATCGTCGAGGATACGGTCCCGACCGCGCACGAGGTGATGAGCGGCGGTTCCCCCGCCTGGCAGGGCCACCGCATCCTCGCGGTCGTCAGCGCGAATGCCAGCCACCTGACCGTGCTGTTCGAGCGCGGCGCCTCCTTCACGGACGAGCACTGGCTGCTCGAAGGCACCGGGTTCAACACGAGGCACCTCAAGCTCAGCTCCGCGGATGACGTGCAGGAAGACGCCATCCGGGACTACCTCACGCAGGCCGCCACGCTCGACAATCCGCCGGTCCGCGGCTAGGGAGCCGACTGCGCCACCCCCGCCGCCGGGGATGCGGCAGGCGGATGCTTCCTCCTGCTCGTCAGGTAGACGCCGGCGAGCACGAGCACGCCCCCGACGATGTGCGCCGGGCTGAGCTCGCCGCCGAGCAGCACCGAGATGAGCACGGTGAACACAGGGAGCAGGTTGAGGAAGATGCCGGCGCGGGCGGGCCCGATGCGCCCGGCGCCGATGTTCCAGAGCGCGTAGGACGCGACGGATGGGAACAGGATGATGTACGCCAGACCGGTGAAGCCGGCGGCATCCGTCGGCAACTGCACGCCGAACGCCAGGACGAACGGCACCATCAGCACGATCGCGAACACGGCCTGCACGGCGGTGGCCGTCACCGGCGGCGTCGTCACCCGGCGCCCGATGAGCGAGTACGCGGTCCAGACGAGGACGGCCGCGACGATCAGCAGATCGCCCGGGTTGAAGCCGCTCTCGAGGATGCGGGCGACGCTGCCGCCGCTCAGCACGACGAGCACACCGGCGAAGGAGAGCACGAGGCCGACGATGCGGCTGCCGGCAAGGCGGTCACCGAGGAACAGCGCGGCAGCCAGGGCGATCATGGCCGGGTTCGTCGCGCTGATGACGGCGGCGCTGACCGGGGTCGTGAAGCCGAGCGCCCAGTAGAGGAACAGCGTGTAGCCGACGAGGCCGAGCGCGGACTGCAGGGCGTGCAGTCGCCACTCGGCGAGCGCCCGCCGCCAGGAGACGCGCTCGATCAGCCAGGCCAGCGGCACGAGCAGGAACGAGGCGCAGAGCCAACGACTGAAGGTGAGCGACACCGGCGACATCTGTGTGACGACCATGGCGCCGAAGACGAAGTTGCCGGCCCAGAAGAGGTTGGCGAGCACGAGGAAGAGGTAGACCTTGGCGTGCTTCACCGTGCCAGCTTAGGGCGCTCCGGGGCGTTCGCGGCCCACTGTCACCCCGGCGTGAGAGCATGGAAATGTGCCATTGGACTTCACCGCGATCGACTTCGAAACCGCCAACTCCTCCAGCGCATCGGCCTGTTCGGTCGGCCTGGTGAAGGTGCGCGACGGCCGCGTCGTCGACGAGGCGAGCTGGTTCATCCGGCCCGCTCCCCCGCACGACGAGTTCGTGGAATGGAACACGCGCATCCACGGCATCGTCGCGGCGGATGTCGCGAACGCCGCGGACTGGGCGGAACAGCTGCCCGATCTGCTCGACTTCGTCGACGGCGACCACCTGGTCGCCCACAACGCCGGCTTCGACCTCGGCGTCATCAAGGCGGCCACCACCGCCAGCGGGCTCATCGTGCCCGACCTCCGCTACGTCTGCAGCCTGCAGGTGGCCCGCCGCACCTACCACCTCGACTCCTACCGTCTGCCCGTCGCCGCGATGGCCGCCGGCTTCGAAGACTTCCGCCACCACGACGCCCTCGCCGACGCGGAGGCATGCGCCGCGATCATTGTGCACGCCGCGGCCAGGCACGAGGCGGAAGACCTCGAGCGCCTCGCCCACATCACCCGGGTCAAGGTCGGCGTGATCGGCCCCGTCGCCACCGCCGAACACGCGAGCACGCACGGCCCGATGGCGCTGCAGTAAGCGCCCATCCGCCCGCAACCCGACTCTCCGGTGCGGCAACGGGCCGTGTCGGTGGCAGCTGATTCACTTGCAGCATGGAACCACTTCTGATGCTCGTGCTCGGACTGCTGCTCGGTGCCGCCCTCGGCGTGATCGGCACCTGGCTGTTCGCGCGGCGCACCGCCGCTGCCGGCGCCGGAGCGGCCGCCCTGTCGCCGGAGGTGCTGGCCGCGCAGCACGCGCTGCAGCTGGCGGAGACGCGGGCGAGCGCGGCATCCGCCCACGCCGAGCTGCGGGCGGAGCTGGCCGCGGCCGACGCCACCGTCGACAGCCTGCTGGCCCAGATCGAGGCCCAGAAGCTGCAGTTCTCCGAGCTGGCCGAGCGGCACCGGGCCGACCGGATCGAGCAATCGGAGCGGGAGAAGCGCGAGAGCGCGGTGTTGCAGGCGCTCGGGCCGGTGCGCGAGACGCTGACCACGATGCAGAGCACCGTCGCCGAGCTTGAGAAGCAGCGCAGCGAGCAGTTCGGCTCGCTCTCCGAACAGCTCAAGCAGGCCCAGCTCTCCGACGAGCAGCTGCGCGGCGCCACCGAGTCGCTGGCCAGCGCGCTGCGCTCCAACAGCACGCGCGGCGTGTGGGGCGAGACGCAGCTGCGCCGCGTCGTCGAGGCCGCCGGCCTGGCCCAGTACGTCGACTTCGACACCCAGCAGTCGATCACGACCGATGCCGGCGCGGGCCGCCCCGACATGGTGATCCGCCTGCCAGGCGGCAAGTCCATCGCGGTCGACGCGAAGGTGCCGCTCGAGCACTACATCGAGGCAAGCCAGATTCCCGTCACGGCGAACGGCGAGGAGGGCGCGCGGCGCAAGGCGCTGGTCGACCGCCACGTCAAGGCCGTGCGCGCACACATCGACGCCCTCGCCAAGAAGACCTACTGGGAGGGACTGGACGCCAGCCCCGAGTTCGTCGTCGCCTTCATCCCCAGCGAGTCGCTGCTCTCCTCCGCGCTCGAGGCCGACCCGGCGATCCTCGAGTACTCCTTCGGCAAGCGGGTCGCGCTCGCCTCTCCCGTGAATCTCTGGGCGGTGCTGAAGACGGTCGCCTACACCTGGCAGGAGCAGGCGCTGACGGATGACGCCAAGAAGCTATTCGAGCTCGGTAAGGCGCTCTACGCCCGGCTCGGCACGCTCAGCGCCCACGCCGACGGGCTGCGCAAGGCGATCGAGCGCACCGTCGACAGCTACAACAAGTTCGCGAACTCGCTCGAGACACGTGTGCTCGTGACGGCCAGGCAGTTCCCCGGCATCGACGAGACCAAGCTCGACCTGCTGATCGAGCCGGCACCGATCCATGAGGTGCCGCGCAAGCTCACCGCTGTCGAGCTGGAGCTGCCGGCATCCGCCGTGGAGCGCGAGGAGCACGCGAGCTAGGCCCCTCGCTGACTGAGCCTCCCCCGCTGGGTGAGCCTCCCCCGCTGGGTGAGCTTCCCCGCGGCCCGCTGATTGAGCTTGTCGAAATCAAGGTTTCGACAGGCTCAACCACCGGGGATTCACCGCACGGCGTCAGCCGCGCAACGGCCCGTACTCGTGGTCGAAGATGACGCTCGTGTTCGTCGACGCGACGATCGGCTGCGTCGAGAGGTGGTCCGTCACGAAGTCGCGGAGGTCCTGGGTGTTGCGGCCGCGGAAGTGGATCACGAAGTCCTCCGCGCCGGCGAGGTAGAAGTACTGCGCCACCTGCGGCAGTTCCCGCAGCTGATCGGCGAAGGTGTCGAGCCGGTCGCGCGCGCCGGGGCGGATGCGCACCGACACCAGCGCCTGCATCCCGAAGCCCAGCGCATCGGCGTCGACGTCCACGGTGAAGCGCCGGAGCACGCCCGTGTCGACCAGCGTGCGCACGCGCTGCAGGCAGGTCGACGGAGAGATCCCGGCGATCTCGGCCAGGCGGTTGTTGGGGATACGGCTGTTCTCGCGCAGCGCGGCGATCAGCACCCGATCGGTGTCGTCGAGCGTGACGAACTCGGGGGAATCATTCTGCACACGGGCCATCTGGGCACCTCCTACCGAATTTTCGCATAGAGGATTATGAGTTCCTGCCCGATAATGCGGATTTCTTGTGTGCCGTGCGCATTCGTGCGGAAATAGTCAACGCACTTTCCCCATTATGCGACCACACACGTCGAAGGAGACACGGATGCTCGTCGGAGTTCCCACCGAGATCAAGAACAACGAATTCCGGGTCGCGGCGACGCCCTCCGGCGTGCACGAGCTCGTCAGCCGCGGGCACCGCGTGCTCGTGCAGAGCGGGGCAGGAGTCGGCTCCTCGTTCAGCGACGAGGAGTACACCCTCGCCGGCGCCGAGATCGTGCAGGCCGCGGCCGACGTCTGGGCCGCCGCCGAACTCATCCTCAAGGTCAAGGAACCCGTCGAGAGCGAGTATCCACTGATCAGAGACAGTCAGATCCTGTTCACCTACCTGCACCTCGCGGCCGACCGGCCACTCACCGAGGCGCTCATCGCATCCGGGGCCACCGCCATCGCGTACGAGACCGTGCAGCTCCCCGACCGATCCCTGCCGCTGCTCTCCCCCATGAGCGAGATCGCCGGGCGCCTGTCTGTGCAGGCCGGCGCACAGGAACTGCTCCGCCCAGCCGGCGGACGCGGCCTGCTGCTCGGCGGCGTGCCGGGAACCCCGCGCGGCAACGTCGTCGTGATCGGCGGCGGTGTCGCGGGTGAACACGCGGCCGCCATGGCCGTCGGGCTCCAGGCCCACGTGACCGTCGTCGACATCTCGGTGCCCCGCCTCCGCCAGCTCGACGCCCGCTTCGGCGGTCGGGTCGACACCCGTCGCTCGAGCGCCTTCGAGATCGCCGCGCTGCTGGCCGAGGCCGACCTCGTGATCGGTTCCGTGCTCATTCCGGGAGCCGCGGCTCCCAAGCTCGTGACCGATGCGATGGTCGCGTCGATGAAGCCGGGCTCGGTGCTCGTGGACATCGCCATCGACCAGGGCGGATGCTTCGAGGGATCCCGGGCGACGACGCACGACGAGCCCGTCTACCGCGTGCACAACTCGACCTACTACTGCGTCGCGAACATGCCGGGTGCCGTGCCGCAGACCTCGACGATCGCCCTGACCAACGTGACGCTCCCCTACGCCATCGCCATCGCCGACCGCGGCTGGGAGCAGGCGGTCGCCGCCGACTCCGCCCTCGCACTCGGTGTCAACGTGCAGGGCGGCCAGGTCGTGAACGCGGCCGTCGCCGCAGCACACGGGCTGGAGCTCGTCGGGGCGTGACGCGAAGCGTCACGAAAGGCGGCAGCCCACACCCAGACATCCTCAACAACCGCAAGCGATGCTGGTGCGGCTGCTGTGCACGGTTTCGACAAGCTCAACCAACGGGGTGGCCACTCAACTAACGTGGTTGGCCACTCAACCGGCGGGGTGGCCTCAAGTGGCAGGCGGGACTACTGCCACTTCGAGACGAGGTGGTCGGCGGTCACGCGACGGATCGTGCCCGACTTCGCGCGCAGGATGATGCTCTCCGTGCGGATGTGGGTGCGGCCGATCTTGCGCGGCCCGGCGAGCAGCCCGCCGTCGGTGACGCCGGTGGCGACGAAGAAGGTGTTGCCGCCCTTCACGAGGTCGTCGACCTCGTAGATCCGGTCGCAGTCGAGGCCGGCAGCCTCGCCGCGGGCGCGCTCCGCGGCATCCTTCGGCGCCATTCGGGTCTGCATGAATCCACCGATCGCCTTGATCGCGCAGGCGGTGGTGATGCCCTCAGGGCTGCCGCCGATGCCGACGCACATGTCGATGCGGGAGTCGTAGCGGGCGGCGTTGATGCCGCCGGCGACGTCTCCGTCGCTCATCAAGCGGGTGCCGGCTCCGGCCTCGCGGATCTCGGCGATGAGCTGTTCGTGCCGCGGGCGGTCGAGCACGGCGACCCGCATGTCACCGACGTCGATGTTCTTGGCCTTGGCCAGGGCGTGGATGTTGTCAGCGATCGGGCGACGGATATCGATGACACCGATTCCCTCCGGGCCCGTCACGATCTTGTCCATGTAGAACACGCTCGAGGCGTCGAGCATGGTGCCACGGTCGGAGACGGCGATCACGGAGAGCGCGTTCTGCCGACCCGCGGCGGTGAGGCTCGTGCCGTCGATGGGGTCGACCGCGATATCGCAGGCCGGGCCGCGGCCATTGCCGACGCGTTCCCCGTTGTAGAGCATGGGGGCGGCATCCTTCTCGCCCTCGCCGATGACGACGAGGCCGTCAAAGCTGACCGTTCCGAGGAATGCGCGCATCGCGTCGACGGCTGCCCCGTCGGCACCGAGCTTGTCGCCGCGGCCGATCCACGGCACGGCGCGGATCGCGGCCGCCTCCGTGGCCCGCACCAGCTCCATCGCGAAGTTGCGGTCGGGGTGGTGGTAGAGGCTGGAGGTGTCGGTGCTCATCATGGTGGGTCCTCCCGGACGCGGGTTGAATGGCCGTCGGCGCAGTCCTGCGCGCACGGCGGCCCGAACGGGCCGCCAGTTTCAGCGTAGGCAGCGTGCCCGTGCACGTCGCAAGAAACAGAAGGAAATATCGCGAAAGAATCGCATTCCTTAACGGATCAGCCAAGAAACCGCTGCACCTTCGTGCGGCGATCGCGCTCAGCGCTGGGCAAATGTGCACGGGGGCCTCTGCTGGATAGACTTTGCTCACACCCAAGATCAACGCCAAGGAGCTTCCATGCCCATCGCAACCCCCGAGCAGTACGCCGCAATGCTGGACAAGGCCAAGGACAAGGGCTTCGCCTACCCGGCCTTCAACGTCTCCTCCTCGCAGACGATCAACTCCGTGCTGCAGGGACTCACCGAGGCCGGCTCCGACGGCATCATCCAGGTCACCACCGGCGGCGCCGACTACTTCGCCGGCCACACCGTCAAGAACCGCGCGTCCGGCGCGCTGGCCTTCGCCAAGTACGTGCACGCCGTCGCCGACAACTACCCGATCACGGTTGCACTGCACACCGACCACTGCCCGAAGAACGCACTGGACGACTTCGTGATGCCGCTCATCGCCGCGTCCGAAGAGGCCGTTGCGGCTGGCGGCAACCCGATCTTCCAGTCCCACATGTGGGACGGCTCGGCCGTGCCGCTGACCGAGAACCTCGAGATCGCCCAGCAGATCCTCCCCCGCCTCAAGGCCATCAACGCGATCCTCGAGGTCGAGATCGGCGTCGTCGGCGGCGAAGAAGACGGTGTCAGCCACGACATCAACGACAGCCTCTACACGACCCTCGACGACGCCATCGCGACGGTCGAGGCCCTGGGCCTCGGCGAGAACGGCCGCTACATGTCGGCCCTCACCTTCGGCAACGTGCACGGCGTCTACAAGCCGGGCAACGTGCAGCTGCGCCCGGCCCTGCTCAAGGAGATCCAGGACGGCATCCAGGCGAAGTATGGCACCGGCGCGCTGCCCCTCGACCTCGTCTTCCACGGCGGTTCCGGTTCGACCGATGCCGAGATCGCCGAGGCCGTCGCCAACGGTGTCATCAAGATGAACATCGACACCGACACCCAGTACGCGTTCACACGTGCGATCGCCGACTACATGCTGAAGAACTACGACGGCGTGCTCAAGGTCGACGGCGAGGTTGGAAACAAGAAGCTCTACGACCCCCGCGCCTGGGGCAAGGTCGCCGAGACCGCCATGGCCGCCCGCGTGGTCGAGTCGACGAAGCAGCTCGGCTCCTTCGGTCACTCGAACAGCTAGTCACCGCCATGACTGAGAACGAGGCCGCCGCCAGCCCTGAAGGATCGAAGCCAGAGACTTCGAGGGCCGACGAGCGGCCTCGTCCTCGTTACGGCGAGCTCGCGCCGGAGGGCTGGGAGTGGAAGCCACCCGCCCCGCCGGCCGCGAGCGAGCCGCCGGCTCCCGCGGCGCCGCCCGCCGCACCGACCGCGCCCTGGCCCCCGGCCCCGACCGGCCCCGCGTCGGCCGGGCTTGCCGCACCGACCGCGCCGCGCACGCCCGCTGAGGCTCTGCGCGCGGACCGGCGCATCACGATCGCGCTGCTGGTCTTCGGCCTGTTCGGGCTGTGGATGGCGATCAACACGCTGTCCTCCATCCCCGAGGCGCTGCAGCTCCTGCACAGCCAGCAGGGGCTGGCCGACTACGTCGCCAGCGAGGGCGACATGCGCACGATCCTGATCGGCAATGTCGTGCAGGGAGTGCTCTGGGTCGCCACGGCCATCTGGGCTGTGCTCCGGATGCAGCACGCCCGGCGGGCCTTCTGGGTGCCGCTGGTCGGCGGCGTGCTGTCCGTCATCCTGCTGTTCGCCGTCGTCTCGATGGTGGCGGCCAACGACCCGCTTCTGATGCAGCTGCCCGGCGCCGTCTAGCGCGTCAACTCCGCTCACCGCGGCGCGAACTCGTAGAAATGGTCCCCTCTCCGCCGGAGAGGGGACCATTTCTACGAGCTCGTCACCCTCGCGCTCCGAGCGCTGGCAATCGCCTCTGCACGGTGGGACAATCGGGGCACGGAGGCGATCCACATGCGATTCACGCTGTTGATGTACTACGCGGAGCAAGGCGACACCGGTCTCAGCGAGGAGGAGATGGCGCCATGGCGCGACGCCTTCGACCGCTACGGCAGAGAACTGGATGACGCCGGAATCCTGATCGCGGCCGAGGTGCTGCAGGCGTCATCCGAGTCGGCCATCTACCGGGTACGCGACGGCCAGCGCGAAGACCTCGTCGGGGTGCTGAGCGATGACCCGGAGAAACTCGGCGGATTCTTCGTGATCGACGCGCACGATCCGGCGGCCGCACTCGGCTGGGCGGAGAAGTGCCCGGCAGCGCAGTGGGGCACGATCGAGATCCGCCCCACCGCCGTCAGCTGGTCACACGGGGAAGGCTGGCACGAGCCTACGGCTTCGTAGTCCGACCGCCGAGCGCCCGCTCGTCCTGCTTACCGGAGAGCCCCTTGCGGAGCTCCTTCGGCAGGCTGAAAATCAGGTCTTCCTCAGCGGTCTTGACTTCCTGCACCGTGCCGTAGCCGGCATCCGCCAGATCACGCAGCAGCTCCTGCACGAGCTCGTCCGGAACCGAGGCGCCACTCGTGACGCCGACCGTCGCGACACCGTCGAGCCATTCCTGCTTGACCTCGCTGGCGTAGTCGACCCGGTACGCGGCCGAGGCGCCGTACTCGAGGGCGACCTCGACCAGGCGCACGCTGTTGGAGCTGTTGGCCGAGCCGACGACGATCACGAGCTCGGCGTCGCGGGCGACCTTCTTGATGGCCACCTGGCGGTTCTGCGTGGCGTAGCAGATGTCGTCGCTGGGCGGATCCTGGAGCTTGGGGAACTTCTCCCGGAGTCGGCGAACCGTCTCCATCGTCTCGTCGACACTGAGCGTGGTCTGCGAGAGCCAGACGACCTTGTCGGGATCCTTGACCTCGATGTTCTCGACGTCGTCCGGGCTGTTCACGATGGTCACGTGATCCGGCGCCTCGCCGGCCGTGCCCTCGACCTCCTCGTGGCCTTCGTGCCCGATCAACAAGATCTCGTAGTCGTCGCGGGCGAAACGCACGGCCTCGCGGTGCACCTTGGTGACCAGCGGGCAGGTGGCGTCGATGGCCTGCAGGCCGCGGTCGGCGGCGGCGTTGACGACGGCAGGCGAAACGCCGTGCGCGCTGAAGACGAGGTGTGACCCCTCCGGAACCTCGTCGACCTCTTCAACGAAGATGGCGCCGAGGGCCTCGAGTTCGGTCACGACGTGGATGTTGTGCACGATCTGCTTGCGCACGTAGACGGGGGCGCCGTAGTGCTCGAGCGCCTTCTCGACGGCGATCACGGCCCGGTCGACGCCGGCGCAGTACCCGCGCGGGGCGGCGAGCAGGACCTTCTTCTCACCGGACACAGGGTTGTTTTTCAAGTGCCCGCGGCGGCTGGGAATGCGGGGCATCCCGAGGCCGATGGTGGGGGCATCCGTCTGATTCGTCACAGCCCAAGTCTAGGCTGGGAGCCTGTGAAGAAGCGGCGCACCCCGGTGGTGCGCGCGCCGTCGACGTTTCTGGAGGATCCGCGCGTGAGCGATGCAACACCCACCCTCGAGGCCCCCTGGCCGGTTGCCGTGCTCTCGCAGAAGATCCGCGGCTACATCGAGCGGCTCGGCACCGCGTGGGTCGAGGGCGAGATCACGCAGTGGGGCGTCTCCGGAGGCAACGTCTACGGCAAACTCAAGGACCTCAACGAGGACGCGACGGTCAGCTTCAACGTCTGGTCCTCGGTGCGCGCCAAGCTCGATGGCGACTTCAAGCAGGGTGACCGCGTCATCGCCCTCGTCAAGCCGAACTACTGGGTCAAGGGCGGCACGCTCACCATGCAGGTGTTCGAGCTGCGCCACGTCGGCCTCGGCGACCTGCTGGAGCGCCTGGAACGCCTCCGCAAGCAGCTCGCCGCCGAGGGACTCTTCGACGCCTCGCGCAAGCGGCCGCTGCCGTTCCTGCCGCACTGCATCGGCCTGGTCACCGGCAAGGACTCGGATGCCGAGAAAGACGTCATCCGTAATGCCCAGCTGCGCTGGCCCGCGGTGAACTTCCGCGTCGTGCACGCGGCGGTGCAGGGCGATCGTTCCGTTGGCGAGGTGGCCGCGGCGATCGAGAAGCTCGACGCCGATCCGGAGGTTGACGTCATCATCGTCGCGCGCGGTGGCGGCGACTTCCAGAACCTGCTCGGCTTCAGCGACGAGCGCGTCGTGCGCGCCGCCGCCGCCGCGCAGACCCCGATCGTCAGCGCCATCGGGCACGAGGCCGACCGCCCGCTGCTCGACGAGGTCGCCGACCTCCGGGCGTCGACGCCGACCGATGCCGCCAAGCGCGTCGTTCCGGATGTCGCGGAGGAGCTGGCCAGGGTGCAGCAGGCCCGCGCCCGCATCGGCACCCGCCTCACCGGCATTCTCGCGGCCGAGATCGACCGAATCTCGCAGCTGCGCAGCCGCCCCGTGCTGGCGGACACGGCGTGGATCTTCGACTCCCGCACCCAGGACCTCACCCGCTACGTCGCGCGCGGGGTGGAGCTGGTCGAACGCCGCCTCGAACGAGCGGGAGACCAGACCGCCGAACTGCGCGCCCAGCTGCGCGCGCTCTCGCCGCAGGCCACCCTCGACCGCGGCTACGCGATCGTGCAGCTTCCGGATGGCGGCGTGCTGCGCGAGGCGGCGCAGGCGCCAGACGGCACCGAGTTACGCCTGACCCTCTCGAGCGGCGCCGTGACGGCGCGGTCGACCGGCCAGACGGCGAGCCGCTGAGCGCATCGGCGCAGCGGACGGTGTGCACAGTGTTGCCGCGTAGAATCGAGACATGCCCGTGAACGATGACCTCGCAGAACTGAGCTATGAGCAGGCGCGCGATGAACTGATCCGTGTCGTCAGCGAACTCGAACAGGGTTCCTCGACGCTGGAGCAGTCCCTCGCCCTCTGGGAGCGTGGTGAAGCGCTGGCGCGCCGCTGCGAGCAGTGGCTGATCGGGGCCAAGGAACGCCTCGAGGCTGCCAGGGCCGGGGCGGAAGCCGCGGCATCCGCCGAATGAGCGTGCCAACCATGAAGCAGCCGGGCAAGGCGCCCCGTGTCGTCGCCGAGCTCGGACGCCCGGAGACCCCGGAGGAGACCGCGGCGCGCAAGGCCGAGAACTCGCGCAAGCACCGTGCGAAGCAGACGATCAACAACCTCGTGCTGTCGCTGCTCGCGACCCTCGCCATCGTCGTCGTGATCGTGCTGATCGTGCCGCGCAGCGACAAGCCGATCGAACGAGACATCGACTGGTCGGCCGCGGCCGCCGCGGTGCAGCCCTCCGTCGATGTGACGCTCGTCGACCCGGAGCTCCCCGCCGGTTGGACCTCGAATTCGGCGACACTCAGCACCGACAAGGCCGACATCACCAGCTGGTACATCGGCCTGATCAGTCCCGAGAAGCAGTACCTCGGCATCCACCAGGCGATCGACGCCGACGCCAGCTGGCTCTCCGGCCTGCTCGACGGCACCGAGCCCGTGTCCAGCGTCACGGTGGACGGCATCGAGTGGGATGTCTACTCGAACCCGAAGCCCGTTGAGGACCGCGGACTCTTCCACAACGCCCTTGTGACCGAGGCCGGACCGAGCACCATCGTGGTGCTGGGCGAGCCCTCCCCCGAGGTGTTTAACGCTATTGCCCAAGAACTGGCCCCTGATGTCCGGGCCGCCCAGGAGGATGCTCGATGACCGTTGCCAGCACAACCGCCACCCACGCCGCCGCATCGCGGCTGACTCCCGCAGAGGCATGGGCGGAGATGCGCGCGGGCAATGACCGTTTCGTGGCCGGTGCCCCCGTGCACCCGCACCAGGACGTCGCCAGCCGACGCTCCCTCGCGAAGGCGCAGGGCCCCCGTGCCGCGCTGTTCGGTTGCGCGGACTCCCGTCTCGCCGCCGAGATCATCTTCGACGTCGGCCTCGGCGACCTCTTCGTCGTCCGCAACGCCGGACAGGTCATCGGCGACTCCATCATCGGTTCCCTCGAGTACGCCGTCGGTGTTCTGCACGTGCCGCTCATCGTCGTGCTCGGCCACGACTCCTGCGGTGCCGTGCAGGCGGCGATCGAGTCGCGTCTGCCGGATGCCGCGCCGCTGCCGCACTACATCGACGGGCTCGTGCAGAAGATCGTCCCTGCGGTGCAGCGCGTCACCGGGAACCGCGAGATCACCAATGCGAAGCAGGTCGACGCCGGCTTCGTCGGGCGCGAACACCTCCGCGACACCGTCGCCGAGCTGATCGCCTCCTCCGAGATGATCAGCGATGCCATCGCGGCCGGCACCTTGGCCGTCGTCGGCGCCAACTACCGCCTCCTCGAGGGGCGCGCAGAGACCGACGTCATCGTCGGCGTCGTCTGAGCGGCATCCGCTCGTCACGTCTGCACTCCAGCTTTCCCATTACCGGCGGCAACCACCGCCTCACACCACCACACCGAAAGGGCAACCGTGAGCAACTCAGCTGACGCGGAATTCCGCATCGAACACGACACCATGGGCGAGGTGCGCGTTCCCGCGAACGCGCTCTACAGCGCACAGACGCAGCGTGCCGTTGAGAACTTCCCGATCTCGGGGTCGACATTGGAGTCGGCTCAGATCGTCGCACTGGCGCGCATCAAGAAGTCGGCGGCACTCGCCAACGCACAGCTCGGCCGCCTCGACCAGGGCATCGCCGACGCCATCGCCTCGGCCGCGGACGAGATCATCGCCGGTGGGCACCACGAGCAGTTCCCGATCGACGTCTACCAGACCGGCTCCGGCACCTCCTCGAACATGAACATGAACGAGGTGCTGGCGAGCCTGGCCACCGCGCGCCTCGGCAGCCCGGTCCACCCGAACGACCACGTCAACGCCTCGCAGTCCTCCAACGACGTGTTCCCCACCTCGGTGCACATCGCCGTCACCGGCGCGCTCATCGACGAGCTCATCCCGGCGCTCGACCACCTCGCCGTCTCCCTCGAGGCGAAGGCCGAGCTGTGGGCGACCGCCGTCAAGGCCGGCCGCACCCACCTGATGGACGCCACCCCCGTCACCCTCGGCCAGGAGTTCGGCGGCTACGCCCGCCAGATGCGCCTCGGCATCGAGCGCGTGCGGTCCGCGCTCCCCCGCGTCGCCGAGGTTCCGCTCGGCGGCACCGCCGTCGGCACCGGCATCAACACCCCGCTGGGCTTCCCGCAGCTCGTGCTCGAGCTGCTCACCGCCGAGACCGAGCTGCCGATCACCGAGGCGAAGGACCACTTCGAGGCCCAGGCCAACCGCGACGGCCTCGTCGACGCATCCGGTGCCCTCCGCACCATCGCCGTCAGCCTCACCAAGATCTGCAACGACATCCGGTGGATGGGTTCCGGCCCGAACACCGGCTTCGGCGAGCTGAACATCCCCGACCTGCAGCCCGGCTCCTCGATCATGCCCGGCAAGGTCAACCCCGTCATCCCAGAGGCCGTGCTCATGGTCTGCTCGCGCGTCATCGGCAACGACGCGGCGATCGCCTGGGGCGGCGCGTCCGGCTCCTTCGAGCTCAACGTGCAGATCCCCGTGATGGGCACCGCGCTGCTCGAGTCGATCCGCCTGCTCGGCAACGCCGCCCGCGTGCTCGCCGACAAGACCGTCGACGGCCTCGAGGCCAACCTCGAGCGCGCTGCGGCCCTCGCCGGCATGTCCCCGTCGATCGTCACGCCGCTGAACAAGATCATCGGCTACGAGGAGGCGGCGAAGATCGCCAAGCACTCCGTGAAGCAGGGCGTCACCGTGCGCGAGGCCGTGATCGAGCTCGGCTACGTCGAGCGCGGTGCCATCACGCTCGAGCAGCTGGACAGCTCGCTCGACCTGCTGAGCATGACGACCCCCGGCTAAGCCGAGGCAGAACGCAGCATCCGGCGCGCCGTCCACGATCTCGTGGGCGGCGCGCTCGCGTTGCGGCGGGTGCCAGCGAGTGACAGCGCTGGACGTTGCGCTCGGCAACAGACGGCGAGGCCTGTCGTTCAGATGGTCCGAACGACAGGCCTCGCACGTCGATGACGCTGTTGTTCACTATGCCAGCTCGTTGCCCTCCAGCATCTCGGTGACGAGGGCGGCGATCGCCGAGCGCTCGGATCGTGTCAGCGTCATGTGGGCGAACAGCGGGTGCCCCTTGAGCGTCTCGATCACGCTGGCGACGCCGTCGTGGCGGCCGACCCGCAGGTTGTCACGCTGGGCGACGTCGTGGGTGAGCACGACCCGCGAGTTCTGCCCGATACGGCTGAGCACGGTCAGCAGCACATTGCGCTCCAGCGACTGCGCCTCGTCGACGATCACGAAGGCGTCGTGCAGGCTGCGGCCGCGGATGTGCGTGAGCGGCAGCACCTCGAGGATGCCGCGGTCCAGCACCTCCTCGAGCACGTTGTCGGAGACGAGCGCGCCGAGGGTGTCGAACACCGCCTGTCCCCACGGGTTCATCTTCTCGGCCGCGTCACCAGGCAGGTAACCGAGCTCCTGGCCACCGACGGCGTAGAGCGGGCGGAACACCATGATCTTCTTGTGTTGCTGCCGCTCCAGCACGGCTTCGAGGCCGGCGCAGAGAGCGAGCGCGGACTTCCCCGTCCCGGCTCGCCCTCCCAAAGACAGGATCCCGATCTCCGGGTCGAGCAGCAGGTCGATCGCCAGCCGTTGCTCCGCCGAACGGCCGTGCAGACCGAACACGTCCCGGTCACCGCGGACGAGCTTGAACTCGCCGCGCGCTGTGACGCGGCCGAGCGCGCTGCCGCGTTCGGAGTGCACGACGAGCCCGGTGTTCACTGGCATGTCGCCGACCAGTCGCGTCGACATCCGCTCGTTGTCGTAGAGCGCGGCCATCTGCTCGCCGCTCAGCGTGATCTCGTCCATCCCGGTCCAGCCGGAGTCGACGGCGAGTTCGTGCTTGTACTCCTCGGCCGCGAGCCCGATGGAGGCCGCCTTCACGCGCAATGGCAGGTCTTTCGAGACCACGGTCACGGCGAGTCCCTCTGCGGCGAGGTTCATCGCCACGGCGAGGATGCGCGAATCGTTGTCATTCAGCTGGAGCCCGCTGGGCAACACCCCCATGCTCGAGTGGTTGAGCTCGACCCGCAGCGTTCCGCCGTCGCCGACGGGAATGGGGAAGTCGAGCCGCTCGTGCTTGATGCGCAGCTCATCGAGGTTGCGGAGCGCTTGCCTGGCGAAGAAGCCGATCTCGGGGTCATTCCGTTTGGCCTCAAGCTCGGCGACCACGATCACCGGCAGGACGACGGCGTGCTCGGCAAAGCGGAACATGGACGAGGGGTCAGACAACAAAACCGAGGTATCCAAAACATAGATACGCTCGGCTTGTTCGCGCTGATCTGAGTGGCCTTCGCCCGCTCTGGCCGCTGCTCCCGGCCCCTGTTGTTCTGTTGAATTCTGACGAACTGAAGTCACAACCACTCCCGCCCCGGCATTCCTGCCCAGTTTGCTGCGAGTCGGCCATGTGGTCCCGAGTCGAACTTATGTGGCCGTCTCGATCAAGCGCGATGCCTGATGAGAGTGACGCTACGACCGTTGCGCCGAAAGAGCGAACGACACGCCGATCTACCAAAGTGAAATCTTGGGTTGCCGGGCGGATGCCGCGGCAGCCGGGCCGGCGACCGCGGCGCTCGGGTGCGAAACTCCCTAGAACGCCGCCGCGCTTGCGTAGGAGGTGAACGCTCCGCGCACCATGTCGACCGTTGACTCGTCGAGCACGGCGTGCACGCACAGGCGCACGCCCCCCTCGCGCGAGGTCGCCGTGATGCCGTGGTTGAACAGCGACGCGGTGAGCACGGTGAGGTGCTCGGCAGGCGGCTGCAACACGATGATGCCCGCCCGCTCACGTTCGTGCCGCGAGGAGGCGACCGGGATCGCGAACTCGTCGGCGAGGTCGATCATGCGGCTCACGTTTGTGGCCATCGCGGACTGGATCTCGGCGACGCCGACGTCGATGATCTCCTCGAGGGCGGCGGCCAGGCGGGCCTGCGCGATGCCGTCGGGGTTGGACGTGCGGAACGCCCGAGCACCCGTGCTGGGCGGCGGCGTCGGGATCTGGTCCCAGACCTCGTCGCCATCGGTGCCGGTGTAGCCGGAGAACACGGGCGTGAGGCGCCCGAGCGCGCGTTCGCTGAGCGCCATGACGCCGCTGCCCCAGCCGGCGCGGCACCACTTCTGGCCGCCGGCGACGACGACATCCGCGAGTTCATACGGCGCATCGACGACGCCGAAACCCTGGATGGCGTCGACGATGAGCAGGCGGTCGCCGATGACCTGGCGGATGCCCTCGAGGTCGGCGAGGTAGCCGGTCCGCGAGTCGACGAGGCTGACCGCCACTGCGGCCGTGTTCGAGCCGAGCTGCGCCTTGATCTGGCCCGGCGTCACGGTGCCGTGGTCGGTCTCGAGCCAGAGCGGGCGCGTCACGTGCAGCGCTTCGTGGGCGCGCGAGGCCGCGATGGGCAGGCTGGGGAACTCGCCGGGAGAGAGCAGCACATCGCCGGTGAGGCCGAACATGGCGTGCAGCAGGCCGGTCGTCGTGTTCGGGACCGCCACGACCTGCTCGGCGGGCTGGCCGAGCAGCGTTCCGGCCGCCTCACGCAGGCGCTGGTCCTGGTCCTGGATGGCCTGCAGGCTGCCGAAGCGAGCCCGGCTCAGGATCTCGGTGAAGCCGAGCGTTTCTGCGGATGCCGCGGCCGACAGCGGCCCGACCCGCCCGTAGTCGAGGTAGCCGGGCTCCTCGGTGAAGCCGGAAACGTACTGCTGCCAGGTTGTCATGGGTTCCTCTCGGATCTGCGCGGGGGCGCGGGATCGAGTGCTGGTTCAGCCGCCGAAGCGGCGATTGCGCGTGGCGTAGTCGCGGAGGGCGCGCAGGAAGTCGACCTTGCGCAGGTCGGGGCCGAGCGCCTCAACGAAGTAGAACTCGCTGTGGGCGCTCTGCCACAACATGAAGTCACTCAGGCGCTGCTCACCCGAGGTGCGGATGACGAGGTCGGGGTCCGGCTGGCCGCCGGTGTAGAGGTGCTCACCGATGAGGTCGGGCGTGAGTCGTTCCGCGAGGTCCTCGAGGCTGCCGCCGCCGGCGTGGTGATCGGCGACGATGCTCCGCATGGCGTCGGTGATCTCCTTGCGGCCACCGTAGCCGACGGCGAGGTTCACGTGCAGACCCGTCTTGCCCGCGGTGCGGGCCTGCGCGGCATCCAGCGCGGAGACCAGCGGCTGCGGCAGGCCGGCCGTGGAACCGACGTGTTGCACACGCCAGTCGCGGTAGCGGGAGAGGTCGTCGGCGAGGTCGGCGATGATCTCGATCAGCGCCGAGAGCTCCTCCCCCGAACGGTTCGTGAGATTGTCGCTGGAGAGCAGGTAGAGGGTGACCGTGGAGATGCCGAGATCGTCGCACCATTCCACGAACTCGCGCATCTTGGCTGCACCGGCGCGGTGGCCGTGCGCTGCGGTGTCGTAGCCGAGCTGCTTCGCCCAGCGGCGGTTGCCGTCGATGATCATGGCGACGTGGCGCGGAAGGGTCTCCGCAGTCAGTCCCCGGCGCAGCCGGTTTTGGTAGAGGCGGTAGAGAATGCCCCTGCCCAGTGATTCATCGCGGTCGTGCACAGATTCACGTTAGTGCACTTGCCTGCGCTCGCCCACATTTCAGATGGGGATGCGTGTCGTATCCTGAGCGCATGACACTGCACGATCCATCCGTGGACAGTCCCGTCGATGTGAAGCCGACGTGGCGTGGCTGGCTTCACGCCGGCACGTTCCCGCTGACGATCGTGGCCGGAATCGTGCTGATCGTCGCGGCGCAGGGGCCGGCAGCCAAGTGGTCGAGCGCGGTCTTCATGCTCACCTCGATGCTGCTCTTCGGCACCTCGGCGCTGTACCACCGCTTCGACTGGAAGCCGCGAACGAAGCTGCTGCTGAAGCGCATCGACCACGCCAACATCTTCCTGCTGATCGCGGGCACCTACACGCCGATGGCCGTGCTCGCGCTGCCGCCGGAGAAGGGCTTCCTGCTGCTGGCGATCGTCTGGGGCGTCACGCTGCTCGGTATCGCCTTCCGTGTGTTCTGGATCACGGCGCCACGCTGGCTGTACGTCTTCTTCTACCTGGCCCTCGGCTGGGCCGCGGTGATGTACATCCCCGATCTGCTCGCCGTGAGCGTGGCCATGATGGTGCTGGTCATCGTCGGCGGACTGCTCTACAGCGGCGGCGCCGTTGTATACGCGCTGAAGAAGCCCAACCCGATCCCCGGCGTCTTCGGCTTCCACGAGATCTTCCACGCGTGCACGGTGCTGGCGTTCTTCTGCCACTGGACGGCGATGCTGATCATCGCAATCAACCCCGCCTACCACGCCGGCTGACTCCGACTGCGGAGGCGGCTAGGGCTTGGTGTCGGGGCCGGATGCCGGGGCGTCCGGCTCCGCGGGGCGTGCCGACGCAGCGCCGGGCGTCGCGGGCGCGTCCGGCGCGGCAGGCTGCTCGCCCGCGTTGCGCGCGGCCAGCTCGGCCTCGAGCCGCTCGCTGATCTCGGCCTTGTAGTTGGTGCGACGGATACGGCGCACCATGTCGAACCCGAGGAAGACGACCGCGACGGCGACGAGCGCCGTCGCCACGAAACCCCAGATGCCGGGCGTGACCGTGTCGGGGTCGAACTCTTTGTCGGTGCTCGCCTGGGCGAAGCGCGTCACGAGCTCGAGAATGGTCGTGTGCACGTGCGGAACTCCTCAGGATTGCCGGATAGCCTTGTCCTACAAGCTTAAGCCACTCAGCTTCGACCACCGTGCCGCCCTGCGCTCGCGCTGGCGGCGAAGCGGTACCCCATCACGCCGAGCAGGAGCCCCCGCACCATGAGCACCGATCCCGCCCAGCCGACCGATCTCGATCAGCGCTACGGCCGAACGCGCACGCGCGGACGGAACGAGCGGCTGATCCTGATCATCTCGGCGGCGGTCTTCGCGGTGGTCCTGGTGGCGTGGGTAGTCTGGGCCGGGCTGGACGGCAGCAAGCCGATGGTCGAGGCCCGGGATGTCGCGCACACCATCCTCGACGACCAGACCGTCCGGGTGGACTACGAGGTCTCGATGCCCGCCGGTGAGCAGGCCAGCTGCGCCGTGCAGGCGCTGAATGAGGACTTCACCGTCGTCGGTTGGAAGATCGTCGACATCCCGGCATCCGATCGCTACACCCGGGCCTTCACGGAGACCCTGCGCACCTCGCTGCCCGCCAACACAGGCTTGATTTTCCGCTGCTGGCTCACCTAATATGGGGGTTTCGCCCCGGCTGACAGTCGGGGCGTCGGCTTTATCACGAGCAGTATCCACGGCGATGATGTGACCCAGTCCGCATCGCGCAATCCAAGGAGAAGCGATGGCACAGGACACGAGCGTCACCTGGCTGACACAAGAGGCATTCGACCGGCTCAGCGCCGAGCTCGAGGCTCTCTCGACCACCGGCCGTGTGGAGATCGCCTCCAAGATTGAGTCAGCTCGCGAAGAGGGCGACCTCAAGGAGAACAGCGGATACCACGCCGCCAAGGACGAGCAGGGCAAGCAGGAGGCCCGCATCCGTCAGCTCAAGGATCTGCTCAAGCGCGCCGAGGTCGGCCACGCCCCGGAGAGCCAGGGCGTCGTCGAGACCGGAACCGTCATCACCGCTGTGATCGCCGGCGACGAGACCGTCTTCCTGATCGGCGACCGCGAGATCGCCGGCGACAGCGAGCTCGACGTGTACAGCCCGCAGAGCCCGCTCGGCGAGGCGATCCTCGGCATGAAGATCGGCGAGAGCGGCAGCTACACGGCCCCGAACGGCAAGCAGATCAGCGTGTCCATCAGCAACGTCGAGACGTGGGCAGGCCAGTAGGCTCCACGCACAGCATACGGGCGGCATCCTTGCGGATGCCGCCCGTTCTGTTTCTGCATGCCGTTCGCGGCATGTTCCGGATGCCGCAGCAAGCGGCGGCCGCGGCCGGCGCCTAGTTGCGGCGCTTGTCGAGCTTGGGCTCGTAGCCTTGGGCACGCAGCGCCGCGATGACCTCTTCGACGTGGGTGGGCCCGCGGGTCTCCACGGTGATGTCGAGCTCGACCTCGGTGATCTGCAGATCGGGGCCGTGCTGGGTGTGCAGCACCTCGATCACATTCGCCTTCACGTCCGCGAGGATGGCGGCGACACGGGCGAGCTCGCCCGGCCGGTCCATCAGCATCACGCGCATGGTGAGGTAGCGGTCGGATGCCGCGAGGCCGTGGCTGATCACGCGCTGCATGAGCAGCGGGTCGATGTTGCCACCGGAGAGGATCGCGACCGTCGTGCCCGTGCCCTGGACCTTGCCGGCGAGGATCGCCGCGACCGAGACGGCACCGGCCGGCTCGACAACGAGCTTCGCGCGTTCCATCAGCACGAGGAGTGCGCGGGCGGCGTCGTCCTCGCTCACCGTGACGATCTCGTCGACGGCATCCCGGATCATGGCGTAGTTGAGCTCGCCCGGCCGGTACACGGCGATGCCGTCGGCGATCGTGGGCTTCACCGGAATGTTGATCGGGGCCCCGGCATCGAGTGAGGCGATGTAGGAGGCGGCGTTCTCGGCCTGGACGCCGATGACCCGCACCGACCGTCCACCGGCCGCCGCGTGCTGCTTGAAGGCGCTGGCCACACCGGAGATGAGCCCGCCGCCGCCGATCGGCACGATGACGGTGTCGATATCCGGAACCTGTTCGAGCAGCTCGAGGGCGATCGTGCCCTGCCCGGCGACGACATCGGGGTGGTCGAACGGCGGGATGAAGATCGCCCCGGTCTCCTCCGCGAACGCGGCGGCGGCGGCGAGGGTCTCGCTGATGATCGCCCCGGAGAGCACGACGTCGGCGCCGTAGTCACGCGTGGCCTCGAGCTTGGGCAGCGGAACGTTCGTCGGCATGAAGATCGTTGCCGCGATGCCGAGCTCCCGTGCGCCCAACGCGACACCCTGCGCGTGGTTGCCGGCGGATGCCGCGACGACGCCGTGGCTGCGCTCCTCGGCGCTCAACGCCGACAGGCGGTTGAACGCCCCGCGGATCTTGTACGAGCCCGTGCGCTGCAGGTTCTCGCACTTGAGCAGCACCGGCGAGCCGATGATGTCCGAGAGGAACCGGGAGGTCTCGATCGGCGTAATCTGCGCGACGGCGGCGACCGTCGTTCGCGCCGCCTGCATCTCGGCCAGCTTCGGCCCGATCAGGGTGGGGGTGGATGGCGTGTCAGTCATGGCGTCGATTCTCTAACGTGCGATGCGGAAGTGAGTTGTGCCTGACCTGCGGCGGGCCTGTGGTGGTGGCCCGCTGAGTCGGCGATGACGGATGCCGCTGTGGCGGTTCCCGCGGTGTCGAATGCGATCAGGGGCTGCTCGGGGACGGCGCGACCGCGGCATCCGTCCGGTAGCCGGGTCGTGCCTGGGGGACGGTGCTCCACAGCGGCGAACCCTGCGGCGGCAGCGGCGGCGCCGGTGTGTGCTTCCACACGCCACTGGAGATGTAGTGGACCATGACGTTGAGCACTGCGGCGACGGGAACGGCAAAGAGTGCGCCGGGGATTCCGGCCAACATGGAGCCGGCGGCAACGACGAGCACAACGGCGAGCGGGTGCACCTTGACGGCGGTACCCATGATGAGCGGCTGCAGCACATGACCCTCGATCTGCTGCACCAGTAGGACGACGCCGAGCATGGCGAGCGCGATGGGCCACCCGTTGTAGACGAGCGCGATCGCCACCGCGACCGCTCCGGTTGCCACGGCACCGACGATCGGGATGAAGGAACCGAGAAAGACGAGCACGGCGATCGGGATCGCCAGAGGCACCTGCAACAGGGCCGCGCCGAGGCCGATGCCCACGGCATCGATCGAGGCGACGAGGATCTGTACCTTGACGAAGTTGCCGAGGGTGGCCCATCCGACCTTGCCTGCGCCGTCGACGGCCGCACGTGCACGACGCGGGAAGATGCGCACCACCCAGCCCCAGATGCCCTTGCCATCGATCAGCATGAAGAGCGTTGCAAAGAGGGTGATCAGCATCCCGGCGAGAAAGTGGCCGAGGGAGGAGCCGAAGCTCAGTGCGCCGCTGATGAAGATCTGGCTGTCCTGCTGGATCGCATCAAGCAGCTGCTGCAGGTATCCGTTGATCTGCGTCTCGGTGAGCTGGAGTGGCGAGTTGAGCAGGGCCTCTTTGATCGATTCGAACGATTCGACGGCGCGCTCGCTGAGCGCACTCGAGTTGCGGGCGATCTGCGTGATGACGAGCACCAGGAGCCCAGAGACGACGGCCAACATGCCGAGCATCGCCACGGCGATGGAGAGGCCACGCGGCCACTTGTGCTTCACCAGGAATGAGACGAGCGGGACCAGCAGCGCGGAGAGCAACACCGCGACGAGCACGGGGATCACGATCAGCCGCAGCTGGACGACGAGGAAGATGGCAACCGCGATGAGCGCGCCGATCAGAAGCAGGCGCCACGACCAGGCCGCCCCGAGACGAATCCCGTGCGGCAGCGACTCCGCGAGCTCTTGCTCGCTCTGCGTCAGCCGCACATCACTCCCCAACGTGCTCCTCGGCGTCGTTGCCCGTTCCGCGGCACGCCACGGAAACCAACGTCCACCCTTGCGCTTACCCGTTGATTCGGTCACCCGCCCAGTCTATGGCCGCGTATATGCCGTCGCGGTAGTAGAGGCACTCGCGACCGGCTGCCCTGACCACTCCAGGAACAGCCGCTCCCCCGGCTGCGGGCTCTGTCCCACCGGATGCTGCACACTCAGCACGGCACCGTCCGCGAGGCGCACGCTGGTGCGTCGGATTGAACCCAGGAAGCTGGAGGCCACCACCTCGGCCGGGATCCCCTCCACAGCGAAGCGGATGTCCTCTGGGCGCAGCAAGACCTCGATGGCGCCGTCGTGCTCGCCGGGGTCGAGGAGCGGCAGCGACCGCCCGTAGACCTCGACGAAGCCGTGGCCGGCGATACCAGGCACCCGGTTGCTCTGGCCGACGAAGCCGGCGACGAACGCGGTGCTCGGCCTCGTGTAGAGCTGCTCCGGTGTGCCGATCTGCTCGATGTCGCCCGCGTTCATCACGGCGATACGGTCGGAGATGGCGAGCGCCTCTTCCTGGTCGTGCGTGACGAACACCGTGGTGATGCCGAGGCGCAGCTGGATCCGACGGATCTCCTCGCGCAACTGCTCGCGCACCTTCGCATCCAGCGCCGAGAGCGGTTCGTCCAGCAACAGCACCCGCGGCTCGGTCACGAGAGCTCTCGCCAGGGCGACGCGCTGCTGCTGCCCGCCCGAGAGCTGGTGCGGGTAACGGTCGGCCAGTGCTCCGAGTCCCACGAGATCGAGCATCTCCCGCGCGCGGCTCTCGGACTCACGGCCCGGCACCCTCCGCATCGAGAGCCCGAACATCACGTTGTTCACCGCGCTCAGGTGGGGGAACAACGAGTACGACTGGAACACCATGCCGATGTCGCGCTTGTTCGTCGGCACGCGCGAGACGTCGCTGCCGTTGATCAGGACGGCGCCTCCGCTGGCATCCTCGAGCCCGGCCAGCACCCGCAGCGCCGTCGTCTTGCCGCAACCGGATGGGCCGAGCAGCGAGACGAACTCGCCCGCGCCGATGTCGAGGTTCAGGCCGTGCAGCACCCGCTGTGCCCCGTAGTCCTTCACGACCTCCGCGAATTCGACGGTGCTGCTCTGTCGGAGTGTCATTGATGTCCTCTTCTTGAACGGATGCCGCGCCGAGCGACCGCGCCGCGATCGATCACGAGCAGGAGCACGAATGCGAAGGCCAGGGCGAGCAGGGAGAGGATCACCGCCACGTACGGGTCTTGCTTGTTCACGACGACGAGCGCCGTCTGCAGGTTCTGCCGGTTCAGCAGCGAAGCGATCGTGAACTCGCCGAGCACGACGGCCACCGAGAGCAGGCAGGCCGCGAGGATGCCGGTGCGGAGGTTGGGGCCGAGCACGCGCAGCAGCACGGTGCCCCAGCCGGCACCGAGCGACCGGGCGGCCTCGGCGAGCGTGCCGACGTCGACGGCGTCGATGCTGGCCTGGATCGCCCGGTAGGCGTAGGGCAGCACGGTGACCCCGTATGCCAGAGAGAGCGGCCAGATGCCGGTGCCGATGGTGCGGCCGATGACGAGATACACCGGCGCCAGGCCGACCACGAGAACGATCGCCGGGATCGACAGCGGCAGCAGGCAGAGGAATTCGAATGGCCGGCGGAGCTTCGGAAAGCGCAGGGCAATGAGCACCATGGTCGGCGTCAACAGCAGCAGCACGATCGCGACCGTGCCGACGCTGAGCACGAGCGAATTGCCGAGGCCGACCCAGATAGGCGCGTAGCTCCTCGCGTTCTGCGGGTCGAACAGCGCGAGCCAGTGTTCCACGCTGTGTCCACCGTCAGCGGCGCGCAGCGTGAATTCGAGCATGGAGATGATCGGGATCGCGAAGATGAGGCCGATCACTGCGAGGATGACGCGGCCGCCGAGCGGGCTGGGCGCGAGCGTCGCGGCGCGCTGGCGCACGGGCAGGCTCACTTCTGCCACCTGGCTGCTGTGCCCTGCACGACGGCGTAGCCCCACATCACGAGCGCCATCACCACGATCATGCCGAGGGCGAGCGCCCCGGCCAGATTCTCGCGGCCGAGCAGCGTCTCGCTCGTGAGCGCGGTGCGGATCTGCAACGGCACGATCTGGGAGCCCTGGCTTGCCAGTGCGGCCGCCGTGGCATAGGACGAGAAGCCGTTGGCGAAGAGCAGCAGGAAGCTGGCCAGGAACGAGGGGGCGAGCACGGGCATCGCCACCCGGCGCCAGAATGCACCGCGCGTGCCGCCGAGGGTCAGGGTGGCCTCCAGCCAGTGCGCCTTGAGCGCGGTGAGGGCGGGCAGGAAGGTGATGACCATCAGCGGCACCTGAAAGTAGATGTATGGCAGCACGAGCCCCGGCAGCCCATAGATCCATGCGCCATCCGCGAAGATGTCGATGCCCCAGACGTCGCGCAGCCAGACGGTGACGACGCCTTGCAGGCCGATCGTCGCGATGAAGGCGAAGGCGAGCATCACGCCGCCGAACTGGGCGAGCACCCCGCTGATGGCCGCGACCGTCGCACGCACGGCACCCTCGGCTCGGAACGCGAGCAACGCGTAGCAGAGCACGGCGCCGACGATCGCCCCGATGACCGCGGTGAGCAGCGAGAGTCCGATCGAGTTGACGAAGGTGGCGACGATGACCGGGTCGGCCAGCGCCGCGACGTTGTCGAGGGTGAAGCCGCCGTCAGCCCCGACGAAACCACTGCCGACGGCGAGCAGCGTCGGGACCGCGAGGAACACCAGCACGTAGGCGGCGAACGGCGTCAGGCCCAGGACGTCGAGCCGGAGCCGGCGCGGCGCGCGAGCGCCGGGCTCCGACGGAGGCGCGGCGCGCCGCCGGGCCGGACCGCTGTGGTCCGCCCCGGCGGGCGCCGTTGTGAGTAGTGCCATGGGGTGCCAGCGCGTCAGTTGACGGCTGCCGCCCACTTCTCGCCGAGCAGCTCGCCTGCGGCCGTGCTCTGCTCCTCGCTCGGAACGACGGTGTCTTCCGGGGCGTCGGGCAGAGCAGCGAAGAGCTTCTCGTCGATCGTTCCGGCCTCGGCCATCGCCTCGGCGCGCACCGGGCGCGCTCCGCCGGCGAGCCAGAGGTTCTGACCCTCGTCGCTGTAGAGGAACTCCTGCCACAGACGGGCGGCGGCCGGGTTCGGCGCGTCCTTGTTGATCGCCTGGTTGTAGTAGCCGGCGTATCCGGTTCCGGGAAGGATCGTCACCTTCCAGTTCTTGTTGTCGGCCTGGTGCGCGGCGTTGAGGTAGTCCCAGTCGAAGACGACGGGCGTCTCACCGGATGCCACGGTCGCGGTGGTCACGTCGAGCTTCAGCATGTTGCCCGCGGCGTTGAGTTCGCCGAAGAAGTCGATGCCGGGCTGGAAGTCATCGAGCGTTCCGTCGTTCTGCACGGTGGCGAGTCCGACCGCCGCGAAGGCCGCACCGGCCTGCGTCGGGTCACCGTTGATGGCGACCGCGCCCTTGTAGTCGGCGCCGAGCAGGTCCTCGATGGCGGCGGGGGCCTCGTACTTCGAGGAGTCGTAGCCGATTGACATGTATCCGCCGTAGTCACCGACGAACAGGCCGGACGCCTCCTTGAGCGCGTCGGGGATGTCGTCCCAGGTGGCGACCTGGTAGGGCGCGAACTGCTCGGTGTTCTGCAGGGCGACGGTGAGGCCGAGGTCGAAGACGTCGGGGGCCGTGTCGAGTCCGGCGTTGGTCTTGGCCGCCTGGATCTCCTCGGCGCTCGAGACGTCCGGCGACTGCTCGGTGATCGTGATCTCGGGGTACTTGGCGCTGAAGGCGTCGAGCACCGCACCGTAGTTGGCCCAGTCCCGCGGAAGGGCGATGACGTTGAGGGCGCCCTCCGCCTTCGCCGCGGCCTCGAGCTCCGCGAGCGTGCCGAAGGCGGCAAGGCTGGTCGCCGTGGCGGCGTCCGCTCCGCCTGCGGCCGGTGTGCTGCTCTCGCCCGCACACGCGGTGAGGGCCATGGTCAGTGCGGCAGCGGTTGCGATGCCCGCGACCAGAGTGCGCTTGGTAAACACGTATCCTCCGTTGGGCCGTGTCGGCCGCCCCTGCTGTGCGGGGCGTCTGGAACCTTCACGAGCCTCTGCGACAGTAGGGAACGCGCGTGTCCGCCGACCGCCGCGTTGGTGAATGGGCGGTGAAGCTGCGGTGTGCGATTTGGTTCGGCGCGCGCCTGGAGCCGATCAGCGCGGCTGTCGGTGGACGGCTGTATCGTCGTGTCGATGGTAGATACAGTCTCAGCGGCATCCGCTCGCCGCATCGCTCTGGCCGCCCAGGGCTTCGCCCGCCCGCGCCCGGCCACCGTCGGCACCCGGCAGCTGAACGCCCTGATCGAGCGGGTCGGACTGCTGCAGCTCGACTCGGTGAACGTCTTCGAACGCTCTCACTACCTGCCCGTCTTCGCCAGGCTCGGCCACTACGACAAGGCGTCGCTCGACGCCCTGACCTTCGCCCGCCGCGGCCGCTACGTCGAGTATTGGGCGCACGAGGCGGCGGTGATCCCCGTGGAGACGTGGCCGCTGCTCCGCTGGCGCATGGAGGCGTACCGGCAGAAGCACGCGGGTGACCTCGGCGCCTGGGCGCACGGCAACCGCTCGATGATCGACTGGCTCAAGGCCGAGCTCGCCGAGAAGGGGCCGATGCCGGCGAGCGCGATCGAGCACGACGCCAACAAGCGCTCCGGACCGTGGTGGGGCTGGTCGGACGTGAAGATCGGCCTCGAGGTGCTGTTCCGCTGGGGCGAGCTCGTCTCGGCCGGGCGCACCCGCTTCGAGCGCAGCTACGCGCTGCCTGAGCAGGTGCTTCCGGATGCCGTCATCCACAGCCACGTCTCCAGAGACGACGCGCAGCGCGAGCTCGTGCGGCACGCGGCCGAGGCCCACGGCATCGGCACGGCCGGCGACTTCGCCGACTACTTCCGGATGGGCCGAGCCGATACGCTCGCGGCGGTGCACGCGCTCGCCGAGGAGGGCGTGCTGCTGCCCGTCACCGTGCCCGGCTGGAAGCAGCAGGCCTGGCTGCACCGGGACGCCCAGAAGCCGCGGCGCATCGAGACCGGCGCCCTGCTCTCCCCCTTCGACCCGGTGGTCTGGGACAGGAAGCGGGCGGAGCGGCTGTTCGACTTCCACTATCGCATCGAGATCTACACCCCGGCGCCGAAGCGCGTCTTCGGCTACTACTCGCTGCCGATCCTCATCGACGACAGCGTCGTCGGCCGCATCGACTTGAAGAATGACCGCAAGGCCGGCGTTCTGCGGGTGCAGTCGGCCTGGCACGAGGCCGGTGTCGGGCCGGAGATCGCGGAGCGCGTCGCCCCGCTGGTGCGCTCGGCCGCCGCCTGGCAGGGGCTCGACGACATCACGGTGAACGACTGGGGCACGCTGGCCGCCCCGCTCGCCGCCGAGCTCGCCCGCGCCTAGCCAGCTAGGGCCCCCAGCGGCCACCGCTCTTGCCAGCGGCATCCGCTTATAAGGACTTAGTGCGGTTGCAAGGACGCTCCGGTCGAGAATGTCCTTGCAACCGCACTTTGTCCTTACTGCGCGACGACGGAGTGAGAGCTAGAAGGTGCCGCCCATGGTGCGCAGCCGCTCGACACGGTCGGCGATCGGCGGGTGGGTGCTGAACAGGCGGTCCATGACGCCGGGCTTCAGCGGGTCGGCGATCCAGAGGTGCGCCATCGACGTGTTCTGCCGCTTCATCGGGCGGGAGTAGGCCTCGAGCTTCAGCAGCGCGCTGGCCAGCGCCTCCGGGTGGCGCGTCGTGAGCGCCCCCGTGGCGTCCGCGAGGTACTCACGCTGCCGAGAGACGGCCATCTGCACCATGCCGGCCACGAGCGGTGCAACGAGCATCGCGATGAGCCCGAACACCATCACGAGCGGGTTACCGTTGTTGTTGTTCCGGCCGAAGAACGCCATCCGCATGAACATGTCTGCGATGAAGCCGACGGCGACGACGAGTCCGAAGACGATCATCGACACCCGGATGTCGTAGTTGCGCACGTGGCCGAGCTCGTGCGCCATGACGCCCTCGAGTTCGGCGTCGTCCATGATCTCGAGCAGGCCCGTCGTTGCGGCGACGATGGCGTGCTCAGGATCGCGGCCGGTCGCGAAGGCGTTCGGTGCCGGGTCGCTGATCACGTAGATCTTCGGCATCGGCGTTCCGGTGGTGATCGAGAGGTTCTCGACGACGCGCCAGAGCCGCGGGTGGTCGGTCACCGAGGTGATCTCGACGCCGCCGCTCATGGCGACGGCCTGCCGCCCGGCCATGAAGTACTGGAACACGGCGTAGAGGGTCGCGATGACGAGCGTCGTCACGACCATCGACGGGCTCTGGTAGATGTAGCCGGCCAACCAACCCAACGCGCCGATGATCAGCAGGAAGAAGATGATGATGAAGACGGTGTTGCGCTTGTTGCGGGCTATCGCGCTATACATGGTTCCTGGTCAGTGTGGGCGGGCGTGAGAACGGTTCGGGCTAGAACTGCACGCGGGGCGGCTCTGCGATCGCTGCGGCATCCGCAACCTCGAAGAACTGACGCCCGTTGAAGCCGAGCTTCTTGGCGAAGACGTTGTTCGGGAACACCTGGATCTTGGTGTTCAGCTCGCGCACGCCACCGTTGTAGAAGCGGCGCGCGGCCTGGATCTTGTCTTCGGTGTCGACCAGCTCGCCCTGCAGCTGCAGGTAGTTCTGGCTGGCCTGCAGCTGGGGGTACGCCTCGGCGACGGCGAAGATGCTCTTCAGCGCGCTCTGCATGTGGTTCTCGGCGGCAGATGCGTCGGCAGGGGTCTGCACGGACAGGCTCTCGGCGCGGGCCTTGGTCACGTTCTCGAACACGCTCTTCTCGTGGGCGGCGTAGCCCTTGACCGTCTCGATCAGGTTCGGGATCAGGTCGGCGCGACGCTTCAGTTGCACCGTGATGTCGCTCCAGGCCTCATCGACGCGCACATTCAGGGTGACCAGCGCGTTGTACGTCGCCCAGAGGTAGATGCCGATGATGGCGGCGAGGACGACGACGATAAGAATCGGGATGAGCCATTCCATGGCAGATGCTCCTTGAAGAACGCGTGATTGTGTGGCAGGTACAGCCTGGGTGCTCCTCCATCCTAGGTGGCGGCTTCGCGCATTCATGGCGTTCCCACCAGACTCCAAGCCATCATGGCGGCGACTCACTGCATCGCCCGGTGTCCCCCCTCCGTTTGACCGCGTTTTCGGGACTATCACGGGGGCCGGAAGTAGCGAATAATGCATCTCATGATGAACAGCGCGGCTGTTGCGGTCCGTATCGAGGATCTGCGGGTACGGAGGGGGCGAAGCCCCGTCCTGCACGGCCTGAGCCTCGATGTGCCGCGGGGCCAGGTGGTGGGCCTGCTCGGCCCGAGCGGCTGCGGCAAGACCACGCTGATGCGTGCAATCGTCGGCGTGCAGGTCATCCAGTCCGGCACCGTGACCGTGCTCGGCCTGCCGGGTGGGAGCGCCGCCCTGCGGCATCGCGTCGGCTATGTCACCCAGGCCGCGAGCGTCTACGACGACCTCACGGTGCGTCAGAACATCGACTACTTCCGTCGCGTCCTCGGCGCCCCGGCGACGGATGTCGACCGGGTGCTGGATGCCACATCGCTCGGCGATCAGGCCGGGCAGCTCGTCGGCGAGCTCTCGGGCGGGCAGCGCAGCCGGGTGTCCCTGGCAGCCGCCCTGCTCGGCTCCCCCGAGCTGCTCGTGCTCGACGAGCCGACGGTCGGGCTGGACCCGGTGCTGCGGGTCGAGCTGTGGGAGCTGTTCCACCGGCTCGCGGCATCCGGTGTCAGCCTGCTCGTCTCCAGCCACGTGATGGACGAGGCCACCCGCTGCGACCGGCTGCTGCTGATGCGGGACGGCGAGATCCTCTTCGACGACACCCCGGCGGGGCTCCTCGCCAGCACGGGCGCCGCCGACGCCGAGAGCGCGTTCCTCGAGGTCATCACCCGCAGGGCCGAGGAGCAGAGCGCGGGGGGTGCGGCATGAACCCCGGGCGCACCCTCGCCACGACCGGGCGCGTGCTCACCCAGATCCGGCACGACCACCGCACGGTCGCCCTGCTGCTGCTCGTGCCGACCCTGCTGATCGGCCTCGTCGCCTGGATCTTCTCCGACACTCCCGTGTTCGCCTCGATCGGGCCGGCGATGATCGCGCTGTTCCCGTTCATCGTCATGTTCCTCGTCACGAGCATCGCGACCCTGCGCGAGCGCCGAACCGGCACCCTGGAGCGCCTGCTGGCGATGCCGCTCGGCCGCGGCGACTTCCTCCTCGGCTACACGATCGCCTTCGGGCTTCTCGCGGTCGCGCAGGCCAGCATCGCCGTGGCCTTCGCGGTCTGGGTCTGCGGCCTCGAGATCGACGGCTCCATCGGGCTGCTGCTGCTCGTGGCTGTGATGGATGCCGTGCTCGGCACGACCCTGGGCCTGCTCGCGAGCGCATTCGCCCGCACCGAGTTCCAGGTGGTGCAGTTCATGCCCGTGCTGGTGTTCCCGCAGATCCTCCTCGGCGGCATCTTTCTGCCGCGCGATCAGCTGCCGGAGGTGCTGCAGACGATCGGCGATTGGCTGCCGCTCTCGCACGCGATCGACGCACTGAACGCGGTGGCGAGCGGCTCAGACGACACGGCGGCGATCTGGATCGACATCGGCATCATCGCCGCATACGCCGTCGGCGCCGTCGTGCTCGGTTCGCTGACCCTGCGCCGCCGCACGCCGTAGCGCCGGCGCCTCAGTCGCCGAGCACCCGCCGCAGGTAGGCGTTGCCGAACACCCGGTCGGGGTCGAGCCGGTCGCGCACGGCGAGGAAGTCGTCGAAGCGCGGGTACACGGTGCGGAGCGATTCGGCGTCGCGGTAGTGCATCTTGCCCCAGTGTGGTCGCCCGGCGTGCGCGATCATGATCTGCTCGACGGCGCGGAAGTACTCCTCCGGATCCTCCCGGAAGAAGCGGTGCACAGCGATGTAGCCGGTGTCGCGACCGTAGGCGGTGGAGAGCCAGTTGTCGTCGGCGGCGGCCGAGCGCACCTCGAGCGGGAAGGAGATGAGCCAGCCCTTCTTCTCGATCAGGGCCTTGACCTCGGCGAGCGCCGCAGGCACGGCCTCCCGCGGCAGCGCGTACTCCATCTCGCGGAAGCGCACGGTGCGGTTGGTGACGAAGACGTTCGGGGAGAGGTCGGTGAAGTCGCGCGTGCCCGTCACCTTGTCGGCCAGTTGGCTGAGCCGCGGGATCACAGACGGAACCGCCTTCCCGAGGTTGCACATCACCCGGTAGAGGCCGTTGGCGACGAGCTCGTCGTCGACCCAGCGCTTGACCGGCGGGATCGGGGAGAGCGCGGCATCCGCCGGCAACCGCGTATTGGTCTTGGTGAGCGCAGACTCGGTGTGCGGGAACCAGTAGAACTCGTAGTGGTCCTCGGACGCCGAGCGCTCGAGGTAATTCGCGAGCACGCCGTAGAGCGGCTCGGGGCGTTCGACCGCCTGCAGCACGAAGGTCGGCACGAGTTGCAGCGTCACATCGACGATCACGCCGAGGGCGCCGAGGCCGAGGCGCGCGGCCGGCAGCAGCTCGGCGTTCGCGGTGACGCCAGCGCTGTTCGTTCCGATGTGCAGCAGTTCGCCGTTCGCGGTCACCAGGCTGAGGCCGATGATCTGCGTGGCGAGTCCGCCGAAGGAACCGCCGGTGCCGTGCGTGCCGGTCGAGGTCGCCCCTGCGATCGTCTGCCTGTCGATGTCGCCCATGTTCGGCAGTGCAAGGCCGAGCGGCGCCAGCAGACCGGGAAGCTGGTGCAGGTTCGTGCCGGCGGCCAAGGTGACGCGGTGCCGTTCCACGTCGTGGTCGAGCACGCCGCGCAGGCCGGAGAGTTCGAGCTGCACGCCGGGCGCCAGTGCGATGCCGGTGAAGCTGTGGCCGGCGCCGATCGCCTTCACAGGCAGTCCGCTCCGCGCGGCGGCCTGCACGGCGCGCTGCACGGCGCCGACGCTGGCCGGGCGCTCCACCCGCACCGGGCGCACCGCTTCGCTCCGACCCCAGTTGCGCCAGACCGCGCCGGTCGCGTTCGTCGCGCCCCTCCCGGCGCGGCGGCCCGCGCTGTTCCCCGTGCCTTCTCCCAGCACCGTCTTTGATGCGCCGCTCACAAGAATGCCTTTCCCTCGCCGCGGTAGCTCGGCAGCATGCCGACGACCGCGTTGTCATCAATCAGGGCGAACTCGTTGACGTGTTCGCTGAGTTCGCCGGACTTCGTGTGCCGGAGCCAGACCCGGTCCCCCGGTCGCAGACGCGCTGCTGCCGCGCCCGTGAGCGGACTCTGCACCTCGCCGGCCATCTCCCGCGCAACGAAGGAGAGACCCTCCGGCCAGGCCAGCTGGGGCAGCCGATCGGCCGCGGGCGGCCCCGAGGCGACCCAACCGCCGCCGAGCATCGTCGCCGTGTCCTCCGTCGCCTTGCGCACGATCGGCAGGGCGAAGGCGGCGGCCGGGGCCGGGGTGAAGTGCCCGTAGTTGTCGAAGAGGTGCCCGCCGAACACCCCGCTGCCCGCCGCGATCTCGGTGACAGAGGCGTCGCTCGCCGTGCTCTCCAGCGAGCCCGTTCCGCCGCCGTTGACGAACTCGAGCGGTGCGACGGCGCGCACGGCGGCCACCGCAGCCCCACGCCGCTCGTGCAGCTCGGCGACGGACTGCCGCTGCATCCAGCGGTTGATCGCCCCATCCACCGGCTTGCCGATGGGCTGGTTGCCGACGCCGGCGATCTGCGCCTCATAGGCCATCATGCCGACCAGGGTGAAGCCGGGGCGCGATGCGATGTAGGCGGCGAGCGCCCCGGCATCCGCCGCGCTGTGCACGGGCGAGCGCCAGACCCCCAGGTGGCCGAGCACGGGAGCGTTCCAGGAGGCATCGAGTTCGAGGCAGACGCGAATGGTCTCCCGCTCCCCCGGCCGCAGTACAGCGTCGACGGCATCGAGCTGCTCGGGCGAATCCACCATCAGCGTCACGCGCGAGGCGAGCACGGGATCGGTCGCCAGACGGCGGATGGCGGCACGGTCGACGCTCGGGTAGCCGACGACGACGTCGTCGACCGTCTCGGCCAGCCAGAGCGCCTCGGCCAGCGTGTAGGCGAGCACACCGTGGTAGCCGGGCAGCTCGAGCAGCGCCTCGATCACGCCGCGCACGCGCAGCGACTTGCTCGCCACCCGGATCGGCATGCCGCCTGCACGCCGCAGCATGTCGCTGGCGTTGTGCCGCAGGGCATCCAGCTGCAGCACGGCGAAGGGCGGGTCGAGCTCGCTGCAGGCCGCGTCGAGCGCACACCAGTACTCCGCGCCGCGGAAGCGCGCGGGCAGGGCGGACGCCGAGACGCCGGTGTCCGTGAGCTCGAAGCCGGAGCGGAGGCCCAGTGGCGCGCCCATCAGCGCACCGACTTCACGCGGGCGACGGCGAGCGCGCCGGCGAAGGCGAAGACCGCCGACATCAGGAACAGGCCCTGGAAGCCGCCGAGCAGCGCGACCGTCGCCGCGCCGAGCATCGGGGCGACCGCCTGCGGCACCGTCGTGGCGATGTTCATGATGCCGAGGTCCTTGCCACGGGTGGCTGGGTCGGGGAGCACCTGGGTGGCGAGCGCCTGGTCGACCGAGAGGAAGCAGCCGTAGCCGAGACCGAGCAGCCCAGCGGCGACCATCGCCATCGGCAGGCTGGGGAAGAAGGCGAGCAGCAGGGCGGCGAAGGCCTGGGCGCTCGATGACATGAAGACGAACGCCTTGCGCCGCCCCAGACGGTCGGAGAGGCGGCCGAGGATCAGCGAGGAGAGCACGACGAAGACCATGTAGATCAGCGTCAACAGGATCAGGTTCTCTTCGGCGTTCTTGTCATTCAGCTGGAACATCAGGAAGTAGAGCAGCAGGCTCGTTCCGAAGGCGTTGCCGAAGTTCACGAGAATCCGGCTGAGCAGGGTCCAGCCGAAGTCGGGGTAGCGGCGTGGGCTGATCCAGAGACTCGCGAGGATCCCACGGGTGCTGAGTGGCTCGCGCTGTTCCGGCAACAGCACGGCGTCGGGGCGGAGCAGGAAGGGGATCATCAGCAGCACGAGCAGCGCCGCCATCGACACGTAGCCGAGCAGCTGGCCGGTGAAGACGGTGAGCACCAGCACGAGTCCGAGGATGGTGCCGACGGCTTGCGGCGCCGACATCCAGCCGGAGACATAGCCACGCTGGCCGACGGGCACCTGGTCGGAGATCGTCGCGGTGAGCGCGGCGGTGAGCACGCAGAAGCCGGTGCTCGCGATGATCCAGCAGAGGGCGATGCCGAACAGCTCGGTCTGGAAGCCGAGCGCGACGAGCGACGCGGCGAAGAGCAGCGTGCCCGTGGCGATCCACGGGCGCCGCCGCCCGAAGCGCGACGTGGTGCGGTCGCTCAGGGCCCCGGTCAGCGGGAAGGCGAGCATCGCGATCAGCCCGGCGATGCCGGAGATCACGCCGAAGGCGACGACGCTGTCGACCCAGTGTTCCGGTTTGAGCTGCGCATCGATCTGCAGGGGCAACAGCATCTGCACCGGCGTGAGCTGCGCCATCCAGATTCCGAGCCAGGCGCTGCCGAATGCGGCGATCCAGCCTCCGGAGACGCGGCGCGTCGGTTCGGCGAAGACCGCGGGCAGCTCGGCCCCGCTCGTGTCCGAGGTCGTGGTTGTGCCGCTCACAATTGCCTGCCCAATCCTGCGAGCGCGTCCGCCGCAAAGTCCATGATGGATGCCGCAGCGGCATCGTCGCGTTCGACGAGCCACGTGATGGTGAGACCGTCGGTCAGCACGACGAGCAGTCGTGCGACCTCGTCGACGGGGCGCGTCCAGGTGGACCCCGTCTGTTCCGCCGCCGTGGCGAGCGCAGCCGCCGCGAGCGCGAAGTAGTTGTCGTACTGCAGCTTGGCCAGGTGCGCCAGCCCGCTCGAGCGCAGCGCCTGTTGGGTGAGTTCGAGCATCGCCTGCTCGCGCAGCGGGTCGGCGCGCAGCAGGTCAGCGTAGCGCTGCAGTCCGGCCCGGATGATGTCCCGCAGCGAGGCGTCGCCGTCCGGGGCGGGCAGCACGGCGGCCTGTTCGTGGGCGACGACGAAGGCGATGAGCTCGTGCATCAACTCATCGCGGGACGCGAAGGCGTAGTGGAAGCTGGCCAGCGACATGCCGGCCTCCGCGACGATGGCCCTGGTCGTTGCGGCGCCGACGCCCTGGGTCGCGACGACGCGCAGTGCGGCCTCGACGAGGGCGGTGCGACGTTCTGCCGCGGGGATGCGTGGCATGACGGCCTCCTTACACAACGCTGAGCAAGTCCACTTCCGCCGCACTCTCGGCGGCGTCCTCCGAAGTGGGTCGAATGACCCACTTACCGAGTGTGAAACAGTATGCACCATGTCGGGGCAATTCGCGCTATGCGCGTATCTGCCCCGCGGTCGAGGCGCTATCGTTCCAGCATGCGTCTTGGAGTTCTCGATGTCGGTTCGAACACCGTCCACCTGTTGATCGTCGATGCCCACGTGGGCGCCGCACCCGTTCCGATGGCCTCGCACAAGTCGGTGCTGCGCCTCATGCGCTATCTCGAGGCCGACGGCTCGATCAGCGAGGAGGGTGTGAGCGCCATCGTGGAATCGGTGCGCTCCGCCAGCGTCGTCGCCCGTCAGAACAACATCGACGAGCTGCTGCCGATGGCGACCTCGGCTCTCCGGGAGGCCCGCAACGGCCAGGAGGTGCTGGATCTGATCGCGGCCGAGACCGGGATCGAGCTGCAGGTGCTCTCCGGCGAGGACGAGGCCAGGCTGACCTTCTTCGCCGTGCGCCGCTGGTACGGCTGGTCGGCGGCAGACACACTGCTCTTCGACATCGGGGGCGGTTCGCTCGAGATCGCGGCCGGAGCCGACGAGTATCCGGCAGTCTCGCTGTCGCTGCCGCTCGGCGCCGGCCGCAGCACGATCGGCTTCCTGCACGATGACCCGCCGACATCCGCCCAGATGAATGCGCTGCGCGAGCACGCCCGCGCCGTGCTTGAGGAGGCGCTGCCGGCCTTCGCCGACCTGCCGGACCCCGCCCATGTGGTGGGCTCGTCCAAGACGATCCGTTCGCTGGCGCGCCTGGCCGGATCGGTCGTCGACGGGGTCGGCACTCTCGACCGTTCCCTGCTGCGCCGCTCGCAGCTGGACGACTGGATTCCGCGCCTGGCCCGGATCCCGGCCGACGCCCGCCCGGCTCTGCCCGGTATCACCGCCGACCGCACCTTCCAGATCGTCGCAGGGGGCATCGTGCTCTCGGAGGCGATGGCGGCGTTCAAGGTCAAGGAGCTTGAGGTCTCACCGTGGGCGCTGCGTGAGGGCGTGCTGCTGCGCTACCTCGACCACCTCAGCTGATCCTTGCTGCGCCGGAGATCGCGTCGGTGACGCTGACGCCGTCGGCGATGGAGATGGCGATCTGCGCGATACGCGCACTGGCCAAGCCGTCTCCGTACGGAGACGCCGTGGACTCCAGATGTCGTCGCCTCCGCCCGTCGAGCGCGTCATTCACTGCGGCAGCGAGATTCATCGCCGGCGTGATGAGCGAAGCGAACCCGGCAGCAATCGACTCCGGGCGCTCGGTGCTTCGTCTGACAACGAGAAGCGGCTTCTTGAGCACGGTGCACTCCTCTTGGAACCCGCCTGAGTCTGAAATGAGGAGCTCGGCGCTCGACGCCAAGGCAAGGATCTCGGGATGGCCAACGGGCTCAAGCACGGTGAGTGGCGCGAGCAGCGATTCGAGACCGTGGCGCACCACCGCCGCCCTGGTCCGCGGGTGGAGCACGAGAACAACGGGAATCGACACCGCGCCGAGGTCGCTGAGCACCCGGCGGAGGGCCCGCTCGGAGTCTGTGTTCTCCGGCCTGTGGATCGTCGCCAAGGCAAATGCTCCGGCGGGAATGTCGATGGCCGTCGCGCGCTCCAGCGCTGCCTGCGTGCCCTCGACGATCGTGTTTCCCGTGACGATCACCGCAGCGGGGCGAACCCCCTCAGCTCGCAGCGCATCGGCATTGTCTTCGGTGGCAGCGCAGTGCACGTCGGCGAGTGCGGCGACGACGAGCCTGTTGATCTCTTCGGGCATCCCGCGGTCGAACGAGCGGAGCCCGGCCTCAACGTGGATCACGGGAATTCCTGCGTAGTTGGCGGCCTGCGCCCCAGCGGACACGGTGTTCGTATCTCCCTGGACAATCACCGCGGCCGGGCGCCGCCGCTCGAATTCTGTAGCGAGTTCCATCATCATGATGCCGATCTGCGCGCTTCGACCGACACGCGCCCCCGCGCCGAGCACTACATCGGGTTCGCCGATACCCAGCTCCTCGAAGAACGCGCCGGCGAGATTCCGGTCATAGTGCTGGCCGGTGTGGATCACCCTGGCCCGGTTGCCCAGCGCTGCGATCACCGGGGCGAGTTTGATGATCTCGGGGCGGGTTCCGACGATCACGGCGACGTCTGCGCTCGGCGCGGCTACCGTGCCTGCGGTTCCTCCTCCGAGTCGAGTCGCTACCGGGGTAGACGTTGCATGAGGTGACGTTGGCGAGGGTGAAAAGTGCATGGTGATTCCGTTCGAGGTGAGAGAAGCGAGAGAGGCTGCGGGTGCAACATGCACGACGGCAGCGATATTGGGGAGGGTTCTCAGGCGCGCACGCTGAGAGCAGCTTCGGCAAGCCACGGCGCGAGCGCGGCTTTGCCCGCTGCGCTGAAGTGCACGCGGTCGTCGATGTATCGAGCTGAGCCGTCTGGCAACACGGTGGAGCACTCGTCCGGGCCGCACACCTGCTCCTGCAAGTTGAGCGCGTGAATCGTGGAACGCGTGGCAACGAACTCCGCGAGCAAGGTGTTGAAGGCGTGCGCCTGTTCCGGCTCAATGACCCCGCTGTACAACCGGGAGTCGGCGATCAGCACGGGAATGCCGAGCGGCTCGGTGATGGAGGCGAGCTGCCCGAGCTGGTTGCGGAAGTTCTGGGCGAACTCGGGGTCGCGCAGATCAGACCACCGCCCGTTGATGTTCTGTGTCACGGCGTCCCACGCCAGGTTGACGACGATCACATCGGGTCGGGTCTCGGCGATCTGTTTCTTCCAGCGTTCTTCCCACGGATTGCAGGTAGCCGGCGCCTTCTGAGTGACTCCCCCGGCAGTGCGCTGAGCGATGCCGCCAGAGATCCCGCACCCGGGCAGACCGCCGTCGACCACAGTGAAGCGCGCCGACTCATCGAGCGCGAGCGCTGCGGCGAAGTCATTGGCCAGCGAGTCGCCGAGCGTCAGCACCGTCGTGTCGCCGGTGCCCATTGGCTTCGCAACCGCGAGGCTTGGCACGAGGAGTACCCCGGCCGCCGTCGCCGCCACGGCGGAGACGAACGCCGTCGTGCCCTTGAACTTCCAGCGCCGCATGCGAATTGGTTCGGCCACCAGGTGGTGGAGGGCGCTTGCGAGAAGGAGCGATGCAGGAAGGCCGATGATCAGCAGATCGACAGGAGTGCTGTACGGCTGCACAGCAAGGATCAGCCAGTAGATCGGCAAGTGCACCAGAAACAGCGTGTACGAAACCTTCCCGATCTCCACGAGTGGCTTGAACGCCAGTACCCGCACCACAACGTTGTGCTTCGACGTGAGCGTCACGACAAGCACTGCGCCAAGCACGGCGACCGCAGCAAAGCCCCAGCGGTAGAGCCATTCCTGGCTGTAGTCGTGTGCCATGAGCGAGAGCAGCACAATTGTTGACGCGACACCAGCCGAGAGAGCAGAGGTCGTGACGGTGAGCACCAGGTTCTTCACCCGCAGGGTCACAGGCGAAAGACTCGATGTCTTCCCGCGCTGAGCGCGAACCGCAGACCTGCGCAGCCAGAGATAGACGACAGACGCGGCAACCGACCCCGCGATGAGACCGGCAACGTGTGTGTCGGTGCCGAGGTACATCCGGTCGCTGTTCGACCCATCGAAGCGAAGCATGGGCTGCGCAGCGGCCAGTGCGAGCGCAGCCAGCCCAATTACGAGAACGGCGACCGGCCGGCCCAGCGACCGCTGCCAGGCGAATGCGCGCTCCGTCGTGCGGCGACGCCCAGCAACGAGGATGAGCACGATCACGATGGGCCAGACGAGGTAGAACTGTTCGGTGATGGCGAGAGACCACATGTGACCGAGCGGGTTGATCTGTCCGAATCCGTCCCAGTAGCTCTGGCCGGCGAGAATCTGCTCCCAGTTGGTCACGTACACAAGCGAGGCGATGGCCTGCTCGGAGAAGCGGCCGATCTGCGCAGGGCTTCCGAAGGCTGAGACCGCCCAGAGGGTGAGGCCGAGCACGACGATCAACATCGGGAGCAGTCGCTTGACTCGGCGCAGGTAGAACCGACCGAGACGCACGGTGCCGTCGCGGTGGTGCTCGCGCAGCAGCGTGAGAGTGATCAGAAAGCCGGACAGCACGAAGAAGATGTCAACGCCGAAGAGGCCGTTGGAGTAGAGCCCCGTGTGAAAGACGAGAACGCTCAGGATGGCGACAGCACGAAGGCCGTCGACGGCGGCAAAGTGCGAGCCAGGCAGTGTGATCTGCCGTGCGGTTCGTCGTGTTGGGTTCATGTGAGCACCTCCTCTACTCGTTGTGTCTTCTCCCAGCTGTTGTCGCCCTTGAGGATGCGCGCGAGGGCGCTCCACACGGCGGCGAACGCCAGGTAGTTCATGATGGGAAAGCAGTGCGCGTGCAGCAGCGCCTGCCAGAATTCCTTGCGCTCATCGCGCCGGTAGTACACCCAGGCGCTGAGGAAGACCGGCCCCAGCGTGAGCAGGTACCAGACGGCAGCGCCGAGGAGCAGGGTGGCTGAGTTGGTGACGAAAGCGAAGAATGCGCCCCCATCGACGACCATCCCGATCAGGCCCCAGTGGAACAGAATCGACCACGGGAGAATCGTCACCCACGGGGTGAGGATGTATGCGGTGAGCTCGAGTGCACGCAACTGCGTGAGGCGAGGTTCCCGCCAGATCTCTGGAACGCGCTTGGCCATCACCATGTGCCCCTGAAACCAACGCCGCCGCTGCTTGAACAGCGTCGCGATGGTGTCAACGCCCTGCTGTTCTACCGCCGCATGCGGGGTCGTGGTCAGCAGCCAGCCTTCTACCGCGAGGGTCACGGCCAGATCGAGGTCCTCCGTGAGCGATTCGCTCCACGGTTTCTCTCCGGCATCGTTCAACGCGGCGAGCCGGCTGAACTGGCCGTTACCCCCGAGCGACACCGTTCCAGACTGTTTGCGGCCAAGCTGGGTGACCGCCGTCATCGACCAGAAGTGAAAGTCCTGGAAACGGGTGAGAAAGCGGTCACGGTTGCGGATGCGGACAGCGAGCTGGATCCCGCCGACCTTCGGATCATCGAACAGCGGCAGGACGGCTGCCATCGCGCCGTCAGAGAGCCGTCCATCGGCATCCATGACGGTGACGAGAACCTTGTCGACGTCTTGACCTCGCTCGGCAACGAGTTCACGGACCAACCGCACGGCATCGTTGAGCGCCTCGCCCTTGCCGATTCGGGCATTGGGAAGAACCCGCTTGAGCACAATGACGTTGTCACCGCCGTGTGCGTAGGCGACCGCCTCCGTCGCGTCGTCGGAGGCATCATCGATCACGATCGTGGTCGAGTGCGGCGATCCGGCCAATGCTCGGCTCGTCGCCCCGATGACGCGTTCCTCATTGAGACAGGGAACGAGAAAGTAGGTGTGGAACGTCCCTGGTTCATCCAGAAAAGGATTCTCGTAACCGATTGTGCTGAGCGTGCTGAGGGTGGCCCCGCTCTGTTTGATTGTGCGGATGCCCGCAAAGTACAGCACCCAGAGGTAGGCGAAAGAAATACAGATGACGACGGTCGCCGCGGTGGCGAATACGCCGATCATCGCTGACTCTCCTGTGCCCGGCGCCCTTTCGAACGAGGGGCCCTGCGAATGCAGAGGATGACGAACAGGAACAGCACCGCGGCGATTCCCACGAGCATCAGGCCAGTCCCCACGGGGCCGTGCATCCAGTGGAAAGCCTCGGTTCCCCACGTGCCATAGCCGAAAGCGATCAGCAACAGGCGCAGCTGATTGAGGAGGGTCAGCGCGGCAAGCCCGATTCCTGTGGAGAGGAGCACTCGCGCGCTGCTGACACGGGGGCTCAGCACGAGCAGAGCCGCAACAAGCAGAACAGGGCCGAGATAGAGCGCGATGGCGCATTGGATGGTGATGCGCAATGCCAACCACTGGCCGCCCAGCTCGAAGGCCACGGCGGGGTTGCCCGCGCTGGATGCCTCGACGGCGGAATCGGCGATGCCACGGTTCATCAGGAATGCGAGCAGGTGGGACTCCGCAACGCGGACCTGCCCCTCGTTGACGACGATGAAAACGCCAATCGCGAGGAGCGAAAGACTCAGCGCGCCTCGTGCGACGCGTGCGGCTAGCTGGCCGGCACTGCGGCGCGGCACTGCGGCCGAGACGGAATCGATGGTTACTGCTGAGGTGCTCAACGAACTCTCCTTCAGAGGCTCACAGTCGGCCGAACGGTTTCTCTTCTTCATCCCCGACCGACTGGGAGAGCGTCAGCAGCCCCGGAAACGGACCTGAACGCCGAGAGAGGCGCCCGTGCGGTTGTTCGACCGCTGATCGTTTGAGCTGCGTAACCAGTCTGTTGTGCAGTGCTCCGATTCTGGGCGCGGCGAAGAAACGCCAGTGTCGTGCATCTGAAACGTAGGTGTGTGGAGAGCGAATCTCAGTGTCTGCGCCGTGTGCCTCCGTGTCGTGCTCGCTTGCGCCCTTCCGCGGCGATCGCGCCAACGGGCTGGGCGTGGCGGAGCTTCGCCCACCGCAGCAGCACGAATCCACCAAGCAGGAACATCACCGCGAGCATCGTGATCGCGAGGCCGTTGAATCCAGTGGATGCAAGCACGCCAACTCCAATGACGCCCCCACCGAGGGGGGCTCCAGCGTTGTACATGGTGTCCTTTCCGGACAGGTGGTGCCGAGTGGGATTCGAAGGTGGGCGACGCACACTCGAGGGGTTGGTGTGCGTCGCCCTGTGGCGCCTCGCAGCTCAGACAAGGCCCACGCGTGCAGCCGGCTCGACTAGCCGCGCAGCGCGGCGGAGCGGCGGCGGCTCAGGAGCAGTGTGCCAGCAGCGGCCAGCGCCGCCATGGCGATTCCGCCGGCAATGGTCGTGTCGAGCACCGGGGTGTCAACCGGGGTCTCGTCCGTCGTCACGAAGGTGCCCTGCGGAGTGGTCTCGCTCACACCGCCGACGGATGTGGAGGTGAGGAAGAGCTCGCTCGGGCCGGACGGCAGCGTTCCGGTCTGCGTCGCCGACCAGGTGCCGTCTGGGGACACAGTGGCCTCTGCGACGACGTTGCCCTTGCCGTCGGTGATTGCGACGGTCGAGCCGGGCTCACCCACTCCGGTGAAGACCTGGTTCGGCTCGAGAACCGAACCGGCGACGGGCGTCAGGATCTGGAAGGTGTTCTTCATGGTGAAGTGTTTTGCTGGGAGGGTCACATTCTCAACGACCGCGGTGGCGGTGAAGGTGCCGTCGGGGAAGGGGTGCGCCAACGACGCGCTCCACGTCCCGTCAGCTTGCACGGTGGTTGTGGCAATCACGTCACCGTGCTCGTTCTTGATGAGCACCGCAGCGCCGGGTTTGCCGACACCGGTGAACGCTGAACTCTGATTCAGTTCTGAGTTCTCAGGGGTACTGAACGCACGGGGCCACGATGCCGTTGCACTGAATGCCCCAGAGGCGAGCAGGCTGCCTCCGGCGGCTTCCGAGGTGATCGAAACCGTTCCCCCGGGAAACTCGTCCAACGGTTTCGCGGACCCCGGAATCAGGAGCTTGATTTGAATCGTGCCTGCGCCTCCCCCGTAAGACGAGATGGAGACCGTCGCGGTGCGCCTGTCATCACTGTAATCAATGGTGATGCTGGACATATTGACTGAAACTCGATCAAACGTCGTTCCGGGGGGTGCTGTGACTGTGAGGTACCCCCTGACCTGGTTGGCGGGCGTGGGGTCATAGATGTTGATCCAGCCTGCGACCATACCGGGGGCAGCGGACCCGGTTGCCGTGGGCAACGTCAGCGCGGCAGCGCGCACCGCGGCGCTCACCGAAGTCGTGGGCGAAGGGTTCGGCGTCGCATGTGCGGCCGGCGCGGCGAGGAGCCCGGCGAACGCTATCGCTCCGGCCGCGAGGGCGCTGGTGATCACCCGATTGGATCTCTTCATCTGATGTAGTGCCTTTCAAGTCGTGTGGCCGCAAGCGGCAGAGGCGTCGCCAGGTGCGCGACGTACTCACCAAGAATCGGCGTACTCATCGATGGAATGAGCGGGAAGAGAACGAACTCCGTGTGCGTGCAACGAAATCTCCGTGTCAGCGAGCACCGCGTGCGTGTCCCACGCGGCCGATGCGCGTGCCACACAACGCTCAACCGGAGAACCGGGACGGGCAAACGGGCCAAACTGGCCGAACTGGCCGAACTGGCCAAGCCGGCCAAACACACTGTGGTGCCCCCACTGGGACTCGAACCCAGACTGCGACGATTTTAAGTCGCCTGCCTCTGCCGATTGGGCTATGGGGGCATTGATTACAACGGTGCCGAGTCTATCGGGATCGCAAAACAGCCCCGAGGCGAGGCCTCGGGGCTGTTGTCACGCGATGCGCGGGTTACTTGGCTGCGACGGCCTCTGCGACCTCGACGGTCTCGGCGGCAACCTTCTTGGGCGCACGCTTGACCGGGGCCTTGGCGGCCTTCGGGGCGACATCCGTCGCGGCAGCCTTCGGCGCGGCGACCTTGGCGGCCGCCGTCTTGGCCTTCGGGGCGGCGGCCTTCGGAGCGGCAGCAGCGGGTGCGGCCTCGACCTGCGGCTTCGGGCGCGACGCGAACTCCTCGAATGCGGCACGCGGGGTCGCGACAGCTGCGAGCGAGACGATGTCGCGGCCGAGGAAGAAGTTGTTCACCCAGCCCCAGATCACGCGGAACTTGCGTTCCCAGCTGGGCATGGCCAGGCCATGGTAGCCGCGGTGCGCGAACCATGCCGGGAGGCCCTTGATCGCGATCTTGCCGGACTGGAACACGCCGTAGCCGATGCCGAGGCCGGCAACAGCTCCCATGTTCTTGTGCAGGTACTCCGTTGGGCCCTCGCCACGCAGCACGGCGACGATGTTCTTCGCGAGCAGCTTGCCCTGGCGAACGGCGTGCTGGGCGTTCGGAACGCAGTATCCACCGACACCACCGCCGGAGAGGTCGGGAACCGCGGTGATGTCACCGGCGGCCCATGCACCCTCGACGATGTCGTCTTCGGTACCGATGCGGAGATCGGCGCGCACCTGCAGGCGGCCACGCTCTTCGACGGGGAAGTCGGAGCCACGCACGACGGCGGGGTTCGCCATCACGCCGGCGGTCCAGACGATCAGGTCACTCTCGAAGCTCTCACCGGTGGAGAGTTCGACGACGCCGCCGACGGCGGACTTGAGCTGCGTGTCGAGGTGCACCTCTGCGCCGCGCTGCGCGAGGTTCTTGAGCACCCAGTGGCTGGTCTCGAGCGAGACCTCTGGCATGATGCGCCCCATGGCCTCGATGAGGTGGAAGTGCGTGTCGTCGAAGGTGAGCTGCGGGTACGAGCTCAGCAGCGAGCTCGCGAAGGAACGCAGCTCGGCGAAGACCTCGATGCCGGCGAAGCCGCCACCGACAACGGTGAAGGTGAGCAGGCGGTCACGCTCTGGGCCGGCCGGCATGGCGGAGGCCTTGTCGAAGTTCGTCAGCACGCGGTCGCGGATGGCGATCGCCTCTTCGATCGTCTTGAGGCCGATGGCCTCATCGGCGACGCCCGGGATCGGGAAGGTGCGCGAGACGGCACCGGCCGTGACGACGATCACGTCGTAGTCGAAGGTGTAGGGATCTCCGACCGGCGGGGTGATCGTGGCCTGCTTGGCCGCGTGGTTGATGCCGGTGACCTTGGCGGTCACGACGGTGGTCTTCTTGAGGTGACGACGCAGAGCCACAACGGAGTGGCGCGGCTCGATGGAGCCGGCGGCCACCTCCGGAAGGAAGGGCTGGTAGGTCATGTATGGCAGCGGGTCGACGACGGTTACGTCAGCCTCGCCCTTGCGCAGCCACTTTTCCAGCTTCCAGGCGGTGTAAAAACCGGCGTAGCCGCCACCGACAATGAGAATTTTGGGCACAGTTAAAGGTCTCCTACATGATCACAGATGTGCGAACAATCTACTACCTGCGCAGTATTCGCCTGAAATGCCGTGTGGCCCCTATGCCCATCAGCACCATAAGGATAACAAATCCGCCGAGCACAAGCAGCGGCACCGTAACGGTGGCCATCGTGAAGCTGTTCGGGATCAGCGCAGCGAAGCTGTCCTGCTCCGGCGGCACCGGGTCGGCCTTGACGGTGATCGGCTCCTGCGGCGCGGGTTCCTCCTCGCTTGGAGCGACGGCAGCGCGCCGGTGCAGGTGGATCCAGTCTTTGAGGAGGGTGGCCGGATCGGTGGTTGCGGCCGGCACCTCATCGTTGATCGCGGCGGCCGCGTCGATCAGCCCGTTTCCGTAGATCTGCGCCGGTCCACGCGGCTCGGCCGTCGAGAGCACCCGATTGATCGCACCGGCGGCATCGAGCTCCGGGTAGGCCGAGCGGACGAGCGCGACAAGGCCAGAGACGATCGGTGCGGCGCCGCTCGTGCCGTCCCACTTCGCGTAACCGCCACCCGGCACGACGCCGACGAGGTCCTCGCTCGGTGCAGCGACGGAGATCGTGATGCCCTGCGATGAGGCATCGAAACTCGCCTCGCCGTTGCGGTCGACACCGGCGACGGTGATCACGCCCGGAATCGTCGCCGGGGCGCCGACGGAGGTCGTTCCCGCGCCACGGTTGCCTGCGGCCGCGACGACGACGACGTCGTTCTCGAAGGCGTAGAGGAAGGCGTCATCCCAGCTCTGCGGCCAGTCCAGGGTGTTTCGTGTCAGCGACATGTTGATGACATCGGCCCCGTTGTCGACTGCCCAGCGCACCGCGGCCGCGATCTGGTCGTCGTTGCTGACGGTCGAGCCGGTGTCGGTGCCGAAGGCGACGGATGCCGCGAGCAGCTCCGCCTCGGGGGCGACGCCGATCACGCCGCTGTCCGGCACAGGGCCGCGCCCGCGTCCGGCCAGCAGCGAGGCCACCATGGTGCCGTGCTGCTCGTTGTCGCCGACGGGGGTCTGCCCGTTCGGTGAACCGATCCCGGACGCGTCCATGCCTCCGACGATCGCGCCCTTCAGCTCGGCGACGCTGCCGTCAACCCCGGTATCGATGACGGCGACGGTCACGCCGGCACCCTTGGTCGTCAGCCAGGCCTCATCGAATCCGTAGTCGGTGAGCCAGTACTCCATGTCGCGGATCTGGTCGGCGTGCGCCGGTGGCGCGTCGAGCACGGTCGAGCCGAGCGTCACTCCCACAATCACCGCCGTGGCGACCACTCCGCCCCAGCGCCCCCACGCCCGCATCAGACCCAGGCCATCACGCGTCAGTGCCGGGCTCTGCGGCGTCGATGCCCTCGTATGCGATGCACTCGCACACGGTCGGCGACCAGGTGGAGCGCTCGAGCGCGAGGTCGCCAATGGGGTTCACGCCGGGGCCGGCTGCGAGCGCATGGCCGGCCAGGGCGTGCAGGCACTTCACACGCACCGGCATGCCTCCGGCGGAGAAATTCTCGATCTCCGGCACGACGAGGATGCTGGCGCGGTCAGCCAGGTACGCCTCGTGTGCGCGGCCGTACGCTGCGCGCAGCTCCTCATCGGCGGCGAGGAGCTCGGTGAACTCGTTCATCACCTGCGTCGCCTCGAGGAACGACATCGCGGCCGTCGCAGCCGGGTGGCTCAGGTAGTAGAGCGTGGGAAACGGGGTCCCGTCGGCCAGTCGCGGCGCGGTGGAGACCACGGTCGGAGCGCCGCACACGCACCGCGCGGCGATGCCGATCACGTTGCGGGCCGGGCGGCCGAGCTGTGCCGAAACGATGGCGATGTCGCGCTCGGATGCCGGGTCAAATGGCGGTGTCGTCATGGTGTTGCTGTGCTTTCTGCAAGGCCCGCCGTCATCACGGAGGCGAACATCGACTGTAACCAATCAAGCTGGGTGTTTTGGATTTCGGTGCTGATCGGCGCCTGCTCGTTCTCCTCGAGCGGTGCGGCGAGGTCATTGATCACGAGGAAGCTGACCTCGCCCGGCATCACGTAGTAGAGCCGGTCGCGGGCCTGCGTGATCACATAGGTCTTGTCATTCCAGCGCTCACGCTCGGCGCGCAGCGTGGCGAGCTGATCCTGCTGGGCGTCGACGGCCGCACTCAGAGCGGCGATCTCCTGGCGCTGCTCAACGAGCACGCGCAGCCCCGGAGCCAGAATGACGACTCCGAGCACCAGGATCACCATCATGATTAGCGAGAAGCCGGAAAAACGGATGCCGCGCAGCCAGCCCCCGCTCGGGGAGTCTCCGGTGGCCATGGCCACCGGAACCTTCCGAGACGCCGTCTTCGTCGAGGTGTCAGGCATTGCCCTTGTCCTCCGTTCGAGACGCGCCCACCGAGGTGGGCCGGGTGCTTGCTGCGCGGCAGAAACCGCGTGAGGTGAGTTACGCGGTGAAGCGCGGGAACGCGCTGCGGCCGGCGTACACGGCGGCCTCACCGAGCTCTTCTTCGATCCTCAACAGCTGATTGTACTTAGCGACGCGCTCGCTGCGGGCAGGCGCACCGGTCTTGATCTGGCCGCAGTCGGTTGCGACGGCGAGGTCGGCGATCGTCGTGTCCTCGGTCTCACCCGAACGGTGCGAGAGGATCGCGGTGTAGCCGGCACGCTGCGCGAGGGCAACGGCATCCAGGGTCTCGGTCAGGGTGCCGATCTGGTTGACCTTCACCAGGATCGAGTTGCCAGCACGGAGCTGCAGGCCCTTGGCCAGGCGCTTCGGGTTGGTCACGAACAGGTCGTCACCGACGATCTGCACCTTGTCGCCGAGCTGGGCGGTGAGGTGGACGTAGCCGTCCCAGTCCTCTTCCTCCAGCGGGTCCTCGATCGAGACCAGCGGGTACGCCTCGACGAGCTCGGCGTAGTAGGCGACGAGCTCCTCGGCCGAGAGCTGCTTGCCCTCGAAGTGGTAGCTGCCGTCCTTGAAGAACTCGGTCGCCGCGACGTCGAGCGCCAGCGCGATGTCCTTGCCCGGCACGTAGCCGGCGATCTGGATGGCTTCGACGATGAGGTCGAGGGCCGCACGGTTGCTGGGCAGGTTGGGGGCGAAGCCACCCTCGTCGCCGAGGCCGGTTGCGAGGCCCTTCGACTTCAGCAGGCCCTTGAGGGCGTGGTAGGTCTCGACGCCCCAGCGCAGTGCCTCGCTGAAGGTCTCGGCGCCCAAAGGCACAATCATGAATTCCTGGATGTCGACGTCGTTGTCGGCGTGCGAACCACCGTTGATGATGTTGAGCAGCGGAACGGGCAGGGTGTGCGCGTTCGGGCCGCCGAGGTAGCGGAACAGCGGCAGGTCGAGCGAGTCGGCCGATGCCTTGGCGACGGCCAGGCTGACGCCGAGCATCGCGTTGGCGCCGAGGCGGCTCTTGTTGTCGGTGCCGTCGAGCTCGATCAGTGCGGCGTCGAGCACGCGCTGCTCGGTGGACTCGATGCCGTCGATCTCGTCGCCGATCTCGTCGAGCACGGCGTCGACGGCCTTGAGCACGCCCTTTCCGCCGTAGCGGGCGGGGTCGCCATCGCGCAGCTCGTATGCCTCGAAGGCACCGGTCGATGCACCGGAGGGCACACCGGCACGGGCAACCGTGCCATCCTCCAGCAGAACCTCGACCTCAATGGTCGGGTTTCCACGGGAGTCCAAAATTTCGCGAGCGCCAACAGCCTCGATCAGAGCCACAACTATCTCCTTGAGTAAGGGGGGTTTGGGGATGCGGAAAACACCGTCGTGATCCGCTGCCAGTCTACTCACGCAGTGGCAGCGGTCGCTGATCAGCCTCCGAGAGCCTTGAACTCGAGCGCGCCGGCATCCGTCACGCCCTGCCCGAGCAGGGCGAAGCGCGTGAAGCCGTCGGCCTCTGCCCGCTCCAGCAGCGCCTTGAGGTTCTTGCTGCGCTTCTCGAGCCGCACCCGGGTGCCCGAGGCAACCAGCTGGCTCTTGAGCGCCATCAACTCGGTCGGCGCGGCATCCTTCTCGTGCACGATCACCACGGCGTCCGCCGTGCTGGCCGCGTCCTCAGGCAGCAGGTCGACGATGCGCTCGAAGCCGATCGAGAAGCCGCAAGCTGGCACGTCGTTGCCGAGGAAACGACCGATCATGCCGTCATAGCGGCCGCCGCCGCCGAGCGAGTAACCCAGGTCGGGGTGGGCGATCTCGAAGATGGTGCCGGTGTAGTAGCCCATGCCGCGCACGAGTGTCGGGTCGAAGACGAGCTCGACATCTGGCAGCGCCGCGCGCAGCGCGAGCAGCTCGGCGTATGCCTGCTGGTCGAGCCAGGCCGGCGGCGGGGTGACGCCGTGCAGCAGCTCCCACCCCGCGTTCGCGATGCCGTCGAGTGTGTCGGCGATCCCGTCGGCGGCGATACCGAGGCCGGCCAACTCGGTGGCCACTCCAGCCGCGCCGATCTTGTCGAGCTTGTCGATGGTGATGAGCGCCCGCTCGAACAGCGTCTCGGCGACGCCCCAGTGGGCGAGCAGCGCCGACAGGATGCGGCGGTCGTTGATGCGGATGCTGCAGCCGCTCAGGCCGAGGGCATCCAGCGTTCCGGCCGTCGCGCCGATCAGCTCGATCTCGGCCAGTTGGCCGGCCTCGCCGATGATGTCGATGTCGCACTGCATGAACTGGCGGTAGCGACCCTTCTGCGGGCGCTCTGCACGCCAGACGGGTGCGATCTGGATGGAACGGAACACGCCGGGCAGCGCCGCCCTGTGGGTGGCGTAGAAGCGGGCGAGGGGAACGGTGAGGTCAAAACGCAGGCCGAGGTCGGCCAGGGCGAGGGTGTCGCCGGATGCCGCAGCGGCCGCGAGGTCGTCGGGGCCGAGTCCGCGCTTCATCACGGCGAAGGCCAGCTTCTCGTTGTCGCCGCCGAGCCCGGAGTGCAGCCGCGCGGAGTCCTCCATGACGGGCGTCTCGATCTCGTCGAAACCATGGGCGGCGTAGCTCGCCCTGATGATCCCCAGCGCGTGCTCGCGGCGGGCTTTGTCGGCGGGAAGGAAGTCGCGCATGCCTCTCGGCGGGGTCACAGTCTGGGCCATGCCCCCTATTCTTCCAGCACCGTCGATTCCCCGAGCACCGCCGACCGCTGGCCGACGCAACCGCGGGGGTATATCTTTCGTTCACGGATCCCCCGGTGCACGCATCATGCACCGGTCGCGCAGCGCCCGAACCGCGCAGCGCCCGAACCGCGCAGTGCCCGAACCGAGCAGTGCAGGAGCAGCCATGCGAATTTCCCGCCGCAGCACAGAGCCGGCAGCGCCCGCCCTCCCGGCCGCTCCACCGGCCGCTCCCCCGGCGCCTGCTCTCCCCGCGCCTGCTCCCCCGGCGCCTGTTCCCCCGGCTCAGGACCACGGCGTGCTGGTCGAGCGGCAGGGGCCGGACACAACCCCGGCGGGGCCCCGCGCCGTGAACGCCGACATCGCACTCGTCGTCGTGCACGGCATGGGCCAGGCGACCCAGGGCAGCACCCTGCTCGAGTGGGCCGAACCGCTGCTCGGGCGTGCGGACTGGATCGCGAAGTACGCCACCGTCGCCGAGCCCGGCCTGCACGATCGGCTCGTCGACGACGGATGGCCACCCGGAGTGACGGTAGTCGGATCGGTGATGTCGGGGCTTGGCACACCGCACGTCGTCGCCGACGCGGTGTGGAGGCTCGATTCGAGCGACGACGAGGATCACCCGAGATCGCGCCGCAGGCGCATCGCGATTCTCGAGGCGCGCTGGTCTGAGTCGTTCGTGCCGATGACGCGCAGCGAGGTGTTCCGCTGGGGTGCACGGTTCCTCTGGCGGGTGCTGTGGCGCATGTTCCGCCAGTTCGCCCGCACGCTGGTGCGCGTGCCGTCCTTCGGCACGCGGGCGGCCAGCGCGGCGACGCGGCCGCCGACCCGGCAGTCTCCCGCCGCGCACGTGGATCCGCCGCGTGGCCTGCCCCGCCGCCTGTTCTCCGGGCTGCTCATGCTCTTCGGCGTGCTGCTCTCCGCCGGCCTCGCGGTGCTGCTCACCGTGCTTGGCGTGCTCCTCACCCTGATCCTGCCCCTGCTCAGTCCCCTCATGCTCATTCCCTTCGTCAAAAAGCACGTTCAGAACGCGGTCGACGCCCTGGTGGCGTTCGTCGGGGATGTCGGCACGTGGCGAGAGCGCCCGCTGCGCGCCGCCGCGATGCGGATGGCGGTGCAGGACCGCATCGTCGAGGCCAACGGGATGCTCGCCCCCGGCGGCGAGATCGTCGTGCTGGCTCACTCAGAGGGGGCAGCGATCAGCGCGGAGACGCTCTTCGTCGACATGGCGCCGTTGCGCTTCAACGTGACCCAGCTGCACACCGTCGGTGCCGCGAACACACTGCTCGGCACGTCGAGCGGCGGCTTCGGCTCGAGTCGCGAAGGCCACTGGGTGCGCGAGTGGCTGGCGAACTCCGCGCTGCCGGGTGACGGCTTCGTGCGCTGGCACAACTACTGGGCGATCTGGGACCCCTTCGCCGCCGGACCGCTCGGCGATGCGGCCGCGGCGCGGGCCGCCAGATGGAAGGGCAGTTACGTGCTCGGGGCCGGCGACGAGGTGCCGGGGCCCAGCGAGCACGCCGTGCACAACACGAGCATGCCGTTGACCGACCACCAGAGCTACTCCGGCAACACGGCCCAGGTGATCGACCCGGTGGCACGGGTCCTGCTCGGCGACGGCCTGCCCGTGCAGAACGAGGCCATCGCCCGCACGAGCGTGGCGCAGAGCGTACTCATCCGGCGCAGCCGCGGTGCGAACCTCATCAGTTCCGTCGTGATCGCCGCGATGCTGCCGTTCATCCCCGGGGTGCAGAGCGCCGTGATCGCCGCGCTCACATGGGCCGCGGCGGTGGCCAACGCGGTCTTGGCGTGGTTGCAGCTCGAGCTGCGGCTCGACGTCGCGACGATCACGGATGACGCCGGCGAGCGTCTCACCGTCTGGCCAGCCATTCTCGGCGTCGTCCTGGCCGCAGCGCTGCTGATCTGGCTGAACGCGCTCTACGCCAGCCGCGCCGAGCGTCAGGCCGTGTGGGAGCGGCTCTCACCGCTGGCGGCGCAGCGCTGGTTCCGGCAGGAGCTGCTCGTCCGGGCGAGTTACGCCGCGGCAGCGGCACTGGCCGTTGCACTCGCGATCGCGGCCGCCGTGCCGGTCGCGCTGCCGATTGCCGCGGCCATTCTCGTGATCGTGACCCTGAGCGTCATCATCGCCCCCAATGTCGGCGCACTGCCGTTCGTGGTCGCCGAACAGCGCATCACCGAGCACGGCGCCCCGCCGGCCGACGAACACACACCCGATGAGCGCTCACACGACGAGCGCGGCTGAACGACGAAGCGGTGCCTCCCCGAATCGGGGAGGCACCGCTCGGGTGCTCGCTACGGCTTAGAGCGCGCCGCCAGCGGCCTCGGGGGCGTCGGAGTCGACACCGCCGTCGCCGATGGTCTCGCGCGCGACGAAGTTCTCGAGGTCGAAGAGGTTGTCCTTGGCGCGCTCAGCGATGGTCAGCAGCGTGCTCATCGACGCCACCTCCTCGACCTGCTCCTTGAGGAACCAGAGCATGGCCTGCTCGCCGAGGGCGTCACCGTCACGGCGAGCGGCCCTGAACAGCTCCTCGATCTGGGTCGTCACCTGCTTCTCCTGGCCGAGTGCGAGCGCGACGGGCTCGACGACGTTCGCGAAGTCGTTCTGCACCGCGGGGATCCCGGGGATCGTGATCGGCAGGCCACGGTCGAGGCTGTACTGCACGAGCATCATAGCGTGATTGCGCTCCTCCACCGACTGCCGGTAGAAGTGCGCGGCGAGCTGCGGGAGGTCGTGGGCGTCGAACCACACCGCGATCGCGATGTACTGCTGCGACGCGGCAAACTCGTTGCCGATCTGGATGGTCAGGAGTTCGTTGAAGGTCTTCTCGCTCATAACTGTGACGCTAGCGCCGCAAGCGCCCGCTGGCTAGGGAGGACAGGCTAGCCTGAGATCACTTTCGGGAAGCGAGTGGGGGCACTGTGGACGAGCCGACAGGAATCAGCGTGGTGGGGGTGGGCCGGAGTTTCGGCGCCGTGCACGCGGTGCGAAACGCGTCTCTCGAGGTTCGCCCAGGGTCGGTCACCGGGTTGATCGGTCCGAACGGCGCGGGGAAGACCACCCTGCTGCTGATGCTCGCCACCCTACTGGCGCCGGATGCCGGCAGCATCCGCATCGCCGGATACGACCCCATCGCCGATGCCGCCGCCGTGCGCGCCCGCATGGGGTGGATGCCGGATGTCCTCGGCGCCTGGTCGACCCTCAGCGTGCGACAGGCCATCGAGACCACGGGCAGGCTCTACCGGATGCCGCGCGAGCGGGCAGCTCTGCGCACGGTCGAGCTGCTCGCCGTCACCGGCCTCACGCCCCTGGCCGAGCAGCCGACGCGGGTGCTCTCTCGCGGGCAGAAGCAGAAGCTGTCACTGGCCCGCGCTCTCGTACACGACCCCCATGTGCTGTTGCTGGACGAGCCGGCATCCGGGCTGGATCCGGCGGCGCGGGCCGATCTCCGGGTTCTCGTGCGCCGACTCGCCGGAGAGGGCAAGGCGATTCTCGTGTCGAGCCATGTGCTCTCCGAGCTCGACGAGATGGCGGACTCAGCTGTCTACCTGGCCGCGGGGGTCACGGCGAGCGCCGAACAGATCGCGCGGGCACAGAACAGCCTGCGGCAGTGGCGGGTGCGTGCGCTCGACCAGACGCGGCTCGCCGACGCCATCGCCAGGGTCGGACTCGGCGCCGAGCGCGTCTCGGTCGACAACGTCGGCACACTGATCGCCTTCGCCGATGAGGCGGAAGCGGCCGAGGTGCTCGGGCGTCTGGTCGCCGCAGGCGCGATGATCAGTGACTTCGGCCCGGCCGTCGGCGAGATGGAGCACACCTTCCTCGACCTGAACAGGGCGGGCACGAGCGGACAGGAGGGCCGGGCATGAGCGCCACGGTTGCGACATCCGCCCGCCAGCCGTTCTGGGGTGGCCTCTGGCTGATCGTCACCCTCGAGCTGCGTCAGCGCGTGCGCGGCGTGGCCTGGTACGTGCTGCTCGGCGTCTTCTTCGTGATCGTCGGACTCGTCACGGTGTTGCTCTGGTTCGCCACGAACGCCCTGGAGTCCGGCGGCGGCGGCATGTTTTCCACGATCATCTTCTTCGTGCTGCTGCTCGGCAGTCTCGTCTCGCCCGCACTCAGTGGCAACGCCATCAACGGCGACCGCGACTCCGGCGTGCTCGCCACGACCCAGGTGACGCTGATCACCACCTGGCAGCTCGTGCTCGGCAAGTTCGTGGCCGCCTGGCTGACGGCGCTCGCGTTCCTCGTGGCCGCGCTGCCGTTCCTGCTCTTCGCGGTGGTGCTCGGCGAGGTCTCCTTTGCGACGGTCGCTGTCTCGACGCTCGTGCTCGGGCTGGAACTCGGCGTGATCGCAGCGATCGGTGTCGGGCTCAGCGGCATCCAGACCCGACCGCTGTTCTCCATCGTGACGACGTACCTGGTGATCGCTGCGCTCAGCGTCGGCACGCTCATCGTCTTCGGCCTGGCCGGCCTCGCGACGCAGTCGCCGACGACAAGGACCTCGAGCGACTTCGACTGGGACAACCCACCGGCTGACGAGGCGAACGGGCGCTGGACCTGCACCGATCCCGTCGTCTACGAGTCGACGGTGCCGCGCTTCGACTACTACTGGGGCGTGCTGGCCGCGAACCCCTATGTCGTCGTGGCGGATGCCGCGCCGGGCAGTTTCGACGAATCCGGCTATCCCACCGACCTCTTCGGCTGGATCGCCACCGGCGTGCGCTCGGCACAGAACGCCCCTGAGCTCCACACCGTCTACGACGCCTGCGCTGACGGCGGCTCACCCCAGGGCTTCGACGGCGGCAGCACCGGCGACTTCCAGACGGCCGAGGAGATGTACAACGACGCCGTCCCGTCGTGGTTCGTCGGTCTGACGATCCACCTGTTGCTCGGCGCCGGCGCGCTGTTCTGGGCGTACACCCGCACGAATACCCCGGCGAGGCGCCTGCCCACGGGAAGCCGCGTGGCCTGACACTCGCGTAGAACGCCGACGGCCGATCGCCGACGACTACAGCGTGGTCTCGGCCTCGCGGATCTCGTCCTGGAACGCCCGCAGCGTGCTGCGCAGCGCGCGCTCGGCGTCGAGCCCCCGCGCCTTCGCGCCGGCGACGATGGCGAGCAGCATCGGGCCGAGCTCGTCCTCGCTGGAGAACGGGATCCCGCCGTCGGCGTCCTCGATCAGTCCGATCTTCTGTGCTCGGCCGAGCAGCTTGTCGGCCAGGGCCAGCGACGGCATGCCCTGCGGGATCCCGTCCAGCACGCTCGAGCGCTCCGGCTTCTCCGCGGCCTTGAGGTCGTCCCAGAACGCCACAACGTCGGCGGAGGTCTCGGCCACCCGGTCGCCGAAGACGTGCGGATGCCGTCCGATCAGCTTCGCGTTGAGGGCGGCGGCGACATCCTGAACCGTGAAGTCCTCCCCGTCGGTGGCGGCGGCGATGTCGCTGTGCAGGATCACCTGGTACAGGACGTCGCCGAGTTCCTCGATCAGCTCCTCGCGGCTGCCTGCCTCGATGGCGTCGACGAGCTCGTGTGTCTCCTCGACGAGGTACTGCACGAGCGAGGCGTGCGTCTGCTCGGCGTCCCAGGGGCACCCGCCCGGTCCGCGCAGCTTCGCCACGGTGGCAATCAACTCGTCCAGAGGGGTGGCGGCGATCGTCTCAGTCATGCGTCCAGCCTAGGCTGCGGGCGTTCGCCGCGGCGCGCGGCCGGCACGTCAGCGCCGGTATCCGCCGGCCGGCCCGCTAAACTCGTCAGTGGTGAGCCGGGAAGTCTGGTCGGCGGGCAGCAATGCTCTACGACGTCGACCGAACCCAATCAGGAGGGCCCTCCGTGGCTATTTTCCGTTCCGAACGCTACGCAGCCATGCTGCTGCTGGCGGCAGCCGTGCTCGGCCTCGTGCTCGCCAACAGTGCCGTCGGCCCCGCTCTGCTCGCCTTCAAGGGCGAGCATGTCGAGCTGCCGTTGCTCGGTCTCGACATCTCGACGGGGCACTTCGTCAGCGACGGCCTGCTCGCGATCTTCTTCTTCATCGTGGCCGTCGAGCTCAAGCGCGAACTCGCGATCGGTGAGCTCAACAGCCTGAGCAAGGCGGCGCTGCCCGCCGTCGCCGCACTCGGCGGGGTCGCCGTCCCGGCCGGAATCTACCTGCTCATCACCGCGGGCTCCGGTTGGGAGAACGGCTGGCCAGTGCCGACCGCGACCGACATCGCCTTCGCTCTCGGCCTGCTCGCGATCTTCGGCAAGGGCATTCCAACGCGGGTACGCGTGTTCCTGATGGCGCTGGCCGTGCTCGATGACCTGGTCGCCATCCTCATCATCGCGTTCTTCTTCACGAGCAGCGTCGAGCTGAGCTACCTGGGCTTTGCGGCCGTGACGCTCCTGCTCTTCTCCGGCGTGAGCCGGCTGCTCCGCCCGCGCTCCGGCTACATCCTCACGCGCAAGCCGCAGTGGCCCCTCGTCATCGCGATGTGGGTGCTCGCCGTGCTCACGTGGTACTTCGTGTTCCAGTCCGGCGTGCACGCCACGATCGCGGGCGTGCTGCTCGGCCTCGTGATGGCACGGCGTCCAGGCGGCCGAGCGGTGCACAGCCTCGAGCCGTACTCCAACGGCATCATCCTTCCGCTGTTCGCATTCTCCGCCGCCCTCGTCGCGATCCCAGCGGTGAGCCTGAGCGAGCTGAGTCCGGCCTTCTGGGGCATTCTGGTGGCGCTGCCGCTCGGCAAGCTCCTCGGCATCACGCTGGCGGGCTGGCTCGGCGGGCTCGTCGCGGGCAAGCGCTCCGGTGTCGGGCTCCGGATCGGCGATCTGCTCGTCGTCGCCTCGCTCGGCGGGGTCGGGTTCACGGTCTCGCTGCTGATGAACGAACTCGCCTTCGCCAGCGATCATGACGTCGTCGACGAGGGAACGATCGCCGTGCTCCTCGGCTCCGGCATCGCCATGGTGTGCTCGGCGGCCTTCGTGAGTTGGCGTGCGGCGCAGTACCGGTCAGGCAAGCTGTCGGTCTCCGCTGCGGACGAGCCAGATCCGGCGACAGCCCCGCTGTTCTAGGCTGATGGGCATGGACTCCCATGACCACGACTCCGACTCGACGGAGCCCGCGTCCCTTCATCTGACGGCAGAACTGCGCGCCCGGGAGACGCCGAGCGGCATCCGCGGCGTCGTTCACACCGTGGCCTACCTCGTCGGAACGAGCCTCAGCCTCGGTAGCCCCTCGGTGGCCGACATCATCGTGGTCCGGACGGCGACGGGCAACGAGGTGCTGCGCAGCAGCGCCGGCGACCTCATCGAGGCCGACAATCTGCTGCAGCAGATCCAGCTCGACCTCGAGACCATGACCGTGAGCGAATTCCTCGCCGAGTGGGGCCACATCAGCTGAGCGGCTCCCCCGCCGGTTGAGCGCACCTCCCGCAGGCTGAGCGCACCTCCCGCAGGCTGAGCGCACCTCCCGCTGATTGAGCTTGTTGAAATCAGGGTTTCGACAAGCTCAACCAACGGATGCGGCTCAGCCCGCCTCGGCCGCCTTCTCCTGCACGACGACGGGCGGCGGGAAGATCGCGGTGAGCAGCTGGCTGACCCATGCGATGAGCGCGGCATCCGGATTCGCGTCGTCACTCACATCAGGCAGCGGCACGGAGAGCACGCCCTGCTGCGCGAAGTAGCGCGACCCCGGGTACATGCGCTGCAGGCGCACCTGGATCGAGTCGGGCAGCGTGGCCTGCGCGACGCGCAGCTTGTCGCCCATCGCGACGACCTCGCCGAGGCCGGCACGCTGAGCCTGCCGGCGCAGCGTCGACACGGCGATCAGCGTCTGCACGGCGGCCGGCGGCTCGCCGTAGCGGTCGGTGAGCTCCTCGAGCACGTGGGCGATGTTCTCGTCCTTGGCCGCGAGCGAGCTCGCCGTGGAGAGCTTCTGGTAGGCCTCGAGGCGCAGACGCTCGCTGTCGACGTAATCCTCCGGGATGTGGGCGTCGACGGGCAGCTCGAGGCGCAGTTCTGTCTGCCCCTCCGCGACATCACCGCGGAAGGTCGAGACGGCCTCGCCGATCATGCGCAGGTAGAGGTCGAAGCCGACGCCGGCGATGTGGCCGGCCTGTTCGCCGCCGAGCAGGTTGCCCGCACCGCGGATCTCGAGGTCCTTCAGCGCCACCTGCATGCCGCTGCCGAGCTCGTTGTTCGCGGCGATCGTCGCCAGCCGGTCGTGGGCGGTCTCGCTGAGCGGGGCGTTCTCGTCGTAGAGGAAGTAGGCGTACGCGCGCTCACGGCCGCGGCCGACACGACCGCGCAGCTGGTGCAGCTGGCTCAGGCCGTACTTGTCGGCCCTGTCGATGATGATCGTGTTGGCGTTGGCGATGTCGAGGCCCGTCTCGATGATCGTGGTCGACACGAGAACGTCGAACTTGCGCTCCCAGAAGTCGGCGACGACCTGCTCGAGCACGGCCTCGGAGAGTTTGCCGTGTGCGACGGCGATCCGCGCCTCCGGAACGAGCTCGGCCAGTTGCGCGGCGACCTTGTTGATGCTCGACACCCGATTGTGCACGAAGAACACCTGGCCCTCGCGCAGCAGCTCACGGCGGATCGCGGCGCTCACCTGCTTGTCGGAGTATGGCCCCACGAAGGTGAGAATCGGATGCCGGTCCTCCGGCGGCGTCGCCAGGGTCGACATCTCGCGAATGCCCGTCACCGCCATCTCCAGCGTGCGCGGGATCGGCGTCGCGCTCATCGCGAGGATGTCGACGTTGGTCTTCATCTTCTTGAGTGAGTCCTTGTGCTCGACGCCAAAGCGCTGCTCCTCATCGATGATGACGAGCCCGAGGTCCTTGAAGATGATCGAGGACGAGAACAGCCGGTGCGTGCCGATGACGACATCCACGGTCCCATCGAGCAGCCCCGCGATCGTCTCGGTCGCCTCCTTGTCGGTCTGGAAACGGCTGAGCGCCCGCAGGTGGACGGGGAAACCGGCGAAGCGTTCCTGGAAGGTCTCGAAGTGCTGCTTGACGAGCAGGGTGGTCGGCACGAGCATCGCGACCTGCTTGCCGTCCTGCACCGCCTTGAACGCTGCACGCACGGCGACCTCGGTCTTGCCGAATCCGACATCGCCGGAGAGCAGCCTGTCCATCGGGATGGGCCGCTCCATGTCGGCCTTCACCTCGTCGATGGTCTGCAGCTGGTCTGGCGTCTCGGCGTAGGGGAAGGCCTCTTCGAGCTCGCGCTGCCACGGGGTGTCAGGACCGAAGGCGTGGCCCTTGGCCGCCATCCGCGCGGAGTAGAGCTTGACCAGCTCCACCGCGATGTCGCGCACGGCCTTGCGCGCCTTCGACTTGGCGTTGCTCCAGTCGCTGCCGCCCATCTTGCTGAGCGCCGGCGCCTCGCCGCCGACATAGCGCGAGAGCAGGTCCAGCTGGTCGGTCGGAACGTAGAGCCGGTCCCCCGGCTGGCCACGCTTGGATGACGCAAACTCCAGCACCAGGTACTCGCGGACGATCGTCGGTGCCGCGGCGATCCCGGCGGTGCGCGATGGCCCCTTCGGCCTGCTGCCGGCTGCGACGGTGCGCTGCGTCATCTCGATGAACTTGCCGATGCCGTGGGTCTGGTGCACGACGAAGTCGCCTGCCTCCAGCTGCAGCGGGTCGACGACGTTCTTGCGCCGGCTGGCGAGCTTCTTGACCTGTCGGGAGTCGTAGCCGACCGCGCGCCCGTAGAACTCGCTCTCGCTGATGAGGGCGAGCTTTGCCTCCTCGATCTCGAAACCGTGGGCGGCCTCGGCCTGGAGGATGTAGGCGAGCCCGGCTGCTGGCTCATCGGGGAAGGTGTCGACGATCCGCGCGGCAAGGCCACGCTCGGCGAGCACGTCGTTGGCGCGTTCGACGAGGCCGTGTCCGCCGGCCACGATGGCAACGCTCCACCCCTCGCGCAGGCGCGCGGCCACGTGGTCGATGGCGCCACTGACATTGCCCTGGAAGCTCGGAACGATCTGGCTCTGCACCCGCACGGCGCTGCCGACCTCGAGGTCGGCGACGAGCTCGGCGATGCTGGTGCCCTCGGCCTCCGCGATCGCCGCCAGCGCATCGCCGGCGTTGAACACCGACAACGTCCACCACGGGTGGTCGGGCGTCTTGCGGCCGGGCGCACCCAGCCGCACGGCGTCACGCACCGCGTTCAGGGTGAGGAAGTCGCCGGATGCCAGGTCGATCGGCGCCTCGGCGCCGAACGTCGCGGCGCTCCACGCGGCAGAGAGGAACTCACGGTTCGTCTCGGCCAGGCTCACCGCACGGCTGGCGACCCGCTCCGGCGAGAGCACCGCGACCGCCGCGCCGTCCGGCAGGTAGTTCGTCATGGGCACGAGCTTGTCCACGAGTGCTGGTGCCAGGCTCTCCATGCCCTCGACCGGGATGCCCTCGGCGATCTTGGCGAGCATCTGGGAGAGGCTCGGGAACTCGTGCAACATCTCCCTGGCGCGCTGGCGCACCGGTTCGCTCAGCAGGAGTTCCCGGCTCGGCGGCAACAGCACCTGCGTGACGGGGTCGGGCAGCGAGCGCTGATCGGCGACGGAGAACGCGCGGATCTGCTCGATCTCGTCGCCGAAGAAGTCCACACGCACAGGATGCTCTGCCACGGCGGGGAAGACATCGAGGATGCCGCCTCGCACGGCGAACTCGCCACGACGGGTGACCATGTCGACCCGGGTGTACGCCAGATCGACGAGCTGTGCCGCGAGCTTGTCCAGGCGATATCCGCGCCCGCCTGCGACGAGCTCGATCGGCTCGAAGTCCGTGAGGTTGTCGGCGACGGGCTGCAGTGCGGCGCGCACCGAGGCCAGGATCACGAGCGGGTGCGGCGCGGTCTCGCCCCCGGCGGCCGCCTGCCACTCCTGCTGCCAGTTGCGCATCCGGCGCAGGGCGAACAGGCGGCGGCCGACGATCTCGGCGCTCGGGCTCAACCGCTCGTGTGGGAGCGTCTCCCACGCCGGAAACTCGATGATCTCGGCATCGGGGAGGTAGGCGGCGAGGTTGCTGCGGAGCGTCTCAGACTCGCGCCCCGTCGCCGTGACGATGAACAGCACCGGCGGCTTCCCCGCCTCCCGCCTGCGCTCGAGCAGGGCGGCCAGCAGGGGCGGGTTGAGGCCCTCTGCGAGCGAGAAATCGGCGTCGCGAGCGTACTCCCCCAGGGCCGCTTCGAATGTGGAGGCGCGCGAAAGCGCACGAGACAAGCCCTGAAGTATCACTCTGAGAGTCTACGCACCGCCGGCGAGGGCGAGTTAACGAGAGAAGCCACCCGGGAGGGTGGCTGGTGATCGGGCGCACAACACGGCCGGCGGGTGGGGTGTTAACGAAAGAAAGCCACCCCCGAAGGGGTGGCTTTCTTCCAAAGTAAGTCCGGCGGTGTCCTACTCTCCCACAGGGTCCCCCCTGCAGTACCATCGGCGCAGAGAGTCTTAGCTTCCGGGTTCGGAATGTAACCGGGCGTTTCCCTCTCGCTATGGCCGCCGAAACACTATTGATGTATCAAAGTGAATCAAACAAACACAACGTCTCCACGAATGGAGGTTGTTTGTTTGGTTCTCGACCGTACATCGAGAACCACATAGTGGACGCAAGCATTCTCACGGACTCTCACCGTGCCACACACACCAGCCTTACAACGATGTGTGTGTAATGATTTTCAAGATATCGGCTTATTAGTACTGGTCAGCTCCACGAGTCTTTAGTCCTCGCTTCCACATCCAGCCTATCAACCCAGTCGTCTACTGGGAGCCTCTCACCCGAAGGTATGGAAATCTCATCTCAAGGCCGGCTTCCCGCTTAGATGCTTTCAGCGGTTATCCATTCCGAACGTAGCTAATCAGCGGTGCTCCTGGCGGAACAACTGACACACCAGAGGTTCGTCCAACCCGGTCCTCTCGTACTAGGGTCAGATCCTTTCAAATTTCCTGCGCGCGCAGCGGATAGGGACCGAACTGTCTCACGACGTTCTAAACCCAGCTCGCGTACCGCTTTAATGGGCGAACAGCCCAACCCTTGGGACCTACTCCAGCCCCAGGATGCGACGAGCCGACATCGAGGTGCCAAACCATGCCGTCGATATGGACTCTTGGGCAAGATCAGCCTGTTATCCCCGAGGTACCTTTTATCCGTTGAGCGACAGCGCTTCCACAAGCCACTGCCGGATCACTAGTCCCGA